>NZ_CP009278.1:2664505-5329010 GCF_000747525.1 Sphingobacterium sp. ML3W
TATCTGTGCGGGATGAGGATATCTACGATTGGGATCGTTTGTCGTTTGATCAACGTCAATTGTGGGCTGAGAAAATGGAAGTATACGCTGCAATGGTGGATCGATTAGATCAGAGCATTGGCCAACTTATACAAAAGCTCAAAGATAATGGACAATTGGATAATACGTTAATCGTATTCTTATCAGACAATGGCGCACCTGCAGAAGATTTGGTAAAATGGCATCATGGGGCTAGAGTCAATACGGGCTCCGTCGGTACATTGGGCTCTTATGAGTCACAAAGTAAAAATTGGTCATATGCGTCTAATACCCCTTATAAATCTTTCAAAGATTATACGTATGAAGGCGGGATAAATACTCCTTTTATCGCCTGGTTCCCAAATCGGATACCTGCGAATGCCATTAAGCTTGGTGTTGGACATGTTATCGATTTAGCGCCAACTTTTTATGCTTTAGCAGGAGTAAAATATCCAAAAATATACCATGGGCTAAATCCGAATGTTTTAAAAGGGAAAAGTCTTTTACCGGTTCTTTTTACTGAAGTAAATCAAATCGACAGGCCGGAGGGATTATTTTGGGAACGTGCGGGTAATCGTGCGGCTCGTATTGGTAAATGGAAACTTATCTCGACATGGCCCTCTTATAAATGGGAACTTTATAACCTGGAGGTTGACCCTACAGAGATCAAAGATGTTGCAAGTCAAAATCATGATATTGTTTCCCAATTGTCACAGGCTTATTTTAGATGGGCTAAAGAAAATGGTGTTGTTGATTTCGCAGAGCTTGAGGATCGCGAACCGGCATCGATGAAAGAATTCAGAAAAAGCAAGATGCAGGAAATTGCAGCCCCGGCATTCCGTTTTTAAGGTATAAATCCTTTATCATAAAGAATAAAATGAAGAAGTAAAGAATCAGCATATATTCAATAAAGCTTTTACACACTCTTTGAATATGCACCAGGTCATGTTGCCCGCTTAGACAGATAACATGACTTGGTTTATATCTTTACATCATCAATATAACTCATTCCTTGATTGAAAGATGATATGCTATTTTATAATGTCTTGCTTATTGAATGTTTCAGTCAATGCAAGAGCGGAGTTTCTATGTTTGACTCAAAATTTCATTGGTGCCCTGGATAGATCCGCTTGAAAGCCATCGCTATACGGTATTTATGAGTGTTATACATTTACACCTTATACAATAAAGACCTTAGTACTGCATTAAGGAGTAATTAATGTATCAAAGTTTAGTAATTGGCTTTTTTATTTGTTTATATCAAATAAAAAACGTATATTACATTATAAGTAACTGAAGCAAATACGATTATAGTTATATAAACAGAGAGTTGAGCGAGTTTGGCTCGGTATTTGCATCTAATTTAATAATCAAAACAATATATATGATAAAAAGAGAAAGAACAAAAAAATCAAAAATCGAATTGAACCCATACATGTACTACATGACAAACTGGGGATTTATGGAAACGGAGATTACAGAAGATCGTCCCGTTGAATCGAAAAAAGAAAATGAGAAGCTTGAGAAATAATTCTCAAAGCTTTTAAAATTTAAAATCAGACACTTGCTTTTCTAAACAGAAAGCATTTTGTGTTTATAGACCTTTCCTCCACGTTTATTTATTATTTCACATATGTCACTGTCAAAAAAAATGGGCCTCATGTAAAAGCCGCTATAAAAATTAATTTATAGCGGCTTTTTATTTGCTCGATAACCTAATTATTTCTTTTCGTCTAGATACTGTAACAGATTTTTAGCATTTTTTACTTTTTGATTCAACAATCCCAAAGCGATTACTTCTGACATTTCGGTTACATAATGGAATTTCATGTCTGTTATATAGCTTTCTTTGATTTCTTCAATATCCTTTTGATTGGATTTACATAAGATAATCTCTTTAATGTTTGCACGTTTTGCAGCTAATATTTTTTCTTTGATACCACCAACAGGTAGAACTTTGCCACGTAAGGTAATCTCGCCTGTCATCGCTAGGTTTTCTTTCACTTTACGCTGTGTGAACAAAGATGTAAGTGCTGTCAACATCGTAACCCCTGCAGAAGGACCATCTTTTGGTGTAGCGCCTGCTGGGACGTGGATATGTACATCCCAATGATCGAATACACGGTAATCAATATTGAATTCTTCTGAATGTGAACGTAAATAGGCCATAGCGATTGAAGCCGATTCTTTCATAACATCGCCGAGATTACCTGTCAAACTCATTTTTCCTTTTCCAGGACTTAAGCTTGATTCAATAAATAAAATATCACCACCTACAGAAGTCCAAGCTAAGCCTGTAACGACTCCTGCTACTTCGTTGTTTTCATAACTATCTTTATCGAAAATAGGAGCACCCAATATCTCTACTATATCTTTATCGTTGACATTGACATTATATTCTTTCTCCATCACGATACGGGTAGCGATTCCACGAACTGTAGAGCCTATTTTTTTCTCTAGACCGCGGACACCTGACTCGCGTGTATATTCTTCAATTATTTTTTCAATTATTTTAGCTTTCAAAGAAACATCCTTTGCCGTCAATCCATGGGCTTCACGCTGTTTTGGAAGTAAATGTTTCTTCGCGATTTCAATCTTCTCTTCAATGGTATAACCATTGACTTCGATGATTTCCATACGATCTAACAACGCAGGCTGGATGTTGTTCAATGAGTTGGCTGTAGCGATGAACATGACTTTTGATAAATCGAATTCCATCTCAACATAATGATCATAGAAAGTGGTATTTTGCTCTGGATCTAGAACTTCTAATAGTGCCGATGATGGGTCACCTTTGAAATCTGCACTCATCTTATCGATTTCATCCAATACAAAAACTGGGTTTGATGCGCCTGCTTTTTTTAACGATTGGATGATACGCCCTGGCATTGCACCAATATAAGTCTTACGGTGTCCTCGTATCTCTGCTTCATCGCGAACTCCTCCAAGAGCCATTCTCGTATATTTACGTCCTAAAGCTTTTGCAATAGACTTACCCAGCGATGTTTTACCAACCCCCGGAGGGCCTACCAAGCACAGAATAGGTGCTTTCATATTGTTTTTCAATTTCAGAACAGCCAAATATTCAATGATACGTTGTTTGACCTTATCTAGCCCGTAATGATCTTTATCCAAAACTTTCTGTGCTCTGTTAAGGTCAAAATTATCTTTCGTGAATTCATTCCAAGGCAAGTCAAGTAGCAATTCCAAGTAGTTAATCTGTACAGAATAATCTGCAGCTGCCGGATTGATACGTGCCAGTTTTTCAATTTCTTTATCGAAATGCTTAGCTATAACTTCATTCCATTTTTTCTTGGATGCTCTTTTTCGAAGCTCGATTATCTCCAAATCAGGAGTATTGCCACCCAATTCTTCTTGAATTGTCTTCAATTGTTGGTTCAAGAAATAATCACGCTGCTGTTTATCTAAGTCTACTCTAACTTTATTCTGAATCTGATTCTTTAATTCTAAAATTTGAATTTCTGAAGTTAAGAACTCTAATAGTAGACGTGCTTTCTCATCTGCATTTAAAAGCTCTAATAATTGTTGTTTTTGAATTAAATCAACATTGATATTGGAAGAGATAAAATTAATTAAGAAAGTAGGACTTTCAATATTTTTGATTGCGATACCTGCCTCGCTTGGTAGGTTTGGCGATAATTGAATAATCTGAAGCGCCATCTCTTTTAATGTCGCAATCAAAGCTTTGAACTCCTTCGTTGATTTAGGCTTCTCTTCTTTATATTTTTCTACGTTTGCTTTGAGGTAAGGTTCAGTCTGAACTGCTTCTAGCAGTTTAAATCGCTGTTTACCTTGTAATATAACGGTCGTATTACCGTCAGGCATTTGTAATACCTTGATGATATGTGCTACTGTTCCTATTTGATATAATTCATCGATGGTAGGGTCTTCCATAGACATGTCTTTCTGAGCAACGACACCTATGGTTTTATCTCCTTGATAAGCTTCTTTAACTAATTTGATAGATTTATCGCGTCCAACTGTAATCGGAATTACCACACCTGGGAACAAGACTGTATTGCGTAAGGACAAAATAGGGAGTGACTCCGGAATTTCTGCATTGCGCATTTCATCTTCATCGTGCAGACTTAATAATGGAAAGAACTCGGTATCTTCAGATATAATGGGAATCGCCTGATTGAAATCAAATGTTTCGAATTTGCTCATATTATGTTCGGGTATATTTATGTTTTTATGTCAGTTTATGACAACATGTCGCAAAACTGCTAAAAAGTTATTTTTAAATAATGAATTAGGCTATTGCAAGTAAGGTGCCAAGCTCGTATTTGAATTTGAATCACACAATAAGACACTCCTATAAGAAAAAAAGGCAGTCTATGCTACTATTTTTGTCAGATTATTTCGTTTAAATATTGTGTAAATAGGCATAATAATTGTAATATTGAATGCGAATATGGCGTTGTAGGTTAGTGCGGAATCATTATAATTATGAAAGCACATACTAAATGCTTGAATATAAATTAAATACTTTAAAATGAAACGTAATTATTTAAATATGAATCTTAAATCGATTAAATTAGGCTTATTTACTGGCGCATTTGCTTTGATGTCGCTTTCAACCCAAGCACAGACTGCAAAAGAAGAGGAACACTCCAATCCAAATGTTCGTTTAGGTCAAAAAGCGCTATTAGATGGTGACTTTAAAAATGCAGCAATCTATTTAGAGAAATCTTTGCCTCAAGAAAGTAAAGATCCTCATGTATTATACATGTTAGGTTACTCTCAGTTTCAGAACGGCGATTTCAAGAAAGCTGCAGAATCTTTTGGTAAAGTCGTGACTTTAGATAGTAAAAATTCAAATGGTTACTATTTCAAAGGAAAAGCAAATAATAATTTAGCTACACAGACTTCTACTAAATTGAGTAGTGCTGCACGCGAATCATTATTGAAATCGGCAATCGAAGATTATTCGAAAGCAATCGCAATTAACGCTAATGATGTAAAATTATTTCAAAACAGAGCATTGGCATACCGTGATTATGGTATCTTAGTGGGTACAGCTGGTGTTGCTAATTATAACAAAACAGCAGCAACTGAAGCTTACAATAATGCGGTGAAAGATTACGAAAAGGTATTAACTTTTGATGCTTCACGTAAAGACATTCAATCGGAGATTAAGAAAGCGAAAATTTATCGTGACAACTTAAAATAGTCGTGATTATAATGCATTAAAAAAAGCGCTGTATAATTATTATACGGCGCTTTTTATGTAATAATCCAGTAAGATAGGTTTAACAATTATTTGTTAATCGTGTTTTAATCTTCCTGTTATTTTATAATGGCTTTTACCTAAAACCAATATATCCTGTTTTTTTTCAATTTGATAACTCGAGTCTACATCATAAGTCAGCTGTTCATTGCTAGAGTATAAACTATTATCAACTTTCCTTCTGATGACCACCTGTTTTATTTGGCCATCATTATCCTGTTCAATAGCTAAATATTGAATTGCCAATTGGGGCTTTTTCGCCTGATAAGTAATTTTACAATCAACTTCCTTAAAATCATAAAGATTAGAATCGGCATCTTGTGTGATATCGGCAGATATAAATCCACTGAGCTCATTTTGCCAATTGGAAATCCGCAATGATTTAACTTCCTTATCTTCATCCTTGATGACTGTTTTTTCAACGAGGGGATTTAATTTTGTTAATTTTTCAATCTCTCCATTGAAAAATGAATCTAAAGATAGCGTGGAGCCTTTACTGTATTTTGCCTTTTTATCAGTCTGGCAGGACCAAAATAGCAAAGCACTCCCAAGTAATAAGGGTAGTGCTTTGCCTATATATCTGTTTTTCATATTTAGTCTTGTACTAATACCTGACCATTCATCTCAACTGGAATTTCTACTTGCAACAATTTCAATATCGTAGGTGCAATATCACCCAATTTACCATCTTTAACTTGTTTGTAATCTTTATCAATCAATATGCACGGCACAAGATTGGTCGTGTGTGCTGTGTTAACTGAACCATCAGCATTGAGCATGAATTCGGAGTTACCATGGTCGGCAATGATGATAAAGGAATAACCGTACTGCAGACCTTTCTCTACGACTTGTTTAGTACAATTATCTACGGTCTCTACGGCTTTAACTACAGCATCAAATACACCAGTATGACCCACCATGTCTGGGTTGGCAAAATTCAAACAAATGAAATCTGGCTGTGTTTCTTCAATATCTTTTACAATCGCAGCAGTAATACCTTCTGCAGACATTTCAGGCTGTAAATCGTATGTTGCCACCTTTGGAGATGGTACTAATAAACGATGTTCACCTTCAAACTCCTGCTCGCGACCTCCTGAAAAGAAGAAAGTAACATGTGGGTATTTTTCTGTTTCGGCGATACGAACCTGTGTTTTGTGATTTGCAGCTAAAACTTCACCAAGGGTATTTGTTAAGTTATCTTTGTGGAAGATGACCTTCACATTTTTAAACGTCTCGTCATAAGATGTCATAGTCACATAATACAAATCTAGCGGCTTTAAATCATATTCTGGAAATGCTTTTTGTGTCAATGCTATGGTAATCTCACGACCGCGATCTGTTCTGAAGTTGTAACAAATCACAACATCACCATTTTGAATGGTAGCTACAGGCTTATCATCTGCATTTGTCAAAACAAGTGGTTTGATAAACTCATCCGTAATATTTTGGTCGTACGAGTCTTGAATTGCATGTAATACGTCTTTTGTACCCGTACCACTGCCATGAACCATTAAGTCATATGCTAATTTCACGCGTTCCCAACGGTTGTCGCGGTCCATTGCATAATAACGTCCTATTGCAGACGCTAAAGTACCTACGGATGATGGTAAGAAATCTTGTAAAGCTTTTACATAAGTCAATCCTGAATTAGGGTCGGTATCACGTCCATCTAGAAATGCATGAATAAAGACTTGGTCTGAAGTCAACCCTGCATGCTTTGCAGCATCACAGAGACCACGTAAGTGACTCGTATGTGCGTGTACGCCACCGTCAGACAATAGGCCTATAAAATGTACTTTCTTGTTATTCGCTAAAGCATATTTAAATGCGTCTTGAATAGTTGTATCTGTATTGAAGATACCATCGCGAACTGCCTTGTGTATACGCCCTAGCTCTTGATAAACAACACGTCCAGCACCTAAATTCATATGTCCTACTTCAGAGTTTCCCATCTGACCTTCAGGTAATCCAACGGCCTCACCTGAAGCTTCTAGTTTTGAATTAGGATAGGTTGCTTTTAAATAATCTAAATAGGGTGTATTCGCTGCATATGCTGCATCGGACTCATCTTCTTTTCCGTATCCTAATCCGTCTAGGATTAATAGTGCTACTTTTTTTTCCATAATTATATAAGCAAATATAATTTAAAACAACTGATAATTCAAGACTATAGGGTCGGGAATGAAAATTTAATGTTTTTTTAATGTAAATTTTATATAAATTTGGCACTGTTTGTGTTGCCTATTTATCAAATCACTATAGCTAGTCTTACTTATTACTATTGAGCAAGTTCTCGGACGAAACGGTGTTTTAAATTGTTTTGTTTAAATGAAGAAAATTACATTAATTATTTGCCTTTCCGTTTGCATGTTTATGCATTTGTTTGTTAACAACAATAGCGGGTACGCTAAAGTTTGCTACCACTCACCATATATTTTGGCACCCGATATGTCTGATATGAATGATGCTCTTTTGTTGCATTTGAGAGCTGGGAGTGCTAAAAATTTAGCGCGCTTTTTTGGGTCGAATGTGACCTTATCCATCCTAAATGAAGATGGGTTATATTCCAAATTTCAAGGGGAAATGCTTTTGCAATCTTTCTTCTCAAAAAATAAACCAAGTACGGTAAAGTTGCTGCAAAAAATAACGAATAAAACCAATTATAGTTATTACGTTTATCAACTAACAAGTAATAAAAATTCATTTCGACTTTTTGTTAAAGTCAGTTTATCGAAAAATATCGAAACAATCGAAGAATTTCGAGTTGAAAAACAGGCTTCTAAATAATATTTCCAAATTATTTTCTTGAATAAAATTTAAATTTCCATCTTCGCTATATAATTTGTGAGGATTCATGATGGAAAAAAAGGAATATATAAAAAAATTTGTTCACGAGGCTATTCTAGAAGACGTGGGGGATGGCGATCATACAACGCTATCGACCATACCAAAAGATAAGATAGGTGAGGCTAAATTGATCGTAAAAGAAGATGGTATTCTTGCTGGAGTAGAAGTTGCTTTAGAAATCATCAAGCAGATTGATGCTACCCTGGCTTATGAAGTCTTCATCCAAGATGGGAGCGCAGTCAAAGTAGGTGAGATCGCCTTTGTCTTAAAAGGGAAAATCCATAGCATTCTTATAGCAGAACGTTTGATTCTGAACGTGATGCAACGCATGAGCGGAATCGCGACGACGACTCATCGTTATGCCAAGTTATTAGAAGGTACCAAAACAAAAATTTTGGATACACGTAAAACAACTCCTTTACTTCGTTTGTTAGAGAAGGAAGCCGTCAAGATTGGGGGAGGTACCAACCATCGTTTTGGTCTGTACGATATGATTTTGATTAAAGACAATCATGTGGATTATAGCGGTAGTATAACACAGGCTCTAGAAAGCGCCAATGCTTATAGAACGACCCTTAATAAGCCTATTGATATCGAAATTGAGGTTCGAAATTTTGACGAACTAGATGAAGTTATTACCTTTGGACAGGTTGATCGCATCATGTTGGACAATTTTAGCCCTGCTGATGTAAGGAAAGCGGTCGATATAATTGCAGAAAGATTTGTCACTGAGGCTTCTGGAGGAATTACAGAAGAAACACTTCAAGACTATGCAGCTGCAGGGGTAGATTATATCTCAGTAGGGGCATTGACACATTCTGTCAAAAGTTTGGATTTAAGTTTAAAAGCCAAATTAATTTAGGACTTAACAATAATTAATGATTTCTATTTATTTAGTAAGTGCAGTATTACTAGCTTATTTATTTGGTTCGATTCCTACTGCGGTATGGTTTGGGCAAGCGTTTTACGGTGTTGATGTAAGGGAGTATGGAAGTGGAAATGCTGGTGCAACTAATACCTTTCGTGTTTTAGGTCCTAAAGCAGGTGCTGTGGTGATGTTTGTCGACATTTTTAAAGGTTATACCGCTACGAATCTTGCTTATTTAATTGAAGTTGGGCAAAGTACCAGCAACATTCAATTTGTGAATTATCAATTAGCCCTTGGTGTAATTGCCGTTTTAGGTCATTTATTTCCAATTTTTGCGGGTTTTAGGGGAGGAAAGGGTGTAGCCACACTCTTTGGAATGATCTTAGCTATCCATGCTCCAGCAGCTTTGTTATGTGTATCGATTTTTAGTATCATTCTATTAACGACACATTACGTATCATTGAGCTCCATAATGGCTGGTTTCACTTTTCCATTTAGTATAGCATTTCTATTTAAAACTTCGATTCCTTCTGTATTGCTCTATGGGATAGCTATTTGTGCGCTGATCTTAATCACCCATCAAAAGAATATCGAGCGTTTACTGAAAGGACACGAATCTAAAGTTTATCTTTTTAAAAGGAAAAAGGGTACTTAGGCATAAGAATTGCATTTACTATTTGCTTAAGCAGTATATAAAACAAAATATGAAAAAGGCTTTTAAATATACAAGTATGTTCTTAATTGGAGCTACTTTGGCATCTTGTTCGACTGTTCCTATTACAGGACGCAAACAGTTAAGTCTGGTTAGCGATAGTCAGATCCAAGAGCAAGCCGCTTCTTCGTATAAACAATTTTTAAATTCGTCTAAAACACGTGTTATTACGGGTACTAGTCAAGCTACGATGGTCAAAAAAGTAGGAAATAAATTAGCAATAGCTGTTAATCAATATTTGACTCAGCAGGGAATAGCAGATCAATTTAATTTCAACTGGGAATTTAACCTTGTACAAAGTGATGAAATAAATGCTTGGTGTATGCCTGGCGGGAAGGTGGCTATCTACACAGGTATTTTGCCTGTTACGCAGAATGAAACTGGGTTGGCTACAGTAATGGGGCATGAGATTGCGCATGCGATCGCAAGACATTCGATGGAACAAATGTCTAGACAATATGCTACACAGGCTCTTGGAAACGTTTTAGGAGTAGCTACCTCAGGTAGTTCTTATGCTGGAATCGTTAATGCTGCATATGGTATTGGTGGTCAATTGACCTCTTTAAAATATTCGAGAGGAAATGAGTCTGAAGCAGACCGTATGGGACTTGTGATCATGGCAATGGCAGGTTACAACCCGAGTGAAGCCGTTAAATTTTGGGAACGTATGTCGAGTGGTAGTACTAAAGGTAATCCTGAATTCTTGAGCACTCACCCAAGTGACGCTAGACGCATCAGCGATATACAAAAATTGCTTCCTGAAGCTTTAAAATATTACAAAAAATAATTATTTGCATACAAATAATTTGAAAGAGGTCCGAGGACCTCTTTTTTTGTTCTATATAACACCATGCTGAACGTGCATTGGCTTAATTATTGCCTCTCCATATTTATTATACTTAAATAAATTAATTATGGGAATGACAGATTTAATAACAGGCGGTTTAGGTGATAAAATGGCTGCTGGATTGTCCAAAAAATTAGGAATAGATTCTACTAAGGCGACCTGGATTTTAGCAATTGCTGTCCCCTTAATTGCGGGAGCGATTAAATATAACCAAAGTAAAGGTGACAGTAATCAAGCAAAGGGGTTTGCAGACGCTTTGGACACCAAACACGATGGCGCCATTTTGGATCATGTAGATAAAGTAATCGAACAAGGGCCTACGGATGATGGCAATAAGATTGTTCAACATATTTTTGGTAGCAAGACAGAATATGTAGCTGAAGGATTAGCTCAAAAAAGTGGTTTTAGTTCCGCTCAAATAACAGGTGTATTGGCTACTATAGCGCCAATTGTAATGGGTTATTTAGGTAAGGAGAAATCTAATGAGGCACAAAACGGCAATAACAATCCGTTAGGTGATATCTTGGGCGGTTTTTTAGGCGGAAATAACGCAAGTTCTGGTGGCTTGGGTGGAATGCTTGGAAATATATTTGGTGGAGATAAAAAAGTTGAAAATGAGAATCCTACATCTGGAGGATTGACAGATAAAATTTCGGATTTCTTTGATAAGAATAAAGATGGGAGTGCTATTGATGACATTATCGGTATGTTCACCAAAAATAAATAAACGCTAAAACTCTTTTCTTTACGGGTTGTTATTTTATATATAATATATACAATTATGGAATATAGAAATAAATATGATTCTGCTACTGTCGCGTTGGAAAAACTGAAAGATGACGGCTATGTTATTGATTATAATATTGAGCTGAAGCCTTTAATTGCAAATCCAACCAACTATAAAATTGATTATATCTATCGTTATGAAGGGGATTCGAACCCTGACGATGAAAATACGGTTTATGGTATCACAGAAAAGAGCGGTGGCACTCGCGGTGTTTTAGTAGTTGGAAATTTATCATTTGTTGAAGGTGACCTACGAGATGTTATCATCAATCTCGAAATGTCTTACAAACAAGAATTATAACGTAAATAAAGCATTATAAAGGGAATATGGAATCCCTTTATAATGCTATCAATCATCGGGATAGTAAAATCTTAATGATTTCGGACAACTAGGCTACCTTGATGCTCGTCTTTAACAATTTTGATGGAAGCAGGAATACGCTCCTGAAGCTCGTCGACATGTGATATTATACCGACAATACGATTCTCTTTATGCAGCGAGTTAAGTGTTTCAAAAATTAGATTAACGGATTCTGTATCTTGAGTTCCAAACCCTTCATCAATAAAAAAGAAGTTCTTTTCATTTTTGTTGAGACTGCGTGTACTCTCGGCCAATGCTAATGCAAGACAGAGAGAAGCTTGGAAAAACTGACCTCCCGATAATGTCCTGACAGACCTTGATTTACCACCATTCAGATGGTCTATTACTTCAAAATCATTATCCGCATTTATCATTAATTTTAGGTGACCGCGTGTCAATCTCTCAAATCGTTGATTTGCAATCAGGCACAGATCCTCTAAGTATTGGGTCGAGATATAGTCAACAAATCCATTTCCCTTAAAAAGATTTGAAAGAACATTCAGATTTTTACTTCTAAGATTAAGTTTATCAAACTCGACCTGTAATTGCAATTTTTCAGCATACTTTTTTTGAGCGATTAAAACTTGGTCTTTGAGAGATTGCAATTGTCCAATCAGTTTTTCTTTATCTTGTTTTATTTGCTGCAATTCGAGACTTATAGCTGTAATTTGAGATATATCCACAGCTTCTTGTTGTACCTTTTCTTCCAATTGTAGTAATGCAGCCTGTATAATCGCATACTGCTCTTCGAATTGTTTAATGCGTGTTTCTTCTTTATCTAAATCAAGTTGTTGTGCTAAAATTTGTTGCACCTCTACCGCAGACGAATAATTATGTTGTTTTAGCAAATCGTTAATCTGTTTTTGCTGATTATCGATTTGTAAAAGGATTCCGCTCAATTGTAGTTTCAAAGATTTAGTTGCCGTTGAACAAGTTGCTTCTTCCACATTAAGACGATTAACTTCATCAGATAATTTCTTGTATGATTGCTCAGTATCATTGATAAACTTAATGGATTGTACAATTCGATTTTCAATATCTGAAAGAGGTAACTGGTGGTAGTCTGATACATTTAATTGTTTGATCAACTGTAAGTGGCTAGTCAACCTTCCTTCTATTGTTGATTTAGAAAGTATGATACTGTTAAGTACATTATTGTATTTATCTCTTTTACCTTTGAGAATTTCTTGCTCATTTTGGAGTTCTGTAAGTTTATCTTCAGCAGCTGTGCATTTTTTCTCTATTTCGGATACTTGCAGTTTCCATTTTTCAAATGCAGTTCGATCATGAGGGGTGAAATCTTCCCAAATAAATTGATTGAGGTGGGCTTGTTGATCAGTTAAAAGGATCTGTAATTTAGCTTGAAGTGTTTCTACGTCTTTTTTTAAGCTAATTAGATTGGTTTCTACCTGTATAAAATACTGTTTCTGTTGCTGTATTAGCTGTACTTCTGCAAGTAAAGCAACCTTCTGTGATTTCAAAGAATCAAGGTGCATGGAAACATCCTCTGTCTGCATAATATGTGGATGTTGTTCAGATCCACATAGCGGGCAGGCTTGTCCATTTGTCAAAGCATGCGTATAAGTGGCCAGTTGCTGTTGCACCAGTGCTTTATTTGCTTCAATTTGTAGTTTTTCCAACTCAATTGACAACAGGGTTTCCTTCTGTGACAGATTTTCTAACCATGTTTTGGAATCCAGGCCCTGTGTCAAAAATTGCTGCAATATAGTTTGAGTCTCAGTCTGTTTACCTGTTAATTCAAGCTTTATATCTCGTTGATTTTTAACTAATTGTTCTTGTTTACTATACCAGTCATTTATTACAATCAACAAGTCGCTCGGAATACGACTCAATTTTAACTGCTTTAGTTCAAACTGCCTATCTTGAATTAGAGCTAACTTATCTGCAATTTCTTTTTCTACTGAATGAAGGTGAACCTGCCCTTTAGCTATTCGCTCTGTATCCGATGCAATATCATGTTGCAACTGTAGAATCTGAATGATATTCTTTAAATCCTCAACTTCTATTTTTCTGCTGTCAAGTTTATTATAGAGAAGCTCTGTTTTCGTAAGTTCTTGATTTGTAATTAATAGTTTCGTGCTCACCCCATCCATTTGCTTCTGAGCATGTTCAGTATCTGTCTGCAATTGGATGGCTACTTGGTGATCTTTTCTTAAATCTTCAAATAGGTATTTAAAGATTCGCTCGACATGTCTAAAAACTTGAATCTGTCTTTTTAAAGTTGCAATATTATCTTGATTGGCATTAAGTTTAGCGAATATCTCCTTTTTAGATGCAATCTCTCGATAAAGTAATTGTACTTCTAGCAATTTTTGATATTGCTGATCTAAATTTGCATGTTTTTTGGAAACTAGCGCTAAAGTTGATTCTTCTTTCGATAGCTGTGTTACCAATCCCTCGATATTTTCAGCTGTATATTCATCCAGGATTTGAACTGCTCCTGAAATATTTTGAATTTTAAGATCAGTTTCTTTATTCAAAGAAGCAACTTTGTAAAATAGGTCATAATGATCCAGATTGAAAAGCTCTTTCATCATAGCGGATCGTTCTGCTCCCTTAAGTTCTAAAAATTCCTTAAACTGCCCTTGTGGAACAATAACAGTACGATTAAAATTCTTATAGGAAATGCCTAATATCTCTTCAGCATCTGTACTCTCCAAGGGTATCTTTTCACCATTTTCAAAAACATATGCTTTTCTAATTGGTGTGGTCACTTTTTCAAACTGCTTGCTATTTCTCCGCCAAGAAGCTTCAAATGCATATTTTTTATTCTCTTTCCCTATGAAATGAAATTCAATACGTAATTGATTGGAATTCAAATTCATCATATTATACGCCCTATTGTTGGTATTGAGCCTGTTGGTATTTGCAAATAATGCAAATGTAATAGCCTCAAGGACGGATGATTTTCCAGAACCTACCTTGCCAAATATGCCAAATAGGCCTGCAGCAGTTAAAGATGTGAAATCAATTTCTTGTTTAGTCTGATAGGAATATAATCCTTCTATCGACAGATATAATGGCAACATAATACTAATTCTCCTGCTCGTTTTGACTGCCTAAAACTTCATTAAATAAATCTAACAATTCTGTTGATGGTAATTGATCATTGTTTCTGAAACGATAATAGTCAGTGAAATTTTCATTAATACTTTTGCTCCTCCTTGATATACTCATTGCTTGATTTAAACTTTTGGAATTGTTAACTTCTGGAATGAGATAGATGATTCCCTGATGGCTATCTTCAAGATACTTCTTTTCGGCTTGGGTCAAAGATGTTGAAGTCACAAGTGTTAGTTCAACTAAGCAATCCTGGTTACTTGTAAGCCAGTCGATAGCAGTAATTACAGAATCAAATCTTTTGCGCATTAACTTCTTGCCAGAACATATCGTAATAGCTTTATAAATTACTTCTTTATTGGGTTCAACAGTTAAGATGACCACTTTCTTATCTTGACCCGCCTCTGAAAATGAGTAGCAAAGCGGGCTGCTAGCATAAACAACAGGGGCACAGTGGCCTCCAATCTCTTGGTAACGATGTAGATGACCTAGTGCTGTATATTGAATTTGATGGGGGATACAATCTGTAAAAACGGTATCTGCAAACCCAATACGTAATGGTTTTTCCCCATCGGGTTCTTCGAGCACTGGACCACCTTTCTTATTCATATACAAATGTGAAACCAATAGGTTCGCACCTTTATCATCGCAATATCGATTGGCCAATGATTGCCACTTCCTCGTTAGTACTTCATTGAGTCCTTCTTGTTCATCTTCACCAAGGTATTCTTTGAGCCTATGCTCATTAGCAAATGCCGTTACGATGAGACGCAGCGGAAACTCGATATGAGGAAGTTTAATTTCCAAAAATCCGCTATCACCTTTACTTATCTCAAATCCCTGCTCTATTTGGTAAGGACTAAACTCCATATTAGGTTTTCCTGCGAAGATTATACCACAATCTCGTGCTAAACTATCTGGTGCATCCACGCGATCCGGTGAGTCGTGGTTACCTGCAATAGCGATAACTGGTCTTGTACCGTTTTTAGTCAAACGTTTAAGTGTGGTGTATAGTAATTCAATGGCTTCTACTGGAGGGTTGAATGCATCGAATAAATCACCCGCTACAATGACGGCATCCACCTGTTCATCCTCAGCAATTTGAATGATTTCTTCCAAGACCGCTTTTTGTTCTTCAAATCGGGAAAAATAATCCAATCGTTTGCCCAAATGCCAATCTGCTGTATGTAAAATTTTTAAGGACATGTTTTACTTGTGAAAGTTTAAAATTACCTCGAATTTTCTATAATAAAGAAGTTAATTTAGATTAATATATATTTTGCTGATTCAGAATAAAATGTATTTTTGTTACTTATGTATTTGACAAAAAAATATAATCAACCTATTTTTGGTATTTTAACTGTCGTTTTCATACTCTTCTTCGGTATGATGAACTTGGTTTGCCAAGCGCAATTGAAGGCTGTAGAAGGTGAAACTGCATACCCTTTTTTATTGAACCTACCTGAGGGGGAAGAACAACCAGAAAAGCAACCTATTTTGGTGTTTCTACATGGAAGAAGTCTTTCTGGAACTAACTTAGATCGTGTAAAACGGTATGGCGTACTTTATGCAATGAATAAAGGTCAAGAAGTGCCAGGGATTATCATTGCGCCACAATCAACAGGTGGATGGGATCCAGATAAAGTAATTGAAATCGTTGATTATGTAATTGAACACTATAATGCTGACCCTGACCGAGTGTATGTATGTGGAATGAGTATGGGAGGGTATGGTACTATGGATGTTGCCGGTAAATATCCTGACAGAATAGCAGCGGCAGTTGCTATCTGTGGAGGAGGTAGTGTTAAATATGCAGATAACCTTGCCCAAGTACCGTTATGGGTGCAACATGGTAATCGCGATCGTGCAGTACCCATGTCCGAATCTAAAAAAATTGTGAACGCAATTAAAAAAGCAGATCCAGAGGCTGATGTAACTTTAACGATTATTCCCGGCGGGACACATGGAAGTGTAGAACGTCTTTTCCATCGAGATGAAATGTACGAATGGTTATTCAAGCATAATAGAAAAGGCACATAACAGAAAACTGCTATGTTTGTTTTATTTGGTAGTAAATATTACAAAACATAATCGTTCATGATTTTATTTGTCTTCAAAATCGTCTATTAACACAATCGATTGCATTATAGTTTTTGTAATAATTGAAAGTGTCAAGTATTATAATTGCAAAATTAAATGTTAAAAATTGTTAAAATTCTCATTTTTTCAATTTTTAGCTATTTAAATGAAAAATATATAGCCTGAACATTCTTGTTATGAGTATGTTAAGTTTTTGTTAAGTGCTTCCAATGTTAAATTCTCTTTATACTTTTGTGGCATATTATTAACAAAAATTTTCTTTATGAAAAGACCTTTACTTTTTTTTGCACTTGTTTTAGCAAGTTATGGTACAATACATGCTCAGGTAACCACAAGTAGTGTTACTGGTGTTGTGAAAGAATCCACAGGCCAAATTACATCAGGAGCAACAATCAAGGCAACTCACGTGCCATCAGGTACAGTGTACTCAAGCTCAGCCAATGCTGCTGGACGTTTTAATTTAGCCAACATGCGTGTTGGTGGCCCCTACACTGTAACTGTTACCTACGTTGGACAACAACCAGTCACGTACGAAAGCATTTATTTACAATTAGGTGAAGCATTTGTTCTTAATCCTGTCTTCGGTGAATCTGCTACTAATTTAGATGAGGTGGTGATTACAGGACACAATAAGCTTAATAGTGAAAAAAACGGGGCTTCAACAAATGTTGGACGTCAACAAATTGAAAATTTACCTTCAATATCTAGAAGTATAAATGATCTAACGCGAATGAGTCCGCAAGCTAATGGAACAGCTATAGGAGGAGGTAATTATAGAGCCAACAATTTCTCTGTAGATGGCGCTAATTTCAATAATCAATTTGGTATTGGTCAAAATATTCCTGCAAATGGGTCTCCGATTTCTATTGATGCAATTGAACAAATTTCTGTAAATGTAACGCCTTATGATGTCCGCCAATCTGGTTTTACTGGTGCGTCTATTAACGCTGTAACACGTTCAGGTCGTAATGACTTTTTTGGTACGGCATTTTATACAGGTCGTTCGGATAAGCAACAAGGTACCCGTGTTAATGATATCTTAACGCAGGTGAATGATTTATCTGTAAAACAATATGGGTTTTCATTAGGTGGACCTATAATTAAGAATAAGTTGTTTTTCTTTGTGAATTTGGAACAAATGAAACAAACTGAACCAGGTCCTACAAAAGTTGCTTCTAACAAGTCACAAGTATATGGTGCACCTGGTACTCCATCATATATAGCCAGACCTACTGAAGATTTTATGGATGAAGTTTCAGGTTACTTAAAGAATAATTATGGCTATGATGCGGGACCATATCAAGGCTATTCTTTTAAGAGTAATAATGATAAATTGTTTGCAAGAATTGATTGGAATATTTCAGACAATCATAAAATCAATTTTCGGTATAATCAAGTAAAAGGAAAATCTCCATCAAACCTAAGTTCTTCATTTACTGGATCGAATATAAATACCGGAACATATCCAATGAATCGAACAGGAAGCAATGCATTAAGTTTCCAAAATTCAAATTATTTTCAAGAGACAAATTTATATTCCGCAACAGCAGAATATACTGGGAAAATTGGAAATGTTAATCAATCAGCACGTATATCATATGTAAATCAAGACGAACCTAGAAGTATAAATGGAACTCCATTTCCGCTAGTCGATATTCGTGATGGAGGAGTAGGTGGCAATGGAAACATTCTTACATCTTTTGGTACAGATCCTTTTACGTATGGAAATTTACGTTCTGTCAAAACATGGACTGCTAATTATGATTTAAATTATACATATAATCAACATTACTTTACTGGAGGCCTTCAATTTGAAACTAGTCGTACTATGAATGGTTTTCAACGATTTGGTACTGGTTATTATATGTTTAATACATGGGAGGATTTCACAAGTGGAGCAAAACCTATCAACTATGCGTTAACATATCCATTAACTGCTGATGGTTCACAAGCTTTTCCAAGTTTCAAATTCAATCAATATTCTATTTATCTCCAGGATCAATTTACTGTCAATGAGAAATTTAAAATAACAGGTGGTATTCGTTTCGAACTACCGACATATCCTGATGTTTCTGAAATGAAAACCCATCCCATACTGGAAGGTTTGGAATTTGCAAACGGTTTACATTTGAATACTGGTGCGATGCCAAAAACTAAGGTCATGATTTCTCCTCGTTTAGGTTTTAATTATGATATGTTTGGAGATCGTTCGTTAATTTTGAGAGGTGGGACTGGGGTATTCACAGGAAGAATTCCATTTGCTTGGATAGTTGCACAATCTGGTGATGCAGGTATGCTTCAGAGCACCGTTACATATGCTGCTGGAGACCCTAATATGCCTAATTTCAGCCCTGATATTAAGGCTAATTATCCAAGCACATTACCACAAGCGGGTACATTTCTACCGGGTAATGTATCTGCAATGGATGCTGACTTGAAATTTCCATCTACTTGGAAATCAAGCTTAGCGGTTGATTATAGATTACCTTGGAATATCATAGGAACTGTAGAAGCTATCTATAATAAAGATATCAATGCGGTAGTTGCTAAAAACGTCAACTTAGTTGAACCAACAGCGATGTCAATAACAGGATATGGTGATAATAGATTTATTTATCCGAACTCAAATAATGATAAATATATTTATAAAATTAACTCCTCAGGTCAATTGGTAGAAAGTGGTAGTTCATTTGTGCCAACTTATATGACAAACGCTAAAGGTGGTCATTATTATTCAATAACGGGTCAGTTACAAAAATCATTTGATCAAGGCTTTTCGGGTATGGTAGCATATACCTATAGTGCTGCAAAAAACTTTGGAGATGGATCTGGGGATCAAATAGCAAATTTATGGTCGCTCCCTTATCAAGCAAATGGAAACTCTAATAATCCAGAATTAGGCTACACAACCAATATCGTCCCACATCGTTTAATGGGGAGTGTTTCTTACACCAATAATTGGATTGGTAAACTAAATACCTCCATGACACTTTTCTATAGCGGTAGTTCAATGGGTAGATACTCTTATTATTATGGTTCAGATTTTAATCGTGATGGCCAAACCAATGATTTAATCTATATACCATCTGATAGATCACAACTAAAATTTACTGATATTCCAACAGGTCAATCTAACTATGGAGGAAAAGCATATTCTGCCCAAGAGCAAGCAGATTTATTTTGGAGTATTGTTGATGGTGACGATTATTTAAAAAGTAGAGTTGGTAAAACAACAGAACGTAATGGTGCAATTGCTCCTTGGAGACACCAGTTTGACTTCCGTCTATCTCAAGAATTGTTTAAAAATATCGGTGGAAAAAATAATTCATTAGAGTTTTTCTGGGATGTAATGAATATTGGTAATTTGTTTAATTCATCTTGGGGTATATACAAAATAAACAATAATATTTTACTAACGCCACAAAACACAAGTGCAATTACTCCAGATGGAACTACAGCTCCAACATTTCGCATGGGCTATGCAAATGGAGATATCATAAAGGAATTAAGTCGTCCTAATGAGACAATTTCATCAACTTATTTTATGCAATTTGGTGTCAAATTTAAATTTAATTAATATAAAGCAATGATTAGAAAAAAGGGTTTTATAATTTGATTGTAAAACCCTTTTTATTAACAATTTATGTAGATAATTTGTCCTTTTTTCTAGGTTACGAACTATAATAAATTTTCAAATGAAATTGAAACACAAAAAATCTAAAAGCTTAATTATGACTGATTTTGCGAAGTTATAGCCCAATGGTAAAATCTATTATACAATTAACAATAACGTTTCTGCTAATCTCAGCACTAATATAAATTCTGCCATAAATTGGTTGTCAATAAACACTCCATTAACTTTCGCTATTAAAAGTTCATCAAATTCTAATTTTGTAAAGTTTAACGCATCCACTGAAAATAATTCGTTAATCGGAATGACTGGTGGAGAGCAGCTGATAAATTTAACTTCGGATGCATCTGTCTCTACTGCAATTCACGAAATACTACACGCTTGTGGTATACATCATGAAATGGGAAGAAACGATAGAGATAATTATGTGACAATCAATACCTCAAATATTTATCCCAATAAAATGCATAACTTTAATAAAGTAGGCGTATTAGCGAGCGTGGATGTCGGTCTATTTGATAGCCGTTCAATAATGATGTATCCTTCAAAAACTAGTGATGCGACATTTGCTAAAAATATAAATCAAAATATAATTACAGCTAATAATTCTAATGTGGTAATTTCTCCCAGTTGGTATCCAACAACAACCGACTTGCTCGCAATCAATATGCTTTACGGAAATGAGAAACCATATCTCGATTACACTGTAACCTACAACAGAACTTACGACGACCCGCAATCAGGATCTTATGATAATGAAGTCATTTGTAAATTCACGTTTTATACCGACCAAGCGAAGACTATCCCTTACATTAAAGGGTACCCTGTGCCTGTTGTAATTGAATACTATTACGAAAAAATTGTTAATAGATTCCCAGAAGTTGCCAGAACTTTTGAAAAAAGTGTTCTTATTCCAGCTGGAGAGAATAGTTTTTATCTCTATGGAAATGACAACGTTGATCGGCAGTGGGGTGATATTCATTTTCTCGATAAATTAATATACCAACCAAAGTACCCATCTACGCATTATCGGTAGGATTAGTTCATTATAAGCAATTTCTCTTAAAAAAAGCTTAGCATGTTATATGCTAAGCTTTTTTGAAATATAGATATAGTAATCGTGTTCTTAACGTTTCAATGTTTTAGGCTTTCTAAAGATGAAATATAAACCTCCTAATATAAATGGAATACTTAAAAGCTGTCCCATATTTAATGCCATCCCTTGTTCAAATTCTTCTTGGTCAATCTTGAAGCTTTCTAAGTATAATCGAGCTGAGAAGAGCAACACAAAGAAGATACCCATTAATGCACCAGGTTTTTGCATCTTTTTATTTTTAAATAGGTATACAATAATAAAGAAGATGATAATGTAAGCAATCGCTTCATAAAGTTGGCCAGGATGACGTGGAATTTGGTCAACATGATCAAATATAATAGCCCATGGTTTATCTGTCGGTGTACCGATAATTTCGGAGTTGAAAAAATTACCTATTCGAATGAAGGCACCCGCTATCGGAACAACTACCACTAGTCGATCTGCCAACCACAGAAAATCAGTTTTTGTCTTCCGGCAGAATAGATATAATGCAGTAAGGATACCGATCGCGCCGCCATGACTTGCTAAACCTGCAAAACCTGTCATTTGAAATTGACCGTTTACGAAACGGAATGGTAATACCATTTCCAGTAAATGATCTTTATAGTAATCGAACTCGTAAAAAAGACAATGTCCGAGTCTGGCACCTATTAATGTTCCTAGAAATATATATATACTCAATTGATCCAGTAATTCTTGACTCTTATTTTCGTTTCTGAATATTTTGAGCATAATCATATACGATACTGCAAATGCGGCTAACCAGCATAAAGCATAATATCGAAGACCAAAGCTGCCTATCTTAAATATTTCAGGATCTAAATTCCAATGTATGACGCTGAATAAATTCTCCATATTGTTTAATTATTTTTTTTCAAGCGTAAACTTAGATAAATTTGGTTGGATTCACGATATAATTACGTGGATATAAACGTAAAAATATTCGTTCATGATCTGTTATTTTTCGGCAATCATGATTGCGCTGCAGATATTCGTCAGTTTCTCAGAATTTGGTCGTTTGTGTTTTATTTAATACGCGTAGAAACATTCTTTCCCTATCTTCATCATATAGAATCGTATAAAAAGTCGCACAAATGCCCCTTAATTTGCCCAAGATTAAAGAAATTCAAATTTTACTTTTGTCGTTAGTATTATTTTTCATAATTTGACATCGGTAATTAAATAATGAGCATGGCAGATAAGAAGAAGAAAGAAAGTAAACATATTTCAATAGTAACAAAGGATTCGGTCTCTTTTTTTGAAAAGTATATTAATAACCCTTCACCAACAGGATTTGAATGGGAGGGACAACGACTTTGGTTAGATTATCTAAAGCCTTATGTCGATGAAACATTTACGGATAATTACGGCACAGCAGTTGGCGTAATTAATCCAGAAGCTGAATATAAGGTGGTGATTGAAGCGCATGCGGATGAAATTTCGTGGTTCGTAAACTATATCACTAAAGATGGATTGATTTATGTAATCCGTAATGGTGGCTCAGACCATCAGATTGCACCATCAAAAAAAGTAAATATTCATACGGATAAAGGAATTGTAAAAGCGGTATTTGGATGGCCAGCCATCCATACACGTTCCGGTGAAAAAGAGGAAGCACCTACATTAAAGAATATCTTTTTGGATTGTGGATGTATTTCTAAAGAAGAAGTAGAAGCTTTAGGTGTTCATGTAGGATGTGTTATTACCTACGAAGATGAATTTAGTATATTAAACGACCGTTATTATGTAGGCCGTGCGATGGATAATCGTGCCGGTGGATTTATGATTGCTGAAGTTGCTCGTTTACTAAAGGAAAACAAGAAAAAACTTCCTTTTGGATTATATATCGTTAATTCTGTTCAAGAAGAAATTGGTTTACGTGGCGCAGAAATGATTGCCCAAAGAATCAAACCTAATGTAGCGATTGTGACAGATGTAACGCATGATACCCAAACTCCTATGATCAATAAAATCACGCAAGGTGATTTATCGTCAGGAGCAGGGCCAGTCTTGTCATATGCGCCTGCTGTTCAGATTAATTTAAATAAATTGCTTGTTCAGGTTGCTGAAAAGAATGGAATTCCATTCCAGCGTCAAGCTTCATCGCGTTCTACCGGAACAGACACAGATGCTTTTGCTTATAGTAATGGCGGTGTACCTTCAGCATTGATTTCATTACCTTTACGTTACATGCACACAACTGTAGAGATGGTTCATAAAGAAGATGTAGATAATGTCATCCGCTTGATTTATGAAACCTTGTTAAATATTGAAGCAGGACAAGATTTTAGAACATTTAGCAAATAATTAGAAACTTATATTAAATACTTATAATAAATTTTATGGAAAATAATCAAAATCAGAACGAATTGAGTATCGAGTTGACCGAAGAAGTAGCTGAAGGAATCTACTCAAATCTAGCGATCATAACGCATTCAAACACAGAGTTTGTGATTGACTTCGTACGTGTGATGCCAGGTGTTCCGAAAGCTAAAGTGAAATCTAGAATCGTTTTGACGCCTGAACATGCTAAACGTTTGTTAGGTGCATTACAAGATAATGTAACTCGCTTTGAAGCGATTGCAGCAGCAGGAAATCAAACTAGTGATGCGCAAGTAATCGGCGGCGACCCAACAGTTGCTTTCCCTTTTGGTGGCACAACTGGTCAAGCATAGTTTTTTCGGTATTAGTAATACACCGATAATATACGCTTATAAAAGAGTTAAGACTTAATTGTCTTAGCTCTTTTTCTTTATAAGAGCTAAAGAGCAATAGCTACAGACAATGACAGTCTATTGTATCTTATTATAAATAGATTTTTTGAAGTTATTTTAACCAGCCAGAACATGATTTAGGATTGATTTTTGTATATTGATGGAAACTAATTTTGATTTATATGGATATTCAAGTCAGAAACTTGACAAAAAAAGACTATGTTGATTTGAAGAGCTCCATGACCGAAGCTTATCAGGGGGTAGGCGAAATCTGGACGCGCGAGAATATTGTTGACTTAATTGACTTATTTCCAGAAGGACAATTGTGTGTGGAGGTTGACGGTCATGTTGTGGCTTGTGCTTTGTCCATTATTCTCAATTCGAAGAAGAGTAATATTTTTGATAGTTATTATGAAATCATCGATGATGGTAAATTTTCAAAACATACCAATGATGGAGATACTCTTTATGGTATAGAAGTATTTGTTCACCCAGACCATCGTGCCCTTCGGCTTGGAAGACGGTTATATGATTCGCGAAAGGAATTATGCGAACAAATGAACTTAAAATCTATCGTGGCAGGTGGTCGGATTCCAAATTACCACAACTACTCGGATAAGATGAGTCCGAGAACATATATTGAAAAAGTCAAAAGAAAGGAGATTTATGATCCAACACTCACTTTTCAACTGTCCAACGATTTTCATGTCAAAAAAATATTAAAACATTATTTGCCTGAAGACTCCGAGTCTATGGAGTTTGCAACTCTATTAGAATGGAACAACATTTATTACGAATCGGAAACACGCTCTATTTCAACAACCAAGCAGACGATCAGATTGGGATTGGTTCAGTGGCAGATGCGCCTTTTTGATAATATAGAAGCGTTTTATGACCAAATAGAATTTTTTGTCGATACGGTAAGTGATTATGGAACGGATTTCATTATGTTTCCAGAATTCTTCAATTCACCTTTGATGAGTCCTTATAATGAACTTCCAGAACGCATGGCGATGGAAAAATTAGCCGAAAAAACGGCGGAAATTATCGATAAAATCCAACAGTTTGCAGTTTCCTACAATATCAATATTATTGCAGGGTCTATGCCAATCATGGAAAATAAAAAACTTTATAATATATCGTATCTCTGTCATCGCAATGGTAAACTGGATTCTTTTAAGAAGATACATATCACTCCTAATGAATCGAAATATTACGGTATGGTCGGAGGGAGTGAAGTAAAGGTATTTGATACAGATTGTGGTAAAGTTGGACTACTAATCTGCTATGACGTAGAATTTCCCGAATTGAGCCGTATTTTAGCAGATCAAGGAATGCAAATCTTGTTTGTTCCTTTTATGACCGATACACAGAATGGTTACATACGTGTACGGAGTTGCGCACAGGCGCGAGCAATTGAAAATGAATGTTATGTAGCTATTGCGGGTTCGGTTGGTAATCTGCCTCGGGTAAATAATATGGATATTCAGTATTCACAATCTGCTGTTTTTACACCTTCGGATTTCGCTTTTCCAAATAATGCAATTAAAGCAGAGGCGACTCCGAATACTGAAATGGTACTGATTGCCGATGTGGATCTTTATGCACTTCGTGATTTACATGAATACGGGACCGTAAAAGTGATGAAGGATCGGCGTAAGGATTTGTACGAAGTTAAGTTGTTAAAATAATATAATGACAAAAAAAGGGGATTTAATTAATTAAATCCCCTTTTCCTATGTTATCCTTTAAATGTTATTTTTGTAATTTAACATTTACGGCATTCATACCTTTTAATCCTTTTTCTGTTTCAAAAGTTACTTTGTCATTCTCTTTAACAGCGTCAATCAGACCATTAACGTGGAAAAATATTTTATCCTGAGTTTTTAGATCACGTATGAAACCAAAACCTTTGTCTGTATTGTAAAAATTCACAATACCAGATTTAATTAAATCTTCTGGGTTTGCTTCATATTTAGCAGTTGATATTGCGATATCTTCTACATTAATTTTCTGTTTTTTTGTTGGATCAGGAGGAGTTGTAGTTATGTTTCCATATTCATCAACATATACAAACATTTCTTCTAAACTTTTACCTTTGTCGGTATTGTTTTTTCTCTCTTCTTTCTTTTGCTCCTTATCTTGTTTCTTTTTTAACTTTTTTTTCTCTTTTTCTTTTTTGCTGAAACTTTCTGAACTACTCATTTATTTATTTAAAATTAATATTAAACCATATTAAACTACTGAATCTGCGGCAGTTTAAGTAAACAAAAGTCATCGCATTAAATAAATTCAAAAGGTGAAAGCCATATCTCGAATTAAGATAAATTGAAATGTTTTAAAACGTAAGGACTCTGCTTAATGTCACAAATATACTAAAAAATAGTGAAGATTACATTTTATTCATAAAAATTACGTCGAAATAACAAATTAATTTAAGCTTGGTAATTGTGGGAAATTGGCAACATGGGCATACTTCGCACCCAAACTTATAACAGCCTCTTTCCAAAGTAGTTCGGTGTCTTTCTCAAAGACTAATGCAGCGGAAAATTTATTCTGAACTGCCCAACTATTTTCTTTGATTTCCTTATCTAATTGGCCTGATTGCCAGCCTGAATACCCCAAGAAAAATTTGATATCTTCTTGATTTATCTTATTTTCATTTATTAAGCTAAATAATAATTCTGCATCTCCTCCAAAATATATATTATCATTTATTTCCTCCCCACTTAGAAGTAAATCAAAACGGGAGTGGATAAAAAATAACTCATTCTGGGAAACGGGCCCACCTATATGTAAAGGAAAAGTACATGTTGCGATTTCTCTGATTAAATCTCCAACACAACCAATAACCTTATGATTGAGAATAAATCCTAAGGTTGTGTCCTGAGAATCGTGATCACATAATAGGATGACCGACCGTTCAAAATTTGGGTCGAGCATAAAAGGTTCTGATATTAATAAACAGCCTGTTTGAGGATCGAGTTCGTTAAACATTTGCATTTGTTTTAGACATATATTACAATAAAATTAATGCCAAAGTCATTTTGATAATTAATTTATACGAGTTTAGTAGATAAAAATAAGTGAAATTAGTATGTTTGTGACATATAAAAATTCAAAGTCATGGCAATCGAACACAAAGATATTGCCGCAATTAGACAAGATTATGCCTTGGGCAACCTGTCTGAAAGCGACGTGAGCAATGATCCTTTAGTACAATTTGAAAAATGGTTTAACGAAGCTGTTCATAGTGAGGCTCTTGAACCTAATGCTATGATTTTGTCTACAGTAGGCGATATGTCATTGCCTTCGTCGCGCGTGGTTTTACTAAAAGATCTAAAAGATAATGGTTTTAGTTTTTTCACTAATTTCAATAGCCGTAAAGGTACTGAAATGAATGCCAATCCGCATGTGGCGACTCTGTTTTTTTGGCCAGAATTACAACGTCAGGTACGTATAGAAGGACTTATTGAAAAACTACCGGAAGAGGATTCTGACGAATATTTTCAATCTAGGCCAAAGGGAAGTCGTCTTGGAGCCATTGCATCACCACAAAGTGAAACAATTCCCAATCGCAGTTTCCTAGAAGAAAGAGTCGCAAATCTTGCGCACGAATTTGAAAATCAAGAGCTCGTACCGCGTCCTGAGTTTTGGGGAGGTTACTTGATAAAGCCTCTTTATATTGAGTTTTGGCAAGGCCGTTCAAGTCGTCTTCATGATAGAATAGCCTTTCAAAAAGTATCTGATTCCTGGAAAATAGTTCGCTTAGCACCTTAAATAATGAATACGAAAGAAATTTCAACCTTAATCGTTGCCAGATTTGGGGATGAAGCCATTGAGAAAATAGAAGAATCAGGATTGCAATCAGCGATATTCGTGAATGCTGCCTTTCTGGAAGAAATTTGTTTTTTTTTACGGGACGAAGAGGGACTCTATTTTGATTTTTTAAATAATATTACGGCTGTTGATCTGAGTGAATTGGGCTTTATGATTACTTATCATTTGACCTCAATTCCTTATTTACATACATTGGTATTAAAGGTAATGAAGGAAAACAACCGTAATGTTGATCAACTACCAGAGCTTGCTTCTGTTGCTACGGTATGGAAAACTGCCGACTGGCACGAGCGAGAAGCTTTTGACCTCATGGGAATATTTTTCATCGGCCATCCCGATCTTAGACGTATCCTACTTCCAGATGACTGGGAGGGATATCCTTTAAGAAAAGACTATCAAGACCCAGAGAGTTATCATGGAATTGCTATTAAATAAATAAGAACTCGATTACTGCATATGTCGAATACGAAGTACAATGCTGCGTTTAAAAAATACGAAGCACATCTAGAAAGCATTGGTTCACAAGAGATGATCATCAACATGGGGCCTCAGCATCCTTCAACACATGGTGTTCTGCGCTTACAGTTGATAACTGATGGTGAACTTGTCAAAGAAGTGATTCCGCATTTGGGTTATTTACATCGTTGCTTTGATAAACATGCAGAATCCATGAGTTATGGTAAAACCATACCGTTCACCGATCGTTTGGACTATTTATCATCCATGAATAATAGCCATGCTTTTGTTATGGGAGTAGAGCGTATGCTCGGTATTGATGACAAGATTCCAAAAAGAGTGGAGTATATACGGGTATTAGTCTGTGAATTAAATCGCATTGCCTCACATTTGATTGGCATCGGTACCTATGGCATTGATATCGGTGCATTTACACCTTTTATGTGGTGCTTTAGAGATCGTGAACATATCATGAATATGTTAGAATGGGTTTCAGGCTCACGTATGTTATATAATTACATTTGGGTAGGCGGTTTATTTTATGACCTACCAGTTGGTTTTGAAGAAAGATGTGCTGAATTTGTTACCTATTTCAAGCCTAAATTGGTGGAGTTGGATGAGTTGCTAACTGAAAATCAAATATTTATATCAAGAACTGCAAATATTGGCATCCTACCTGCAGATGTTGCCATCAACTATGGTGTGTCAGGACCGATGCTTCGCGCTTCGGGAATCAAATGGGATTTGAGAAGAATAGATGCCTATTCCGTATATCCAGAAATCGATTTTGAAATACCTGTTGGAAAAGGTGAAATGGGGAGTTTGGGCGACTGTTGGGATCGGTACAAGATTCGTGTGGATGAGGTAAAGGAATCTGTCAAAATTATAGAACAATGTTTAGAGCGTTTATTAAAAGATTTTCCGCGTACCAATACATTTGATCCGCGCGCATTGGTGCCAAAAAAAGTCAACCTTAAAGCCCAGGATTATTATGTAAGAGCTGAAAACCCAAAGGGGGAATTAGGTTTTTATTTTGTAACACAGGAAAAATCTGATATCCCTAAACGGGTGAAGGCAAGGGGGCCGAGCTTTAATAATCTCTCCGTTTTACCTGAACTGGGGAAGGGAAATTTGATTGCCGACTTGATTGCTATATTGGGGTCGATGGATATTGTACTGGGAGAAGTAGACCGCTAATCAAGTGGTTTGTAATTTTTGTGTTATCAACAACTATTAAAGGTTTAATAGGTTTTGTTTTACATTCTTTTAGTCTATATTTGTAGTCTCATAATTTAAGTTTATAATTGGTTAATAAAAGTCTGCTATTGCAAAATAGCGGACTTTTTATTTTCCATCCATCTGCCATTAATGATCCAATAGGTCAATAAGAATCCCAATAAAATTAGTAACTTTACAGCATACAAAATGTTTATAAAGTGGCCGATAGTTTAGTTATCATACCTACATACAACGAGAAGGAGAACATCGAAAAAATAATTCGTAAAGTATGCTCTCTTCCCGTACCCTTTCATATTTTAATTGTCGATGACGGTTCTCCTGATGGAACAGCTAACATCGTGAAATCACTTCAAGATGAATTTCATGAATGCTTGTTTATTGAAGAACGTAAAGGAAAGTTGGGCTTAGGCACTGCTTACATACATGGATTTAAATGGGCTTTACAACGAGAATATGAATTCATATTTGAAATGGATGCTGATTTTAGCCATAATCCGGATGACTTGATTCGCCTACGTCAAAACTGTATAGCAAATGCCGACATGAGTATTGGTTCTCGTTATATCAAAGGTGTAAATGTAGTGAATTGGCCCATGAGTAGGGTGTTGATGTCATATTTTGCTTCTGTTTATGTACGTTTTGTAACAGGCATTGACATTCAGGACGCTACCGCGGGTTTTGTGTGTTTTAGGAGAAGAGTATTAGAGCGAATACCACTTGATAAAATTAGGTTCGTTGGCTATGCATTTCAAATTGAAATGAAGTTTACCGCGATTAAATATGGTTTTAAAGTAGATGAGGTACCTATTATATTTACTGATCGTACAGAGGGAACTTCAAAAATGAGCACAAGTATTTTTAAAGAAGCTTTTTTCGGTGTTATCCAATTGAAAATTTCTAGTTGGACGCGAAAATATAAATAAATCGAATAAAAGGAGAGCGTACATGAATGAGAACTTAGATCCGAATGCGGAAAACTTAAGTCATATGGATAGGGATATCGAACGTGTATTAAGACCGCAGGCGTTTGAGGATTTTACTGGGCAGGAAAAGATTTTGGAAAACCTGAACATCTTTGTTAAGGCTGCAAAATTGAGAGGGGAGTCATTAGATCACGTATTACTTCATGGGCCTCCCGGACTTGGTAAAACAACGCTATCCAATATAATTGCCAATGAAATGGGGGTCGGCATAAAGATTACTTCTGGACCAGTACTGGACAAACCAGGTGATTTAGCGGGTTTACTGACCAACCTTGAAGAAGGCGATGTATTATTTATTGATGAAATTCACCGTTTGAGCCCGATTGTAGAAGAGTATCTATATTCAGCGATGGAAGATTTTAAAATTGACATCATGTTGGAAACAGGTCCGAATGCACGATCTGTGCAAATATCTCTGAATCCGTTTACGCTTATTGGAGCAACTACCCGTTCAGGATTGTTAACGTCCCCTTTAAGAGCGCGTTTTGGCATCAATGCTCGCTTGCAATATTACGATGTAAAACTATTAACGACCATTGTCTTAAGGTCAGCAGACATTTTAAAGACACCTATCAGTGACGAGGGTGCTTACGAAATCGCTAGAAGGAGCAGAGGTACGCCTCGTATTGCCAATGCACTCTTAAGGAGAACTCGTGATTTTGCACAAATTAAAGGTACAGGTTCTATTGAACGTGAAATCGCGAAATATGCTTTAAATGCTCTGAATGTAGATGAAAACGGCTTGGATGAAATGGACAATCGTATCTTAAGTACAATTATCGATAAATTTAAAGGTGGTCCGGTTGGTCTCAAGACTATTGCAACTGCTGTGGGAGAAGATGAAGGAACTATTGAAGAAGTATATGAACCTTTCTTGATTCAAGAAGGCTATTTAATGCGAACTTCGAGAGGAAGGGAATGTACTGAAGCGGCTTTTAAACATATTGGTAGGGTATACACAAATAAAGGAAATACTCTTTTTTAATCTAATCTTTCATTATCTGATTATTAAATCAAAGTGATTTTAATAATTTTCGAAATGAGCTGTATTTAATCCAACTCTTCTAAGAAATGGAATCAATCGATGGGTCAAATCCTATTAGAGTGGGTATATTTTCGTATGCTTACAGAGGATTTATTTTTTTATTGTGGCGTAAAACTATTTCTTGCGACTTTTTAAAATCTTTAGACTCCTACTTTTAATTGCTGGAGTTGGGTTTATTCTGAGTTGATATTCAACTTGCGCATATAGTTCTTCTTTAACCCAAGTATGGTTTTCGCTCATTTGATTTAAGATATCCATACAATTTGTTAGTACAGCAATTGGGCAGGTAGGGTCTATTAACCAATTGAAAGACACTTCTATTATAGTCTCGTTTTCTTCTTTAGTCAATAGGGTGTACTTTGCTTTCTTTGAGGTCAAGTAGAGCAACACTTTACTAAGGCACCTTGCGCAACTCCAGTTCTCCAATGCCCTGATATTTTTGATGAGAAGCTGGCTAAGATCTCGATCTAGCAATGATTTTTCTTTTAAGACAATGGTCTCAAACATCCAAGCACTTCTAAAGGCAAGCTGTTTATCTTCTTGATAGGTGGACAATATCAATAGATCGGATAAGGATAACCCACGCAATATATTTAAAGAAAAATCCGCTACCTGATACTGCGTATAGATAGCGGAAAAAATTTCTAATTTTTGTTTTGTAATCATTGATTATCTACTCAATGGTATTTCTCTGTTTATTTCAGTCATATTAACTTCTTCGATTTTCGAATCACCAATAAGGTATTCTGCAAAATAATCTCCCATTTTCCAAAAGAAATATTCGGTCATATCACCAAATCCATGACGTTGTCCAGGTAGCAACAAGAAATCAAAACGTTTATTTGCTTTTATTAAAGCATTGACCATTCTGATAGAGTTGGCAGGATGCACATTGTTATCAATATCTCCTGTAGCAATTAATAATTTGCCTTTTAGATTTTTCGCTAAATCTGTATTTTTGTCAATCTGATAGGTAAATGTTGTATCACCTTTAGCACTTATTTTCTCTGTAACACCATGATGTCTTTCGCTCCACCATCTGTTATAGATGTTGTTTTCGTGGTTTCCAGCGCCAGAAACTGCTACTTTAAAGAAGTCAGGATAAACCAACATAGCAGCTGTAGACATAAATCCGCCGCCCGAATGTCCAGTGATACCAACGCGATTAATATCGATAAACTTAAACCGATCCGCTAATTGTTCTGCAGCGACCTTTTTATCCTCTAATCCATAGTCTCTTAAGTTGCCATATCCATATGTATGATACCATTGAGATCTTGCCGGATGACCACCACGGTTACCAACAGTAACGACAATCATCCCAAATTGTGCTAAACGATCGATTCTATCCATGCTTCTGCCGAAAGATTGATTTACTGCCTCAGTCTGTGGACCTGGGTAGATGTATTCAACTATAGGATAGGTCTTTGTGCTATCAAAATCAAACGGCTTGTACATCACTCCATACAGGTCTGTAATACCATCTCCTGCTTTAACTTTAAAAGGTTGTGGAAATTTATAGCCAGCTGCAAATAGTAAAGAAAGGTCTGCTTTTTCTAAAGTCATTAGCTTCTTTCCATTGGTATTAAATAATGCTATTTCAGGAACGCTGTTTACGCGAGAAAAATTATCAACAAAATAGCGAGCGCTTTCACTGACATCGACCTGATGATCAAAATTACCAGGGTTTAATAATTTTAGATTTGAGCCATTGAAACCTACACTATAATGATGTAAATAATAAGGGTCTTCATTATTCTCTTTACCATTTGCAGTGAAGTATAACATTCTTGTTGTTAAGTCAGATCCTGTAATCTCCTCGCAATTGAATGAGCCACTTGTCAATTGCTGTTTTAAGTTTCCCTGATTATCATAAAGATAAAAATGTCCCCAACCATCGCGTTGAGACCAGTGGATAAATTCAGCACCATTATTAATTAATAATGGTTTTTTGATATCTTGATAAACGTTGGAACGTTCCTCTACTAATACTTTAGTTGTTCCATCTATATTAACCTGTAACAAGTCAATACGTTTTAAATCGCGACTTGATCGAGCAATGTAAAATGCATCATTGTTACCTAACCAATAGTTGATAAAATAGTCACCTTTATAGCTATTCTTATCCGTGTTTTTTGACCAATTGCTTAATGTCTGATTTTTAAAAGCATCAACTTTTATTTGTTTATAAGTTTTATCAGAAGCTTTGAAAATATATAATTGAGTTTCTGTCGAGTCCGTCTCACCAGGCATTTGGTATTTATAGGTCTCTAATGTTGGGCGTTTACTTCCTACATTATTGATAACCCATAATGGATTTAAACTTCTGTTATCTTTACGAGTGATGACAAAATGTTTACCGTCAGGGGACCAATTCATCCATATACGTTTGCGTTTAACAACATCTTCCTCTTTTTTATCGTCACCTGTTGTTGTGCTGTATTCATCACCAGCCCAAGCATAATACTGAAGACCATCTTTGGTTATTTGATGTTCTATAATCGTACTGTCTTTTTCATTCTTTACCGCTTTTTCATAGTTGGCGCGATCCATCCAAAATAGATTAAAATCTTTTGCAAAGTAAATGGTATTGGTGTCAGGGGAGAAGGTTGCCCAAGATAAAGCTTTTTTCTCTTTGGTTTTGTCGCTCAGCTCGATGACCTTTTGTGTTGCTAAATCATATTCCAGATAGAAAAGCTTCTTTTTTAGGGTATCGGTTTTCACCTTGAGCTTTTCAATCTCTTCTTTAGACTTTAAAGTATCTTGAGTACTAGCAACTTCAAATCTGATTTTCTTTTCATCTTTTGTGAATCTTAAATTCTGAAGGGACAGGTGCTGCGCATCAAATGGATTTTTAACAATTTTGGTAATTTGTGCTGCTAATTTTTCATTGTCAAAAAGGGTCTCCTTTTTACTGCTTGCTGGATCCACTAAATACCAGTTTTTTCCTTGAGGAGTGGTGAAATCATACCAAAAGCGATCAGAAAAATTTATCCAATTGGGTTTAATCGTTGTGGAAAAAATCATTTTTTTAAGCTTATCTGGCGAAAATTTTGATGCTAACAGATAATTCGCTTTAGGCGGTGAGGTTGATTCTTGGGCTGTGGCATAAAAACATGTGAGCAACAGTCCTAAGAATAAGTAAATCTTATTCATTCTTTGGTTTTATATGAAATTTAAAAGTCAAAAGTATTAAGTTATCACATGAGAAAGAAGTAAGTCTTGTAAAATTTTAGTTAATGAAGGCTAAGAAAAGAACTTTTCATTAAAATTTACTAAAAATAGTTCCTCAGTAGCCCTTGTTATCCCTGTATATAGCCAGCGAAGAAATTCTGTCGTCAACATTTCGTCGGTCAGGTAACCTTGGTCAACGAAAACAGCTGGCCATTGCCCACCTTGAGCTTTATGACAGGTAATAGCGAAAGCAAATTTTATTTGCAAAGCATTGTAATAAGGATCTTTTTTAATCGCTTCCAAACGATCTTGTTTTAAGAAGATATCTTCGTAATCTCTGGCTACGGCCTCATATAGTTTTTTTTGATCTTCATAGGGGAGGTTTGGACTGTCGGTATATAGACTGTCTAAAATAACGCGACAAGTAATTGGTTCTTGATTTTGAGTATCCATAAATTCGAATGTGATATCTGCAAAGCGAAATCCGTGCTGCTCATGCACATGGCTGACTTTCCTTATTTTAGCCATATCGCCATTCGCAATAAAACCATTTTCAATGCCATTATCCTGTAACCAAAAATAGTTGTTGCGGACAACCATAATATGGTCACCTCCAGTAATTTCTTCTTCACGAAATAATATTTGGTTTCGGATATGCTGATTATAGAGGTTGGCAGATTTATTTGAGCGACAGATAATCATCGTGTTTTCTATGCCAAATTTATCGTAAGCATAATTAATCCCTTCAATTAAACGTTCTCCTGTCATCCTGTAAATGTCTTTAAATCCACTTGTTATGAATTTAGGAAATGGATAAGTTCCTTCTAATTCCTCAAGGTTTATTTCTTGTCTAATTTTAGTGGCATTAAAAAGAATACCCGAATTTTTTTGTTGTCGCACTACATCAGTCAGTTCAAAACTATAAGGATGAAAGTAAAATTCATTTTCTAAATATGCTGGATTTAATGCCGGACTTTCCCATAAGCCTACTGGTGGTAATTGAGCCGTATCTCCAACAAACATTAGCGCACAATTCTTTCCACTACGCACATACTTCACCAGATCATCCAATAAACTTTTTGAAAACATATTGACACTTTCATTCGAGATCATCGAAGATTCATCAATAATAAATAGGGTATCTTCATGTAAGTTTTCTGCCAAAGAAAAATCCATAATAAATGATACTGCATTTTTTTTTCGATATATTTTTTTATGGATAGTCAGTGCAGATCTCCCAGAATAATGACTCATCACCTTAGCGGCACGCCCCGTGGGTGCGAGTAAAATCGCTTTTTTCTTAATATAAGGTAGTGTTTTAACTAGCGCAGAGATAATCGTTGTTTTACCTGTTCCGGCATAACCTTTTAAAACAAAACAATCCTGTGTACGAAAGGAATTCAAAAATACAGCCAGCAATTCGAAAACATCATTTTGCTGTGGAGTCGCCGTCCAAGGGAAGCGTTGGATCAATAATTCTTTAATATGCACCATCAAAGTTATCTAAAAGGTTTGTCTTATCATTTAGAAAAGTTAATTTTGTTAGATTATACATTAATAATTGAAATTGGAAAGTGTAAATATGAATTATATATCTGAGGAGTTTAATATCCATTTTTTGCCAGAATATATATTATCTGCAAAAGCAGGTTTTAGTAAAGATGTCATAAGCGTAACAGATAGCCAGTTAAATCTGAAACTGTTGATGGAATATGATGCAGAAAACCCGAAACTGGAGGCTACTCAAATCCTGAGTTTACCTTTTCGATATGTTAAAGTGGTGATGCCTCATCAAAGCTTGACTTTTATTCCCCAGGAAGTCTTTCAAGCAGATAGGCTAACTGATTATGCGCCATACCTTGTTGAACATGTTCCTGGTCATATTCACACACATGAAATGAAAAACATTGGAATAGTAGCTGTATTTGAATATGACTTAACCTTATACAACAGGTGGAAGGCACTTTTTCCAGATGCTGAAATATATCCAGAGTTTAGTATCATTTTAGACCAGGCACAAGATCTTGTGCCAATCAGAGGGTCGGTCCTAGGTGTCCATTTTGTTTCTGATCATTTGGTGGATTTGTATGTATTTCAAAATGGGCAATTTATATTATATAACTCGTTTGATGTTCATTTTGCGGAGGATTTAAATTACTATGTTTTAAATGTTCTGCAACAATTTTCATTAGGAGATCAAGTGTCTAAAGTGTTGGTTTCTGGAGATATACCTAACGAAAACTATCTTAAATACTTAGAGAAATATTCAAGCACAATTGGGTATTTGGAATCTAAAAGTAAGATTCAAGTTAAACAGGATATGCAACAACGTAATTTCAATACTTTATTTGATGCGATATTATGCGAATAATAGGAGGACAATATGGTGGCATTCGTCTTAATCCACCTACAAATTTACCTGTAAGACCAACTACCGACATTGCAAAAGAAGCTTTGTTTAATATTTTACAAAACCGCATTGATTTTGACGGGTTAAATTGTTTGGACCTTTTTGCCGGCACAGGTAATATAAGCTTTGAGCTAGCTTCTCGTTATGCTGGTTCTGTTGATGCTATTGATCTGCATTTTAAATGCGTTCAATATATTACAGATACAGCAAAAAAGATGAATATCACAAGTATTAAGGCTAAAAAAGCAGATGTATTTAAATATATTCAAACTGCTAAGGGGAAATACGATTTCATATTTGCCGATCCGCCATATGATATACCAAAATTACCACAGTTAGCACATTTCATAATTGATGCTCAATTGCTAAATCAAGGAGGTTTGCTAGTGGTTGAACATCCTTCGACTAGGGAAATGGATCCACATCCAAATTTTATAGAAAAAAGAAAATATGGCTATTCCTCCTTTTCATTTTACACATTATAAGCTATGAGAATTGCTGTTTTTGCCGGGTCGTTTGATCCATTTACTTTGGCACATCAAGATATCGTGGAGCGCGCTCTTCCTCTTTTTGATAAAATCTACATTGCAATAGGTGTGAACAGTGCAAAGCAAGGTCTGCTGACTGTTGAAGAAAAATTGACAACTATTCAATCTGTTTTTAAAAATAAGGATATAGTCGAAGTTGTTTCTTTTCAAGGTTTGACCATTGAATTTTGTAAACTTGTCAGTGCTAATTTTTTGCTTAGGGGACTCCGTAATACGGCAGATTTTGAATTTGAAAATAGCATTGCACAAAATAATTTGATTTTAGCACCCCATATAGAAACGTATTTCTTAATGAGCAGGAGTGGGTTGGCTCACATCTCCTCTACCATCGTTCGTGATGTATGGCGAAACGGAGGGCCGATAGAAAACATGGTTCCAAAAACAATCAATCATTTTTTAAAGAATAAGTAAATCCATAAAAAAAGCATATCTCAAAAGATATGCTTTTTTTATGGATTCTCATTTTTTAAAGACCAAATTATATTTTGTCTAAAATACTATCGCTTTATTTTACAGCAACTTAAGTGATTTATATAAATCTATAGTTCATGTATTAAGTGATTAAACACGACTAAGGCCCTATTAGAGCCAAATTATATTTTGTTTAAGCATTTTTACAAAGCTAATAAGTTGATTTCTATTAATTTAACTCTATTTTGTAAACTTAAGAATCATATCTTTCAAAGGCATTTAAAAAGGATTTTCGCATCGTATTAAAGTTAATGAGCACTTCCGATATAAAAGCATCATCTAGTAATTCGAAAACGCCATTGACTCCGCCAACAATATCGGTCTCTGCAATTTTATAAGACTGCTCTAAAGTCCCTTGTTCAAACTTGATGATGAACTTTTGGTTCATTCCAAAGATGGATATCTTACATTCAGGATGTGGTAATTCTGCTAATATTCTCATGTTACTAATTTTTACAAAGTAAATAAAAAAAAAGCGGTTAATCCGATAGAAGGATTAACCGCTTTATGGAAAAAATACAACGTATTATTAAACGATTCCTTGTTCTTTCATTGCTCTCGCTACTTTCAGGAATCCACCAATATTGGCCCCTTTTAAGTAGTTGATATAGGTTTTGTCATGACCATATTTCACACAAGTCTTATGTATATTGACCATAATATCTTTTAGTTTACAATCGACTTCTTCTTTTGTCCATTGTTGACGAATAGAGTTTTGTGACATTTCTAATCCAGATACTGCCACCCCGCCAGCATTAGCAGCTTTACCAGGCGCAAAACTAATTTTTGCATCGTGGAAAATCTTTATTGCTTCTGCTGTTGATGGCATGTTGGCACCTTCAGCTACACATTGACAACCATTTCCAATTAAAGTAAGTGCATCTTCTTTAGTTAATTCATTTTGCGTTGCACAAGGAAGTGCGATATCACATTTAAAATCCCATGGTTTCTTATCGGTGTAATATTTCGCATTAGGGTATTTAAGAATATACTGATCTAAATCGCGACCAATTGTCCCAATGTATACTAATTTCTCTGAGGTTATACCTTCTTCATCATAAATGGTTCCTTGACTATTTGATAGAGTAATAACCTTCGCTCCTAAATGAATTGATTTTTCCGCGGCGTAATAAGCCACATTGCCCGCACCTGATATCGCAACCGTTTTGTCTTTCAAATCCTGATTATTAAAATCAAAGATACATTCAACAAAATAAAGTAATCCGTAACCTGTTGCTTCAGGACGTGTATAAGAACCACCCCATGCACTTCCTTTACCGGTTAATACGCCCGTAAATGCATTTTGCAATCTTTTGTACTGTCCGAATAAATAGCCGATTTCACGAGTTCCTACACCGATATCACCAGCAGGGACATCAGTATCAGGACCAATGTGTCTAAACAGCTCGGTCATAAAGCTTTGACAGAAACGCATAATCTCAGCGTCTGATTTTCCTTTTGGATTAAAGTCAGCTCCACCTTTACCACCTCCAATAGGTAATCCAGTCAAACTATTTTTGAATACCTGTTCGAATGCTAAGAATTTTAAAATACTTAAGTTGACAGAAGGAGCAAAGCGCAACCCTCCCTTATAAGGGCCTATAGCGCTGCTCATTTGAACGCGATATCCTCTATTGATCTCAACTTCATTTTTATCATTTAACCAAGCCACACGAAATGAAATAACGCGTTCAGGTTCAACTAATCTTTCTAAAATCTTTAATTTAAGTAATTCTGGATGAGTTTTAGTGATAAATGGAATTAAATCCTCTGTAACTTCCTCTACAGCTTGTAGAAATTCTGGTTCATTTGGATTGCGTTTCTCAACGTAATTTATGAATTCATTAAAAGTGTTTGACATGTAATTTAGTAAATTTTCCCTTTTGAATTGCTAATATATAAAAATAAAACTTATTTCATTACATTTTTTTTATAAAAAGTTCCAGTTACGTGTGAAAATTAAAAACTTAAGATTGATTTCATATTCTTGATTAATTTATTATTTTTGTAGTATATTCAATTAGAGAATTTGAAGATACTGGTCTATATACTAAGCTTATATTTCATCGCATTGACGTTGATTCCTTGTGCCGACCAGGTACAGGTATTTTCTTATGGACAGGAAACTGGCGCTAGGCATGTTAATCATGAGGACCTAAATCATACCGATAATTGTTCCCCATTTTGCATATGTTCCTGCTGCTCAATTGTCTTAAATATTGAACCAATTACCGCGATATCTTTTGTAGTAATCTTTCTGCATTCAAAGGGTGAAATCGCATATGAAAATAATTTCTATTCCTTTAATTACTCCAGTATCTGGCAACCTCCACAGCTCGTTTAGTAATATTTCTATTTAAGTTCTAACGAACTTCAATTCATGCACTCATAATTTGTTATGAGCTTTTTGTACAGCTATTTTAAAATAGAATATTATGTTGAACGCAATCATCAGGTTCAGTATCCGTAATAAACTTATTATTGGACTCTTAACATTGATATGGATTATCTGGGGGCTATGGAGCGCTTTGCACATTCCGATAGATGCAAATCCAGATATTACGAATAATCAGGTTCAAATCATCACCAGTTCTCCCGCTTTGGCGACTCAAGAAGTGGAACAGTTTGTAACTTACCCTATTGAACAAGAATTAAATAATTTACCCGATCTAGTAGAATTAAGATCCATATCAAGATTTGGATTATCTGTAGTCACTGCTGTATTCGATGATGATGTCGATATTTATTTTGCTCGCCAATTGATTAATGAAAAGTTATTGGAAGCAAAAGAAAACATTCCAAATGGTCTTGGAAGTCCGGAATTAGCACCAATAAGTACTGGACTGGGCGAAATTTATCAGTATGTGATTCACCCTGTGAAAGGGGCTGAGTCCAAATACTCTGCTGCAGATTTACGAACAATGCAAGATTGGATTATCGCCAGACAATTATATGGGACTCCAGGCGTTGCTGAAGTAAATAGCTTTGGAGGTAAATTAAAACAATATGAAGTCGCTGTTAATCCCTATAAATTAAAAGCTACAGGCGTCGGAATCAATGAAATTTTCACTGCCTTAGAAGAAAACAATCAAAATACAGGTGGTGCCTACATCGATAAGAAACCTAGTGCATATTTCATAAGAGGGGTCGGACTGCTAACATCAATGGAAGACATTGGAAATGTCGCCGTGAAAAATAAAAATGGTTTTCCAATTTACATTAGGGATGTGGCTGAGATCCGTGAAGGGTCAGCTGTTCGACACGGAGCGCTTACGTACAACGGCGAAAAAGAAGCTGTAGGTGGAATTGTTATGATGCTTAAAGGACAAAATTCTGCTGAAGTAGTTGCTGCTGTGAAGGAAAAGTTGGAGCGGATCAAGCAATCTCTGCCTCAGGATATTGTCGTAGAGGCATTTTCCGACCGTACAGACCTTGTAAATCGTGCAATAAGTACAGTACAAAAGAATTTGATAGAGGGTGCTTTAATTGTAATCTTCGTTTTAGTGATTTTTTTAGGAAATCTAAGAGCAGGTTTAATAGTAGCCTCAGCTATTCCATTATCCATGCTTTTTGCATTGGGAATGATGCGTGTATTTGGTGTGAGCGCAAATTTGATGAGTTTAGGAGCAATTGATTTTGGACTTATCGTAGATGGGGCACTTATTGTAGTAGAGGCAACTATGCACCATTTGGGGCTTAGAAAAAGTCAACATGTACTGTCTCAGGTTGAAATGGATGAAGAAGTCTATCAATCTTCTTCAAAAATACGTAACAGTGCCGCTTTTGGCGAAATCATCATTTTAATTGTCTATATCCCAATACTGACACTAGTAGGCGTAGAAGGAAAAATGTTTGGACCAATGGCACAGACGGTCAGTTTTGCCATTATAGGAGCCCTGCTTTTGTCATTGACCTACATTCCAATGATGAGCGCCTTGTTTTTATCCAAAAAGCTTCAAAACAAACAAACTTTTGCAGATAAGATGATGGCTAAATTGCAAATGTGGTATACACCACTTATTCAGAAAGCTGTTCGCTTAAGGAAAGCATTAATTATATTGACAATCGTATTATTGGGTTTTTCAGGATTCCTTTTCAGTAAAATGGGCAGCGAATTTATCCCTCAATTACAAGAGGGAGATTATGCTTTCCACTGTATTTTACCACAAGGATCATCCCTCTCTCAGAGTATCGAAACTTCTATGCAAGCAGCAAAAATTATCAAAAAATTCCCTGAAGTTAAGCTTGTTGTAGGTAAGACCGGAAGTGCAGAGATTCCTACCGATCCTATGCCCCCGGAAGCAACCGATATGATCATTACCTTAAAGCCTATGTCAGAATGGAAGTCTGGTGATACTTATACAGGACTAGCAGATCGGATGTTGGACTCGCTATCCGTGATACCTGGTGTCTTTTTCGAGGCCTCTCAACCCATACAAATGCGTTTCAATGAATTGATGACAGGTGTGCGCCAAGATGTTGCCATTAAAATTTTTGGTGAAAACATTGATACACTTGCGGCAATCGCAAGTCGTGTAGGACAAGTCGTACAAAGTGTTGACGGAGCATCAGCACCGCAGATAGAACGTACAACGGGGCTACCTCAGATATCCATTGTTTATAACCGGACACAGTTAGCGCTACATAATACCACCGTCAATGACTTGAATAAGGTAATCGCGATGTCTTTTGCAGGTACAAGCACAGGGTCGATATATGAAAATGAAAGAAAGTTTGATTTAGTTGTACGCTTAGATAGTGCTTTCAAAACATCGATGGCTGATGTTGAAAATCTTCCTGTCTTGACGGGAAACGGAGAGCAAATCCCATTGAGTCAGCTGGCAACAATTGACATAAAAGATGGTCCGGCACAGATAAGTCGAGAGTCCGGTAAAAGGCTGGTCGTTATCGGTTTCAATATTAAAGATCGAGATGTGACTTCTGTTGTCAATGAAATACAAAGCAAGCTGACACAAATGGATGTGATGCCAACAGGTTATTATTATACATTTGGAGGAACTTTTGAAAATCTCAATGCAGCAACAAAAAGATTGGCCTTAGCCGTTCCTGGAGCATTATTGCTTATTTTTATACTCCTTTATTTGACATTTAGATCATTTAAGGAATCTTTATTAATCTTTACTGCAATTCCTATGAGTGCTATAGGTGGTGTCTTTGCACTCCTGATTCGAGATATGCCTTTTAGTATCTCTGCCGGTGTTGGATTCATTGCGCTATTTGGTGTAGCGGTATTAAATGGAATTGTACTGATTTCTACATTTAATCAATTGGAGAAAGAAGGTGTATCCGATGTCTTTCAGCGCGTATGGGAAGGAACGAAAATTCGTTTAAGACCAGTTCTAATGACAGCTACTGTAGCCTCTTTGGGTTTCCTGCCAATGGCTTTAAGCACAGGAGCAGGAGCAGAAGTACAAAAGCCATTAGCAACCGTAGTTATAGGTGGATTGCTTTCTGCCACTTTCTTAACACTTTTTGTTTTACCATGTTTATATATTCTATTTTTTAATACAAAAAAAATGAAAATAGGAAAATCTACAATCCTAACTTCTATTGTTATCTTGTTTATTTCGTTCTCCAATGTCAGTTTTGCTCAAGAAAATATAAAACGGATTCAATTGGAGGATGCTATCGCACAGGCATTAGATGCAAATTTTAATTTTAAAAACACAGCATTAGAAGTTGAAAAATCAGAGCTTGATCAACAGAAATCTTTTGATGCAAAAACAGGTGTCTTTGTTGAAAATGAAGATTTTTCACCTTTAGAGCCAAACGGACTTTGGAAGATTGGGATAAGTCAGGACTTTGCTTGGCCAGGTTTCTACAAAGCCAGAAAAGAATTTTTAAAAAAGACTTCCCAAATGGTTTTAGAACAACGAGAAGATGCCAGAAAGCAATTGATACGAGATGTATCCCAGAATTATTATCAACTTATTTATCTTGAAGCAAGACAGTCTTTTTTTCTACAGCTGGATAGCACCCATCAAAAGTTATATGAATCTGCAAAACTTCGTGTCAAAACAGGAGAGGCAGCAGGATTGGAACAAATGGCTGCAGAAACAAAATGGCAAGAGAATAAAACAATAATGCTCCAAAATGAGCAAGATTTAGCAATGGCTGCTCAAAATTTCAGTGTTTTATTAAATTATAACACCCTTATTTTACCTATAAAAGCCTCATTGCAGAAAATTAGCACGATTCAATATCCAGATTCCGTAGGAGAGCACCCCTTAGTTAAAATACAGCAAAAAACAATTGAGATAGCAGAGGCGAATACAAAAATGGAAGAGCAAGCAAAATTACCTGATTTTTCAGGTAGAGCATTTTCTCAAAAACTTTGGGGACAGCGCAATCCTGTAACTGGAATTTCAATAACGGTAAATGCGCCTCTTTTCTCTAATAAATATTATCAAAATAAAGTAAAGGTAGCTGCATTGGAGACCGCAATAGAAAAGCAAGAATTGAAGCAACTAAAATTGACCCTAACAGCACAGGAGGGGAATGCAAAAAAAGAAATCATCAAAAATGAAAAACAACTGCAGTTTTATGAACAATCTGGATTAAAACAATCTGAGGGCATTATGAAGGCGGCCAATTTGGCTTATCAAAGTGGTGAAATCAGTTACGCAGATCTTATCCAATTTTTATCACAGTCCATTGATATCAAGATTAATTATCTAACAGCTTTGAATGCGTACAATCAAAGTGTGATTCAGTATCAATATTACCATTCAAATTAAATATCATGAAACTAAAGTTTTTAATTCGATATAGTTTATTTTTCACTAGCAGTATTATTGCTGTTAGTTGTCAAACAAATTCTTCCAGTGAAAAGCAGGGCACAGAGGAGCAAGGAGCTCACGAACACGAGGAAGAAGAAGCACTTACGCTTACACCAGCACAAGAGAAGCAAGTAGGTCTTACATATACAAAACTAACCTATCAGATGTTAAGTAACGGTTTAGTACTAAACGGTGTACTTGATGTTCCTAATGATAAGAAGGCATATGTTACATCAGTATACGGTGGAGTATTGGAAGAGTTATATGCAAGACCGGGAGATTTTGTTAAGAAAGGACAAGTCTTAGGTAAAGTTCTAAATCCGGATCTTATTAAGATGCAAGAACAATTACAGCTGATTAATAATCAAATTTCCCTGACGCAAATAGAAGTTAATCGCCAGCAAGAGTTGGTAGAAGGAAACGCTGCACCGCTAAAGAAATTACAACAAGTAGAGGTAGAGCTTGCGAACTTGAAGGCTCAGAAGAACAGTCTATCGAGGCAATTGTCTGCTGGAGGTGGCTCTTTACTTATATCCTCACAGATTACGATAAAGGCTCCTATTACTGGAGTTGTGGCATCCATTCAAGGATTGATAGGGACACGTATAGAGGCATCTTCACCAATCTTGGAGATTGTAAACAATGACGCTTTACATGTGGATATGTATGTATATGAAAAGGATTTTTCGAAAGTTAAAAAGGGACAAAAAATTCTATTTTCTCCTGTCAATAATGCAAATGTTTCTTACGAAGCACAAATCGATCATTTAGGACAAGCATTTGAAAAAGAGACTAATGCTATAGCCGTTCATGCACAGGTGCTAGGCAATAAAGAGGGGTTAATTAATGGTATGCAGGTGCAGGGAACCATTATCATTGGTGATTCCAAATCTTTAGCCGTTCCTGCAGAGTGCATTGTTAGTACCGAAGGTAAAGATTACATCTTTATATTAAAGGAAGAACAACCTAGTCATGAACAGATCGAAAGTGCAAAGAAGGGGGAGCATGAAGATCACAACCACGAAAGTACTGGAAATGAATATGAAAGAATAACAGTTGTTAAGGGAGTGTCTTCACGTGGATTTACTGCTATTACGCCTGTAAAAGAAATAAGTGAAGATACTAAGATCGTTCAGAAAGGAGCTTTCTTTTTGTTAGCAAAAATGACGAACTCAGGAGAGCATTCTCATTAAGTTTTAATCGATAGGCTATTGTGATTAACAACGGCCTATCGATTAAAACCTATTTTTTAGTCAAAACAACACCACTAAAGGAGACCGCGTCCCATCCATTATGCATGAATTGCCGTATATTTTGATGATTATCACCATTTGGATCATTTAAAACTGCTTGATAATGTTCTGCGAATAATGCCAATGTTTGATTCTTGTCCAGATTATTTATTTTGGCAAAAGCCAACACTTTTGCACTACCTTGATTTTCTGTTTCCTCATTAACTTGATTCCCATTTGTAAACGCAGTAGGAGTGTATACATATTGAGATGCTATATAAGTTAAAACATCGGAGAAAATAATCTCTTGATTCGCTATTCTTTTTAAAAGTTCGTGCGCCATTTTAATAAAATATAAATTTATGCGTGCAAAATAATACTTTTATTGTTGTTTACTCAGCAATAAGTGAATTGAAATATCAATATCTTCATCAATCAACAGGCTATTTGCTTCTAAGACAGAATTATATTTCATATCAAATTCCCATCTGCTAACTTTACCTGTAACTTCAAATGAAATCTTTTCCTGGCCATGCTGATCTATAATCTTACCATTGTACTCAACCTTTAATTCCACAAGTTTTGTATGACCATGCATGGTCAAATAACCTTCTAATCTGAATTTTTCATTTTTTATCTTTGTAAAATGAGTGGATTTGAAGGCAATCGTCGGATAGTGTTCAGTATCAAAAAAATCTGAACTTTTTAGATGCTTATCGCGTTCTTCTACATTAGTATTGATGCTATTCGCATCGATATTGAATTGTATTGCTGCATTTTCAAAATGCTCACCCCATTCAGCAAAGCCATCAAACGTGTTAAAACTTCCTCTAATTGAAGCAATTACCAAGTAGGTGATACGGAATTGAACAGAGGAATGTGTTGAGTCTATGATCCATTTTGATTTTTTCATACGATTTATACATTTATAGGTCATCGATACCTAAATTTACAAATTAATAGCCGATATCCAAAAGTATTGTAACTAGCTATGAAAGTCAAATACTTGAAAAATAAGTATATGCACGTTTGTCGACTCTTAAGTTTTTATAGTTCTTTTAGAGGTATGGTCAGTTCTAGTTTGGCTATTGGCTCTGATATCTTAACTTAAAACGGTTCAATTATGAAATAAATTGACTTCCATTTGATGATTTAGAATATTTTTCAGGCAAAAATCTTTGGGTAATAAGGAGTGAAAATAATTTCTATTTAACATAATATATATTATACGACTTATTAAAGCGCTGATTATAAGATACGCTGTGGTTCGTCGTTGCACTTGTAGTCTCAATTCAAATCTTCGGTTAGTTTTAAGTTTACATTTTATTTTAACAAAACCCAGTTCAATTAAATCAAATTCCCGAAATCTACATAGTATTGTTGATGACGTTTATAACATGATTAGAAATGAGTCCGAAATTTGAAAAACGTGGTTTAAATAAAATGGACATTTGTCTTGTAGAAAATTTTAATGCAATTCTCAGCCATTACAAAATAGCATCTTTTACCATCGCTTATATAGAATATCATTCTTATTCCAAGTATGGGACAATATTAGCAGAACATATCATTTAGTTTAAATGATTTCTATATCTAGTTTGAAAATTATATTCACTTCTCAGCCATTACAAATTACCGCATTATGCTCTTTATGCTATGTTAAGCTTATGTTTAACTTTTGTAATATTTATGTAGATGTTCCAACATAACTATTTGATTTTATAACACTTCCGTCCTAAATAAATTTTAGGCGCGTGTTTCCCTTGAAACAGTATCTATTTTTAGATAATTTCAATTTTGACCCTATTTTTTAGTCTGAGAATATCTGTAGCTGTCCATTTTTACCCTTAACTGGTGGCCTGATAAAAGGATCATCTATCCATTGCCATATATTTATTTTCACGAATATATTCATCCTGATAAACCCGACCAAGTTAGACAGATTCCAATCGTATTTAGCCTTCTTCTGAAGGTATTTGAGCAGTAATATTCCAATCAACGAAGTCCATATTTGGATCATGACCGCATTTTCAGAAGTACCCACAAAAGATGATATTTTTAAGCGTTGCTTCAGATGCTTGAAGAAAATCTCGATCTGCCATCGCTGTTTATAAATGTTAGCTACTAGTGATGCCTTCCATTGGATATTATTTGTCAGAAAGTGGTACTGGTTGTCTGTGCTGCTGTCCCAAAAGTGAATCAAGCGTAATGGTTTAGAGTTGTATCTATCTGCTGATGGACCAGAAAGCTCAATGATCTCATCTTTAATGATTCCCTTTTCAAGGAGTGCTTCACTCTGGTATGACTTGATAACGTTGTACTTCATGTTAGTTTTACTCCTGGTAACAAAATAACAACCTCTGCTGTCCAAATCCCCGAGCCAGTTGTAATCCACATAACCTCTATCCACCACTACAACGCTTCCTTTGGAAAAACTATAGCTACCCGCACGCTGGCTTTCATGAACTTTCCCGTCTGTAATCTGCATGAAAACAGGAAGACATCCATCATAATCCAGCACAGTGTGCAGTTTTACAGCACCTTTGGTGCTTCTAAATTTAGCCCAGTCAAATACAGATAAACATAAAGGGATGATACTGGCATCCATCAGATAAACCTTGCGCTTTAATTGCGTTAGATCTTTGCGCAAATGGGTATCCTTTTGCCATAGCTTATCTAATAGCGAAAAGTACAGATCTTTAAAGAGTTCATGGGTGCGGTGCTTGTTGATATAGGAAATATTGGACTTGCTGGGTGCTCTACCAACACCTAAATGGTTCAAATTACCAGTCGTACTACGTAAGCCATTACTGATATCACGAACTGAATCTGCAGAAGAAAAATGGCAAAACAACATGCTAGCAAGATGCGTCCAGCTGTTGATCCCTTTACAATGTTTGTCACTCTTGTGCTTAGCAACCAAAACCTTGAATAATTCGCGGTCGATAAGTGATAAAATCTGACTAAAAACGTTTAAATTTACCATGGCGGTGTGTTAAAATTTGACGATTTAAATATAGCAACTTTGCTATAGCAAAACACCGCCACTTTTTTCAACGTTTAGGACGCTACTGATTTTATATATTTGTTTTTTATGTGGATTAAAATATTTCACTTCTTGGCGTTATTTGGTTACTTGAACATCCTTTTTTACGAGGCTGGCGTCAACACTAATGCGCGTGCAACAAATGCTGCAATCCAATATTTTACTGGGGATTCACTACTTGAATTTGTTTTGGATGACGTATTGGATATTCCCATTGAAATTCCCGAAAAAGATTCAGAAGTTCAATTTGATGACTATCGCATATTTAATTTCAATCATCAGATTCTATCCATTTTCATTTTTGTTTTAGGAATTTTATATTCAGCATACTCCATACTAAAACATAAAAAACACCCACTTTACAGCAAGAAAAATTCCTGCTTATCAGGCTATTATCAGTATTTATACCGATATAGTTTATTCTAAATTAACTCCTACCCTATTTTCTACGGTGATCAAATAGGTCACAACACACTATGATATAGATGTTTAGTCTATTGTCAATCTATTTTTAATAATTTAAATTTCATATGAAAAAAAGTTCCATGTCTTGGTATGCTTTGTCGTGCCTTGCGATTTTATCTGCTTGTACGGCTAAGAGTAATGATAAACAAGTTAGTACATCTCTAAAAAAAGTACCTATTTCCACTTTAGTAGTTATGGATACTACTATATATAAAGATTATATTGCTGATATACAGTCGGTTAAAAACATTGAATTAAGATCGCGTTTAAGTGGTTTTTTAGAGCATATTTATATAGATGAGGGTGCTGCAGTTAAGAAAGGTCAAGTATTGTTCAAGCTTAGCGATGAAGAGTATAAGGCTGATTATGCACGTGCTAAAGCAAATTTTAATACCGCGTTGACTGATGTGAAAAAGGTGGTTCTTGAATTAGAAAGAACACAAGATCTAGCGGCTAAAAATATTGTAAGTAAAACAGAAGTTGAATTGCTTCAACTTCAACATACAGCAGCTGAATCTAAAGTCGAAGAGGCAAGGTCAATTATGCAACAAGCCAAAACGCAATTAGATTATACACTCGTCCGTGCTCCTTTTGATGGCAAAATTGACAGGATTCCCCTGAAAGAAGGTTCGCTCTTAGCACAGGGTTCACTGTTGACTACCGTATCCTCTCTTAAAGAAGTGAATGTATATTTTGATATTTCAGAGAATGAGTACCTCAGTATTGTGTCCGACTCTTCATTCAATCAAAACTCATTTAATAAAGATGTAAAATTAATTTTGGCAGACGGGAATACATATCCATATCCAGGAAAAGCTGCAATCGTAGAGAGTGAATTTGAAAAAAATACAGGATCAATCTCATTGCGTGCGAGATTTGTGAATCCCCAGGGAATGTTAAAACATGGTGCTTCAGGGAAAATATCTGTACCAATTCAAACAGGTGACACCAGATTTGTCCATCAGAAATCTGTATTTGAAATTCAAGATAAAACATATGTATATATATTAAACAAGGATAATACGGTTTCGATGAAGTCTTTCGAGGCTGGACAGCGTGTAGGTCACTATTATATTGTAAATGCAGGATTATCGGACACCGATAAAATTGTATATGAAGGTATACAAGCGCTTAAAGATGGTATGAAGGTCGAGGTTATTTCCAATAAGTTATAATAGTTTGTTTTAGAAAAATTTTATGTTTGATGTTTATATAAAAAGGCCAATCTTATCGTTAGTAATTTCATTATTTATAACGTTATTAGGATTATTGGCTTTATTTACGCTGCCTGTAACGCAGTTTCCAGATATTGTTCCTCCCTCTGTTGTTGTAACGGCAAATTATACTGGAGCTAATGCAGAAGTCAGTACCAATGCCGTCGCAATCCCGCTGGAAAGAGCGATTAATGGCGTTGCGGGCATGACTTCTATGAATACCGTATCAACTAATAACGGTACAACGCTTATTCAAGTAGTCTTTAAAGTTGGAATAGACCCCGATATTGCAGCCGTGAATGTGCAGAACCGTGTTACAACGGTTTTAGATGAGCTACCTGAGGAGGTAACACGAGCTGGAGTAACAACCGAAAAAGAAGTAAATAGTATGTTGATGTATTTAAATCTCTATACAGAAGATGAAACTGCTGATGAACGTTTTATTTACAACTTTACGGATATCAATGTATTAAAAGAGTTGAAACGCATCGAAGGTGTAGGTTTTGCTCAAATTATGGGTATGCGAGATTATGCGATGCGTGTTTGGGTTAAACCTGACCGCCTAGCGGCTTATCAAATATCCACAGATGAATTGATTGAGGCTTTAAGGAAGCAAAATATCGAAGCCGCTCCTGGACAGACGGGTATCAGTTCGGATAAAATGGTGAACATGCAACAATATGTGTTGCGTTATCCGGGTAAATTTTCTGAACCTGAAGAATATGCAAATGTGCCAATCCGCGCAAATGCGGACGGCTCAATCATTAGAATTAAGGATGTTGCAGAGATTGAATTTGGTTCATTAGATTATGAGATGGTTTCCAAAACTGACGGAAGGCCATCAGCGTCTATTATGTTGAAGCAATTGCCAGGTTCTAATGCGCAAGATGTAATCAAGAGTGTTAAAGATAGAATGGCTGAATTGCAAAAAGAAACATTCCCTGCAGGTATGAAGTACACCATGGGTTACGACGTTTCTCGCTTTTTGGATGCGTCTATTTCAAGTGTTATCAAAACGTTGTTAGAAGCATTTTTACTCGTGTTTATTGTGGTATTCATATTCTTACAGAATTTTAGAGCAACATTAATTCCCATTTTGGCTGTTCCAGTGAGTTTGATTGGTTCATTATTCTGTATGCAAATGCTTGGCTTCTCGATCAATTTATTGACCCTTTTTGCACTCGTATTGGCAATTGGAATTGTAATTGACAATGGTATTGTGGTTGTAGAGGCAGTTTTCGCAAAGATGGAAGAAGAAAATCTTCCTCCAATGGAAGCAACACTCGCGGCGATGAAAGAAGTGGGTTCTGCCGTAATTGCCATTACACTTGTCATGTCGGCAGTATTTATACCAGTGGCATTTTTAGATGGTCCAGTTGGTATTTTCTATCGACAATTCTCACTTACATTAGCGTCAGCTATTATTATTTCCGGTATCAATGCATTAACCTTAACACCGGCACTATGTGCGCTCTTGCTCAAAAATCCACATGACCAAAAAGAGAAAAATACTTGGTTGACACGCTTCTTTAAAAAGTTCAATCGTGCATACGATAAGTTAGCAGGTAGATATCGTGGATTTCTAACCAAAACGGTGGGTCGTAGAGGACTTACAGTGCTTGTGTTGGTGATATCATTTATCGCCACATGGGGTACAAGTGCAATCCTACCATCAGGTTTCATCCCAACAGAAGATCAGGGTATGGTGTATGTAAGTGTAACAACTCCTCCTGGTGCCACTGTCGATAGAACGGAAAAAGCACTAGACGAAGTAGATCGTATCTCTCGGAGTTTAGAATCTGTCGAAACAGTTTCTACACTTGCCGGATACAGTATATTAACCGAAGTATCAGGATCTTCGTATGGTATGGGAATGATTAACCTAAAATCTTGGGAAGACCGAAGCCAAACTGTTGATGATGTCATGAACGAGCTGAAAGAGAAGACAGCTCATATTGCTGATGCCCAGATTGAGTTTTTCCCACCTCCCACTGTTCCAGGATTTGGAAATGCTGCTGGTTTTGAAGTACGCCTTTTAGATAAAACAGGAACAGAGGATTTGAATAAAACAGCTATTGTATTAGAGGATTTTATGAAAAAGCTGAGTGCAAGTGAGTCAATTGAGAGTGTTTCTTCTGGATTTGACGTCAACTTCCCTCAGTATATGCTCGAAATAGACTATGATTTGGCAGCTAAGAAGGGAATATCAGTAGATAACGCAATGAATACATTGCAAACATTAATGGGTAGCTTCTACGCGACTAATTTCATTAGATATGGACAGATGTATAAAGTGATGGTACAAGCTGATGCCCATTATCGAAAACAACCTGAAGATGTTTTAAATCTTTTTGTAAAAACAGACAATGGAGAAATGGTTCCATACTCGGCATTCGTCACTATGAAGCGTGTGTTTGGTCCAGAACAGATTACCCGTTATAATATGTTTACAAGTGCTATGATCAATGGTCAACCAACTGCTGGATACAGTACCGGCCAAGCTATTGAGACAATTCAAGAAATCGCAAAAACGCTACCACAGGGATACAGTATTGAATGGTCCGGTATGACTAAGGAACAGATAGCCTCCGGAGATCAGACTATTTACATATTTGCATTGGTCCTACTATTTGTATACCTTTTATTAGCTGCGCAGTACGAGAGCTTCCTATTGCCCCTACCTGTAATTTTATGTATTCCCGCAGGTATGTTCGGTGCATTCATATTCTTGAAGCTTTTAGGTTTGGAAAATAACATCTATGCCCAAGTAGCTCTTGTTATGCTCATTGGTCTATTGGGTAAAAATGCCATATTAATTGTCGAGTATGCCGTTCTGAAACATAAGCAAGGCATGTCCATAATAGATTCAGCCATCGATGGTGCTATTGCCCGATTAAGACCAATTTTAATGACTTCATTTGCTTTCGTGGCAGGTTTGATTCCATTAATGTTCTCGTCAGGAGCAAGTGCTATTGGTAATAGAACGATTGGTACAGCATCTGTTGGGGGTATGTTAATCGGTACTATAATAGGTGTATTGATCATACCTGCATTATATGTACTCTGCTCCAAACGCAAACCAAAGATAAATAAGAAAAAAGCAGTAACCGTAACTTCCATTGTAATTGCTTTATTTCTCATATCAAGCTGTTCTGTTCCTAAAAATCTAATACCAAAACAGACATCCACTTTACCGGAAAAATTTACTCCTGAAATAGAGCGGACTGAAGAATCAATAGCACAAATTCCTTGGAGAAAAGTATTTGAGGATAAAAAACTCATTGCCCTGATTGACTCGGCATTATTATACAATCATGACCTGCAAATGGCTATTACACGTATTGAAATGGCACAAGCAAGTTTCAAACAGAAAAAAGCCGCTCTTTATCCAAAAGTAAATGCAGAAGTTGGTGCAGGTTTGACAAAATATGGTTTCTATACCGAAGAAGGGATTGGAAATTATGATGGTAATTTTTCTGAAAATTTAACAGCAGACCAAAAAATTCCATCGCCTGCGGTACCAGATTATTTTGTTGGTCTCCGTAGCTCATGGGAGATTGATGTTTGGGGAAAATTGAAAAAACAAAGAAAATCAGCTTACGAAAATTACCTAGCGCAGATAGAAGGAAAGCAATTGATAGCAACAGAATTAGTTTCCAATATTAGTTCTGCCTACTATCAGCTCATCAGTTTAGATAATCAATTGGCTGTTTTTGAAAGAAATTTAAAATTACAGGAAAAAGCCTTAGCCATTATTGAAGTACAAAAGGAGGCTGGACGGGCTACCGAGTTGGCTGTTCAACAATTCAAGGCAATTTTAGCAAATTCAAAATCAGATCGTTCAAAAACAAGACAAGAAATTAGTATCCTTGAAAATCACATTAACTTCCTAATAGGCCGTATCAATGAGCCGATTCAACGTACGGCGCTTAATTTGGAGGATGTGCATTTATTTGATAAGTTGGCTTCGGGTGACCCTGCGATGATGCTAGCCTTAAGGCCAGATATTCGTGAAGCTTCACATCAAATGTTAGCTGCAGAACAAGAGGTTCACGCAGCAAAGGCAGCCTTTCTTCCAACTATTGTATTGTCCCCGTTTGTAGGTCTGAATTCCTTCAGTCTTGATAAATTGGTCGATATTAACAAATCGGCAACATACAGTCTGTTTGGAGGTGTAACAGCGCCTATTTTCAACCAAAGAGAATTGAAAACTCAGTATGAGCATTACAAAGGTAACTACGGAATCTCTTTTTTACAGTATGAAAAGATTGTGTTGCAGGCCTACAACGAGGTTTCAAATGCCTTGTTGACCGAGGATCATATTGTCGATCGTTTTCAACATAAAAATGAACAAGTAGTTGCATTGGAATTATCCGTAAACTCTGCGAACGACTTATTTTTAGCTGGTCGAATCAATTACCTAGAAATCATCACCAGTCAAAGAGAGTCACTTGCGGCACAAATTGAACAAGTGAATATTCTAGAAGAGAAAATCTTAAATCAATTAGTGCTTTACAAAGCGCTAGGCGGAGGTTGGCAATAAAGATTAGTAATATGAACAAAAAGGTTCCCTTCTTTAAAGAAGGGAACCTTTTTGTTTATGAATAAGTTAAGCTACACACTCAATCATGATAGCCGCAACAGTTAAATTAGTCCGTGGATCGATGATGATACCTCGTCCTGTTGCTTGATGCTCTTGATAGATATCAAAAGAAAGATCTTCCGCAGCTTTAATGTGCACACGTCCAATGTCATTCAAGGCAATCACATCCCCATATTTATATTCATGGCTATTGATGTCTATCTTATGAATAACTTCATTAATTTTTATTTTTGTTGTCCGTCCAAAATTTTGGAATAAATAAACCTGAGATGTATCCAATGGTTTATTATCAAACCAACAGATATTCGCTTCAAAACTTCTTTCCACAAACCCAGGGGATTGAACGGAGACAATAGTATCTCCCCGACTGATATCCACCTGATCGGTTAAATGTACAATAACCGACTGACCATCTTCAGCTTTTTCTAGATGTTCTCCAGCCAATTCTATGCGCTTAATTTTACTTCTGATAGATGAGGGTAAAATCATAACATCATCTCCAGTTTTCAATCCATTGCCTACTACACGACCGGCATAACCACGGTAATCATGCAATTCATCAGTTTGCGGCCTTACCACCCATTGTACGGGTAAACGCCATGCCTGCCCCTCAGACTCTTGGAATTCAATAGTTTCTAGATAAGACAATAAGGAAGGGCCAGTATACCAGGCCGTATTTTCTGAAGGAGATACAATGTTATCACCTTTCAAGGCCGAAACAGGCATAAAATCAACATCGGTCAATGCTAATTTGTCAGCTAAAAGTTGATAGTCAGCCTTGATGTTATTAAATACCTCTTCATTATAATCAACCATATCCATTTTGTTGATACACACGAGCACTTTTTTCAAAGACAATAGTTTTGCCAAAAAAGAATGACGCTTTGTTTGTTCGATCACTCCCCTTCTAGCATCCACTAATATGATGATTAAATCAGAATTAGAGGCTCCTGTAATCATATTGCGCGTGTATTGTATATGACCAGGTGCATCTGCAATGATGAATTTACGTTTCTCTGTCTGAAAGTATTTATAAGCCACATCAATGGTAATCCCCTGTTCACGTTCCGCTTTCAATCCATCTGTTAAAATAGCTAAATCAACAGTTCCATCATTATTTTTACGATTAGCTTTTTTGATAGCCTCTAACTGATCATCCAATATGGAATCTGTATCATATAGGAGACGGCCGATCAAGGTGCTTTTACCATCATCAACAGAACCTGCCGTTATAAATTTTAAAATTTTCATTTGCTAAATTATAGTTTTCAAATCCCTGCTTTACCTTAAAAGTATCCTTGTTTTTTGCGATCTTCCATGGCAGCTTCCGATACTTTATCATCCATTCGCGCACCACGCTCACTAACTGTAGAAGCTTTTATTTCAGCTATTATATCATCCAGTTCAGTTGCTTGAGAGTCAACAGCTGCCGTACAAGTCATATCACCTACAGTACGGAATCGCACAAATTTAGTTTCCATGATATCATCTGCGTCCATATTTAAAAAAGATGCCGCTGCCATTAATTGACCATTTCTTGTAATGACCTCCCGTTCGTGGCTGAAATAAATACTGGGCAGTTTTATGTTTTCACGTTTAATATAATTCCAAACATCCAGTTCTGTCCAGTTTGATATTGGAAATACACGTACATTCTCTCCCTTATTTATTTTACCATTGAAAATATTCCAGAGCTCCGGACGCTGACGCTTAGGGTCCCACTGGCCAAATTCATCGCGTACTGAAAAAACACGTTCTTTTGCCCTTGCCTTCTCCTCGTCACGACGGGCGCCACCTATACATGCGTCAAAACCGTTTGCGGCTATAGTGTCCAAAAGTGTAACGGTTTGTAATGCATTTCTACTCGCATTTTTCCCCTTTTGCTCTACGACCTTACCCGCATCAATACTATCCTGCACATGCCCAACGATTAGACGTTCCCCGATTTGGTCAATCAACCAGTCGCGATATGCAATCGTTTCTGGAAAGTTATGCCCCGTATCTATGTGTACTAAGGGAAAAGGGAATTTACCAGGTCTAAATGCTTTTAAAGCCAAGTGAACCAATGTAATGGAGTCTTTTCCTCCTGAAAATAATAATGCAGGATTCTCAAATTGTCCAGCTACTTCACGTAATATATAAATTGATTCTGCTTCTAGTTGATCTAAATAATCCATTTAATCTTCTTTTATTTTGTTGTCACATGTAATCCACACTCCTTTTTACTTTGGTCTTCCCACCACCAACGACCAGCACGAAAATCTTCACCATCTTGTATCGCTCTTGTGCAAGGGGCACATCCAATACTTGGAAAGCCTTTATCATGTAAGACATTATATGGGATACGTTCACTTTTTACATAACTATTTATCATTTCAAAAGTCCAATCAAACAAAGGGTGAATCTTGATGATATCGTTCACCTCATCATATTCGATGTACTCCATGTCATGACGGTTGAGCGATTGCTCAGCTCTAATACCTGTAATCCAAATTTTCGCACCTTTTATAGCTCTTTGTAGCGGCTCTATCTTTCTGATATAACAGCATGTCTTTCTGTTTTCTACCGATTCGTAAAAGGCATTAGGACCTTTTTGCGATACAAATTTTTGAATCTCTTCGGTATTGGGATAATACGTATCAATCGCGATCCCGTAACGTTCCAAAGTTCTGCTCCAAAGCGAATAGGTCTCTTTAAATAATCGACCCGTATCCAAAGTGAATATTTTAATATCCAGCTTTTTATTACCGATCCAATCCGTAATGATTTGGTCCTCAATACCAAAAGACGTCGAAAAAATTACTTGGCCGGGATATTGCTCCGCAATTGCCTGAAGTAATTCTACACCATTTTTACCGGATAAAATCGCTTTAATTTTAGTAATTTCCATCTTTCTCAATCAACGATTTAGTATGTTTATTCAGTGCGGAGACCTTCTCTTGAAAATCCCCTTTGAGCTGCTCGCGCAATTGATTCATTAATTCCAATGTTTCATCAATTTCATTCGGTAACATTTCCTGTAGAAACTCCTTCACTCTCTTTGCAATTGTTGGTGATTTTCCATTTGTAGAGATCGCAATTTTCAAATTTCCTTTTTTAACAATTGATCCCAGATAAAAATCGCATAGTGCTGGTTTATCAGCAGCGTTTAAAAGTATGCATTGTGCTGTCGCTAAATCTCTTATCGCATCATTAAGTTCATGATTGTTTGTTGCTAAAATCACGATATGCTTTCTCTGTAGATCCTCTTGGATAAAATCACGTTCGGCAATAATGATATGGCTATACTGTAATAAAACAGCTTTAAATTCACTGCATATTTCAGAAGCGACAACCGTGATGTTAGCATTTTCATTATTTTGGATAATGGCCTGAAATTTTTCTAATCCAATAGGGCCGCCTCCTACCAATAGGATTTGAATTTGATCTGGTTTTATAAAAATTGGAAATAGTGTATTCATTTAAACCGTTGCAAATTTTTGAACAATCTGTTTGAAATTAGGGTGTTTAGAAACTACTTCCCCTAAAATAATAATTGCAGGTACACCAATACGTTTTTCCTGTGTTTCATCCAAAATATCAGCTATCGTACCGATGATGATTTTTTCATTGGGCAAAGAACCATTCTGTATTAAGGCAATAGGAAGGTTTTCCTTTCCATGCTGTTTATATAGGTCTACTATTTCAGTCAACTTACCAAAACCCATCAGCACGACAACAGTCGCATTCGTTTGAACAGCAGCGTATAAGTCATCCGAAAGCTTTCCCGACGTCGTAGAGCCAGTTATTACCCAAAAACTTTCACTAATACCACGATAAGTCAAAGGAATCTTTTGAAGACCAGTTAATCCTATACTAGAAGAAATACCTGGAACTACCGCTGTTTCAATATCATATTGATTCACGAAATCTAATTCTTCTCCTCCACGACCAAAAACAAATGGATCCCCACCTTTCAAGCGTACCACATGTCCATGCGTTAAGGCATAATCTACCAACAATTGATTGATTTGATCTTGCGAAGTAGACAATTGTTCTGCACGTTTTCCAACATATATTTTTGTACACGTTTCACTTGCGTAATCCAATAAACTTTCATCCACCAATGCATCATATAAAATTACATCAGCAGATTTTATAGCCTTAATTCCTTTTAAACTGATTAATTCGGGATCTCCAGGGCCAGCTCCGACCAAGGTAACTTTGGGTTTAATATTCATCTTCTAACCTCCTCATTAATTGACTTTCACTAAATTTCTATAGGCATACACCGTCTCAAAGAAAGTATTTAAACTCTTTATATACGTGTCTGCGAATGTTTGTGAAGGTTCATTTTTATTTATTTGTAACACTAACTCTGGAAATGGAGTTTCTAACTCAAATAATTCCTGCTCTACAAACTGAGTTTGAAACTCCTGTATAACAGCATGCTGTGTACTAACATTGACACCCTTATCCAATAATAATGCTTTAGCACTTCCTACAAATGAACTATAGGTATGATATATAGCATCGGCATATTTTCCTTCAGAATAAGCTGAAAGTGCCCAATCTCTTTTTTCCTCAGCTTCATAAATCAACGTTGTTACAAGATCTATCATGACACCCGCACACTCACCAACTCCAATGGCTGTTTCAAAAGTATCTTGATGTCCCCAGTCGATATATTCATCATCAGATAATGTTGTCAGATCCGCTAATGGCTTCAGCAATGTATAAAAGTGACTTTTTGTTTGGCGATCGTAGTAAGCATGAAAATTTTCCCCCTCCTGGACATTATTTTTATAGTCAGTCAATACCAGATCAACCACGTGCAATACCCTTTTGGTCGGGACTTTAATAATTCTCTCTGCCACACGGCCCACGCCGTCGCCAACCGTACCACCGCCAATCATCACTTGAGCCGCTGGTACTACTTTACCATTTGCTTTAACAGAACTACCATGGAACCCCAAATGAGCCAAACCATGTTGACCACAAGAGTTCATACATCCAGATATTTTAATCTTCAATTCACGATTGTAAACGAAATCAGCATAAAATTCGCGAATATAGGTTTCGATGACCCGTGCCATTTCAGTGCTATTCGAAATACCGAGGTTACAGGTGTCAGTCCCAGGACAAGTTGTAACATCAGTCGTGCTTTCAAATCCAGGAGAAGCAAGCTCTAGTTCGGTTAATAGTTTATAGATATGAGGTAACGAAACCGCCGTTGCATACTTCAACAGTAAGCCTTGATTTTGTGTAAAACGAATCTCGTCAGCAACTAAGCCTTCCAATCCTGCAACTAAAATCCTTGCTTTTTCGGTAGGAAGATCGCCCGTTAAAACCTTCACAAAAACACCATAATAACCTTTTTGCTTCTGTTCAAAAGTATTCGTTTCTTGCCACACCTTATAGGCAGCATCCGAATCAAGATCAAGAGGGGCAATAGCGCTATTCGTTGGAATGACAGGTTGAGAGATTGTCGTACGATCGATCGTAAATGATTTCAAATCATTAGCAACACGCTCTTCAGCAATTAATCTGAGCACCTCATCAATACCCAATTTTTGTATTAAATATTTAAAACGAGCTTTGTTTCTATTATTTCTTTCGCCATAACGATCAAATACACGTAAAGAAGATTCAACGAAAGGAATCAATTGATCTTCGGACAAAAACTCGTGTACCAAGTAAGCCAAAAAAGGTTGTGCACCCAATCCGCCTCCCAGCAACACTTTGAAACCACGTACTTCCTGACCATCAATAACTTTAATTTTAGGGATAAAACCAAGATCATGGATATAAGAAAAAGCAGTATCATCATCCGAAGATGAAAACGACATCTTAAATTTTCTACCCATTTCTGCACATATCGGATTTCTTAAACAAAATTCGAAAACAGCTTGAGCATAAGGAGAAACATCAAAAGGTTCTTTAGGGTCAATACCGGCAGTAGGTGAAGCTGTTACATTTCGGACCGTATTTCCACAAGCCTCTCTTAAAGTAATATCATCTTCCGCCAATTTTGCCCACAATTCGGGTGTGCGATCTAAACTAACGAAGTGAATCTGGATATCCTGTCTTGTTGTGATATGCAAATTGCGTATCGCATATTCATCAGAGACATCTGATATTTTTATCACTTGTTTGAAAGTTGCTTTCCCAAAAGGCAATTTAATACGAACCATTTGTACACCGGGCTGACGTTGGCCATAGACCCCTCTTGCGAGCCGCAGTGAACGAAATTTTTCGTCGGTAATTTTACCTTCTTGAAAAAGTCTGATTTTTTTCTCTAACTCAATAATCTCTTGTTCAACCACAGGGTTTTCAAGTTCTGTACGGAAACTTTGCATATGCTGAAATTGTATTTATTTGGTCTTCCTCTATTAGTAATTGTCCAAAAGTAGAAAAAAAAACCATATAATCTATAAAATCTATTAAATTAATATATATTTGTCAAAAATATTATTGTAGACCAACCCGATAGACATACATAAAATGATAAAAAACAAGGTTAATACATTTATTATAAGCTCTTTGCTGTTTGTCAATATTAATTCGTGCGCTCCAAAAATTGAAAATGGTTATTCTAAAGAGCGAGGTTTCGAAGGGAATATTTCATTGTCTGGGGCATTTGCACTCTACCCATTGGTCGTATTATGGAGTGAAGATTTTAAAAAGGAAAATCCTAATGTGCGCTTCAATATTTCTGCCGGAGGTGCAGGGAAAGGTATCGCTGATGCATTGTCAGGTATGGTTGATATTGGCCTTGTTTCTCGTGATCTGCATGCTGAAGAAATAAAAAAAGGAGCTTACCCAATACATGTTGCAAAAGACGCGGTAATCTGTACAATAAACGCAAATAATCCAAATTATAGTCTTCTTAAAGAACGTGGATTAACCCAGAGTGAATTAAAAAACATCTTCATTAATGATAAATATAAAACCTGGAATGACATTGATTCACGCTTCACGAAAGACCCAGTGATCATTTATACAAGAGCAGACGCTGCAGGAGCAGCTGAAACATGGGCCAACTTCTTTAAGAGTAAGCAGGAGGATTTAAAGGGCGTCGGTATATTTGGAGATCCAGGCATTGCTCAAGCGATTAAAGACGATAAAAATGCAATAGGCTTCAATAATATCAATTATGTGTATGACTTGAAAACAAAAAAAGTGATGCCGGAGATAGATGTCCTTCCTATTGACCTCAATGAGGACGGTCGCATCAGTGAAAATGAAAATTTTTATCAAACTATTGATGAATTGACAGATGCCGTAAGCAATAATCAATACCCCAGTCCGCCATCAAGAGACCTATCTTTTATTACAAAGGATAAACCCAATAATTTACTTGTTAAAGAATTCATCTCATTCGTCTTAAAGAAAAAATCGCAAAGTTATTTATTAGAAAATGGATATGTACCATTAACCGAATTATTAATGAATAAAGAACTGAATAAGCTATAATATGTTACGAACAAGGTTAATCAAAAATTCAATCGCAAAACAATTAAGTTTTGTTTTGCTGCTCATTTCACTTTCTGTAGTCCTTATTATCGGTGTTGGTTTGACTATTAAGTCTATTCCACTATTCGAATCATTTAACATCTGGGAGTTATTAACCAATCATATCTGGGCACCTATGAAAGGCAGTTTTGGTTTTCTTCCCTTCATAATGGGCACCTTGAGTGTTACCTTAGTGGCTTTGTTGATTTCCTGTCCACTTTGTATTTTAACTTCCATATATTTAACAGAGTACGCCTCAGACACATTAAAAAACATAGTTTTGCCACTCATCAATGTCTTGGCCGCTATTCCTCCAGTACTCTACGGTGTATGGGGAGTGTTATTTATTGTGCCCGCTATCCAATCCTACATTGCTCCCCTATTTGGAGTTTCTACCTCAGGTTATACCATTTTAGCTGGGGGTATTGTTCTGTCTGTTATGATTTTCCCTATCATGATCAGTATTATGGTTGAGGTGTTGAAAACAGTGCCTGCAGAGCTTAAAGCAGCTTCGTTATCTTTGGGAGCTACCAAATGGGAGACTGCCAAAAAAGTAATTCTGCGAAGAGCAAAGCCAGGAATCATAGCTGCGATTGTACTTGCTATATCCAGAGCATTTGGCGAGACCATAGCCGTTTTGATGGTTTGTGGTAATGTACCTAAAATACCCACTTCAATTTTTGATGCGGGCTACCCTATTCCGGCATTAATTGCAAATAATTTTGGAGAGATGATGTCTATTCCTTTATACGATTCGGCACTTATGTTTTCCGCCTTACTGCTCTTCGTCATTATTTTTGGATTTAACTTAATTTCTCGCATCATACTCAATAGACTGGAGGGCAAGCATAATGGATAATCTTAAAACAAGACTTTTAAAAGAAAAGATAGCAAAAGGATTCATGCGACTTTCAGGCATGTTGGTTACAGGATCGCTTTTCTTTATCATCGGCACTATCCTCTATAAGGGATTACCTTATCTATCATGGGAAATGGTAAGCCAGTTACCGAAGGGCGGTTTCTATATGGGCAAAGAAGGAGGAATCCTAAACGCTATTCTTGGTTCCCTTTATCTTGCAGGAGTGGCAACCTTATTGGCAACCATTATTGGAGTTCCAATAGCTTTGTTTTTAAATATATATATCAAAACATCCTCAAAATTGGCGCAATATTCAAAATTGATGTTCGATATTTTATATGGTATCCCTTCCATTGTATATGGAGCAGTTGGTTTTACAATTATGGTTTATTTCGGGATCCGTGCATCCTTGCTAGGTGGTATCATTACGATTACACTCTTGACCATTCCCATCGTAGTCCGAACGGTGGATGAGCTTATCAGAACCGTGCCAACAGACTTAAAACATGTTACACTATCCTTAGGTGCAACCAATTGGGAGGTTGCCAAAGTTTTCATTTTACATATTAAACAGGGAATTTTTACAGCAATCCTACTGGCTTTTGGACGATCTATAGGTGATGTTGCCGGAGTCTTGTTAACAACTGGGTTCAGTGACAATTTGCCTCGTTACATCGATGAGCCTGCAGCAACATTACCATTGGCTATATTTTTTCAATTGAGTAGCCCTATTCCAGAAGTTCAAGGTCGCGCATACGCATCAGCACTTATTTTAACGCTTATCATTTTAATTATAGTTATATGCACCCATATCCTATCATCGAAACAAAACAAACACAAATTGTAGCACCTATGGTTCAGCCCCATATTCAAATACAAGATCTAAATATCCATATTGATGGTCATCATATTTTAAAAAACATCAATTTATCACTACCCAATAATAGCATCACCTCAATTATTGGTCCATCGGGTTGTGGTAAAACGACTTTACTCAAGACGTTGAACCGGTTGATTGATGATACAAAAGGTGTTCAGGTATCCGGTTCGGTTTTTGTCAACGGTGAGGATATCTATGCACCTAACGCTGAAGTAACCCATATCCGAAAAAAAATGGGTCTGCTCTCGCAAAAGCCGTTTCCCTTACCCATGTCCATATACGACAATATTGCGTATGGACCACGTATACATGGAACTAAGAATAAGAAGGAACTTTCTGAAATCGTGGAAACACAATTAAAGAACGTTGGACTTTGGGAAGAAGTGAAAGATCGATTGGACCAATCTGCAACACGACTTTCCATAGGGCAGCAACAACGGTTATGTCTTGCTCGCGGTTTAGCAGTGAAGCCCGAAATCATCTTAGGAGATGAGTCTACATCTGCTTTAGATCCCATCTCTACCCAAACGATCGAAAACCTACTTATTGAATTGAAAAAAGATTATACCATTGTATTGGTCACGCATATTTTAAGGCAAGCGCGTCGCGTCTCGGATTATATCATTTTTGTTTATGGAGGTGAGATTCTAGAATTTGGAAAAACTGAAGATGTGCTGCTCAATCCTAAACATGAGATTACACGTCAGTATGTTAAAGGATTTATTTCATGATAACATTTTCCGATACATCATTTGTGATAAATTATTTATATTTTTATAAGATATGAAACAATTCGACTTGTCTATGAAAAATAAACTAGCCACCATACTCATTAGTTCTCTGGCCCTATACTCTTGTTCAAATGGCACTAGTAATAGTGCAGAAGCAAACGCGGTAGATAGCATATATCCTGCAGTAGAAACAAAGGAAGCTAATACCAAGTACAAACCCGCATTTGAAGGTCAGACGCGTATCCAGGGCGTCAAGACAAACACCGCATTTGAAGGTGTTGTATTGAATACTACCTTAAAGTCGCCTTGGGGTATTGCAGCTTTGCCAGATGGACGTTTACTTATAACTGAAAAAGAAGGAACTTTTAGAATTGCAACAACAGATGGGAAAGTCTCTGAACCTATTACAGGACTTCCTAAAGTAGATGCAGATGGTCAAGGTGGTTTATTGGGATTGACGATTGATCCAGCTTTTGCAACTAATCGCATGGTTTATTATGTATTTGCCGAACCTTCGGCAGAAGGTAATTTAACGGCTGTTGGTAAAGGCAGATTGTCTGATGATGAGAAAACAATAGAAAATGCAACGGTCATTTACCGTGCTACACCTAAATATAAAGGAAAACTTCATTACGGAGGTCGCATCTTATTTGATAAATCAGGTAACTTAATTGTAAGTACCGGAGAGCGTTCGGACCTAGAGACAAGACCTCAGGCCCAAGACCTAAAATCAGGATTGGGTAAGATCGTCAGAATTACAACAAATGGCGAGGCTGCATCCGGAAATCCATTTGCGAACCAAGCAGATGTCAGACCCGAAATTTACAGCTATGGTCACCGAAATGTACAAGGATTAGCCCTTCATCCTGAAACTGGAGACCTTTGGGAAACAGAATTTGGCCCTCGAGGTGGAGATGAGTTGAACCGTATTGAAGCAGGTAAAAACTATGGTTGGCCAATTATCACTTACGGTTTAGAGTACAGCGGAGAAAAAGTTGGTGAACCTATTCAACAAAAAGAAGGATTAGAACAACCTGTTTATTACTGGGACCCTGTTTTGTCACCAAGTGGAATTACATTTTATACAGGAGATCGTATGCCCGAGTGGAAAAACAATCTATTTATCAGTGGCCTAAGCAGTACACATATCGCTCGCTTGGTTATTAAAGACAACAAAGTTGTTGGCGAAGAACGATTGTTAGAGAAAGAAGGTCAACGATTTAGAGATATCACACAAGGTTCAGATGGTGCGCTATATGCCATTACGGATTTAGGTCGTCTTTATAAAATAGACAAAAAGAAATAAAACAGTTCTTAAAATAAAAAAGGTAACCATACAGGTTACCTTTTTTTATGAATACGTATTAACAACAAAAAGGTAGTATGATTAAACATGTTGTTATAAGAATTATATCATTAAGAACTTAATTCCATACGATACAGGTCAAAGTCTTTCGCCCAATAGTCCTTTACAATTTGATCCAAGACAAAGCCATTTTTTTGATAAAAGAGGTACGTTAACTGTGACGTGCGTACAGTGATTTTATCAATCGTATCCATACGCTTTAAAATGGAGATACGATAGTCCAGCAATTGGCTTCCATACCCCTTTCCCTGCTCGCTAGGAAGTACCATATCCCAACTAATCACCCCTCTTCGTTCCTCCAATTCGAGATTAATACCTCCACAAGCCACCACCTCTTTATTTTTTTCAACAACAAAAAATTGCTCTATTTCAAAATCCAGATAGTATTTGAGATCTTCCTTTTCGGCTTGTGCAAAATAGGCTGGAATATTCTCTTGCATGATCTGCAATACCACATCCCTATCTTTTACTTCATATGCTCTAATTAAAACCATAATATTTTAATTTTTGGAATAAAGATTATGATGGCTATAATAGCTGCAACAATTGCTGCAACCAATACTGCAGCCGCTGCCAAGTCTTTCGCTTTCTTCACTAAACTATTTTGTTCTTGGCAAACCAGGTCCGCGAGATTTTCAATTGCCGAATTGACTATTTCCAATGCAAAAACAGAACCAATACACAATAAGATAATCATCCACTCTACCGTAGAAATATCAAAATAAAACCCAGCAATTACTGTAACGACAGTTGCAACAAGGTGAATGCGTGCATTGTGTTCCTCAGCAAATAGCACCTTAAAACCATCAAAAGCGTAAGTAAAACTTTTTGCACGATCCTGAAATGAGAATTTTCGATTTTTCATATATTTATGCTGTAAAAAGCAAAAGCCGTTTCCTATATGATAAAGAAACGGCTTTTATTTGATTTTTAAAATTAAATCAAGTGAAATATATCATCTACACCCAATATTTTATGAGCTGTAAAACCCTCAGCATATTTTACCTGAATAGAACGACCGAATTCTCGCGCTCTAGCAGCTGTGGATTCCATGAAATCTGGATTTGAGATATAAGTTTGTGGCTCGTCAGTATTGTTCTCCTCACCCGTGTAAAACTGCGTCTTATAGGCTAAAACAGATTTTTCTTTTATTGCATAAAAATCAGTAATGTCCAATACGATATCAGGTTTAATATAATAATCTTGTACGATCTGTAAAACCAACCTCGGACGATGAGGCTCCTGCATTAAACCATCAATCTCAGTTTCTACCTTTCTTAGGCCAGCTAAAAAGCAAGCTTCAGAAATCATCTGCCCCGCTCTGCCATGATCAGGATGCCTATCAGAGACTGCATTGGTAATGATAATTTCTGGTTGATATTTACGAATAGCCTTAATAACAGCAAGTTTCTCTTTTTCAGCATTCTCAAAAAAACCATCTCGCAATGCTAGGTTCTCTCGGACTGTCAAACCTAATATTTCTGCGGCATCATTCGCTTCTTGGTCTCTGGTTTCAGCAGTACCACGTGTTCCTAATTCGCCTCTCGTTAAATCGACTATCCCCACCTTTTTACCTGCTGCAACATATTTGGCCATTGTGCCACCAGCACCTAATTCTGCGTCGTCCGGATGTACAGTTATCACTAATAAATCGAGTTTTATCATGGCGTATTGAAATTTAAATGTTTAACCAACTATTGTACACAAATGTAGTAAACATTTCGCTTTTTTTACTGCTCTGATAATAATTGCTCCACACGTTTTTTTACTTTGGTAGCATTTGGTGAAGTTATTGGGTAAAAATAATCTACTACTTCACCTTTTTTATTAATGAGGTATTTATGGAAATTCCAAACCGGTTTACTTTCAATATGACCATTTTCAATTTTACTGGCTAGGTATTTATACAAGGGCGATGCATATTCTCCAACGACATGTGTACGCTTGAATATGGGAAAATGCACCTGTTGATTTATTCTACAAAAAGTTTCTAAGGTATAGCCTGTCAAAGGCTCCTGTTTACCAAAATTATTGGAAGGAAAAGCAAGTATCTCAAAGCCCTCATTTTTATAGGTTTGATATAGCTTTTCTAAAGATTTATATTGGCGCGTAAAAAGACACTGACTGGCTGTATTAACGATCAGTAAGACTTTTCCTTTATAATCAGCTAATGATTTTTCTTGACCATTAAACTGTAAGGCAGCAAAATCATAAACTGTTTTCATAATTAGTTATTTATATTTAAAAATACCGATGCTCTAATCTCGATTTTTGAAACTCTCTAATAATATTTTCTATCTCATAATCCTCTCGGGGATCATACGTGTTTTTGAGGTTGTGACCAAATATTTTAGCCACACCCTGGTATAAAAATGCAGACAGCCCCCCTTTCATCTGTTTGACCATTTCATAGCTCGAGTGCCCGGTTTGTCTATCTATCAATTTGATGAGTATCTTGCCCTGGGTGATACTCATGTTCTTAATTTCTTTATTAAACATAGATTTCACCTCGTTTTCACAAACTTCGATTAATTTCTTTTGTTGTTTCTTGTCTGTTACCAATGCAAGTTCACGATCCAATTGGTCATATCTTTTTTGCGCAAAAATCGCATAAGGAAGCACCCGTAAGACGTTGCGTTTTAGTCTTAAGTACTCTTTTTTCGCATCTTCTGATTTCCAGACACGTTGTTTCGTTATTTTAACTTCAGGAACTAAGAACCAAGGTAGTCTTTCTCCAGTCTCTAAAGTCGTCATATTAAACTCCTCAAGTACCTCCTGTTCACCCTCTCCATAAAGGGGCACAGTCAATGCTTGAGCCATCCCCAAAACAGGGATAAAAAGCAGTGCAGAAAACAACCAACGTAAGTTTATCTTGATCATTACAATTTAAAAAATTGACTTTTTTTGTCAATAGTATTAAAAAATTATTACATTTAATAAAAATAAATTTGGTTTCCTATTTATTCCTTTAAATTAATATTAACTAATTTAAGAAATGTATTTTTAAAATCATAATGCAACTGCAAGTTTATGAAAGATTATGTGATTGATATAGAAGCAGAAAATAAAGAAATACGTAAGAGATACCGAGCATTATTACGCGCATGTAAACCAACGATGCAACGTGGCGACAAGCAAATGATCAGAAAAGCATTCGATCTAGCTTTAGAGAGCCACAAAGAAATGCGTCGTAAATCTGGCGAACCTTATATTTTCCACCCGATAGCAGTAGCACAGATTGCTGCAGAAGAGATTGGTTTGGGCACCACTTCGATTGTATGTGCACTCCTACATGATGTAGTCGAAGATACCAATATTACGCTTGATGAAATCGAGCAGATGTTTGGTAAAAAAGTTCGTCGGATTATTGATGGTTTGACAAAAATATCAGGGATCTTCGACCCCAACAGTTCGATGCAGGCTGAAAATTTCCGCAAAATGTTATTGACCTTGGCTGATGATGTACGCGTTATTTTGATAAAACTAGCCGATCGTCTACACAATATGCGCACCATGGAATTCATGGCCCGTGACAAACAGCTGAAAATTGCATCTGAAACAAGTTACCTCTATGCACCTTTGGCACATAGATTAGGTTTATATACGATTAAGTCGGAATTGGAAGATCTATCCATGAAATTTACCGACCCAGATACGTATAAATTTATTGCGCGAAAACTGAACGAAAAGAAAGCAGAAAGAGAAAAGTTCATAGCCGATTTCATTGACCCCGTACAAGAGATTTTACGTGAACAAGGGATATCTGCGCAAGTATTTGGAAGACCAAAATCCATTCATTCCATATGGAGTAAGATGCGTAAAAAATCTATTCCATTTGAGGAAGTTTATGATTTATTTGCCATTCGAATTATTATCGACACGGAAGACGAACGCGAAAAAACAGAATGTTGGAAAGTGTATTCTATCGTTACCGACCTCTATCGTCCAAATCCTGACCGCTTACGCGATTGGGTATCTTCTCCCAAAGGAAATGGATACGAGTCTCTACATACGACAGTAATGGGGCCACGTGGACAGTGGGTTGAAGTGCAGATCAGAACCAGCCGCATGAACGAAATTGCCGAAAAAGGTTTTGCAGCCCATTGGAAGTACAAAGAGTCGAATTCGGATAGCGGACTAGATCAGTGGATCAAAAAAATTAGGGAAGTGTTGAGCAATCCTGAACAGAATGCCCTAGATTTTGTGGATGATTTTAAAATGAACCTATTCTCTGATGAGATCTTCATTTTCACCCCAAAAGGTGCTTTGATTCAATTGCCTAATGATGCCACTGCATTAGACTTTGCGTTCGAAATCCACTCGGATATTGGTGCTACCTGTATCGGTGCAAAAGTGAATCATAAGTTGGTGCCATTGAGCCATGTCTTGCAGAATGGGGATCAAGTAGAGATTATCACCTCAAGTAAACAAACTCCAAAAGAAGATTGGTTGAATTTTGTAGTAACTGCAAAAGCAAAATCCAAAATTCGTTCTTCATTAAAAGAAGAAAGACGCCGCGTTGCGGAAGATGGAAAGGAAATTTTAGAGCGGAAACTGAAGACGTTAAAAATAACCTACAATACCGATAACATCAATAAAGTCGCTAATTATCTGAAGTTCGCAAGTTCACAAGACTTGTTTTACAATGTAGCAAAAGGACTTGTAGATATTAAACACTTGCGGGAGTTTGTCGCCCACGAAAAAAATAATGATGCCACACTCAGTACACAAAACACGCAATTCAATGCGCATATTGGTGGGCTTGTAGAGAAATTACACCGAAAAGACCAAGACACCCTATTAATAGGAGACGATCTGCAGCAGATAGACTATACATTAGCACCTTGCTGCAACCCTATTCCTGGTGATGATGTTTTTGGCTTTTTGACGGTCAACGACGGCATCAAAATTCACCGTACAAGTTGTCCAAATGCTTCCAAGCTCATGGCAAACTATGGGTATCGGATCATGAAGGCCAAATGGACTTCTAAAAACGATGTATCCTTCTTGACAGGTTTACGTATTGTAGGAATTGATGATGTGGGTTTGGTCAATAAAATTACGACAGTGATTTCACATGAATTTCATGTTAATATTCGCTCACTAAGTATTACGAGCAATGATGGGATTTTTGAAGGAAACATCATGGTCTTTGTAAATGACACTTCCCAGTTAGAAAATTTAATGAAAACGCTCAAACAAGTTAGAGGCATTACAACTGTTTCGCGTTATGAATCTGAAAGTTAAGATCAGATGAATCTCACATTTTTTTTATCTTACAATTATTGAATCAAAATTGGTAAATTTGTAAAGAATCTTAATGATTAATATGAACGCAGCTGAAAATTACGCAACAGTAAAAAAAATCTTTGAAGCTTACTTAGAGAATAAAAACTTAAGGAAAACTCCAGAGCGTTATGCTATTTTGGAAGAAATTTATTCCCGTACGGATCACTTTGACGTTGAGTCATTGTACATCCATATGAAGAATAAAAAATATCGAGTTAGCCGTGCCACTGTTTACAATACTTTGGAATTATTAGTATCCTGTGATTTGGTGACTAAACACCAGTTTGGTCGCAATATGGCACAATTCGAAAAATCCTATGGATTCAAGCAACATGACCACGTCATTTGTATTGAATGCAATATCGTAGTCGAATTCTGCGACCCACGTATTAACCAGATTCAAAGTTTAATGGGAGAGCTATTAAAATTCGACATTAAACACCACTCTTTGAACCTATACGGGGTTTGTAATGAGTGCCAACAGAAATTAGCCGCTACAAAAGCTAAAAACGAAAAAGAGGTTATTTCAAATTAATCTCCTAATTGGTCAAATATAATAGTACATTTGTTCAGAAAATGATTTGCTCATTTTTCTGAACATTTTGTTTTTAGATAATTCAAAAAATTAACATAAATTCTTAATCACAATACTTTAAAAGCTATGCAAGTTGATGTGCTTTTGGGCTTACAATGGGGAGACGAAGGTAAAGGTAAGATCGTTGACGTATTTTGTCCTCAATACGATTTAATCGCTCGTTTCCAAGGCGGCCCTAACGCCGGACATACATTGGAGTTTGATAACAAAAAATTCGTTTTAAACACGATCCCTTCGGGTATCTTCAATGAAGGAACTCTTAACCTAATCGGAAATGGTGTTGTTATCGACCCGATTATTTTAAAGAGAGAACTAGACAATTTAAAAACTGCGGGTTTCGATCCAGTAGGCAAAGGAAATTTAGTGTTAGCTCGTAAGGCACACTTGATCCTTCCTACTCACCAATTATTAGATGCTGCTTCAGAATCTAAAATGGGTGCCGGTAAAATTGGTTCTACGTTAAAAGGTATTGGTCCTACCTATATGGACAAAACAGGTCGTAATGGCCTACGTGTGGGTGATACTACATTAGCGGATTTCAAAGAACGTTACGAAAAATTGAAAGAAAAACACCTTTCTATTTTAGCGCATTACGGTGAAGTTCCAGATTTTTCTGAAAAAGAAGAAGCTTTCTTGGCGGCTATCGAATTCATTAAAACAATTCCGCATGTTGATTCCGAGCATTTGGTAAATCAATACCTTAAAGACGGTAAAAAAGTACTAGCTGAAGGTGCTCAAGGCACCTTGTTAGATGTTGACTTTGGATCTTATCCATTCGTAACATCTTCTAATACAACCACAGCTGGTGCATGTACTGGTTTAGGTATTGCTCCCAATAAAATCGGTGCAGTATACGGTATCTTCAAAGCTTATGCTACTCGCGTAGGTGGTGGTCCATTCCCAACAGAATTACACGATGAAGTAGGTGAAAACTTGCGTCAATTGGGTCATGAGTTTGGTGCTACTACTGGTCGTGCACGTCGTACAGGTTGGATTGATATTCCTGCTCTAAAATATGCAATCATGTTAAACGGAGTTACCGAATTGATCATGATGAAAGCCGATGTTTTGGATACTTTCGAAAAAATCAAAGTTTGTACACACTACAGACATGAAGGTAAAGTAATCGATTACATGCCGTACGAGATTATCACAAATGAGGCTGAGCCTATTTTGGAAGAAATTGATGGTTGGAATCAAGATTGCACAGGTATTACGAAAGAAAGCGAAATCCCTACAGCATTACAGAATTACATTACGTATTTAGAGAAAGCACTAGAAGTGCCTATTACGTTCTTATCTGTAGGTCCAGATCGTAAGCAAACATTAAAATTGACTAAATAGTTAATGCGGGTCGAAGACAATTTTGTTATAGATTCAACGAATAATTTTCATCAAAAAGCGCTGCAATGGGCAGCGCAATTTGATGAAGTTGCCTATCTCCATTCCAATGCACATTCCGATCAATGGAGTGCATTTGATTGTTTGGTTGCCGTAAAAGCTAAAGCACACTATTGCGCTACCAACGGAGACACCTTTCAAGAAGTTCAAAAATTTATTTCTAATCACCCCAACACCTATATTCCAGGTTTTTTTTCCTATGATCTGAAAAACGAAATTGAAGACCTGAAAACCAATCATGTTGATCAATTGGATTTTCCACTTGCTTATTTTTTCATTCCTACTACAGTTGTTAAGATCATCGGAAGTAAAGTATACATAACTGCCGAAAATCCAGCTGAAATTTACCAAGAAATAGACCAGTATCTACTAAAGTCTGACTTGGTTGGTTTTGATGGGAAAGTCCAAGCACGGTGGTCCAAGGAAGAATACTTCCATGCATTTCATAAAATGCAAGAACATATCAGTAGAGGAGATATCTATGAAGTCAATCTATGTCAAGAATTTTATGCCGAAAACGTAAGCTTAAATCCTCTAGCAGCATTCGAAAAATTAAACAGCATATCCCCTACACCCTTTGCTTCATTTTTCAAATTTCAAGATAAGTTCATCCTTTCTGCATCACCAGAACGGTTTTTAGCGAAGCGCAACAATGAACTCATTTCGCAACCCATAAAGGGAACAGCAAAACGAGGCAGTACTGTTGAAGAAGATCAACAGATCGTACAGACCATGTTGAATTCAAAAAAAGAGATTGCTGAAAATGTGATGATTGTAGATTTGGTACGCAATGATCTAACACGAAGTGCAGTGCCTAAATCCGTGAAAGCAGACCGCCTATTTGAAATTCAATCGTTCAAACTCGTCCATCAGATGATCTCTACGATCACCTGTGAAAAAAGTGATGAGGTCTCCGATGTCGAAGTCATTAAGAACACATTTCCAGCAGGCTCCATGACTGGGGCACCAAAAATTGCAGCTATGCGTATCTGTGATCAAGTAGAAGCAGCACAACGTTCAGTTTATGCTGGATCTATCGGATATTTTTCACCTAATGGCGATTTCGACTTCAATGTTGTTATTCGAACCATTTTATATAACACCAAAAAAAGACACCTATCTTTTCAAACCGGAGGCGCTATTACGATACAAGCAAATGCTAAAGATGAGTATCAAGAGTGTTTATTAAAGGCAAATGGCATGCTAAAAGCATTAAATGTACAAATAGACTAAATATCGACATATTTAGTAGATAATATTCCAAAACATCATTTATTTTTCAGAAATTTGAGCCTTATTATGGTACAGGTTTATATTGACATACACACCCATCGAAATCCTTCATCATTTCCTGATGTGAAAACCGTATGGAACAATATTCTCAATAAAGATCAGGAGATTTCATATTCCGGTAGCAGATCCGCGGGACTACACCCTTGGTATATTTCTGAAAAAGAGCCTTTTAATGGTATTTCAGCATTAAGAGTGCTCTTACAACATGATCAGATTATTGCTGTTGGTGAATGTGGATTAGATAAAGCAATTGAAATTTCCTTGCCCATACAGCAGGAAGTATTTCGAGAACAGATTAGCTTAGCACAACAGTACCATAAACCATTGATTATTCATTGCGTTCGCGCATTTGAAGAAGTGTTATACAGCATCAAGACAGCAGAGTTTAAAGGTCCTGTCGTGTTCCATGGTTTTAACAAAAATAAAATCGTCGCAGAACAATTGATAAAGAGAGGTTATTACCTTTCTTTTGGCGCAGCTATCTTAACAGGAAAACTAGATGCCGCACTTATAGCAGTACCCATCGATCAACTATTTTTCGAAACTGATGATAAAGAGGTCGATATCAGACAATTGTACTCTTATGCAGCACAATTGAAAGGCATGTCACAGGACAATTTAAAGAATAATATATTAAAGAACTATCAACTTGTATTTGAATAAAATATGAAAGACTTATCGTGGCTATCACGCACAGAGGCATTAGTGGGGCGTGCAGCTTTAGAAAAATTGGCAAAATCGCACGTCATGGTTTTAGGACTAGGTGGAGTAGGATCATTTGCCGCCGAATTTATCTGCCGTGGTGGCGTTGGAAAAATGACAATCATTGATGGTGATACCATTGACCCCTCAAACCGAAATAGACAATTACCGGCATTAGCGACCAATCATGGTCAATCCAAGGCACAAATCATGCGCGAACGGTTGTTGTCTATAAATCCCGAATTGGATTTAACCGTAATCGAAGATTTCATTCTTCCAGAAAAGATTTCAGATCTATTGGATCTCAATCCAGATTATACGGTTGAAGCCATTGATAGTATCACACCAAAATTGTTTTTTATCCGTCAAGCATTAGAACGAAAAGTGAGCTTTGTAAGCTCAATGGGTGCTGGTGGTAAAATGGATCCTACAAAGATTGTCATTGGTGATATATCAGAATCCCACAACTGCAAACTTGCCTATCATATTCGTAAAAAATTGCGGAAACATGGTATTAATAACGGATTTAAAGTTGTCTTTTCTACCGAGCTTCCGGATAAGTCATCACTTTTGTATACTGATGGTAGCAATTTTAAAAAATCGGCCTATGGTACTATGTCTTACCTACCAGCTGCATTTGGTGGCGCCATAGCATCCGTTGCTTTACGAGATCTGATCAATAATAATTAATTCAAATTTCTAGTCAATATCAACCAAAGTATTGACTAGAAATTGTAGTTTTGGCTATGGAAAAACTGTTAAAGTTAATTGAAACAAACAAACTTGCTAATCAACCAGTTGATGATTTTTCTTTGGTTATTGATGATAAGCAAGTTGTGCACGGTGCAATTTTTGTCGTAAAAATTGATAAGAAGACGTTTAAACTTTTTATTCCTGAACCGCATTTTCATGCTGTCATTGATGGTGAAACCAAACCCTTGATCAAAACGATTATCAAACACCCAGAGGTGATGCTTTTTATGTAGCAAAATATTGCGTTACCTTATATCTTGGGACTAAGATTCCATTGCCGCATCTTATATAATTCCATATATGTTATATTAAATATTAACAAGATAGAAGCTGCGAACAAAACAAATAGTCCAGTTAAGAAAATGATGTCAGCGATGTTCTCCAATCGCTTGACCTCTTTTAGCCCCCCTCTTTTCATGGCAATGAAAAGAGATGATGCAACTCGCCATAAATATAAAAATCGCTGTAGTTGCACACTCATCAATTAAACTACCTTCCGCCAATTTCTTTTTTTATTGTCGTCAATACCCAAAAAATAAACGCCAAGAAAATTGGCAGAAGTGTTTGTTTTTCAATTAAAACAAAGTAATGCATCATTTGTTATTTTTGAAATCTATCAGCATCACTCCTATTATTGTGCTTCAGTATAAAATCTTATAATTTAAACCTCAAATGTTACAGTATTAATTTTTATTTAAAAGAGATATTTGTATACGTTAATTTAAATCAAACTATGGATCATACATATCAAATAACGGGCATGACCTGCAACGGGTGCCGTTCCAAAATAGAAGAGACACTCAACCATATACCAGGAATAAAGGCAAAGGTGACTTTAGATCCTCCAGAAGCAATTATTGAAGGAGAAATTTTAATTGACATACAAGAAATAAATGAGGAACTATTAAAAATTGGTGATTATCAGCTAAATGAAAACATATCTGGCAAATACATATGCCCTATGTATTGCGAAGGTCATGACAAGACCTATGATCAGGCAGGTTCATGTCCAGTTTGTGGTATGCACCTGGTTCCCGTCGAGTCATTACCTAATCATAAAGATAAGACAACAAAATCTTCTTGTTCATCCAACAAAGGCAACAAAACTACAATCCATACTAATACGGTAGAAGCTTCTGGCAAATACATCTGCCCTATGTATTGCGAAGGTCATGACAAGATCTATAATCAGGCTGGTTCATGTCCAGTTTGTGGTATGCACCTGGTTCCCGTCGAGTCATTACATGAACATAAAGAAGCCGCAACAAAATCTTCTTGCTGTTCATCTAGCAAGAATAAGAATTTAGAAAAACCAAAAGCTACCGCTAAGTCAGCAGGCAAATACTATTGTCCGATGATGTGTGAGGGCGATAAGCTATATGATCAAGCAGGTTCCTGTCCAGTCTGCGGTATGAACCTGGAGAAGATACCCGAAAAAAAACCTTCTTTAATATATAGCTGCCCCATGCACCCAGAGGTAGAAAGTGACAAACCTGGCTCATGCCCTATCTGCGGTATGGACCTTGTCCCCAATGCTGCCGCAGAAGAAGAAGATCATACCTATTCAAATTTGAAGAAGAAGTTTTGGACCGCACTCCTATTTACCGTTCCGTTGTTTATACTTTCCATGGGTGAAATGATTCCTGGTAACCCAATTGGTCAAGTCATTACTCCGCAGATGTCAGGATGGATCCAATTGTTTTTAACGGTTCCAGTCGTATTTTATGCTACTTGGATGTTTTTTGAGCGTGCATGGACATCCTTTAAAACCTGGAACTTAAACATGTTCAGTTTAATTGGTCTAGGAGCTGGAGCCGGATTTATTTATAGTGTGGTAGCATTATTGTTTCCCTCTCTGTTTCCCGATGCCCTGCTTGGTCATCATGGTCAGGTTGCGCTTTACTTCGAGTCCGTTGCTGTTATCTTAACCTTGGTGTTATTAGGGCAACTGATGGAAGCAAAAGCACATTCTAGAACTAACTCAGCTATTAAAGAGCTCATCAAATTATCACCTGCAGAAGCAAATTTAGTTGAAAACGGAATCGAGAAGAAAATCGCTGTAGAAGATATTTTGTTGGAGCAGATCCTACGCGTTAAACCAGGAGAAAAAATTCCGGTAGATGGTGAGATTACCTCTGGCAACAGTACCATTGACGAATCCATGTTGACCGGAGAACCTGTACCCGTAGATAAATCGGTGGGCGATAAAGTAAGTGCTGGAACCATTAATGGCAATCAGACATTCTTAATGTCAGCCTCCCGTGTAGGTGACGATACGCTATTGGCACAGATTATTGAAATGGTCAACAGCGCTAGTCGCAGTAAAGCACCTATCCAAAAAATGACGGACCGTGTATCCCGTATATTTGTGCCTATCGTCATCGCAATGGCTATTTTAACGTTTATTGTTTGGATGATCTATGGCCAAGAATCCAAGTTAGCCTTCGCTTTAGCAAATGCACTAGCAGTATTGATTGTTGCCTGTCCGTGCGCCCTTGGTTTAGCCACTCCGATGTCCGTGATGGTCGGTATTGGCAAAGGTGCAAAAAATGGCATCTTGATCAAGAATGCTGAAGCCTTAGAAAAATTAGATAAGGTGAATGTATTGGTTACTGATAAAACCGGAACGATAACCGAAGGAAGACCAAGTTTAGAAGATGTGCAAAGCACATCCACGAACACACATGATGAGCTATTGATATTAGCAGCTTCCGTCAATGCAAATAGCTCGCATCCATTAGCCGAGGCTGTTGTGAAAAAAGCAAAAGAATTAAATTTGTCTTTATTAGAAGCAGATAAATTCGACACAGTCAATGGTAAAGGAGTTTTTGGCCATATCCACAATGAAAAGATATTGCTCGGAAATGAAGCTTTATTATTTGATGATGGCATAACCATTACAGACCAGATCAAAGCGCGTGTTGCTAGTGAGCAAGAAAAAGGTCGTACGGTATCGTACCTAGCCAAAGGAAATGCATTATTAGGTTATCTTGTTATTGCAGATAAGATAAAAGATACCGCTAAGCAAGCCATCCACTATTTGATGGATCATGGGGTCGATGTCATTATGCTAACAGGTGATAATGCAAAAACGGCAAAGGCAGTAGCCGACGAGCTTGGTATCAAGCATTTCAAAGCACAAGCACTTCCAGAAGATAAGTTGTTGGAAATAAAAAAACTACAACAGGAAGGTAAAGTTGTCGCTATGGCGGGCGACGGTATCAATGATGCGCCGGCGCTTGCACAAGCAGATATTGGTATTGCCATGGGTACCGGAACAGATGTAGCGATAGAAAGTTCAGAAGTAACCTTATTAAAAGGTGATTTATTAGGCGTTGTGAAAGCAAAAGTCCTCAGCCATAAATTGGTCCGTAACATTAAACAAAATCTACTTTTTGCATTTTTATACAATGTATTAGGTATCCCAATTGCGGCAGGTATCCTCTACCCTACCTTTGGTATCTTATTATCACCTATGCTTGCAGCAGCAGCTATGAGTCTAAGCTCATTATCCGTTATTCTAAATTCTTTAAGACTGAATGTCGTTAATATTGACGTCAAGTAAAATATCAAATGCAGGGTTTCCCATAATCGGAAACCCTGCTTATATTATCTCCAGCCCATAAACTTTCACTAGCAGTTATCAAAGTTTCAAATACAATGCTTAATTTTGGTGAAAAATAAGCAGAAAATGAATTTCAAAACAATCATACTACTGATATTGGTCGTCATCATTACCATCTTTTTCATGCAAAACACAGCCCCTGTTGAGTTTTGGTTTTTTGGAACACACAATTTTCCATTATCTTCTATTATTGCGGCTACATTGTTCATCGGGATGATTATTGGAGGTATCTTATTAAGACCAAAGAAAAGAAAGACAGAGATTATTCAGGTAAATGAAGCGACTTTACCTGAGATTGAGTCTATTTCCAGCCCAAAATCATCATTAACAACCGAAGATCGTGATTATATATCTTAATAATAAAAATTAATCCCCTCTAAATGAAAGCGAAGCAGTATTCATGTTAAATAAATAGGGAATTTAGTTGCAGTGTATGGTAGATTTTTCTACCTTTGTATCACTCCAAACAACGAAGGAAACTTCAAAAACAGAGTACGATTCAGTAGCTCAGCTGGTAGAGCAATACACTTTTAATGTATGGGTCCTGGGTTCGAATCCCAGCTGGATCACAACTAACAAAAATAGAGAAAGTTAAAAACAACCTCTAAAAAACTTCTTAAAAGGCTCAAAATCAATAGATTTTGAGCCTTTTCTATTTCTATTCAAAAATTAATTTAAATTTTTAGTTTCGTTTTTGTAAACTTATTACGTATAATTGTAAACATTAAAATACAATAACAAACAATAGCACTCCTATTTGGGTGTGAATTTGGGTGCAGATTTTAAAATTTAATAAAATTCGCACCCACTACAACAAACAACAACATGAAAATATTGAACACATATTTTTGGTTATGTACTAGGGATACATCTAAGAAGACAGGATTTGCTCCTATCAAACTTCGTATATCTTTCGGTAAAAAAGATGAAGTCAATATCAATTCCGAGATCAAAGTTTCACCAACCAATTGGAACAACGATTTTAAGCAGGTATATGGAATAGCAAAATCATCATCATATAATGATCAACTTAACCGCATACAAAAAAAAATAGAACTTATCGATAGACAGCTGGACGATCAAGATAAAATAAAAACTGCTGAAATTATCAAGAATATATATGAAGGCAAAGGCGAATATAAACGATGGACAGTATTAGAACTTATTGATGAACATAATAAAACTTTTCAATCTAACATCGGAAAGAAAAAAGGCTACTCTGATGCGACTTTAGAAAAATACGTAAGATTAAGAGATAGCGTTTCAACATTCATAAATCAATCCTATAATAGGAAAGACATTTATGCCCTTGAGATTGATTATACTTTTATCGAAAAATATGTTCAGTTTATGTTTACCGAACACCCTAATGGAGATGGTAAAGGATTAAGCAATGAAACTATCCGTTCAAGTTATTACGGGAAACTCAGGAAGATCATTTATGATGCTGAGAAAAGAAATCTTACAAAACGTAACCCATTTGCAACATTCTCCATGGAACGCGAGGAAGAAACTGACGATACAAATTGGCTAACAATGAGTGAGATTTTGTACATCACCAAATATAAATTTACAAGATCTCCTAAGCTTGAAAGAATCCGTCACCGTGTTGTTTTAGCTCTATACACTGGCTTAGCTTATCAAGATCTCGAGACTCTGAATGTAAATAATATTTATACAGATATAAATGGCTTCCGTTACATTAAGAAAAAGCGTGGTAAGACTGGAGCTGAGTCAATCATTCCCATAATAACAGAATTTGAAAAGCTTCTAAATTCCTATATCGAAACTGCAGAAGAGCGTAATGGTAAAATCCTACCCTCGTTATCCAACCAACGGTTCGGGACCTATTTGACGGAAATGTTAACAATAATGGGAATTGAAAAAGAGGCTCATCCCCATCAACTAAGACATTCATTTGCTCAAGCAAACATAGATGCAGGAGCATCTGCTGAAGCTGTTTCTAAAATGCTCGGACATAAAAACACAAAAACAGTTCTTAAAACATATGCTAAATTAAGTAAAAAGGTCGTGATGAATCATAAAGATACTTTACAAAGCGAAATGAATAAATTACAGGGACTTGTTCCTGAAGAAGATGATACAAAAATCAAAAATATGAATACTGGTTAAAATAGCCAGTCTTTATTTTTAAAAGATAAGATTAGTTATACTAAACAAATTAATAAATGGACATACAGAATATACATCAGATCCTAAAGGACCAACAGATCATTACAGAAGATGATCTTGCAATTGCTTTAGAAATTACCAAAACAACTTTGCGCCGATATAGAAATCAAGCTGATAATCCCTTAAAACATTCAAAAATCGGTACCAAGAAAATTATGTACACACGTAATCATATTATTGAATTCATTGTCGAAAATATGGTTAACATAACCAAAAAAGAAAAAACAGAACTCAAGCAGCAACTTATTAACGACTATAAATAATGAAAAGAAAAGCCCAAATCACCGAAGAACAAACTAAACAGCTTCCATTAGTACTTCGCAACACCCTTAACGATATTATAGGAGCTGCTGGTATGTTATACTTTTTAATTTATGAGGAATTTACTACCCAATGCGACACACTTCTTCCTCCTCTTGGTTTAGCTACAGACAAATATTACGACTTAAAGAAAGGTCTAGTTAACCCAATTAAAAAGCTATCAGAAACAGCACATATGATCAACATAAGAGGATCAAAGAGCTCTGCCTTTTTAGAAAACCAAAATGATCAATATGCATTATTTCTAGCGTTTAAAGCATTATGTAGATTAACTAGTGCTGAGATAAACGATGAAGCTATAAGGTTAAGTCGTAACGAACCAAACTTCACAACTAGAACCCATTTTATGGTATTCTTTGAATCGGTACTGGAAAAATCAAGACAATCAAATCATGATGCCATACAAATGATTCAAAGCCTTTATGACACATTGCAAAACGACGCTGATGGCAGAATCATTTATGACAAAGAAATATCAGATTTTAAACTATCACAAATATCAACAAACTCATAATATACAAACATGTTAGCATTAGTCCTTGATACCGAAACGAATGGATTTCCAACAGACTGGAATTTAGATTTTTCTCATACAGACAACTGGCCACGCATTACTCAGCTGAGCTGGGTAGTTGTAGATGCTAAATCCGGATATTACTTTTCCAAACACAACCATATTATTAAACCAGATGGATGGAGCGTACCAACACCGGACCAATTAGTCGGTAGCAAAAACCCAAATTTCTTTGTTGAAAATAATATTTCAACAGAACGATGTGAAAAAGAAGGTGTTCCACTTATAATTGCATTGCATTTCTTGATGAAAGATCTTTCATTATGTAAGTTGTATATCAATCACAATTTAAAATTTGACTACAATGTCGTTGTTTCAGAAATGGAAAGATATAATGTTTATCCTGAAAAAGATATCCAGAAACTTTGCACCATGGAAACAACAAAGGATTTACTTCAGCTTCCTGGACGTGGTGATTTTAAACTTCCATCCCTACAAGAACTTCATGAATATCTATTCAAAACAAAATTTGATGGTAATCATGATGCTTTTGCCGATGTTAAAGCAACAGCAGATTCCTTCTTAGAACTAGTAAGAAGAGGATATTACAAAATTTAATTTCACAGTTTAGTTATACTAATCATCAACATTATGTCACGAAAAATTTTAACACAAGCTATCCAAAAATGGGGTGAAATAGCCCAAGTAGAAATGCTTAATGAAGAAGCTATTGAGCTAGCACTTGCTGCACGTAAATGGATCCGTAAAAGATCAGAAGCGGAATTTGACAATCTCGCAGAAGAAATTGCAGATGTTTCTATTCTTATTGAACAGATGACCATTCTCTATCCCAAATTACCAGAGAAAATTGCGCAATACCGGACATTTAAATTAGATCGCTTACAACGTCGTATTGACGAATCAAATTTTGAAGGAGAATAATTATGAAAGCTACTTCATTGACAAATGTATCTAAGAAGCATTTTAAGAAAACGATACAAGAAGTAAAAGGACTTCCGATAACTGATAGAGCTACATTTGGTTACTCTAGCCACACTATTTTAGTTTATGGACATAAAAACAACGAAAGAAGATGTGGCATTTCCATGCGCAATCATTCTGGAAAAATATCATTGTTAATTACGGATTTTCAAGGGCGCTTTCTTTTCAATGGCGGATTTGATATATCTACACCAACACTCACTTTATTAAATCATTATTGGGCTATCTATCAATCTGTCCGGAAACAAATGAAACCAAGAATGTTAACAAAAACTAATTTCTAAAATTATGTCTCATACAATCAAAACTCCACAATACAAACCTATTCTATTTTCCTATCTAATGATTAAGGCTATTTTAGAGGGAACAAAAGTTCAGACAAGGCGAATAATTAAAAGTAAACATGAAAGTGGTTTATTTAGAATAAGTCGATCGCTAGAAGGAGACATTACTGAAGTGACCTCTTTAGATTATGATGAACGACCTAAAAATGACACCACAAATGATATCAAACCTATTGCTAATATTGGAGACATCTTTTGGGTAAGGGAAACGTGGGCCCCACTTGTAAAAGGAGGACCAACAGATTTTAACTTATATACATTTAGAGCTGATGACGATAATACTTTTACTGGCAAATGGAAGCCTTCTATTTTTATGCCTAAAGATGCCACCAGGATATTTTTAGAAATCACTAATGTTCGTGTAGAGCAATTACAAGATATATCAGAAATTGATGCAATGGCGGAGGGTATCTTAAGCTGTCAATCAGCAGATAATGAAAGAATAGCCTATTATGATTACTCCGGAACTCCTTATGCATCAAGCTTTAATTTTGACAGTTCTATTAGTTCATATAAAACACTTTGGCAATCGATCAATGGCAAAGAATCCTGGAAAGCAAACCCATGGGTATGCATTTATGATTTTAAAAAAATAGATAAGCCATTAAACTTTTTAGATAAATAAGCATGAATACAATACACAAATTTATCCTTCCTATGAAGGAAGAATCGACAATCACTATGCCCTTCGGTGCTAGAATTATCAAAGGTGAAAATCAAGAAGGTTTTGTTGCTATCTGGGCAATAATAAATACCGCAGCACCATCAGTTGATAGACATTTCAGACTTTATAAAACTGGTCAAGAAATTAAAGAAACACCTGAAAAACTCGTCTTTATCGGACGAGCAGATATACATGTCGGTATGGATATAGGAATGCACATTTTTGAATTAATATAATGAAAAATACGTACGGTCTTCCTCCGATCAAAATAGCATCAGATGTTATTATCGATAATTCAGAAATGTACTTTTATCAGTACCTACCTGTAAGACTATCAGGTAAAGGTTCAGCAATTCTACTTCCTAATCAATTAGAAAGGCTAAGAACTATAGTTAATAAAGCTTGTGAAGATTTCATAAAAGAATTTGGAGCAGATAAATACTATTTACAAAACATTTATTTAACTGCTAAATGTCTTTATACACCCACAGGATCAAACATAAATAGACCAGGATGGCATTCAGACGGCTTCATGACCGATGATATCAATTATATCTGGTCCGATAGTTTACCAACTGAATACATAACGGGTAATTTCCAGTTAATACAGGATCACGAAATTAGTTTATATGAGATGAATCATCTCATATATGATCAAAAACTGAAATGCCAAAGTAACTGTATTTATCGATTAAATCAATCTGTAATTCACAGACCACAAATCAATATAAATAATCCATTCGTTCGCCATTTCGTTAAGATTTCTTTTAGTAAAGAACAATATAACTTGAAAGGGAATGCTCACAACTATCTTTTAGACTATAACTGGGAAATGAAAGATAGATCTCTAGAACGTAATCATCCCATTAAATAATTCTCAAAATGGAAAATCAAACTTACAATGCAAACCAAGCTATTAAAGCTCAAAAATCATACTGTGAAAAGTCCGGAGATCCGCACTTCGCACCTACAAATGGCATATGCTACAGGTGCAAAAATCAAATTTATTTCCAAATTAATCATGGATCATACAGCACTGGTATTTCGGTTGAGAAAGCGACAAATCAATTAATAACTGGCTGCCCACATTGCCATAGATCATATTGCGACTAATCAAATAATTATGAAAACAATCGAACAATACAGAGAATCCTGGGCTAAACGTAAAGGCTACAATGACTGGAATGATGTTATTTCGACCTGTAGTACATCAACAAGGTTGTTAACAAACATTATTGATGAATTGTCTAAGGGATATGCAAAAGCAGTAGCTAAAAAAGCTTTGATTAATGCTGGCCATCCAAAAGATGAGTTTGGGAATAGTCTTGATTTGATATATGAAAATGATGACTTTCACATTCCTCAAACATTAGTTATGAATGAATCTAATATCCCAAAATTATAATTAAGAAATGAGAACAGAAGAATGGATAAAATTGGAAATACCAAACTTATTAGATGAGCTTAATAGATGTAAGGCTATAGTTAAGCGAAAAAAACTTTTAATAAAAGGGATTACGAGGCTTAGATTTAATGTAAGGAGGAACATAAAATGACAACAACAACTTTAAAACATCACGAAACGGATTTCTATACAGCTCAATGGGATTTATTAGCTCCTGATAAAGGTCGAATTATAAAGTTCAAAAATGAGCCTAAAGAATATCAATCCCCTCAATACGATTGGTACATGTCAGTAGCTCTTGAAAAAGCAGATAAGGTAAAAGTTGATAGGTACCTATTGACTTCTTCCCTACTACTTATGTATAGAAATGCAATTCGAGAGGGATATCAACATCAACTAGACCCAAATCTCATAAATAAATGGGACTATCCCCGGAATAAAAACACCATAGCTGGAATTCAAGGATATATTGACAGAATTTTCAAAAAAGCAAACGAAGAATATGAATACAGATAAATTAATAGAGACCCTTACAGACGCTATTATGGAATTACCTAAGTTTAGTCGTGAAGAGATAGAAAAGGTGATTATAGCGCATGTTAATATCGAAAACAAACGCTCACAACGAAGCCGTAATAAAGTTAGGGATGCCCAGCTGATAAGCCTAGACTCCTATAAGAAGTCAATAGATAGTAAGGTTTGGCTTAAGGACCAGGAGATCCAGCTTTATCGACGAAAGTTGCAGGAACTGACCAAAGGGACCGATCGATACAAAATTATTCGAACTCGAGTTGATAAAGCGTTGGCAAAGATTCTAAAAAACAAAGTAGAAAGCATAAAAAGAATTTGCCATGAAAATAACAATTGAAGGTGTTACCATCGAATTAACAAAAGAGCAGATTCTTGAAATAGAAAAAGGTAAAGCACTCCAGGAACTAGAATGCAAAAGTTTTGAAAGAATACTCAAACATTTTGGATTTACAAAAATGAGCACTAAAGGTTGGTTAGATTCTGATAAAAAATGTTATAAGCATGAATCTAATGGATGGTTTGCCGAAATTTTAGATCATAGAACATGGAAATGCTGCTTTATGGCAGGAAGAGGATTGCCTCATCAAAAAACCCCTCCAGGAGGTTATTTATATGAATCACCTGAAAGCATTGCAAAGGTATTAAGAGATGCTTTAGATAAAAAAGAAACATTATGACACACTCCCAATTAGTTGATATTGCTCACAGTTTAGTCTTGAGAAAATTTTCATGCGGAGTGGCATTCAAAGAAATGATGACTGGCGCAACATCTGAAATTCCCGATGTTATAGGGTTTGGAGGAGGGGGCCACTCTGTATTGATAGAATGCAAAGTAAGCCGTTCGGATTATAAACGTAATGCCTTGAAGCAGCACAATTCGCCAATGGGAAAATACAGATTCTTTTGTGTGCCAGAAGGATTAGTAAAAATTGAAGAAGTGCCTAGAGGATGGGGATTGATCCAAGTTAATGAGAAAGGTAAACTACTTAACATCTACAATCCTTTTGATACTTATATTGGAGGTCCCGCTAGTATCCCAAAAGAAGAGCGTCACTCCTTCAATATAGTTTGCCCTAGCGTTGAACGTAATTTCATGTACTCAGCACTGAGACGAATAAAAAAAGGATAGGTATCACTACCTATCCTTTCCCCTAAAATACAATGAAAACATCCGACTAATCACCAACAAACAACCAGTAGACAAATCAAATATAGTAAAAGATTAGTATAACTAAACTATTGTTGTTGATTTTTTATCTCTATTGATTCTTTGGAGGTGATTTTCTTCTTTTCACTCCAAAATACCAAAACAGAAAAGAGACAACTAGAATCAGCGCAACAGCTCCCCAAATCATCCCCTTAATGCTAGGCTCAGTCACCACATTACTATCTTTCGTTTCATCTTTTAAACTCTCCCTTACCCTCCTATCAGCATCTTTTGCGTATTCCAAATTACTATTTACTAAGGCAATACTATCAGTTTGTTTCTTCAAATCCTTATCCTCCCTCTGTTCAACCTCGCAATCCTTACACTTAATACCTGTAGACGTAATTTCGATTTCACGCCCCTTTACAGTTGTTTTTATGCGGCCTTGATCAGTAGTTAATGTGATAGTATTTTGAGATTGCTGGACGTTTAATTTAGCTTTTTCCGATTCAGATTCTTTAACATCAGATTTCTGCTCGACTAAAGCAGATTGTTTGATCGTCGTTTTTTTTCGGAATAATCCGCACCCGTTAATTAGGGTGCAGATTGTCAATAATAATATCAGTCTTTTCATTTTGCTTTCTCTCTAATATTTCCCGAAGCTTTACAACTTCATTTTGAAGGATATCACGTTCATCTCTTATTCTTTTTAGAGCAGACTTACAAGCGTGATTATCTGTTTTCAAACTGTCAATCGCACCGTTTAAAGCGGACACAGTATCTTCTAGCGTAGATATAACAGAACGCAAGTCTCCTATCGTTTTTTCATGTTCTGTACCTCTTTGCTTCTCCCTATCCGCAAGATCCTTGTACTCATCGAATAGCTTCTTAGCATTATCTACATTTGTTGTGTCGATATCTGCTTTCTGCTTTGGTCTTCCTGCTAACCAACCCCCGACAAAGGATCCTACAGGAAGTCCAAAACGCTCTAATACGTCTAGTATCTCCATATTTCCATTTTAGTTTAAGTCGTATTTAGCAATCACTTTTACCGTAAAGCAGGCTAGATTCATTTTATTCCTGTCGTATGCAGCCATGTCGCTCGCATTGTCAATGAAACAAATTTCAGGCAGACAAACAGCACCTTTCTTACGCATAAGTGCAAGTTTACCCCTAGCTGATTGGGATTCCGTTTTAACGCCACGATTTGGGATATCCATAATCTTAGCATAGCCGGCTACTAGTTCCTTTGCCATAGCCTTTGATCTATCATTTGCATTATCAGCAACCAACACCTCTACTCCAGAAGCCTTACCGTTGAACGCGTTAAAATGAGGTTCAATAACGACATCTTTATCGGTTGGTTCAATACGGCCTAGATATTGCCCTAATGTTTCAGTATCCTTGTCTTGAACCACTGTCCTACCCATTACTACCAATTCTTCGTTAACTAAATCCCGAAATATCATAGTTTCTTCGTTTTCTTTTCGACCGTTTACTCCTATTGCGCCTGAGTCTTTTAAATGATGTCCTGCACTTGAATATGTTGTTTTTTTCATGTAATCCCCTTCTTATTTTAAAGGAGTAGCTTTATAGGCTACTACTTGTAATTTCTTTATTTTTATTTTCACATTCGAAGCTCTTTATTAAGGATAAGCCCTTTTGTCATATCTTCATGTTATCCTATTTTTAATTCAATATGTCCTTGTCCTTCAGTAAGATTAACTTTAACTGTTATTGATCCTGTTGCAATTTCACTTACAAGCTCTACTCCTTTTGAATCTAAGACAGTTATTTTTTTCCCCGAGAACTCTACAGGGATATCTAATCGATCGTATCCGCTTACGTGATAATCAGCAAATACATATAAAGCATCATTAGCAATAGAATAGTCAAAAGATGTTCTTACTGGCCCTACATTAGTAAGGTCTACAATATTTCTAAATGCGACTATTGAAAAATATGTGCCTGCATCTTTTACCTGACCCAAATCAATCCCTTTCGGATACAACTTTTTAGTTGTATTCAGGAATATTGCATCATTAACTAGTGATTCCCTATTAACAGAGTCTCCAAGATCTCTGATATATCCTAAATGAATACCATAATTACCAGGAATAAAATTCATTACTCGAATTGGTGATTTTAAAGGATCTTCCCAAAAACTATCTTTTGTTAAATGTACTGCAGACGTGGGCGCAGCATACAAAGGCGCCAATCGGTAATCAACTCCGCCAAAAGTTTTTGATCGTGGGATGTAAATCCTAGCAGATGATGAAGACAGTGCACTCGCCTGAGTAAAGGAATGATAATTAAACTTTAATTTTTTGTAAAGATAAAAGTCATGGTAAATAGTGCATTTACCTGCATATCTAAACTCGTAAATAATGGAATGTGAGAAAAGAGCTTCAGCGTTAAAACTATTCAGATTAGGATTACTTGTATATCCCCCTGATGGGCGATTAGCAGTCAGTTTTATTAATACACTATCAAGATCAAGAATGTCGTAGTTTTCGGATATTTTAATGACACTTCCTGATGTAGTTCCATCTACGGCCTCAATGCCATCAACATATACCTTACTGTACTTTATTTTTACAAAGTTGAAAAGATTTCCCAAAGACGTTTGTGTATACCCTGAAATATTTCCTGTATTTACACCGTTGCTCTTATGCGTTAGCGCCCCGTTAACAGCAGGAAAATTATAAGAATATCCATCTGTAGCAATATTTCTCGCAACTACAACTAAATTGTTTGCGTCTATTATTCTTGTTATAACAAAATCCCTGGGAGATTCATCCGTATAAATAGATCCTATGTCAGAAAATGTTTTCCCATGAGATGTTAATGTAAGCTGTTTAGCGTATGACCATCCATGATTTCCTCCAATAAATCTTCCTGAACCGTCACTTGTATCGAAAATATTAACAGGGGCCACATCATCATTACTGTTTTTGAATAATACTCCAGACACATAATCGCTTTGTAAATTAAAATTTGGATTACTGAGATTATCTGCTCCTAATCTTGTAATGAAATTAGTAGTGAAAATAGTGTTGTCGCTGATTCCGTTTACGGAATATGAATTTCCATTTTTAAATAACCAATTTCTTGATATACTGGTTTCAGGTAAATATTGGCTTTTAATAGTTGTGTAACCAAAAGGCTCGTACTTTGTCGGCATAACATTACCGTCGACGATCATCAATGTTGCGTCGTCTCCACTTATAATTGTACCATTATCAAAAACATAAACAGCGGAAACATATTTAACGACATTGCCACCAACAAGCGGCTTTCTAAATACTCCAGTAATACCTTTACCATTCGCAATGGGATCATAATTACTGAACTCTGTTCCGTCATCTTTTACAGGATTTACCGGATTAATTCCATCAATTGAAAATCTTAAATTACCATTACTTGACGTCCTTCCTGAGATTGCAATATGTGTTTTAGTATCGTCTAACCTTAACCATTTCGTTGTTTTACTATTTAAGCTGTCGGTTCTCAATGCTCCCGTGGTAGAATTAATGTAACCAACATCGAACACAGATTTATCAAACAGATTATTGCTTTTATTAAGTAATTGAGTATACTTAACAGATTCAGGTATTAAATCTTCGCGAACTTCAACCTTAACACCTTGATTGTCTTTCTTAACAAAGGTGCTGCCTAAAATCTGCATGATTACTGTAGATCCTATATTTAAATTGGTGACAAATACCATTGCACTTGCAGGCGGAGTAAAATCTCCCTCTTGATTAAATGACAAAGTATAATTGGAACGTCCAGTTGGTTTTAATTGTGACCCGTTAACATCTAAAAAAACAACTGAAAAAGCAGAACCTGAATCGCGGTTAGCTTTAATGTGATATTCAAGCAATTCAACAGGTACCGCAATCATTTTAGAAGCAGAATCATTAACAATACCTGTATTATTATCAATTCTTCCAATAATCTGATAAGATTTTTTAAACAAATCAATCTGACCTTTTAATAAATCTGACTCTTTTAATAAGTTAGAATTTATCACATCTGATATCTTCCTAACATATGTATTAGAAAATACTCCATCTTGATTAACAACCTCCACTCCCCCTTCAATTACTTTATTGGTGCCGAGAGCTACAGGCAACAACTGCATCTTTGGAATACTCCAAATTTCCGTAGCACCATTCCAATAAACCATCCCGTCGTTACCCTCGGGCAATCCATCCGTGCCAGTTGGATTTTTTAAGACAATATTGTTGTACTTCCAGTATCCCCAACTAGCATCGAACCACCTGTTTTGTCCAGAAGGTCCGGCAGACAATGCAATTGCTGTAGCTGCAGTCGCACCTCCCTGAATAGCTGGAATTGATTCAGTTATCGTTGCCCAGGCTGCATCTTGGATTTCTTGAGTAATATCCGTCTGATTTTTTAGACCAGCCAATTTTGTAAGTTGATCTTGAGTCAGCTGATCCAATCGTAACCACTCATCTTCTTTTAAAGATGCAGAATATAAGCTTCCATCAGCAGCTACTTTCCAATCTTCCCACCGATACGAACTTCCAACACTTTTAATTATTCTAATTTCGTCCCCTTGCTCAAAAATAGCTCCTTCGGGAAGTGTATCTATGTATTTATACTTTTGCATTATCTCAATATTTAAGCGTTATCTCCAAACTCAAAAATTCCGTTAGCAACATTTACTGGTCGATTCAACCATTCATCAAAAGTCATATCTTCGGGTATAGCACCAGCTTCTTTAGCTAACTCAAAATCCGACAGAGCAGCTACAGGAACAGCAATCGTGGTATTAGTTTGCGTTTGCTCCTCAGTCATTAAGCGACCGCATGTAGCACAGCAATTTTCACATCCATTCATATGTTTATCCATTTATTAGGTTAAATATTTTAGATACCTCATCTGCATCTAGAACATTATAAAATTCAGCGGGCTCAAACTCTCCTGTTTTGTACCCACGCAAAGCTTCTAAAGCACAGTAAATTGGTTTTATAGTACAAACCACATTATCAATACCCAATCCCGATTTCATAGCCAAATAACCCGCATATACAGCTTCTTGGAACAAGACTTCAGCCTTGGCCAATAAGGCTTCAAACTCAACAGCAGATACCGTTATCATCGATCACGTTTTTTAATAGTTTACATCTAGCCACTAACAATTCATCAGCCTTAACATATTCTTCAGCATCATAATAAAGTTTAGCAGCCTCCTTGTTAGCCATCGCTACACAAATGGTATCCAAAGCCAGAGCATTACAACGGCCTGTGATAGCCACAGCTTTCTGCAATTGATAATCACCTTCTGATCTTAAAAATGCTTTATCATTAGCCCGGTACAGGACATCAAATGAAGTAGCATCCACATCAAAACTTCCCAACACATAAAGCACCGTATAGCCATTATGATCTTTATTTTTATCCAACTCATATACTACACCATCTATCAAAATAGCATCTGCATCATAAACTGAAAGAAATGATTCACCAGTTACAAATGAAGCCCCCTTAGTAATTACCACACCAGACAGACCATCAAATTGCACGTACATATTTATATCTACGATACCGTCAGAAAATATTGATGAGGCTAAATCTTGAAATCCTGTTGAATCCTTAAAAAGAGAAGAAGTGATTTTAAATGGGATACCCATAGCGATTTTTGAAGGCACCAGAACAGCAGAATTTGTACCATCAATGAGAGTCCACAGCTTTTCCACCATGTCAATACGAGAAAAGGAAATATGATAAGCTTTTATCTGACCAGGTTGGACAGACGAATATCCAGTCACACGACCAAAAGATTGGTGGCCTGTCGCATCTTTCAATACGATTTCCCTTCCACTTCGGTCTTGCCCCTGGAATTGTAGTTTAACTTGTAACGCCATAGTTCATTATTAAAGTAAACCACCAATGCTACAAGGCCTTTAACAACAAACTACTCCAAAGTTAATAAAAAAGTTTAGTACAACTAATCTATTAGCGCAAAAAAATAGGAGCTTCGATTAGAAGCCCCCTATTTTTTATTTTATAAATTCCTGTAACACACTGACAGGATAATTATTTACACCATTTTTCCATTTCTCCGACCACTCGTTACGCACACCTATACCCTTATTAATACAATGCCGGTTTACATCTTTGCTGATACGTATCACCTCAAACTTATTCATGAAAGAATTATTTTTATATTTTCTCAAATAATCTGTAACCGAAAGATACTCTTCCTCTTTTACAACTTGTACTTTTTTGACTTGTTCCGATGGCAATGGCCGTGTAAATTTCATATTATCAATAGGAATAGGCTGATTGGCCTTTAAAGCCTTTACCTCCTCCTCCAAGATTAACAATCTTTCTGCAATAACACCACTTAGTAAAGCATTATTATTTGAATTGTTTGCTCGACGTTCACACGCTATGAAATATTTACGCGCTTGCCTACCTTTATCATTAGCCTCAACCATGGCCAGCTCTTTTGCCGTGTCCAAAGTTAAGGCATATTCGATTGATGTAGCGTTGTTCGCTTCCACTTTTTGGGTGAAGCGAGAAAAGTCATCATTTTCAACGAACCCGTATTTTTGTATTCGTTGTTTAATCCATGTAGAAAAGTCTCTTTTACTTTCTAGAAATTCATGAAGTTCCCTTGCAGACACAACGGACTGTCCGTTGTGATCATTGATTTTAATAATCTCTTCCATTACGCTAACCTCCCTTTCCTAAGTACGATATTCAATACTTCTTTACGTTCCATTAGTTTAGTCACATCCCTCAACTTCGTATACAGAAATACAAAAGTGTGGCGGTCACTTTCTTCAAGAGATGAAAATGATTCCGAAGGAATGATACTTTCCATAAATTCATTTAGAAAAAGATTTACATCATCAGATGTCAGATAGTCAAAGAAAAGATCATTTAAGATTCTTTTAATTTCTAGGTCTAGTTCTTTACCGCTTAGCTTAGCAGATTTTGATTGGTTTGTTTGTAAGGTTCGCATTTTACTTGATTTACAGGCAACAAAAAGCCCCTGCCTAGTGGGGTGCGAACCTAAATGAAGTCAATAGAAAACTATTGAGAATCAAAACCACGTCGACAGGGGTAAACCTGTATAATTATGCAAATACCTAGTATCAGCTTATTTTTTGTAAAGAAATTTTATAGAAGCCCTCTACTACTTCATTTAAGTTCGCAATTCAAAACTGCAAAACTTTTTTGATACTGCCAAATAAAATTTTACTTTTGAATGAAATGTAAACAACAAAACCGAAGAGGTTTACAAAAGTAATTAAATAGTTTACATTTTAATAATAAAGTTTACAAAATAGCAATTATTAATTATTAACCAATTGATTTACAATGAAATATATTTTATTTTCAGCTGTACTCATTTTTTTATCATTTAACGCCCACAGCCAAAGCTTTGAAGAGACTTTAAAGTTTATTCAAACAAATATCAATGAATTTCAGTATAAAAATCCCGCCAGTCTATTAAGTCATAGTCATGAAATTACAGTTAGTCAATATGGTGAAATGTCAGTTCATAGAATTATCAACAATGAATTAAAGTCAAAAACAAAAGTATATCTACAGAATGTAGACACTTCTGTAGTTGAAACGATAGATAGAAATATGTATCGCCTTTGGCTAGGTTCTACCTCTTTAAAACCTTTTACAATCTTATCAATAGATGATGGTAATAACATAGAAACGAATGATTCTATAGCTTTCTTGATGGGAAGCTTAATAGATTCTAATAAACTAGCTAATGCTTTTAAGCATCTAATAAAACTAGCTAAAGAAAACCCAAATTTTAGAGAAAAAGATATATTTTAAGTGTTATATTATGAAAAAATTATTTACATTTTTATTAATCATCACTACACTTTCTTTCATTAGTTGTAGCAAGGACGATGATACCAAACCGTCAATTTCAATAATTGGAAAATGGAAATTATTGAAAGCGTCATTCTATAATCCAGTTACAAAAACAGATAACGAATTTAATATTGATTATAATCCGTACTTAACATTAGATTATAAATCTGGTAATCAAGTCGAGATTTCAGGATATAACACAAATAATAAGTTTGTTACTAATACATATTCATATTCAGAAAATGGTTCAAATAATTATGAAATAAAAATATCAGAAAGTAAGATATTAAGCGCTTATTTAGACAATTCAACCAAAGAGTTAAAAATAACTTATTTATATAGCACCCTTAATCCATCTGCAAGTGAAGATTATAATTGCACTAATTCCTATAAAAAATAACAAAGGGGCATTGCAAAATGCCCCTTTATTTAATCACTATTTTCCGAAGCTTCAAATTTCTCTCTTATTATATCAGCTTCGCGCCATATTTCTGATTGAATATCTCTTCGCTTATCTTCAGATTCCGTTGAGTAATATTTATCAATTAATCCGTAAATAAACTTTACTTCTTTGCTCCTTGTTTTTCCCTTTTTCTTTGCAACTTTCATAAGTAGACTAACAGATTTTGAATCCATCACCGGAGAGTCCTTCATAAAACCAGTTTTTGAAACACCAAATTTATGCTTGCTATCATCTCGACCTATATCCGACAGTGACATTGCCCAATCACCAACATATGTCGTATAACCTTTTACCACATGGTCTACTTTTCGAGCATCCCAATCTGTACCAACCAATCCCATAGTCGCACTAATACCTTTTCCCAACCGACTTGCTTTACTCTCACCTTTACGTAGACCCTTCTCAAGACCTTCTTCATATACAGGCACAATATTTCGATCGCGAAAAGTATCTTTGTTGGTCATTGCTTCAATTATTGGTTTGAAAGATCCAAATATCGCTTCCTGATGTAATGGCACCATAGCATCTACAGCAGTATTTCCAAATCCGGTAAAAGCATCTTTAGAGTCAGTTCCCGTGGCCACATCCCAACTACGATCTACCACATTGCTCAAAAGCGCTAATTCAAAAGGTTTTGGCATACTTATCCAGCTTTTTACTCCAGGGACTTTAAAGTTCCAAAACAAATCTCTTTGATAAGCTGGCAATTGTTTATATTCTTCTTCATCACCTCCATACGCAATAGCTACCCGACTCAAAATAGTCGGCACGACAGTATACATAAATATTTTAGCCGCAAATACAGCCGGTTTTTCTTTAGCTATCTTTGCAGTACGGACTAAACCTTGTACAGCTGCATTGGTAAATGGTATGATCTTATTCACTTCACGTATGAAATTACCCGCAACTGCAAAATCCATCAAATCACGAGCTTGAAACGCAGCATATAGTCCTGCATCCCGCTCACTCATCCCTTCAGTTATTGCTTTTTCGTAGGACTTTTTAAACTCTGCCATACGATTAAGATTTTCAGATCCTTCCAATAATTTTTTATATCCAGACCAGGCCTTGCGAGGGTCCAATACTATTCCACCTTTTTTCGTTATATCTCGAACTGTATCACTCAGTTTACGACTATAATCTACTTTATCAATAAGGTGAAATCCAGCTTGTGACCCACCAAATAAATGAAATGCATCCTCGTATGATTTTGCTCCGAAGAAATCTTTTATTCCACTATTACTACGTGAATGAATTAATCGTGCTACTGTATCACGTGTAGCATTTCTAGCGGCAAAAATAGGGAAATTTGTTACTGTAGCACGAATTACCTTCGCAGGAATAGAAGCATATTTAAAAAATGGGTGCTCAGATATACCTTCTAAGTTTTTTAGCGCATTATATACATCTTGATCAGCTATGCGCCATCTTTGCTTGACACCCTTATTATAAAAAGTGATCACTTGATCAACACCACTACTCGCTCCTACTTCATGGGCTATCTGAGCAAAATTAATAGCATCACCATTTCCCATGGCACGTTTAGCGGTCAATGGCTCTATAAACGTTCCAATAACTTCATTACGATCAGATTCACGAACCATATTTGCCATATTCATCAAAAGAGATTGATAAGGATTGGATATCATGTCGGTCCCCCCTTTTGCCTTGTATATAACTTCTTTTACTGAAGCTAAAGCACCACCACTTTTAGAGATAAATCCAAGTTGCTCTTCTAGAGGCGAGGATTCTTTTATACGTTTCATGGAAACATAAAATTGATTGTTTTCTTTTATTACCTCGTATTCAGACTGCGACAATCGACCTTTATCAACTGCATATTGTAAAGTGGTATCAGCATATTCCCGATACTTTTCTGCGGCCTTTCTAATACGTTCATATTTAATTACATCAGATTTTTTCATTTGTTCAAAATCCATCAAATAACCAGTAGCAACATCAAAATCCGATTTTAATCCTGCACCTATACCCGAAAGATTATCCTTACGACCAAATTTATTAGCGTACTCTAATGTTCGTTCAGAAATTAAGAGATTTACCACATCATCCATTTCACCATGAAGTGTTCCTTCAGAACTTGAATCTAAATCTTTTACCAACCATTCCACAGTCATTGCTTCACCATCTGCACTTTTTACCATTTTTCCATTAGCATCAAACAGTCCTTTTTCTAAAATGTGGTTAATTTTACCTCCTTCCCCAGCAAAATTACGAGCCATTATATCAAATTGTTTATGGATAGGCAATGGCTTTCCATCACCTAGTTCATCCACAGAAAACCGAAAAGCTTTATTTGCTATAGTCATACTATTAGTGAAATTCACCTTCAACTTATCCCACGCTGTCACATTAAACATTCCTTCTTTTTTATCAGGAAAATGTTTTTCTAACCACTTCCGAAATTCTGTTTTATCTGGTAATGAACTACTTTCAATATTGGCAGCCATAACTTCTCCGTTAGGCGCATTCCACAGATTACGATAGTCTTCAGAGAATTTATCTAATATCTCTCTAACTTTTGCATCGCCATATACTTTATCAGTGAAGTGTTTATCAAATAATGGGGCCAGTCGAACAGCTTCTTTAGGATTCGCTATTCTGGTTCTAAAATACTCAGCAATACCTTCCCGTTTCAGATACTCTATCTTTTGAGCATCAGTCATTCTTGCAGATGGATTGGAACCACCACGGTCAGCAAACCAGCCTAATTCTTTATATATAGTTCTTCGATCAGCCCCTGGTATACTACCAAATACATCATGACGATCATCCAATAGATGGCCCAATTCATGCGCCAAAGTATCAACATCACCAGCACGAGACAACTTTACCAAAGTATCCGTAGATCGATATGATCCAGCGACTCCGCGACGGCTGCTTTTCGCATGTAGCACAGTTGCTTTCAAGCCTTTTATCACATCAGCAGCTATTTCATTGAGCTTTCTTGGCTTTGCCTTTGGATCTCCTATTTCTGGCTTTACACGCTCATGTACAAGTCCACTTTTACGACTAAGTTCGCTATTTGCTTCGGTTATTCCTTCACTTTTTGTCTTAGCACTTACTTCATTTGCGACTGTTCCATTTGATTGCTCATATATACCCGTTGGTGCTACTTTCCCTCCAGATTCTGCTGATTTTTCTCCTCCTTCATCAAAGAGGTTTGCTCCTTCTCCTGGCTTTCCATTGCTTCTTCCGCTTCGGCCTCTGCTATCGCCTCCTGTAATAGTTGAGCCTTGCTCCACGATTTGTTTTCCACTTGTTTGTTCATTGATATTTTCTTTAAGTTCTTTAATTCCTACTTCTTTAGCTGCACCTTCCGTTTTTGGAGTAAACATATCTCCTTCATGGTCAGACACTTTATTCGCATACTTACCCAACGCATGATAGATCACCTTAGGCGACTTACCATCTGCCAATAATTTTGCGAGTATAAGTTCTACTTCTCCATGTTGATCTTTAGGTGATTTACTCCCATTAAATAAGTCTGCCTGATTAGTCCATCCTTCAAAAGAATCAACTCCCGATTGTTTATATTGTTGAACCAATCCAAAAGCTTTTTGCATTTCTGGTAATATCGATTTGGAGGCAGGTAATGATAATAATTTAGGCAATGATCGGACTATACCTTGCTGAGTACGAGAAGGCAGAGCATCATAAGCATCGGAAACGGACACATCTGCACCTTCAAACATAAAATGTGTAATCAATGATTCCATATCTTTTACCGCCTCTGCCCTAAATTCTCCATTAGGCTTAAATAAACTCGCTTTCTGCGTATCACTAAGATACGGTTTCAATACTTCAACCACTTGCTTCCCATTCACACGCAAAGCTTCATTGATCGTCATTTCTGTATTTTCACCAAAAACAGATTCAACCAATTTTGCTTTATTTGCCCTTGGCATTCTACGTGACACATTTATAGAATTAATTCTTGCAGAACCACCTGATTCAATATCTTTAAATTCATAGTTACCTAATGTAATTGCATCACTATCTGAAGCTTTCACTCGACGAACTAATACAGGTTTATCCAGACCTTGAACTTGCTCTTTAGTCAACCCAAATTGTTCCGCATTACTTTCTAAAGCAGACTTGTATTTATCTCGACCACTTTCATAATGCTTACGAATTGCATCACTACGATTATTTCCTTGTATAACTTCACCGCGTTCATTGATCACAGGAGCACCTGAATAAGCATTCGTATTATCTCCTAATTCACGCACATTAATTTTAGCTGCCATTTCATCTGAGGATTTCAAAGATGCTGCATCTTTACGATTCTTAGGCTGTGCCTCAGGAACAAAATGATTATGATTACGCACTCCGTTAGAGTGCGCTGGTTGAAGTTGATTAGCATCGACTAGTACGTAATCAAAATCAACATCTACACCATCAGCAAATTTCACTTTATCTGACTTGCCAGTTGGCATATCTGCTATTGGCTCTTGGCGTGTATATTCAACCCCATTTACTGTCTTCTTGCCTTCAGATCGAAACTTTTCAGCACCACCAGCCATTAAAGCATCCCATTCATCAGCTTCATGAGTTTCTGAAATAGCTTTACGTTCTGATTTATTTTCTTTTACCTCTTCAACCTTTCCAATTAAAACATTATCCCGTTCCTTTTGCAAATTAGACAATTCTTCTTGGTATGTCTTTCGAGTTGTTTCGCTATATAGCTTTTCAGCATTAGGGCTTTCTAATAGGGCGTTTATTCCCTCCACACGTTTATCAATTGCATCTATTTTAGAACGCTGATCCTCGGATAATGAACTAACATCATCAATATTTTGATCAATAATTTCAGATATTTCTTTTGTCTTTTCTTCCAAAGTTCGTTGAATGATATCACTAACTTCCGGGTTTAAATCTGGCTGTTCAAGATCTCGTTTCAAATCGTTCACTTCAGTTTGCAGAACTTCATATTTTTTAGATGCATCTTTATTTTTAAAATAGCTCCCAACCTTTGGGGCACTAGCCAAACCAAAGTCCATTGCACTTCCCAAAATAAATGAATCAACGACACCATGCATGGGATCATCCCCCTTGGTTATGTTATTTGCCAACGTAGTTGTCGCCTCAGTCAAACCACCTCTTAAAGTAGCTGGGGCAATTCCATTTGAATATAACATTCGGCTTACAAAGCCTCTCGACATCTTCTCTATCTCATCTTTGGACATAGATTTAAAGATATTCTCGCGAATCAATTTTTGTGTACCGCCAACTGCCCCTAAAGTATAATCAGTAAATCCTGCAATTGCTGACATCCCAATCTTTTGATTATAGCTTAAATCTTCGCGGTCTTTCAATTCCTGATAGTGACTATTCATCAATGGAACTGAATTAACCGCCGCGCGAGAAAATACCCCTAGATTTCCTACAGAAGATATACCTTCCGTTGCAATCATCTGAATTAGCGAGGGTATAGCATGAAGAATTCCTACAGCAAACTGTTCGCCAGCCTCACCATAATCACCTGCTTTCAACGACCCCTCTATTCCATCATGTTTAAATTGTAGTTTACTATTATAATAGTCAGCTCCTTCCTTACCTTTTTTAGCAAATTGATCTATCGCATAAAAAGGATTGATATAATTTAGTTTAGTTTCCTCATCACTCGTAGTCATTTTTATCATATCTTGATAAGGATTACCATTAGTTTTTAAAGCATCCGAATACTCATTCCTACCAGCATTATTTTCTACCGCACCGGCTATCAGATTACTAAAAGTTGAGGGTAGGTTATAAATGAATTCAGGTATACTAGCAATTGAGTTTTGCAATGAAGGCACAATAGACATTGCTGCATTACCCAGACGGTCACCAAAAAACGGCTCATTAATTGTTCCTAGTCCTTTTTCACTAACTTCAACCAATACTTTACCATTCTCATCTAATAGCCTTGCATCAGGATGATTAACCGAGAAATTAGATTTTAATCTTTCAATACTATCAAAATTCAAAGATTTGATTTCTTCTGCATTTAATTTATGAAACTTACCCCCTTCTCCTGTCCCCCAATTTTCTTTAAAATCCTCAAATGTTTTATATCCTCCTGCACTAGAATTTGACATAATAGGGTTACCAACTTCTGCTTCATTTAAAATACCATTTAATGAATCCAATATTTCCTTATATTTTGGATTTTTATCAATGTTTTCATTAAGGAATTTAAGAGTATTAATAGCCTCTGGCGAATCTAAAAGATCTCTATATTTTTCTTTAAGATTTTGCATAGCAGTGCCCTTACCTTCTTCAACAAGAGAAATATGTGCTACATCCCAATCTTCTAAATGATGCATACCAACATCTTTAGAAGCACTCCACAATACATCCTTGTAAAGTTGCTTATTTTTATCTGCATCAATTGGTTTACCGTCAACAGATAAAACATAGTCCCTTGCTGAATTAAAATTATGTAATGACACTGGAGATTGAGAATTGCCTTTGGCCAATATATCAGCTTGACTATTAATCGAACGACCTCCTTGATCATTATACAATTTATTTGACTTTTGAAAATCGACCTTTACTTGTGATCCAGGATATTTTGATTGCAAAATCTCAGTCGCCTTTGTTTCAAATTCACCAAATTTAACTTCGTGAGCTGCTCGGTTAACCACATCATTATTAGGTTCTTTTGCTATGACTGTTTTGATCACACTTTTATCTGAAGAACTACCTTTGGTATATTTATTGAAATCAACAAGTTTATCTTTCAGTAAGTTTTTGATCAACGGTGTATGATCTATATTATCTTTATTGACTGTATTAACCGAATTATCAACAAACTTTAATCCTGGTTCTCCCAATTTTACATCTGGAAAAACAGCAGAAGCAGGTACTATTTCTTTTATTGGTGCTACATCTGGAACTTTATCATCTTTTACTTCTGGAAATACTCCTCCACTTGGCATACTTGGTTCATTTTTACTTGTCCTCATTGACACTTTTGTATCATAACTAGTTGTACCAAAATACTTCCCATTAAAATCTTCTAATGATTTAGAATAAAATTTTTTGCCATTAAGAAGGTTATACAACTTCCCTATCTTTTCTGGATTGGAGAATTGTTTTTCAAAATCATCGTAGCTTTTAGTGTATACTCCTCGACCATTCAGGTCTGACCACAATTTCTTTTTTGGATCTTCTTGCTGCTGAGGCATAGCTTCAACCCCAGTATTTCCTTCGTATATATTATCTTCCATTTCTTATAAGTCGTCTGCACTACCCAAACTCAAATCATCCTCATCATCATAAGGAGTCACTTTGAGACTCTTCTCATTCCCAAAAACTTTGGACTTGTTTAATATCTGATTGATCATTTGTTTGCCATTCTCATTCTTGACACCTTTGGTAAATTTATAATCTTTATACGTCACTATTTCATTACCTACCTTATCCTTAGATTTTACTGGAACACGAACGATCATTTGCTTTCCATCTCGAGATAAAGTGCGGCTGGCTTGTTTTCCACCAACTTCGATTTCAAACAAGGCACTATCAAATCTTCTCAAAGCTTCAGTATTCCAATCTTGTACACCTTGTACAAACTTGTCTCGTGTATCTTCTTTTTTATCATCTTTAACTGCACGATCTTTTGCTAAAGCCAATCTTTCTTGAGAAATAGCTAGACTTTGATTTGCCCGAGAACCTGCTTCCCTAGCTAATTGCACTCTCTCACCCTCGTATACTCGCTTTTTACCACTACCGACCCCCGCATTCAAACCACTAGCAAGCGTGCTAATCATATTATCGTATCCTTTATTTGTTTTGGTTATCTCTTCATACAAACGCTCACCTGCATGATCATCATTAGCTATGTTGGCCTTTTCTAAAAAAGCTTCCTTGCTTGAAGAATTCATAATTCCTTCAGTCATCTTTCGGATACTCGCATCATCAGTAGGTATGTTATCACCCATAAAATAAGGAAGAACACCAGTATTTACACCAAATTGTTGCATCGCTGGACCAGTCCATTTCTGAGGATCAGCCATTATTTTTGCCAGAACCTGCGATTTATTTCCATTAATATCAGCTGCAACAGTCTCCCACGTACCATCATTATTTTTTAGTTCAGCTCCTTTCATTCCCTTCAATAAATCATCAAATGAAGGATCCTTAGCTTTCATATTAGAGAAACGTTTTCCTTGATCATACCAAGTTGTAGGATTACGCATTAATTCATCATATTCATCTTGTACGCGCTTCATTTCAATTCCATCGTACTTATCTGGATTATTTAGCATTGCATTTTGAAGTCTTACATATTGCTCTTTTAAATCATTTGAATATTTGGCCGTACGTGTAATCTCATCATATTTTTTGAGCATATTAGGATCATTAGTAGGATCAATTCCCTTAGCTTTTAAAGCAACCGCTTCTTGATTCCATGCACCCCATTTATCTCTTACAGTATTATTGAAAGGAGTCCAATTATCAGGACTATTATATTTATCACGAATAGTTTTATCAATTAAAGCAGATCTTTCTTGCCGCATTTTATCTTGCTGAAGCAATTGCTTATACATATTATCCCTACTCTCAATACTTTGCTGAAGAAAAAATTTGTCAGACTTCGTTTCTGGTAATACATACGCAAGCCCCTGACCTATTTGGCCAGTAGCATTACCCATCATTCCTTCTATTATTCCCTCATTCATATATTTAAAACTTATAGTTGCGTAAAAGAGAAGCAGCCGCTTCTGTTGCTGAATTCAATGAAGTGTTAGCAGTTACACCACTAGACTTCATTTCATTAAGAGGTTTACTAGATACCCCCATTACAGTACTAGGTTTAACAGTAAATCCAGTATTTCCAAATGCATCTAGAGCTTTCTTATTTGCGAGTTGAGTACTTAATCCCATAGCAATATTTGCAAAACCATCCAATCCCGAAGAAATATTAGTTTGGCCAGCCCCATATATAGAAGCAGCAGCATTGGCTTTACGCATATAGGGGTCATACTCATTCATTTGATATTTCTTGTCTTCAAATTGTGCCTGTCTCAATAATGCCTCTTGATATGCATCAGCCGCTTTCATCTTTAATCCCATTGATTGCGTCCCTAGATCATTATAGGCATTGTTCTGCGATTCTTGTATCTTCGCTATACTATCCAATAAATCATTACTTGATGTAGAAGCCTCACTAGCCTTTGCATAAGCATTAGCTCCGCCACGATCTATATCAGCTTTTGCACTTTCTAAGCCAGGTAGGCCATTCAGATATTGACGTTCAGCAATATTAGTTGCATTTTTCACTTCTCCAGGTACTTCATAGGATGCCAATTTATTAGCAGCCGCTAATTTATTAGCTTGATTTTTTTGACTAATACCAGATCCTATCTTTGTCCCTACACTTAAAATAGTGGCTCCAGCCATTACGTAACTCATATCTCAAGTTCTTTATGTACAATTATATCTTTTTCGACTTCTTCAGCCGTTGTTTTGTCTGTTACATGAAATGTTGTCCATACCGTATCTTCATGCGCAAACAAAATCCGTTTTGTTCCTGGAATAGTAACTCCCGTAAAAGGAGCTTCCATCAATACCCATCCTGTATCTTCAGTAAATACTGATATTTTTCCTTGTGATATTACAAAGGGGTGTTCTGTTTTATGCATCTTACTAACTACCATAGTCCTAGCTGGCATAGTGCATTCTCGTATATACATTTTACCGACAAAACGATCTCTAATCGGGCATAATACTTGATCACACATGCTTACCAACTCTTCAAAAGCATGTATTTTTCCTAAAGTTTCTAATCGATCATTTTTCATAACTAATTCCTCCCTACTTCAGATGAATAAACAGAAACTGATATTAATTTCATTTCTTCATCAGTATCACAACTCATTTGAATTTCTAAATAATTTCCCTGTAAAATACGTCCATCATTGAGTGCTGTAAGCTCACGTTGTTTTTCATCTATAATATTTGCAAATGCTGGATCATTCATATCTCGGAAGAAATCAGCCCAATATTTACCATCCAAAAGCTTAATATTTTTTTTGGGCAATCTACTCTGCATACCATTTGGAAATTGATCAGTTTTATTAGTTTTAACCAAGTCAACTTGCCAAGTACCCACTGAGTCAATTTTAATCCCGAAAAAGACTTTATTTACTGGATAATCTTTATTGGAAATAAAACGTATTTTAGATGGATATTTCGTTCCATAAAATTCATTTCTTATGTTGGATATATTATGCTCATACATAGCACCATTATGATACGAAAACAATAAACCTTTATATCGTATAAACTCATCAGGTACAAACCCATAACTTCCTACCCACTTTAAACCTTTTTCTGAAAATACCAGAGTCTCCCCTAAAGCGGTGCCGCTAACAATAGATAGATTAGTTATACTAAACTCACCGCTCGAAAAAAAAGAGATTGAACCATCGCTACCAGATAGGATTGTTTCTTCATATGTCCCATTGGAAGTTCGGATATTTCCGCCCGTCCCACCTACAATTATAAATACTTCTCCAGAAACAAAATCTTTAATTGTATATCGAATGGTATATGAAATGTCTTTAACTACACTAAGGTCCATATTTATTGCAAAACCAGACTTACCAGACTTATGAACTAATGATCCATTCGAAATAGACCAACCAGTGCTTTCTAAATCAGCTGTAACCGGAATTCGGTTTATTCCCATGTTTTGAACAATTATTGTACTCATGATACTGATAAAGTTAAGGTTTTTACCTCAATTGTAAAGAAAGTCACTATACTAAAATAGTATCGATAACCATTTTCCTCTACGATCGTAAACTCATCTATTACATTCTGTTGTGTTCCACCAGTAAGTTTCCATTTATTTTTAACAGGAGAAGATATGGGTTCGCGTATCCCAATGTATTGATCGATAGCGCCTGTACTATCAAATTCAATATCATATTCCACAGCATTTATTTTTGCTAATTTTGAGTTTTCAAAACTTCTGCTGGTATTACCCTCAGTTTCCCAATATCCAAATCTAATCGAAACCATAAGTGTACATACTCCATTTGCATTAGCCGTTAATTGTCCATTTTCCTCTATATCAACTTCTGCTAGATTATTTGCTGCTATTTTTGAAACTTGACTTTTATACTTTCCAGCTATTACAATATAGGTATATGGCTCAGGCGTTGTACCTTCATTACAGTTCGTTCTATAATAAACCCCTTGTTTCTCGTCATTTTCCCACGTACAAAATCCATTTGTATTTGCATATGTTTGACCATTTACGTTCAGATAATTTATAGCCTTACTATTAGCATCTTCTTCAGAAATTAATGACGTAAAGTGTCCTTCATTTGCAACCATATTAATCACAGACCCTTCTCCACTGTCAGCACAATTGTTCTTTGTAAAACTTATACTTTGCCTTACATTTACATAGATACAGGTACCATTTGTATTAGCATAAGTTTGTCCATTACTTACTAAATCTTGGATTGCTAGATTATTCGCTTCTTCTTTACTTGTTCCTTGATATTTTCCTACTTCAATTACATATTCTACTGCACTTCCTCTCCCATTTGGACATTGCTTATAAAATGTTTGCTTTTGCTCATCATTTGTATATGTCAATACTTCTGCCGATTCAACATATAACTGCATCACTATCGCTTCAGTCCACTCTCCAGAAATATATGCCCGGTATGTCAGTTCATCATTCCCTACATAATCTAAATCAGATTCATACAAAATATCTCGACCATCTACAGTTGCAATTCCATGTTCCGGCATATTTACAATTTGTATTTCTGTAGGAAGCCCACTGATATCATTATTAATTTTCCATGTTTGCTCATTAAAATAAGAATCATAAACAATAATATTATAATCAGACACACCTACCATCACACTCCGATTAGCACGATCATAACCAATGTTAATATGTGCATTACTCTTCAAAGCATCATGCAATACTTGACGTGTCTCTGTATCTAAACTGTAAATTTCAGAAATTGGATCAACACCATTTCCACCAACTCGACAAATTGACATAGTCCCAGGACTTAAAAAATAATGATTATTCTCATTTTTCACATACGCTTCAGGATGACGACCAATTCCTCCATCAAAAGAATAATACTCTAAGTTTGGACTCAATATCTTATCATAAAGTCCCAATTGAGATTGACCGGACTGATCTCTAATAATACGACCATATACCGGAGACCACCCACTTTTCAATTCTTTAAACACAAACAGTTTTCCATCACCAGCAACTGTTCGCATTATCCCCCCACTATTATCATTATAATCCACTCGATCAAGGTTATCAAAATCGTTGAATCCATTAATTTTTGTATCTTCTATTGTATTGTTAGAATAGCGACAACGATCGATAAAATTCACTATACCTGTCTTATCGTCCTTTGCTACAGGTCTTCCTGTATCATATAGTGAACTATCATAATAGTCCGAAAAAGAAGGATCTTCCACTGTAGAAACAACTCCATTTGCATTTTTAACCGAATTAGTCACCGGCATTTCTCTCTTCCGTATATAAGACATCCCATTACTAACTTTGATAATAGCAGGTTCAGTTTCAGTTTGTTGTTGAAAATTACCTCCATGCATTCGTAAATCAGTTCCCCAATTTAGGATAGGATACTTATGCCCAAACTCATAAAATGCTGCTAGGCCCAGAGATTCCGCATTTAAGGATGGAGTAAAAACCTCAACAACAGAAAAATTGATTATACTAGGTGCATTTGGTTTTTTTATACGAATGATACCGTTTCTATTGATAATTTGAAAACTTGGAAAACTTTTGCTTTCCGGCATCAAACGATCTAATACGTAACCATTATTTGTTACTTGTACAATAGTTCTTTCAACACCATCAATTGATATTATCAATCCAATATGATTATTATCTACTGTGGTCGTTTCTACTGTATTTGTACCATTGGTTTTGATGACATCATTTACTTCTTCAATGACTTCATCTTTATACTGAAGAATCTCAGTTTCAAAAAAATCATAATAATTTTCAACTTTTGTTGGACTTTCAACATCTATTGTCTTTATCAACCGAAGACGATCTCCTTTTTTAAAATTATATTTAAGTATGGTATTTGGATGAATTTTCTGATAGGTAAACAAGCTACCAATTACCAAATCTAAATAACTTTCACCACCATTACCGCTATCAATAGCCTTAAATTCAACTACCTTCTGAATCAGTAATTGAATAAAATATCCATTATTATAAGTCAAATCTGGCCCTATCAATAATTCCCAATACTTGGCCCATACTGGCGGTCTATGTGAAATATGAGCTGTTACAACAGATAATTTTGCAGCTTCAAAATTATTTATTGGATCAAACTTAACATTCATATTATGTGAAATATAATAGTTCGATTTACGGCCATCTTCATCATAGTATCGTACAGCAAAATTTCGTGAAGATCCTAACTTGAAAGTTCGTAAATTTTGACCATAGTCTTTTAGTACACTATAAAGAACTGGGCTCGCGGATACAAAGAATGGTTTAGAATGACTATTAACTTCATGCATATAGTCAAAAGTAAATTCTACTGTATTTCCAGATCCACCTGTAACAGCGCTTACGGACTGAAATCGACTAGCTTTTTGTATTTGACTAACTAAATAATTAGCAACAGATCGATTATCATCAATAGCACTTGCTTTATACTCAAAATTTGGTTTTGTGACAGCTCCATCAGACTTTAATATAAATATGTTACCCTTTTTCACATCTGGTCCTATAGTAACCGTCATAATCGAGTGTACCCATTCTTTAAACCAGCTTCGTTCAGAATAGGTATATCCATTTATGCCAATAAATGGCTTATTCATTTCAGTTTCATAAATACCATCATCAAAAAGATTTTGATATTCAACACTAAAAGAAACTGCAGGTAATATTGATTCGAAACCTTCAACTGAATTTGAATAAATCAATGCATTCCTAACCAGTGACTGACATTGTGGATATTTAGGCATATAACTATGGGCCCTAGTAACTTTTGCTTGATCAACATCTAGATAAGTACCATCATTATAAAATTTATAAGTGTAGGAAGCGTTATCTCCAATCCCCAATTCAGCTTTATTGATTACCGCAATTAAATACCAGGGGGATAAATTTCCTTCCGGTAAAGTCTTCATCATTACAATCTCAATATCAGTTACCAAAGCATTTCCTGTTTCAACTTGGATATCCAAACAGTTGTTAGTATTTGAAACAGAATCACTTCCTTGATTTGACTCATTTTCAGCGATAGCTACATTACTAAAATCACTATGATTTGATTTTTCAAAATCATCATATACAAATCGTTGTGCAAATTTATATTGTGAACCATAAAGTAGATTGTAAGGAATTGCTGGATTTGTTGAGTAACTAGCTTTAGGAGCATAAATTGCTGTCTGCTTATATGCCCTTGTATATTCTTCTAATATTTCATCACCATACCCAGTATTAGATTTATCTAGGCATTTGTTTATATTTAATTTCCAAGGGCCATCTAATACCCAATAAAGAAGATTACCATGATATACGTCTATATGAATAATTTTATCAGTTTTCTTCCATTTCCATATTTCATTTCCTCGAGTATCTGATTTGCACTCGATGACCTTTACAATATTTCGATCGACTTCCGAAAACATCATCCAACTATGAAATCCCGCACTATTCCAGATGGCAAAATAAACTTTATTATTCTCTTCATCACTACATGAACCGATACATTTATTCTCACCTTCCGCCAATGGAGTACGAACCAATTCATTTCCCTTTAAATTAGTTACAATACCATATTTTCCCTCACCACTTGATAATACCAAACAATTAAAGTAATAACGAACCTGATTAGCAGGAATTAATTCATCTGCAATATCTGTATTTTGACCACCTTCAAAGGTATTGATAGCAATTATTTTATTTTCCTCTGCCATAACTATCGCGGACTTGATTTACTATTACTTCTTATTGCTGACACCCAATCATCTATAGAGCCACTCTGATAAAATTTGCGTAATCGCATCACTTCCTCTTTATAATTCTTGCGATGAATTTCTGCAATTGTTGGTCTGTTAGTCAACTCATGCCGATGCAGCATAAAGTAAACCAATGCAGATTCTATTTCTGATGGTAACTCATCAGGACAATCTTCTAGACCATCTGATTTGTAATACATGACAAGACAATCCCCAGTTCTTACTCGACCAACAATATGACTAAGTCTTGAATTTTTATCATGATTGACATAGCCCAAGGAATTATAATTTCCATCGTAACCATACCACTCACCAAGTCCAGCGCTAGTAACATTCAATCTTCCTAAATCCGTATTTCCACTATAAAAAGCATCAATATCATTTTCGTAGTTACTGACAGATTTATGTGCTGCAGTATGATTCCCAGACATAATAGAAGCATCTACATCCAGCGCCATTATACGTCCATTGCACTTTATACCTAAAGCTAATGGTTGAATACAATCCTTCGGCCAAGGCACGGAATTAAACCGATTCACCTTTACCTCTTGTTCTCTAAAAAATGGTACTGTAAATATTAATAAATCCTTTATTCCCAAAAGTAAAAAACCAAGCATGGAATTATACTTACGCAAACCTCCCGTTTCTTTACACAATTCTCGGATTAATTTATCTGTCTTAAATGTTGCCATACCGAATGTATTTTAATTAAATTTACTTACCCTTACTTCTCCTGGCCATCATTTATAGGATCACTTGGCAATTCTCTTTGCCCTGTCATCATTTCAAATAGCATTTGCAACAGTTCCGGTTCTGTTCCTGTTGGTACATTTACTTCATCATCATCACCTAAATTATCCGCGCTCACAATCATCTTCACAATTGCATCATCTACCAACGGAGGAGAATTATAATACCATATTTTAGACCCCTCCAAATAGTAACTTGTGAGAGACTTTTTAAAACATGCATAATATTCTTCTAAATCTAGATCCTGCGAACTAATAGGTATATATCCCTTTCCTTGATATGAACCAATAAAATCGATAGATCTGCCAGATGGCAAAGTAATGGGCTTAGCCGGAAGATTACTATACTTACGATTACGTTTAGCATCATATAGGACCTTCATCTCATATGTTTGCAACATCAGTGGGTTTACATCTTTATTCCCATCTTCCTGAGATTTCTCCAGATAATATTGCTTAGTGTAGAGATAATTAACGCAAGGCGCAATTAAAACAGCGACATCATTATAGCGTACTGACATATCAGTATTTGGCCTACCTCCAGACATACGAAGTAATACCTGTCCAATTATTTCACCCTTAATCATCGTTCATTAACATTAGTTATAGGTCCTGCCAACGCCGTTTGAACACCCAGTTTAGCATATTCAGCTAAGACCATCTCCCTACTAGAAATGCCATATTTTTCCAATACCAGATTCAGTAGCAAATTGTAAGCATTTTCGTCCCACGTTAAGTTCACAGTTTCGACAGCATCTATAGATTGTATGATTTCACCGTTTACCTCGTCATAGATCATGACTAGTTTTGCTAAGGTTATTTTAGAGATATAAACACCTTTATAGTTTACTTTTTCTTCTGGATAGTATTGCATATTTTTACCCATTTGCAAATAGTAAGTCATCTCATTATCTAAGGATGGTTTACGCTGTGGAATTTTCTTGAGAACAACGATTTCATTATATTCAACAGGATAACAAGCAATCTCATTTACTTCCATAGATAAAAATTTAGAAATTCCCGGGGGTCTCACGATTAAACCATCATCATCTGTTTCACCAATCATAATCTCTATAAATGGTTGTAAAATCTCTTTCACCCGATCGTTTGTCTCCATAAAAGGTAATAACATATCCAAAGCCTCTTGCTGTGAATCATTCACCTTACCATTAAAATCAAAAACCGTGTCACGGCCGCCTTGATCTTTCTTAGCGTAGTCCTTGACACGGTTCCATATAGTCAATATTGAAATCATATTTTTTGATTAATCTGACATAACAATTTTCTACTTTTCAGTCTCTTTATTGCTATAATTTTCTAAATAGTATGTAATAGCATCTTGATTATCGACAAACCATTGTTCGGTTTGAGGGTGTAGTTTTTCTCCCTTATCTGCGGCATTTTGGCGCTTTACCAATTGTTCTGCTATACGCTTACGAAATGGTTCATCTTCATCGACGCGATTAACACTATCATTGATTTTCAATACATTTTTCCCATGAGCTTGATCTTCATATAAAGTAGTATCAACTTTAGCAAGAGTATCCAAATCCATAATCAAGGACTTATTCTCTGGGGTATTTAAGACAGAAGATTTTGTTTCGCCTACCAAAGCATTTTTGATCTTAGGAATCAATTCTTTTGTGTTCAATGCAATGTAGTCAGATAGTGCTTTCTGTGCATCAGCACCATATTGAATTGGTAATATCTCTTCTCCAACCAAATACCATCGTTCCAGACCATTGATTGTTTTTCTTTCCAAAATACCTTTATCTATAGCATCTTGGATAAATCCTTCGAATTGATAATCTGATACCTGAGTTTTTGAGTAGAAACCTACTGGATCTTTCTTTGCCAAATCCATCAATGATTTTTTCAACTCCATATCAGTCAAGTCATCTACACCTGCCATACGTAGCCCCTTAGCAAATTGCCGTAAACGAATTGTATTCCATGCTTTATCACCAAGAATAATAGATAAGGCATTTATGGTATATTCTTCTTTTGTGACCTCTTGGGCCGCTATACCGTCCTTGTTAAGATACTTAAAATCGAAACCAGCTTTTTTATCTCTAAAAGGACTGAATTCATGAAGTGGATGCAGATACCAAAATACAAATGTTACATCATCTTGTATTTCAACCTGTCCTAATTCATTAGGTATTAAGCTTAATAATATTGGTTGATACAAGGGGTCTTTATCCTTTCTTGGAGTTTGCGAATTAGCATAACGAATCTTTACGGTATGGCCATGTTTTTTCGAAAACACAACAAATTCTGGTACTCCACCTATTGATCGAGGCATACGTACACCTCCATTCAATTTATCTTTTACAATATTTCGTAATTCAAACACACGTTGCCTTACATTCTGAGGAAGATTATTTTCAATACCCAATTCCTCAAACACTTTCTTTAAACCAACTTTTTGATCGTCTATATAAATCGCTGCCATGCCTTTATTTTTTTAGCTTTTTTTAATATTTCACACAAATTATTTTGTTACGAGTTAGCTCCACATCAACAACTAAATTTAAACTGAAAAAAGTGCCAAGGGGAACTACCCCCTCAGCACTCAGGCATATATAGCATTGTGTGGTTTGCAATTATTATACTGGCTTGTACTTAACCCATTGGTTACCCAATCCAAAGTGACCTCCGATTTCAGAACGCCATTCCAAATTCATGGCATCAATACCGCTTGTTTTTTTGATAGGACCAGCTCCACCATGTTCATACATTTCAAACTCTCTACTGTATCCTCCTAGAGCTTTATACTCATATCCGATACAAGATTGTTTAGGATTTGTACCTCCTTTATTTTCAAACATGTCTACAGGCAAAGCATAACCAGTATTTTTCCAGCTATATCCTTCTGTACCAGCTCCCATTTGCTCATCCAATTCCGAGAAATGTTTTGCCAGCCATGTACGACCATTCTTACGAACTCCGGCAAAATCTAACCACAAGAAGTGATCGTTACCATCTGTTTCGCTGAAAAGTGGGCTATTCTGGAATGAACCTTTTACAAAAGGAAAACAATTGTCTTTTGAAAAATCAATCATATTATTATTCCAAGATTGGAATAAGTTATACCCCATTGGCATTAAATATACATCAGCACCTGCACGTTCACGTGTAAGAATTTCATCTGTTGCATCTAACGTTTCTATTCCAAATGTTCCTGGAGTAGTTGGCATAATATGTCCTTCTTGTTCTACATATTGATCCATTCCTTGAGTTGTCTTGATCTGTACATCATGACCCATACCTTCAGAAAATCCAGTAAGATTATTAGATGTTTGACCAAAAAACAAGCCTTTAGAAATACGCCACATTTGTAAAGCTTCACTATCAGAAGTACCCTCGATTAAAAAAGAACCTTCTTGACCTTCGATATTTTTGAAAGGTAATTGGTTTGTTAATGCCGTACCTGTAATGCCAAATTTTGATTTAAAGATTTGAAACTCGTTGGTATATTTAAAGTATCTAGACACTTTACTTTCTACCGAACCACTACCCTCAGGACTTGCATTATCACCAATGAAATAACGTCCTCCAGCTGTAATAACCCCAACTAAGGTATCATCCTCATTCAAAGGCTTTAAAGTGATTTGATGAGGATTTACAGTTGTATCCTTCTTCACAAGAAATGCAGATTTATTGTTTGGTAAATAAACAATATCGCGTTCACTTGGATAGGAGAATCTCACATTGCCAACACCTGGGAAATTAGAAGTCATCATCGAACCTGCGTCCAATGCGTATACTCCTGGTTGACCCGGACCTGACGGAGCAGTAATAATACCACCAATAGCAAAATTGTTAATTGGCCAGTCTTTTTCAAAATGACCCATTTCAGGGCCTGAAGCTCGCGTACCTAACCCTAATTCTTTTAACATTGAGAAAAAGTTCTTTTTCAATCTCGGATGTTTATCCATGAGTTGTCTACGGAACTGAGGGTTATCTTGCGTAAATTGATAAGCAGTAAACAGTTGTTCTGATGCTACTCCGCCTACCGCTGTAGGCATATTTCCATAATTATAAGCTGGTGCTGCCATCTTACTATTGTTTTAAATTTGTTAATGACTTTTGTTAGCTGTTATTCACCACGAATGCCATAGCCTTACTCATATCATTTGCATCCTTCACCTCTTTATCAGCTGTTCGCTCGATATTAGATGGATTATGATACTTTTCTGCCATTGATTTTTGCCCAGAGTTATATGCATGGATAATATTGTTTTCATATTCCATCATCTTCACTACATTAGACATAAATCCTTCAATGGCTTGCTTTCCTTCTGCACTGTTAACATCAATTTGATTATTGACAGCGAAATTTTGTACCACTTGATTGAGTTGACCTTTTGTTGTATCAGATATCGGCATATCGATAGTTAGAGCATCTGTTCCGCTCTTTCCATTAATACTTACGCCTTTAATACCGCCAAATCCATCAACCACTTGCTTCAAATAAGGAGTAGAAGTTTTCAAATATGCAGATTGTTGAGCTTGTGCATCTGCGTGTTGCTGTTCTGCAGTTTTAGGCTTTTCAAAAGCCGGTGTTTCTGACAATGTAGCTAGATGCTGCTCTAGGTAATTCAAATCAGCAACAGAATCTATCTTTAGGGTCACCTTAGATTGCTGTACAGCAACTGCATCATGTAGATCCTCATCTAGAGAATACTTCGAACGCAAATAGATTTCAGCATCTTCTGCCGTGATACCATTCTGTAGTACCAGTGCCATTTTTCTTATTTCTAATGGATCCAAGGACTTTAAGTCACCAGACTTATTCAACATGTTGAATGCGCCTATTTGACTTTCACTTGCACCGCTAGCGATAAGATTGTTTAGCTTCGACACGTAGTCGTTTGCAAATTTTGGTTGATTATCTATTAAACTTTTGTTTTCAGTTTGAAGTTCAGCTACGCGACTTTCCAAGCTCGTAAACTGATCACCTTTACTGATGAATGCCGTTAATTCTTCTTTATTAGAAAACTTTCCACCGCTAATCGTAGCGATAAATTGTCCCTCATCTAAAGAAGCCGTTACTGACGCTTCAGTACCTGCTGCGGTATGGGTACTTTCTTTAGTTATGTTTTCTTCAGTTACAGCCGCATTAACAACCTCCGTGGTTGCTGCTTGCTTAGTTTCTTCAGAATTTCCTACAGCTGCTTCATTTCTTTCTGCACCATCACCTTCTTCAGAAGCTGCTGCTTGCTGTTCATTATACACCCCAACAGTACCATTAACTACCGCTTGCATAAAATCATTAGATACACCACCATCCATAATTGCCTATTTTTTTAAAAAGATTAGTTATACTAAACTTTTACAAATCTAATTCCTTACTTTTGATATATCAATAAGATTATAATACGAGTGGGTTTATGCAGTTAGGAAAACAGATAAAAGAAATAAGAGAACGAAAAGGATTCACTCAAAAAGAGTTAGCTATTGTATCTGGTTTATCTGAGGATACCATCTCTAAAATTGAATCTGGCAAAAACCAGAATCCTACGGTATATGTAATCAAAACTATTTCGAAAGCTTTAGACAACATTCAATTTAATATATACAAGTAATTGAAAATAAGATAATTATGAAATTAATAGGAAGTAGAATTTTAGTGACCCCTGTTCAATCTGAAACAAAAAGAGAATCAGGTATTTATGTGCCTCAAACTGTAAAAAAACAGATAAATCGAGGTGAAATTTCTTTGGTTGGAAATACTGTAAAACCGTCAGGTGTATTCCCAAATGGATTAGATATCGGTCAAAAAGTAATCTTTAAAGATGGGGCTGGAATTGATTATGAGCACGAAGGAGTTCCATGTAAAATAATGTTTGATTACGATATCATCGCAATTATTTAATTCATCAATAAATTTATACAAAATGACAAATTTTAAAAAATTAGAGGAAACATTCCTTGAAGCAAAACAAGATCATGAAAAATTTGAAAATGGCAATAAAACTGCTGGTACCAGAGTAAGAAATCACATGCAAAAACTTAAATCCATTGCTCAAGATATTCGCAATGAAGTACTAGCTAAAAAGAAAAGTGCATAACTAAAATGCTATTGGTAAAATCAAAAAAAGGGACTAATCTTACGAATAGTCCCTTTTTTTATGCAATAAAATTATCCTTATTTATTTTTGCGAGAGTAATTGTCAGAACTCCATCCCCAGATATTTTGAACTGCTGCGGTTTTTCTTTCTTCCTCAGATTTAGCTCTATTTTCCTCTATCTTAAACATAGACTTAGCACGTTCGATCTCAATCTGAGATTGTAATCCTAATTGATGCTCCTGTTCTTGGAGTTGCGATTGGTTTTCTGCTGTTTGCTGATTAGACATCATCTGTGATTGCTGATTTTCTTGTACTGATTGAGCTCGTTCACGCTTATCTTCATCCGCACGTATTTCTTCAATTTGAGCTAAAATTAATTGTGCTTGTTTAACCTTACCAGCCTTAATCATTGACCATATTAAGAAATAATCTGATGGCAAAATACCTCCACTACCAGCCTGTCTCCGCAGATCACGCATACGAGCTATATCTTGTAGCAAAGCTAATTTATCATCTTCATTTGGAGCAATTTCTAATCTGATATCAAAATCATAGGAATCTAGATTGGTAGAAATCTTAATATATTGTAAAGCTCGGTTTATAGCCAATCGTTCACGGTCCTTATCAGATATAAATTTAGAAACTACTTGCCATTTATTTTTCTGACAGCCTATCATTCCTTCTTCCAATTGCATTTTGGCAAATGTCACGGGATATAAAGCATTTGAAGTCGCTTCTATCGCCATACGCGACACACCTAGTCCAGTTTCAGCACTTGGTGACTGTGCAGAAAACACTTCATTAATTCCCGTTACAATAGAAATCATACTAATATTCCATTCAATATCAGCACGCCATTCCATCAACTGCTTAATAACATCTGTCGGTATTGGTTCAATGGCACGAGAACTTGTATTTTGTCCTCCCCAAGGAGTTTGATCATCAACAATCAAAATTCCATCATCTTGCAACATTTTCAACAACATCTGTGGCGAATAACTCACTCCATTGATAACAACATTCTCCAATGGTGCTTTTTTGATAATAAATCCAGGAGGAGTCGGCATAGCTTTCTTTGCCACACGTAATTTCATTAATGAAAGATTCGCATCATCCACAAATGAAATACAACGTTCTACTATACTTGATGTTTCAGTTCTTTGTACACGATATGGAAATACTACACGCATACCGCCATTCAAATCTTTTTTATAGCTCAAAAATTCATCAATACCATAATCAAAGATATAATTGGTCCCAACAATCAATTTACATTTATAAATGACCTGTCGGCTATAGGTTTTCTTCTCCTTCCCATCACGTATATCACGTCCACTTAATTTAAAATTCCCCCGGATCTTATTAAAACGAAACCCCTCTCCACTAGTACGATTAACGGAACTATAAGATTCCTCAGCAGTTCCCACCCATCTACAATCGACAACATCTACTGTGATTTGATTCATCATATTTTGATCAAACCCCTCGTTTCTAAAAAATTGTTGTGCTTGATGATAAAAACCACTAGGCATAGATCCATCTGATGAAGCATATTTCTTCCCTATTTCCAGCAATTCCTGATCACTCAACTGAGTAGTTTCTCTTAACTGGGCAATTGAGAGAGATTGAATTTCTCCTGCCCAAGTCATATCGCGATAATCTTCATATTTGGAATTTGGAATAATTGCCATTTCTGGATCCACATACTCCGATTCTACCAATGTCGCTTCTTTATTTGTTTTCACCCGGGCCATTGCAACTCCAAGGGTTACCAAATCTTTAGTATGTTTAGCAGAAATACCTTCCCAACCACTTATCTCTTTAGATTTATCTAATAGATTGGCAATTGCTGCTTCTTGCTCTAGAAATACACCTCCCATCGACGCAAACATATCTACTTCCTTCTCACTACGAAATGCAATAGGTGAACCTTGTATAGCTCCAGCTGGCATCTCAGGGTCAGATGCAATTGGCGAACCCATCATTTGATTTAACTCTTCTTTCATCAGCTTATATCGGTCTGAAGTAGATAGTTTCATCGTCGCCAATATTGCTTGCTTACTTACATTAGATTGATAATCTACAGCACTAGTATCAACATCCCATTTCATTTTCATAAAATACCCAAGTACTACATCTAGCTTTTGAGCCAATATTTTCATAGGATCCCAAGATATATTTACTGTAGTTTTTGGTCTTTTCCCAGTATTTCTATTTTTTTGTCCAATAATACCATCTTTATATTTGTCAGGACTATTTTTACCTGCAGCATATGCGCGCAATGTGGCCACACTATAATTATCAATGACATCACTATAAGGTAACCAACATTTATTATTAACGTATTTGTGTAATATGGTTGAAGCACATTGCCTAAAATATTCTGGCTTGTTTTTCAATTCTTCACTCAAATTATCTGAAGGAAAATGCAAAGTTTTCGCTCCTTTTAGTTCTTTTTCCAGTTTAAATTTCATATTCTAATTATTTAGGCTACTTCGTGATAATCAAACCATTTCGGACCTTCTTGTCCTTCCATATGTCCTCTAGGTAATGTTCTTAATTGTTTATTGTCACAGGCAATTAATGCCCAACCGAATGCTACACCTAAATCATGCTTCCCTCGATTCTTGCGGTTCATGGCCTGTAAATCTTTAACAAGGTCAATGAACTTCATACCGTTCCAATAATTCATCACATAATGCGTTATCAATGTGAAATATTGATCGATGGTATCCGTCGTTGCGGCAATACCACCAGTTTGTTTAGCTTTAGATTGATCAGCAATTGTCTCCTGAGGTCTAAGCATGATGTATTGTGCATATCCACGATCTTTGAAATATTTTTTTATTGCAGTCTTATTATTTTCAGGTAGCATTTGGGTACCGTAGTAGATATGCATCATTAACATATCTTCAAAAAATACATTAGGATCATCTTCTCTATTACAATAAATTGCAACTGGACATTTACTAGTCCAATCCCAAGCACCATCCAGAGGAATAGAAATACCTTCTGAATCTTCTAGCTTGGCTCCATCTTCCAACTCACTGTACATTTTCATGATGACTCCAGCACCTTTTGAAGCCCGAGTTTTATCAGCAACATCTTCATGGTCATAAGGATCCACACCTCCACGGAATCGCTCTACATTTGCTGGATATTTTTCTCCTGCATAAATAATGTATTTGTTATCGTCCCCATCTTTTAAAAGTTCGCGAACATAAAACTTACCTTCAGGATCTACTTCAAAATAAACTTTAGAATCGAACACTCCTCCAGTCCATTTGAAATTACCTCTGACTGTTAAAGGATCATTAATATCTTCTTGAAAAGTCAATCGATTGTAGATATCAGACAAATTCTCTTTATTAAATGAGGACTGATTACCTGATGGCGTTAAAGCATCTTCTACACAACGGGGAGTTTTACGACGTAACTTTCCTAATTCCTTAATCTTACCTTTTCGTTCTAATTCTTTCTCCTGGTCATTTAAGAATTTTAGATTCTGTTCTTCTTGAGGAAATCCCCATGCATCATGATTCGTAGAAGAAATAGCGTCAATAAATACACGGTACAATCCAGAAGTTGTTCGACCATTCCCATCACGTTTTGTAGGATCTGAGTCCTCCCACAGATCAGTCATTTCATCAATCTGTTCATCATTGATTTCCTCGATGGTACTTTCAAACATTGCTTTACCTACAATGGTAATACCGTTATCATAGTGTAGACATGGCTTTACTTTATCCCAGCAATCAACAGCAGACATTTTCTCCAGTTTCCCAAACTCATTCAAGATATAACGATTCAATTCCTCACCATCATAGTGAACTGCTACAGATGGTCCATAATCGATAACACTACCAAGTTCTTCGTGTTCATAAATAGACTCTTCCTCCTCACCATTTTCAGCTAAATCGCGAAGTTTTTTTGCTGTTTGAACAGTCATCGGATATTTAAAATCCAAAGCTTCATTTGGATCATCCGAACCTTTATGAATTGGTTTCATAAACCAGATCATCCGTTTATGCGCTTTTGTTAAACGCTTAAAGTTTGTTTCCGCCGAATTATCATTCTTAGATTGCATACCGCACTTCACGTTTTGTACACGTGTCGCATATTCATATTCTAAGTGTAATGTAAATTCGGTGCCACCAACACGACGGGGTTTAATAAGAAACAGTCCATAACAATTTATATCCCGAACAATAAAATCCCACAATTGATATAGGAGCGCTTGTTCATAACGAAATTCGGGATGAACACCATTTTTGGTCCACCAGTAATTGAGAAAATGGTAATATGGACCAGTTATATATATTGGTTTATTCTTGATCAATACCCAAACGCCATGATGTCGCTTATGATATTCATCTTCAATAAATTTCTTTTCTTCTTCTGAAAGATGCTTTTTTTTCCTCTTTAAGGAATTCGGTATTTCGGTACGCCTAAATTTCTGTTCTTCCTCAGGCAGACCATAATTATCCATTAACTCCAATGGGGGCATTGCAGGTAATGGAATATCCAATTCACTCACCTTGATATAACTCGAAGGTGATGAATAATTTAATTCATATAGTTTCTTTTTCTTCTTCACTTAGCGCAATGGAAAGAACCACCAATGCCATATACGCCATGAAAACAACAAATAATACTAAACTATTACAATTATAAAAATTGTCAAATTATGACTTCGAAGACTTTTTATTCGAAGTTTTAGTGGTTTTAATATCATCTAAAACATCTGCTTTTACTTCTGATGCTTTATTGATATCAACGACACTATCTTTTAAAGGTACTTCAACCTCTACAGAACTAATTTCGGAATTATCTTCTAATTTACCAACATTATCCTGATTAGTAGAATCATCAACAAACAAGACTCCTGAACCAGAACTATTTTTCACCAATTCAATTAGTTCTGAATTTGATTGATGTTTTTCAAAAAATTCACCCAGTAAAACATGCTGCTCTTCCGTAGGAATAGCTACAATCCAATCCTGACGATCTTTATAAGAATCATTAGGTGTATCCAAGATATCACCATCCTGCGTCAACACAAAAATATGATCTTTAGTCAATGACTTAAACCAAAATCCCTTCCATTCTGGGACCTTAACACACTGACCAATATTCAGTAGATTTTCAGCCTGATCCCAGGACAAAAAACTAGTTTCTGGATTTGCTTCCACTTTGATATTTTCTCCAACAGATACTCCAGTTACTGCAACCTCTAATTCTGCATCTCGAAGTCTACCTAATTCTTTACCCAGCCAACAACGAGCCATTGTCGCTGATTTTAAAGCTTCTTGCATCCATAGGAAAACATGAGGATTTAAAGTACCATACAGTGAAGGATTAAGACCATTTTCGACCAAACCAATCTTTTCACGGAGAAGTTTAATATTGAAAATATGCTGCCCTTCTTGCATATCCGCAAATACTTTATCTGAAGTATCGGCACTCGGATCAATGTATGTAGTCGTTTTATCAGCGCCCAATGCATAAGGATATGGAGTTTCACCCAAAAATTTCAGTGCTAGTCCAATCTCCATTGAACCTTCCTCCAATTTTGTCTTGGCTAATGCCATTTCTCTACTTCCTGGAAGTACGGCCAATGAACCAACACACATCGCGATCAATATGCGAATTGATTTTAATTTTTCTGATTTTTGCATAACCTAGATTTATTTCGTTAATAATTCTAACCGGACATCCAGAACCTCTCGATAAGCAAACATTAATTCATATTGTTTGCGCAATAAAGCCTTATTGCCGGTACTTAATTTTTCAAATGATTCTGATACAAGAAAATTACCAAGACCAGTAGTTTTTTCGTTCAATTCCGAACGTTCGATTTTCAATCGATCTAAAAATGTTTCACCCATGATTTTATTTTTTACTTCTAAATTCTTCTTTTAAATGAGCGCTAATATGACCTCTATTATCTAGTGATATGTAGTATTTTTTATTACTTCCAAACACTTCAACGATCATTTTTTCCTGAGCATTCAGCTTTTTGCCTTTAAGCTTCTCCGCCATTTCTTGCGTCGTCACTTTGAAGGGATAAATAAGATCAATCAATTCGATAGGTGACACATTGTTTTTCTCGGCAAGCTTATAAATAGCATAAGCCATATTTCTTTCCTTTGAGATACCTAAACATTGTTCCATAGCTTCAATCATGCCCCACGCTTTACATGTATCGATAGTGAACTCAGCTGTAACTACGAATTCGTTATCCTCTTCGTCATAATCCTCTGTTTCGTAAGTTAACGTCAAATTAGAGTCGATACACTGAAAAGCGAATAATCCGCCTGGATCCTTCTGAGCATTATAAAACTTTTCAACAACGTCAAAGTTAGGAATGACAGCGATATAGCATTTTATTTCAAAAGGTCCATCAAATGCTTTAGACTTTTCGAACTCAGGGAATTGTTTAATAATTCCTTCTGAAACGTAATAGTAATCCTTCATATTAAGGTGCCAGTATTTGCCAATCTTCTGCTAGAATATCTGTCTGAGATGGTGCCCATGGAACTAGGTTTCGTCTTGCATCTAAATTGTCTGATATTAACCCTGTAGTATCAATGAATAGATATGGATGAGACATTTTACTGTGCATATTTGGAACTTGCATTTCAATGAAAATACCTTTCCCATTCCATCCCAATCTTTGTAGTTTTTCACCTTTTTTTAAAAGGCTTAATGCTTCTTCAAAATTCATAACTATCAATTTTAAGATTTGTATTTTACAACTTCGAAACTACCCGACAAAATATCAGCAGTTGAAAACTGATATCCAGTAATTGAATTACTCGGACCAATTATTGCAATTTGATCAGTATAGGAAATCTCGTTAATTTGAGCTGTCGCATCCTCGAACGACTTTTGAAAATAATCTTTCACCTGATCAGATAAAGAAGTCATTTTCGGAACTACACCAGCAGGAATTACTGCAGGTATTTGTTTAAAAACCCCAACCTTATTAACAGGCCAAAAACGGTTTCTTACGATCTCGCCCTCATCTAGGGCAGCAATTGCTTCTGAAAAATTCATATATAAATATTAAAATAGATTAGTTGTACTAATCTATTGGTTTAAAAAATAGTATAAATCTCTATTCCAGCGTGCATCTGAAATAGCCAAATGTTCATTATTTTGTTGTGGAAATTCTTGCATTTTTTTCAAAGCTGCAGAATCAGAAAAGATAGTTTCGATATCATACTTTGATGTATAAGTCCCATCTAGTTTTCGGTCAGCATCAATATAATCAAGAACCATTTGATTAAACTCAAAATGACTTTCCATCATCTGCTTTAAATCAATTGTAAACATTGGAAATCCTTCTGGTAAATCAATCATCTTACCGAATAACCAGCAAAATACAACATGATCATACGCTGAATAATAACCATATAATTCTATTTTATTATCCTCTATATCAGACACTGGATTACAAAAAGACTTAATATCTTCAGCAATTTGTGCCCGACCCACACCGTATTTATTGATCAGCCGCTTTAATGATTTATAAGTGAAAAACGTATCACTTTCTCCTCGTTCCACAGATTCTTTAAAATCAACCCAAGCCTGATCATTCGCATAGGCATACCATTCTTCTTCTGTATTGATAAACAAATTTCTCCATAAAGGCAGTAATACATTTTCACGTATCCAATACATCTTTACTTTTTCGATAGATTCAACAATACCATCTATTTTAATCGACCTGTCTTTTAATTCACATCTATTCCAAGCTTCTTTTAGATTAAATTCCTTCGAAACAGCATAATATTCTCTTCCATCATCTGCAACAATACCGATCGAAATCAAATCAATAGTTTCAGGACTTGATGGCATGGAAAGACTCCAGAAGAATATTGCGCCAAAAACTAAACCCAACCATGCTAAACCAGCTAAATTAAAATCAATACCAATAATCCAAGCAAATGCTATTGCCGTCACACCAAGACAACATCCGATAAATCTTAACCACAGATCAACAGTTAATCCACCCCAGGAATAAAGTGTTTGTTTCCCCTCAAGGAACTCTGTATCGTAAAAGTATTTCATATAGCTATTTTGTTTTTTCGAATTCTTCCCAATTAATAAGTAATAGAATTGGTCTAACCTTATCTTCCATAATTTCCACAAGAGATGAAAACTCCGCTCCCATAGTAATATGAGCACCTTGTTTTACCTTATTTCCAGAAACAAATGCATTTGATAATGCTAAATTGTGAGTTCCATTCTCTCCATCAGCCTCATTTAGTTCTTTGAATCTATCCCAGATAGATTTTTCAACTTTATCTCCCGAAGGCAAATTCTCTGTATTTAAATGATCATACATCAAATTCCAACCTATTTCGAATTTATTATGAAGATCTTTTAATCTTAACACAACAGAATCACTCCAATCATGCTGCACTTTTAGGTCCTTATAGGACTCATCATCCCATCCACAAATAATAGCATACAGGAATGCAATCATTTTATCCTTAGAACAATCTCTAGAGGTCGAACATAAAGTTTCTTTTAACTGTTGAAATGGATTCGTAGTATTCTCCATTTCGTCTCTTGTTTGCCATTTTAATTTAACTTCTTTCATATTTTTTTGTTTGTTATCTTTACAATTTAAATAATCTTCAAATGAAATTAAAGCTTCAGGATACATCCAAATTGCTTTTTTAATCCAGAGTTCCCATGCTAAATGTTTTTCTGTAATATGATTTACTAGCAAAGGCAAATATTCCTTTTCATAAATCTCTAGCTTTTCTAAAGCATCTAATTGATTCTCATATACTGCAGGTATAAAAAATCGATAACCATCTTCCGCTGAGGGTAAATATTCTCCCCGCCAGATATTCTCATTTAAGCTCATACTACCTTCTTCATCGATCGTTGAAGTCAACAGTAGTCCCCCAATTCCCTTATTGTGACCATAATCAATTTTAGGTTTTGCAATATCCCATAAATCAGAAGAACTACTATCTACATAATCAGGATCCATTTTCCCATACATGAATAGATTTAGTTTTGCTACATCAATTGGTTTTCCGTCCATGATTAATCTATTTTATTTAAGTCAGAATCTCCATGTCTCAAAATTTGAGTTAGTTCAGAACCAAAATCTCCACCAAACTGTAGTTCAACATAATCGCAACATAAATCTGATTCTTTCATCTTATTAAGGAATAATGCTCTATTAGTATCCATTATGTCAGAGTCCAACCATCCCTCTTTGCTGCCATCTGGAACAATAAAAAAAGTATATTGAGGATTAACATAGCCATAGAAAATTGGCGTCACCAATATTTCATCAATATATTCGAGTGCTAGTGCTCTAGCTTTTTCAATATCACGACTGTCCCAGTCTGTTACGATTATTGTGTGATGAATATTCCAGCTCATAATTATATCACTCTAACATTTCCAAATTCATCCTCCTTTTTTTGAGCAAACTGCTCTGGAGGTGTGTAATTTTTAGCAACTTGCTCCTTGACTATCTTTCTCGAAAAAGTGTCAGGAAAAACGACACGCTCAAATTCAACCAATTCCTTATGACTGGCTGGAAGTTCCTTTCTGATTTTTGCCCGGGTATCCATATTCTTCTCTGGATTATTATCAAAATCCAGTGGCCTACGAAGGAAAAGATTATTGATATGATAATTAATTTGCATTGAATACCAAGTCTCATAAGCCAAACTATCAGATAACATAAACCACTTGAAAACCATATTGTTAAAAACGAAATTATGGCCCTCATTAATTTCAATGAACATTGAATCATAAGTTTCCAATCCTAGATACTGATAAATCTTCTGCAATCTCATCTCCACATTATCACGATAAGCTTTAACAAATGGGCTATCCTCATCGACCATCAAAATCATGATCATCAAAATAGGATCCTGTTCTGACTTGCTGAATTCCTCATAATTACCCAACTCTGGGTAAACCTCCATCATCGTTTTACCAGACTTAAATGCCTGTTCAACATTGTATCTTTGTTTCGAAAAATCCATATTATTTTCCTCCCTGAAAATACTCGAAGTGCATTTTATCTTCAGAATCTTTTATAAATCTGAAAAAAACTTCACCACTTCCCCACTCGCTGGAGAAAATTGTATCTTTTAAGTAGATACACGTCAGAAAAAACTCAAAATGCTTGAAATCAGAATATGTGTAACTTTCCTTAATCTCTAAACATAACTTATGTTCAGGCACATAAACATGGGACTTTGTAAGATCTAAACGAGAAGCAACAATGTCCTTTAGCTTGCTATAAATTGGAGAATCCTTTTTAGGGTATATTAGACAATCATTTCCTTTGTGAACTTCAAACAACTCATCAAATTTGAAATCAGATTTAAATTCATGAGCTTTTGACACTTTATTTTTACCTAATAAAAGGACACCACTAAGAAGTGCTGATCCTTTTAGAAAATCTATTCTTTTCATATTCAAAAATTTAAGTAAAAAATTCTTCCATAAAATTTGACTTGTGATATTCGTGAAGATTACACTTGATTTTCGGCATTGGCTCCTGGTTCTCGAAATCTTCAAGGTATTTGCTAGGAAGATCTCGTTTTTCAGCTGCAAAAGTGTACATAAGAGTATTTTTTGTCATGCATTTAAAGCAGCTTGATTTTCTACTATGCAATATTGGTTCCCCATCTTCATAGGCATGATGGGAAAAGACATCAAATTCAATTTCGATATGCTCCAAGTGTCTACATCCTGAAAAACATGCAATTTTGTTTTTAGGATTCTGTTCACAACCTTCCTCATGCTTTAACATCGCATGTTTACGAAACAACTTCTTTTTACAGAAATCGCAATGATAAACTGTAACATTTTCTTGAGTCCTCATAAGCTATGAGTTACAAACTGCAATAATATTGGGACGACGCACAACCTCAATTTCCTTCAATTCCTCCGAAGCATGAATATCATATGCAATTCTGAAACCATGACCTTTTTTAACGAGAATACGATCGCTTTCATGTAATTTTAAACCATGATCATTATAGTTCGTAAATAGATAAGCTGAAACTGGTTCATCAGCCGCGATAACCGTTCCGTAATCCTCATGATAGTCGCCAGTCTTATATATGATTTCTAAATCTCCTTTTGCTACGCGTCCTTTAGCTTCATCGCGTTTAAAAAATACATAACCATTGATAGGTACATACTTATCACCATCACGAGAATAACCGAAAATAGAATCATAGGAAATTAGATAGCAATCCCCAATCCCTTCTATTTCTACTACCCTAGCCTCAGTTTCGCAGGTATTATTCAACATGTAATCGTATAAAACATCATCACCAACACGCAATACATTCTGTGTATCCCATTGTAATGAACTCGCAACAATACTTTTACGTTCATCTTGATTTGATGTTTCTTTTAGAAGATTTCCTAAAAAAATTAATGATTCCGGAAGTTTAATGACCTTACCTATGATCGAAACATGTCTGCCTCTTGTCTCATGGTTATAGCCTACTTTTAAATCGATACCACCGACAGTTACTTTATCATAGCTACCTTGAGGTTTGATTAATACGTAGTTGTTTTTTAGTTGTATAGTTGTTGTTTTCATGAACTAAAGTTTAATAGTTTAGCTGTACTAATCCAAAAGTACCTATTTTTGTTTAGTTATACTAATCTTATGCAACAGAAATTTTTAAAAACTACTCGTGTCACTATCAAGGGATACGTTTTTAATGGAAAGAAGCACATTTATCTTAAATCTCTTTATGAAATAAATTTTTGTCATTATCTCAACTTCTTGTTACAACACAAAGCAATCCAGGACTGGGAATACGAACCTGATACTTTTTGGTTTGAAAATATTAAACGAGGTACCAACAATTATTTACCAGACTTCAGGGTACTCGAGAACAATGGAGAATTTACGTACTACGAAGTCAAAGGATACATGGATAAGAAGTCCGCAACAAAAATCAAACGAATGGCCAAATATCATCCAGATATAAAACTCATTTTGGTAGATAAGCCGGTATATGAGGACATAAAGAAAAAGCGAGGAATAATCAAAAATTGGGGACACTACCTCACTGAAAAACCTATCTCTGTATAAAATTCAATGAATTTAAAGTGGTTGATTTCAATCACTTTTTTTATGCTTAGAACTAACCATCAGTTAAAATATAATTTTTAATCTATACTAACACTTAATGCAGAACACTGACAGAACAGTATCAGTACAAAAAAACATCTTAAGAATACACATAAAAACACTGATTTACAACTAATTAAAGTTAAAATGAATTATATAACAGTACAGCATCAGAACAAATGCAGAACATTTTTAATTTTAACTTACCTATCCTTAAAGTTCATTCTAATACATTTAAAAGCATATGATTTCAGCATCAAATTACTTATTGAATTAATATTTACATATAATACGTAAACAAAAACCTATAACAATGAAACATATATCACTCTTCTTTTGCTAAATAAAGAATTACTTAATACAGAACACCAGCAGAACAAACAAAACAACAAGTAATAAACTGAATTACAGATAATTACAACAATTAAAAAACATAACATAGAACAACATCAGAACAAATACTATTGATTTATGAACTGATTAATAATATATTTTAACTTTTTATCACTCATTATCAATTACTTATGGTATTTGTTAATTTTCAACAAAACACCACATTACAACTTGATTTACAAATATTTATAGTGTATATTTTTTTAGCAATATTTTTATACCTATTGTAACTTTGAAATTTTATTCAGACCATGCGCCCAAATATTATTAGACTATATAGTTTAAACTATATAGTCTATTATACATAGTTTACTAAGAAAAAAAACAAAGCAAAAAAAAGATGATTTTTTGAAGTTTCAATTTTTTGGAAATTGTCTTTAACAAAAAAGCCCTACGAGAATAGGGCCTTTATTTTATTTATTAATCTTCCGATTCTAATTGCAAAGCATCTTCCGAAAAAATATCTGATTGCTTTACAAAGCTGCTATCAAACCAAACACAACCAACTTTTGGAAAACCTTAAACTTGTGTTCTATCTGAATTTACTGTCATAGCTGGTCCACCACTTTTTAAGACCACTACATCCCCAATTTTAAATTTCATAAAATATTAAATTTTTATTCAATGATGTATTTCATTGAACTTGAAATATACAAACTTAAATAAAGAGATACAAGCCATTATTCACATGAATAGGCACTTACGACCATACCTGACACTTTTTATTTCTCTAAAGATCTGTTTCTGGCTTAAAAATCTAAATCTGATTAGATCTATTAAATTTAAAACTTAAAATAAGGAGTTTTAAGAGTATGAAAATTTATCAAGTGAAACTATGTACCACATTGGTATATACACATCCTTAAATCGCCTTATTATAGTTAAATTTTAAATGTTTGGTGCTTTATGACAGAACAGCCTTTTGTAGTTTACATAAATGAAACTATATAATACGAAAATAGACAACACAGTTGCTATGTAGTAAACTTTTAACCAACTTTGTTCCCGGAGATAGGTGTACAGATTGTAATCAATCATGTTGCTCCAGTTAGTAGCCTTAAGCATTTAGGGCTAATTGTTTAATCAAGTTTCTTTATCTCAGGATTTTAAATTTTATCGTGCAAGTGACATGGCGGTGTTATTAGATATAAATGGGGGGGCCTCGTTTTCGTTCCGAAACCGATCTCTGCCGAAGGGGTGGGTCCGATTCTGGAGAATTCATCGGATATGGCAACCTGATTACATAGTAATCAATCATTCAGCAACTTATCGAGATGAACTAATATGAATATTTCAACTTCAGGTCATCATGGGACTTGAACCCTGTTCATTTTTCTTACTTAATTTGCAGTAATCAAACACTTTTATAATAAGCGAAAAAACACGCACCCATAATTGCACCCACATATCTAATTATTAGTACTGTATTGGTTGATTTGAACTAATTTGACACAATTGTCAGTATTAACAAAAATTATCCAAAATTACTCAAAAAGCACGAAGCACGAGACAATAAGAGATAACACAAGCAATAACCCGTATTTTGCATTGCAAAGTCTATCTAAATTCATTTTATTGGTTGACAAAGGAATAATACTAGAGTCTGCTGTTCTCGGAAGAGCTTCAAGAGGGTTTAAATCCTGTCTATTTCTGCACGGAATTTATCCAGCATCTTCTAGCTCTACGCATATTTGTAGGGCATCAAACATTAATACCTCCAGCGTTAAGAAATATTTAGATTATTACATTTCAATTGGTCACATTGCTACCTCACGGAAAGTGATCAAATGTTTTAATAGATCCCGTACAATTGTAGGCTATAGGCTCACACCTTTGGGCAAGCAGCATGTTGATAATTTCTACACAACTCAATTTAGCCAATTGAAGATAAAGGATCAGGTAAAATTAAATGATTCTGATTATTTCAATCATTTCATTAATCATTAGTTTCATTTTGGTAAACTTTTTTATACTTGATTTTCAATAACTTACTAATAATATTAAAATAATATTTGCAAATATGTAATCTTATGTATTACCTTTGTTTCAGCAAATCAGGATAACGATTTGGTTATTCTTTGACATATCGATTAATATCTGCACGTAAGAAGCACCAAGCCAATGAGGAAACGAAGGGCGACTAATTAAGGCAGTGAGATATTAATGTTGCAATGTGGCCTACTGGTTTAGTTATACTAATCTTTAGAGGGTTCTAAGCCCCGAATAACACAGAAGACAACGAAAATATTCAAACAACAACATTATGAAAGCAATCATTCAAATCATTTGGGGTAAAACAATTCTTTGCCCTATCAATTTCAATTTACCGCAAGGTAAGAAGTTCATTCATTTTGAAAATGAAGTGCAACTAAAAGAATTCAGTTCAAAGCACAATATCAAATTATTGAATTAGTTATGCAATGGATCAATGTTTATTACTCGAATAAGCGAGGTAGTTATATCAAATACCGTGGTCGAGTCTATAACCTAAATTGGTTTGTTGGACCAGGACAACAAATACAACACCGCAAGGATGAATATTACGTTTCTGGTTGGCACGAAGATTTGGGTTTAATTCTACATGCTACGGATGAAGATGTAGTAAAAATAATACCGAGGGATAAGGCAACAATTTTGTAAACAGTAAGGCGATTTAACGATCGCCTTTTTTATTAAATCTATGAGAGATTATAAAGCGGTTATTGAACACAAAGGCTACAAGGTAGCGATAACTAATAATGGTGAATACAGTGCGATACGAGGAACTAAAATACATACTGCTGAAACATTGCTAAAGCTTTACTTTAAAATATCAGGATAATGAATAACGAAGTCAAAGTAAAATCAACTAGTGACGAAAAAAGTCAATGGTTTGAAGTTCATCCGAATAAGGATTCAAATCGATCAAGTCCTTTAGTTTTTGAATATGATAAAAGCAAAAGCGATTTACAATTGAGTTGTTATAAAGGCTGTTCATTAAAGCTAGATCAAGAGCAGATAATGGAATTATATATATTCTTAAAGGGTATAGTTTGATAGTGGATTGCGCCACTTTAAAAAGGTTTTAAGCGTAAAGCGTTGCAAGGTTTTGAGCCTTGCAGGTAACAAATATAAACATCATGAAAACATTAACAAATACAGTCGAGAAATTGGCAGAATTGAACGCAACTAATCAAAATTATATTGCGTTTTATAATGCACCGGTAAATATGCAGAAAGTCGAAAAAGATTTTTCTTTACTGCTAGAGTATTCTAACAATTACCAAAAAAGACACACCGAAAATGAACCAAGTTTAGGGGATTGCTTACATCTCCCCGATGGACAAAAAGTATATTTCTGTCATATTTGGGATGATAGCGTACAGACATGCGGAGGTGGCTCATACTCTTTAACAAAAAGCGGTTATCTATCCTTTAGTGGTGGGCTTGACAGCGGTATTCGTATTGATGAAATGGAGCTTACAGAAGAAACAGACGCTTTAAATATTTGGTTTGCACATGCAGGATGGTTACAAGCAAATTGCTCAATTATAGCTAATATTGAAGTTAGGGTTTGGAAGCCTAAACAAAACGCAGATCTGTCTGGCATTCCCCAAATTGAAAAATTAAGAAAACAAAAACTTAAAGAGCAAAGCGAGAAAGTTGCAAAAGTAAACGGAAACGGTATAGAATATTTCGAACATCTGCCAAGCATCTTTATAAATGAAGATGCTGTGAGTGATCAATTAATTAAAAAAATAGAAAGCGAAACGGGTTTGATCTTTGAAAAAACAATGTACTTCAATCCGTGCTACTGGGTTCAACCAATGAAGCAAAAACAAATTGATAAACTTAAGAAATTCAAAGAGCTGCAAATTGTAGAAGAAAGAACGTTATCGAGCTATGAATTAATGCTTATTGTCAGAAAGAATAAAAGCTAAAAAAAATTAATAACAAGGTTTAGTTATACTAATCTAATGAGAGAAAACAAAAGAATATGTAAGGCGGTCACGATTGATCGCCTTATACGTTTAAGACTCCGCCAATTGGCACAGTTACAACGTCCGACACAGATCAACACTTTTAAAACAGCAGTCGTTTGAGCGACTTAAAATAGGTTTTAAGCTCAAAGCGCCCCGATAATAATCGGGAGTAACAAAACAAAACATTATGAAATCAATAATTCCAAAACTAACAAAAATAGAACGGCTGGAAATGCTCGCAAACCGAGTTAAAGCACGTGGTTATAAGCACATAACCCCAACTAGACTGATGATAGAAAGTTTATTCCTTTCAGGAATGACAGTTCTAGACACAGATATTGAAGTAATCAATTATTGCAAAACTCTAACAATCAACTAAAATGCAGATAGTATTACACAATAATGGTTTTAAATATCGGTTAGAATTGACCGAAGAAAAAGCAAATTTCTATGTATTACAAAATGAGGGTGGAGAAACATTAGAAACTTATCTCCATGATCATTCAATGTCTCGTTTTGATTTCAACCCTGATTATTACGAATATTTAGACATGTTCGAATACATTGAACACCTTCCCGAAAACATTAAGGAGATAATTGATAAATGGGCTGAAATAGAAGTGAATAACGGTTTAACGTATACGGACTGTGAAGCATATGAAAAAGAGCTTTTACCGCTAGGTTATACGTTTGAATGGTCGCTTGATGCACTCCCCTACGATCTTAATCTAATTAAATAAAATTTAGAAATAACAAGCCTATTTCTAGGCTTTTTTAATGCTACCAAAGGCTGTCCCAAGTCAGCATAAAAGCAGAGGGTTCATAATTAATGTTTGTTTGTTGTAAGGCACTAGCGAAAGTTAGTGCCTTTTTTCATTCAAACCACCACTAAAATACAAATCAACAATTAAATATTATGACAACAATCACCTTAGAACAACATGAAGCAAAATTGCTTCGCTCCCTACTTGTAGGCTACATCGGTCAAAAAGAATTTGAATATCTGGAGATGGAAACAGAGGCAAAAATCGCAAGGGATCCATTGACAAAATTTTATGCTGATAATGGTAAAGCGCAGTTAATACGAGTTAGTGACCTTTTAAACAAACTAAAATCATGAAGGATTTCTATACTGAAAATCAAAAACGACTTATTACAGTAAGTGTATTAGTGGTCATATGCTCATTTTGCGTATTTGCTACATTTATTTTATTCGCAGTGTCTTATAATTTGGAACGGAAACACAAAAGACCATTCCAAGAAGAACATAAAACTGTGATTTTTGAAGGTGACACTTTACACATTAACAAATTTGGTGAAATCGTAAATAAATAACCCATGCATCTTACTGATAAAGAAATAGCTTATTTTGCTGATCAACTTCCCAACAATCTAGAGATAGCAGAAAAACCGGCTTACAGTTTTATTGAAGACAATCAAAAAGCTGATCATTATCGTTTAGTCTTCTTTCATAAAGAAGTTGTAATGAAATCCGCGACAACAACCAGTTTATCTAACTGGGTCGAATTTCTAAAACTTGAGTGCTCACCCGATGAGCTAGATGTTATTACACGATTTAAATTAAGCCAGTCATAAAGTACTGGCTTTTTTATTTTCCAACAAACTAAAAATACAAAGATTATGAAAGCATCAAATGATTTCCAAACAACTATTCAAGAGCATTTAAATGAGTTAGCTTCAAAAGATCCATTATTCGCGGAAACCCTGAAGAAAAAGAATAAAAATATAAATGAGTGCTGCCACTACATTTTGTCTGAGGTTCAAAAAGCAAAAAGAAATGCGTGGACGGATCCCGAAATTTTCAATATGGCAGTGCATTACTATGATGAAGATGACATCAAAAATGTAAAATCCATTAATAATTATAGTGCGATTCACACTACTGAAAAAGTATCAGAAGTCGAGGGAAAAGTGAAAAAAGAAGAACCTAAACAATCTGTTAAAAGAGTTCTTCCAAAGCAAATAATCGAAAACCAAATTTCCCTATTCTAATGAAGCCAAGAACAAAATTACACCATCAAGTTGTAGAACTTGCTCGTGATATTCCTCCGATAACAGATGAACAAAAAGCTTGGGCATTTGAAAATTGTATTAGACATATTGGTTTTAGGGCTAAATCAAATAAGGTTTCCTGCTTAAGTTGTGGACATGTTTTCCAAGGTATCCAATTACTTCCAAAATTGGACTGTCCTAGTTGTCAGCGTACAATTTCAATAGTAGACACTCGAAAAAGAAAAGACATGCAAAGAAGCATGATGGCAATAATTACGACACATAAAGGATTCCAAGTAAATAGGTATTTTGAAATTTATTGTTATCATAAGTCTGGCGAAATACCCAATTTTTGCATTTGGAGTGCTTGTGAACAATGGATAAATGAAAAAGGTAAAACAACTATTTTCGGCAAGCAACGAAACCTTTCTTGGTACCATGATACGTTTTCAGGTTATAATGAGATTAGAAATTGGGACCAAAGAAGTAGCAAATATAATTTGAACCCTACTAAAGTTTATCCAAAAATTAAGACTCTTCCAATTCTAAAGCGTAACGGATTTAAAAAGAATTTCCATGGTTTAACTCCTTACGAAGTGTTCTATGGGCTTATTACTGACAGTAAAGCTGAAACTCTTATAAAAGCTAAACAATACAGCTTATTTTTTGAAAGACTGGGAGATAAAACACGTTATGTAGATATGTATTGGGATTCTGTTAAAATCGCCATTAGGAATAATTACATTGTCAAAGATGCCAGTATGTGGCTAGATGAGCTTAGATTACTATCTCAACTAAGGAAAGACCTTAGAAGTCCAAAATATGTATGTCCAATTAATCTTGCTTTAAACCACCAAAGAACAATTAGAAAGCATGAACATATGTTGAAAATTAAGGCATTAGATACTAAGAAAACCCAAATAGAGAAGTACGAAGAACAATACAAACATGAAAAAGGTAAATATTTTGGTTTAAAGTTCAATGCAGGAGATATTACTATTAATCCACTTCGTTCTGTCGCAGAATTTGCAGTAGAAGGAGACCGTTTTCATCATTGTGTTTTTTCAAATGGCTATTATAAGAAAGAAAACTCTTTAGTCTTCTCAGCAAGTTTAAACGGAAAGCCAATCGAAACTGTTGAAGTGAATCTAATAACATTTAAAGTCGTACAATCCAGAGGGCTACAAAATAGATCTACAGACCTGCACGAAAAAATTGTAAACATATTAAATGGGAACATGCATCAGATTAAAAAGTGTCAACGAAAATTAGCGACCATCGCTTAAATTTTTGAACAAAATTATGATGAGTCGGCTATTTCTATAACCGACTCATATTTTCATAAGACTAGTAGTTTATTAGAAATATCATACGTGCTACATATTCTTTTACTTCTGCTTTCTCGTAAGCAGTTACGGTTTCATTATCTATCACCTTGAATAGCAATTCAACTTTACATTTTTTATTTGTCATTTATTTTTTAAGGCCACTTAATTGAGGCTCTATAAATAAATATCAAGCAACAAATGAAAGTGTCATTTATTTATTAAAAAAAATTATAAAAATCACAATGAGCAGATCATATAACATTCCACAAAAATATATCGACCTAGTTGGTACAAAAAGAAAATTCTCTGGAGGCTTATTTTCAGCAAAAAAGGAATTACCGGAAACTGAATACATGATACATAATATCCGCTGGGGATCAGCAACAATAATAAACTACAGAGAACTTAGTGAAACTGGTAAATCAAGTTATGAATATCCTACTGTTGAATATCTACTTAGTAATAGGTCTTCGAAACGTAAACAATGGTCAAGAGGTTTTGCGGTTAGAGAAATTGACATAAATAAATTAGAAAGCGAGGTATCAGGTGAATAGGCAAATAAAGTTCAGGGGTTTGAATATTAACGGTGATTGGGCGTGTGGGAATTATGCTGTCCTTAATCGAGATTATTCAACAGTAAAAAAAGGCCATTATATATCAAATAAAGGTGGGGCGCCATTTGCCTACATGGTACGCCCTGAATCAGTAGGTCAATTCACAGGACTAAAAGACAAAAACGGTGTTGAAATTTATGAGGGTGATAGGGTTAATTCAGGTTATTTCAAAGACTGTATAGTAGTTTTTTGGAATTCAGGCTGGCATTTTAAATCTGACGCACATAGTCATCACTCTTTTAATACAGCAAAACATTCATTTGAAGTAATTGGTAACATTCACGAGAAAGGGGGGAAAGATGCCTAAATCAAAATTCAAATTTGAAAGAGTCTATTTCCTGAATAGATGGAAGCAACCTAACTATGCTCGAAATGAAAATTGGGTGATAATTGGCATTTACAAATGGTGGTCATCACCATATTCATATGCATATATGATCGGGTTGTTCGGGTTAGAAGTAAGGTTTTGGTTTAAAAGAAGCGAGGTACAAGATGGAAAATAATCAAAAACAATTTAGCTGGATTAATAACCATTATGGTTTAAATGCTACCATTGGTCAAGATGTACTACACGGCAAACGTAAAGGAACTATATCAAAGGATATGGGAAATTATATCGGTGTAACTTTTCATGATGATACTGACAACACCTACCCTTGCCATCCTACCAGTGGTATCACCTATTTGGATTCTCGCACCGATTTATCAAAGTTCAAAAAAAAGAACTGGCGGTCAAAACAACGATATCAAGATTATAGAGAGGCTGGCGAATGGTATGGTGGTTCTTTCTTCGACTATCTACGGGACGAAAAATTAATTAAAAGTGGTAAATATTTCGAAAGGAGTTCCTGATGAGTAAAGCAACCAAACATCAGCAAACGATTATTCACTTCGTTAGATCCCACGATAATAAAATCACGAAAAAACAAGCCTGTGAACTTATCCCCTTTTATCATAATACAGCGAAACAAGTAGGTGACATTTTATCCAGAATGGTAAAATCTAAAATGCTCAAACGTATAAAGCCTGGGCATTTTGAATTAGGTACAGGACAAAAGCAAGATATAAATCAAATAGTCATTTTCAATCAAACAGAATTATCATTTAAATCATAAAAAACATGGATTACAAACAAATTGACACATTCGAGAAAGTACTCGAGAGCAAAGGTGAAACTATGGAACAGTTTCAAGAACGGACAAAATCATTAGATATCGACACTGTTGGTTACGAGAAAGTAAAAGCAATAGCTTTTGCTTTAAATGGTGGGAAACATGTAAAAGAAGGATATTATCCATGGTTCTACAACCCTAATCGTTCGGCTGTTGGGTTTTCGTGCTTCGACTACGACTACGACCTCGGCCGCGCGAGTGTCGGTGCTCGCCACCTTTTAATTGATAGCGAAAGAGCTCGTTATGCAGGGAAAACATTCCCATTGGAGTATAGTCAATATATTAACGGAATTACTGAATAATTAAACTATGGAAAATCTAACAATTAGTAAAGAAAATGCGATAAAAGCATTTGAAGAAGCAAATGAAAAAGGAAAGACACTCCTTAAAAATCTTTTTGGAACCAAAGTTTTTGTTAAAAACATCATTGATCAAATTGATAGTTTAGATGCTGCACTTGAATACAACGGTAAAACTAAAGAACGTTTCAACTGGGAAACTGAACGGGATACCGATGCACAAAAAGCAGAAAAAGAAATTGAAGAAATTGCTCTTGCTCTTAGAGAGGGTAAGGAGCTAGAGATGGGGCAACGATGGTATTATCCATATTTTTTAAAACCTACTGGTCCGGCTGTTGGGTTTTCGTCCTACGGCTACCTCTGCGACGACGGCATCGCGCGTGTCGGTGCTCGCCGATCTGTGGATACTTCAGAAAAAGCAATTTACATGGGTAAAAAGTTTATTGACATATACAACAGACTTTTAGGTCCTAATAATAACAAATAAGTAAAATCAGGTTGTGTGCCGTACTGGTTCAGCTGTTGAGTTTTCGTACAACGACTACAACTACGACAACGACAACGCGAATGTCAGTGCTCACAATGCTTTAAAATTTACAACGGCACAAACCTTACCGAATGGTAAAAAATTAACTAATCTTAAGGGGCGTTGGTAATCTAACTCAGATGAAGACGACCCGACAAGCATAGGCGAATTTCATGAAAAGAATAAGTAATCTATACGATCAAATCTGTAGCATTGACAATATATTGCTTGCAGATAAGATAGCACGCAAAGGAAAATCTCGACAATCTGGAGTAATAAATTTTGATAAAAATTATGATCAAAATATAGCAGATATCTATCGCGAACTAATCACAAAAACCTACAAAACATCAACTTACAGGTACGAAACAATTTACGAACCAAAAGAAAGACAAATTGCAATTCTGCCCTATCGTGATCGCATTGTTCATCATGCTATCATGAATATTTTGGAGCCTGTTTTTGTGAGCCTGTTTACTGCCGATACATATAGTTGCATAAAAGGACGGGGTGTACACAAAGCAAGCTATGCTTTACGTGATGCATTAAAGAAGGTCAATGAGACAACATATTGCTTACAACTTGATATACGTAAGTTTTATCCATCTGTTGATAATGATATCTTAAAAACCTTATTAAGGAAAAAAATAAAAGATAAAGAAATGCTTTCCTTACTTGATGGCATTATCGACAGTTCTGAAGGATTGCCGATCGGGAATTATCTCAGCCAATACCTGTCCAACTTTTATTTGACATACATGGATCACCATATCAAAGAAGTCTTGGGTATCCGCCACTACTTCAGATATGCAGATGATATGATAATCCTACATGCAGATAAATCATATTTGCACTACATACATCAAGAAATATCAAGTTATCTGTCCTCACGTCTTAAACTTAGGTTAAAACCTAACCGAGGACCATTTCCAGTGTCATTGGGAATTGACTTTGGAGGGTACAAACATTATCATACTCATACAATGTTAAGAAAGGGTATTAAAAAGAATTTTGCTCGAGCGGTCAAAGCAAATAAACCAAAATCTAGTATAAACAGCTACTTAGGCTGGGCATCACATTGCGACTCCAAAAACTTTATAAAGAAAATATTAAATGAGAAACTTTAGCGATTTCAACATTCAAATAAACAGATTCGAAGGAAAAAAAATAGAAATGGACGATGTTATTGACCAGGATATTCAAATACTTGATTATAAGATAGAACCCTCAAAATATCCAGAAAAAGGTAATGGTCTGAGATTAACACTTCAAATAAAATTTGAAGGGAAAAATCGTATAATATTTACCAGTTCAGTAATACTACAAGAACAATGCATAAAAGTAAGAGCAGTCGATGGATTTCCATTTACTGCTAAAATCATCTCTTTGAAACCCAAAGGGTTTAAATTCATATAAAATCTTTAATTTTGCTTTATGGACATGAATGAATACCTAAACAAACATATAGGATCGGAGATCCAAAAAGCTCGTAAAGAAGCAGGAATGACACAAGAAGAATTGGCAATTAAAGTTGGTTTTTCTACTCGAAACGCCCTCGCTAATGTAGAGTCTGGAGCAAAAGCAGTTTCTATATCAAAAATTGCTCAAATTTGTGAAATTCTCAATCTAGAAACTGTGTTTTTTTTACGCAAAAAATAGAGGGGATGCTACAATAATAAGTAGCACCCCCTCTATATATAAAATAATATATAACTACCTTCCTAACAAATAATTACCAATTACATCTTTTGCCAATTTTCCTTCTATTTTACTTAAGTCTTTATAATAGTCATTTAATATCATTAGGTCATCTATAGAATCAGCTTCAAATTCAGGCATAGCAATGACTAAACACCCTTTTATAAAGTCAATAACACCATATTCTTCGAAGTTATCCCCATCCAATACACCTTTCAGCATAACAACATCCCCAACCATGATCATTTCACCACTACTATACTCAAATGGAGTCGCCAGATTTAAAATATCATTTAAAGCATCCTCCACTAGAGAGGTTAATAAGTAATCATGTGTTTTCATATCTTTTATTGTTTTATATCAGTTTTTAATTAAAAGGGAGCATCATCGACATCAAAATTTTCACTTTCGGAGAAATCCCTTTGAAGGCTATCATTATTAGTAAAATTACTAAAACTATTAGTATCAACAAAGTTTTGTTGAGAAGTTATTGAATCTTGCCAATCTTTAAACTTCGTATATTTCCCAATGAACTCAATAGCAATATCATCTGTTTCCCCATGCCTATTTTTTGCCAGTATTAATTCTGCCAAACCTGCAGTACTTTCTCCATTCACATTTTCATTTATTCCATAATATTCTGGTCGATAAAGAAACATTACCGCATCTGCATCTTGCTCAATTGATCCTGATTCACGTAAATCGGAAAGCATAGGTCTTTTGTTCGGCCTAGATTCCACTGCCCTACTAAGTTGTGACAAAGCCAGTACTGGAACATCCAATTCCTTTGCTACTGATTTCAGCATCCTTGAAATGCTACCTATCTCCTGTTCACGATTCCCTTTACCATCCTTTTCACCGGTCATCAATTGCAGATAATCAACTATAATCATCTCAATATTATATTTAGCCTTTAAACGGCGACATTTAGCTCTAAATTCAAGTATTTTAATAGCAGGCGTATCATCCCAAAAAATTGGAGCATTTTCAATTATTTGCCCAACAATTTCCAACTGTTTAATATCATTTTCATTCAAGCATGATGGTTTATTTAATTTAAAAAGTGGAATTTCTCCAACAATTGACATTTGCTTTCTCATTAATTGTTCTGCAGTCATTTCAAGTGAAAAAACTGCAACCGCTTTATTGAAATCAATTGCCGCGTTAAAAGCAAACGAAAGGGCTAGAGAAGTTTTTCCCATTGCTGGTCGAGCTGCTAAAATAGCAAGGTGTCCTGGCTGCCAACCTCCTGTTAAGCGATCTAACTCAGTGAATCCAGAAGGAACTCCAGTAAAATCAACATCCCTACTAGCTATAATACTTTTAAAAGTTTGTTGATATAATTGAGCATTACTTAATTCCTTCTTTGTAATAATAATACTCTGTAAATCATCTCTTTTTACAGAATTTTCTGAAAGGATATCAAACACATCCTTCTGCCCCATATAACAATCTTCAATTGTATTAGAGCTCGATTTTATAAGATCACGTAAAATATGTTTTTCAACTATAATCCTGCAATGATGCTCAATATTAGCTGATGAAATAACTCGATCAATTAATTGAGTAATAAAATATGCACCTCCTAATTTTTCTAAAACTCGCTTTTTTCGTAACTGATTAGTTAACGTCATCATATCCAAAGGGATCAATGATTTATACATTTCAATCATTGTTTTATACAAAAGCACATGCTTCTCACTATAAAACATCTCAGGAAGTGGAAGGATCTCTAAAACTGTATCAATAACACCTTTTTCAGATAAGATAGTTCCCAATACTACTTCTTCTAAATCTGTCGCGTTAGGCGGTAACTTTGACATCTGTAAACCCTTAATATCCCCCATCGTATCAGCATATTATTTTTTCGGAAGCAAGCCTACTTGTCGCTTCTCGAAATTTGTTAATTCCACTTTCTTAGCCACATTTGGCTCATCTACTGCATTTATAAATCTATCAAGAACATCTGCGCGAAGTATATAAGAAGCTGTAATAAACTTCAACCCATTCTCGAGATGATACTTATCTTTAACAGCTCTACTTAAAGCTTTGAATATAACTGATGAATTATATCCCTCCTTAATTCTACTTCTTAAAAGTCCTTTTGCTTTATCAGTCATTTTATGATCAGAAGCCTTGGCCTTACTTCCACCCTTAATTTCATTAAATCTCTTTATGAAATATGCAAATCTCTCCTCCCAACTAGCTTCAGGTTTTTTAACTTCCATTGTTCCGAACAAAGTTGGAACCTCAACAACTGGACTATTTATAATAGTAGATTCCTCTGTAACTTGTATTATCCACTTCTTATCTCCCGATAAAGGATATTTACTTATTAAATACTGTGCAAACTTTTCACTCCTGGACATACCCCATCCAAATTTATCCGAAATATGCCTAGTACGGATGCAATATTTACCATCCAACTCAATTGTCGCCATTGCATCTAAGAGTGCTTCAGCACGAGAAAAAGTTCTTTTCTCTTCCCATTCTTTAGATTTAAAGAATGCAAGATCAATGGATAGTTTAGACATAGTCGTAATGGCATTTATTAAAAAGGTCTTTTATCAAATGGATCAATAATTAATCCTGTTTTAGCAATTGAAACACGTTTTCCTGTATTTTCAATTACAGTTTTAATATAAGATTGAGCATCGCTGTTTGTTGAAGATAGGTGACACAGTACTATATTATTTACTGCAGAAAGATCATTTTTACCCAAAGTCAACATTGTAGTCTCAAAACTCATATGGTCTTCTAAAATTCTATTTCTCAAGAATTTCATTTCATCTTTCAATTTCGAATCTAATATTTCTTGAGAAAAATTAGCCTCAATAATTATATTATTAAGATTTGGAAATGTATAAGGCACATACGTTGTATCTGTCACAAATAAAGTATCTCCCATTTCAGCATGATTAATTAGGTATCCAACAATAGGTACATTATGTTGCAATTCAAATGGCATAATCTTATATGGTCCGATAATAAATTCTTTCCTGGGAACTACTGGATTGTAGAAAAAATCATAATCTTTAATAGTCGTAATGGTTTCTTTCAACGCAAATATTTTCAAACCAAATTTTCTAGCTTGGACCACATATTTACAGTGATCGGAATGCGAATGAGTAATCAATACACCTTGCACATTTGCTACATCGTAATCAATAGCTTCCATTGCATTTGAGAATTTCACCCCAGCTTCCAAGATTAGTGTTTTTCCCTCACTATCGGTAAATAGGTAGCAGTTCCCCTTGGATCCACTACCTATAACTTGAAATCTCATATTTAGAATCCACGTTTTCTTTCTCCAACAGGATTCCCCTCATTTGGACTAGAAGTATCAAAATTTTCAGTTCGAGCCTCCTCCATTGCAGTGGGCTTTGGATTATCTTTATCTGGTTGTTCAGAAAATTTTAATTCTTCAGCATTAGCTTTTTCTTTAATTTCATTTTTAACTTTCTCAGCGGTAACATCAATATGATCAACATCTATAGTATCACTCATATCTTGAATTTCCTCTGTAGTTTTAATTCCCATTGATAATTCTGGTGCATAACTATTTGTCCAAAAAGTAACTGCACGATATTGTAGCATAAGCGGCGACATCGTCTTCCATTTGCTACCATCCTTAGTCATCCATCCCTCTTCAATAGCCATTTTTATAGTTACCGCAACTGACTCCATTACCTCATCACTCCCACGTTCACTTGTATAAGCAATACATTCAAAATTTTCAATTGGGCCTTTAAAAACTGATTTCTTAGCAATTTTTTTACGAAGTCCTGGATCCCAAACATGCTCTGTATATTCTACATTTTCAATCATTCCCAATGAAGTATGCTTATATTTCATCTTATTATATTGTCCACACGCATTCACTGTCGCAGTTAAAAATTTAGCAGACCAGGAAGGAGTACCCTGGATGATATTTAAATTTTGCATAACCAAAAGAGGATCTGCGCCAATTCTTTGAGCTGTAGAAATTGCAATCATACAATTGGCGATTGCCTTTTCTTTTGGGTTTTTGTCACTTACACGATATCTCTCTGGCACCAACTCACTATTAGAAAACATTGTAGAAATTCTCTGCATTGTCTCAAATTGTTGAGGATCAAAAAAATTAATCTCCCTATTTTGACTGGATTTTACTAATTGATTACTCATTTTATTACTTTTTTATATATACAATAACTTAGACGTTCACTACTCAATGGCATTTTAATTTTATTACACCAATGAATCCATTTATTAGAAGCATCTCTAAATACACAATCATCACATGAAACTTTTATAGATGAATTTAATGGTGCAATAATTTTCTTGGCCACTATTCTTCGATAATTAAAATTAATTCAGAAATATCCTTGATATTCTTGATCTGTTCATCAAAAATAGTATCCCTAAACTCTTCAATCACATCATTTGCAACTGGACTAACCAGCGTACAATTAAGAGATGCAGGATCGATATATACCTCAACTTCAAAAGAAATTTTACTTTGTCCTTTGAAAAGAGGCATTCTCAAATTAAACTTTTCAGGAATATTTGATTCTACTGCTTGAGCCTTTAATTGCACCACATCACCTCGATTATTATTCGACTGTTCAATTTGTTTGTTCACCTTTGCCTTAAAGTTTTTTAAAGCATGGACCAAAGTCATTGCAACGGCAGGATCTTCAAAATGAGATCTATTCATCTTAAACATATCAGCCAATGGCTCAGGAGCAGTATACTCTCCTTTATTTATTCCAAATTTTTGGAATAAAGGATGAGGAACTAATATCCCTTTAATAGTGTTTAGAAGAGGATTATGTTCATCTACAACCATTGTAATCGTATTTTTCTCTCTATTAACAAGTACGTGACATTTCGACGGATCAATTATATCTATCCTTTTTTCCAAGTAACGAACAGGAGAGTCTATTACACCTACAATCTCAACATCTAGATCACGTTCCAATTCAAGAGCCTTACCTTCGCGTAGAGTTAGTTGAGTTTCTCCACCTGCAATAGCTGCTAAAACAGCTTCGTTTTTAATTTCTTTATTCATTTTAATTAATCGTTTGTGCCTTCCTTAGGCATTTGAAAAATTGACTTTTGTCTTTCTTGTGGGAATATTGGCCTCTGCTGTACCATATCCCCGATAGCATTATAGTATCCAACTTGACCACTATCATGATCAACAAATTTAAAACAAGCCTCTTTCACGGCTATCGCTTTAAACTTAATATTGTCCTGAACCCCTGACAACTCATTTTTTAAGGGTTTTTGTTTAGATTTTATGTTAGACACAAAATCTTTTTTCTCTGACTCCAAGTCTTTTATTTCTATAGAAATTTCCGCATGGCGCTCTTTCATTGCCAATAATTCATCAGGACCGAATTGCTTCATATAGTTGATTTCCTCAACTGAATCCGCGTTATCCCTTAAGAAATCTGCTCTTTCAGCAATAGGGAGATCTTCACCTAAAATTTTTCTCATGATTTACTCGATTTTAATTAACTAATTTTATCCTTTAAGTTTTATTTTAATATATTCTTCAAGACTTAAACTCAGGTTATTATCAATATTATACTTACCATATTCAGCCAAAAATTCATCTGAATATTCAGGATTATCAACACTAAGTTTTGAGAATGGAGAAACTATAAGATTAATCACTTGAGCATCTGTCGTGATCAAATCTGTCACAGACTCCCTATTATCTATAAAAATGGGAGCACTTACGCCGTAGTGACTGGATATTGTATTAATAATATCAATACCGGCATTTATTTTTTTCGCATGGTTAAGATCTCCAAACGGCACACCATCAACCATGGTAATGCATGTAGGTTTTACTTCACCATCACCAAGATTTATATCAAAAAACTTAAACCTTACTAACTTAAAATGCTTCGCTACTAACTCTTCGATTATTTTAGCTTTATCTCTTTCAAAAAATCCGATTAGGGTTAATCTCCTTTGAATTTCAGCTACCTCCTGACCCCATAAAATTCCTTCGCTATTGATTTCTTCCTTACGTGCCAAAGCTTTAATTCTAACCTCACCGGACATGGATTTCCGTCTTAAGCTCTCAAGATCAGCGTTAATTAATGCTTTTTTAACCCTAAGATCCTGTATTACTTTATTAACTGATTCATCAGTTATAACCTCAAGCTGTTTCAATTTTAATGATGAAATTTCATCACTATTTGCTCTATAAATCTTATCCACAAATACACGCTCCTCAGTTGTTGTAATTTTCACTGATTCGAGATCTGGATCTGGCATATCTAACAATCTCGATTCTATTTCATTTTTTTCAACAACTATTTCATCTCGTCTATCAGATAATTGCTTCTTATAGATATCATGCAAATCTGTAAGTTCTTTTATTTCAGATTCTGATTTCTCCTTTAATTCTTTTAAAGTCTTTCCTTTCTGCTCTATAGCATCTAAATCGGTATTCATAACTTTATAAAAAGAAACCCGCATTTCTTCTCGCTTCTCTTTAACTTTATTTGGATCAGAAGGTAATTCACCACAATACTTACAGATAAATGAATTGTCATTTACATCAAATTTTTGAGAATTTTTATCATCAAACTGTTCGACTAATAAAAGTAAATCAGCGGAGATTTTTTCAACTTCCCTATTTAACAAATTAACTTTTCCTGGAGTAGATTCTGCTGAAACAATTTCAGCATCAAGCTTTGTTAATTTTAAGTTGATCTCAGATAATTCCTTATTTAAATTATCCCATTCAGATCTTGCCCCCATCAGTGCTTTTTCATAAGCCAGTTTGTGAGTATTCAAAATCGTGAGATTCTCTAATTCCTTTTCATGAATTTGATTGATAAGATTTTTTTTAGCATCATTTTTAGCATTATCTACTGTATTACTATCCAAGATCTTATCTTCCAACTCTTTATATTTAGTCTCATTGAATTTAATTTCAACAGACAATGCTTCTGTATCAAATTCCTCAGGAATATTATGAAGAGCCTCCTCAATACGTACCGAAATTCTATTAATGTCTTTTTGAACCTCAGCTTTACGATTTTTGAGTTTAGATTTTAAACCATTTAGCGTAATGAGATTTATCTCATCAATAAGTTCATTATATTTACTTTTACTTTTAGCTATATCTTCATCAGACTTTGTTCCGCAAATAGCCTCAATATACTTTCTGCGTATTTCTTGATCTAATGAATTGAAATGAAATGGATCAGTAATCATTTTAAAAGTCTCTTCGGAAATAATACTTCCAATCTCAGATTTATACTCCCCTGCTTTTCTAACAAGATCATTTATTCTGTAGATATTAGTGTGACCGACCAATCGATCCACACCATCTTCCGTTTTCCAATTTTCTACCTGAGAATGAAATGTTTTTAACTGTTTACCATTATTATCAAATTCACCCTCAACTGATGCAGAAGCATTTTTAATCGACACACCATCTTTGTTTAAATGCTTCTTAGTAAAATCACTGTTGTTTTCAGCATTTTTGTCCTCAAGCATAAATTTATACCCATGGATTAATGTTGTTTTCCCAGTTCCATTAGCACCGTAAACGTTTGTAATTTTTGGACCGAATTCAATTTTTCTATTCTCAAACCCCATAAAGTTTGCGAACTGTAACCAGTTTAATGTTAATTTTTGCATGCTATATATATAATAAAGTTTAGTATAACTAATCCATTTGTTTAAAAAAACTTCCTCGCCATTTTTAGAAATACAGTTCTCTCTACCCTTACTAATTCAGGTTGAACCAAAAAATAAAGAGAAACAATTTTTAATAAGGTTGAAATGACGAATAGCATTAATCCCACCAATAATAGTGGACTGATCAATATGAAAACTACTTTTTTCATCTGGCTATAATTATTTGTTATAAAATTAGTTTTGGCTAAAAAAACCAATCCCTTACCTTAATTGTGGAGATAACTGGAATCGAACCAGTCCACATGGATTTTCAGTCCACCGCTCTACCAACTGAGCTATATCTCCAAATTTCCTTCATAATAAACCGTGGAGAAACGGAGAGAATCCCCACGGCAGCCATTATTAACCTAAATTATGAAAAGAGAAAAAGGGCACGGAATCGAACCGCGATCTTGTGGTCTTAACAACATGTAATACCATTATACTATCCCTATTTATTCACCGCTCCTTACGTAGGATTAATCTTCTCGAAAACGGGGAGTACTTTTAAAATATTCATTAACATAATGAGGTGATTCAATACCTTGCTCATTTATTAATCCAACACTTTCTTTTAAAATCAGATCACTTTGATCAGAAGGATTCTCCTTCAATAAAAATGATAATGCATTTATTATTGTCACTCTAGTAACCTTAATTCCTGAAATTCTTGTTACACGATCTGCCAACATATTATATGCACCGTAGTAGCTTAAATTCGACAAAACCCAGTTTTGCACTAGACAACGCGGTACTTTTTCAAAAGAAATGTCCATAATTTCAAATTTTAAGCTTACATTTGCTCCATTAAATGTAAACTATATTGTTAATCCTTTAAACTTGTTATACAAAGGTAATTGAATAGTTTACATTATCAAAACAAAAGTTTACAAAAACGCAACCACAATATGGAAAATACTGATTATCAAATAGATAATTTTTCAAATAAAATTGCTGACAACCTAAATGTTCTAATAAATTCATTTTTTGATGGACAAGCGAAGAAATTAGCAGAAAAATTAAATGTTTCAAAATCGACTATGTCACACCTCACCTCTGCGCATAGACTTCCAAAATTTCATGATGTTATTAAGTTATATCAGTTGGGTATATCGGCTGATTTTCTAATAGGTGGAAAAGGCCCACAATTATTATTTGGATCTGATAATCTTGAAGAGGCGCAGATTGCCTACTCTAATAGTTTTGATATTGAAATTAAAGACGACAAGATGGCTACAACGTTAAATCACAGTTCTATAGCCACATTTAAAACAATTGAAAATCATGACCTAGATGTTGGAGGAATCTATTATGTAAAAAGACAATTAGGTTCACCATTTATCGCTAGATTAACCGGACAAAATCAATGGGTCTTTGATAATTCAAACTATAAGGAATTTGAATATATGGTTAGTGAAGCCGATCAAGTTGCAAAATTAATAAAGGCAGTAAACTATCATTTCCCAACAAAATGAATTTAAATAAAGCAAATATTTTTAAAGAAATTGGTTCTAGGCTTAGAAAAGCCCGGGAGATGAAAGACATGACAGCCACAGAAGTTGCTGCTAAAATAGGTCTTCAAAAAACGGCATTCTCGCACTTTGAAAACGGCACTAACATGCCAAAACTCTGGATATTTTTACAATTATGTGCAATTTATGAAGTCAATCCCTCATATATATTGTGCTTGGATGATACATCTACAATAAGTAAACAAAAAATAGAAAAACTATTTAAAATATAGTGGGTGCAAAACTGGGTGCAGAGCTGAAACTAGAAGTATAAATTATATAGATTAAGAGTCTTTAAGAAGGTTTTTTGTTAAAAGGTTAAAGTCCCAGCTGGATCACAAAAAAGCTTCACAGAAATGTGAGGCTTTTTTTGTATCTTCTGGATTCGAAAGAAGCGTTGGGATGGGTTCGACCATTCTCATTGCGGATATGTGTTCGGGATATGAGCGACGTAATAAATCCCAGCTGGATTACAAAATAAAAAGCTAATCGCAAGATTAGCTTTTCTTGTTTTAAAGCCCTACAGCGGTTTTGCTGTAAGGCTCTAGTTATTTTTCTGTAAAGCTCATTTTGCTTTTGATCAAATGTTAATCCCGTTTCAAAACTTCTCTCACTTCAATGTTTCCTCCTACCTGGTCAAAAATCGGATTGCCTTTTGCGATTTCTACCGCTTCATCAATGGTATCGGCTTTTATCAGAACGTATCCGCTGATAAATTCTTTGATTTCGGTGCAAGCACCATCTGTTACTACGTTGTTGGGTTTTACGGTTTTGGCACTTCCTACATTTGGTAGAAACGTGTTGCCTTTGTCAGTTAATTTGTTTTGTGAAGCAATTCCTGCTAACCAATTCATACGTTCCTGCATTTGCTCGGGCGAGGGTCTGAAATCGGAAATGTCTTTTAATCTGAAAATTAATGCAAATTCTTTCATTGTCTAAAAAATTTAATTGTTTCTAACAAGACAATTCCAAATGTTGTAACGTGACAAAAGAAAAAAAGGATTTTAAATTTTCAACAGTTTATCTGGGTCAACTACAGAAAAAATACTGGTGACTTTTCCGTCCGGGTTTAACTCAAATATCTGACAGTTTATCAAGGTTGTACCTCGGTAAAACAGTAATGCAGGTTGATGGTTGATTTCTTCGATTTTTATTTCAAGGTCTTTTTGATAGTATTCAAACACATACGTCATCAGCTTAACTGTGTCTTCAATTCCCGAAGTTAATTGAGCAATGACTTTTAATTTGCTTCCAGCGTCAGCCAAAACCCTGACCTCATCAGATAGCATTTGTTCCAAAGTTTTGACGTCACCCTTACGGATTGTTTCCACATATTTCTCTAAATGTAATCTATCTTTTGTGGACGATGGAAGGATGTCGGGCTTCCGCAACTTCAATTTCTTTTTAGCCCTTGTGAGTAGTTGGCGGGAATTGTCTATAGAAATGGTTAATATTTCCGCTATTTCATCGTGATCGTAATCGAACGCTTCTTTTAGCAGAAACACGGCTCTTTCTTTTATATTCAAAGTGTCAAGTAAAACCAACATTGAATAGTTGAGTATCTCGTCTAATTCAATGTTGTTTTCGCCTTGATTGGTAACGATTGGTTCAGGTAATATGAATTTTTTTTGCCTTTCTCTGTCGTTTTTCTTTTTTAGATTTATAGCCTGGTTAATTACGGCTTTTATCAGATACGCATTTTGATTGGAAATTGAACTGACATCTTTTTCATTATAACGTATAAAAACATCCTGAATGATGTCTTGGCTATCGTCAATATTCCCCAAGATGTTGTAAGCATAAGGAAATAGTTTTTTGTTAAATTGTTTCAAATCGTCCATTTTTTTGATTTTAGAGTTAGACAATGTCGAAGATAAGAATGTGACAAGTTTTGAAAAATTCTTTCCTTTTACTGTTCTTAAACATTTACAAACAGTTATCCCTCCTTATAAAGGCGCATTCTCCCGCTTTTATAATTGTCTTTTTGTTCCTGTCCAGAATTACCTGTTCACCTGAATAGAGATAAAGTAACTCATTATTTACCTATGTTATCAATGGCTAAAGTTACTCATTTCTCCATCGTCATGCATTTCTTGATAACGATTTAACAAAACAGTCCTAACTATATTTGAAAAACCACATTATGAAAAGTATTAAAAACTTAAGGAGGTGATTTCAATTTTTGAAGACGATGCAGAGAAATTCTTTGAAAGCGAGGTAACCGCTTGGAAGAACCCTTGATTTCAGCCTTGTCCCCCGATCATAAAGTTGATCGTACCAAAATCTGTGATGAGAACCTACTTTTAAACTGATCTAAGCTCGTTGCGGCATAGTTCTAAATTTCAAAACTGTGAAATCGAAAATGTAATCAAATGAAAATCAATGTGATTAATATTTTTTTGTATTTTAGTAGTTGAGGAAATAACTCATACATACAAAATGCCGTTGTGATAATTTGAGATTTGATTGTAACCTGATTAAAACATAACATCTCTATAAATTGAAAAAAATGATAACAAAAAACGATATCCTAACTCTTGAAAACCAGCTTTACGAAGCTATGAAAAGTAGTAACTTACAAATACTCGATAAACTATTGCACAATGATTTACTTTTCATCGTCCCAAGTGGTGAAACCATTACCAAAGAAATGGATTTAGAAACCTATCGTAATGGCAATCTAAAAATAGTTGAACTTATTCCAACAGTTGAACAGTTAAATATTATAGATGATTTAGCAGTTATTACGTTGAAAATGAAATTAAAAGGGAATTATAACAGTCAGCCATTTGAAGCCCAATATAGATATATTCGCTTTTGGAAAAATTTCTCCGATGGAATAAAAGTTGTAGGCGGAAGCGGTATTTCGATTTAATTCATCTTCAATAATCTGCTTACTGTTATTTTATTGCTCCTACTTAGCGGTATTTATTTTCTGGCATTTTATAAGGTAGAAAGGATAATTTTCGGCTACTTCTGTAATTTCAAATAGTCCTGTCTTACCAAATTCCTCTTGTATTGTTTCCTTATCATAAAAGAACATTTTAACACCACCAAACATTTCAAAACGATCTTTGCTAATTTGTTTACCTTGTCCATAAGTTTGCGCTTTTTTGGTAATGGTGGTAAAAACCATATAACCGTTTTCTGCTAATTGATTGTAGCAATCAGAAATAAGTTTCGCTCTTTCATTGTAGTCTAATAAGTGAATTAAAGCGTAACAAAAAATACCGTCATATTGGTTGTTGTCAAAAGGCATATCAGATACAGAACCGTGATGAATTATCATTTCTGTTCCGTAATGTTTCCATGCTAACTCAATTGCCGTTTTCGAAATTTCGATTCCCGTCACTTCAATTCCATTCTCTCTGAAAATTTGTGCATTACGTCCGTAACCGATACCCGCAATGAGTATATTTGTCACTCCATTCTTTACAAAGAAATCTTTGGTCAATACAGCAGATATAGCGGGTTCAAAGCCCCACATTTCTTGTTTATCCTTAAATGCTTCTTCCCAAAATTCTGCCATAGTATTTGTTTTTTACTGCAAATTTTATCTTCTATAAGGTAACCAATAAATCTCGATCGAATTATGAATGTTATTATTTTTTCTGAATTTATTGTATTCCCCTACTCTTTTATAATTGTATGTCATACAGAATGAGGTAGTTCGATTTCACTTAAATCTAAATTTATTTTTATCTCCGGCAATTCTTTTCAAGCGTGAGCAATATTCGTTCTACGTGAATTCCAATATGCTCTTAAAAACAATCTGAAGGAAGTTTTCCGGTACAAGACTTGAAATCTTTTATAAAATGTGATTGATCATAGTACCCTGCATCTAATGCAATGTCCGTTAAACGACTATTTTCAACTGGATTTTCAAATAAGTTTCTAAATCTTACAATGCTTGCATATTTCTTTGGAGTGGTCCCGACTAAATGCCTAAATCGCTTTTCAAAGGTATCTCTACTGATGGGGAGTTTATTGACCAGTTCTTTGATAGAAATGATTCCTCTCTTTTTTTTTATTTCTGAAATAGAATCGTATATAATACTATCTAAATTATTAGAAGCTATCTTATTAACTAGAAAACGTTCTATCACTTCAACCATTTTATCATGAGAATTCTGACCTTTAAGCTGCTGAAGCATAGTTAGATTTGTTTTACTGTTGAAAAACTCATCCATTGGGATAAACTTTTCAAAAAACTCATTCAAAGGTTTGTCGGTTATGGTCGAAGCAAAGCCTGGATTGAATATAACAACAAATAAGGTAACGAAATCAGAAAATGTAAAATGAAAGAATCTTTGCGTTATACCGAAAGAAACCGCCTTAGGCAAATCAATCTGTGAACCATCGTTTTGTAATAGATAAATACTTCCTCTCAAAATATAGTTGAGCGAAAATGAAGTGCTCGGCAGTGTTTCGAGAACCATACTCTCCGTACATTCTAAAATCATGTACTCTTTAATGGCTAACTTTAGAGCATCACAAGGTTCATATCTATATTCTACTCGCTTATTATTAGTATTATCTTTAAAAAAAATAATATTATTTTCTCCCCCGTCCATCATGTTCTCATTTAGCTGAATAAATGCAAAATATATAAAACTACATCAGGACGCTGAACTCATTTTATTTATGCAATTTACGTTTGTTTAACTTCATTAGCAGGTGTGTTACACCTTGCTTTTAGACTCACTTTAAGTGGATGTTTATATGAAGTTACTGAAAAATTATTTATTCCTATTCTTTAAATGCGGACAAATTGGATGGCATTATTTTCGGCAGCAAATTTTATTCAAAAAAACACAAACAATTTAATCACCTTTTTTCCAGGAAACTACACCTTCTTTATCATACATTTCAATTGCGGGAACACCTAAACTATCTACTTTTAAAACAAGTCTGGGTATTTCGTTTGCATCTTTTATGACCAAAGAGGCATTTCCATTTTCTGTAACTATATTTATTCGATTAATATTGTAACCAGGTTTACCAGAAAGATCCTTGTCATTGATGGATATCCCCGCTTTAAAATAATTCGTCAGTATGTTATCTTGGGCATACATACCAATTGCATCAGCATTTTGATAATCGAAGGCTATAGCATTCAAATTCATATTATCGTATTCTGATATGGCAATTCCACCGCGTTCGTCACCATTTTTATCATAGAAAATAATCCCAGCCGGTGTCATTTTTCGTTGATACTCTTTTCCTTTAATAATCGGTTTCGGTATGTGATTTTCATTCGAAATCACAACTCTGTTTGCACCATCTTGGTTCTTGATGTCTATTCTTTCTAATTGCAACGAGTTAGATTGCTTAAAACATAATAGATAGATTATAAAACCCACAAACAAAAGATTCAATGCGACTAGTATGCTTAAAAAAGACTTTAGTTTTCTCGGTATTTCCTGCATAGTTTTATGAAATTGCTGGTTTGCAAGCTACGTCATACCAAAATGTTAAGATTGTAAAAAATCAGGAAAAATGAACAAGCCTTTTATTTAAAATTTTCGTAGCCAGTATTTGGCGGTTGGCAATTTTTATTTATGCTGATAAATGAAACTATAATAATAGAATTCCTGATTTTATACAATTAAAATTAAGGTGCAAATCAGAACTTGCAAGGTGATTTACAGCAGGGTACAAAAGGAATATCCGAAGAGTCGGAAAAATCATTCGTATATTGATTTCTAATATATAGGAGACAAAGCGATAAGTTTAGCTGTCTTATAAAATAAATTGTTAACACGGATATTAAAACTCACAAAATAGACGATACAGCAATTGCTGAAATAATTTCTGATAAAATAATAATTAATAACACTGAAGATGCCTTGGATTTGCTAGGTAATATATATTATCAAGGTTTTGATCATATACTTATTTATCAAAAAAATATAACTGCTGATTTTTTTGATTTAAAAAACAAAATGGCAGGAGATATTCTTCAAAAGTTTTCGAACTATCGTGTTCATCTAGTAATAATCGGCGATTTCACAAAATTTACGAGTAAAAGTTTAAAGGATTTTATCTATGAAAGTAATAAGGGTAAGCATGTTAATTTTGTTGAAAATATTAGTGAAGCATTAAATGCTCTTAAGTAAAGTAAATTTTGGTAAAACGGTGAAATAGTAACAAAAATGTCGTTAAATTAAGAAATAAGAATGTTTTTAAGTATGCTGTCCGACAGGTAAACTTAGCCACTATATTGCAAAAGAAAAATATATTCCCTTGGATGAATTATTAAAAGAAGTAGAGTTTGAAGGATAAAATCAGTGTGATAGAACTTAGATAGTTTAATAGCAAACAATAAAATAATGGAAAGTGAATCTCAAATAACAAAGATAAAAACGGTTAAAATATTCAAGACAAACGTTCGAAATTATAAAGATGTAGCTAACATAGTAACTTCTCTTTTAATAATATACCCATCTTATAAGATAAATTTTGATCTTGCTGATGGCGATAATATCCTTAGGATTGAAGCCAATCAATGCGAAATTGATACTGACCAGATTATGCAGTATATGGTCAGTATCGGTTATAGCTGTGAGGGAATAGAATAGTTTTAAAATACAATTACCATTGAATTGCATTTATAAGGTAGACCGAATGAAAAATATTTTCAAAATATATTCATGCAGATTTAGTTTGATTATAGCTCTTTGTGCACCTGTTTCTCTTTTGTTGCCTCTTTCACCAGCTACACCCGCGGGGCCAGCATCTCTCTTTGAGTAGATAGTAAATTGGCATTGTGAATCAGGATATTATGGTTCTATTTTTGCTGTTTTGAAATCTTAAAGATAGAAATTAATCTTTTCATCTATCAATTGAAAATATAGATTGATTCCGAAAATAATATTTACTTTTTAAACGATTGAAATGAGAAAAGAAAATTATGATACAACGATAAAAGAAAAAATAATTAAAACAGGTGACATTGAACTTTGCACAGAAAGTTTTGGGTGCGAAACCCATCCTTCAATTTTACTTATTGCGGGAGCAACAGTTTCAATGCTCTATTGGGACGCTGAGTTCTGTCAAAAATTATCGGATAAAGGATTTTTTGTCATTAGGTACGATAATCGAGATGTTGGAAAATCAACCTTTTACGACCCTGGCACAACGCCTTATGATATCGTTGATTTGACGAATGATGCTATCTCAATATTAGATGGTTACAAGATAAAAAAAGCACATTTTGTAGGTTTATCTTTAGGTGGACTAATCTCCCAAATTTCTTCAATAAAGTATCCCGATAGAGTTAAAACGCTAACACTCCTTTCAACTGGACCATGGGGCGATTCAGACCCTTCTATTCCTGAAATGGATAATCGAATTTTAGAATTTCATAATAAATCTGGAACCGTCGACTGGACGAATGAAAATGCAGTACTAAACCACTTAATTGAAGGAGCAGCATTAATGAGTGGAAGAAAAGGAACTGATATAAAGCGAGCAGAAAAATTAATAAGGGCTGAATTTAAAAGAGCCAGAAACTATATTAGTATGTTTAATCATGCAACACTTCAAGGTGGTGAAGAATATTACAATAGATTAAACGAAATCGAACAACCGACTTTAATCATACACGGTACAGACGATCTTATATGGCATTTTAAAAATACAGAGGCTTTACTAGCAAAGATAAAAGGGTCAAAACTAATTCCGCTTGAAAGAACAGGACACGAGTTGCATCGTGAGGATTGGGATGTAATTATTGACGGAATCGCAAAGCATTTAAATGATTAGCGGACTTCGTTCCTAAATTTTTGGAAAATATCAGCGTCTAATTCTTCTAAAAGACTATTTTCATTCGGCTAGAAACTCAAGTTCATTTCTATTTAATCTATTTCTTAAATTGATATAGCGTGGTTCAGTACTGGCACCCTACCATTCACCTTTTTAACAATCTTTTCAGTAATGGTCTTTTTTCTTCATGTGCATCTATCGGATGCGAAGGCAGGGTGCTATAGCACGAGGTATGGATGTAATCCATTTGCTTCAGCCTTTATAATTAGCTGTAATTTTATTTTTGTGAGTGACACCCCATTCAGCCAGAGCAGTGATAATATCTTTAAGTGATTGACTGTATTCCGTAGGAACATACTCCACAAGAACAGGAGTTTGATCCGCAAAGATTGTCCTTTCTACTAAATGGTTTACTTCCAATTTTTTTAATTCACTCGAAAGTACTCTCGCAGAAATACTATTTAAACTTCGTTGTAAATCGTTGAACCTCGTATGTCCCTCTAAAATTGCTATCATTACTCTAATTGTCCATCTGCCACCTAGAACGTATAGAGCATCTTCTGTTGCTGATAGACGATTTGTGCATTGTAAGGGTGAGTAATCTAATTTATTTGTCGCCATATTTCTTTTTTTAGTAGGTAACTAACCCAAAAGTTACTACTAACATAATAGTAACTACTATAATTTAGTAAGCTAATATACATACTTTTGAAGTATCAAATTTAAAGAAATAAAGATATGAAATCAACAAAAATTACGTACTACACTACAACAGGAATTATTTCAGCAATGATGATATTTATTGCGTTTGAAACTCTTTTGAAACCCGAAGTGAAAGTTTCAATGGAACATTTAGGTTTTCCAGATTATTTCAGAATTGAGATCGGAATTACAAAACTTATCGGTGCAGTTTTTCTTTGGTTGCCAGTTCGCTTATTAAAGGAATCAGCATATATTGGTTTTGCAATTATGTTTGCTTCGGCTTCTTTAGCTCACTATATGGTAGGCGATCCTGTAGGTAAAGTTTTTACAGGATTTATTTTTCTCGCTGTTTTAATTGTTTCTTACGTAAGCCATTCAAAAATCCAAGAAATAAAATGAAGCGTCTCTTTCCGCAGATAAATTTGTCGTAAATTGACAGTTAAATTGTCGTATCTCACCCCTTTTAGTATCAGTTTTTACCACCAACTTTGCTAAAGCATGATGGAGGGTAGCCTTATAAATAATGGTTGAATTGATAGGTCAATTGGCAGAATCCGATGAAAAAACATTTTAAGTTGATTGAAACTGACATCGCGGAGGGCTAATTAATACCTAGACAATGAGGTCGTTAAGTAAATAACAAGAATGAGAAAGATTAGAATTTTCGAACACATCTCCCTTGATGGTGTCATTGAACATGATAAGAACTATTTGTACGGCGGATGGACAGCACCTTATCGCACACCTGCTGGGATGGCGATGCTACTTGAAGCGTATGGTACTGACTTTGACATGCTGATTGGCCGCAAGACTTACGATGAGTTTTTGGGATACTGGCCAAATGCTGGGTACTTTCCGATGGCCAACGCGATAAACGGTGCAACGAAATACGTAATCACCCACAGGCCCGAGAGTCTTGAATGGGAACCAGTAAAGGCCTTGGCTGGAGATATCATAGCAAGCATTCGTAGCCTTAAAACTACAGATGGACCTGACCTTATTCTTTTGGGAAGTATATCACTGACATCTTTGCTACTCTACGCCGGATTAATTGATGAGATTGTTCTGATAGTATATCCCGTATTGTTGGGAAGAGGAAAACGCATTCTTTCAGACAGCTATGATGCCCAAAAACTTCAATTTGTCAATACGGTGGCCACACCAACTGGCGTGCTGCTAAACACTTACAGGTATGTGGGGTCTCTAAATAGCTAATCACATTGGTGGAATAAAAGCTGTATTTATCAGTTTTAAACTTGTATCTTAATCGCGCAGTATTACTTCTGAATGAAGATATATTTTGCAATTTCAATACAGACAGACTTGTCTGTATGTTATTTATTACTTACATTTGCTTTCATAAAGGATATAGATATGCTTACTCCCAGAGAAAGAATTATAGAAACTGCGTCACTACTATTTCATCAACAAGGTTACAATAGTACAGGAATTAATCAAATTATTAAAGAGGCCAATGTTGCTAAGGCTAGTTTTTACCAACACTTCAAATCGAAAGATGATTTATGTCTAGCATTTTTAAGTACTAGACATGAATATTGGTTTTCTGAATTGATGACGTACATTTCAGAATCGAATGGAACTAAGAAAAGAATATTAGCCGCTTTTGATTTCATTATTTATATGAACGAAAAGGAAAACTTTAGAGGATGTAGCTTTTTAAACACCTTATCAGAAATATCAATAGAACAGGTTGCCATACTTTCCGTCATACAGTCGCATAAAAAAGATCTCAGATTATTCTTTGAAAAAGAACTCGGACAAAAATTGTTATCCGCTCATATCTATCTATTGTTTGAAAGTTCAATTATTGGGAGCCAGCTTTATAAATCGAATGAATTAGTGGAAAAATCGAAATTAATCGTAGATAACTTAATTTTAATTATGGAACAGAGACATCCGCTTCCTCCATTTACATTGGAGACAGCTAAACAAAAAATTCAAATGGCTGAAGATGCTTGGAACAGTCAAAACCCCGAAAGAGTTTCAATGGCTTACACTTTAGATAGCGAATGGAGAAATCGAAATCTGTTTATTAATGGTCGGCAAGAGATCGTTCTATTTTTGGCCAATAAATGGAAAAATGAACTGGATTATAAACTCAAAAAAGAATATTGGTCACATACAGACAACAGAATTGCAGTCAGGTTTGAATACGAGTATAGAAATAAAGAAGGAAAATGGTTTAGAGCCTACGGTAACGAAAATTGGGAATTTGACGAAAACGGTTTGATGCAAAAAAGATATGCTTGCATCAATGATCTCGAAATAAACGAGGCGGATAAGTACTTGTAAATCTAATATACTAATGTGTTAATAATTAGATAAAGAGTTACTTAACAAAAGCTAATCTTAAGGTTAGCTTTTGTTAAGTATAAACATATTCGGATGAGAATTGGTCCCCCCTGATTCTTTTTTCTCTTTATCATTCTTCATAGCCCCTACGGCACCCAGTCCCAGTGCAGTATATTTTAGGATATTTAATTGGGGCGATCAACACCCTTTGAAAATTTGAAGTACTTATTCCTTTAACTTAATTCATAAACACTTCGAGTTTAAATAATGATTAAAAGTTAAAATCAAGAATACTTCTGAATGTGAAATTTTGAGATTAAACGGGTTACCCTATTTAAAGTAGATTTTATGCAAACCTAAGCGATTACTGATGTCTGCAGAAAATTGCTTGTTAGTGATATTGCAGTGTGAAAATACTTCTTTCATTCATTAGCTAATATACTTAGTAAAAAGTTTGTTCTCACTATTTCAACTTAAGTAAACTTTATGATCAAATAAAAAGCTAATATAATTAGTATTCTAATGCTATTATTGATTATGTATCTTACTTCATGGGTAAGTGTAGGGGTGCTAATTATATTAGTATTATTAATCACTGATGATTAATATACAGCTCTTTATCATCCTAAATAAACCACATTACATACTTCAAATAACATAATTTCAGCCAGCAAAAATCACAAATCATCAATAGCTGAATTTAGGTCATGTTATAATAATAAGTTAGTAAATATGGAGTCTAATTAAGCATGAATTGAGGCGATGTAAACATATCGTTCTCTCACTTTTATAAATTCAATATTTATTACTTCCTTTACTACCTGACTGAATTATCAATTATTCTCATACACAGCCTCCATATACAGAATCAGATAGTTCGTCATGAAGCATATCGTAGAACCCGATGTAAATATGCACATGTTCATCACCACTAAACAACGAATGCTCCCAGGTCATCTTACCCTCAGTAGAATGAGCTCCGCCTTCATTCAAAGCACAAAAAGTATCAATTACATATGCGAGCACAACTAAAACAGTAGGTTGGCCATTGCAGACCTCCTTGTTCCATTCCACATGAAGTTTATTATCCTGACGTTCCACATTAATGAGCAATGGTGGCACCAGGTTTCCTCGAAAGACTAGTACTTTTTCCGGATTGACATACGGTACATGCTCAGCGTCAAAATCTATTGCATTGTTGAGTAAATAAGATTGAGCGGATTGAAAAGTCCCTATTCGGCTACCTTTAGGTGCAATATTTTTGTAGCCGAATGCGATTGGTGTTTTGATATGTCTCAAAAACTGGGATACAACCTTCATGCGCATGCGATTTATGAGCGTCAATTTACTTGGAGCTCTTTTTACAATTGCTGGAAGAGAACGAATAACGGTTTGGCCATTTAGTTCATAGCCTACTACGTTTCCCACTTTACCCGAAAATGGTCCATTTATTCCACTTTTTAGTATTGCCATAATGGTTTATTTTATATTGGAAATTGGATAGATATATCACCTGCTCTGATTGCATTCATATATCATTTTATTCTAATTTATGTATTAAATAGGATATCAACAAATTATAGACAGATTAAATAGAGGGTTTCTAGTGCTTTACCTCTATGAACCCTCTAGAAAACCTCTATTATCACTCTAAAATATCTCTAGGATAAGTAAACCATTTGCGAATCTATATACTAGCAGTTTACTATTTGACGTAACATGTAATTTTTAAATATTGGCGGTAAAATATAAAGAGGATTTTTTATTACGTACAATACCTTAACACAGTAGCGTCCTAAACGTTGAAAAAAGTGGCGGTGTTTTGCTATAGCAAAGTTGCTATATTTAAATCGTCAAATTTTAACACACCGCCATGGTAAATTTAAACGTTTTTAGTCAGATTTTATCACTTATCGACCGCGAATTATTCAAGGTTTTGGTTGCTAAGCACAAGAGTGACAAACATTGTAAAGGGATCAACAGCTGGACGCATCTTGCTAGCATGTTGTTTTGCCATTTTTCTTCTGCAGATTCAGTTCGTGATATCAGTAATGGCTTACGTAGTACGACTGGTAATTTGAACCATTTAGGTGTTGGTAGAGCACCCAGCAAGTCCAATATTTCCTATATCAACAAGCACCGCACCCATGAACTCTTTAAAGATCTGTACTTTTCGCTATTAGATAAGCTATGGCAAAAGGATACCCATTTGCGCAAAGATCTAACGCAATTAAAGCGCAAGGTTTATCTGATGGATGCCAGTATCATCCCTTTATGTTTATCTGTATTTGACTGGGCTAAATTTAGAAGCACCAAAGGTGCTGTAAAACTGCACACTGTGCTGGATTATGATGGATGTCTTCCTGTTTTCATGCAGATTACAGACGGGAAAGTTCATGAAAGCCAGCGTGCGGGTAGCTATAGTTTTTCCAAAGGAAGCGTTGTAGTGGTGGATAGAGGTTATGTGGATTACAACTGGCTCGGGGATTTGGACAGCAGAGGTTGTTATTTTGTTACCAGGAGTAAAACTAACATGAAGTACAACGTTATCAAGTCATACCAGAGTGAAGCACTCCTTGAAAAGGGAATCATTAAAGATGAGATCATTGAGCTTTCTGGTCCATCAGCAGATAGATACAACTCTAAACCATTACGCTTGATTCACTTTTGGGACAGCAGCACAGACAACCAGTACCACTTTCTGACAAATAATATCCAATGGAAGGCATCACTAGTAGCTAACATTTATAAACAGCGATGGCAGATCGAGATTTTCTTCAAGCATCTGAAGCAACGCTTAAAAATATCATCTTTTGTGGGTACTTCTGAAAATGCGGTCATGATCCAAATATGGACTTCGTTGATTGGAATATTACTGCTCAAATACCTTCAGAAGAAGGCTAAATACGATTGGAATCTGTCTAACTTGGTCGGGTTTATCAGGATGAATATATTCGTGAAAATAAATATATGGCAATGGATAGATGATCCTTTTATCAGGCCACCAGTTAAGGGTAAAAATGGACAGCTACAGATATTCTCAGACTAAAAAATAGGGTCAAAATTGAAATTATCTAAAAATAGATACTGTTTCAAGGGAAACACGCGCCTAAAATTTATTTAGGACGGAAGTGAAATATAATAAGCTCTTGTTTTTCATGAAATATATTTATTATAACTTGGGTTAATAATTAAAGCTACATTAAAAATAAGAAAAGCAAAGATAGATCTATAATATTTTCTACTAAAATATAACGACTATTTTTCCAATTTTCTCCGTCATTAACTAAAGTACAAAATCGATCTTCGTAAATCTTTCAAATTGTTGAGGCACTATTGCCACCATTCCGATAACGACGGTCGACAAGTACTAAAAAAGCCCGACGGAGTGTCGGGCTTTTGAAGACTAACTAAAGTTAGTTTTGTTTCTTATTGTTCAGTTTGAACTCTTCAAACTCCTTAAATAATCGTAAAAGCTTAAACGTGGAGCTAATCAGCTCGTTTGTCTCTAACAAGATTGAGAAGTATAGTTTACTGTTCTTAGGACTGTTTTCAGATGTCCGGATGTGTTCAATCTGCTTGTCCAAAAGATTGTTAATGACCTTCTGTAGCTGATCACGTTGTTTCATGGTTGAATCAAGATTTAAGAAGTCACGTCGCTTGTATAAGTTGTACACTTCGTTGTACCAGTTACCCAGCTCATCAGCAACTAACCTTAGGTCATTTCCTTGATAGTCTTTGAGCAACTTATGGTTGTTGTCTACGTGGTTCTGTGCATTGCCGGCAATAACGTAAAGGTTCTCTACGATATCTTGTAGATAGCCTAAAGATATGATGTAGAATCTACTTCCTTTCACGGAGGTATCGTCTAAATTGCGAATGAAATTGTATAGATTGTCGTTGGTCGAATCCAAATCACGCAAGAATTTCTTAATCAATTTCTTGTTCATGGAAAGACTCGTCAAATCGTTTTTGATGAGGCCGTCTACAATCTCTTTATAGAAAAGATTAGATTTGGCAAAAACTTCACTAATTTGATTGGCACTAGCGTCCGAAACCTGCTGTAGAGTATGTATATCTTCTCTACCAAGTTTCAATTTACGTTCTGCCTGTGCTGCGACTTTCTTTTTATGGCTTTTAGCGTTGAATACTAATAGTATCGCTAATAAGATCAAAGCACCTACAAAGGTAATGATACCACCAATCTTAAGTAAATAAGCGAAAATAAATGCACCTGCAAAAGCAGAAGCTGCAGTGAAGAACCATCCTCCGATAACATGGAATACGCCAGATACCCGGTATACTGCACTTTCTCTATCCCAAGCTCTATCGGCAAAAGCGGTACCCATGGCAACCATAAAGGTTACGTAGGTAGTAGACAATGGAAGCTTCATAGAAGTACCTAAAGCGATCAGGCTACTGGCCACCATAAGATTGACAGAGGCACGCACCATATCAAACATTGGCTCATCTTGCTTATTCTTTTTGCCTAAAGCAGTGTTCTCAAAACGACTATCTAGACGCGATTGCAAGGTGCGCGGCATCAAATAGCTGATGGCACCTCCAATATTTAGAAAGCCACGTACTATCCAACGTGATAAGGTATTGGGTTCGAACTTTTCTGTACCACCGTCTTGACTACTTAGACTCATTTCCGTTTCGATAACGGTCTTCGCTTTTTTGGATGTCCATAAGGTAATGATCATGATCCCTCCTGCGATGAATAAAATCCAAACTGGGGCAACGATATCTGCAGAAGCTAACTCCGACATCATATACGTGTCGGGATTGCCACCAGATGCCTGGAAGAAACCGATAGACTGGATGGCAGCCACTGGTACTCCGATAAAGTTAACCAAATCGTTACCCGCAAAAGATAGTGCTAAGGCAAACGTACCGATACCGATGATGACTTTAAGAATGTTGATTTTTAACCTGGTGAGGATAAAACTAAAGATGGTAAATAACACAAAGCATCCCAATAGCAACTGCAGCTCGTGCGTGTTAATCCAATCTTTCGTCGAAACATCGATGAAAGTAACTGTCTTTAGCCCTTTTATTATGATAAAATAACTAATCGAAGCTAAGGCGATACCACCAAATATAACCCCGAAAGATTTGATTTTACGTTCGTATTGAAACGTGAATATGAGTCGAGAAACATATTGCACTGCCATACCCACAGTAAAAGACAGGACAACCGATAAGAGTATACTAATTACAATTTCTGAAGCCTTCTCTGTATTGATATACTGTGATAAGGTTGACCAATCGCCTGAAGTGGTTGCAATTTTATACAATCCTAGACAGACTGCAGCCCCGAGGAGCTCGAAAACGATGGATACTGTCGTAGAGGTCGGAAGGCCGAAATAGTTGAATACATCCAAAAGTATGATATCTGTAATCATGACAGCGAGGAAGATGACCACGACATCATTAAAACTGAACATACCCGGAACGTAAATTCCACTTCGTGCAATCTCCATCATTCCACTTGAAAAAACCGCACCTGACAATATCCCCGCACTGGCGAGAATCATAATCAAACGGAAAGGAATAGCTTTGGAGCCAATTGCCGAGTTTAAGAAATTGACAGCATCATTAGTGACGCCGACCATGAGATCTATAACCCCTAAAAGGATAAGGGTAATGATTACGAGATATAAATAATTATCCATAGCTATTATTTTTGCAAAGGTATAAACAAAAGGTCAACCCTATATTAAGTTAATGTTAAGTATTGCTTTTGTTTAAAGTACAGAAATGTAGCCAATTTGTTTGGTACTAATTCGTGCAGGATAGTGCAGGATACCGAATCCTGATAGATTATGTATCTTTAGTATCCTAATTATGATACCCTGTTATTACACAATGTGTAAGATATAAACAAAATATGAGCAAACTCAAGGTCAATTTATCAAAGAGCATAGTTCTACTTCTTATATTTTCTTCAATCTTCCTCTTAAGGTCATTAGGCATTGAAGAGGATGTATCTGTTGGCCATGCAGCAGAAACAGAGGTGTTCTGGTTGTTTAAATTCTTAGGTCGTCTACATCTACTCATCGTACACTTTCCTGTATCGCTCATCGTGATTGCGGCCTTCATGGAAATGTTGAGCTTTAAAAACTACAATTCTAACCTGCGCGCTGGGATTCAGTTCCTTTTAATAATCGGCGCTATCAGTGCGGTCCTATCTGTCATCTTCGGGTTGCTACTAGCCAATCTTGAAAACTATTCTGCCGACACGCTGGCGCTCCATCAATGGATCGGTATTGGGACAGCGCTATTAAGCTGTATAAGTTTACTCTTCGTAAGGGCCATAAAAAAAGAACAAAAGAGAAGCCTCATCATCGCTTACCGGACAATCTTGATTGTTACCGTATTTGGTATTGCTATAACAGGGCATCTAGGAGCCTCGATAACACATGGTGCCGACTTTTTAAGTAGTGTGGCACCTTGGGCAGACAATAACGAAGACGGTGCGACATTAGCAACGAGTGATATTGACCTAGCTACTTTCGCTAAAAATGCAGATAGCTTGACGATAGAAGAGCAAGTGAAGCTAAACATAGGTGTACGAACGATCTTAGCGCATAACTGCTACAAGTGCCACAGTTCTGACAAAATGGAGGGTGAACTGAGACTTGATGATAAAGCCCTACTCTTCAAAGGGGGGGAATCGGGTCCAGTGATTACACCTGGCAACCTGCACAACAGCGAACTTTTTAGACGGATAGCACTACCTGCTAGTCACAAAGATGCGATGCCAGGAAAGGGAAAATCGCTATCGAAAAAAGATATCGAGCTCTTGGCTTTCTGGATAGATAAGGGCGCACCCTGGCCTGATCAAGCTGCTGCAGGGATATTTTCGAAAGCACCTCTAGCACCAAGGAAGCCTACACTTCCTGCCGTAACAAAAGCATTAAATAACCCCATAGATCTCTTTGCAAATGAGTATTTTACAGAAAATAAAATTGACTGGAAAAAGACTGTTGATGACCGCACTTATCTGCGTCGTGTGTATTTGGATATAATAGGTCTGCTGCCAACACCTGAAAAAACCGATGAATTCGTAAATGATAAACGTACCGATAAAAGGACGTTATTGGTGAATCAACTACTCGGTGATGACCATCAATACGCTACCCATTGGTTCACCTTCTGGAATGACTTGCTTCGCAATGATTATACCGGTACTGGTTATATCACAAACGGACGTTTTTCCATATCCGACTGGCTCTACAAATCGTTGGCTTCCAATAAACCTTATAAACAAATGGTGCAGGAACTATTAAACCCTAACGAAGCATCGAAAGGTTTTGTAGCAGGAATTCAATGGCGTGGTGATATCAACTCGAGTCAGACCGTACCTATGCAGGCCGCACAGAATGTATCGCAGGCATTATTGGGATTGAACCTAAAATGTGCTTCTTGCCACGACAGCTTCATCAGCGATTGGAAACTGAACGATGCTTATTCTTTTGCCAATGCTTTTTCAGAAGAACCGCTGGAAGTGAACCGCTGCGATATTCCGACAGGTAAATTTGTCGACCCGAAACTGCTATGGGACGAACTGGGTGCGATTTCTAAAAAAGCGTCAAAAAAGGAGAAAGCACAGCAAATGGCAGAAAGCCTGACCAAAGATGAAAACGGACGATTGTACCGAACCATTGTCAACAGAATATGGGCGCAGCTTATGGGACGTGGTATCGTAGCTCCAACAGATGAAATGGACAATAAACCCTGGAGTCAAGATCTATTGGATTGGCTAGCGGTAGATTTTGTGGAAAATGGCTATGATATGAAAAAACTGATTCGATTGATTGTCGACTCAAAAGTGTATCAATTGCCTGCTGTTACTATTGATGATGCAGCGAAGATCAATGCAACAGATTTTCAATTTACCGGTATACTGCGTCGTAAAATGACTGCCGAGCAGTTCGCTGATGCTGTCAGTAATACAATATCACCTATATATGGGTTGGACCGATTGAAATATAACCCTTACGAGGCTTTTCAATTACAGCCTAATCAGGCTTATTTCGCACGTGCCTCTCTGGTAGAAAATGACGATTTCCTAACCGCTATGGGTAGACCAAACCGGGATAACGTAATCAGTGTACGTGAAAGTCAATCGAACCTGTTACAAGCAATGGAACTAACAAATGGATCAAAACTGAATGAAACACTGCGAAAAGGAGCACAAAGTTGGTTAAAGCAATATAACAACAGCGAACAAATCGTCAACCAAGTTTACCGACGTACATTGGGGCGCAACCCCAGTAAGAAAGAGCTCAATATTGCTAAAAATATGTTTGCTGATAAACCCGATGAAAACAGTGTTCAGGATTTTTTGTGGGCGGTGATACTATTACCAGAGTTCCAACTTATTAATTAATAATTTAGAAAAGAATGTAAAGATGAGAGACAAGTGGAATAGAAGGGATTTTTTACGAACTGCCAGTGCTGCTACTATGAGCGCGTTGGCAGCAGGAGCTCCGCTTTCGAGTTTACTATCATCCTGCCAATCGGCTCATAAAGAAAGTAGCGCGGATACCGTAATTTTACTATGGATGGCTGGAGGAATGGCCCATACGGATACATTTGACCCTAAAATATATACGCCATTTAAAAAAGGCATGGATTCCAACGGGGTATTGAGCACATTTAAACCCGTACCTACTATTTTAGATGGCATCAACTTTTCAGAGGGTTTAGAATCAATCGGTCAGGTCATGGACAGAGGCACTTTGATCCGATCGTATATGGCTGCCGACTTAGGACATATTCTGCATGCTCGACACCAATACCACTGGCACACCTGTTATGAGCCGCCACAAACGGTAGCAGCTCCACATATCGGTTCTTGGATAGCCCGAGAATTGGGCCCTAAAAATCCAGTAATCCCCGCTTTCATCAATATTGGGCAACGGTTAACATTGGGTGAAGGTGAAGAGTTAAAAGCATTCCATACTGCAGGCTTCTTGGGTAGCGAATTTGGTCCATTTATGATCGCCGATCCAACAGCAGGTCTTGATGCGGTAAAACCGCCAGCAGGAATGTCTTTCCAACGTTTCGAGCGTCGCAATCAATTGTACAACGATTTGATCAGTGGAAGTGCTTTTGGCGAATTTGGAAGTGACTACCAAAAGGAATCCTTGCGTCGTGCAATGGAGCAATCTTACATGCTGCTAAAGTCGCCCGAAGCGAAAGCTTTTGATCTAAATAGCGAACCCAAAGCGAGCTATGACATCTATAACACCGGAAAATTTGGATTAGGTTGCTTAATGGCTAGAAGACTTACCCAACAAGGCGCCCGTTTTATCTCAGTAACGACCGAGTATGTGCCATTCGAAGGATGGGATACGCACGAAAATGGACATACAAGAGCTGCTGAAATGAAAAGACAGATAGACAAGCCAATAGCGCAGCTTATCAAAGACTTGGAGCAATCTGGGCACCTTGACCGTACTTTGATCATCGTGGCTAGCGAGTTTAGTAGAGATATGATGCTAGAGGGAAGACCGGGAGCTGAAGTACTGGAACAGGTTGATCAGCCAGACATTATAAACGATATCAAGCACTATGGCATGCATCGTCATTTTACGGATGGTGGTTCTATTTTAATGTTTGGCGGTGGCATCAGGAAAGGTTCTACCTATGGGAAGACAGCCGATGAAAGACCTTGCAAAACGATAGAAAAACCTATTCGAATCGAACAGATACACCAAACCATTTACCATGCACTGGGCATCGAGCAGGAGGCACATGCCGTCATCGAGGGGCGTCCCTTTTACACAACACCAGATGGGGTACACAAAGCTGAATTAGAATTACTTGCATAATAAACGGTTAAATAACTTTCGCATCTCTGCATTACTAATCTTAAATAATTCAATAGGGTCATTTAACGTTATGAAATAATCACGTTGGAAACATGTATTCATATCACGTGGTCACATAAAAGTGATGAAAACAATAGTTTTGTATTTTATTCTTAACTTTCCACTTTATTTTAAAATCAGAAACCCCATATATATGACATTTGGAATATTTGAAACGTTAGCTTTTGCTTGTCTTGTTTTGCTTTTAGGATTTTTTATTGTTAAAAAAGTACGTTTTTTTAGAAACTACAACATCCCCGAGCCCGTAGTTGGAGGGTTTTTTATTGCAGTTGTGCTTTATATCTTAAATTCAACTATGGGTCTTAGCTTCAAATTTGAAGGTTCGCTGCAAACGGCAATGATGCTTATCTTCTTTACCTCCATTGGTTTGAGCGCCGAATTTGAAAAGCTAAAAAAGGGAGGAAAACCTTTGTTAATATTCGTTCTTCTAACGGGTACATTCATGATCGTCCAAAATATTTTTGGCATATCAATAGCATCGTTATTAGATATAAACCCAAGTTATGGACTGATCGCTGGTTCAATAACACTAACTGGTGGTCATGGAACTGGTGCAGCATGGGCGCAAAATCTAACGGATATATTCCACATAAATGGCGCCATGGAGCTAGCTATGGCTTGTGCTACGTACGGCTTAGTGATGGGAGGCCTAATAGGTGGCCCAGTAGCAAAAGTGCTGCTGAAAAAGAAAAATATAAAACCAGCCAATGAGGTACAAGAAAAGGAACTTCCTGTAGAAATGTTCGAAAGTCCAGCTTCAAACAGACGAATTAATGTTCGTAACATGATTGAAACGCTGACGATGTTTGCAATTTGCTTATCAATGGGAAACCTACTATATGAGTATTGTAAAGATTCATGGCTCGAACTTCCAAATTTTGTTTGGTGCCTGTTCATTGGCGTTGTCATTCGCAACACGATTAATAGAACATCTAAATATGTCGTAAATGACCATGCTGTCGATGTGCTTGGAAATACGGGCCTATACCTATTTTTAACCATCGCCTTGATGTCATTACAGTTATGGGAATTGGAAGGACTAGCCACTCAGGTATTGATCATACTGGTATTACAAACTGTACTAATGGTACTATTTGCCATGTTTATTACCTTTAGAGTAATGGGAAGTGACTATGATGCCATTGTACTGAGCGCAGGACATTGTGGATTTGGATTAGGTGCAACCCCTACCGCGGTTGCCAATATGCAATCAATAACCGATAAATACGGTCCATCGCATAAGGCATTTTTAATCGTACCGATGGTAGGCGCATTTTTTGTTGATATATTAAACAACTTATTTATTAAACTATTTGTAACTTACTTATCTTAAAATATTTATAAACTAACAATTGAACCTTTTAAGAAACAAGCAATTATGAAGAAAGTACTAAATCTATCCCTAGCGCTAGTATTGGGCGTATCGGTCCAAGCACAGCATAAATTGGAGAAAATATGGGAAACTGATAGCATCATCAACTTACCCGAATCCGTATTGCCAGATACTAAGGCAGGTATACTCTATGTTTCCATCATGGGTAATAGCGCCGATGAGAAAGATGGCATTGGTGGTATCGGCAAATTAGATCTGAGTGGAAAGGTAATCGATCTCGAATGGATAAATGGGCTCAATTCACCAAAAGGACTTGCTAAACATGGCAATATACTTTATGCTGCCGATATAACAGATGTGGTTGTTATTGATATTCCATCGAGCAAAGTGGTCCGTAAAATCCCTATTGCTGGATCTGTATTTTTAAATGATATCACGGTAAGTGATAAAGGTGTTGTGTATGTTTCAGATTCTAGAACGAAAAAAATCCATCAAATCATCAATAATAAAGATGTCGTATACCTTGAAAATATTGATGGGGTGAATGGATTGAAAGCAATAGGTAACGACCTTTACATTGCTGGTGGAAATAAGCAATTGTTAAAAGCAAATGAGAAGAAGGAATTAACCACAATAGCAGATATGCCCTGTGGCGGTGATGGTATTGAACCGATTGGCAATGGAGACTTCGTGTACTCATGCTGGGGAGGATATATCTATTATGTACATGCCAATGGAAAATCAGAATTACTATTGGACAGTAGCGCAGAAAAGAAAAATACGGCAGATATAGGTTATGATCCTATCACAAAAATAATCTATGTTCCTACTTTTTTCAAAAAGAGTGTTGCAGCTTACCAGTTGAAATAATTAATGCTAATATCCAAGCTTAATTGAGCGTGCATGTACTCGAAAAGAGCCATGCGCAATTAATACCAAAGCCCAATTTTAAAAGATTGGGCTTTGGTATTTATACCTGCGGAATAGTATTCAGTTTTCCTTTTTTCAGTGTCAACTTATTTTGATGGTTCCTTATTCAATAAAGAAATAAATTTTCCATAACCTTTGGCATCCATTTCAGCTTTAGGAATAAACTTTAACGATGCACTGTTGATACAATATCTCATGCCTCCTTTATCAGCAGGTCCGTCGTTGAAAATATGTCCTAAATGCGCATCTCCTGTTTTACTTCTTACTTCCGTACGTTGCATTCCATAAGAATTGTCCGAAAGTTCTTTTACCGTCTTTTCATTTATGGGTTTAGAAAAACTGGGCCATCCGCAATCCGATTCAAACTTATCCGTCGAAACAAATAAGGGTTCACCCGTAGTGACGTCGACATAAATACCTTCTCTAAATTCGTCCCAATATGCGTTCTCAAATGCTCTTTCTGTTCCATTTTTCTGAGTTACCTCATATTGAATATCGGTCAGTTCTTTTTTTAATGTGTTCTTATCTTTCTTTTTATATTCACTTTCTTTAGGAGGATTTGCCTTTTTTGCTAATTCAAACAAAGCAGGTCCAATGTGGCAATAGCCACCTGGATTTTTATCCAAATAATCCTGATGATACGTTTCTGCATCATAGAAACTCTGGATTGGCCCAAATTCAACTACAATCTTTTGATGATAAGTACTGCCCAATTCTTGAACTTTTTGACGTACTAAACTTTCATCTGCTTGATCAGAAAAGAAAATACCAGTTCGGTATTGGGTCCCTACATCATTTCCTTGCTGATTGAGCAAGGTTGGGTCGATCGTTTTGAAGTAAAGATCAATTAATAGATCCAAATCAATCACTTCAGGATCATAGATTACTTTTACGGTTTCGGCGGCTCCTGTAACCCCTTTAGAAACCTCCTTGTAAGAGGGCTTCTTAACTGTCCCATTCGCATACCCCACTTCGGTAGCTGTTACACCCCTCACCTGTTTAAAAAAATGCTCAGTCCCCCAAAAGCAGCCTCCTGCAAAATAAATTTCTTTGGTCATTTTATTTTCATCCATCTTTATAGCTGTTTTTGAATCGTTTCCTTTATTCATGAACGTAAACCCCATAGCAGTCAATACAACTCCACCTATACAGCTCACTAATACCATTATAATCTTTTTCATCGTATTATTTTCAACGTTTACAGAATCTAGAAAATGGTCCTATTGTTTCTTAATACCCCGTTATTTTTTATATTTTTAGCTTCCAATTCTGCTTAAGTAAAGTTAAGGAATAAATTTTTCAATACGATAGACACTGTAAACGTCTGCATGTCGTTTTGGTAAGTTCTATGCCATAATTCATGTATACGGTTCAAATTTGACAATAAATAAACACTCTTTGGAGAGTTCGGAGGTATTTACTTGGTACAAATTCATCTTCATTTATCCAAGATGAATCAGCGTGAACAACCGAATGAATGATTATTACAAAAAAAGAAATGATCAATTAGATAGCTTGTTCATTTGCAGGCTACTGAATTGATCATTCCCTAATTGTGAGACACTGATTTAAAGAGGCATCAAGTATGATTGCTTTCTTTAAGTAGCGCCCATTTAATAGCTTAAAATAGTGTCCATTTGATTGGATATTTTTTTAAGGTAATCGTGATCACCACCTCCTAACTCAACAGTCAACCACCCTCCTTTATAATCCACTTCTTTAAGTGTTTTCATAACAACTGGCCAGTCAATATCTCCTTCGAGCAGTTCTACATTAAAACCGTTTCTTAATCCTTCATCATTCATTTTGACCCGACTAAACTCTTTGGCATGCAGCTTAAATATTTTTTTATTCAACACCTCAATCCAATGTTCGGGCCAACCGTATCGAAGTACATTACCGATGTCGAAGTACCATCCTATTAGCGGGTGATCGATTTCGTCGATAAACATCTTTGCCTCTATCGGGCTCAATATAAAATTATTCCAAACATTTTCCAACCCAATCCGGACTCCCGTTTTCTCGACATATGGAATCAATTTTCGAACTGAATCTAGTGCATTTTTGTATGCAGTGCCATAAGAAACCTTCTCATTGACAACTCCTGGCACTACAAGTAACGTATCTCCACCTAATTCCTTTACTTCTTGCAATGACTTAGCAACAGAACCAATTATGAACTGTCGCACTGACGCATCGGGATCAGATAAAGGTTTGGACCAATGATCCTTATTGACAAGACTTGGAATTTCGATTCCAGTTGCTGACTTTGCATGCAACAATTCCTTGATGCTAAAATTGACAGGACTATTGAACTCAATACCATCAAACCCTAAGTCTTTAATCAATTTGAACTTGTCGACCAAAGAAAGTTCTCCTTTAATCATATCATAACCAACACCTTTTTTCAACCATTTAGCATTCATACTCGTAATTGGTAGCTTACTTGCTGATGTGTTAAATATTGGGAAGGCCGCTGCTGCTCCAGCAACAAGGGCAGCTGATTTTATAAATCCTTTTCGATCCATAGCTCTTAAATTGTTGTGTTAATACCTGGAATTGATACTGGTATATCATATTTTAAATCCCATGAGACCTGCTCTGGAAATAATAGCTCGTTAGATGCTAATGCATCTTGAAGGTTTACCTTTTGACCTGTATAAGCAGCCATACGTCCGGCCAATGCGACAAGATTGGATTTCACCATCCAATCCCCATCGTTTTTAGGCTTATTATTACGAATAGAAGCAAAAAGCTCATCGTGCTCTTGCTGATACATGCTCCTTGAATTTGATTTTTTATAGGCATTTTCATCCGTAAACTTAGTTTCATCATCATATTTCCAAGGATTTGCTCCTGTAATAAGGTGTTCGCCTGTTCGACAGTCTACAATACATTTCCCATCTTTCCCAATGAGCTCCACAGCATAGGAAGGTGCCGTATTATTCTGTTGTCGACTCGAGAAATAACCTTTTGTGCCATCATCATACTCAAATACGACTGCAAAATGATCATATACATTGCCAAATTTTGGATCTACTCTTTTCTGACGGCCTCCTGTACCGACAACACTTACAGGCAATCGATCACCCATAGCCCATTGTAACATATCGATACTATGGATAGCCTGCTCAATAATGTGATCTCCTGAAAGCCAATTATAGTACAACCAGTTTCTTAATTGATACTCAAAATCTGTCCACTCCGGCTGCCTTTCTTTATACCAAAGTTCACCTGTATCATACGTGCACGCTGCTGATGTTACGTGACCAATTTGCCCATCCAATACTTTTCCAAAGATTTGACGCTTTGGAAGATGATAACGCCAACAAAATCCTGCAACCAATGCTAAATTTTTATCTTTTGCTTTTTTCGAAGCTGCAATTACTCTTCTTAACCCTGGGGCATCCACAGCAAATGGTTTCTCGCAGAAGATGTGTTTCCCTGCCTCTACAGATGCTTCCAAATGAGCTGGACGGAATGCTGGCGGTGAAGCCAATATAACAACATCAACGCCTGAAGATAATAATTTCTTGTAAGCATCTAGACCAACAAATTGTTGCTCTTTTTTCACTTGTATTTTTTCACCCATCTTCTCTTTTAAAGTCTTGTACGACTCGTCCAAATGGTCGCCAAAAGCATCTGCCATAGCATGAAGAACTACGTTGGGGTCGGCATTAAGTGCCTCCATAGCTGCTGCAGTACCTCTACCACCGCAACCGATCAGACCTACTTTTAGTGTTTTTGTACTGACGGACCATAGGCTAGTCGACGCCATGGATGTATTCGCTGCAACTACTCCTGCAACGGTCGTTAGACCAACTGCACTTAAAAATTTTCTTCTAGAAAAACTCATAATAGTTATATAATTTGTTAAGGATTTTGATTTAATTTATTATTTCTATTAATCTCTGCTTGTGGAATATAAAAAACGACACGATTGTCATTAGCACGAACTATTTGATGGATATCTGTAGTAGGCGTATTGTTTAATGAATGTGTACCAGGATAATTGCGTTCCATAGGCAGGTTGTTTCGGAAAAGATCATAGGCTCTATGTCCTTCAAATGCTAACTCCAAAAAGCGTTCTTCTAAGACAATATCGAGCATAGTTTTTCCAGAAGCTTGTACCTGACTAGCATTGTAGAGCTCGTTACCTGCTAAGCCTGCACGTTGACGTAATAAATTGACATCTGCTAATGCAGCAGCATCATTTCCTACTTTGGCTTCTGCTTCTGCCCTGATCAGATATATTTCACCAAGTCGCAAATAAACAGGTGAACTTAAATTAATCTGCCCTTCTTGGCGTGAGTATTTATTGACGTAATACATCGGTGTCGTAGGTGTCAACTTTTGGTTATATTGCAAAACACCGTTTTCAATATAAGGTGTGATAAACCCATTCCTCAAATCATGTGGATGTTGCCCCACAAAATCATAATACTTTTTAGAAGCGTAGATTTCTGCCCAACCACTAACCCCCTGCCCTAAAGGTTTCCCAGAAACATCTCCACTAAAATACATTGAACCAATAGAGGACATGTTACGATCTTCAACCTTGGTATGCCTAATACAAAAAATGGTCTCCCGGTTGTTATCCGGTAAGGACTGAAAATAACCGGCATATTCGTTCCCTTGCAAAAGTGAATAACGATTTGAATTGATGACGAGATTAGCATACTTAATCGCATTGATATTGTCTTCTTTATACAAGTATACGCGTGATAATAAGGCATAGGCAACCTCTTTGGATGCAAAAGAGTTACTTTTATCTTCGGTCATTAATTCTGCTGCTTTGAGCAAATCGCTAATGACAAAATCATAAACTTCTTTTACTTGACTTCGTGTTAGAGAAGCAGACTCTTCATCTGACAACCCTTCTCTTAAAATGGGGACACCTAGATTTGCGCCCTTATTTTGCGGATACGGGCGTCCAAAAATACGAACCAAGTTGAAATGCATCATGGCCCTTAAATAAAGATTTTCACCCTTTAGCTGCAATAGACCTGCTCCGGCATCATCTGGAACAAATGCAATAATTTTGTTAGCTGCAGCGACGACCTTGTAAGCCTGTGACCAAAAATTACTGCAATGTTCTGAAGTATTAATATGGGTATAGCGGTATGCTTTGGTCAGGTCATCACCGGAGGATTGTCCTTGTGCAACCGCATCTCCAGGATATTCCATTAAGAAATGACCACTGCGTACATAAGCGGCATTTTTTAAAACAGCATAAGTCCCAATTGTGGTGGTTCCTACGTCGGCTTCATTTTTTAAGGCACCTTCTTCATTGATAAATTCTGTCGGATCATAGTATTTCTGACAAGAATAAAGTGACACTGCTAATGCTATAGCGATCAAGGGGGTATAAAATAACGTTAGTTTCATCTTGAAATTGAGTTAGAATGTTAAATTAAGACCGAAAACAATTTTTTTACTAATTGGATATTTAAAACTGGATAGACCAGACACTTGATCTTGCTGACTTAGTGTAACTTCTGGATCAGGTCCTGAAAATTTAGTGGCTGTCCATAGATTGTCGGCACTGACAAATACATGCACACGAGAAAAACCAATTTTGCTCAACAGGGTTTCAGGTAGATTATAGCCCGCTCTGATATTTCTCAATCGAATGTAACTTCCGTCCTCTAAATACCTGGATGAGCCTTGATTTGAATCTTTATTCCCACCAACAATTGGTTTGGGGTGGGTAGCAATATCTCCTTCTTTTTCCCATCGGGTCCATCCTTTCGCCAAAACCATAGAGTTGAAAGCTTCGTATAGACCATCATTATCAAATGAAACACGGGTTTCATTATAGACGTAATTGCCATATACGAAATTGAAGAATGCCGATAGTGTAAAGTCTTTATATCTAAAGTTATTACTTAGACCTCCTGTAAATTTAGGAGCTGCGGATGTGCCTGTAAATTGACGAGAGTCTGAAGTAGCGGCTTCACTATAGACACTGGTTTTTGTGATCGTTTTTGTCCCATTGTCATCAAGCGTCACTTTTTCCCAAAGTGGATCACCATTCTTAGGATCTACTCCTGCCCAAATTGGAAGGTTAAATGCATCCATATCATATCCTACGGCAATTGGTTGTCGAGCACCAGCATTAAATACTGCAGAACCATCACTTAATTCAAGTACTTTATTTTTATTAAAAGACATATTAAAGCTTGTCTCCCAAGAAAAATTTGGTTTTTGAATATTCTGGGATGTAATATTGAATTCTATTCCTCTGTTTTGAACAGATCCTGCATTTACCCATACATAACTATAGCCAGTAGTAGCTGCTAAAGGTTTGCGATATAACAATTCGCTGGATTTCTTATCATACACATCGACACTAATAGCAACACGATTCCAAAGGGAAGCATCAATACCTAGATTAGCGGATCTGATCTTCTCCCAAGTCAAATCTGGATTTCCTTTTTGGAAAGGAGCTGCACCTGGTAAACCACTATAACTGGCATCTTGTGTGATGCTATATAATCCCAAAGCTGCATAATTTGAAATACCATCTGCATTTCCTACAGTTCCATAACTCGCCCTTATTTTAGCAAATGTTAACGTCTGGTTATCTTTCAAAAATTCTTCACCACTCATCAACCAAGAAGCTCCAAACTGAGCAAAATTGGCTGTAGGATTATTTCTTCCAAATTTTGATGAAAATTCATTCACAAAAGATCCAATCAAAAAATACTTATTGTCATAATTATAATCTGCTTGTGCCAGGTATTTTCTAAATCCAACTTGGTCTGTAGCACCATTTGGATTCGTCAAGACTCCTGTAGCAACTGACATCACATCTCGACCTGCTGGCAATCCTTTCCCGGATACATCTAACCATCCCGATGTAGTGGTCTCCACTTCAGCAGCCCCTAATAAGGCTAGGTTATGTAAACCAAATTCTTCAACATAACGAATACGATTGGACGTTAAAAAACGGTTTGAATTTGTTGTTCCATTATACAATTCGCCAATATTGGCTCCTCCGGGTTTTGAACGTCTGTCAAAATATCGAGCTGATTTACCATTTGAAACCTGTACCCGATTGTAACTTGATAATGTAATCTTACTACTTAGTTTATAATCTAAATTCAAATCCCCTGCAACGACCCAATTGTCATTTTTGTTATAGTTATATTGCAAAGAGTGTAAATAATTGTCTTTTTCTCTTCCTAACCAATTCGGATCAAAACGGGCATCAATCGGTTCGCCGTTACTATCATAAGCAGGATCAAAGGGAAGATTTATGTAAGCGCCATATTTAGTTTCACTATGCTCTAATTTATTCTTGTTTACCGTACCGTTAATGAATACGGATACTTTGAGTCGGTCATTGATTTGAGCATTCATATTATTACGGAAATTAAAAACTTCTTGGCCAGTACCTTTTAATGTTCCTGTTTCTCGATAATATACTGCAGATGTATAATATTGTACTTTTTCAGAACCACCTGAAATCGATAGGTTATCGGTATTGATCTGTCCAGTTCCGAACGCTTGGCCCCACCAATCGGTATTATTATCCAATACACTTGGCGCACGATTATAAAAGGTTTTTTGATAGTCATAAAGCTCTTGCGAATTCATCAAACGAAAATTACCCGTTGTTGGATTGGTAAATCCAACTGAATTATTAAATTCAATCTGTGTCTTACCGGGTCTGCCCATTTTGGTATTGACAATGATTACCCCATTTGCTGCTCGAGAACCGTATAATCCTGTAGCCGCTACATCCCTCAATATTGAAACGGATTCGATATCTGCTGCATTGTAACTACCGCCAATATTGCCATCGACAACAACAAGTGGTGCTGTACTGGCAGAAATTGTACCCGCCCCCCTAATCAGAATCTTCGGTTCACTTGAAGGGTCACCAGAACCGCTTGATACAACAACCCCTGGTGCTTTACCCTGAAGCATACTACCCAAATCATTTGAGGTTACATCTTTTAGCTTTTGCGCAGAAAGATTACTAATGGCACTTGATAAGTATTTCATCTTCTGAGAAGAATAACCAACGACAACCACCTCTTCTAAATTATCGACATCGGATTCCAACGCTACATCAATACGCGTCTTAGTTCCAATGGTAATTTCCTGACTCTTATAACCCACAATTGAAAAGAGTAAAGTTTGCCCTTGTTCAGGAACCTGAAGGGTATAATGACCTTCATTATCTGTTGAAGTGCCTATAGCTGTCCCTTTTACCACTACACTGACACCGGGCATAGGCAAATTCTGCAAATCTACGATACGTCCAGTAATCACTTTTTGTTGATTAGATTTCACTCCTAAATTTGCACTATAGGAAACCATATGATGCGTATTCTTTATCTCTTTGATTAGAACCGTATTTTTATCGATCTCAAAGGATAATTTACTGCCTGAAAGCACTTTAATCAATGCTTCATGAAATGGTACTGCTTTGGTATAGATGGTGATACGTTTACTATTTTTATTGATTAATGTACTATTATACAGAAGGTCTAAACCCGTTTGTTTTTGAATCTCTTCTAAAACAACACCTAATGATGCATTTTTAAAATTTAGAGATACTTTTTGTTCGAAGGTGGAAGCATTTACCTGAATAACCATTACCAGTAAGAAAAAGGTAATTATTGTTACGGTAACAAAGCCCATAATCGTGGATCTCCGTGCGGATACACGAATATTAAAATAGAATTTATACATAAGGTTAGCGTTTGTTGATAAAAGTTTATTTTTTAGGTCATTATTAAATAATATCACGAAACATTCAATTTGAAAGTATTGAGCGGACTTCCATTTTTATTTATTACTCTTTTTATCTCATAACATAGACCCTCCCTTCTCTAATATTAAATCTGTAATTGGAAATTTTTTCAAGTTGGTTTAGGAGATCGGACAATTTTTTAGTACGTACTATGGTACCACTAAATCGATCATGAGTGGACTCCTCTATTTGATAGTCTTTGATATTATACCAGGTTTGGATCTTCTCTAAAACAGTATAAATATCATCTTCTCTAAATTTAAATTTCCCGTCTTTCCAAGCAATTACGTCATGAACATGAACATCCCGACTGCTGATAATCCCAGTTTTCTGATTTGTTATCGCCTGGGTACCTGGGTTTATTAAAAGGTTGTTTTTCCTGACCTTTACTTCAACAGAACCTTCTACCAAGGTGGTTAGCACATTATCATTGGCTAAATTGGTCGCTACATTAAATTTGGTACCCAATACATTCACCTGAGTGGATCTTGCTGTTACGACAAAAGGTTTTAATGCATTGTGTGTTACATCAAAATAAACCTCGCCATCGATGGTAACTTCTCTATTGCTTTCTGTAAACCGAGTGGGATAACTGATTGTTGAACCGGAGTTAAGCCAAACCTGGGTACCATCAACTAAAACCAAGCGAGACATTGATCCTTTGGGAGAACAAAATTTTTGGCGCTGCTCAAGTCCCAGTGGGGCTTCTATAATGTTAAATACAGTATCACCTTCGGTAGTGACGGTAACCTGTACACCTCTTTTTGCTAACAGCTTAGCATCTAAATCTGATAAAGAATACGTAACCCCGTCTTCAAATAGTATGCACGCTTCATTATGGCTGGGCAAAATAACATCTTCTAAAGCGGAGTGCTTTCCATGATCAGCTTCATAATTTTCATGAATGAGATAGGTACTAAAAATGCCAAAGGCCAGTACCGTTGCTGCTACTGCAATTGGTTTTTTTAGAAGTGTGAAAAGATTGAATGACCTCTTCAATGAAATTTTTGGATTACAGTTTACACTATTGCCATGTAAATGATCCAACCTTACTTGGACACGATCAGCTATAGCTTGATAGTGCGATGGATATTCATCTAATTCCTCTTTTGAAAATTCTTCTAAAATACGTTTGCTAAACCCAATACAATCTTCTTGTTGAAAATAATCCATCAACAACTGCAGCTCTTGTTGGCTTGCAACACCTTCAAGATACTTATTAAATATAGCGTTAAATCCTTCGTTAGCTTTCAACTTATAATGGTTTTATAAGCTAATACGGACAACGATCAATAAGTACCTACTTCAAAATGAAAAATTATAAGATTTTAGAAAGAAATAAACAAACCAGTATGATATTGGTCTTATAAAAAGGTAATTCATGCCTCAATATGGTATTGGCTTTCGTTAAATGATTATTAACGGTTGACTTGCTTATGTTTAATAGATGGCTTATCTCTTCATAGCTTTTACCTTCCATCTTATATAGCCTGAATACCTTTTGGCATTGTGTAGGTAATTTGTCAATGGCATACATTAAGCTCTGCTCAGCTTGTTTATATAAAAGATCTTCTTCGATATGCATATAATTTTCAACATTGTTTGCAATAAAATCTTGACGATGTTTTTGATCTAAAGCAATGCGTCGAAAATGGTCACACACGAGATTCTGAGCTACTAAAAAAAGGAAAGATTTAAAGGAACGATCAGGATCTATGCGTTCTCTAATTGTCCAAACACGTGTGAAAAGTTCTTGTAGAATTTCTTCGGCAATCTCCTCAGTTTTCACCAATCGGATAATACGGCCCAATAACCGTAAACTATATAATTGATATATACACTGAAATGCCTTATAATTGCCGTTCTTTAAAAGCAGCAACAATTGTTTTTCATCTGTCTGATTTTTCAATTCTTCCACGTGCAAAGGAATATATCTCTTAAAAGTAATTGGTTATAACCAAATATAGGAATATTCTCGCAAATCAAACATAATAGATTTTGATATTATTCATTATTATTAATATCGAATTTCTATCATTAATATCACCATTTATAGCGTAATAACTTGTCGTTGAAATCACCTGTTTCGCAATACTTATTTATGGTACTTAAATGTAAAAGAATCAATTAGGTGTGTTCTATAAAAAAAACAATTCAGATAAATTACCACTCATGTGCTTTAATGGTTACCACTTTTTCAAAGCGACCATGATTACTAACTGAAACCGGCCTCCATTGGTCTTCTGTAATTTGGTAAGGAATACCATTCTCATATTTTAGCATACTTTTGCTGTCGATTTCAATGACATGCTCAAGTGCTTGAAAGTCAATCACGGCAATCGTATGTAGAAATTCTTTTGATAGGCTAGACTTTGTATGATAGATATTACCACAACAAACAACTTGCCCTGTGGCGCTATGGCTGTTTTGTGTCAGTAATGTACATACCAGTTTTCTAGGAATATATTCCCTAATTTTTGTTTGCCTATTCCATATTTTATAAGCTGCTTCTTTCATGCTCCATAATAACCATATAATCATCTCGGTATCCAGATTATTTGCTATTAGCAACTGTTCCTCTTCTGTGAATAATTTTTGTATAAATCCCTTACGCTGCCAGTTACTATCTAGCCGAGATTGACAGATATCTACAACATCATTACCGATCATTTTTCAGCAAGTTTGATTTCAATAATCTCAACGGCAGATCTTACATTAAGCATGCGCTCCATATCAGCATTGTCAATAATCACATCAAAACTTTCTTCAATATCCAATACGATATCTACAAGATTGGCCGAATTGACATTCAGGTCATGGATAAAGTCGGTATCTTCAGTAAGGTTCTCAAGAGCTTCATCATTTGTGGTATAAGGCTTTATAATATCTTTTAACTTCTCGATAAGGTGTTCTCTATTCATAAGATTAGTTTTTAAATTTTTTAAATATTATACAGGCATTTACATCGCCAAATCCAAAGCTTGCTTTGGCTATGATATCTAGATTTAAATTAAATGTTTTTAATGGTATTTTTGAAGGCGCTATAAGTGTTGTAATCTCTTGCTGCAAATCAATGCAATTTTTATTGCCAAATAGGAACCCTTCATGCAGCTGCAGGACAGAAGCCACACACTCTATACTTCCGGCTGCACTTAGACAGTGCCCCGTCATGCCTTTTAAGGAATTAATATAGGGGAATGACACTCCACGCCGTCCCAGTGCTTTAGTCCAGTTTTCGATTTCGAGACTATCTTTTACTGTTGCAGTAAGGTGGCCATTTATGGCATCAACATCATTCCCTGTGATACCTGCATTTTTAAGTGCCTCGATAATGCATCGTTGGACTGCAATACTGTTAGGGGCGGTCATGCTACCCGTACCGCGCTGCCCTCCCGAGTTGACATGACCACCTAATATCTCGGCATAAACGGTGGCGCCGCGCTGCAAGGCACTTTCCAAATCTTCAATGATCAATGCTCCTGCCCCACTACCGGGAACAAATCCTGAGGATGTTGCACTCATAGGGCGAGATCCTTGTTCTGGTCGGTCATTATAACTTGAGCAGCATACGCGGAGGGCATCAAAGCCAGCCCAGATGTAAGGACCACTGTCTCCAGTACTGCCCGCCAATATGCGTTTTGCTTGACCTAATCGAATTCGGTCATAAGCCATCATAATAGCTTCGGTACCTGTTGCACAGGCCGAGGAATTGGTCGTTACTTGATTCCCAAGTCCTAATTTTCCCCCGAGATATGCACTGATGCCACTGTTCATGGTTTGAGCAACTACCGTGCTACCCAATCTACGGGTCTGCAGAGCGTCTATTTTATAGATGCTTTCTCTAAATTTGTCAATGCCTGATGTGCCCGAGCCAAAAATGGCACCACTATCCCAATCGGGTTCTTCATTTTTTGTCATGGATAATCCCGCATCTTTCCACGCTTCGACCCCTGCAATAACGCCATACAGTATCCCTGTGCTGTCGAAACCCCGAAGTTCGAGATCGGTAAAATATTCCGACTTCAGCTCATCAGTAATTTGAGGCTTTCCTGCTATTTGGCAAGAGAACTGCAATTCTTGCAATTGTGGATCGTGTCTTATACCTGAAACGCCATTTTTAATAGCTTTGTTGAATGCTTTTACACCAACACCATTGGGAGCTACGACCCCCAATCCTGTTATGACAACTCTGTTCATAGCTTACTGGTTATTATGCCTGCTAAAATGCCTTTACACACCTCCTGCCCGGTTTCATTTTTCATAACGACATCGCACTTGAGTTTACCAAATCTGAAAAATATTTTTCGAGAAGTTACCGTTACTTTTTCTTTTGGATATACTGGTTTTAAAAACTGCATATCGGCAGAAGTAAAGACAATGACAGCCTCTTCTGTTGGCTCGTTTTGGAGTAGGAAAATTCCCAGACTGACCAGACCTATCTGTGCCATGGTCTCTGTTAAGATCACTCCCGGGGTAATCGGATTACCTTTAAAATGGCCTTTGTAAAATTCAAGATTTTCAGCAAAAGTATAGGTGCCTATGATACCATTTTCATCCACATGAAGGAGTTCGTCTACGAATAAAAAAGGTTTACTGTATGGCAATTGTGCTCTAATATCCTTTAATTCCATAGTTCGTTTTTTAGCATAATTACCATTGTAATAAAACGCGTTGAGCTGAAAATCCTGGGCCAAAACTCAGCATAAGACCTAATTCTCCTGGCTGGGGTTGACGATCCATAACACGTTCTAGGACATAAAGAACCGTAGCACTGGACATATTGCCATATTGCAACAATACCTCTTTCGTGTCGTCTATATTTTTCTCGAATTCGGAAAATAGTTTTTCTACGGTGAGGACTATTTTTTTACCTCCAGGATGGAAAATCATATGGTTTATATCTTGAATACCTAAGTTATTTTTTTGAAGAAATGGATGTATGATGGTTCCAAAATGCTCGGCAATGGTATCAGGAACACCAATATCAAGTATCATTTGCAGACCACCATTAGTAAGCTTAAACCCCATAATGTGTTCCGCATCATAAAAGTGATACATCTGCTCATCGAGTATCGCTGGTCCTTGATCGTCTTCATATGATGATAGCAGGCAGCAGGCAGCCCCGTCTCCAAAGATAGCGGCACTGACCATATTGGGCATCGAAAAGTCATCCAACTGAAATGTTGCAGTCGGAGCTTCTACAGCGATAACAGCAGCACGTTTACCAGGATTGGACTTAAGGAAATTTTTAGCATAAATGATTCCTGATATCCCTGCGACACAGCCCATTTCGGTAACAGGTAGCCTGACGATATCTTGCCTCAGATTCATCTTATTAATCAAGTAAGCATCTAATGATGGTATCATAATGCCTGTACAACTTACGGTGATGATATAATCAAGAGATTGTGGTTCCCAACCGGCCTTACTGAGTGCTTTTTCAAGCACCTGCTCGCCTAAAATAATAGCTTCCCTGCAGTAAATATTATTTTTCTCTTCAAATGAAGTAGCCGTAAAAACTTCAACTGGGTCTAGGATAGAATACCGCCTATTTACAGCAGCACCTTCAAATATCTTTTTTACTTTTTTTATAAAACGTATGTCTTGTCCATCCAGCCAAGTGTCCAACATGGGAATTACATCGGTTGTGCTGCATGAATATTTCGGTAGTTGCTTGGCAACTGTTACTATCTTTACATTCATATTTTAGCTATTATCCATTGGTAACGAAAGGCCCATTTCCACTGGATGGTATAAGATTTTAAATTTAATATATTGGAAAAACTTTCCAACTCGCTTTTCTTAAATCCCCTCAATATCGATATAAGTCCATCCTCTCTCAACATCCTATTTAAACCAAAAAGAAAACAGATGACCTCAAATAATCTATAAGCTACTTTACTGCGCTGCAGGTCGTTTATAACTATTCCCAGACTAGCGTTCTGATTAAAGATAGCGATTAAATCGAGTATTTTTTCATTTGTAAAATGATGTAGGGTAAGGGTACATAACACGATATCATATTTCATGGTTTTGAAGTCGTCTCCAAAAATATCGTCACAGATATAAGTTATGTTGGGATAATCTTTTGATAATGATTGCGCATATTGTATCGTACAGGAATTGGCATCTACACCGAACATTTTAAGATCGATGTTGTTTTTACAAGCGTAATCAGCCAACATACGGAGCATATCACCATTGCCACAACCAATGTCCACAATCGTTATCGGCTTAGTAATATCAACTCTTGCCAATAATTTCTTGACACCATTCAACGTAAGACTATTACCTCCAAGAAGCTGGTTGATACGTGCTATTTTATCCAATGCTTCGATTAAGTCTTCGCCCTCAAGCGAAAAATCATCCATGATTTCGGATTTATCTGTTCTGAATTTGGTATTTAGGCCCATTTATTTTCTTTTGGTTTACCGTGAGTTTGCTTGATTATCCAAGATAGTAGTGATGGAAATCTTGTCGCTAAATTAACGCAAAAGGCTGTACTGGTTTCATATTGGAGTGCTTTTGCTAAAAGTCTGCCAACAAACAATCTTTTTCCGAAATTTTGACTCCATTTCCGTGCATAGGCACTTTCTAGTACCTGTCGGGACGTTATTTTACCCGAATAGTAATCTAATATTAGCTCTGAGGCTATTTTAGCACCGTGCATGGCCATCGCCATGCCATTGCCACAAAGCGGATGAATAAGCCCAGCGGTATCACCTATCATGAGTATATGATCTTCAATGGTGGATTTTTTATCAAATGATACTTGACTTATCGTAATTTGCTTTTCAAAGAGAAGGGTGCTGTTTTCAAAAAAAGATTTGAGGTGTGCATTTTTATATAGGACATGCTGCTGATAATCTACGATATTCTTATATTTCTTAAAAGTATTCACATCAGCGAGGTAGCATACGTTTATCCTATCGTTTTCAACTTTGGAAATGCCACAATATCCACCATCAAAATTATGTAGCGCTACGACATCATTAGGAAAATTACCCGAATAATGAGCTTTTACAGCCAACCATGGCGCCGATTTACGAATAAAATCACGTGCAAGTATTTGATCGATATGCGCACGTTTTCCGTAGGCACCCAATACGATCTTTGTTATTAAAACTTGGTTTTGGCATGAGACCGTAAAGGTTTCTCCAGTAAAAGAGACTGCTGTGACAGTTTCCGTGATGATTGTACAGCCATTTAATATTGCTTTTTGGTATAGAAAATTATCGAATGAATAGCGACTGATACCAAAACCGCCTAGTGGTAATCGTGCTTTCACATGCTTACCTCTTGCTGTCGTAAACTCAAGGTCGGTAATCTTTGTTGGCTGTAATTCTAAAACATCTACACCAAGCCACTGTAGGTAGGGTAAGATTTCATTAGAAACATATTCGCCACACACTTTATGTCGGGGATACGCATTTTTTTCCACTAAAGTAACCTTCAATCCTTCCTTGGATAAATGTAGTGCTGCTGTTAAACCAGCAAGTCCACCTCCAATAATAACCACATCAGGATTTCTTTCCATATACAGCAATTTAGATATAAAAAAATGAAGTTTCACACATTTGATAAGACTACAATATTATTTTATTAATATTATTTTTTACATAAAAGTGGTGCCACTCTACTAAGAAACTTATGTATTTAAGAACAAAAAATTCTGATATTAGTTTGCATTTAGCTTGATAACCCATCGCATAGGTAGCCTTGTTATACGCTCAAAGTCATTTAAAATTTCATTTAACACCATGCATTGATTTACTATTCTTGTAACGCTATAGATTCTTAAAAGATATATTATTAGGCAAAGTGCTCCATATAATCGCTGCAGAACCTATATACAATATGAATATCAAATCTGCATCATAAAAACCTTCATTTTTCTATCTTGAAATGCACCATGTTATTTAAGATTAGAAGTGTCATATGAATGAAAAATTACCATATAAAGTTTAAATAGTACAATTAATTTATAAATTTGTGTTGTTGAAGAATTTGAGTATATATAATGTTTTTGTCTTAATATTCTGCATGGGTTTCTTACTGATACCAAGCAGTGGTTATACATGTACAATAGATTTTAAAAAGACAACCCATTCTTCAAATCCGCGACATAAGAATATAAAAGACAACGATTGTTGCCCAACAGATTCTAATGAGAAAAAACATCACGATAATTGTAACGATCATAAATGTGATCATTTATGTAGGTGTCTATCATCTGTTTGTTCATTAAGCTTAACAACCCCTGTGGACATCAATCATAAGGAATATTTTTTTGCTACTGAACATAAATTTGTATTCAAACAGAATTATTATTCTTCAGAATTTTCTCCCATCTGGTTGCCTCCCAAAATAGGTTAAATAGTGGCACTCATGCCCAAAGTATGTCCTTTCAAAAGCATTAAAATTGCTTTTGAAAATCCTATTTATATTATTTTAAATTAAAAAAATCATCATGAAATCAATATCAAAAATATGTTTAGCAATTACGCTATTGCTATCTGCTGCAAATACCTATGCGCAATCGGAAAATTTAAAAATGGAAACTGTAAAAATCAATGGAGCTTGTGATATGTGCAAATCAACCATAGAAAAAGCAGGAAATATCAGTAATGTCGCAAAAGTAGAATGGAATACAGATACAAAACAAGCGGTCCTAAAATATGATACTGTAAAAACATCACGTGGTGAAATCTTAAAGCGTATTGCATCGGTAGGTTATGACAATCAAGACTTTTTGGCTCCAGAAGATCTATACAACCAGCTTCCGGAATGTTGTCAATACACCAGAGAACCAACCTTGGATACCAACATATCTGACAATAATCTGGATAGCAATAAACAAGTGCACAAGCATGTTGGGAAGACTGATGCTAATCAAATCAAAACACAATTGCAAACTGTAATAAATGGTTATTTTGCTATTAAAGATGCTTTGGTAAAAACTGATGGAAAGTCTGCAGCTGTACAGGCTACTGAACTGATGGCAGTCATCAAAGCGATAGATATGGATAAGCTCGCAACCAATGAACATTCCACTTGGATGAAAGTACGCCAGAACTTAACCGAAAGTGTAGAAAGTATTTCCAAAACGAAATCTATATCAAGGCAGCGAGATAGCTTCTTAGATCTATCTAAATATACCTACGAATTGGCAATGGTAGCTGACCTAAGTAGTCCAGTATTTTATCAGCATTGCCCGATGTACAATTCGGGAAAAGGTGGACATTGGTTGAGTAAAGAGCTTAACATCAAGAACCCATACTTTGGCTCTAGTATGCTTACTTGTGGTAAGACAATAGAAACTTTAGACTAATATTTGTCTCGGTTCAAAATAATATAAATTTTTCTGAACTTTTTTAAACGACAGGTGTTCTTATAATAGAAAACGATAACAAATACTTTCCTAAGAAAGTTAAACAATAAATGACGTAGTACGGTAAAATATCCAAATGTCTTTAAAAACAATGGATAAGAAACAAAAAAGAGGAAACGATAAGAAACAAAAAAAATTACTGTACAGTTGAACGCCAAGATAAAGGGTCTAATGAAAATTAGGCCCTTTTGATTTACATAAACATCTGTAAAAAATTCTGATATAATACAATATCGGCACTAAAGTTTGCCTTTACATCCTGCAAACAGCGTTAATTTCGTGAATAATAAACCTGCACTAATTAAATGTCCAAAATTATGATTCACCACTAAAACTGATCAATCTGTTGATCAACCAGATACAATAAAGAAGCTATTGCGGCGACTCCTGATTGTAACTCCCGCTTATCTACGGTTTCAAAAACATCCTTTGCCGTATGATGCAAGTCAAAATAGCGATGTGGGTCTGGTCTGAAATTGAACATTACGGTATTGGGAAAATGCTGGCCCCATACACCCGAATCTACACCAGGGCTACCCTGCAAGAAACGCGATACCCAAAACTTCTGTTCAAATAATGGCTTCCAATGTTGTTGGATCCAAGTAACACGTTCGGCTGATGCTTTGATATCAAATCCTCGTGGTGCAAAACCACCCGCATCACTTTCAATACCAGCGATAATTTGTTCTTTATTGTCCTTAGCCACTTGCCCATATGCAGAGGCTCCGTGAACACCATTCTCTTCATTCATATAGAATACCAATCGAATCGTATGCTTAGGTTGGTAACCTAAAGCCATCAAGGTGCGTATAGCATCCAGTGTACCCATCGTTCCGGTACCATTATCATGCGCACCCTCTCCGACATCCCATGAATCAATATGCCCCCCGATAGTTATAATTTTGTCGGGAAATTTGCTACCCTTCCATTCTGCAATAACATTATGCGTATGTACAATCCCTTTCCATGCTGCATGTTGTTCTAAATAAACCTGAGCATGGGGATTATCCTTTAAAGTTTCGCCTAATTTAATAGCAGAGGCTGCGGATATCGCCATCGCTGGAATGCTATCAATGCCTTTTACATACGCTGTACCACCTGTATGTGGATAATCATCTGTTGATGACGAAGATAATGAGCGAAATAGATAAGCTACAGCACCGAGCTTTGCCGCTTCGGATGGTCCTCGGCTACGTTGGCTAGAATTTAACCCATAGGCCACACCAGTCTCTACAATAGATTCATCCCATGGCTTATTAACAAAGACAATCTTACCCCTTACCTGCTCGCCGTACTTCTTTAGATCACTCAATAGTTCGACTTCAATCACTTCTGCAACTAATCCATTCACCGGAGTGGAAACGGAACCTCCAAGCGCCAATATCTGTAAAGGCTCTTTTGTATCGACGATATATGCCTTCTCTTTAGGGCCCCTATCCCAATAAGGGAGATTTACATCTTGTAGATAAACCCGGTCAAAATCCATCCTTTCCATCAAACTTTTAGACCAGCCCACAGCTTTGTCGGCATTAGCAGATCCTGCTATACGATGACCAATTTCTTTCGTCAGATAACGCAAATTATCATAAGCTTGCCCATGATAGAATGATTCATAATAGATTCTATCCATCATGATGGAATCTTGCTGACCAAAAACCGCAGTTTTAGAGGTGAAAATTGAAAGTAGAGCAAATAGAACGGTTCTTTTCATTTTTTTCTTAGTTGTTGACAAAACTATCCTTATTCATAGGATATGGGTACGCCATTAATAGTTAGATTGAGAGGGCTAAACTTAAGCATATTTTTCAGCATATAACAATCAATCTCACGAAAAATAAGTAGAAATATACACACCTCTAACTTGTTTTCGCACCTATTCTTTCATGGATTTGTACCTCATTGAAACCATTTACCAAAAAAAGAGTTGGATTTTTCAATACCAACATAAAGATCATCATTTTCTACCTTTGTGGGATATATCGTAATAAAATCTCCTTGACCTGGGCAACCTTTACCCGTATTCAAATTGAATCGATGTCGGTGATAAGAACAGACAAGCTCCTCGCCTTCGCACCATCCTGTTACAAATGAAGCGCCAGCATGGGGGCATTTCCTTGAAAATGCTTTCCAGCCTTGTTCATATTGTACTATACAAACACGTATTCGGCCCGCCTCGACCTCATAAATCTGATTTCGTTCATAAAAACTCGTCTTATCTACCTTATACCATTGCAACATAATTAAAGATACATAGAAAGTTTCGACTTATTTTTTATCTTTGCGTAAATTCAAAAATCTAGCATATTTTATGGCTTTACAATGCGGTATCGTTGGATTACCTAACGTAGGTAAATCAACACTATTTAACTGTTTGTCTAACGCTAAAGCACAAGCGGCAAACTTTCCATTTTGTACTATTGAACCAAATGTTGGGGTAATCACTGTTCCTGATGCCCGTCTTAATAAATTAGCAGAATTGGTTAACCCTCAAAAAATTGTTCCAAATACAATTGAGATTGTTGATATTGCTGGTTTAGTAAAGGGAGCTTCAAAAGGTGAAGGTCTTGGTAATCAATTTTTAGGAAATATTCGTACAACAAACGCTATTATTCACGTTTTACGTTGTTTTGATGATGGTAATGTTATTCACGTTGATGGATCTGTTGATCCAATCCGTGATAAAGAAATCATTGACACGGAGTTACAATTAAAAGATTTGGATACCGTTGTAAAACGTATTCAAAAAGTAGAAAAAATGGCTAAAACGGGGGGAGACAAGGATGCTAAACGCACCTATGAAATCCTATCTGTTGTCAAAGACCATTTAGAAGCAGGTCAATCTGCTCGTACTGCCGCAATCACAGAGGATGATTTTGAATTTATTCAAGATTTAGCTTTGTTGACTGCTAAGCCTGTACTATATGTATGTAATGTCGATGAAGCTTCTGTTAATACGGGAAATGCTTATGTAGACCAAGTAAAAGAAGCTGTTAAAAATGAAAATGCGCAGGTATTGATTATTTCTGCTCAAATCGAATCAGAAATAGCACAGTTAGAAAGTTTTGAAGAGCGTCAAATGTTCTTGGATGACTTAGGTTTGAAAGAGTCTGGTGTATCTAAATTAATCGTTGCTGCTTATTCACTTTTAGACTTAGCGACTTACTTTACAGCTGGCGTACAAGAAGTGCGCGCTTGGACGATCGAAAAAGGATTCACTGCTCCTCAAGCAGCTGGTGTGATTCACACTGACTTTGAAAAAGGATTTATCCGTGCAGAGGTTATCAAGTATAATGATTTCGTAGAATTAGGTTCTGAAGCCGCTTGTAAAGAAGCTGGTAAATTATCTGTAGAAGGAAAGACATATATTGTTGAAGATGGAGATATTATGCATTTTAGATTCAACGTATAATTGATAAACATGAAGCAAAAGGGGCTGAAAATATATATTTTCAGCCCCTTCTGTTTTAATCATATAGCAATACCCCAGCTACATTCCAGCTACTGAAACTTGTACCCTCGCTTGCTCCTTGAGGAATCTGTACACGAATGGTATGTTTTCCTGCTTTTAATGTTCCTATATCGATAAATATCGGATAAGTGACGGTTCCGGGACACCAATTTGAACGACTGAGGTCCGATGAGGATAATCCATTGGAGAAGTTGCCAGAAGCTGGATTACTCAAACGGTAAGATCCACAATCATTACGCCAAGGTGTATAACTGAACAAAGGTGCTCCATTCAAATAAAGGCTATTGGTCTTCGGGACGAACTCATCTCCATTTCCCCAACCTCCGTGACCTGTTGTTGTATAGCGCAATTGTACATTTGCTGCATCTTCCTTTAATTCAAAAGTAACCGATAAGCCTTGTTCGTTATCGAACATGGTGCCATACTCCTGACCACCCATTTCCATCACATTTGTGCTATTGAAAATAGGTAATAGTTTTTTGAAAGATTGCTTTTTATCAAATCCAGGATGAACCGTTATTTCAAGACTCACTTCATGCCCATTTTTATCATAATTACCAATAAACGCGCCGATATAGACTTCTTGGTCGCTCAAAGCGCCTGCAAGTTCACTGATGTCCTGTCTATACATCACGGAGTCTTGCCAAGTTTTACCTTTCAATTTCAGATAGTTGAACTGGCTAACACCAAATGGTGTAAAAAAACGCATCAATTCTAGAATTGGAGTATAATTTGAGGTACGAATGACACCTTGATATTTCTTACCATTTCCATTATCATATAGTGGTAGCGTATCCATACCCTTTTGCATGCCATCTAAGAAAGAAAGATCTTGATCCTGAGGAATAATGAAGACAGATCCGGTGCGGTCATAGGCATCTCCTTTTGACTGTTCTGTCAACTGCACGAAAACCGTCTGCCCTGCTCCAATTTTTGGAAATTTCACCTTTTTGACAATTACAGTACCATTTGCAAAGCGTAGAATACTGTCAGATTTACTATCATCAGAAAAACTGATTTTCTCTTTATCGAATACCGGAACTTGTACAAACCTACTTTTCCACAGAACATCCTTATAAGTAAGATCATCTACATACTGTAATGAGGCAGGTAATGCCAGTGTTTTTGGCAAAGATTTCAAGTGTTCTATTTTACTTGCAGTAATCTTCGAATTTCCATTACGGATCACTTCAAGCACAAAGCCGAGGTCTTGACCCAAATCGGTAGGTCCGCCTTTTACGTTGAGCTCTGTCGTATACCAAATCTCGATACTGTTCGAATTTACAGTTGTTTTTGCTTTAAAACACGTATACCCTAATATTTTTTTTGTTTCCTTGGTAAGTTCCAATTGCTGCTTATTAATTGCATTGGAGTCAATCGTCGCTATCTGCTGCTTCGCATTGATCTGTGTCAATTTAAAATAGGCATTCGAAGGTCTTTTGATAACAAAAATCTCATATGGAGTCTTCGCTTCGCCGTTTAATATGTTACGACTTGTAATAGTTGTTTGGTCAGCATCCGCATAAACCAAAGTGGGATCTTGGCTTTCAATAATTTTATCATTATTGGATCTTTGATATTCAACCAAAATGCCTTTTTGGGCAAATAATGACTGCGATAAAATAAGCGAAAGAAAGAGAGATAATAAACGCATAGTATGGAATAAATGATTAATCTCCAAAAATAAAAAAAGGATTGATAATATGCCTAAAAATAAGAAAAGCCTGAGAGAATCGAGCGATTTCTCAGGCTTTAAAGTACCTCGTGAATGAGGTAATCAACCTAAACCTATCCAAAGGTAAAATATATTTATTATTCTTGCAAACCCAATAAAGGAATCGTGAAAAAATTATTGAGAAATAGAGATGAGAAACTGCGTTTATTTATTGTTTTATAATAAAAAAAGGTTTTCAAACGGGGAGAATGAAAACCTTTTAAACCAATTATAAACCTAAATTATGATACCACAAAGATAGTGTATTAATTACACTATTGCAAATTATTTTAAAAAATCTTCTTTATTAAAAAGTTGAGAGGAAAATCAAAAGAGTGAAGTCCTAAAGACTTGGGGGATAAATTTTATCGTTATAAAACAAAAAAGGTTTTCAAACGGGGAGAATGAAAACCTTTATAACCAATTATAAACCTAAATTATGATGCCGCAAAGATAGTGTATACACAACACCAATGCAACTTTTCTACTCCTTTATTTTAAACTAATTGAAAAATATAGCTAAATATTTACAATTTAGAATGATTCTAACTGTTTTTATATCTCTATTTTATCTTTATCTTTGGATAAAATTAAAAATAGCATGTTTACAGGAATCATTGAAACCTTAGGAAAGGTTAAAAACATCACCAAAGAAGATTCAAATATTCATTTATTTATTGAGAGTAATCTCGCTAATGAATTAAAAATAGATCAAAGTGTCGCTCATAATGGCATCTGCTTAACAGTTGTCGGTATAGAAAATCAGGTACATCAAGTAACCGCGATTGATGAAACGCTACAAAAAACAAATCTTAATGACTTAAAAATTGGGGATGTCGTGAATATTGAACGTTGTACACAGGCGAATGGTCGTTTCGACGGACATATCGTACAAGGACATGTTGATCAGGTGGCGACCTGCATAAGTAAGCAAGATCTGGATGGCAGCTTCCTATTTACTTTTCAATACGATCCTGCCCTTCAAAACATCACTGTGGAGAAAGGCTCTATAACGGTCAATGGCATCAGTCTAACGGTTGTGAATTCAAAAATAGACGAATTTTCTGTTGCAATCATCCCCTATACCATAGAACATACTAATCTTAAACATGTAGAAGTAGGTACTAAAATAAACTTGGAGTTTGATATCATTGGAAAGTATGTTTCAAAAATTATGGCTTTGAGAGGGTAATCTCAAAGCCATAAATACTATTCCAGATAATTACCTTGCCGCATCAATAGTGCTCGATACTTATTAAATACACTAGATTTCGAAACGAAACCTAGATAATTATCATCCTTATCGATAACTGGTAATATCCAAACATCATCCTTCTTCATCTTCAACATCACAGATTCCATATCCTCTTCATGGATTTTGACAATATCGCTGGGTATTTCGGCCAATTTGCTAAAAGGTTCTTCAATACCCTCCTGCTCTCCCAATAAAATGGCAAATAAACGTTCGCTATACAATATGCCTAATAACTTCCCTTTTTCAGTAACTATCGGAAAGATATTACGCTTGCTATGTATAATATCAGATTGCCGCATTTTTGGTGTCTCATCGGGCCTCAATATAACAAAATTAGTTTCTAAGACATACCTGATCTTCATCATACTCAGTACAGACCTATCCTTATCTTCATATGATAGCAAATCTCCCGAATCTGCTAAAACTTTGGTGTATATCGAATATTTCTGAATCGATCTGTTGATGAGATAAGATATCGATGTCACCAACATCAACGGTACCATCAGTCCGTAACCACCTGTAATCTCTGCAATTAAAAATACACCTGTCAATGGTGCGTGCATGATACCACTCAAGGCGCCAGCCATACCAACCACCACAAAATTTGGAACATTTAACTCTGTTATACCGGTAAGGTTTATCCCATAAGCAAAAGCAAAACCCAACAAGCCTCCCATTACTAAGCTTGGACCGAATACTCCTCCGTTACCACCTCCATTCAATGTAAATAAAGCAGCAAAAGATTTTGCAAAAAGTGTTAATACCGAATATGCCAGTATCACCAAACCGATATCCTGATACTCAGCAAACAAGCTGTTTTTGACAATAGCGTTGAACTGTCCATTTAAAATCTGTTGAATAGCGATATACCCCTCACCATATAATGCTGGGAATATAAAAATCATAACTCCTAGAGAAATACCACTTACCCATACTTTATTATAGGGATTCTTTATGGCAGCAAACCAGTTTTTAACAATGTTACTTATTTTGGCAAAGTAAACCGAATACCCCCCAACTAAAAGGGCAAGCAAGAGATAGAAAAATAATGCTGATACTTCCCAATCTGTACTAAATGTATGGAATAAGGGTTCGCTATATAATGATTGCGCTACAACGGAAGCCATGGCAGCCGAGATCAATAATGGAATCAGTACAGGAATGGAGAATTCTGGCAATAGAATCTCGATCGCAAAGACCATACCCGCTAATGGGCTATCGAACGCTCCTGCAATACCCGCTGCCGCCCCACATGCCAACAACATCGTTACCTCTTTATACTGTAATCCAAAAAAACGTCCCGTATTAGAACCTATTGCCGATCCACTTAATGCAATTGGCGCCTCTAGTCCAGAAGACCCTCCAAATCCTACGGTCATAGCAGATGTGATGATCTGGGAATAAATATTATGAAATGAGAGGTAACTCGATTTTCTGGATATGGCATATATGATAGGTGTAATACCATGTTCAAAATGTTTTGCCTTCAATACTTTTCTCACGTATAAAACACTTAAAAGTATACCTAGCAAAGGAAAAAATAGGTAAAACGAATATTTATAATGCCACTCAACATCATCTTGTAGCGTACTTGCGATAAAATGTGTCAAAGCTTTTAACACGGAAGCTGCTACTCCGCCAATAATACCAACAACAAAGGCCAATATAATGATGAAATTTCGATTCGAAATCTTATGCATCCGCCAATTGTTAAGTGCATTAAGTTTATTATTGAGCATGCTCTTAATTGTATTGTAATTCATTTATGATACTATTGAAAACTTAACACTTCCTTTTTTTTCTTTGTCTTGAACTTCTCCGGTATGGCTTCCATGATTTCTTGTGATAATGCATCAATCGCTTTCTTTTTGACAAAGTTTTGTGTGGTCAACAAACTAATCTCACGCACAGGTTCTGGGGATTTAAAATAACGTATTCGATTAAGCTGGTCTTCCGTATAATCGACAATTGATAACTCAGGTAGAATAGTGATGCCCGAGTTGATATCGACCATTTTCTTAAGTGTCTCTACACTACCGGTATTATATTCAAAACGCCCCGAATTATCATAATTATGCTTATGATGGCAAATATTGAGTACCTGTCCACGCATGCAATGTCCTTCATTCAGTAACCATAACTTATCGTCTCCAATATCGTCTGAGCTCAGCATCTTCTTATTAAAAAGTGGACTTTGCTCAGAAATGTAGGCAACAAAGTTTTCATAGAACAATGGTTTTTCAATTATCCCAGGTTCATGCAATGGTGTAGACAAAATACCACAATCTAAAATTCCTACTTTTAGCTCATGGATAATTCGCTCGGTAGTGTACTCCCAAATCTGTAGCTGGATTTTAGGAAATTTATTCATAAAATTTGTCAGTACAGTAGGCAATAAATAGGGTGCGATAGTCGGAATAACTCCTATTCGCAATTCTCCATCCAATTCTCCATTTTCATTTTGAACTATTTCGGCTATCTTTTTACTCTCAATAAGAATAATACGCGCCTGAGCTATAATCTTTTCTCCAATTTCAGTAGGCACTACAGGTTGGCGACTTCGGTCAAAAACCTTAGCACCTATAGATTCCTCCAATTTTTGGATTTGCATACTTAAGGTTGGTTGTGTTACAAAACACTTTTCGGCAGCGGCTACAAAATTACGATATGTATCGACAGCAACAATATATTCTAACTGGATGAGAGTCATCTTATCAATTTAATTTGTACAAAAGTAACAAACATATTCCATACCAAATGTCGATTCTCAGGCTAAACAGATGTTCTTTATATTTTTTATCTTTGGACTTGGATCGGGAATAAATTATTCCTTAATATAAATAAATAAACATGAAGTTATTGAATACAAAGTCATGGAGTCTACTCCTACTTTTAGCAACTACTGCTCCTACTCTACATGCTAAATCGCCTGATGAAGGTATGTTCCCATTAAGTGAACTCAATAGAGCAGGATTAAAGAAGGCAGGTCTAAAAATTAATGAGAAAGACATATATAATCCTGGCAAAGTTGGTCTAGTAGATGCGTTGGTGCAAGTAAGTGGTTGCACAGGTTCATTCGTGTCACCCACAGGTCTGATCATTACCAATCATCATTGTGCATTCTCTGCTGTCCAATTAGCAAGTACGCCAATCAATAATTATTTAAAAAATGGTTTCGTCGCACAATCTCATGAACAAGAAATCGAAGCCAGAGGCCTAACCATTCGTATTACAGATTCTTATGAAGATGTTTCTGACAAGATATTGGCTGCAGTTGCCCATGTAACTGACCCCTCTGAAAGAATAAATACCATTAAGAAAAAACAACAAGAACTCGTTGCTCAAGCACAGAAACAAGACCCGACTATTAAAGCTGAGGTATCGGAAATGTTTATTGGCAAAACATATGTCCTGTTTCGCTACAAGACCATAGAAGATGTGAGATTAGTTTATATCCCTCGTCAAAATATCGGTGAATTTGGTGGCGAATCGGATAATTGGGTCTGGCCTAGACATACAGGAGATTACTCTTTCTTACGTGCATATGTCGGAAAAGATGGTGCTTCTGCCAAATACTCAAAAGATAATATCCCATATCAACCAAAGAAATTTCTAAAGGTAAATCCTAAGGGAGTCAATGAGAATGATTTTGTATTTATTTTAGGTTATCCAGGACGCACATTCAGACACCGTCCTGCCCAGTATATTGAATACCAGCAGAACTTTCTCCTACCCTATGTTTCCCATTTATACGAATTTCAAAATGACCGCATGTTTGAAGCTGGTAAAACAGATAATGATGCCGCATTGTACCTAGCTACCCGTATTAAAAGAAATGCGAACGTATTGAAAAATTATAAAGGCAAATTAAAGGGTTTGCGTAATATAGATTTAATCGATACCAAGAAAAAGGAAGATCAAGCGCTACGAGCATTTATTAATGAAAAACCAGTATTAAAAACCAAATATGGCACCTTAATGAATGATATTGATGACCTATATAGTCTAATCAATCAAGATGCATATAAGGAAATGTGGATGAATAACATTTACACAAGCACAAGCTTGATGCGTGTAGCGAGAGAAATAAACTCCTTTAAAGCAGCTATGCAACAGCAAGGTAACCTGCAAAAGCAAAATGCATTTTTCAAGGAAAATATCAATAACTTAAAAACTGCTTTGAAGGGAATCTATGAAAGCTACAGTCTATATGCCGATCAACGTATTTTCGGAAAAATGCTGGCAGATGCTCATGCTTTCCAAGGTAATAATCAGATTGAAACCATTAAAAATTTAAAATTCCAAGATAATAATTTGATAGGTGCTTATGGTGCTGATTTGATTAAAGCTTCTAAGCTGAATAATAGTGCTGAAGTATACGACAGTTTACTATCCAGCCCCAGCACGCTATTAGCTTATACTGATGAACTACTCAATTTCCAATCTACACTGGAATTAGACATCCAACAATTTGCATCGGAGCAGAAAAGAAGAGATGGTGTTTTAAACAAATTAATGGGTGATTATGTTGCCGTTAAAGAACAATATCAAACCAAAAATTTTATCCCAGATGCAAATTCAACATTAAGATTAACATTCGGAAATATAAAAGGTTACTCTCCAGTAGATGCAACTTACATGAAACCTTTTACAACAGTTGCTGGTATTCTGCAAAAAGGAAATCTCGATGAAGCTGACTTTGAATATCCTGCAGAGATTAAAACAGCTTGGGAAGCGAAGAATTTTGGTCCTTATGTTAAAAAAGAATTGAATGATGTCCCCGTCAATATGCTATATAATATGGATACCACTGGTGGCAATTCAGGTTCTCCAATTATGAATGCCTATGGAGAATTGATTGGTGTTAATTTTGACCGTTCGTACGACGCTACTATCAATGATTTTGCATGGAACGATAGCTACAGTCGTTCTATTGGTGTAGATATCCGCTATGTACTGTGGGTAGCTGACAAAATCGACAATGCTCAATTTATATTAAAAGAAATGGGTATTTAGAAGATAAATCATGATTTTTATAGAATAGGCTTATCGAATCAACCGATAAGCCTATTTTATTATAAGGCTATATGAAAGGTTAATATTAGCTCTAGAGATCATATTTTTTATGTATTTAATCTTCCAAAGCATACAAATCGATAGGTATAATCGATCTCTTTTCTAATCCATTTGTTTAGGTTACACGCTAAAACCTAAGACCTAAACTTAGATAAGGCCGAAACCCTTCATTAGAAAATCCGCCCACAGCTTGAATTACTAAAAGATCAGCTGGCATAAAATAGAATCCACCGCCATATCCGTTGTGCCAGCGACTGGAAGATTCATCTGCTATCCAAACTCGACCTATATCATGAAAACCGATCAAGCCAACCGTACCAGGAACCAGATAAGAGTCGAAACTTAACACTTTAAGTCGTAATTCAAGATTGTTGAAAAGCATTGTGTTCCCGGAAAATCGTTTTGAGTTAAATCCTCGCAAACTATTTTCCCCACCCAATTGGGCATATTGAAAAAGTAATGGATCACCAATCAATGTTTCAAAACCTGTCCGATTGGCGAGTGTTAGTCTGTCTCCTTTATCAGTTTTGTAAAAGCTAAATATAGATTTTATTCTCAAATATTGGTTATCTGAGGTCTTCAATTGAGTTTTTGCTTCGATTAAATTATACCAAAAGACACCTTCTTTTGCATTATCTTTTTGATCACGGCTATCATATTGCAGTGATCCTAAAATTCCCGTGTAGAAAAATTTACCAAAAACTGGTGTACTTGGATTCTCTAATGCGTACTTTTCAAAATAATGACCTTTATTGTCTCCCTCATCGCTGAAGATAAGCTCGGAAGAAGACCCTGTCTTCCAGTTCCAATATTGACCAAAGTCCCTTTTTAACAAAAAATTGGCATAAACGATATCATAGCGATTTCGATAATACTGAATACCACGACTTTTACGATGCTCATATTTCGTGTTATTTCCCAAGCCGAAGAAGTTTTCCTGATTTTTTGGACCATCGGATTCCAATTCGATCAAGAAATCATTTTTATTCAATACCGACTTAAAATCAGCATTATACTTAAAACTAAAGGATTGACGCCCTGTCGCATAATGTCCCCAGAACTCCTGTTTAAAAGCATATGGTTCTTTTCTAAAACCTTGCTTCTCTATTACATAGCCCGCTCCCAATAAAAGGCCTTTATCTACCCCATATTGTAAGGAAGCTAAAATCCCTGTACGATCATATTTGAAACTATTACGATCATATTGATGGACCAAACTATCATTTGATAACTTCAATCTTAGAGAAGTAGTACCCGTAAATATATTTTGGTCAATATTATCATCGTAGATATATACCTGTTTACCATTTTCAAACGTGGAATCTACTTGATAGGTATCTGTTCCTTTGCCACCTATAACCCTGAGTTTTATTGGAGATTTATTATTCCCATCTAATTGATATACGTCAGTCCCTGCAATCCCATAGATCCTCAACTCTTTGGTTTCATCCGGGTAAAATGTTCTTTTCACCAATTTTCTACCTACTGAGCCGTCTTTTTTCTTATTCCTAATTTCTAACGCTATGGCACCGTCTTTCTTATATTTAAGATAGAAGAATTCATTTTTAGCTGAAGTGGCTATATCGACATTCTTAGCCAAACTCGCATAATACGTCAAGGCTGTCTCCATTAAGTTGTTTCTCCTTGCACGAATGTGGCCTTTCAATTGCTCTCCACTCAATCGAACTATCGTGTCAGGCATTTGTGCTATCGCCACTTCGATCAATGAATCTGTAACAACCTTTTGTACGTAGCTGATTTCCTCTTTCCAATCCTCTCTATCCAGTTGATTTAAAAAATAACGATCAAAGTGTCTTTCATTGAAGTTCCATTGATCGATATGACGGATATGATCTCCAAAAGGTTGCAAATGTGCTTTCAACCATTGCTTTGATAATAAGATTGGGAATACTCCTGAAGTCTTGTAATAAACTTTATCCCGATCTCTAGGAACAGGATCATAAATCTTTTTATCTTCAATCTTTTGCACATCCCAGCGCCAATTATCCTCGTGCCGATCCCAATCTCCCAGAATAAAATCCAATAGTCGAGCACGCAAAGTCAATCGCTGATTTACTTGAATATCATTATCCTCTTCCAGCTTCCGTTGTGCTTTGAGTGTATTATCGGTCTTAGCATCCTCATCTTCTAACGGCACTCTAGGCTCGAACATATAAGCTCTATTTTTAAAGAGTTCACGATATTCACCTAATCCTGGATCATCCCCTACAAATACCAGAGAAGGGCTCGCATGCGGTATTTGCAAAGCACGATTAAATGTTGGTACTGTTAGTGCACCATAAGGATGTGCAATCGAAATTTGATCCTGTACAATATCTTTTGCGATGGTATTTCTTAAATTTTCTGGAAGGCTCCGTTCCGGAAACTTATTTATCGAACGCAGTACCCATTCTCGACCGCTGCTATCTTTTAATCTTAAGGATTGCGTCTGCATGCCGCCACCTAATTTTACAATGGTAAGACCTCCAAATTCTTTCTGAAGATTCATCACCCGCATTTTAACAGGTGTATTATACAGTTCCCGATAAGAATCTCCCAACCAAAAGCGATGGAGTTTGCTCACCTGATTATAGGTAGGATCGATCACTGTAAAAACCGAATCCACTTCTGATCTTTCCGGAGATTGCGCAAATGTTACTACAGGTAATGATATTAAAGAGGAAATAGCAATATAATATGCCTGCTTTTTCAGCTGAAATTTACAACGGTTCATGTGATATTAATTAATACAAGATCAATTCTAAATCGAAAATACAGTAAAATATTCAGTTATATATGTAATTCCCATAGAAGACCATAACAACGACTATTTTTAATCCAACAACAGGCTTTTGGAAATATTGTTTGCAATAGCCGATACGTCACTCTTCCTTAAAATAGATTTGAAACTATACTCATTCCCTAATAAAAGAAGGTTTGACAAAATCAAACCTTCTTTTATTAATCTTTATTCACGACAACGTCTTTCTTGACAAATTTCTTGAATTTTTTCTTCTTCACACTCTTCTTTTTATGCTCTGTAAAACGCGTTGGATCATAAACTGGTCCTTCAGAGAAACCCGATGGTAAAGTAATCCTTTCAATACTTGAACCAATCAACTGTTCAATCTTGGCGAAACGCTGTTGATCTTTCTGATTGACAAATGTAATAGCGGTGCCAGTAGTAGCTGCACGTGCAGTACGTCCAACTCGGTGAATATAATCTTCAGGATCAGGAGGAACATCATAATTAATGACTAAACTAATTCCCACGATATCAATCCCTCTAGAGATAACATCCGTACCTATTAAAACATTTATTCGCCTTGCTTTGAAACGACTCATTACATCTTCACGCTGCGCCTGTTCCAAATCCGAATGGAAAGCTTCTGCTGCAATTCCATTCTTATGCAATTCACTCGTCAATCGTTTTACAATATCTTTTTTAGAAGCAAAAATAATTGTACTTGTAAACATAGGGTTCTTCAAAATATCCTGGATCAAAGCAATTTTTTGATCATCGTATACCATATATACCTGTTGGCTGATACCTTCAGAAGGTTTTGATAAAGCAATATTTATCTCAGTAGGATCATGTAAAATATTTTTTGCTAAAGTTCTGATCTTTGGGGGCATAGTAGCCGAAAACAATAAGTTTTGTCTTTTTTCAGGAAGAAAGCTGATGATTTTCATAATATCCTCATGAAAACCCATATCCAACATACGATCCGCTTCATCTAATATAAAATGTTTCACTTTATTAAAGTGAAGTTTTCCTGAAGCAAGGTGAGCAATCAATCGCCCCGGTGTAGCAACAATGATATTAGCTCCCTCTTTGATAGCAGTTCGCTGCTGTTCATAGTCCATGCCATTACCCCCACCATATACCGCAATAGAAGTCGCTCCCGTAAAATAACCTAACCCCATAATTTGCTGATCAATCTGCAAGGCAAGCTCTCGGGTTGGAACTAATATTAAGGTGTTGATATAATCAGATTGTTCTTCTGCTATCTTATGTAATACAGGTAATAAATAGGAAGCCGTCTTACCGGTACCTGTCTGCGCACACGCTATTAAATCTTTGTTATTTAGGACAACAGGAATCGCCTGTTCCTGTATAGGTGTTGCATCTTCATAACCCATGCTATCTAAGCCCTCTTCCAAAGAAGATGCTAAACCAAATTCTGTAAATTTCAATATTTTTTATCTTTACTGTAAAAATCACGATAATGTAGGTTTTTTTTTCTTATTTATCGAATAGAAAAAATAAAAGAATCATATTTTAGACTATTTTTATTAATTAGCGGTAAGTATGCTCCAATTTTTGCCCTTTCAATCAAAAATAATGCAAGCATCATCCTGCAATATTTTGTTTTAAAAACAAAAGGCCTAATACATGACATATTAGACCTTTTCAGTATAAACCTAAATTATTAGACGTAATTAATCTTTTTTCACGAAATAATGATGTTCGATAACCTCAACACGCTCACCTTCGTCTTCGATTGCTTTCTTTACGGCACAACGACCTGTCACGCCACGGTAGACTAGTGCCCCACCTAAAGATAAACCAGAAAGTGCGGTGAGCGGATGTTTAATTAAATAGCGAACACCTGCCCCGAGTATAAATCCACCTGCTACAACAGAAAGTATACGTTCTGAGGTTTCTATCTTGCCATTCTCACAGTTTTCATCTATCCTACTTTTTACTTTGCTTATTACTTTATCTACTAGCGTACCCATATATATAAATTTTATAAGTTGTCCTACACTATGATAACAAATGCACTATTATTTTGTTTTTGATTCCTAATAATTATTCCGTTCTTTGGCACACAATGTTTCAACGATGGAAATTATAGGTTACTTTTTGTCTATTTTCATCGGTATCACGCTCGGATTAATCGGTGCAGGTGGTTCCATATTAACCGTACCAGTATTAGTCTACCTATTCCATGTACATCCTACACTAGCGACCTCCTACTCTCTTTTTATCGTAGGCTTCACAAGTATGATTGGTAGCTTAATCAAAACAAGAGAAAAATGCGTCGATTATGCTGCTGCTACTTATTTTGGAATTTCATCCGTCATCGTTGTGCTTATCGTTCGAAAACTCTTATTGATTCACATTCCTGAAGTCATTTTAGACATAAATGATTTCCAGCTAACAAAATCAACGCTCACTATGATTGCGTTTGCTGTACTGATGTTAGGTTCATCCTGGAGTATGATAAAAAATAGGCCGGTACAAGCAGGTCTACATCATCCGATTAAACAACATACGACAAAAATGGTTACTTGGGGTATTGGCATCGGATTGGTTACCGGATTTTTAGGTGCAGGAGGTGGGTTTTTGATAATCCCTGCTTTGGTGATTTTACTCCAGATGCCAATTCGCAAAGCAATTGGAACATCTCTTCTTATCATAACGATCAATTCACTTATCGGCTTTCTTGGTGATGTTGATCATGTACAAATGGACTGGATATTTTTACTAAAATTACTTTCCATCACAATTGTGGGCGTGGCAATAGGAAATTATTTACAGAAAAAAATCGCCACGGAACAGCTAAAGCCCATTTTCGGATGGTTTATATTTATTGTCGGTATATATATTTTAATTAAAGAACTCTTTTAGTTATTTTTAGTAAGGTTAGCATACTAATTGCACCATTAACATTTTTAATATAAAAGATAGCATGCTGGTAAAAAAATATTCAGGAGAATTAGTTCCATTTAATAGCGAAAGTTTACACCATTCATTGACTCGTTCTGGAGCCAATAATGAGCAAGTGGAAAAAGTATACACACAGATAAAAGAAAAATTATTTGACGGGATAACAACAAGAGAACTCTACCAATTAGCATTCGAAGCCTTAAAATCACAACGTAATTCGTATGCCGCACGATATAGCCTCAAAAAAGCTCTTCGGGAGCTTGGACCAGAAGGCTTTTATTTTGAAAAATGGATTGCACGCTTATTTCAAGAATATGGCTTTGAAAGTACCACGGGGCAAACTGTTCAAGGTCATGCTGTCACACATGAGATTGATGTGGTAGCATCAAAAGGTGATGAAATGCTCGCTATCGAATGCAAATTTCGAAATGATATTGATGCAAAGATTTCAGTAACGACTCCAATGTACTTCTTATCTCGATTTAAGGATATCAGTAACCTCAACTATCAATTTTTTGGAAAAGATAGAACTTTCACACAAGGCTGGTTGGTCACCAACGCCTATTTGACTTCAGACTCAAAAGATTTTGGAAAGTACTATCAGGTCAATTTTCTTTCTTGGGATTATCCAGAAGACAATAGCATCAAAAAACGAGTAGATAAAGCAGTTTTTTACCCTGTTACCTGCTTAACAACCTTGACAGATGAAGAAAAAAAGACACTACTTCAAAACCAAATCATATTAGTAAAAGATATTATCAGCAACAAGAAAGCACTACAATCACTTCAATTAGGTTCTGAAAAATTAAAACTGGTACTTGAAGAGGCTAAAGAATTGATTGACTATAAACTGGAAGATGAGTAAGCCATGTAGTTAAACTAAACCATGTTTTTCTTTTTCCGCTATGTAAAAAGAAAAACATGCTTACCTTATTAATAACGTAAGCATCAACCGCTTTAATTCGCCCAATGTTTTTTCATCTTCACACTTAACACCTTAAAAATAATGGAAGATAATGAACGTTAATTATAAATCAATTGGGTAGTATATCTCGCCTAATGACCTCAAATGTTCCAATCTAACTTGCCGATCAAATATACCAAATACAGAGGATCCAGAACCGGACATCGAAGCATAAAGTGCGCCCGAAAGGTAAAGGGCGTCCTTAAGTTCCATTATTCTTGGATATTGTTCAAAAATTGAATCCTCAAAATCGTTTTTCAAATAAAACTTCCACTCTTGAACCGGCAATTTGACAATAGTTCTTAAATCAAATTCAGATTTTCTGGCCTCCACACCTCGATAAGCTTCGACAGTAGAAACATGGATCCCAGGATTGATTACCACAATATAATACGCATTTAAATCCAAATTTATCGATTCAAAATCAGTTCCTATACCAGTGGCATAAACAGGTTTGTTTTCTATGAAAAACGGACAATCTGCACCCAGCAGTTTCGCATAGACTTCGAGTTGAGCATTTGTCACCTGAAGATTGAATGTTTCATTCAACATCTTAAGAACAGAAGCGGCATCTGCTGACCCTCCGCCCATCCCTGCACCAATAGGAATTCGTTTAATCAAATTGATTGCTACTGCAGGAATATCAAAATCCTGTTTAACGATACGGTATGCTTTCTCACATAGGTTTATATCATCGCCAGGAATAGAAATTCCTTCAGAAGAAAATGTTGTTACACCTGTTTGAATTGGATTTATTTCAACTACATCATAGATTTTCACAGGGTAAAATATAGTTTCCAAATCATGATAACCATCAGATCGCTTGCCAACGACATGAAGACCTAAATTTATTTTGGCATTTGCAAAAGATAACATAACAGTAATCTAGGATAAAAAATAAGTACTTATTTTTAATATTCAAAAGTTCCCGCCAACCAAATGGGTAATGTAAATTCTTCAATCAGATGGGCTAATTTATAATTTTTATAATCATCAACCGTCAACCAAACAGCCTCAGCAATTTCAGCTAATGGAACAATCTGCACATTTTTTTTCAATTCAAGGCGAAAAACCTCTCCTCTTACTATGGTATCAGCTTCGTTAACGGCATCGGTTTCATGAAAACCAAGATATTCCAATTCGCGTGCAGAGATGTTGAGATCTAACTCTTCCTTAAGTTCGCGGATGAGTGCCTGAGCAGATAATTCCCCTTTTTCGATTTTTCCACCAGGCATCATATAGTACACAGAATCTTTCTTCCTGACAACCAATAGCCGATTAGCATGATCGACAATCATAGCGCCTGCTAAATAGATCTTATTCATAAATTTTCATTTTAAATACGAACAAATTAAAAAGCGATTATTATAGGTATAATCGCTTTTTAATTTGTTTTGACGCATTATGTATCTAAATCTGACAATAGCGTTAAATATTTTTTAATAGCTTCACGTTTTTCATCGGTAAGATGATAGTTTAGACTTTCTGTCAAATAATGACGGTAATCAAAATTTGCATATTCAGGCAATCCAACAATTACATCCTCTGGTTTGGAAACACCTTCTCGTAGAGCGTCATTGAATTCATAAATAAAATCCCTTGGCAACTCCTTTTTACTTACCCAAACCGCAAAAGCAAATGGAAGGCCCGTAAATTCTTTCCAATACAAACCCAAGTCATAAATAAAAGCAACGGTGTTTTTTTTTCCAAAAGTACGATCACCTATCAATACATAAGCATCAGCGACTTCAATATCATCCACAATCTTCACTTCTTTCTTCCAATGGTGCTTTAACAAAACTCTAGCCAATCCATTGGAAGTACGCGATTGTTTATCTAAATAGAGGGTTTCAACCTCAGTAATCGGTTTTTGAGAAAAAATAAAAACCGAATCCACAGCACCTTCAGTACCAATACAATAATCAGTAATAATATGTGCCTCTGGCAAACTCAATAATGCTGCAACGGGAATAATTCCCAAATCAGCTTCATCATCGATTACTTTTTGCGCACAGACACTTGGATTATCCAAACTCAATTCGATACGATCTAAAACTGAAGAATGTCTTATTCCATTTAAAAACGGCAATGTATTCGTATACGAAACTGCCGATACTCTCACTTTATCCATTTGTTAATACCTCTAGATGTTTAGTATTATAATAGTCAATAATTTCAAATTGACCATTAACATACGTTAATTTATATAGGGCAGTGTTTGTATGGGGAAATTCATCCATTTTAGAGGCATCTACACCTGTCAGTAGGCAAAGTATAATACGTAAGGCGCGACCATGCATGCAGACCAATATAGTCTCTTCATGCTCTTGCTTTACCATATGTTGAATAGCTTCACTTTGACGTTGCATTAATGCATTCGGAGACTCCCCCTGATCTACACTGACATCCAATTCACCATTTTTCCATGCTGAAACTAGTTCGCTAAAACCAGACATGATAGATTCATTTTGCTCTTTACCTTCGTAAACACCCCAACTGATTTCATCTAAACCCGCTAACTCTTGCCAGGAGACTCCATCGTTGATAAAACTAGCAACAGTTTGGTGAGTCCTTATTAATGTAGACGTATAGATTTTATCAAAATTAACATCTTTATAAGAATTATAAAAAGCTTGAGCTTGTGCCAAGCCTGTTTCGTTTAGCGGTGAATTTACGCCACGTCCTTGTACAATACCTTTCAAGTTCAGATCGGTTTGTCCATGACGGATAAAGTAAAAAGTCTTTTTCAAAATATATCTTAATTATTTACAACAGGAAGTGCATAATAATTCTTCTTCTTGCTGTTTTCTTCAAAAACCACGTCTTTATAATCCGTGACGACATGGTATAATGTATCCCGTTCAATTGGGTGACGACCTACATTCCGGATCAGCTCGACCAATTGTTGCGTTGACATACCTGGATTTTGTTCCTCAGCACCTGCCATACTATAGATCTTTGTTGTATCATCTAAAGTGCCATCAATATCATCAACCCCAAATGCCAACGACATCTGCGCCGTATCACGAGAAATCATTGCCCAGTATGCCTTTATATGAGAAAAATTATCCATATATATACGGGCTATTGCATAGTTCCTTAGATCCTCAATAACAGAAACCTCAGGAACATGGGACATTTGATTTTCTTTATTTCTAAATTTTAATGGAATAAAGGTTTGGAATCCTCCAGTCTTATCTTGTAGTTGACGAAGACGCTCCATATGATCCACACGATGCCAATAAGCTTCAATATGCCCATATAGCATAGTTGCGTTGGTATGCATTCCTAATGAATGAGCCTGCTCATGGATATCTAACCATTGCTCAGCGGTACATTTATCGTGCGCTATCTTTTCTCTGATTTCTGGATGGAATATTTCAGCGCCTCCACCAGGCATTGAATCCAAGCCACAGGACTGTAAATATTTCATACCTTCATAATGGCTCAGCTTCGCCTTCTTGAAAATGTAATAATACTCTACAGGTGTTAGCCCTTTTATATGTAATGAAGGACGATGCTCTTTGCACTTTTTAAAGAACTCTGCATAGAACTCTAGATTTTGTTTTGGTACAACGCCACCTGTAATATGTACTTCAGTGACAGCTTCGTCATCATACTTCTTTACGATATCCATCATTCCTTCCACATCCATCTCCCAGCCTTCTGCTCGTTCCTTAATCATACGCGAATATGAACAAAACTTACAGTCGTATACACATACGTTTGTAGGTTCAATATGAAAATTGCGGTTGAAATAGGTAACATCACCATGTCTTTTCTCGCGAATATAATTCGCCAAAACACCCAAATAACCCAATTCGGCTTTTTCGTAAAGGTATACACCTTCATCAAATGTGATACGTTCTTCTTGCATCACTTTATTTGCTATACCTCTTAACTCACTATCCAAAAGTGGATTAGAGATTAAGAAGTTTAATTTTTCTTTAGCATCCATTAGCATGTCTCCTAGTCTATAGCAAATGTACCAAAAACAAGGCTAAATCCGTAGAATTTAGCCTTGTTTTTGGTACATCAATATGAGGTCAGCAACAATTAGTCTGTGAATTGTTGCATATCTATCAATTTTCTATATAAGCCTTCTTTTTGAATCAATTCGCTGTGACTTCCAAACTCTACAATTTGTCCTCCATCGATAACAACTATTTTATCTGCATTCTGAATGGTACTCAATCTGTGTGCAATGACAATAGTTGTCCGATTGTCCATGAGTTTATATAACGAATCTTGGACTAGTTTTTCTGATTCGGTATCCAATGCCGACGTTGCCTCATCCAACAACATGATTGGTGGATTTTTCAAAACAGCTCTAGCAATACAGATTCTTTGACGTTGGCCACCTGAAAGTTTTGCTCCACGATCACCAATATTTGTTTGATAGCCTGCTTCAGTTTTTAAGATAAATTCATGCGCATTTGCAATTTTTGCTGCAGCCTCCACCTCTTCTTGAGTTGCATTTGTATTCGAAAATGTGATATTATTAAAGATGCTATCGTTAAATAAAATAGACTCTTGATTCACCATTCCAATCATTCTTCGCAAGGATTCCTGATCCAAATCTCTTAAATCTATGCCATCAAATAGAATTTTACCTGCAGTGACATCCATAAAACGTGGGATTAAATCAACTAACGTAGATTTTCCTCCACCAGATGGTCCTACCAACGCAATTGTTTTCCCCTTTTCGATGGTTAAATTGATTCCTTTCAAAATAGCTTTCTCTCCATAAGCAAAATCAACCTGCTGTAATTCAATAGATTGATTGAAATCAGACACTACTTTCGCATTGGGTTTATCCGTCACCTCACTTTTTGTGTCGATCAATTCCAAAACACGTTCACCTGCCGCAATGCCATTATGGATATTACTAAAGGCATCCGTCAATGCCTTTGCTGGACGCATAACCTGTGAAAATATAGCGATATAGGCAATGAATTCAGAAGCTCCAAACTCGTCACTACCTGACAAAACCAAATTACCTCCATATAACAAGATAATGGCAACCATGATTACACCCAACAATTCAGAAACAGGTGATCCCAATTGTTGACGTCTCGCCATTGCACGCATAATACCTGCATAATGATCATTTTCATCATTGAATCTTTTTTTAACGAAATTCGTACCATTAAATGCCTTGATAATACGAACTCCCGATAAAGCCTCATCCAGATAAGAAATCATATTGGCATAAGATGTTTGACCTGCGATTGCTTGTGCCTTTAAAGTTTTCACAATTTTAGATATGAAAAACGCCGATATAGGAATCACGAGCATGGCAAAAAATGTTAATTTTGCCGATATGATAAAGAGCATCACTAAATAAGCAACTAGCTGAAGAGGCTCTTTAAATGCAACCTGTAAGGTACCTGTAACAGAATATTGTACAACCTGAACATCCGATGAAACTTTTGAAATAATATCACCCTTACGTTGACCATTAAAAAACCCCAAATGCAGGTCCATGACATTGTCAAAAACTGTCTTACGCAAATTCAACAACGTGTGTATACGTAAATTCTCCATTATACGCTGTGCTAAATAGCGAAATAAGTTACTAATAAATACAGAAATAACGATGACTATACAGACGTATTTCAGAGCACCGTAAGCACCAAATTGTTGGTTTGCTAAACTAGCGTAGTAATTAAAATGGCCAAGAATATCAAAGTATCCTTCTGGTTTTTCTAATACTGCCTGTGCAGAAACCTGATCAGTATTAAACAAAGTCTGTAATAACGGAGCTAATAAGGCCAAGTTTAAAGTACTAAATACAACCGTGATTAACGTACAGATAATGTACGGGACTGCATATTTCTCAATGGGCTTGGCAAAAGATAATAACCTAAAGTAAGTTTTCATTTATAATATTAAGGTAGCAAAAATAGTAAAATTACCCGCAATACGTGAGGAATACTTACCTATAGAAAAAATCTTGCATCTGGATGATAGAATTAATTTTCTTCAACAATTAGCAATTAAAGCGACAAATTACTATTATTTTAATAGAAAAACCCTAATTTAGTCTTTGTAAATTGTAAAATACCAGAATATAATGCAGATAGAAGTTGCCAAAAGGTTGCAACAAACCGAAGAATATTATTTCTCCAAAAAATTAAGAGAGATTGACGAGCTTAATAAAGCAGGGGCTCGCGTGATTAATTTAGGCATTGGAAGTCCTGACCTACCTCCTCATCCTGAAGTGATTCAGACATTGAGCACGGAAGCGGCTAAGACCAATGTACATGGTTATCAAAACTATAAAGGATCTCCGGTTTTGAGACAAGCTATTGCAGATTGGTATCAACGATATTATCATGCTACATTCAATGCAAATACAGAAATCTTACCCTTGATAGGATCTAAAGAAGGTATCGTCCATATTTGCATGACCTATTTACAAGAAGGAGATCAGGTTTTAATACCTAACCCTGGCTACCCTGCCTATGCTGCAGCAGTTCGTCTAAGCGGGGCAACAGCAATCACCTATGATTTAGCAGAGGAAACAGATTGGTTACCGAACCTAAAAAAGCTTGCTGAAAACGATCTGTCGAAAGTAAAATTAATGTGGATCAATTATCCTCATATGCCAACCGGTGCAAGTGCCAGTGAAGCATTCTATCATGAATTGATTGCCTTTGCAAAAACACATCATATTTTGATCTGTCATGATAACCCATATAGTTTTATATTGACCGACGCTCCTAAAAGTATTATGTCCATAGATGGGGCAAAAGAAGTCGCTTTGGAATTAAATTCGCTCAGCAAATCTTCTAATATGGCCGGATGGCGTATCGGTATGTTGGTTGGCGCAGAAGAACGCATCAATGAAGTATTGCGATTCAAAAGTAATATGGATTCGGGTATGTTCTTGCCAGCTCAGCTTGCTGCAGCAAAAGCATTGCAGCTGGATAAAGCATGGTATCAAGAGTTGAACACCATTTATAACGAAAGAAGATTTCTGGTATTTGCTATCATGGATTTACTGGGCTGTGTTTATAAAAAGAATCAGGTGGGTCTATTTGTCTGGGCTAAAGTTCCTGAAAATTACGCGTCAGGATACACTTTAAGTGATGAAGTTTTGGATCTCGCACGTGTATTCATCACACCTGGAGGAATATTCGGCAGCGCAGGAAACACCTATATTAGAATTAGTTTATGCGCCTCAGTTGAAGTTTTAAAAGAGGCAATTACACGGATTAAGGTAGCAAAGGAAACGAATTAAGATTAGAATAACATGATAAATATAGCCATTATTGGCGTCGGTTTAATTGGCGGCTCAGTCGCCATGAAACTAAAAGAAAAAAGATTCTGCGATCAAGTTTTTGGTGTAGACAAAAGTGATGCAAACCTTAACAAAGCAATGCAAATTGGCTTCATTGACCACAAAGCGACACTGGAAGAAGCTTTGGAAAAATGTAAGGTTATCATTTTAACCGCTCCTGTAGATGCAATCATCGCTTTAGCACCAAAGTTACTCGATCAAGTAACAGATCAGGTTATCGTTGACATGGGCTCTACCAAACTAAATATCTTACAATTGATTTCTGACCACCCTAAACGTGGACGCTATGTCGCTGCGCATCCTATGGCAGGTACAGAGTATTCTGGACCTGAAGCCGCGCTCCCAAATCTGTTTAAAGATAAAATGATGGTCTACGTAGAGGCATTTAAATCTGATGAAGATGCCTTCGAACTAACAGATTCTATTACTGAATTGCTGGAAATGCGTTCTTCTTTTATGACAGCCGAAGAGCATGACACTCACACAGCCTATGTCTCTCATATTTCACACTTGACCTCTTTTGCTTTAGCCCTAACAGTTCTGGAAAAAGAGAAATCGCAAGGTAGAATTTTTGAGTTAGCAGGTTCCGGATTTGAATCAACAGTACGTTTAGCGAAAAGTTCACCTGATATGTGGACTCCTATTTTCAAACAAAATAGAGTAAACGTATTAGAAGTATTGGAAGAAAACATCAAACAGCTTCAAGCCTTGAAAGATGCCATTCAAGACGAGAATTATAGCGAACTACATAAACTCATTAAAAAATCGAATAAGATTAAGCGCATTATAAAATAGGCACTTTACACCATCTGGTAAACATTGTGTGTAAAGTGTCGAAGGATCATTATATAAAAAAGATAGGAGGCAATGCTCCTATCTTTTTATTCTGGTTACCTCAAACACGTAATCCATCTACACTCCTCTAAATCCTTGTTTTATTTAATTATTTAAATAAATAGCAAAAAATATTTTGCTTTATAAAAATCAAGGCATATATTTGCAATGTACTTCAAATAGAAATACATCTAATCAAAACCTTTCAATCAGGTCTTGATTTATAAAGAAGTGGCGAGAGACTGGCTCAATGACCCACTGGCAACCTTCAAAATACGTTTGAAAAGGTGCCAATTCCTGTCCAAAGTAATACTGCTTTGGAGGATATAAATGAAACGACAATGATAATCACATTACAACAAAACAAGAAGGTAAATTCTAAAACCAACGTAACAAGCACAACTTTTGCATCGACTTCGACGCGAATGTGTTGGCACATGTTTACGTTTTCTTGTTAATCAATCTGTTTTTAATTTATTGATTGCGAGTACATATTCATGTGCGAAGCCCTATCCCCTTTTTACTAATGAATCTTTAACTAATTAATTATAACTATAATGTCTACAAATAAAAATTTGAAATTCGAAACACTGCAAGTGCATGCAGGTCAAGTTGCTGACCCAACAACTGGTTCACGTGCAGTGCCTATATATCAAACAAGTTCTTATGTATTTGAAAACGCAGAACATGGCGCTAATTTATTTGCATTAAAACAATTTGGAAACATCTACACACGTCTTCAAAACCCTACAACAGATGTTTTTGAAAAACGAGTAGCTGCTTTAGAAGGTGGTGTAGCTGCACTAGCTGTTGCTTCTGGCCAAGCAGCGCAATTTATTGCATTAAACAACATTTTAGAAGCTGGAGATAACTTTGTTTCAAGCAGTAATGTCTACGGTGGTACTTATAATCAATTTAAAGTAGCGTTCAAAAGACTAGGTATTGATGTACGTTTTACAAAAGAAACTACAGCTGAAGACTTTGAATCATTAATCGATGAAAACACAAAAGCACTTTACTTGGAAACTATCGGAAACCCAAGTTACGATATCCCTGATTTTGACAAAATAGCTGCTGTTGCTAAAAAACATGATATTCCACTTATTGTTGACAATACATTCGGTGCAGCCGGCTATTTATTCAAACCCTTAGAGCACGGTGCCTCTGTAGTTGTTCAATCAGCAACAAAATGGATTGGTGGTCATGGAACTAGCATCGGCGGTGTTATCGTTGATGGTGGAAATTACAACTGGGGAAATGGTAAATTTAAACAATTCTCAGAACCATCAGAAGGATATCATGGATTGGTATTTGCAGACGTATTTGGTATTAATGGCCCATTTGGCAATATCCAATTTGCTATCCGTGCGCGTGTAGAAGGGCTACGTGATTTTGGTCCTGCAATATCGCCTTTCAACTCATTCCAACTGATTCAAGGTTTAGAAACATTATCCCTACGCGTTCAGCGTCATGTAGACAATACGTTAGAAGTAGCAAAATGGTTAGAATCACATCCACAGGTAGAAAATGTAAACTATCCAGGATTAAAGAGTTCACCAAGTTATGCTAACGCTCAAAAATATCTAAAAAATGGCTACGGTGCTGTTCTTTCTTTCCAAATTAAAGGCGACGTAACAAAAGCTGATGAATTTATTGACAGTCTAGAATTAATCAGTCACGTGGCAAATGTTGGAGATACAAAAACATTAATCATTCACCCTGCGGCTACAACTCATCAACAGCTTAGTGATGAAGCAAAAAATGCAGCAGGAGTATTTGTAGGCTTACTTCGTTTATCTGTCGGTATCGAGCATATTGATGATATCAAAGCAGATTTACAACAAGCATTCGATAAAATAAAATAATTCAGATAGCAACATTATATAAAGCGCAAAAAATAACTATGAGTAAGAAATTAACGATTGGAATGTTTGGATTCGGAGTTGTAGGGCAAGGATTGTACGACATTATCAAGACTAAAAACTTAAATTTAGAAATTAAAAAATTTGTCATCAAAAATGCTGACAAACAAAGATCACTACCTGCTGAATTATTCACAACAGATGCTGAGGCTATTCTCTCAGATCCTGAAATCAATACCGTTGTAGAATTGATCGACGATGCAGATGCTGCCTATGCATTAACTGTTCGTGCGCTTAAATCTGGAAAAAATGTAGTATCTGCAAATAAAAAAATGATTGCTACGCATTTAGAGGAACTAGCTTCCATCCAACAAGAATATGGCACAAGCCTACTCTACGAAGGTGCAGTTTGTGGTAGTATTCCTATTATACGTAATTTGGAAGAGTATTACGACAACGAGCTATTGCACGCTGTAACGGGTATCTTTAACGGTTCTTCCAACTTTATACTCTCAAAGGTATTTAATGAAAACCAACCATACGCAGATGCTTTAAAAGAAGCTCAAGATTTAGGTTTTGCAGAAACAGATCCTACCTTGGACGTCGGTGGATTTGACCCTAAGTACAAGTTGACAATTGTTGCCGCTCACGCATACGGTATAAATGTCAACCCAGATGACGTATTTAACATAGGGATTGATAAATTGGGTGTTCAAGACATACGCTTTGCTAAAGAGAAAAATTTTAAAATAAAACTTATCCCTACAGCTCGAGAAATCGATCAAAATAAAGTTGTCCTTTATGTCATCCCTAAGTTCATCAGCGCTGATAACATTTTGTTCAATGTTGAAAACGAAAACAACGGCGTACTTGTAAAGGCTGCTTTCGCGGATGAGCAGTTTTTTTATGGTAAAGGAGCTGGAGGTCATCCAACAGGTTCTGCGGTATTATCTGATATCACAGCGTTGCGCTATGATTATAGATATGAATACAAAAAACACTTAAACACAAATGCACTGTCATATAGTACCGACCATGAAATCAAAGTGTATTTAAGATATGAGGACGATAGCTTAATCGAAAAATTAGGCTTTTCTAACATCATCGAAAGATATTACGCTCCAAATTTTAAATATGTAATCGGAACAGTCAATTTACAGAAAATTACAGCATTTAAATCTGAAATTAATCAAACAGGAAACTTCATTGCAGAGATTGACTAAATAATACATTAAGAAACCGAATATCAACCAACCCTAGCTTGCTTTTCGCAGGTGAAAAACGTTGGATCTGTGTCAGATCCAACGTTTTTTTGTTAAAAAAGTGCAAATGTCTGGTCTAAATAAAAAGATGGCCGAAAATTTGCTTTATAATATTATATTCACTACATTGTGGAGTTACTAAATATATAAAATATTATAAATTATGGCTAAGTGGTTAACAATTCTACTAATTATGGTAGGCAACTTGGTTTTTGCAGATACCATTAATACACAACAAAATTCTAATTCAAGTTATATCATTCTTGCAGTTGTCGCTTTGCTGGCAATTGTCTATATCCTGTATAGGAGACAAAAGAGAAAATTTAACGATTAAACGAAAGTGGGGAGATTTAATTTCCCCATTCTCACGGGGAAAACCCAATATTTTTCAACCTGCTTGTGCTCAGTTTTTCGGTTATTAATCTAATAATCCATCATCTCGAAAACTGTAGTACGCATTGTCGGTAAAAATCACATGATCATTGACCTTAATATCCATGAGTTTAGCAGCGTCGATGATTTTTTTAGTTATTACCTTGTCTGCTTGACTAGCATGTAAGGTTCCTGAAGGATGATTATGAATCAAAATCATCGAATTTGCCTTACAATTCAAAGCATTTCTTAAGATAATCCGGACATCAACTGGTGTAAAATCATTTCCCCCTCTACCGATCAACTGTTTATCTAAAATTTTACATGCTGTATTAAGATATAATACCCAAAATTCTTCATGAGGAAGATCTTGTAATTGATATTTAAAATATTCATATACGCGCTTGCTGCTATTGAGTACAGGTCTTTCAATTTGAATAGATTCCTTTCTTCTACGTCCCAATTCAAGGGCCGCAATAATACTAATAGCTTTTGCCTCTCCTATTCCTTTAAAATTACATAAATCGATAACTTCCATTTTGGAAAGATTATCCAGATTATGTTGCGCACTGGATAAGATTCGTCTGCATAATTCCACAGCAGTTTCATCCCGAGATCCAGAACCAATTAAAATTGCCAAAAGCTCTGCATCTGACAAAACCCGACGTCCTTGTTCCAGTAATTTTTCTCGTGGGCGATCAGACTCTGCCCACTCCCGAATAACCAGTTTGCTCATATCATTAAAATAAATTGAATTTAAGGTCTATATTATGGACTAATATAAGTCTAAATATAAAAGATAATATTATTAGAATCAATTATTTAAATAAATATTAATGCTTCTTACTTAATTCGATCAAGTATTCTTTTTTTCAAATCGTTTTGAAATCTTATATTTGTAATTGAACATATTTATTTTAATAAAATGAGTAAAGCGATTATCAAAACAGAAAAAGGCGACATGACTGTACAATTCTATACAGCAGATGCTCCAAATACAGTTGCAAATTTCATCAAATTAGCGAAAGAAGGATATTACGACGGATTAACATTCCACCGTGTGCTTCCAGACTTCGTTATTCAAGGTGGATGCCCAAATTCACGTGAGGGTGCTTCTGGTATGCCAGGAACAGGTGGCCCAGGTTACAAAATTGATTGTGAATTGACTGGAGAAAACCAATACCACGACAGAGGTGTATTATCGATGGCTCATGCTGGTCGTAACACAGGTGGATCTCAATTCTTCGTTTGCCACAGCCGTACCAATACAGCACATTTAGACAGAAACCACACTTGTTTTGGTAAAGTTATCGAAAATGTTGATCTAGTAGATGAGATCCGTCAAGGTGATCGTATTTTAAGTATTGAAGTTATCGAAGATTAGTTCTCGATAAGTAAAAGTGTATTATGAATTTAAGAGCATTAGTTTCTGTAACAGGAAAACCAGGTTTGTTCAAATTAATTGGACAAAATAAAGGAGGGTTTATTTTAGAGTCTTTAGATAGCGCTAAAATAAAATCAGTAGTTAGCTTATCTACTACCAAAATGGCAACTTTAGAAGACATTACAATCTACGGAGAGGAAGAAGAAATTCGTTTATTGAATGTTTTTGAAACAATCAAAGAAAAAGGATTGACAGTAGATGCAAAAGCAGATGGTCAAGCATTACGCGACACTTTCCGTGAAATTGCACCAGGTCATGATGAATCACGTGTGTATTCATCAGACATAAAAAAGATTTTCACTTGGTACAACATCATTAAAGATTTACCATTATTTGAAGAAGAAGCTCCTGCTCCATTGGTATAATCTTATCCAAAATAAAAAAGCGCGTTCTTACTATATGGTAAGAACGCGCTTTTTTATATATAAAATCTAGCTTCTACTTACCCGCTTGGGCAATTCCTTTACAGATTTCCGAAACTAAAGCAGGACCTTCGTAAATAAATCCTGTATAAATTTGGATAAGACTTGCACCCGCATCCAACTTTTCTATAGCATCTGCAGCAGAATGAATGCCACCGACGCCAATTATTGGAAAAGAACGATTTGATTTTACAGCTAAATAGCGAATGACTTCTGTCGAACGTTTCGTCAACGGAGCACCGCTCACACCACCCATTTCTTTTACCAGATTTGCATCACTGCGTAATCCTTCTCTAGAAATAGTCGTATTTGTCGCTATAGCACCCGCAATGCCAGTTTCCTGCACAATCTCGACAATATCATCCAATTGACTATCGGTCAAATCGGGTGCAATTTTCAATAATATTGGCTTCTTACTGGTTTTACGTTCATTCAATTCTTGAAGTGTATTCAAAATATGTTTCAAAGGTTCTTTTTCCTGCAGGTCACGTAACCCTGGCGTATTAGGGGAACTTACATTAACAACGAAATAATCAACATAATCAAATAATGCATTAAAACAGTATATATAATCATCTACCGCTTGCTCATTTGGAGTTATTTTATTTTTACCAATATTTCCCCCAATCAATAGACCTTTGCGATCATCGGCAGATAAATGTTTGAGACGATTAGCGGCCACATCAGCACCTTGATTGTTAAAACCCATGCGATTGATCAATGCCTTGTCGGGCACTAAACGAAACATACGCGGTTTATCATTACCGGGTTGAGGCCTTGGTGTTACAGTACCAATTTCGATAAAACCAAAACCAAAATTAGCCATATCGGTAATATATTCAGCATTCTTATCAAATCCGGCTGCTAATCCTACTGGATTTTTAAACTTTAGACCAAACACTTCACGCGCTAAGTTCGAGTTTTCATAAGTATACAGGCTACTTAATAATTTTTGAGAACCCCAGATTTTTGAGAATACTTTTAACCCTCCTGTCACCGTATGGTGCGCAGATTCAGGATCCATTGAAAAGAAAATAGGTTTTACCAACTTGTACATGTTACAAAGGTAGCTAAAGAAGAAGAAATTTCATTACTTTTGCAATCGAAATGATATCAATAAATAACTTAACATTTGAAATAGGCTCACGCGCATTGTATGATGAGGCTAACTGGCATATTAAACCTGGCGATAAAGTCGGTCTAATTGGTGCTAACGGTACTGGTAAATCTACTTTATTGCGATTAATTGTAGGGCAATATTCACCTACTTCTGGCAGTATATCGATGGCTAAGGACTTGAAGCTTGGTTACCTTAACCAAGATTTATTATCTTATCATTCTGATAAAAGTATTTTACATGTAGCAATGGAGGCTTTTGAACGCCAAAATCAGCTGCATTCAGAAATAGAAACCTTACTCCAAAAATTAGAAACAGATTATTCTGATGATATTCTAAATAAATTAAGTGACAAGCAAATGGAATTTGAGGCCTTAGATGGCTACAGTATCGAATTTCGTGCGCATGAAATTTTAGCAGGTCTAGGTTTTTCAGAAGATGAACAGAAGCGTCCTTTAGCAACCTTCTCTGGAGGATGGCGCATGCGTGTCATGCTAGCCCGTATCTTATTGCAAACACCAGACATCTTATTACTGGATGAGCCAACCAACCACATGGATCTACCATCCATTAAATGGTTAGAAAATTATCTGCAAGGATTTGAAGGCGCCATTGTTATCGTTTCTCACGATAGATATTTCTTAGACCGTATTATTAAGAAGACGGTAGAGTCAAGAAAAGGCAAGCTTACACTCTATGCCGGTAACTACAGTTACTATTTAGAAGAAAAAGCATCGCGAAGTGAGATTCAAGCTGGTCAATTTAAAAACCAACAAGCCAAGATTAAACAAGAGGAACGTTTGATCGAACGTTTCAGAGCCAAAGCTTCAAAAGCGAAAATGGCGCAGTCACGTATCAAAGCTTTGGATAAGATGGAAAAAGTAGAAGATGTAGATGATGACAACCCAACTGTAAACTTCAGCTTTAAATTTTCGAAACCATCAGGAAGACACGTCGTAACCTTAGAAAAGGTTTCTAAGTCTTATCCAAACCTCGAAATACTAGAAGACACAGAAGGTATCATCGAAAAAGGCGATAAAATTGCTTTAATCGGTGCAAACGGGAAGGGTAAATCTACCTTATTACGTATAGTCGCTGGCGCAGATCTAGAATTCGAAGGGAAATCTGAACATGGCCATAATGTATCGCAAACGTTCTTTGCACAGCATCAGTTAGAAGCATTACATCTAGAAAATAGTATTATTGCAGAGATGCAAGCTTTTGCTCCTAAACATTCGGAAACAGAAATACGCTCCATATTAGGTTGTTTCTTATTTTCAGGTGACGATGCCTTTAAAAAGATTAAAGTCCTTTCAGGAGGAGAGAAATCACGCGTTGCCCTAGCAAAAGCATTGACAGCTGATGCTAACTTTTTGGCACTCGATGAGCCTACCAACCACTTGGATATGCAATCGGTGAATATTTTGATTCAAGCATTGCAACAATTTGAAGGTACGTTGATTGTGGTATCCCACGATCGTTACTTCTTAGATCACGTGGCAAACAAAATTTGGTATATCGAAGATAAAAAAATCAAAGAGTATCCAGGTACTTACCAAGAATTTGAAGATTGGAATTCAAAACGCATAATCAAACCAGAGGAAAAAGTGGTAGAGAAAAAAGCGGTAGCGGAAGAACCTAAAAAAGCAAAAACTGCTCCATCTGATGATAAATTCAAATTGATTAGCAAAAAAAATAAAGAACTAGCAGCGCTAGAACTAAAAGTTGCTGAAAAAGAAATTATTGTGAAAGCACTGGAAACGGATTTAGCGACGGAAGTAATCTATTCAAATGCTGTTAAACTGCAGGAATATACGCGCAATTATAATTCATCCAAAGCTGAGTTAGAACAATTACAAAAAAATTGGGAAGACTTAGCAGAAGAAATAATGGAACTAGAGGATTAATAGCAATTATTCCCTTCATAAAAAAAGTTCAGTAGAATAATCTACTGAACTTTTTTTATGAAGATATTTTTACAGCAATTGTAATGATATTCTTTTAAGATATAAAGCTTTATCTGGAAGAGCACTATATCACAGCCAGTTCACCATTATTATAAATAAGCGTATGTAATACCATCCCCACCACGATCCTGATGTTCATCTTCGAATCGAGAGACATGACTATATTTCCTTAGATAGTCTCGAATAAATTTACGAAGGATTCCATCACCCTTACCATGGATAATTTTCAACGATGGGTAACCAATCATTACTGCCCTATCCAGCACCTTTTCCAACTCGTACAGCGCATCTTCTGTTCGCATACCACGAAGGTCAATTTCTGGATTAAAATCTGCAACAGCATGTGCTGAAAGGGTCTTCGACCCAGCCTTTGCAGCTTTTTTCAAGTCTTTTCCCGCTAATTTAATGACATTTTTTCGCTTCTGAACTGTCCTCAACTCTCCCATAGCCAATATCAAATTATTCTTAGCAATCTCCAGTACAACAGCTTCGTTATCCGAATCAATGATCTTCACCCAATCTCCAACAGCAATTTGCTCGTTAAGATCCACAACCGCGACTGGCTTCTTCTCTATCTTCTTATCCTTGGGTAGCATAGTAGAAAATGAACTATCCAATTTCGCCCTTATAAGTTTAGTTTTTTCTTTGTCGGCCTGTGCCAATTTAATTTCAGCTACCGTATTTTCGATTAATTTATTAGACTGTTTAATTAGTGACTGCGCTTCCTCTTTTGCCTTCTTCAGAATAACTTTTTTATTATCTTCCAAATAAGACTGCAACTCTTCATAATCAGATTTGATACGAATTAACTCTTTTTCTCTTTTCGTTATCGCCACCTTGGTATCGAATATCTCTTTCTTCTCGCGCTCCAAATCCACCAAAAGTGTATCGACCTTTTTCTGGTGGTTTCCTACTTTCATTTTAGCTAAATGAATAATTTCCTTATTCAATCCTATTTTTTGCGCAATTTCAAAAGCGTAAGAACTACCAGGTTTACCGATTTGCAAAATATAAAGCGGTTTCATAGCCACATTATCAAACAACATCGATGCATTCTCCAATCCTGTAGTCTGATTAGCAAAAACTTTCAAATTAGAATAATGGGTAGTCACTACACCACGAATGTTTTTCTTATTCAACGTTTCTAAAACTGCCTCTGCAATTGGGCCACCAAACAATGGGTCTGTACCAGTACCAAATTCATCGATCAAAACCAAAGTACGCGCATTTGCAAACTCAGTAAAGTATTTCATCTTAGAGAGATGCGCACTATAAGTACTCAAATCACTCTCTATCGATTGATCATCACCAATATCTGCAAATATTTGTTTGAAGACCCCTAATTTTGAATTGGCATCAGCCGGTATCAACAAACCCGATTGCAACATCAATTGCATCAAACCTACAGTTTTCATACAGACCGATTTACCACCAGCGTTAGGTCCTGAAACCACAATGACCCTTTGTATCTCATCAATCTTAATATTCAGGGGCACAATTGTCGTCCGTTCCTGTTGGGCATGCAAAGAAAGCAATGGGTGACGAGCATTCACAAGGTCAATCTCTGGCTCTTTCGATAATTCAGGCATTTCCGCCCCAATATCCAAAGCGAACATAGCCTTTGAACGTACAAAATCCACCTTTGTCAATAAGCCATCGTAAGATAACATCAACGGGATATGCGGTCTGAGTTTGGACGTCAATTCAACAAGAATTCGAATCACCTCACGTCTACGTTCAAACTCTAGATCTCTCACTTTATTATTGAGGTGAAACACCTCTTCTGGCTCTATATAAGCTGTTTGACCTGTAGCAGACTCATCGTGAATAAGCCCCTTTAGCTTACGTTTGTTCTCCGCTAAAATAGGAATACAAAGTCGACCATCCCTGATAGTTAAATTGCCATCTGCCGTCCAACCACTATTTTGTGCAGTCTTAAAAATAATATCAATCCGCTTACGTGCCTCTTGTTCTGCTTTCAAAATACCTTGAGAAAGATCTAGTAAAAGGCGAGAAGCATTGTGCTTCATTTTACCGCGGTCATCAATGATCATCTCGATATCACGTATGATCTGTTTCTCTATTGGAAGATGTTCAAAAAGTAATTCTAAATTTGGGTACTGCCCCTCTCGATCATTAAAATATCGAATAATGGCGTAAACAGTTTTCAATGAAAGAAGAACACGATGGAACTCCTCTTCCATTAAAAAAGCACCTTCAACTCTTGCTTTTTCAACTAAAGTCCGGATGGGATATAGATGATCTACTGGTAGCGCGTCATCGCTAGTCAATAGATCCTTGAATTCATTTGTTTGACGTAAAAATTTATCTATCTGATCAAATCGAGTTTGCGGTTGTATTTTATCAACCAAATTACGCCCCGACTCACTGATACATTTTTGTTTTATCAACTCCTTAATCTCGGCAAAACCGAGCTTATCACTTGCGTTATTAGGATAAATCATGTTTTATATTCGTATTATTTAACCGGCTTAGCATCTAATGAATTCAGCCTATTGCCGTTATTTCTATCCAATAAAATGGGAGGATTACTAGATTTTTTAACCTCTTTCTCATTCGATCTTGGTTTTGGCGCTTCTTTTAGTGGCATCTTATCTCCTTCCTTGGCCCTATTCGTAGATTTATTTTCAATTTTTGAAACAGCTATCGAATCAGCTTTAACAACAACTGTTGAATCCAATTTCGGAATCGCATGTAGGCTGTCTGCTTTCATCAAAAATGTACCCAAATTATACCCACCTTTTAACCCTGTTCCTTCAAAAAACACACGGGCTGCCTTTTTATAATCAAAGCGAACACTATCCGGTTTATAATTCAAAATCATTTTTTTCTGAAATTCATATAATTCTACCCAATTTCGGACTCGCAATAAACTATCTTGAATAAAAGCATTTTGGATAGAATCTTTCCTGCGGATGGCGTCGTTCTTTTCCTTTTCGATTTTCATATAGCCCTCATTCATCTTTTTCAGATTTCCCCCCACTTCATCGTATATTTTATTCATCGATTCGGCATCGCTCGCATAAAATGACAAATTCTCCTTGAAACTTGTAGAATCTAACGCATATTTTTTGAAAGTGTGGTCATATAGCGAAAAAATAACACGCTTAGCACTATCCTGACTTAAAGTTGACAGATAAGCATCAGTAGTATAAATCTCCGTTAAGACCTTCACAAAATCCTTTTTTGGAATAATATCTTTCTCATTCGTACTTTTACAAGAAACAAATAAAAAAATCAGCGTAAGTACATTCAGTATTAATCGTTGCATTTCGTAATTTTGTACAAATTTATAAAAAGGCCTGACATTTGTCACCCTTTGAATTCTTAAATATACAATTATCATGAGTATTGCAAGTAACCTAGAAGCGATTAATTTAGAAGTTAAGGCGCTGGGCGTTCAGCTAGTCGCTGTATCAAAAACAAAACCAAATGAAGATATCATGAAAGCCTATGAAGCTGGGCAGCGTGTTTTTGGTGAAAATCTAGTTCAAGAGCTTGTTGAAAAATACGAATCCCTACCGAAAGACATTGAATGGCACCTCATTGGCCACCTTCAATCGAACAAAGTAAAATATATAGCACCATTTGTCACTTTGATCCACTCAGTTGATTCTTTCAAACTATTAAAAGAAATAGATAAACAAGCAGCTAAAAACAAACGTACGATTGATTGCTTATTGCAGGTTGATATTGCTGAAGAAGATACGAAGTTTGGTTTTGATCATATCGAATTGGTTGAAATGTTACGCGACGAAGAGTTTTTGGCTTTAAAACACATCAATATCCGTGGATTAATGGGTATAGCCACGAATACGGAGAACGAAAAAGAAATAAAAGAAGAATTTTATGAATTGAAATCCCTTTATGATGGTATCAAGGCAAGTTTCTATCGCAAAAATGAAAATTTCGACACCCTATCCATGGGCATGTCATCGGATTACAAATTAGCAATAGAAAAAGGTTCTACGATGGTTAGACTTGGAAGTACTATTTTTGGTAAACGTGTAATCAAACATTTAAAAAACAATGACTAAAGCTATTATTAGATATGCTGTAGAGGCTGACTGCCCTGCGATGCTAGAATTAATCCGCGAGCTTGCAATTTTAGAAAAAGCATCCGATGCCGTAACTGTCTCAATGCAAGAGTTTATCGATGCAGGTTTTGGAGAAAATCCTATTTGGGGAGCTTTTGTTGCAGAATTAGATGGGAAAATTGTCGGAATTTCACTATATTACATTCGTTATTCCACTTGGAAAGGAAGAAGACTTTATCTTGAAGATCTAATTGTGACAGAAAGTATGCGTGGCTATGGAATTGGCAAACAACTTTTCGAAGAAACTCTTAATTTTGGTAAATCAAAAGGATATCAGGGCATGGTTTGGCAGGTGTTAGACTGGAATGAACCTGCTATTCAATTTTATAAAAAATATAAAGCTGATTTCGATGCCGAATGGATTAATGTATCGATAACATATTAAAGAGAAAAGGACGGTTAAGTTTAATGAAACCAAAATACTATTTAAACCTATATGTGATTTTTGCTTTGTTCAGCAGTACTTCATGTACCAATGAACATACATCAAAAATCCAAGAAGCAATGAGTGGAGATACCCTTCATTATGATATGAAGGAGGTACATAGGTATAGTAAGTTTTTCATGAAAGATGGCGAAAAAATAGACACTACCTATTTTAAGGCACAGTATCCGCAATTTAAAGACACACTGATCAATACTTTGTTGAGTACATCCATTAATTTAGATGGTGACTCTCTAATCAGTGTGGCTGCGAAAAGGTTTGTTGATGCATATGATGAATATGTAGAAGAAAACAATGGACAATCTTCATCAACATGGTTTCGCAATTTACAAGCTAACGTTTATCAAAACACACCTAAATTTATCAGTATTATCACCAATCAATCTGAATATACTGGCGGAGCACACGGTGATCACTTTACCCTATTCAATCATTTTGACATCCATACGGATCAAAAGATAGCATTAGCGGATATCGTTGCCCCTCAAAACCAGAAAGAATTGATTAAAATTGCTGAAGGGTATTTTCGAAAATCGGAAAAGTTATCCGAAACCGAATCCTTAAACGATAAGTTCTTTTTTGAAGGCGGTAAGTTTACGCTTGCCAATAATTTTGCCTTAAACAAAGAAGGCCTATTGTTCTATTACAATGTTTATGAAATCAAACCTTACTCTGGAGGTAACACAACCTTACAAGTCCCCTATACGGATATCAAACACTTGATTTCAAATAAGGGATTAGAATATATCAACAGTATTAATTAGCAATCAACCTCAACAAATCGATGCAAGTTTTTAAATTTGGTGGCGCATCAGTCAAAGATGCTGAAAGTGTAAAAAATTCAGCACATATTATTTCTAACTATAAAGTTGACGCACTATTGGTCGTAGTTTCGGCCATGGGAAAAACAACCAATTTGTTAGAAGAAGTTACAAAAGCGTATTACCATCATACAGGTAAAGCGTTTGAAATTCTAGAAAAGGCCAAAGCATTTCATTTCACCATTTTATCTGATTTATTTGATGATCATAATCATCCTATTTTTGATGAAATTGCCAACTGTTTTGTAGAAATCGAATGGATACTTGAAGAAGATCCACAAGATCCCTTTGATTATTTATTCGATCAGATTGTTTCTACAGGAGAACTTGTTTCGTCTAAAATACTTGCAGCATACTTACATCATATCGGAGAAAAATCCAAATGGTTAGATGCGCGTAATTATATCATGACCGACAATACCTATACAGAAGCACAAGTGAACTGGGAAAAAACCGAGGAAATAATTCGAACAGAAATCCCCTCAATATTGGATGAATATATTGCAGTCACACAAGGCTTTATAGGCTCTACATCTGAAAATTTCACCACTACTCTAGGACGAGAAGGCTCAGACTATTCAGCAGCTATTTTTGCATCTTGCTTGAATGCCGAATATGTCACCATCTGGAAAGACGTTCCTGGCGTATTGAACGCTGACCCAAAATGGTTTGAAAAAACAGAATTGATACCCGAGTTATCATACACGGATGCCATTGAACTGACTTACTATGGAGCAACGGTAATACATCCAAAAACGATAAAACCACTCCAAAATAAAAATATACAGCTCAATGTTCGTTCATTTTTAAATCCAGAACTACCGGGTACAAAAATCAAGAGCACAAATGCTTCACTACCTGTCCCATCCTTTATCTTTAAAGTCAATCAGATCTTGGTATCGATATCACCGCGTGACTTTTCATTTATTGTGGAAGATAATCTCCGGGATATTTTCAATCTATTCCACCAATTTCGGATCAAGATCAATATGATGCACAACAGTGCCATCAATTTCTCAGTTGCTGTAGATGATACCGGCCAAAACCTGATCGATGTATTGGAAGAACTCAAGAAAAAGTTCAAAGTCAATATTGAAACTGGTCTGGAATTGATCACAATCCGATATTACAACCAAGAAACAATCAATCGTGTATTGATTAATAAAGAAGTCATCAGTGAGCTTAAAGATACATACACCTGCCAGCTACTCGTAAAAAAAATATAGATGAATACACGTATCCTTCAAAAGGAAGTTCAAGATTTTATAAATCAACATGAAGGTGAATCTTCCGCTCAGCTTGCATTAAAAAAATCTCCTTTTGAAGGAATTACATCCTCCGAGCTCGCTTCACAAATAGACGGGAAGCAAAGGTGTCGAAAAAAAATACCCTTATGGGCTGAAACTGCAGCCATTTACTACCCTGACAAATTGAATTTAGAGCAATGCTCTTCGGAAAAAACAGCGCATTTTAAAGCATCTTTAATCACAAAAGGTAGCACATTGATTGATATCACCAGTGGTTTCGGTGTCGATGATTATTACTTTTCAAAAGAAGCAACAAAAGTGATATCTTGCGAGATCAACAGTACTTTAGCAACCATATCGCAATACAATGCGACCCAATTAAATGCTGGAAATATCGAAGTTATCGCTTCAGATGGGGTTGGCTATATTGCTGAAAAAAAAGACCTTAAAGTAGACTACATTTACATAGACCCATCTCGAAGAGTTGCCCAGCAAAAAGTCTTCATGCTGAGTGACTGTGAGCCTAATATCGTTAAGCTGCAGAAATCATTCTTAGAAAAAGCATCGCATATCATAACTAAGGTCGCGCCTCTTTTAGACATTACAGCAGCACTTTCCGAATTGGAACATGTCAGCGGAATATACGTAATCAGTCTAAACAACGACTGCAAAGAGCTCTTGTTCATTCAAGAAAAAGAATTTTCCGGACAACCTGATATTACCGCAGTACGTATTTTTGGTGATAACGTTCAAAAGTTCACCTTTAACCAACAGCTCGAGTCTGCAACAACAGTTGATTACTCCACACCTTTACAGTACCTATACGAACCTGATGTATGCTTAACCAAAGCCGGTGCTTTCAAAAGTACAGCAGCAGCATTTGACCTCAAAAAACTACATCAGCATACACACCTCTATACCTCAAACAGGTATAGACCAGATTTTTTAGGCAAGATCTACGACATCACCGAAGTCATACCATTTACAAACTTCAAAAAATCAAAAGAGAAGATCAAGACCAATGCAGTAGCTAAAAATTTCCCTTTGAAAACAGAAGTTCTGAAAAAGAAATTTAAAATTGCAGATGGGGGTATGAAGCACAGTTTCTTTACTACAGATGCTACCGGCACCTTAATTGTCATCCATGCGACACGAAACTATGAAATCGACAATAGCATTACATAGTTTTCTAAAATAAAGCATAATTTTAAAATATGAGAAATATTGCTTTATCAGCTTTAGATCTTGCGCCAATCAAAAAAGGTTGCACAACATCAGAAGCATACAACAGAACAATTACAATAGCGCAACATATTGAGGAGATTGGATATAAGAGAATTTGGGTAGCTGAACACCATAACATGGAATATATCGCCAGTTCGGCTACTTCTTTGATTATTCAACATATCGCAGCCAATACCAAAACGATCCGTGTCGGTTCAGGCGGTATCATGTTGCCTAATCATTCTCCATTGGTCATTGCTGAACAATTCGGCACTTTAGAGACCTTGTTTCCAAATCGCATCGACTTGGGCTTAGGAAGAGCCCCGGGGACGGATCAAGAAACAGCAATGGCTTTACGTCGGAACAATTTCAATACAGCTTACCAATTTCCACAAGACGTAGCAGCATTGCAACAATACTTCAGCGATGACAATGCTGATGCTAAAGTGCGTGCTTTTCCTGCCGAAGGTTTAAACGTTCCCCTATATATACTGGGTTCAAGTACAGATAGTGCCTATTTAGCTGCTAGCTTAGGTCTACCTTACGCATTTGCCGCACATTTTGCGCCAGCGCAGCTTGCTCAAGCCAGTGCCATTTACCATCAAAACTTCAAACCCTCAGAAACGCTTTCTGCTCCATATTTCATCGTTTGTGTCAATGTTATTGCTGCCAAAACAAACGAAGAAGCGCAATTACAATCTACCAGTGTCAAAAATCTATTTGCAGGTATCTTGACCAACACGAGAGCGCCTTTATCACCACCCACTTTCGAAGTCATATACAAAGGTATTCCGAGCATTGAACAAGCGGCAGACAATATGCTTGCCTGTAGTTTTATTGGCGACAAAGAAACTATCAGAAGACAATTAGAGCCCTTCATCGAAGAACTCCAAATTGACGAGCTTATGGTCATATCGTATATTTATGACGATCAAAAATGCCTTGAGTCATTTAGCTTATTAAAAGAAGCACTTACAAATTAAAAGTTAGACTTACATCGTGCATTATAATTTATAAATAGTCACTACATAGAGTCAATTTACTTTTATATCCTCGCAATTATATTGCGTATCTAAGCAAATTTATCTATGTTTATTATATAATATAATGCACGATGAAATATATAAGCCTTCCAATCCTATTTTTTGTCCTGACTTTTCAATCTTGTCAACAAAATACCCAAGTCAGACAAAATGCCGCATTAGATAGCGTTGCAAGCCCACCCATTGATAGCTCAAGTCAAGGACTTGCCGTTGGTGACAAACCATCAGCTACCAATTTCAGTCCATCCATTTTCATGATTGATACTTACCGTATTTTTGAAGGCATGGAAGATCCAAGCAAAATATTAGATGAGAATTGGCTTGATCTATACGAAGAAAATGGGCATTATCATTTAGCGCCCCTAGATTATAAGATTGAAGATGGCTATAATGAGTGTGCGGAAGTTGAAACCAAAACTGTAGTTTCAAAACGGAATTCGATCCTATTCCTCAATTTCCCATTTTTAAAATCTGGAGAAGTCGACCACCTAAAAATAATCCAAGCAGAAGTCTGGCCCGGAGAAAGTGTAATATATAATTTCAATAGCCAGAAGTATCAATTGAAAGGCTATGGAGATATTACCAGTACACAGGTACAGACCAATGACAAAGGTCACGAAGAAATATTTCACGATGTTAAAAATTATAAACTCACCTATTCCCATAATGAATCTACAGAAACCAACATACTTCAAGTCAAGCAATTCAACCATACTTTTATCAAAACTTTGTTTGTAGGCGACATCGATCGCGATGGAAAACTTGACTTTATTATCTCCGACCCTACTGATTACGAAGAAAACAGTATCAGGCTGATCCTATCTTCTCAGATAAATAATAATGATATCGAGAAGAGCAGCTTCCAACAGAATGTACAATTTGATTGTTAACCATGAAATTGAAAAATAAAATTCAGGATTTTACACCGATTCAAAAAAGCCTAATTTCATTTACCATCAGCCTAGTTACAGTAGCCATCAGCAGCTGGTACGGAATCAATCTAATCATGACTACGCTACTTTTTTGGATAACCTTCTGTATGAGCTACAGCGCCTTGTCCTGGTATATCTTTTATCAGATGCCCGTGACTCAGATTATTAAAAAAGCCGCTTCTGAAGATGGTAGCCGCTTATTTGTTACCATATTCATACTTTTGGCTAGCTTCACTTGCTTATTTGCCGTACTTCTCATTATTATAGCAGATACTAGAACCGACATGTCCAAAGGGCTTAGCATTGGTATCTGCGTTATGAGTATCATCAGCTCTTGGTTTCTAGTCCATACCACCTATGTTTTTCATTATGCTCATTTATTCTATGTCGAAGGCTCCCCTGGAAAAGGCTTGGATTTCCCCGGAAGTGAAAAACCTGACTATGTAGATTTTGCCTATTTCTCATTTGTACTTGGCTGTACATTCCAAGTATCAGATGTCGAGGTATCATCTCGAAAGATTAGAAGAGTTGTTTTATTCCATGGTCTACTTTCATTCGCACTCAATACATTTGTAGTAGCACTCACCATCAATATCATTTCAGGCTTGATACACTAAAAAGTTTACCATATACCGCCTTCTGCTAAACATAGGCTCACTTATGAAAAAGTAAACATGTTAATGAAAAACCAACTTGCCATACTCATAATAAAACGACAAAATACCCCTAGTGTATTCCAATCATAAAGTAAAGACCAAATAAACTTATTTAAATTCTAACACAAATAAGAAACGCACACATCGAGCGATGTTGTGCGTTTCAGAATTGAAAGGGAAATTGAAAGGAAATCTTATAAATAATGCTCCAAATTGCACCACGTGCTTCTGAAGATTATAATCATTTCATTTATGGAAAGTTTTAACAGAACTTTCCATAAAAAAATGAGCGAACAATCAAATATAATACGGTATAACCATCACACTGCATAAACGGAGATACAAAAAGTGATATTCCGTAGAAACAAGTGAAATTTCATGTATAAATATTTAAAAAAAATCTAAAATTATACATAAACCTTAAAAAAAAGAACTAAACTTAAAAATAATTTATAAAAACTGAAATAAATATCATATTAACATCGATTATTAGTTTTATTTTTAAATCATTAACCAAATTAAGGTAAAATTTATGTAATTTCCAACTACTATCTCTATAATTATTAAAAAAACAAACAAAATATTCAAATTAATCAAATAAATATATAAATCATACACATATGACAAAATAAATAGACAAAAAAAAGGGGGTAAATATAAAATTTACCCCCTTTTTGTAAAATATATAAGAAAAACTACATTTGTTTATCTAATTTTTCAGCTAAAACCGATTTAGGCACTGCGCCAATCTGTTTATCAACAATTTCACCATTTTTGAAGAATAATAAAGCAGGAATGTTACGGATACCGAAACGAACCGATATTTCTGGATTCTCATCCACGTTTACTTTACCGATTACCGCTTTATCACCGTAATCATTTGCCAATTCTTCTACAATTGGACCTACCATACGACATGGACCACACCATTCTGCCCAAAAGTCAACTAATACTGGTTTGTCCGATTTCAATACAACTTCTTCAAAGTTGCTATCTGTAATTTCTAAAGCCATACTCTTATTTTTTTAACCGAAGTTATTTGATAAATATTATTTACTCATTTATTAAACAAACTTAGATAAAATTGTTTTATTTACCATTGTAATTGTGTCATAAATAAACAATTTTATCGATTTCTTCTCTAACTTCAAGAACTATTATGAAAAAGGAGATATAAAAAAGATGTCCGTAATACAAGTGTAATATTATATTGACAACATTTAATTCAATCGATAATTTACCCCTTCAAACCGTTCAATCGCATCTAAAAATTCATTTGTCAAATTGATACGTTTTAATTTGGATGGCATTTCAATTGAAATTTCATCCTGTGGATCGAAAATTTTGAAACGCAATTGACAATTAGGTACAACCCCCTCAATTTCATTTGCATCCAACACTTGTTTCATCTCTTCTAAAAAGATATCATTCAATGCTGGGAGCGCAATATTTATCGTGAAAATTTTCGCCATTTTTTCCCTTAAATCCGACAATAGCTGAATGGCCTTAATCTCAAAACCCCAGTTACCCACCTGTTTAAATCGCTCCTGCACCAAACCGCGAAGTTGAACAAAATATCCTTCCTCCAAATAACCTTTAAACTTCACATAATCCTCACCAAATACCATAATTTCATAAGAATCAGAGTAATCCTCAATGATAAATGAGCCAAAAGGTTTTCCAGACTTCGCTATTCGATGATTCGCGAGTGCGATAATCCCCCCAATGACAACTTCTTTATTTTTGATCCGATTAAAATCTAACAGAACATCCTCCTCCACTTCAGAAGCTTTCACCTTATTGATCAATTGCAGGTCACTCACTTTATTCTGACAGAAATGCTTGATTTCAAATTTATAATTATCCAAAGGATGACTCGTCAGGTAAATACCGATCACTTCTTTCTCGTATTTCAACTTCTCGATAAGACCCCAAGGTGGACACGACATCAAAACAGGTTCCGGAAGATCTGCCATTCCCTCCCCTCCAAATAAGCTCGCTTGAGCAGAATTTTCATTTTCTTTAAAACGCTGCGCAAATTTGATTGCCTTCTCCAATCCGGTCGAGTTATCCTCTGCATGGAAATATTGCGCACGATGCATATTTTGAAAACCATCAAAACCACCGGCATAAGCCAAACTCTCAAATGCTTTTTTATTGGCAGCACGTAGATCGATACGTTTTGCTAAATCAAAAACTGATTTATAAGGTCCTGAAGCACGCGTCTGTACAATGGTATCTACTGCTCCTGCCCCAACACCTTTTACAGCACCCATCCCAAATCGAATTGCACCACGGTCGTTCACCGTAAACTTATAGTGAGACTCATTTACATCTGGAGCCAATACTTCCAATCCCATACGCTTACACTCCTCCATAAAGAAGGTGACCTGCTTAATATCGTTCATGTTATTAGAAAGTACAGCCGCCATATATTCCGCTGGAAAATGTGCTTTCAAATAAGCCGTTTGATAAGCGATCCATGCATAACAGGTAGAGTGCGACTTATTAAAGGCGTAACTTGCAAATGCCTCCCAGTCGGTCCATATTTTTTCCAGAATTTTCGGATTATGACCTTTTTCCTCTGCTTGGGCAATAAACTTCGGCTTCATCTTATCCAAGACAGCCTTTTGCTTTTTTCCCATGGCCTTACGTAAAACGTCGGCATCACCTTTAGAAAATCCCGCTAATTTTTGCGAAAGAAGCATTACCTGCTCTTGGTACACACTAATACCGTAGGTCTCTTGCAGATACTCTTCGCAAGCATCCAAATCATATACAATAGGTTCCGTACCGTGCTTACGCTTAATAAAACTCGGAATATTCTCCATTGGACCGGGTCTATAAAGCGCATTCATCGCGATTAAATCGGCAAACACAGTTGGCCTCAAATCTTTCATATGCTTCTGCATACCAGGTGACTCATACTGAAACACACCGACAGTTTCTCCCCTTTGGAATAACTCGTAAGTCAACAAATCATCGATTGGAAACTCATCCGGATCTAACTCGAGCCCATTGCTCAGTTTAACATTTGCAACCGTATCCTTAATCAAGGTCAACGTTTTCAAACCCAAAAAATCCATTTTCAGCAATCCTGCAGACTCAACCACCGAGTTATCAAACTGCGTCACATACAGATCCGAGTCTTTTGCCAACGAAACCGGAACAAAATTCGTGATGTCATCCGGAGTGATGATAACCCCACAAGCATGGATTCCAGTATTACGCATTGACCCCTCCAATACGCGCGCCTGCTTAATGGTTTCAGCTTCTAGACCAGCACCTTCAGATATGGCTATTAAACGATTGACAGCCTCCAATTCATCCGCACGCAACGTTTCTTTCAAAGCCTTTTCATCCATATTAAAGATCTTGGCCAATTTCAGGTTTGGAATCAATTTAGCAATTTCATTAGCCTCCTGTAAAGGCAAGTCCAATACCCGCGCAGTATCCTTTATAGAAGATTTAGCAGCCATTGTACCATAGGTGATAATTTGGGCAACTTGCGACGCACCATATTTATCAATAACATACTGCATCACACGTCCACGTCCCTCATCGTCAAAGTCAATATCGATATCGGGCATTGAAACACGATCCGGGTTTAAGAAGCGCTCAAATAGCAAATCATACTGAATAGGATCTAAATTGGTAATACCTAAACAATAGGCAACAGCAGAACCCGCTGCCGAACCACGCCCAGGCCCAACAGAGACCCCCATTCTGCGCGCTTCTGCAATAAAATCCTGTACAATTAAGAAATAACCAGGATAACCTGTCTTTTCAATAACAGTCAACTCAAAGTCCAAGCGCTCCATAATAGCATCGGTCACACCGTCCTTATAACGGCGTTTAGCACCCTCAAGCGTCAGATACCTTAAGTATTTATTTTCTCCCCTTTTACCTTTGTCCTGTTGATCCTCTTCAAACTGAAACTCCACAGGAATATCAAATGCAGGCAATAAAACATCGCGGTATAAAGTAAAGATCTCAATCTTGTCAACGATATCTTGAATATTGATGATTGCTTCGGGCACATCTTTAAATATTTTCTTCATTTCTGCAGCAGGTTTGAAGTAATATTCTTGATTAGGCAATCCAAAACGAAATCCACGACCACGACCCTTTGGTGTACTTAACTTTTCACCGTCTTTCACGCACAACAAAATATCATGCGCATGTGCATCCGCTTGGTTGATATAATAAGTATTATTGGTCGCAATCAATTTCACATCATGCTTGCGTGCCAAACTAATCAAAGTCGTATTTACCCGATCCTCATCCTCCTGACCATGGCGCATCAATTCCATGTAAAAATCAGACCCAAATTGCTCTTTCCACCAAAGCAAAGCTTCCTCAGCTTGATTTTCACCAATATTGAGCACCTTATTTGGCACCTCCCCTTGTAAATTACCCGACAAGACGATTAAATCCTCTTTATATTGTTCAACGACTTTTCTATCGATACGAGGTACATAATAAAAGCCCTCCGTATAGGCTACAGATGCCATCTTTGCGAGATTATGATAACCTTTTTTATTCTTAGCCAAAAAGACAATCTGATAACCGTTATCTTTTCTCTTCTTATCAAAGTGGTCGTCACATACGAAAAACTCACAGCCAACAATAGGCTTGATTATCTTCTCAGTAGGACTCTCTCCCGCAGCTTCTAACTCTTCATTTTTAGCTTTCGCAGCCTTATTATGATCACCAACCTTAGACACAAAGTGAAATGCACCCATCATATTACCATGATCCGTTAGCGCAACAGCAGGCATCCGGTATTTAGCAGCTGTATCTACCAGATTAGCAATAGAGATTGTAGATTGAAGCACCGAAAATTGAGAGTGATTATGCAAATGCGCAAAATCTGCATTTTCAAAATCGTTCAACACATCATGGTCGATGACGATATTTTGCTCACCACTTGGTTTATTACGTTTGCGGATTTCATCTGAAGCTGCCTTTAGATTCACATGCTTCAATCCGACAGTTGGGATTACAATAGGATTATTTTGCTTAAAATCAACAAAATAACCTGTATCCGCCTGTAACTGATCAAGGGTAAAAACTTCTCTCCTTACCAATTCGAAGAAACAACGAGTTGTTGCCTCCACATCGGCCGTAGCGTTGTGCGCTTCGGCAAAAGGCACACCAAAAAGGTAAGAATGGAGTTCCGTTAAATTAGGCAATTTAAATCGACCACCACGACCTCCAGGTAATTGCAGTAAGCCTGCAGTTACTTCCGTACAAGTATCCAAAATAGCCATATCACCCATTGGCGACTCGACATCATAGCGATAAAACTCACAGCCCATGATATTGAGGTCAAAACCAATATTTTGCCCCACTACAAACTTAGCTTTTGCCAATGCAGCATTGAATTTCACTAATACGTCTTGAATTGGAACACCCTGTTCGGCAGCCAATTCAGTCGATATACCATGAATTTTCTCGGAATCGTAAGGAATATTGTAACCATCTGGTTTAATCAAGTAATCCTCATGCTCCAGCAGGTTACCCATATCGTCGTGCAACTGCCAAGCTATTTGAATACATCTCGGCCAATTATCAGTATCTGTAATCGGCGCATCCCAACGTTTGGGCAATCCTGTTGTTTCCGTATCAAATATAATGTACATACCTTCTTCTTTTATCCTTTTCTAAACAGCTAAAAATCAAGCCATAACAACCACAAAAATAACACTAAATTGCTATTTTCAAAAGTCTACTAATTTACAAAATTATTCCTCACATAAACTGGAAAATGCGTCATTTTTAAAAAAATTGCACGCTATATTTTTTCGGATTACGACCATCAATTCTTTGGTATTTATCAATTCCAAATACATCATCATGACTACGAGCTTATTCCATTTTATTAAAAGCTTTATTGAGCGCTGAAACAGCGCGCTTTAATTCATCTTCCGTTAAAGAGGCGAACCCTAAACGAAAAGCATTCTGTTCGACATCTATTCGAGCAATTTTCAATGAACAATTAAGCAGCAATTTTTCAATTGAAAATTCAGGTCTCAGTATCAACTATATAGCCATGCTCCAGAAGGCAGGTCATATGTAAGGTAATCCCCCAGCTGTTTTTGCAATAACAAATCAAGATAGTCGCGTCTTTGGTGGTAGCATTTCTTCGCTTTCTTCAAGTGCCGCTTCAGATCTCCCTCCTTGATCAACTCAGCCAAAGCCAATAATTTCAAACTTCGTTCAACAGTCAAGGTCACCGTTGTCAGATAATGATCGTGCGGTACGCATCCCGATTACCGTGGTCAAGGACTATCCATTGCTTTGATCGATCGCAGTAAACTTTGGAGCGAAGAGACCGATGCATGTGGATTGATGTTGGAAACTGAAAAAACAAATGATGTGGGTAATAGATTGCACCCGCGATGTGGATTCTAATATGATGGCCAGCACAATTACTATCATTGGTGGAAATAACCTATTGCGGATGGCGGACGTAAAGCATTCGTCATTCTTCCACTATGTATTCCCGAAAATATCCGAAAAATTAATAAATTGCCACCATGAATATTTCTGAACTGATTATCAACAAAAAAGAACAAACTGAACTGGCTGATATTTTCCTCCACACTGAAAATCAAGATACCATCCAGCAATTGATAAAAGAGCACATCTATAGCACCGAACTCCTTCAGTATGGACTTCCAGTAAACAATAAAGTCTTATTACATGGTAGTTCGGGATGCGGGAAGACCACCACTGCCAAGGCCATTGCCCAAGCGCTAGACAAACCAATCTTGATTCTCAACCTCAGCACGATAGTTTCTGCGCGCATTGGAGAAACATCACAAAATATCAAACAGGTATTTGATAAGGCAGGGCGTGAGCGATCCGTTCTTTTTTTAGATGAATTTGACCAAATTGCCAAAGCAAGGGGCAACGACGACAAGGATGTGGGTGAAATGAGACGCTTGGTCAACACGTTGATCCAGCTCATCGACTATCTTCCTCAAACAACCCTATTGATTGCTGCAACCAACCATGCGGAAATAATCGACAAAGCGCTGTTACGTAGGTTTCAATTACAAATCAGCTACAACTTGCCGACTCACGCAGAACTTGACAAATATTACGATAAACTAAGTCAACAGTTCCCACTTGAAATCAAGAAATTTCAACGTAAATACGATATTTCATATGCTGAGGCCAAAGATTATGCCTACACACAAGTCAAAGCCAGTCTCATTGCCAAACTAGAACGAGATTAACCTAGGATATACGAGACATAATAATATACTAAAAAACCTCGATATCAGTTCAAGATGCATAATAAAAAAAAATTGCAGAAGGCGCTACAATAAAATAAGGCCTTCCTGAGGAAAGCCTTTTATATCATGTTATTAGATCGTCTTATTTTTCATCTAAGATAACCACCTCAACACGTCTATTTTTTTGACGTCCTTCAGGTGTTTTATTATCAGCTACAGGTTTAGTCTGACCAATACCCTTAGCGGAAATGCGTGCACCAGAAATACCAGCATCCGTCAAGAATTTCTTTACCGAATTAGCCCTTTTCTCTGCCAACCATTGGTTATATTCCACAGTTCCTGTCGCATCAGTATGGCCATCAACACGGATTTTACTGCTACTTCCCTTCAAAAGTGTCGCCACTTTACTTAATTCCAATTTAGCCTTTTCAGTCAAATAAGAAGAGTTTGTAGGGAAAAGTAAATCCGAAGAAATGGTAAATTTGATACCCTCGTTTGTACGTGTAGCATCTTCAAAATCACGTTTCACATTTTTCAAACCATCATCTGTACCATCAATACTAACTACAGCCCCTGGATTAACGATCACAGCCTGTTGTTTACATGAAAAGATAGAAAGCGAACAAAGCACAGCAACAGCTATACTATTTATTTTTTTAATCATTGATTGTTTAGATTTTTATGAAAGCCAAAACTAACTGTAAAGATATAAAAAAAAGTGAATTCTGCAGCGCTATGACCCCTTACTTTTTCTGATAGATCTTTTTAAGCGTCGCATTTATCTCAGGTATCTGGTCATACAGTTTCCAGATCAATCCAGATTTGGCATTCTCCATTAAAATGGCAACAGTAGCTTGATTCCTAGCCGTAAATCCATCCGAAACGTCATTGTTTTTCAAATCAATCCACGATCTAAATCCGTATTGGGTAAAGAGCACCGGCGCATATTGCTCATAAAACTTACGTAAAGATTTTTGGCCAATTTCCTTTTCAAAAGCAACAGCCCCAATCGAAATAGCCGGGTTCACCAAATATTGTCCCAAACTATCCGCCGGATTTTGCACTCCCCAGATATCTGTATAACTAGAGCCTAAGTTCAATTCATTATCTCTACGTTTATAAGCAAGGATATAATTGCTCACCAATTGACCGTAATCCACGTGACCATCGTACTTCCCACGGGGATCTAAGGTTAAAAATGGTCTATAAAATCCCATCATGGATGAGTTCAGGTCTCCGATTTCAATTTTCTTACCATATAAAATGTGATCTTCAAAGATTAAACTATCTTCTATCTGATGCTCCTCTACCGATACCGCGTCTGGCATGATAAATTGTAAATCAGATTTCACACTTGACTCATTCCCCATGATTAAAGAAGGCGCAATTACTGAACTATCAGTAGAACCATACTTTCGAGCATAACCATTTTTATAACTCGCTTCACTCAAGGGAAACGTTGGCGATGACATGGCCAATAAATAAGCACTTAGTCCATCCTCCAAGCCACTTAGTTTTTTCGAATATAAATTACTATCGATCGATGACCACTTGTCAATAAGCGCATCGGGATTTGTGTCGGAAGTATATTTAGTCCAATTGGTGCGTTGCCACAATGCTGTTACAGCTTCGCGTAAAGATTTTTCCTGCGGTTCGTCTTTAAAGAAATATTCGCGTGCTACAAGCATCGCTTCCAATAAAGTTGCCGTTGCTTTCACATCATACTCTTGCACATTATTGCGGTAAAAAGGAACACCTAATCTACCGTCATAAAATGCGGTAAATACCCCATCATGATGTTGCACCTTACTCAAAAATTTCATCATCCGATCCAATCGCATTAAAACTGCTTGTCGAGAAATCTGCTTGTTTTCGACTCCTATTAAAAGAGATAGAATGGCGTAACCCGATTCTTCAATCGAAACAATCGCCCGTTTATTGGATTTGTTAGGAAGAAAAAGACCGCTGTTAATATCATAATTTTCGATAAAATAATTGACATTTGCCTGTTTGATTAAATCTGACAATTCCAAATCACTAGCAGGTTTGGTCTTAATCTCCTTGACAACTGAAAATGGGGATTCCAAATAATCGTAGTCTACCCATGCAATTTTATAATAATAAGTTTTGTCAAACTCATCAACCAGATCATAACATTTTTGCATGAATACCGGGCGAATAGCGATTGGTTTGAAATCAATATTATCCGAAGATCTATAGATTTTGATATAACGTATACTCGGAGTTAATGGCAATTGCCACTGCAGCTCGACCTGCTTATCGACACTTGACACCTGCGATAAGATAGCGCCAGAAGATAGTTTTACCCGAGATGGATTCTTAGGTAAGAACTCCACTTGGTCTATAAATACCTGATGTGTCATTTCATCCGCCATATTTTGATGGAGCACCACTTCGGACACCGATTCACCTGCTTTCAAATCTGAAAATTTCGAAAGCGGAATTTCTACATTCAACCAAGTATCATGATCAAAATCATCAATAAAAGGAGCCAATTCTAAAATGTTCGTTTGCGAATCCCCTTGGATCAGCTGGATTTTAGGTAATGATTTCAATTTTGTGTGTGCCGTTTGCACATACATTTTGATTGTCAACACATCATTTGCCAATACTTGGTAATAGACTTTGTGACGATCATTTAATAAGGTAACATTCCAGTTACCCGCGTTAGAAGACAGATAACGGAGTGAAAGCGAGTTCCCTGGAGTGAAAAACAAAGAGTCCGTACTGGGTAAATTCTTCTTAACATTCTGCACCCAACTATCTCCAGAATAGTTTACAATACTTTTAGCATAATTACCGGACAAGAGGCTATTTTCAAACACAACCTCCGGGTAAGTTTGTGCAAACAAGCACGTTGCAGAAGAAAATGACAACCCTATAATGAATAGTAATTTTTTTGACATATGTATAAATTGATAATTATAATCAAACAAAAAGTAAGCCATCTCTACTTTATTGAAACACAAAAGTAATAAAGCATTTCCAATGTAAATGTCATACGTAATTTTAATTTCGGAAAAAATGCACTAATTTAGCGATCTGATTTTTTCATAACAACTATATATGAAAACTACATTTGATTTTGAGAAGCCAATTGCAGATTTGCAATTGCAAATAGAAAAAGTGGAACAAGTAGCCGTAAAGACTAAAGTCGATATGAGTGCTACTGTGTTGGAACTAAAAGAAAAATTAGCGAACGCTGAAAAAGAAATATACGGTAATTTGTCTGGTTGGGAAAATGTGCAGATGTCACGTCACCCCGAGAGACCCCAAACATTCGATTACATTAACATGATCTGTGATGATTTTATCGAATTGCATGGAGACCGTACCGTAAGAGATGATAAGGCGATTGTTGGCGGATTCGCCTCTATCGGTGGACAATCGGTTATGGTTATCGGTCATCAAAAAGGAAAAAATACAAAAGAGCGTCAATACCGCAATTTTGGTATGGCAAATCCTGAAGGGTATCGTAAAGCACTTCGTTTAATGAAAATGGCAGAGAAGTTCAATAAACCTGTTGTCACATTGATTGATACCATGGGGGCTTATCCAGGTTTAGAAGCGGAAGAAAGAGGTCAAGGTGAAGCCATTGCGCGCAACCTGCTGGAAATGTCAGTCTTAAAAGTGCCGATTATCTGCGTCGTGATCGGCGAAGGCGCTTCAGGTGGTGCATTGGGTATCGGTATCGGTGACCGTGTATACATGTTGGAGCACACTTGGTATTCGGTGATCTCTCCTGAATCTTGCTCCTCTATCCTATGGAGAAGTTGGGATCATAAGGAGAAGGCTGCAGAAGCGTTGAAATTAACCTCTAAAGACATGCTAGGTAATGGCCTGATTGATGGCATCATCACAGAGCCATTAGGTGGAGCACACCAAAATCCAGAATTAGCGGCAGAATACCTGAAAGCAAAATTAGTAGAAGATTTAGCGATTTTGATCGCTAAGGATAAAGATGTTTTGGTAGACGAACGTATTGCGAAATTCAGCAACATGGGTGTAGTTGTCGAATAACACACGCCTATGGAGCAAATAAAAGGGACGTTTCTGATTGAATCGTCCCTTTTATTTTGGATTTTACCGCCATCCATTCACCTTACAAGAAAAATAAACTTTTAGAAGAGAATACGTTACAACATATTTAAAAAAAAATAGCCAATATATTTGTCCTATATGGTAGATTTTTCTACCTTTGCATCACTCCAAACAACGAAGGAAACTTCTAACAATTAGAGTACGATTCAGTAGCTCAGCTGGTAGAGCAATACACTTTTAATGTATGGGTCCTGGGTTCGAATCCCAGCTGGATCACAACAAAGCTTAATCGAAAGATTAGGCTTTTTTTGTTTTCAAGGTATTCGGAATTACCTCCCATGTCATGGTGATCTGTGAACTCAATCAATACTGGCTCATCAAATACTCACAATAAGAGCAAATAAAACAAAATCACAACAAGGCGCTTTAGATTCAAAAATTTAGTGGTAATTTTGCAGCAAATTTCAGATATAAGTCCCATCAGGAACTGATTTAATACAGAAGATAAAACAACATACGAAAGGTCATTTCATGAAAAGCGAGATCATCTCGTAGATTCATTTATTACAGACAATTCAATTTCTTTTAATGAAAAACACAAATAAGGCCATTTCAGCTGCATTGTTATCGATGATCAGTGTACAAGGTGGAGCTTCTATAGCAAAGCAACTTTTTCCTGCCATAGGAGCAACAGGAACAAGTGTATTAAGAATTGGCCTGTCAGCAGCATTTCTTACCATTATCAATCGGCCAAAATTTTCCACTTTCACGAAGCAACAGTGGAACTATTGTGCTATTTATGGAATCGGAATTGCCGCTATGAACCTTATTTTCTATTTAGCCATACAGCGCATCCCGCTGGGGCTGGCAGTAACAGTAGAATTTATAGGACCACTATTCTTAGCCTTATCGCTATCGCGCAAATGGATAGACGTTCTTTGGGGATTACTTGCCTGCGTCGGTATTTTATTGATCGTTCCATGGCAAAGTAATGATATTGACCTGATAGGTCTTCTTCTTGCCTTTCTAGCTGGAATATTTTGGGCCGTATACATTGTTATGGGAGGCAAAGTAACAAGTGTGATGCAAGGGAAAGATGCCGTAACCACAGGTATGTTATTCGCGACTCTGATTATTATTCCATTTGCCATATGGGATGGCGGTGTTTTTCAACTTACTCCAATCCTTTTTTTGAAAGGTTTAGGTGTGGCTATCTTATCTAGTGCCTTACCTTTTTCATTAGATTTAGTTGCCTTAAAAAGAATTCCAGCAAAAACATTCAGTATTTTAACAAGTTTACAACCGGCATTTGCAGCATTATCCGGACTGATTTTCTTGTCCGAAACCCTCACACTTATGCAATGGACTTCGGTAGCCTGTGTCATAATTGCAAGTATTGGAGCTACCCTATTCAGTAGCAGAAAAAAACAAAAAACAAGCAGCAGTGCATCCTGATACAACGAACATGTATCAAGATGAACCATTGTAATCCCAATGTGGCAATAAACTTGCTTCTATTTATAGCATGCTTACATTTGACTTTCCCTCCTCTGCAAACATGTCAAGACTATTTTGCACGATATACTCACTGTATTGATGTCTTTTTAAGAAAAAGCAACTCTCATCATTACCAATAGCTTAAATAAAAGTGCGACGACAATTTTATTACTAAGATTAATATCAGCTATTCCCGCAATATATCGCATCAGGATTACACAAGAAATCGCAATCGAAAGGTTGATTTTTTATATCCATAGGGATAAGCACAACCGCTCTTCTTAATATCGATATAAAATATGTACTTTGGCAACATTAAAGTTTGGAACATATGTCCATCAATGAAATTGCAAAACATTTAAAAGTATCCAAATCGACCGTATCATTGGTCATAAATGGAAAAGCGGAGAAAAGCAGAATCAGTAAGGCGTTAACACAGCGCATTCTAGATTATATTGAAGAGATAGGGTACAAACCCAATGCGTTAGCGAAAAGTTTAGCAACCGGAAAGTCCAGAACAATAGGTCTAATTGTTGAGAACATCGGTGATTCTTACTTTGGCCCAATAGCACTATATATCGAGGAATATTTAAGAAAATACGAGTATCAGGTCTTATATAGCAGCACCATGGGTGATAATAAACTTGCAGCTGAAATCGTACAAACGATGTTGGATAAACACGTGGATGGAATAATCCTATCCCCAACAGATGGCATTCAGGAAGAGGTGCAGCGAATTATTAAAGGCGGTACCCCTATCGTATTATTTGACAGAAAGATTCCTGGTATTGATACCAATTTTGTGGGCACCAACAATTATGAAGCCAGTAGCGCAGCTATTCAACATTTACTAGAACAGGGTTACTCCAACATTGGGATGGTAACGATAGACTCTCAACAGCCCCAAATGCAAGATAGGCTTCGAGCCTATCAAACAGTTCTCGAACAATGGGGCTATAAGCCGCATGTTTGTTTAACAACCTTTCGTGAAAAGAAAGATTATGGCTGGAAAGAAATATTAGAATGGTTAGAAAACAACCCCCAATTGGACGCACTTTACTTCAGTACAAATTACCTATGCGTCATGGGGATAAAAGCCATTCAAAACCTGAAGAGAGATCCAAAATTAGCCGTGATTGCCTTTGATGACCATGAGATATTCGAACTTCTGCAGCCTCAGATTTCCTGTATCCGCCAGCCTTTGGAAAAGATTGCAAAAAGCATTGTACATATACTGCTAGACCAGTTAAAGGATAAAAATAAAACTATTGTCGAAGACATAATACCTTCCGAGCTACAAATAAGAAAAAGTTCCTTGTAAAAAAAATTGGAGATTTTACTTTAATTCTCTAGCTTTACCCTATGGGCAAAACCGGTTTTGCTCATAATTATAAATCAACCATTATAAAATCATGCCTAATATAATTAATTTGAATGCACCGCATTCTTTTGATATATCTATCTCTGGTAAAACAGATTTGTATATCTTTTTCATAACGACATACAAGAGACAGAACATCATTCCTATAACAAGAGAAGCATGTTCCAATGAAAGATAAAATCGTAATTTGTATAGATATAGGAGGGTCACATATAGCTGCTGCATCCCTGAAAAAAGAATTCCATAGATTCATTCCAATAAAAAAAGCAAAAGGCCCTGTGGATAGCGCAGCAAATCGTGAAACTATTCTGGCACAATGGGATAACATCATCCAATCCATTTGGGACGTACACAATCAAGATATCCAAAATATGATCATTGCCATACCCGGTCCTTTCGATTACGAAAATGGAATCTGTTTGATGGATGGCATGCATAAATATCAAACACTGCTGCATATGGATATCAAGTCTCACTTTCTAACGCAATATGCAGTCCCATCCGAGAATATTAAATTCATAAATGATGCAGAAGCGTTTTTATTGGGTGAAATATACCATCACAACCTTCAAAAGAAACATATTGTGGGGCTAAGTTTGGGAACAGGTCTAGGGTCAGCATGTTATAACGGCAGCGAAGTAAAAGATTTGAACTATGGATCCGCACCATTTCGAGCAGGTATAGCCGAAGATTACATCTCTACAAGAGGTATGCTCGAATACCTGCGACAACAAGGTATCGAAGGAATTGTACATATCAAAGCATTGGTGGACACCGAAACACTAGCAAATGAACGGGCTGCTGCATTCTCTTTTCTAGCAAAAGCGCTAGTAGACTTTATAAAACTCCACATTCTACCCCTTAAACCCGATGGACTGATACTGGGAGGAAGTATCGCCAAAGCGCATCATCTTTTTCTCCCAGCTGTCCAAAAAGAGATTGATATCTCAATCTACATCGCATCTTTTAATGATTGGAATTTATTTTTAGGTTTAGCAACATCATTTAGTAACTTATGAAAAATGTTTGGAAGTATTCATTGATAGCCTCTATCGGAGGTTTTTTATTCGGTTTTGAAACTGCTGTAATTTCAGGAGCCGAACAGATTATTCAAAAACTGTGGCAGCTCGATGCTTTCTGGCATGGGCTCACAGTTTCAATATCACTAATCGGGACAATTTTCGGCGCAATCGCCGCAGGCCGGTTTTCAGAACGCTATGGTCGAAAACCTGTATTGAGTGCTATTGCCCTCCTTTATCTTGTTTCTGCCATTGGTTGTGGCATATCCCCTTTCTGGAGTATGTTCCTACTCTTTAGATTTTTAGGCGGCCTGGCTGTAGGTATCAGCTCAGTAGTAGGACCAGTCTATATTTCAGAGATATCACCAGCCAAAGATAGAGGAAAACTAACCGGATTGTTCCAAATTATGATTGTAAGTGGAATATTTGTGGCCTACCTAACCAATTTTCTTTTCGTTAACACAGGAGAAGATGCGTGGCGGTACATGCTTGCTATCATGGCAGTCCCTGCAGGATTATTTTACATATTATTAAAAAAAATACCAGAAAGCCCACGATGGCTAGCATTACATAAGAATGCAAAAGAAGCAAATGCTGTTTTCGATAGCTTAGGACAAGAGCATCTGGGGAACACTGATGGATTAGAAATCGGTAATAAGAGTATTTCCTTATGGCAAAAGAAATATTGTAAACCAATAGCATTCGCAGTCCTTCTCGCATTTTTCAACCAAATGACAGGTATCAACGCTATCCTATACTATGCCCCACGAATTTTTGAAATGGCAGGCTTCGAAGCACAACTCAGCTACCTACAACCAATTTTCATTGGCGGTACCAATGTTGTTTTCACATTTTTAGGAATGAGTATCATCGACAAATATGGTCGAAAGAAACTTCTTTTAATTGGAGCAATAGGCATGTTTATATTTCTAATCCTCACGGCTTTCGGCCTGAAAGAAGGTCATTCTACTTATCTATTGTTCTATATTATAGGTTTTATAGGTGCATTTGCTTTGTCCCAAGGTGCTGTTATATGGGTATTCCTAGCCGAGATATTTCCAAATGAAATTCGTGCCAAAGGCTCCTCATTAGGTAGCACAACACATTGGATATTTGCAGCCATCATCTCTTGGTTATTTCCAGTTATCGTAGAGGCCGGGAAAAATGGAGGCTTTTACATCTTTCTCTTCTATGGATTCATGGTTATCCTATCATTCGTCTTCATCCTATTCTTGCCTGAAACAAAAGGTAAAACACTGGAAGGAATTAATAATGATGTTACATAATAGGCTAATCAAGAAGCTCAAAAATGGTATACTTTGAAAAAACACATAAAAATAACTAATATGATCAAGCAAATCGTTGGAGCGGGGATCGCGGTCTTAATCACGACAGGTCTATATGCCCAAAAAATTACTGAAAACCCAGAATATGTAAAGGCTACAAAAAGTCTTTCCATAATCGAAAAACTTTATGGAGTTCCAGATGGACAGCATCTTTATCGCGAAGTCTACCCTTTTGACAACACCTACAATGCCAATTATCTTGGCGGTGGAGAGAATGAGAAAAAATCTAACCCTTACTCCTATCTTTGGCCTTTTTCAGGGAGTTTATCAGCATACACGGCCCTACTTGAACAATCCAATGATCCACAAATCAAAGCTCATATCGACAAGGTTGTCCTTCCAGGACTAGAAAATTACTACGATAAACGCCAGCCAGCAGCATACGCATCTTATGTGAATAGTGCACCAAAATCAGACCGTTTCTATGATGACAATGTATGGTTAGGTATTGATTTTGCCGACCTATACCTACATACCAAAGATCCCATTTATCTGGAGAAATCTAAAGAAATATGGTCATTTGTCGCCAGTGGTATGGATGACAAATTAGGAGGCGGTATCTATTGGTGCGAACAACGAAAAGAATCTAAAAACACCTGTTCCAATGCGCCTGCGGTAGTCTACTTGCTTAAGCTTTACCAAGCAACGAGCGAAAAACATTACCTCACACAAGCAATTGATCTGTACAACTGGACGATGAAAAATCTAGAAGACCCTGCAGATCATTTGTATTGGGATAATATCAACTTAAAAGGAGGAGTCGAGAAAACCAAATACCCTTACAATACAGGCCAAATGATTCAAGCAGGTGCACTACTCTATAAACTTACGAAGGAAGAACATTACCTGAAAGATGCGCAAGCATCAGCGAAATCAGCATTAGGTTACTTCTTCTATGCTGCGGATAATGGGGCAGATAAAACAAGTGTGTATCCTGTACTTAAAAAAAGCGACAATTGGTTTATAGCTGTCATGATGAGAGGCTTCGTTGAGTTATATCACCAAGACCAAGACAAACAATTTGTCAACGCCTTTCAATCCAATCTGAATCATGCCTGGAAATCAATGCGCGATAAAAATGGACTATTCGGAACAGATTGGACAGCAAACGCAAAATCAACGGATCAAAAATGGCTCTTAAATCAGTTCGCGATTGCAGAGATGTATGCCCGCTTATCCAAATTATAAGAGATAACAAAATAAACAATTATTTGAACCTAATTAGGTCAAACAAAAGCTCAATCGAAAGGTTGAGCTTTTTTGTTTCAATCCGCTTAAAAAAATAAGAATAAAACAACATTATTTTCCAACGAGATGCCATTAAGCAGATTAGCATTACTAGATTAAAATACATTTTGATCTAAATAGAAACGATTGCACAGAACGATAAAATGATTTAAAGGACTGATATTAAACACCTAAAGATTTTAAATGATCATTATATTATTTTACCTTTATTAATGGCGCTAACCTAAAATACGATTATGGATAATTTTGACTGGACATCATTTACAAAGCGAATTGCTATTAAATCTTCCCTATCTGAAATTTATGGCGCTTGGACTATTGCCACTAACTTGGAGAAATGGTTCTTGGAAAGCGTGGTTTTTCATACTGCTGAAGGCAATCTCCTCGAGCCTACAACTCCGGTAGAAGGCGGTGTTAGATACGATTGGTATTGGTATCTAGATTCCGCCCCCATGCATGGAGAAATCCTGAATGCAAATGGAAAAGATTTTCTCCAATTTACTTTCGAGGGTTCAACGATAGTCGATGTTAGGTTGAGCACACACGAAGAATATGTTATCGTAGAACTACAGCACCACGATATCCCTCAAGACAATTATTCAAAGCAGTACATCCGATTGGGCTGTTCAAATGGTTGGGCTTTTTATCTGCACAATTTAAAGTCCATTTATGAGGGCGGGATTGATCTTCGAAATAAAGACCCAAAACTTGGTGTCATGATCAACAATTAAGTACACATGTTGGGTTCGATGTATAATAGAGCACTATGGCACCGGCTCATAAGTCAGCTCCACCACCCCAGATTTGAACACTTTCGTCTTGGTCAATCGCAAACCTATTCGATTCTTTAATCCTTCAAACAAAGGCTTACCACTACCCAAAACTATCGGATGAACCGATAGTTTATAGACATCAATGAGACCTGCACTAATGAATGTCTTTATGAGACTGGCTCCACCGTACAACCAAATGTCTTGCCCATCCTGTTTTTTTATTTCATTCACCCTATTGACTATATCCTGCTGAATGAAAGTCGCATGTTCATCTTGTCTATATTGACTGGAAAAAATAAACTTATCTTTCGCATGAATGGTCTGCCACATCGTCTTTTCAGCAAGAGAAGCATCCAGATCAGGTTGATAGGTACCCCAAGCATCATAACTCACCCTTCCATAGAATATGGTATCAACGCTAGCGAGAAAAGAATCAAAATCCATATCATCGTCCATGATACACCAGTCGACTTCAGCATTAGGTCCTTCAATAAATCCATCTAAGGTAACCGCCAAGTTTAAAATTACTTTTTTCATACGCCCAATTCAAAATAATATACAACCAAATCCATCCTATGTTTTCCCGTCACCATCTATAGCTAAACATAGAAACTACATATGGATTCGATCATTTGTCAATAGCGAAATAAAAATACAAAAATATTTCAACTGAATTTGACCTGCTATTCCAATTTTATGCCACAGCCTCCATCGTCATTACCTCTGCTAGCATTGCTATAGATTTTTTTAAAGCTATTCGGAATCGACAATTGTCATCATTTACAAAATAATTTGTCTGGTAAAATAGGAATCATTATTATTGCATAATCAGTTATGTAATCAACTATTCAATAGAACGCAAATCATATTTATATGTCAGTACATACAGAAAATAAAAAAAAGGTCACTACACTTCAGCTTAAAAAGATGAAGCAATCCGGAGAAAAGATAAGCATGTTAACGGCCTATGATTTTACCACAGCGCAGATCATTGATGCTGCAGGGATAGACGTCGTACTGGTTGGCGATTCTGCATCTAATACCATGATGGGCAATCCGACCACATTAGGCATTACGCTCGACCACATGATCCACTATGGGAGATCCGTGGTAAACGCAACAAAACGAGCATTGGTCATTGTCGATATGCCATTTGGCACCGTATCCGGCAATCCCATGAAATCTCTAGATGCAGCTATCCGTATGATGCAGGAAACCGGAGCCGACGCCATCAAGATTGAAGGTGGATTAGAAATCAAAGATGATGTCAAAAAAATAATCGATGCTGGTATTCCGGTCATGGCCCATCTCGGATTGATGCCCCAATCCATCAATAAATACGGCACATATGCCATTAGAGGAAAAGATGAGGTAGAGGCACAGAAATTAATGGATGACTGCCTTTTAATGGAAGAATTGGGAGCATTTGGAATCTTATTAGAAAAAATACCCGCCAAACTTGCAACAACGATATCTGAAAAAATTACCATCCCCACCATTGGTATCGGTGCAGGATCAGGTACAGATGGGCAAGTATTGGTGATCCAGGATGCTTTGGGAATGAACAAAGAATTCTCTCCCAAATTTTTAAGACGATATGCAGATCTCAGCGCTATCATGACCGAAGCAACACAGCATTACATCGCCGATGTAAAGGCCAAAAACTTCCCCAACGAAAATGAAAGTTATTAAATCCAGAACAGCAATCTAAAATCAAGATATGGACTTCTTCAATAAGACGGGTAAAATGGCATTGGGCAGCCGATTGCGATTACTAACGGCAAAAGTAACCGAAGACGCAGCTAAAATCTATGAACTCTATGATGTGGACTTTTCACCGAAATGGTTTCCCGTATTCTTTACGCTTTCAGAAGATGGCGAAATGACGATCAGCGAAATCGCAACCGAAATAGGACATTCCCAACCCTCCGTTACCAAAATCATAAAAGAAATGGCAACTGCAGGATTGGTAAAAGACAATCTACAATCCAACGACAAGCGCAGAAATGTAGTAGATCTTACTGAGAAAGGAATCGAAGTTGCCGACAAGATAATCAAAGTACAAAGTGGCGATATTGATCTGGCCATTGATAGTATCATTTCCGAAGCCACGCACAACCTGTGGGAAGCAATCGAAGAATGGGAATTTTTGTTAGAGCGGAAGTCATTGTTAAAAAGAGTCCATGAACAGAAAAAGCTTCGTGAAAGTTTAGATGTCGAGATTGTGGACTATAATCCCCAATATCAAGCTGCCTTTAGGTCTCTCAATGAAGAGTGGATATCAACTTATTTTGAAATGGAAGCAGCAGATTATAAAGCTTTGGACGATCCTGAAGCTTATATACTCAGCAAAGGCGGAAAGATATTTGTCGCCCTATACAATGGTGAGCCCCTTGGTGTTTGTGCACTGATAAAAATGGAGGATCCTGTTTACGATTTCGAGATGGCAAAGATGGCAGTTTCCCCAAAAGCACAAGGCAAAAATATGGGTTGGTTATTAGGGAAAGCCATTATCCTTGCCGCCAAAGACATGGGAGCATCTAAACTCTACCTAGAAAGCAATACCATACTAAAACCAGCGATCAACCTTTATCACAAACTAGGTTTCCAGAAAATAATAGGACGCCCCACACCTTACAAACGTTGCAACATCCAGATGGAATTGGATCTACAAAACAACTAAAAAACAAAGCTGCTGTTCTTAAATAAGAACAGCAGCATATCGTTGACTCACCAGACCTTTACTACACAGATAATGATTGGATTATAAAATGATAGTAAAACATAAGCTAGACAAGCTTTTATTCATCTATTTATTTAAATACTCCAATGCACTGTTGAGCACCTCATCAATACCATCTTTGACTCCTTTTATAGTAGGATTTACGGTATGATCGATCCTGATACCCACACGTTGGGTTTTACCATTGTCAGGATAATAAACGCCCAAACCTGAAATAACAGTTCTCAGATTACCAGGCAGATCAATGAAGCTCGCATTACCGTCGGCACCAGCTGTTTGAGATCCAAAGATCTTTACGTTGGCGGCAGTCTGATACCCCATCACATGATACTCGGCCGAACTTTGTGTATCTTCATTCACCAAAACAGCAATTTTACCCTGGTAATAATCAGACGTATCCTCACCCACTTTGAGAGGAGAACTCATCACGAACGTACCCGGATATTTAAAGCTAGTACTGCTAAAACGTACGAATTCCGTTGGTTTTGGCAATATCAATGCACCTATTTTAAATACCAAAAAATCTCCCGGATAATTTCTATCATCAATTACGATCCCTTTTACCTTGCTCCAGTCCGCCATATTTTCATCAATCATCTTACTCCTGAGCAGACTGTGTTTGATATACAAAATATTATTGTCCAACATTTTATAAGCAATGGTATCAGTCTGTTTTGGTCTAAACTTTTCCATGGGTACAGCGCTAATCGTTAACTGCATCGGTTGGCCATCCCGCAGCAACTGCAATGGCACAACAGCGCTATTGCTGGCTACCAATCGCCCCGCCAACTCACGATTTGAGACGGCTACATTAGGAGTAGCGATATAAGCCCAAACCGAATCTCGGATCTCCACCACTTTTTTATGTTCCTTGCTCACGATAACATCCCCAACCTTAAGCATATTATCCACATGATTTGTATCGAATACTTTTGTAACAACGGCTTTTCCTTCGACCATGCGAATTTCTACCGGAATACGGAACATCCCATAATAACTTTGTAGCCCTTTTGGTCTACTCCACAATCCTGTATGTGCATCTTTTACATTTGATAACAATTTTAAGATAGACAGTCCGTAAGTTTTATCATCACGGCTCAAGATCATCTCAGGAACAGATTTCTTCAATACCTCACTCCAATTGGGTTCGGTCAGATCTTTATATGGAGAAAAATATTCGACCATATTCCAGAAACGGAATAACGTTAATAAACGGAAACCCGCATCAGCAGATCTGATATTCTCGTATTTTTTCTCATGCTGAAAAAGTACATTTCCAATCTCACCAGCAAAACCAAAGTAATGATGCTTTTTAAAACTACTATAGCGAATACGTTTCAACTTAGCCTTAAGTTCCTCTTTAAAAGGAAGCTTATCTATCCAAGAATAGTCCACTTCATGTACCATGTTCTCTACGATTGGTTTGGGATAATCCTCGGTAGTCCCCAGACTGTCGAGAAGAGCGTCATAATGTGCTTCCACAGCCTTGTTATCCTTGGCCATGATAACAGTATTGATGGACTTAAACAGTTGATTATCCCAATCCAGTTTCCCTAATCCCACTGTTGGGTGCCTATATTTCAAAAAGCCCCAGATACGGGCCAAATCCACAAGACGTTGATCAATTTCTGGACTGTTATTAAAATCTGTAATACCAGAAGCGATTGGATCAATAACCTTTTTGGCAAACGGAACAAACATGCTCGTTTCCTTTGTGATATCTTTCCCATCAACTGTAACCGTAACATCATCTATCCATATTTTTCCTTCCCCAGATAAAAAAAATGCTAATGCAATTCCCTCCGTTATATCAGGGTTTAACTTCGCCGACACAGTAAAGTTTTCCCAATCTTTCGTACCCCTAATTTGGCGACTTGCCATATTATCGAAATAGACTTTGGGATCTATTCTAAGCATAGCACTTACAGAGGAACTATCCGTTACATTTTCTCGTTTGATCATGGCAGATACTCGAATAGAATCACCCTTTAAATTAGCGGGCAGCATCATCATCACACCACCAAAGCCATTACTTTTCTTTAAGCTCTCCACGCGGAGCGAGCCTTTTCCAGCATAATAAATATCTTGATCAATACTGTTTCTGAAAACAGTACTGTCGCCAAGTCTAAACCAAGGTTTAGCGATAGGTTCCTCAAAAGAAAAATTAAAGTGCTCTTGGCCCCATGCAATATGAGCAATTGCAGTAAATAAGATGCCGAAGATAATTTTTAAAACATTTTGTTTCATAATTTAAAGTTTGTATTAAAAATAATAAAACTCCTTCTATTTTGCAATAAAATTATCGCATACTCATCTTTTTTAATGAAATTCATAAAAAACCAGGCTTACAGTCCCACTACTTTTATCTTAAAAAAATGCATAAAGAAACGAAACACGTCTTTTCTAAGAAGATTTCTATAATCCCAACTGGGCTCGAACCAGTGACCAAAAGATGAGATACCTTTATTTCCCTAAAAAAAGCAACTCAAAGAGTTGCTTTTTTATTTTACCGCATTGCATACAACCCTGTTAAATATTTTAAAAAATAAGCTATAAATCCAACTACACCACTACTGTAGCTGCAATTTCCTCCTTGTTTTTATTCTCGCGCCAGTTCAAGATATTCCGCCCTTGTTTCTTATAGATCGGAAAGAAGAACAAAACAATGAACATACAAATTCCAATAATACAAATCCATCCATACAATTCTTTTATCGCACTCAAATTTGCCTGCATGCTCAATTCTTTGTAAGCCAATAAGGGATCGACGTTGGCCGTATTTGCACCTTGAAATCTATGCTGAAACAAAGGGTCTGATTGATCAGTCCAAGCAGCTAGCTTATCCAGCAGCTGCACCTGACGGTAATATAACAGCGTACTGTATATTCCGCCAAACATGACAGGACCGAAAAAACTTCTAGTAAAAATCAATATCACGGTAGACGATACAAATTTTTCAGCTGGAACATCTGCTGCAATATAAAGCCCAATCGTCATATAAGAAACCAATATTGCTACCCCACGTAAGAACATTGGAAAAAAGAATCGATACGCCTCTGTTTGTTTATCCACGATTACGTATAGCATATACGTAGAGACAGTATAGCATAGTACAGTCACTAAGAGCAATACCTTAAAATTATTGTATCTTCTAAAATATAGAAAAGCAATTATGGCACCTGTTATATATCCTAAAATTGGGTAAGCATTGATCGCTGCATTTTCTATTGCATTATTACTATAAGCGATATTCATCATCAGATTGATCGGAGTCGTCAATGAGAAAAAAAAGCAGGAAAGAAACATCAAGATTATCCCTACCCGTACATTTCTAATCCGAAATACCGAAAAGTCAATGAGTTTCTGCTTTAATAGCTTATTTCGAATTAAAAATAGAAACAGACAGACCACTGTTGATATACTCGCAAATCTGATTTTAGAAGAATCCCACCAGTCCTCATAACGTCCATAGGCCATTATAAAAGCAATTGACAACATGCATCCAGCTAAAAGAAAAATACTGAACCAGTCAAATTTCCACATTGGTAACCTTCTAGTATGCATTTTACCTGACACCAAAATAAATGAAATCAATAACGTTAAAAAGAGGAAAATGTTTGAAAAGTGAAAAGAATATCGCCAGCCTAATTCATCTGACAACCACACCTGAAACATCCCCGCCAATGGACTCACAAGAAGGCTCACCGGATAGTATACTGCATACATTTGGTATCGCTCGCCACGTGGCATCAATATTGGAATGATATTGATGATCATTAAAATAGAGCCCATCATCCTAACAGCTCCAATACAGAAAGAGCATAAGACGATGTCCACGGTATTATCTGCCAGACTCAATATGAAGTTAAAAGATAGCAGTGCGCAGCATATTGATATCAATAATTCTTTAGACGAAAAATAATCTTTCAGTTTTGTAATTAATGGAAAAGACACTGCCATCCCAGCCAAATAAGCATAACTGCTCAGAGACGCATCAGCAGGATTAGCCGCCAAACTGGAAACCATATAAGTCGATATCGAGGAGGATACCCCAGAAGTCGCCCCCAGGCATATACTCATCAAAATCAATAGCAATAAATCCAATTTTGGATTAACCCATTTTCGAAATAGCCTGTTATCCATTTATTATTTAATTTATGATATTACTATTTTTTAGTTACTTCGACATTCATACCAGCTGTTATTTTATCCAGACCCTCTTTATTATTATTCGCATCTGTAAAAACAATCCTAACCGGTATACGCTGTTGTACTTTCACAAAATTACCCGTAGAGTTATCAACCGGCACCGAAGAGTAGCGGCTACCTGTCGCCCCAGATAACGATTCCACTTTTCCTTCAAATACTTTACCTTTTAAAGCGTCGACTTTTATAGACATCAGATCACCCACTTTAATCTTCTCGATTTGCGATTCCGTAAAATTAGCTGTTACCCACCTTTGGCTCCCCTGTACTATAGTGCCCAGCGTCTGTCCTGTTTGCAGCAACTGACCAATTGATATTTTACGTCTGCCCATTATACCATCAAATGGTGCTGTGATATAACAATAAGAAATATTCAACTTTGCCATATCAAGAGATGCTTTCGCACGCATGATATCAGCATCAGAAACATTCAATTTCTCCGAAATAGCCCGTGTGTTGAGTGTCGTCGATTGACGTTGACGAACCAACGATTCATATCGCGCTTGAATGGCTTCATACTCTGTTTTCACTTCATCAAATTGATATTGCGGTATCACATCAGCTTTCAGTAAATTTTCATACCGTTGCAAGTTTGTATACTGATTGTCCAGACGTGCTTTTGCTTCAGCAATATTTGCATCAGAGATCGACGTACTATTGACCGACAATCCGATATCTGCGCCCACTACCGTTTTCCCTGCCTCTGCATTTTTCAACGTAGCCAATGCTTGCGCAGCTTGTATCTGATACTCCTGATCATCAATCACGATGAGCGTATCTCCTTTTTTCACCTGTTGATGTTCATCAAATCTGATTTCATTTATATACCCTACAATTCGCGTATTTACAGGACTGATATAAGCTTCCACTTGTGCATCTTCCGTATACGAATTATCATTCAGATGAAAATAATACACAAGTCCCCAAACGAGTAATGCGACAACAATGATGACGGAAATCGAATTAAAGAAAATCCTTAAAAGTTTACTATACTTTAGCTTTATTTGCTGTTCTTTTTTTGACATTTGACTCATATTTTACACGACTATAATTAATTTTTGTTTGTCCCCAATTTCCAGTAGCCTTCATCAGGTTGTACCAACGATAGATAATATTTACTCTCGAATTACTCAAGTTGAGTTGCGAAGAAAGAAGTGATGTACTCGCATCGAGCATATCCGTTATAGCAACAAATTTGTTCAGGTATTTCTGTTCCACCACGCGGTAGTTATCCTGAGCCAATTGGAAACTTTCCTGTTCCGAATTGTATTTCACCTGTGCTTCCTGCATTTTGACTAAGGCAGCATGACGATCCATCTCAGCCTGCTGTTCTGCCCAACCTTGTTGTTTCTGGGCATATTCGATTTCCAGATATGCTTTTTCAATATTCTTTTTACTATGGTATAGCCCACTGATATTATACTTCAATTTTGCACCTGTTTGGAAAAGGTTCATATACACATCCATTGGAGGAACAGAATATAGATATGGACGCGCTAAGCCATTCTCTGCATATAATGACAGTTGAGGCAAACGCGCTGCCTTGGCTATTTTCAAATCCTTTTCCGCCATTTTCACGCGTATTCCAGCAGCTTCAACCTCAGGAAGATCTTGCTGTTCAAAAGCAATTCCAGAATCTTCAAAAGCCTTTTCATATAAGGTGGTATCCACATTGATAACGGTATTTTCCGCCAGACCGATTACGACTCCCAAATCGTGATTAGTAATGTTAATATCATTATCAATCTCCGTTAATTTGAGCTTCAATTCTGTTATCTGAAGACTGCTTCTAATATGTTCATTGTGGGTTAGCATACCCTGTTTAATCAGTTGTTGTATATTAGACAATCTATGTTCAGCAAGTTCAATATTTTGGTTGTATATTGTTTTTTGATTATATAAAGTGAACAATTGCAAATACTTACCAAGCAGCAATAACTGTATCCTTTCTTTATCATTTTGATAATCCAGAATGGCTATCTCGTCTACTAATTCTGATTTTTCAATACCATTTTTAATTCGACCGCCACTATAGACCGTAATGTCACCCTCCATTGTAAAACTAGTCGATATATGAGGCATTTTCATAGTCGATTCGTAATTGAAATGCTTGTCCCAAATATTAGCATTACTGATATAACCGGCACTTAAACCAGCTCCTATCTCGGGCAACCAAGCCTCCTGTTTTTCAATTTCTGTCCTTTTTTCGTTAATACTGATTTTTTGTCTTGACGCCGCTAATTGCACACTGTTGCGTTCCGCCAATGCAAAAAGTGAATCTACAGGTAAAAAAAGACGCCTTTCCTGTGCTTTAACACCCTCTAATCCTAAAAATAAAGTGATGATTAAATAATAAAATATATGTGACTGTTTCATTGTTGTATGGTGTACTGTTTGATATCAAACAGTTGTAGTAAATTTTTTTAACTCCGCATAATAGCATTAAGAGTTTTTGTAAGCGCCTTTATATCTTCAATATCCAATGCTATTTTCTCGATATCATAGGTTTGATAAACATCTGGATATAAGTCTGCTACAAACTGCTTCGCTTTTTCCGTTAAAGAAATGATATTTGTTCTCCTATTTTCAGGGTTAATTCGCCTTACGAGCATATCGCGTTTCAACAGATTGTCAATGAGTGAAGTCAAGCTAGATTTATTTTTACCTAAACCATCTGCTATTTCTTGTTGATTGGCTTCTCCGCTTTCAGTAGAGATACTGAGAAAATATAAAACTTGAGTCATTTCCAATGTAATATCAGCATGGCCATGCTCGATCAGCTGTTTTTGCACACGCTGCCGAAGGTTCTGTCTTAGCTTTAGAACTGCATTAAAATAATGGTGCATAACCTGTGCATATTCGATATCCATGGTGCAAAGTTAAATTAAAACAGTTTGACATCAAACTTTTATAGATTATTTTTTATACCTAATTTCAATAAAAGGACACAATAATTATACAATTAATTCATTAGCCATTACATATAGCTGCAAAAAATAATATAATTAACTCTCGGTAACAATTCCTTCTCTCAAATAAAGAAGCTTACTATTCGCTGCACCCCTACTCCACTGCCTGTACCAAACAGTTTCCCTAATTCCATAGTTGGATGCCTATATTTCAAAAACTCCCAGATACGGGCCAAATCCACAAGTCGTTGATCAGTAAAATTTTCCCAATCTTTCGTACCCCTAATTTGGCGGCTTGCCATATTTTCGAAATAGACTTTGGGATCTATTCTAAGCATGGCACTTACATAAGAGCTATTCGTTACATTTTCTCGTTTGACTACGGCAGACACTCGAATGGAATCGCCCTTTAAATTAGCAGGCATCATCTTCCTCACACCTGCGGCCGGAACCATTACTTTTCTTTAAGCTCTCCACACGAAGCGACCCTTTTCCAGCATAATAAATATCTTCATCAATACTATTCCTGATCGAAAACCTTTTTGCAATCTGGGATGTTATAAAACTGCACTCATTTTTAACAATAAAACTCCAAGATATGATACTCCAATATCTCAGCATCGAATTTGAAAGCGAAGTAAAGAACACCCGGAAACTACTTAACGCTGTACCCGGAAAAGATCTTGCTTACAAACCGTCAGAATTTTCATGGACCATGGGTGAATTGGCCCAGCACATCGCTACCATTTATTATTGGTATGTAGGTGCACTCACGCAAGATGTATACGACCTAGCCACAGACCATATGGAACGCGGCGACCCCAATGACATCCAGGCGACCATTGATCTTTTTGAAAAAAACGTAGAAAAGGCCCGGATCGCTATAGAAGCCCTTAATGAGAAAAAACTATTGGATGACTGGACCATGAAAATTGGCGAACGCGTTGTAATTGGGCCCCTGCAAAGAGGGATCGTCTCCCGAAGTTTTTTATTTAATCACCTGTATCACCATCGTGGCGAACTGATCGTTTATTTACGCGCAACGGGAAATAAAGTCCCTGGCCTATACGGCCCAACCTACGAAGAAAGCAACAAGAAGTAACGCTACGCCACCGCAGTATTTTAAAAAAAACTGTTTTTTTAAAAAATTAGTTGCGTAGTTAAATAGCTACACTTATATTTGTAGTCAAATGACTTCACAATAATGAGCACACGATGAAATCATCAATTTTTAAAGAACTCGCATTGTCCCAGACGATAATGAGCACTCGCTATACGCTAGCGTTCATGCTCGTATCATCACCATTTTGGGAACAAACCGTTACGATGACATACCAACACTTACACACTTATGAAAAAGAGACATAAAATAACATACTGGTTCTTTACCCTTTGGTTAAGTCTTGGTATGGTATCCACAGGGATCATACAGATTATCCATTTGGATGAAGAAGTCGATAAAATAAAAGAATTGGGTTATCCCCCCTATTTTCTGACCATCATTGGCATCTGGAAATTATTAGGAGTGGCTGCTGTCCTTCTTCCCAAGTTCCCCTTGGTAAAAGAATGGGCGTATGCAGGTTTTTTCTTCTTAATGACCGGAGCTATTTTTTCACACCTTGCAATAGGTGATAAATCCAGCACCTATTTTGGTCCCGCGCTGCTACTTGTATTGACAATCGTATCCTGGTATTACAGACCAGCTGCCCGTAAAATCTCGAGTTATAAACGATGAAGATAGCATTGAACCCAGGAGTAGATCAATATTTGATGGACGGCTGTATGCGCTGCAAATATGGCGGTACACCACAGTGTAAAGTCAATGACTGGAGAAATGAGTTGGAATTGCTCCGTCAGATCGTTCTGGAATCAGGCTTAAAAGAAGAGATAAAATGGAGTGCCCCCGTATATACCCACCATGGGAAAAACATTGTTGCCGTTGCTGCATTAAAACACTCGGCCAATATAAGTTTTTTCAAAGGTGTCCTATTGCTTGATAGCCACAAAATCCTAACACAACAGGGCAATCTACAATCCGATAGAATCATCAAATTCACCAATACCAAAGAAATCGAACGTTTAAGAAATGTGTTGACATCCTATCTGAAGGAGGCTATAACCATAGAAGAAAATGGACAGAAAGTAGCGTTCAAGAAAAATCCAGAACCCATACCCGACGAATTATTGCAGGCTTTCGAGCAGGATGCCAACTTAGAAGCGGCCTTTTACAGATTGACACCTGGACGACAGAGAGGCTATATCATTCATTTTTCGCAACCTAAACAATCACAAACACGAGTGGGTAGAATTGAAAAAAATCGGCAGCAGATTTTAAACGGAGTAGGATTAAACGACAGATACACAACGATAACAAAACCATAAAATGAATTTAAGACGGGACGTATTTCAGGCCATTGCCGACCCTACAAGAAGGGCCATCCTCTTGTTACTTGCTTCACAGGCGATGACAGCTGGCGCCATTGCGGCCAACTTTAATACCGCACGCCCCACAGTTTCTAAACACCTGCAGATCTTGACCGAATGTGAACTCCTGAAATCCGAACAAAATGGAAGGGAAATCACGTACCACCTCAATCCAAATAAAATGAAAGAAATTGCCGATTTTATCGAGCCTTTCACTAAAATGTGGGACGACAAGTTCAATAGCCTGGAGGCGGTAATGAAAAACTATAAAAGCCAATAAAATGGAACGGAAAACAAAAGTCGCTGCAGAAGACAGCAAACAGGAAATTATCATCACCCGGGAATTTGACCTACCCGTAACCTTACTCTTCAAAGCTTACGAAGAGCCCAAGCTTTTCGAACAGTGGATGGGAACGAAGGTCTTGAAAATGGAAAATAAAAAACACGGCTCTTATGCCTTCGAGACCTCGCATAATGGACAGGTGGTTTTCCGTGCCAATGGCACAATGCACGAGTTCGTACCCAACCAAAAGATCACACGGACATTCGAAATGGAAGACAGCCCATTCCCAGTGCAACTTGAATATTTAACTTTTGAGGCGCTAACGGCCGAAACCAGTAAGCTCACTATGCATATCATTTTCAAATCTGTTGCGTTCCGCAATCAATTATTGCAGATGCCCTTCGCTCAAGGGCTCAATATGGCACACAACAGAATACAAGATATCGTTGAACATCTAAAATAAGACCACCATGAACACAGCAGCAACAGAATTTTTTGAAAAAGCTAAAAAATGGAACGAAGAATTCCTTTTATTACGTGATATCATCAGAGAAAATCCATCATTGGTAGAAGATTACAAATGGATGCATCCCTGCTATACCTATGAAGGGAAAAACGTCGTCCTTATCCATGGTTTTAAGGATTATTGTGCCCTCCTATTTCATAAAGGCGCATTACTAAAAGATAGCGAACATATCTTGATTCAGCAGACCGATAATGTCCAATCCGCAAGACAAATCAGGTTTACCCATATCGAAGAGATTCTGGCCCTAAAAACGACCATACAGGAATATATCAAAGAAGCCATCGAAATTGAAAAATCAGGAAAGAAGATTGAACTCAAAAAAGTAAGTGACTATCCCCTTCCCGAAGAATTTCAACAAGCCCTGGAACAAGACCAAGAGCTCCATACAGCATTCTATGCCTTAACTCCTGGTCGACAAAAAGGATACTTATTCTATTTCAATCAAGCCAAACAGTCCAAAACAAGACAGAACCGTATCGAAAAATACTATCAACAAATAGTAGATGGAAAAGGGATTGATGATTAGCCATCTACCGAACTGCAGAGTATCTATATCTGATTCAATTTAATTAATTTGTCGTTCATTTTTTAGTTTTATTAATTTCCGTAGTCCCTTTCAAAATTTAATACCGTTTTAATTTTAATGTTAACGCTTCCACATCATTTTTAGCCGTTACCTTTTCTATTTCTCCCTGCTTATTGATTTCACAAGTAACGATTACCGCTATTTTTTGTTTATTTAATGTTAGTTTTTCAAAAGCTTTAAAGATATCCTCCTCATCCAATACAACATAGTCACGCTTGGTTTTACCATCACCTGATGTATATTTCAAAAACAAGGAAGCAGGTAACGCTTGCACTGGAAAATTCTTTTCTGACAATAAGCTATCCGTTATCGACAACTCTTCACCATTGAAAAAACCGACTTGTACTTCCGGATCATTCAGAGCCCCATTCTTGACAAACTGAAGACGCCATTCGTATGCTTGTCGATATTTTTTACGCCATTTATCATACGGGATCGGGTTATCCGCAGTAAGTACTTGCTCCACCCATTCATTTGACTTTCTTATACTTGCTAATTCCTCCTGGATCACTTGGCGTCTATCAGGCTCTATCTGCACACTATCCATTTTTTGTGCTTTATAAAAGCTCACTTCTATAGCCTTTCCCCAATTGCTCCCAACCCAAAGAGCCACATCTCCACCAGGTGCCAACCCTAAGGTTATTTCATCATATGTACCATGAAATAGGCCATTATGATTTTTTGCTTCAAATCCATTTTTAAACAAATTGGTTATTTTCTCCTTATCCAACGCCACGTTAAGTTTATAGAAGCTATTTTCTACCACCGAATACCAGGTCACATGTACACTGTCAGGCATCACCATTTTTCCCTGATCCTGGCTGATAAAAGAAGTTATTCCCAATCCCCATCGTCCATCATATAATTTATCATTAATATACGGCAACGCATTATTTCTGCTCCAAGAACCGATTAAAAATTGTCCCTGTACCACGCGTACAGGATAGCCTTCTGGGCATGATATCGCAGGTTCCCAATAGTATTTTTCCGAACTGCTCCATTTCCGCTCTACCGTCATTTCTCCCCGCGAAACCGTGGTCCCATTAAGAATCAATACGATATTGACGATTACTGCAATCAGGCAATATACACCGATAGTCCAATTTTGTTTCAAGGTCAATTCTTGACCTTTTTTACCCCTGCCGCACATGATAAGCAAAACGATAAAATGGAGTATAAACTGCGAAAAGAGAATCAGGACACTAAGAAGATTAGAAATACTAGCCCAGATACCGTGCGTTTCAAAGGCAACACCATCCCCCAGAAATAGGTAAAATAAAAAGCCAAAAGCAGTAATGCTGCCAGCAATCAGAAAAATTTTACGCAGGTGTAATACATTCATAGATTAATCATTATTCAGTTGAATAGTAAAATCAACTATTTACACTTTCCCTCATAAGAACAAAACATTAGTCGAGCTGCCCCTTCGGTTTAAGAAACAAAAATCTTAACATTGGCAGCAGTTTGGTAAGCCATGATATTTGGCCAAACTTTGCGTATCTTCATTGACTAAGACTGCAATCTTACCATTATAATAATCACCTATATTTTCATTCAGCAGCTTATCTGTCAGCAAACTGTGTCTAATATACAGAATATTATTATCCAACATTTAATAAATGACAGTAACAGTCTCCGCAACTTTAAATTTACTCATAAGAACAGTCAGGCAGATCAAGACGAAGGTTATCAAAAGACTACATATTCAGCCAATTACAATAAGCTCCCCGAAGTAATCAAAACACAAGTAGCACAGTTTTGGGAAAAATTGGATAAAGATTAAAAACATTACGCTTAGTCCTGTAAATTACGAAGCGTAATGCTGTTATTTCAAAAATGAATTATAAAGAAGCTAAGACCAGCTTTCTTTTTCCTTCCTTATTACTGTGGAATGATTTTTTCCTCGCGGAGTTGTTCAAATAATTGAATAAAGGAGTCTTCCGTATTTTGGTAAGCACTAAAACCCAATTTTCTACTATTGGCCATATCCACCATCACCTCAATAGGTCTACCTAGATCAAGATCCGTGTGCCAAGGTGAAGCTAGCTGAAATAGTTCAGTATTGCTCAAACCATGTTGCTTAACGAGCTCTTCCCAAATACTGCCATCAGCAGCAAGCTGATCGGCCAGAGGTCTTACCGTTCCATTGAACCCTTCAAATCCAACACCGAAATATGTAGCAATACGTTCCCATAACCAATTCCATCGGAACACATCACCGTTCACAATATTAAATGGGATATTTTTAGCTTCCGGCGTTGTGGACGCCCAAATCAGTTGCTTAGCAAGTATCCTAGCATCAGTCACATCAGAGATACCGTTCCATTGCGCCTCAGAACCTGGCCATATCATTTTCGTACCTTTCTCCTTACAGATACTAGCATATACCGCAAGCGTTACACCCAGATTCATCAAGTTACCGATGGCATGTCCCACTACCGTATGTGGCCTATGGATACTCCATGAAAAACCATCGCGAGCAGCAATACGATAGACTTCATCTTCCTGCGCGTAGTAAAAATTAGGATATTCCAATCGGGGTTGTTCTTCACGGATCGGTGTAACCGGAAATATCCCAGAACCGACATAAGCTTCAAACGGACCTAAATAATGCTTAAGTCCCGTAACCAAAGCTACGTGTTCGACAGTCTTCTTTTCAGACAATACATCCAATAGATTACGCACCAACGAACTGTTGACCGCTATATTTTCAGCCTCAGAATCCTTTCGCATCCAAGTGGTAAAAAAAACGTGCGTAGGGTTTATTTTTTCCAGAGCGGTCTTCAGACTTTCTTTATCCAAGAGATCCGCTTTTATCGGGATGATACCATTGTTACTGCTGTTTGGATGACGGGCCAAACCATAAGTCTGCCATCCATTAGCCACAAGTTCCTGAGCTAAATTACTACCAGTGATGCCTGTGGCACCCACTACTAATGCAATTCTATCCATCTTTGTTCTTTATTAAATATTTCCAACAAAGTTACCCGAGTCAACGATCAAAGAAGTTGACCCCGGTCAAGAAATTCCATTGACCTATGTCAAAGGATTCAGTCGGTAGTTGCCATTCTCTTGCGGATCCTGCTCAGTGTTTCGGGCGCCAATCCAAGGTAAGATGCAACCAAATGTTGCGGTACACGTTGCATGATTTCCGGATTGGACTGCATCAATCTTTGAAACTTCTCCTCCGCCGTGAAGCTATTTGAACTGATCAGCCGCTCATCTTTTGTAATCAAACTATTCTGGTATAGGATCCGAAAATAGCGATCCATTACGGGTACTTCCAACATCAGCTGTTCATAGCCCTCACGCGATAACAGGAATAGCTCCGTATCTTCGACCGCATCGATATATAGCCGCGCAGGTTGCTGATTGATAAAGCTGTTAAAATCAGAGAGCCACCAGCCTTCCCAACCAAATAGACTGATGTGTTCATTTCCTTTTTCATCCAAGCGATAAGATTTGATAAGCCCTTTTTTCACGAATGAAATATGCGTGCAGATTGCCCCCTCTTCTAGGATGTATTGTTTCTTCCTTACTTTTTTGAAAGTAAAAAATCCAGCAATAACTGATTTTTCTTGATCAGATAAGGTTACTTTTTGTTCCATATGGGAAAATAATACTTCGAACATCTCCTTCATTTTATAGCCATTCCAAACATAGTTAATTTTGTTTTATAAATCATCATCCCTCATACCTTCATCCCTACCGCATTTATTTGGGGAAGACTCTAAAATACAACAAAAGCCGATCCTATACAGATTAACTTTTCACTTATTATAAATAACTCGCTCCTAACCGCGGCTGAAGGAATACCCGCGCACTTTGTTGCCCCGTACTATTTGCCGGAACAGCACCAGTCTCCTTTGATGGAATCTTCCGAAATGGTGCATCAAAACGAACATAAGCACCGGAAAACTCACCCAGCACAATACGCCAAACATGATCTTCAATGCTGCCAGCATGGCATTCAATGCTAAAATTCATGGGCTCAAAATCTAGCTGATCTTGGCATGTTCAAAAAAGTCTTTTTCGTTCAGTATTGTTATCAAGGACATCATCACACTATTTAATTTCAGAAGGATAAACTAAGCTAAACTTAGTTTATATACAATATTATCTGCCTAGTATTAAAAACAATTCGCGAACCTAATCACATATTACCCTTAAAACATGAGCTCCACAACAAAGTAACATTGAGCCGATGAACAAAACAGCTTGCTCCAATTCGCGCTACCTTTGAGAAAACAAAAAGCAATCAAAAATAGTTAATGATAAAAGACACGAAAAATATAAAAGAGATTTATATAGATGGGGCCCTCGGTTTGGAGGATTATTTAGGACCGAAAGCAATTTTATACTAATTGGATATTTTTCAATCATGTTATCCTAACTTTGTATCTTAGATGGAAGTAAAAAAAGAAAATAATCAGGCATCCGGCATCACCTACTCCTGCTACGCGCAAACAAGCAGAGCTGGAGAACACTTTGTTCAGGAATGCACGTTTATCTATCAGATAGCAGGTTCATTGATCCTGAACGATGGAAATCGGGAATACATATCCGATACGGGGGCCTTCCGCCTGGTCAGGAGAAATCAATTGTTGAAATTCATCAAGAAACCGCCAATAGATGGCCAGTTCCAATCCCTGACCCTTTTCTTGGATCAGCAGACTTTACGAGAATTCAGCCTCGAATACGGCCTAGTAGCCGAGCATAAAAAGGATGAAACACCCATTCTGGAAATAGAAGGGCATCCGCTTATCCAAAGCTACTTCCAGTCCTTAATGACCTATCATCGATCCGGTAGCTTTGACAATCCACAGTTGGTGGCCATCAAGATGAAAGAAGTCATCCTATTGCTGCTACATCTTCATCCTGAACTCAAGCACATCCTATTCGATTTTACCGAACCCCATAAAATAGACCTTGAGGCCTTTATGATCAAGAACTACCACTTCAATGTGCATTTGGAGCGGTTTGCCTATTTAACGGGCAGAAGCCTAGCCACCTTTAAACGTGATTTCGAGAAAATATTCAATACCACACCGGGCCGCTGGTTGCTAAACAAAAGATTACAGGAAGCTCATTACCTCTTAAAAGAAAAAGGAAGAGCGGCGTCCGATATCTATCTGGAATTGGGATTCGAAGATCTATCTCATTTTTCCTATGCTTTCAAAAAAGCCTATGGCGAAGCCCCCTCAAAAATCAAACATATCCATGTCCCGATTATCTAAAACTATGTTCACTTTACTTTCCATCATCGCCACGCTGGGCCTGACCCTATACTTATTTCTACAGCAACCAAAATTCGGAAAACTTCCAGAGGGTGCAAGATTAGAAAGGATCAAAAGATCGCCTAATTACAAAAACGGGAAATTTGTCAATTTCAGTCCCACCCCACAGATCGTAGAGGGTACCAGCTATACAAGCGTACTGTACGACTACTTCTTCAAAAAAATAGACAGAAAGCACCCCAAGAAAGCTTTACCAACCGTAAAGACAGACCTCAAGCATCTGCCCATCGACCAAGATATACTGGTCTGGTTCGGGCATTCCTCTTATTTCATCCAAATAGAGGGTAAACGGATTTTGGTCGACCCTGTTTTCAGCGGTAGCGTCTCGCCTATCCCCGGTACCAACAAATCGTTCAAAGGTACCGACAGCTATACCGTAGATGATCTTCCAGAAATCGATTACCTGTTCATTACACATGACCATTACGACCATCTGGATTATGAAACCATAATCCAGCTAAAAGGAAAAACAAATAAAGTAATCTGCGGACTTGGTGTAGGTGCACACTTGGAGTATTGGGGTTATCTGCCCGAAAGCATTATCGAAGGAGACTGGCACGAACGTATTCCACTTGACGATGGATTCATTGTCCATACGACTCCAGCACGTCATTTCTCGGGTCGGTCATTGCAGAGCAGCAAGACCCTTTGGATGTCCTATGTGTTGCAGACCCCAACAATAAAGATTTTTATCGGAGGCGATAGTGGTTACGACAGTCATTATGCTGCGATCGGAGAGAAGTTCGGCCCTATCGATCTAGCCATCATGGACAACGGACAGTATGACAAGACCTGGCGCTACATCCACCATTTACCCGAAGATGTACTTCAGGCTGCGCAGGATCTAAAGGCCAAACGCCTATTGCCGGTGCATCATTCAAAATTTGATATTGCTACCCATGCTTGGGATGAACCTTTAGTGCGGATCACCGAGTTAAATAAGACCGCACATATTCCCTTGATCACTCCGATGATTGGCGAAGCAGTCCGCCTGAAAGACGATCAGCAGCAATTCAAACAATGGTGGGTAGGACAACAATAAGGCATGCTGGAGCATGCCTTAATTACATATGGAATACGTTGAACCGATGCCCATCGGGATCGGCAAAGACAAAACCATAATAACCACTTCCAAACGCCTCGGGTTGGGAAATAAGCTTCCCGCCCGCAGCTTCGACCTCTTTTGCCCACTCGTCTGCCTGTTGGGTGCTTTCCGCCGCTATCGTAAAGATGATCTCGTTCGACTTGCTGGTATCCGTCATCTCCCCTTTCATTGCCTCTTGGAGGATGTCCTTCAAGAAAAAGTGAATGACAAAATTATGCTGCCCAAACAAAAAGCTCGTCAGATCATCCGATCTGCCATTGGATTTAAAACCCAATGCGGTATAAAAATCTGTTGTCCGATCTAAATCACTAACTGCCAAATTAGACCATATCATTTTTGGATTCATAACCCTATCTCCTTTTATTTTCCTACCTAAATTTAGTGAAAAAGTAACGGAGTTACGCAGTGAACGAGTAAATAGTGACGGAGTGACCATTAACGGAGTATTGAGTAACAAAGTGACTTAGTAACCAGTAACGGAGTAACCAGTAACGAATTAATCGTGTGCCATAAGCTAGCAGGAAGCGCAAAAGGTTTTCCTACTTATTCCAAAAACTATCTCTATTCCCAAACTTAAGCACATTACTTCTAAAATAACCATCTGTAATCCGCAATACTTTCTTCTCACTGCTATCAAATATATTCACCTCGAATTTCCCTTCTATTCTTACAAAATCAGTTCCCTGTAGATCAATGATTTTTAAGATTTCAAAATTTGCATCATTTTGAGCCACCTTACTAAATGTGGACTCTTGATTAAGTGTTTTCGTCGTATATGAGGTTCCTGAAAAGATAACATTATCGATTCTTACTTCAATTGCTACTCCCTCTTGTTGATTATTGCGCTGAAAATCCAAAGCATAATTATATTTACCTAAATGATAGAAACCGGTATCCTTCTTCGGCAAATACATCCAATCCTTCATTATTTCTGATTTTCTATAATTTTTTATATAGGTAAATCCAATATTGCCACCATCAACTTGCTTTTTATACATTGACGTATACTGCACAGAATCCGCAGCACCTATCCAATAGCGATTGCCTGCTGTAGAATACCATTCTGCTAAAGTATCACTCAATCTGTAATTTACTCCGCTATTTCCAAATCCTAAAGATGATATTGCACCTTTATTATCGGTAGTATAGGGTTTTCCATCCACTTTAAACGAAACACTGTCTGGAAGGTAAACAGGCCTTGCTTCTTCAAGCTCTACCATATCCGTTATGATAGGTTCTGTTTCTTTACAAGAAGCCGCAAATAATAGGGCAATGAAAGTTAAAAGGATAGTATATCTTTTCATGTATTAGATTATATTGAAAGACCAAATATAGATTTTATTTTTCCCAAAAGGGAGATATTTACCCTAAAAAAACAAAACTATCAAACCTAAATCTAACATTCTCTTTATCAAGCTGAAAAAATTATCATATTTAAAAACCCAAACAACAAGCAGTGAAAGAGTAACGGAGTGACTTAGTAACGAGTAACGGAGTAACGGAGTCAACCAGTGACGCAGGAACACCCTTCCTACAACAACCGATTGCATGTAGCCAAGAACCACAATTCTACCTTAGCACACGTAAAAAGCCACATTTCAAACCATCAAATCTTTTCCCGACGTAAGTATTAATCTGATTACAAACGGCAAATAAACCGCATATTTAGTTGCCATTTTTATGATAATCTGATCTATTAGGTTATGTTTGTATCGCTATATCGCGACATAAAAACTCGAATATAACAACCCTAAACAATTAAAAAACCGAACTTACTAATTATTAAAATGAAACATTGGTTCACTAAAAACATGTCGGTCGCTATGCTCGCTTTCATCAGCTTTCAGGCACAGGCAGGCTCAACACCTAAAGTCTACGACTTGTCCAAGTATGGCATTGTGCCAAACACCGGACAGAACAGTAGTGCCACCATCCAACAAGCCATTCAAAAAGTAGTTACCGAAGCTGGGAAAACCAATCCTATCGTAATCAAGTTCAAAAAAGGACGCTACGATTTCCATGCTGAAGGTGCACAGAAAAAAGTATATTACATCTCAAATCACGATCAGGACAATCCGAAAACTGTCGGCTTGGCATTGGAGCATATGGACAATGTGACCATCGATGGTCAAGGGTCCGATTTCATCTTCCATGGCCGCATGTTGCCGATCTCGCTGATCGAAAATCAAAATGTGAGCCTTAAAAATATCCATATCGACTTCGAGCAACCACAGATCTGCCAGGTCAAAATCTTGGAAAACGATGTTGCAGCAGGTGTGATCACCTACCAAACTGCACCTTGGGTAACGTATGCCATTAAAGACAGTACGTTTTACAATACGGGCGAAGGCTGGGAAATGAAACCTACATCTGGCATCGCCTTTGAAGAAAAAACCAAGCATATCGTTTATAATACCAGCGATATCGCCGTGGGTACATCACGTGTTATCGAAGTATCCAAAGGCATCATCAAAGCTCCTTGGAAAAACGAGAAACTGATCCCTGGTGCTGTCGTAGCGATGCGAAGCTGGCATAGACCCAATCCTGGTATTTTTGTGCATAAAGGCAAAAACACACGATTGGAAAACATCAGCGTTCATTACTCTGAAGGAATGGGCCTATTGGCACAGTTGACAGAAGATATCTACTTAGAGAAATTCAATGTATCGATGCGTGGAAAGAACGACCCGCGTTATTTCACGGCACAGGCCGATGCTACCCACTTCTCGGGCTGTAAAGGTGTCATCGTATCCAACAACGGATTATACGAAAACATGATGGACGATGCCATCAACATCCATGGTACGTACTTAAAGATCATCAAAAAAATAGATGACCATACCCTCCTTGCCCGCTACATGCAAGAGCAATCCTTTGGTTTTGACTGGGGATATGTGGGCGATTCGGTACAGTTCATCCAATCGAAAACAATGGAACTTTGGGACAATAAGAACAGTATCCAAGCCATCAAAGTGATCCGTGAAAAAGAAAGCGATCCGATCATGGACTTCGAAATCAAGTTCAGCAAAGCTTTAGATGCTTATATCGACCCTACTCAATTGGATATCGGTATCGAAAACCTAACGTGGACACCAGCAGTAGAGTTCAAAGGCAATACCGTGCGTAACAATAGAGCACGTGGCGCCCTGTTCAGCACACCACAAAAAACAGTAGTGGAGAACAATCTATTTGATCATACTTCAGGAACAGCGATCCTATTATGTGGCGATAGCAATGGTTGGTATGAGACGGGTTCTTGCCGTGACATCACGATCAAGAACAACAAGTTCATCAATGCTCTGACCAATATGTTCCAATTCACCAATGCCGTGATCTCGATCTATCCAGAGATTCCCGACCTGAAGAACCAGAAAAAATATTTCCATAGCGGTATCAAGATCGAAAACAACTATTTTGAGACTTTCGATAAACCGATCCTATATGCCAAATCGGTAGATGGTATCACCTTCCGCAACAATAAAATCAAAACGAATACAGAATATCCTGCATTCCACTGGAATAAAAATGCGATCTTATTTGAGCGCGTGGTCAATACAGACATCGAGAACAATACCATCGATGGCAAGCCACTTGAGCAGGCATTCCATGCTGAAATTAAAAAATAATACGCATTCCTAATAGCTTTATGCCAAAGGAAGGGCCAATGTCAACAAGACGTTGGCCCTTTCCTTTTCACCAAACTTGCCATTTCTATCTTACACAGCCTTATAAAGATAGACCAATGCTTTCCTACGATAGAAAATAGTCTATTTAATCAACAAATTCATGTAAAGCACGCTACTTACGGCTGCACAAATTGCTTAACAATAGCTACTGCCTTCATCATTTCTTCTTCTTTAAACCGAAAAGCCGGACCAGAAACACCGATAACAGCTACGATTCTTTTATTTTCAAACACGGGAACAGCGATACAATTCAGCTCTTTTTCTAGACGTTCATAATCCTCTGCATAACCATTTTGAACAACCTTATCTAGCTTTTCAGCTAGTTGTTTTGACTCTTCCTCATTCAATGAACGCATAATAGAATCCCTTAAATGCTCAGAATAAGCCATAAATACATTGCCAATGGCAGAATTCAGGAGGACAAATTCTTTACCCAGTTCCAAACTGATTCGAACTCTTCGCTCAGGATCACATTTAAATTCATGACGTATGTAAGTCCCCATTTGAATGGACAAGTACGATGTTTCTTGCGTAAGCGCCGTTATCTGTTGTAGGATAGGTCTATAATATTGTTTCAACACATGTATGGATGCCTTAGGTGGTATCAACATGTACATCTTATCGGTGAGTTGGTATCGTGGTGTTAATTCATCCTGTTCGACATAGCCCAATTCAAGCAGTGACTTGATCAAATTATGGGCAGTCGATTTTTCTACCTGTAAATAATCCGCGACATCTTGCAACCTGACCATATTGCCGTTTTGCGCAATATAAAGGAGAATCTCCATTGTCCTTTTTACCGACTGTACCATAAGTTCATTAATATTGAACAAATATACATTAAACCCGAAACTTCTTGCTCATCCACCCAAATATGTTCAATTTTGAGTAATCATTAGTAGAAAACATAAAAAAAATATACCATGCAATCATTAAAAGGCAAAACAGCCATCATAACCGGAGCAGGAAAAGGACTTGGCAAAGCTATAGCTTTAGCGCTAGCGGTTGAAGGTGTCAATTTAGGATTGATCAGCAGAACAGCAGCAGATCTTGAGCAGTTAACCACAGCATTAAAACAAGTAAATCCAGATATCACAGTTTCCTATGTAGCAGCTAATGTAGGAAGTTATTCAGAAGTGAAGGAAGCAGTAGCAACTATTTCAGCATCCTTGAAAACAGTAGATATCTTAATCAATAGTGCAGGAATACTTAAAATGGGTGGCCTATTAGAATTACCTATTGAGGAATGGGAACAGGTCTTTCAAATTAATGTGTTAGGTACCTATTATATGCTTCATGAAGTTTTACCATTAATCACACAACAAGGAAAAGGTGATATCATCAATATTGCATCAACAGCTGCTGCAAAAGGTGCTGCGAAAATGAGTGCATACGGTGCATCAAAAGCTGCTGTCGTCAACCTGACAGAATCTTTAATGCAGGAAGTTAGAAAATCCAACATTAGAGTAACCACGGTCAACCCAAGTACGATCGCTACGGATATGACTTTAACTGCTGGATTTACCGATGGAAATGAAGAAAAAGTACTTCAACCAGAAGACTTAGCCTATTTGGTGGTCAACAATTTAAAATTACCGCAACGTGCCTTTGTAAAAGAACTTGCACTTTGGTCTACAAATCCATAATCCATCAACCCAAGCATCCAAAAAAAGCCACTTTACGCTTATGTACAGTGGCTTTTTTAGATTTAGACGCATACAATATCTTAATCAACCCGCGATTAGAGAAAGTAAAAACCTGCTAATTGACCCACCACAGAAGATAAACCACGATTTGTCCTGTAACTACCCCGATTCCCTATCATGAATCCAAAACATTTTCCTTTCCTTTGTAGTAGACTTACAAATCGCTAACCGGTAATGAAGAAAACAAGCCATATACCGATTCACAGCCTTGAACAGCGCGGAAAATCCAGTTTTGGAATCAGTAAAATAGAAAAGGGAAGAACAACTTTCAACACCTACCCACCGGAAGTTGAACATCGTGATGACTATTATGTATTTCTTTATCAGGAATCTGGAAACAGCAAAATAACAGTAGATTTTCAGGACATTACTTTATCGGGAAACACCGTTTTCTGTATACAACCCGGACAGGTTCATTTTGGTGCTATCGGACAGGATACATCCGGCTGGGCGATTTCAGTAGATCCAGAATGGGTGCCTGCAGAATTTCGTCTTTTCCTAATGGAAACCCATATTGCCGCTCGTCCCGTCCAGGCAGACGATCAGGAACTGATATTCCGAAATGCGCTTCATTTACTGCTGGATCTTGAAAAACAGCGCGCGCTATATCCAGAACAAGTACTCAAATCAATGGTCGATGTATGCTTACACCTATTTATACCGTTTTTTAAGCAATCTTCGGGCGAAGATGTCAAACAAAACCTACGTCCAGAATTGATTACCCGGCAATTCAGAAGCTTATTGTTGACCAATTTCAGAATTCTAAAAAGCCCATCAGCCTATGCAACATCGCTAAATATAACACCGGCCTATCTCAATGAGGTCGTAAAAGATACAACAGGATACCCTGTAAGTTATTGGATCCATCAAGAGATCATTCTTGAAGCTAAAAGATCCTTATTTTACACCACTAATTCAGTCAAAGAAATTGCCTTTTCATTGGGGTATTCAGACCCAGCCTATTTTATTCGCCTATTTAAAAAAACAGTGGGCATCTCTCCATTACAGTTCCGCAACAAATACCCTAAATAGTCCTACCCTTACCTTCCTTCCGTCATTGTTTATACTGCAATCTTCAAGTTTCTTTGTAGCAGCAAAAAGATATAAAAATGGAAGCACTATTGAAGACCAAAAGTACACGCAGCAATACCCGAAAAAATGAATTGCTCCAAGCCCAAATCGACCGATTGAAAGCAACCCCTCAAATTTAAACAGAAATAAGAAAGATATGCCTCATATACCCAAATGGATGGCCGACGCGATCGAAAATCTATTGCCCTCCAAATTTTTTGATACCCTGGTCGTAAACACAACATATGTCAATCCAGAGATCTTAAAAATAACATTCTCTGCCGACCTTCTTCCTATCGCATTCCAACCCGGTTGGGCTATCGTATTGCGAACAGGTGTCAATGATTTGCGCCATTACACGATATCCGCATTCGATCAAGAAACCGGGCTTTTTGACATCGTTTTCCATATGCATGGAAATGGACCATCAAGCACTTTCGTATCCCAGCTTACCGTTGGCGAAAAACTGAAAATGGCCATTCCCACTGGCCGCAAAATGTTTGTTCCGGAAAGCGACCATCATTTCTTTTTTGGAGATGAAACAAGCCTTAGTTTTATCTTAATCATGATAGCCGAAATATCGAAAAGAGGAGGCACTTATCAAGGAGTGGTAGAACTACGAGAACAAAACAGAACGGTAGCAGAGCAGCTCCATCTGACGGCAAAAACCGTACTACGCACAGCGGACAGTCCCGGAATGCATGCCATCAGTTATTTAAAAGAATTAGCGAGTAGATCCGATTTTCCACTTGAAAAATACGTGTTCTATCTCACCGGCAACGTATCCTCAGTCCAAGCATTTCGAAAAGAATTAAAAAAAATCGGCGTGCATTCAAAAAATATCAAGTTCCAAGGCTATTGGGTCGAAGGCAGTATTGGCTTGTAAAAATAATTGAACGAATGTGCAAAATAAATTAAAACCAATATTGCAAACCATTGTTTAACTATTGTCACTATGAAATAACTAAAGTACGATATTGATCTAGGTCAATAATTATTACTTCGCAATACATTAATTTTGTAGTATATTATAAAACAAGAATATATCAATATTTATAAACATATAAAAACATTAAAATTATGACAAATTGGAGTTTAGACAAAGCGCACAGTGAGATTGAGTTTAAAGTAAAACACATGATGATTACTAACGTAAAAGGTCAATTTCAAGATTTCGACCTGACAGTAGTTAGTGAGTCCAACGATTTAGAAAACGCCAAGATAGACTTGACTATACAGACCGCATCCATCACTACCAAAAACGAGCAACGCGATGAGCATTTGAAAAGTGCCGATTTTTTCGATGTAGCGACAAACCCAACCATTACTTTCCATGCAACAAGCAGCAAAAAAGATGGTGATGATATTAAATTGACCGGAGACTTAACAATCAAAGGCATCACCAAATCCATTACCGTAGACGTTGAGTTCGGTGGTGTTGCAAAAGATCCTTGGGGAAATGAAAAAGTGGGTTATACCGCTACAGGTAAGATCAACCGCCAAGATTTCGGATTGACGTGGAATGCAGCCCTAGAAACAGGTGGATTGATGGTAAGCGATGAAGTAAAATTCCAAGCGGATTTCCAATTCATCTTAAGTTAGTAACCTAAGTAGTAATAGCGCATAATAGTAGGTCATGTCTCCATTGGAGACATGACCTTTTTTTATTGCACAATGTATTACCGTGAATACGTTTTAACTAAGCAGGTACTTTTCTTGCTTTCTCTCTATCCCACACACGATGACCCTTCATCGCTTTAATAAAATCTGCTGTCAGGTTATTGCCCGATTCGAGCACCACACCAGCATCTTTCTCATGCCTAGCAATATACGATCCTGCAATCAGTTTTTCTGCTCCTTTTGCAAATGCCAATGCCTTACAATGTCTAAACCCTTCATTGATAAAGTGGATATAATCCGGCTCATCTTCCAATTTCGCAATCGAATCACCATCCGGCGTATAGAACGCATCGTAGCACACCGAAGCCTCCGTTAGGTAGGTATGTTGGATTTCCGCCTCACCACCTTCCTTAAACGTCACTTTACCTGTATGTGTCGAGATCAGCACCGCCTCGGCACCCTCTGCCTCCAGCGCTTTTTTCATCACATCCACCGATGCTTTGCTGACACCATCTGCAACTAGAAAAGCAACTTTCCGTGTCGCGATCGTACCTTCTCCCGGAGCCGTAGCCATACTCAGAGCTGCCGATTTTTCAACCTCTGGTTTAGGAGCTTGAATCGGATATTCAGGGTGATTTTGACGCGCAAACTGTAAGGTCAACTCATCCAGTTGCTCCGGAGGAGTCAATCCCAGATTGGCACCTACCCTTTTAGCAAGCTCTTTATCGATCTGATTCAAGATGGCCAGTTCTCTTTTGCGAATATCAACCGAATTCACTTTAGACAGCTCAAAACTGTAGCCATTGATGATATGTTCTTTCTCTGGTGTGGACTGCGAATTAAAAAACAAGCGGGCTTGCGTAAAGTGATCTGCAAACGATGAAGACCTGCGTCTTACTTTATGACCATCAACCTTCTCCTCATGACTTTTAAAACCAGTCTCCCCTTTTAGCATCGCTTGATATGGACAACCACCACCCAAGCTATTTGGGAAATAGCTGACATTCCCTTTCAGGATATCCTGCCTTCCAAAACCATCTTTTTGATTGTTATGCTTACCGTTTACTGGTCTATTGATCGGAAGTTCATGAAAATTAGGACCTCCCAAACGGTAATTTTGCGTATCCGCATACGAGAATATACGTCCTTGCAATAACGGATCATTGGTCAGGTCTATACCCGGTACCAAGCGTCCGGGATCAAAGGCTACTTGCTCTGTTTCAGCAAAGAAATTTTCAGGGTTGCGGTTCAGCGTCATCGTTCCTATGATTGTCACCGGGATCAACTCTTCCGGGATGATCTTCGTGGCGTCCAATAGATCAAATGAATATTTCTGTTCATCCTCTTCAGGCACAAGTTGAACCCCCAAATCCCATTGCGGGAAATTACCTTTATCAATATTCTCCCAAAGATCACGACGTAAGAAATCCGAGTCAAAACCCGATAATTTTTGCGCTTCATTCCATGCTACCGAGTGTACACCCAATTTAGGTTTCCAATGAAACTTTACAAAGGTACCTTTACCCTGAGCATTCACAAATTTGAACGTATGGACTCCAAAACCTTCCATCATCCTAAAAGAACGTGGAATAGCACGATCCGACATCGCCCACATCAACATATGCGCAGACTCAGGCATCAAGGATATAAAATCCCAAAACGTATCATGAGCCGATGCCGCTTGAGGCATCTCGTTATTCGGCTCAGGTTTAACAGCATGGACCAGATCCGGGAAATTCATCGAATCCTGAATAAAGAACACCGGAATATTGTTACCAACCAGGTCATAATTACCTTCTTCGGTGTAGAACTTCACAGAAAAACCCCTAACGTCACGCGCCAGATCAGTCGATCCTTTAAAGCCCGCTACGGTAGAGAATCGAATAAATAATGGTGTTACGGTACCTTTTTGTAAAAAAGCAGCACTTGTGTATTTTGAAACATCAGCAGTCGCTTCAAAAACACCATGAGCACCAGAACCCCTAGCATGTACGACACGTTCCGGAATGCGTTCCCGATCAAAGTGAGCCAGCTTATCCTGAAAAATAAAATCTTCTATAAGAGCAGGTCCACGCTCACCTGCTTTGAGCATATTGTTGTTATCATTGATCGGAATTCCATCATTCGTCGTCATTACCCGATTGGCATTGTCGACCGTATGATCCTGGATCTGTTGCACTTTTTTGTTTTCTTGTTGCTTTGCCATGTTTATATTAGTTTATGGATAACATTAGGATATGTCAGCATATAACGCATCACCGACATTAAATAATAAACAACGTTAAATGAAATTTGTTTCCTTGATCAATATTCGCATAGCAATACGCAAATAGTCCCATTCAATGCGCACATTTTGCTATCTTTTCAAAATATATCTGAAGCTTTCTGGCTTTTGCAAACTCATATCGGGTTCTTTTCCAAGTCCTCCCTGATTATAAGAAGATTTTATTTGCATTTACCAATTATTTTAAACTTTCTTCAGCGTAGCATGAATTCAAAATTTATTCAAAATTGAATTGTAAATTTGTAAGACGAAAGAACCGATAACATGAAGATCCTGATCATAGAAGACGAAAAAGAGCTTGCCAAAAGTATTGTGGAATATCTTTCCGAAGAAAGTTATTTATGTGAAGTAGCAGCGACCTTTACAGAAGCAATGAACAAAATAGATGTGTTCAATTATGACTGTATATTATTGGATATAACACTACCCGATGGAAACGGATTGAAAATTTTGGAGAAACTGAAGGAAGAAAATAAACAGGATGGTGTTATCATTATTTCGGCCAAGAATTCTTTAGATGATAAGATAAAAGGGTTACAAATAGGAGCCGATGATTATCTTACGAAACCGTTTCACTTATCAGAGCTGACAGTCCGTATCTATTCTATTATTCGTAGAAAGCAGTTTAACAACTCGAACATTGTAAAACAGGAAGCATTAGAAATTGACCTTTTGGCAAAAACCGTTGCTGTGAACAGCGAACCTGTTGCGCTTACAAAAAAAGAATTTAATTTGCTCCTTTACTTCATTGGGAATAAAAACCGGGTACTTTCTAAAAGCAATTTAGCAGAGCACCTTTCGGGAGATTTTGCGGATATGCTCGACAATCACGATTTTGTATATGCACACGTTAAGAACCTGAAAAAAAAATTAAATGATGCAGGTTGCGAACCATATTTAAAAACCGTTTACGGTACAGGTTACAAATGGGAAGGATGAAAAACTTATTACAAAAGTCGCTGAAACAGCTTACCATCTTTGCATCTATTGTTTTTGCATTGAGTATTCCGTCATACTTCCTATTAGTGGACTGGATATGGCTGAGAGAATTAGACGAAAACAATGAACTTATTGCCCAAAGAATAGAAAACGAATTTAATGAGCAGCAGATCAGCGATGAAAAATTAGCTGAAAACATTGCCTTCTGGAACGAAATACAACCAGTAAGTAGAATTGACTATTCCCAACAACCATTACCAAAGGATAGCTTATATACGATCACCCGACAAAATCCGTATTCAAAACATGAAGTTATTGACCGCTTTCGTGGTTTAAAGACCAGTATTAAAATTAATAATCAGCATTATGTATTGGTTGTCGAAACCAACGTTGAGGAAACCGAAGAAACCGTGGCTTATATTGCAATGGTTACGCTGTTGTTTTTCCTAATTTTAGTCGTTGGTTTCTGGATATTGAACAGGCGACTTTCTAAAAAATTGTGGCAACCCTTTCAGGATACTTTGCAGAAATTAAAATCATTTCAATTAAACAGTCACAAAGAAATTAATTTTGGTGAAACCGATACCATAGAGTTTGCCGAATTGAATGCTACACTTGACAAGCTGCTCCAACATAATATTGCGACCTATCGAAATCAAAAAGAATTTACAGAAAATGCCTCTCACGAATTACAAACACCATTGGCTATTCTGAAAAACAAGGTCGATCTTCTGCTACAAAGTAATGACCTGACCGAAAGACAATACCATATCGCAGAAGAAATGAACAAAGCGCTAATAAGGAGTTCACGAATAAATAAAAACCTTTTATTGCTTGCCAAAATTGAAAACAGCCAATTTGATAGTTCTGAGCTCGTTAGGTTCGATACTTTGCTACATCAAAGTATGGATGGGCTGCAAGAACATTTTAAAGAGAAAAAAATAAACATCACGACCAATATTGATGCTGACGTTGCAGTAAAAGGCAATGGGGATTTGACCGAAGTTCTGATCAATAACCTTTTGATTAATGCCATCCGCCATACCTCGCCGGGAGGTTCCGTAAAAGTAAGTCTATCAAAATCAGATTTCGAAATTAGCAACTCAGGAGAACAGGCACTCAATCCAGACTTATTGTTCAAAAGATTTTCAAGGATGTCTACCGACAATAGCGGAAGTGGATTGGGCTTATCAATCGTTCAGGAAATATGCAGGCTTCACAACTGGCAAGTGACCTATAGCTTTGAAAATGGACAGCACATTTTCTTCGTACATATCTAAGGATAATACACTTCAGGGTATCGGAAGAAGAACAATCACTTTCAGAAGTGAACTACCGAAACAAAAAACGGATTCTACAACCATTCCCTATTATCAGACAGCAAGCTGAACAATTTGAGAATGGTAAGAAGAAAGAATAACCATAATATGTCCTAAAACTAATTCTAAATTTCTTCTAAATTGAGCAATAGCTTTATTTTAAAAAGAAGATGAAGCAATTAAATAAAGTGGCTTCCATTACGCTCTTGTTCTGGCTAATGAAAGTGGTGGCTACAACCTTAGGAGAAACATTAGGGGATTTCATATCTATGACCCTCCATTACGGCTATGCTGTTGGCTTAGTTATTACCTTATTTTTTTTCATTGGCGCCCTTCTGATACAGATTAATGCCAAAGAATATAAACCTGTAAAATATTGGTTTGTTATAATTAGCACGACTACTTTAGGTACAGAGATCTCCGATTTTATTGACAGGACCCTTCACATGGGATACCTATTGGGGAGCATACTATTAGCAACCTGTCTAGCAGCCTGCTTATTGATTTGGTTTAGAAAATATCATAATCTGGAGGTCTATCCAATTATTGAAAGGAACAAAGAATTGCTATTCTGGACAGCCGTTTTATTTTCCAATAGTTTGGGAACTGCATTCGGCGATTTTTTAAGTGACAACTTAGGACTAAGCTATCTACACGGGGCATTGGTAACAGGCATTATTATCCTATTAGTGGTGCTATTACATTATTTCACCAAACTTAATCAAATCCTATTATTCTGGATTGCCTTCATATTTACAAGACCCTTTGGTGCAACATTCGGTGATTTTCTTACAAAACCATTAATGAAAGGGGGACTGGAACTGGGTACACTAAATGCGTCCCTAGTTTCCTTTTTTTTAATGGCTGTAATGATCATCATAAACCATAAAAAAACAGTACTAAATCAGCTGAAGTAAATAGCACCATGCTAAATTTCTTCCAAATCACTCTGGAACTTTATAGCTCACAATCAAAAAATGAAAAAGATGCAGACTTGTATACTGAATAAAATGTCATCAATAAACAAAAATATTATCATTATTTTAATTCTTGTGTTGTTCAATACCTGTCGTGTTACTGCACAGGATACAATCCGAAATTCAACTGTTACTTTTCAGGACAGTATCATTACTAAGGTTAACGACAAAACATATAAATTGAACTATAAACAGTTAATTGCACCATCGGTGCTTATCGGGTACGGAATAGTGAACTTGGAAAGTGATGGATTGAAGCAACTCAACTTTTCCACCAGAGATGAGATAAACGAACATCAGCCCAACCATATCCGGTTAGACAATTACACCCAATATGCACCAGCTTTAATGGTATATGGTTTGAACGCAGCAGGAATAAAAGGAAAGCACAATTTTAGAGACAGAACCATTATTTATGCCACATCACAATTAATTGCTGCCGCATTTGTTGTTCCATTAAAACATATTACAAAAGAAGAAAGACCAGACGGTTCAAATAACCTTTCTTTTCCATCGGGGCATACTGCCACCGCATTTTCTTCTGCACAATTTATGTTCAGGGAGTACAAGGACACTAATTTTTGGCTCAGTATTTCCGGTTATTCATTTGCTGCTTTTACCGGAGTTTACCGAACGTTGAATGATAAACATTGGGTGGGTGATGTAGTGGCAGGTGCAGGTTTTGGTGTTTTATCAACAGAGTTGGCCTATTGGCTGTACCCCAAAATCAATAGCATGCTAATAGGCAAAGAAAAAAAAGCGACAACGATGATTATGCCGTTTTATCAAAATAAAAGCTTCGGTATTGCATTGTCGCAAAGATTTTAAAATCAGCTCACTAATGAAACTCCCGACATAAAAGGGATAGCAAAAGTACTTAAAACAAACGGACAGACACCTCGCCATTTATCATATTTCATTCAAGAAATCACTTAAAGATTGATCTTTCCCAACAGGCAATTTTTTACGTAGCCTATAACGGTGTATCTCAACTCCCCTAACCGTAATATTTTGCAATTGTGCAATCTGCTTGGTGGTAAAATTCAATTTCAAATAAGCACAGACCTTTAAATCATTGCGTGATAATCCGGCATGATTTGATTTCAGCTTATTCAAGAACCCATCATTAAGTTCATCAAAATGCGAGGCGAACTGATTCCAATTGGCACTATTTTTCTCGACATCTTTCAATAAATTATTGACCCGTTTTAATTCAGAAGCCTCTTCGTCATTCACCCCTATTTTTGCCAATTCATCACGGACTTTAACGAGCGTTCCCGAATTTTCCAGTAGTTGCATACTTGTACTCGCCAATTCTTTGGTTTTGACCAATACCTCCTGTTCCAGCTTCTCATTATTCAGTTTCACGATCTCCTTTTCACTCTTTTCGATTTCCAACTGATGGATATAGCGGAGCTGTGCCATTTTCTTTTCATATTGGAGCTGTTGCTTTTTCCAGACCTGTTTTTGTATCCTAAAAAAAATAGAAATCCCAATGGCACCCAAAATAAGGTAGACCAGTTTTGCCCAAATAGTCAAATACCAAGGTGGTAAAATAGTGAAAGCGTAAGAGGATACCGTAGAAATCTGGTTTAAGTTATTGCGGACTTTAACCTGAAACCGATAGTCTCCACTTGGGAGATTCGTATATGATTTTTCAGAAATATTTGCCCATGTAGACCAGCTCTCATCATACCCTACCAATTGATAGCTGAACTCCACATGTTCATGAATACCAAAACTTGGCGAAGAAAAAGCAAACTGAAAAGAATTGAATTTAGAAGCTAACTCAGGCACATCAGCAGCATCTTGTTCATAAACACCTGTTGGACTCTTGGTAAAATACCCTTCAAAAATAGTGCTATCCAAGGTCGATTTTGCCGTTACCTGAGATAACAAGACAAGCGGTTTCCGAGCCTCCTTGATATACTTTTCATAGTTGATGTGTATGATTCCCTTTTCGGCACCGATGTAGACGTTGTTTTTATCAAAAGTATTGATATGATCAAATCCCGAAGTATTCATGCCTTCAATCTCTGAAAATTTAATCAGCTGATAGGTCCTCGCTTTAGGGTCAAATTGAGCAACCCCTACGTATTTGTTCGTACAAAACCAGATATTCCCATCCTTATCTTCCTTGAGATAACGGATCGTGAGCCCCTCAAATACTTTAAAATCAACTGACGGCACAAACTCATCCTTGCTATAATCGTAGGTATACAGTCCCTTTTCTGTCGCAAAGATCACTTGATCTTTGATCTTGAATACAAAATTTTGATAGTCCGAGGGTAAACCATTTTTTTTAGTCAACAGATCTGCTTGATAGGCATGTCGGTCTGCCGCCAATCGCATGCGATAGATACCGCGATACGGATGTGAAGCCCAAATTGTTTTTTTCTCATCCAATTCTAAAAAACGATACGAATCAACAAACCCACGTAACTGACCATCGGACTGAAAGCTCCCGTTTTGATAATTCAACAACTCTAAGCCCTGATAAGTCCCCACCAAAGCCTGCTCTACCGGATACACCGAGCTTAAAGGCAATACGTTCCAAGTACCCGTCCTATTCGACAACGGCAGTAAGGCTTGATCCTGTATCTGAAACAGTCCTTTATTATGTCCAAGCAATAAGCTTCCATTCAATTCTTGCAGCATCCACGCCTCTCCTCCATCGCTTTTTGGGAAAAGCGAAAAAGAACTCAATGATCGGCTTTGGTCGCTCAGCCCTTTGGTAATGGGCGCCACATACATCCCATTTGAAGATGCCAAATAAAGTTTGTGATCAAAGATCAAAGACGATAATCCGGTTACATCATTTTCCAGATTTGGCCGCAGGTACCGGACAGCAGAACCATACGAAATCACCGAAATACCATTGTCACTAGCTACCCATATATTTTTCTGTCGATCGACAAATACCGCAGAAATATTCTTGTTCACCAACCCCTCCTTAATCCCGATACGCTGAATAGTCTTGGCATTCCGATCACGGATATGACAGCCATCTTTTGCATTGCCGACCACAAAAGTAGAATCGTCTATAAGCGCCGAAGATGGCGTATAACTATCTTCCCAACGCTCCTTATTCAATTGAATTAGCATCCTGTCTTTCAGCAGATAGTTTTGATTATTTAAAGTCGATACCACGATACGATCCTTACCGAGTGGTATCATGGCCGATATTTTCATATCCGCATAGGGTAACGCGGCGAGCATGGGAGACCAATGATTGTTCCGGTAGACCAATAAACCATTTTTTTTATCTTGCGCAAATAACGAATCACCGACCTTACCCATAAAATACCATTCTGCGGCAGCCGGATGTACCGTTATTTTTTGGCCTTTAAGTTCAAAGATTACATTCGTCGCTCTAAAAAAAACAGACTGTCCAAAAGACAAGGTATTCCAGATATCTGCAAAATTACGATACGCCTCAGGGATCAAGGCTTTAAGTGATGTATACGTCAACCCACCCTGTTCCGAAGGCTCAAAATAACCGAAATCCCCCTGCCCCCCTACATATATGCGATCATGATCATCGATCCATAGCGAGCGGATGATCGTATGGTTGGGCAATGCATATGATTTCCAATACCGACCATTAAAAGTAATCAGCCCTTCACTGTTACCAAAATACATAATGCCCCTGCTATCTTGCTTCATATCCCAGGTACGGCTTCCACCCCGATATACGGTTTTATTATAGTTGTTGACCAACGGTAATCCAAGTAGATGTTGTCCACATACTGCATGCGGCATTATAAAAAATACGAACAAATAAAGGATGATGAGATACTTCATATATGCTGTCTATAATTGGGTTGACGTAAACTTGACGTAGCCCAAATATAGCGAATTTAGGAACATTAACGCATGATGAAGTAGTAATGAAGTAGTGTTTAAATTTAACTTATGCCTATCTAAATCTAAATTTGAGGTAATTATAAACATTCTAAATTCTTTAATTCATCACGTATGAAAAACAAGGTCAGCATCATTGCAAGTGTTGCTCTTCTGTCTTGTCTTACCACTACGGTAAGTGCACAGAACAGAACGATTACAGGTAAAGTCACGAATGAACTGGGGATTCCGCTAGTGGCAAGTATTACCTTATCAGGCGGTTCCACAACTGGAACCAGTAGCAACGAGAATGGCGAGTTCACCCTCTCTATTCCCCAAAATTCAAATTATTTGATTGTTTCCTCATTGGGCTATGAATCAAAAACCGTAACCCTAACCGGCAATTCCGTGAACATCCAATTAAAGGCCAATGCCGACTTTAACCTGGATGAAGTCGTAGTAGTAGGCTATGGTACACAACGAAAAGGCGATCTTACAGCCCCGATTGCTACGGTCAATATGCAAGATATGGCCAAACGTACGGTTTCCAATCCCATGGATGCCCTCCAAGGTGCCGTTACAGGTGTACAGATCGTGAGCTCAGGAGCACCTGGGTCAACACCGTCAGTACGCGTTCGTGGAGTTGGTTCGTTTAATAATGAAAGTCCGCTGTATGTGGTCGATGGGATGTTCATGGATAATATTGATTTCCTTAACCCCAACGATATTGCAGACATCTCGATCTTAAAAGATGCATCTGGTGCAGCCATATATGGGGTTCGTGCGGCCAATGGGGTCATCCTCGTGACCACAAAAAAAGGAAGTCTGAATATGAAATCACAAGTCACCTACAATGGATTTGTGGGCTTCCAAACACCAACCAACGTTTTAAAAATGGCAAATGCGCAACAGTATGCCAACTATGCTACAGCAACCGGAAATGGCGCTTTTGTGAAAAATTCAGTTGAAAAATATGGTGGCACGGAGACCAACCCTGCCATGGATACCGATTGGTTCGAAGAGCTGTTGCGCTCAAAAGCACTCATCACCAACCACAATGTGGACGTCATGGGTGGAAGTGAAAAAATAACCTATGCTTTTGGTCTCAACTACGTCAAACAAGAAGGCATCATGGATGCTAAAAACAACAACCAAAAGTTTAACATGCGCATGCAGGCAGACGCCAAGGTCACAGATTGGCTGAAAGTTGGATTTATAGCACATTTAAATAATTTCAAATCCTATCACCCCAATAATGCCGCTTTCCGTCAGGCCTATTTTGCAACTCCTTTATACCCGGTCTACGACCCTTCACTCGAGCTTGCTAAACCTGAAAAATTCGGATCCAGTACCGCCATCGGTATGCAATCCGGATTTTGGTACAACAATCCGGTTGCCACAGCTTTCTACAACAACAATCAAACAAAAGGATTTCAGATACTACCGAGTTTTTACGTAGAAGCAGAACTTTGGAAAGACAAGATCACATTCAAATCACAGCTCAGCCAACGCTATCAATCGACACATAACATCGGTTATAACCCCATTTATTATATTGATAACGACCAGCGAAACGACCGTTCTTTTCTACGGTCTGCACAAGCACGTAACAACAACTACATCTTAGACAATTTATTGACGTATAAAGACGAAGCGGGCAAACACCACTGGTCGGTCCTATTGGGGCAATCGACCCGGGAAGAACGTTGGCGTGAAACCTGGGTACAGGCCAATGATGTACCCGAATCGGAAGAGTTTTGGTATGTAGGTGTTGGCGCTCAGGGAATAGGGTCTGCCACAGGATATGGTGAAAATGGCTCTCGCAATGCCGGAATATCCTATTTTTCTAGAGGGACGTATGACTACGATAACAAGTATTTATTGACCGCCACTTTCCGTGCCGATGGAAGTTCCAAATACCAAACCAAATGGGGTTATTTCCCATCAGTGGGCTTAGGATGGGTGCTGACGAAAGAAAAGTTTATGGAAAACCAGAAACTTTTCAATCAATTGAAAATACGCGGAAGCTGGGGTAAATTGGGTAATGACGGGATCCAACCCAATGCCGGATATGCAACCGTCTATTCCGGAAATAATTTCTCGGGCATATTTGGTAGCGAAGGCAGCACAAACGGCACCCGGATACCTGGATACCGCGTGGGCAGGTTCTTTTCACAAGTGCGCTGGGAGGTCGTTGAAGAATGGGATGGCGGTTTAGATTTTGCGCTATTGAACAATCGCCTGAGTGGTACCGTAGATTATTACCACAGAACGACCCATGATCTGGCATTCAGCAGACCCATTCCATTTTCTTGGGATCGCGTATACGGAAACTGGGGCAGTGTAGCCAACAGTGGATGGGAAATCGGGCTGCAATGGAAAGATAAAGTCGGTGCATTTGGCTACTCCCTAGCCGGAAATGTGACGACATTGAAAAACACAGTCAAAAACCTAGGTGGATTGGAAAACATCATGAACGGTTACCCGGAATGGGCAGCAGAGTTTCCTGCAAGAATCGAAATCAACGAGCCCATCAACTATTTTTATGGTTATGAAGTAGCCGGTGTCTATCAAAATCAAGCACAGATCGATGCCGACCCAATTTCGAGCGCCTACAATAAACAAAATCCAAACTCCCCTATCTTACCGGGTTATCTCCAATATAAAGATCAGAACAACAATGGTGAATTGGATGAAAACGACCGTATCAATCTTGGGAACTACCTTCCAAAGATCACCTATGGTTTCAACGTTGCATTCGATTACAAAAAATTTGACATGAGTATCGCCTTCCAAGGTGTAAGTGGCAATAAGATCCATAACCTCAACAGAGCTATGCGCAGAAAATACAGCCAGATGAATGTCGATGCCGATTTTGTTGATAAACTATGGACAGGAGAAGGTTCGAGCAATACACATCCATCGGCAGCAGGATCGGTCGCATCGTGGAATCTACAGGCAAGTTCATTCTTTGTAGAAAGTGGTGCTTACCTCCGCGTGCAAAACATTCAATTGGGTTATAGTTTTGACTTCCCGAAAATGCCTACCCGCATATTCGTAACGGCAGATAGACCATTTATGTTTACCAAATACAGCGGTTTCACACCCGAAATATCGGGAATGGGATTTGATGCCAATGTGTATCCTATTGCATCGACGTACAGTCTAGGAGTCAAAGTTTCATTTTAATTTTTAATCCTTTCATTTTAATCTTATGAACACCTTTAAATATATCCTCATAGCCAGTTGTATAGCAGTTCCGCTATCCATGACGAGCTGTAAAAAGTTTTTAGACAAGCCCCTAGAAAACCAGCAGCGTTCGGAAGAAATCGACTACAGCAATCCGGCCCTCATGTATAGTCCTGTTTCTGGCGTATACCGCTCAGCAGCCGATGACAATCTGGTGCATTGGATCGATCTTTCCATACGTTGCATGCGCGATGATGACTACCTGCAGGGTGCTCCAAGCCCCAACGATAATCCAGAATTAACGGCCATCAAAAATTTCCAGAACGATGTCACCGTCCAGTCTTACTGGGGGCTCAATCAATCGTGGATCAGTTACTACAGTCTGGTCATCGCGGCCAACAATGCTTTGATTGAACTGGAAAATTTTGCTGCAAAAATACCCACCAGCAACAGCAAAGACCTCGCCTTAAACAAACAATACAAAGCCGAGGTTCGGTTTCTGCGCGCCTACGCCCATCTGATGGCTTCTCGCCTCTTTGGAAACGTGCCTATTTTGATCGATAGTGAAAACATCGGAAGACTGGCGACCATCGAAAAGAGCACAGCTGCCGAAGTAAGGGAATTTATCATTGCCGAAATGAACGATTGTATTGAAGCGCTGGAAGATGCCCGCCCGAATCAATCCATCCATATCGGTGCCGTCACCAAGTATACCGCGCTGCTATTAAAAGCCAAAGCAGCTTCAGACCTTGCCGGCAATGATAACAGCAGTCCGCATTGGGAAGAAGTGTTAGATGCGACCAATAAAATCATTGCGAGCAATAAATTCTCCTTATATCCAAACCTGTACGAGCTCTTCAAGCTACCCGGAAAATTAGCAAACGAATCCCTATTTGAATTGCAATATTCCGACTTTGGCCTCAGCACAGGCGATATTGTACGTCCCGGAGTAGACTGGGGAACATTCTTTAGGTGGCAAGGTCCTTCTGGCGATCAAAAAGGAAGTGCCATTTCTGGTGCAGGATGGGTACCCCCATCGCAAGATATTGTCGATTTTCTGACGAATCGCGGGGACCTTGAACGCTTGAAAAACACCATTCAGTATTGCGGGATAAACGGTGATCCTGCCACATCTGTCACTACCCCTAGTGGTGACGTGGTCTATGGCAATCCCTTTGGTATCAAATATTTCAACGGAAAAGCCTATCTTCCAAAAGCACAAATGACCGAAGGCCGTTTGGAATATGGTGCAAACAATAATGTGCGAATACTCCGGTACGCAGATGTGCTGCTGCTCAATGCGGAGGCAAAAGTAAGAAAAGGACAGAATGGAGATGAACCGTTCCGATTAATACGAGAAAGAGCTAAATTAGCACCGATTGCGAATGTAAACTTAAACCAGATCCTCGACGAACGTAGAGCAGAATTTGCTTGTGAATGGTGGGGCGAGCGCTTCAATGACCTGGTCCGTACTGGCAAAGCAAAAGAGGTATTTGGTCCTAAATTTATTCCGGGCATGAGCGAATCTTTGCCGATACCGCAAACGCAAATAGATGCTAACCCTAATTTCAGATAAATCATGACGTATATGAAACACATCACGATATGGGCAATCCTGCTTTTCAACCTGCAACTGACAATAGCGCAGGAAAACAAACCGGTCAAAACTGAAATTGTTAAAGAAAATGGTGGTTATACCCTAAAACGGGATGGTAAGCCCTATTTCATCAAAGGAGCAGGTGGCACCAATTATATGGATCGTCTCAAAGCGTATGGAGGTAACTCCATACGCACTTGGAGTCCAAAAGATGCCGGCAAAATATTGGATGATGCCCATCGAATGGGACTGACCGTTACCTTAGGATTGGATGTGCGCGCAGAAAGGCATGGGTTTGACTACAACGATCCCGAATCGGTCGCCAAACAATTGGAAGGAATACGAAAAACGGTGCTTCAATACCGCAACCACCCCGCACTTTTAGCCTGGGGCATCGGCAATGAGCTCAACCTGCATTATAGCAACCCAAAAGTATGGGATGCTGTCAATGCTATTGCTGCCATGATCCACGAACTGGACCCCAATCACCTGGTCACCACGATGCTGGCCGGTGTAAACAAAAAGGAATTTGACTATATCCAAGAAAAATGCCCCGCTATCGACCTGATCGCAGTTCAGGTATATGGAGGCCTAGCATCCGTACCCGAGCAGATTAAAAGTGTGGGTTGGACCAAACCCTATATCGTTACCGAGTGGGGACCTACAGGCCATTGGGAAGTGACACAAACACCTTGGAATGCTTCTCTAGAGGAAAATAGCAGTGAAAAAGCAGCCGTATACAAAAGCCGCTACGAAGCATCCATCGGTAAAGACAATCATTGCTTAGGATCTTATGTCTTTCTATGGGGACAGAAACAAGAACGTACCCCTACCTGGTATGGATTATTCACCGAAGCAGGTGAAGAAAATGAAGTGGTGGATGTGATGGAATTCCTGTGGTCAAAAAAATGGCCTACAAACCGTTCTCCGCATTTAGAATCCTTGCTATTGGATGGAAAAAAGGCTACTGATTTTGTCTATGTCGAACCCGGAAAAAGCTATCCCATTGAAGTGTTTGTGAAAGATCCAGAAGGCGACAAACTCACCACACGTTGGGAGCTCTTGCACGAGAGCACCGATCTGAAAGAAGGCGGTGACCGCGAAGAAAGACCTCAAGCAATCCCTGGACTTATTACAGATGAAAGCCAACAAAGCACACAATTCAAAGCACCAACCGAAGAAGGTGCCTATCGCCTTTTCGTCTATGTTTCGGATGGGCATAACAACGTGGCTACAGCCAATATCCCTTTTTACGTAACGGCCAACAAAACGAATGCCCCCCTATCATCAGACCTAAAAAATGCATACCGTTTTTCGAGCGACCCCATTTGGGCCGATGAATTTAATTACAAGGGCTTGCCCGACACAAGCAAATGGTCGTATGATGTAGGTTCAAAATATGATGGCTGGGGCAATAATGAAGACCAGTATTATGTCGCCTCTTCTCTAAAAAATTCGATTGTCGGTAATGGCGTGTTAAAGATCAAAGCTTTAAAAGAAAATAAAGGCGGCAAACCCTACACCTCTGCCCGATTGGTCAGTAAGCATAAAGGAGACTTTTTATACGGCAGGTTTGAAGCTCGGGCCAAGCTACCGAAAGGTCGCGGCAATTGGCCTGCTATCTGGATGTTGCCGACAGCATCAAAATATGGCGATTGGCCCAACTCCGGTGAAATAGATATACTGGAACACGTGGGTTATGACCAAGATGTGCTGCATATTTCTACGCATACCAAGGCCTACAACCATAACATCAATACCCAAAAAACGGCAACGAAAAAGGTAGCAGGTGTATCCGATGCCTTTCACCTGTATCGTGTGGATTGGACTCCAGAATATATCAAGGGATTTATCGATGATCAGGAAATATTTTCTGTTGAAAACGAACATAAAACTTTTGCGGAATGGCCATTTGATCAAAAATTCCATTGGTTGCTCAATTTAGCCATCGGCGGAAATTGGGGCGGTAAACACGGGGTTGATGAAAAAATATTCCCGAATGTTTTTGAAATCGACTATGTACGCGTATATGAATTGATGCCCTAACTCATTCGCGATACCACACTCATATTGAATAGGTAATACATGCCCACTTAATCTAAAAAAACCTTTTCAGCTAAACACTGAAAAGGTTTTTTAGATTATAAAAATAAATGTAAATCGTCAGCACAATTTAGGCACAATTACATAAAAAATAAAAGCGTGTTATCCTAAAAAAGCTTTAACTTTAATCATCATCAGAATACCTAAATAAACAATACCAGAAAACTTCATCATAGATATACGTCGTAGTACAAATGCTTCATAAAGGTCGGCGTGTGCCCTTAAATCACCAGATAATCCATGATAACATTCCAAAATGCAGTTGTAATAAACCCCACCAAAATGCTGATACCGATAATCAAGTTGGTCAATCTAGCATTGAGTTTAAACTGTTCTGCAATAATACTGGAGGTTATCAATGTTGGCATTGCTGCTTCAAAAATACTGATTCGCGCGATATCACCTTTTATCCCGATGAGCACGGCGACAAGCAAAACTAAAAGAGGTGCGATCATCAATTTATATAACATAGTCATCGAAAGTTGAGCGATTTCCTGTTTCCATCCTTTAAATTTGAGTTGTAAACCTACCGAGAACAATGCCAATGGACCTACTGTTCCTGCCATTTTAGAGAAAAATGGTTCCGCTACACTAAGATCCATGAAACTGGAAAGGATAAGTGCACCGGCACATCCAATAAAAGGAGGGAAAGTAAACAGCCGTTTGACCAACATAGAAGCCTTAATACCAGCAGTGTCGGCACGATTTCCTTTAATCGCAGCAATGATACCAATAGTAGATAAAAGAACAAACATCACCTGATCACAAATAATGGCTATACTCAAATCTTGCTCTCCAAAATAGGCTATAATCAATGGAAAACCAATAAAAGAGGTATTACTATATGCACTAGACAATTCCAATGTACTTCGGGTACGCTGTCCGTATTTTTTATATCGGCAATAAAGTTCCATAAATATCCAACTTCCTGCCCATACGATTATAGGGGAAATTGCAGGAAATAACATCTGATTACTCCATTCAATATGAGGGATATATTTAAAAGATACCGCAGGTAGTGCAAGATACAGGATCCAAGTATTTATTCCCTTGTGTGCATCTTGAGGAATTAGTTTTGCATAACGGAAGATCATACCCGTAGCTATACAAAAAGCTATCATGACAAAATTGTCCATGTTCATTGTTGTTTATACAGGCAAAATTACCCTGATACACAATTTTCCCACATGTATAATAACAACATTAATATGTATATTTACGTCATAAAAAGATATAACTGAGCTTATAACGACTATTGGAGTCTACTCGTGAATAGCCAGATTAACATATAAGCATCAAAAGGTTTCGCATAAAAACAATAATTCATCGCTAGCATATGACCAAACTGAAGCAATTTGACGCGTTGCAATTACTGGATTTTGAGGAGTCGGATTTTCATCTAACGGTCCATGGGCAAAACTATTATGAGCTCGTATACATCTATAAAGGTTCGGGTATCCATGAGATTAATCACAATAGCTTTCCATATACATCAGGAGATCTTTTTGTGATATCACCACAAGACGAACATAATTTTAAGATAGGAAAACGGACTAGAGTTATCGCCATCAAATTTACAGATGATTATTTCAGTAGTAAAAATCACTGGAAGTTATTGGATTATATGACGAATGATCCAGTGGGTATAATGAACAATAAGATTCTAAAAGAAATAAAATTGAATTTCGCTCCAGATATCCGAAAAATTTTGCGGCAGACCATAGATAACATGCTACTGTACAACAGCACGCAACAAATAGCATCTTCACCGATTATTTTTCATCAGATTCTTTCCATCTTCGGCATGATCAAGGAATCGATGAGAGGTATATCTTTAATCGGAAAAGACCAATTCCCCGCGAAAGAGCACTTGATTTCCTATATCCATCAACACATCTATCAGCCTAATCAACTAAAAATTAAATATATCGCATCACATTTCAATATTGCGACGACTTATTTTAGCAACTACTTTAAGCGAAACTTTGAAATGGGTTATCGCGAATATATCAATGAATACAGAGTGATATTGATTGAAAAAAGATTGGAGTCAGGACAATTTACCTTTAGACAGATTGCTAACGAATTTGGATTCAACGATGAAAGCCATTTCTCTCATTTTTATAAGAACACCAGAGGCATTAGTCCTTCATCTTATCGAAAAAATCCCTTAAAACAATAAGGATATAAAAAACATGAATCAGGGCTACTTCGCCAGATCGATTCTATGCACACTTCCATTAAACCCCGAAACCTGTGTAGGTAAATCTTGAAGTTTAACTTCAAGCTTATCATCAGCTCTTATTGCGCTTAATTTCACCGCATTCTTATTTCTTATCTTCTTCGGGATTTCAATAAAACCATAAGCTTTGTACGGATCCGTATTGTGCCCCAATAAAGCACGAGGGCCTCCACCCAGGCAACCGCTGTGATATAAGATCACCGATTCTTTTTGAGCAGGGTAATACACATGTTGATGACCAGATAAATAAAGATCCACTTCATTTTCTTTCAGAAACTGCAAGGTCTCATCAGCATGCTCCAGTACTTCACCTGGTTTATTTTTAGATTCAACAAGCGCATATAAAGGCAGGTGACCCAATACGATTTTAAATCTAGCCTCTTTAGCCAGAGGGCTATCCAACTGTTCTTTCATCCAACTTTTCACTTGCTCCGGAATTTGAGATGATGAAGCATCCCAAGAGATAATAAAAACATTATTTTTCAAATAAGAATAGTAATAAGGAAAATGACTGCTTTCGATGAACGTAAGATTGACATCAGCTTTATGATTGAGCCAAAATGAAGCCGAAACCTCGCGATCCAGCACAAAACTGGGCGAGGCATCATGATTGCCCATGGTAAATCCAAATGGCACTCCTGAAGCCTTTATCGGTTGCAATATAGCCTGATCAAATCCCTTCCACATCGCCTGAATAGCCTCTCTTGTTAAAGTTCTTTTTTGTCCTGCGACCATATCACCCCCACACAATATAAGATCTGGCTTTAATGTCGATATACTTCCCACTACATCCAACACTTCTTTGCTGTAAGTCGTAGATCCATAGCTATCATTTAAATCCGATATCACTAAGATCTTGAGACTTTTATTTTTCCGCTCTTTGTTGATATCCTTGTCAGAAACCTGAGAAAATACAGGATGAATAAAAAGGATCAGCGTAAAAAAATAGAGCAAAGCAAATAAGTAAGATTTCATATCGGATGTTTGAAGTACAGGTTTCAAATGTAAAACTATAATTTTATAATCCAGTTAAAAACCGGGATAAAAGGTCATGCGTGTTTTGACCCTATTATCCTAGCATTTTTTCTTGTTTTTTTGTTATCGGAAAAACTTACTCCATCACCTTTTTCCGATGATTAACACCCCAATCTTTAAGTGCATAAATGATTGGGGTCAACGTGTTTGCATATTCCTCCAGTTGGTAAGAGATCTTTATTGGATATTCCTCAATAATAACTCTCCTGAGCAATTTATTCTGCTCTAAATCCTTCAATTCTTTCGCTAAAACTTTTGGTGAGATGCCGGGAATACTCTCCTGGATATCGGTGAAGCGGTCATTACCAACACCAACAGATATGATAATTGGTATCTTCCATTTCCCATTGATAACATCCAACGTATCTCGCACTGGTTTTATGGTATCTAGACAGTCAAAGTGAACTTTTTTTAGTGCCATAACTTTAATTTTTACTATACTGATGAGCAGATAACGTTAATTTGAATTGGCGCTATCGTCATCATTAATTTCTTTCATTACTTCAGCAAACATTTCTGTAGACTTGATCCTATCCTTAATATCATACATCGTCGATACCACAATAAGTTCATCCACTTGCGTTTCTTCCAAAAATGCTTTCGTCAGTTCTTTTACCCTTTCCTTAGTACCCACAAAAGAGTATTTAAGCATCTGATGTACATTTGGATGATAGAAAATATCTTGCAGATCATCCGTCATTTCTGTTGGTGGATGTAACGGTAGAGAATTTCCAGTCAAAACACCCAAAAACATTCTGATCAGTGATGTGAACAATTTTTGTGCTTCCTCATCCGTATCCGCAATAATCACATTGACACCCGCGATCGTGTAGGGTTTTTCCAGCACTTCGGAAGGTTGAAACTCATCCCGATAGATTTTTAATGCCCGCATTAAATGATCGGTAGCAAAATGGCTTGCAAATGCATAAGGCAATCCTTTTCGAGCTGCTAAATGTGCACTATCTGGACTTGACCCCAAGATGTAAATGGGAACATGCGCATCTTCCGCTATCGGTGCTCTTACTTTACCTGTACTATTGGATTTTGAAAAGTAGTTTTCGATCTTCTCAATTTCTGCAGGAAAAGAGTGCGCAGCTTTCATGAAGTCCGATCGGATTTCTTGAGCCGTCAGGGTATCTGTACCTGGAGCTCTTCCCAGACCTAGATCAATTCGGTCTGGATAAAGTTGAGCAAGAGTTCCAAATTGCTCTGCAATGATTATAGGGGCATGATTAGGCAGCATAATTCCACCCGACCCTACTCTTATTTTACTGGTATTTTCGGCTACGTAACCAATCAATAGCGAAGTAGCACTACTGCCTACTGCAACCGAATTATGATGTTCGGCAAACCAATAGCGTTTATAATGATTTGCTTCTGCCACCTTTGCCAGTTCCAGCGAATGGTGCAATGTTTGTCTGAATGTACTGCCTTCGGATACGATGGCTAATTCTAGAATGGAGTGAGCGATATGTTTTTTCATTTTTTCGAAATTTTGATTTTATTAAATAACAGGTAACACGAATAAATCAAATGCGCTATTTCAACTCGATATTTTCGAAAGTAGCGATCAACTCATTTTTACACCATACAAAAATAAAGCAAATTTACTAACCAAAAGATAGTAGTTACCTAAAGGAAAGTGAAATATAAAAAATGAGTTGTTTGTTTTATAATACTCATCAGATTTTTATACCTATGAAATGTCCGCTATTTATTTACGGCCTATTTCATAGGTTTCATCCTAGGCAGCCCAATCTCATGTTCTTGTGGATAAGGAGCTCTAAAAGTCATGCTGACATCTTCCTTCATACGTTCCTGAGCTTCATACTTCTTATCTTCATCATGCGAATAACGTGGATCGGGAATAAAGGGCATTTTTGCCATCTTCGTTATCGTAATGGTAGGAAAATGGAAGTCCACCTCTACTATCCCTAATAATAAATAACATCCACCCCCCAGAAAAGGATATCTTTCCAAACAATCCGGGAAATGAGCCGTATCAAAATAATCGCCGTTGTTATCCACCCAAGTCCCAAAATACATGATTCCCCGTTTTGTTGGCACATGCTTCCGCGAAATGAGATAGGCCAGCATCTTGACCTCTTTTTTATGATATTTGATAAGCGCATTGGCCATCACCGACCCTCTATACCGGGTCTGCAACAGATCAAAGGGAGTACAGGAAACCGGGAAACTTAAGATTTCAATCTCGTCAAATGCATCTTCAAACAAGTTTCGTTTTAATTCCGGAAATTTAAACTCTTTTATAGGCTCCTCAAACAAGGTTTCAACCCTACGGCCAGGTTTAAAATCTCCGAGCAGCACCCTAGACTTTAGCAACAGCTCATTCTTGGGTACACCCGAAAATCGAAAAGCACCTATAAAGATCAAGATCTGTAACGTTTCGATACCGATCGGAATACGTTTAATAAAATCCTCCAGCGATTTATATGCGCCATTTCTGTTTCTTTCATCAGGAATTAATCGCCCAATCCTCGCTTCCACTTTCTCCAGATGCATAAATCCCAGATACACCTCATCACCATAGAGCGTCGTTTGTTGCTCGCTCTTATTTACGCATGGATTCAAGATTTTGGCACCACACATCCGAGCCTCATGTATGTACACCTCTGTTCTATAAAAACCGCCCATATTATTGATGACAGATACCATAAATTCTAATGGATAATAGACTTTAAGATATAAACTCTGATAGCTTTCAATAGCGTAAGAAGCCGAATGCGCTTTACAAAATGAATACCCCGCAAAAGATTCAATCTGCCGATAGATTTCTGCACTCAGATCTTCGGGGTGCCCCTGTTTCCTGCAAGATTCAAAAAAATCATCCTTCACCTTTTGAAGCGCTTCCTGTGATCTACCTTTTCCGCTCATCGCCCGTCGCAGTATATCGCCATCTGCAGCAGACACTCCACCATAATGGAGCGCTATTTTGATCACATCTTCCTGATAGACCATGATACCGTAGGTTTCACCAAGCTGCTCTTCAAAGATGGGATGAAAATATTCAAACTGATCCGGATTATTATGCCTGAAAATGTATTCGCGCATCATGCCACTTTGTGCTACACCAGGACGTATGATCGATGATGCCGCCACAAGCACCTTATAGTTATCACATTTCAACCGCCGCAGTAGACCACGCATGGCAGGACTTTCGATATAAAAACATCCGATAGTTCTCCCCTGATGTAAAAATTCATTACATAGCATCTCATCCTTAGAAAGAGCCGTATCCTTAATATCTACTTGTATTCCCCGTTTTTCTGCTAGTAGTTTTACCGTATCATTGATCGTACCAAGCCCGCGCTGCGACAGAATATCAAACTTCTCAAAACCGATATCTTCCGCAACATACATATCCCACTGTACGATCGGAAAACCTTTGGGAGGCATCTCAAGAGCAGTAAAATTGGTCAGCGGTTCTTCAGAGATGATGATCCCACAGGAATGCATACTGCGCTGATTGGGAAATTTTTCCAATAACTTTCCATACTCCTGAACCTTCTGTACAATCTGGTCTTTAAACACCTGCTCCCGATTATTGGTCAATCCATCCAGTTCCTCTTTAGGTAAACCAAATACCTTTCCCACCTCGCGTATGATGGAGCGGTACTTAAATTCGACGTTCGTACCACAAAAAGCAACATGATCTTTCCCATAACGATCAAAGATATAGTGCAATATTGTGTCTCGCTCCTGCCAGCTCCAGTCAATATCAAAATCGGGTGGACTTTTCCGATTTAAATTCAGAAAACGTTCAAAGTAAAGATCCAATTCCAAGGGGCAGATATCTGTAATCCCCAAGCAATAAGCAACAATACTATTGGCACCACTTCCCCGCCCCACATGCATAAACCCCATCCTGTTGCTATACTGGATGATGTCCCAGGTGATGAGAAAATAACCACTAAAATTCAATTCATCGATTACCTTTAGTTCTTTTTCGATACGCTGTATGGCCCGTTCATGGTCTTTTCCATAACGCCTTTCCAATCCTGCATATGCCAATCGCGTCAATTCAGTGATATCAGCAGCCTTAGACCCCATATAGTGTATTTTATTTCTCGGTGTCGCAAACTCAAAATCAAAACTGCACACGCGTAATACATTTTTGGTATTCTCGATTATCTGCGGATAATGCTGGTAAGCATCCAACAAAGATTGTTGTGACCTAAAATATTCAGATTTACTGCATATTTCACTTTCCGGTAATTTCGACAGCAGCATATTGTTATCGATCGCACGCAAGATCCGGTGCAAATTGAATTCTTTTTTGGTCGTGAAAGTCACCGGATTCAACATCACCATCTTTGGTATCAAGGCCTTATATCTTGAATGAAACAAGCTATTCAGCTCATCCTCACGGACGCCAATATATTCATGCGCATACAGGTTTTTCGGAATATTGTGCAGCGGATAGATGACAAAACAATTCGTGAAATCGGGCTGAGTAGGCAGATCAATATCGTCACAATTATAGGCCGTCAACACCCGGTTCACCTCCCCTATACCCTTAAACTCCTTCGCTATCACGATATAAAGCAACGCGCTTCCTTTTCGAACCTCAACACCAACAATGGGTTTTATACCCTTTTCTTCACACTTTTTTTTGAATTCATAGATTCCAGTTATGGTATTGATATCCGTCAGCACAAGCTCCTTGATGCCCAAAGCAACGGCTTGTGCCACAAGATCATCAATGGACAGTGTACCATAACGAAGACTATGAAAGGAATGACAATTCAGATACATAATTAAACCCTTATGTCGAAAAATTAAATCCCACTGCCCTACCAACCGCATCGCTTCCATAGCGCATTTTAATGGCATCCATAGCCTGATACAGCTTGATAAGCTGCGCATTATCTTCAAATAAATTCATCTGATAACTGCCATGCACAAGATCTGTAAACCGCAATCCTACCAATCGGAGACGCATCCGTCTGGTATAGATTTTATCAAAAAGTTCTAGTGCTACGCGCGCCAAAGTATGATCTGCAGCAGTATAACTGACCCGGCATTGCTTGGTTTCTGTATCAAAATTAGCGTAACGAATCTTGACCACTACGGTAGCAGTCAGCCATTTTTCCTGGCGGAGCTGATAAGCCAACTGCTCAGCCATACCGGAGATGAGACTTTTCACAATCTTAATATCCATGGTATCGCTACTAAAAGTTCTTACCTTCGAGATCGACTTTCTTTCCGAGTAAGGCATGACAGGCGCTTCATCAATTCCATTTGCTTTCTTCCAAAGGTCGGTACCATTTTTTCCAATCATCTGTTGCAATACCTCCATCGGCATTTCAGACAGCGTACCTATCGTACGAATCCCTACCCTGGACAACAGCTGAAAAGTAGCGTTCCCCACCATGGGCATCTTTTTAATGGACAGCGGGTTAAGAAAAGAATGGACACCTCCAGATGGTATCTCACGGTGGCCATGAGGCTTGGATTCACTGGTACCGATTTTACTGACCGTCTTATTGATCGATAGGGCATAACTGATGGGCAATCCGGTTTCCTTTTCAATTCTGGCTCCCAGTTCATTGGTCCACTTATAAGCCCCAAAAAATTTATCCATACCAGTCAGGTCAAGATAAAACTCATCGATAGAAGCCTTCTCCATCACTGGTGCGCACTCCTCAATCACTTCTGTCACCGTATGAGACATTTTGGAATACAATTCCATATCCCCTTTTACCACCCTGGCCTGCGGGCAGAGACGAAGAGCCATTTTCATAGGCATAGCCGCCCTTACGCCAAAAGTTCTTGCCTCATAACTACAAGAAGAAACCACTCCGCGATCCCCACCACCAATAATCAACGGAATACCGTCAAGTTGCGAATTTACAAGTCGCTCACAGGATACAAAAAAAGTATCCAAATCCATATGTACAATCGCTCTGCTCATTTCACTAAATTATTTAGTAAAAATGCTAATATTTTTCACATATATCCTTATATTTGCTGTGATTAATATTCACAAAATGTCAACACTGTCGATTTTATCGGATAACATCAGGTATCTCCGGATGCAGATACCCGGACTTACGCAAGGTAAAATAGCGGAGAAGCTAGCTGTTACAAGAGATTCTTATGCAAAATATGAGATCGGAAAAACGGCTCCACCATTAGATGTGCTCTTAGCACTATCGCGCTACTTTCAGGTAAGCACAGACCTCTTACTCACTGTCGATCTAAGGAAATATCAGAAGCAACTGTGTTGAAATCAATTGCCATGCAATGACTTGTTCCTCCAGTCCGCGTTTTCCTTGATGATTGGTAAACCAATCGCAGGTACACTGCTGTTTACCTCCAGCAATAATCACGGTATGCTTCACTCCTGAACGCTCAACTCTAGTTTCGATGTAGCAATGTTCAGGAGCTGATAGCGTTATGAATATTGAAAATTTCTAAATCCTGGTTTTGGAAGCTCGAGATTTCCGCGGAGTGTTTTTCCCTCATATTCCGTATGGAAAATTCCGCGTTCTTGTAAAATGGGAACGACCAATTCGATAAAGTCTCTGAGGCCGTACGAGTAGTTACCTAAAGGAAAGTGAAATAAAGGATGGCCTGTAAATACCGCTTTTAACAGTTTTAAACTTAAAATCAACTTTCCTTTAGGAAAGCCCTATACAATTGATAGGCATAACTTTGCGCTGTACAACACAGCATCGCGAACTGCTTTTAATATTAAGTAGCAGAGAGCTTAGGTAGTATACACACAATTTAAAAAACAACGAGCATATCTGAACAACTGGGAAGACCCGTGATCAAAGCTTTTAATAACTTATTGGCTGAATCACTTGTTAATGGTGGGAAAGATGCTGGAGCTGAAGACAGAATTGCAATGGCTATAGCCGGCGATGATGCGGAAGCAAAAAAAGTAATAGCCGCATTAGTTCATGAAGCGGGTTATGATGCCGTTGATTCCGGCACACTTTCAGCATCTTGGAGACAGCAACCCGGAACACCAGCTTACTGTACAGAATTGAATGCTGCAGAATTAAAACAAGCATTAGCAGATGGCGTGAAAGAAGATGCACCAATTCTGAGAGATAAAGCTATTGCCGAACTTTCAGCGAGGTCACCATTTCCATCCCATCCCGATGTCGTTAACTATAATAGAGCATTGTTTACTAAAAACCCTAAAGCTCTGTAAAAGGAAGCGGTTATGGCATAGCACTTAAAGCGGTGCCGGAGGTTATTTACTTAAAGAATCTAAAACGATTCTTCCTAACAAATCGGTTGACATCTTCGCACATTAAATTGGGAAAATAGATTTTTCAAGTTAAATATTTATTGCAAATAGACTTTAATTTATTTCATAATCACTATATTTATAAAGAAAACCAAATATGAGATAAGCAAAAATAGCCCTTTTAACTTTATAAGTTTAATGAAATGAAAATACCCGTTATCAATATTCGATATATTCTTATACTTTTTCTAGGAGCCATCGTACTCCAATCCTGTACAAAAACAGCTCCCGAAGTAATACCTGAGCCAAAACCTGAAAAACAACCAGACCCTATAAAGGATCTGACATATGTTTACAGCTCGGAGAGCCAATTAGAATTTAGCCTTTATCAAAATAATGAGTTGAAATCTTCATTTGAGCCAACTGATCAAGAAAAAAAATTCAAGAACCGTCCAAAATATTTCAGACCTCAGGCAATGACCCTCAAAAAGGATTCATTGTTCATTTCCAAAGTTGGTGGCCACAAGGAGTCTTATAAAATAAAATGGGAAAAAGAAGATTTGTTTATTTATCAGGATCAAGACAAGGACTGGGAACACTTTGCTACCAAGAACGACAAAAATGAGATCTCATTAAATATTGCACTCTATAACAGTCAATTAAAAAGCGAGAATTCCAATGCACTACGCTCGGGTCAGCTTTATAATCCATCGTCGATAAATGAAATATTGAGTGATAAAAGTAGAGCCGAAATGAATACGATCTGGTTAAAAATCAAGATTATTTATGTACCCGAAAATATAAAGTAATGAAACTAAAAGTACTAATCATATTATTGCACCTATCCTGTTTAAACGTCATTGCACAAGAAATCAACGATGACAAAGACAGGATTTTCACCAATAAAAATATTGAGAAATTATACCTGGGTGCAATTATGAAGATCAATTCGCTCAATGCCGATAATTATGAATTTATTGAAGCTCCAAACCTCCCTGCTGTAGACATTTTAGAAACAGCAGATGTCACGCTTATAGTTCCGAGCAGATCTGCGATGATAAAATATATACTTAAAGATATTGAGGGGGATGACTTATCAGTAATAGTCAGCGAATCTTTACCCAATACCCGAAAAGTAGCATCTTATGAAAACTTAGGGGCAATTTTTGGTCAAAAGATCAATGCAGAAATAATGCTCGCAGTCAACCCAAAAGCTAAAACTTCCAAATCCCTATATGCTGCAAGATTTACCAATCTTATCTATAGTTTATCATGTATGCCTGATTTTGCCAAAGCAAAAGCACATGCTGCTATGAAAGGTCTCGATCCTAAGGACTTCATGTATGTTGATGGAATCTCCTTTGGCAGGGCTGCATCAATTTTTATTGAATCTGATGCAGACTATGAAACTATAAAAACACTCATAGATAAAAAATACTTAAAAAGAGAATTAACCGAGCAGGACGAGGCGATCTTGGCAAATTCAACGATTCATTTCCAAATTTCGGACACGAAACAAGTAAACCTTCTGGATGGAGACCCTTTCGAAATCATTCGTCATTATATGACTACCCCTATTACCAAAGAAGACTTTCTAAGACCAATCTGGTTTACTGGATCTGATTTAAAGGATGGCGATATGGTATATACACCTTAGAAATATTTTCGAAGCCTCCATTTAAGCCAGTGAATAAAAAAAATAGCTTACTGTACAGAATTGAATGCTGCAGAATTAAAACAAGCATTAGCAGATGGCGTGAAAGAAGATGCACCAATTCTGAGAGATAAAGCTATTGCCGAACTTTCAGCTAGGTCACCATTTCCATCCCATCCCGATGTCGTTAACTATAATAGAGCATTGTTTACTAAAAACCCTAAAGCGCTGTAAAAGAAAGCGGTTATACAGCAAACCATTATATGTTAAAATAAGAACCGTTTTTATTCGTTTATGTTATACTATGTATTAACATCAGGTCGTATGCCTGGACGGCAAACAGTTTTGTGTTTTGCACTCGGTCAGGCGATCGATGAAATAACTTATTAATTTTATAACGATGAGATATCCGCTAATAATTTGCGCCCTCCTAGCGCTAGCAACTTTAGGATCCAGTTGTACGAGTAATAAAAAATTTGCCGCACTACAAGCAAATTACACGCAGCTACAACAAAGTAATCAAGACCTCAATAGCCGCTTGCAGGCAACTGAAAATGATTTAAGTGGCTCAAAAATCAGGATTAAGAGTCTGGATGAGCAGATCGCTTCCGAAAAATCAAATGTTGCCGCTTTACAGACAGCCTTAAACAACTGTCTGAATTCTAGCAATCAAGGAAATGTGAATATTTCAAAGCTTGTGGATGAAATCAATTCGTCTAACAAATACATTCAACAGCTTGTAAACAGTAAAAACAAAAGTGATTCACTCAATTTAGTGTTAACCAACAACCTCACACGTTCTCTAAGCAGAGAAGAAATCAGAGATGTAGATATTCAGGTATTAAAAGGAGTCGTATATATATCCCTTGCTGATAATATGCTCTATAAATCTGGAAGCTATGAAATCTCAGAAACAGCAGGAGAAACATTATCTAAGATCGCTAAGATTATCACAGATTACAACAGTTACGATGTACTCATCGAAGGTAATACGGATAATGTCCCTATTAACATGCCTAATATCCGCAACAACTGGGATTTAAGTACCTTAAGAGCTTCTTCCGTAGTGATGGCTTTGCAAAACAACTACGGAGTAGATCCAAAACGTCTTACCGCAGCTGGACGTGGGGAATATAATACGATCGCACCTAATGATACCGAGGATGGAAAGGCTAGAAATAGACGGACTCAAATCATCATTACCCCTAAGTTAGATCAATTTATGGAACTGATCGGCAAAGCTCCAGATACAAGTATGGACTAAACAAGAAATTGTAAAAAGTGCTAAATAGAAAAAGCTAATCTTTCGATTAGCTTTTTCTTATTTAAAGGCATTACCAATTAAATTCGCCCCCTTCTCCTACCTTCTTTTAGTTGCCTGTCCAAATCGGACATATAATAATAGTGGCGCTTTCCCTTTCTTCGCGGTATCAATTCGCCCTGTTTTACCCAGCGGTAATAGGTCGCTTCAGAAATCTTCAACAGGTCTATCACCTGATTGATATCGAGCAGAACAAGCATTTGCGGAGGATCGGCTTCCGCATCGTGACATGCTTTCGTACTCGAACATACCTCATCCTGATGCACAGATTTTTCCAACAACTGGGTGATGTTTTCCAGTTGTTGACAGATTCGTTTAATAAAACTTAACATAAATTGAGTGTTAATGCACGGTACCGAATCCTTGGGTATCCAGGTCAAGGTTGCACAACTTGAAAGCCCAATACCTTACTGTTAAAGATGAATTAATCGCTTACTCTTTTTTGCTTAATGTATCGTACAATCTTGCTGCATCCATTTTAAGTAAACAATCGGGTTCCCAAAATTTTTTAAAGCTTTTTCTAAAATGTCTAGACAATAATATTTGCTTCAATTGATCATACTCAACCATTTCATCCAAAACGTTTTGACAATAATCATTAATTAAGAGATTATTCTTACCCGTGGATTGCGCACCGGGTAAAACAGTGCTTTTACAATACAGCATATTCAATGTCACATCCGAATTCACCTTCTTCATCCAAGGGCTATCCAACAAAAATGCCGTTTCCTGGTCATCCAAAATCCATTTTTCTCCCGAAACATAAACACCGATATTATATTTTCCGACCTTTAGGGTCAGCATCACTTCATACACACGACTTTCCCCACTTGGTTGTACACCATGATATACATGCCGATCCCAGATAAAATGCAGCAATGCATCCATAATTCGTGCCTCTGTCCATATCAAAGGCCACTCACCTTTCCCATCCAATTCATATTTTTTAATAGATGGAAACAATTTATTCACCTTCTTAGCTTCCCGATTACCTAATAAATCTACTTGATTTTTTAAAGCCAAGTTTTCAGCTTTCATTACTTTAATTTTCTCTTCGTTATTTTCCTGTATATCAATCGACTTAACACGTAACGCATCACTTTTGATCTTTAAAGATTCATGATCATGCAATAGATATTTATGATCTTTTGACAGTACATGATGGTCTTGACGCAGTTCCCGATAAGCGTTGTCCAAAACAGATCGTTCAGACATCAAGGCATAAGAATCCATCAAAATTTTTCTAGTATTATGAAAAGGTAGAAGTGCTGCTTGCGGACGAGCAAACAAAAAACAACAATAGCTGAACAGTGGTGTGATAAAAAACCAGAAGTCAGCTCTAAAATATGCCATAGAAAATATAGACTTACCAGTCTTTAATCCTATTGCCACATGAAGTACCATCATATGAAGTGATACAATTACACCTACTGCCAGCAGTACAAACAAACTATACTGCCATTTCCTTGACAACTTATATAAACCATTATAATCGGTATACCAAAAATTAATGAACCAAGACAATAACATGAGGTATACGAAAAGAAGCGGAACAGTCATCAGCAAGATTGTACGAAACGGTACGCTTTTCAATCGAGCCATCGGATCATGCCATGCACTACCGAGATTGATGAGCAAGGTGCATAAAAGAACACCAATAATGTAGACCAATAATTTTTGAAAAAATCGAGCAGATTGCATAAGACAGAGAAAGTTGGTTTTAGGATTAAATAATTCAGATGACAATAAAAATTAAATATAATAATATTTATTATTCAATACATTACAAAAACACAATTTTCACAATATTTTTAACTATTTCAAACTAATTAAACACTAAAAATCTATTTTATTACATATAAACCGCGTAATTTAATATTTTCATTATATACACTATAGTGTATATAATGAAAATATCCCTCCTAAAGCACTTGCCGAGGACAATATTTGTTTTTTTATTTGTGATTCATTAAATCATAAAAACACATATGAAAAAAAATTTCGACAATACAGGTGTCGTTTCATTCCAAACGGAATTGTTTCTAATGAGCATTATCCAACGTCAAGACATGATGGATCTAGCCCGAACTGATCTTGCAAAATTGCTTTTAGACTACTTTTACATGAGCCCAAGCCAGCAAGCATACATTGCGACAATGACGCCAGCATTTAAGATGACGACCGGAAATGGAATTGCTGAAACCTGGGAATCGGGACAGTATATCCAATTTCAAAAGGATGAAAAACCACCGGACGACCATTACAAAGATTTGGTCGTCATCGACCCCGCTATGATCAACAACATAGCTGATCAATCCGACCAAGAGCAGTCCGTACCAATCCGTCTACCCATTTCCATCTGGATCAGATATCAATTGCAGTAGTTGCCCTGTTAAAGGAATATTGTACCGATCCCAATTCCTTCCTTTAATCTCCCAAAAAACCAATAAACTATGAATAATGATTGTTTTGAGCTGATTGGATAGACCCATCATCGACCGAATCTAAAAGTTCGGTCGGTACCGGGTACATTATTTTTTCGGCCACACAAACCTGCAATCTTTGAACTCCCTTATGATAAGATCCATCATTTTTAATCCACATCCAGATGCAAAGGAAATCATGCATCCTGATCAACTTGTTACCTACCCCATGCGCCATGCTGATAGTCGTTACTGGGAATTTGACGACAATCAATTTGCAGAGCAGACCTTTGATGGTCGCTATGCTTACCTATATTATTACGAATTTTGGATCAGTACACCTGTATCACTTTCGTTCAGCTCCATAAAGCCCGACCTTCATATATGCTACCCATTAGAAAGCACAGGCTATGCTATGCTGTTAACAGAAAATGAAACCACATTTAACCTACATCTCAAACAACAGCGCGGTCTGTACCTCTACATTCCCGAAACCGAACTCATGCTCACGCTTCCCGCTGGCCACCATATTATCACGGGTATCACCTTAGATGCAGGCTTGTTCCGCCCCAATCAAGAACGACCATTTGAATTTCTAATGCCTTTGGTGCAGGCCAAGCGGACAGCCGATCCACGTATCCTATACAGTATGGAGTTTATGATCGGACCATTAACTTACAACGCGATATTGACCACATTCGATCGGATCAACCCTAAAGTCATGGACAACGAATATGTGCTGCTCCACCATCAGATCTACCTCATTTATCTATCCAGACATAAGATATTAACGGCCGACACCAAACACAGCACCACGGTTGAGCTTATTGAAAATGCACGCGACTATCTACAGCTCACGATTAACAAATTCGGCGCAAAAGCTCGAATTCAAGATATTGCCAAAAGCCTACAGATCGATCCGAACAAATTATATCGCATCCATCAGCAACTCTATAACTGTAGTTTTCAAGAATACCGCAATCAGCTTTTGCTGGGCCGTATCATCCAACAGCTCCATGACTATCCCAATCAATATGCGGCATTAGCTGAAGAACTCAATTTTTCAGGGCCAAGTGAACTCAACCGATTTTTCAAAAAAAAGACAGGGCAATCACTCAGTCAATACAAGAGATCTTAAATAGGCGGATAAGCACCATTTTATCAAACTGTGGATTCGGCATAGTCGAGAAACGGATTCGGCATAACACCCAATACGGTGTTCGCTGTACCTTTGAAATAAGATATTAATGAAATAGAGAAAAGAAAAACCATTCATCTCAATAGCTCCAAAAGAGCAGGGAATTTATAACGCAAACGAAAAAAGATTAAATAAAAGATCATGCAAAAGCAGACAAATAGAAAAGAACAATTTGGAAGACCACCACACAACATCAGGTTTGCAAGCACAAGCTATGCAGCCACAGCGCTATGCTGCAGGATGGTTGACCAAATCGGGCAAAGCCTGGGTTCTTTACTCGGAAGCTGTTGTTGCGCCGGTCCGGTGCACAATGCACATGGACGTAAATTTACAACCTTCCCCTACTGGGTAAAGGGGAAAAAAACAGTTTGGCCGAACGAACCAATGTCCCGACGCCATAGATACTGATAGCACACCCAAGGGTGAGCTTGGGAATAAATTTAAAAAATATGATAAAGTTTAAGATAAGTAGTATACTATTATGGCTTGGTTTGAATTAACCGGCTCTAATCCTACACAATCTTCAGATTATACATTGAATAATACACCTTCATGTGGAGGGCAAGATCAAATCTGTGCAGTACAGGCAACACCAGATACTTCTGGTCAAAAACCTATCCTATCTGCGGCATTAAAAGATGAAATGATTTTAGCTTTACACAACCGTACGGCGTCGACAAATGTACAATTGAGAGACTAGAAGGATTATCCAATCGCACTAATGCCTAGGAGCTAGGCTCCGAAGCAAAATAGATATTTTTTAACGGGGTAGCTATCCACTACCCCGTAACTGTTTTAGTTAACCTCTTCAAAAACTAAGACTTCTATTGGTCTTAATTCCATAACTAGTTTTAATCCATATCCTATTAATTGCTCATTCAGGTTCTCTATGTTCGAGTAATCTTTGATCTGAATATTCATCATCGAATTTACCTCATCCACTACTGGTGGGAAATCCCCCTGATAATCAAGCATAAAAGCCAATACTCCTGTCCCTCCCAAACCACCATCTTTATTGTGCAATTGAATATTTTTATTATTCTCACCTTCTAATTTTCGAATAACTAAACTTGGAATTTCTTTGGTTGACCAATACACTTTAAGACCAAAAAATCCATTCAAATCATTCAAAATAATCTCCGCTTGCTCCGACTCAGACCTTTTGATTTGATCGTATCTCTCATAGCAAATCCCATTTTTCAATAACCATACATTCTTTCCATCACCACCTTTTGGATATTGATACCTACTTGAATCTTTGACTTTCCAAATTATACGCTCATCTTTCATCAAGAATGTTGGTTTTTTAATTTTACTCCAAGCGGCTGTATATGCCCCCAAGATATCCATATTATAGAAAGTCGTCTTCTGTAAGTTAGATATAGAATCAACAGCAATTTGAATACCTGTTGTTTCTACACCATCTTTATATCCAAAAATCTTGACTGAACCAACAAGCTGCTCTTGCCCCAATGCATCGCTTTCCTTATTCAACCCATCATTAAAATCAGATTTCAAAGGCAATTGAATAGCACCATCTTTGTACAGCAAACCTATATTTTCCTTTGTCACAAAATCCGAATAGGTAATCGCTTGCACCTTATTCTGGTAGAGCCATGCGGTATGTGGCACCCCTTTATGGGGGAAATAGTTACGCAAGAGATCAGCAGAATAGATCGTAGGCAGTTTCACTTGATGCTCTTTCAAGAAACTATTCGTTTGATAAAACTTTTCAATGGTCTTTTGATCCTGCCAAGTCACCAAAATCAACTGAAGCTTATCCCCCATTTCATCCTGTAACTTCTGCAGTTTCGGCATAGCGGCTATACAATTGCTACAGAAAGTATCAAAAAAATCAAGTAGGACTACTTTATCTTGAAAGGATTTGATGTCTATCTTAGTTTGTTCATAATTAATAAGAGCTTGCAAGGGCAGATCTGGTAACACCTGCCCTATTTTCAATTCTTTACTGCGGTCGATTTTCTTTTGTGCCCAAATTACTGGGCACAAAAAAAAACTTGCAATTATTACTAATAATATTTTTTTCATAGCTTTATCTTTTATTTTGAGGCATTCCAGATTCTGATATGACTAAATCAGGAATCAAGTGAGCATATTTCAAACTATTGGGTTCTAGTCGATATTCTTTTCCATCGATGACACGAACCAATGTCTTTTTAAAGTGATCATCTTGGTTCAACCGCTTCAAATCGGACCAACGCTGTCCACGGAAAATCAATTCCTTTCGTCGTTCTTCAAGAACTATACGAAGCAATTTACCAGGATCTATTTCTGTTATCGGATTGAAAAAAGCTGCATCAATCCGGTTTTTCAAAAGCGTATTGATATCAAACAAAGCTTGAGCAACTTTCCCTGTACGAACAGCTGCCTCTGCTCGAATCAAGTATACTTCACTCGTCGTCAAACCTACAAAGGGTTGTGCATCCGAATTGTCATAGGAGCCTTTAAACCCATAATTATCCACGTCATTAGCATTGGGTTGAAAAAAGATATTCTTTCTATAATCGTATTCACTATATTCTTCATAGAGATTAGTATCGATTCGAGCTAGATAATGAGACAACAAAGGGGTATATACCCCAATAGCAGGAAATAGCACCTCTTTATTAAAGCGATCAATTGGAAAGCCTGCATCTTGATTCAACTCTTTATAGTTCAACAGCGCCTTTTGCAATTGCAAACATGAATCCGCATAACCATACGCTTGCTTATAATCCTGCATATCCAAATAAACACGAGCCAATCCAGCATAAGCAGCGGCTTTATGTGGCCTTCCTTTAAGCGTTTCCGTTTTAGGTAGATGTGCTATCGCCACTTTATAATCCGATATTATTTGCACAAAGCTTTCCTTCAAATTCGCACGTACCGATTTATAATCCATATCTGGGTTCAGACGTAAGGGTATCCCCATTTCTTGAGCAGCAGTATTTTCTCGGTAAGGCATGGTAAAGGTCGTCGCCACCTGATGGAAAGCAAAAGCCCGAAAGAAATGAGCTGCCCCCACGACTTTATTATATTTATGTACATCCTGTGTTTGATCTAATTTGGAGACCACATCCAAAATCTGATTACTCAAGTAAACCACTTTATAAGGGTTTTGCCATTGATTATTTAATAATACCATATCAACAGCCCAGATATAGCTTTGTTGGTCCTCATATTCCGATATAGCAGACCAGTTCGATGAATTCAAAAAATAATCATCATTGGCCACCTCACCCAAGGTCGGATAACCTGTATTCATTGCTGTATAGTCGCCCAACAACAATTCGCAATGCTCCAAAGAGTTTGGAACGACCATTTTTTGATCAGGCTTCAGATCCAAAAAACCAGAACAGGAACTACTTATAAGCACAGCTACAAGTAGGATTGTTTTTAGTAATATTCTATTCATGATATTCGATTTAGAGGTTAAAATTAAAACCTAAAGAAACAGACAAGGGATCAGGAATCGCGTCCCCATATTCGGGGTCAAGACCTAATTTATTAGCTCGCCAAATGGTTCCAGGATTCTGGATATAAGCATAAACACGAACATTCTTCAATCCAACCCTTTCTAATTCTTTTAACGTGTAACTCAATTGAATATCACGTAGTTTAATTTGGCTGGCCGATTCCACTAATGCGGATGAATAGTAATATAAATCACTCGCATATAAATCATTAGGGTAAGTGAAAGAAGGCACATCAGTTTTTAACTCGTCACCTGGTTGTTGCCAGCGCAAAGCATAATCCAAATGACCAACACCTCGATCAATAAACCAACGATTATTAAAAGAACTCCTCAAGAATTTATGCCCGAGTTTATAGGATATATTAAAAGACAACTCCATATTCTTATATGTGAAATTATTACGAAATGAACCAAAATGAACAGGTTGTAATGACCCATGATTATCCAAATCATCGACCTTACTCTGATTTACAATTATTCCATAATCAGTAGAAACTTTCCCATTAACATAACCACGTGGCATCCCATTTTCAGGGTCCAAGCCAGCCCATTTATAAGTAAGTAAACTATAAAGATCCATCCCTTCAATAGGGCTCAATAATAGATTATATGGCCCAGTTACATAATCTCTTGCTCTATCATTAGTTAAATACGATTGTTTGACGGTTGTTCTATTATAAGCAAATACCAAATTAGAAGTCCAATTAAAAGAGCCGGTTTTAATATTCAAACTATTGACTGAAATATCCACACCTCGTCCATCCAAATTCGCAGAGTTCACATTCAACGAGCTATAACCCGTAGACGGGTCAATTTTCGCTCCTGCAATCAAATCTTTGGGTCGTTTAATATAATACTCTATCGAACCCGATATGCGATCTTTAAATGAAAAATCCAAACCTAAATTCAGCATCCCGACACGCTCCCAACGTAAATTAGGATTAGGTGGCGATTGCATACTCGCATATGGCTGACCCGTTATATATTCTGGAGAAGATTGTATACTAATAATGGGATATGCTGCCGTACTGTTATTCACATTACCATTATACCCATAAGTAGCACGCAATTTTAACATTGGGAATACCTGATTATTGATAAAGTTTTCTTTTGATAACAACCAAGCGCCACCCAAAGACCAAAAGGGTTGCCCTCTTCCATTTGCTTTCACTCCAAATAAGTTAGAAGCATCTTTACGAATACTCCCACTTAAGATATAACGACTGGCATAAGAATATGAAGCATTGGCAAAATATGAAATATAACGATTTATGTACTTACCTAGTTGTGAGTAATCATAGATCATAGCTGCACCTCCTATGCCATTTAAAGCAGGAAAGGGTTTGCCATAATTAACATTTTGGTAGCTTAAAACTTCTGGGTTATATCCATTTAAGACAGTACTCATAACCTCGCTTTTAATCTGCCTTACCTCTGTTCCAGCTATAACATTTAATTCATGCGTATCACCAAACTCTTTATTAAAATCTAATTGGAACCTCCCTTGATGAGTATTATTATATTGATGCAACTTATATAAGTAATCTCCGACAGGCATATTCCAAGTAATCATATCTTTATTCCATGATGTTAAATAATTAATTGCTGATCTTTGATGAACACTCCCCATACCTCTCCAAGTTTCAGATGGTTGACCTGCAGTTTGATAAGCATATAGAGTCGATAAGCTTAATAATTTAGTAATCCGATAAGTACCTTTTATATTAATAAAAGTCTCACGAATATTTGTTAAAAGATGAGTTTGGTCTAGTTCATCCAATGGCCTATACTTCCAATCCAATAATCGCCCACCCGCCACAGTATCTCGGAATATTGGATTATAACTGATGGCATCTACAACTAATGCTTGACCATCTCGATCAGCCAACTGCATGTAAGGGAAATTCCCAGTACCTCTTCCCATTAGATTATAACCAACCATCGCCGTATTAGCATCTTTTCTTTTTGATTCTGTATAAGTAACTCCCAAATCCAAAATCAAATTCTTAACTGGACGTATCTGAGTATTATTTTTCATGGTCAGTCTTTTATAAGAGGACGTTACTAAATCCCCTAAATTATTATCATAACCAACAGAAAAAGAAGTGTTCATGTTTTCAGAACCACCACTCAACTGGACATTATATTGCTGATTCACAGACTCGTGATAGATGTACTTCAAAAAATCTTCTCGCATATCAATACTTCGCAAGCCATCCAACTCCTTGTTCATCTCTATATCACTTAAATCACCTTCCTTATGCTTTTTCAATAATTGAATAACCGGGGTTAGATTCTGACTATATCGGTTCATCCGACTATTCCAATAGCCTTTATCAAACAGTTCTTTTTCTGCATCAATATAATCTGAAGTATTCATCTGCGGATAATAATACAAATCAGGCTTCCTTCCAATTGTAACATTACTGTTTACCGAAAGTTGAAAGGGTTGATTATATTTCCCTCGCTTAGTGGTTATGACAATCACCCCATTACCAGATTTTGCACCCCAAATGGATGATGCTGCCGCATCTTTAAGTACGGTTATGTTTTCAATATCATTGGGATTAATATTATTAAAATAACCATTCAAAAAATCAAAGTTTGATTCATACGGTACACCATCAACAACGACTAAAGGCCACTTTATAGTGGTCAAACTTGCCTCACCACGAATACTAAATCCAAGAACTTTCCCTCTACCTGGAGCATAACTTTTATCAAACGATATACTAGGCACCACATCCTCTAGCCTACTCACAAAGTCTGTCGAAACCTTTCTGTTGAAGAGTTTATTATCCACAAATTCAAAGCTACCAGTTGCTCTTTCTTTCGGGATTTTTTGGAATCCTGTACTCACTACTTCAACTTCTTCCAGTTGATTATCGGATGCATTTAGTTGTACAGACAATATCACTCCGGAAGTGTACTCCAGCTCTACTGTTTTGTAACCAACATTAGTGAATTTCACTTTTCCTTTCCGGTGTGCTACTGGTATGCTGAACGTACCGTCATTCTTAGTGGATATCTTGATATTCTCGGCTTCGACACGCACTGATACGCCTTGAAGTGGCTTCTTGTCCACTGCGGATACGACCGTACCCTGCAATACATAGCCCTGTTTGTTCTGGGCTTGGCTAACTAATGTTCCGAACGTCATCAACAACAGTAAAATCTGTGCAATCGATAACCTTGCAGCACCACATAAACGGACAACACCCTTATTTTCAACCACCTTCCTCACCCCTTGCATTAAGTTTGAGTTGCGTTTTAAACGATTCAAGAAATTATCATAAACAAAACGAATAAATACTTGACTCAATAATTTAGAAGGCTTAAAAGAGCTTATTTGAGATAACGCACCCTCCAAGATCGAACTACCTACTTCTCGATCAGAAGACACCTCGAACTTACAAAACGCCGTACATCTCCAGTAGCTTCTTAGTACCTCTTTGGTACCTCTCCAGTAGCTTCTTAGTACACTCCCAGTACCTTTTCGGTACCTTCCCCGTGAACTAACAGTACTTAAACAGTACATTCTGGGTACCGGGTTCGTACTTGCTTCTAATCTGCTTCGGACCTCACCCATCTCCTGCACACCCCTGACACATCCTGCGCACATCGGCTGCCCAAGAAAAGGTAATTGGAAGGTAATTAAAGGGTATTTAGCAACTCGTAAATACTTCGAAGCTGGTACGAACACAGTACGATGCTGACCCGAATTTGAGAACAACCTATCCTCACTAACTCCTATCCTGCTACAGATCTTTTTCCCCCTTTCTTCTGACCTTATTCTGCCATTCTCCGGCTTTTTATCCAATTTTATTCGAGTTGGCTTTGAGTTTTCATACGGATTGACTCGAAGAAAATTCGAAGCCAGCTCGAAGCCCACTCGTAGAATGTTAGAAGTTGGTACGAAGTTGGTCAGAAGTTTATCAGAATAAACCACCTCCATTGCTTCCCTTCTGCTTATTTCTACACAATCCTCTGCTTCGGCTCTGCTATTTCTTTGCCTGTTCTTTGCTATTTCTTTGCCGTTTGTAGGCTTATTGGTTGCTATTTCTTGGGGCCTACTTTGCACCTCCGTTGCTATTTCTTTGCTGTTTCCTTGGTGTTTCTCTGCCTTTTCTTCGGTTCCTGTTCGAGGTTTGTTCGAGTATCCTTCGACACTTGTTCGAGACCGCTTCGACACTTGTTCGGGTGCTGTTCGACTCCGCTTCGACTGGGCTTCGGGAAATTGCCGAACAACGGTCGAAGAACTGCCAAACGAATGGCAACCTAATCCCCACTCAGGTACGCAGCTATCCTCAAGAATAGACGAAATATCATCAGTAAAAACCTGACTACCAAAACACACATTAGTTGCATGTGCAATATTATTTTCAAGCGCATATTCAGCTGTAGGAAATCGACGTGCTATCCCTAGCTGCATGCACTTGTTTTTTAGGTTATAAATGGACTGGAGAATACCCTTAAAATAGGCATGTACTCTCCCATCCTTATAAAAATTAATCATTTTTTGTAAGGTTAAATTTAACGTTTACCTGAGGGCAATAGACATCCAGGACAACTTACAATAGAAGCTATTCAGTTACCCATAAGCTTGCGCTCAGGTTATAATAAAAGTTGGAATCGAAAAGCGTTATACGTCTGTCGTTAATTTATCATAATTGGTTATCAGCACGCTTTCATCGACATGAAGTCATCCTTGATGACTTGCAATCCTACCTATTTAAGGCAGGACTTTCGCCTGTCTTAACATGACACTAGGACGGAATAACTTTGTTAGACTTCACAATCATCATCAACTGCTCGTCCCAGATCAGCTCGACCGACTCACCAGTAATGGTCAATACCTTTCGGCTACCCTTCACGATGCTCAATTTCTCGACTCTCATTTCTAACTCAAAGTGTTTGTTCATATCGTTCAGTATCCGCTGACGGTATTCCTCACGCTCTGTTTTAGCAGGTACAGCCAACTCGTAAGCATAAGTGGGTAAGATTCCGAAGGGATCATCCGAGATAAAATGTTTACGCTCTTCACCCAATACCAGTACCTGATTGGTCGGAAACTCGGCGGGCAAACCCAATGCAAACAAATAGATTTCGTATATCGACATGTTGATGAGCGATATCCGCAAAACATCAGTACGGTCATTACGCACCACCATACTATACGCATCCGAAGGCTCGAGCAAACGGATTAGCAGTGAATAATAAGGCATTGCAGGCCGTTCCTCCTTCACATACTGCAATGCCTTTGGCGGCGATTCTTGAGCACTATCAATAGACTCCTGTTTAAAAAATCGTTCGGGTAAAAGATTAATCATAATTGGTTTTTTGACAATAGGAATCTTCTTTTCACTTCTGTACGACGACATTTCTTCTCTTAAGGTTAGTGCATAGCTATCCAAATAGCAAGTATTTTGCATGATTTTAAGCTTTTATTTGGCTCCCTCAAAAGCGTACTAATTTGGACATAGCATGGGCCTTTAAGGAAACCAGGTTAAAAAAATAAATAAGGAAAATGCAATTTTAAGTCTTCGACAATTGGTTATAATAGGGCTTCCGATATTGCATAATTTGGTTAAGAACAAAAACCGACGATAAAATATTAGTGTATCACGATAAAAGGTGACGACAATAAGTTGCTTTAATAAACGAAAAAATGTACTTTTAGAGTTACGAATTGAAAAAGTGACAATTGATTCCGTTTTATTGTGTACAAATACTGTCTACCAATAGAATATAATCGATCACATAAGCCATATATTGATGGGAACAAGCTAGTTATAAATTATCTAGAGTGCGACATCTTGGGTATCTAGTCTGGTGTATACGCCCTACTGCAATACGCATGAATAGCCCTTTTGATTTGGATCAAGCTACCCTCACCTATGGCATTATGTTTTTTAGTATCCGCTTATTTCGGTGGGCGAAAATTGTTCTTTATTATATTAGAATGGACGAACCGATGACCTTGATCCTGGATCAGGTAACTGTGGGTTCTAGTGGTGTTTTTAATTCGTTCTATCATAATTATTTAATGGTTATGACAACGATGTACACTCTGGAAAAAGGCCTACCAGATTGGTGAAAAACCAATAGGGCGAGTCCCAATGCTCCGTTAGTGGTGCCGCTAAGTACCCCCACAATCGAAATTATGGGTCCCCGGAGACTAACATGGGAATCGCCCTATTGGACTAATATCTTCAAAGATAGTAAAATCCAATAGAAAGCGAACCCAAGGTCTACTCATAGGGAAAAATTTAGCGGCTTCCTAATATGAGTGACATCGTATTCGTAGAGATAACCTCTACTCTAGTTGTCGCTTATGTTACTAAAACAAATATACACACAATAATTCGTGTTTCAAAATATTCATAACACGAAGTAAAATAAATGCTATGAAATTTAAGACAGATGAAGTAGAATTAATAATTAATATTCTTGAAAATCTTAGGAAACATTTCAATATTACGAAATCTGAAATAGATAAAAAATCCAAGCTTAATGCGGGGCAATATGGCAGAATGATACTGAGAAATCAAAAAATAGACATTGAATCATTAAAAGATATATGTAAAAATGTATATAATCTAACTATTAAAGAAACTTTAAATTTAGAAAACGAATTTCCTAACGAAGATAAATTGCCAACTGATATACAAATACTAATAAAAGGAAGAACTAAAGTTAGAGAGCAGGTCAAAAGAAATTTCCCATCACATCTATTTATAATAATTGATAAAACCATTCAAGTGGGAGATATCATACATAATGATATTCTAAAATCTTATTTACCAGATGACTTAAAAAGTAAGGCAATAGAACTTGATAAGACGAGCATAAAGAATTTCGTAGTGAATATCAACGAAGGAAAAAAGGGAACTAAAAAACAATTTAAACTAGTTACTTCAATTCCAGAAAATATTCTTTCAAAAGCGCAAGGCTCTGTTGATGCTCTCTGGTTAAATGAATTTATTGAAGACTTGAAAAAAGTCTAATTAATGGAGAAATGATCATAGACCATATCAAAAAACATTCTTTAAGGAAAACGAAAGGCTCATATCTGAAAATGACAAAAGTAAAAAATTCTATTACCTATACATTGCCACTTAGGGTAGCGTCACCGAAAAAATAAGGGTCAAAGTACAATAGCAAAACATATATCAAAAATGACGGAATTAAATTTTAGTACAGAAAGATTATATATAAGACCAGTTTCAGAAAAAGATATCGAAAATATTCACCGTTTACACAGTCTAGATGAAACCGATGAATTTAATACTTTAGGAATTCCAAAAGATATTAATGAAACAAGGGAAATTGTTGAGGGCTGGATTTTAGAAAATAATAAAAGCCACACATTTGCTATTGAATTAGAACAGGAGAACGAATTTATCGGATTAATTGGAATCAAATTAGGAAAAGAAAAATATAAAAATGCTGAAGTCTGGTTCAAATTGGATTCCAGATTTTGGAATAAAGGCTACGCAACAGAAAGTTTAAAAAGAATAATAGCTTTTGGTTTTGACGAATTAAATCTTCACAGAATAGAAGCCGGTTGCGCTGTTGAAAACACAGGCTCTATACATGTATTGGAGAAGGTTGGAATGCTGCGAGAAGCACATACAAGAAAATTATTACCATTAAAATCTGGTTGGTCTGATAATTACGGATACGCCATTTTATCAACCGATTAACTACTGCTCTAAATTATGATAACAGCCATACTTCTTTTATTGCTACTGTCATTAACTACAATCGTTTTTGGACAGGAAACCAGAACATTACCTGACTTCTTATAAGCATTGACTATAAATACAGAAGATATCCAAGGATATTACAATAATATAAACGCCAACATCAACGCAGATACACCAGAATGGTCAACATTTTCAGAGATTTTCAAAGGTGCTAAGGTTTATGAGTAATAGAAGATAATCACAGATATCAAGAGAAAAAAAATTAAAAGAATACAAGGAGATACATTCTCCAAACAATATGTAATGGACAAGAATTTAAAGAACAACATGGAAACAAAAATCAACAACATACTATACTCTGACGGATTGTTTCTTAAATACCAGTATGCAGATTTTAAACACGAAGAATTAGATATCTTATTTAACTCACATAGTGTGGCAAAAAAAACGATAGATATTTTTTGCCCTATCTGTAAAAAAGAAAGTGTATTTTCCCCAATTTGTGAGACAGGAAATTACGTTTTCGAGCAAACGTATAAAAATAGCCAATTGGGAAATGACAATCCTTTCGGACTAAATAATTTTAAAGAAAGTAAAAAGCATTGGCTGTCTAATTTGAATATAATTGTACGTGAATTTGAATGCAGTCGTGAAAAAAGTAATAGTCAACATAATTTTGTCGTTGCATTTAAATTCTATGATAGCCATTTTGTAAAAATAGCCCAATATCCATCCGTTGCAGATCTTACCAATAGACATTTAAGTAAATACAAGAAACTGGACAATGATATCTTTCTAGAGCTTAGCAAAGGACAAGGTTTATTCTCTCATAGTGTCGGAATCGGATCATTTGTCTACTTAAGACGAATAATTGAAAACCATATTGTAAAACCAGAACTCAAAAAACTAATTAGCCAAGAAAAAATAACTGAAGAAGATTTATCAAAGAAAGACTTCAAAGAAAAGCTAAACCTACTAAGGGGAGAAATTTCTGACTTTTTAGTTGAAAACAAAAAGATTTATTCCGTATTGAGCAAGGGGATTCATGAACTTTCAGAATATGAATGCTTAATTATGTATCCAATTATTGAAAAATGCATCGAGATAATTCTTGATGAACAAATAGAGTTAAAAGAAAAATTAAAAAAGAAAGAACAAGTAGCCAAACAGCTCAATGAATTACAATGATTTTATCAAATTCTATTAGAAAAACTAGAGTTCCAAATAATTCATAAACATGAAAATTTCCACATATTAACTTCTATAAAACCTACGCTTCATGATTGCCAATTTTTTATTTCTAAGTGGATCCCCACAAGTCAACTATAAAGTTTTCTTTGAAATTGCCAGAGATTTTAGAAAGGGAGGTTTAACACCTGATAATTTTGAAGAGGTTCTTAATCTCATAGATGAATTACCTCAAATCAATGTAAGGCGAGATTCTGACTATAAGATTTTCGAACACCTAAATTTAAAAGATATTAATCAAGAGGATTTTTCTATTATCATAAGAGAACTGCTTAGAAGAGGGCAAGAGAAATCAAAAAAGTGTTGGCATCCCGAAGCTTGTTCATCATCTTGCAATGTAGATGGTTCTGGCCAAATAATAGTTAGTGCCGCTCATTCAATTCAAAATAATGGTGTTTTAAGCAAAATAGCTAAAGATGGGCATGTTACCACATTTTCTAGAGAAGAAGTTGGATTTAAAGGGAAAGATGTTGGAAAAAAACTAGCATCCATATTTTGGGGATTTTGCAACCATCATGATGCTATGTTTAGGCCTATCGAAATAATAAACTATACAGGTACATCTGAACAGAACTTTTTATACGCATATCGTGCATTTGTAATAATATGTCATAAAAAAATAGAAGCTTCTCATTTCCACAATTTTGGTTCCCAATCAGAAAATGATATTATAGAAAATAAAAATATTTTTGATAGGGCTATTTTAGATAAAGATTATGACGCGATTATAACACATGTAATAGAATTGCCTTTGTTTTATCCAATAGCTGTTTCATCAGGATTTTATTTAGACTTTGACTTTGAAGGCAATTCCATACTACATTCTGAAAATAGGATGGAAAATATTTACATTACAGTTTTTCCTGACAATGGTAAAACATATTGCTTATTAAGTTATCTTAAAGAGGATGAAAATCTTTATCAGGAGCTCGCAAGTCAACTACAGTCAAGGAACAACTTTAAATCAGATTTAACTGTATTACTTGCTGCTCACGTTGAGAATATTTACTTCGAACCAATATATTTTGAAACATTTATTGCATGCCAAGCAGAATCTATTTTAAAAGTTTTCCAACAGGCACAATTTGATGTTCAAACGTTAGATTCCCAAGGAAATCACGTAGGCAATCTATCGCTCACACCTCCAGATTATCTTAAAAATATAGAGGAAATAAACTTTTTCGGTTACTAATTGATACATTTTAAAAAAATTATGGAAGAGGTAATTAAACAAAAAATGTCTTAAAAATGCGAATTTTATGAACAAAGAAAATGTTGAATTTTACGTCCGAACAATCAAATAGTATATCTAAAAGCCTCACATTTACACTATCTTAAACTTAGCGATTTAATAAACCAACTTTGCAGTATCAAATCACCGCCATTTTTTTATCATTTACGCAAATTCACATGTTGAAATTTGACACACCAGAAGTAACATCTTTCCCAGAATCAATAAAACCTTTTGCAATAGCAAATAAAGGGTATCCTGTGGGTCAAATAGCAGACGACCGAAGATTTGAAGAGCTCACTTATTCTATCTACAAATCCAAAATAGATGATGACGAGTTCCCCCCCTATGATGCAATTAGTCTGTTGACAGGAGTTCGCGACAAAGGAAGAGATTGTGTCCTTTATAAAGACGGTAAGACAGATGGTGTAATACAATGTAAACTGTACAAAAATCCATATTCAAAAAATGAATTAGGATTAGAAATCACCAAGTTCATACTATACAGTATGATTGATGATAACTTAGTCAATGACTACTCTACTTTTACCTATTTCATCTGTACTGCAAATGGACTTACTGCCGACTGTACCGATTTTATCCATGATTTCAAAAATGCTATTGGAAATGAATCGCAATTATGTAAATGGATTGATAAATGCTTAGATAAGCCTACCTTGCAAAGTTTAAAGATTAATTTCAATATAAACTCCTTCAAGGAAAAGCTATCTAAGATAACTGTAAAGAGCATTTATTCTCAGGATTTAGACATAGAATTGAGTTCTCCTATCCTATCACATTTAGCTCCACTCTTTTTTGAGGTGAGAACAGTAATAGACTCATCTAAATTAGATGAATTAATAAATCTAATAAAACCAAGTTTGACAGGTCAAGAAGTGATTAATGCGCTTCGAACATCCTCAGTAAGTCTATCCGCTGAAAATAATGAATTTAGCTCCGTCCCTAACTCACATATAGTGCGTAAGGAAACAGAACAATTATATAGCTGGTTGATAAACGACAATATTAAAACGGAAAAACATAACAACATATGCCTTTTAGTGGGGGCTGCCGGATACGGAAAAACTGTTATACTAAAGGACCTGTATGATAAGTGCCTTGATAAAAAGATAGCCGTGCTAGGTTTGAAAGCGGACAAATTGTATCCTACATCAATAGATGAATTACAAAAAAACATAAGTACTCCCCTCCCACTAATTGAATTTATTCAAGAATCTAAAAAGCACTTTTCAAAAATTGTAATTTTGATCGATCAGATCGACGCATTATCTCAATCCATGTCTTCTGACCGTAGATTTTTGAATGTATTCAGAAATTTTCTTGATGTCTTTTTAGATGATGATGACGTCAAAGTGATACTGTCTGTAAGACCTTATGAACTTAATTACGATCCGTCAATTCAGTATTATAAAGATTCGAAAACCATCCATGTAAAACAGTTGGACAATCAGGAGGTTAATGCAATTTTAAAAAAGGCACGTATAAATCCGGACACATTATCAATAAAGCTATTACAGTTACTTAAAGTGCCTAATCAATTAGACGTTTTTTTACAGATTGCAATCAATGGGACAAGTCGTATTCAATCCATATCGCTTCATGGATTATATTTTGAGCTCTGGAATCAGAAAGTTACTGAAATAACGAAAAGAACAAATAAGTTCCAAGACTGTATTTCAGTAAAAAGGCTTTTATATACTATTGTGAACGATATGTTTTCAAAGCAAAGGATTTCTGTTCCTGTCTTTAAATATGAAGATTATCAGCAGGAACTAAGTTACCTAGAAAGCGAAAGGCTACTTAAAAGAGAGGAAAACCAAATACAGTTTTTTCATCAATCGTTTTACGACTTTATATTTTCTAAACAGTTAGTTGAAAACGAAACAGATGTAATCGAATATATCAAAGATGCTAACCAGTCTATTCATATTCGATCTGCTGTAAAAATGACCTTCACTTACCTAAGAGAATATGATTTCGCGCAGTACATTGAATATATCTATTCCGTTTTTGACGACGAAGAAATACTCTTCCATATTAAACAGATTGTGTTTTCCTTAATAATATCCTTAGAAACACCTCATCAGGATGAAATCAGTTTTATTAAAACAATTATTAGAAAAGATATTCACTGCGAATTGTTATTCCTAGAGATGGCTAATGGAAAAGTATGGTTTGATGTTGTAATTGAACAGGGGTATTTAGAGTTGCTAAAAATTGACACTGCAAACATTTCTTCTAATATTGAGATTCATAAAACACGGCAAGTATTCTATAAGCTTCAAAATCAAATCATTTCATACAACTCCCAAAAGGCATGGGAAATAGTGGCAACAATACCAGATAAAACAAAAATTCAAGACCTTCTGTATCCTATAACAGATTGGAGCAATCCAATTAGTATTCAGCTTTTTGAGAGCTGTTTTGACTTTGAAGAAAATGATCCTTTTGGTTATTATCATGTACTAAACAGTATCTTGCAAAATAATTCATCGTATGTAATTAAACAACTTGCTACTAAACTTCCAAAAAGTCTAACACATCCTAAAGAAACTTCAGACTACCAAAGAAATGAAGTTTTAAAAAAAATAATACACATATGTCCAGATAAACTGTACCCAATTTTGTTAGATTGTGTACTATTGGATCTTGAGTTTGATCGTGGTTATAATTCTGGAGCGTTGATTAATGATTGGACGTTCAACAATGTTGATTTAGACGGTGATAAGGATTACCTCGATGGTCAAGAATACGCTTATCAATTACTAGGTTTTTGTCTTAAGAAAGCCGCTGAAATGAAGCTTGATAATTTCTTATCGTTCTTAGATCAATATAAAGATTCAAAATACGAATCCATATTGAGATTAGTCATTTTTACATTACAAGGTAACGAAAGTTTATATACTGATCAAATTTATGATTTCTTTATAACAGTAACTGAATCCAGAATAATACAAGAAGATGAAGGTCTGGAGCATGAACTTAGAATTCTAATAGCAAAAACCTTTGATTTCTTCACCACTGATCAAAGACAAAATGTTATAAACTATATCAAGCAATATAAAAAGGTAAAAGAAATCCATTACCGTGAATATGGAGATCCAATAAAGAAACATTTTTATACTAAATGGGGCGAAGGTAAATATTTTTGGTTAAAGCGTCTTCCTCAAGAAGTAGTTAACGCTGATCCTGAACTAGAGCAGTCTTATCATGAACTTGAAAGACGCCATGGAGATATAGAGGATAAACGTGAGGTAAGAAATCCTTCTGTGATGATCGGCTGTTCAAGCCCTATTAATTCTAAAGCATATCCTTATATGTCAAAGGAACAATGGATTGCAGCGTTTCGAAAATATGACTCAAACTACAAAGAAGATTTTCATAGTAGCAAAGGGGGAATACACGAACTAACATCAGGTTTTAAGGATACAACTCGAGAAAACCCATCAGAAATGATGATGGATATCTTAAAAACTATTACCAATGATCCTAGTGTTGATATTAACTATGTGTTTCCTGCTTTGGAAGTTTTTGCTGAAGCTAGAATAGACCTACAGCAGGATTTAATAGAACTTCTAAAAATCGCTATATCTAGGAAACAACATAAAAGTATCTACTATCCTATACGAATTGCAAGCATTCTTATGGGAAGTGATTCTGAAAGTCCTTATCTCGTGGCCTTAATAACGATTAACGCTTTAAATTACGATAGAAAGGAAATTTGGTTAGATAAAAAGGAAAATGACGTGACAACCAACATTAATGGTTTGGTTACACAAGCTATGAATACGAATTATGGCTCGGCCATTAGTGCGTTGGCTCGTATTAGAGATAATGCCTATGAAAATCTAATATTCGAAACTATAGAAAGTATTTTGACATCAGGTCCGCCTGAAGCTAGGGCTTTGTTATATTATGAAATAGCAAAATTGACCAGAATTAATATACAAAGAACTAATGACGTATTTGTTAGTTACCTGGCAAAAGAAGAAGATGTTTATGTTATAGCATCATCACTATGGTCTTTGCAGTATTTAAGAAAAAATGGGTTCAATTCAATTGCCCCTGCTTATGAAAAGTTGATTGACTCGAACTTAATAGGAAAAAATGATGCCGACTCTCTTTTTAAGATACTGTACGGATCTTATCTTTATAATATTGAAGGATCAAAAGAGTTACTGTATAAATTAATTAAAAACAACCAGAATGCGGCTATTAGAGGGGTACGGTCAATTTTTAAGCACTATTATAGCATATCTGATAGTAAGGGAAAGAATGATAGCTTACTAGCTTATATATTACAAGAAGTCAAAATTGATGAAGAAGATAATTTATCGATTAACTTTATAGATATTGAACACATAAAACTTAAAGATATCTGTCTTTTTCTTTCAAACTATATTGAATCTCCTCTTTTCGCGATGTCTAACTACTTCATTGAGTACTTATGCCAACAGTGTGCCTATTTACCAATTGAAGCGATAAAACTGTTTGATTTAGCTTTTGAAAAAAGACAATTAAATAGCTCTTTGATTAAAGGTGTTTATAAACTAGACGAATCATATATCAAATTTATTGTTGGCGCATATGACAGCTTAACACAAAAAAATGAAGAGCATTATAAAGCCAGAAAAAGCCTCCTGTTACGGTTCGATGAAGTACTGCAAGACTTTAAATTGAGAAGAATGGCAGACAAGATATTAGTTACAGTGACCTAATAAACGTTGATTGGAGTGGTACTAATTATAGCCGTTTTATTTTTTCACACACCTATGAAATTTATAATTAAAAAGTGATAAATTTGCAAGTTTAAAAAACCAAAATATGGAGATAAATCAAGCGCAAGAAGGAACTGTAAAATCAGACAAAGATCCGCAAATAAATAATGAAATTGATAATAAGGAAATAGAGGAAATCTCTGAAGATAAAAAGCAAATTTGGAACATTGAAGAAGTTGAAAAAAAACTTTTAAAGGCTTATCTTAACGATTCAGAAACTGAACTTTTGGCTATCCTGAAAAATAACACTTTTCTATTTTATGATCTTTTTACAAGAAAATATGGTATTCAACCAATTTTCCGAGAACTAAATTTTGGAAATGAATTCAGGTGTGACTTTGCATGGCTTAATGATAACTCTTCCGGTCCTGAATGGGTATTGGTCGAAATTGAAAAGCCTAAAATGAATCTTTTTAAAAACGATAATAAACCAACTGCTCCTTTTCAAGCTGCTATTGAACAAGTCAAAAACTGGGATCAATATTTCCAACAACATCCTGCAGAAAAGAAACGAATATTTGGATCTGTAGCTAGATTTAGATTAATTCTGGTCACTGGAACACATGAAGAATGGCAGAGTGAGCAGGGAAAAAGATGGAGAGCATATCACCATAATAACACAAACATTGAGATTCGTTCTATGCAAACATTTTGGAAATCCTTAACTGCCATAAAAACTAAACCAGAAGAGTTTTGGAGCTTTGAAGAAAAGCCAAAAACACTTTCTCATTCGGCATTAAGTGACTACTGGAAAAATTATGAATATATGGATAACTGGAGAGGAATTGATTTATAAAATCTTGATAACCATCAAATACAGATGAGATATGGTAATTAAATACTTAAAAGGAATATTAGTAACTATTGTTGCTTTTGCATTCAATTAATTTTAGAAATGACCATTAGTAAGTTGTTTTAAGATAACTTAGAACTGAGCCAAAACTTACAGATATTATATTTGTTCTAATGCTAAAGATCCTATCTCATTACTAAATGAATTGATTTAACTCTTAAATCATTAAAGCAGCAGTGAATAAAAACTATTGACATATACACAAAATGATTTACATTAACCGAAAAACAATATCTCATCCAGAAATATTCTATTCAAAGGAAATTGAGGCAGCAAAAATAAGCGAAAAAAATTTTTATAGCAGACCTTATGAACTTAGGTCACAGGAAAGAAATCTGACACACCTCGATCAAAAATTAAATAATATGCTTAGAAAAGCATTGATGGAGGTATTTAATGGGAGATGTGCTTATTGCGAGTCCCAAATTTCGAATTCCAGTTGCGATCATTTTAGCCCCAAAAATGGAGCAAGGGGATTTGAAAATGAGTTTTCTAATGATCACTATTGGTGGCTTTCTTACGAATGGAATAATCTTTATAATTGTTGCTTAGAATGTAACCGATATAAATCATCTTGGTTTCCAGTGAAGGGATCTAGAGCTGCAACTGAAACAAAATACAATGATATTGTTATTCAGGAAGAAGCTCTATTAATAGATCCTTGCATTGATCGCCCCCAGGAACACTTAACATACAATGAAGCTGGAGAAATGGTTTCCTTAACAACCAAAGGTAAAACCACTATTGAAATTATAAAACTTAATCGTTCTGAACTAGTAGAAGCTAGACACAGAACAATACAAAAGCTAAAAACTCAATGGAATGAATTCTTAAATTTAATTATGCGCAAAAATGAAAACTTGAGCTTATTGAATGAGATAATATATTCATGGGGGGAAATTTTTAATAATCAGGAATTACGTACATCATATTTAGGAATTCAAAGACACTTTCTTTACAAATGGTTCAAAGAGCTTGAAATACAAAACAATCCCATCTTTACAAATTTTAATATATTCTTAGATAATGAAAATATGTCAGGCAAAGCTTTGAAATTTTCGTTTCAAGAAATTGAAAGATCTGTAAATAGACAAAAGATTACAGATACAACCAGAGAAAATAATAAAGCTGTAACTAACCTTGATGGTATCAGACATATTTACGTTGAAAAAATAGAGCTTAAGAACTTCAAATGTTTTTCAAAGCTGGAACTAGACTTTTCTAATAATAGAGGAATTGCCGAAAGCAAAACTAAACAGGAAAATCCCCTTTTAGAACCATGGGTATTATTTTTAGGGGAAAATGGCGTAGGAAAAAGTTCACTACTAAAAGCCATTGCCATCGGATTATCGGGAAATGAGTATATTAAAAGTCTGTGTATATCAGGCAAAGAGATTCTAAAACACGACGAGAAAAATGGTTATATTAAAATACACTTGGTCGGTGCAATAAACCCCATAATTGTTAATTTTAATATCGATACAATTATATCTACAATTGAACAACCTATAGTAAACGTTGTAGCTTACAATTCAATACGCCTAAAACCCACTGTTGGAAAAATAATGCCAGAGAACGTTGAATTTTATGGCGCCAAGGTTAAAAATTTATTCGATTATACATTTTCCTTGCTAGATGCTGAAATTTGGCTAACAAAATTAAAAGAAGACATATTTAACCGTGTGGCCCTAACGCTAAAAGACCTAATGTTATTATAACAAAGATATCATTGAGATTCAAGAAGATAAAGCTATAATAAAACGCGGGAATGATAAATTCTATATTGATGAACTTAGCGATGGCTATAAATCTATTTTTTTCTTAGCTGTTGATATAATGGCAACCTTAACTAGTGAAAATGTAAGATTTGATTTAGCCGAAGGTATGGTGCTAATTGATGAGATTGGTACACATCTTCACCCAAGGTGGCGTATGGAAGTGGTCAGTAGATTACGGAAAGCTTTTCCAAAAATCAGATTTATTGTAACTAGTCATGAACCTCTCTGTCTAAGAGGCCTGATTGAAGGAGAAACAATTGTGCTCACAAAAAATGAGCATAAAGAAATTATAGCATTAACTGAACTACCTGATCCAAGTGAGTTACGTATTGATCAAATTTTAACTTCAGATTTTTTTGGTTTAAAAAGCACAATCGATCCTCAAACAGAAAAACTATTTGATGAATATTACAAAATACTTGCCCTGGAAGAAAAAGACAGAAGTGAAGAACAAAAGAATCGTATTTTAGAGCTCAGTCATGTTATTCCTCGTATAAAACATCTAGGGGATACAGAGCGCGAAGAGCTTGCCTATTACGTTATTGATGAACTACTAGCCCGTAAGACAAGAAAGGATGGATTGAAAATCAAAAATAATTTAGAAACAGAGGCTTTGATAAGAATAAAAAGTATATGGAAAAGTTTGGACAATAAAAGTGGATTACTATGATAAAGGTTGATAGGTCTCAAGTCCCAAAACCAGCTGCCTTGGGCAAGAGAGATAGAGCGGGTGAAACGGAAACAGAGAGAGCGATTAAACATTACACTTCTCCGACTTTTGATGGGATGACAAATTTCAAATTTAAAATTTATTCAGATCCGGAAGTAAAAGAAGCTTTGATAAAACTATTTAAAGGAAAATGCGCTTATTGTGAAAGCTCAGTTTTACATGTATATTCTGGTGATGTTGAACACTATAGGCCTAAAGGTGAAATTCAAGAAGCAATTCCAAAAACGACGCCTGGTTATTATTGGTTAGCCGCAGATTGGGATAATTTATTGTTCTCTTGTAGAAATTGTAACCAAAAGCTTACCCATTCCATGCATGGAGTAGATACAAAAAAGACAATGGGAAAGATGAATCAATTCCCCTTATCTGATATCACAAAACATGTACGTAACCATGATAACGTTAATGGGATTGCAGACGAGGAACCATATAGGATTTTACTAAATCCATGTATTGATAATCCAGAAGATCATTTAGAATATGGTCCTGAAGGAGTTATTCGACCTAAAAGAGATGCTGCTGGAAAAGAAAGCATTATGGCTAAGAAATCCATAGACGTATATGTTTTGCAAAGAATGTATCTTGTTCAAGCTCGTGAAAAGGTTCTAATAGATATCCAGGCTCAAATCCAAAGGGTAAAAGAAGCTACGACTAAGTTCAATGAATTAATAAATGATTCTGACACTGCTCTCAGATTTTATTTTGAAAAGATTTTAAAAAGAGAACTGGAACGACTAAAAAAGTTTTTAAACCCTGAAGAACAATATGTCGGAATGGCGCGGCAAATTATTGGAGAATTTCTAAAAATAAATTATAATATATCTATCTAATCACTAAAGATAAAGTGATAGGCTGTAACACAAACTGTGTCAACGCCCTATCTTTTTTTTAAAGTGTGGTTAATAGAATAAGGTTCCATATGTTTGGAACCTTCATTTTTTTGGAAGATAACCTTATAACATTGAAAAAACAACCTGCATGATATAACTCTCCTTCCCTCCTTGTCCAGTAAGTTAAAAAAAACTAAAAGTCATTTGCGCAATTTTATTCTATTACTCTAAAATGGATCTTTTTTTAGAAAACAATTTCCTGTATTTCTAGCTTAATTAGCTATTCAACTCCTCATCTAAACTAACCTCCACATATTTTAAAATCTTAAAAAATTCAAGATAGTTGATACCTGCTTTAGCCTCATCCAAAGTTTCCCTATACATTATTACATATCCATAATGCATTTGTGTTTCTGGTTCAACCATAAAAATACATTCATTGATTTTCTTTGCTTCAGTAAATTGATCAATAGTTATATCAATAAATCTGCCTGCTGAAGAAAGCCAGGCATGGGTAGTATCTCCTTTTTTACCATAGCATACCTGATAATCTCCAAAACTATATTTTTCCAATATAATTCCAAGTAAAATAGAAGCATCTTCACATGCACCAGCTGGAAATGAGTTAAAAGCAAAATGCATACTTCTCACCTCTTCTCGGCTAAGAATATCTCGAACACGATGCACTATTGTTTGTTCAGTTATATGGTAATTTTGCATTTTAGTCTCATTCATCATAACATCTCCTCTAAGGACGCAAAATAGGACCATTTATAAAAACGATATATTATTCAGAATCTTATTTTGCATTAAATTAAATTTTATGTACTTTCATAAACACCAATTAACCATAAAAAATGAACAAAGAAGAAAAATTAGCTAATTATTACAGAGAAACCAAAGAAGAACTTATCGAACAACGTCGCATCATTGATTTCGACATGAAAAATAGGTTAATAGAGTTAGAAAAGGATAAAACGACACTAGGCAACCTAACAGTATTACGTTATAAATCTGAAATTCAGTCTGCAGAGGCAGTTTATGATGATAGGGTTTCCGAACTAAAGTATATAAATGATGAATTACATCCAATTCTTACAAAAATAAATGCAGACAGGAATGATCCATTTGAAATTAAAATAGAAACCCGTTCATTTTTTGACATTTATCTTGATGATAATCATCAAATAGTAGTATCAGAAGCTTACACAAAGCTGTAATACCGATGAATAATATTCAAGAGTTAATACAGAACACTGAACTTATAGGAAAGGTAAATGCCAGTATACCTCGATTACGGAAATGTTTTGAAAAAATTATTAGTTATTCAGATAGTGATTTTGCTAATTTAAGTAAAGATGCAACTTTGAACATATTTTACCAAAACTTTATCGAAATAGTTAGTTATATACCACTAATGGCAACAATAATTGATGTTCCTTACGTAGTAAGAGGCAGAGCAAATTATAATGGAGAAATTTTTAATAATAAAAAACAAATCTCTTTCAACACTGAATGTCCTGAAAAAATTGAATTTGGCCGTTTCAACTTAAAAGCTGAATCACTTTTTTATGCCTCTTTACCAACAGAATTAAAAAATGTTGATTATGTTCTAACTTGTGCTCTCGAATGCTGTAAAGAGTTAACTGCAAAAGCAAAAATAACAAGTTATCAAGACATAACCATTGGAGGTTGGACTATAAATGAAAATCTTCCTATTGTAAATTTATGCTTTGATGAAGAACATCTAAAAGAAAATCCTTCGTTAGCTTTGGGTATTGCAAAATACTTTGCTGGTATTGAGTCATGCTTTTCTGTTGAAACTACAAATTTTATAAGAAGTTTCTTATATTATTTTTCAGGACTTAGTGGCACAAAGTCAAATAGTGAATATCATTATTTTGCAACAACGGCACTATTTCATGCTATTCGAAATTATTATAATTCAATACAGTACCCAAAATTTGGTCTAATTTATCCAAGTGCGGTAAGTGAGAAAAAGGGCCTTAATATTGTTCTAACTCCAGATGCAGTTAATAAGTTTCTATCATTAGAGAAAGTAATTATGTATAGATATATTGCGATAAATAACAGCTATACGGACTATGTTGCTGACCGTTGTAGTGATCTAGTTTATCCCGACAAAGAAGGGAGTTTTACAATTGTAAATTACATGCATGCTAAAATGTCAAGTTAGAGAAAAATTTTAAAAAAGCTCCACAACAAAAAAGATATAGTTGTAAAACACCTTTCTAATAACTTATGTGTAAAAAAATTGAAATCAGTGAAAAACCTGACAATGTAAGCATAGCCGCTCTTAAAATAACGAAGAATAAATGCTTATTAAATTCCTATTTTGTTGCGGAAAACAACAAAAATTTAAACATCGATATCGTAGAAGGAGCAATAATCATTTATGATAAAAATAGTAACGGTACGGTTTTATGTCATGCTTGGAATTGCTTGGATAATATTCATTTCGATGTTACAATTCAAACTGACAATAATTATCAAAACTATCACAAAGACGTTTCAGAAATTAAGTATGTTTCATTAGAACATCATAAACATGATATATACAAAAATGCAAACTCTATTGAATTTAGTGATAATACAATTGCATTTGTAAAGGGAGGAAATGCAATGTTAGAGAAAAAAACTTGACAATAAAAAAGTTTTATGGACTAAAAGTCTCCTTCAGTCAACGAGAAGAGCTAGCGATAAACCTTAAAAAATATTATTGTTCTTACAGAAATATTAACAATGGCAAATAATAGACATAATTTCACGGCCAAAACAATTGAAATCCTTGGAAAACGGGTTGGGCTTATATGCTCAAATCCCGCTTGTAGTAAGACCACAAGCGGTCCACATACTGATGCTGAAAAAGCTACAATAGTTGGCGTAGCTGCACACATTAGTGCAGCTGCAGCAGGAGGTCCAAGATATAATGCCACATTAGATGAGAAAGAAAGAAAATCTGCAAAGAACGGAATTTGGCTCTGTGTAAACTGCTCTACAATCATAGACAAAGATCCCGATGCTTATAGTGCCACACTATTAGAAGGCTGGAAAAACGAAGCTGAAAAACGAACAGATAAACAGTTAAAAGGAATTATTACAAGTACAAAGGATATTGAGAAATTAGCACATATTGACCTTGATTTAATTTGGTTAGGAAACTCTCGCATTAACCGTGGTTACAGCATTAAAAATCATGATATTTACGGTGATAAACCTATTCAAGCGGGAGGACCTGTAATTATACACTGGCAATTAAAATGGTTTTATTCGATTGTAATATATAATAATTCCGGCTTTCATGCTTATAATTTAAAAATTATTCCTCGCAATACTGATTTAACATTTGAAAAACTGCCCGCAAAAAATAATTTACAAGCACTAGGAAGCTTAGAATTAGAATCCAACTTCACAAAAAGGTTTGAAGGAAAACATAATGAAGCTGATGATCTATTATCGCCAACTTTCCCGCAAGAACTTTTAGATGGAATATTCGATGTTTATTATACTGATGACACACGGAAACCTCATCTTAGTTCCTTTATGCTAACCAGCGAGGGATTTATTAAAATTTAATAATAAAAGGTTCTTATATAAAAAAGAGTCTGGTCAATTTGAAGACTGGACTCCTTTTTAAGTACTTTTATAAGATTCTAAAACATTTATGGGTAATTTTATTTCGACAAATAGCACAATATCCGCGTAGGGGTAAAATAATTACCTTAAGGAGTAAATGGATATACTTAAACATACTGGTTCTTCGTCAATTTTGATGAAAATTTCATATATAACTACTTTCATCATTCTCAATCAAGCTCAGTTGACCTTTAAAAGTGATTCCTATATTAGCCAGTATTCTATATAACTGTGCCTTTTGATACTCCACACCATATTCGTCTTTAATCCATTTAGCCAGTATTGGACCCGTCCATCTTTTGTTTGTAAAACCGTATTGTTCAGGTTTTTCTTCCAGGATTAAAGTTCTAACTCGGTGAAGCTGATCACTAGATAGAGCACTACGTCTTCCTCGTCCTTTTCTGCTTTTCAAGCCACTAATCCCTTCCTCTTCGAAACGATGTACCCAGTTTGTTATCTCCTTAAAGCTTATGTCATGGAATTTTGCGAGTTCTCGACTGGAGTGTCCCAATGAAATAAGGTATACAAGATACAGCCTGAATCCAACTGCATAATCTTCATTTAGACTTAGGAGTTTTTTGATGTCTTTTGGTTCTGATCTGTGTATTTTTAAAACGGTGTCTATAAGGGAGGTCAATGGGCCAGTTTATTCGGTTTGATTTTGAAAGCCTCTCGAACTCTTTGTTATTTAATTCATATAATACGCTATATTTAAGCACTATACATATGTTACTTTTCTGCTTGATAGATGAAATTTTGCGAAAAGTATTTCTATTGTCTAACGAAATACTTGAAATAAATCTGAGCAAGAGTAGCATTAAAGTCCCTAGACAATCGTTGTTCTAAAGCTTGCTGGATCGCTGGGATTACTACCAATTCCTCCAAAATATAATCTCTGTTTACGGCAATTAACCAATCGGTTTCAAAGATTTCGTAATCGAATTCTAGAGCATTCAATGCCCATAATTCAAAAGGTGCCTGGTTAGTAAACTTTTTTAACTGTTCTTTATTGAGCTTAATATTGTTTTTATAAATCTGTTCAATAAAATTAATCATAGTGACATTGTTGTATTCTGCTACTCCATCAATAATGCCAATGAATCCAGTACCCACTATTTTAGCTGCTGAATCAATATACATTTCGAGATATTTATCATCGTGAAGGGATACGATTTCGAGTCTGAGCATAGCAAAAAAAACAAACTGATCGAAATACCTCTTTAGATAAACGTCCATCTCCTGTAATAGCTTATGTCTGCTCTGCTCTTCGATAATGGGGCACAGGTATATAAATCGACGTGGATCAGATTCCCCTTGTGGATTCATGGAATTGGCGAGGGCTTTAGGAACTAAACTTCTATCCGTAATCGGTTGGTCAGTATAGTTCTCCCGGTATGCAAGGCATAGTGATTTTATGAGTTCATCATATTTATGATAACCATATTTAGTACCGCCAATAGCATGGCCCAGCAAATCATGCAGTTGCTGAGGTTTAAAAATGTGACCATATTTTTGAATGAATTTCCCCAATGTTTTGAGATTATCCCAGCCGAGGAAGTCTTCAACTTTTAAAAAAGTGAAGATGGGTTTAGATAATGTTTCTACTAATACTACGGATAGCTCCGTTTTACAAAGAATTGTAAAAAGATTGGAAAAAATCTGGAGAAATCTGCTTTGAAACCAAAAGTTTTCCAATTGGGTTGGCACCAATGGCTCCTTGACACTAAGTCCCCAATGCCCTTCCCTTGCATAGGAAGTCAAAAGATTCTTCGCTTTTTCTACAAGATTTGTCTTGGTATCATCTGAGAGGTTAAGTTCACCTAGAGGTTGAAGGATTGAATTCAGATCTACCGTGGTTATATACAGCATTGCTTCTATGAAATAGAATTCTGGAATATAGCTGATAAGCGGCTTTTTAGCTGAATACGCAAGCACAATTGCTTTAAATACTTTTCCTGATAGTTTCTGATAATCGGAAAAAGCATCATAAATAATTTTATTACTATGGATATGGGCATGAAGAATAAGATACTTGCGATGAATCTCTTGAATATCATAAGATGCCCCGTTGGATTTTTCCAATTTATCCAACTCTTCGATAATATAATCCTGTGTTTGCCTAAATAGTTTATTTTCTTTGATTTCGATAAGATATTTTCGAACATCAACATCCACATATATTTCCAGCTCATCATGGATACTTCTATCTAGATCAATACTTTTTATATCGCGGAGAATCTCTTTTTCTTGAGGTCCTTCAATTCCTATAGATACTAAGTTTAAGAGATAGAGCTGATTTATTTTCGATAGAAAGTATTGAATCTTTTTATCCTCTCTACCCTTGGTGTTAATATCTACGTTTTTATAAAGAAAGTAAGACTTTTTAAAGTTATCGGTCGAAATTAGATAATGACCATATGCTAGGTCAAGTGTTTCTGCCGTTTGACTCTGCTCATCTTGTTTTAATTTGGTGATGTACTTATCGAAGTCCAATTTACGGAAGGAACAGTTGATACATTCACATCTTAATTCAGGACCGAAGCCTGTCGGCACGATAACCAATTCGTCTTCACTGATATATTCAAAATGACGTAGGCTGTAACCTAAGGATTTAAATTCCTTCTGGCGTAAAGCTTTTATATCTAATGGAGCGCATATTTTTTCGACCCTGAATTGATGGAGTTTTTCAAATATGTATTCAATTTTTTGTCGCGCTTCTACGATTTTCTTTTTCTCGATTATCCTCGTCAATTCTTCACTGATCAACACCCCTTCTCCTGATGTGGTTATTTCTTTCAGAAAATCTGTGATATCAGGATTTAACGCAAGTAGACGACCTTTGTTGTAGTGCCACACATAATCCTCCGAGGTATTGAACGGGTATACATTGCAAAGAAAATTGGGATCCACAAAATCCAACCCCTCGAACTTATAAATAGCTTCGTACATTTGGTCTATGATATGCTTCTCAGATTGCACGCTCTCCATTTTTTTTTCTCGGAGTTCATATAGTTTATCTGTGGCAGATTTTACAGTATTTGTTAGCCGGTCCTTGTGGAAGAGAAATAGGAATTCTCGTAAAACATCATCATGACGTAAATCGTCTAGTTGATAGGATTGATATTCACCTTGGCTGGATTGATGATAAAATCTGATTTCAGTGAAGTTTGAAACAACGACCCATTTGCAGTTACCTCCTACTTTGGAGGCGTATAGAAAGGCTTGATCTACCGGAGAGATTTTGAAGGCGGCCCTATTTTGTGGCTTATCGACAGAAGTTTTAGAATCTTTGATCTCTATGACGACATGGACATCATTCTCAATTCCTGTTTCATTGATTTTGAATCTACCAAGAGCGGCATCGGGTTTAGTTGCGTCCACACTTGTTTTCAGTTCTTCTCGAATCAACCAATTGCTTGGATTTTTGTAATTAAATCCAAGCACATCCCCAAAAATCTCTAAGATAAACCTTGATTTTGTTTCCTCCTCCTTTGAACGGTCTAGACGATGTGATTCCAACATTTTTATCCAAGTATCAATAATATCTTTTTTACGAAAGATATCCGTCTGTGTCGCTAACCTAAAATCTTTTAGATATTGCGCTAAAAATTGTTTAGAAAATATCGGTCTGTTCATCAAGAAAAAAGTATGTTCATAAAAATAGCCAATTTTAGTTAGATGTACCAATAAACTATTAATGGTTATCTATCGTCAGGAAGTTTTTGTAAATTTACAATGCGACCAAACAGTAGAATGATTTTTTAAATACCAGTAATTTAAATCGGCCAAGATATGAGCAAAATACAATATGACCCTAAAACGAATACAATCGTCGTAAATGGAATTGCCTGGGATTTAGATGGACTGAAGCAAATCTGTCATTCCGATTTCGTTTATGAAGCTAGAAATAGAGGTGTAATCTGTAATAAATATAAAATTCCTAGAGAATTACTAAATGAGTGGATTGAGTCCGAAGATTGGGAATTTGATAAAAAAAACCATTGGCAGCGTCCCTATAGTTATAGAATCGATAGCGCTGTCACTCAGCTAATCAGAAATGTCAGCAATTTAACGGAAATCCAACAGGAAGTTGATACTATTGAATTTCATCCTGAAAATCTATTAAGTCGCATAAAGTTAGATATTGAATTTAAAGAGCAAGGAGAATTCAGATCTTATAAAACTTTTGTGATTGAAAAATATACAGTTAAAATCGAGGACTATAATGAATGGAATGGAGAAAAAATTGAATATGAGGATGAAATTAGGTACAAGACATCGCTTGATGAGAATCAGATTATAATCAAACATGGAAAAGTGCAAAAACCCAAGAGATAGTACATATAGTAACAGTATTAGAAAGGCGGACAATGAGGTTTTAATCCGATTTTAAAACTAGCATAAATTTATAAGAAACAACAACTTATACCTTAGTGAAGGTCACAAAAAGTATAAGGTCCTATAATTATCTTAGACCGCATATGAGTTGCGATTACCATACTCCTGCAGTAACACATACTTCAAAAAAGCCATTAATTAAGCGATGGAAAAACTGCAGAAAAAATATAAAAAGATGCAAGAAAACTCTTGATTTTATAAATATAACTCTCATAAAACTGTTATGCATTGCCCGTATTAGACCATCTGTAAAGTTTTTTCAGGACGAGACATATTCAACCAAACTATCTCATTATTAATAAAATGACTAAGTAAAGTAGGTCATTCGCTAGAAATAATCACATTCATTAAATCACTATCTGGTAGAAAAGGGAGATAACTACGGATTTCAGCGGAAAAGGCTCCAATTTCAGTTGCTGCTTGTCTTGTCGGCCCCTTTATATTTTTAAGCTCAACAATCAGGATGCTTTCAACTTTTGGCGAGTAAAGCAAAAAATCGGGTCATAAAATATCTCCTGTATCTAAGGAAATATTTACATCCTCCACTATAACTTCATGGTTTTCAAACGAATTTAGACAATGTTTAAAACTATGTATTATTTTCTGATGTGAAGAATCTGGATAGTTTTCATGAACAATATTTTCAATAAAATCCTCATAATTTATTACAATATCAGCTAGGCAGCACCCTTTTGCAAAAAGATTACTCAACCAAATTTGCATGTCTTTCTCACTTTTAAAAACCATAATCTAAGATATTATTCAAATCAAACTGTGCCTACCGATTTTAAAATATTCTGGACTTAAACTTTTATACAACAATTTTAAAAAAGGTATTCTCGTTGCCCTAAATAGCTCTGAATCATTTTAGATAACATCCTAAATTTATTGTTCAAGAAATAATTTTTACATTGTGATATGTTACAATTTTAAATTCTCAATTATGAAACCCAATTCATTTTCATCCGAAAATGATTCAAGATCAGGATCAATATCTATTTCTTGTAAAACGAGTTTAATATTTCTAGAATCAGTATATGAATCGATTGCCAAAGGCATATCTATGCCACTAAGTTCTTCAATTAATTCTACATTAACCTGATAAGTCTCCGCATCAGCGAATTCATTAAACAAATCATTGTCAGACTCTAAAATTTCAATAATATCGTCTTCAATAAGTAATTTACTCTGCCCCATCATAAAACCAGCTCTATAAAGATTTCCGTCATCCTTTTCAAAAATAACGACTTTCCAAAAAAGTACAGGTATTTGTACTTGCACCTCATCTAATGGTGTCACAAAATAAGGATTCTGCGACGATAAAATAGGACCTGTATAAACATTAATCTTAAGCTCTTTTTTCTTTGTTTCAGTATGTAGGATATAATCTTCCAAACTCCTCCATATGTCTCGATTTAAATCTTTATGTTGTGGAACTGCATTTGTATAGTAGAATGTAGAATCTGCTGCATTAAGAGCTATTGCAATTGTATTCCCCCATTGAACGTCCTCCCTCTTGGCCATATGCCCTCTGTCAAAATTACTCTTAGGTAAAGTATAAAACTCTTTCCCAAACTGCAATTCTTTTGGAATTCGCGGATCCTTCCTCCAATTATCCTTTCTTGGGACTTTCTTAAATTGAAGCCCATCGATATTTGTAGCAGTGTAATAAGGAAATTTGTAGAATGTTGAAAATTGTAAGCTATAATTTATATAGTTTATTATGTTATTACCTTCTGAATCAACAGTAAGATCTTTAAACTGTTCCTCATTTAATATTGGCAATTCCACTATTTTTCCTGTAATAAAAGCAGAATCATATCCTTTAAAAAGATTTATACTATTCATATTTTTAGTTTTTATGGCTATCTCTTACAAATTCAATTATTTTATTGATTAATATTCCCTCATTTCTAGATCTTACTCCAGAAGGAAGCTCAGCCTCATCCCTTTTTTTCTCACTGCCGCTATGATGAAGAGCAACAACTTCCCAATCAGAATTAAAAACAGGCGAACCAGAAGAGCCTTTCAAAGTGTCTGTTAAATATTGAATCTTCCTTTCGTCTCTGTAGGTAATAATATTATGATATAAAGAAATCTGCTTCATCTCACCTCCAGGATGCTGAATAATATTAACAAATTCGCTATCAGCAATTTTAATTTCGTTCAGCTCTAAGTATCCGTAGGTTTTAAGCTCGTCATTATCATCCTTTAATCTTAAAACAGTCGTATCCAATTGATTTACTGCAGAACAGTACCAAACTGCTCCATCTTCAATAGAAAAACTTTTAGAAGGCAAACTATTACCTTCCATATCAAGTTCGTAATCGAAAATTATCTTTGTCTTTTTGATATCTTCTCTCCTATTTATGACGTGAAAATTTGTCATAAAAAATAAATCATCAATACCATTAATTTTAAATAGAAACCCAGTACCAACACTATATCTATTCGTTCCTGTCTTCATTTCAACCTTTGCAACGGCTTTACTTTTAAGAATACCTTTTGCGAGAAAATTAATAGGAAGCAAAGTATTTTGCCCCATTGTCAAAACTTCTAATGTATCTGCAGAAACTGCATTCCACTGTGAAATTTTATCAATATCTGGGCTTAAAGAGTAATCTATTTCTTTTGAGGACAATGCAGCCTTCAGAAAAGGATTTTCAGGATAACTATCTAATAATGAATTAATTAAGTCAGAAACTTTATCTCTTTTGTCTGCTTCAAGCAAAACTCTATTCCAAACATCAATTGCATTACCACTATCATCAATAAATTGAGGCTTTAAGCCTGCTGCCAATATAAATTTAGTAATTCCATTTTTTTGGGGAATCAAATCACTTAATACATCATTTAATTGTGTCAGTTTCTTTGTCCACGCCATTTAATTAAATATTTCATTATATTCTACAGATAATCTATCTACTAGTTCCTCTTGTTTGTTATATTTTAAGCACAAATCAATAAGTTGCGAAGCCATATTCACTGCTGAACTTTCCTCGAGTTTTGATTTGTTTATTCCAATATTAGAAGCCAAAGTCTTTATAGAAGCGGCAGAATCATAAAAATTAGGAATTTTCGATATCAGTTCTTCTAAAGCATGACCACCAAGATACAGCCCTTTCACACGTTCATGAAGTAAGCTAAGCTTTGCTTTTTCTGTTTGCGTAGTAAGCTCCGAAGGTGACAAAAATCTGGAATCAAATATTGGCGAAACCACATTTGGGTTAATTAAATATTCCCCAAATCTTGCATCTTTCTGGGCATAATCATCAAAGTACGTCTTTAACTTTTTGTCAACGTCTTTTACTTTACTATCGGCTGAAACATATACAAAATCATAAAAAAGACCTCCATTCCTTTCATATTCCATTAATGAAAAAGGATGATAAACAATTGGAAAGTTTTGCTGTGCGATTGATATCTTTTCCAATGAATCAATCACCAAATATCCTCTGGGAATATCTGTAGAGTGAAATTTAGATGCCCATTGCACATCCATAGGCTGCCATGTAGCGCCACGAATTACCACACAATCACCCTGCTTTACTTTTAAAGCTTCATAAACTTCAGGATAACATAAAACGGGAATACCGGTTGATGCGTTGCATTTAGCACTCACAGAAAGAAGAACTTTTCCATCCGCGAGGGGTGGTAATAGCAGTGTTCCAATTCCTCCCAATACTTTTTTACTTTTACCAGGAGGATTAAACTCGACCCATTCATCGCTTTTAATAGCTACATCAGCAGCTGTATGCTGTCGAATTAGCTTAGATGAATTTGACCACTAAAGTCCAGGAACACGAGCAACCCAATCTGATACAACAAAATTGTATAAGTCTACTTTACTATTCCAATATTTATCTCTATCACCTAATACATCATTCCAAAAATCACTTTCATCAAAATACATATAGGATCTCTCTTCACTTGTATCTATAAAAGTTGACTCTATAGTCTCAGCGATTGCATAATTTTCTAGCGTTTCTATAATTTTAGTACCTTTAAGAAGGCTTTGTAGGGTCATGGTTAAGTTTTTATATAATTCTTTCTGAGTTTATATATGGTTTTAAATTTCCCATTATCTCCATAGTCTTTTCTTATTGTCTCCAAAAGCTTGTACGTTTTAATAGATTTATATTGATCTCTACGTAACTTCTTGAGAAGGTGACTCCATAGATCTGCAGGAGTTATATTCATAATCAAGTCAGCTTCTTTTCCTCCAGCCTTTGTCCACACTGTTGTTAAGCTGACTCCGTTAGAGTAAATTTCAGTAACAATATCCTCCAGTGCATTCCACCACTCATCAGAGGCTATATTAACCTTTTTATCTTTTGAAAAAATGTTAGAAAATGCAATCCCCGCCTTTGTCTTGAAATCAAGGAGTTGGTGACATTCCATCAAGGCATATTTCCAATTATTACTTTTATCAGCTCTCAAATTGATGTAATATGCAGAATTAGTAAAACGTTTCTTTAATACCATCCTACCAAGACTGATAGACTCGACTTGGTTCAATTTACCAGAATAGTTCATTAGATAATCTTTAAGATAATTATCGGAAAGTTTAGGAAATCTTTCGAAAAGCGGCACAACAGAGCTGATATTACTTCTGTTATAATACAAAAAGTCAGTAATACCTGTATTACTAATATGTTGTAAAAGTACGCGATCGTCAGGAATTGGAGTCGTAGAGTTTTTGCTTAATTTCTCCAATAGTTCACTGGACGTTTTCATCAAAAATTTATCCATTATTTCATCAGGCAAACAACTCCATAAACTACTCCTATTTTCGTAATAAAGTATGTTCGCAAATCTTGAAGAAGAAATTTTATTTAAAAGACTTTCAATTATTTTACCGCCATTTATTATAACATCATAGACCTTATTAATAGTTTGTTCAGGATTATCAAAGCCTGTTTCAACTTGATTTCCCATATTGATAGCTCCATCCCAGATATTTTGCCATCTTTCATTTGCAACATCAATATCATTTAATAATGATGGATTAATATGACAAAGTCTACTTGAAATAATAATTAATCTAGGATCCCCATTTTCTAAAGCAATAGATATTACATCATGATCCTTTGTCTTCTTAAAAATAATTTCAATAGCTGCATAATGGCTATGGTCTTTATCGATTTCCAATAAAAGAGACAATGCGTCTTTTATACTATATTTCAATGAAAGTAATATTGCATAAAGCTTAAGCCAATTGTTTAACTTTGACAAGTACAACAGCGATTCTAATGCTTCAGATTTTAAAGATTTTGTGACTTTCTTAATAAACAATCTTTGAGCATTCTCAGATTTATCAAGTTCATAATCAATGTACTTAATTACCATTGGAAATTTCACAATCCAATTGAACACGACACTCACTTTCAACAAAGTAAAGTTTTCAAGATAAGACCGTAGTTCTTGATCTATTACTAAATCCCACCAAATTAAATTCTCATTTCTTTTAGACGTGAAAAAAAAAATCAATATATCTAATGTTGCGTTATTTGAAAAAATATCTTTTTTCATCCTGTTTCTTAGACTTTCGGATAAGAGCTCTTCTGATTTTTCAAAGCTATTTATTTTAAAATTTCTCAGTACATTGAGTTCCCCAAGTCCCACATCTTTTGTTGATTCGATAATCCTATCTAAAAGTCGCTTCTTAAATTGAGAGCCTTTTTTATTCGATGGTGAATACTTAGCTACAATATGACTTAGAGTATTTAATTTCTTAAGATCAGAAACTGAATCAACCTGTTCAAAGGTTTCAATTCCCACAGAAATCATTTTTATATCCTCACGTGAAAATTCAGCCGCCCCTATAGAGTTTTCGAAATCCCGAACTCTCTTTATAATAGCCATATCTCCGACAATAAATTTTTCAAGAAGATCAGTTGGAGTGTGTGAATCCTTTTTTCCAACGATGAAAAAATTGGATTTAATAAATTTACTGTATACACTATCTGGTGCAGCGAAAAGATTTATCCCCTCTCGTTGGTTTAAGTCACTGTTAAATACAACTCCAAATTGAAAATTCTGTTTCTCAATATTTGTTAATCTTCTCCACAACTCATTTATTGCAGTTTTAAAATCGTCCTGACCAATCCATACAATATTATTTCTGTATTTTTGTATATTAATATACCCATTTAATAGTTTGGCAATCCTTCCATTTTCTTCAATTACAATGGATTTACTTTTATTTTCAGTACAAAGAATATCTAAATAAATAGGATTTAAAGGACTAAATTTATCGATTTCACTATATAACAATCCAAAAATTGGTTCTAGGTCTGAAATTTCAACAATTTCTTTTAAGGAAACAATTAAAACGTGACTAAATTTCCTTCCTCTCCTAACTTCTTCTGAAGTATCTTCAAACGTCTTCATAATGACGAAATTGCTACCTTCCGCAAAGCCTCTTATAGCTGGAGACCACATAACACCACTGGTCTGATCTTGAAGATCAGCTCTAAATGCAATATTTTTAGCAACCTTGGCATCAGGCAAAGTAGTCTTTAACAATCCCCACGCCCGATTTACCTCTCCACAAATTGATTGATGAACTTCGACTCTCACAATAGTGCTTGATCTATTAATTCCGTTATATCTCCAATTCTTTCACCATTTGATAAGATTAGATAACCAAACTCCTCTGGACCTTCAATTTGATACTTCTCCTGATTTTCTTCGCTATCTAAGGCAAATTCTTGGGCAGAAAGCCCGATTATATTTAGATATTCACTTGCCCAATTTGATTTCACAAAACTCAAAAATAATGGTAATTTAGATTGTAAAACCTCAATTGGTAATTTATTTTCGACTTCTTTCATTTCGTCCCAACACGTCAATACGACCGTAAGTTTTACCTCATGATTTAATAAATGATAATTTGTGTTTTTATAATGTAACAGAATTTGCAGCAGTTCAATAAAAAAACTCTGATCAGAAATTTTATATTCTGAATCATTTTCTACCATCCCTTTATCTACTCTACGCTCTTCAGAGAAAGTCACATCACTTATATCAAGAGGCTTATCAAGATTATTCAATCTAATAAAAAGAATCCAGCTATTACTTTCAGAAACAGATTTAACCCACTGCTTGTCCAAAGTTCTGTTTTCAACTATATTTAATATTTGTTCACCACCATACTCTGGGCACAGTAAATCAACTTTATCTTTTTCAGTTTGTATTGGAAGATAAAATTTTATACTTTTCTCTGTTGGCGTGGTTTGAGGCTCTTCACCAAGAGCTAGTGCTTCTCTAGCACCTGAAATAGGTGATAAGTCCTCCACGGGCTTATAGAGCTTCAGTTTACTTTTATTTTTCTGCAGTTTAGAATAAAACTGTGACAGAAAAACAGTTTTTGATGAATGGGGCTTCCCAATAAGTAATATCGATGTAGCCATCTATAAATTTTTAAATTTTAAAAAAATATCTTTATCCTTGTTATCGTCTTCAATGATAATATCAGATCCAACAGGTACAAAAATCTTTGAGAGAAGAAAATCTAAAACGGATATATTATTCTTATGAACCAAAATATCCGGATCATCATATGAAAAATTACTTATGTCTATTTCTGCAAAAACTGGAAAAAATTCCGACAATTCATCCTTTAACTTTTCTAAAATTTTTGGATGTACATCATGCTTCTTATCACTTTTAGACCAAACAGTAATAACTGGCCTGCTTCTAAGATCGTGGCGTAGCATTTGAGCCATATCTAAAATATCATTCTTAGCCAATGACTTTCGTTTAATCAAGTCCTCGCAGTCAATAAAAAGAATAAAAGCACTAGCATTTTGATAAATCCATCTAGCATTTTCCGCATTGACATCATTTCTATTAGTAGCCCATAATGAAAAAGCCTCACCTGCAATATCAGATAATAGAATATCATTCAACCTATTTGCCCGGTTCCGAAGAGCCAAGTGTAAAAATCTAATATATTGGGACGGGGTAGGATCTGGGAATACAACGCCTCCTGCCTGCTGAACCTGTAAGGTTTTGTACAATTTATCCCAGGCTTGTATCGTCTTAGTACCTGCGAAACTAAAATCTTTAAACATTCCTCCACGAAGAAGTAAAGTAAAAAGCATTGCCAGATATGTTGTTTTACCAGCATCAGCTTTACCTACAACACCTATTAATACTGGAGAATTCCGATATGTTACTTTACCTAACTCTTCAATAGCTAAAGCTTCTCCTGTCCAAGGAAGGCTCGATTTTAAAGATAACTTCTGCAATACCTTATTGTTCTTTTTCTCCTCCTTTGCTTTACTATAAAAAGTGCAATCTGTAACATTTTCGTGTCCTTCATGGCAACTTATAGGTGCTGCGCATTCGGGATTGGAGCATTTATAAGCCATTTATTTTCTACTTAAGGTTTTTTGTAATTGTAAATCATGGAATAACCAAAGCGCTAAGTCGACTCGACGAATATCTATATCAGTATTTATTCCAACTCTACTTTCAAGTTCTTCAACATCGTATTTATTATATATCATCCCCACGATAAAATTTAGCAGAGGTATCTTACTTTCAGCACTCATCTCAGGAAAAAGAGATTTCAGATACGTACTATTGTCAATTAGTCCTTTGAAAAACTGCTTTAAATCAACCAAATCTTCTCCATCAGAAACAATTCCTTTCACAGTTGATCTGAAAAAATAATCAACACTTTTTGGATAAATGATTGGAATGAAATTCGAATAATCAAAAGCCATAACTATATCTATAACTGAAGAATTAACTTCATGATATCCTGCATCCATAGCTACAGAATACCCTGCTTCTTTCCACCATAAAAGTTCTGATCTAAGATTTAATGATCTATTTTGAAGTACTAAATCATTCTGAAATTTTGTAGCTCCTCCCTTTAGAGCATTCTGAACAACTATATTATTTTCATTAATATTTTTTACTATTACTTCTAAAGATCTATCAACGATTTTTTTTATTCCAGCAGCTGCTCTTGGAGCAAATTCATAGGACCATGCGGCACCTTCGTCGGGAAAGCTAGTGTTTGGAGAATCATAATTAGATTTATCCTCAGAATTGGTAGGTCCTGAAGCATCTTCTAAAAGTTTTTGAAACTCTACTTTATTCAACAAATACGCAGGAACTGTTTGAAGAGTTATTTCAACAGAGTCACGAATATCCAAAGAATTTAGTCCCCATACAAGATTTGCTTCACTATTAATGTTAGAAGCTAATTTGGAAAGAAACTTTTCAACAATGATTTTTTCATTTCCTGTAAACTTTGTATATCTATAGATATTCCGACTTGATAACCAAATTATCAGTGCAATATTAATATCTTCACTGATATTATTTAATGTCTCAAAAATAACTGCTCTAATAAATGTTAGTGGCGTACTTTTAGAATTAGTGCTGAAAGTAGTCCAGTTCTTAATAATGATTTCATTCACTTCTATCACATCTGGATCCTCAACGGAAACATCAGAATTTAAAGCAGTTAATGTAAAAGATAATATTTTGTGTTTATTTTTTAATAATCTTTTTGCTAAATCATCAGCCGATTTCTTTAGTTTTCTAAAATCACCCTCATCGGTCACCGGAAGTAAGGTTGCATTTAAGTAGCTTTGTAGCATATGGTATAATTATTTATCATTTATCTTATTAAAATTTTATTAATTGTGCAAATGGAATATTCTTGTTAAACGTAAATATTTAGAAAAAAAATAAAAGAATAACTACAACATTATTGTTGATATATTAGTATGCAGGTTTTATCAATAAAATAGTTAATTGCTAAATTAAGTAAAAAAAATGAAGTTCAATTACTGAAACACGTAATCTTTCCATTATTTTTTTTCAATATTACATTGTTCCCCAGTAACATCTAAATTAAAAAATCACTACTCACCTATTACTATGTATTTAAAGTCTATTTATAATATTGTTGATGCATCACCCCAGAAACCGCATTACTTTATCAAGTAAAACTAGAGCTCAAAACAACAGCAGCAATATCGCGTAATGATAAGTACTCATATTATGCTTATTATACGGGAAACCATAATGAAAGTGGAAAAGGAGATCCATTCGACAATTATTAAAGCTTTATTCGGGTCTGCTTCGCCCCTGCTTTCACAAAATTATACCGTCCCTATACCCTGCCTATCCTTATTATGTAGGAAAATGGTATCTATTCCCCGAAGCTTTCCCGAACAAAGGACAAATAAAGGGTGAGGCCATTAGCAAAAGAGTAGTTAAAGAAGGTTTCGTCAAATACTTATAGATTGCGAAGCCGAACTAATAGAGCAATCCCCGCCCATTTTTCACGAATATTCATAACAGCTATCTCTACATATTGTAATCAAAACCTCCTCGTCTAGGTTACTTTTCAAGTATTAGCAAATACTATATAGTAGCGAAGAAAATCCTTGCAGTTTCTAGGTCAATTATATCCGCTGTAAATAACCTAACGGTGATCGATCGCCACTACTATTATTGTCTAAACAGCAACAAAACCGATGTGGAAAAACTACTGTGTAGTTTTAATAATACGATAAACTTCCACCATTCGGTGTATATTAGTTCTAAGTTTTTTGGAATCGGCTGTAGTCATAGCTAATTCAGTTTTATTGATGAATTTATGTACATTACGGGTTCCCATATTGTATAAAACAAAATTCGTTTTAAATTAGGTACTATAAGGATTAAGCTTCAATAACATGATTATCATTACTCCAAAATTAAAAACAACGTTATTATCTGACAGTCCATTTAATAATCCATTTTCATTCGATTTTGACACAGAAAAGATTAAAAGCTCTAATGACTGGGATAAAAATGATTTTGCTCTTCTAGAAATTATTGGAACGTTAAATGAGCTTTTTCTAAAAAGCTACTTCGAAACAAATGCATTAATGAGTTCTTGCAATTATTCTCCACAAGAAATTTTTAATGATTTGATGATACTGGGTAACAGACATATCGTATTATTACATCAGAGGATGCAGGAAGTCTATGGAAATTCTAGTGGAGTATTAGATTTTGAAAGATTAAGAGAAATAGAGGTACAAAATGGTTTTGGTCAATCTGAAAATGCAGTAGATTCGTCCGAAATCCTTATAGATCTCTACAGTATGCTCTTTAATTATCAGAATACATTTGAATGGCTAGAAGTCGATCCAGAAGGAAAAGATTCAGATAATGACCTTTCCAGAGAACAAGTTATTCAACGATTAGTACTTTACATAAACATAGTTTTTAATGCAAGAATTGTATTTCATTCCATTGTTCATAGTGAGGTTGAAGTTAGCCAAGAAGAAGATGGAAGCATCAAGCTAGGACCGGATCCTGATGGTTTAAGTTGGATAACTGCAGCTAATGAAATACGAACAACAGGACGCTTCAATGAACTATACTTTCCTCTAACGCGCATAAAAAGCAAGCAAAAAGTTAAGGTAAAAATTATTGATCATACTGAGATAGAGGACGAAAAATTTTCTTTGATACTTCGAGAAAAAAATGTTGAGATAATGGCAGATGCACAACTTGTTTGCCAAATGCAGATATTCTATCCATATCTAATGGATATAAGATTGAATGCTTTCAAGGATGTAATGCTCATTGATTTATTAAAATTACTAAATAAGCTTTCGGAAATTGTTCAATTCTTCTGTACAGATAGTGAAAAACAAAACTTAACCCTAGTTAATCCTCCATTTAGGATTAAAAAGGAATTACTTTACCAGTATTTGGCTGAGACGGCCGACATAGGAAAAGATATTGTGATTCTTTTTTTAAGCTCGTTAATTAGTAAAGAACATCACGGCAATGATTTATATCGATATCCTCTAATGGAAGACGATCATTACTTTATATTATTTTTTCCAGCTCTGAATGCCCCAAAACCACATCCATTTGTTGAACGATGGCTTGAGACTTCAGAAATAAAAGAAATCGATAAAAAAATATTGTTTCGAGATTTTGTCAAAAAAGAATTGAAATCCAACAAACCTCCTAAAAATATTAAGCTTCAATGGCAGGTCATAGAATCACTAGCCTACCACGAACTTCTTGCTATTGAGACAAGGGACTTTTTTATAATATTAGATTTTATCTGTCCAGAATACACGATAAATCAGGCAGAAGAAAGAACTCTACTTAAAAAATATGATGAGATATATAAGGGGCGGGCTCAACTTTTCTCGGATTTTTCTGATGAATTAAATACCAATAGAAAAAGAATACTCAAAGTTTGCATAACCTCGGATCTCCACTACTCGGGCTTAAAAGTAGGAGGTATTCCTTTACTGGATATCATTTTATTTAAAAATTACCTAATTGTAGGCAAATATCAGAGAGTAAAATTGATTAATCATGAACAAAAGAGCACAATTAAAGATCTATTTGATCTACCATATTACCTAGATGAAAATGAGTTCGAATTAGGTCTGCCAGGATTTATTGATTCGCCTATACCAATTCGTGTGCTAACATCGAAAATGAAGGCAAAATACATATCTATATTTCCGAAGGGATTTGAATTTTCCGTCATCCAAACTGTTTCACAACTGATTACTGAAGAGGAAGAGGAAATACTAGATCTTAATGATCTAGATGGTATGCTGAAATCTCAATACTTTTTAAACGAGGAAAATACACGTGCAGACCGCATGATAAATAGTCTTATTTCAAAGCTGTTTGCAAAGATAGCAGATACTCAACGTGGTAACCTCTCTGTCGTAGAGGAATTGATATCTTCCATCAAAATTTCTAAAAGGATTAGTACAACACATTTAGTTTCGTATCTTGTAATAATGGTGAGCAGGATGAAAAGTATTCCCATTGCTCCAGATGAAGAATTCGTGCACACACCGTATGAAATCAAAAATATTGATATTCTATTAAATAAATGCCTTCCAGATAATAAATCTGTAAATATTCAGCTTAGTACATTTAAGTTACACCAAGAATTAAGTGAAAATGAACGCAAACAGCTATTCACATTCCTTACAGATACTTTTGCAGGATTGGCATACAGAAATTTTGATCTCGATCAGAGTAGATCATTTTATATGCAAATCATCCTTTTATCTGCATTGATTAAAGATGATCCTGAGTACAATAGATTTTTTCTTGTTGTTGGTAATTTTGTCGAAAACCTGAATTTAAATCATCATTATCAAATCGCTAGAGAAATATCTCAAGAAATTTGGGCCTTTGCAGCCCAAGAAAAACGACATATACATGGGCTAAATATTTTATTCAAATGTTTTATCAAGCAAAAAAACATTCTTTACTCTTCTGTATATGGTGGTATTTTGATTTCTGCGGCTGATTCATGTTCTAAGATGGAAAAAGCACTCTATGTTGATATACTTTTTAATTTGATGCGTTTTTTCCGTGAATTTAGTTATACGGAATTTGTAAAAATGACTTGGAAATTTTCAAAAACGCTAAAGTTAAATACCTATGATGATCAAAAATTTAGCATTGCATATTTTAATACAAGATTATCTTTAGGTCTCAAAGAAGATGAAGGTTTACAAATTGCAGTTGTTAAGTACATTAAAAAGAATATTAGGGATATTGTAACATTTGGTGACATGGGAATCACACCATGGCTAGGCCTTTGCCTAAATATAACAAGACTTTGTAATATAGCGGGAATAACATTGAACAATCAAATTCCTCTGTTTATTGAAATGCTAGAGAAGAAAATCGAGGATAATGAAATAATCAAAAACCTTAAATACCAAGTAGAGGGGATTTCTACTGATTTAAAAAAGCAATTTATACAATCTTTAGAAAAAGTTTTCGATGACGAATGCTTTGATGACTACAAATATGATATAGGTAACTTCAAGCCTATCGCTGATAACACATTCCTAACTGCAATTGACAAGAAAGATGATAATCTGTTGCTTTTGACCTCTTTTGTTTATAATGACCAACGTCTTTCATTTGTCAATATGTACAATGAATCCAAAGTCAAATTATTTGGCACGAAAACTAGGATAGTTGAAAACCTAGAAAACTATTCTGCATACATTATTAATGGATTAGATCTTTCAGATCGTCAGATATTTGTATGGTTATTGGAACTCAACGGAAATGTGTATCGAGTCGTAATTAGTATTAACGGATTACTAGATGTGAAACAACTAACAAATTGGAATCCTGTAGCGATGAACCATTGGATAAGATCAACTCTACCAAAGTTCTATTTCAATAGTCAAAAAAACCGCTATTATGACTTTATGGAGCAAGAAAATTTTAGTCATAAGCTGATAGCTGACCTATCCAATTTTGATCTGTTGATTGATCAATCATTCTCTGAAATTCTAATTCTGAAAAGTATTGATATGTCATCTTATCCCGATAATTTACTAATCAACAATGGTAAGCTAATCTCTAGCAAAATTCCAATCTGCAATATTTTAAACTTAGAGCATTTTATTTCCAATCATCAAAAAATTGAATTATCTCTCGATAAAATAAATGCATGGCTTCCAATTGAAGGAGGGGATGCAACTATTAACTTTGGATTTAATGAAATGGAACCTTTGTTAAAGCAACAAGGAGCCAATATCATTTTTAATAAAATAATTGAGAAAATGCCTACAGGAGATATAAATGTGTTCTTGGCTCATGGAACCACAGACCTTGATGGATTCAAATATTTTCAAGCCGACGATAATTCCTTCCATTATCAAACAAATATCTTTGGAAATGGAACAATTGCTATATTATTTATTTGCAGCTCTGGAAATCTTCATGAAGATTTCCTTTCTCAAGACATCAGGTCCATAGGGCAAGACTTAATCCAACAGGGATATAGCTCCGTGATCGCTCCATTCTGGTAATACGATGTTACCATGGCAAAGATATGGCTGACGGAATTTTTCAAAGTTTTTAAAGAAGGTTATTCGATAATGGAGGCTGTTCACATTGCCAATAGAAAGGTTACTGAATATGATCCGGAAACACAAAGGATGTTTATGGAACCTGCAGGTTGGGCCGCTATGCATTTATATGGTAATCCGAATATTTACTATTCAACCAATATTCAAGATTAAAGCAAAATGTGTTTCGTAAACAAGTGTCTAAGCTAACGACATTATGCAGATTTATTAAGGTCTCAACACAAATGATACATCTTACATCAGAAATCGGTTAAATAAAGATAACTATCACTTTGCTGAGGTTGGTTAATCTAAAAATACTATGCAACATATGAAACAAAGTTTTAAATTTGAACAAACTAGATAGTTTCTATGGATATGAAAAAAATTGATATATCTTCTACTGTATTAGAAAAAGGCATCGATCTTGCAAAAGGCTTTGTAGAGAAACTAATTTATCCCTCTGCAGAGGAGTTAGGACTACTTTTTAAGGATGGGGTAGCAAAATGGCGCTTTAATAATCAAATACAAACACTTATTAAAACTCAGGCACTTTGTGAAAAACACAATATCAATCCTAAGACAATTTCAACTAAACTACTATATCCATTATTAGAATATGCCAGCTTAGAAGAAAACGAAAAGTTACAAGATAAATGGGCGGCTCTATTGGCAAATATGGTTGACTCAAACCAAAATATAGAAAACCATGTATTTCCTTATCTTTTAAGCCAGCTGTCCGTACAAGAGTTTGATGTTTTAGAACATACTTTTAAAAAGAAGGAAGATAGAATCAAGAAATTCACTAAAGAATTAGATGAACACCTCGCTTCGTATGAACAAATACTGAATGATATAGATTCTAAAATTGATAATTGTGAGGAAGAAATAGACAAATACCGAATAAACAATTTGGCCAATCCTCAAAACTATCAAAATACTTACGATATTCATGGTAAATTAGATGAGTTAAAAGCGCGTAAAAGTGGACATATACAAAAACAATCAAGAATTGAAAAGCAGATGAATGACTCTGAACTCATTCCAAGCCAAAAATTAAGAAACTTTGAAATGTCAAACCTCATTAGACTAGGGATAGTTAAAGAAGTTGTGCACTCTTATGGATATATTGACTCTAAAAGAATTACTGTTAACAAAGGGAACGGTTATCATGAATATTCTGAAGATTATATAAACTTAGAGGATGTTACTGTGAATATTGAAAGAGATGTGATTGAAAATGAACTAACTGAACTTGGAGATTTATTTATGAAAGCTTGTCAAGGAAAGGGTGAATTTAACGAATAATTATTCTTTCAGTATTACTTTACTTTCCAAAACGCAGAATATGTATTGGCCAGGACAGATACCAGATATCCGTCTGAACACTATGGCCACGTATTGGATGTTTACCAAAAATTAAGTCATCATATCTTGTTATTGGTTTATTTAGCTATATCATTATATTTGGCTATGTGATGGACTACAAGGACAATTATAAAACTTGTTGCGCTAATTTCATGTAATTTATCTAACCTAATAACTACCTTTAAATGGCTTTAAAAAACACAGAGAATTCTGAACATTATATCTGGAGAGACAACTGCGATGGTTGGCATTTGCTAAAATCTGATTCACGAAGTATTATTCAAGAAAAGATGCCTTCCCATACCAGTGAAGGACTGCACTTTCACAACAATGCACAACAGTTTTTCTATATTTTGAAAGGTACTGCAACATTTAGGCTAGAAGAAAATACTTTTGAAGTAAATGAGAATAATAGCTTCCATATCCTTCCCCAGCAAATGCATCAAATATTTAACCATACCGAACAAGATTTGGAGTTCTTAGTTATTTCTGAACCTAAAGCGCATGGCGATAGAGTTAATCTGTAAGTTTTGCAAATGCAAAAATTACAGACATTTCATTACCTGAACTATCAATCATTTATTACATAAAAAGAGCACTCTTGTGTTATTAATATGTATTAAATGATTACTAATGGATATAAACAATTGGCTGCTTAAAGTCTCTATACTATTATTAATTTTGGTATGTTTTTAATGGAATTCATAAGACGCTACGTTTAGAATTTTAAATACATCCTACAACATCTGCTTTTCCAAGCTTAGATCGGCAACAAGTTTCTTCAGTTGGACATTTTCTACTTCAAGTTGGCGCAGCTTTCGAAGTTCGGAAATACCCAGGCCACCGTATTTCATTTCCCAATTGTCGCATGTAGCCTCCCTGACACCCATCTTATGGCAGGCCTCCTCAACACTTGTGCCGGTCTTGGAATGTTTGATTATAAAAACAAACAGTGTTTCAGTAAACCGACCAAAGGAAGCTCATGCGAAGCATAACTTACTTCGAACTTTTCATCGTTTTTCCTCCTATTTAAAATTAGTAATTCAATCCCGAATTCTCTACTTCTAAATGATCCCGTTTTTTGGGAGGAGATCATCTACACTCAGTAGCGTCCTAAACGTTGAAAAAAGTGGCGGTGTTTTGCTATAGCAAAGTTGCTATATTTAAATCGTCAAATTTTAACACACCGCCATGGTAAATTTAAACGTTTTTAGTCAGATTTTATCACTTATCGACCGCGAATTATTCAAGGTTTTGGTTGCTAAGCACAAGAGTGACAAACATTGTAAAGGGATCAACAGCTGGACGCATCTTGCTAGCATGTTGTTTTGCCATTTTTCTTCTGCAGATTCAGTTCGTGATATCAGTAATGGCTTACGTAGTACGACTGGTAATTTGAACCATTTAGGTGTTGGTAGAGCACCCAGCAAGTCCAATATTTCCTATATCAACAAGCACCGCACCCATGAACTCTTTAAAGATCTGTACTTTTCGCTATTAGATAAGCTATGGCAAAAGGATACCCATTTGCGCAAAGATCTAACGCAATTAAAGCGCAAGGTTTATCTGATGGATGCCAGTATCATCCCTTTATGTTTATCTGTATTTGACTGGGCTAAATTTAGAAGCACCAAAGGTGCTGTAAAACTGCACACTGTGCTGGATTATGATGGATGTCTTCCTGTTTTCATGCAGATTACAGACGGGAAAGTTCATGAAAGCCAGCGTGCGGGTAGCTATAGTTTTTCCAAAGGAAGCGTTGTAGTGGTGGATAGAGGTTATGTGGATTACAACTGGCTCGGGGATTTGGACAGCAGAGGTTGTTATTTTGTTACCAGGAGTAAAACTAACATGAAGTACAACGTTATCAAGTCATACCAGAGTGAAGCACTCCTTGAAAAGGGAATCATTAAAGATGAGATCATTGAGCTTTCTGGTCCATCAGCAGATAGATACAACTCTAAACCATTACGCTTGATTCACTTTTGGGACAGCAGCACAGACAACCAGTACCACTTTCTGACAAATAATATCCAATGGAAGGCATCACTAGTAGCTAACATTTATAAACAGCGATGGCAGATCGAGATTTTCTTCAAGCATCTGAAGCAACGCTTAAAAATATCATCTTTTGTGGGTACTTCTGAAAATGCGGTCATGATCCAAATATGGACTTCGTTGATTGGAATATTACTGCTCAAATACCTTCAGAAGAAGGCTAAATACGATTGGAATCTGTCTAACTTGGTCGGGTTTATCAGGATGAATATATTCGTGAAAATAAATATATGGCAATGGATAGATGATCCTTTTATCAGGCCACCAGTTAAGGGTAAAAATGGACAGCTACAGATATTCTCAGACTAAAAAATAGGGTCAAAATTGAAATTATCTAAAAATAGATACTGTTTCAAGGGAAACACGCGCCTAAAATTTATTTAGGACGGAAGTGAGTATAAATGACAAAGAAAATATTTTATTATCTGAAATGGGAAGTGGCTCCAACTGGCTAGCAATACATTTGTCTGCTTTTTTAGGCTTTTTATATTTACACAGTATAACGGAAACCTCTAAAATACCGTCCATACTAATTCTAGATCAGCCTAGTCAAGTGTATTTTCCCAAAATTTATCGCCAATTGGATGATTCAACAGAAAACGACAAACAAATTACAGACGATAATATTGTGCAAGTAAAAAATATTTTTAAAGTCATTTCTGATGAGATTAACACTATAGAAAAGAAGTGTAACTATAAGCCTCAAGTCATTGTTTTAGAACACGCAGATGAAGAAGAATTTTCTCAGTTTATTAGATATCGATGGAGTAAAGAGGGGAAAAAATTAATTTAAATTTTTAAAAATGACTGAAAAACAGGTAAAACAACGCTGGGTAGATATAAAAAAGACAATTACTGCTCGACCACTTCTAGCCTACCTTACCGGTATACCCTATAATGAATGGAATCAGTATATGAGCTCTTTTCCTTCTGCAAGTGAGATAAATAGAATCTATGATAACATTAGAGATGATAGAACTCAAAAAACGAAGAGAATTAAGGACGAACTGCAAAATATAGTTGGTTATAGAGAGGCGAAACAGTTTTCTAAGAAAATTGGTGTCTCAGATTCAACAATTCGGGAAATAATTGAAGAGAAAAAACTAGTTGCTGGATATAGCATTATCAATCGTTTAGAAGTCTTCATAAATGTCATAAATCCTACCTTTGAACTATCGATAGAGAACCCTTTATCAAAAGAGATTATCGTTAAAGATGAATTTGAGGAAATAATAAATGATGTTAGAAATATCTCTAATAGTTTATTAAGGGAATCATTTGAACTAACTGATGTTGCAAAAAATATGAAGGCTAAATTAGATTGGCATAAAGAAATATCTCATCCAGCTAAAGGCATAGATTACACTATTGAAAGACTGAAAGAAGTACGAGAAAAAATAAGTCTTATATATGAAACATATATTGAAAATAAATAGTAATGTTATTCAACTAATCTATGATCTAGTTCCACTTTATCAAACGGCGCGGGCACAGCTAAGCTTTTTCGGCTTACCTTAATAAACACAAAAGTTCGTTCATTAAAATATTGAGGTTTTAGCTACATTAAAGAAACAATTTCTGAAATTCATGGCGAAAAATTATCTAAAAAACCTATTAAATTAATGCTTACTCCTAATCCTTCTCTTTAGCTTATGCCAAATCCTACTCTTAAATCCTTCACCTAATCAGATTAACAAACATGGTTACAACACCTTCTTAAATACCCCAATCACTTTCAAGTCTAAAAGCTCTTCATCTCGGAGTACAATAGGTTGATAAGATGCATCGGTAGATTTAGGTAAAAGTGTGATTTCTTGATGACCCCACCCCTCTTCACTGATAGTTTTCTTACTACTATATTCTTTAATTGTATAGTTGGCACCAAAATCCCGGTCATTAAAATTGCTCGATTCGACTAAGCAGATCAGACCATTGCGGGAGCCTCCTTGATAACGCTCGAATATACAAATAGAACCGTTGGGTATGATCTTATTCATAGACTCTCCTACTACGGTGCAGGCAAAGTATCGTTCTGGATCATAGGCACCTGCTACCTCAACATATCGGGTTTTTCCATGTTGTTGTACGTCCGAGAAACTTCCTGCTGCGACGCTTAGATCATAGTAAGGTATGCTTTGTGCGGATGGTCCATCTGTAATCAGCATTTCAATATTGGGCTCCTGGCCGAGTACTTGATGAGCTTTGATATATTGGGCAAGGTAGGCGCGTAGATTATCATTGCATGCGTATATATAGCTACCCTGAATACCGCGAAATAGAATGGTGCGGTAGATATTGAGAATGTAGTTTTTAAGTACGGCTGGATCAGAGATGGAGTTTTTACCGTTCCTGTCATGGTATCTATCTTTGTACACGACAAAGCACTGGTTTTGGAAATCATAATCCAATTCGGGCCCGATAATCAAGCCGGTATAGTTAAGGTCGTAGCCTTGTGTGGTGTGTATACAGCCGACTTCATGGATAGCATTAGCAGAATTAACCCAATCAACTTCAGCACTATTCCAGCGAAGCTCAGTATCGCCAATAACAATGTCGTGAAGTGACTTATCTTTCTTGGAGACCCATTTCCATGCAAAACCTGCTACCATGCGGCATAGCCCTTCTGAATCGTTCTTACGCTTGATCTGCTTGACCATTGCATCTAGATCATCGAAGAGCTGAAAATCGTAATGTACGCTATCAAATGGTTGGGGCAATAGCGTCGTATTATCGGAGAAAAGTTGATGTACGAACTCCATATAATGTGCGCCTCCTTTTACTCTAAACTGTGAGCGTAAGCGTTCAATACGGGTACTTTCTAATGCCTGCAAATCAAGAAAACATTGCTTGTCGGCATCGGACGGTTTGACGGATTGAAACTCGTCGTAGAAGATAATGGATTTATCGGACTGCAACTGTACCCAATCCAGCTCCGAACAGGTGAGTTCGTCTAATCCCAATTGCTGAGAAACTTTACGAAATGTACCATAGTAGGCGGCTAGATTTTTCCACTGGCGTAAGCGATGTCCTTCATCTACAATCAATAAATCATACTTCTTCTTGGCTACTTCGGCTGGTCCGATGACCATCTTTGGGGACAATCCCTTAATGTTTTTGAAGACCTTACTGATGGTCTTACGAAAGGATTGCATAGGGATGACGAGAGCCATTTCTAAATCTCCATATTTTTGACGTACATCTTCCACCAGTTGAAATAGTTCCTCATCGGATTCATCAAAATCAGCTTTATTGAAGTCCTGTAAATCGGTTTTCAATAATTTGAAAAGAAATATGGCCAAGATAGATTTACCAGTCCCTGCTCCCCCATGTATCAAACTTACTCGAGCACGATCATCGAGCAAACAACGGAGGATGGTCTTCAATCCATTGGTCTGTTCTCGAGATAAGCTCTTGTAGGGAGAATACTTGAAAAGGTCTGAGTTATCAATATGCTCTAGCGAATGCCGAGCAATACCCATTTTCCTTAACTCGGTCCAAATATCACGAAATAGTTCCCAGTACACTTCTTTCTGCTGATAGAACTTATGGTTGGATATTCCAAGGTTACCATTTTGCAGATCAAACTGCCCATCAGCGGCGATATAGCGTATCAAATTGGACTCAATATCTAAGGTTGCAGACTTATTGAACAGCTCGCTCCGGATAACGGATACGGAATGTAACTGCTGTTTTCTGGCAGTCTTAAGGTGTGCTTTCATACGGGTGACCATATCGGTGGTTTCACCTACATAAGCCTCCTTTTTATCCTGAAGAAAGTATACAATAGGCCACGACAGGAAATCGCGCTGTTGTTGCAGTAAGGTAAGCTCCAACTGCGAATCGAATGGGTATGGAATTATCTGGAAAGGTTTGACCATTATAATTCGTTGTATTTCTTTGCCGTACCTTTTGCTTTCTCTACCGGATATTTCTCGTTATTGAGTTTCATCTTCTCCTCAACAATCTGTTTAACATCAAGACCATGTTTATCTGCCAATAATAGCGCGTACATCAACACGTCTGCAAGTTCATGCTTCAATTTATCGGGATTCGCGTCTTCATTACCTTTCCAAAGGAAAAGCTCAAGAAGCTCGGATGCTTCTATACTCAATGCCAAAGCTAAATCTTTGGAATTGTGAAACTGTTCCCAATCGCGTGCGTCTCGGAATGCTCTGATCTGTGTTATTAACTCTTGAATATCGGACATGGTAATTATGTTAAAGCAAAACTGGTCTTTCTACAAATATCCGAATTATTGTTTACTAATAAAAGGAAGCTTATTGGTTGTAACGCTAGTGTTCAGAATAATAATCTCAATATACAAACAGTATTTTATTGAATGGAGGTCAGCCAGTAATATAAATAGCTATTTTATTGGAAACATATCACCTTTATTATTCTTGCACTATCAAGGACGAAAAGTTTATATTTGACAAAAGGGTTACCCTTACGAAATTGATAAAGCGCTTAAAGGACTCTCCTACTATAGCATACCGAAAACATATATCAATGCTATAAAACGGAGTTTGTTTGCATTAAAAGCAGTCAAAACGCTCAAACCCGAAATAGATACAGAGATCCGGAAGGATCTGCTAGAAGAAGAAAAAAAAGCGTTGGCAGTTAAATAACCGCCAAGGCTTTTTTATGTATCAACTTATTAATATATGCTTCCATCATATACGCATAAGGATTGACCGACATATCTACCCTCAAATCAATAACAAAGCCACAAAAAAACCGCTTGGCATCCCAAACGGTTCTGTATATTTTAAAACGATGTTCTATTACAGTTTTTCGATTTCCTCGATGGAAAGGCCGGTACCCTTAGCAATATCTGATACAGGTAAACCCATCTCTTTAAACCTCAAAGCTGTTTCAATGGCTTTTCTCTGCTCCCCCTGTGCTTCAGCACTTACAATTGCTTTTTTAGCTTCTTTCAATTGTTTTTCTAATCCTACCAGTTGTTTTTGTTGTTCCTGTTGATACATCCGCACTGCTTCAGCATCCCACTTACGTTTTAAACTAATATCATACATAGTTCGTTCCTCCTTTGTCAATTTTGCGTAGCTGGCCAACTGAAAGAATCGTTGAAATACTGCGGAATTCATAATCCTTGGCAAAGTCTTTAACGTAGACATATTCTTAAGCATAAAGAATACTTTGTCCAGTTCGTCTTCAACCTCAGCTTCGCTTTTAACAAAGTTAATCAATTCCATATAAATAAACCCCAATCCCTCGTAAAACTAATTGAGTTACTGTTGCCTACTTAAGCAACAGTAAGGAAAGTCTCTTGCTGACAAAAACAATAAACTCTTCCAGCAAAAAATTTGTCCTGAATGTCTATTACACAGGCAGGTATCGTGAAAATAGGTTTTATGATCAACTCCTGGCATATGAAAACCATCCATCAGGACAATAGTATAAACCTCGGGAATGGCATACCCCCAGGCTTTGCGGTTGCCTTTGGGTGCTGTGTCTGAAATGACCTTACTTGCATAATACAGCATACGTTGCTTCAGGTTGGTCTGTGTACTCGTCTGCATCTCGATGATGATCTCCTCCCCTGTACTGATCTGGACTACAAGATCAAAGATAACTTTACCGATCTCTTCGGTAGCTCCGATACGCTCGGCATCCCGATAAGTAAGATCTGTGATGGTCTTACGACCGCGAAAGATGATGTTTAGAAAGTTGATCAGATTGACCTTGTCTCCGAATAGCCGCTTGAATCCTTCATCGGTGGTTGGATCAATAAATACGGGTTTTGAATACGCTAACATAATTTTAGGATTTAGCAATGCTCAACGAAGTAATTAACAACTTATAACCGGACAGTTGCGTATATTTACTTAGAATGGATCTAAGATTTTAAATAGATTTTGGTTTTTATACTAAATGAGGTTAGCAGTAATGGTTTCAAAACACGCAACATAAAATGAAAATCCCAACAATTCACGGAATAATAGAAAGAAGAATATTAGTAAACTATGTTGCTGACCCGAAGTTTGTCGAGAAAATTTTACCGAAACCATTTCGACCAAAGCTTTACAAAGGAAAAGCAATAGTAGGCATTTGCCTGATAAGACTTAAAAACATCAAACCAAAAGGACTTCCAAATTTCATCGGCGTAAATTCTGAAAACGGAGCACATAGAATTGCTGTTGAATGGGATGAAAATGGAGAGACTAAAGAAGGTGTTTATATTCCAAGACGTGATACATCATTAAAGTTAAATGCAATTGTCGGCGGAAAAATATTTCCAGGAAAGCATTATTTAGCAAAGTTTAATGTGAAAGAGCAAAACAACCATTTTCACATTGACTTTGTAAGTTCTGATAATACAACATTGATATTGACGCAAAACTAAATGATAAACTGAACGAAGACTCCATATTTGAAACTATAGAAAATGTTTCAGCTTTTTTTGAAAACGGATCTGTTGGCTACTCCCCTAACGGACAAAATTTTGACGGTCTAAAACTTGAAACGTATAAATGGGAAGTGAAACCGCTTGAAGTAGAAAATGTAAAATCAAGTTTTTTCGAAAATAAAGACATCTTCCCAACAGGTTCTATACAATTTGACAACGCTATATTGATGAAAAACATTGAACACGAATGGAAGTCGTTGAAAACAATCAACCAATCCTGTTAACATTTATGAAGAGCACGTTTCCAGTTAATGGAAAAAGCCTAGAACGTGCAGATTTAGGCTTTCATTTTCTTCTTTAGAATAATTCGTATTTAACCTCAATTTTTCCTTCTGTGCTTTATAAGGCTCAAACTTAATAGAAAGTTTTTGTGAAAAATAATCAAGTTGTAGAGAATCAATCTTATCTGAATTTACCTTCCATTTTACCCCGTTTACTATAATTGTATCATTAGCTGAACCTTTGATATATAACCACAATGTCATAGAATTTTTAGTCTTGGTTTCAGGGCTAATTAAAGTATCCTTAATAAAATCACTTATGACAAAAGTACCAGTAGAAGTGCTATTGCATGAGCAAAACACTAGAGCCAAAAATAAAATATATAGTTTCATATTATTTATTAGTTGGTGTTAGTTTTGTAATTTCTGAAATAATGTCGCCATCTGCGCTCAATAGAATTAGAAAAAACTAAAGTTTCACTTCAGGTATTGTTAGACTTAATAGCTTGAAGGCACATAGTATTTAATTTTGAGACTTCCATTTTTTGCTCGATACGATTGAAACTGAACTGAAACTTTTGAATTATACCAATCAACCTTCAATTCCTTTTTAATATCTCCACCTGCGATTGCAATACCATGTACTTTTATTGAGTCGTCGGTATGTCCATCAATTTCTAGAATCAAAGTTGTGGCATCACTTACATCGGTTTCAGCAATCAACAGGGTATCTTTACTCACATCTGATAAATCCCACTCACCACGATTTTTAGTATTACAGGAGACAAAAACTACGGCTAGAAAACCTGTTAACATTAGTGAAAAAATGAATTTCTTACAAAACATATAATGATAAATATTAATGAACTTAAAATTTCTTAATTTATTTATTCGTAGGAATAAGTTTAGTCACATTCGGTATCACAACACCATTTAATCCTAAAGGAGATAAATATTTTAAATCTCCACCTGTAATTGACCTAGAAATAAATTCCTGTGGAGACTCTCCGACATGTGAATTTTGTAAATAACTTCTTCCAAGAGCATTGTTGTAAAGATCCATTTCCTTTTCCAAAGATGGAGCTCCAATCTCATGTGCATCTCCTAGTTTCTTACTTAACTCTGAGCCAATTGTAATAGAGTTAAGAGCATGAAAATATGCATGACGAAACGCATCTCCTTTCCCATTATAAAGGGTAGATGACGAAAATTTCGCTTTTGCTGTCTGTTCAGCTTGTTTTGCGTTTGTAAGATAAGCAAATTTATTTTTGGTAGACATTTTTTCATAGATTGCAAGCTCTTCAGTTCCCATTCTACTTCTATACTCCAACTCCAAATTAGCAAATTCAACCATTTCTGTAATTGAAAGAGAATTGAGGTCATCTGGGGTTCCTTGAGACCCTCCACTACCGCCAACCGGAACTATAGGTCCGTAAGGATCTCCACTTCCGCCGCCATCCAAACATCGATCATTATTCGGATATTTTGGTTTATGCCAAACTGTATTTATGTATCCTTCTACATACCCTATTACCACAGTTTCCTCTTCTGGTTCACATCCTGCAAAGCCATCATTTGTACCAGCTTTAAGTTTTACCGGCAGATTATCTTTCATCCATGTATTATTGGAATTAAATCGCGAGAAATAGACCTGTCCTCCGTAATATTTACTTATCAAAAAATCATGATTGAAAAAACCTTCTGAAATAATTTTTCCAGTAAATCCATTTGGCAGGTCCTTTCCCTGTTCAGGTAGATAAATTACTTTTACAAATTGCCAATTTCCATCGGCACTTTTTGTGGCTTTAACAATTAAATTCCTCGACATATCTACTGGAATGGAATCATTGGTATATACCTTGACATCATTCAATAATTCCACTTTAACGATAGCAGTATCAGTACCGCGAAATTCAGCAGTATTCCACAAGATTTTTGATTTAAAGTTGTCATTAAAACTTAATGAGTTTCCTTTGGATGCAGATTGACGATCAAAAGATTCCTTGAGCGATTCTGAAGTGGCTTCTTTATCTAATATACCATCAGAACTTTCTTTTTTACATGCATTTAGTGATAGTGCAAATATGGATAACGGAACAAATAGTTTAATAACTTTCATTTTACATTCGATTAACATTAACGGCAAAAACAATTAGTGACTTGCATTGTAATTTTATGTTGTAAATATATAAATATATTTCATTAAAATATATTTATAATCTTATTTTTATACAGTTGTCCAAAATATTTGTGGTTCTTAAAAAGGTATCACTTATCTGCAATTTAAATTGCTAATTTTATTCTGATTCCAAAATCAAACCTATTTTATTCATCAAAAATGGGAATTAAGGAATAGATCAAGATAGTTCAAAAGAATATGTTCTATACTTGTAAAACATTTAAATTTAAGAATTCAATTAAGCTTACATAAAAACACGATTGCGTGCAAACAACCCAACAAGAATACACTACCGTAATCTTGTAGAGGTATAACACTAAAATAATTTCAGCTAAAACCACCACTAAGAGCAGATCTTAGTGGTGGTTTTTCTACATTATTATTAAATATGCATCAGCATCTTAGAAAAATGATGAAATACTTTTGCTAAAAAATGATGGCGGTCATTTTGATGTCCCCCCCCCTTTCGTCACTACCCGTTGGCATAAAAAAGAGCTTCTCTATTGGAGTAACAATCTTAGCAACTCCACTTACTTAAATGGGAGGTCAAAATCACAGAGATCCTACGTGTTCAAAATGGACAGGTACGCATTGAAGCTACTGATCAACAAGAAAATCTGCATATCGTGTTGCATCGAACCGAGTAACACGGATATAATTACAGCTACCCAATTGCTTGTTGCCATTCGAGTTAAGTTGTAACTTACCTCCTAATTTGGTATCTTGATGTGCGAACTTGATCGATCAAGTCTTAACCTAATTTATAATGACCAAAAATATACAACCACCAACTTATTCTTCTGAAAACCCTTATCCCTGGTATAAATGGATACAGGAAACATGCCCTATATTTAAAAAAACAGATGGTACATGGATGATTACACGATACGACGATGTAATGATGTTATTAAACGATGTGCGTTGTTCTCATTGGGGACATGATAGCGATTTTTTTTTCAATATGCACCCTGTTGAAAAGTCTATTGCCCAGACTCTGCATGCATTAGCTCCGGGTAATACGCCTGCTTTTCGTAAACAGATTATGCATCAGCTTGCAGCCAGAACATTGCGCATTGATGAAGGAGAGATTCGAAAACAGGCCGATATGATTCTTGAAAGACTAAGTTCTTCTTCATCTATTGAATTTATGAATGATTATGCTCACCCATTTACCTTCGGAACTATCAGTCGATTAATTGGTATACAAGAAGACGAAATTGAAGAGCTATCAAAAATCATATCTGATATGAAGGGAGGATATCTGAGCTTCATTGATGAAACGCTAAGAGATCATACAGAAAACGATCAGGGCAGATTATTCATTGCTGCCATAAAACGACTTATCATACTGAAGCAAAAAAAACCTGGAGATGATTTATGTAGCGCGCTACTTGCTGTTTGTTCGGGTGACGAATTACATGAACCCTTTATTATCTCATTGATCATTTTACTTTTTTATGCAGGACATCAAAATATGATGAATTTTATGGGAAATGCGCTAGTGTCATTAAATAACAAAATGAAAGAGCAATCCATGTTGCGGGAAAGTCTATCCTTTGCGACCGACAGTGTAGACGAGCTGATCCGGTATGACTCGCCGCTTCAATCTGTTCTATTAATTACCAAAGAAGCAATCACTATTCGAGACCATCTCATTCCAGCTAGAAGTATACTCGAGTTGAGCATTGGTGCAGCCAATAGAGATCCTTTAAAATTTGATCATGCAGACCAACTGATATTAGAACGAAGACCATCACACCTGGGTTTTGGTGTCGGAGCATTTAGGTGTATTGGAGCAAGATTAGCCCAATTAGAAGGTGGCATTGGTTTGCATCGTTTTTTTGCACACATACATTCTTTTTCTCTTACTCCTGAAAACATAAGCTGGAGTCATTTCGGCGTGCAACGTGGCCCCTCTTCTATTTTACTAGACATAAATTGGAATCATGAATAAAGAATCAACTCCCATTAACGAGTTTATTGAAAAATATGATCATAATATTCTTTCAGAAGCGATGCAAACAATGTATGATAAATCGGGATTTTATAATGTGGGTGAATGGTCTGCTAATCCTGAAAGATTAAAAGATGCATGTGAGTCATTGGTAATAAAACATCTCGATCAGGTACAGCGTTGTTTAAATCCACAGAAAATACTGGATATAGGTTGTGGTCTTGGATCTGGGACCGGGATTATCGCAAAATTATATAAAGACGCACAGGTAGTTGGTATTAATATATCCGAAAAACAAGTGTCTTTTGCAAAAAAAACAAATCCGGATATAGATTTTCAAGTGATGGATGCTACAAAAATGCTTTTTCCTGCAGCATCTTTCGATCTCATTATTTCCGTCGAAGCTGCTTTTCATTTTAATACCAGAAAAGATTTTCTGGAACAGGCATATCGCATGCTTCGTCCTGGTGGTCAACTTATCTTTTCAGATATGTTGTTTCATAATACAGAATGGGTAGGTAGCTGGTCTGTACCAGCAGAAAACCTAGTGACAGATATCAATATTTATAAAGCAGCATGTGTCGACATCGGTTTTGAAATACTTCAATGTAGCGATATCAAGGCTTCGACTTTAATAGGTTTTTGCAGTTACCTTCGTCAAATCGAGAAAATGGACGAACTCGCTGAAGGATTTGAAAATTCAGTAATAGCCTACCTGTTGACAAGTTTGAAAAAAAACCACCGTTAATGTCGCTATTATAAAATAGCGACATTAAAACTTAAAGCAATACGTTCATGTGCGGATAGATTTTGTCCAACGGAATGCGGCACCATACTATTGAATAGAATCAGGCGACGGTCTTTAGAAGTATAGCTTACTGAATTGAAATTTTCAGGTTTGGTGCGAGCAGATGCCCATAAGTTGTCAGATAGTGTTTCAAAAATGATATCGCCGCACTCAGGAGCAGTTTTTAGATAATAAACACCACTTATGTATGCCCCGTCATGCGTGTGCATACGCTCATAATTACTTGGTGATGAAATGCTGATCCATGAATCTGTAATACGATATTGAACGTTGGGCCGTGTTTCAAGGATATTCAAATAGAAATTAATTTCGTCAATTAGCATCTTGTGCAAGTCCTTAAATGGACTTTGTGTAAGTATATTGGGAATGGTCCCATACGTGGTATATAAATTAGATCGCGTAGATAATGTAAATTCCTGCCTTAACAAATGAACGGCTTCTACCAGCCGTTCATTTGCTTCTTCAGTTATTAGTTCATCTTTATAATAAAATGTTTTTGGAAAAAAAAATTCTACAGGCATATTTTGTTTATTAGAATGATAAAAATGTGATAACAATTTATATACGTTATGATTAGTACTTAATTCTGTTTGAAATTTGCATTCCACCAATAGATCCGCTGAGTACCGAGCTGAAGGCTACTTGTGAAAGGCCTGCATCCCAATTATTTCCAAGTGCCAGGTTTTTACTCGTATTAGTAGAAACTCCAATAACTTCACTCTTAATGATACCAGTTCCAATCCCCTTTGCTAATGTGCCCCAGCCAGAGGCGACAGGTCCATTCGTAGCAAGCCCTGCTAACATCCCTCCTTTTTCTCCGATCCAGGCCCCCGTCTTCAGCACTGTTGCCGCGCCGGCCTCTCCCATTCCTTCCATCATACTTCCTACTATACGTGCTGTAGCAGCAAACTCATTAAACGTTACTTGAGCAGATTTAGCCGCGATACCTACACCCGCGCCTAAGCCGCCGGTAAAGGCACCTGTAAGCGCTCCAATACCCATTTGTATTCCATAATCTTTCCAACTAAAATCATCAAAGTTAAAAGCTGAATAGGTTATAGCACTGATACCTGCTCCATAGAAAACACCTGAAAGTGCTGCTAAACCAATTGTTGCAGGGGTACCCAATCCAAGCGACAGCACTTCGACAACTGCAGCTACGACGTCAATAACGACACCAACCAATATCTCTATGGCGCCGAGCAATATGCCTCCTATAGCACTAAATATACTGCCTATAGAATACATACCAGTAGGGTCAATAAACAGCACAGGATTGTTAGAAGCATATATATACGGACTAAAGTATTGTCGACCAGGATCAGTTGCTATAAACCTTCCAATAGCAGCACAATATAAACGAGCTCTATAATTATACAAACCTATTTCCAAATCATATTCCTGTCCAGTATATAGATAGTTTAAAAAACCAGGTATAGGTTCTTGTACATTTGTCAGCGCTCCAAATGTCTGATATTGATAGGAGGCAACTAGATTCCCTATAAAATCGATCACTGCCCTTACAGAACCCAAGTGGTCTTTAAGTATATGATAAGATTCTACTGCTACACCGTCGAATTTTCGCATAGCAATAAGACCTCCTGGACCATAAACATAATTCACCGAAGTTCTCGTTTTTCCATCATCAGCAATAAAAGTTTCCTGTAATGGCATAGCGTTGGTACCTCTTATATATAATTTTGAACCGGCTGTAGTCGCTCCACCAGTTACGGTCTTGACCAATCGTTCATTACGACAACCATATAACAGGTTTAAATTAGCTCCTGCGGGTAGACCATCTTTAATAGTTACAGGAAGCATAGATACGGGATCGTAAGTAAAGGTCAATGCTGATGCCTTAGTAATATCAGAATCACTTGTATTAAGCGATAGCGCATTTCCGTTATCATCATAAGTGAATTGGGCCAGAGCTTGTGCACGACCATTTTCCATTACATTGTTCACTTGCTGACTGCAGGCATCATAATTATACATATACTGCTGAATACCCGGGAAATTCAAAATATTGCCATTTGCATCATAATTGATCTGGGGTTCTACATCAACTTGGGGTTGTGTAGTTACGTTTTGTACATGTTGTATTTGCCCTATTGAATCATAAGCATATTGGTATTGTTCAGCATCCTGATCACTCACCTGAATAGTAGTAGAAGCAATCGTACCGTCAAAATATCCGGTATCCTTATAACCTCCTGAGGTATACTTTAGCGCTTCCGTAAACAGTGTTTTGTCTGTTGAACTTTCATTATTAATGCTCTCCAACCAGTTAGGTGAATTAAATCCATAGGTTTGTTTAATAGTTGCATGTTGTGCAAGTGCCAATTGATTTTCTAATGGCTTTCCAGCTGCATCGTAGCTATAATTGCCAATTGTATTGATGGAAGAACCAAGAATACTTGATACCATACCGTCTGTGATACAAACGATCTGATTCAATGAATTTAATTGATAATAAACAGTATAAGCATAATCCTCGTCTGGGTATTCTATTTGCGTGATAGTCCCGATATCATTGTATTGATAAGTAACAATCTTATCCGTTCCAGAATCAAAAGAATGCACAGTTAATGTGTCAGAAATCGTATTGCCCAAAATGTCATAAAGTATACTTTCCATGACATCTGCAAGGCCATTATTACTATTATTGGCTTGCATATTAGAGATTCGTCCTATCGTATTAGCACTGCCCAAATCATACAAATTACGTTGTCGCCATGTCGGTATGTTTTGCGGCCATGATGGCTCTGTATGAGCGTATTGCTGTAGCATTTGTTCATCCCATGAACCAACAATAAATCCAGTTTCAATGGGACGAGAAAGGATGTCGTAATTTGTATAAATAAAGTTTCCGTCTTTGACCCCTTGTGGATCTTGTTTGAAGCGCAAGTTCCCGGAAGCATCATAAATAAATCTGGTAGCCGTATTTGCCCCCTCTTGTAAAGAGAGCAATTGGTTACGATAATCAAAAGTCTGCTTTGTAACCCAGTCGCTTTGTTGCGAATTTGCTGGAGGATTGAAATAATTTGGTGCACGAAGGATGCTTGCATTTCCGGCATCATCAAAACTTGTCTCATTTTTTATTTCAGTACCGGTTACAGAAACATTTTGGATCACCTGCTCCAATAATGTACTTACTTCATAAAAAACTTTGTCATTGGGATTGACGGTTATTTTTTTCGAGTAAATAGGTAATCCAGATTGCCATAATACTGAGGTATAAGTTGTTCGCGTGGATTTACCACCATTTACCCTAAACTCTTCGCCTGCTACACTTTCCTCAATGACACGGGAAAGAGGAGATGTTTCAAATATCTGTCTTAAAAATGGATACCCATTGTCTGTAGGATAGGACTTATTTATCAGACCAGTCATAGTACCTATGTTCCAGTTCATTTTTGCAAATTCACTACAGTAAGCAAACATTGGATTTTGTTGCGGAGTAACGTACGCTGGTTTTGTCCTAACGGCCAATCTACCCATATTATCCGAGATCAACTGCTCAATAACCATCTGCTGTGCCGCATATTGCTGCGCCTGAATATTCACACCATTGGAATCGTCAAAAGAAATACCAGCCATTGGATTTGTAGCGGTAGCAATTTGGGAAATAGCAACCTGATTACCAAAGAAAAAGGTAGGGCATCCTGCAAGATCGGTTAACTCAGCATAACTGAAAATCATTTTTCCATTTGCCCAAAAAACGATTGTTGACTCATTGACCAATATAGACCATTGGTTATTCATCGTGTAAACGGCTATATCGTCACCATCTACCCGCAAAGCATATCGGTATTTACTACTCGTGATCGTCCAACCATTTTCCATATTTGCTCCTGCACTGATAACAGCTTCGGGTGAAAGTAAAAATCCTGCTTTGTTAAATGCCTTGCATAGTGCTATGGATAATGTCCCTGCCTGAAGCTGCGCTTCGAAGGTACTTTTGGGAATAATGAATGCACAAGCATCTACTGCGGGGAGCAAATTCACTCCTGAAGCATCATGCAATTGCCATGTTGCTAATTGAGGAGACCATTGAATGGTAAGTGCAGACCCAATTTTCACCCCCAATGGAATACTTGGTATCTCCAGTAGATTGAATACGATAGTACATCCATAATCTATATTAATAGTACTATCTGTGCAAGTTATTGTCCCTGCGACCCCAGCTGATTGTTGCTTTAGCACAGCATCACTTACTTCCCAGATTTCATCAGATCCTTGCCATGCGGTAGTCCATTCTGAACCGTGTGTAAACTCGGTTAGCTGCCCCCCTGTAGTTGCTGCAATAGAAACAGAATTGTTGGGGTCAAGGTTTGAAAAAACACCTTGATTTCCGCTTCTAGACATATAACTACTCTTAAGTACTGCGGTTCTATCTGCGGCATTGGTCGATATGATTTCCTGCTGAAATCGATTCAAAACGCTACGGGTAGTTTCACCATTGGGCCCCAGAACTACAGTAGGTTTTGCTAAAATATTTTTGTAACTATATGCTTCAATTATGCAGGCTAAAGGTGTAAATCGCAGATTATCTATGAGTACATGGCTTATTTCATTTGCATTTTCACAAGATATCAAAACATTGGCTTTGCCTTCAGGATTGGGAAATGTAATAAGCTGAGATACATACAGCCATTGTCCTTCTGTATCGGGAAAATCACATTCAAGTGTTGCTCCGCCTGTAATTTCTATTTTCCAACTTGCATTACCTAATGTATTATTGTATGCTACAGGTTTTTTAACCCAAGCTGAAAACACATATTGTTGATTTTGACGCAATGGTGTAAACGACCCTTGTATACCCATAGATCCTGTACTAGCAGCTGTAATACTTAAGCTATTGGTACCGGTATGCGCATCTATAACTTCATTTTCGCTATTTGGAATAATTGAGGCTCCCGAACCCATAGTCCAGTTCTGGCTAGTTTCATAATCTTCAAAGCCATAATAACTAACCTCGCTTCCAGATAAGCTACCATTTGGAAATTTAGCAACTAGTGTTTGTTGGTTTTTATCATAAATAAAAGAAGAAATTAAGCCTTGGCCATCTATTTGTTCATTAATCAGATAACCCGTACTTGATCTGGATATTACTTTTGCTTTTAATTGCCATTCTGTCCCTGTTTCGTCAAGTGGGAATTGTGGTGCTGCTGTTCCCGGTATTGTCCAATCAAAGGTTTGATATGGCGCTAACCTATAAAGACCTGTTTCAGCGCAATCAATACTAATATCACTATTGGCCCAGTTTCGGAAAGTAGTCGCCTGACTTTTGATATAGTTTCTTGACGTATTGTCGGCCGGTGCTACACTTTGAGTCGTCATGGCCACCGCTGTGAATATGTGCAATTTATTGAAAATAGCAGCGTAGGCTGGAATCTGATAAGCATAAACCGTTTCTGCACGAAGGTTCTTCTCTATTCCGTCAGAGTCAAAATAGGATTTCTCTTGCCATAACAACAAGCCCGTTACCTTATCATAAGTTCCTCTAGACCATTGTAGAATACCATCTTTCATGTTAGCCGTCTTCTCACACCGGGCATAACCACCCAAAAGAAATTTACCCGTACTGTCTTTAGAATAAACGGTCCAATAATTCAATTGATAAGCGACTAAGGATCCTTTTTTATCAAAATCTTTTTGTCCTAGTTGAATTCCGTTTAGGATATTCTGGTAATTCTGAAGTCCACCACTTGGATAAAGCGATGTTTGTTGTGCTAGCCCATTAGAATAATAAAACTGACTACTTCCTTCAGGAGTAGATGAAGGTGAGGCTGTTTTTTCCTTAATACCTGGCACTATTGTTACTAAAGGATATTGAGCTGTACCTATCAAACCATTGAATACGATTTGTGCTTCGGCTGAATTGGCATAATAATAAGATTGACAGAAGCTTTGAGAGGAATCAAACTTGTCTTCGATAACGAGATTAGCCACAGGAGTATCTGAAACATTCAGGTCAAAATTAATTTCATCTAAATTCAATAAATCCATGGTAGTACTTTCGTCAAAAGAATTTGCGGAAGAAGGATAGGTAACCAAAAAACGTTCGGAAGCCAACATGGTACCTGATGTATCCTCTGGTACATATGTTTTGACGTTATTTAATTTTTGTGGTTGTTGTGCAGTGCCATTTTTTAATGCTATTAAATAACTTGATGCAGTTTGGTCACCACTATCTTGATAATTAATATATCTTGCACCTATGTTTTGAATACTTTGTGGGTAATTTAAATAAGTAAGTTGTGTTGGTATCGTTCTCCAGTTACCGTCTGACCCACGGAAATATATTGTTTTTCCAACAGTCATATAATTCCCCGAAATAGTAGGGTTATTTCCGGATGGCACATTCGGTAATATAGACCATTTACCCGAATTTGGATTAAAGGTGGACCATTGATTCACCATTCCCCCACTAGCTGGAGAAAGTATGTTTACATCATCGCCAGTGGCTACATTTAGTTTGGTTAATGAACTCGAAACTGTAAAACTCTTCATATCCCACACAGACCCATACCGTTGATTTCCTCCAATATTGCGCAAAAACAATAGATTATTTGCCACTGTAGAGCCAACAATAGATGTTTTGAATATTTGATAAAGTGACATGTTATCTACGATAGGGGAACTCGAGTCCGCTGATCCAGGAGAAGCTGAATTCAAAACAAAAAAATTCTCATCCCAATTGTACAGTCGCAAGCTATAATTAAGCGAAGTACTTGTAGCAGATGTTGCAAAAGTCAATACAAGGGAACTAGGACTTGGAGATATGACCAAGTAAGCTGTATTACTCGAGTCATCAATGACGATATCCGTGTTATTTAAAAACCAGGTATTTCCTAACTTCCAAGTACCATCTGCAGTCCGGTAAAAGAGATAGTTTTTTACCTGCTTTGAATCCTGAATATAACAGCTAACTGCATAGAAATTCTGTGCTGCAGTAATCGCTGCAAATGTACAATATGAAGAATCGGGAAGTAATAGTGATTCATTTCCACTCCACCTTCCATTTTGCCAGTTATAAGAAAAGCCTTGAACTCTTGAGGTTGTATAGTCCGTATTGTAAGCTATTACAAAACTATTTCCTGCCACATAGGTAGAGCGGGCTTTGGAGCCAGGTTTTACAGTAAGTACAAAAGGTTGATTATTGTACATGATCCAGTTGCCAAATTTGAGATCTAACCCTGCATCGTCATTTCGGAATAAATACACTTCATCATTACCTGTGGCGATATTACGCATAGAAAGAGAAAAGAAATTTTCTTGTGTTTGCACCGCTATACTATCGTTTGCTGCTGCTTTGGTAATGATGAAATTTTGATTTACCCACTGCCCATTCCATGACTGAACTCTTATTTGAATGTGGTTGTTGCTTTGATAGGTAAAAACTACATAGCTAGATCCGAACCAGACACGTGGAATACTTCCTTTAATAGGATTGGTGATTTGTACTTTTTTTGATGAATTGGTAGAGGTAATGGTCTGCACTTTATATTCAAATGACGCCTTACCTCCTTCAGGATAAACAACAGCACTTAATGCTCCGGGATTTATACTCGATATATGGGTAGGAAAGTATTCGAAATTAATTGCAGGAAGTGTTACTCCACTATCTACATATTGAAATACAGATTGCAAGCACCTTTTGTATAGCAACGAATAACTAGGATCTGATGAAACTGCATTATTCATAAAGTCATAGGTAAACTTCAAGCCTAAAAGGTGACTACCATCTGCGTTTTCAACATCTATTGTATCTAAAAACAAAGTTTCAAAGCGATCTTGGTAGGCACTAGGGTTAGGCGGAGCAATTTGGGTATGCCTAGGTTGATATTCAATAATTGAAAGGCCTTCACTTGAATTTCCTGGGTTAAGCAATCCAAATTTATTTCCATAGCTAAATCTAATTATCCGTCCGTAACTATCCGTTACTTTTTCTAAATAAGAAGCCTGTGTATAAGCAAGTCCAGAGGAAATTAATTTTTGTTGTATTTTGATATATTGATATTGAACAGCATGACCCAATGGCGTAACAATAGATGCAAGATTCCAAACCAGGGGATAAAGGACTTGTGATTCACCTACATTACTGGCTCCCATCCAATTCCCCCACCTTACCCCCCACTGTGTAGCGTTCGACTGTGCATCTTGCCCCTCACCGTAAGTGTATCTAAATCCATTTTCTTTTATTATGACCCAAACCTGCTGAAAAGGATTATACTGTACCGACCAAAACTCGAAATTCCGCAGTTGGAATATCCAATTGCCATCAACAGTTTCACCTATTTTTACCATAGGATTAGCACTGCCACCTGATACCAAATAATAGGTATCATTTATTACTGACCCGCTTCCACCCTTATCTACCGTAATCATCTCAATAGGCATTTGCCAGCCTATACCCAGGACGCCTGTAGGGGATTCTGTATTCCAAGTATTCAAATTGTTTTTCACATTGCTTGAATAGAGAACAGAAAGCTTAACATCAAGTCCTTCTGGACCCGGTAAGGTTAAAAGATCTAACGGCATGGATACACAGCCACGAAACTTGTTTACACTACTTTTAATTTTCCCTATTGCCGTTTTATCAAACTCAAAAGAGTGTAAAGCAGGCGTTTCAGATTGAGCAGCACTGGTGTTTGTCGATTTATTAGCCATAACTAGTTGAATTAGGTTTACTATTTCTTTATCAGATACATGAATTACATTTCCTTTGGCTGAAAATGATCATACAGTATTGTCCTGTTTAAATACTAAACTGTGTTTCTATTTTTTCAATTGATAAAGATTCGATATGATTTGATACGGTTTTATATAATCTTCCTTCTTGAGGGAATGTCGTCATGGTGTGCCTCAAGTAAAAATCATCTGGAACCTGATATACAGTTGTCTCTTTAGCATTTTCATCCATACTTGAGTAGCAACATAACACCGGCAAGTGTTCAGGTATCGCTACACCTGCGGCAACTGGTCTTATTGTGCTGCTTAAGTTAGGAGGAGAACCATGTATTGTTCTGGTATTCATCAATAATACTTCCCCTTTTTTCATAGGAATATATTTCATATATTCAGATTCAAGAATCCCCTCGATCTCAGTATAAGGTAACATGCAAGGTGAACGATATAGATTATTTAAACGATGGCTGCCTGGCAATAGCCCCAGACAACCATTACTCCTATCTACATCAATCAAGGGGCACCAGATACTAAGTCCAACATGATGTTCTTCTTCAACAAATGTCGGATCTTGATGCAAAGGAAATTTGCTCTGCTCAGAACCTCCGCATTTAGCGACGAAGCTACCCAGAATGATCTTATAATTATTGAGTAGAGGTCGTACTCGTTGTTCGAAAATTGGTGTAATACTTTTGTTTACAAAGCGACGCATTTCTAGGTCCGGAAGCACCACGGAGGCTGCTATATCAAAACTATGCTGTTTTTCCACAATTCCAAAGGCCGTTTTTAGTTTGGTAACATCTTCTTCTGTCAGAAGGTCCAAAACTATATACCCATCTCTATGAAAAGCTGCCTCATTATTCGAGTCGATAAATAACTTTCGTAACATGATTGATTTGATTTTAATAAAATTAGGTAGTTACATCCAGTTATACATAATTTCGCTATTTAACGGTGTTTTCGAAGCAATTGTTTTTGAAAGCACCCTCATAACTGTTGCATTGGTGATGATTGATTTTCTATCTTCGTAATAAGTACCCGAAGGATTATTCCATGGTTCATAACAGAAATTATCCGTCACGCGCAGATTTGCTGAACCATACCATTGTCCATTGTCCGCCTGCCAGTTAAGTAATGCTCTTATATGTGCACCTATTTTTTGATTTGGATATTGCCTAAGACATTCAATACCAATATAGCAAGCTAAGTCAAAAGCATTGTCTATTTGTATCTGGGATGGATCATAGCTATAAGCTTCATGCGGTTCCTCCATACCTAATTTATCTAATACTTCCAACGTAATAAAAGTACTGTAGTAAGGGTTTCGCCACCAATAAGATCGCCAAAAACCAGTATGCATACGGTTTGCACCTAATGCACTTTGAAAGGGAGCAAGAAAAGTTTTTTTATCTTCGGGTAACATACCATGATATCCCCATGGAGTAACGTCCCAATGACCAGAAGCCCAAGCCTCTGGCTCTGTATATGTTGCTATGCATTCACCTTCTTTCCAATGACGTCGGAAAAATAAACGATCCTCTTCATTCACAGGAAGGTCAAGCTCGTCAAACAAGGCGACAGCCATTCCTGTCGAGTCTGCGTCAGGCCCTGTAGCAGCATTAAAGCCCCATCCTGATTGATAACTACGGTTATCAGAAAGCCATTCTGCTGCTTTTTTTGCGGCGTTCAACGCATCGATGTTACCGCTTCTTTTTCCATATTGTGCCAATGCCTGTGCTGCATATGCCGTAACCCATTGATCTGATTGACCTACAGGTAGAAAATAGTCGTCCCAACTGCCATTCTTATTTTGAACAGCTATCAGATAACGCATTGAATCCTTCAGAGCCCCCGATATTTCGTCCGATTCAGGTATACCGATTTGACTACCATGTTTTATATAAATATTAAGTCTTGGCGTATGATCAATAGTAAGCCCTAAACCGATAAAAGCAATTTGATATTCCTTGCTATTCAATATCAGTTCCATATCTGGTGATGAAATTGAATAGCGCTTGGATAAAGTTGCTATAACTGAAGACCATTCAGCAGGACTATATCTTAGGCAGTGGCCACATAAGTCAGTTTTTACATCAACAAGTACACCGGTAAGTAAGTTAAATCCGATACTCATGACCATTCCATCTGAATCTACATCATATTGTGCTGTTGCGATAGTCATAAAATCTTTCATCGCTTCGGATGAAAAAAGATCGATCTCTTTTAGGTCGGCAAAATTATAGCTGTCTCGCATCCGGAAGTAAATTTTAGCTCTTGAATTTTCAAGTGTACTTCCTTCTAGTCCCGCACTGGCTACAATGCAGTATTTTTTCAATTTGTTTATGATAACTATTGCTTCGTTCGTATTAGGTAGAATATGCATAAGCCAATTTTCTACTCTCAGCCATCCCTTTTCATGTTTTAGCGGAGCCATTTCCAGGTAAAAGGCAATACCAGGTTTTTGTGGACTCACGCCAATCCATACAAACCCCTGTTTATAAATCTTGCGTTCATCCATATTGTCTGGAAGAAGCATATCAATTGTTTTTGTAGCAATTTCTTTCAGTTCGCTAGACTGACTCTCATCAATGAAATATAACAATGTATCAATGGATGAAGAATAACGCTGTTCGGGGTCACTATGATAAGCACCAGGATCGGCAATGATACGCATTGACATTCCTTTATTCGAAGATGTTAGACAAAGCTGTAAGGGCACACCATCATTGTTAAGGCAAGAAGCAGCTGTATTAAAATCTTCAGAATCGGAGTGTATATCAAGAAGCCGATAGCACTTATCCTTTAAATAAGGAGTGTTGGCTGGTTTGAGCTGATCAGCAAGCGAAATAAGACGCTGAACTTTTTGACCTAGACGGAAGCTACGAATCATATAAATTTTTAGGATTAATAATATAAAAGTTAGTAGTACTGTAAAATCTACGGCTAATTAGAAATCAGCCGTAGATTATTGACTACTATTTATTTCAAAATAATAGTAGTAGAATAATTTTAGCCTTGCTGAATATTGATTTGAGGTAACTGGCCCGTATTGGTACCTTTAGTTCCTGCTGTTGCACCATCCCCAGAGTCTGCAGGTGATCCATTAGCTCCTCCAGGTGAACCGCCAGCACCAGCTAGGCCACCTCCTCCTCCAATTCCACCATTTCCGCCATCTCCTGGATTTCCTGCAATTGGGTAAGGAATAAACTGGCTTCCTGGGCTTAAACTTTCATAGGTTATATTGATTACATTTCCGTTACCACCATCGCCACCATTTGCACCATTACCACCATTTCCGCCTTTACCGCCATTACCACCGGCGTAACCATTACGCGAATAAGCACCAGAGCTACTGCCGTTACCGCCTTTACCGCCGTTACCACCGTTACCACCGTTACCTCCATCACCACCTTTACTGCCATCACCACCACCGCCAACCACAGTGAACGTGCCGTCTACTTGTCCAATACGCATAGTAGTAGCAGGAGAATCACCGCCTCTCCCACCTGCACTTGCATTACCACCATTGCCACCAGCAGCGCCATTCGTACCGGCAGAGCCATCATTACAGCCAGATGCCCAATTACAACTTGCATTCTGGCCATCAACACCATTCGCCGCATTAGTTCCAGCTTGACCATTAACTCCAGGAGCGCCGGATTGCCCAAGAATATTGATATCACCAATTTTTGATTGCACGGACTCTGCTTTTAACACTGCCGTTGACTTAATTAAGGAAGCAATAGAAATTTTAGCCGTAGTCTGGACAAAAATTTGTCCTCCAGGCAAAACCGTTACTGTACCAAATTGATTGTTTGTGTCCGTAATATAAAGCGGACTAGACGGACTTACAGTCACATCAGGAGAGATAGTAGACATAGTTTATATGTTTAAATGGTTAAAAAAAAATACAACGCTGTATTCAATACATTAAAATTACTTAAAAAAGAACTATTAAACATATTTATTTTTAAAAATGTGTTTAATAGTTTAATATATCCTTCACATTACTAATCAGGGCTAATTTTTTACGTTTTTTGTTTGTAACAAATGGTTTATACTCTTCTATTTTCGTGGCAATAAGGTGTCACTTACTTTACTTAATAGCCTGAAAATTAATAAAATAGAAGTGTTTCCATAAGATGCCTCAACATCAAAATGTGGAAGGTAATTACTCAGACTTCCAGTTCGTCCTGTCCATCACCAGTATGACTCTATTGTTAACAGGTAGTAGGCTAAAGCTAATAAGTTTGTATCTTTAACACTATGACTGGAGTTCATTTTCAAAGGTCCTACATCGAAAATAATGATTTGATAAACAAGTTATTATGAAATTAATCATCCTTTTTTTAAGCCTTATGATTATTTCAAGAACCTTTTTAAGAAAGAACAACAACAACTAATGTTGAAACATTAACACGGTGAATTTTATAAACTACAAGTAAAAATATTATAACAATAGATATAGCATATACACTAACTAACAATGCTATATTGACGGAAAACATGGAACATGAATGTAAGTTGTACTACTTGCTTTAGGGTATCGTGATGAAGAAAATGACTGGAATTCTAAACTTAAAAAAGTGAGGATATCAAAACAAGAGTTTGCTACTATGATCAATTGATTTTTTGGTTGATGTTAATATTAAAGCTACTTGAATAAAGTCAGGTAGCCGTTTTTGAGTTATTAGACTAGTGAATATCTAAAATGAGGTTTTGTAAAGAGTATTTCATAATCAATGACTTTTAAGTAGAAGTCAGACATTTGTCCTCAATTATGATTTAATTATTTATGAGGTAGAATTCTAAATATTAGCATAGTCTCCCTTTCAAATTCTCAAGTTTGATGGAATCTGCTGCGTCCTATCCTTAAAAAAGTGGTTAAAATGCGAAGGGTCCTCAAACCCTAATCCATAACTAATATCTGCGATGTTCCAATCAGTATGTTTTAATAGTATTATCGCTTCCTCCATTAATCTGTCTGATATGTAGTCACTTGTTGTTTTTCCTGTATAACCGCGAACTGCTCTATTCAAGGAGTTTACATGCACGCCCAAGGTTTCTGCCAATTTTCTGGGAGACCGGAATACAAAAGGATCACCCGGATCTTCAATTGGGAACTGTCGATCCAAAAGTTCGATAAAGACTTTGGCCAGACGTGTCTTTGCATCTGTTGGGGTATGCGTGTTTATTAAAGGTTTCTTTTTTACCGCAAAGTGGAATAGCTCGGATATATAATTTCTAATCAAATCATTTTTGAACTCATAATCCGAATTGTGTTCTCTCTTTATCTTATCAAAAAGTGTAATAATTTCTTCTATTTCCTCTTGCTCAAGACTAAAAATGGGTTTAAGATCCCTTGAAAATATTGGTAATTTATTTATGTGATTCCTAAAGTAGCTGTCTAGATAGTACTCCTTAAAGATTAAGTGTCCTCCCATTGTACTATCCTCCAATGATTCTATGGTATAAGGAGTTTTAGGATCGAAAAAAACAAGTCCTGCTCCTTTTGTTTCGATACTTTTATCACCATAATGCACTATAAAACGACCGTCTAAAAAGGAAATTTTATAAAAATTACGTCGTCGGTATAGAATGGGTTTCCCATCAATACACCCGTCATGAGGAATCATTAAGAAATCTGCATTGTCGTTGGAGAGTATATCTAAACGCTCTCCAAACTTATCTTCATAAAATGATTTGAATGTTTCTGTTTTTTCCAAAATAAGAAATTTACGGTGAGCGAAATACTATCATAAAATAGTTATTACATTAAATATGTACAATGTAGTAACTATTTTATGAATAATTAAAAGTAAAGCTTATCCAGTAATCCCATTAACAAAATGTAATGCCTCTTGAGTGGACACTTTCATCTTTTCAAAGATATCTTTTGTCAAACCAACGTGCATTTCATATTCGTTTAATTCAAGCTTCGCTATCATTTCTTGAATAACCCTGCTTGCCGCCATTTTTTGGTCTGAATTAATGCCTTTTGCAAAAGGAGTATCCACCAATGGAGCCATCAACTCGAATATCTTGACATTTGATTTTTGTTGTTCCAAAGCCAACCTCAGGGAGAGGCTATAAGAATGCAAAGCGGCCTTGGTAGCGCTGTAGGTGGGGTGCTGCAAATCGGGAACAAAGGCCACTCCAGAAGTGGTAATTATAATGGCCGCATTTTCCCTATCGGCCAGTATAGGCACCAAAGCTTGGGTAAGCTTTACTACTGAATGGTAATTCGTCACCATTTCAGCAATACTAACCTTGTAAGAATCATTACGACTAAATAATGTGTAATTGGTTGCGATACCAGCATTCAAGAACACCATATTTAAATTAGGGTGCTTTTCCTTAACTGTATTGACCAGTCTATCCAGGTCGTTCTCGATGGATAGATCACATACTATAATAGAAGCATTATTCAATTTAGCCGCTTCCTCTTTCAATCGCCCCTCATTTCGTGCAACCAAAATTACAGTGTTGCCCATAGCATCGAATTGTTTTGCGGCTTCGAGACCCATGCCGGTGCCTCCCCCAGTAATTAAAATTGTATTTCCTGTAGTTTTCATTTCATTTTATTTTAGTGAACTCGTTCGAACCTCTCTTTTATAAGAAGTTCAAACGAATTCATTTTTATTTCTGTACAGTCTTGCTCCGTAAACTTTTGTTCGGTTATATCGAAGTATTGATTTTCTTATCCCAAAACTCCGGAATATAAGTTCCGCGCATATAGTCCACATACTCTTGATCTGTCATTGTATTACGTGCGTTCAACAAGCGTTTGGTGTCTTCCCCAATTATATAGCGCAATCGGCCACTTTTGTCATTGGCTGCTTCTAAGATGACCTCAGCAATTTCATCAGAGGTAGATTGGGATTTTTCATTAAGCTTGCCATAGGTTTCAAGGGCGATCTTATCGAACTTTTGATAGTTGGTAATAGAATCATTTCCCCCCATATTGGCAGAGCCTACAAAGCTGGTGTCTGTTGCTCCTGGCTCTATTATTTTGACCTCGATATTCTCGGAGATCAATTCATAGGATAGGGATTCCGTAAAACCTTCTATTGCAAATTTTGTAGCGTGATATAGCGAACAGGTTGGAAAGGTTATCCTACCTCCTTGAGAACTTACATTAAGTAAGGTGCCTTTTCCGTTTTTACGAAAATGCGGCAAAATTGCTCTGGTCACGTTCAGGTATCCGTACACATTGACGTTGAACAATTCTTCAACCTGTTTCTGTGTTGCTGTCTCGAAAGCACCGAATGTACCAAACCCTGCATTGTTCATCAAGGCATCTATTTTTCCAAATTTCTCTATTCCGGCATCGATGGCTTTTTGGATGCTATTCATATCGGTAACTTCCAACTTCATTACTAACATAGCATTGGAGTTTTTAAGTTCCTCTTCTTTTTCAGGAGATCGCATGGTCGCAATTACGTTCCAGCCTGCGTTTAAAAATTTCTTTGCCGTTGCTTTTCCAATCCCGCTTGAGGTTCCTGTTATCAATATTGTTTTCATCTTTTTTTTATTAGTGTTCATTACTATTTGTCTCAATTTATATTTTTTCAATTTTCTTTTGATTTAGCCCACCAACCAAAAGTGCAGAGGCTTTTTTCAAAAGTCCAGAATCATTCAAAACCTTTTCATGTCCTTCCATGTCTTCTTGGCTATTCCAGGATTCCAGTATCTGAAAGGATAGTGCGTTATCAGATTCTTGGTAAATACTATACTCGATACAACCCTTTTCCTTAGGTGTTGAAATAGCTAGATCTTTTAAAATGTCCCTTAGATAATCTGCATCCTCGTGATTTTTAGCTTTTAGATTGACTAATAATGTTATCATTTATTAATTGCTTTAAATTTACAATACAAAGATAGCTAGTGGATTATGCTAGATTATAGTCGGTATCAAACAAAAAGTTGTAGATATCAAACCAAAGCATACCCATACAACTAAACCCTGAGCTTTGCAGTTCATGGTGTAGAAATTATTGATGATAAAGAAATTGTTGATGATAATGAAAAAGTAAATAAATCCTATTTGAAATTAATTTATAACACTTATTCATTTGATATGAAAGATGATATGAACTATTCGAATTTCAATAAATCTATTACGGGAATTTGGCTGATAACACCTAAAAAACTGTTTATCTTGTTGGTGAAAATAATATGTTTTTATCAGAAATGGAGGAAATTAACGCCAAGTTATCACGTGATATTGAGAATGCCATAACTTTCGTAGCCGGCAAAACGACTTAAACATTAATCCAAAAAGAGAAAAAATTTAAAACTCTGCCCTATCCAATTTGAACACGCAAAGATAGACCCATACTTGGTTTCATTATTTGTGGTAGAATGGAGATGGTAGATAACTATACAGATGCTATATCTACAAGAAAAGAACTAACGGCTCTTAAACTATAAATTTTAAAATTACGGTTAAGAAAATCTCAATCGAATATGATAAACATTTGATCAAAATTTAGAGTCATTTTATTGAATTGCTTTATGAAATCTTGGCCAATATTACCATAAAGCGTTTCCTTCTCATTTATTTTACTTTTCAAAAGTTGAACATCCTTTAACTCGATTTCCTTATTAAAAGCATTAAAAATTGGATTTAAAATATACCCATCAAATTCTTTTGCTCCAGCAGCACCGGCAAATTTTAATTTTGTAGCTGTATAGTGATTATCTATTTCCTTTTGCTTCTCTGCATAATAAGCTTGGTAAAGAATGGTTCGACTCGCTCCTTGTCAAAAGAATAACTTCTTCCTTCAATAGATATCAAAGGCGTTAAACCGTCTAATACCATATTGGAGTATTGGATGCTTTTTGTCTTTTTATTCTTTTTAGATCGCCTGGAAAAGCAGCAAAAGCGCTATTATTTTGAATCAACAAAAATAATAGCGCAAAGATTAGCATTTGCTTAGCGAGGGTAATAAATCCTTTACTGACGATGTGATCCAGGGACCATAATGTTCCAAAGGCCAGGATTATCCGTCTGAATGACCCTAACATAAGGGTATTTATTCAGAAACAAGTCGTAAACCGTATTTCCATTCCGAAGAGCCTGTTCATCTGTATCACCTAGACTATTTAACCATAAAATAACACCTTGATCTTTAAACTTTAGTAATTCATCCGAGTTATCGAACGAGTGATCAATATGGACAATTGAAGTCCGTTTAGACTCTAAAATCTCATGCAGATCGCTCATTTTTCGTGCACGCGGAAAAAGAGTGATACGAGGATTAAGCTTATAGATATTTTCCATTTCTTTGTGGTCATATAGAAAAAAAAGAACTTCGTCTTCCATGTTTTCTGCAACAATCAATTCAAAAGTTTTTGCAACATACTTTTTGTTTTCTTCTTTAAAATCAATATCCAAGATAATTTTCCCTTTACATAGGCGCAGCACTTCTGTCAACGTTGGCACGCGATAGTTAGTGGTCGCACCTGCTGGTGAATCCCGTAAATACAGGTTCTCTATTTCAGAATAGGTCAGATGACTCACTTTTCCCTTACCTGTAGTTGTGCGGTCTACAGTACCATCATGCATCAAAATAAGCACACCATCTTTAGTACTACGAATATCGAGCTCCACGATAGAGACACCTAACTTTATCGCCTCCAAAATGGAGGGAATTGAATTCTCAGGAAATTGCTTGTGTGCCCCGCGGTGAGCAGCAATATGCAGTTCTTTTGCCGACAACTTTGTCAATAGGCGATCGGATTGTGCATAAACAACTGAAAACAAAACGCCTGAAGATACCAACAGAACACGTAGAGCAGTTAATATATGTATCATGTTATTTCTTAGCGAGTTCGAATGAATCAAACAACTGTCCATTCAGTTTATAGCTTGAAAAGTATAGCTTACTATCTGTAACCCGAATAACTTGGTAGAGCTGTGTCTGCGCACCTGATACTTCCATCCAGCGTTCCGAATCGGAACCATACATCTTTGGTCCTGCCACAGAAAGGAGATATACCGGACGAACTTTACCAGCTGTACCTCTTGCATAAGTATGATCATGTCCCTGCAATACCAGATCAACTCCATACTTTTCGAAAATAGGTTTAAAACGCTCACGTAGGATGATGTTGTCTCTATTTTTTGCTGTTGAATAAACCGGATGATGCATCACAACAATATTCCATTTGGCTTTTGAGGATGCCAAAACCTCAGCTAACCATTCTTCTTGTCTTCTAGCTGCTACAGAATCTAGCATGATTAATTGTGAATTTAATGAGATCATGCGCACATCCTGATACTCTACATAATATACCGCATCCTGCATACCTACAGGGCCATTTTTAGGAAGATTAAAATGCATTTTCCAATGCGGATCTAATACCAACTGCTCCAAAGAATCTCTGCGGTATTCATGATTACCAGGAGTAGGTATAGCTGGTATCATCTGATGGATAAACCCGGCTCCTTCATGCCATTCTCCCCATTCGCTATCGTTATTTGAACGATTAATCAGATCACCGGCATGAACAATAAAACGTGCATTAGGTTCCTGTTGAAAAGCTTTGCGAATGGATCGGGACCATCGCGAACGTAAATCATTCTGCGCATCGCCCAGGTAAATAAACGAAAAATCACCCTTTATATCAGCTGTACGAAACTGATTCCAAGCACTCCAATTCGTGCCATCCCCTACGCGGTAGACATATACAGTACCAGCCTTTAGTCCTTGAAACGAAACTTGCCCATAGTTGTCAGCCGTATTGCCCTCAATTTTTAATTGACTCGTTACGCCCATTACCGTCTGCGCTGCTTGCTCCAGATCGGGGCTACTCTGCTCTTCGACAACCTGTCCCACAGCTTTATTAGAAGCACCATTTATTCTCCAGGTGACAGACTGTGTGGTTGATGGATTATCTGACCACGTCAACGTGATACGATCAGGATATAGCCCACGATCGCTAGTTTGTGCTGTTCCTATACATAGGACACAGCATAGACTCAAGGATAAAATTAAATTCTTTAAAATCATTATGATCGATATTAATTGTTTGTATATATGATTACCATGGTTTATTCGTTCCTTGTAGCAACCAGGACTTGGACCATGCACTATTTTCATTATCTGCTTGAGAGTAGGCCGTTTTTTCAATTCGACCCAAGGCTTCTGTCGCATTTTTTTGATTAACACTCATTTCATTCTGCATATAAGGAATGCGTAATGGCAGTTGAGAACGAATGGCTGCAGGTCCGGCTTTCAATTGCGGATAGCCCGTTCTTCGATAATCAAACCAGGCTTGTGATGCTGTAGACCAATTAGAAATCCATTTCTGCTCCATAATCTGTGCTTGTGTATTATTAAAAGCAACGCCAGGCTTTTGAATATATTCGCTATACTCATTTTCTTTTCCCCAAGTAGCAAGCGAATTGCGCACACCTTGCTCATAATAGGTCTTAGGAGACTCGGGCAATGCCCATCCTTTCCAAGCCGCTTCAGCCAAAATAAAACTTACTTCAGATGCTGCGAGTAGTCGAGCTTTCAGTATTTCCCCTTTTGCTGCCTTATAGCTATCATGGAGGTAAGAAACATGCGGATTCATCGATGTTTGTCCAGGGCTCGGATTGAGATTATAGGCTGATGGGTTTTTAGAAACACTGGGTGGCAATCCTACGTATTCCGCATCAACGTCCACAGTAATACCTTTGACCACATCGGGTGAAACAATACGGACACCATTCACGATTCGATCGGTTCCACTTGGTTCTGTCGAACGAATCTCGATCGGAATTTCCACCTTTTTCGCCCAAACCGCTATTCGCGGGTCATGAAACTCTTGTAGGCGATCAACAAGTGTTGCACACATTTTCATCCGGCGAAAGTTACTGCCACTTGCATCAAAAACGGTATTAGAAGGCCAGGAATCTGATGCATTATTTCCCATAAAACTCATCACTACCTCATCCTCTACAGATGTAATTATCGGGAAATCTGCCGGATGTGCCAACATGTTTTCTATTCCTTCTTTAGCAAAGGTGTTTTCTTTTTCTGCGATGCGCATGTAGTAGCGCAAAGCCAAGGAATTGGCAAAGCGACGCCATTTAACGACATTGCCTCCAAAATAGATATCTGCACTTGCCAAAACATCATATCGGCCATTAGGTTTTGAAAATAAGGCGTTTGCCTGTTTCAGCTCTTCAATGATTCCTTTGTAGATCACATCCTGCCGATCAAACTTGGGGAAATTGTACTGCACGCCTCCCTGTTCAGCTTTTAGCGCATCGGTATAAGGAGCATCTCCCCACAAATCTGTGATCAGCCCAAACAGATAAGCGCGCATGACCAGTGAAACACCATGATGAAAATCAAACCCCAATTCTTCAGACCGGCGACGCATCAATTCGTTATCGCGTAAAAATCCATAATAAGCATCCCAGCTTAATATTCCCCCTGTCCACTCATAATCATTGTGCGAATCAAACCAGGCATCCAATTGCGTATGTTGAACCACACCTCCCAGATCTGTAAAACTGAGATCATTATATTTACTTCCTGTACCAGCAAGTATAGTGGGCAATAGTAAATTTGGATTTGCTTCCTCCTCACTTACGCCATTGGGATTGATATTGATTTCCGTTAGATCTTTACAGCTCCACAAGCATATACTTATGGCAGAGACAAACAGTGCTATTTTTATAGTTTTAAAATGATTGTTCATTGTCTTGGCTTTATATTAAAATGTGATATTAACCTTAAATCCGATCGGCATAGTCCAAGGAGTTACGTTGTAACGCTCTATGCCCTGCTTAAAACCGACTCCTACTTCAGATTGAAACGCCATTTCGGGATCAATTCCAACTTTGGCCTTCGTCCATAAAAGTAAATTGCGGGTATAGACCCCCACACTGCCCCCATCAATGCCCATACGCGTAAGCCATTTCCCTTTCAAATCATAACTGAAAGACAGTTCTCTTAATTTAATAAATGAGGCGTCAAACGTGGCTGCATTCATAAAATCCCATGGGTAGTTGTCCGAATAAGCAATATATTGTGTACCCTCACCACCTAGATTTTCTTTATATCCTGTGATATTCCCCTGGGCATCGTATTCTGCAATGACCCCTGGGTTGAATACGCCAAAGTTTCCAACGTTTCCACCTACATTGACTGGATAGCCTCCATATTCATCACCAGGACCTCCAACAATTGGATAACGGTTACCTTGCACACGAACCAGATCATTTTCAATCAGATAATTACGTAGGGACTCTCCTGTCAGTCCGTTTGGATTGATCAACTGATCCAAAAATCGTTGCGTGGTAAGGTTCGATTCAAAATAGCGGTAGGTCTGCGACATAAATTTACCTCCAAAACGCATATCTGCAGCGATATTCATCGTCCATTTTTTATACCGCAATGAAGATTGGATTCCCATACTGAAGTCAGGATTAAAATTGCCGATCTTATTGCGGCTATTATTAATACGTACAGCCTGCCAAGAACCATTTTTATCCAATATAGGATAACCATTATAAGGAGATGATGGATCTTCAACAGTCACGAGTTGAGAGTCATACAGATCACCAATCTCTTCCCCCACATAGGTTCGTGCTCCACCACGTCCATCCGTCCAGAACGTATGAAACTCGACACCTTCCGAGAGCTCATTGATCCGCGTTCGGTTACGGTGCCAATTAACACCTAGATCCCACGTCCAGTTTTCTTTTTCAATAGGACGTCCAGATAAGGCCAGCTCTATCCCTTTACTGCTCAATAGACCAGCATTAATGTTTCTCGAACTAAATCCACTTGAGCTCGGCAATGTCGTGGAAATGATCTGATTTTTATTATCTAGCGTATAATAGGTTCCTTCAAATTTTAACCTGTTTTTCCAAATTCCGATATCAGTACCAATTTCATATGAAGTTGCTTCTTCGGGTTTAAGATCTGGTAAAAGAAGCTTTCCAGAACGTGTAATACGCAACACATCACCCCAGCTTCCGGGATTACTCAGCACATTAAACAAATTGTAACTTCCGGTATCATTTCCTACACGTGCGATACCCCCCCGCAACTTGAATAAACTCACAGCCGCTGGCAAAGTAAAAACGCGATCGGCCAATAAGCTTAGCGATGCAGAAGGATAAAAATAAGAACGATTAGCGGCGGGTAAAGTACTCGACCAATCATTCCTGCCAGTCAAATCCAGGTATACCATATCCCGATAACTGAGATTGATCAATCCGTAGACACTATTGACAGCACGCTCCGAAAGACTACTTGCAAAATCCAAGTTGAGCGGACTGATATTAGAAAGGCTATACAAACCCGGCGTTATTAAACCTGCACCATTTTTAGATGCATTTTGGACCGAATTTGATTTGGAATAGCGAAGATTTCCGCCTAGCGATCCCGTGGCATGGAAGTCTCCCAATTTCTTATTATAGGTAGTCAGAAAATCTATATTCTGCTCCATATTCATCAGATTGACGATACCATAGGCACCACGTGGCTCATTAGTATAGCTATAGGGGATTTTGGTTTCCCGATTCTCCCAGTAAACATCTGTGGCATAGCGCACCATCATATTCCAATCCTTCCGAATGTTCCAGTCCAATCGCAAATTTCCGAATACACGATCGCGAACGAAACCGTTGTTGACACCATAGGCTAAAAAATAAGGGTTATTAAAATTCCCCATGGACTGCGAGCGTTGCTGTAACCCCTCTTGTCCAGGCATCCAATAATCTTTCAGATCCAATATATTAATGTGCGGCGCCACTTCATATGCCGCTTGCAAAGGATTTGTTCCGCGATTGGTAGCAGGGCGATTATTAGAATTGTTTCGGCTAGCATCCAGAGACATTCCCAATGAAAGATTATCGCGCAAGCGCATCGTTGCATTGATATTCAACGTATTTCTAAATAAATCAGCATTAGGTACAATGCCCCTATTATTCATATTAGAATAAGAAAACCGATAATCAAGGCGTTCACTACGATTAGCCAATGAAATTCCGTTGGTACTCGTTATCCCGGTCTGTACAAAATTTTTGATATTATTCGGGTAAGACTTTAATTCCGTCGGGATCTGATTCCCATCAGCATCCCGTGGGCTATTCCACTGGATGGCCTTGTATCCTCTATCTAGAGCAGGTCCTACCATGTAACTGGATTCCTCTTCAATTGTAAGATCTCCGGCAAGATCTCCTGGTTTCCAAGGCATAGTACCACTCGCAAATTTATTATGTAAATCGATGTAGTGATAAGGAATATCGAAAACGGTATTACTCGTCAAGTTTATCGTCATTTTCTCTGCATTTTTACCACTCTTGGTTGTGATCAAAACTACGCCATTTCCTGCTCGTGATCCATAAAGAGCAGCGGCACTAGGCCCTTTTAAAACAGATATATTTTCAATATCCTCTGGATTGATATTGGATATCGCATTTCCATAATCCACCTTATTATCATCACCGATTTGACCGATATTGTTGAGTTGATTCATAATCGGCACCCCATCGACAACAAACAGAGGCTGATTATCGCTACTTAAGGATGAAGCACCACGAATCACCATACTCACCGAAGCCCCAGTAGGGCCTGTAGCACTGATCGCAACCCCCGGAACCTTTCCTGCCATAGCAATCATAAAATTATCATTGTTCACCCGATTCAGATCTTCACCTTTCACGGTACCTACTGCATATCCGAGTGAACGGTCCTGACGTTTGATCCCCAAAGCAGTGACCACCACCTCTCCCAGTTCATTTTTATTTTCCTCTAAAATGACGGACTGCACTCCAACGGTATTGGCATCGATCTTTACAGCGCTTATTTCTTTGGTTCCATATGAAATATGCGTAACCAAAAGCGTGTAAGTACCCGCAGGCACTTTCAATTGAGCATCTCCCTTCGCATCGGTCAATATGCTTTGACCAGTGGATCTAATTTTAATAGATGCTCCTGCAATGGGCTTACCTGTCTCATCGATGACATGCAAACGCATATTAAAGTTCTGTTGCACTTGTTCGCCGACTAAAACTACAGCACCGTTTACCTTTTTTGAATGGATATTGGTATTTTTCAAAATATAGCGCAATACTTCTTCAAAACTTGCATTTTGGAAAGTATGCTCCTTTATTGCGACTTTCTCCAATTGCAAAGCTTGCTTATCATAACCGATACCAAGACCAGTTTGCTGAGACAGAAGCAATAGCGCCTGCGAGGCATTACCTGCTTTAAGATGGATATTGATTCCTTCTGATTTCACTTGCCTATTATGAGCATAGACTGAGGTTGCTGTAACCTCCGAAATGAATACAGATGAGCTGAAAGCCAATGCAGCAGCCAATGTGCTGAGCTTCGTAATTTTATACATATATTTGCATTAATGTTTATTACAACATGAATTAAGGGTGCTCACTGGTCGATTTTGCGGTTTGCCAGATGAGCACTTTTCTATTGAGAAACTCCCCCGTTTCCCATCTTTAACTGTTTTTAAGTTTATTTATGTAGTATTATTTCATTTCCTTCCCTCCTAAAATTAATTTGGTGAATAGTACATATCATATGAAGAAGCTGATCGACCGATTTTACCTGAGGTAAAAGCAACGAATAGCTAAAACTAGCCGTATCTAAGCTGTCACTACGTAAGATCAAGCCATAGCGATTGTAAATAAGTTCCTGTAATTCGGAAAAATTGGCACCAGACATTAAAATACCGCCACGCGTCCAGATATTGGCATAATCGGGATTGGAATCATACAGTTTATAACTGCCCTGATCCTTTTCATATTGCAAACGCTTACCTGCCGTTAGCACGTGCAATGACGTATTTAAGTTACTACCAACCCGTACACGCCCAGTTTTAACATCGATGGTAATATTTTTTGATTGTTCTGAGTTATTGACGTTAAAGGAAGTACCGAGCACGGCTATGGTTAATGTTCCCGTTTCGATTGAAAACGGATGTAAGGTATCGCGTTGCACATTGAAAAAGGCCTCTCCTTTATCCAGATAAATTTTTCTGCTTTTCAGATACTCCTGCTCATGATATCGAACCTGGGTGTTTCCATTGAGCGTTATGATTGAATGATCTGGAAGTTGTAATTCCCTTTGTTCGCCGGGAAGGGTCGATATCTGTGTGAAAGCAATCGAAACAGCAGTATCACTTTGAATGAAAGGTTGCGATTTTTGATAGATTAACAAGCCCGAAACACCGAATATCAAAATCGAAGCTGCAACAGAAATCCAGCGTAATCGGACCACACGAGCTTGTTTTTTACTGGCTTGAATAGATGGAGGAAATGCAGCGAATATCGCTTGCTTCACTTTTACTTTATGCTGTTCATCTGTAAAAGGATCTTCTTTACCAGAAGATACCTCATCATACCAGCTATCCACGTTCTTTTTTTCCTCTTCCGACAGTTTATCTGCAAGGTAACGCTGTATTATATTTTTAAACTCTTCTAAATTCACCTGTTTGCTGTTGTTTTACTTACTACAGGTGAAGACCATCAAAATACTTTAAGAAACTGTTTTCTTTATGTTAAGAAATTATGAAACAGATAAACACTCGCTAAGACCAGCAAGATATCATCGTGGTCTGCGAATCGTTGTGTCAGATCTTGCTTCAGTATTTTCTTTGCCTCATAGAGATGATTTTTCACCGTCTGCTCGGCAATACTCAGTTTCTGAGCAATCTGCTTGATGGTATAGTTGTCATTTCGCAAAAGATATACGGCCTGCATGGTTTTGGGCAACCTCGCTACAGAACGATCTACTATATTTTCTAACTCCTGATACTGTGCAAGTGTATTATCATTTGAAGCAGTAAACTTATCCATACGGTATAGCATCTTTTCCATGATGTTTTTGCGTACTTTCTCTGTCGCATAATGATTTAATATCTTATTTTTGATTGCTTTAAAAAAATAAGGTTTTATTGATTCGTAATCCTCTTTAAGTAAATGGCGCTTTTCCCAAATTTGAATAAACACTTCCTGAACAATATCTTTTGAAATCGCTTCATCCTGCAAATGTCGATAAGCCAATGCATATAACTCTTCCCAGTAAGCATCAAAAAAATAGGTAAACGCCCGTGGATCTCCATTTTTAAATCGAGACAAATAAAGGATTTCCTTCTTGGTTTGGGTAAACATGACCTTACAAAGATAGGTTGAGAATATTACGCTAATATTAATTAATCATCAACCTTACAATTCTGCTACGCAAACAGACCCAGGATATCTTTTGATACTTTCGTATTGTTCCCTTGATTGTCACAAAAATTTAAATTTCCCATGATCTTTTGACACCGTTGTACGGTATCCACTGTCGTCACTTATCTCTAAACGACCAAGTATATTTTTACTTACTGTGGTCTGAGTTGCATAATCATTTTTTTGCCACTATATTGCTAGCATAATCTTCCTTAATAATGGTTTTAGAACCATTATCAGTCACTTTTGTAAGATTACCAGAATAGTCTTGCTCCTATTTGATTTTCCTGGACCACCGATCCGAAACAATAATATTACCCCAGCTATCAGTTGTAATTTTTATATCGCTTTTATCAATAGGGGCTTGTTTGATAGCCTAAAATCAGAGTTCGAAAACGTATTACTTTATAAAGCTGTTGCTGTAATATATCAGTTTGCCACTATCTGTCATGCCATTAATAACGACATGAAATCCTTTTGCGTTCGAATTATTATGAAATAATATCTGCATGCTCGAATTAGTAATATCCAAATTAATATAGGGATTCCAATACAAAGTCAATCGATCATCATAAGGTGTATTTACTTGCTTTTCGGCGTTATTGTATTGAGGTGAATAAAACGGTAAGGTAGACATATAGCCCGCCACTTGATGTAAGGTCACACCTTGGCCGCTATACCTATTTCGACCATCTATATCGGCATAGATCATGATTGCTCCACCAGACGGGTTGCTTGGATAGTTGTCATATAATCTAATCAATTTTATCTCTTGAAGCGTAGTGGGCACATATCCCTCACCAGCATTAGGGTTATATTCACTGTTATTAACAAGAATCACAGGTTGGGATGCCTTTAGTTTGGGATATGTTACTTTTAAATAATCAATTAAACTTTCCAGGGTATCGATATAAGCAGGTATAGTTAAATCATTTTGAACATCGATATCTAGATATGATGGATGCTTGGCAAACCACCCTCGAGAAAGCTTATTGGCCATTTGCTGTAACTTTAGGTCGACTTTTCTATTTATATTCACAGTCTTCAATACACGTCTTCCACTGGCGTCGATGGTGTAATCTGGGTGGTAATCTGTGGATAATTTGATTCGTATGCTGCTGTCCTGTAAGTTACGAATCGTACTCTTGTTCAACTTATAATCGTGTTGACCGACTAAGTCATTGAAAAAATATTCTGTTGTAAAATCATAAAATTTCATCTTTTCATAAACCTGTACAGCTCGCACTTCTATGGTATCACTAAAAACAATTTCTTTAGATCCAAAGTAGCCATCTTTGTCAAAAATAACTTCACTGTAGCGTACCAGACTATCATTCAGCATCCGATAGGACAAGGACAATCCTCTTCTTGGTTTTCCTGCTTTTACATCCTTCTGTTGGATCTTTTGATAACGTTCATAATATTTTGGCCAGTCCTTTTTCACTCCTAGTTTCCCGCGAAGGTATAAGACCGAATCCGCTATGACTGGTAGGGTACCTAAAAATGATGTCGCTTGAAAATCTGCTCCTATATTTTGTGTAGTGTCCGTTGGAATGGAAATATCGGTAATGGAAATGGATAAATTGGCCACCTCGGAATCACTTAAGTTTAATGTAATACGGTTTGCACCTAATGGTTGTGCTGAGAACTGATCAAGAATGACTAATGGCGTAATCAGCTCCCCTTTTACCATCGATTTACGCAGACTATCAACGCTTGAATTGGGTTCATTGATCATTATTTCTGTAACTCCTTCTTGGATAACAAAGAGTTTTTTAATGAGTCGATCATGGGGGGTGTCTAAGTTTCTTTTTGTGAAAAAACTGAGGTACAGTTCGTCTTTGGAGTAGTCACGAGGTATAATATATTGTCCTGCAGTTACTCCACGATCGATGAATAACACACTTTCCTGCAATGGAGTCGAAACACCATCAACGTTTGAAAAGGGAGAGAAATATAAATTCTTCACCTCTTCGTCAAATGTATTTCCGTGTTTGAAATAGGCTTTAAACCATATGGTATCTCCAGGAAAATATATGGTCCTATCGGTATGAACGGAGAGCCCCTGCCCCAAACTTAGGTTATGCGCACCACATAGCAAAAACATAATCAGTAACCACCGCAGCACTACGAATGTTGGAAAAAGACAATTATTTTTTATGCTCATTTGGGTTTATAAAAAATAGGTAAAGATTATGAACAGTAATTTATAAGAAGCTAGTTATAAACTTACTGTTTATTTTTTACATAAAGAAGCTATTTATCAACCTCTTAGTGTAATTTCAAAATGCGAGTTATTGTTTCATTTATAGAATAATAGCAGCTCCTAGTCACATTCTTCCTCTCCATACATGATATAGGTAATTGAACTTACTTGAAAAAGTGTGTGCTTTTAATAACGAAACGCTAATGCGTCGATTTGACCGATCTATTTCGTTGGAGCCTCCGGAAAAAGAAGATTTTTGATGGTTTTGACCTTAAAAGGTTATAGTATCCAAAATATCTCTATCTTCGAGAGTTTAACATGTACCTGCTAATATATTAACGTTTGAATAAGTCAGATTTGAAACAAAAAGATATTCTAAAATTTTGGAGAGACGTTGAGATTTTTGATCTTCCTAGTTTTGATAATGAAGCCCGCATCCTAAATGAAAAAGAAATTTTACCTTGGAATAATACAAACAGGACAGTTAAGAAAAATTATAAGTGGCGCTATACGCTGATTTTTGGAAAGATTGATAAAACATCCATTGTCAATCACTTAAATGATTTATTAGGTATAACAGATCCTAATGATTGGGAAACTCCAGTTACTGGCGCTAGTAGCTTATCTGCGCTGATGCTGAATGAAAATGGGCAAATCGAAAATGAAGAATACATGGTATCGAGCTACCTTCTTGGTATAAAAGCCTTGGAAAAGAATCTCCATCTATCTACTATACCGAAGGCAATCATGGAGTCTAAAAATGACTTTTATGAACGTTATAATCTCAAATCTAACAATGATAATGACGATAAACTAGAACAGGAGGAATCGATTTCTTGGGATCATCTTTTAAAAGAAATAGCTTATGTAAGCGGTTTTAGTGAATGGTCTGCAAAAAAAATCGACGTTTACGTTTTGGAAAAACTTGTTCCTAAAGATAGTGAGGGTAACCTGAGCTTATTCAACAGCTTCTATCTGGACGACTTAAATTACCTTTCAGGTATCGAAGAAGACAAATTAGGTCAAGCTTTACAAAGCTACCTTCATTTAAATCCCTTGAAAGAGAAAAGGGAAGATTTAATAGGGAGTCCAGATTATTTATTTCAAAGCATCGCCCCTCGTTTGATGTCAGCTGGTCGATGGCCCTCAAATATAGCGCATGGTCTTTATACGGCACAATTGGGTGCTGTAAATACGATCTTTGCCAACCTACGTGAACAGCGTGGTTTACAAGGTGTAAATGGCCCTCCTGGTACCGGAAAAACAACACTGCTGAAAGATATTATAGCGGAGGTTATTGTGGAAAGGGCTAAAGTAATTTCTGCCTTAGGTTGTCATAGTATCTTTGATAGTGGTAACAGGATAATTGAACAGGAGTCTGGTTTCAACCTCTATACTTATCCGCTAAATAAAGCTCTTCGAAACAATTTTGGTATCGTAGTGGCGAGCAATAACAATGCTGCTGTTGAAAACATCAGTAAAGAACTGCCACTGAAGAGTAAAATCGATATAAAGGAGTTTCCAAATGCTGATTATTTTTCGGACTTTTCTCAAAACTTGATCCAAGAGGAAAGTTGGGGAGTTTTGGCAGCAGCTCTGGGAAATAGTAAAAATAGAAGTTCTTTTAGACAGGCATTTTGGAAAGCGAACAATGCAGATGGTGAGCCGGCCTTTCATGATTTTCTTTATAGCTTGTATAAAGATGCTGAGGATGATCAAACATATGCGTACATGAAAAGCTTTGATGAAAAGAATAGCTTATTTATGAGTCTTTTAAATGAATTTGAAGCATTCAAAAAGTTGGCTTCATCTTTTCATACGCAACTGCCAAAATATATCAATAACAAGAAGATTCAAGATAGCACACGCGTTGAGGCTAACGAAATAGCCGAAAATCTACATAGTCTGAAAGAGGAAGAGAAAACGATAAATGCGCTCATAGATCAGATTGAAGAGGATGTGAACCGCCTACAGAATCTGATTAAATTGCAAACCGTAAGAAAACCTTTATTTTTCTTCTTCCATAAGTTGTTTCAATCCAATAAATTCAAACAATGGAATCTGCAAGCTGAGGAATTAATGAATGATTTAAATGCTGGAAATCTTAGCTTAAAAAAGACGAGGGATCATCTCTCTTTAAATAATGCTGCGCTGGGTAAATTAATGACGCAGGAGGCTAACAATAAGAAAGTATTAGCATCGTTAGAACAGTTCTTTTTGGCGTATGAGAAACTGCAAGATGAGCTCTTTTCCACTTATGGAATCGAGCCAAAAAACCTCCTTAACACCGATTTGCTACAAAAGGATCTGAATGAAATACAGCTTTTAAACCCGTATCATTCGGCTAAAATAGCTAAATTGAGAAGTGATATTTTCATTACGGGACTGCAGCTCCACCATGATGCAATATTAGCAAATGCTAAAAAAATCAAGAATAATCTGAACGCTTATTTTATGATGTCATCTGGCTGGGTAAAAGTCGAGAGCGATATGGCTCAAAATCTGTGGGATACTTTCTTTCTATGTGTTCCGGTTGTTTCTACTACCTTAGCTTCCGCTAGCCGATTATTTGCAAATTTAAATACGGAGCAGATCGGATGGCTACTTGTGGATGAGGCTGGTCAAGCTACACCTCAATCGGTAGCCGGATTGATCCATAGATCTAAACGTTGCATTATAGTAGGCGATCCATTACAGGTCGAACCTGTTGTTACGATACCGGAAAACCTGGTTACAAAACTTAGACAACAAAACAATGTGCATGTAGATTGGTCTCCTTGTAAAACTTCGGTCCAACAGTTGGCGGATCGTGTTTCACTTGCCGGTACCTATATGCAGGTGGGTAATTCGGATGACAAAATTTGGACAGGGTTTCCCTTACGTACCCACCGCAGATGCGATGAACCGATGTTTTCAATCGCTAATCAGATCGCCTATGGCAATCAAATGGTCAAAGCTATTAAAACAAATTCGGAGGAAGAGTTTATTGGTCCATCCACCTGGTTTCATATTGAAACCACAACCGAACCACAGAATAAGCACGTTATTATTGAAGAAATAACGTTTTTAAGACACAAAATTTCCAGATTGATTGACAAAATGGATTACAAAGGACATATTTATGTGATATCGCCATTTAAATCGGTCGCTGATTATTGTAAAAATGAATTTAAGCAGCATCAACAAGTTTTTTGTGGGACTATACATACCTTTCAAGGGAAAGAAGCAGATATTGTTTTCCTTGTATTAGGAAGTGACCCAAAGTCATCTGGTGCTCGAAACTGGGCATCTGAAAAACCGAATATGCTCAATGTAGCATTAACAAGGGCACAGAAACGCTTTTATGTTATAGGTAACAAAAAACTGTGGGCAACATGCGATTATTTCAGTACCATGGCAAGGAATCTACAGTAGTTTTTAGATTGTTTATTATAATGAAATTGATGATCAAGAAATATCATACATGTAGTTCGCTGGCCGCATACAAGTAAATGTTCAAAATTATAAACAACACTACAATACCAACTTATACCGAACAGATCGACCAGCTCCTAACAAATCTAATGCTCCAATTTCACTTAAATGTTGTAAATCTCTTGTCGCTGTTGCTTTAGAAGCTTTGGTTATGGCAACATATTTCTTTGCTGTCATCCCTCCTTCAAATCCTTCTACTCCAGCTTCAAACATACGGTTAATTGCTTTTAATTCTCTATCATTCAATTGATCTTTAAAGCCATCAAAGAATTTTACCTTTATTACGGTGAATTCTACCAATTGCTTTGCATCAATTTGTGCATCTAAAATAACTTGTGCAAAATATTTAATCCACTCGGTTATTTCCAGGCTTGTTTGAGCATTTTTTAATGCTTCGTAATAGGTATGCTTATTTTTTTCAATAATCTTCGAGATGGACAATAAAACCGGGTTTTGTAAAGAGTATGATAGGGCATATTCGGCCAAAGCTCGCCCAATGCGACCATTACCATCTTCAAATGGATGAATACTTTCAAAATACAAATGTGTAATAGCCGATTTTATTAAAGCTTTAGTTACCTTATCTGTACTTAATAATTCAACTGTATTAAACCATTCAACAAAATTATCCATCTCTTTCGCTACTTGTGTTGAAGCAGTGGCTTCAAAATGAACAACTTCCTTTCCAAAAGCTCCAGAAATTACTTGCATCGGTTCTTCTCCTTGCCGCCATTGTCCTGCATGAATATTAGAAAATGAATCCATCAGAACTTTATGCCAGTCTAAAATCATGGCAATAGACAAATCGTCCTTATAAGCGTTTCTAACTTTGCTCATTAACGCTGCAATACCCGCCACACGTTTATCACTAACTGTATTATTATCTGTCAGCCCTAAATTACGCTTGATCGAGGACATCACATCGATCCGGCTCAAATACTCTCCTTCTATTTCTGAGGTTTTTATTGCTTCTGAAATAAGAATTTCAATGATCGTCTCTTTTTTCAAATCGTCATTTAAAGCTGTTACCAACCCACTAACTAACCCTAACTCCCCTGCAAAAGAAATCGCTATTTCATGGATATTCCCTTCTAAATAGTTAAAATTAGGCCAGTCTTTATATTGCCAATTGTACATAATGAGCCGATTAAATTTATATTCAACTCAAATATAATAAAAATTTGAGCCGATTAATAAAAATAATCGGCTCAAATTAAAAAATACGATTTTAAAAATACTGAAAAAGAAACCTCCTTCGGTAAAAGTGTCGTAACCAGAAGTTAAGGTTTGACAGTCGGCCCATCTACGATCAGTTGACCGTTAGGTAAAATCTTCAATTCATCTAAGAACACCATGCGTTGACTGCCGGTTTTAGCAGTACGTGCATGGTAGACACACCATACTTTGCCCTCTTTATCTTTCAATACACTGTTATGTCCTGTGCCTGACACGTATCCCCCAGTGGAGGTGTTTTTTTGTAAAATAGGGTTCGTTGAAGACTTTTCGAATGGCCCTAGTGGGTTCGAGGCCGTTGCATAACCCACAGCATAATTCTCTCCTCCGAAATGATTGGCAGAATACATCATGTAATAAAGTTCATTATGCTTGAAGAGATAGGAACCCTCTGTCCATCTTCTATTTACTTCGCCCGAGGTGACAGATCGACTCTCCCATTCAGATTGCTTATCAGCTAGCGAGACAGGAGGGCGTAACAATAATTTGGGTTCACCTATAACATGTGAAAAATCCGATGCAAGCTCAACGCCATATATCCAACTTTCTTCTATCTCATCAAACATACCCTCCTGCTTCGCCCAATCTGCGATCTCCGATTGAACTGGGTTTTTGTAACAGCATCTAGAATAGTAAAGATATTGTCGCCCACCTTCGGCAAAGTATACATTACCGTCAATAATTGGATATCCTGGATCAAATAACGGACGACCAGTGATATCTATAAATGGTCCTGTCGGACTTGTAGATGTTGCAATGCCGATCCTATAATTTTCCAGTTCCTCATTGGGATTATCTTTCCAATGAGCGCTATAAAACATATAATACTTCCCGCCTCGTTTATATACTTCTGGAGCCCAGAAGTCTTTGGTTCCCCAGCTTTTTTCTTGCCGAGTTGTATACACTGTACCCTTATTTTCCCAATTTTTTAAATCTTTAGAGGCATAAGCTACAAATCCATTTTCAACTCCTCCTGTACCATACATATAATAAGCGTCGGTATCATCATCATAAAGTATAAATGGATCACCAAAAGCAACATCCAACGGGTTGTTTGATTGGGCATGTAAAGTGGAAATAAATAGCAAACAACATCCAATCAATAAGGATAAGCGTAAATTTTTAATTATCATCTTTCATTTTTTTAAATACAGGACTATGCTCCAGCGATTGTCCTGGTTCTCCCGTTCCAATCTTTGGCCACCCTGCTGTCCATATTACTTTATCTAACATCAACATACGTCGACTAGCACCACTCGATACCTTTCCTTCATGCTTTTGAATGGCATGGTAAAGTAACCAATCCGTCCCCTTATCGTCTTTTATGATCTTACTATGGTGTCCTGGTCCTACAACTTTATCATTCCCTTGAAGCACAACTGTCCCTGCCCCCCGCGTATTGATGTCTTTTCCGGATCGATCTAAATAAGGTCCCTTCAACGATTTAGATCGTGCTACTAGAACATGGTACTTGCTATTTGCGCCCTCACAACAACTTCCTTTTGACCCAAATAAATAGTAATATCCGTCCCGTTTGTGTATCATAGCTGCTTCCCAATCTCCAGCGGCTACTTTAAACTTCTGTTGTAAATCAATCACTGCTGTGCCGTCGGATGTGAGCGGAATACCGTGTATACCTTGAGAAGGACCGTCACCAAAGCTTCCCCAAAACAGGAATTTCTTGTTCCCTTCTTCGTAAAGTGACGGATCGATAGAATTGGGCACCTGAACTTCACTGCTCACAAACAATTTACCGCGATCCTCGAATGGTCCATCTGGATTATTTGCTACTGCCACCCCAATTCCTGGATCTGGATCTCCCCATAGCGAATAAGAATAGTACAAGACATACTGATTATTTATCTTGTTGATATCAGGTGCCCATAGACCACCCCGATCTTTCCAATGAGGTTTATCTTGAAATACATTGGCCACTTCTTTCCAATGAACCAAGTCTTCAGATTTTAAAATAGGCATCAATCGATTCCCTTTACCATCTCCCCAATTATCTTCTGTTCCATAGGCATAAAAAGAACCCGTTTTTACATCTCTTATGACCGTAGGGTCTGCCAAAATGGGCTCAAATACTGGATTCATATATTGACTGCTCTTGTCTCCTGCAACATGAGCCTTACGATCAAATACGCCACAGGAATACGTCATGGACAATATCCCAATCGAACAGAGTAAAAAGCTATAGTGTTGTCTTAATTGTATAACCATATCATACTGTTTACACGCAGGACCTGATACATAAATAATGTTAATTACCTAATTATCAATATTTTCCTTTGTGTTTTTTGTTTTTTTTATATATTTGATTATAATTGCATTGGGTCCCAACAACCATTCAATGTAAAACAAAAATATAGAATAAGCCTTACATAAAAGTGCCTTTTTTATTCAAAATAAACCCAAATCGTATCATTTTATGAGGATTAAGTTATTTTTAATACTGACTTTGATGTGTATAAAGTTTATTGATGAAATTACAGATTTACCTAAGAAAAAAATAAAAATTATGATACAAATTCCATATCGACTATTAACACTTACATGCTTATTACTTATGCTATCCCTATATAGTAAGGGCAGCATAAATGATAGGCCTTTTCAGCAAATCGACAGTAAACTGCCTATTGCAGACCCTTATGTATTGTTTCATGAAGGTAAATACTATGCGTATGGTACCCGAATCGATGGTTTTGAAGTATATATTTCTGAAGACCTAAAGCATTGGAAACGAAGCAAAAATCTAGCCCTCTCACCTCAAGACTCTTGGGGTACACGCTGGTTTTGGGCACCTGAAGTGTACTATGTAACCTCCAAAAAAAAGTTTTATATGTTCTATTCCGTTGATGAACATATATGTGTTGCTTCCTCCTCCAGCCCCGAGGGACCTTTTATTCAAGAAGAGAAAAAACCTATTATTGCCGAAAAGGGAATCGACACTTCTCTTTTTTTAGACGATGACGGGACTCCATATTTATTTTATGTCCGTTTTACAGATGGAAATGTAATTTGGATGGCGGAGATGACCAATGACTTACAAAGCATAAAGAGCGAAACTCTTACGAAATGTATTAGCGTTAGTGAGCCATGGGAAAAAAAACAAGCTACAGTTGCAGAAGGTCCGTCTATCATAAAAAAAGGTAACACGTACTACTTAATTTACTCCGCCAATCATTTTGAAAGCCAAGATTACGCCGTAGGCTATGCAACAGCAAGTTCTCCCAAAGGTCCTTGGAAAAAATATAGTGGCAACCCTATCCTTAGACGAGACCATCCCTCAGCATCTGGACTAGTAGGTACAGGTCATGGAGCTCCATTTATAAGTGCTGACGGTGGCTATAAATATATCTACCATGCACATGCCAGCAACAGCAGTGTAGCGCCACGTACAGCTTTCATCAATGATATCGTGTTTTCATCTGATGGTATTATCAGCATCGTTGGAGAGCCTATCAGACCGGTGGTTGTGCGATAAACTATCTTATCAACAAGGTACTTTTAAGACTCCAACTTAACATTTAAACATGCGGAGAATAAGTGTTTTATTCCCCGCATGTTGCGCAAATCATATTCGATTTATGAAATGCTCCTAACATCCTATCGCGGATGCTGTATGAAAGGTTTTGTGTCGAAATTGAGCAGTCCAATCACCTAATTATAAGTTTTTTAGAGATTGTTTCTTAGATATTCTTGAAACTTATCTTGAAACTGTAGACCACTGCCTACTCTATATTTGCTCAACTTGTTATTTAGCGTCAGCCCCCATAGTATGAATTCGGTCAGAAAATAACCATCTTCCGGTGTTGTTTGTGGCTGGTATTGCTGTATCAAACTGCGGATAGGTCTCACTTCGTCCAATACGCGCTCGTAATCTGCATCTGTAAGTTCATCGGACAACTCAATACCATCCGATTCTGAGAACCAACGAACAATGTCATCATACGGATAGCGTTCGGTTTCCTTTTCAAACTTCTCAATCTTGGGGAATAGGGTAAGAAACAGACTTTTAACAGCATCCTCAATCAACTGAAGCGCGACAGCAGCGGCTCCCTCCTGCTCTCCTTCATAAACAAGCTCAAGTTTACCAGTTATAGCGGGCACGATACCCATAAAATCGCTCAAGCGTACTGCCGTGGCTCTTGATCCATTTTTGAGCATACGCAATTCAGCAGTGCTTAATAAATTTTGAAATGCTGTAATGCTCATACGTGCACTGACACCACTTTTTTCATCAACATATTCGCTATTGCGCGCTTCAAAACTGATCTGCTCAATCAATTCACGCGCCAATTCAGGAACGTATATGTGGTCCTTTTGTGCAGCTTCCAAGTTAGCTTCTTGTGCAGTAATGGTCTTCGCGATCTCAACTGATGCGGGGTAATGTGTCAATATCTGTGATCCTATCCGGTCCTTTAGGGGCGTAACGATACTTCCCCTGTTGGTGTAATCCTCCGGATTTGCGGTGAACACAAACTGTACATCTAACGGAAGGCGTAATTTAAATCCGCGAATCTGGATGTCTCCTTCTTGCAATATATTAAAAAGTGCTACCTGTATTCTGGCCTGAAGATCGGGCAGTTCATTAATAACAAATATCGAGCGGTTCGCTCGTGGAATCATGCCAAAATGAATCACGCGATCGTCCGCATAGCTCAATCTCAAATTTGCGGCTTTGATAGGATCGACATCACCAATCAAATCTGCTACAGTGACATCTGGCGTTGCTAGTTTCTCTGCAAAACGATCACTTCTATGCAACCAATCTATCGGTGTTTCATCACCCTTTTCCTTTAAAAGTTCAACTGCATAGCGCGATATCGGGCTATAGGGATCATCATTAATCTCTGAGCCTTGTACCACGGGTATATATTCATCCAACAGATTAACCATAAGCCGCGCTAGGCGTGTCTTCGCTTGACCGCGGAGACCAAGGAAATTAATATTATGTTTGGAGAGGATAGCTCTCTCAAGTTCTGGAATAACGGTATCCTCGTATCCATACACTCCGGTAAATACGGTTTCGCCGTTGCTTATCTTTGTAATCAGATTCTGACGCAGTTCTTCTTTTATGGTCTTAGGTTTGTAATCAGAAGTCTTCAGTGCGCCAAATGTTGTAATCTTCGTGTAATCCATATGTTCTTATAATGAAGCGCAAATGCTGCGCAAGATGTATATCCTATTATCGTTCAATTAATTGTTTATCGTATTCTTTTTCTGCGATTCTCTTCGTAATCCTCAAAAATCATTTCGCCGAGATTCCCTAACCCTGTATAGTATGCCTTGCCCTGATTTGACGCCGTAAATTCGTCGACAAACTGTTGCAGATAGGGGTCTGAAGCAATCATAAAGGTTGTAATGGGTATGCCCAGCTTTCGGGCTTGTGCTGCCATGCTATAGCATTTACTGGTGATAAAAGGATCCAAACCCATAGAATTCCTATAATAAGTTCCATCCGGCATGTTTAAACAGCTCGGTTTTCCGTCGGTAATCATAAATATCTGCTTGTTCGCATGCCGCTTGCGTCGGAGTATTTCCATCGCTAACTTCAAACCAGCGACAGTATTGGTATGAAATGGTCCCACTTGCAGATAGGGTAGATCTTTTATCGCGATAGGCCAAGCATCATTACCAAAGACGATAATGTCAAGTGAGTCTTTAGGATAACGTGTCAGGATGAGTTCTGATAAGGCCATGGCCACTTTTTTAGCAGGTGTGATCCGGTCTTCGCCGTATAGAATCATACTATGGCTGATATCGATCATCAACACCGTACTCATCTGTGATTTGAACTGCGTATCTTCGACTACCAGATCATTTTCTGATAAGGCGAACTCCCCTATCCCATGATTAATCTGTGCGTTTTTCAGGCTCTCGGTCAAGGCTATTTTCTCGAGACTATCTCCATATTGATAGCTTCTGAAATCGCCCATATTTTCGTCACTCCGTCCTTGGTAATTGGTTTTATGATTGCCTGATTTCCCTTTTCGCATCTTTCCAAAAATCTGATCTAACGCATGTTGTCGTAAAGCTTTTTCCAACTTTGAGGTAATATCTAGACTACCATTGCCACCTGGTTCCAATTTTTCTCTGATGTATCCCTTATTCTTCAGATCTGCAATGAAATCGTCTATAGTATACTCTGGAGTAGTCAGTTTGAACTCTTTGTCCAATTGCCGTAGCCAATCGATAGCTTCATCAAAATCACCTGAGGTGTGGGTAATCAGTTCTTTGAAAATATCAAATAATTTATCAAAAGGCGTTTGAAACGGTTCGTCATATTGCTTAAAGAAAAAACCCTTATTTCGTTTAATGCTTTTCATGGATTGATTTTATTAGCATGAAGAAGCTATTCGCATCGTAAAATCGGAATAGCTTCGCAGGCTGAATTTACGAAATAATAATCCTTATAAAGAATCATATAGTCCTAAAAAATTTGAAGAAAGTCTTTTGCAGAAAGAGGTGTTTATTCGTGGTTTTTATTGTATGCAGCTTAGCATTTTCCATTTCTTCATTTGCTCAATCAAAAAGTCAGTTTGATGGTTAAGACTTAACAGGCTAACATATCGATGTTCAAGTTATGGATAAAAATACTACGTTTTCCTCTTTAGCTTAATTTTTATTAAATTGCTATTCTTTAGTTTTTATTACATAATATACAACCAATGTGGACATTTACGGTGAAAAATAAAATTAAGGCTGCGATGTTGTTTTTCTCCGTCCTTTGTTTGGTGATGTTGACCAATATTCAGGAGCAACACTTGGTCAAAAGAATTAACGAATCGGTGACGTCTTTGTATTCGGATCGCTTGGTGGTGGCTGATTATATTAACAAGCTTTCAAATCGCATAGAGAAATTGCTTATCTTATTATCTGCAACTAATTATTCGTCGAAAGAAGTTAATTTGGAATTGGATAAAATCAATCAACTCAATACTCTTTATGAAAAAACAATCCTTACCGATAAAGAAAATGTCAATTTTAATGAATTTAAAATCTACATTCAACAAATAACACAAAATGTTAATACCACAGATCATGCTAAAGCTATCGAAATAAGCAAACAAGCACGTCAAACTCTGGAGACATTATCGTCGATTCAATTGGAGGAAGGAAAAGTAAAGTTAGACGAAGTAATCAGTATGACGAGTACGAGTAGGTTAATGTCTTACATCGAAATCGTGATCCTAATCATTATTGCTATATTAATTCAAATTTTGGTGTTTTCCGCTAAAGTTGACATGGGTGCAAAAGTTCCAAAAGATCATAATCTAAACTAATTGAAGGGTGCAAATTCATATCCATAAAGAGACAATAGCTACTACTCCAGACTGCAGTTCTCACTTATCTACAGCTTCAAAGACATAATTTGCGGTAGCGCGCAAATCAAAATCACGATGCGAAGCGGGTCTGAAATAGAACATAAACGTTACTTATAACAATCAACGTTAAAAGATTATAAGCATTTTCAATCGTTTAGAGCACAAATGAATGTAAGTAAAAACTTATGTTCCTATTTTATTCCTATGAAAATTATTATGTATGTTTGTTTTAACGATAATCATTCAAACCTAAACCAAATATGAACTTCTATTATTCAGCTCTTTGCTTTGTAAGCAGCTTAGCATTTTCCTTATCTTCATGTGCTCAATCAGAAAGCCTGTTCAATGGCAAAGACTTAACAGGCTGGCATATCGACGTTCCAGAAATGGACAAAAATACGACTGTAAAAAGTCCTTTTCTTGTCAGAGACGGGATGCTGGTTAGCATGGGAACACCAAATGGTCATATTATAACCGATAAATCGTATAAGAACTATAGCTTAGATGTTGAATATCGTTTTGCTGGAAAACCAGGAAATTGTGGCGTACTGGTGCATGCCTCTACCCCTCGCGCACTTTATGAAATGTTTCCAAAATCTATTGAAGTACAGATGATGCATGAAAATGCGGGAGATTTTTGGTGTATTGTAGAGGATATTAAGGTGCCAAATATGGTTGAGCGCCGCGGTGAGCAAGCTGAATGGGGCATTACAGAAGGTAAAAAACGAAGAGTTTTGAATCTTACCGATCATTCGGAGAAACCGCTTGGTGAATGGAACAGCATGAGAATTGAATGTTTAGACCGGGTTATAAAGGTTTGGGTAAATGGCGACCTTGTAAATGAGGGATACGACTGTACAGCAAACAGTGGACAGATTGCCCTGCAGGCTGAAGGAGCTGAAGTTGAATTCCGTAAGGTTTTACTAACTCCAATAACTCATATTTCAAAATAAAAATATAATATGAACACATTATTTTTGAAATTTTAACGTGCTAATACACTCTTTAACAAAATAGTTAAATTCAATAGCAAAAAAGCTGCAAGAAAAGTGGAAAACCCGCAAAGCCATTCTGTCGAGAATGGCTTTATTATTTATATGTGATCAAAAAAATGAATAGTTATTGTTCATTCCTAATCGACCTCTTTTTGAATGACAATAAATCAACTATCCTTGTTTGCTAGTTAGAAATACAGCTTTTGACAGAATTACTCACAAAGAAGAGTTTCACTATTTCATAAAGAGAACAAGTAATGTTACCAACTACAGAAGATCTTCATGAGTTAGATAAATTTGAATATTTTATTGAAAACAATTTGACGCAGAATAAACTCAAAAACTGTTACATTTTTCGGGATATATAAAAGAATTAAAAACTTTATCATAGTGACAAACAGACAACTAATTTTAAGCAACATAATTCGTAACAATCTTATCACTTGGTAAAAAGGATTCTATGGAAATCTTAAAGTTTATTAAAAAAGCTTTAATTTGGTTATACCAAACATATCGTATAAGCCCATGGATAATAGAAGAGAATTTCTCCGAAAAGCAATTATGCTTTCGGGAGCTACTGGTTTAGTTAACGTCATGCCTATTGCTATACAAAAAGCAATGGCCATAGATCCTGCTCCTGGTAGTACTTACCTCGACGCAGAACACATCGTGATACTAATGCAAGAGAATCGATCATTTGACCATGCCTTTGGCTCTCTATCAGGGGTACGAGGTTTCAATGATCCAAGGGCTATTACACTTCCAAACAAAAATCCAGTTTGGTTCCAAACAGACGATGCTGGACACACTTACGCCCCCTTTCGACTAAATATCAAAGAGAGCAAGAGTACCTGGACAGGAGATCTTCCGCACTCAAGAGCTAGTCAAGTCGATGCCTACAACTCAGGGAAATATGACAATTGGCTGCTATCTAAAAAATCAAATAATCAAAAATATGCGGCAATGCCGCTAACTTTAGGTCATTATACCAGAGAAGACCTCCCATTTAATTATGCGATGGCGGATGCCTTCACAATCTGCGATCAGAACTTCTGCTCAGCCATGACTAGCACCACCCCTAATCGGTCCTACTTCTGGAGCGGACAGATTATGAGTACAATCGATGATTTACCCAAAGCAAATATTCGCAATGACGATTATTCATATGGTAAACATAAATGGAAAACCTTTCCAGAGCTTTTAGAAAATAACGGCATCAGCTGGAGTTTTTATCAAAACGAGGTTAGTAGTGTAGGAGGTTTCCAAGGGGAAGAACGATCATGGCTGGGTAACTTCGGCTGTAACTTACTTGAGTTTTTTGCAGCTTACAATGTTAAATTTCAAGATGGTAATATCGAGAGTTTACAGAAAAGAGTTGATACGCTTCCTGGCGAAATCAATAAACTACAAGAAGAAAGCCCTTCAAGTGACGAACGAGCACTAAAAGTACAGGCTAGTATTCGCGACAAACAGAAAGCATTAGATATAGCTCGAGACGAGCTCTCAAAATGGAATAAAAATAATTTCGAAAAACTAAGCCCTTCACAAAAGAGTCTTTTCCACCGTGCATTCGTTACCAATACTAAAGACGGGGACTACCGTAGTTTGGACAAGCTTACCTATGAGGACGATGGTGTTCAACGTGAGCTTGCCATTCCAAAAGGTGATCTATTACACCAATTCCGCACCGATGTCAATACCGGTAAGTTACCTACAGTTTCTTGGTTAGCTGGACCACAAAACTTTTCCGACCACCCTAGTGCTCCTTGGTATGGAGCATGGTATGTTTCAGAAATACTCGATATTCTTACAAAAAATCCAGAAATATGGAAAAAAACAATTTTCATCGTTACCTACGATGAAAATGACGGATATTATGACCATATCCCACCTTATTCAATTCCAGATCTTAATAAACCCGAAACCGGCAAAGTTTCAGCAGGTATAGAAACTGAATTAGAATTTGTTAGATTGGTCAACGAACTAAAACAAGGAATCCCAGAAAAGCAAGCTCGAGAAGCACCAATAGGACTTGGTTTTCGGGTACCTATGCTGATTGCTTCACCATGGAGCAGAGGAGGTAAAGTCTGTTCACAAGTGTTCGACCATACCTCGACATTACAGTTCTTGGAAGATTTCGTTAATAAGAAATACAAAAAAAGTATACACTTCGAAAACATCAGCGAATGGCGTCGAACGATCTGTGGCGATTTAACGTCAGCATTCACACCTTTCAACCCTAAGAAAGACCAAGTATCATTCATAGATCGCAATCAATTTATAGAAACCATCCATAACGCTAAATTTAAGAGTGATCCCGGAAATTTCAAAGCAATCAGCGAACAGCAAATTAGTGATGCACAAAATACTGGATCCTATAAATCCTTGATGTCACAACAAGAAGTGGGTAAACGTCCTTCAACTGCCCTCCCCTATCAATTACGCGCCGAAGGGCAGATCCTAGACAAAAACAAATTCCGTATATCCATGAAAGTAGACAACGAGATCTTCGGGAAAAACACTTCAGGATCACCTTTTACAGTTTATGTACCTGGAAGCTATACTGACACAAATGCTAAAGAAGAAACCTGTCGCAATTGGGCATTTGCAGTAAAAGCAGGTGACCAAATACAATATGAATGGCCAATTAAGGCATTCGAAAATGGCCAATATGAATTACATCTCCATGGACCTAATGGATTCTTCAGAGAGTTTAAAGGCTCTGCACAGGATCCTAACATTCAAATTAATGCGGTACCCGAATTAAAACGAGTGACGAAAATTCCCACTGGAAATATAACCCTCACGGTAACAAATATAGGTTCCCATCCCATCACAATTTCAGTGGACGACCTGAGTTATAAAAAAGGATCCTTAGCCAAGAAAACCATCTCCCCAAATGCAAGCCAGCAAATGGTGATTGATTTACAAAACAGCTTTGGCTGGTATGATTTCGCCATTACAAGCCCAAATGACAAGGTTTATTTACAACGTTTTGCTGGCCACATTGAAACTGGTAAAGAAAGTTTCACAGATCCTCTTATCAATCGATCATAAAACCCCTATTCAATACTGATATAAAGCCACAATGAGTGCTGAAGTACCCCCAAAAAGTTAGACTTTTATTGGGGGCATTTCAGCAACAATCCACACTCCTGAACACAATATGCAGTTATTCGGGAGCACTCCGACACCTCTTTTCTGATGGATCACCTATAGACCTACGTATTGAAGAAGGATTTGATTTTTTAAATGTTCGCTTAGACCCATCTGCTAACTTTTGAATAACATACCCATCCTCGATGATTAGAATAGATAAGTCTAAAACGCTATTCTTTCTATTTACGACTATAGAGGCTTCTCTTGCTATTTTACTTAATAATTGAGTTTGTTCTAATTCACCATAAAGAATGGGAAATTGAATCAGTTCTTGTGGAAAAAATTGAATTGAAATACAAAATAGGGAATTTGGAGTTAACAAACGATCCTGACTTAACACATTATTCGAAAGGTGTAAAAGTACTGGCATGGAACCGTGAAAAAATCTAAATATCGCATTGCAAATTGAAATCACGATACATGGTGAAGATAAATGATATTGCATATGATAATCCTAGTTCACCATTTACAATGTCATTATAATGTCATGAAATTATATGCGATAATTTCATGATAAATTTTAATATATCTTCATTCTATGAAGTGGTCGATTATATTATTAAGCATATTAATTATGCAATCTTGTCAAATAACTAATCTAGGTAAGAAAGATAGGCATTCATTATATATAAATACTACTATTCCAGCATACTCATCATTAGTAATTTCGACTGAAAATGCGAAGTCATTTTCATTTGAGGCTTTAGCTAAGTCCAATGGTAATATCACATTGAAAACTCATGATACCGAACTAAATATGGATCAAGATAATAAATATGCTTTAAATGTTGATGACAGTGAGAATGTAAAGTTCACAAATTCATCAAATCTTACTCGTGTTATTAAGCTGAAGATCTTCAACCATTCTGCCAGAGTAATTCAAAACATAGAGCAACTATAACCTAGTAAGGGTGGACAAACTACTGAGCGTGCTATGCCTTACTTTTTTTTGTCATACAAATTTCTATCTGCAATGAAAGCTAATATGTGAAGACGTAATCAAGGTACCCTTATCAGAATATTTTTCAATTAGTCCCGATAGTAGCCTTGATATTTATTTCTTATTTTTGGGTTTCAATCCTAATATAACATGAAAAATAAGGAGATAGAAAGGATTATTGTTGAACGATATACTACAAATTGGGCTACGGAGTTTGAAAAACTGAAATCAGTCCTTAACGATTATTTGAAAACTCTCATATATAGCATTGAGCATGTAGGTAGCACAGCTGTGCCTGGTCTTTCAGCTAAACCCATTATCGATATAGATGTTATCATCAACAATAAAGATGGATTTGATAAGATTAAAACTATCCTTGAAAAACTAGGTTATACTTATTGTGGTGAAATTGGAATTCCTGGTAGAGAAGCTTTTAAAAGAGATTCACCATTAACACCTTTTGATGGTTCGGGTTACCAATGGCATCAACATCATCTGTATGTTTGTCTTGAAAATAGTGACAGTTTAAATAATCATTTACGGTTAAGGGATTATCTGCGTACGCACCTGGAAGAAGCTCAGGAATATGGGAGATTAAAAACAGAACTAGCAGCTCGGTATCCCAATGACATAGCAAGTTATGTAGAAGCAAAAACAGCTTTCATTCTTCAGATTCTAGAAAAGGTAGGTTTCAATCAGGAAATCTTATCAAAAATCGAACTGCAAAATAAAGCCCTTAAACCAGAGGCAAAATAGTTCAAATATACCAATCCATAAATCCCTGTTTTCAGCCATATTAAGCAAAGATGAATAATAATATCTTTGTTAAAAAGAAACAAAAAAATGAAAACTATATTTCGATTCTTCATTTCATCCATGGTTATTACTTTTGTTGGGTGTAATCCGCGAAACAAAGCGTCTGAAACTAATAAAGTAGAAGCTGTGGTTACGCAAAAAAACATAGCATTAACCGATTTCAAAAAGATTAAAGGTGTAGATAATGTACAAGATGTACCGTTTCAATTATTTACCAAGCTTGATTCTATTCAGTTTTTTGTGGCTCCCAATAAAGATTCGGCTCACCTAAAAATTGCTTATAATAAGCTCGATAATTATTATGGATTTAAAGAATTTGATGACTTCTATTCGATTCATTATAGCATTAGTAATAATATTTCGAATAGCATTGAAGCTTTTGTTTTGAAGTCAGAATTCACCGCAGCATTTGACTTGACTTTACAGGGTGTAAATCTTTATGAGATCAGAAGCAGCGTATTGAAAAAGTCACAAGATTTTGAAAATAAATCATTCAGTAAATTCGGAACGATAACAGAAGTGTCAGAACAAGAATTTAAAACAGCTTCTAAAAATCGAGCCGATGAAGTTTTAGTGAAAAATCCGCAAGTAAAACTGCAAGATGGAAACTGGGTGTATACTGAAAACGCAAAAGAAATCATGATTGTACAACATGAGAATATCATTACAGAAGATGGAATTTTATCCAATGAATATATAGGACAGTCTCCTTCCCTTGATTTAGAGGTTTTCAAAGAAAGCTCAGCAGAAGCATACGATATGTATTATTCGTTTTATAATGTAAAACCCGAAGCAAATTTCAAAACATTTACCGGTGGTTATCCACAAGTTATCCCGAGTAAAAAATGGATTTCCTATGTCAATTCAAATAATAGTGTAGGAAGTGATTTTGCAATCAACAAATACTCGGAGCAAGTCTCTGATCAAGAAGACCTGTTGTATATAAACTTTACTAACTTCAAAATTGCAGACCAGACAAAAGCTTTTTGGGCGGATAATGAAACCTTTTATGCCGAAGTTTATCCTACAAATTCAGCTCCATCAAATGGGAAAAAGCAAAAGCCTGCTTTCATAAAAATTCAGTTGAAAGCTACCCTACTTTAATTAAGGATTCTTCTCAATAGCAATAGTATCACTTAAACTATGTTAGTGAGATAATTAGATTATAATGCCTATAAGAAATCCCTTCTTACGAGTGGATTCCTATTAAAGAGCGTCTATCATCTTCTTTTTTATTTCAATTTATTTAGTTTCCTGCGGCTGGCTTTTGTTAAAGATAAAGTAATTAAATAGCAATATAGATGCCGCACGTTTTGCTTTTGTGTTTGCGGGAGTAAGGTAGACTTCAATCTCACTATTTTTGAGCAATCCATTTTTATCCCAGGATAGATTCTTACCCGAACTGTTTATAATAGTTCCATCCTCTTTAATTATTGAAATTACATTTCCCTCTGCGTCAGTAAATGTTTCACCTGTCATCTTAGCTAGTAGGTTACCCTTACTATCTTTTAACTCGCCATTTGTTGAAAGCACTCCAACTTCCTTCCCTATTGCAGATAAATGTCCTTTTTCATTCATTGTTAATGCATCTTTGGTAATTGCATCTCCAATTGCAATTTTTTCCAACACTAAAGTAGTGACACTCGTATCACCGACTAGGGAAGTTTCTTCTTTTGGCTGGATTACGACTGCTTTATTATCAATGGCTCCATTGCTAGATAAAAAAATAAAGAGTAAACCAGTGCTCGCTAAAGTGGTGAAAATTCTTTTCATAATCATAAACTCGGTTAATGCTTACTCTATACAGTTTTCAGCTACCCTGTTTTATTTCAAACCCTAATATACAAATTATCAAAGAATTAACACAAGTTACTATTACATTATTTATATTCCCCAATAGTTGTTTTTTTTCATTGGTAATGTTACGTACTAACCTTTAAATAAAACCATGATTCTGCATACGAAAAGCGTCAACCGAATATTCTCTGGTGTTACTAAATTTTCAGAATCATTAGTAAAGAACAATTCGCCGTGTGACAATCTTAAAATTTTGTTTTCTATCGTATTTCAAGAAGTTACACCATCGGTTTATTACAGAACATCGCTTACAGAAGTACATATGCTTTTTTGCCCACTGAAATAAGATATTCACTCTATTTAAAAAATGAAACCCTTTATCAATGTCATTTTACAGAAAAATAATCTCACTAATCTTCTTACAAAGATTGAACAACACTTTCTCCAAAATTTACAGTCCAAATTGTACTTAAAAGAACTTAGGGTTTTATAAATATTGGGATTGGCTTAACACCTTGACCGGTCGACTTGATTTATTAGTTAGCATTCCATAAAAAAGAGCATCTAAGATGATGCTCTTTTTTATGGAGAAAATATAATTAATTTTATCCAGCTAAAGCTTCTTTTACAACAGATGCAAGTGGAGTAGTTGGACGACCTATCAAAGCAGAAAGCTGTTTTTCATTATTATACAAATCATCGTTTGCCGCTCCAGTATCAAAACTTGCAATAGCTGTGGCTAATGCTTCTGGTAAACCAGCTCCAATTAAAGCTGCTGCATAATCTGATTCACTTAAATTTTTATATGGAATAACTTTTCCTGTTTGATTTGATACCTCAGCCGCTAAATCTGTTAAAGTATAAGCCTCATCACCAGCTAATTCATAGATCTTATTTTGTTGATCCAAACTGGTTAAGACAACTGCTGCCGCTTCGGCATAATCAACTCTTGCAGCAGATGATATCTTACCCTGTGCTGCGCTCCCAATTAAAGCTCCGTTTTGCAAAGCTGCAGGAATAGAAGCAGTGTAGTTTTCAGTATACCAGCCGTTACGTAAGATAGTAAATGCTATTCCAGATAATTTTAGAGTTTCCTCAGTCAATAGGTGCTCGTTTGCCAATACCAATGAAGAAGTATCGGCATGTAAAAGACTCGTGTAAACAATCCATTCTACCCCTGCGTCTTTTGCAGCCTTAATCACATTCTCATGCTGAGTCTGACGTTGTCCAATTTCATTTCCAGATATTAATAATAAATGATTGACCCCTTTTAAAGAATCGGTCAAAGTCTCTGGCTTATTATAGTCAAACAAACGTGATTCAATACCGAGATCAGCAGCCTTTTGAGTGTCGCGAACTAGCGCAATTAAATTGTCGCTTGCAGTTTTTTCTTTTAATTTCTCTACAACTAGACGTCCTAGATGACCAGTTGCACCTGTAATTCCTATTTTCATAAATTCTATATTGTAATAATTATTGTTACATTTAAAGCCAAAAAAATTAGCGGAACTTCTTTGCGAAGTTTTCCAATGTCAACCCTTTTAACGCGTTAATAACCAATTGATCTGTGTCCGAAAACAACTTATCCAATTCCTTATTGATCTGTTTACCAACGGGACACTGAGGATTTGTATTCAAATTCTTTTTACCCAGTACTTCAGTATTCTTGACTGCCACATAAATATCTGCTAATGAAATCTCACTACTCGATTTGTTTAAACGTGAACCTCCCTCCTTGCCTTTACGTCCTATAACAAACCCAGCATCTTGCAACGTACTCAATTCTTTCCTCACCATAGCTGCATTGATATTAATACTACCCGCAATCCAATCCGAGTTCACCCAATCTTCGCCGCTATCGGCTAATAAAGTAAGTATGTGTAGGGCCGTTGAAAATCTTGTATTGTTCATATCGATACAAATGTAAAAACATAACTTTCAATTGTAATGCTTTTCATTACAATTGAAAATAATATGACATTTTAAATATAATTCACGTAAAACAGAGATAAATTCAAGAAAAATAACTCCATGCGCTTTTAATTTCTTTATTACTGATCAAGTTGGTTATAGGCCTTACCCAAAAAACTGAAAATAGAATATGTACAAGAATCGAATGACCTGTTCACCGTCTACATGAAGTATAAAATATAAAGGGCGACCTTAATATGGTGTTTAATAATCAAACAAAACAGCAAGTTGGACGACAGCCGTGCACAAAAATCTATGCAAACGGAATGGTGAAAAAGGAAAACGAAAATCAGAAATGCATATATCTCTTATAATATCCCTGATTCTAGGGGTATTGTAAGAGAACAATTCTCTGTAATTTTGAAGTACAGAGAATTGATTCTCCTATTCATATTCAAGTAGATGTTAAAAAATATTTTCAGCACGATTATGGCAACATTAACCCTTGCTGCTTGTGCACAAGAATCTGCTATTACTACCTCTAAAACAGGTATTGAGTTGGTTCCATACCTAACGAAAAACAACACATACACGTATGTAGATAAAGATTTAAACCCAGTCATAAATGAGACGTTTTCTTATGCGACTCCCTTTACGAAGACAGGATTTGCCATAGTTGGAAATCTAGATCAAGCATCAGCAATCATCGACAGCAAAGGAAAAACCATTAGTCCCTACACGCATAGCAACATCTACATGAATGAGGTAAGTGGCTATACCTTACTCATAAGCGAAACTTCTTTTGATAAAAAACTTCCATTTTGGAAATGGGATTGGAATATCATGAGTTCTGACATCAAAAAAACGGTTCCGTATAAACACCTAGAAGTTCGTGTACTCGAAACGGGTCAACTCCTGTTTGATAAAAAACTTGCAGATCAAGACGATGATTACAACTTTATAATTCATCCTATAGATGACAATCATTTTGTATGGAACGGAGATCTTTATAAAATTGCTAACAAAAAATTCAAGATTGTAAAACACCATATTGAAGAGGTATTGGACAAAGGGCGATACATCCCAGTTTCCAAGAACAAATTTGAAATTTGGGAGAGCAAAACCAAGCAACCAATTTTAAGTAATTTAACGGGTAAAACAGCTATAGCCGTAACCCTAAATAATAAAGAAGTGCTTTTAGATTCCATTAATCAAGATCGCTTTGCACCTGTAGTACCCAAAATACTTTACGACGCAAAAACATGCAACACTTACATTTATCCGCAATACGATAAAGCTTTTCCAAAACAAATTCAAATCAACACGAAGGAACACGAATCGTTTTTAAAAGAAACTTCGCTGATTTATTCGGTCAATAATTCCCCTTATTTTATCCTGGGAAAGTTCAATTACGATCACGATGTTTGGAGATACGATTGGTTGTACTTGGATGATGAAGGAAATGTTCACGATCAAATTCCTGTTATGGATTTCTTTATTACCGATCAAGTGGGTTATAACCTTTGGCCTGATGCATCGATGCTCATCCCATTAGAAAACATAGAAAAAGACTGGCAATTAAATAAAATCAAATATGTGCAAGAATCGGATGATCTATTCATCATCTTACTCAAGCATGAAACCGAAAAGATAGAAAAAAAGGGTTTATGGAACCGTAACACCCAACAATGGGACATTGAGCCCAACAATACCGACATCAGTATTTTGGATATGAAGCGTCATCTCTACGCGGTGCAAAAAGAAAAAGCGGGTGATTATATCATTTATAACAACCAAACGAAACAGCAAGTAGGACAAAAGGCTTACGCAAGTATCTATGCTAATGGCATGGTAAGGAAGAAAAATGATGCGCAAAAAGACCAGTATTTTTACATCGATTTAGAAACTGGAAAAGAATACAAGGAACAAAAGGACATGAACGATTTTAAGAACATCCATCCCACGATTCTCCAGAGGGGAATTGTTTTAGCCAAAAAAAAAGCTGAAGACCATTACAGCGATAAATTTACCTATGCCTTACCCAACTGGGCGATGCTTACGGGTAATCCAGAAATGATAGCAGCAGTTCAAATTTATGGAAATGAAGGTATCCAAGTCACACTACAGCGTGTAGATTTTAAAGTTGATTTTAATAATGAAGCATCTATCCAGCGGTACGTAAACCATTTGAATAAGCAAATGAAAACAACATTGCCGTTACTGGGCTATGTGTTGTTCTATAAAAATGTGTTAATCATGCAAAAAGATCCAAATTACGGTTTAGCCTTGAGTGCTTTTGAAGCATCAGAGATAACTCGTTACAACAGCGACAACACAACACCCAATATTTCTTTTATCACCTTAACCAAAGATTTGGAAATGGTGGAATCTACAGTCGAGTTAAGAAAAGATGCATAAAAAAAATATTTTAAAACTGCGGCAGCACTAAACGAAAGACTGATTGAAGATATGGGATACTGTATCGCATCAGATAGAATTACGCTCGATGGTTTAAAAGTTGGCTATATGTATCGCGAATATCCGGATAATGAACAAGACAGCGGTTGGAGGTTTTTTGCTGGAGACGAAGATGAAGAATACACAAACTATCCAAATAAGACAGGCATTTTCGATGTGAATACGCTGGCGCATTATGACCCAGATATCATATCGTATTTAGATGCTATGTACGGATTGGCTTTTGGAAGGAATGACAACAATCAATTTGAAGAAGAATCATTTGATGGTGAAGGATTATCATAAATTTCAAAAATAAAATACTATGTATGATATAGAAGTTTTATGGCATGGGGTAAAAATTATTATTCATTATCGAATTTATGATGAAATTTCAAAATCTAAAGTTCAAACAACCACAGGTCTTGAAAAGTTGTGCACTTTCACACGGCATCATAACGGTTATATACGGGAAATCGCCATTTTAGCATTGATTCAAAAATTTCCAACGCAAAGCATCCCTTTTGTCGTACAGCTATTGGCAGAATATGTCGTTGAAATAGCTATTTCCATCATCAAAGTAATTACAACAAAACAGCGCCAGGAAATTCAAGAATTTTTAAAAGAGAATCCTAAACATGCACAAACTATTAGCAGTAAAATTGCCAGCTATTGGGATTGTTATTACAAATGGAACTATTTCAAATTGAAAGATTACCCAGCGTATAAATTATTAAACAATGAGTAAAGTAATTAAATATAAAGAAGGAGACCTTCTGTCCATTCCACTGACCAACAGTAGAAAAGCTATTTGTAAGATTATTCTTGCCCCAAAAGGAAGGTTAAAACAAGTTATTGGTTGTACTGTTATTGGTGTACAGCAAAGTGTTGATTTGGAGGCGCTAGCGAATCAAGAATTTATTCCCATACGCTCAAATCCAAGAAACACAAAAAGTTTTTTTACCGGAAATCAACTCGTAAAAAATGGAACTTGGCCAATCATTGGGACCTCCTTATTGAGTGATACAGAATTATCGTTGCAATGGTTTACGTACGCTTGCCAATTGTACCATAACGAAGAATTAATTCGCAATGCCAATGAGGAAGATTATAAAATTTACTCCCATTTAGAAGTTATGGGATTTGTGCTTGTAGACCAAATATTGACACAATGTTAAAGATCCATCTTCCCCACCCAAACCCTTTGGAATTCAATAATATAATATTTTTCATTTCTTAGCTCCAATTGAAGATTTTGAAAGTTTTGCGCATGAATACGCAATACTGGATTTCAATTTTAGGCTTACTATTTTCTAAAGGAATTAAATTATATTATCCAAAATATTTGAAGAATCTTGAAAGAAAAAGTAATGCTATTTACTAAAAAGTTAAATGCGAATAAAAGCTAAATTAAAATATATTGATGCGTTATGAATAAATCCAATTTCAAAAAAATAATTCTAAAAAAAATTAATAAAGGAGATTTGTTCTCATTTTTAATGAACGATTCATTTTATTATGGTCGAATTTTAAATAATAATTTTTTAGGGCTTATCTCCATAATTTATAAAACAACAACTAAACATTTGAAGATGGATATAGATTTTTTCGCTGATTCATATTATGAACCTCCTATGATATTAGATGGATATAGTCTATTTCAATTAAAATCTGAAGGTGATTGGGGTATAATATCCTCCAACGCTGACTATGAAATTCCTGAAAAATTATTAAATTATATATTTACCAATGTGTATGAGAATTTAAATGGACCATTGCATGGAATGGATATAAATGGCAATAATTTAACATGTAATCCTACAGATACCAATCTAAAAATTGCAGATAATGCGATTTATGGAGATTATGATGTAGCAGAATATCTTAAAAGTATTTAAACATGAAATTCCCACAACACTGGCAAAATTTTTTCAAAGATTTTCAGCAACAATTCAATACAGAAATTATTTATGATGTCGTTCGAGTATTTAAAAATAAAGAAGAAATCGAAGAACGTTACACTACTTATGAGTTTGAAGAATATTTGCCTAACTATATTCCTATTGCCGATGATTCGGGCGGTCAAGTAGCTGTAATTTCTAAAAATGAAAAGGATACTAAAGTCTATTTAACTTCTTACGGAACGTTGATAGAAGCTGAGCTCAAAATATTAGATCGAAATTTAATGCATTTTATGTCAAGAAAATTTCCTTTTGGAAGTGAAAAATATGAAGACAATCAATCTTTAGAAGAACAACAAAATTTTTATCAATTCGAGAATGAGAAATTGTCTTTAAAAGTGAGCCAATTTCCAGCACTGATCGAGTTTTTCAAAAATACAAGTGAAATTGAGAATTTATGTCTTCCAGAAAATTATCCCAAATTAGAAACCATTTTTAATTTTCAAAATGGTTATACTTATAATTCAGTAACGAATACGTTTTTATACGGAGAAAAAGAGGGTGATTTTAAAGAAAATTGGTTAGTGATTGCAACGAATAATTTTGCTGATCCCTTTTTCATAGATTTTGATGACGTTCAACAAAATTTTCCGGTTTATTTTGCCTATCATGGTGCTGGAAAATGGTCACCAATTAAGGTTTCCGCGTCCTTAGAAAATTTTCAACACATTTTAAATGTATTATATCAGCATCGCTTTAATAAAGAAGAATTAATAAAAATTGTAGAAAATGAAATCAGATCGTCTAATGAATTTTGGGAAGAAGTGCATGAAAGTGTTCTGAATCAGTCTGAAAGAACAGCAGAAGAGCAAGCCCAGAAATATGTGGAAACAGATTGGCGAGAAGCAGAATTGTACATCACACAAGTGGGGCCCAACAAACTGAAAATTGTGTCTTTGCTGAAAGAAAACTTCAAACTATCAGGTGCTGAAGCTTTACAAATGAGCAAACAAGAACGTATATTTTTTCGCAAAAACTATTTGAAATGGATAGAAAAAGATATTCAACAATTAGAAAATTTAGGTGTAACAGTGGAAGTGGTAAACGTATGATAAAAAATTTAAACTACAATTACCACGATGCAATTCGAGAAACGATTTCATTACAACACACTGATTTACTGTTAACAATTTCTTTGTATCCTATTTACTATCGCAATCAGCAACAAGTACAATTGATGATAAGTGGAATTACCAATATCATCAATTGCGAAAAATGGGTTTCGGAAGTAATTTCAATCTGTCAGGAAGAAAATGAAGCATCATTAGGAGCTAGAATTAATGAAATTTATTTAGATAAAAACAATAAAAATCAACTTCTCGTTTCAATCGATTATATCAAAACGGTAAAACTCAATTTTGAATATTTTAAAGAAATTTTAAAACCAACAACATGCTCATAAAACATCACGATGATTTTTTCGTTCAATGGGAAACTGTTTTTGTTGTAAATGATCATTTAAACTTAGGTATTTTCAATTTTTGGATTGATGATAAAGCATATCCTGCTGCAGGAATTAATATCACATTGAATTCACTCTTTTACGAATTAGTTTCTGAAATTCCAATGATTGAAACTCTAAAATTGGACATAGGAAATCTTCCCATCGATGAAATTGATTTTGATAATTATGAAGACAATAATTTGGTTTGGATAAACTCTGGCGAATTATTTCAATACGGTTTTGCATTAATTATTGGATTTAATGGAAATACAGAACGGATATTTTTTACCAAAGATTTTGAAAAAACGTATGATGAAATCGTTCTTCCCAAAGGAACATTTTTGCAAATATTGAAAGACTTAAGTCAACATTCCTTCAAGAAAAATAACTGAATTTAAGCATAAATAAAAGACGAAATGGAAACTCGAAAAATAGAATGCAGTTTACACGGTAAACAAGAAATAGGTTTGCTTTGTACACAACTTGCGCATAGCTTATTAAATCAAATAAAAGTAGGTTTTCATGAATTCGACAATGCCGATTTAGGTCGTCCAGATGCTTGGTGCGATGCTTGTAATGAACAGTTAAAATCAGTTAAAACAGATAAAGAACAAGAAGAATGGTTTCTGAACAAATGGATGCCTATGCATCTTACGTTTCCAAACTTAGAGTAAGCTCACCAGATAGATATAAAATGCATAAAGACTTAAAGTTAATGGAATTAGCCTTAAGTCCCAGCATTAATTATGATTACTTCGACTATCATGTAGATTGGATGTTCGAAGTAGGAAATAAAGAAGGTTTCAGTAATCAAAAATTAGATCAATTGATTGATGAAACGATTGATGAAATTTATAATTAAAGCGAATGAATAAATTGTACGATATCTTCAATGAAGGATTGAAAGAAAATGCATTCTTTATTTATTCTTTAGTGGCGAGATTTTTTTCAACCATGAAAAGCTTAAAGGCACTTATTATACTCCTAGCATTAATTTTATCCGCTTCGGCCTTTGCGCAGACGGTAGATCATCAACCTACACCCATAAAGACCACTATAAATAGTATTATTGGCGTCGACCATGATTTCAACTTTATTATTCTTGTTGAACAAAATAATGCTTATTGCTTAAGTCTAAAATCAGCGGATAAGCTTGAAACAAGAGATAACACCATCTATTTAAGGAGCCCTGATAATCTATATAGCTCCTTTACCTTTAGTATTAGCCATTCGCAATTACATATTTCCCTTCCCCCTGAACGTCAGCAGGAATTAGAAATAAAAACCTACAAAATTTTAAGTGACGACATTGAGTCCATCGTATTTGACCTGTTTATAGATACACCCGAAAAATTGAATACCGTAATGGCCAACCAGAAGACCCTTCCTTATCAGTTTCACTTCCTGCTGAGTTCATATTACGCATTTGAGATCCCTTATGTAGAAAACATCAATAACCTATTTATAAGGACGATGCTGGCGGATAGCAATTATGAACTGGCAAAGGAAGTTTACAAAAAGTTTTACAGCCCACAAGATGCCAATATCTATTTTGATATGGAGCTAGACAGCTCTATCGACAATATGTTGATTCATGCCATTGAAGCGGAGGATATAGCATTCCTTAGCAGCATACCTGACTCATATTTTGAAAATTATATCCAGCTTAATACGAATATAAGCCTCTCCTACTTAGGCTATGCCGTCCTTCAGCGTAAGAAAAAAGCGATGATATTTCTTAGCAAAAAGCCAGCGCAACCCGAATACATACTTATCGATACCGCTAGAAATAAAAAGTATACCTATACGAATCTTCCAGAACTTGTGCGCGACGAGGATGCCGTACTCGATTATTATGAGATCCTATACAAGAAAAGAAACTATTAATTCAAGTACATACAACATCAATTTAAAAAATATGGATTTAAAGTATTTTAAAAATTTAATTAAAAAAGTAGAAAGTTTAGGCGAAGAACCTGAATTTTATGGGAAAGTTGATCAATCGGAAATTAAGCAAGTTGAAAGCGCACTTGATTTAAAATTTGATAAAGAACTTACATCTTATTTAAAAGAATTTGGTGGTGCTGGAATTCCTGACAGTTTAAATACCAATGGAATAATTCCGCAAGAAGCTCTTTCAGATAATCTATACACAATATATGGCGCAACCATCTATGCCCGCGATAATCATGCTTTGCCTTCAAATTATTTGGTACTAGATGCTGAATTCCCAGATAAATGTTGGGTGTTAGAATGTTCAGCTTTAGATTCAAACCCCGTATTTGCGTACAATTGTATCAGTCCTAAAACTGAAGGTAAAATTTATAACTCATTTCAAGAATATCTTATTACAGAATGGGAGCAGTTTCTTGAAGAATATGAAGATTAAAATATAGTAAATGGTGAAAAATGATCCAAAACTAATTTCTTTAGAAATTCCTATTCATTGGAAGATTAAGCACCATCAATGTTTCGAAACTAATGATGCTTTTCTGCCAGAAGATTTATTTCTGGATAGCTATGAATAATGGAAAACCCCTTATAAATGAAAGATAAAAGAATTGATTTAAGCTTTATTGCCATAGAAAAACAAGAAAACGAAACTGTTAAAACATTGTTCAAAGAAGTAGGTATTCATGCTTCTGACCGAGATGGCAGAACACTCCTGCTAAATGCGAGTTGTTACCATAATCTTGAGCTAGTAAAATTTGCTGTAGAAAATGGCGCCAATATCAACCATCAAGATAAATTAGGTTTTACAGCCTTGCATTTTGCTGTACAAGAACAGCATGTAGAAAGCATAACCTATTTATTGCTGCACAAAATCGAAATAGATAGGCAAGATAAATACGGAAATTCAGCTCTTTGGCGTGCCGTGATGAATGATGTTTCTATAGAAATTATTGCTATTTTAATAAATAATGGCGCTAATCCAAATCTTCAAAATAATAGCGAAGTCTCTCCTATTGATTTGGTTGATGAAGATAACCTAGAAATGCTACAGTTATTTAATCTTTAGAACCATCCACAAAATACCAAGGTTCTTGATAATCGGAACTTATTTTTAATTCAAACAAATCAACCACAGAGATTTCAACACTTAAGCTAAATAAATTTTTGAAAATAAAGGATAATCTCGACTAAAATATAGCACATGAAATCAATACACATCTTATCAATTATAGCCTTATGCGCAGTCTCTTGTACTAACATCAATAAAGAGCAGCAACCGAAGTCGGGTATGGATTCTGTAAAAACAAATTCAACTCAAGCCTTTAAAACTGAAAATCAAGCCGCTAAATCGGAAAGTAAACTAATTTACGAAAAAGATGCCGTCAAAGAAGAAATAGCGAATGATGACGACCTTACGAAAGCCTACATTTTGCTTAGCAAGGGAGATAGCACAGTTTATCTGCAATCTAATATCCGCAAAGATCATCAAATTTATGGCTATCAAAAACCTGATATCAACTCTAAAAAAATGATTCTTTTTTCAGTTTTTACTTCAGATGTCGACAAAAATCCCCATCAGTTGCCTTTGGGAGCTTATTATGAAACTTCGGGTTTGGTGCATCAGGGGTTTAAATTAAATTACACAAAAACAGTGGGAAATTTTATCGAAACAAGTTTTACAGACGCTACTGATATTGGCGAGGATTTGGTCTACTTCGAAAAGGAAGATATCATCATTGAATAATTAAATGAAACAGCGGAATTTAAAAAAAACGGTAGTAAAGAAGCAAATTTTTATAGGCGATGAAAGTGAAACATCTAGATAAAGAGTTAAAAAAAAGGAAATTAAAATGAAAAATCACTTTGTAATGGGGTATCAACGTATCGTATTAATACCTATAATAATACAATCCATTCGTTGAGTTGTATATTACAAACCTTGAGGAAAACGAATTTAGAAAATAGCGAACATTATTGGAGCACACAAAAACGAATCAAAAGTTGTTTTATTTATTTTTGTGCCATAAAGCGAAGTAACCCACAATTATCCCAATATGCATATGAAATTTGTATTACTACTGATCTTCATCTTTATAAATAACTTTTCTTTCGGGCAGAAAGCAAAAGACTATTTAATTTCATATACAGATACTACGACAGCAAAAGAATTGATTGGGTATAAAGATCCATCGGGGAACATAATAATAAAAGCCCAATATACCCACGTTTATACAGACACCTTATACAAGATGGCAATTGTTCTTAAAGATGGAGAATGGATTGGCATTGACAGATCTGAAAATGTGATCCTGAAACCTTTTATTTACGACAACGGTCCCGATTATCTGGAAGAAGGATTATTTAGGTTTGTTGACAACGACAAAATTGGCTTTGCTACTATTGATGGAGAGATCGTGATAGCAGCAAAATATGACTTTGTAACTCCATTTGAAAATGGAGTTTCGAAATTTACCATCGGAGGGTATAAAAAATATGATAAGGGAGGCGAGCATTGGCACTGGTCAGATGGCTATGAAAGCGGTTTTGTCAATCATGCTGGACAAGAATTTTGGGAAGCGACTGCGCTAAAAGGCAATAAGCGTGAAGCTTGGACAAAAGACGACAAACACGTTGTGCTTAATAAGCTGGGACAAATAATTAAACAATTGAAATGAATTAAATTATGTCGGTATTCAGCCACCAATCCATCTTCCCAATTGAAACACCAATCACAGACCCCAATTCAAAAGCCAAGTCCAAATAATAATCAAAATAGAATTTGATAAGCAGGCACTAACATATTATTCCTTATTTGATCAAAAAATTCCGTAAAAGAATCTGCAACAAGCACCACTTCTTCATATTCAGGTTCTTCTCCAAAATACACCTTTCCAAAATTATCTTCCGAAACCCCCAAAGCAAAAAATGAATATGCCTTTTTCACAGAAAGCACAATCGGTAAGTGAGCATCCCAAAACGATTGGATCAAACGTTGGTTTTCTAAATCCCCTTCAAAAACTGCCAAAGATTGCAACTCAAACTCATTCCATGGAAAAGCCCCATCAAGCACCTCTCCATTAAAATCTGAAATGCACGTAAACCAAGTCGTGTCATCCACATTTGTCACTAATGAATAAGTATTCAGAAAATCCATAAAATCAGCAGGTAACGTAGGATATCTCTTCAAAAAAGCAGCATTTAGCACCGCGTTTTGATTTGTCTTCATAATTAAATGGGAATAATCCATCATAAAACTTCGTTTAATTTAATATTTAATTCCATGCTTTTCTATTGGGTATACAACTCAATATTTAATATACACCTTCCACACCTCCATACTTCGATAGAAGTTGTGCTGTCAAGGAGTTTGACTGTTTTTCGTATCTCAAACGAAAGGCATCTAAAAACGGACTGCCAAGGATGCGCTCGTAACTGCTATTCACGATATCATAACCTTCGTCCACGTATTCAACAAACACAGTGAACTCAGGAATTTCATCATCAAATACACCCTCTTGTTTTAACTCGGCCAACGAATCGATTAAAAGTTGATCATATTCGATTCTCAATTGACCATATTCCTCATCCGATGCGCCTTCCAAATAAGTCGAAAGCTCCTCATAATAAACATCTTGATGATCAGCACTCAACTCCATTTCAGAAGCCAACCAAAAGGTTGAATAATAGGTGTCATCTTCTTCAAATTGTTGTTTTAAATACGGAATAGTAGAACCCGCAGCAAAATACTGTCCCTCTATATCCTCCACACGTCCTAGGGAAAATACATAAAGTGTAGCAGCACCAGCTTGTTTTTTAATGTCCAAAAACTCTTTTCGGATACTTACCTTAAGACGCTCTTTAAGTGGTTGTAATGATTTCATATTTAATTTATTATAATAGACCTTTTCCTATTTAAAAGAATTTTGAGAATAAACCTGGTTTCTTCCAGGTCTTTTTGTACTCATCTGCCAGAGCAGCATGATCACTATAACCCAATACACGGTCAAGACGTTGATGTGCTTGCTTCAAATCGCCACTGATATATAAAGCATTTGCTACTAATAGATGAACTTCTTCGGACGTATCATCATAGCCCCACTCTTCCCTCTCATAAATATGCGCTAATTTATTGGAGTACCTAAGTAAAGGTTCAATTTGATTTTCAGCTGCAAATAATTTGATACCATATAGCAACCATTGTAGATATTCCGGTGCGTCAAATGTTTCTTCACAAAACAAATCATGCGCTGTAAAAAAGTCAATTCCTACTGGATACTCCTCCATCAAATAATGACTTTTCATGATCATATATAACGTTTTTGCTTTATCAAAGGCATTAATAATAAATTCCTTCTTATTGGCTAAGTATAATCGAGCTGTATGGTTTACATTCTTGTAGTCGTCCAGTTCATTGTAAATTTGCATCAGCACATAGGGTGGATGTGGTTCGTGCGGATACTGGTCGGCAATATGATTATAATAAGCGACCTTAACCTCTTGTGATTCATCTTCATAAATATCGTAAAGGATTCCTTCTACAGCATTTTTCGCGGCTTCATAATCTCTAAAATCATAATCGGAAATATCTGGATTCACGACATAGTGATGATAGATTTCAGTTAACAAATCCTGTGCTTCATCAACACTATTTTCAGTCTCACCTAAGGCATTCTTGACAATTAAATAATCTGCTTGGTGTTTTAGATATAGATAAAAGTTTGAATCTTCTGCCGTATAAATACGAAAGAATCTTGTTAACGCAGCTTTTGCATCGACATAATCTTCTTGTTTAATTAACGCATCTAATAAGGTATGATGGAGTTCTTCAAATTCACTATGTTGCAAGCCAATAGTTGTCACATCGATGGCAGTTCTATAACATTCATGTTTAATAAGTATTGCACCATAATTATTGCAGCACATGGCCCAATTGTGTCTGGTACCTAAATAATCACTTTCATAACTATCCTCTTCAAAATACGCCTGAAAAGCATGAAAAGATTGTTCATAGAGACCCGATAACATCGCTTGAAACAACGTAAGATCCTCCGGATCTGTAATTTGTTCTGCAATAAATTCGCTGAGTTCAACGCCGTCATTGTAAAGGTCTCGAGGTAAATCTTCAAATGTTGGCAGTTCCAAATCAATAGCTCCCGTTGCTAAATACTTGGACACAAAATAACGTCTCCAGGTTGTGGATGTTGTTTTAAGCTCAATTGCTTTGCTCAGGAGTGGTAATGCTTCTGCGTGGCGTGCTTCTTCATGTAAATAAGTTCCCGCAAAATGATACGGAGAAAATTTATCGGAATACGTATCAATCAGCCTAAGCGCGTGATGATAATAAAAATCGGCTTTTAAATGCAACCGTTCAAAATGATTACGCTCAACGATTAGCTGGAAATAAAACACGTCATCATCAACAAGTCCATTCTTAATCAGTTTATCAAAACGTTGGTGCCATTTCACTAGGCCATCCAAAACATCGTCTTCATCATTTGCACCTCTGATCAATTTTAATAAAATTGCTTTTGCCAAGGCTATATCTTCATTTTCGAAAGCTATTTCTGCAAGATATAGGTAGTCGCTATCATTGGCGCTGGCAAATTGCTGTATATGATTTGCTATAACCTTTACGATTTCATCGGAAGCTATTAATTTCTTTTCCTGTAGCAGATAAATCTTCTTCATCAGATAAATTGAATTAAACTGATCCCGCTGCTCTCTATCTGCTGTATAATGTGTGGTAAAGAAAGACATTCCTTCGTCCAATGTTTTCAAAATAGAGGCAGTTTCTCCGGCAGATTCATAAATCCTAATTAAGAAATCAAAACCAGACGTTGCATGGCTAGGATCTTGGATTAAACGTTGCGCATAACCGATATAATCGTTACTATTTTCGGACGTAATGTGTCTTTTGGAAAGATTAATATAAGCTAAATTATAATCATTATTCAATGTATAACTTAGCATATGTTGTAGTGCTTCTGAATTTTCGGGCTCGAGACTTATTATTTTCTTAAGATAAGGAACCGTAAATTGATTCATCGCGTCATATACAAGCTCTGGATGACCAGGGTGAACATAATCGTGATGTGCAACGGCCATTAAAAACAATACTGCTGTATCGTCAGGATGATTTTCAAGATGTTGCTCTCCTCCTTCGATACATTGTGCTAAATCACCTCTAGTATATAAATCTTCTAACTCCGCTATGTTCATTCGTATCTAATTTGTTTGAATAATGATTTGACATTTAAAATATCATAAACAAAGTTAGTGAATAAACAGCTTTCAAAAAATCCCCAGTTTCAGCTACTATTTTAAAAAGCGAATCTTCTTATCTTTGATGTAGCGGATAATTTTCACCCGAATAAATTGTTTTTTAAAGGTGATACAGCTATCATCAGTGATTTATCATTGTAGCTTACAATTTTTTGTAACTCATGATGGTTTCATACGAATAAATATTAATCAGTGTTTGTTTTTTAAAGGTGATTTAGCTATCATGAGTAATTTATTCATTGCAGTTAGTGAAATCTTGCCACTCATGACGGTTTCAGTTAAAATAAGAAATTATGTATTACTACTATTGCAATTCATTAGGAAACAGGCCACGATATTACTTCCATACCTTTTTGATTTCTCTAATGATCGGTTGTGGAACAAGTAATGCGCAAACAAATTCGGTAGCAGCAGTTTCACCGAAATACAGCTTACAGAAAGACACAATTCAAATTCGAGAAACATTTAATAAAGAGGATCTTACTGTAAACGAGTATCTGACGGGGAGATTGAAACCCATCAGAGCCAATTTCAAAAGAATCAACAGCATCGCTAACTGGACGTCCATCATCACCGAAGACATATGGGAATCGACCGAAGGTGGTGTTGCCAAATATTATTATCTAAATGGAACATTAGAAAAAATATTGAGTAGACATTTAGGAGAAACCGGCCAACTATTGACCGAATATTATTTACAAGACGGACAACTTTCATTTGTGTTTGAGAAATCATACCAATATAACAGACCCATATATCAAGACGCTACATTAATGAAAGAACTAGGTGATACTGAAATATTTGATATGGCAAAATCTCAAATAACAGAAGATCGTAATTACTTTGAAAACGGAGAACTTATACATCAATTTAGCAACCTTGATTGTGGTGCACCATTCGCATCCGACTATTTACTGCAAGAGCAGAAAAGAATAAATGAAGATTTTAATAGGTTGATGAAATAAAAAAAAATAATGAATATTATGACCGACCACGGTAGGGATACAAATGTGACGTTTGCACCAGCTGGGGAGCTGTTCAAAATAGTTTACATGCTGATCAAAAGGGTGTCTCTAAAGCTCTTCAAACATAAGGTGATTGTTTGTTATCAAGAGGAGAATTAGATGTTTATTAAACGAAGAATTTTAGATGCCATTAGTGATTACGAAAATAATACAGAAGGTTGGTATTATTTACCCAGTCCTAAAAAAAGTTGGGAGCTTGAAACTAAAGGAATATTTGTAGATGATAAATATGGAGAACATCAAGAAGAAGTACAAAAAAAACACCCAATTGACTAAAACAAGAAAGACCATAGGAATAATAACTACAATCATCTTGACAACTTTGTTAGGGCTGTCCTACTATTCCCTTGAAAACTTTTTTTACAGCGACTTTGGCTGTGGGTGTAGTTCGACTTGTATTGGTTATTATCCCGTTTTGACTTCAAAACTTATTGGATATGGTTTGTTATTCGGTTCCACTGTTTTGTTCATTGCAAGTATTTGGAAGTTCAAAGGGCTTTCAAAATTATGGACAATTCCTGCCATGATAATTTTCGGACTCGCGTTTTACGGAAATGGATATATGATTTTTAATAAAGGAGGTTGTGGCTATTCATTAAATCAAGCAACGTTTTTCATAAATCAGACAAAACTTGGAGACTTTGCTAAAGAGGACGCAGAAACAATAAACCTTGACAGTTTAAAAGACGGAAAACTAAGAGGAAAATTATTAGGCTACTCTATCAAGGGAAAAGAATTGACAGCTTTTAGAATTGGAGAAGAACCATTAAAAATTAAGACAAGTTTTCTGTTTTGGAAAGTACGTAACAATTTAATAATAAATAACATTTCTTATGGACTAAATACTTTCCAAAATTTTGAAGCAGAAAATGTAAAGGGTCATTATGAGTTCATTGGTGGACAAGGAATGACAGAAAAAGACTTTTTGGACGAGTTTGTATTAATACAAAAGGAATTATCAAGTAAAATAAAGAACAAAAAAATAATAAATAACAGTGACGGGACAACGAGATTTATATTTGAGAAAGAGTGACCAATAAGAAGCCTGAACCGTTATGTGCCACCTAAAACCTCTAAAATGAAACAAGTTCTACTATGACTTTAATCAATTAGATGCTATAAAAAACCACAAGCTATCGTTTCAACGACTTTAAAAATCAAAATTTGCCACTGAAACAAGGATTGTAAATCCGAGCAATCCAAACGTTGATTTGCTGGCTCTATCCATTAGATTATAATTTTTTTTCGAAATTCATTTACATATAAAAATATGATGATCAAGTTTAATGAATGAACAGCTTTCAAAAAATCCCCGGTTTCAGCTACTAATTTAAAAAGCGAATCTTCTTATCTTTGATACAACAGAAAACTTCTGTTAGAAAATGAATTTATGCAATCAGATATTATTAATTGGACTTTAATGAAAAACAAACCGACCTATTTCGGCTTATCATTTGTATTTTTTTTCATGATCAATTGTCAGACAAGCAAAGCTCAAGAAATATTAACTTCCAATGTTGATACGGTTGTAACTCATCAGTTAATAGGCAAAAACAGGTATTATTATGAAGATGAAATGGGTGAGTTCTTCGGATTAAAAGACGGTGATGATCATATTTTGACACCTGCTATCTATTATAGCATGACATTTTTTAAGGATAATGTTGCTATTGTAACAAATAAAAAAGGAAAATATGGAGCTATTGATTTAAATGGTATTGAAATCATGCCTTTAAAATACAATTATCTAAGTTACGACAGTAACCCTAATCAATATATATTCAGCGAAAACGGGAAATATGGCTTGATTGTAGACGGTAACATTGTTATTCAACCTAGGTATGATATGCTAACCTTTATAATCGATGAACTCGCTACTTTTACTATAAATGAAAAGTCAGGATTAATAAACCAAAAGGGAGAAATTGTAGTGCCAGCTAAATTCGAAAATATAGAAGAAAATACAAATGAATTATTCACAGTTGTAGAAAATGGACATATCAGTCTTTATGATATAAAAACATTAAAGCCGTTAGCTTCAAACTATGATTACATGAATATTCAAACTAATGACCAATTGATTTTAGCTATGAAAGATGGAAAATATGGATACTTAAATAAACTAGGAATGGTCGTTATTCCTTGTAAATATACCTACGCCTCTGTTTTTACCGACGGCACTGCTTCCGTGGCTCTAGATGAAGATATGAATGACTTACACCAGATAGACATCAATGGTCTTCGTTATGAATAATCCTATTTAATTTCATTTTATGGCACACCGCATCTACATATACAATATCGATTCTACTTCTGGAGAAAATTACCCCAATTATTTGGGTGAATGGAACTATGTGTTACCCCCATTGCTCATTTCACTTTTTGGTTTCAATATTAAGGCAAAAGGAACGCAACTCTATGCAGACCGTGAGCAAGGCATTGTTTTGTTAAGACAATTCTATAATTTATTGGCTGACGAATACCAGTTGCATTATAAAAAAGCCTATTACGAGCCCGTAAACCGACTATTTGCTTTTTTAGAAGCGCTACCTTACGATAAATTTTCAATTGATGGAACTGATGTTTTCAAAATGAATGAGGAGAAACATTCGGTACAAGCTAAAGAATGGGTAGTTGAGATTCAAGAACAGATTAAGTTATATCAATTAGCGATTTCGTCACAAAGCTTAGCTCCTTTACAAGAACTATTGGAAACTTTCGGCTATAAAACATTTTTAGAAGCATTAGAAACTGATTGGATTAATTATGGCTTGGGCTATTGGAATGAAGATGTCTACAAGCATAACTACACCGAAATATTTGAAGAAAATAACTTAAAAGGACTAAAAAATGCAAAAGGTAATTGCATTGTACCTGCTATTTATAACGAAATATTTGAATTTATAGATGGTATTGCTGTCATTCAAAAAGACAACAAATTTGGCTACCTCAATACAGAAGGAACAGAACTGATACCTCCTATTTATGAGGAAGCTTTTGATGCATTTGAAATATATTATGGTGAAATCATCAATTACGATTATGCTTTTAAACAAAAAGTTGGGACTGTTTCCTGCAATAATAAATTTGGGCTTTTGGATATCACGAAGAATCAATTGTTTATTCCTATTGTTTATGAGGAATTAGAACTTATTTTCGGGAATTATTTCAATGCTAAAAAGGATGATCAATACCACTTAATCAATCATAAAAATGAACAAATCATTAAGGAAGAAAGTGAAAGCCCATTTAAATGTGACGGAATTGAGCTATTCTTTTTTAAAGTTAAAGGATCTTCAAAACGCAATTTTTTCAATGCGAATGGTATTTTTATTGGTGAATATGTAGAAGATGTACTACAAACATTGCCTCATCATTTTTTCTATGTAAAACCAAATAAATGGCAGAAAAAAACGGAAATTATACAAGCCAACGGTGAACTACTAGATACAGAAATAGACCAAGTCATCACCTTATCTTATTATCAATCTTTTGCTTATAGAAAAGCGAAAAAATGGTTTCTTTACGACACCCGTCATCAGAAAATATGCTTAGCTGAATTTGATATTCAAAAAATTAAGTTCGATTATTTAGCAGATTTCTTCCAAGATGTCTACATCATAGAAACCTCTGTGGGTAATGGTATTTTTGATGCTAAAAATGATTGTTGGTTGCTTCATCCTCATACCGATTATCTTAAAATCGAGCATCTCGAAAAACATTTCTTAAGTGTGCATCAAAAAGAGGGGGTTCATTACTGGGATGGAGAGCTCAATCATTTGAGCCCAGCGTACGATTATATATCAGAAGCCATCAATTTGGAAAGTAATGAACTTTTTCTCTATCAAAAGGAAGAACTCCTTTGCCTGAACTCTAATAAAGAAATCAGAAAAATAGCAGATGAAGAGATGGGGGAACTATACCATCGAAAATACAATTTAAGAGGTAAAGATTTGGTCCATTTCGATCAGTTTTATGAGCAATGGAAAGCAAACATTGGCCAGGATTACTTTCAATATTTTGATGACGAAAGCTTGTTTCAACTAGGACTAGATTTTTTTAAAGCGGATAAAATTGAGGAAGGCATTGAAGTCTATAAGCTGGGCGCTGCACGCAATCATCCACAAATGATGACGGAACTAGCAATTATCTATAGCAATACCGAAGAAACTCTGCATGCGAATTTGCCATTAGCAATCGATTTGTATAAGAAAGCCGCCACTTTGGGAGAAAGAAATGCCTGGAATAATTTAGGCTATCATTACCAGAATGGTATCGGAATTGAACAAAATATAACGAAAACAATTGAGGCTTACAGCAAAGCAGGTGAATTGAAAAATAGACTGGGCTGGAGCAATTTAGGAGATTTATATTATTATGGAGAGCTTGTTGAACAAGATTATGATAAAGCCCTTGAGTATTATTTGAAAGCGCAAAAATTGTATCAATTTAATTCGGATAAAATAACAGACATCTATTTTACGCAAGAGGATTACAAAAAAGTTTTACCACTACTAAAAAAAGATCGCGAGGAAGAATTTTCACCGATCTATTACGGAATCATGTACGAGCAAGGGTTAGGCGGATTAAAGCTAAACCTTAAAAAAGCCATCTCCTTTTATGAAAAAGCAATGGAAATCAATCATTATCCACATGCTGTAAAACAATTATTGTATCATTATCGCGCAGCATCGGATTTAGCGAATGAAGTGCAATTTAACGCATGGTTGCGCTATGCGGAGGTAAACGAGATTGAAATCGATCGAGAACTTTTAGGGTTAGAACCTCCTAAAAAAGAATCCTTTTTCAAAAAGATATTTAAGAAATAAACTGGCTAATCAGCATAAAACAAGAGCTATGTTCAATCTATTTAAAAAGAATAATTCCTTTCCTAAGGAAACAGAACCTGGGAATGTCTGCATTAAAGGTGATCAGCTCTTTTATGAAGATCATGGAAATGAAGAAGCCGTCGATTTATCAAAACTTAAATACGCGTATATAGAGATTTTAGGGGATAGACCTTTTTTACTCTTGTTTGATTATCATCAACATTATATAGGCATCGCACAAAAAGGCTTTTCGAACACTTATCCACTGTTATCGAAAAGATTTGGTTTTGATGACGTGCTATTCTTCAAGACCATAAATAGCAAAAAGGAACAGAAGCACCGTATTTGGATTAAGGAACAAACCAAAAACTACGAAATTCTACCTACTGTACACAACGATTTTTCGAAAGGATTCGAAGTCCTGTCTCAACCTGCTAAGTTTATCTCTTGGGACACGACCTATCATGAATTCCCAACATTGAATATCGGTCATATCTATGCATCAGAATTTGGTTCTAATTATTTCAAAATAGACTATCCCGTTCGCATTGGTTCGATGATCATTCAAGATCTAGAATTCTATTACGATAATGATCAAAAAAACATTGCTGTTCAAGCTTATTTTACTTCGCTGTATAGCAGTACAAATACCGATGATAGCTACAAAGAAATTCGTGATTTGTGGATGAAGGAAATCCCAACTGATATAGAGGATTTCGGTTACGAAAGAGCAGATCAAAGCTATGTGAGGTTTGATATGAATGACATGCAGTTAACGTTGTCCTACACTTATGTTGCAGCAAACGGTTATGATGATGGAAGTACGACTTTAGGGATCGATAACTTCAGAGATTACGCCGATGTTCTGCTGCAACCTCGCGATGATTTGAAAGCTGAAACTACTAAAATCATTACGTTTAAATTAGGTATGAATTTCTTACCTAAGTACCAAAAGAATCCGAATGTGACCACTATTCCCGATTTAATTTCACAAGAAGCGATGCATCGTCAGGCGCTTTGGCTAGATGTAGCCAATCAGAAATTCGGTTTTACGGGTGATCAATACGCTATTGAATATCAGCTGAAAGACGTGGATTATATCACCATTCAAAATGTACTTCCAGCCAAAGGTGGTGGCTATGTAGAATTGAGCGTACAACCTAAATCAGGCTATTCGGAAGGAATTTATTACGGGGAATTGAATTCCTTGGATGAATATGCTGTGCAAATAGAGCAGCTACTTGGCATAAAAGTCGAAATGCCCGAACCTTACTATAATTGTTAAGCCATCTTAAAGATGCATTGGTCATGAAATTACTTTATATACTCTTACTGCTTCCCATTATGAACTGTTTTGGACAGAACAAATTGAAAGTGGAAACAATTTTGACAAAGTACATTTCTGCTTGTAAACAAACAGAAAAAGGAGCTTATATACGCTATAGACAGCGAGTTCCTATTATAGACATTTTAGAGCCCCAAATAAATATTGTCCATCAAAAAGGTACTGAATTAAAATATCAATTGCAGGGAAATATTAGTTCTGGGGGTATGTCTATTTCTCAAATAAAAACAATTCGTTTAGAAAAGGAAATTATCGAAGACCAACTGATCCTCAAACATATTGTAATGGTTAAACACCCGCCTGGAAAAGAAGGTAACAATGTCATGGGCTACAATTATACGAAAGAAGAAAAATTCAAAATTCCGAATGGAATTAAAGTAATTAAGATTGAGTTGCACGAAGAAAGATTAAATCAACGTACTGGTAGCAAAATCCCAAAAAAACGATTGCTGTCTGAAAAAATTATTGGCGGATGCTAGAATTTTATTAAAAAAGATATGAATAGCATAAAAAAGATTTCCTACAACTATGTAATCTGCTTTTATTTGTTGAATATAGTGTTCAGTATATTCATCATTTCTTTTGAATATAATAAAGGCATACAATATCTAATTTCTACATTGCTTATCTTATTTTTTGGATTCGGAGGCTATTTAAATGCTAAAAAAGGGAGACGAATATTATCCATCTTTTGGGTCTTTATTTTAAATCTTATTTTAGGAATCGCCAGTATATATGCGTTAGAAATTCTTGGAGCCAAATTTAATATTCTTGGTGGTAGCCAAGGTGGTGGTACTGTTTTAATTGTTCTTTTTCAATATGGAATCAATTTATATTTATTCCCATTTATCGAATTTATAGAAACCACAGTTAATGAATCTGCATCAGTTGTATGCATTATAATCTGTTCTCTTATTATTCCTTTAATTGGATATCAAATTGGTAAATTAACGTTTAAAAAATAAACATGATATCAGCAGCTACTTTAAACCTAGAAGGGGCCCTCTTACAACTTGCATTTTTCCTATTTCTAGGCGTAGGGATACTATATACGCTCATCGTTTGGATCTATCATCTGATTAATAAAATAGAGAGAAATGGATCCTACTATGTACGCTCTTTCTTTATTTCCGGCTTCATCGTTCTGTTATTAGCCTTATTCATTTTTTGTATTGCATTACAGATCATTTAATAATAAATACCTTATGGATAATAAAAAAACAGTCTGTAGCATTCATGGCGAACCAGCGGTTGGATTACTTTGCACACATTTAGCTCATAGCTTATTAAATCAATCTCAGGTAGGGTTTCATGAATATAATGATGGTGATCTTGGCCGACCTGATGCATGGTGCAATGAATGCGAAGGAAAATTAGCAAGAGTTACAAATGACGCAGAACAAGAGCAATGGTTCTTGGCATGCGATTACAAAATACTTTGTGCAGGTTGCTGGGACGAAGCGAAAGAAATTGCTAGAAGAAGCGGTACTGCGTAGATCTGACCTGTCTATTTCATAGAAACGAATAGATTAAAAATGAATCAATCTTGTACTGAAAGTAGACCAGTTTGGATACAATAAAGAATCCCGACATATTTTAATATCGGGATTCCTTATTTACGTTACTCTTTTTGTTATTTCATCAAATCCAACTCGACATAAGTGGGATAATGATCCGATATATAATGGGTAAATTCATTTTTTATAACACCACTTTTAACAACCATCTTAGCAGCTCTAGCATTAGCCCAAATAAAATCAATCCGTTTTGGAACACCTGTATCACTTTGTTTAATATGACCGTTTCCATCTTTAAATGTAGGTACAGTACTTTCAAAATTTTGATGTAATAAACGATACGTATCTATAAATCCTGCATCTTTTAGTTTACCTAACACGCTATAATCAATCTGACCATTATTAAGATTACGAATATGTTCATGTTTTACTTCATTTCCCAGCATACCTACCAAAACTTTGTCATCATAATTTTCTTTATCAGATGCATCTAGCGAATTGAAATCGCCCATAATCAAAATAGGTTCATTTGCAGGAATTTCCTTTGCTTGAGCCAACACATCGGCCACTTCTTTTAATCTTTTTTGATAGTTAAAAGGTGAAAAATGGATTACAAAAAAATGAATTCCCTTTATTTTAGCATAGATGTAACTATGCCACATATTTTCTGTGACTTTACGAAAATTGACCAATGGATATATTGATGTTATGGCAACTGGAAAACCATCTTCTTTAGATTGCAAGACATAATCATGTTTTATTTGTTGACCCAATTGTTCCAATGTTTTCTGAGTGTATCCATTCATTTCTTCAAATGCAATCACATCAGGATTCCAATCTTTCGTAAAGTTGATAAATCGATCAATATTGACTGAATCTTTTTTGAGTCCATAAAGCACATTATAGGATACGATTTTCAAGTGCTCTTGTGCAACAGAAATCTGGGCACTGATCACCATAAACAGGATCAGTAACATGTTAGATGATATATTTTTTTTCATAATATTAGCATTAGAGAACCGTCAGGTTCCATTCTTATTTGTTATTAATAAAACAGATATGAGTAAGGTTCGGAGACCTTACTCATGAAAACTAGATAAATCAGCAACTATGTCCCTGATTTATCCCAACCCTCATTTTGTTCCAATTTATCATTCAATTGAAGTTCTTGGGTAGGAATCGGATAGTAATAATCTTTTGATTCTATCCATTTTTTATCAATGTCTGGTAAATTGACGATACGTCCACCATTATTCCCATTTTCTAATACAAGTTCTCCTAATTTTTGATATTGAACACCTGGCTTTCTTGTTGGTGCTGTCCCTTGGTAAATCACTAAGTCCAACTTACCATCTTGGTCCAAATCATATTCCCCTGCTCCCGGAAAATACATTCCATAGAAAGGTTGTGCGACCTTTGTACCCTCCTTCCAACGTAATAGATCTTGATATCGTAAACCTTCTTTCACCAGTTCAATGCGACGTTCCCGACGAATCTCTAATATAGCACCTGTCTGTCCACTTTTAGTTACATTAGGATAGCTTGCCAATAAATATGGGTCTGGAGTTGCAATCGCATCACTTAGCAAAAGATTAGGCATCGCAACACGGTCACGCAGTAGTTTGATACTTCTATCGATATCAGACTGCGTCAAATTTCCTAATTCAGCTTTTGCTTCAGCATAATTCAATAATACTTCAGCATATCGGATAATGGGCATATCATTGCTCGACTGCCCAGCATCAAACGCAGGAGCTAGAATATACTTGATATATTGATATCCTGTGACTGATGTTGCGAAATCAGGGACTGATGTAGTAGTAGCACCAATCCTTTTATAACCAGGGGTACGAATGGTCTGAGATAAGCGCGGATCCCTATTTTGCGTCTCTTCATAGAAACTTATCTTTTCAAAATTTGGCTTGTCAGTAAAGCGAGTACCATTCTTCATCAGGTAACTATTGACCAATTGCTTAACCATTCCTGGTCTGCCGTAAGATGCTGACAGGATATAAAAGTTGGCCGAATGCACATAGGGTACCGCAGCATTATACTGTCTGGATAAGATTATCTCAGAAGTAATGGCATCCTCTGCAATAAAAAGTTCATGATAAGCCGTATTCACATTGCTTTTGTAGATACTGTAGGTATTAGATTTCATCAGCTCATCAGCAGCTTTTACTCCCTCTTCCAGTATGGCTTCCCAATCTCCTAAACCATGATATTTGCGAAATGTACCTTCGAAAAGACACATTCTAGACTTATAGGCCAATGCTGTCCATTTGGTGATAAGTTGTCCATTTTTCGTATCGCTACAGTTTGCAATAGCATAATCGAGATCTTCTAAAACCTTTGCAAAAACTACTTTCCGAGAATCTCTAGCTTTGAACATGGCAGGATCATCTAGTTCGTTCACGGTTTCGTACAAAGGCACATCGCCGAATCGCTGAATTTTGTCAAAATAGAAATATGCTCTAAAAAAGCGAGCTACTCCGTCATATTGCAAACGCGCTCCTTCGTCAGGACATTTATGTGAATTAGCTAAATAAAAGTTGATCTTGCGCAGGACAGTCCAAGACCATCCTCCGTCACTAGAAGGAGTAGTTCGCGTGCCCTGAAATTCGGCAGCTAATGTATTTCGAGCCTCATCATCACCTTGACTAGGATTGTTATAATGAATAGCTAGTGCATCTGGCAGATCACTATAAAAAGCGTTGGTATAGGTTTGTAATTCTGATGCTGTACGAAAATAATTCTCTGGAGCTAGCTCAGATAAAGGGTAACGCTCGAGATATTTATCGTTACAGGAATTTAGGAGAAGAACTGCTGCGAATGCCGCAAATTTTATATAGGTGTTGTTCGTTTTCATTATTTAATTGGTTATGCGATTTACAATGAAACTTGTACTCCAAATGAAAATACTCGACCTACAGGATAACTTCTTCCTGTATTATCTGTCATCACTTGTTCTGGATCGATGTAATCTGTCTCTAACTTAGTCCAGGTATGTAGGTTTTCCCCACTAAAAAATACACGCAATTTATTGATGTGTACACGCTCTGTCAAAGAAACAGGAAGTGTGTATCCTACAGTCAGATTTCTCAGTTTCAAATAAGCGATATCTTGGATATACATATCATTGGCAACAGATAGTTCCGAATTCTGAGCAGTATAGCCCCTTAAGAATGGGAAATAGGAATCAGTATTTTCAGGAGACCAAATCTTATCTTGAAAATCAGCTGGGATGAAGGAATCATAAGGTCTTGCATATACGGACCAAAATGCTTGAGCTTCGAGATTTGGATACCAATTTTGGCGACCGACTCCCTGAAGAAAGATGGAAGCATCGATTCCATTCCAGTTGGCAGATAAATTGAGTCCATAGGAATAACGCGGCTGATCATTACCGAGAATAGTCCGATCTCCAGGATTGTTCAACGTATTATCGCCTGCATTAATAATACCGTCTCCATTCAAATCCAAAATTTTAATATCGCCGGCCTGCAACATCCGAAGATCTGCTGTAGGTGCTTGTACACGTCGTCTGTTAATTTGATCCTGATTGACAGTCTGAGCATAGGCTTGGGCTTCTTCAGTAGATTTAAAAAATCCATCATATTTATAACCCCATATTTCACCTAATTTTTGCCCTGTATAATAATTGTTCAACAGACCTGCATCATTAGCAAATTTTGTAATCTCAGCCTGATAATCGGATAGCATACCGCGCACAGAATAATGAAATGCTTTTCCCGCTACAGCGAATTGATCTTTCCATAGTAAAGAAACTTCAAATCCTTTGGTCTTGAGATCCGCAGCATTTTCTTTAGGCTCTGCTGCTCCGAAAACTGCAGGTTGTGTTTTCCCTCTACTGAGCATACCTTTTGTCTGCCGTACGTATATGTCTGATTGAAAATCCAACCGATTGTTGAACATACTGAAGTCCAAACCGAGATTACTGGTGGTAATCTCTTCCCAGGTCAATGTTGGAACTACAGGTGCTGGATTATTGGCAACATTCAATTTTTGCCCATTGACAAGATATGAGATCTGACCTGTACCCATTGATGAGATATAAGCATAGGTACTTACTTCTTGATTTCCTAAGGATCCATAAGAATAACGCACTTTTAAATTATTGATGGTGTTTTTCAACGGTTGGAAAAATTTCTCTTCACTGATGCGCCAACCTGCAGAAAAAGATGGGAAAAATCCGAAACGACTATGTTTAGGGAAACGCGAAGTACCATCATAGCGTCCGCTCACCTCTAACAGATATTTCCCTAAATAATCATAATTTAATCTATAAAATCCACCTCGAATGGCCCACTCATCCGCACCACCTTCAAATTGTTTTTCGCCAATGACCAAGTCTAGATCATTTAAGCTTTCAGAAAGTAAATCTTGTCCGATTCCGCCGATTCTTTTGTAGGCCCGATCTTCTTGATTGAATCCTGCCATTACGGTCAAATGATGATCCGCAAAATCTTTTTTATAAGTAGCAAATACATTGATAAAATGCCATGCATATTTACTCATACTTTCTCGCAGTTTATCTTGATTTAACTGCGAAAGAGAAGACAGCTCCATTACTCCTGGATATTTGGAGTAAAATTGCTTCGTCTGTCTGTAGGAATAATCAGATCTATACTCACGGTAGGAATAGTTACCGGTAACACTCAGACCTTTGCCAAGCTTAACAACCGCTTCTGTCATATTGGTAAACTCAGTACCGCGGGTGTACCCTTTCATATTGCCACTTTCAAGGGCATTGTGCAGCCCATAACCGATTGGATAACTATTGATCCCTGAATAGCCTGTTAATGTCCCATCAGGATTGCGTGGAACATACATGGCATGATAATGATAGGTTGGACTGTTACTGACATTATTAGCAACCGTACTAAAATTATTTTCCAATCCTGCCCAATCATAAGATGATTTAAAAAAGTGAGTACTGTTGCTTATAGTCAACCATTTTTTAACATCACTGGCGATATTAGCTCGTAAATTATATCTCCCAAACTGATCAGGATCAATATTAAAAATACCCTGTTCACTAGCTTTTGATCCGGACAGTGCATATCTGGTATTTCCTGTAGACCCAGAGAACGAAAGGTTATGTTCACTCTTTGGTCTAGTTTCATCATATAGGTAATTGAACCAATTAAAATTGCCATAATAGCGATTTATATCCTGGCCACTTGCATCTTTTTTAACAACGACCCAAGGACGATCAGGATTTTCTACTTTATCATTGACTCTAGCTAATAACTCTTCATAATCCTCATCGGTGTATCGTGTGGTACGATATCCCAACGCATTGTACATCGCATCATCATTGAGTTTGGCATTCCAATATCCACTGGTTATAAAGTCTGTATTAGTAGCATGTTTGGTAAATCCGATGTTATTACTATAATCAATAGTAGATTTACCATCTTTCCCTCCCTTCTTAGTGGTTACTAACACCACTCCAAATGCTCCACGTGCCCCGTATACTGCAGCTGCGGAAGCATCTTTTAATACCGTCACCGATTCCACATCATTTGGATTTACGCGATCTAATGTACCTAATATACCATCGATAAGGATCAGTGGACTTCCACCATTAATGGAGGTATTACCACGTATATTTACAGTTCCACTGTTTCCGGGTTTTCCAGATCCAAATACAATATTTAAATTTGGAATACTTCCCTGCAATGCCTGTGTTAATTGGGTGACGGGTCTATCCTCAAATTCTTTACCTGATATTTGACTAACTGCTCCAGTCAAATTGACACGCTTTTGCTCTCCGTAACCAACCACAACAACTTCATCCATCGCTGTAATCGCAGGATTCATATAAACAATCAAATCTGACTGATTATTTACAGTGATTTCCTGCGGTTGGAAACCTACAATTGAAAATTGCAATTGTACATTATTACCTGACAATTGAATTTCAAATTGTCCGGTTTCAGAACTACCGGTTTTATTTGACGTACCCTTTTCGGAAACCGTTACATTACCTAATGGTTGACCAGCTGCATCTAAAATTTTCCCCTTAATTTTACGTTGTTGGACAAGTTCTACAGGAACTGAAATTCCAGTTGAGATAGCAGTCATCGGCAATGCTTTACTCAACACTACATTATTATCAACAATCTTATATTTGATCTGATACTTGACTAGAATATCTTTCAGTACAGTTTCAAATGGTACGTTACGATAATTGATATCTATTCTTTTTGTATTGGAAACGAGCGATTCTTTATACAGAATATTGAAACCACTTTGCTTTTGTAAATCTTTTAGTAGCGTCTCCAGTTTAACATTTTGCTTCTTCATGTTTATACCCTGACCATAAGTAAGGGCGCTCACGTGTAAAGCTGTGGCAAATAATAATGGCAGTGCGATTGACAATTTCATAGCCAATGGGTTAATGGTGAAGGTTTGCCTAAAATCCATAGGCATTCCACACCGATTTTTTTTGTACTTTTGCATACGGTTGATATTGATTTTATACTGTTAAGATTTATTCGGCCTCTGTCTTTTTAAAAGACAAAACTTCAGGGGCGGTCGCAACGCTCCTGAAATTTTTCACATATGTCATTATTTCATTACATAAATTCTCCTTCCTTTTAATTGGAAATGTATACCTCCCACCAACTCAATAGTTTGAAGTAGTCGATTAATATCTTCGTATTTGGAAATTGTTCCAGAGAATTGAAAATCGGTCAATTGATCTTTAAATATAACTTCAACATCATACCATCTACTTATCGTTGCCATCACTTCTTCAATTGCTATTTTTTCAAAAGCAAATTTCCCATCTTTCCAAGCAGAAAAATAAAAAGGGTCAACTTGTATTTTCTTTACGCGCTGATCAGCACTATTAAATGTGGTTTGTTCGTCAGGTAATAAATACTGTTCTTCTTGACTACCATCCTTAAAGTTCAATTTCACTTTACCCTCTAATAATGTGGTGACAATATTTTGTCCATAATTTTGCAAATTGAAGACTGTACCTAGTACTTCCAATTTTTGAGCTCCCGTATGGATGATAAATGGTACGCGTTTTCCTTGATAAATTTGTTTCGCAATTTCAAAATAGGCCTCACCAGTCATTTCAATCTCCCGGATCTGTTTATTGAATTGAACAGGATATCGAAGGACTGTCTTAGCATTTAACCAAACCCTTGTCCCATCTGGTAAATTTAATTTATACTCCCCCCCTCCAGGTGTCACAATGGTATTGTATACCAATTTTGACACTTCATTGCTTGGATATTTTGCGCGATAAGATATGGAACCATCTGCAGTTTTTACAATTTCAAAATCGCCATTATCGATAACAGTATCACCTTTAATTTTTTCCAAGTCAATGCGTGATCCATTCTCTAAAATAATTTGGGCTTTATTTGTACCTGGTAAAACTTCCATCTCCGCATCTACAATTTGGTTATATGCTAAATTATCAGTCTTATTATGCTCATTCCAAATTAGGAAAGCTACTATTCCGACCAATAACATTACTGCTGCAGCTACTATGCTCTTAATTATTTTTATTTTGGAAGATGAATGATTTGGTATATCGGTTAAAACATCTTTTACGCGCTCATCATTTTTTATTTTGAAAAATAAAAAAGCTGAATCGGGTTCTTTAAAAGAAGTATTCTCATCCAATTCTTCTTCCATCAGCTGTTCCCAAGCTTCCAAAAACTCTGGATCTTCAAAATACTTGGCAAAATTTTCCTTCGCAGTTCCTTCAAGGGACCCTGCATAGAATTGACGGATAAGTTTTTTATAAGCTTCTACTTTGGACATCTTGTATTTATTGTACGCTATGATATTAATCGCACTAAAATGAAAGATGGACTAGTCAAAAGATGTTTTTTATAAAAAATATAAAAAATAAGATATTTTCTAGCCTTAAACGGACAAAATGATAAGCAGCAACAAGGTGATTCCGTACCGTATTTTTTGAAATCCCGATTTTATCTGATATCTCAGAATAACTGAGTTCATCAATCTTACTCATCCGAAAAATAAGCTGCTGTTGCGCGGGCAATTGATTAACTATAGTATCTAAAAACACAATCAAATCCTTATCTTCAATCTGTTTTCCCAACTGATCATGTGCTTCGTCCCATTGCGAGTACTGAGTTAATTGAAACCGTTGACGAACGACTTCTTTTCTAAATGCAGAAATAGCCATTCTTTTTGCAACGATAAATAGAAAAGGATAAATTGCTTGAACATCTGGTATATCATGACGCTTGACAAAGAGTTGAATAAAGACTTCCTGTAATATCTCTTCAGCATCAATATGGGAAGGACAAAGTCTACATAATCTTTGGAATAAGATGGGCTTGTAATATTCGAAAATCTTATAGAAAGCACGTTCATCTCCTAATTTAAAGCGATTAAACTCATCTAAACTACACGAAATTCCTTTCACATCCATTATAATATGACTCTTGGGTTATTTTTGGTTAAAGTAACGAAACTGATATTAAATCTATATAAATATAAGGTTATATCAAAATGAAATTATATCATTACATCCCAAATTGTCATTTATTTTGCATTCGAAATTACCATTTATATTATTCCATGTAAAGAGATACCCAGGGGACTCCATTACATGGGATACTATTTATAATCATCTCTATATATACGCTTACTGACCGTGCAAAAATGATCGTTTACCGAGTTTCTCTCCTCGTCCACCTATTTTCAATAATCGCTGAAAATATATAGTACTACTTTTGAATCATAAACAAATACATAAATTGATTTAACATGAAAACTAAAACAAACTTCGAAATCAATAGCAAAACAATCACAAATGTTTTTCAAAGAGCATTTGATTCGCTAAAAAATTCCAAATTAAAGATTACTTCTAGTATTGGAAAAGTATACATCCATATTTCACTACTATTGGCAATAGTTATTGGTATTATATTTCCTGTAGCTCTTATCATATTAGCCATATTAACAGTATTTTCAAAGCTTACTATTTCTATTGAACAAGAAGTAGAACAACCATCGCAAAGTAACAAAATCATAGAATTGAAATAATTAAGAATGAAATCAATAGCGTGCACCTAGCTATTGATTTCATCTTTTATCAGAGATTACGAGGTGCCAATCAACGATTGTACCTTCATAATATGGTTTTCCATTTTTTCGTTATTCCCTATCTGCATTAATTGTGTTATTGGTATCGAATAGTTTATTTATTCTGGGTTGAATAATCCATATCCCTATGGGAAAAAACCAAATTAGAAAAAACTCTCCCGCACAATCGTTAAAGGTTACAGTCCTTTGAAACTCAACAGCCTTGAGTGCTTTTGCATTAAAATAAAGGCAATAAAAAATACAGTACATAGAGAATAAATGGAGTGGAATTATTAAAACAAAAATTGCGAGATTTGGATGTTCGCCTACAGAAATGTCAAATATACCACCGAACATAAACACGGAGAAGAATAACATATACACAAGAGGAATAAAAACAAAAATCTTAAACTTAGTCAAGTTCATCTTCGCTGTCTTTGGAAGTTTCCTATGAAGACTTGTTCCAAGAGTATATAGCCACCCGAAAAAAAGCCCCATAACTAAAATAAGCAGAATTGGAAACGCGGTAGAAATAAATGTTAGGTTGCTACCTGTCAACATGTAACCTATTGTGATGAGCTGTAAAATCATTGGAAGTCCCACTAGAAGTCCGAAAAGTTGCCAGTGTTTTAGTGTCAGAAGTTTTGTCATCTTACTTTTTATTTAAATTATTATTTGCTTGTGCTACGTACGAATTAATTGCTAGTCGTTACGAGCTTTGCATTCGAGAGGGCTTCATAAGATTTCCTCAAAATTTTATTGAGAACATGGAACCTAGTTGACCGCAAAATCGTCTCGACATACGAAAAACACTCATTTCAAATGTACTATCAATTTTAATCTTTCTCTTCATTGCATAACTAGCATTTAAATTGGCTAGCGTCTATGAGTTTATAGAGGGAGATAAAATTCTGGTTAAAATTTTAAGCGAAAATTGTTTTGTAAAAAGTATGGTTCACTGGCTGATGCAAAAACAGTTTAAGTAGTTGTCAAGATAGAAAAATATGCTATGCTTACTAATTTGAAATAAATATTTTCTTCTTTGCAATATCTATGGTCAAAACTTTACCTAACCAATCTATACTAGTTTTGCCTTCATATATCAACCCCTCAACAAAGGCAATGTCTAACTCTTCTAGTTGTAGTTGTTTATCTACTGTATTTAATTTTGCTAGTTTCCCGTGTAATATATATTTTGCTTATTAAAGTCGCTTGTAATGGGGACGGGGTTAAAATCTGCTTTATTTAATGCCAACGGTTCCAAAAATTTGGAACTGAACCAATATGAATTTTTCCCAGCTCCGCTATCCAATAAAGTTTGGATTATCAAGGAGTCGTTCAGTTGCACATAGGTAAAGATATCAATAGCTTTCCCTGCGTAATCTCCTACCTGAATATCGATACTTTTTTCATTTTTTGTCGACTTATCAAAAAGGATTGTATTGTTGATATAATCAATAGTAATTGCTGTTTTTCGAAAAGGTTGTAATGAAATCAGACCGTCTATGTCTCCTGCTTCTAGATCTATAATAGCATATTGTTGATTGTCAAAGTCTTTATTATTGATTTTAACACTTTTCGCATTGTACAAGTCAAGGTTAACTTGTTCTCCAGTGGCTCTGTGCCCAACAAAAAAATTGTTTGTTTTTTGATTTTTTAATTTTTGAGAAAAGTTAAAAAAAAGAACATTTAACCCTGCCCCTGTGTCAAAGATAAATTTCCCTTCTACATCATTTATTTTAGCTTTAATGATAATATGTCCGCTTTTGTTGATTTCGAAAGGAATCTGTGCATTCATTTTTGTAGAAAAAAATAAAAGTATAATAAGTCCAATTATTGTAACAATCTTTTTTTTCATTGCCGCCTTTTTAAATTACTATTAATGTTTTGTTTTGCCTAACGGCTGATAATTGGAATACGTTAGCTCAAATAAAAATTGAATTAATGTTTAAATTTTGGAGATAGCTTCGCCCTCTTTAGTATTTATTAGCCTTCGGAGTAATCAAGCACAATAAGATTTATTTACTATAGATAATTAAAATTGTTCCCTTCTTTACAAACTGTTAAAGCCTTATATTTAGATATATAAATATAATAAAAAATTTATAGATTAAATATAATGACTTATAATCTAATCAAAATTAAGGATAGCGCGGTATTACTAAAATACATAGAACCGTATATTTTGAACAATCGGATACCTCGAATTCGTAGTTTTACATAATTTTTAAGTTATAGTCTACGCAAATGACGGATACTAATCGAAATTAAGTGAGTTCAGTGATCTAGTATTGCTCATTCCAGTTAATTGGATATCGTAATGAACGTATTGCACCAAACTAGGAAAATCGGTAGCTTCCTTCTTAACACTAACTGTATTTACAAAAACATCATTCAGTGAGGAAGGTTGTAAAACACTGTGCACACTATGATTTTCACTCAGTAATATGGTTTCAATTGAATGGTCTGTATAAAATATACCACTTTTAAAATAATTATATCGATTTAGCAAAATATTATATAAATTTATATGCATTAATAACCAATCCATAAATTTAATACACATGCAAGCATTTTCAAGAAGAAATTTCTTAAAAACCTTAGCGGTTGCTACTTCGACCCCCCTATTGATATCAGCTTCACTCACGACATTGCAAGAAGATAAGGGAGCTTTTATCGATAAACTATTACCAGCTCCAAAATTAGGAGGATTTTCCATGGACGACCATTGGGTATGGGATCCATCGGTAATCAAAGGCGAAGATGGTCGTTATCATATGTTTGCATCAGCATGGAGCAAAAAATATGGATTCGGTAATTGGGCTACTAATTCACAGGTTGTACGGGCAGTTTCTGACCGACCTGAAGGGCCTTATCATTTTGTTGAAGTTGTATTACCAGCACGTGGACGTCAATTCTTTGATGGACTTACCACTCATAACCCCCGGATTGTCAAGGCAGATGGCTATTATGTACTTTATTATTTCGGCAATACCTATGATCATCCGCAGCCAGCATATGATGAAGATGTTTGGGCCACAGGATTAGCTAAAGAAGCCTGGATGAACAAGCGCATCGGAATGGCCTATTCCAAATCCATCAAAGGGCCATGGATCCGTGCGGACCAGCCCATGCTAAATCCCAGGAAAGGTAAGTGGGATGCCTCTATCACGTCCAACCCCTCTCCTGTCGTATTACCCGACGGATCCGTCTATTTACTTTATAAATCATCGCCCTTTAACTACGATCCCCCCTTATTATTGGGTGCAGCAAAAGCCTCCAGTTTCAAAGGGCCCTTTGAAAGGCTGTCCGACAATCCTATTTTCTCGTTCCACACCAAAGAGAAGCATGATAATGATGTGGAAGACCCATTCGTATGGTGGAATGGTAAAGAATATGAGTTGATTATGAAAGATCGATTTGGACATATTTGTGGAGAAGAAGGCGGTGGTATACATGCTTTTTCAACCGACGGTGTCTCTTGGCGCTTAGCTGATCAGGTAAAAGCATATTCCAAAAAGATTCTTTGGGATGATGGATCAACTACTATCCAAGCTAATTTTGAGCGTCCTTTTCTATTATTTGAAAATGGAAAAGCTACACACCTTTTTGCCGCCACAGGATCAGGAAGTGGTCCCTATCAATTTGATAAAACATGGAATATGGTCATTCCTCTTAAAGAATAAAAGATTAGTTCAGCTTTCCACTGTTTTCGACAGTATAGGTCACCCAAGTGTGCTCTCAGGTTCTACAGAAGGTTTATCGGTCACTTAGACTCATACAAATGAAAAAGAGTTCGGCAAATTGCGAACTCTTTTTTTTAAAATTAATTATCATTATTTTGTGCGTGAAATTTAAGTTTCTTCAGCCATCTCTTTTACTTTAGCCATTGCCAGCGGCCAAGTGTCTTCCATATATGACACATATTGGTCATTCATATCCATATTAACCAGCCAAACCGTTGTATCACCCACCTCCTTTAAGGTGTAATTTTCCAATGCATCTCCCCACTGCTCACCTTTATAGGTTGTAGGATCTTCGACCCCATCTTTAACTTCTCCTAAATGATGAATGGAAAGAAATTTCCCTGGAATACTTTCAACAATCTCTGATACCATACCATTTCCTGTACCATCATGAAATAAGGCTTTGCTGCCTTTTTTCCAATCCGTTTCGACACTTGAACCCGCAGCAAATGGTGCAGTCCATTTCCCGTAAGAATCTTTGCCTATGATAATTTGCCAAACTTTTTCGGGATTGGCATTAATAACGATACTGAATTCTAATTTTTTCATCTTGCGCTATTTTAAGAAAAGTAATTTTGCTAGCTTTATTTTAGATATCTATATATTCGTCGTTAGCTTTATAAATTTCGCAATTAAATCTTAAAGTACAAAGCGCTACAAAACATTTAACTGACATCATTTTTTAACTGGACTTATTTGCTTTGTTTCTATAGCTAAAATACCTCCCATTATTATACAATTTGGTTAAAACAGACTCATGCTAGGATTAAACCCTCCCCTGTTTACTGTACACGGATAGGATATCAGCATATGGGGCTGGCGAGATTTGCTAGATCTATTCTTTTTATCGATGAATAGCACTAATAATTTCGGTACGTAGATATAGATGTATTCAACTTGAAACAATTGTATGCAAACTTGTTTAAAAAAGAACAGGAAATCATATTGATTTCCTGTTCTTTTTTAATTCCGTCTTGACCATATGCAAACCAATATGAATCGTTAGGTCAAACTGAATAACATTTATTTCACAACTTCTTCAGAGAACACAACACCCTCATAGCAAGCGTTGTAAATAGACTTCAACTCGTCTAATGTAGGGACGCGAGGATTGAAACCTGTACAAGGATCTATCAGTGCATTATTCGCAATAAAGTCCAAATTTTTCTCCCAAACTTCCTTTGAAATTCCAAATTCTTTGATGGAAGATTTGTTATTCACCTCCGAACGTAATATTTCAATTTCCTGAGCAAGATCTTCGGCAGTTTCTTTACCAATTACTTTGGCCAAATCGGGATAACGGTTGGTTACCTGAGCATTGTAGCGGATTACATTCGGAAGAAAAATTGCATTGGATGCCCCATGAGGAATACCATACAATGCACCTACTTGATGAGATAACGAATGTACAATACCTAACCACGCATTGTTAAATGCTAAGCCAGCCATAAATGATGCATCATGCATATTTTGACGTGCTTTAATATTATTTGGATTTTTCACTACCTCTTTCAGGTTATCAAAAACAAGCTCAAGGCCACCTTTTGAAAGTGCATCTGCATAATTGTTTTCAATATTTGACACATAGGCCTCTACACAATGTGTCAACACATCAAGGCCAGTATTTGACGTTACATGCGCTGGCATTGAAGCACAGATTTCCCCATCTACGATAGCAATGTCTGGCGTAAGCTCGTAAGAAACAATAGGATACTTCACTCCTTTTTCTCTATCGGTGATTACGGCTAACCCTGTGGTCTCCGTCCCCGTACCACTTGTAGAAGGAATAGCAATAAATTTAGCTTTATTTCTTAAAACTGGAACCGTAAAGGGTTTCGTAATGGTATCAAAATCAATATCTGGATACTCATAAAAAACCCACATGATCTTAGCTGCATCAATTGCTGAACAACCACCCAATCCAATGATCCAATCAGGTCCGAAAGCTTGAATCTGTTCAGCTCCTTTTAAACATGTTGTAGATGAAGGATCTTCCTCGACACCTTCGAAGATACTAACTTCTATTCCTGCTTCGGCAAGAAAAGCAACTGCTCTGTCCAATGTTCCACTATTTCTCATCGAGCTACCACCAGTAACAACTACTGCTTTCTTACCCTTTATGTTCTTCAGTTCTTCTAGACTCCCAGCGCCATGGAAAACTTCTCCTGCAATAAATAATTTACTCATTTCTCTGTTATTTTATTACACAAAAGTATGCCTATATACATCTTCGCCGTTATACAAACGAGACTATCCGTTATACATTTGCGACAGTTCCTGCTGAAGTTGAGTTGGTGTTTCTTTTAATTTGGATTTTACAAACTTATTTAATGCCGATGGAGAATTAAAGCCAAGGTCAAAAGCAATCTCTTTATGCGATAGTTCAGAGAACATCAACTGCCTTTTAATCTCCATTAAGATTCTATGATGGATGGATTGGATCGCTGTTTCGCCACAGTGTCTTTTCGTAATTGCATTTAATCGTTTTGGAGTAACCATTAATTGTTCTGCATAATACTGAACAGTTCTGTTCTGTTTATAATGCTGATTCAAAAGTTTTTTAAATCGGATATAAATGGGCTTATCGAGGGTTTCTTTATACAAAATCGGGTGTAAACCGTGTACAGACTCAATTAAGCCGAGCAGAAAAATCTTAATATGGAATCTAGCTTGCTCCTTTTTAACCAGGCTTGGATGCTGATAAATTCCTTGAATGGTTTTAATCGTACCCAAACTTTGTTGAAAATCTTCTACCGAAAGGATAGTACAATTCAATTGTGTAGATAGATTAACATTATAGGTGCTCAACTCATTCTTCAAAATATCGGAACAGAATAATATTTCTTCAAAAAGAATTATTTTCCCCTTTAAATTTTTGCTAAAGTCGGAGACTAAACTTACCTGCTCAGGAAATACAACTGTTATCTTACCTGCTTTAAGCTTATGTATTTTATCTTCAATACGAATCTGCAGACTACCATCTTCCATGACAAGAATACAGAAATGGTCCTTCTTATGGGGTGTTGTATATTGAAGCAAATTTTCTGCAGTAAGATCAAAAACCCGGAAAGATAAATCCTTGTCTTCCTTTTTTTGAATATTCTCTTTTATCTTCAACTTCTTCAAAATACGCTCTTTTGTTTCTTATAGAATTAAAAGGTAAATCTAAAAAAACAAATAACACTTGGACGTAAAAGTTTAACCTCAATATTTGATCGATAAATACGTCAGTTAGTGGTTTAAATTAAAAAAGACATCAACTCCATTAATTAGGAGGCCTTCATCACGGATCATTTACTTTGATTCATACCTGTTTGAGCTCTAAATAACAAAGCATTAATCCTATATTAGATAGGAATTTAAATGCACTATTCAATAATTTTTTAAATACCCCAGCAATATTCTACTTACATAACTTTTATGATTATGCTAACACAAATAAGTCCAAAGTTACCCATGCGCGATAGAGCGGTAACAAAATCCTATTACCAAAAATTATTAGGTTTTCAACTATCTGACGATTACGACCATTACTTGATCATTTACAAAGACAATATTGAAATCCATTTTTTTGAATTCAAAAACCTTAATCTGAAAGAAAATTATGGACAAGTGTATATCAGAACAAATGACATCGAAAGTCTATACAAATCACTCTTAGCTAATGGTGTTTCAATTCACCCCAATGGTCATTTAGCAACAAAACCATGGGGGCAAAAGGAATTTTCCTTACTCGACCCCAACAACAATCTATTGACTTTTGGAGAATCAATTATTTAAAAATTCATACATCAAGGAAAAAATCATCTTTTATGGCTGTGTCTCGAGATTTAGAATATACGTATTTCTAACATTCCAATATAAATTCAACATAGTTATATATGAGCATATTTACACTAACAAAATAATTAAGATAACAATTTTTACTATCATTTATTATTCTCAATGCCAATATTTCTGTCCCAAATACTTCAAATAGCAAGATTTTATTGAAGAATATGCCTCATTAGGAAAGAGGGTGAAATCAACAAGAAAACAGGGTGTATGTATAGGAATAATAAAAGATTATAACAGGGCAGACTAAAGTTGAAGAAGTAAACACTGGTCTAAGTTCGAGGATCGAACTCAGACCAGTATCAATTAATTTTCTTCCTCTTCTTCGTCTTCACCAGCTAATGAGAATTTAACTGATTTTTGCGGATAATCGCGAACACTTAGCTCACTTGTATTCGCAATTAATTTTTTGATGCTAACTTTATCGCCTAATCTAAAATTAGCTTCTGTTAATTTATAATCCAATAAATAAGGACCACAGAAGTAATTACCTTTTGCATCTCTTTCTATTATCCCTCGATAGAGTCCTTTTTTTGTTTCTTTTGGCATGTTATTAATTTTATCTCTCAAAGATACAAAGAGTAAAAGCATTTTAAACCATTATAGCTAAAGATAATGATAAAACAACTGATAATTAGTGCACTACCCTACCTTCTTATTCGTGGTTAGATTTTATAAAACTCTACTATGAGTAGCTTAACGTTTCAAATTAATCAATAAATAAGCGCTTAAGTTTTTCACAAAATTCAGCATAAGACCTACGTCCTAACGGAACCTTCAGGTTTTTCTTCTGCTCCTCTTATTGTTATAACCCTATCTTATTAGCCAGCAACCTGATAGGTATATGATGTAGCTTTTACCGTTGCAGAAAAACCTTTACTACTTCTCCTTGGTATACTTAATAATTTGATTGCCTTTTTTTAATATTAATTTTTCTTGCGTTAATTCTTGAATGGTTAAAGTATCTGAAAATGCACTGGTTTGATGATTACCTATGCTTTTACCTGATAGAATCAACTTATCACCTGTTTTCTCCCACGTTGAATATTCAAGAGTCGCCATGTTAATGGAATTAGCCATACCTCCCTTTTTTAAACTTACCCCTTGCATAGACTCTTCCATCCCTGGAATAGGTTCTACCCAATTCCCTTCGATACTTACAGTATTACAAGCAAACAGTGCTGTTGAAAACAGCAATCCAATTATTCCCTTAAAAACAATGTTACTCTTCATATTTGAAAATTTAGTATGAATCAACTGACAAGATCTCTCCTCTTTCACGATTTGCATGACTTCAAAAACTGAACCAAAAAATAAATTAAATCTTGCTGCAAGATCCGGGAGAAATCGTTCTTTAATAACCCAACTAAATGAATTAGAAAATTGTATGTAAAAAAAAGACAGCACGTTTGGACTTTACAGTGCATCATAAAACAATAATTAAATAGAATTACAATAAACTATCCTTATTTTTAGGTCCATAGTTAATATCTAACTGTGTAAGGATTTTCTGCGATTTAGCATTTTAAAAGTCCAACACATTAGAATTTATCGCATCCAAAATAACAGGGATATGAATTATCAAAACATACGACAAGCACAAAAGCGATTCTACCATTCAGGAGCAACACGATCCATTGCATTCAGAAAAGAACAACTCAAGTTCTTGAAAAACCTTATCCAATCAAACGAAGAGTTATTTTACGATGCTATTTACAAAGACTTCAGAAAATCACGTTTTGAGACCTATACCAATGAACTGAGCATCATCTATGCTGAGATAGATTATTATCTTAAAAATCTCAAGCGTATAGCAAAACCAAAACGCGTGCGTACAAATTTGACAAATATCCCTGGGCAAAGCTATATCTACCATGACCCGCTCGGCACGGTCCTGATTATCAGTGCATGGAACTACCCTTATCAATTGACCTTAACACCTTTGGTGAGTGCCATTGCCGGAGGAAATACCGCTATTATCAAACCAAGCGAACTTCCTATGCATACCATGTATCTCATGGAGAAGCTTATCAATACAAATTTTCCAAAAGAATACCTTCATGTCGTTACTGGAGCGATACCTGAAACGACTGCATTATTAGCACTCGCATATGATAAGATCTTTTTCACAGGAAGTCCTAAGGTAGGCAAAATCGTTTATGAAGCGGCGGCAAAACAGTTATGTCCCGTTACTTTGGAACTAGGGGGGAAATCGCCGGCTATCCTAACACCTTCAGCAAATCTGAAGGTTGCAATCAAGCGATTGGTTTGGGGTAAATTTCTCAACGCGGGCCAAACATGTATCGCCCCAGATTACCTATATGTCCACGAATCGATTAAAACCAATGTTTTACAGATAATCAAAGAAATACTCGAAAAGATTCCATACAATGATGGTGCTGATCATTATGTGAGTATCATCGACCAACACAACTACAATCGTCTGGAGAAAATGATGAATGCTGATAAAGTATATTACAAAAATGGTGAACACAATCCTGAAAAGCTGCATTTTGCACCCACAATCATGTCTGACGTAACATGGGACGATACCGTGATGCAAGATGAAATATTTGGTCCTCTCCTACCTGTATTAACTTACAACGACTTTCGTCAGGTCTTAGAAACAATCAATGACAAAGAAAAACCGCTTTCTGCATACCTCTTTAGTAATGATGCGAAAGAAAAGGATACTTTTCTGAACATCTTAACTTTTGGAGGAGGGTGTATCAACGATACCATCATGCATGTAGCTAGTGAGTATCTTCCATTTGGCGGTGTTGGAAATTCAGGTACAGGTAATTATCATGGAGAAGCAGGTTTTCGTTGTTTTACGCATCAAAAATCTGTGTTAAAAAAGGCGAATTGGGGTGAACCAAATCTTAAATATCCGCCATATACAGAAAACAAATTAAAGTGGATAAAAAAGGTCTTGTGAAAAAAATCACTTAAATACTACGTAGATAATCCTAAAGCCTCCAATTTTCCATATATTTCCGATACGGGTTATTAAAAATTTTTAGAAGTATGAAAAACACTAAAACTACTTATCTCGTTCTCGCCATAACTACAATAATATTGGGTTTAGTGATAAGAAAGATACCATTTATTCCTGCCATTACAGGTGACATGCTATATGCTGTTATGGCATATTGGCTCTGTCGATTTCTATTTTTTAAACGTTCTAAATCATTTTCGCTCATCTTGGCGGTTACATTTTGTTTTTTCATTGAATGTCTACAGTTAATCCAAACTCCTTTTTTTATTTATATAAGAAGTCATTCACTCTTACGTTTATTATTTGGGCAAGGATTCTTATGGTCCGATCTACTAGCCTATATGTTTGGTGCTTCTATAGCATATTTATGTGACAAGGCTTGTTTTACAGCTCGTTCCTATAAAGAACATGAATAGCTAAATTTTGCCTTTACATTTCTGATCAACCTATCCTCCATCTATACTACTCAAAGGCATTCTTAGAATAATTTTCTATTTCTTTGATTTTAGACCTTATGTATTATAAAACTGTACAATAGCATCTCTCCCATTGCTAAATAGGAAACAATCCTACAAATCGTCTCAAAAGATGATCAAATTGTCTCATCATCATGTTAAAGTTTTAAAAAATTATCAACTTAAATAAAACTACCAAACTAATTATGAGAACTGTTAACTATTTGTTTCGCCGACGGCATAGGCAGTTTCTGCCATTTACCAACTGTATAAATGCCTTCGTTAGTAATACTTAAAAGTAATAGTTTCATGCTATTATAATCGATAAAACCTATTGTAAACCTTTAAGCCTATGAATTTTAAAATCAATAATTTTAAAGTAGTTACCAAATTATTGCTATTCAGCACAAATTTTTATGCAATAACAGCACTTGCTTCGCCTGTTGCCATTTATAGCAACGTCGTCCAGTCAACACTTAATGGTAAAATTACGAACCAAACCGGTACTCCATTAGCAGGTGCAACAGTGCATGTAAAAGGTACCGCGCAGAGTACAGCCACAGATCAAACTGGAAATTTCAAACTAACCAATGTCAAAAAAAATGATATCATCTTAATTAGGATGATTGGATTTATGACACAAGAAGTTCACTATAACGGTGAACCAAACCTGCTAATAAAAATGGAGGATATGTCCCAAAATCTAGAAGAGGCAGTTGTAGTGGGATATGGTACCATTGATAAAAAAGAACTTACCAGTGCTGTGTCGACAATCAAACAAAAAGATATGATTGCGGGTTCTGCTTCGCCCTTACTCGCTATACAGGGGAAAGTCCCCGGCTTAAGTGTTGTTTCCACCAATGGTACGGATCCAAATGCTGGAATATCATTGCAGCTGCGGGGTGTCAACTCGGTGAAAGCTTCTCAAGGTCCCTTGGTCGTCATCGATGGTGTCCCTGGAGGAGATATCAATTCTGTAGCTAAGGAAGACATCGAATCAATCAACGTACTTCGAGACGCTTCAGCTGCAGCTATTTACGGAACAAGAGCATCAGGTGGTGTTATTCTGATCACGACAAAAAGACCCCAAGTAGGAAACGCACAGGTCACTTTTACTTCTGAGTATTTTATGGAAACGATTCGCAAAAAACCAAAGGTTCTTTCTGCACAAAAATTCCTGGAGCATGGATTGGGAAAAGACCTCGGACACAAAACGGATTGGTATGATGAAGTCACTAACGACAACCCTTTTAGCCACAGACAGGTCGTCAATATCAATGGAGGATCTGAAACCGCTAGTATTTATGCAACATTTACGAAAAGAGATGCGACGGGGATGGCTATTACCTCAAAACGGGAAGAAATTGGAGGACGTATCAACTCTTCATTTAAATTCTTTAACGGATTTGCTGAACTCAATTCAAATGTGAGTTACAATGAAGCGAAGGCCTTTAGCAGCAATAATGATATTTTTAACAATAATGATATCTTTAATATGGCTATGGTGCTAAATCCTACAGAAACTCCTTACGATATCAATGATGTAAGTGGATACAACGTATTGGTTGGTGGGTATGACACCTGGAATCCAGTTGCCGAAGCTAAACTAAGGTCTGATGTTAAACAATTTAAATACCTCTTGGCAAATAGCACTTTGAAACTTAATCTAAGCGAACATTTAAATACAAGTGCTACTATTGGAATAAAAAGTAACTCAGAACACGGCAGCTTTTACCGTTCTTCACAACATCGTATTTCGCGAGAAAATAATGTAGATGGGTATGCAGAGCAATATAACAATAAATATATTGACCGTGTATTTGAATGGACATTGAATTATAATAAACGCTGGGACGACCACAGTGTCAATGCCGTAGTTGGTTATAGTTATCAAGATTTTAATGGGCAAGGTTTTTCTGCTAAAAATTCTGACTTCCCAGTAGATGGAATCAAAGAGAATGACATGGAAACGGGTAGTTATCTTGTAGCTGGTAGAGCTGGTATGGGCTCATGGAAAAACCCATGGGTAAAATTAGCTGCTTTCTTTGGTCGTATAAACTACTCTTACTTGGATCGCTACATACTTACCGCAACAGCACGATATGAGGGGTCTAGTAAATTTGACCCCAAAAATAGATGGGGATTTTTCCCTGGTCTATCAGCAGGATGGCGCATATCGCAGGAATCATTCTTAAAAGATGTCTCGTTTATAAACGACCTAAAATTGAGAGCTGGCTATGGCGAAACAGGTAATGAAGGCTTTGATGCTAAGGTAGCCCGCCGTATGTACAGTGCCGACACCTGGTTTTTGCAAGATGACAAATGGTTTAGGACTTACGGAGTGATGCACAATCAAAATGCTGATATTAAATGGGAGGTAAAAAAAGAGTATAACTTAGGTCTGGACTTTTCAATCTTGAATAATAAAGTAAGTGGTCGCTTTGATATGTATAAACGGAAGATAGATGATCTGATTTACGAAATCAGTGTTTCTCAACCGCCAGCAATTCATGACAAAACAATCATGAATGTGGGTAGCATGCAAAATACCGGTTACGAATTTGAACTGAATTATAAAGCCGTTTCAAATGAAACCTTTACCTACACTACAGGAATTGTTGCATCTCACAATAAGAGTACACTCAACTCACTTTGGGGCAATCAAACATTTATCGATAAAAAAGGGTTTCCTGCACCAGGATCTCCAGGAACAGCTGTAAGGTTGTACCCTGGCGAAGATATCGGTCGCTTTTATATTTGGAAATTTGCCGGTTTTACTGAAGATGGGTACTGGAAACTGTATGATAAGGATGGTCAGGCTTTTGATGTGCGGGAACAAAGTAAAACACAAGCAGACAAATCGTTTGTGGGCAATGCTATACCAAAACTTCAGCTTTCTTGGAACAATCAGTTCACCTATAAAAACTGGGATGCCAGTATCTACATGCGCAGTTGGATTGGACATGATGTCTTCAATATGATCAATATGTATTACAGTTTACCAAATGTGAAATCTCAAAATGTGCTATCAGAGGCTTTTGACAAACATAAAGATATTAAAGGAGAGAAAGAATTAAGTGATTATTGGTTGGAAAAAGGAACCTTTCTAAAAGTAGATGCCCTGAGTTTCGGTTATTCTTTTAATGCCAATAAAATCAAACCAATAAAGGCACTTCGCCTTTATGCGACCGCTAGAGATCTTTTTGTATTCACAAATTATACAGGTTTAGATCCGGAGGTCAATATCAATGGACTCGAACCAGGTTTTGAAGAAAGGAATGCCTATCCAAAAACCAGAACTTTTATGATGGGACTACAAGTAAACTTTTAAAAAGAAAAGCATGAAAAAATACATATCGATATTAACATTAACCGCTGGTCTATTACTCCAAGGTTGTACTAAGTTGGATCAAGAATTTTATAGTTCGGTAACTCCGGAAACCTTTTACAAAAGTGAGAAAGATATCAAGGCCGCCCTTTTCAGACCTTTTACACATGCAAAATGGTATCTTGGAGAAGATAGATGGCGGTTACAGGAATATACAGCGGACAATTTTGCAATCAGTACAAAGGGTAGACATTGGTATAATGGCGGTGAAAATGAACGCTATCACTATCATAAATGGACAGCAGATGACGGTTGGATTTCGGAAAGTTGGAGAGGTACCCTGATGGGGATTGCTCTGGCTCTTGATGCAAAAAATGATCTATCAAAACTTGACTATACCAAATTTGCACTGACCGCAGAGAAGCAAGCTGCGGATTTAGCCCAATTGGATGCATTAATAGCTTATTTCTATTTAAGAGGTCTTGATTATTTTGGAGGAATGCCAATTTTTGAATCTCTGGATCAAGAATCTCTCCCTAGGAATACAGATCAAGAGCTTTTTTTACATATCGAGAAATTGCTTAAACAAGCAATAGACATCATACCATCAAAAAAAGCTGGTGACAAAGAAGAAGGTGCAATCAGAAAAGCAGCTGTTGCAGCTATGTTGGCACAATTGTATTTCAATGCGGAGTCTTATATCGGAAAACCGATGTATGAAGAGAGTAGAAAAATCAGTCAAGCTATCATCAATAAAGAATATGGCGATTACGAACTTGACCCTACATGGAATGGCGTTCATGGATTCAATAATAATCTTTCACCTGAAATCATATGGTCAATGCCATCAGAATTTAAAATGCTGGAGTATAACTGGTTTTACTCTAATTTTTATCATTATAATTCTCGGGAATATTTTAATCAGGATATGGGAGGTGATAATGGCGGCCATCTTAGCCCTTCTAAAAAACCGGATGGAACCCTATATAGCAGTGATTTCAAATTGGGTTCTCCCTACGAAACATTTGATAATGGAGACTTGCGAAAGGCCCCTTATCATTACTTAGGAGCTGAGAATTATGAAGGAATGTTTATTGTCGGCCTTCACCTATCCCCGACTGGAAAAGCGATTCTTGGAGGCGAAGAATATGATAAGCAACCATTGGTTTTTGTGGATCAGGTGGCACGTTTCTCAGAAGTGGGTATAGGGAAAAAATACAGCTCTATTGCTCAACTACCCTCCAAAATGTCTGAAGGTGAAGAAAATACGGGCATTCGACTTGTTAAGGTTCCTATCCCAAACTTAGCCAACAATACCTTAAGATGGGGTGCAGATATGCCAGCGATAAGATTAGCCGAAATTTACTATATGCTTGCTGAGTGTGAATTTCGTGTAGGCGACAAAGTAAAAGCTGCAGCATTATATAATGAGGTTAGAAAAAGAAATTTCAAGGATACAACAGATCCGAATCCGCTTACAAGTACGAACTTAGATAAATATCGTATCCTTGATGAATGGAGTATCGAATTTTTAGGAGAAGGACGCAGAAGAACAGATCTCATTCGATGGAAAGCATTTACTACCGAAAATTGGTGGGATCACAACGCGTCGAATGCCAATCATTTGAACCGCTTTCCGGTTCCTAATTCAGCTATCTCTGGCAATAATAGCTTAGAACAAAATCCAGGTTATTAACAACCTAATAAGCAATAATTTTAGCAAATAAAGCCCTTAATTCAAATGTATTAAGGGCTTTATCATGATTATAGATAATGGAATTAGCGTGCTTTAGTCTACGTTGAGAATCTAACCATTATGAACGGAAAACATATCGGTATGATAACATCATTAAAAAAAGTAGTGAGCTACCGGATGCTCTAGCACTAACAATGTTTAACTTTGAGCATCTCAAAATTTTAATAAGAACTGAGCATATGATGATCTCACTCAACTTTAAAAAATATAAAACTGAAGATTTTATGGACTATTATAATCTTGTAAAAGAAGACATCCATATGAAATACATTACGGGAAAAGGGATGTCTAAAGAAAATGCTATAAAGAGATTTGATTTTATATTGGACCTTGGTCAACACCATGATGATATAGGTTATTTTCAAGTACGAGATGCTGAAACTAACAGCATTATCGGTGACAGTAAACTCGTGTACAATAATGATGATAAGTCACTATTTGAAATCGGTTACTTACTCAAAGAAGAGTACTGGAGAAAGGGCTTAGGGACAAAAATATGTGCATACTTATTAGCACTAGCTTCGACAATCGATGAGAAAAAAGATATTATTGGGATTATCCATCCAGAAAATACAGCCTCAAGAAGATTACTTGAAAAGTTTGGATTCAAAAGCATTTTCAAAGGAGATGAAAATGGGGCAACAATAGAGAAACTCATATTAAAGCGAAACGGTGAGGATTGATTTCAACAAAAATCATACGGAATTCCATTTCAAGATTGTTATTTATTCAATATCCTTGACAACGAAATAAAACAGGTACTTACTTGCGTAAATTCTGTTCGTTAAACTTTGAATTACAGTTTAACGAACAGAGTCTTTAATGATCCAAAAAAACAGTAGTTTTATTATTTCATTGAATCAAATAAACTTATTTCTTAACACGCTTTTCAGCTTTAAAAACGAATGGTATCCGATGCTAAGAAAGGTAATTCATAAGCTCCAGTATCCATCATTACTTGTTTTGCTACTTTTTTTAAATTCATTACTGATGCTTCGGTTACTTTAGTTTGATAGGAATAGATCTGGTTCAGCTTAGGTAGATTATTTAATTTTTCTAAACCCTTATCTGTCACCGGAACGGCGAATAAATTTAGGTAACGTAAATTTTGATGTCCAGCCAGAAATGTTAACCCATCATCTGTAATCTGCGTATGCTCCAAATGCAACTTCATTAAGTTGGTAAATTCGGGAATAATCTTAAGGCCCTGGTTCGTAATGGCCGTATTACCCAACTTCAATTGCACGATGTTATCTTTTATTTTCAGCAAGTCAGTTAAATCTTGATCTTTAAATTCAGGATAATTGATTGCATTGATAACGACATATTCACTATTCTTATCAATAGGTAAAACCTTGATTCCTTTCGCCTGCAATTGTTGTACAAAATCTGTCGGTAACTTATTGGCTTCAGGTAATTCCTCAAATGGTGAAGTAGGTTCGCTCCCCTTTTCAAGCTTCGCTAATATTTCTTTCATTTCAGCAGTTTGCGCCAGTTCGCTTGTTTTTTTTCCAAAGTCAGCACCCTCTTTTACCCACCAACCGATTAGTTTTATCTGCTCAGCAGTAATTGGTTTCCGTCCTTTAGGAGGCATCCGCCCTTCATGCCCTTCTGGCAGAATCAATCGGGCGTATAATTCACTCTTTTCAGCATCATTCAACACCAATACATTACCATTATCGCCACCTTTCAATAGATGTACTTGATCATGCAGAGCCAAACCACCCTCTTTCTTCTTTTCTCCGTGACAACTCACACATCTTTGTTTCAATATGGGTTGAATGATCCCACTGTATACTTGCGCTTCCTGTACATTAGTCAGCAGAGTCATCTCCTCTATTGGTTCTTCGATACCAACGACTTCTTTAATTGCCGTCGGAAGTGCATCTTTAAAATATCCCTTTCCATGTGTCAGTGTACCACCAAAATGGCCAGTGAAAGCAATAAGAATAAACATCAGAAACAATAGCAACAGTCGATATGGTTTTATTTTTTCAATAAATGAATAGCGCGTACCCTCTCTATATAATTGGTATAAAAAAAGACTGATTACTGCGACAGCTATCCCTAACCATTGATGAAACTCCAATGTTTCCTGTTCATATCCTCCCTGTAAAGACAATAAATATCCTGTAAAACATGCCAATAAAGCAGCAACACCGCCAAGTAATAGAGATAAAGATATCGCTGGTCCAATAGTGCGATAGCTTTCCTTTCTTGAAAAGACTGCCAATATACAAGCTACAATCAACATTCCGATAGGTAAATGCACCAATAGAGGGTGCCATCTACCAGTAAAATTCATCAACTCTTCAAAAAACAACATCATGATTTATAGCGTGTTTTTAAAAGATTTAACATGAATACATTGATACTCCACTGATCAGCAACAGGTTGTTGTGTATAAGGTAAAGTAGGTAAATAGCCTGCAGGACCGAACTCGGTCGTAATCCTTAAAATTCCTGCATTATTCTCCTTATGAAGTCTCACAATTTCATCCCACCATGCTAAATGTTGGTCTAATGTGGATTTCCACTCTGGTGCTGCTGGATCATTGACTTGTGGCCCTTGAGGATGACCTACTCGAGCATGGATATGGCTTGTTCTTGATAATGCCAATTGAACTGCCTCTTTCTGATCAGATAGCATAGATTCATGAACATTGCACCAATGCGATATATCCAAAGTTAACTTCAACTCTGGGATTTGTTGCAAATAATTTTTTGTGATATGAGCTGCAAAACTAAATCTTCCACGGTGGGTTTCGTGTGTTATTGGAATACCTGTTTTTTTGGATATGGATGTTGTTGCATCAATCAATGCTTTATTCTGCTCGAAGGTATAATAATCTTTACCGGTATGGCAATTGATATAATCAGGTTTCTGTTGAGCAGCCTCCTCGACATTTTTGGCAAATGAGCTCAGGTACTGCTCAAAATTTGCACCACCACCTCCACTCAATAGTCCAAGTGAGAGTTTATGTTTCTTTAATGCCTCGAACATTGCTGTACGATCGGGCCCTGCAGCAGGTAACCAAGTCTCTAGACCATCATATCCTGCCTGGCTCACTTTGGCACAGTAACTGTCCCATGATTCTGCCATACCCCAGTTGGTACAGTAATACTTAATTTTAAGATTATCTTTCACTTGAGCTTGACTTAGTAAAGCCCACAAACAAAACAGCATGATGCTATATAAATATTTCATTCAGGTATAAGTTAAACAATTGCACTGATCAGGTTGCCTTCTACATCCGTAAGACGGAAAGGCCTTCCCTGAAATTCATAAGTAAATTTTTCATGGTCGAAACCGAGTAAATGGAGCATAGTAGCATGTACATCATGCACTGAAGACCTACCACTGACCCCAGTAAAACCGATTTCATCCGTCTCTCCATAGGTCACTCCGGGCTTGACTCCACCGCCAGCCATCCATATCGTATAAGCATCGGTATGATGATCACGTCCTAAGAAAGGCATATCGCTGTTATCTCGGTTTTCTTGCATCGGAGTTCTACCAAATTCACCACCCCACACGACCAATGTTTCATCCAACAATCCGCGCTGTTTCAAGTCCATGATCAATGCCGTCATCGGTCGATCTATCTCTCTACATTTATTTCGAAATCCATAATCGATAGAATCGGAAGCATTGGTTCCATGACTATCCCAGCCCCAATCGAATAATTGTACATAACGCACACCCTGCTCAACGAGCTTACGCGCTAACAAGCAATTATTTGCAAAGGATTCTTTCCCAGGTTCTGTACCATACAATTCATGAATATGTGCAGGCTCTTGGCTGATATCCATCACTTCTGGAACTGCGACCTGCATTTTGTAAGCCATCTCATATTGGGCTATTCGCGATAGTGTTTCAGGATCTTTGTAAGTATCATATTCGTCTTTATTCACTTCATTGATGGCATCTATGGCATGTCTCTTTAAGTCTCTATCCATACCATCGGGGTCAGCAAGATAAAGTACAGGATCACCTTTGGAACGACATTGCACACCTTGATAAACTGACGGCAAGAAACCCGAACCCCATACACTTTTTCCTGCATCGGGCGTTTTCCCTCCTGAGGTCAAAACAACAAATCCTGGTAAGTTACTATTCTCCGATCCCAAACCATAGGTTACCCAAGAGCCGATACTCGGTCTTCCAAGTCTTGCACTTCCTGTCTGCATAAATAATTGTGCAGGGCCATGGTTGAATTGATCCGTATGCACCGCCTTTAGGAAACTGACATCGTCCACCACTTTACTAAAGTGTGGTAAATGGTCCGATACCCAAGCACCACTTTGTCCATATTGTTTAAAGGTGGCCTGCGGGCCCAACATCTTAGGGATACCCCGTATGAAAGCAAACTTCTTACCCGCCAAAAGCGATTCCGGACAAGGTTGGTTATGTAATGTTTGTAGCACCGGTTTATAGTCAAACAACTCCAATTGAGAAGGTGCACCTGCCATATGCAGATAAATAACACTTTTTGCTTTTCCAGGAAAATGTGGAGATTTTGGAATCAATGGATTTAAAGCATTCAGATCAAAAGCTCCACCCGTATTCGTATTACCACCACAACTTGCTAGAAAGCTACCTAGCGCTATACTTCCAACACCTGCCACGCAGTCTTTCAAAAAATGCCTACGCGTGACTGCTTGCAATTTTTGTTGCTGCAATTCACTAAATAATTTATTAAGATCTTTCATTGTCCTTACGATTTTGTTAGAAATTCATCCAAGTTTAACAATGCATTTGCCACAACCATATAGGCGGCTTTTGATGTTAATGATGGGTCCTTAGATTCATCTGCACTAGCAGCCATAAATTTAGCGGCCTCAGCAGGTTTCTTATTAAAATTTTGGAGTGCCGCTTGATACAATTTCTCTAATGCCACGACTTTATCTTCAGTAGGGCTCTTTAACATGAGCTCTTTGTAACCATGACTAATTATAGATTTCGGACTACCTGCACCATCTTTTTGCATCCGTCGAGATAAATGCTTAGCAGCCTCTATATAGACTGGGTCATTTAATGTGGTCAGGGCTTGCAATGGTGTGTTCGTACGAATACGATCGCCCAAGCAGACTTCCCTACTGGAAGCATCAAATGAAATAAATGAAGGGTAAGGACTTGTTCTTTTCAGAAAGGTATAAAGTCCTCTTCTATATTGATCTTCACCCTCACTTGTAGCCCAAGACTCACCACTATATACGGTCATCCAAACACCATCAGGTTGAAAAGGCATCACCGATGGACCATACATTTTTTTACTTAGCAGACCACTAACAGCTAACGTTTGATCACGAATTTGTTCAGCAGAAAGCCTAAATCTTGGTCCACGAGCTAAATAAATATTTGCAGGATCCTTATCAGCATCACTCTTCTTTAAACTTGAAGATTGCTTATAAGTAGATGACATGACTATATCTTTGATTAAGCTCTTCATACTCCATTTTTTAGAGTGCATCAAATCTAATGCTAAGTAATCTAACAAGTCTGTATGCATAGAAGGAATACTTTGCGTACCCATATCACCAAGCGGTTCTACCAACCCTCTTCCAAATAATTGTGCCCATACCCTATTAACCAAGGTACGTGCAGTCAATGGATTATCTTTACTCACAATCCATTTTGCAAAACCTAATCTATTTTTTGGCGCTCCTTCAGGAAATGTATTCAAAGTTGCTGGTACTCCTGGTTGTACTTCTTCTCCTAATGTCAATCTATTCCCCCTTTCGAAAACATGTGTTTTTCGATGCATATCTGCTGGATTTTCAATCATTATCGGCACACTTTCAGGATTCGTATTGATCAGCTGTAAAAATGTATTTTGCATGCTTTGCGATTCAACATTATTTGCAACAGGTAGTCCTTCTCGTAGCGCAAACCACTCAATCATACAAATCGGTTGATCTTTTCCCGCGCTTGGATTTCTAAAGATGAGGTAGAGATCATGAACCCCAGCTTCATCTTTAATAGCTGCCTGAATCACCTGTCTACCAGAAGTATTAGGAAGCTGTACTTCACTTAACAATGGCCCATCCTTACTACCCTTTCTCACTTCAATGACTCCACCTTTTAAATCAGTCCAATAATTGATATAGAGTTGCTTCTTACCTTGCAGCGAAATATTTTTTAACCGTGCACTTCCTCCTGAACGTACCCCTAACCATTTGGTATCATATAAAGCACCATTTTCTACTTGATCACTGTAATGTGCATGAATTTTGGGTTCTAATGTTTGTAAAAACAAATCGGTCGAACGAATTAAATCTTGATGACCATTCTTTGTCAACCAATATTTGATACTATCTACACGTTTCTCATCCTCCGGTTTATAAAAGCGTAACCTCGGATGATCACCTTGTGTATCTTCATCTCGCGTGTTGTTAAAAAATGCAACAGATTGGTAGTATTCTTCAAATTTAAAAGGGTCGTATGTATGACTATGACATTGTATACATTCGAATGTGGTGCTCAACCAAACTTGATAAGTCGTATTGACCCGATCGAGTACAGATGCTACCCGAAACTCTTCATTATCTGTTCCTCCCTCATCATTATTCATGGTATTGCGATGGAAAGCTGTAGCGATTAACTGGTCTTTAGTAGGCTCTGGCAATAAATCACCGGCTAGCTGCTCTATGGTAAATTCATCATAAGGCATGTCCTTATTCAAGGATTTTATCAACCAATCTCGGTATGGCCATATACGTCTAGAAGCATCTTTCTCGTAGCCTTTTGTGTCGGCATAACGTGCCAAATCGAGCCACCAGCTCGCCCATTTTTCTCCATATTGTTGCGAGGCGAGTAAACTATCTACTCGCAGTTCATAGGCTTCTTCTCTGTTATCATTAATAAATGATTCCACTTCTGTTAGCGTTGGTGGTAAGCCCACAATATCCAAATAGAGCCTACGTAGTAAAGTTTCTTTATCTGCTTGATCAGAAAAGGTCAAGCCTTCTTGATTCATTTTATCCTGTACGAAAAAATCAATATTATTGGATATTCCTTTAGGTTTCATACCAAATAAGCTTGCAAAAGAAAAAGGTTTCGGTACTTCAACATGTTCTGGTAAAGTATAAGCCCAATGTTCTCCCCATTTCGCTCCTTCATTTACCCATCTAGTCAAAATACTGATTTCTTCATCAGTCAACTTTGGAGCATTGTAGGGCATCCTTAACTCAGGGTCCTCACTGGTAAGACGTTTTATAAATTCACTATGATCCGCATCTCCTGCGATGATAGCTGGCTTTCCCGACTCTGTTTTAGCAAAGGCTTCCTCTTCAAAAAGTAAACTAAAATTCCCATTTTTCTTTACTCCGCCATGGCAAGTAATACAATGCTTATTGAGAAGGGGCTTTACATCAGCACTAAAATCCACAGAATCTTCTTTCTGAAAGGTGAACAATCCGATAGCAACGATTGCACACAATAAGAGGGATACGACGACAAGTTTTCTTTTCATTTTCAATACGATTTATAACTTTAGGTATGATGGACAACCAAACTGGCTTTCAAAATGGCCTATCGCATTTTTCGTTATTTAGGTGTATATAATAAAAAAGGTTAGTGATGATTGATGTTGTATTAATCATCATTTTGTTAATTTACTAAATTACACGTTATAAAAACAAAATATTACAACGATATTTGCTATTACTGACACTATATTACCCCTTAGATTGGTTCAATAATTGAAAGAAGAATAATGATTATCTTTTTATTGCATTGCCTAATTGGAAATTAAAAAAGGAGGACAATCTTTATCTGGTACTTTTGGAATGATTTTATGTCTTAAATTCTATAATTTTATTGAAAATATAGAACTTTACAATTGACTATTGAATTTCAATAATCTCAACTTATTATGGAAGCAGAAATCAGAAAAGAAATGGAGGAGGACTTTAGTCAAGTTTTCAATCTAATTGAACTTGCATTTAAAAATAAAAAATATAGCGATCATCAAGAGCAATTTCTAGTGCAAAAACTTAGAGATTCGGACGTATTCGAGCCCGAATTATCATTGGTAGCTGAATTTAATAAAGAAATAGTAGGTTATATATTACTAACAAAAATTAAGATAAAAAATGGTATAGATGAACATCTGGCACTAGCATTGGCCCCAGTGGCTGTTCTACCAGCATATCAAAAAAGAGGAATCGGTGCTCAGCTCATCCGTACAGCGCACAGCAGAACTGCAACTTTAGGCTATGGTGCTGTGATAGTATTAGGACATGAAAACTATTATCCAAAATTTGGATATCAGCCAGCTGAAAAGTATGGTATTCAATTACCCTTTGACGTACCTAAGGAAAACTGTATGGTAAAAGAATTAAGAACAAATGCATTAAAAGGTGTACATGGAATGGTCGAATATGCAAAAGAGTTTTACAGCTAAGGGGCTTATGTATATGCACATAAGCCCCTCATCAACCATATTTATTATAATCGTAAAAAAACTATAGTCTATCTCATTATTTGGAAGAAAAGGAAGCGAATTCCAATTCTGCTACATCAGATTGAAATGCTACAAATTGTTCCTGAGACATATTCTTGATTGGTAATCTAAATTCTCCGCAATCTAATCCAATTAATTTCATATAGGTCTTCCCTACCGATATTCCACCATATTTAGCCAATAACGTAATCATATCGATAGACTTTTGCTGTAAAGCATTTGCGCGTTCAAAATCACCAGCATTAAATGCAGATATCAAATCATGATATAACGGTGCAGCATAATTATAGGTACTGCCAACAGCTCCTTTTGCTCCTAAAATCAAAGAAGAAAGCATGTTTTCATCTCTACCCCACAACATATCGTATTTACGACCAGCATAATTCATACAAGATAAGAAGTCCATAAAGTCTTCATGTGTATATTTAATACCGGCAAAGTTTGGAATGACACCATCTACTGCTTTCAATAAATCGATCATTGGATAGTTCCCTCCAGTCAGGACAGGGATATGATAATAATAAAAGGCAGTATTTGGAGCTGCTGCGGCAATCTCGACACAACAGGCCGCTAATTGTCCAACATTAGCAGGCTTAAAGTAGAATGGCGATGTGAATGAAATGGCATCGACTCCTTCTTCTTCCGAAATTTTAGCCAGCTCTATACACTCTCTAATATTGGTTCCTCCCAAAAGTACAATTAATTTAAAATCTGGATCAGTCTTGGTTAGGGTTGACCAAGCCTGTACCACTGCGACTTTCTCTTGAAATGTCAAGGAAACTCCCTCGCCCGTCGAACCGCAAATAAACCCACCTTTTACTTGATTACTTTTTAAGGATTGATAGTATGCGGGAATTTGCTCTAAATTTAAATCACCGTTTTCATCAAATGGTGTGAATGGAGCTGCAATTAAGCCTTCGATTTTTTTAATTATCATTTATTTTAAATGTTTAAGATCTATTAAAAATCCTAATCCATACTGATTTGTATGAATTAGAATAAAATTTCACATGCTTTTATCAAGTTAGAATTGAGGGTAGCCTGCTGTTTGTTTAAGTGCCCTATTGTTGGTAAGCGATTTGCGATCGATTGGCCAAAGGAGTTTATATGCTTCCTGAGAAGAAAGACCTGTATGTGCAAAGACATACTTATCACCAAATCTTCTTAAATCATACCAGTACTTACCTTCTGCCAAAAATTCTAATTTACGCTCGTTTAGAATCGCTTCTACTGGATCCTTATCGATAATTTGATTTGGATATCCAAAAATACTTTCCTGATAATGGCTACCAAAAGCTCGCGCACGAACTTGATTGATTTCCTCTTTTGGGCTTTCGCCTAAAATGACTTTCGCTTCAGCCATGAGTAATAAAAGATCTGCGTAACGGTATATTGGAAAATCATTGCTATAAGCTCTTGATCCAGCATTTTGCTCTCCTTGATACTTATATAGAAAACAACCTGCTATCTTGTAATTTCCCACATCATCCTTGCTATAAGCAGCCTGTATAGAACTGTTTTTTCGTTCATCTAAATCATGGTAGTTACGATAGGTATTGATCCGAGTCGGGACACGTAGAATACCACCATAATTATCCTGAGTGACGCTAAAACTACGATTAGATAATGAGTCATAGAAATTAACAAGAATATTTGCATTAGGGACGAAGTCACTGATGAACCCGAGACTAGCTTCATTCAATTTATGTCTAATACCCAATATCATTTCATTATTACCATTGCTTTTGACATCGAAAACATTTTTGAAGTCTGGTTGCAGACCCAATGATAAATTTGACTTAATATCTGTTAGAGCATTTTTAGCAATCGTCGCATCTTGCTTTCCTCCCTCACGATGTGCAGACCACAAATAAACTTCCGCCTGTAGCATCAGCGTTGCTCCTTTTGACCAAAATGAGCGTGCTTGACGAATAGAATAATCTGTACCAAAACCTGCATTAGAACTTTCGATATCGGATTTGATCAATTTTAATACTTCTGCTGCTGGCGATGCTTCTTTAGCTAAATTAGAAACGTCTATCTTGTCGATAGCATCTGTTTGGATAACCGCGTCTCCCCAAGATCTATACAATTGAAAATAATAAAATGCACGCATACCGTGCGCGATACCCAAATAATAGTTCTTACTATCCTCCGAAAGTACAGTGGATATATTCAACTTACTGATCAATAAATTGAGTTGATTGATCTGATCATATAGTCCTCCAAAGTTAGATACTCCTGGATTATCCATATCCAAATTATGTTGCCACATCCGTTCTATACCTTGCGAAGCTTCACCTGTAAAGGAGGCTGTAGTACCCGGATCATTACCAAAGGTACCTGAACGGAGTTCTCCTAAAAATAAAAAACTTCGTTCATGCGTACGAAAGCGAGCATGCAAACCCACTACAAAAGAATCGAATTGATCTGCAGTTTTCCAATAAACCGCATCACTATAGTTACTTATTGGACTGAGTTCTAAATTGTTGCTACATGAGCTCATGCCCATACAGGTTAAGCTGCCTAAAATAATATAGGTAAATATATTTTTTTTCATGATAATTTCAAGATTAAATACCGTTAAAAAGAAAGTTGAACACCCAATACATAAGACCTTGGTGTAGGATATGTTCCGCCATAAACTCCTGTAACCACATTATCTCCATTGACAGGTGGCTCAGGAGTTGGTCCTGTAAATTTGGTAATGTAAAACAGATTGTTTCCACTAACGTATACACGTGCTCTGGATAGGATATGCGTTTTTGAATGCAACCATTTTGGAAGATCATAAGAAAGTGTAATCTCACGAAGCGCCAAATAGTCCCCCTTCTCATAGAATCGAGAATTATTACTATTCAAATTCGGATTCGCATTATTACTTCTTGTATAGTTCTGCTTAGAGCCAACGACCTGATCTGCAAAATAGACTTTAGGAATATCGGTATCTGTATTCGTTGGAGACCAAGCTTGCTTTTGCATTTCCAAGTAATTAAAAGTACCTTGATAGTTGCCTAAAGTACGTGCAACTAAGTCATTATAAATGGTATGCCCTAATGCAAATTCCCAGTTTGTAAACATGCTGAAACCTTTATAACTCATATTGGTCGTAAATCCACCTGTCCATTTCGGATTGATGTTACCGATGTATACTTGATCACGTGAATCGATGATATCATTGCCATCTACATCTAACCAATTGACGTCTCCAGGTGTAATACGACCATTCGTGCCCGCTGGAAGATTAGGACCTGTAATACCTGCAATATTATCTTTTCTATTTCCTGCGATTTGATTAACTTCAGCCTCATCTTTAAAGATAGATACTTGTTTATAGGCATAGATATCTCCTAAAGTTCGTCCTTCTTGATATCCTCCTACCCACTCCACCTGACCAGATGAAGGGTCATATACCTGAATTCCACCTTGTCTATTAAATTCATTACCGTTACTAGGAAGTTCTAGAATTTTATTTTTAACATAAGCTGCATTTGCACCGATGTTTAGATTAAAACCTTCTGGATTACGGATAATCTGCGATTGAATGCCAATCTCATAACCTTTATTTTGTAAGGTCCCTAAATTGGTTACAATTTTCCCAAACCCAACATAACTAGGTAGTTCCAAATCGGTCAACAAGTTACTTGTACGACGGTCATAATAATCAAACAAAACGGTTACACGATTATTCAAAATACCAAGATCTAAACCAGCTCCTGTTGTTTTACTAGTCTCCCAGGCTAAATTCGTATTGACGGGCGAAGTATTAAGATAACCAGCTAAACCATTGTAGTTAGCTTGCTGATCGTATATACCTTGAACTTGGTAACGACCCAAACCAGCAATATTGCCATTTTCGCCGTAACTTACCCGAGGCTTAAGGGTAGTGATGTATCGGGATAGATTAGAATTCTTAAAGAAATTTTCTTGATGGATATTCCATCCAGCAGATGCTCCGGGGAAAAATCCAGTACGGTTTCCTCGTGCTAAAATTGATGTTCCATCCAAACGATAAACAGCATTTACCAATATTCTTCCATCATAGTCATACGCGAGCCTACCCATAGACGAAATAATCCGATATTCTGAAGCCGTTGTATTATTAAGGTCCGCGGGGAATACAGTTGAAGCATTTACAGTCGGGATATCATCTGTAGGTGCATTTCTTCCATATACTTGCATGTAATCAGTTTTCATTTTATAATATTCCGCACCCACCATTGCTGAAATATTATGCTTTTCTGCAATGCTCGTATTATAGTTTAAAATACCGTTGAACTGTGTTTGAAAATCTCTGTCCAATTTACGGTACGCATCACGTGAAGAGCTTCCAATGGTTTGAGGGTTCGCAAAAATATTGGAATAGGTCTGCGTAGACATTTGAAAGGATTCATTGAAGGCTTCTTTCATATAGCCATTACCACTCACCTTCAAATAGAGATTTGGTAATATATCCCACTTTACTGAAGCATTGGCAATAATACGGTTTGTTTCATTTTTCCTTTTGAGGCGTCCTAACCAATACAATGGATTACCATCATTAGTAGCCACTCCTGGATTTGGCTGTGTCTTTGCTTCATCCACCCAAGGGTTAAAAGTAGGCCAAATTGCTAAAGTACGGTATAATGCATTGGTTTCTGAACCTGGTGCACCATATTGTGAAGCAGTGGACAAGGTCACATTAGTAGAAATCTCGATGTTAGGTTTTATTTTATATGATCCATTGATATCACCTGTATATCTCTTATAATTAGAACCGACTATAACACCATCTTCATCAAAGGCATCAAAAGCCGCAAAGTATTTACCTTTGTCATTCCCACCAGAAACATTGACATAGTGATCTTTTGTGTATGTATTTCTGAACAGCACATCTTCTATTTCTCCACCATGATCTTTGTAGATAATCTGCCCTCCGTAAGGATCGTCAACAAGCTTCCACCCTTCGTTCAATAACGGTTTAAGTTCATCGGTATATTTTTTAATATCAAATGAAGAATTGTAAGCTGGATCCGTTGAAATCCCTAATCCCCTAGCGCTATTTACTGATTGCAATGATCTACCTGCATTTAAATAGCCCTGGCGTGTATATTGGATATAATCGCCTGCATTCATATATTTATAACCATCTCTACGTTGATTATAACCTCCGACAAATTTGTAAGAAACATTTGAAGTACCAGCCTTACCAGTTTTTGTTGTGACTAATAGCACGCCATTATTTGCCCGAGCCCCATAAATTGCTGTTGCCGAAGCATCCTTTAACAAATCAATCGATTCGATGTTATCTGAACTGATATCATTAAGGTCTCGAATTACCCCGTCTACAATTACCAAAGGTGCACCAGGATTATTGATGGAAGCTCCTCCCCTCAATTTAAGCATAGGAGCAGCTCCTGGTTGACCAGATTTATTGACAACCTGTAATCCGGGGATGTTTCCTTGTAAAGCAGTAGCCACATTAGATCTTGGAGAGTTTTGGAGGACTTCCTTATCCATTTTAGAAATCGAGCCAGTCACACTTCTTCTACTTTGCGTACCATACCCAACAACGACAACTTCATCAATCTGTTGATTGCTGGATTCCATTTTGATATCCAAAGATTCTCCTTGTCCAACTTTTACTTCAACAGACTGATAACCAGTAGAAGTAATGACTAATATCGCATTGGGATTGGTAGGCAGTACAAATGTACCATCTGGTTTAGTTTGTAAAGATTGTTTACTTCCCTTTACACTAATCGTGACATTTCCGAGTAGCTCTCCTGTGTTAGCATCTCTAACTTTACCTTGGATGTTTCGGTCTTGTGCATGCACTAAAGCTAGATTCCCTGCTAGCATAGACCAGATCAATAGATTTTTTAATTTACGGTTTGAATACATATTGGTTATTATTAAGTATTACATAAAGCAAATTTATATAATTTATTCAATAAAAAACAATAGTAAATTAACATTATGTATAACATAGATATTACAATTAATCCTTATCTTTGTTTTTAAGCGTATACGAGCATTTTTATGAGTACAAATCCAACATTAGTCAATTTCATGAACTCCATTGACACTTCTTCTTTAGTAGATAAAGTGGAGAAAGAAATTATCAATTTATTTATTAATCAAGGGCTAAAAGTAGGTGATGCACTTCCAAAGGAATTGGAGTTAGCAGAAACTTTAGGGGTTAGTCGAACTGTTATCCGTGAGGCCATGTTACGTTTACGATTAGTAGGCCTAGTAGACTCTAAAAAACATCGAGGTGCAGTATTGACAAGCCCAGATTTGATTAGCCCAATGAAGAAATCACTTTATCCAACGATTATGGATGATAAGACTCTTCGTGATTTATTTGAAATGCGATTGATTTTGGAACTCGGAATGGCAGATCTATTATATCAACGCATCACACCTGAAGATATTGAGGAGTTGGAAACAATTGTGGGTAAAGAGTCGAATGCGCTAGATAACAGTATATTTGATATTGAAACTGAAGTCGCATTTCATGGTAAGTTATATGAAATCAGTGGTAATATTATGCTGAAGGACTTTCAGAACTTACTCTTACCAGTTTTTAAATTTGTACACTCAAGTGGTATGCTGGTAGAGAAATTTAATTCGAAAAATTTCATATCTCATCGCGGGCTTGTGGATATATTAAAAGTTGGAACTCCTGAGGTGTTCCGTAATGCAATGCGTAAACATTTAGACAATCATTTTCTACGCATACAACAATATGATAACAAAATTGAAGATTAAATCGAATCATAAAATATGATGCGCGTTAGCCCATTTCTTTAGGGTATAAAGCGCATCATATTTTTATTCTAACTTAACTGTAGAACCAATATATCAGCATAGATTATTCTTAAATCATCAGGCTAAAGCAAGCTTCACCATGTTTTTAAGGAAATTGACAATAGGATAAGTAGCAATAAACAGCATAAAAACTAAGCTATCTTTTTAAAAAATCGTACACTTTTAAAATAAGTAAAAGAGCCTTATTATCGCAATTGGTAGAAAAGTGAACAAGCGATTAAAATGAACGATAGATAGGTTGTATACATGATTTACAAACATTAATACTACTTTAGAATTTATACGTAATACCTAAGCGCATATTACGTCTAGCTTCTACGATGTACGAATAATAATCAACCCCACCTTGTGCTTTAATAGCTTCACTTGCCTTACTGAAAGAGCCTGCAGTCAACAATTTCTGATTGTCCAATAAATTATTGACGACCAAAGAAATATTAAATTGTCCCTTTTGATAACTTATTCCCCCATCAGTACGTACATAATTTTTAAAATTAGCATCCTTTGTAGTTCCAATTGCTCTGTCTAACATCGTTTGAACACTTCCTGTGAATCCAATTCCTTGCAACATTCCTTTTTGAAAACGATAAGTAATCCATGCATTGGCGGTGTGTTTAGCTGTATTTGGCGTGATATTTCCTATCGTATTTTCATCAGTCGCTTTTGAAATCTTTGAATCAGTAAATGCATAATTGGCATTAATATTAAAACCTTGTGCTATTTCTCCTGTTATATCCATTTCAATCCCTTTAGTTGTAGTTTCGCCCAATTGGATTTGAAAAGTTTTACCATTCATAATATGTTCAGGATCAGTGTCGGCAACTAAAGCATTTTGTCTTTTTATTTGATAAGCACTTATAGATGATATCCATTTACCATTAAACCATTCTTTTTTCAACCCTACTTCCAAATCATTTCCACGAATAGGTTTGAAAGCGTTACCTTCCCAATCTGTTCCTGAAACAGGGACAAAGGACTGATCATATAAAGTATAAATACTAGATGTCTTATCGATAGAATAACTTAAACCAATGCGCGGACTCAAAACATTATCTTTTACATCAGCTAAATGTGAAGCACCTGTTATTTGAGAACTCGTTAAACGAAGCCCTAGAGAAAGGCGCAATCTATCTTCTAAAAATGCCATTTCATCGTGAGCATATACTGACATATAAGAAAGTGACGTGACATATCCGTTTCCACCAGCTCTGATTTTCACATTTTTCGAACGGTCGATAGCAGGTAGCACGTCTCCCTTAATTCCATACTTTGGATCATATACATTAAGCGGATTTGTAGGGATAGAGTCCAATAAGGTTCTAAAATCTCCCCAAAACTTTTTAGTACCGAAATCGGCACCGACTAAAATCCGGTGACGAATTCCGCCCGTATGTTCTTCTCCGGTAAAAGATAGCTGTCCAAAGGTATTCTCACCAACTTCATCTGCGATGGATAAATTTCTTGGCATATCGCCATTCGCTTTCATATAATTTAACCATGTACTATTGGCAATCATATTGAAATTGAAATAGGCTAGTTGCGTATGAAAATTCCAGTTTTGATTCAATTTTCGATCAAAATAAAGATATGCACTGTGGTCTTTCAATTTGTTGGGCTCAAATGAAGGGTCACCATAGAAAAAATCATTAGCAATACCTGGATCTGCAAATTGTTTGGGCGAAAACACATAGTTACCATTAGTCAAATATGTTGATCCTTGGTAGGTATATTCTAAAGTTAAGGAGCTAACTGTATCAATTAAATAAGTCAATACTGGCGCGACTACGATACGATTGCTATAATTATATTTGGTATAGAAGTCTTTCTGCTGCCCCGCCACGTTCAATCTATATAGTAGTTTGCCATCCTTTCTGAGCTTACCGTCCAAATCCAACGCTCCGCGATATGTGCTGAAACTTCCAATATTGAAGGTTGCAGAACCTCTGCTATGACCTGTAGGCTTTTTTGTAACTACATTGTAAAAACCACCAGGTTCTCCACTTGCCAACATAAAACCAGCAGGTCCTTTTACAAATTCAATTCTTTCGATCATTGAAGCATCTTCAGCTGTCGGACCCCAAGAAGCTTCGATATTCATTCCATTTCGAAATGCAGGAATTTTCGAACCCCGCATCCGTATGTTGGCATATTGATTATCCCAGTGGCCTTGACGGGTGGCTCCGCTGATATTACGCGTGATGCCATCAATAACATCAAACACTTGTTGATCAGCCATTAAGTCTGACGATATAACCTGAATATTTTGAGGGAGCTCTAAGATTGGGGTTTGTAAGCGCAAAGAGCCTGAGATACTATCAAATTTATATTTCTGATAGTATTTACCGTATACCGCAACTTCATCAATAGATTGTGACTTCGCAGATAGCGTAACTGCACCTAAATACTGACTTTCTACATCAATGTCGACTTTTAACTGTAATTTATCGTAACCAATTGCTCTGATAGCGAGCTGATAATTGTCGGCATTTAACTTATCAAATACAAAGTGACCTTGCTTATCAGTAGAAACTGCTTTCTCGCTATTTACCAATCGGATGGTTGCTCCGGAAATAGCTTCCTTCTTGTCATTAATTAAATAACCGTCGATAGTAAACATTTGCTGTGCAGAAACTTTGCCAGCAAAATTCATTGATATGAATAATATAATAAATAAAAATTTTTGCATAGTGGATGTGATTCGAAAAATCTTCGAACAGTTAAATTTGAAAGTATGTTTTAAATTTAGATTTTAGCTGACTAACATCGTGTTTAGTCTACTGTTAAGTAGGTTGTAGATCCTATCCAACTAGCTGCGAATGGTAACCTTTGAGGTTCTTCTCCAGATTCGTAAAGCCAAAGAGTAAAATTTCTCAAGTCTGAATACCAATTGGAATTAATTTCACGTTCATTATTGGCAAACTCTCCGTAAAAGATATTTACTTCTTGCGGTTTGTTAAGTTGACCCTGCGTATGGGTTTCGATCCATAAAGCGTGGGCATTGGTAGTTTTGCAATAAAAAAGCAGTACTGCAAAACAAAACAGGGTAATTACATTTTTCATAATACGTTGTTTTTGTATAAACTTTTCAACTAATTATGAAAGGGTGCTGCAATGCATCTAATAAATTCTCATTTTTTTATTATCTTGCAGGTCCTTCCATAGGTCACATTATCGGAGGTGAATCATCTAGTTCGCTAGACAATTCGGCTAAGGTCAGTTACAGCTGCCCTTAGCTTATTGCCATGTAGTTGATTAACGTCTGCTACATGGTTTTTTGATTCTATTTAATCAAAAGCAAGAAACTCTTAAAATTATAGGCCTCAAGTATCCCGCTTATTTAGACTCATTAAAAACAATACAAATATAGAAGGAATATTTTTTGATGCAACATTTATTTTACATTTCTCTAAAAACCGAACTTACGGCCTTGTAGTAAGTGAAGTAAACTTTCAAAAGACTAACGCCAGTAGTTATAAGATTTATTGATATCCGAATTCAATTTAGAACTCGATAGAGAGTTAGCGATATGCTTTCTAAAAGACCTATTGTACATCTAAAGAGTATGGGATATCCAAAATTATCTATGCCCCGCGATTATTATTTTCTTTGGTGCTGTTTTTCCTTTTATTTCTATTTGACTCCTGTAAAATTGATTGGTGGACATAAAGCCTATCTATTAGCATCTGCAGAACCTTTATCTGCAACACTAATGGCTGTGTTTTCGCTTCATGTTCCTCTTCCATCTGGGCTTGGCGGAGAACATGCTGTATCATTTCGACTGAATTTTTATTATGCAAAAGTAAAAAGGCTGTATAATACAGCCTTCCCCTTCATTAATTCATAAAATTTTTAGAAAGAAAAATCATCTTTAGATGATTCACTAGCATATGCTGGATCATCAAAATTGGGTTCGTAACGTTTTTCGACAACTTCTTGATTTGATTTTATGTAATCAATTACACCTGTCAAACCCTCCGCAAATTTTTCAAAATCCTCTTTATATAAGAATATTTTGTGTTTAATAAACTGCCCGTCTTCGAAACGTTTCTTACTCTCTGTGATGGTAATGTAATAATCGTTAGACCGTGTAGCCTTTACATCAAAAAAATAAGTACGTTTACCTGCTCTCACTTTTTTTGAAAAAACCTCTTCTCGCTCTTTGTTTTCAAAATCTCCCATTGGTTATTATTTAAGTTTAAGTTATCTTAATCTGTGATAAATATATAATAATTAGCATGAAACTTCCAAATATTATTCAAAAAAAATCATATTTGACAGCATATTAAGTAGAATTAACGAACTTACCCTCTACATTATAACAAATAAACTCAAGCTTCCTTAAACAAAGAAATCATTTCACCGAGGATTTTATTACATTTACCGAATAATATTGATCGATTACCTATTTCAATTACTCCAAGATACCTAACCAACATATCTTTGAGGTATAAATTTAAAAGTCATGGAAAAAGAGCCATTCATACCAAAAAGCAACAACAGTAAAAATATTATTGGTGGTGTTATCATACTTATCGGAATTCTATTATTATTAAAAAATTTAGACTTAGACTTCTTCTTCCCTTCTTGGATTTTTGGGTGGTATACATTTGCATTGATTATACCAGGACTGATTATTGGGATGAACTCCAATTTTAAAAACAAAGCATCCGTTATCTTGATTGCATTAGGTGTAGCATTTCTTGTAAAAGAAATCATGCATACAGATTTTGGGGGAGTTATATTTCCCATATTGATTATAGGATTAGGTGCTTATTTTATTATTGGCCGCAAAAATGGTATACCGCCACTTCCTCCTATGCCACTCAATCCCAACAGTCCTCCTCCATCCCCTACGGATTACGATTGGGACAAGCGCGTTGTCTCGACAACAATCGATGAGAATGTAAAAGTTGATGATGTTACAGATGAAGCAGGTAACCGATCAACCGGAGATTCGACCGCAAATGATAGTAATAATCAAGGTCTGCCTAACGGGCAGACCTTTGGTGCTCAACAATACGCGCAGACCGAAAATAATTTTGAAGATGTACTGAATGTCAACTCTATCTTTGCAAGCGTTAAAAAATTCATCCTATCCAAAAATTTCAGAGGTGGAAATATCGCATGTATGTTTGGTAGTGTATCCATTGACCTAACACAAGCGGATATAACAGATGTGGCAGTGATTGATGCCTTCCAGATGTTTGGAAGTGCCAAAATCACAGTTCCTGCAAATTGGACAGTTTATTCAAATGTCTCCTCAGTTTTTGGCGATGTAGATGACCGCCGCTATACACTGGGTCTTAGCAGAGATCCATCTAAAAAATTATATATTACAGGTACTTGTCTTTTTGGAAATTTAACCATTAGAAATGCCTAGTCATGAAGGATAAATTATTATTGCATAATAAAAACAAACTAATATTATTCATCTGCTTAAGCATATTGATTGGCTATTTTGCCATGCAATATGCTTTGATGTATCGGTCGGGTTTTCCAATTGAGATAACAATTAAAGACTCCATTATCAATAGTCTCATGATGATGCTTTGCTGCTATGCCATTTCAACAACATTAAACTACTATATCCCAAAACCCAATCAAATTTGGAAAGTATTGATTATAGGGTTTATTATGAGCGGCATCAGCATATTAGGAAGTCGACTTGTCGTTCAATATTATCTTCCGAAGGAACATTTGAAGATCTATGACCTAATTATTCCCTATCGTTATATCGTCAATTTCCTAATTCTAACTTCTGTTGCAATTTTCATCATTGTCTGGAATATCCAAGAAGAATACATTTCCAATATCAAAAGAAAACAAGATTCGGAAAACCAATTGCGAGAAGCCGAATTATATAACCTAAGACAACAACTTCAGCCGCATTTTCTTTTCAATAGCCTAAATTCAATCATAGCATTGATTGGCACCAAGCCAGACCAAGCCCGTAATATGACCTTTCAATTATCCGACTTTTTACGCGGAACTCTCCGAAAAGAAAACAATCAATTGATTGTCCTGCAAGAAGAGTTAAGTCATCTCGAGTTGTACTTAGATATTGAAAAAGTAAGATTTGGCCATAGACTGGATATTCACATCGAACACGATAATGAAGTCTTATCATCTAAAATTCCAGCTATGATTTTACAACCACTTGTCGAAAATGCCATTAAACATGGCCTTTACAATGTAACAGAAAGTGTAATCATCAATATTAAATGCTTACTCATTGAAAAGAACCTACATATTTCGATAGACAATCCATTTGAACCAAACGAACCTATCCAGTCTAAGGGCACAGGATTTGGACTTACGAGTATACAAAGACGGTTATTTCTTCTTTTTGGACGAAATGACCTCCTTGACACCCATAGTGAAAACAATATATTTACAAGTAGTATCAAAATCCCACAATATGATTAAAGTTATCCTAATTGATGATGAACCATTGGCGCGTTCTATTTTAGTAGAATATTTAAGCAAAGACCTGTCAGTTTGTATTGTAGCAGAATGTGGAGATGGATTTGAAGGCGTAAAAGCAATCCAACAACATCAACCTGACCTTTTGTTTTTAGATGTGCAGATGCCAAAATTAACAGGTTTCGAAATGTTAGAATTGGTTGAAAATCCACCAGCAGTAATCTTTACAACAGCTTTTGACGATTATGCCCTGAAAGCATTCGAAAAAAATGCTATAGACTATTTGATGAAGCCCATTTCTCCAAATAGATTTCAGCAAGCTTTTGAAAAATTCAAGTTAAATTTTGCTAAACCTGCTTCAGAACCGGCACCAAACTATGAAGCGGTGATACATCAGGAAGAATCAAAACTCGACCGTATCGTTGTAAAAACAGGTACACAGATAAAAATAATTCCGGTACCACAAGTTAAGTATCTGGAAGCTTATGATGATTATGTGAAAATCCATACCGCAGATGGACTATTCTTGAAAAATAAAACAATGGCCTTCTTTGAAAAACATTTAGATGAACAAGCATTTGTTAGAATCCACCGTTCGTATATCATCAAAGTAGACCAATTAGCACGTATAGAGCCCTGGGAGAAAGATAGCTTCGTCGCAGTTCTGACAACAGGTGAAAAACTCAATATCAGTAAATCGGGTTATGCTAGATTGAAACAAATGATTGGCATATAAATAAAGTTTATGTAAATTTGCAGCAGTATATTCATTATGAAAAATTTTATTGCTGCATTTTTACTCAGTAGTTCGTTATCTGCTGTTGCTCAAAACACCAATCAAGAACAAATAAACCATACGTTCTATAATAAAGTTGAGTTTTTTATTAATTCACAACAGACCGACTCCATCTATACATTAGCTAATGATAATTTTAAAAGAGCAAATCCCTATTCTTCATTTAAAAACCAATTGGAAAATGAAATATATCCATTAGGTAGAATACAACATGCTGAAAAATTAAATTTCCAAGATGGAATCACACAGTATCGCATAGACTTTAAAGAAAAGTCATACCAAATACCTTTTGGAGTCGATAGTACGCTGCACTACCATACCTTTGGTTTTCAACCCATCAGTAAGCCAGTAGCAGAAAAAGAACTACCTGTGATAACCAATACGGTGGTAGAAGACAAAGTGGATTTTTTCATAGACTCTATCGCAAATTTCTACACAAAAAAAGGCAATACACAGTCTTTGACAATCGGCATTATAAAAAATGGTCAACTCAGCACATATTTCTATGGAGAAACTGAGAAAGGTAATACGACCCTGCCTACAAGCAGCACATTATATGAAATCGGTTCGCTTTCAAAAATTTTTACTGCTACCTTATTAGCTGATTTGGTCGAAAAGGGCACATTAGACTTAGATCAACCAATTATTGATTTTTTACCCGACTCCTTAAAAACAAATATAAGCTTACAAAAAATTACTTTTAAGTCCTTAGCCAATCATACTTCAGGATTACCGCGACTACCTGACAATATGGAGAAAGTTAAAGGCTTTGATGTCAACAATCCGTATAAAGACTATAATCAAAAATATTTATATCAATATTTAGCGACATTTAAATCGAAGCACGAAAGTGGTGAAGATTACGAATATAGTAATTTAGGTTACGCTTTATTGGGAGACATAATAACAAGTCTCACGAACAAAAGTTACAATACGAATATCCAAGAAATCATCGCGAAACCATTAGGTTTAGTTGCGACTTCTGACCTACTTAATCCCAAAACACAACAGCTACCAAAAGTCTATAATATAAAAGGAGAAGAAACCACGGCCTGGGACTTTCAAACATTTAGCCCTGCTGGCGGTTTAAAATCTACTGTTACAGATTTACTAACTTTTGCACAAGTCCAGTTCAAAATGCCGGAGACATCATTAGAAAATGCGATGGCATTAACACGTCAATTCACTTATTTTCTACCTCCTAATACAGATATTGGTTTAGCGTGGCATATGGATTTGCTAGATGATATCACGTATTGCTACCATACGGGTGGTACGGGAGGAAGCAGTTCTTTTATCGCAATCGCTCCTGATAAGAAAACAGCAGTAGTATTATTATCAAATGCTGCCGAATCTGTTGAAAAAATTGGAACATCTATTTTTCATATGTTACTGACCCAAAAATAGCGATAAAAAGAATCAGAATCCTAGGGGACATATTCAAGAATATGTCCCCTATTTTTTTGTTACGCTATAAATTAAATCAACAAACACATGACCTCCAGGATAATCCAATAAATAAACGATTAAAAATGTTGAATTACTTTTCTCCAGATTATGATGTACATGTAAGCAAATTTATCTAAGTTTGATAATACGATAATTTGAAATCAGCATTATGAAAGTTTTTGTCTGCAGAAAAATTCCACAAATTGCAATTGATAGTTTACAAGCAGCGGGTTTTACAATAAATTACCGCAGCGAAGCAGGAAATATCGCACAAGTAAATCTAATTGAATCTTGTCAAAAAGTGGACTTCTTATTTGCCGCAGGACACAACCTTCTGAATAAGGCTTTCTTTGACGCTTGCCCACATCTAAAAGGCATCGCTTTAATGAGTGCCGGATATGATAGCGTTGACTTGCACGAGGCGACCAAACGAGGCATCCCCGTAAGCAATACACCTGACGTATTATCCAATGCAACTGCTGATGTAGCTTTTCTATTGATGATAGCAGTGGCAAGAAAAGCTTTCTACATGCACAAAAAGATTATTAATAATGAATGGAAAGATTTTGAATTAACAGATCACCTCGGAATAGAATTGGATGGTAAAACCTTAGGCATATTTGGGCTTGGTCGAATTGGTTTTGAACTAGCTCGAAAAGCAAAAGCAGCCTACAACATGGATATTATCTACCATAACAGACACCCAAACGACGCTGCTAAAAGTATTTTAAATGCAAAGTACGTGAATTATGAAGATTTATTGGCCCAGAGCGATGTACTGTCTATACATGCAAACCTTTCACCAGAAACTAAAAACAAATTCAACAAAAATGCTTTCAATAAAATGAAGGATACAGCCATATTTATCAATACAGCACGGGGGGGATTGCATCAAGAACAAGATTTATATGACGCATTGACGAATGGTCATATATGGGGCGCGGGACTAGATGTCACCAATCCAGAACCTATGTCTAGCGATAATCCGTTACTCAGCTTACCAAATGTAGCAGTCCTGCCCCATATTGGTTCGGCTACCGTTGAAGCAAGAACAAATATGGCCATGATGGCAGCCCATAATTTAATCTCAGTTGCCAATCAAAGAGAAATGCCACAACTACTGAACAAGGAAATCCGATGAAAATGAAAAAATTTTACAAACTACTCAATAAAATCAACAAAATGATTTTACCACGTTATTCCAAGAAGGACCCATCAAAACTAACAAAATACCAACAGGCAATTCTAGCCTATCGGTACTTTGTTTTAATTCGGTCACTCGATTAAGATTTCATGATACGGTCTGGACCTCCATTATCATCCGAAATGATTCGCATTTCTGTCTGTGGATATGGAATACCAATATTATGTTTATCTAAGGCATTTTTTATGACCTCTTGATTTTCATTTCTTGCTGGCCAATAATCTTCTTTCTTTGCCCAAGCACGAATGGTCAGGTTAACAGAACTATCACCTAAATCTTTCACAAATACATCAACAGCAGGAGTCTTCAAAATACGAGGATCGGCATTTAACACATTCTGAATAATTTCACGTGCCTCCTTAATATTGGCATCATAAGAAATGCCAACAGTATATTCAAACTGTCTATTGGTAATTTTAGTATAATTTTGAATAATAGAGTTCGCCAATGGACCGTTTGGACTAAATACTCGAACACCATCAGCCGCAATTAATGTCGTGTACAATATATCTATCCTTTCCACTGTACCTGAAGTATTATTACTACTGCTCACATAATCTCCCACTTCAAAAGGTCTAAACAATAGAATCAAAATACCACCAGCAAAATTACTTAAACTCCCCTGCAATGCCAGACCTGCTGCCAAACCAAATGCTGATAAAGCAGCAATAAAAGAAGTTGTCTCAATGCCCATAGTACTTGCTACAGTTAAGAACAATAAGGCATAAAATACAACACGTAATATACTCATGACGAATCCACGTATCGACAAGTCAACATTCCTTTTTTCAAAGCGTTTACTAATAACGTTAAGTAAGAACTTTACGACATAATTACCTATTATCAAGATAATAATCGCAGTAATTATACTTGGAGTTTTTAAGAGGACGACATCCAATAATTTTTCTAGACTTGTTTCTAATCTATTCATCTTGTAAATGTTTTTATTTCCTATAAATATAAGGAATGAGTCATAAACTGGCAATAAAATAGTTAATCGTTGAAAAACACCATTAATTCTACAATTGAAACACATATTAATGTGTATTTTGAAGTAAATTTGTATAGTGTTAAAGAAAAGTACCATACCTGTTTTAGATAACTGCTCGATTAATAATGATTCAAGCAGTCCGCTATTTGTCGATCACCTTGCCGATTACATCGCCAAGCATCACAATATGGTATTTCCTCATAAACACAATTTCTATCATTTTGTACTTTTCACAAAAGGGTCAGGCAATCATTTAATCGATTTTGAAAAATATGAAATAGAACCGTATCAAATCTATTTCATGGCACCCGGTCAGGTTCATACTTGGAATTTCAACGGTGACGAAGAAGGTTATGTCGTCAACTTTGACCCCGAATACTTTCAATCCTTCTTACTAAGAACAGATTATCTAAGTCGGTTCTCCTTTTTAAGTGGGCAGCAAGACCAGATTGTATTTACAATTCCTGCAACGCATCGAGCTGCAGCATTGAATACATTTGAATCCTTTTACAGATTAAACCAAAACACAACCGCCACAGATTTAATCCGTGTGACCCTGTTACAGCTCATACTATGGATAGAATCATGGCATGGTACCAAAACAGAAAAAACAAGTAATCCATATAATTACACCATTTTTCATAACTATCTACGATTAGTGGAAAAAAGTTTCAAAGAAATCAGATTGCCTAAAGCCTATGCGGAGCAATTATTTATCACACCCAATCATTTAAATGCGATATGCAAATCCTACATTGGTAGTGCTGCAGGTGAAATTATAAGGGATCGTGTACTTCTTGAAGCGAAAAGATTACTGGTCAACAAAAACCTAAACATCAATGAGATTGCTATTGAATTGAATTTTAATGACAACTCTTATTTTACAAAATTTTTTAAAAAAGCAACGGGAATGACTCCCGACGAATTCAGAAAAAACAATAGTTAGATATGAAAGAGAAGGAAACTACTTACGAATTATCAGAATTTAAAGCCGCCTCTAAAGCACTTTGCCCACGCTGTCGAAAAGGATCTATTTTCACAGGAAACACTTACGGCTTTAAGACGCAGAAGATGAATACACACTGTGATTACTGTGGCTTACGATATGAACGTGAACCAGGCTATTTCTATGTTTCTATGTTTGTGAGCTACGCATTTACAGTTGCAGAAATGGTATCTTCCTGCCTTCTGGCATTTCTAATAACAGGAAATGACGATTCATTTTGGCTTTATGCATCTGTGGCACTCTTAAGTGTGCTAATTTTAAGCCCATTCAATTATCGTTATTCGAGAGTCGTTTTGATGTATTGGTTAAGTCCGGGCTTGAGTTACGTTCCAAATATTCAGAAAAAAGAGATCAATTCGACAACACGCACGTTATAAAGCAGATAATCTTTAACTTTATAATATGAAGGATTTAATTTATCTTGATAATAATGCAACAACTAAAATTCTGGATAAAGTATGGGATACCATGGTTCCCTATTTTATCCAGAATTATGGAAATGCCTCCAGCATGCACCATAGCATGGGGCGCGAAGCAAATGCTGCAATAGAAAAAGCGCGTATGCAAGTCGCACAAGCATTAAACTGCCAAACAAAAGAAATTTTCTTCAATTCAGGTGCTACCGAAGCCATTAATACCGTTTTAAAAGGAATTTATAAGAACTATCAATCCAAGGGCAAGCATATCCTCACGGTCAAGACAGAACACAAGGCGGTGCTCACTACCTTGCAGGAGTTGGAAAAAGAAGGAGCATCTGTTACCTATCTAGATGTTGATGGTTCAGGAAAAATCAAACTTACCGACCTAGAAGACAATATTACGGATGAGACTATCTTGGTGTGCATTATGGCCGCAAACAATGAGACGGGATATATACACCCTATAGCCGAGATTGCAGCAATATGCAATAGAAAAGATACGCTATATTTTTGTGACGCCACACAATACATCGGTAAAATTCCACTGGACCTTAACCATATCCCAATTGATATATTATGCCTAAGTGCTCACAAAATACATGGTCCAAAAGGAATTGGAGCCCTATTCCTACGCCGTAAATCAAAACCCATACAAATCAATCCGCTCATTATAGGTGGCGGACAAGAAAATGGATTCCGAGCTGGTACATACAATGTGCCTAATATTATAGGATTAGGCAGTGCAATAGCACAAATGTCTCTTAACTTAGAAAAATCTGAATATATTACAACCTTAAGGGTCTATTTAGAAGAATCTTTAAGTAGCATACCTGAAGTATATATTCATGCAAAGAATACATCACGACTACCCAATACAACCTCCATTTGCTTTAGGCATATACATGCCAGCGAGCTGATGACACGTTGCCCGCAGTTAGCATTGTCCTCAGGTTCGGCCTGTGTTAGCGGTACAAGAGACCCTTCTCATGTACTTCTCGCAATGGGCGTCACCAAAGAAGATGCATTAGCTACAGTGCGATTTAGTTTAAGTATTTACAGTACGATGGAGGAAATAGAGACAACTATCAGGTTGGTTAGATATGCTGTCACTAAGATTAGAGAAAACTCCCCTATTTGGCAACTCTTCCAAGCTGGTCTTATTACTTAATTATTACATTTGCGACCACATTTAAATTGGAAATAAAAAAGAAGTTATCGTAATTTGTAACATTCAATATTAATATAATAATTCAGCGATATGGTAACCGTTACAGACAAAGCAAAATCTCGAATTGATGAGATAATGAGTACTGAAAAATATGACAGCAGTTATTTTGTTCGTGTTGCTGTCGAAAGCGGAGGCTGTTCTGGCTTAAGCTATAATTTACATTTCGACAACGAAGAAAAAAAAGGTGACCAATTTTGTGAAGATAATGGAGTTAAAGTTTGTTTAGATATCAAGTCATTCCTATATCTAGCGGGAACAGAACTTGATTACTCCGATGGATTGGATGGCAAGGGATTTGAATTTCACAATCCTAATGCAACGAGAACCTGCGCTTGTGGAGAAAGTTTTTCTGTCTAAAGAAAATAAACATATTAGAAATGAGGTCACCATAGGAATATGGTGACCTTCTTATTTATAAGATATCATCAATTATGGTAAATTCTTGCCATCACATCAAAAATATATCATGATGTAAATAAATTTACCAACGATACCTTGTTATATCTGAAATATTGTTATTTTTGAGGCAAATTGAAAAAAACAGAATTTGTTTTGAAGATGACTTCAATCAAATTCTTTACAGATACAAATGAAAAATAGATAACCAAGAGGCTATTTTTTGATATTATATACATTTCATGGATAAAAGAAAGTTATTAAAAACTGAAGTTGCGATTAGTTTTGTAAAGGATACTTTTGCACAACAACTTAGAAATAATTTAGGATTGATTCCTATCTCATCTCCTTTGGTTGTTTTAGATGGTACAGGTATAAACGATGATTTAAATGGTATTGAGAGACCCGTTGCTTTCCCAATTAAATCACTACAAGAGCGTAAAGCGGTTGTGGTTCATTCACTTGCTAAATGGAAACGTTTACGCTTAAAAGAATTAGAACTAGAAGTAGGTGAAGGAATATTGACAGATATGCGTGCCCTTCGTCCTGACGAAGATTACACACCCATCCACTCCATTTATGTAGATCAGTGGGATTGGGAGAAAACCATTTCAGCAGAGCAAAGAAATTTTACCATCTTAAAGGATACGGTACTTAAAATATATGATGCATTACGTTTCACCGAAAAACAAGTAGAACGTCAATATCCAGATATTAAAGCAGTATTACCAGAAGAAATCACTTTTATTTCGTCTGAAGACTTATTACAGAAATATCCTACATTCACCCCGAAAGAACGTGAAAATGCGATTGCTGAAGCCTGTGGTGCTGTATTTATTTATGGCATTGGTGGTGTTCTTTCAAACGGCGAACCTCATGATGGTCGTGCAGCAGATTACGATGATTGGAGCACAGACAATGGCAATGGCACCAATGGACTCAACGGTGATATATTGGTATGGAATACGGTTTTAAAGACTGCTTTCGAATTGTCATCTATGGGTGTCCGTGTCGATAAAGCAGCTTTACAAAAACAACTTACCATCAGAAATAATCCGGAACGTGCAACATTATCTTTTCACAAAATGCTTTTGAATGATGAGTTACCTGACGCTATCGGCGGTGGTATTGGCCAGTCAAGAGTATGCATGTTCATGCTAAAGAAAGCACATATCGGTGAAGTTCAAGTAAGTATATGGGACGAACAAGAAAAACAGTCTCTACAAGAAAAAGGAATTCATTTATTATAATCGAATTTGATTACAAAAAAAAGGTCTGCTGATAGCAGACCTTTTTTTTGTAATACTTTATGTACTTTTGTAACATGCAAATAGACGCCATATTACAAAAACTCCATATCTCTTCGCTAAACGAAATGCAGAAAGAGGTAATGGAAAAATTCCAAGAAAAAGAAAATCTCATCCTGCTTTCACCAACCGGCTCAGGAAAAACATTAGCTTTTGCACTAGCCTTGATGAAAACATTGGATAAAGACATTACAGACGTTCAGTCTTTGATCTTGGTTCCTACTCGCGAATTGGCTTTGCAAATCGAATCTGTATTAAAAAGAGTAGCCACTGGTTTTAAGATTACCTGTTGCTACGGTGGTCATGATACAAAAACAGAGAGAAATAATTTAAAAAATCCACCGGCTATACTTATCGGTACACCAGGACGTATTGTTTACCACCTTGAAGGGAAACATTTCGACCCTACACAAATCAAAACGCTGGTTTTAGACGAATTCGACAAATCCTTAGAATTGGGATTTCAAGAACAGATGTCTTTTATTATCGAACACTTAACAAGCTTACAGACAAGAATGTTAACCTCTGCTACCGCAATGAAAGAAATACCCACATTCACAGGGATTTCCTCGTCTATAGAAGTTAATTTTCTCAACCATACGCATAGCACGCCGGCATTAACCATTAGAAAAATAGTTGCTCCTATTCACAAAAAACTAGAAGCACTATTTCAACTGTTATGCAAAATAGGTAATCAAAAGGTACTCATCTTCTGTAATCACCGTGATGCAGTGGACCATATCAGTGAATTACTTCAAAATCGCGATATTATTCACGACGTTTTCCATGGTGGACTTGAGCAAAGTGACCGTGAGTTGGCACTATTGAAATTTAGGAATAACAGTAATCATATCTTAATCACCACTGACCTTGCAGCCAGAGGACTTGACATACCAGAGATTGATGCCATTATTCATTATCAGTTACCCTATAGAGAAGACGACTTTACACACCGAAATGGTAGAACCGCTCGTATGCAAGCAAAAGGAGAAGTATTCATTATCTTAAAGCCGGATGAAGACTATCCATACGTCGCTAATGATATTGCCATAGAAGAAATTGATGGTGAATATGATTTGCCAAAAAACTCGGAATTTGCTACTCTTTACTTTTCCGCAGGTAAAAAAGATAAGGTAAACAAAGTCGATCTCGTTGGTTTCCTATTGAATTTAGACGTGATTGAAAAAAATGACGTCGGTATTATTGAGGTCAAAGACAGGGAGTCATTCGTTGCTGTAAAACGCTCTTTAGTAAGTACTATCTTAAAATACTCCAATCAAGGAAAAATTAAAGGAAAAAAGATTAGAATTTTAAGAAGTTAAGAACCTTCTTCTTCATAAAATGGTAATTATCACCTATTAAAAAAATACCAGATTAGATTTTTCAATCTTTAATCTGGTATTTTTCATTTATCACTTTAGACTTTTTGCTTATCTTGTCCTTTCAAATCATTAATCTAAAACCATGAAAAAAGTACTAATCATTTTTTCAGTTTTCCTCATAACCATCTCACTTCAAGTGAAGGCTCAAGTAACACTCGAACCAAACTATGTAAAAGAACATTATGAGAAAAAAGAAATAGCAATCCCTATGCGCGACGGAGTAAAATTATTTACTACAATTTATACCCCCAAGGATAAAAGTCAGCAATATCCCGTTTTATTGAACCGTACCCCATATACCGTGGGACCATACGGCGAGGATAAATTCAAGGAAAGCTTAGGTAATTTTCCAGCCATGACAACCGAAGGATACATTTTTGTTTATCAAGATGTGCGCGGTAAATGGATGAGCGAGGGAACTTTTGAGGATATCAGACCAACAAACTTAAAAAAAGGAAAAAGAGAAATTGATGAAAGTACCGATACCTATGATTTATTAGAATGGCTAAGCAAAAACTTACAAAACTACAATGGTAAAGCAGGTATGTACGGAATTTCGTATCCGGGCTTCTATTCCACAGTAAGTCTTGTCAAAACACATCCATCACTAAAAGCCGTTTCCCCTCAAGCCCCAGTTACAAATTGGTATATGGGTGATGATTTTCATCACAATGGTATTCTATTCACCGGAGATGCATTCAAGTTTATGTCAAGTTTTGGTATCCCCCGTCCCAAGCCAATTACACCAGACCAAGCGCCACAGACTTTTCAGTATCCTTCAAAAGATGTTTACCAATTTTATTTAGATGCCGGCACAGCCAAGGATTTAAAAGATAAGTACTTCGCCGATTCGGTTAAATTTTGGAACGATGTGTTTGCGCACCCCCATTATGACCAGTTTTGGAAAGACCGTGAGATATTACCACATGTAAAAAATGTAAAACCTGCCGTAATGATCGTTGGTGGATTTTTCGATGCAGAAGATACCTATGGGACATTTGAAACCTATAAAACAATCGAAAAACAAAATCCAAACAACAATTCGATACTAGTAGTAGGCCCTTGGTTCCACGGTGGCTGGGTAAGAGGTGATGGAAGTTCTTTCGGCGATATACAATTCGACCAAAAAACCAGCGTAACCTATCAAGAGCAGTTCGAATTACCTTTCTTCAACTACTACCTAAAAGGAAAAGGTGACTTTAAGGCTTCTGAAGCAAACATCTTCATCACCGGTAGCAATCAGTGGAAAGCTTTTGAAAAATGGCCCCCGCAGGAAGTAGAGGATAAAAAGCTTTATTTACAGCCCCAAGGAAAACTCGGTTTCGATCAGGTAAAACGCACAGATTCTTGGGATGAATATGTCAGCGACCCCAATAAACCAGTACCTTACCAAGCAGGCATCATGGAAAGCAGAACGCGTGAATACATGATTGACGACCAACGGTTTGCTTCTTCAAGACCAGACGTAATGGTATATCAAACAGAGCCTCTGGCAGCGGATCTCACAATAGTAGGGCCTATTAAAAACTTTCTTAAAGTATCGACCTCAGGAACTGATGCCGACTATGTCGTAAAATTGATAGATGTCTACCCTGCTAATAGCCCTTCTTTCAATAACAAAGTGATGGACGGCTATCAAATGTTGGTGCGTGGAGAAATTATGGCCGGTAAATACAGAAATGGATTTGAAAAAGCAGAAGCTATGCAGCCCGGTTTTGTAACTGCAATTGATTATACCATGCCAGATGTTGCGCACACATTCAAAAAGGGACATCGTATCATGCTTCAAGTACAAAACACATGGTTCCCGCTTGCAGAACGAAACCCACAACAGTTTTTTGAAGGATATGAAGCAACAGCAGGCGACTACCGGAAAGCTACACATCGCATTTTCCATGACGTCAATAATTCATCTTATATACAATTTGCCATTTTAAAATAGGTAGCATGCTTTACCCCTTTTTTCTTGCCTTACATTCCGCTAGCAGATGGATTATTATCTGTTGTATCATCCTGCTCTTATTGCCGGCCTATTGGGGCTGGAAAAAAGGACATAAAGTAACCAAATTGGACCATAGCCTACAAATCGCAACAATTATACTACTCTACTTACAACTTATGATCGGCTTAACCCTTTATTTAGAAAGTCCGATTGTACAGTATTTTATCGAAAACTTCCAAACAGCAATCAAATTGCGTCAAGTACGTTTCTTTGGTATGGAGCATATCACGATGATGACCATTGGCATTACCGTATTTACAATAGGCTACATAAAAGCCCTTAAAAAACAAAGCAGCGCAGATAAATTCAGAACGATATTTATCTACACTGCTTGGGCTATGTTTATTATCTTCACTTCTATCCCTTGGGAATTCTCCCCATTAACGAGCAGGCCTAGCTTTAGAGCTTTTTAAACTTCACATTATACACCTTTCCAATTAGGCGTTCTTTTTTCCGCTCGCGCGGCCATACCCTCCTTAAAGTCATGACTTGATCTCAATTTTTCTAATTGCTCAAGTAAAAAAGCGTACTGTTCAGTCGATTTAAGACCACCCAATTGCTTAGCTGCCTCAAAGCCCATCTTAACCGCTAAAGGTGCCGCAGAACATAGCTTAGTAAACAAAGCGGGCAAGACCTCCGGCCTTTGGTCTAAAAGTTCATATACGATGCCCATACTCTTCATATCCTGCGCCGTAATTACCTCTGATTGGATACACATATCCAAAGCTTTATGATAAGGTAAATGTTTCAGTAAGCCAACTAAGACCTGAAATGGAAATAAACCGATCTGAACCTCAGGCAAAGAGAACTGCACAGCCGAATGCGCAAAAACATAAGTACATTCCAAAAGCAGCAGAAATCCTCCAGCAATAACATCTCCTTGCACGACTGCGATCGATGGTTTATTGAATTGAGACATGACTTCTCCCAATGATAAATTCACATGCGGAATCGCTTTTACCCGATCCTCAAAAACTGGATTTTCAAAAGCTTTCAAATCCATCCCAGCGCAAAATATTGGTCCTTCCGCATCTAATACCAATACCCGAATTTCAGGGTCTGAATTTGCGAATTGTAATGCATGATGAATCTCATCAATCATCGCCGCAGTGAATGCATTACGCTTTTCGGGACGTGCAAGTGTTAAGTAAAACACATGATTTTCGATTCTTTTCTTTATAAACCTATAATTTACATCAGAATACATAAAGTCTTGATTTTAAGATATTATTTTAATAAACTCACTACTTAAGGTCAGTATTTTATCCTCATATTTCCCTTCGAAATAGCCCAATAAATCTTCCGTCGGAATGTTACCGACCAATTCATCTTCTGCAAATGGACAACCACCAAACCCCAGAATAGCGCCATCAAATTTTCGACAGCCTGCTAAGTAAGCCGCATTAATTTTTTCAAGACTACTCCACTTTGGTGAATGAAAATGGGCACCGATATTCAAGGCAGGAAATTGTAAAATAGCCTGTTCAAAGAGCTGTGTTATCTGCGACAATGAAGCCTCAGAAGTTGTATCTGCGAACGAGAACTCGACAACACCCAACGCTGCAATTTTCCCCATCCAATCTAGAACTAGCTCATTGCTCCAATCATCACCAAACGGATTTCCAAAAGCCATTGAAATATAGACGACCATTTCTTTTTGATGGCTCATGGCCATCTCCACAATGCCTTTCAAACGTTCAAATGAATCCGCAATGGATGCATTTGTATTGCGTTGTTGAAAAACCTCTGATATCGAAAAGGGATAACCCAAATAGGTGAGATTTTCAGATTTCACTGCACGAGAAGCGCCTTGTTCATTGGCAACAATAGCCAATAATTTAGTTTTATTAGATGGATACAACTGTTCCAGTACTTCTTCCGTATCTACAAGCTGCGGAACAGCCTTTGGCGATACGAATGACCCACAATCAAGCCAATCGAAAAGTTCACTCTGCAAAAGCATATTTAAATACTTCACTTTTTTTTCCGTCGGAATAAATCGCGATATACCCTGAATGGCATCTCGTGGGCATTCCACCAAAATTATATCTTCTCTTTTAGGCATCTTTTTGAATCTCTCTGGAAATCACCATCTTCTGAATACTAGAAGTGCCTTCCCCAATTGTACATAATTTTGCATCTCTAAAAAATTTCTCTGCAGGGTAATCTTTTGTAAAACCATAACCACCAAAGATCTGCACCGACTCATTCGATACGGAAACCGCAGCTTCTGAAGCATACAACTTAGCCATCGCTCCGATTTTAGAAATACGCTCTCCTTTATCCTTCATATAGCCCGCCTTACGAGTCAATAATTCCGCAGCCTCAATGTCAGTAGCCATTTCAGCAAGCTTAAAGCCCACAGCTTGAAATTCAAAAATCTTCTGATTGAATTGCTCCCGCTCATTGGCATATTTCAACGCACATTCATAAGCGCCACGTGCTATACCAAGCGATAATGCAGCAATTGAAATACGTCCACCGTCCAGCAATTTCAATGCCTGAACAAAGCCCTGACCTTCCTCACCGATCATCTGCTCCTCATGAATACGACAATTGTCAAAAAAGAGACATGCTGTTTCTGAAGCACGCATACCGAGTTTGTTTTCTTTCTTACCGGCAGAGAACCCTTCTGTTCCCTTTTCGATAATAAAAGCAGTAACTCCTTTTTTATCACCTTTGTCACCCGTACGAGCAAGTACAACAGCCACATCTGAACTAATAGCATGTGTAATGAAGTTTTTAGATCCATTAAGCACAAAATAATCACCATCTCGAACCGCTACCGTAGCTAAACCTCCAGCATCAGACCCCGAACCTGTTTCTGTAAGCCCCCAAGCACCAAGCCATTCTCCGGTCGCCAATTTGGGCAAATATTTTTGTTTCTGGCTGTCATTGGCAAAACTTAAAATGTGATTTGTGCACAACGAATTATGTGCTGCCAACGAAAGGCCAATTGAACCGCATACTTTGGAGATCTCATCCAAAATAGTAATGTACTCCTGATATCCAAAACCAGAGCCACCATACGCTTCAGGAACAATAATACCCATAAAACCATGCTCACCTAATTTCTTAAATAAAGCCACAGGGAATGTTTGTGACTCATCCCATTCCATGATGTAGGGACGAATATGAATTTCTGCAAAGTCTCGAGCACTTTGGCGGATCATCATCATTTGTTGTTCATTTTCAATAAACATAAATGTTATCTTTAATTTATAATTGGAATTCTGTTATTTACAATAATAACAAAATTATAAGACCTTTTTTTAGACAAACTCAAAATATAATGTTAAATTTATCACATATTATCAAATCCTTAATTTGACAAGCTTAAAATCCAATTATAACATGAATGCACTACTTGTAGAGTTAGAACAAAAGAGAGCACAACTTCGTTTGGGAGGTGGTGAAGATAAAATCAAAAAATTAAAAGCTAAAGGAAAGTTGACCGCTTGGGAACGTATCGAATATTTACTCGACAGCAACAAGGAGTATATCGAACTTGCCCAATTTGCTGGAGATAATATGTACAACGAAGAAGGCGGTTGTCCAAATGCTGGCGTTGTATGTGTACTTGGGTATGTAAAGGACGAGTTATGCGTCATTGTCTCCAATGATGCGACAGTAAAAGCAGGTGCTTGGTTTCCGATCAGCTGTAAGAAAAACCTACGCGCTCAAGAGGTCGCAATGGAAAACAAGATTCCCATCATCTACTTGGTTGACTCCGCTGGAGTTTTTTTACCTATGCAAGATCAAATATTCCCAGATAAAGAGCATTTTGGACGCATTTTCAGAAACAATGCTAAAATGTCGGCCATGGGTATACCACAGATTGCTGCCATCATGGGAAGCTGTGTTGCTGGAGGTGCTTACCTACCAATCATGTCCGATTACGCATTCATCGTTGAAGGAATGGGCTCCGTATTCTTAGCTGGCCCCTACCTCGTTAAATCGGCTATAGGAGAAACTGTAGATGCTGAAACACTAGGTGGTGCAAGTACTCATTCTGATATCTCAGGGGTAACAGACAATAAGTTTCCAGATGAAGCAAGTTGTCTAGATGCAATAAAAGGCGTTATGGATAAACTTGGTACACATCCAAAAGCAGGTTTTAATAGAAAAGAATCGAAAGCCCCCGTAAGAAAAACCGAGGAAATAGCACAAATACTACCATTAGACCGTACCAAACCTTATTCCATGCACAAACTCTTAGAAACTCTGGTTGATGAAGGAAGTTTTGAAGAATATAAAAAGGACTATGGCAAAACGATAGTTTGCGGATTAGCACGCATAGACGGATGGGCAGTTGGTATCGTAGCCAATCAACGCGAAATTGTGAAAGCAAAAAAGCCTGCTGGTGCAATTGAAATGCAGATGGGTGGTGTTATTTACAGTGATTCGGCAGATAAAGCTGCACGCTTTATCATGAATTGTAACCAACAATTGATTCCTCTAGTCTTCTTACAAGATGTGACCGGATTTATGGTCGGCAGTCGATCAGAACAGGGCGGTATAATTAAAGATGGTGCTAAAATGGTCAATGCCATGGCAAATTCCGTAGTTCCAAAATTTACATTTATAATCGGGAACAGCTATGGTGCCGGAAATTATGCGATGTGTGGAAAGGCATATGACCCTCGATTAATCTATGCGTGGCCTACCGCACAAATAGCCGTTATGAGTGGCGCAGCAGCTGGCAATACTTTATTGCAAATTCAAGAATCAGCATTAAAATCCAAAGGGGTTAACATATCTGAAGAAGAAAAAAACAACTTGCTGGATGATATCAAAAAACGGTATAAAGAGCAACTCAGCCCATACTATGCCGCCGCAAGAATATGGGTGGACGGCGTAATTAGACCTGATGAAACCAGAAACGTAATCAGCCTTGGTATAGAAGCTGCCAATCACAATCCAATAACAGAACGCTATAATGTAGGCGTAATACAAACCTGATTAGTACAGCCTATATAACGGGTATTTTAGTTGCTCTAACCTTAATGAGATGAAAGTAATAAAAAGGTCCAGACAAAAAAACTGGACCTTACATCTATAGTAAACCTTTAGGTTAAATAACACTAAACTTTGTTATTCAGTGTATTTATCCAAAAATCTAAAGATTTCGAATCTTTTAAAACATCAAGACTTATAGCTTTTTCCACAGGGGTTCCCATCATGATCTTCTTTACAGGAATTTCCAGTTTCTTACCACTCAGGGTATAAGGGATTGCAGGTACCTCCAAAATTTCATCAGGTACATGTCGAGGACTATAGCTTTTTCTCAACTGTAACTTAATGGCCGATTTAAGATTTTCCGTCAACAGCATTCCATGCTCCATTTTCACATACAACGGCATCGTTGATGTCCCATCATCATGATCCAAACAGATGATTAAACTATCAGCTATTTCTGGAAATGTATTCAGTACATTGTATATTTCAGCCGTACCGATGCGAACCCCACCCCTATTCAAAGTCGCATCAGAACGACCATATACAATAATACCCTGATGCTCCGTAAACTTTATCCAATCACCATGGCACCAAACTCCCGGATATTTCTCAAAGTAACTCGTATGATATTGCACATTACCATTATCATTCCAAAAATATATGGGCATAGAAGGCATGGGCATCGTAATCACCAATTCGCCAACCTCATTCACTACGGACTCTCCATTTTCATTATACGCTTCGATCTTTGACCCCAAAGTTAGGCATTGGATTTCTCCTGCATATACCGGAAGCATAGGGTTTCCAGATAAGAAAGCACTACAAACATCGGTACCACCACTTAGCGAAATGATTTGCGTCTGCGGAAACTGCTTTTGCAGCCAAGAAAAAGTCTGCGGCGGAAGCGGAGAGCCTGTAGAACCAATTGTTTTGGGTTGAAAGCGCGGTTGTGTCAGCTCAGCGTGCTGACTTGCAATATAATAAGCAGCACCCGCTCCCACATGGTCGATTTTATATTCTTCAATAAAATCCCAAAAAGACAATTTTTCAGGATACACCAATGCCCCCTCATATATACAAAGTGTAGCCCCAAGCAAGAGAGATGATAAAGCATAGTTCCACATCATCCATCCTGTGGTCGCATACCAAATAAAGCGTTCTCCTTCCTGCACATTTTGATGCAAGCCCAAAGCTTTAAAATGCTCCACCAATATCCCTCCACAACTATGTGTTATCGCTTTGGGTTTTCCTGTAGTCCCTGAAGAATATAAGACCCAAATTGGATGGTCAAAAGGAACTGCCTTAAAAGTTAAAGGTTGTCCCGTATCCTGCGATAGAATACCCTTCCAAACTTCTCCCTCCACAAAAACAACATCTTGCACTAAAGTCTCTAAACTAGAACCCAAGGCAGTCATGGCGTCCTTAATATTAAACAATTTACCATTATACGAGTATTGTGCATCAGCGAATAAGAGCTTGGGGGTCACTTGAGCAAATCGCTCCAAAACACTGGCCTGTCCAAAGTCGGGTGAACAACATGACCAAATAGCCCCAATGCTATTCACCGCTAAAAATAACGCAATAGAGGCGGGGCTATTTCTCAATACAGCAACTACGCGGTCGCCTGACACTATTCCCTGACCCAAGAGGTATTGTTGCAATGAGCGGACCATTCTCTCTAGGGTTTCCCAAGAAACAGCCTGCAGAGGCTTATTTTCCTCTTTAAACAATAGTGCTGGTCGTTGGGTAGTAGCCTTTCGAAAAATATGCTCCGAATAGTTCAGTGTGCCGTCAATAAACCATTTAGAACCGATAAAACCTTGTGAAGTTGATTCAAAAATCTGTTGATAAGGATGATGGAACTGCACATCAAAAAACACAACGATATCTTCCCAAAATTCTTCTTTTTGCGATACCGACCAGTCCCACAGTTCGGAATAGGCCTCTAGTTTTAGATGCCTTTTCTGAGCTACAAATTGCTTAAATTGGTACAGTGAAGACTCTTGTTTATAGGTCACAGAGGGCTCCCATAGTAAATTACTCATCATATCCGATTCATTTGGTTTGAATCAAATCTAATGAAAATTACACGAAAAAACATCAGGTCAATCCATTGATTTAAAAAGAAATGAGCATGACCTTCTTACACAACCATGCCTTACTTTAGTCGTAAAATCAATACACGTCCACCACCGTGCCCTCTTCAACAGGATGAGCCGTACATAGCAAAATCCGCCCATTATCAACCTCGCGATCAGTCAATACTTCATTGTAGTCCATACGTACTTTACCCTGCGAACAATTTGATATACAGGTGCTGCACATACCCGACTTACAGGAATAGGGTAACTTAATTTTATGTTCAAGACCTACGTCGAGGATGGATTTATTGTAAGGAATCATTAAATCATAACTTTGTCCCTGAAAATTTAACTTAATGGAGTAACTCGTTTTATTAACCTCCTTTTCCGTTTCGTCATCATCATCCTCTTCATTTTCAGGAAGTAAAAATGTTTCCCGCTTTATTTGCGATTCTTCAAACCCCATTCCCAATAAAGTAAAACGGCATAAATCCATATATACAACAGGTCCGCAAGTATAAAACAAAACTTCTTCAGGGCTAACTGGCATATGATTCTTAAGAATAGAAAAAATGTAATCCCTATTTAATCTAGCCGTCATCAGGTGCTTACTGTTTGAATAAATCCAAATAATCTGCAAACGATCCGGATACTTTGCAGCCCATTCTTGTAATTCTTCTTTAAATGGAGTCACTTCAGGAGAACTATTACTATAGACCAATACAATCTTGGAGCTATTCTCTCGAACCAATGCGGTCTTCAGAATGGAAAACAATGGCGTGATACCGATACCTGCAGCGAATAAAAACACAGTCCGATTCGTATCCACAACAGGCTCATAAGTAAATAACCCCTGCGGTTCTAATGCATGAACGACATCACCTTGCTGAATCTTATGGTGTAAAAAACGAGAGATTTCACCATTCTCAACCCGTTTAACTGTAATGCTCAGAGATTCATCGACATCAGGGGAACTGCTAAACGAATACGACCTCCTCACCTCTCGATCTCCAAATTCAAAGGATAGTGTCAAAAACTGACCGGCTTTATAAGTAGGGAAATCTCCTGAAACAGATTCGAAATCAATGGATACATTTTGATTTTCACGTGTGATAATATTCGTAATTTTTAGCTTGTGCATACACCAAAGATAAGATACAACCATAGTTTTATCAAATCAAAAATAACAATAGCCCATAGGCTGAAAAATAGAATTCAGTCTCCTATCGAATATGCGACAACAACCCATTGGATATAAATCAAATAGCATTAAAACAACCATTGGGATAAAGTTCTCTGTTATGCTTTTCTCCAAGCATATTGGTTTGTAGGCTGCTAAACGGGCATAGTCATCTAGAAGTCCAATTTGAGCTATTTAATTTAGATTTATTACAAATAATGTATATTTGTAATAAGGTATGATTATAAAAGCAAAGATAAAACAACATAATGAATGGCTATTTTGGGAAGAACTTCCTGAAATAAGCTCTATCAATACCACTTTATCTGAGAAACATATTGCAATCAGTAAAAACCCCATTAATATCAGTACGTATCAGATTTTAAGTAGAGGCTTATTTGTTCTCTGTGCTGATATGCATGTCTCCGCTCCTGTTGATATCATCTCAGAAATCGAAGGCGAAGCTGTTGTCAGTCAGTTCATCCTCAGCAAGTCAGAATCCGTACAAGGTTTTACTTTTAGCAAACATAATATACGCTATATCCCTTCTCTGTATGAAGAACATCCCATACAGAGCAATCAAGATTTCTTATACTTCATGGTCATTATGACACCTGAACTCTATCAGAACATGATCAGTATCCATACTCCACTTCATCTGGAATTTAAAGAAAAAATGAAAGAAAAAAAGGTGATTTCTATTGTAGAAGAGGATCTATATGTTACTACAGAAATGAAGGCTCTCATTGATGATATCCGAACCACAACCAACAAAAACGAATTGAAACAAATATTTGTTAATGCGCGCATCCTCGAACTGATTATGCTTCAATTTGAGCAATTTAGCTTCATAAGTGATAAATTAAACGATATTCTAAAAATTGAAGATGTACAGAAGCTAGAGGAAGCACAACGTATTCTTCGCAATAACTTTATGAATCCGCCGACTCATAAGCAATTATCAAAATTAGTTCTCTTAAATGAATTTAAATTGCGTAATGGATTCAAACAACACTTCGGTACAACAATATACAATTACATCACTCGAATACGCATGGAAGAAGCGAAGCGTCTCATTTTGAATGAAAATAAAAACATGTATGAAGTAAGCACTATCGTAGGCTTCAAGCATCAAGCCAGTTTCACGCATGCCTTTAAAAAATATTACGGCTTACTCCCCTCAGAAATAAGCCGTTAGTCTATATTAATTTTCTATTTTTTGTACTTGTAGCAGTGATCTCCAAGATTCCAACTCGGGAATACCTGGTTTTCGCTTACCAAAAAGTTGAACAATCAGATTTCCTTTTTTGTCGTACACTTCCAATGCATGCACATCGCCATCTGTCGATGGTTTACGGACCAACCAGATTTGATCGATTGCGTCTATATTGAGGTGCAGATTGAAATTAGTATCTAGCACATTAAACCAATTGTCCATCGTTACCAGTTTAGTGATAAGACCAGAGTGTATTTGAATACATCCTTTATTACTCACAAAAACCATCACAGGAACTTCTTGCACTGAAGCTTGATTCAATATTTCAAAAAATCTATCTGCTGCCAATTGTTCGGCAAACCCATCCGGTGCTAAGCGTAAAGCCTGTGTACGCTGCAGGTTATGTTTCCTCAAAAGGCCAAAAAATTCGTGACTATCTTTCATTTTTAGCCAATCCTCTTGAAATTGATCGATGTGAATTTCAGTATCTGGAACGGAAATATCACTTAATGCTGTAGGTGCCTGAATCGTAAAATACGATTGGTCTTCAGCGCGGTAGGCATGCACTAATTCTTCATAAACATGAATGCTGTCCGACTCCTTTGTTAAGTAAACTTTATGAACCGCCAACCCTGCTGTATCAAAAAACTGAACACTCCACAGGTCTTTGACTTTGACAGCAAATGAATATGCCCAACTTTGGATAAAGATGCGCAGATCAATATCATCATTATGAAAGAGTACTACATGCCCCTCGTTAGAAGGCGTAGGGTAAATCCCTTTTCGCTCGTGTACACAAGCATCATTGCGCGTCAGCGCCATGACATGCCCTAAACGAGGTAATTCCTGCAGAATAGCCCATATATCATTTTTTAATAAAACGACGTCATCAGACAATTGTGTTAATAAGAGTTGTGCCTCGCTTACAGCAAGCGCCTTGGCACAGTCATATATCCTTGCCTTTGGGTTGTCTTTTTTATAACTTTCGTATTTTTCTTTTAATTCCATAGCCAATTCATGTTTATAATTTGAATTAAATCTTGCTGCCGAATAGTGTACCGTACAAGCCTGAACAGATGGTGTTAATGTTGCTATATCTGTTATCACTTTTGTTTGCACACCGAATACGGCATATATATTTTCAGGTTTGAGCACCTCTATTGGGGCTCCTTCCCACCACTTTCTTCCCGATTTAAGCATCAACACACGATCTGCATATTGCGCTACAAGATTCAACTCATGTAGAATCGCCACGACACTAAAACCTACAGCGGTCAAGGCTTTTGCAATCGCAAGCGTCTGATGTTGAAATTGAATATCCATACTAGCCACAGGTTCATCGAGCAAAAGCAAAACATCTTTTTGATCCCAAACTTGTGCCAGTACCCGTGCAAAATGCACACGTTGTTGCTCCCCTCCAGATAATTGTTGTATTTTCCTTTCCGCTAGATCTTCAACCTCACATATACGCATGCACTCCGTAATAGCGAGATCATGCTGCTCTTGAGAAGCTTTTAAATGATAACGTCCCATACGAACCACCTCCTCCACTGTAAATGCCATAGCCATACTATTGGATTGATGTAGGAAAGCACGTGCATAAGCCAACTCCTTCAGGGAATACGAACGTAAAGGTTTGCCTTTAAACAAAATCTCACCTTTATTGGGTTTCAGGTCGGAAGCAAGCATACGTAACAACGATGTTTTACCAGCACCATTTGCTCCAACAATTGCGTAAAATTCTCCTTTTTGAATAGAAATATCGATATCTCTTAAAATTGGGCGACCTTTAATTTCATATGACAATGACTGTACGTGTAGCATAATTAGATTTTATTCTTGTCTCTAATAAGTATAAATAGGAAAACTGGTGTGCCCAGCAATGCTGTAATAACCCCAATCGGAAGTTCCAATGGTTGAATTATAGATCGCGATAGTAAATCCGCAAGGGTCAGTACCAATGCTCCAGCAATACTTGAAGCAATCAATACATAGCGATTATCCACTCCACCTATCAATCTAATGGCGTGTGGCACCAATAGGCCTACAAAGCTGATAACTCCCGAAAAAGCGACAGCAGCCCCCACTGCCAAGGTTGAGAACAAGATAACAACAATTTTCAAACGGCTAGTATTGACACCCATCATTTCTGCTTGAGATTCACCCAAGGCAAAAACATTTAACTGCTTTGCAAAGAGAGGCAATACAATCAAAGAAAGCAATATACAAGGATATAGCACCTGGATATTACCCCATGATGCACCAGCCAAACTCCCAAGCGACCAAAAAGTAATCGAGCGCAATTGTTGCTCTGTGGCTAAATAACTTAATAAACCAGTTAATGACCCAGCAAATGCGTTCATAGCAACACCTGCTAAAAGCATCGTAGCAATATGCGACTTACCATTATTCATAGAGATACGGTAGACGACAAGAACGGTCAATGCAGCACCAATAAAAGCTGCAAACGCCAGTACATAATAACCCAAGCTGGCAGAAATAAGCGGAAGTAATAAACCTTCAAAAGAAATAACCAATGCCGCAAAAAATGAAGCCCCCGAAGATATTCCCATCAAACCTGGTTCTGCCAAAGGATTACGAAATATACCTTGAATAGCTGCACCACTGATCCCTAAAGCAGCACCTACTGCAACACCCATTAAAATTCTGGGTAAGCGTATTTGCGCTAAGACATTAACGGTCAGCTCATCAACACCGGAAGAAGCCTTTAATCCTATTTTATGTAATATAATAGAACAAACATCCCAGAATGAAACCGAAATCGACCCCATGCCCAGTGAAAAGATGACAATAATTAGGAGTAATATACTGAGTAATAGATAAATTAAAGTATTTCTCATTACAGCAACTATTTCCCAAATAACTTTTCATGCAATTGCTGTATAGCTTGTGGCAGTCGCATACTAAAACCATTTAATAATGATGCATCCATCGCAATGACGCGCTTATTTTTTCCTGCAGTAGTTAAATTAATACCTGGAAGTTTCAAAATGGCATCTTTACCACCTAAGCTTGACATTCCAAAATCAAACAATAGTATAACCTCGGGGTTAGCCTGCACCAATGCTTCGGTATTATAAGTTTTATATCCATTAAAACCTTGCATCACATTTTGCGCACCAGCCAACTTAATGACCGCATCCACTGCAGTTCCTGACCCGGATACGCTCATAGCACCGGCACCACGAGCATATACAAACATCATTTTGGTTGCCTTCGCAGATTTTGCTTTTGCAACTGCCCCCTTAATATCTTTTGCCAATTGATCAGCTACTTGATTTCCTTTAACACTAATATTTAAAGATTGCCCTACTTTTCGAACTAAATCGGTAATACCGGCAGCAGAAAACTCTTGTTTAAACAGTACACATGGAATATTCAGGGTTTTAAGTTGGGCCAATACAGCTGAACTTACTTCTCCTTCAAAACCCAATACCATATCAGGACGAAAGGATGCAACTCCTTCAGCAGTGATTGATCTATTTTTACTTACTTTTGAAATCTGCTTTACATAACTCGGATAATCACTCGTGACATCGACAGCAACCAAATTTTCACCAAGCCCTAAAGCGTCCACAATCTCCGTTAAACTACCGCTTAAAGACACAATCCTTTTAGGTGTGCCTACCTGTGCTATGGAAACCGTAGTACATAAACATAAAATCATTACGAGACCAAGGTTATTTATAATTTTCTTTATCATATCTATTCATTTATGAGTAGCAAAAATGGGCTTATTTAAACTAATTACAAATAAGGGTTTGTTTTCAGAATACACCTTAACTAATGCAGGCAACCTCATTAAAACACATTCAACTAACTGCTCTTCAAATCATTAACACCTTAAAAACACCAATTCAGAAGACAAGGACACATCATAATGCACAAATATTAATACGGATAGCACAAATATTAATACAGAATGCATAAATATAATTTGGTATATTATAGAGATACTTGCATTATTATTTAGAATTATTACAAATAACATTGAGAACAACACCGCATCTTTTTCTGTTTATTAGTTTTCTATTCCTTATGGGAACAGCAAAACAGCTATTCGCGCAACAAAATGCGCAGTTTCAGGGATTGATATTTGATGAACAACAAACTCCCCTTTCAGGTGTTAGCATCCTGATTACACCTGACCATGCATTAACAAAATCAGACAATCAAGGTAGCTTTATATTACGAAAATTATTTACAGGAACTTACACCTATACGATAACTGCAATAGGATATCAAACAAAAACCGGAACTGTAGAATTACACGCCAAGGACAAAAAAATCCACCACTTTCAACTCCAAAAATCAAATCAAGTATTAGATGAGGTAGCAATAACTAAGGAGCTACAAAACAGACCATCTTTGATTGATTCTAAAAATTCTGCTATGCCGGTGACCATTATAGATAGAAAAGCGATTGAGTTAATGGGCAGTCGCCGCTTAGATGAAGTACTAAAAGAACAGACCGGAATAGCCATAGTCAGCAATACAGCTGGTGGCAATCGATCTGTTGGCGTACAATTACAAGGTTTTTCAAGTGAGTATGTGATGATCCTAATTGATGGCCAACCCATGCTGGGTAGAAGCTCTGGAAATTTTGACTTGTCACGTATCTCGGTATCCAATATCGAAAGAATCGAAATAATTAAGGGAGCATCCTCTTGCTTATATGGTAGTGAGGCATTGGGAGGTGCCATCAACATCATCACACGATTAGGCAAGGTAACCCCTCAGTTACATGCCAATGTTAATTATGGAAGTTTCCAAGTGCTCGATGCTACCGTTGAAGGAGAATCATCATTTAATAAGAATAAGGGAACTGCCTTACTTTCAACCAACTACTACCGTACCGATGGGTTCAATACCAATAAAGATTATCAATCAAACGGTACAACCATTCCTCCTTACCAAACTTTTTCCATTCAAGGAAAAGTGAGACATCAGTTGAAAGACGATCAACATTTTATCGGAGCATCCGGACGCTATAATTATCGTCATTCGGATATGTTACGTGCTTATGGGTCCGATTATAGTACCCTTGATCAACAAAAAGAAACGGACATAAATGCTTCCCTATTCTATGATAGTCGCTGGAATGATCGCTGGAGATCACTATCTACTTATTATCTATCACATTATAGTTCCGACAACAGCGTGACGATGCAAGAAAGCAATACGAATTTAACCTCAGATAATTTCACACAAATGGTTCATCGCTTGGAGCAACAGTTTGCATATCAATCCGATGACCTGAACATTACGATGGGTGTAGGCGGTTCATTAGAAGCCATGGAGGTAAAATCAAGCTTTAATTCCAAAGATCAAAACAACTTTTTTCTATATGCTCAAGCAAACAAAACATTTGGCTCAAAAACGACAGTAGTAACTGGTCTAAGATATGACCAGTCCCAAGGTTACGGAGGAAAATTGAATCCTAGCTTCGGAATCACCTACCAACTTCTTCCACAATTGGCATTAAAAACGGGGATTGGAACCGGATTTAAAGCTCCTGATTTCAAAACACGCTATCAAGTGTTCTATAATCCTGCCGCCAATTATTATGTTATAGGAAATGAGGTCTTACGCAGTACCATTGATGAAATGGATGCCAATGGTCAAATTTCAGAACGAAGGACTTACATCATCAATCAACTCGATCGCAATCTTCAAGCAGAACGGAATACCTCTATCAATGCGGGCATTACATGGAAACCAATGGCCAACACGACGATGGATGTGAATGTATTCCATCATCAATTAAGAAATCAGATCAACAGCATTCAAGTAGCTACGGGCATGCAAAATATGGCGATATTTTCATATCAAAATCTTCCGAAATCAGTGAATAAGGGATTTGATGTATCAATTTCAACAAAACCTTTAAAACAATTAACCATTAATGCTGGATATCAATATCTGATATCAAAAGACATGAGTATTGCAGATAGTATAAAACAAGGGAGCTGGCCATACAATTCATTATACGATGCTAAGACCGGCAACTCCTATACTCCTACTCCAAAAGACTACTGGGGATTAGAAAATAGATCGAGACATCAATTCAATATAGGAGCGATCTATCAGGCTCCTTGGAATATCACAATCAATGCACGTGCAAATTTCAGAGGAAAATATGCTTTTGGAGATGCCAATGGGAATCACTTCATTGACCGCTATGATGTTTTTGTCAATCAGCATGTTTTATACAATGCCACAATAGAGAAAAAATTTGACAAGCTCCCATTTACATTACGACTAAGCGGAGAAAATCTAAGCAATTATTTGAATTACTTAATCCCTGGACAAATGGGACGTAGCATCCTGATGGGGGTATCATATAGAATTACAAAATAAAAACACATGAAATATTCATGTAACACAGGTTACATAATCATGCATGAATATCCCATGTGACTATTTAAAAAATAAAATTAAAAACATATGAATTCATTATTTAAAATAGGATGTTACATCTGCATCTGCTTATTGTTTGCCTCCTGCAATAAAGAAAATGTGGACCCGAACAAGCAGTTAGAGGATGGCATCAGCACGATCATCAGTGATTTGGCAGGTGATGTAGAAGCTCATGTTGGCTCAGGGGGAACAGGTGGTGAAGTGAAAGAACAACGCGATTTTCACACTTTCTTATTTAGATTTTCAGATCAAAAACAGACTTGGTTAAAAACGGCTGCTGATTCCTCTACCAGCTTTGCTAAAAAGGATTGGGATCTTGCATTTTCCAATCAGTACAACAGCATGCTATATGTTAACGATGGTACAATGAAGGGCAATCCAGCATATGGAAATGGCTCTAAACATAAAGTATTATTAGTGAGAAAAAACTACGACCAAATCCTTACCGCTCCAACTGATGCTGAATTTGACAGTAGTTCAATCAATGCATTCGGAATGATTACCGATGAGTACTCTCAAGGGTGGTTCAACTACGACCTAACCTCACACTTAGTAAAGGTTATGCCAGGCTTAACGTATGTAATCCGACTGAGCAATGGGAAATATGCAAAATTACAGATGATAAATGTCTACAAAGGAAACCCACCAGCCGTAACCGATATTACTTGGGCTGCACCTTATTTCACATTCAAATATTTCGTCCAAGAGGACGGTTCTAAAAATTTAAAAACTAAATAACGCAAATATCATGTTAAACTTAAAAATCAAAGAAGCAACTAAACAAGGTCATCAAGAGTTAGAGAAAAACGTTATTTTCAAATTGAAAGCAATTGAAAACAACACTGACTATGCAGAAGTATTAAAATATTTCTATGCTTATTTCAAGGCAGCTGAAGTACAGATACAACGCGCTTTACCAAGTAGCTTAACGACCTATTTTGAGACACGTAGAAATGCATCTCATGTCGAAAAAGACATCTTAGACCTAGGTGGTAACTTAGAGAATCTTCCAGAAGTAGTTTTGCCTAATATTGAAACTAAAAATCAAGCAATCGGAGCACTATATGTATTAGAAGGATCGATTATGGGAGGCCCACATATCGTTAAAATGCTACAACATAAAGGTATACAAACGGGTTTTAATTTCTTCAACGGCTACGGAGACAAATCTCAAGAAAAATGGGCAGAATTTACAGCCATCATCAATGAGGAAGTTGCTGAGGCAGACAACCAAGAAGCTATTGATGCAGCATTAGCAACCTTCTCAGCCTTTACAAATACCTTTAATTCTAAATCAGTTTTATCATAAATATATTTAAACATGAATTTTTCATTTAAATTTAAACATGCTATTTGCATCAGTGCTCTTGCACTTGCAGTAACACATCTAGCTTCGTGTAAAAAGGATGATGTTAAGAACCCCGATGAAGAAATAGTATTACCTGATAGCAGTAAAATTGAAGTACTAAAAGGTGCCACAGTGTATTATGATTTAAATAAAAAGAGTATTTCTGATGAAAGCTCAAGTACTTTTACACTGTCTGGCATGTATGGTTCTACTTTAAAAGCAGGAAACCAAGGTTACAAATTAGGTTATTTTGATTTAGAGAACACTAAAATTGAAGACATTAAATTAGAAAACTACGCTGACTACTTGAATTTAAAAATACAAGAGACTCCATCTTTGACTATTGATGCTTCAAGCGCTGGTCAGCCAGCAAGTGGACCGACTTGGATTATATATGATTTCAAAAACAACCATGCTGTATATCCTACTGCCAATCGCTATGTAGTATTATATAAGAAAGTTGAATCTTCAGATAATTCATATCAGTTTTTCATTATGCAGGCTAAAAATATTACGGCACTTGACGGAAATGCTACATATGAATTAAATATAAAAGAATTCACATTTGACATTCCTTCTTTTGAAGATAGTAAAGCAGTTTTAAAAACGAGTACAATTATAGTACCTCCATCTTCAACTTTATATTATGACTTAATTAAAGATGTCGTAGCCGAGGAAGAAACAAGTACGATCAATTTATCAGGAATGTATGGTTCAACTTTAAAACCTAGTACAGCGGCTTATAAATTTGGATATTTTGATTTAGAAGGCAAGACGATTGATGCTATTCAGGTGGCAGACCTAGATGGCCTTGAATTTGCAGAAGCACCATTTTTGGGTATCGATGCTTCAAGTGCTGGTGCACCAGCATCCGGACCTACTTGGATTATTTATGATTTTAAGAATAATCATGCAGTATATCCGACAAAAAATCGTTTCATTGCGCTATACAAAGGAGAAAAATTATCCAAATATGCAGAAGAAGTCATTATCTTCAATGCAGAAAATATAGTTGCATTAAATGGGGAAGCTACTTATACTTTAAAAGTAAAGCATTTCACAAGATAGACCAAAGGTCCAATCTGATATAATAAGAAAGCATCCTCACGAAAGTCAGGATGCTTTCTTATTTATAACCTCTCCTACTTAATCGCACAATTAGTCAGTAAAACTTACGTTATGGTGCATGATAGGTAGAACACTTCTAGCCTTGGCCCCTTTATTTACAATTTTACCTAAATAACCATATTTAACGAAGCCATCACCGTGAAAAATCAATTTAAATGCAGTAAAAACACAGCAACTAGTTCTTGTTTAATTGGAAAGTCCTATTATATTTGCTCATTCATAAATCAGTTTACATCCCAATTCTCTTCAGCGGTCTAACTATCAACAGTAAAATATTGATATACAAACCATAAGATTACACAGGATATAATTAAAGATACACATATTGATGAAACAAATCAGAGATACTACCACATTAGGATTCGCCTTATTTGCCATGTTTTTCGGTGCCGGAAATTTATTACTACCTCCATTTATAGGTTTTAATTCAGCAGGTCAATGGGATTGGGCTATTATAGGATTTGCTCTTACAGGTATATTACTTCCTCTCTTAGGCGTTTTATCAATCATCAATTCAGGAGAATCGTTCCATGATTTGGGCAATAGAACACATCCATTAATAGCCACGATATTAGGTATTGTAATCATGTTAGGGATAGGTCCCCTGATAGCGATACCGAGGACAGCCGCTACAACATTTGAAGTGGGCCTACTACCAACCTTCCCAAATCTATCACCTATTTGGGGTTCTATCCTGTTTTTTTCGGTTACTTTTGTTCTTTCTATCCGACCTTCTAAAGTCGTAAATGTTATTGGCAATTTTTTAACGCCATTGTTATTGATCCTATTGATCAGTATGATTATCATGGGCGCTCTATTTCCATTATCAGCGAATTACGCACACGATATCGAACGCTTAACAGCATTTAAATTAGGTTTTATAGAAGGCTATCAGACTTTGGATGTCCTAGCCTCTGTTATTTTTAGTGGTATCATTATTTCTGCAGCAAAGACCAAAGGCTATGTTAACGTTAAAGATAAAAACAGAATCGTTACTAGTGCTGGATGCTTGGCAGCTTTTTGCTTGTTGCTGATATATGGTGGTCTTGTCTTTTTGGGTGCTCAATCAGGATATCCAACAACTACAGATGTCAAACGAGCAGAATTACTCTTATTCATTTCGCACAAAATATTTGGAGGCTATGGAGTAGCAGCAATTTCCATAAGCATCGCATTAGCATGTCTCACCACTGCGATTGCATTGACATGTGCAGTAGGGACTTTCTTTAGCCAACTCCTTCACAATAGGATTAGTTACCAATGGGTTGTTACTATTTGTTGTCTTTTCTCCGCAGTACTAGCTATTACAGGCGTAGAATATATCATCCAAGTTGCTTATCCATTTTTAGCATTCATTTATCCCATAGTCATCACATTGGTATTGTACGTCCTTATTTTTGGACGGATAATAAAGTCCTCTCTTCCATTTATTGGCGCGATGGCAGGTACAACACTAACTTCTACTATTTACCTCTTTGCTGGCTTTGATATCCACCTTAAAGGAGCAGAAAATATGCTGCAATCCATTCCGTTAGCAACCTACGAGCTGTGGTGGGTGATTCCATCCTTTGTCGGATTCCTTTTGTTTCTTATGTGGGATAAAGTCAGAGGAAATCGCATAACTCCATAATATATACAATATCATATAGAGTTGTTAAAAAGGTCGCTAATTCAGAAGCATGAGATAGCGACCTTTTTCTTGCACATTTAATACCCAGAATAATTCCCAAGCTTCAATAAAATGAACTTCTTCAAATACCGCAAGGTCGTATATAGACCATTCCATATAAAAAAGTCATGGTTTGGTAACATTATCGTTCTATTTTATATTTTATGCCAATTAAGAATAATAAAACTAAAAAAACACGTTATCTTACTACTATTAACATAATAATAAAAGAATGCAAACACGTAGAAACTTCCTTAACAACACCGCTAAAGCAACATTGGCTGTTGCTGTATCGGGCAGTGTTTTAAATAATCTAGCTCAAGCTGAACCTGCACGTAATCAAGCCGCTCCCCTTTCTTTTAGTCAAATTAAATTACCCTATTCATATTCCGAATTGGAACCTAATATTGATGCTTTGACAATGGAAATCCATTACACAAAACATCATACAGCATATATCAAAGCGATCAATGAAGCTATTCTAACGGAAAATATTTCAGAAACATCCGAAGAGCAATTGTTAGCAAATATTTCAAAATATTCAGCCAAAGCACGTAACAATGCTGGTGGCGCTTGGAATCATAATTTCTTCTGGGAAAATTTAGCCGCAAATACAACTGAGCCTTCTGAAAAAGTAGTACAACTTATCAATGCATCTTTTGGGACGATTGATAAATTTAAAGAAGAATTTACGGCTGCTGCAATGTCAAGATTTGGTTCCGGATGGGCATGGTTAATATTAGATGACGCTGGTAAATTACAGATAACATCAACAGCCAACCAAGATAATCCGTTAATGGACGTAGTAGAACAAAGGGGAATACCAGTTTTGGCCCTTGATGTATGGGAACATGCTTATTATTTACATTATCAAAATAAAAGAGCAGACTACATTAAAAACTGGTGGAATATCGTGAATTGGAAAAAAGTCCACGAAAGACTTGCATAATACGATAAAATGAAACGATTTAAGCTTGAAGGTAATATTCGAGTCTGGATAGTTTCATTACCTTAAAAAGGTAAAATATTAAACTGAAAATGTCTTCCAAATTGGAAGACATTTCTTTATAGACTGAAAATTTCAGGTTAACATAGGGATAAATTATCCTAAAATCTCTTTCAATTTATTCACTTGAAAATCAGCTAGTTTTTGCAGTGGACCTGAAGCGACCATTTTCATCATCATATTCAAATCCGCTTCAATAGTAAATGTGACCATTGTTATATCAGCCGAAACGGTTGACAAAATCCAGTTTAAAGTAACATCAAAAGGAGCTTTTTCAGATGGCACTAATTTTATTAATTGATTTTCTACCCTTTCATCAACTTTCAAAGCTAACTTGGCCATGTTCTGAATTGTAAAACGGGCTTCATCATTGGTTGAGGACCAATTATAAATATTTTCAGGCATCAATTGCTCATGATTATTCAAATCTGTCAAAAAAGCATATACCTCTTGAACGGACTTTTCAATCGTTACATTATTCTGAATAGTTGTCATATAAATATCTTATTATCTTTAAACTGTTTGAGACCAAGTTGAAGGATTTTTTCTCCAATCTTTCAGCAACTCTACATCTTCTTCGAAAATAAAACCATTTTCTGCAGCCACTTGAATCATAGAATCGTAATCACAAAGGCTATGGAAAGTACATTTTGCCTCAGCAAAATTCTTCGCAGCTTCATCCAACCCATAGGTAAAGATAGAAACTAAACCTACTACATTACATCCAGCTTCGCGCAATGCTTTTACTGCAACTAAACTACTTTTACCCGTAGATACTAAATCCTCGATAACAACAACACGCTGTCCGCTAACAACTTCACCTTCAATCATATTTTGACGACCGTGGTCCTTAGCACTACTTCTTACATAAGAAAATGGTAAACCCAAATCTTGTGCAACTAATACCCCTTGTGGAATACCTGCAGTAGCGACACCAGAGATCATATCCACTGATCCAAATTCATCTTGAATCAATTTTGAAAGCTTCTGACGTATGTACGTACGGATTGCTGGATACGATAAAGTAATACGATTATCACAATAAATTGGAGACTTCCAACCCGATGCCCAAGTAAAAGGGTTTTTAGGTTGCAATTTTATTGCTTTAATTTGCAATAAGGATTCAGCAACTTTTTGTTCAACCTCATTTAAATTATTCATGTCGCAAATTTATAAAATTTATATGAACCAATCTGTGCTAATTTTGGCAGATTTTGTTCCTACGGGCGTTAAAAACCCCCAAACTATTGATGTTCAAGATATTGAATTGGAAAAACTTTTTAAATTATCTGAACAAAATGACATTCCCAAATCATTTCTATATATACACAAGGATTGCGAATTGGTTTTTCACAAATTAAAAGAAAATAATAAAATCATTAAAGCCGCTGGCGGACTGGTCAAAAATGGCGAAGGTGACTATTTATTTATCTTTCGATTGGGCAAATGGGACCTTCCAAAAGGAAAGGTGGAAAGCCATGAAAAGATGAAAGAAGCAGCTGTGAGAGAAGTAGAAGAAGAATGTGGTTTAAAAATTGATTACCTGGGAAAAAAAATACAAACCTCGTATCATACCTACTATTTACGCAATGGTGAATTTGTGTTAAAACAAACAAACTGGTATGAAATGGGTGCCAATAAAATACCGAAACTCATACCACAGACAGAGGAAGATATTACACAAGCAGAATGGCTTGATATCCATAGTATAAAACAAGTCAAACAAAACACCTATCCGATAATAGCTAATATTTTGGATGAAAACTTGTAAAAATTTTAAATTATATTGACATTCATCAATACTGCAATAGTTAACTTTGTAATATGGAAAATATAGCTGGTAAAAAAGCATTAGTAACAGGTGGTTCACGTGGATTGGGAAAAGCAACTGCCATTGCATTAGCAAAAGAGGGAGTTCATGTTGCTATTACAGGCCGCAATGAAGAACAATTGAAATTGACAGTTAAAGAATTGCAAGATTTAGGCGTAACTGCCACCTATGCAGTTTTTGATGTTTCCAATTTGGCAAACGTTCAGCATGAAATTGAAAAGTTAAACACATCATTTGGCACATTTGATATTGTCATCAACAATGCTGGTATTGCTTCATTTGGCTCACTATTAGATATGGATCCAGAAACATGGACCAACATCATCAATACCAATGTGCTGGGTAGTTATTATGTAACAAAGGCTCTTTTACCACAATTAGTGGAAAAAAATGAAGGTGATATTATCTTTGTTTCTTCAACCGCAGGATTAAATGGTGCCGCTACCACTTCTGCCTATAGTGCTTCTAAATTTGCCGTCATCGGTATGGCAGATTCATTAATGCGTGAGGTACGCAAACACAATATCCGTGTATGTACCTTGATGCCGAGCACAATTGCGTCGGATATGTCTAAAGACCTAGGTCTGACAGACGGAGATCCAGATTCTGTGTTACAACCAGAGGATTTTGCAGAATTAATCATTGCCAATTTAAAGTTGCCAAGAAGAGCCATGTTAAAATCGGCATCGCTATGGTCAACAAACCCTTAATAAGATTTAAAGGAGCTTTTGCTCCTTTTTTTATTTTCATATTAGCCCTTTCATATGAGCATTTTATTTTCACCACTTACGCTAAAAAACATCACCCTAAAAAACCGGCTGGTAGTCTCTCCTATGTGTCAGTATTCGGCAACGGACGGTTTTGCTAACAATTGGCATTTGGTACATTTAGGTCAATTTGCAACTGGAGGTGCTGCCGCTGTTATACAGGAAGCCACCGCTGTAACTCCAGCAGGAAGAATCAGTGCCGGAGACCTCGGTATCTGGAAAGATGAGCATATAGAAAAACTAAAAGAAATCACCCGCTTTATTAAGGAGAATCAGGCGATTCCAGGGATTCAATTAGCGCATGCAGGACGTAAAGCCAGTACCGGAAAACCTTGGCTCAACCATTATCAAATTGCTCCTGATCAACAGGGTGGATGGCATACTATAGCACCCTCAGCATTAGCTTTCCGGCCTGATAAAGAGGTCCCACCCCTATCCATGGCCATTGATGACATCAAAGAGACGATCATAGATTTTCAACGTGCTGCAAAAAGAGCAGTAACAGCTGGATACGATATCATCGAAATTCATGCAGCCCATGGTTACCTCATCCATCAATTCCTCTCTCCTTTATCCAATCTTAGAACTGACCAATATGGGGGTTCTTTTGAAAATAGAATCCGATTTTTATGCGAAATTGTTGATGCAATCAAAGAAGAATTGACTACACAGTCGCTTTGGGTGCGCATATCTGCTACTGATTGGGCAGCGGGAGGATGGGACCAGCAACAATCTATTCAACTAGTCGAAGTCTTGAAGACGAACGGCATTGAAGTAATCGATGTCTCTTCAGGTGGGGCTGTTTTGCATCAGGAAATTAAAGCTGAAAGGGATTATCAACTTCCCTTTGCCGAGTCAATAAAGCAAAAGACAGGAGTGCTCACTGCAACCGTCGGACTTATTAAGGACGCCGAGCATGCAGAACAAATCTTACAGGATCATAAAGCGGACCTAATTATGATCGCTAGAGCTTTTCTTAAGGATCCACATTTGCCATTTCACTTTGCAGAAGCATTAGGTACCCATATTGATTGGCCCCCACAATACGAACGCGCAAAATAACGCTATATGTCATTAAATTTACAACAGGTACACCACATCGCTATTCTATGTAGTGACTACGATAAATCCAAAAACTTCTATACGACAATACTTGGATTGACCATCATACAGGAGGTGTACCGCGAAGAACGAGACTCTTACAAATTAGACTTAGCCTTGAATGGCACATACATCATCGAATTGTTTTCATTCCCCAATCCTCCAAAACGTCCATCCAGACCCGAGGCCGTAGGGTTAAGGCACTTGGCTTTTGCAGTTCATGATATTGAAAAAGAAGTCAAAAATTTACAACAATTGGATATAAGAGTAGAACCGATCCGAATAGATGAATTAACAAACAAAAAATTCACCTTCTTTGAAGATCCCGATGGTTTACCACTCGAGCTTTACGAAAATTAACATCTATTTAGGCTAGCTACCATTTGAGCTAGCTTTTTTATTCCTTTCCAAAAAATTTATCAGCAATATTTGATATATTTCCGCTATAAAATAATTCTTGTCGGTAGCAGAGATATCGATAAATTTGTTTTATATTATGATGCAATCAGATAAAACAAATTTATCTGATTTTAGCAAATAAAGTGCTTAGTATTTATTATTCTGAGGAACCGGCCATGAAATACAAACAAATAAATAACAATTCGATCAATCAGATCATGTTGATCACGATCATCCTCCTGATCTGTATATTGATATTCAAAAACTTATCCTATTATCTACCCGGTTTTTTAGGAGCAATTACCCTTTACATCCTTTTCAGAAACATCTATTTTACGTTAACGGAAAAGAAAAAGTGGAATAAATCCCTAGCCAGCATCTTCCTCATCGTATTATCGATTATATTCATTGTATTTCCGCTATGGGGACTTATTAACTATCTGCTTCCACAATTGGAACAACTAATTCTCAATCAAAAAGATATTCTTTCCAAGTTTGATTCCGTAAAAGACTATATGCAGGATAAGCCCGTTTTGAAAAACATTGACTTATCCGATCAAGCTATCCTCAATTCGCTACAGAAACTAGCAAAATACATCCCTAACCTTTTAAATTCAGTAGCAGAGACTGTAATTAATATAATTGTAGCATTCTTTGTACTCTATTTCATGCAATACTACAGTAAGGAAATGGAATCGACAATCCTACATGCAATCCCCTTTTCTCAAAAAAGTAAAGAAGAACTGTGGAGCGAAATCAGCATGATGGTACGTTCGAATGCCATTGGAATTCCAATTTTAGGTATTTGCCAAGGAATAGTCGCAGGTATTGGCTATTGGATTTTTGGCGTTGATAGCCCCATTTTACTAGCTATAATTACTGCAATTTCTACCATAATTCCAGTATTGGGAACAATGACCGTCTATGTTCCTACGGCAATTTACTTATTAGCCATTGGTTCTACCGGAAACGCCATCGGTTTGGCCTTGTATGGTTTTATCTTAATAGGCGGAATTGACAATGTACTCCGCTTCACGATTTTGAGAAAACTTGGTGATGTACCACCGCTCATTACGGTTTTCGGAGTCTTATTAGGATTGAATCTATTTGGTATGTTGGGGCTGATTTTTGGCCCACTTATTATTTCATCTGTACGCGTGCTACTGAAAGTATACAACAATGAATACGGTAGAGGAAAATCACAAATTATCGAATCCACCTCACTAGAAAATTATGACAATGATAATAATACCATAACCTGATAGATCAATTATACAGTACAATGTCATTAATCGCCTTTTTTAAGGTTTAAATTCAATATTTTTTATAGTTTTGATAGATAAATTGATACCCCATTACCATGAATAAAAAATTAATATTAGGCATAACAGGAATTTTCACAGCGTCCCTGCTATTCTCTTGCAATTCTAATAATAAGACGCAACAAACGACAGCGACCGAAGCACATGATGAACATGATGGGCATGACCACAGTGAGCACAATCATAGTGCACATGCAGCTCCAGCAACGACGATGCAAAAAGAGGCTGCTAAAACGCTACCAGATTTCACCTTCTACCAATTAAAATCCGGTATTCAAGTAACAAAATCTGATGTCGCAAAAGATAGAAACACTGTTTTTCTATTATTCGATCCAGGATGCGGACATTGTCAACAAGAAGCCGCTGCTCTAGAAAAAAACATCGATCGCCTTAAAGACATTAATATCTATTATGTTTCTATGAATGACCCAGCGTTGATTTTAGGTTTCTTTGATAATTTTGCCCCAAAGTTATCAAAACTGAGCAATGTTGAAATTTTAGTGGATAAAAATCAAGAGTTTATTCAAAAAATACACGTGCCCAATCAATTTCCTGCAAATTATGTCTATGGAGCCGATGGTCAGCTAAAAGCACAATGGGAAGGTGATAAAAATATAAATGAAGCAATTGCTGAATTTCATAAATAACGAGCTGCCATGCATATTGCAATAAATGGATTTGGACGTATTGGAAGGAATACACTACGCAATATTTTCATCAGGAATATAAATCACTTAAAGGTCGTTGCAATCAACGACCTCACTGATACGAAAACATTAGCCCACCTATTCAAATATGACTCGGTACATGGTCCCTTCACAGGTACGGTTGATTTCAACGAAAATCACCTCATCATCAATGGACAAGAAATCTTAGTCACAAATGAGAAAAATCCACAAAATCTACCTTGGAAAACCTTAGGTATAGATGTTGTTATCGAATCAACAGGTCATTTTACAAGTAAAGAAAAAGCTAATTTACATTTGCTTGCTGGAGCAAAAAAAGTAATCATTTCTGCACCTTCCACTGATAAAGATGTACCAACAATTGTATTAGGTATAAACGACAAAGATTTTGACTTAAATGTTCCTATCCTTTCCAATGCTTCCTGTACAACCAATAATGTTGCCCCATTGGTGAAAATATTAGATGAAAACTGGGGTATCAAAGATGGTTATATCACTACGGTACATTCCATGACTGGAGATCAAAATCTACATGATGCGCCGCACCGTGATCTACGTCGTGCACGTGCAGCATCTTCATCCATTATTCCAACAACAACAGGTGCCGCCAAGGCAATCACCAATGTATTCACACATTTAGAAGGTAAGTTAGGAGGCGCCGGAATCCGTGTTCCAGTTCTGAACGGTTCATTGACAGATTTCACCTGTACATTGACCCATCAGCCAACAGTCGCAGAAATAAACGCAAAATTTAAAGAAGCTGCTGAAGGAGAATTAAAAAATGTACTTTATTACACCGAAGATCCCATTGTATCCGTAGATATCATCAACAATCCATACTCTTGTGTTTTTGACTCCGAACTAACATCAATCGTCGGTGGTCTAGTCAAAGTAGTGGGCTGGTACGACAATGAGTTTGGATATTCCAATCGACTTGTTGATCTATTGGAAAAAATCAGCAAGCTATAAAGTCGGCATCACCAGTATAAATAATTTTCATTTGATATGATAATTATCTCCGCAGCATCTATTTAACAAAATAAAAAAGGGCCTAAAGGCCCTTTTTATTAAAAAAATCAATAAAACTTTTTAAAATCTATACGTTAATGTCGTCATGAAACTTCTAGGAGGAATTGGATTCACACTATAGTTTTCATGGATATAGTAATTAAATGCATTATTGACATTGGATATCTTTGCTAAAACACTCCACTTCTTTAACGAGTAACCAGCAGAAAGATCAACTGTCGTAAATGGGCTGACGCTAATCAAGCGATCGACACCATCTCTTACATTAATTTTCGAATTATTCCAACCTGCATTTCTTCTTCCCGTATAAAATGCCGAAACACCAAATTTCAAACCCTTTACGCCATCATTTTGCAAGGTATAGAATATCGTTCCATTAGCAGTATGCGCAGTTGTACCTACCAAACGTGAGTTTTCCTCACTCCCAGATACTTCAGTTATTTTAGTACTACCATTGACAATAGTAGAGATCTCCGTTATAGGATTCGTTTCCGTATAACGCATATAATTATAGGAATAACCTGCCAATAAATCCAAACCAGGTAGAATCGAACCTGTTACATCGATTTCCACACCGTCCGATGAAGTTTTACCCGTAAATTCTTTCATGTTGGTATCCCCATTATCAGTGCCGTCTGGCTTCAACAGCAATTGCTGCGCAAATTTATTATTGTTGATTCTATAAACAGATACATTTGCAGTCAAACGACCATGAAAGAAATCATTTTTCACTCCAGCCTCGTACTGATCGATTGTCGAAGGAGCCATTGGCTTATAATTAACATCGTATCCTGCATTTGAAGTAAAATTATTAGCATAAGTCACGTAAATACTCGACGTTGGAATAGGTTGATAAATCAAGCCAAATTTGGGAGACCAAGCTTGATCAACTTTAGCACCCAATTCATTTTTGTTGATATCCAGATTTTTGACTTCCTCCGTTTCACCAGTAGCATATGTATATTTTTCAGCATAAGGCGTTCTTTGATACGTATAACGTAAACCAGCTAAAACCTTGAATTTCTCCGTAACTTCAATCAAATCCTGAAAAAACACACCATAGCGATAAACATTGGTTGTTGTTCTTGTTAAATAATCAACAGCGGGCATATCAGTCCTTACACCTGTTTTTGTGACTTCAGGAATTGGGACTTTAGGAATTGCTAAATTATTTTCAAAATGACCTGGAATAAAAGGATAAATGGTCGATCCAATATCAAATATATTAATATTATCGTATACAGATCCCGGTGCTATAATCGGTAATCCATTTTTATCATAGGTAACCGTGCGTATATTCAGAGCATTATCAATATTATAAGCATATGCTTTTGTATTAGACTGATCCGCATCTGCTCCAACCAAAATTTTATGTTTAATCGTCCCAGTTCTTAAATTTCCGGTCAAATTCAATTGCTGATTAAACGTCAGTTCTTCCGATTTTGAACGCGTCAAATTGCGAGGTGCCATACCATTCACATCAGCTTGAATACGATCTGACCCGTAATAATCACGATCATAACCTTGATAACTGGCAATCACATTTAATTTCCAGTCATCATTAAACTGATGATTTAAATTAATTTGACCATTTGTTGAATTTGTTTTATTAAAAGCCCAGGGCGTATTTAAGAAAGTGTGACGCCCAACTTCCTTATTTAACTTACCATCTACCGAACCAATACCAAAATCAGGTGTATAATCACTTTTTAAATAATCGAACACAAAATTAAGCTCAGTACGATCATTAATCTTATATAATAACGAAGGGTTAACGTACAATCTATTCGAGTTCACATAATCCCTAAAACTACCTGATTTCTCATAAGTACCAATCACTCGAAAAGCGACTTTATCAGATATAGGTCCATATACATCAACAGTAGGTTTATAGAAATCATAGCTGCCAACACGCATTGATGCTTCGCCACCATACTCAAATTTCGGCTTTTTAGTTACCAGATTCACGACAGCACCACCAGAAACACCACCATAAAGTAAAGCAGCACTCCCTTTCAATATCTCCACAGATTCAAGAGTACTTGCTTCAATAGATCCACCATTATTAGTTCGAGCACCATTTTTGAAGATATTATTGGCACCAAGACTATAACCACGAGCATAAAAGTTTTCATTCACACCACCCCTATTTGCTCCCATAGCTATACCATTCGCATTCTTCAAAGCGTCGCTCAATCTATTTACCTGTTGATCTTTTATCACCTGTTCATTGATAATCTGAACGCTCTGAGGTAAATCCTTATCTACGATACCTGCTTTCCCAATGCTGACCGTCTTATTATTATGAGAATTATAACCACGAATATCAACCTGTTCCAACTTCGAGTCAGTGCTGTTCCCTACCAAATTGACCAAGTGCGATGCTCCATTGACAACTTTAACACGCTCTTCATCGATTACATTACCCATGCTTTTCACAACAATCGTATAGATACCGTCAGGCAATGTTCTGAAGAAAAAAGCACCATTACGATCCGTTGCAGTAGATTGTCCCAATTCTTTTACTGTGATAGTTGCAGCTTCAATTGGAATACCTGATTTGTTTTTTAATTTCCCATGAATTCCACTGTGTTGAGCAACCCCCTCAAGTTGTACCCCTCCAACTAATCCTAGGCTTAAAACTAAGCCGAGAAATGACTTTTTCATATGTATAAATAATTAGATTAATTTTATTTCGGTTGCAAACTTACAATCTTTTCTTGATTCTATTTAGATTTATTTTAAATAAAAACAAGTAGCATCTGATGTATATTAAAAGAAAGTAAAAAAACAAAGAACAAACTCATTAAAAGTATTTTACATCGACAAACTGCACAGTTACCCCTAAACAAATTGATTTTTACAAGAACTAAATAAAGCTTAATCTTCCGAATTATAGTTTTTTACAATAATTTATAGAAAAAAGTTTGCAAGTGAAATCAAGGTAAAATCTGCAATACAATTGTGCAAAAATGCAAACTAATGCAACGATACTTATTAATTATTTATACCTTTCAATACTAATTTATAAATCATGAAAAAATACTTATTTATTCTTATACTCGGAGTCTTATCCTGTAGTCAAATAAGCTGGGCTCAACAAAATACATTTGACCACAAAATCACCGATATCATAAAGCAATATCAAGCCATCGGTTTATCAGTTGCTGTAGTGAAAAATAATAAATTACTATTTTCTCAGTCTTATGGGCTTAAAAACAAAGAAGAGAATCAAGCCCTGCGTAATGATGATATATTTAGAATAGCATCGATCTCAAAATCCTTTTCAGCTACAGCAATCATGCAATTGATAGAACAAAAGAAATGTCATCTTGATGATGATTTCAGTGATTTGATAGGGTTCAAAATTCGAAATCCAAATTTTCCTGATAAAAAGATTACATTAAAGATGGTCCTTTCCCATACCTCAAGTATCAATGATAAAAATGGATACTTTGATTTGGAAGTCATCAACCCTACACAATCTAAGAATTACGCCAACTCTTATAGCACCTATGAACCTGGAACAAAATACGCATACTGCAACCTTAATTTCAATATGATTGGAGCAGTCATTGAACGCTTGTCAGGACAGCGCTTTGACTTATACATTAAGGAACATATCTTAAATCCCTTGCGGTTGTATGCAGGATATTGTGTAGACTCCTTAGATAAAAAGAAATTTGTGACGCTTTATGAATATGATATTAAAAAAGAAGCATTCAGTCCCCAACCCAATGCTTATAATCCACGGTCATTGGAAATAAAAAATTATACATTAGGCCATTCGACTCCTATTTTCTCCCCTACTGGAGGAATGAAAATTTCAGCCGTTGATTTAGCGATGTATATGGGCATGCATATGAATTATGGTAAAGGGTTTAATGGTCAGCGAATCATCAAAAAAGGCAGTTCAAAAATAATGCAGATCCCCATCACATCCGATGAAGGTTATGGACTCGCTCTAAAGGCAACAGACAAATTAATTCCTAATAAAACGTTGATCGGACATACAGGATCTGCATATGGTTTATATAGCGCGATGTTCTTTGATCCTAAAGAAAAATTCGGAATCGTAGTCATCACAAATGGAGTACATGTACCAGAATACACGGATTTCAACCCATTTTTAAAAGATTGCATTCAACTAATTTATAAGGAAATGATTCAGAATTAATAGTCATATTATCTTATTATTAAGGTCTATATTTTACAAGGCAAAACCTGTATATTCGTATTACATCGTAAAGAACAATTCGTATGCAACTATATACTATTGAAACTCAAAACTTCAAACTAGATGGAGGAGCCATGTTTGGAGTCGTTCCAAAATCAATATGGCAAAAAACAAATCCTGCAGATGCCAATAACATGTGTACTTGGACCAATCGCCTACTCTTAATTGAAGATGGTGCAAAACTAATATTGATCGACACCGGTCTTGGCGACAAACAATCTGAAAAATTTTTTGGACATTATTATATACATGGAGATAATACCATTGATAAATCTTTAGCAAAACATGGGTTTAATAGAGAAGATATCACAGATGTAATATTGACGCACCTGCATTTTGACCATTGTGGTGGGGCCATAGCACAAGTTGGAGATAAACTTCGGCCATCCTTTTCCAATGCAATTTACTGGAGTAATGCTGAACATTGGGATTGGGCAGTCAACCCGAATCCGAGAGAGAAAGCCTCGTTCTTAGAAGAAAACATAAAACCTATAAAAGAAAGTGGTCAACTCAAGTTTGTAGAAAAAGAAACAAATCCTTTTGGCCCAAATATCCAAATCAGATATGCTCATGGTCATACAGAAGCTATGATGTTGCCCCAGATTCAATATAAAGGTAAAACCATTTTATATATGGCAGATTTACTGCCTTCTGTAGGACATATTCCTTTGCCCTATGTCATGGGATATGATATTCGGCCATTAACCACAATGGAAGAACGTAAAAATTATTGGCAGGAAATTGTCGATCAAGAGTACATTCTATTCTTAGAACATGACGCCCAAAACGCCTGCTGTACCTTACAAAATACGGAAAAAGGGATACGCCTTAAAGAAACATTTAAGCTAACAGATCTATAAAACAAAAGCGGATGATAAATTATTATCATCCGCTTCTACAACGTTATTAAACGATAGGATTGCTTAGAATTTGAAACCAAGAACCCAATAGTTCTCAAAGAACCAAATCGCTTGACTTGCTTTATCTATACCATTTCTACCCGTCGTGCGGATATTATTAAGATCGGTCCACCCCGTTTTAAAACTTGTTTGCAAATACAATCCTTTAAAAAAATGATATTGTAAACCAACTTTTGCAGCAGCACCATAACCCGCCACGTTCCAGAAGTTATTCTCACCTACATTAAACAATCGAACATCAGTTCTCGGTATTAGCAAACCAAGCTCGGCACCAGTTTCCATAGAAAGATAAGATTTTCCTGTTCTAGAAACCCAGATATCATCATGTCTTTCCAAAGCAACTGAAGCAAAGTTATAACCATCTGTATGTTCAAATTTCAATACCGAATCGACAAGAGTGACCTGTTCGCCATCATAAGTACCGGCCATACCACCAGTGGGTATACCGGGTTCTGAAATCTCAGGACTAATATGCCCCTTAATACGAACGGTCTGCGGAATATCTACCACATACTTCATATGATCCCAACCCAAGGAAATGGAATAATTATCCTTAATGAAATAACCAAAATGCAGATTAAATTGTGGAATTGAGATCGTAGCTGGATTAATGTAAGTCATCGAAAGTTTAGTCGGTCTATCCGAAGCTTTAACATCCAATAAAGTAAAATCGTATCCAGGTCCCTGGAAGCGTATATCACTTTTCGCGAACGATGAAAAATTATATCCCCAATGAAAATAAAACTTACCCTTATTACTTTCGGTACGTGAGTACTTCGGTTTAAAAATGCTTTTAGCAATTGGTTTTACAGAGGATCCGATATGATCGTCTTGAGCAAATAATGAAGAAGCAGATAAAGTTAGCACACTTAAGGCTAATAAAAATTTATTCATATTGTTTTAAATAAAAAACCCGGCACAAAAGTACCGGGTTATATGTTCATAAGCAAATAATACAGATTATTTTACTTGGTTCTTGCGAATAATATTCAAAGCACCACCTTCTTTAAACCACTCAATTTGCTGTGCATTGTAAGTATGGTTTGCTAGGATTTCGTCATGAGATCCATCAGCATGGTGTAACACTAATGTTAATGGTTTCTCTGGCGCAAATTCTGTTAAACCTAAGATATCGATTGTATCGTTTTCTTGAATTTTATCGTAATCTTCTTTATTAGCGAAAGTCAAACCTAACATCCCTTGTTTTTTCAAGTTAGTCTCGTGAATACGAGCAAAAGATTTAACCAATACCGCACGAACACCTAAATGACGAGGTTCCATTGCAGCATGCTCACGTGAAGAACCTTCACCATAGTTTTCATCACCTACTACGATAGTTCCGATACCCGCAGCTTTGTATGCTCTTTGAGTAGCAGGAACTGGGCCATATTCTCCTGTTAATTGGTTTTTAACCGAATCTGTTTTTTCATTGAAAAAGTTAACAGCACCAATTAACATATTGTTAGAGATATTGTCCAAGTGACCACGGTATTTCAACCAAGGACCAGCCATAGAGATATGGTCAGTAGTACATTTACCTTTAGCTTTGATTAATAATTTCAAACCTCTCAAGTCTGTACCTTCCCAAGCAGCAAATGGCGCTAACAATTGAAGACGATCAGAATTAGGATCAACATCAATCACTACAGATGAACCATCGGCTGCAGGAGCTTGATAACCCGCATCTTCTACTGCGAATCCTTTTTCAGGTAACTCATCACCAGTAGGTGGATCCAATTTAACTTGCTCTCCATTGGCGTTTGTCAACGTATCCGTTAATGGATTAAAACCTAAATCACCTGAAATTGCAATCGCAGCCACTATTTCAGGAGAAGCTACAAAAGCAAAAGTATTTGGGTTACCATCAGCACGTTTTGCAAAGTTACGGTTAAACGAGTGAACGATGGTGTTTTTCTCTTGCTTTTCAGCACCTACACGATCCCACATACCAATACAAGGGCCACAAGCATTTGTAAAGATTGTGGCGTTAAGATCTTCGAAATTTTTCAATAATCCATCACGATCAGCCGTATAACGAACTTGCTCAGAACCTGGGTTAATACCAAACTCAGCTTTCGTTACCAAACCTTTATCAACAGCTTGCTTAGCGATAGAAGCAGCGCGTGCCAAGTCCTCGTAAGAAGAATTGGTACATGAACCGATCAACCCCCACTCTACTTTTGTAGGCCATCCATTTTTAGCCGCTTCTTCACGCATACGTGATACAGGCGTATATAAATCTGGAGAGAAAGGACCGTTCAATGAAGGTTCTAATTCAGATAAGTTGATTTCTATTAATTGATCGAAATATAATTCTGGATGAGCATAAACTTCAGCATCTGCAGTTAAATGCTCTTTAATTGCATTTGCAGCATCAGCAACATCAGCACGATCAGTAGCACGTAAGTAACGCTCCATCGACTCATCATAACCAAATGTAGAAGTAGTCGCACCGATTTCAGCACCCATGTTACAAATTGTACCTTTACCGGTACAAGACATGGATATAGCGCCCTCCCCAAAGTATTCTACGACAGCACCAGTACCACCTTTTACAGTTAAGATACCCGCAACTTTCAAAATAACATCTTTAGGAGAAGTCCAACCGCTTAATTTACCAGTTAATTTAACACCAATTAATTTAGGAAATTTTAGTTCCCAAGGTAAACCAGCCATCACGTCGCATGCATCAGCACCACCGACACCAATAGCCAACATACCTAGACCACCTGCATTAACAGTATGCGAATCGGTACCGATCATCATACCACCTGGAAATGCATAGTTCTCCAATACTACTTGGTGAATAATACCAGCTCCTGGTTTCCAGAAACCAATACCATATTTGTTTGCTACCGAACCTAGGAAATTGAAAACTTCTTTTGACTCTGTATTTGCTCTTTGTAAATCCACTTGAGCACCTTCTTTTGCTTGAATCAAGTGATCACAGTGTACTGTTGAAGGTACAGCTGCTTGCGGACGACCAGCTTGCATAAATTGCAACAATGCCATTTGAGCAGTTGCATCCTGCATTGCTACACGATCCGGAGCGAAATCTACATAAGAGACACCTCTTTCGTATGTCTCAGTAGCATTTCCATCCCATAAGTGAGTATATAAAATCTTCTCAGATAGGGTCAAAGGTTTATTGACCAATTTACGAGCAGCGTTTACACGCTCCTCATAACGGCCATATACCTTTTTAATCATTTCTATATCAAAAGCCATATATTTCTAATTTAAGATATTTATTAAATTACTAAAACTTCAATACTAATATTTACTTAGTCGGAATAGGTGCAAATTTTGTCAAGTTGATTCCCTCAACAGCAGCTTTGTATTCATCCATATTTGGAATTCGACCTAAGATAGCAGAAAGCACAACCACTGGAGTAGAAGCCAATAAAGACTCCCCTTTTTTACCATCTCTGTCTTCCACAACACGTCCTTGGAAAAGACGAGTAGAAGTAGCCATTACTGTATCACCCTTTGCTGCCTTTTCTTGGTTACCCATGCAAAGATTACAACCAGGACGCTCTAAATACATGATGTTCTCATACTCCGTACGAGCATTACTTTTTGGTAAAATATCACTAAATTCAAAACCAGAGTATTTCTGTAGGTATTCCCAATCTCCTTCTGCTTTCAACTCATCAATGATATTGTAAGTAGGAGAAGCAACAACTAATGGTGCCTTAAATTTAACTTCACCGTGTTGTTTCTCTACGTTCTTAAGCATTTGAGAAACGATTTTTAAATCGTCTTTATGTACCATACAAGAACCGACGAAACCTAGATCTACTTTTTTAGCACCTCCATAGTAAGACAATTCTCTGATGGCATCATGGGTATAACGTTTAGAAACGTCAACGTTGTTAACATCAGGATCGGCAATCATTGGCTCATCAATAATATCAAGATCAATAACTACTTCAGCATAATATTTAGCATTTGTATCTGGCGTTAGAGCTGGTTTTTCACCTGTTCTTATTTCTTCAATACGTTTATTTGCTTTATCGATTAAACCTTGTAATACTTGCCCCTTGTTTTCCATACCCTTATCAATCATGATTTGGATACGGTTCTTCGCAATTTCTAACGATTGAATTAATGTCTCATCTTGAGAAATACAGATAGAAGCTTTGGCTTTCATCTCAGCAGTCCAATCCGTAAATGTAAAGGCTTGATCAGCTAAAAGTGTACCGATATGTACCTCAATGATTCGACCTTGGAAGACATTCTCTCCCCCAAATTGTTGTAACATTTGAGATTGTGTCGCATGAACCACATCACGGAAATCCATGTGTTGTTTCATAGTACCTTTAAAGGTTACTTTTACTGATTCTGGAATTGGCATAGACGCCTCACCAGTAGCTAATGCTAAGGCAACAGTTCCTGAGTCAGCTCCAAAAGCAACACCTTTAGACATACGTGTATGTGAATCGCCACCAATAATGATTGCCCATTCATCAATAGTAATGTCATTTAATACCTTGTGAATAACATCCGTCATCGCGTGATATTCGCCCTTAGGGTCACGAGCTGTAATTAATCCGAAGTCATTCATGAACTTCATCAATTTAGGAATATTAGCCTGCGCTTTCTTGTCCCATACAGATGCTGTGTGACAACCCGATTGGTATGCACCATCTACCGTTGGAGAAATAACTTTAGCCGCCATTGCCTCTAACTCTTGAGCAGTCATTAAACCGGTCGTATCCTGAGAGCCCACAATGTTCACTTTAACACGAACATCAGACCCAGCATGTAATACTTTTCCTGGAGTTGCACCTACCGCATTATTATTGAATATTTTCTCAACAGCTGTTAAACCTTGATTTTCAATAGAGATCTCTTTAGAAGGAGCAAATACCGTCGGAATTTCAATTCCTAAAACCCCTGCTGCAAAAGTTTGTATCTTCTTCCCAAATACAATAGCATATGATCCACCTGCTTTGATAAACTCTCTTTTTTGAGGCGTCAATGATTTAGAAATGTCAATCAATTCTTGATCTCCATTATACAATTTCGCTGTTTTCGTATTGATAGTCAAAACAGTACCTGTAGCAACCGAGTAAACCTCCTCTAAAATAGGCTCATTATCCTCATTACGCACCACTTCACCATTTGCATCTACTTTCTTTCTCCAGTTTTGAAGATCGATACCGATACCACCTGTAACATCTACTGTAGTTAAGAAAATCGGAGAAATACCATTAGTACCACCCACGATTGGAGCAATGTTGACAAATGGAATATATGGACTTGCAGGTTTACCTGTCCATAATGCGACATTGTTCACACCAGACATTCTCGAAGAACCAACACCCATTGTTCCTTTTTCAGCGATCAACATCACACTTGCATCAGGATATTGTGCCTGTAAAGCTTTAATTTCTTTTTGGGCTTCAGCTGTAATCATACACTGACCATGCAATTCACGATCAGAACGAGAATGTGCTTGGTTACCTGGAGATAATAAATCCGTTGAGATATCACCTTCACCAGCGATAAAAGTAACTACTTTTATTTCTTCTGGCACCTCTGGTAATTTAGTAAAGAATTCTGCTTGAGCGTAACTTTCTAGAATTTCTTTGGCTATTACATGACCACGATTAAACGCATCTTTCAAACGCGCTGTATCTGCCTCGTAAAGGAAAACTTGTGTTTTAAGAACTTCTGCAGCTTGTTTAGCAATAGCCACATCATGACCCAATGCTAAATCCAGCAGCACCTCAATAGAGGGACCGCCTTTCATATGAGATAACAACTCAAATGCGAAAGTTGGCGTAATTTCTGCAACCGCTTCTTCTCCAAGAATAATCTCTTTCAAGAACGTTGCTTTTACACCAGCCGCACTAGTCGTACCAGATAAAGTGTTGTAAATAAACAACTGCAGAGACTCAGCTCTATTTTCGTTGTTTAAATCTTTTATTTGAGCTATAACTTCACTTAATAATTCAGCTCCGTCAATTGGTTTAGGATTTAATCCCTGACCTTCTCGTTCTACAACCTCTTGTACGTAATCGTTGTAAATACTCATAGTATATAATTCTTTTTTATATGTTAAAGGCAGCTCAAAAAACAGCCACTGCTGCATTTTAACACGACCACACGTTTAATAATTAAGCTAAAAAAATATCATTTCATGTATTGCACGCTGATACTTAAATTTAGCTCCACATTTTCTTCATTTTGATGACCCTTTTTCGATAAAAATAAGGACCATCTCTTAGCACAAAAATACTAAAAATCAATGGTTAATAACAATCAATAAGATGTATTCTCACAATTTGGAAATATTCTAAACAAGAATTACCTCCAAATTACATATGAAAATAAAACACTAAAAAACAATCAATTGCAATGCAAAATCTTCACCCATAACATGAGTTAAGAATTGAAAACTTTGACAATTAGATTAAATATCACATGCCAAAAGTGTATAAAAAAGGGGGAATCATGTCCGATTCCCCCTTTTTTATATTGATTTTATTTTGATTAAATATTTTGCAATTGAATATCAACAGCTTTTAGATCTGCTATTGACTGTGTTGGATTCTCAGCAGCAAACACAGAACTACCCGCTACCAATACATCTGCTCCAGCTTGTAAAAGTGCTCCAGCGTTACCAACTCCAACTCCTCCATCGATTTCAATCAAAAGACCATCGTTTACCCCAGCAGCCATAGCACGCAGTTGTTTCACTTTACTATAGGTGTTTTGGATGAATTTCTGACCACCAAAACCAGGATTTACAGACATTAAGCATACTAAGTCTAAATCTGCAATCACATCCGACAACAAAGAGACTGGCGTATGTGGATTTAAGGCTACACCTGCTTTACAACCCAACTCCTTAATAGCAGCTAGCGTGCGGTGCAAATGTGTACATGCTTCATAATGCACGGTAATAACCGCGGCACCAGAATCTTTACATAATTGTAAATAACGATCTGGATCTACAATCATTAAATGTACATCTAAAGGCTTTGTTGCATGCTTTGCAATTGCTTGCATAACAGGAAAACCAAAAGAAATATTTGGCACAAATACGCCATCCATGATATCGATATGAAACCAATCGGCCTCACTATTGTTTACCATTACAATATCATCGTATAATTTAGCGAAATCCGCTGCCAAAACTGAAGGTGCAATAAGATGCTTTTTACTTGACATGAGTCTTTGATTTGTTTTTACAAAGATAATTAAGTCTAGCGGATGGTTCGAATTTAAATCAAAAAAATTAATTACAACCCTGATTACTATTGACAATGGCCTTCATATTAGCACATTTTTAAGTACATTTGCTTGATTAATTCTTTATTATCCAACAACAATCCAACCCCGTGAGTAGATTAAAAATTAAATATAATCGTGAGTCCGACAACAATATGAACCTTATTCGCAAGGTAAGTTTGATATTGGCAACCATTATTCTTATTTGTATTTTCCTTCCAAAGCAAGCTCGTTTTCGTTACGAATTTCAGAAGGGAAAAGTCTGGGATCATGAAAACTTAATTTCTCCTTATAATTTTGCCATTCTTAAAACGCAAGAGGAGTTAAATGAAGATAAAAAAAACATCCTAAAAACCATTCAGCCTATTTATGATGTCAACTCAACAATAAGCAGAGAACAGATAGACCAATTTGAAACCGATCTAGCGGAAAAATGGCAAACCAATAAACTGGACACCACTCCCCAAAAAATACAAGATTATCGTACCGTAGGCAATGCAATCCTGACCCATCTTTACGATCGTGGTATCTTATCGTTAAACAATAGGTTCCAAAACCGTAATGACGATAAAAGTCCTGCGGCCAAACAATACAATTTCACCCTGATCCAAGATAAGGTAGCGACACAAAAAAACACAGCAGACTGTTACACCATCGAATCGTCATATGAGTATGCAAACTCCGTTCTCAGCAATTCGCCCAAGATTGTATACAAAAAGTGGCTACTGGAAACCTTAAAAAACTACATTACACTCAATTACGTCTATAATGACCAGCAGACCGAACGCTTGGAACAAACAGCTTTAGCCAATATTTCCTCTACTCGAGGTGTCGTGCAAAAAGGCGAACTAATTGCGGAGAAAGATAAAATTATAAGCAATGAAACCAACCAAAAGTTAGAGTCACTCCGTAAGATTTACGAAGACGAAGGTAAAATATCAGGCAACCAGACTTATGTAACTCTAGGGCAATTTTTAATCATTTCGCTTGCCCTGTCCATTTTAATGGTTTTCCTTTTTCTCTTCAGAAAAGACATCTATTACAATAATCGCCTGCTATCTATCATTATGATTGTTATCATAGGTATGTTAGCCGTATTATCATGGGCGATCAAAATTAAGATACCCAACCTATACTACATCCCATTCTGTTCCGTCCCCATCATCATCCGCATACTCTTTGATTCTCGCGTGGCCTTGAACATACATTTACTTATGGTCTTATTAGCTGCATTGTTTGTCCCCAATTCATATGAATTTGTGTTTTTACAATTCATGGCAGGTATTGTGGCAATCTACAGTATAAAAACGCTGGTTAAAAGAGAGCAATTTTTCATATCATCCGCTATCATACTGGCGACCTATCTAATTGCCTATTTCGGCCTCTTATTGACGCGAAACGGCTCATTAAGCACCATCAACTTGATGGATGTGACACCATTCGTGGTGAGTGTGATGATTACGTTAATGGCCTATCCATTAGTATATGCCTTTGAGAAGCTATTTGGAATCGTATCCGACCTGACCCTCATGGAGCTTACCAATAGTAATTCGAAGCTACTTAGAGAACTATCTTTCAAAGCTCCCGGTACATTCCAACACTCCCTTCAAGTAGCCAATCTAGCAGAAGCAGCTATTTATCGTATTGGGGGCAACCCCCTATTGGTACGTGCAGGAGCGCTGTACCATGATATCGGAAAAATGACAAATCCACAATTCTTCATTGAAAATCAAAAAACAGAAAAGAACCCGCATGACGAACTATCTCCAGAGCAAAGTGCGCAGATTATTATTTCCCATATCATCAAAGGGGCTGAAATTGCTAAAAGAAATCAACTTCCCGACGTCATCATCGACTTTATCCGCACACACCATGGTACGACCAAGGTAGATTACTTCTACAACCTATTTATCAAGAATAATCCAGACAAGCTCGTTGATGAGGCATTATACCAGTATCCAGGTCCTATTCCTTATTCCAAAGAAACGGCAGTACTCATGATGGCTGATTCTGTTGAAGCTGCATCTAGAGCATTAAAAGAACACACAGAAGAATCCATCAATACACTAGTCGATAAAATCATCGAACACAAATTAAAATTGAATCAATTTGCAAATAGTAACATCACCTTGAAGGAAATTACCGAGTCAGCAAACATTTTTAAGGCGATGTTAAAGAGTATTTACCACGTCAGGGTGGATTATGACCTCAGTAAGAAAAAATAAGTTAAATTTATTGTATCAGCAATAAATTGACATACAATCGCTTACTAAAAACTTATGTTTATTTTGCAAAATAGGCTTTGCATAATAAAATAATTGGCTTATGTTTGCATAGTCAAAACAAGGAAGAATGCCTGAGTGGCCGAAAGGAACAGTTTGCTAAACTGTCGTACTGGAAACGGTACCGAGGGTTCGAATCCCTCTTCTTCCTCCAAGACACAACAAAGCCCGACTTTAAAGTCGGGCTTTGTTGTTTATGGATTAAAATTAACGCAATCTCAATCATTCCCACAACCCAACTTATTATCATTAATGAATGATTTCCTATCCAAAAAACAAATCAATCCATCTTATCATTCATTTCTTTTATCAAGTATTTATTTTGTCCGGAAAATAAACAAGACAGGCATTATAAAAATTTATCTTTCTAATAAATAACCAAAAACAGTAAAATATACCACTTTACAGATCTTTTCTAACACGTCTTTCATTACATCCTTAGTAATTTTGCATCATCATAATCGATGATAACAAAAAGACGAAGATGAAAATCAAAATAAAAAATACAACAGTCCCGACCTTCTTTCACAAAAACAGAATAGCTATGCACAGCTAATGCGGCACAATATGTGTGATGCCCTTTCACATCACTACAAACTATTTCATGATTGACCGAAACTGAAACAAGGTTCTGGCTACGAAACCATTAAATAGCATGTGAAAACTAAGAAATCAGTTTAAATACACTGATAACGACATTGACTAAAAAACACCATAATACTCCCAACCAATACGATACAACACTTCCCTATCCGGAATAATTAAAAAAAAGAAAATGATTACATTACATACCTATACAGAACAAAAAATAGCTGATGAACAGCAAAGACAAGAAATCATTGCGTTTCTTTTCCATCATCTGGAACAATATGGAGATCCAAAATCTGATATAGAAAAAGCCATCAACTATGCTATGGGCGAAGATAATAAGCCGGGTGGAATTTTATTGACTGCAATAGATGACAGTACCGGTGCATTGGCAGGGGTTTTGGTCATCAATAAAACAGGAATGCACACCTATATACCGGAAAATATTCTGGTATATATTGCCACCGACAAGAATCTCCGCGGAAAAGGGATCGGCAAAAAACTCATGCAACATGCTATTGAAATTTCAAATGGAGATATCGCACTCCATTGTGAACCGGATAATCCGGCAAAGCATTTGTATGAAAAACTGGGATTTACCAGTAAATATCTTGAAATGCGGTTAAAAAAATAACATGTCATATATCACCATAAATTCTGCTAAACTTCTTCATAATTTCACTTTTCTAGATAAACTTTTCAGCCGTAATCATATTGATTGGGCTATTGTAGGAAAACTATTGTGTGGAAATGAGAAATTTCTGAATGTTTTATTGGAAATAACAAACAAAGATGTTTGCGATTCGCGATTAAGTAATTTGAAAACGATCAAAAAACTATCGCCTACAACGCAAACCATTTACATAAAACCTCCAGCCCAAAGACTTGCAAAAAGTATTGTAGAATTTGCGGATGTAAGTTTTAATACAGAACTTAACACCATCAAAGCCCTTTCCGAGGAAGCTGTAAAACAGCAAAAAATTCACAAAATCGTTATAATGGTAGAAATGGGTGAACTTCGAGAGGGAATTATGGCTAAAAATCTACCTCAGTTTTATGGAGATATTTTACAATATCCCAATATTGAAATCGTAGGGATAGGCACCAATCTGAATTGCCTTAACGGAATACTTCCGGATGAGAAAAAACTGTTTAAGCTCAATCGTTACAAAGAAATCGTTGAAGAAACATATGGAATAAAAATATCTTATATTTCAGCAGGCTCATCGGTTACGATTCCTTTAATTTTCAGGAATCAGATTCCTGATGGGATCAATCATTTTAGGGTTGGAGAAACCTTATTTTTCGGAACTGATGTGTATCAGGACTCTCTGATCAGCGGAATGTATCAGGATGTCTTCAGACTTACGGTAGAAATTATTGAGATTATAGAAAAACCAATGATTCCAGCTGGCGATGTGGGAACCAACCTCACAGGGGAAACCCCTCAATATGACGCGAAAGATCTGGGTAAAAAATCAACGAGAGCAATCGTAGATATTGGATTGCTGGATATTGACCCCAAAAATATAACGCCCTTGCTTCAGGGAATAGAAATTATCGGTGCCAGTTCAGATATGCTTATTTTAGACTTGGGATCGAACACTTCCAAATTTAAAGTTGGCGACACACTGGATTTCAACATGGATTATATGGCCGTATTACGTGCTATGAATTCAGATTATGTTGACAAGAAAGTTGAGAGAACCTTTTCTCCGAGAGAACTGAAAATTTTAGAATTTAAAAATTAATTATCAACAGTTAAAAACCAAATTACACAAAGGACTCGCCTTGTCATTAAGATGGGTCCTTTGTATAATATACATAAAAACACGAATCAAAATTGAATAGTCAAAAAGATTATTTTATATTTAGGACTGTGCATAAAAATCGCCCATGTTGAATCAAGATATTCAAATTCTAACGTTAAATAAGCTGAACACCCATATCAGTCTACGGTCTGAACTGGGAATACTGACTATGGATAATTTTTTAGAAAAAGTGAACAAAAATGGAAATTTCAAAAATAAATTTTATGCTGTTTTCCTTTTCACTGATTGCAAAGGTTCTTTAAAAATTGATAATCAGTGCTATGATCTAATTCCACATCAGTTCTTTTTTCTCAATTACAATCAGGTTTTTAGTTTTCAGGATACCGAATCCTGCAAAGGTTATGTTCTATTGTTTACAAAGTCATTCTACAACTACATCTATACTGGAAACAAGATGATAAACAGTGATACTGCACTAGTAGAGATGTCGCCTTACATCATCCTAAAAAATGAAAGTAGAAAAGACCAATGGCAAAGTTTTGAAGAGCTAAAAAAAGAATACCAGTCAGAGAAAATTCTATTTAAAGAAGTAATCTGTCTGTTGCTGAAAGTTTTCGTTTTAAAATACATTCGCTACTCTCACAAAACGTCTCATCTCAATACCCAATCCGATCGAAAAAAAACGCTAGTTGATCATTTTAATAATCTTGTCAATATTAATTTTAAAGAACTAAAAACCACTTCTACCTATGCCAAAAAATTAAACATCACCCCTAATTATCTCAATGCCATCATCAAGGAAAGTCTGGATATCTCAGCTGGAAAGATCATTAAAAATCGTGTCATCCTAGAAGCAGAAAGGCTTTTATTACACACTACCCTTTCCGTTACAGAAATTTCCTACGAGCTAGGTTTTAGCGATAAATCTCATTTTGGAAAGTACTTTAAGGCTGAGAAGGAATATTCCCCAAATCAATATCGAAAAGCAAATACAGGATGATTTTGTTGTTTCGCTTCCCGAGTGCTCCTGTAACATCTATCCGTGGAGGTTTTTCAAAACATTTCAAAGTACAAATTGACTCCCAAACTTAGAAATTCTCACCTTTACAAGCCGTTTACGGGATAGCTAATACATTTTCTTTTCTGACTCGACTTTTTACAATTAGCGGTTATCCACAACAGTTTATCAAATTGACCAATAACTTTTTAATTTGTTCTTTATGCTTTTCTCTTACATTTTCAATTTCTAATGTTCCCCCAAGTATAAGCATTTCCTTCTGTTCATAACGTTTCCCTAGCCTGTCATCAAGCATGACACTTTGCATGCTCTGAGCAATGCCGATTTCATTTAAAAACTCGTTAGCATGTCCTGCTGTACAAATTATGGCTCCATATTTAATAATTTTCATTTTGGGTAAGTCTGCCTTTTGTCCATAAGCATAGCCTACTGAATACACTCTATCAAACCAACCTTTCATCATTGCCGGACAGTCACTCCACCAGACCGGATAAATAAAAATAATACGGTCAGCATTTTCTATTTTTCTATGTTCTTCAACCACATCTTTCGAAATTGGCAATTCAGTATTTGCAGCTCCTTCTCTACGGTATTCATTTTCTGTCAAATTACTTTGAAAATTGTTGGCATACAAATCAGAAACTTCAAGGCTACAGTTTTGTTCCATCAACATATTTTTCACTTGGTTTAATACCTGAAAAGTATAAGAGTTTTCACTTGGGTGACAGTAAACAATTAAAATATTCATCCTAATTCTATTTTGTTATGAATTCTATTGATTAGACCAATAAATTGCTTTTCGTAAGCTTAAAGTTTAAGTAACCAGATTATTTTCTTTAAACTCTTTTATACATAATTTGATATTCCCAATTTAAAATTTAATAAATAACGCAATAACAGCCGAGTTTTGTGATTTATCAACATTAGTAAACGGAAATTTTAAAAAAAAGGACAAAAAACAAGCATCTAGGCTTTGCAAAATAAAATAATTCGCTTATGTTTGCAATGTCAAAACAAGGAAGAATGCCTGAGTGGCCGAAAGGAACAGTTTGCTAAACTGTCGTACTGGAAACGGTACCGAGGGTTCGAATCCCTCTTCTTCCTCCAAGACAAAACAAAGCCCGACAACAGTCGGGCTTTGTCGTTTATAGTCATTACAATCTTCCCCTAATCATTGATCAACCGCTGCACTTCCTCAGCAGATTCAATAACATCAAACGATGTTGCACTGTGCGTGGAAGTAAGGATACAAAATATAGTGGTAAGCATTCGACCCTGATAATCATTTTGAACAAAATGCACAATGTTTTCTGCTATAAAATAAATGGGTCTTTCTATTACATCATCACCCTTTTTAACCCTTTGAGTTAGTTTAATTGATTTAGCCATATCCTTGTCTTTTATATATTAAATATAATCAAATCCTATCTTGAATCCAATGGTTAATTTCAAGCTATGCTAACATTGATAGATTGAATTCCAGATGTTTTCAGCAACAGTGGTGAAATTATAGAGAATTTAATTTACCAGAAAAATACCCCATCAATTCATTAGCCTTATTAAATAGCATCATACCTAATATTTGAACAACATTTTAGACGACGTAATAGATTTTGACGATAAAATCAAGCAAGCGTTCAATAAGGAAGCTTTAAGCCTTAAAAACGCTTATTTGGATAAATTGAGATTAGATTCGAAAGTACACTACAGCATGCACACATTATCGTCAATACTTTATCATCGTCTTTTGATATCTAAACCTAAGTAAGTAATTCCTTAGCATAAATGCTTATTTTTACACACAATGAACGAAGATCCTATTATTATCATTGGAGCTGGTCCAGCGGGATTAATGGCAGCACAGCAGTTGGCCACTAAAGGCTATCATGTACACATCTATGAAAAAAATAAAGCCGCTGCCAGAAAGTTTTTGGTCGCTGGGCATGGTGGTTTTAACCTCACACATAACGAACCGATAGATACCTTCGTTGAAAAATATGATGCGCATGAGATACAATGTATCGTTCGTTCTTTTGACAACTGCGCAACGGTCGCATGGCTTTCTTCTATAGGAATATCTACATACGTGGGTAGTTCAGGAAAAATATTTCCTAAAAAAAACATCAAACCCATCCAAGTATTACAAGCATGGCTCGATCATCTCAAACATTTGGGAGTGTCCATACACTATGGACATCGTTTGATTGATTTTGATACAAAATCAATCACTTACAGCCACAATGACATCACAATACACCAAAATTACCAAAAACTCATATTGGCTTTAGGGGGTGGATCATGGCAAAAAACAGGGTCAGATGCGGCATGGGTACCACTATTGGAGTCCAAAAACATCCGCATAAATCCCCTTCAATCAGCCAATTCAGGATACAACACAAGAGATAACTGGAAAAGTTTAGAAGGACAGGTTTTAAAAAACATACAGGTTTCATTTAATGGTTCCAAAAAATTAGGAGAACTGGTATTTACCACATATGGTATTGAAGGAAGTCCGCTGTACTACTTGAATCGCTACACAAGACCTTTTGACTTTCCACTAGATATCCAAATTGATTTAAAACCCAATATGGCAATAAATACTATTTTAAAACAACTTCAATCTGGTGGAAATGTTAGTTCGCTATTAAAAAATAACCTCAAACTATCAACCACAGCAATAGCACTTTTAAAAAAATTGGATAAATCAACATTTACAGATCCACAAGCCTTAGCGCGTGCCATAAAAAGCTATTCCATCCCGGTTACTGGACTTCGACCTATTGATGAGGTTATTTCTACTGCAGGTGGAATACCATTTACAGAACTAAACGAAAATCTTGCATTTCATCAATTTCAACAGGTATATTGTGCAGGTGAGATGATCGATTGGGAGGCTCCTACAGGTGGGTACTTGCTACAAGCTTGTTTTAGTACCGGAATGTGGGTAGCACAAGCAATTTGCAATCAAGATCGCTCCTGACGAGCAAATTACAGCAATAGACCATGTTAAATGGATTTTCGATGAATTTCCGAGGAATTGAAATAATACACCATGAATAGTGCAAAAAGCTCCTAAGATTAGCTTATTGAAAAACTACGCTTAGGAGCTTAAATTTTGATGAGATAGTATCGGCTCTAACGATAGGCCACAGAACCAATTTTACATTGACCTCCGATTCAGATGCTATCAAATTCAGGAGACATTTCAAAACGCAATTACCGCTTCACTATTTTATGAATTAATTTCTGGTAAGCATCGGCTATTTTTTTCATCCCAATATCATTAGGGTGGGCATAATCAACAGTAGAATTAATGTCTAAACCAATATCCTTATTCGTCAATAAATACACCTGCTTATCTCCCGTTTTTTTTGTTCGGTTTACAAATGCACTTGCCACAGCACTACTCTTTTTATATTCTTCGTTTTTATCTAAATTAAAAATCGCATTGTTGAAGCCCGAGCTATGCTCTGTTATGATGATGGGTGTTACTGGATGCTTTTTCCTAATTTCAGAGACAGCATTGGCTAATAATGAGTCCAATTGCTCTGCAGTTCGATCATTCGTTAAGGCCAAATTAGGAATACAATCCAAAATAAAAACTGCTGCATCAACCTGATTAATATGATCAATAATAGGTTGCTCCAATCGCCCATTTCCTGAAAATGCAACGTTAATAACGGGGTTGGTAATTTCTCTGCCTAAGATATTGGTCCAAGCCAAACCGGGGCGCGTCGCACAAGCTCCTTGCGCGATTGATGTCCCATAAACCACGATAGGATTTCCTTTTCCTGCAACAAATTCAAACTGCTTATTGGCAGCAACTCCAATTTCTAGCCATTCAACGGTATTATACAAAGGCAGATATAATCGGTAAGTGAAATTAGTATTCTCACCCAATGCCTTGTATTGATAGGTCACCGTATCTGCAAAATTATAGTTACCATAGGCCCAATTCCAAGCTCCCTTTTCATCCTGTGCATACAGATCTACACCGCTTACACCAGTAGTCGGCATATGCGGCATATTCATAGCTCCATTTACTTTATAGCGCACCGAAATGGCCTCTGCATCGGTCTGAAAGTCGATATACAATCCGGCACTATTGGTACCTAAGCTCCATACAGGAGATCGCACCTGACTTTTTAGATCCTCAGGCAAGCGGTAATAATTGGGCAACTCTGCTGAATGGACTCGTCCCTGGATTACCTTGCTCTCAAGTGGATTATTCCATTTGATAGTTTGTTGCGCAAAAGAGTTTACAGCAATAACAAGTCCCGCGAAAGTGAAAAATAAATTTAATTTCATAAAGTTAGATTGAAACTCAAATCTAACAATAAAGGAGTTAACTCGGAATAAGTATTTTAAATTATTCGGAAGGTGTTCCCAACACCTAATAGTAATCCTTTCCAAAAGAATCAAAAAGGGAGAGCACGACACAGTATAAATAATTGATGAGTACACAAAAAGGGTCATCACATGACATGATGACCCTTTTTTATATCTTGATAAACGACTATTAAAGAATAGCTTGTCTCACACGAACTAACTTCTCCATTAAATCTTCCAAATAATCCAAATGAAGCATATTAGCTCCGTCAGATTTCGCTTGTGCAGGGTTTGGATGTGTTTCAATGAATAAACCATCAGCTCCTACTGCAATGGCAGCCTTAGCAATTGTTTCAATTAACTCGGGTTTACCTCCTGTTACACCTGATGTTTGATTAGGCTGTTGTAACGAATGCGTACAATCCATGATTGTAGGTACTCCAAAACCTTTCATCTCAGGTATACCACGGAAATCAACAATTAGATCTTGATAGCCAAAAGTATTACCGCGATCTGTCAACAAAACATTCGTATTGCCAGATTCAATAACCTTATCTACAGCAAACTTCATCGAAGCTGCATTTAAAAACTGCCCCTTTTTAATGTTAACCACTTTACCTGTCTGCGCAGCAGCAACAAGCAGTTCAGTTTGACGACATAAAAATGCTGGAATCTGCAAAACATCTACATAAGCTGCTGCTAAAGCTGCTTCGTGACTTTCATGGATATCCGTTACCGTAGGAATTCCAAATGTTTTACCAACCTTCTCTAGAATACGTAATGCTTTCTCATCCCCTATACCCGTAAAAGAATCTACACGTGAACGATTAGCCTTACGATAAGAGCCTTTAAATATATAAGGAATATTTAATCTATCTGTAATAGTTACGATTTTCTCGGCGATACGTAAAGCGATTTCCTCTCCCTCTATCGCACATGGCCCTGCCATTAAAAAGAAATTCGTAGAATCTCCATTTTTAATTTGAGGTAGTACTGTATTTATCATTTAATATATGCGTTTCTAATTCCCTAATTCAGACATAAACTTTATTCGCATCAATTGAATATCTTCATACGAATAATCATCTCCATCTAAATCTTTCAATGCTTCATCAATTGAATCTGAATCAGCCTGTTTAAAATAATCATACACTTCGTCCTGACGATCTTGATCGATCATCTCATCAACAAAATATCCGATATTAAGCTTAGTTCCAGCATTAACGATGGTCTCCACTTCCTTCAGCAATTCTTCATAGCTGATTCCTTTTGCTGCAGCGATATCATCTAAACCTATTTTTCGATCAATATTTTGGATGATGGCAACTTTCAGCGCAGATTTATTTGCAGTTCCTTTAATCACAAGATCAACTGGACGATCGATATCATTTTCCTCTACATAGTCCTTGATCAACTCAACGAACTGCGCTCCGAATTTGACTGCTTTACCATTCCCTACTCCTTGTATCTGTTTTAACTCATCCAGTGACACTGGATAATGTGTACACATCTCATCCAAGGATGGGTCTTGAAAAATAACAAAAGGAGGTAAAGATTTAGATTTCGCAATTTTTTTACGAAGATCCTTTAACATCTTCAATAAAGCGGTATCAAGTGTTCCGGTTGAATGTCCTGAATCTTCAGATGAAGAATCATCAGAAAAATCCAAAGGACGATTCATGATAAATTTAATTGCATAAGGATTTTCCAAATAATGACGACCGATGTCAGTCATCTTCAATAATCCATAATGATCGATATCCTTCGCAAGGAAATTACTGAGCACCGTTTGACGAACTAAAGATTCCCAATAGACAACTCCTTTTTCTTTACCTTTTCCAAAAAGTGGATGTTCATCATGCTTGTAAGCAGACACCGGTTGGTTATTTTGTCCGACCATCACATTGATAACATGTAGATCATCAAAATTTTCACCTTGCTCCTTAATAAAGGAAAGAATATCTAAAATGGACTGTTCAGCGTCAAAGTAAGTCTTTTCCGTACGACAGTTATCACACATACTACTGCAACCTGCTTCATCAAAATTCTCACCAAAATAGTGTAAAATTTGTTTACGACGACAAACTGCTGATTCAGAATAATCGATTACTTCCTTCAGAATCTGAGTCCCTATTTCCCTTTCGGCAACAGGTTTATCCTTCATGAATTTTGTCAATTTCTCGACATCTTTCTCCGAATAAAAAGCCAGACAGATACCTTCTCCACCATCACGGCCAGCACGACCTGTCTCTTGATAATAGCCTTCCATTGATTTTGGAATATCGTGATGGATGACAAAACGTACATCCGGTTTATCGATACCCATACCAAATGCAATTGTTGCTACGATAACGTCTACATCTTCCATCAAGAACTTATCTTGTGTATCTGCACGCGTTTTCGCATCCAATCCGGCATGATAAGGGAGTGCTTTGATTCCATTGATATTTAAAACCTCACTAATTTCCTCCACCTTCTTACGGCTTAAGCAATAAATGATACCGGTCTTACCAGCCTGGCCTTTAATAAAACGTACAATTTCTTTGACCACATTTTTCTTCGGTCTTACTTCATAGAATAAATTCCCTCTATTAAAAGATGATTTAAAAAGCAGTGCATCATTCATTTGAAGATTCTTACGAATATCAGACTGCACCTTAGGGGTAGCAGTAGCCGTCAATGCAATAATGGGGATATTATCACCAATACCATTGATAACTTGACGAATCTTGCGGTATTCTGGACGGAAATCATGTCCCCATTCGGAGATACAATGTGCCTCATCGACAGCAACAAAAGAAACCGTAATCTGCTTCAGAAACTCGACATTCTCTAATTTAGAAAGTGATTCTGGAGCAACATACAGTAATTTTGTTTTCCCTGCCGTAACATCCTGTTTAACACGCATGATGTCACCTTTATTCAGTGAAGAATTCAAAAAGTGAGCAATACTATCCTCTCCGCCAAATGCGCGAAGCTGATCAACTTGGTTTTTCATCAAGGCAATTAATGGTGAAATGACAATCGCTGTCCCTTCACTCATCAATGCCGGTAACTGATAGCAAATGGATTTTCCACCACCAGTAGGCATTATGACAAATGTGTCTTTTCTCTGTAGCACATTTGTTATGATTGCTTCTTGATCCCCTTTAAAAGTATCAAAACCAAAAAAATCTTGTAAATTGTCGAAAAGTGATTTTTCTATTTCCATCGAGCCTCGGGCAAAAATAAGATAGATAAATGACCAAAAAATCTGTAAAATAACCTATTTTTGTATTCATTCTTTAATATAAAAGTAGATATTTTTTTTGTGAAAAGCAACATCGATATAAAAAATATAGCTATTCAAGCTATACAAGAAGAAGCTAAAGCGGTAGCAGATTTAGCACAACGGATTGATGACGACTTTGTTAACGTGGTTAAACACGTAATAAACTTACAAGGACGTGTCATTGTTACGGGTATTGGAAAAAGTGCGATTATCGCACAAAAGATTGTCGCAACAATGAATTCCACTGGTACACCATCCATTTTCATGCACGCAGCAGATGCCATTCATGGTGATTTAGGGATTATCCAAAAGCAGGATTTAATCATCGCAATTTCAAAAAGCGGTACAACTCCTGAAATAAAAGTCTTGGTACCTTTCTTAAAACAAACCGGCAATACTTTGGTTGCATTGGTTGGTAATATCAATTCTTATTTAGCCGATCAGGCCGATTACGTCTTGGACACCACCGTTGAAAAAGAAGCCTGCCCGAACAACCTCGCTCCTACTTCCAGTACCACTGCACAATTGGCCATGGGCGATGCCCTAGCTGTATGTCTTCAGGAATGTCGTGATTTTTCAGATAAAGATTTTGCTAAATACCACCCTGGAGGTGCGTTAGGTAAAAAGCTATATCTGAAAGTTGCCGATCTGTCAGATCAAAATGAAAAACCGAAAACACAAAGCAATGCCAACATAAGATCTGTCATCTTGACCATCACACAAAGCCGACTGGGTGCTGTTGCTGTTTTGGAACAGGAGAATATAATTGGTATCATAACCGATGGTGACATCCGTCGTATGCTCGAGAATCATGAAGACCTAACAGGACTTACTGCTGCCGATATCATGGGTGCAAATCCAAAGACAATCGATAAATCAGAATTAGCTGTAAATGCTTTACATATGATGCGTCAGAATAACATCTCACAACTTATTGTTATGGACGCAAACAAATATGAAGGTATCATCCATATTCAAGATTTATTGAAAGAGGGTATTATTTAACGACTGTTAATGTAATATTATTGTTATTAGCCTCTTTTCTAAAGCAAATGAAAGTTCAAATATCTACTTTGGTACATAGTTTGACAATCAAAAAGAAACAGTAAAAAATAAAAGAAGAAGAAGATATGAAAAAATTTATAGCCGTATTAGCTGTTATTGTCGCATTTGTAGGGTTCACTGCAATGCAAACGAGTCAAAGCGAATTTAAATTTGAAAAGGAAACGCATGATTTTGGAAAGATTGCTCAAGGAACTCCAGTTTCATATAGTTTCAAATTTTCAAATGCAGGAAGTCAGCCTATTATTATTTCTGATGTAAAACCTTCATGTGGTTGTTCCGTCGCTGAATTTACAAAAACGCCTATCAAACCAGGTGAAGCAGGAACCATTAAAGTGACATATAATGCCGCATCAAAAGCTCCTTTTACCAAAAGCTTTACAGTAACATCAAATACAAAAACACCTGTAAAAACATTATACATTAAAGGAATTGTAGAATAAACCTTTAACATAACATTGTACTCAAAAGCCACTTTTACAAAAGTGGCTTTTTTTGGTTTTTATTCATTAAATTTGTTTCGCTAATTCATATAAAATAATGCCATCAATATCAAGAAAAGGGTACAATATGCCCGCATCCCCAATTAGGAAATTAACACCATTTGCTGATCAAGCGAAGAAAGAGGGAAAAAAAATATATCATTTGAATATCGGACAGCCTGACATTGAAACACCGGAGGTCATGCTTAATGCATTAAAGAACATTGATTTCAAAGTGTGGGCATATACGGCATCGGAAGGAACAGAATCCTACCGAAATAAACTCACAACCTACTACAACAAATTGAACTATAATATCGAACCAACTGATATTTTAGTGACAAATGGGGGATCTGAAGCTATTCTAATTGCGATGCAAGCTTGTCTTAACCCTGGTGAAGAAGTGATTATCCCCGAACCGTTCTATGCCAACTATAATGGTTTCGCTTGTTCGGCTGATATCGTTGTAAAGCCCATCATGTCCTATATCGATAGTGGTTTTGCTTTACCTTCAATCGCAGAGTTTGAAAAGGTCATCACTGAAAAGACCAAAGCTATAGCGATCTGTAACCCAAATAACCCAACGGGCTATTTATATTCAAAAGAAGAGCTAGAAGCCTTACGCGAACTATGCTTGAAATACGACCTGTACCTATTCTCTGATGAGGCCTACCGTGAGTTCTGCTATGATGGTCGTGAATTCATTTCTCCTATGCACATGGAAGGCTTAGAACAACATGTGGTAGTCTTTGATACCGTATCAAAGCGCTACTCCGCTTGTGGTGCTAGAATCGGGTGCATGATCACCAAAAATAAAGAATTGTATCAAGTAGCACTTAAGTTTGCTCAGGCACGCTTGAGTCCCTCTTTAGAGGGGCAAATTGCTGCTGAAGCTGCTGTTGATACACCCGACAGCTATTTTGAGGCTGTCTCTAAAGAGTACACTGCTCGTCGTGACACGCTAGTTAATGGTTTAAATAAGATTGAAGGTGCATTTTCACCAAATCCAGGTGGTGCATTTTATGTCGTTGCGAAACTACCAATTGATAACGCAGATAGATTTTGTCAGTGGATGCTTGAAGAATTTTCGTATGAAAATGAAACCGTGATGATGGCTCCCGCAACAGGCTTCTATAGTACGCCTGGTGCAGGAAACAACGAAGTACGCTTAGCTTATGTTTTGAAGCAAGCCGACCTCCAAAAAGCACTGATCTGTTTAGAAAAAGGGTTACAGGAATACCCAGGTCGTACACAGTAATTACTAAAAAATAGTTATAAAAGGTTCCAAAAATTTGGAACCTTTTTTTTTGTATGAAACAAATCGACCATTTTATACGTTATTATTATAATAGATTACTAAATTTTAATAATATGGATAAATTGAAAAAATTTGAATTGATGGAAAAAATAGCCCGAGAATTAGAGGATGTTAGGAAAAGTCAGCAAGCCGTATTAGAAAAAATCGGGAAAATAGAAGTGGATAATATCGAACTTGGAGACAAAAATCTCGAAAAAATACTACCCGATATTTTCCAACGTACAGCAGACAATTCAGATGCAATTCGTCAGTTATTGGATTCTTTTCAAGAAAAAACAGAAGAGTTTGGAGAGAAAAACAATGTTACTAAACTCAAAGAACAGCAACAAATTAATAGTGTTAAATAAAAAAGAAGAGCTTCCTAATGGGAAGCTCTTCTTTTTTTATATTCTTCAATGACAAATGTCAATTGATCATCTTGTGTCATATAGGAGTTATCCAATACTAACGCATCTTCAGCTTTTCGTAATGGACTTTCTTCTCGGGTACTATCAATATGATCACGATGAGCCAAATTTTTGACAATTTCATCCATCGTCACCTGCTCACCCTTATTCGTCAATTCTAAGTAACGTCTATTCGCACGCACCTGCGGGTCGGCAGTCATGAATATCTTCATATCAGCATCCGGAAATACCGTGGTGCCGATATCACGACCATCCATCACAATGTTTCTTTTCCGCCCAAGCTTTTGTTGCTGTGCCACCATTGCCTGGCGCACCGCTCTGATCGTGCTCACTTCACTTACTTTATCCGAAATATACATCTGACGAATTTCTTCCGAAATATCTTCATCATTAAGATGAATCTCTGTCTTGTCCAAATTAGGGATGAAGTCAATATGAATATCTTCTAAAGCCTGCGACACCGCTGCTTCGTCTTCCATATCAATCCCTTCTCTGATGAAGTAGAGTGTTACGGCACGATACATGGCACCACTGTCAATGAAAACAAATTTTAATTTTTTAGCTAATGCTTTTGCTACTGTACTTTTTCCACAAGATGAAAAGCCATCAATAGCAATGATAAAGTTATGTCTAGTTGTCATAAAACTAATTCATCCCTCCTATTATCACCCCGAGCTTATTTACTACAGGAACAAGTATTAAATTTCCTTCAATAATGCTTTCGGGTAAGAAGATATATTTTTTATCGTAAATAATGTTGTCTATGTAAAAGCTTAACCAATATTCATTGGTTAGGCCAAACACCTCCTCATCTATAGCTTCGATTTTGTCAAAAGAATGTGCTCCTACATTACCGATGAAATGACGTAATGTGCTTGTTTGTACCTGCACACCATCCTTCTCACCATAACCTTTTGAAGTAACCAAAACATTTTGAATCTCTTGATTTTTTTCATTAATCAAATAGACATTCCATATTTTCGACTCCGGGCTCTCACTTTCCAAAATAACAGCAATGGTGATATTTTGAACAATGTTTTCAGGTAAATCCTTTTTCATTTCAATTATTTCTCTTTCGTTGCTTTTACTGTAGCCGCTTTCTTAGCAGTTGTAGCCTTTTTAACAGTTGTCGCTTTTTTTGCTGGAGCTTTTTTAGTCGTTGTCGCTTTTTTAGTAGCTACTTTAGCTTTCCCCTTTGGAGCATCAGCTTCTGCCCACTTAACGACATCTTCGTAAGTAATGTTTTCAACCTCCGTACCTTTAGGGATTTTTAAGTTCTGTTTTCCAAAACGAATAAATGGACCCCAACGACCTTGTTCAATCTGCGCTTCTGGATTTTCATCAAAAACACGAATCACTTTCTCGATATCCTTCTGTCTCTTTTCCTTGATGATCTGGATGCACTCTTCTTCAGTAACGTCTAAAGGATCAAGATCTTTTGGTAAAGAGTAGAAAGAGGAGTCGTGACGAATATAAGGTCCAAATCGACCAATCGCAACAGTCATTTCTTTTTCTTCAAAGATCCCTACTTTTTTAGGTAGTTTGAACAACTCCATCGCATCTTCAAAAGTAATCGTTTCGATCATCTGACCTTTACGTAAGGATGCAAATCGTGGTTTCTCTTCATCATCCTGTGCTCCAATCTGAACCAAAGGACCAAATTTACCAATACGAACAGAAACTGGCTTTCCCGATACAGGGTCTACACCGAGTTCTCTTTCGTTATTTGCACGTTCAGCATGCTCTAAAGTTTTCTGTACTTCAGAATGAAAAGGTCCATAAAACTCACGCAACATATCTGTCCATTCAGTCAAACCATGTGCAATCTCATCAAATTCCTTTTCGACTTTAGCCGTAAAATTAAAGTCTACTATACCTTTAAAGTGTTCAACAAGAAAATCATTGACTACAATACCGATATCAGTAGGGAACATTTTCCCTTTTTCCGCACCCGTGATTTCTGTTTTCGTAACGGCAGAGATCTCTGCGTTCTCCAATGTCAAAACACGGTAATCACGTGAACGACCATCACGTTCCTCTTTCACAACATAACCACGATTTTGAATTGTTGAAATTGTTGGCGCATAGGTAGAAGGTCTACCGATACCCAATTCTTCCAATTTCTTCACCAAAGCAGCTTCAGTGTAACGTGCAGGAGGTCTCGTGAAACGTTCCGTTGCATTCATGCTTTTCAATACAACAGCTTGTCCAGTTGTTAAAGGAGGTAACAATGAATTATCGTTTTCCTCCTCATTACCAGAATCATGGTCATCATCTGTAGATTCAAAATAAACCTTCAAGAATCCGTCGAATTTCATTACTTCACCCGAAGCAGATAAATCTTCCTTACGTGTAGAAATAGAAATTTTAGCCAAAGTCTTCTCAAACTCCGCTTCACTCATTTGAGAAGCGATAGCACGTTTCCAAATTAAATCGTACAATCTTTTTTCTGCAGCATCACCTTCGATACTATGTTCAGAAAAATAAGTTGGACGAATCGCCTCGTGGGCCTCTTGTGCTCCTGAAGTCTTCGTTTTATATTTTCTTAGTTTGTGGTAACGATCACCATAAGCTGAGCGAATTTCTTTTTCTGCCGCTTCTATTGCTGTATCACTTAAGTTGACCGAGTCGGTACGCATATAAGTAATGCGCCCTGCTTCATATAACCGCTGCGCTACCTGCATCGTCCGTGCAACAGAGAATCCAAGCTTACGACTGGCTTCCTGCTGTAGGGTTGAAGTGGTAAATGGAGCCGCAGGAGATCGTTTCGCAGGTTTTGTTTCCAAACTCTTAACAGCGAACTCTGCAGTCCTACAATCGTCTAAAAACTGCTTTGCTTCAACTTCTGTAGCAAAGCGATGAGGCAACTCTGCCTTAAAACTATCTTTTACTTTTCCTGTATGAAAAAATGCAACAATTCGGAATGATGCTTCAGCATTAAACCGAATGACTTCACGCTCGCGATCTACGATTAAACGTACAGCAACGGATTGAACACGTCCTGCAGATAAAGAAGGTTTTACTTTTTTCCATAACACAGGAGAAAGTTCAAATCCGACTAATCGATCCAGTACACGACGTGCTTGTTGTGCATTAACTAAATTATAATCTATTTTACGAGGATTCTCAATGGCTTTTAAAATCGCTGGTTTCGTGATCTCATGAAAGACAATACGTTTAGTACTCTCATCCTTTAAACCCAACGTCTCAAATAAATGCCAAGATATCGCCTCTCCTTCACGGTCCTCATCGGACGCTAGCCATACTGTTTCTGCAGCTTTAGCTAATTTCTTTAATTCACTGACTATTGCCTTTTTATCAGTAGGAACTTCATATTTTTGTTGAAAATCTTTATCTGTATCAATAGCATCATCGGTCTTCACCAAGTCACGAATATGCCCGTAACTAGACTTCACTAAAAAGTCCTTCCCTAGATACCCTTCTATTGTTTTCGCTTTCGCAGGAGACTCTACTATGAGTAAATTTTTAGCCATTTAAATTTGAGATTTGTGCAAATAAAGGCATTTCTTTAACGAATGACAATATTTTTAGTCTTTTTTTACATTATTTAAGGAAAATAATGATAAACAACCTATTTTTTTATTAAAAACAATCGTTGTTTATCTATTTTAACATACCCATTAATTATTCTTTTAAGAGGCTCTTTTCCAATCATTCTTTCTATTTCCTCTCGTTATCCCCCAAGCTGTGAAAAAACAACTACAGCACCTTATGCGCGTTATAAATCCATACTCATGGTAACCTTAGAGAAATCCAAATTCTTCCTCAACTCTGTAACAATAATATATCCATTTATTTTCAGCACAGCAAGAATATCGCATTCTTATAAATGAGATATATAAAATTGGGACATTTGAACAATGTACCAATTAAAAAATAAATAAAACAAACTTTCATCCTATTTCGTTGTATAAAAAAGACCTTTCATTTATATTTATACTAGACCAAAAAAGCATACAAATGAAACCAAATGTAATTATTAAACAAGCGTATGATTAACTTTAAAAGAGACAAAAACCTAGAACGGGTAAAGAAAAACTCGAAATGGGATGTCGTCATCATTGGGGGGGGTGCTACCGGCCTCGGTATTGCTGTTGATGCCGCATCACGTGGATATAAAACACTCCTGTTGGAAAAATACGATTTTGCAAAAGCGACCTCGAGCAGGAGTACTAAATTGGTTCATGGAGGTGTCCGCTATTTAGCAAATGGTGATATAAAGCTCGTTTATTCTGCTTTAAGAGAAAGAGGATTAATATTCAAAAATGCACCTCATCTAGCTAAGGTGCAAAGTTTTATTATACCCTGTTATTCCTTTTATAGTAAATGGAAGTATCTGATTGGATTAAAAATTTACGATTGGATGGCAGGATCATACCGCATTGGTGCGTCCAAATTCCTATCCAACGAACAGGTGGTATCCAAACTAACATCCATCAAAAAAACAGGCCTGAAAGGTGGAATTATCTACTATGATGGACAATTTGATGACGCTAGATTTGCTATTAATTTAGCGCAAACAGCAAGCATGTTAGACGCCACGATCCTCAATTATTGCGATGTAAATGCCATCCATAAAGATGAAAATGGACATGTTTCTGGCATCTCATTTACAGATCTTGAATCGGAAGAAACGATTGAAATAACCGCAAAAACGGTCATCAATGCTACTGGTATTTTTGTTGACGACATTCTCAAAATGGAGTCTCCTACCCATAAGAACTTAGTTAGACCCTCACAAGGAACACATATTGTTATCGATAAAAAATTCTTGGGAGAAGATGATGCCTTAATGATTCCAGAGACAGATGATGGCCGGGTTTTGTTCGGTGTTCCATGGCATGACCACATCTTATTAGGTACGACAGATACCCCGCTGGATATCCACACCATTGAACCAAGACCTTTGGAGGAAGAGGTTGAATTTATACTCTCCACTGCTAAAACATACCTCAATCCAGCACCTACGAGGAAGGATATACTGAGTGTTTTTGCAGGTTTAAGACCATTAGCTGCCCCAAAAGATGAGAACTCCAAATCGACAAAAGAGATTTCAAGAGACCACAAACTGATTACAAGCAAGTCAGGATTGATTACCATCACTGGAGGAAAGTGGACTACCTATCGAAAAATGGCAGAGGATACTGTAAATAAGGCCATTGAAATCGGAAAATTAACCGATGCACCTTGCATCACTAAAACCCTCAAAATTCATGGTTATTTAGAAGATAAACAAGAAGGTCATTGGCAAATTTACGGTGCTGATGCTGACCTGATTAAAGATTTAGCAATTAAAAACCCCGAACTCAATCAAAAGATACATCCCAAGTTTGATTATATCGCTGCTGAAGTTGTATGGGCGGTAAGAAATGAAATGGCTAGGCGACTCGAGGATGTCTTAGCAAGAAGGATGCGGATGCTGTTTCTAGACGCTAAAGCTGCTATGGAGGCCGCACCTGTTGTAGTTCATATTATGGCGAATGAACTTGATCAGACAGAATCGTGGGAAGAAGAAGAGCTTCAACAGTTCTTAGCGCTTGGCAAACACTACAGTTATGAGGCATAATCTAAAACCCCTAAATCAATGAGTACAAAAGAATACATTTTAGCATTAGATCAAGGGACAACCAGTTCCAGAGCTATTATTTTTTCAAAATCAGGAAAAATAGAAGCCATAGCACAGAAAGAGTTCAAACAGATATATCCGCATTCAGGATGGGTAGAACACGACCCTAAGGAAATATGGGCCAGCCAATTATCTGTCTTTACCGAGGTTATGGCTAAATTAAAAATCACGCCCAAACATATTAAAGGTATCGGAATCACAAATCAACGCGAGACAACGATTATTTGGGATAGAAACACAGGTGAACCCGTCTACAATGCCATTGTTTGGCAAGACCGTAGAACAGCCAATTATTGTAAAAACCTCGAAAAAGAAGGATATAGTGATACCATACAGCAAAAAACTGGCTTACGTATTGATTCCTACTTTTCAGCATCCAAAATTAATTGGATATTAGAACATGTTGAAGGTGTCCGCGAGCGAGCAAATCGTGGAGAACTCGCTTTTGGAACTGTGGACACTTGGATTATATGGAATTTAACGGATGGAAAAGTACATGTAACCGACGTATCCAATGCTTCGCGTACAATGCTCTATAATATTGAGACATTAAACTGGGACGAAGAGCTTCTAAACCTATTTGATATCCCAAAGAGTCTCTTACCTCAAGTGGCATCATCTTCGGAGGTCTATGGTTATACTTCAGGACAAATACTATCAAGTGTGGTACCTATCGCTGGTATAGCTGGAGATCAACAGGCAGCACTTTTCGGACAAATGTGCACGAAGAAAGGTATGGCCAAAAACACATACGGAACTGGTTGTTTCTTATTAATGAATATTGGCTCAAAACCGATATTTTCCAAAAACAATTTAGTTACCACTATTGCTTGGAAAATTGGGGATAAGGTAACGTATGCCCTAGAGGGGAGCGTCTTTATCGGAGGAGCAGTTATACAATGGTTAAGAGATGAGTTGGGGATTATAAAAACAGCAGCAGAAGTCGAAAGATTAGCCACTAGTGTAAAAGACAGTGATGGTGTATATTTGGTTCCTGCTTTTTCAGGACTTGGTGCGCCGCATTGGAACCCTTATGCTAGAGGAAGCTTATTGGGGCTTTCAAGGGGAACTAATGTCGCACATATCGCCCGTGCTGCACTTGAGGGCATTGCTTTCCAAGTTACCGATGTGCTGACAGCGATGCAGTCTGATTCACAAATTGAAGTCAAAGAGCTTCGCGTAGATGGCGGTGCGAGTGCTAATAATTTTCTGATGCAAACCCAGGCCAATTTCATTAATGCGACTACAGTAAGACCTGAAGTAATTGAAACAACGGCACTTGGTGCGGCTTATTTAGCAGGTCTAGCAGTTGGTTTTTGGCCTAGTATTGAAGAGATTGCCGAACAATGGCAATTAGATACAATATTCAAGCCGATTGGTGACGATAGAGTAAAACAATCTTTACGAGAATGGAAAAGAGCAGTAGAGACCACAAAATTTTGGGCAAACTATGATATGAATGACTAATTAATTTTATAATATGAATGTATTAATTGCAGAATTTATAGGCACAGCCATCCTCATTCTATTAGGTGGCGGGGTCGTTGCAAATGTGGTATTAAAAGATACTAAAGGAAATAATTCGGGTTGGATAGTTATCAGTACGGCTTGGGCATTGGCAGTATTTGCAGGTGTTACCATCGCAGGACCTCACAGCGGAGCACATCTAAATCCCGCAGTCACTCTTGCCAATCTTCTTTTAAATAAGATGACGATAAGCTTGGGCTTACAATACATCCTTATGCAAATTTTAGGCGCAATGTTTGGATCTTTTATAGTTTGGCTCATGTACAAAGACCATTTCACAGAAACCGATGATGCAGGAGCCAAAGAGGCTGTATTCTGTACCAGACCAGCCATATTCAACCCTAAAATTAATATTATTAGCGAAATCGTTGGCACATTTGTCTTAATATTTTGTATACTAAATTTCACGAGTCCAACGACTTACCAAGGACAAACCTTTGGACTAGGTTCCATAGGAGCAATACCTGTAAGTTTTGTCGTTTGGGGTATCGGCCTATCATTAGGTGGTACCACTGGATATGCCATTAATCCAGCACGTGATCTAGGCCCTCGCATAACGCACGCCTTATTACCAATAAAAAACAAGAAATCTTTCAATATAGCCTATGCTTGGGTTCCTGTCATTGGACCACTTATAGGGAGTGCCTTAGCAACCTTAATCTATGTATATATCAAGTAGCAATCCAAAACTTAACAGCGAGGAATTAATATAGGTAACGAGAAAAAAAAACCTCATGAGAGACTAACGATAAGGCATATCCGATATGTTTTAGCATTTTTATAGCAATGAGATATGCTCCAACAGCATCACATAGAGCCAGAGATAATCGCTAATATGCAAGGACTTCAGTATAAGAAATGGTACCGACCTAATTTCCAGTCCATTATAGTATATTAAGGCAAGGCCATCGGTTGCTGGGTGATGTCCGGTCCGGCGGTGCTGTCCCCCAGAAAATACGGAACACAAAAAAGCCCTTGCTGTCATGCAAGGGCTTCCGTATAAAAAAAGGCACCGACCTACTCTCCCACCTGTTACGGCAATACCATCGGCTCTGGCGGGCTTGACTTCTCTGTTCGGAATGGGAAGAGGTAGACACCGCCGATATAGGCACCTAAAATAAGGTTATCAGAATATAGAAACAATATCCTTAACGGATAAAAGTCACCATCTGATCTATAGACAATTGAAAGAAAAACTAAAAGAGGAAGACAACAGTGTCTGCGTTGCTTGAGAAAGCTTCGGGTGATTAGTATTGCTCAGCTATGGTATCTCTACCTTTACACCTGCAACCTATCGACGTAGTAGTCTTCTACGGCCCTATAAGGAAGTCTCATCTCGTGGCTAGTTTCGCACTTAGATGCTTTCAGCGCTTATCTATTCCCGACGTAGCTACCCAGCCGTACACCTGGCGGCATAACTGGTTTACCAGCGGTCAGTCCATCCCGGTCCTCTCGTACTAAGGACAGATCCACTCAAACTTCCAACGCCCACAACAGATAGGGACCGAACTGTCTCGCGACGTTCTGAACCCAGCTCGCGTGCCACTTTAATGGGCGAACAGCCCAACCCTTGGGACCTTCTCCAGCCCCAGGATGTGACGAGCCGACATCGAGGTGCCAAACCTCCCCGTCGATATGAGCTCTTGGGGGAGATCAGCCTGTTATCCCCAGCGTACCTTTTATCCTTTGAGCGATGGCCCTTCCATACAGAACCACCGGATCACTATGTCCGTCTTTCGACCCTGTTCGACTTGTTGGTCTCACAGTCAAGCAAGCTTATGCCATTGCACTCCTCGTACGGTTACCAAGCGTACTGAGCTTACCTTTGAAAGCCTCCGTTACCTTTTTGGAGGCGACCACCCCAGTCAAACTACCCACCAAACAATGTCCTCGATATAACCGAGTTAGAAACCGGATACAGAAAGGGCGGTATTTCAAGGTTGATTCCATGACTCCTAGCGAAGCCACTTCAACATCTCCCGCCTATCCTACACATCCTGTACCCAATTCCAATGTTAAGCTATAGTGAAGGTGCATGGGGTCTTTCCGTCCCGTTGCGGGTAATCGGCGTCTTCACCGATACCACAATTTCACCGAGCTCATGGCTGAGACAGCGCCCAGATCGTTACACCATTCGTGCAGGTCGGAACTTACCCGACAAGGAATTTCGCTACCTTAGGACCGTTATAGTTACGGCCGCCGTTTACTGGGGCTTCGATTCAATGCTTCTCTTACGATGACATCCCCTCTTAACCTTCCAGCACCGGGCAGGTGTCAGGCCTTATACTTCATCTTTCGATTTTGCAAAGCCATATGTTTTTGTTAAACAGTCGCCTGGGCCTTTTCACTGCGGCTTCTCCATTGCTGGAGGAAGCGCCCCTTCTCCCGAAGTTACAGGGCCATTTTGCCGAGTTCCTTAGCCATGATTCACTCGAGCACCTTAGGATTCTCTCCTCGACTACCTGTGTCGGTTTACGGTACGGGTTTTTATAACCTGAAGCTTAGCGGGTTTTCTTGGAAGTCTGTTTACCTGCTCTATCAACGCCGCCGAAGCTTTGCTGTACTATTGGGTTTCAGCAGGGTCGGCGGATTTGCCTACCGTCCCTATACCTACGCCTTTCAACGAACTATTCCGTCAGTTCGCGGCAGTGTCACTACTCCGTCACCACATCGCAGTTATAAAAAGTACTGGAATATTGACCAGTTGTCCATCGGCTTACTCCCTTCGGATGCGCCTTAGGCCCCGACTAACCCTGATCCGATTAGCGTTGATCAGGAAACCTTAGTCTTTCGGTGGGCGGGTTTCTCACCCGCCTTATCGTTACTTATGCCTACATTTGCTTTTCTATACACTCCACGACCCATTACCAGATCGCTTCACCGTAAATAGAATGCTCCCCTACCAGACATACATATTTCAGTATGAATCCATAGCTTCGGTAATACACTTGATGCCCGTTTATTATCCACGCCCGGCCGCTCGACTAGTGAGCTGTTACGCACTCTTTAAATGAATGGCTGCTTCCAAGCCAACATCCTAGCTGTCTAGGCAACCGGACCTCGTTAGTTCAACTTAGCGTATATTTAGGGACCTTAGCTGATGGTCTGGGTTCTTTCCCTCTCGGCCTTGGACCTTAGCACCCAAAGCCTCACTGCCGGCCATATCTTATAGCATTCGGAGTTCGTCTGGATTTGGTAGGATTTGACTCCCCCGCACCCAATCGGTAGCTCTACCTCTATAAGACTCTATGCCGACGCTGTTCCTAAAAACATTTCGGGGAGTACGAGCTATTTCCCAGTTTGATTAGCCTTTCACCCCTACCCTCAGGTCATCCGAAAACTTTTCAACGTTTATCGGTTCGGTCCTCCATTACATGTTACTGCAACTTCAACCTGCCCAAGGGTAGATCACAAGGTTTCGCGTCTACCTCATCTGACTATGCGCCCTATTAAGACTCGCTTTCGCTTCGGCTGCGTGGCTGAACCACTTAACCTTGCCAGACAAGAGTAACTCGTAGGCTCATTATGCAAAAGGCACGCCGTCACTGCACCTGGCAGCTCCGACCGCTTGTAAGCACACGGTTTCAGGTTCTTTTCACTCCTCTGTTCGAGGTTCTTTTCACCTTTCCCTCACGGTACTAGTTCACTATCGGTCTCTCAGGAGTATTTAGCCTTATCAGATGGTGCTGACAGATTCCCACAGGGCGTCTCCGACCCCGCGGTACTCAGGGTACTGCTAGGCTAGCATTCTATACGTGTACCGGGCTATCACCGTCTATAGCTGGGCTTCCCATCCCATTCCACTTCTGTTTGCTAATGCCACATCGCAGCCCTACAACCCCACTGATGCCGTAACATCAATGGTTTGGGCTCTTTCCCGTTCGCTCGCCACTACTTGGGAAATCATTATTATTTTCTTCTCCTACGCCTACTTAGATGTTTCAGTTCAGCGCGTTCGCGTATTATACAACATACCTTCAGTATGCTAGGTTGCCCCATTCGGAAATCTTCGGATCGAACTCACATTTGCTAATCCCCGAAGCTTATCGCAGCTTATCACGTCCTTCATCGCCTCTGAGAGCCTAGGCATCCCCCGTGTGCCCTTATTTACTTTCTTCACCTCATAGCCCTTTTGCTACTATGGGTTGCTTTTTGATATATATAACCATGATGCTACGCATTAATCCGTTCGGCCTTGACCGAGGGTCTTCATAATACATCGAACACATCACAGTATTGTCTCTACTGTTGTCTTCTCTTGTAATTTTTTTCTTTCAATATGTCAAAGAACTCTTTGTCGCCCTTATCATGAACACAATATCTTGGTGTTCGGGCAGACCTGTGGAGAATATCGGAGTCGAACCGATGACCCCCTGCGTGCAAGGCAGGTGCTCTAGCCAGCTGAGCTAATTCCCCGTATCGTTTTATGGTAGTCCCGAGCAGATTTGAACTGCTGACCCCTACATTATCAGTGTAGTGCTCTAACCAACTGAGCTACGGGACTAGCTTATCATTCTCTCTCTGGACCATCCTACAGGGATGGGCACATTTCTTCAAATGTTTCTTTTTGTTTCTAAAATATAAATCATGTGTATACGTAACGAGCTTCAATCTTGAATGCTCTAGAAAGGAGGTATTCCAGCCGCACCTTCCGGTACGGCTACCTTGTTACGACTTAGCCCCAATTATCGGTTTTACCCTAACACGCTCCTTGCGGTTACATGCTTTAGGTACCCCCAACTTTCATGGCTTGACGGGCGGTGTGTACAAGGCCCGGGAACGTATTCACCGCGTCATTGCTGATACGCGATTACTAGCGAATCCAACTTCATGAGGTCGAGTTGCAGACCTCAATCCGAACTGTGAATGGCTTTTAGAGATTAGCATCATATTGCTATGTAGCTGCCCGCTGTACCATCCATTGTAGCACGTGTGTAGCCCCGGACGTAAGGGCCATGATGACTTGACGTCGTCCCCACCTTCCTCACTGTTTGCACAGGCAGTCTGTTTAGAGTCCCCGACATAACTCGCTGGCAACTAAACATAGGGGTTGCGCTCGTTGCGGGACTTAACCCAACACCTCACGGCACGAGCTGACGACAGCCATGCAGCACCTAGTTTCGTGTCCCGAAGGACTGATCCGTCTCTGGATCATTCACTAACTTTCAAGCCCGGGTAAGGTTCCTCGCGTATCATCGAATTAAACCACATGCTCCTCCGCTTGTGCGGGCCCCCGTCAATTCCTTTGAGTTTCAATCTTGCGACCGTACTCCCCAGGTGGATAACTTAACGCTTTCGCTTGGACGCTTACTGTGTATCGCAAACATCGAGTTATCATCGTTTAGGGCGTGGACTACCAGGGTATCTAATCCTGTTTGATCCCCACGCTTTCGTGCATCAGCGTCAATGCTAACTTAGTGAGCTGCCTTCGCAATCGGAGTTCTAAGACATATCTATGCATTTCACCGCTACTTGTCTTATTCCGCCCACTTCAAATAGATTCAAGTCCTACAGTATCAAAGGCACTGCGACAGTTAAGCTGCCGTCTTTCACCACTGACTTATAGGACCGCCTACGCACCCTTTAAACCCAATAAATCCGGATAACGCTTGGATCCTCCGTATTACCGCGGCTGCTGGCACGGAGTTAGCCGATCCTTATTCTTCAGGTACATTCAGCTACTTACACGTAAGTAGGTTTATTCCCTGACAAAAGCAGTTTACAACCCATAGGGCAGTCATCCTGCACGCGGCATGGCTGGTTCAGAGTTGCCTCCATTGACCAATATTCCTTACTGCTGCCTCCCGTAGGAGTCTGGTCCGTGTCTCAGTACCAGTGTGGGGGATTCTCCTCTCAGAGCCCCTAGACATCGTAGCCTTGGTGAGCCGTTACCTCTCCAACTAGCTAATGTCACGCGAGCCCATCCATATCCTATGAATATTTGATCAGAAAATGATGCCATTCTCTGATGTTATGCGGTGTTAATCTCTCTTTCGAGAGGCTATCCCCCAGATATGGGTAGGTTGCTCACGCGTTACGCACCCGTGCGCCACTCTCATCAGAACTAAGCAAGCTTAGTCCTGAATCCCGTCCGACTTGCATGTATTAGGCCTGCCGCTAGCGTTCATCCTGAGCCAGGATCAAACTCTCCATTGTAAAATGAAGTGTAAGATCAAGACTATTTATAATAAATAGAATTGTCTTGTATTTTATTTCTGATTCTAAAATTGAACAGGTTGTTTTTTTTAACTTTCGTCGTTTCTCAACACTACTCGTTACGTTACATGATTATATTTTTAAAGAACTTTTTTCGCTTCCGCATCTCGCTTCGGCTATATGATGTCGGCATTGCGCCGTTATCGATCTTGTTTTGATTCCCTTCGTTTCCGTTGGGACTGCAAAGGTAGAGATCTTTTTGGTATATCCAAAATAAATGTGAAAATTTATTTTTGGAGACCTTTTCGATTTCTGCGTCTAAATAACATAGACCCTCTTTTTTTCAGTGTCAGCCCTTTCGGACCGACCGTTCCTCCCTTGCGGAGTGGTGCAAAGATAGACCATTTTTATAATCACTTCCAAACGTTTTCTTGCTTATTTATTGAGAAAGGAGGTAACTTGCTGTATCATTGGATGATTTATTTCTGAAAGAGCCGAACTGAGGGCTGGATATCGACCAAAAAGCAGGTGCTATGGCCGATCGCTCCTTTATCATGGCCGATCGCATGCTTCTTATAGTATCGCTATAGATAAGTATGGATGATTATCAATCGACTGGAATAGCAGATCACTCCTTATATATAGTATAAGCACTTATTGTCTCTCTGTAGAAATAAGTGTGAATGACTATAATAGACCGGAATAACCATTCACTTTTTATAATAGCATCCCTTACCTACTTATTCCATCGCTATAGGTTAAGTATGGACTGACTATAATCAGACCAGAAGAGCAGCTAGCTTCTTTATAGATAGTATATAGTAAATACATATTGTACCGCTATAGATAAGCATGGACACAACAGCAGATATTCAATATGCAGATCCTACTTGGATTATAACCTAAGTAATATGAACTAGGTACCAACTTCGGTATTAAAACAGGTGTAGACCAGAGATAGCTTGGTATTAGTAGGGGGTTAATAGGGATATACCCCTATTAACCCCCTACTAACCCCCTATAATCCCCCTCTTAATACACTATTAAATCTGAAGTTGGTACTAATTTGATATCAACTTATTATCAAGATGATTTCCGAAACTTATTAATCACCTAAAAGGATTCCATATTACTGCACGTTATGGATACCATGATAACCATCCCTATAAATGAAAAAATAAACCATCCACTATTTATAGGTCATAGCAACATGAAAGTATTAAGAAGAAATACGAATGAAATATATTCAGTAAAGAGGTATAGGATAAAAAATACTAGGTTAGGATAACCAAATCAAGAGCGCCTCAAAAAGCTATACAAATCAAACGATATATAGTTGGTCCCATTAACCCTAAAAAAGATTATCTCTTTCGGAATCTTAAAGTAATACTAATTTCTAAAATCGTTCGATGAACCTTCAGACAACATAGATTACAAAAGAAAATGACCGAAATATTAAGCTTCAATAGAACTCCGTACTACATTTTTACATAACTTTAATCGCTAAGGGAAAACAATAAAATACTTTGAAAGAAATTTTTAAAATATATCAACTCGATGCCGCAGAGGCAGACCGCATCGCAGATAGCGAAAACAATTTGCATCATCATGATTTCGAAGAGTTGATTATTGGCACAGAAGGTCAATTGGAACATTTTATAGATTTCAAATCTGAAATTTTTGTGGCTCCATTTATCAGCTTTGTAAGCAAGGGAAAGATACATCGTGTTAAACCGCAGCCTAGAGCAGGGAAATGTCAATTTTGGGTTTTACGATTCAAAAGTGAATTCATTCCAGAAACAACATTCCAACTGTATAATCATTTTCATGACCACGCGACCTTTAGTATCGAGTCCTCCCCTTGCTTTCAACGATTGGTTACAGTTTCACAAATGATAGCAGATGAGATGCAGACAAAAAATGCCGACCTGGGCATTGTTCGTCAATTACTAAGTACGTTATTTACCATGATTGAATCCGAATATAGGAAACAGTTTCCAGAAGGCTTACTTGCCCCATCGAATACCAGTACTACTTTCAAGAATTTTTTAACCATACTAGAGGAGAACTACCACCGTCCGGAATCGGTCAATTTCTATGCTGAAAAACTTTTCATGAGCGCCCGCGCCCTCAACCTTATCTGTCATCAAATATTGCAACAGAGTGTTTCCGAAATCATTGAAACCAGAAAGTTAATTGAAGCCAAGAGTTTATTGATGAATACCGACAAAACAATTTCAGAAATAGGTTTTGAACTTGGTTATACCGATAAAGCCTACTTTGCAACTGTTTTTAAAAGGAAATCTGGACAAACACCTACAGACTTTAGAAATGACATGAAGAAGATAATTTCCAAATAACACAACTTTCTTTCCGATAAACAATACCCACTCCATCAGATAAAACTGATATTTGTATGTCGTGTTTGAACACTCCAAAACGACAAAAGATATTAGGAGTAAAAAATGACTAGAAAACAAATGATAACCGCTATGGCTGCAATCCCTTTCGCAGGAGCTGCTTTAAAAGTAAGTTCCCTACATGATCTATCTAAATCTTTCCAAGCAACGGAAAAATTTCCAGTTTTATTTTTGGGACATGGCAGTCCTATGATTGCAATTGAAGAAAACGAGTTTGTTGACGGATTCAGAAATATAGGAAAGACATTTGACACACCAAAGGCAATCTTAGTAATTTCTGCTCATTGGGAAACACAGGGTACTTTCGTGACAGCAATGGAGAATCCACCAACAATTCATGATTTCGGCGGATTTCCTCAAGCGTTATTTGATGTACAATACCCTGCCCCTGGTAGTCCTTCATTGGCACAAGAAACGAAAAGAATTATCACAAAAGCAGATGTCCTACTTGATGACAAATGGGGGCTTGACCACGGTGCATGGTCCGTTGTCAGACACCTATACCCCAATGCTACTGTTCCAGTTATACAAATGAGCATTGATTATACCAAACCCGCATCTTATCATTACGCTTTAGCGAAAGAGTTAGCTTCTCTGCGTCAGAAAGGTGTTTTAATAATTGGAAGTGGCAATATGGTTCATAACTTACGTATGGTGGCATGGGATAAATTGAACGAATCTGGATTTGCGTGGGACTGGGCACAGGAGGCTAAAGAAAAAATGAAAGGATATATTTTAGATGGTGATCACAATTCCTTAATAGATTTCAAAAACCAAGGGAAAGCTTTCGAATTAGCAATCCCGACACCAGAGCACTATTTACCATTAATTTACAGCTTAGCCTTAAAAGAGCAGCACGATGAGCTCATGTTGTTTAATGACAACTCTGTTGGCGGGTCACTAGCCATGACTTCACTTAAGATAGGTTAATTGTTATTCTTAAAAAATGAATATAAAAAAGCAGCTAAAAAGAGGCCGCTCATATCAAAATGAAATAACTTATATTCGCTACTCATTCGATGATAGGAAATATGAATAAATCCAAACCAACCATTTCAATAGAATACTGTCCAAAATGCAATTGGATGTTACGCGCAGCTTATATGGCACAAGAGTTACTCAGCACTTTTACGGAAGATGTTCACGGTGTCTTATTGATTCCAAGTGAAATTGCAGGAAAATACACCATTTCTAGTGACGGATACACGCTATTTGATCGTAAGGGTATGGGCAGATTTCCTGAAGTAAAAGAGTTGAAACAACTGGTGAGGGATCATATTAACCCGAATAAGGATCTGGGACACTCAGAAAAAAAATAAAATAATTTTGTAACTTCATGAAATTCTAAAACTATAACGGAATAATTCTGTTGAATAACTTAAAGAATAAAATATCATGAAAAGAAACATCATAGGTCTATTCATATTTGTGGCAATGCTTTCGGCTTGTCAAAATAAAACACAAACTAAAGAAAAAGCTGAATCTGGAAATACCCCAGTAGAAGTTAAACAAGATAGTTTATTTTACGATGAGCATAACACAAAAAATTCAGTAGACTGGGCTGGTACTTATGAAGGTACGTTACCTTGTGCTGATTGCTCAGGAATTCACGTCATTATTACACTAAAATCTGATGATACATATGAAAAATCAGAACAATATCTTGAAAAAGGAGACCCCATAAAAGTAACTGGTCAATTCACTTGGACACCCGATGGAGGATCAATAATAATACAAGAAAAAGATCGGGAGACAAAATATAGAGTTGGAGAAGGTATCATGAAAATGTTAGATATGCAAGGCAAAGAGGTACAAGGAGAGCTTGCAGAATTTTATGACTTGAAAAAAATAAAATAGTAAGCATCCAAATCCGATAAATAAAATTACTAATCCTTACTATCGGTTTAGATTTTAAAACACTTTTTTTAATAAAAAATCTCCTGATAAATATCAGGAGATTTTTATTTGAAATAGAAAATATCTACTTAGCGTCTGGTAATAGAATAAATTCGAACATACGGTCTTCTTTCAGATATTTTTCAGCTACAGCTTTTACACTTTCTACTGAAACTTGATTTAGATCTTCTAATTTCCGCTGTATTGCTGTGACATCCTCCTGGTTTTGATATGATCCTGACAGATAATTTGTCCAAAAACCATTTTCTTTCAACTGTAATTCAAGCTGACGTTTTTGCTCAATGACAAATTTTTCAATATCCTCCTTGATAGGGCCATCTTTCTTGATCTTTGATACCTCATCAACAGCCGATTTAATCAATACATCCACCTTATCGGGAGCCGTTCCAAAGCCGATTCCGAAACTATAACGTGCGCGTGGCAATTTACTATAGCTTGCTGAAGCTCCTACGCTATAAACTCCACTTTCAGCTTCACGAAGACGCTCCAATAATTTGATTGTCAAAATGCTTTCTAAAGCATCCATGTTGACATTTTCTAATTCACTGTACGTGTAATCGCCGTAATACGCCAATTGCACAGACGCTTTATCCTCCTTACCTTTTTGCACAACAACGCGATTACCTTTCGCTGGTTCTGTTAATGCCAAATCTTTGTATGATTCCTTTCTCCCCAAATTAGGTAATGCCGCTAAATAATTTTCAAGATAAGGCTTAATTTCTTCTTCTGTAAAAGATCCTACAATCGTAAATGTAAAATCCGATGCATCAGCAAATCGTTCCTTATAAATTTCGAAGGCACGATTTTTATCGATGGTCTTTATTAATTCCACCGTTGCATTTTTCCTTCTAATATTATCCCCATACAACGCTTCCTTAATTTTATCTGAGAAAACATTAGATGGGTTACTCTCTCGGTTTTCCAAACTTCCCACGGAGCGCGCGATAATGCTTTGGTAAACATCATTATCCAATCGTGGTTCTGTAAAATAGCCATAAATCAACTCAAATGCATTCTTCAGTCCCTCTTTATCCGAGCTACCATATAAACCTTCATATCTTTCTGAAATATATGGCGTGATCGCAATATTTTTACCTGTCAAATATTTTTGAAGTTCTACATTATTCAATTGACCAAGACCACTTGCGTCAACTAAACCTGCAGCATTACTTGCGGAATAATAATCTTGATCCGGATATAATGATGAACCTCCGGCACTAAATGCCGAAATTCTTATCTCATCATTTTTGAAATTGGTAGGTTTTAAAATAACTTTGACTCCATTGCTTAACGTCATTTCTTTAACATGGATATCCTTTAATTCCTGAGTAGAAACAATAGATCCCTTTACAGGTTCCTTCGCTAATAATGGCAGTTTGGACACCTTATCTTCATAGGCAGTCAAACTTTGAGATTCCACTTCTTTTATCCAAGTATTAATTGTTTGTTCCGCAGGTAAAGTAGCCTTATCTTTCTCCGGCCCCATAATGATGACATCGCGATTCAAATCTGTATAATATTTCGAAATCAATGCGTTGACTTCTTTTAATGTCAATGTTGGCAAAAGTTGCTTCGTAATTTTATAACTATCCTCATTACTTAAGGCCGCATCATCTTTTAAGAAGTTATTCAAATAGCGACTCACATAGCTATCTGATTTTTTCTTACTCTTTTCTATGTAAGCTGTTTCATTAGCTTTATTCATCGATATGACTGCTCTATCCAATTCAGACGCGGTGAATCCAAACTTTTGAATTCGCTCAAACTCTGTCATCATCTTTTTGAAGCCCACTTCCAATTGATTTGGCTTTGGAACCACCATCAGTGAAAACACATCCAATCCAGCTATGAAACCTGATATGCTACCACCAGCTTGCATAAAGGGAGCATCTGCCTGTTGCATAATTTCAGAAAAACGCTCTGCGACCATGGTGTTAAACGCCGAAATCAACAATTGGGTCCTGTAATCCTTTACCGTAACCGTTTTCTCTTCTTTACTCTTAATCATGATCTGAGCAACTGTATAAGGAAGTTCAGGGTCGGTAATCGCTATAAATTGATTCTTATTGAGCAAGTCAACACTGTATTTAGTGCGTTCCAATTTCTTTACAGGAGTTTTCAAATCCGAAAACAGCGCTTTAACACGCTCCTCCATATCTTTAACATCAATATCGCCTACAATAATAATAGATTGCAGATCTGGTCTATACCAGTCCTGATGAAATTTACGGATAGTTTCCGGATTAAAAGTTGTAATGATCTTCTCCGTTCCAATAGGCAATCGTTTGGAATAACGAGAACCATTCAAAACGATGGGGAAATATTGATCTTGCAAACGCTGGCCAACACCACGTCCACCACGCATTTCCTGCATCACAATACCACGTTCCTTATCAATTTCTTCCGTCGTCAACAAAGCATCTTGTGCCCAGTCACGCATCACTTGCAATCCATTTTTCAATAACTCAGGGTCGTCTGATGGAATGGGCAATTGATAGACAGTTTCGTCAAAACCTGTATACGCATTAAGGTCTGAACCAAATCTTACCCCTGCTTTTTGAAGGTAATCGACTAATTCATTTTTTGGAAAATGTTTTAATCCATTGAAGTTCATATGCTCCAAAAAATGTGCTAGACCGAGTTGATCTTCAGTCTCTAAAATAGAACCTACTTTATTCGCCAAATACATGGTAACCCTTTTTTCGGGTTCTACATTACGGCGTATATAATAGGTGAAACCATTTTTAAGTTTTCCTTTAACTACCTCATTGTCAAATGGAAGATTTTGATTCCAGTTAACGGTGTCCTGTGCTAAAATCGCTCTCGCTTCAGCACGAAATGATGTTGCCGCTGTACTTGGGGTCGTACAATAAAGAGATGGCAACAAAAATGTTAATGCAATTGGTTTAATAAATCTCATGTTTTTGATTTACCTTAAATAATTAATTTAGTTTGTTTTATAAAATTAGTGCTCGAAATTACAATTAATCTATTGTATTTTTGTTATTCATGATAGAAGAAAATAATTGGTTGCATTTAAAGAAGAATTTCGAACGTTTTTTAAAATTTGAGCGTGGACTATCCGACAATTCTATTGAAGCGTATCTAAATGATGTATCTAAATTAGAGGTATATAGTGATGAGCATAATTTGACTCTCCAGCAACTCACAAATAAAGATTTACAACGTTTTCTAATCTGGATCAATAACTTTGGTATTTCCCCATTTACCCAATCGCGCCTCCTATCTGGGCTCAAAACCTTTTACAATTTCTTACTCTTGGAGTACGACTGGGAAAGCAATCCTGTAGAGTTGATACAAGCACCGCGTATGGCCAGGAAGATACCAAGTGTTCTGAATATACAAGAAATCGATCAACTTATCAATGCAATAGACCTTTCAACCGCCGAAGGAATGCGCAACAAGACTATCATTGAGGTATTATATGGTTGTGGCCTTCGAGTCTCTGAATTGGTTGGTCTAAAAATATCTAATCTCTATCTCGATGTCGAATTTATTAAAGTGGAAGGAAAAGGGAATAAAGAACGTTTGATACCGATAGGTAGCCAGGCAATTAAACATTTAAAAATATACCTCGACGAAGTTAGGCTGCATATCAAAAACAAACCAGGGCAAGAGGATTATGTTTTTCTTAATAAAAGAGGTGCCGCATTGTCACGTGTGATGGTGTTTATTATGATAAAAGAATTAGCAAGTAAAATTGGGCTTCAAAAAAACATAAGTCCTCATACCTTTCGACACAGTTTTGCCTCACATCTGGTAGAAGGTGGTGCCGATTTACGTGCTGTCCAAGATATGTTGGGCCATGAAAGCATTACCACTACCGAAATCTATACCCATATTGACCGAGATTACCTTCAAAGCGTTATCACGCAATATCATCCCCGCTCCTAATAGCATCGTAACCTATTCAGAAACCCTAAAATCTCTACTTTATCTTTAAAGTTAGCTGACTAATTGCGTAATCCCCGTTTCATTTCGATTATCATTTGGAACAATGCCAGGATTCAAGAAAATAAAATGCTTCTCATTCGTATCGAAAAACGGCATAAATGACGACTTTTAAAATTATATACAACATTGTTGCATTATTATTTTAATTTAATGCAACAATGTTGTATTTTTGAAGCGTAATTTAATTTAAGCATGACAAAACAGTTCAGCGTCATCTCGATATTGGCACCCGTATTCATCTCATTATGGCCTTCTTACAGCTTATTTGCACAAAAAAAACAAATAAGCGGAAAGATCATAGCGCTAGAAAACACCAGTCCCATTCATGGAGCTAACCTACACTACGAAGGACATAAGAAAGCGATAACTTCCAACTTTTCGGGTGAATTTCAATTTAGTACCGAACAGAACTTCCCTATAAAATTAGTGACTTCACTCGTTGGCTACGAAAATGACACTACTTATGTGAAAAATGACCGTCCCGTACTGATAAGACTAAAAAAAGACGTTAAGAGACTCGCCGAGACACAGGTTTACGGATATCAGGTTGCTGCCAAAACACAGATTTCGCAACAGGTCAATGCGACAGCTTTAGCTGAAAATAGAAACCGTTCGCTAGCAGAAGTATTAAAAAATATTGCTGGAGTCCATCTCCTGCAGACCGGATCTACCATCAATAAGCCCATTGTTAACGGGCTTTATGGAAACCGACTTGCGATATTGAATGATGGTATGAAACTGGAAAGTCAGCAATGGGGGAATGATCATGCTCCTGAAATTGATGTATATGCTGCCAATACGATAACAGTTGTGAAAGGAGCAGAAAGTCTACGTTATGGAGGAGAGGCTTTAGGTGGAGCAATTCTGTTATCCACCAAGCCTTGGAATAAGATTGATAGCCTTAGAGGGCAAGTCAGTCTTAACGGTTTCACAAATGGCAGAGGTATGCAAAGCGCATTAAACCTAGAGGGCATCACTCCGATGGCAGGACTAAAATGGTCTTTTAATGGTAACTACAGCAAAAGTGGTAATCGAAAAACTCCCGATTATTACCTGAACAATACCGGACAACGCATTTACAACCTAAATGCTGCAGTAAATTATCAATACAAAGACGCTAATTTTGAAGCTTCCTATAAACAATATCACAATGAAGCGGGCATTTTATCATCTACTCATATCGGCGATATTACCTCTTTTCAAGAACGTCTAGCCTACGGGCGACCATATCCCAGCGAACTTTTCGGATTCTCATACAATATTGATGCTCCCCGTCAAGAGGTTAAACACGAGGTATTTCAGTTTGCTTACAGCCAGCGCTTAAGCGATGCTAAAACCTTATCCATAAAATATGCTTACCAGAATAACCACCGCCAGGAATACGATAAAAGACGTGCAGGCCGTAGTGCAATTCCAAGCATGGATATGGTTTTACGGACACATGCACTTGATGCATCTTATACTATTGAGGGCTTAAATCAAAAATTTATCACAGGCCTTCAGGGGCAGACACAGGTTAACAACAATATTGCTGGGACTTTTAATACCCCATTAATACCAAATTACAATGCCTTTAACATCGGAGCATACGGTATATATCAATGGCAAAAAGACCGATTTGCCTATGAATTAGGAGCTCGTTATGATTTCAAGAATTTCGATGCTGCAGGGTATGACTTTTATGGCAAAGCTTATGGCGGCAACAATCAGTTTCATAACTTGTCGACCAACCTCGGTTTATCCTATACTGTCGATAACCATATGACTCTTAAATCAAACTTAGGACTTGCTTGGAGAGCGCCGTCCGCTCAAGAACTGTACAGCCAAAACGTCCACCAGAGTACAGCACGCTATGAAAGAGGATATGCGTCCTTAAAAGCGGAGAAAGGATTAAAGTGGATCACCAGTTTAAATATCCATGAACAGAAGAATTTCTTAAACATTGACATCTATGCTAACTACATCAATAATTACATTTATGTAAAACCAACCGAAGAATATGTACAAAATCTTTCCGGTACATTCCCGATTTGGCAGTATAGTCAAAACAATGCTTTACTGGCAGGAATCGATATACAGGGGAAATATGCCATCCGTGAACATTTAGAATACAGTGCAAATACATCATTTATCTATGCCCGTAACCTAGATGAAAACAACTACCTGCCGCTTATTCCACCCCTATCATATACACATGAAATTGCTTTTACAACAAAAGGCAAGGCGAACTGGATGCATGATGTGAAATTTGCCTTAGGTCAAGAAATCTATGCGAAACAGTTTTTAACAACAGCAAGTATGGAGATGGCTCCGGCACCGTCGGCGTATCAGCTCATCAATGGTTCCATTAGTTTTGGCTCTCTTGTTGGCAACAATAAATTGCAAACTCGCCTTTTGGTAGAAAACATCTTAAATAGCACATACAAATCTTACACCGATCTATTCCGTTATTACAGTCATGGTGTAGGCCGAAATATACAATTGACAATTAATTACACATTCTAATCATAACAAATACAGCTATCATGAAAAAAATCATTAACAGCAGCAATTTAGTCCTGATCGCAGCGGTTCTCCTTTTCAACTCATGTAAAAAAGATGATCCTGTCCACGAACATGATAATGAAGAAATGAAAACCATGACTTTAAGTTTTACAGAAAAAACAACAAATGCCAAAGTCGAAGTTATCATCGATGCTACCGATACAAAAACACAGTCTTTAAACTTAAAAAAGGGCAACTATGATTTAGATATTAAATTAAAAGATTTTGATGGACATGAGGTACAACAGGAAATTTCAGACGATGCCGATGAACATCAGTTTTTCTTCGTAGGCCCTACAAAGGAACAGATCACCTTTACGTATCTAGACCAACAAGTAGGTTTAAAAAGCAACTGGAAAGTATTAGATAAAGCAAGTGCTATTCCAATGAAAATTGTCTTGATGCACGGTCTAAATAAAACAAAGGTTACCGCAGCAGACTGGAACAATTCAAGCTACCAAAGCATTGGTGGCGGTACTCCAGACATTTCAGTAAATGTAACTTTAAATCTTATTGACTAAAGATGAGGATGTTGGCAAGAGATTGCATTTAGCTATTTTCATTTTTCATGAAATAGTATATCTTTGCTAGCATGTCCCTGTAGTTTAATGGATAAAATTGCAGATTCCGGTTCTGTTGATATGGGTTCGACTCCCTTCGGGGACACACAAAAACAGCGTTTAATAATATTAAACGCTGTTTTTTTATGTAGGAATTCCATCCTTAATCTTCTATGAAATGATCGCATCAGCACATCCTTTTTTAGATAAACCTATCCTTGTCAAAAACATCATTTTTATGGAAGTATCGTATATTTATGTAAGATCTAATCGGTGGGCTATTTAATAATAAAGTAGACATAATAACCTATTGAACTCCATAATAACACATAAATGCGAAGTTATACATCAATATTATTGTATTTAAAATGCAATATTAGTAAGTTTGAATAGCATCATGATTGCGAAACGCGAACAACAATCTGGAAGAATATAGCACTACACACCTTCAAACCCCCATCAGATAATTTGAAAACATATACTTTTCGAGCAGGAACATTAGATGACCGCGATGAGCTACAACAATTGTTTGTTGGTACGATCAAAACAGTATGTATAAAAGACTATAATTCGGAGCAAATCGAAATGTGGAGCTCTTCGATTCATAACGAACAGCGTTGGGCAGATATCTTAATACATCAATTTGTCTTGATAGCATTACATGACAGTAAAATCGTTGGTTTTTGCACTTTAGACAAGTGGACATACATTGACCTACTTTTTGTGCATAAGGATTATCAGCGAATAAAAGTTGCCCAGCAGTTATATCATATTATCGAAGATGCAGCAAAGCGACAGCATATAAAGTCCATAACTGCCGACGTAAGCAAAACAGCAAAATCTTTTTTTGAAAAGATGGGTTTTAGTACTGTTCAAAAACAAGTAGTTAGGTTAAAGGAAATTAAATTTATCAATTATAAAATGATAAAAAATATCAATGCATAATAAATTGCGCATGTTTCGGATTGTATAATTCTGAAATCATGTTGAAATTTGTGTATTAATTAATATAAAATGGAAACACAATCAAGTCTTAATTATAATCGAGTTGCTTCCGCTATTGCGTATTTACAACATCATTTTAAGGAGCAACCTCATCTCGATGAAGTTGCAGCGGAAATCCATTTAAGTCCAGCTCATTTTCAGCGATTGTTTACGGAATGGGCAGGTACAAGTCCCAAAAAATTTTTACAATACATAAGCATTGAACACGCGAAAAAATTACTTGCTGAAAATAGGGATTTAACACTATTTGACACTGCCTATGAGACCGGCTTATCCAGCACAAGTCGCTTGCATGACCTGTTTATCAATATTGAAGGCATGTCGCCTGCTGAATACAAGAACGGAGGACAAAATCTGAGCATAAATTATCGTTTTGCCGACAGTCCGTTTGGCAAAGTTATCATTGCTTCTACAACAAAGGGTATTTGTTATATCGCCTTCGAAAGTAACGAAGCAAAAGCTTATCATGACCTACATGCCAGGTTCCCAAATGCTTTATTCAATCAATATGCAGATGCATTACAGGAAAGTGCACTGATTATTTTTCGAAACGATTGGTCTACTTTATCAGAAATAAAACTACACCTTAAGGGGACCGATTTTCAGTTGAAGGTATGGGAAAGCCTACTAAAAATACCCATGGGTAAGCTTGTTACGTATGGCGATGTCGCGCAACAGATTGGAAATGCAAAGGCCTCTAGAGCTGTTGGAACAGCAATTGGCAGCAATCCCGTGGCCTTTCTTATCCCCTGTCACCGTGTCATTCAAGCATCCGGTATTACGGGTGGTTATATGTGGGGACCTACGCGAAAAACAGCCATAATCGGTTGGGAAAGTGCTCAGCTAAATCAAGAAGAGTAAATATCTTCAAGATTATATTGCGATGTCCTATTGCTGTTTTTACAATATTGAATTACAAAAGAACGTTAGAAAAGATACCATGAAATTATTTAATTACCCTGTTGATACAACAAAAAACTGGCTTCATCGAGATGGTACTGTTCATTATTATGGTACAATTCTGGACGTTGAAAGTGCGGATTACTATTTTCAGAAGCTTTTGACAACAATCGAATGGCGAAACGATGAAGCTGTTATTTTCGGTAAACATCTATTGACTAAGAGGAAAGTGGCTTGGTATGGTACAAAACCCTTTGAATATACCTATTCAAATACAACAAAACGGGCATTACCCTGGTCAAAGGAACTACTGGAATTGAAAAATATAGTTGAAGAAACAACTGGTGAAACTTTCAATTCTTGCTTATTGAACTTGTATCACAATGGAGAAGAGGGCATGGCTTGGCATAGTGATGGTGAGAAAGATTTAAAGAAAGATGGTGCAATTGGTTCTTTGAGTTTTGGAGCAGTCCGAAAATTTGCCTTCAAACATAAAATTAGCAAAGAAAAAGTTGAATTATATCTGGAGCATGGTAGCTTATTGATTATGAAGGATGAAACACAATCTCATTGGCTACATCGACTTCCACCGACAAAAAAAGTATTTACACCAAGGGTTAATCTCACGTTTAGAACAATTACTGAATAGCTATAGTATATTCGTGGGAAAAAGAAATATCCGTAACCAATTCTAAATTAAACACGAGGACCTTGCGATATTTGGCAACAACTTGTACCGTAAAATCAAGGCAATCAAATGCCCTTATATTATAAAAGGTCCTTATTAGCATATGCAATAAGGACCTTTTCATGAAATGGAGTGATTAACGCTATTTCAATTTTTTAACTCTTATATTTTTAAAGAATACTTCAGATCCATGACCTAGGAAAGCCAAGTGTCCGGAAGTACGTTTCAACCCTGGATGAGCTTTACCGTCCAAAGTGCCATTTTTGCTTGCAGTTGCAATATCCGTATCAAGAATCAAGACACCATTCAATGTTACCTGAACACGATTACCTTTTACCACAATCTCTTCGCTATTCCACTCCCCTACCGGTTTCAAATGACCTTTTTTTGAAGTCGAGACACCGTATACAGAACCATGGTATTGATAAGGTTTTAAATCTTTATAGATATCAGCAGTATTATCTAAAATCTGAATTTCCATACCCTCATAAGCAGCATCTCCCTCTAGAGGGGCTCTGACACCTACACCATTGTTAGCACCATCTGTCAGTTTGAAATCAAACCGATATACAAAGTCTCCATATTGTTCTTTTGTGTACAGATTACCACCAAATTTAGCATCTGGCACTACCCTTAAGTGTCCTTCATCATTGATGACATAACCATCATTCTTCGTCCACTTATCTAAGTTTGTACCATCAAACAAAACCTCAAAGCCCTGTTTCTTTTCATCAGCGCTCAATTGAAAGACTTCTTTTCTTGCCAGTTCTTTTACATAAATATCCCTGTAAGACACGACCGTACCATGCGCTTGCAATTCGATTTGCTCGGTTGGGAAAATAGATTGATTGCGATCCCAATAGTTTTCTAAAGGAACATTATCCGTCACCAATTTACCATTCAGATAAACAGTGACCTTGTCGTCAATCATCTTGATTTTAAACGTATTCCACTCTCCTAAAGCATTATCTGCTACCAATAAAGGTTTAGACTCCGCCTTTTGGTTATTATATAAACCACCAGATCCCACTTGCGCACCATCCTTTACCCTAGATATATCCCAAATTTGTACTTGAGGTGTACCACGAAGGTAAATACCTGCATCGCCTTCCGAACCATTTTTATCCAACTTCCAATCGACTAACATTTCAATATCACCGTATTGTCTGATCGTTGCTATGTTATCTCCTTTTCCATTAAAAATCAATTCATCATTTTGAGCAGCCCAGCCTTGATGCATTTGTTCATCAGCTTTTACTTGAGCAGCAGCCAATTCTTTTTCAGTCATTTGACCTCTTTTAATTGGGTTTGCCACCAAACCTTTCCAAGCCGTCAAATCTTTGCCATTGAATAGACTTACAAAGCCTTCAGATTGTGGCATTTCGGCAAGATGCTTAATCACTGCTTCTTTTAAATACGAACTCTCGCTACCACTCAAATTACCAATAACTTCATTTAGGATATTGCGCACTTCTGTACCTACAAACGACTTATCATCCAACGCGATATTCATCGCTGTATTGATAGCAGCTCCCTTTAGATTGGGATCTTTCATGTATTTAGCTGCAAATACCATTGCTTGATAAGTACCCGTTGCTTGCAAAGACCCTAACACTGCCTTTTTCTGATTGTCGGTTTTTGCTACAGCAAATGCATCCTTCAATAAAAGTGTCTTTTGATCATTGGTTATGATTGACTTATTGATATTTTTAACCAAGCCTGTAAAAACCTTTTCATTTAGAGAAGTCGATAAATCCGTTCTTGACAACTGGATCAACTCATTTAATGCTAAAGGTGTAGACCAATCAGCAATAGCTGCAACAGCTGCTTCTTTCAATGCAGGGTTATCTGTTTTCAAATAATTAGTAACCGCATTCAATGACTCTTGATCACCTAATCTTGCGAAGATTGGAAAAAACTTCATCGCACTCGGTGCTGCAGAGCGAGAAATATTTGCTGCTAGCTTTTGAATATGTTGATCTCTATTTTGACTTGATTGGATTACATTTGCAATCGCAACTTCCAGATTCTTTTTAGAAGCATCATCTGCATCGGCTAGCAAATTGACAAGGACATCTAAATCTTTTTCTTGAGCTACATTAGGTAATGCTTTGTTAATGGCTTTATTAACGTCTGGGTTTGAGCTTTTCAATGCCAATACCGCTTGAGACGAATTGCTATTCGCACGTGTGCTTAAAACATCCAATAACTGGATTTTCTTAGCATCATCTACGCTTGCCAAAGCATTATTCACTTCATCAATCGTATTGTCATTTTTCGAACTCAATATCAGCGCTTTGATTGATTGATTCAGCTGCTCATCAGCAGATAAATTAGCGATCAAAATCTTTGAATCAGCACCTTTCGACAATAAATTGATGGCTGTTAGTCCAGCTAATTTAGCATGTGCATCTGTCGATTTATCAACAAGTTTCTCAATCGTTTTCAGCTGACCAATCGAGCCATTTTGTGCTATATAGTTAAATAGAGACTCTTGAACAGCAGGACTCGATTTTGCAGCAATTGCAAGTAATTTCTTAGTATCGTTTGCATCACCATACTGCTGTAACAGACCCAAGGCAACATGACGATAGACATTATTATCATTTCGAGCTGCAGCTAACAGATTTTTTTTCTGTTTTTTGGCATCAAGTGCTGTTAATAATGTTAAAGATCCTGCTTGTGCATTGATCGCTTTGATTTTAGATGCTTGTGCAAAAAGTGTGTTTAAATAAGAAATGGCTTCTGTATTTTTCTTGTTCTCGATTAAAGACTCTGCATAATCTAATCCTAAGCCAATACTATTCAAATTATCATAGCTGTAATTTGCAGCTTTAAGCTCTTTTTCAAAAATTGGTATCGCAGCAGTTCCACCGATTTTACTCAATGCGATAAGGGCTGTGCGCTTAAAGGAGTCTGATTTATATTTATCCAGTAAGGCAATAATAGCTTGTTCAGCCGATTGATTTCTAACATCACCAAGAGCTGTTACTACTGCTATAGCAGATTTCTCGTCTGAAACACTTGTTAACCCTTGGGCTAAGGCATCACTCGATTCCTTTGTATTAATCGAAACCAATGTACGCGCTGCGCCATCTGCCAAATAAGCATTGTTCAAATAAGTCGATACTTTAGTCACGGCTGAATTTCCTGCACATTGACGTAAAAGACGTAACACAAACGCTTTATTTGTATCTTCTTTAACTGTACCTAATGCATCTAACAATCCTTGGACAAAGACTTCTTTTTGTTTTTCTTTTCCAGGTTGATTAACAAAAAAAGAATAGCTATTGGTCGCATATTCTACTTCAGCATTATTTTGTCCCTGTGGTTTCAATTGATTCAACATTGCCGAAATCTCATTTGATGTAAAGTTTTCCAACTCATTCATCGCGTATAAAAACTTCACCTTCTCATCAGCAGGTTGTTGCCCCAATACATCGGCTATTTTAGTAGCAGTTGTTCTATTTTGAGGTTGTTGTGCATAAGCTGCCCCTTGAAGTATTAATAAGGCAGATATGGTATTAAAAACTTTTTTCATTTTTTAGATAGCTTAAAGAATTACATTGACCAAGGGCCACGCATTGGTTGATAAATTAAACGGTTTGCAGCATCGTCATTAATAAATTCATCTTTCGTAGAATCAAATTTTAAAGAACGATTTAAACGTAGGGCAATTAAGCCCATATTGACCAATGTACATGAACGATAACCGTTTATTTCATTTAATGCAAATTTCTCACGCGTGCGTACTGATTCTAAGAAATCTGTAATTTGCGGAGCAGGCTCTGGATATTGTGCTAGTTTTCTTTCCATATCTGGTATGTCAGAAACGAAACCTTTATATAGTTTACCTTTTGGTCCATCTATATACGCCATTCCTTCGTCTTTACCTTCGCCATCTAAAATGATTTGGCAACCATCTGCGTAAGTGTAAGTGATTCTTCTCCACGTTCCAACAGCATCACTATGCTGCTGAGGAGCATCCACTTCCACAGAAACAGGGCTTTCGCCATCTTTACCTAAGAAATATTGTACGGGATCTAAGTAATGTTGTCCCATATCGCCCAATCCTCCACCATCATAATCCCAATATCCTCTAAAGGTAGTATGCACACGATGTGTACTGTATGGTTTATATGGAGCTGGACCTAACCACATATCATAATCCAGTTCTGCAGGAGGTTGCTCTACAGGAAGGTTCTCTTTACCTACCCAATAGAATTTCCAATCGAAACCAGTATGCTTGCTAATGGTGACTTTCAATGGCCAACCTAACATTCCGGTATCCACTAATTTTTTAATCTTTTTTACAGGAACATTCATTCCGTAAAAATCATCACTAAAACGAAACCAAGTATTTAATCTAAAAATATTCCCATGTTGCGCGATTGCTTCTTTAACCTTTTTACCTTCCCCGATGGTCCTTGTCATTGGTTTTTCACACCAAATATCTTTTCCTGCACGAGCAGCTTCTAGAGACATCAAACCATGCCAATGAGGAGGAGTCGCGATATGTACGATATCGACTTCTGGATTTTTGATTAAATCGCGAAAGTCGTGATGCTCCTTAACTCCACCACCTAACGTTTGTTGAGCAATAGCTAAATGCCTCGTATCTACATCACAAATCGCTACCGTTTTTGTTCCTGCGTATCCAAAATGACCACGTCCCATAGAACCTACACCAATAATACCTTTCGTGAGATGGTCACTTGGAGCCAAGTATCCTTGCCCCCCTAATACGAATCTAGGGACAATTGTAAATGCCGCTGCTCCTGTGATGGATTTCTTTAAGAAATCTCTTCTGGAGCTATTTTTTTCTTTCATACTTAAATTAATAAATGATAGATTGGTTTTGTAAGATTTAATAATTTGTTAAAATACGACTTTTCACTAAAAAGCAGGCCAAAAAAAAGCCTTGTCGAGTAACAAAGCTTTTACAACTATAAAAATAAAGGTTTCAGCCCCTATATAGCAGGCCTTTCATACAGTGTTCTTGTTGCTATTGACCTCCCTAAAGTCAATTCATCCACATATTCCAGTTCTCCGCCGAAGGCAATACCTCGAGCGATTGTAGTTATTTGAACATTGAATTCTTTTAATTTTCTATATAAGTAAAAAATAGTCGTATCGCCTTCCATAGTGGCACTTAATGCCAATATAACTTCCTTTATGCCTTGCTTTTGCATACGTTCTACCAAGGCATCTATTTTTAAATCAGAGGGACCTACACCATCCATTGGAGAGATAAGTCCACCTAATACATGATAACTCCCTTGATATGAGTTGGTATTCTCAATTGCCATAACATCTCGTGTATCTTCAACAACGCAAATAAGGGAATGGTCACGCTTTGAGGAAGTACATATTTCACATTCATCAAAATCTGAAATATTAAAGCAGATACGGCAGTATTTAATTTCTCCCTTTAATTGACTAATAGTTGACGTAAATCTACCCACCTCAGCATCCGATTGTTTCAACAAATGTAAAACTAATCTCAATGCGGTTTTTTGACCTACGCCAGGTAATCGTCCAAACTCTGACACAGCGTTTTCTAATAATTTAGAAGAAAAATTCATGTTGCAAATTTAATAATATATTAGACAAAGAAACTGCTCGAATTAAAAATATTCCTTATCTTGTATTCCCTTGAAATGGGTGGGAATACTAATTTTTACAATAACATTATAGAATGGATATTACAAAAGACGATAAAATAAGAAGTGCCTTTGAAAACAAGACGTGGCAAGAGATAAAAGTAAAGGATTCGTGGCAAATATTTAAAATTATGTCCGAATTTGTAGATGGCTTTGAAAAATTGGCTAAAATTGGTCCTTGCGTTTCCATATTCGGGTCTGCACGGACGCCTCAAGACCACAAGTATTATCAAATGGCTGTCGATGTCGCTAGCTTACTGACAGCGCGTGGATATGGTATCATTTCTGGTGGTGGCCCTGGTATTATGGAAGCCGCTAATAAAGGCGCATATGAATCTGGCGGTAAATCTGTGGGATTAAATATCGAATTACCATTTGAGCAATTTCATAATAGATACATCGATCGCGATAAATTATTAGAGTTCAATTATTTCTTTGTGCGGAAAGTTATGTTTATGAAATACTCTCAGGGGTATATTGTGATGCCTGGTGGATTCGGGACTATGGATGAATTGTTTGAAGCCATCACCTTGATTCAAACAGGGAAAATCGCACGTTTCCCGATTGTATTGGTCGGTTCAGAATATTGGGGTGGACTTTTCAAATGGATTCAGGACACCATGTTAGGTAATAAATACATCAGCGAGGAGGACTTGAAGTTATATCGAATCGTGGATACAGCGGAAGAAGCTGCTGACCATATCTTTAGGTTCTACGATAAATATCTATTAAAACCAAACTTTTAAGGATAGAGTGCCAATCAAAAAGGGGTTCCATATGATAATTATGGAACCCCTTTTTGATTGGCTTAAAAAACGAATCTCCAGTTCTGAAAATAAAAAAAGGTCAATCTGTTTGAGATTGACCTTTGAGCCTCCTATCGGAATCGAACCAATGACCTACTGATTACAAGTCAGTTGCTCTACCAGCTGAGCTAAGGAGGCATCATGATGAAAGTTTAAAAAAGAGCCTCTTATCGGAATCGAACCAATGACCTACTGATTACAAGTCAGTTGCTCTACCAGCTGAGCTAAAGAGGCTTTTTTAAATAACCCTTTCGAATTATGATGGTGCAAATATCGAAACCTTTTACAACATAATCAAGCTTTCCGGCATTTTTTTTCAGCATAATTCAATAATTTTCTGAGAATCAAGTCATTTATTTTTATCCTCCACGTCAATTTTATCATTAAAACAATCTAAAACTGAAATTTTGTCATTTCACAATAAAAATAAGAGACATTTTTTCCGAAAAAGGAAAAAAAACAGGAATGGCATTTTGATTGTTATTCATGTATTAAATCAAATTAAAAAACACGATGAATTTCAATAACTACACCATTAAAGCGCAAGAAGCGATTCAAAAGGCTTCGGAGATTGGTAGCGGTAATCAACAGCAAGCTATTGAAACCGCTCATATACTTAAAGCATTGTTGACCGTTGACGAGAATGTTATCAACCATCTGTTGAAGAAATTAAATGTCAACATCACTTATTTAAGTGGGGAGCTAGATAAGCAGATCGAGGGATTCCCAAAAGTAAGTGGTAGTAATGTCTATTTAAGCAATAATTCGAATACAGCATTACAAAAGGCACAAAACTACTTGAAGGAGTTCAATGACGATTTTGTATCAGTTGAGCATCTCCTTTTAGGGATTCTAAATGCAGGTGACAAAACTTCGAGCTTACTAAAAGACCAAGGTGTCAATGAAAAAGACCTCAAACTTGCTATTAAAGAATTAAGAGGAAACAGCAGGGTAACGGACCAAAATGCCGAAGCAACCTACAATGCATTGGGTAAGTACGCTCGTAACTTAAATGAATTTGTAGAATCTGGAAAATTAGATCCTGTCATTGGTCGCGATGAAGAAATACGTCGCGTCATGCAGATTTTATCGCGTAGAACAAAGAACAATCCCATTCTGGTCGGTGAGCCTGGCGTTGGTAAAACTGCCATTGCCGAAGGAATAGCACATCGCATCATCAATGGGGATGCACCAGAAAACTTAAAGTCCAAAATTGTATTTTCTTTGGATATGGGCGCTCTGATAGCAGGCGCTAAATACAAAGGTGAATTTGAAGAAAGGTTAAAAGCCGTTGTTAAGGAGGTTGCTGATAGCAATGGTGAAATTATCTTATTCATTGATGAGATCCACACCCTAGTTGGAGCTGGTGGTGGTGAGGGAGCTATGGATGCTGCAAATATCCTAAAACCTGCACTTGCTCGTGGTGAATTACGCGCCATTGGAGCAACAACACTGAACGAATATCAAAAGTATTTTGAAAAAGATAAAGCATTGGAGCGCCGGTTTCAAAAGGTAATGGTCGATGAGCCTACTACCCAAGATGCCATTTCGATATTACGTGGACTGAAAGAACGCTACGAAACGCACCATAAGGTACGCATACTAGACGAGGCAATCATAGCAGCGGTGGAATTGTCTACACGCTATATTTCGGATCGTTTTTTACCCGATAAAGCAATCGATTTGATGGATGAGGCAGCTTCCAAACTACGTTTAGAAATGGATTCGGTACCTGAAGTTGTTGACGAATTGAACCGTCGGATTATGCAACTAGAAATCGAACGTGAGGCGATTAAGCGGGAACAAGATGAAAAGAAAGTGAGTGAACTTTCTGAAACGATTGCAAATTTATCTGCCGAACGCGACTCTTTGCGCGCTGCTTGGCAATCGGAAAAAACTTTGGTTGATAGTGTCAATCAAGAAATTGAAAATATTGAGCACTACAAGCAAGAAGCTGATCAAGCTGAACGTGCTGGAGATTATGGCAAGGTAGCAGAAATTCGTTATGGCCGAATCAAAGATGCGCAAGATAAAGTCGAAGAATTAAAAGCGGAATTAGCAGAGAAACAAGGTAGCAAACGCATGTTAAAAGAGGAAGTAACCTCTGAGGATATCGCCGATGTGGTATCGAAATGGACTGGTATCCCGGTTAATAAGATGATTCAATCTGAGCGAGATAAGCTACTTTCTCTAGAAGAGGAGTTACATAAACGTGTTGCCGGCCAGGAAGAAGCTATAGAAGCCATTGCTGACGCTATACGTCGATCAAGAGCGGGACTGAGTGATGCTAAACGGCCAATCGGCTCCTTTATCTTCTTAGGGACAACCGGTGTGGGTAAAACTGAACTGGCGAAAGCTTTAGCGGAATACTTATTTGACGATGAACATGCATTGGTTCGGATTGATATGTCTGAATACCAAGAACGCCATGCGGTATCTCGTCTTATTGGAGCGCCTCCGGGTTATGTAGGCTATGAGGAAGGTGGACAATTGACTGAAGCAGTTCGTCGTCGCCCATACTCAGTGGTTCTATTAGATGAGATTGAGAAGGCCCATCCTGATGTATTCAACATCTTACTGCAGGTATTGGATGATGGTCATCTAACCGATAACAAAGGTAGGACGGTGAATTTTAAAAATACCATTATCATCATGACCTCCAATACTGGGTCGCATATCATTCAGGAGAATTTCTCTCAATTGAATGATAACAAAAGAGATGAGGTCATTGGAAAAACTAGAGGCGAAGTGTTTGAGCTGTTGCAAAAATCAATTCGCCCAGAGTTCTTGAACCGTATTGATGAGATCATTATGTTTACACCTCTAAGCAGAAATGAGATAGCGAGTATCGTGCGGATGCAGTTTAGCAATATACAAAAGCAACTGGCTGAACAAAATATATTTATTACGGCTTCTGATGAGGCAATGGATTGGCTTGCACAACTGGGTTATGACCCAATTTATGGTGCTCGTCCATTGAAACGGGTTATCCAAAAAAGAATTTTGAATGAGTTATCCAAAGAAATTCTTTCCGGTAAGGTGAATAAAGATGCCATTATCCAATTGGATGTCTTTGATGGACAATTTGTTTTCTTAAATAAAAACGAAATAGCAGAATAAAGGCACCAAGGCTATTACCAAAATAAAAGGGGCTAACGCTAATGCGTTGGCCCCTTTTATTTTGGTAATACTCAACTATAATTTGAAATACATCTTGAACACTTAAGCTTGGTACTGCTATTTTCCCCAAACATTTCTTTTTGTATTCGAGCTTTTATAGATTGTATAGGTGAAATAAGCAAACCCCGAAACGATAACAATTGCTAATATCAGACATCCTAAAACACCTAGCTGCTCGGCAATTGAAGCTAAAACATGCTTAATACCAGACCTTTTCCCACTTACATCGAGCGTTATCCCCGACTCTATTTCCTTCGCCATCATGACTAATGAATAACCAAAAAATGCCGAAGCCATTGTATACAACAGATTTCTTATCCAAGCCTTATTTTTAATAACCTCTACCCTTTCTTTCAGGCCTGAATGGATTTCAATTTGTTTAATAGCGTCCTCCAATTGAGATTCAGTTTCGAAATCTGCAACGATTGCTTGGTAAGCTTTTGCGTCGAATACTTCAATATCAAGAAGTGGTGGCTCATTACCAGCAATTGGAATCACCTTCTTTATTTGACTAAAGGGAATATATATAATATCATCTTCCAGTGTTTTGGACTCGCTTAGATACGCTTCTAAAGAAGCATCTTCCAACTCCTTTTCTGAAAAATAGAATCCCTCATCTGTCATCCAACGTGTTTTAAAAACAAGTTCTTTACTTTGATAATACTGTTTCATATTGATTGTATGCTGTTAAATTAATCCGCTAAAATAACAGATTAACTTAATTTTGACTAAAATAAAGTTAGATTAATTCGCCACAACGTTATATACCTACTCCATCTCCCATTCCCACACGCTATGATAATGTGCTATAGTCTCCATATATTGCATGAAATTTTCATAAAACTCATGCTTACCTACTGTCGCACTATCACCGATCACGATTAGTTTTTTCTTTGCTCTTGTCATAGCGACATTCATCCGCCGCACATCTGACAAGAAACCAATCGTCTGTTGTTCGTTACTACGCGTGAGACTAATGTAAATAATATCTTTTTCCTGTCCTTGAAAACTGTCGATGGTATTGATTTGAATATATTTAGCGTAGGCCTTAATAGCTGGATCAGCGTATACTGCATCCTGGAGCAATATGGCTTGTCGTCGATACGGAGCAATAATACCTATACTCGGGAAGTCGCCTTCTCCATAATGGTTTGAAAGCGTTGCTAGGAGCTCGGCTAAATGACGTCTTAAGAAATTAGCTTCTCCAGGATTACTGATCGCGTTCGATTCCTGTTCTTCCTCAAAGCCAGCTCCAGCTGTATCGATATACAGTACGGGTTCATCATCGGCAATTAAAGTCCAACCTTTCACCTGTTCTCCAGCCAATAAATTGCCATTATAAAGAGCTTCCGACGGAAATCTCATGATTTGTTCATGCATCCGATATTGCACATTCAATAAGGTTACATGATCAGGATAACGTTTTGCTAACTTTTCAAATAGTGTATAGTAAAGGCCTTCACTGCTATTCGAACTCGACTTTACAGTAGGTGGGAGTTGACAGTGATCTCCGGCAAGCACCAACTTTTTTGCTTTCAATATTGGAATCCAACAGGCTGGCTCCAATGCTTGAGCAGCTTCGTCAATGATGACGACTTCATAGGTCCTATTTCTAATACTATACTGATTTGAACCCACCAAAGTCGCGGTCACAACTTGGGCTTTATTCAAAATATCTTCAACCATAAAATCTTGGATTTGGCCGATTTCTCTCGTTATTTTTCGCGCTTCATAAAATAGTGCTTTACGCTGTTCACGCTCCGCCTTTCCAAAACTTCGTTTGTACTTTTGAGCCATATCCATATAAGCTCGAGATTGCTTTTTCAAGAGCTTCACCTCTTTATTGGCAGGATGAAGATCCACCTGTGCGTCCAACGTCAATTGCTGCAAATGATCTGAAACCTTAACGGGATTGCCAATACGTGTCACTAAAACACCTATAGCACCCAATCTCTCGGTCAATACATCAACCGCCGTATTACTAGGCGCTACAATCAGAATTTGCTTGTTCTCTTTTTTCAACAATGCTTGGACAGCTTTTATCAACGTTGTGGTTTTTCCAGTACCAGGCGGCCCATGCACAATCGAAATTGGATTATCACTTAAAATATGTGAAATAGCTTCATGTTGACTCTGATTTAAACTTGCATCGTTATCACAGGCATTCTTAGGGTATGCGATCAACTCATCCTCACCTATTATTGCTCTGATGAATTTACCCTTTTGCAAATCTAGGCGAAGATCTTTTGCTGCTTTCAGAGCATCATGCATCTCTTTGTATGAATTTTCGTCAAATAACAAATCCACTCCCAATTTCCCATTTCTGGTCCAATCGGGTAATTCGTCTACTCGGAGGGCAATCTTCATCGTATCGCGGCTTACATATGAAATCAATCCTTCCAAACGATCCAATCTAGGATCGTGGTTAGAGAAGAGCACCACAGGCATTCCAAAACGAAACCGTTGTGGTTCATCCAAATCATTTGTTTTACCCAATGTAATAGTCAAATAATCGCCTCTCCCCATTTCATCTCCCTTAATCTGAATGGGAAACCAAGTAACGCCTTTTTGTTTCCTTTCGTTTAAGCTAGACTTTAACAACAAGGACTCATATTGCTCACGGTCAAACTTTTGTTCGGTATCCAAAAGTACTATAAGCTCTTCAAAATAATTCATATAATTCAATTCTCTCCAACTATGTGCAGCAAAATAACCAATTTTTAAATTGAATAAGACTGGAAATATGATAAATATGAATTAAATTGCTTTTAGAAAAATTCTTATTTTTTTTAAATATAGGAGATGTGATCATATGGAAACAGTCATTATTGCTGGAGGAACGGGAACTATTGGTAAACGTTTAGCAGAGCTGCTTATACGCGAAGGCTATCGTGTCATCATATTCAGTCGAAATCCGATGTTAAATCAAGAAACCAATCAAATGCAACACCTACACTGGGATCCTGATGCAAAAAAAATAAACAATAATGCAATAAGGCAAGCTGATTATATCATCAACTTAGCTGGAGCTTCTATTGCAGATAAACGTTGGTCTAAAAAACGACGCCAGGAACTTATTTCCAGTCGGGTGAGTAGTTGTAAGCTCATTGCAGATGCACTGCAACAAATCCCTAATGAGATCAAGGCTGTCATCTCTACCTCTGCAGTTGGTTGGTATGGTGAAGATAAATCGGATACACATGCCTTTACTGAGAACGAGGAACAAGGAACGGATTTTCTGAGCTGGACCTGTAAGCTTTGGGAAGATAGTATCAGGCCAATAGAACTTCTTCATAAACGCATGGTCATTTTTAGATTGGGTGTCGTATTTAGTCAACATGGAGGTGCACTAAAAGAGTTAACCAAATCATTTAGGTATAAAGTAGCAACTCACTTAGGATCTGGTAAACAAAAAATGAGTTGGATTCATATTGATGATGTTTGTCAATTATATTTGACTGCAATTCGCAATAACAATATATCCGGAATTTACAATGCTGTAAGTTCGGAAGTCCTGCCACAAAAAACAATCCTTAGTCGTCTTGCAAAGCAAAAAATAGGCCGATTCTACCTTCCTGTCTCCGTTCCTGCATTTGCTATAAAACTAGTTTTAGGACAGATGGGCAAAGAGGTACTGCTGAATAGCACAACAGTAAGTAACCAAAAAATACTGGATACAGGTTTTCAGTTTAAATACCCACTTTTAAATGAGGAATGCATCAAAAATCTCTAATTTGAAGAATAAGTATTGTGATTTAAGGGTACATTTGATACATTTGCGCTAAAGTAGCGCTGGACGAGCTTTAGGTTGTCAGATTGCTTAAAAAAATATTAGCCTTTCAGGACATGTTTGAAAGGTTTTTTTGTAAGATTAGTTTTTACTCTACTAAATGATAGAATTAATTAACATTTCCAAGACATTTGCGGTAAAAAATAAGTTTACGAAGGCTTTAGATCAAGTATCTTTATCTATTCCGAAGGGACAAATATTTGGTGTTATCGGCAGTTCTGGCGCAGGAAAAAGCACATTAATCAGATGTGTTAATTTACTGGAAAAACCAGATACGGGACAAATTTTGATACATGGTGTTGATTTAATGGCTTTATCAAATCAAGATCTGATTCAACAGCGTCGAAAAATTGGAATGATCTTTCAACATTTCAATTTATTATCTTCTCGCACAGTTTATGAAAATATTGCTTTCCCATTAGAGCTTATCGGAGAATCAAAGGGTAAAATCAGCGATAAAGTAATGGAGCTGTTAGCTTTGGTAGGTCTTGAAGACAAAGCACATGATTATCCTGCCAGTCTTTCTGGTGGGCAAAAACAACGTGTAGCGATTGCAAGGGCGTTAGCTAGTGATCCGGAAATATTATTATGCGATGAAGCAACCAGTGCACTGGACCCTGCAACAACGAAATCCATTTTGCAGTTGCTTAAAGCAATCAATTTGAAGCTTAATTTGACCATTCTACTCATCACGCATGAGATGGAAGTCATTAAGATTATTTGCGATCAAGTTGCTGTTATTGATGGAGGACAACTTATTGAAACAGGTACTGTGGAACAAATTTTTACATCACCGAGAGAAGCTTTAACAAAACATTTCATTCAGTCATCCCTTCATGCGGAATTACCGGCCATCTATCAAGAGCGATTGAAAGAAAGTGGGCGTCCTATCGTGCAAATTTATCTCGCTGAACACCACAGTCAAACTTCAATAATTAAGCAACTACACGACCAATACGGCATTGAAGTAGCTATTATCAGTGCTCAGATTGACTATGTGGGCTCAATAAAATTTGGCATAATGAATTTGGAACTAATCGGTCCTTCAGATAAGATTGCGGATAGCCTCCACTATTTAAAATCAAATTATTCACAAATTGAAATCATAGGATATGTCTGAGACAGTTATAGATTTATTGATTAAGGGTACAATAGAGACTGTTGTGATGACTTTTTTATCAGGCTTTTTTGGCTTTGTGATTGGTCTACCAACTGGTATTTTTCTTTTTTTAACTCAAAAAAATCAGTTACATGAGAATAAGTTTATACATCAACTATTAGCCCTATTGGTCAATATATTCCGCTCTATCCCTTTTATTATCCTTATTGTTTGGATGATACCTTTTACCAGACAGATCGTTGGAACTTCTATTGGTGTCAATGCTGCTTTAGTCCCACTCAGTTTTGCTGCAGCTCCATTTATAGCCCGTTTGGTCGAAAATAGTCTTTTGGAAATTCCGAACGGATTAATTGAGGCTGCCCGTGCAATGGGAGCCACAACAACACAAATAATATACAAAGTATTACTCCCTGAATCACTCCCATCACTCATTAATAATCTGACGATTACATTGATTACCTTAGTTGGTTATTCAGCTATGGGAGGTGCAGTAGGCGCAGGTGGTCTTGGACAGATTGGCTATCAATATGGTTATATTGGCTATGACACATTTATTATGAATGCCGTATTAATTTTACTAATTTTAATTGTATTTATTCTACAGTTTACAGGAGATTATTTGTCTAAAAAAGCTAATCATCGTTAACATTCTATTTTAAATAATTATGAGATTACATTCTAAAATTTGCGTACTCGCATTGACCTTAATTGTTCTGGTCTCTTGTAACGGAAAAAAAACAGATTCAAAGGTACTTAAGGTAGGAATTGTAGCAGGCCCAGAGCAAGAGTTGGCGGAGACCGCAAAAAAAATTGCTAAAGAAAGGTTCAATCTTGATGTAGAACTTGTAAGCTTTAGCGATTATGTAATCCCGAATGAAGCTTTAAACCAAGGTGATATCGATATCAATTCATTCCAGCACTTACCTTATCTTCAAGAACAATCGAGACAACGAGGCTATAAATTAGCTGCAGTTGCCAATACATTTGTCTTTCCTATTGTCGCTTATTCTAAAAAAATAAAATCGATAAGCGAATTGCAACCCGGCGCCACTATCGTAATTCCCAATGACCCTACAAATGGTGGAAGATCTTTGCTATTATTACAAAAAGAAGGATTAATAAAATTAAAAGATGATGTTGGCCTTCTGCCTAAAAAGACAGATATCGTGGATAACCCTAAGCGGTTAAACATCATGGAATTGGAAGCGCCGCAACTACCACGAGTTTTAGATGATAAAGAAGTAATAATTGCAATCATTAACAATACATTTGCTGCTCAAGCTGGATTAAGCCCAGATAAAGAAGGTTTATTCTCGGAAGACAAAGACTCACCCTATGTGAATCTCATCGTATCTCGGGAAGATAATCGCAATGATGAACGTATCAAACAATTCATCGAAGCATACCAATCTGCTGAAGTTGAAGCTACTGCTAAGAAAATCTTCAAGGGCGGAGCGATAAAAGGCTGGTAATGATTCTCGATAAAACCCAAAATTCTATGCTGTAATTTTGGGTTTTATTTTTTTATCCCCATAAGGTTTCCTTCCTTTGCAACATGTTATCAAAATCTCTACAAAAAACGGCTCTTGATTACCGTTTTCAGATTGCTAGCTACGCGATATTAACTTTTTATGGCTATTTCACTATTGGCCTTTCGCTAGCTGTTCTTCCAATATTCATACATGAAACTTTAGGTTACAATACGATTATAGCGGGTGCTGTAATAGGTTCACAATATATCATGACCTTTTTTATGCGTGCCTATGCCGGTACGATCGTAGACAAAAAGGGTCCAAAACCAGCAGTTATTATCAGCATGATTTGCTTTATGATAACGGGCATATTACTTTGGGCGGCATTTTACACCAGTGCGTCTCCCTTGCTTTCCATCTCTCTACTTGCATTATCTCGATTACTTACGGGTTGTGGAGAAGGAATGGTGGGTGCTAGTCCTGTCAATTGGGCAATCTTGCGTGTTGGGGACCAACATACCAGTACAGCAATCTCGTATAATGGTATCTTCAACTACAGTTCCATGGCTATAGGCGCACCATTAGGCGTTATTCTATCGCAACAATTTGGCAATTGGACTATAGCGGCATTGACCCTATTTATTGGGAGTGTTGGGCTCGCTTCTACTCTAAATAAAAAAGCCCTTTCGTCGGTTTCAAAAGAAATAAGAAATTCCTTTTTCACTGTGCTCAAAGCAGTCTCTCCCTTTGGAATGGGGCTTGCCTTAGCAGGAATAGGTTTCGGTACGATATCCACCTTTATTACGCTTTATTACAATTACAAAGGTTGGGATAATGCAGCACTCTGTATCACCTGCTTTAGTACGATGTTTGTTTTAGGAAGATTCGTATTGACCAACAGCATTAATAAGATTGGAGGGATTAAAATAGCACTTTTTTGTATGGTGATTGAAAGTTTTGGTTTATTACTCATTTCTTTCGCGCCCTCTCCGTTTCTGACTATAATTGGTGCGGCTATTACGGGTTTAGGCTTTTCAATGGTATTCCCAGCACTTGGCGTTGAAGCTGTCAATAGCGCCTCAGCGGCCAACAAAGGTGCTGCATTGGGAGCGTATGGCCTGTTCATCGATATATCACTTGGCATCTCGGGCCCTTTAGTTGGACTGATTGCAAAACAATTTGGTATGAATTTCATTTTTCCATTTAGTCTGCTCTTGGTCCTATCAGGGGTAGTAGTCTGCTTTTTATTGATAAGATCTAAAAGAAATTCTGTAAAAAAAATAACCACATTTGTTTAAAGCTAAAATTTAAACAAATGTGGTTAAATACCTGAAATAAAAAGAATTAATAAATATCTCTTACTGAAAGTACACCTTCAAAATGTTGTTTCAATATTCGGCCATCTCCATGAAGAGTCCATACCTCTTTCGGTTTTACTTCTTGGATAAAAAACAAGATATCGTTCCAATCTACATGATCTGATATATAGAGTGACAGGTCGTTATTCTGCTGCAATCTTTTCCACCCTGATGCAAAAGCTCGGACAACTTTAGTTGCTCGAATGTAGCTATTGAAAGTCATCGGCGGCACCATATACACCTTATTGGGTTCGCCGATCTTCATCTCTCTTCTGTTATACTGCTCGTAAACTAGCTTATTAAGCCCCATGTCGTCATAAATACGATGCAATGGAGCAATACCATGATGAACTAACACCCTACGCTCTGGACAGTGCTTATTAATCAAATCCGTCAATCGTTGTGCTTTTCCAAGTGCATAAGTCCCCAACAAGATATTGAAGGGCTGGTCATTCAATTTTTTTATCTCCGCAACAGGATCCGGGTGGACTACTTCTGGATCTGCAAACGTACATTCTGTAATTAAGACATCTGCTTGCACCACCTCAATCGCTTCACATGTCGCATCCCCCTGCAGCTTATAATCACCCGTATAAAGATACCTGACACCCTTATACTCCATTAAAATTTGAGCTGATCCTAATATATGCCCTGCCGGTATAAGCGTTAATGCAACTGCACCAATCTTAAAAGTTTGACGGAAAGCTATCGTCTTATAACTTGACAAAGGTTGTTGCGAATAGCGGTAACGCATAATTGCCGCAGTAACATCCGTACAATATATCGTTGCATGTCCAGGTCTTGCATGATCCCCATGACCATGCGAAACAACATCTACCGGAACTGGCAGTAAAGCATCAATATAAAAATCCCCATACTGACAATAGTAGCCTTCTGGTTTTCTAACCAGAAAGTCTGATAAAATATTTAACATAAATTTTATTTCTGAAATTGATGGTGAAGGGCCATCACTTGTGGAATAACTGCTGTTATCCCATCATTAATAATCACAAAATCTGCTAGCTTAGCCTTTTCTTCATCAGACATTTGACTATTCATCCTTGCTAGCACTTGCTCTTTGGTCACGTGGTCACGTTGCATAACACGAGCTATCCTTAGGTCGATAGGAGCCGTTACCAATATACTATAATCAACCTTTTTATAAGAGCCACTTTCAAAAAGAATGGCAGCTTCTTTTAATGAATATGGACCCGTTTGTACCTCAGCCCAATCTTCAGCTGCTTGTATCACGGCAGGGTGGACAATGCTATTTAACTGTTTTAGTTTCTCTGAATCATTAAAGACCTGAGTGGATATAAATTCCTTATTTAGTAAACCATCATGATACGACTCCTCTCCAAACGCCTTGATAATCGCCATCCGAACTTGATCACTTTTATTCATAATCAACTTTGCTTCCAAATCTGCATTATAAATAGGAATCCCTAAAACTTTAAAAACTTGACATACAATCGTTTTTCCTGAGCCGATTCCACCAGCTATACCTACTTTGATTCCCATATTATTTACGTACAAAAAAATCAACATTTTGTGGCTCGACTCGTAAAACAGAGCAGAAATCGGGTACTTTTGTCAAAATAACAGGCAAGTATTTCACCTTAGCCTCCTCCCAATCATGAATATCTACTACGGCTTCGAAATCTCTTGCTGTATAATTATTATAGTCTTTTACAGACATCAGGACTGTAATTGCGACTTTACTTGGCATAGTTCTTACAGATTTAAAATGCGTGTTATTTTCAACTTTCAATGGAAGTTCTATAATTTTCTCAGTCAATTCGCCAACTGGCATCAATACCTCTACAGATGTTGGATAGACATTGATATTAGCTCTCTGGTTCCGATTTAAATAAGCAACCGTTCGCAAGTCTGTTTCAACATCTTTGCCCCTTATTGTATCTGTATCCCAATATTCAATATTCGCAACATCTTCATAAGGTCCTGAAATCGTCACATACTTGGGGTTTACAAGCGTTTCACCAATAAAACCATACTGTTTTTTAAAATTAATGTCAGCCATAGGTCTTACAGGCACCTTACGTTGGGTCTGTTTTGAAAAGTCAAAGTATAATGTATCTGGACTGACAGAAACCACCAGTTGCTCGTGTGGAAACTGACGATTAATGAAACCAATCTGATTTGAGAAAACAATCCAATTTTTAGTCTTTAGGCTACTGATATCAACATGCACGGTCGGGACTTCCGATTTAATCTTGGAAAACAAAACTTGCCATCCCGTCATTTTCAATTTAATGTTAACTGTATCGGATTGTTGTGGATGGAAAGCACGCTTCTCTGGCAAGTTCACATATTCAATCCCAGCTTTTACAGTAATTATATATTCATTTGAAATTGAAAATAATAACCATGCAAATAAAGAAATAAGAATACAACGTGTAAACGTTACTAATTTCCTTTTTTGAGATTTGCTGATACGAATAATACTTGCCATAATACAAACTTAAACATTTTGACATTGATATCCTGATGAAATACAAGGCAATCTTATCGCGTCAAAATAAAGAAGCCGATCCTATTGTGATAAGATCGGCTTCTCTACATGTATATTTAATTATGCTTTTGCATTGGCTGCTTTTGAAGCATCTAGTGAAACGGCTGATTTATCGAAACGAATTCTTACACCAGAACCTACATCAACTAAAAATGTTGTTTCTGAAACTTCAACAATACGGCCATGAATACCCGCATTTGTAATAATTTGAGAATTAACACCTAATTCCTCAATATATTTTTTGTGATCTTTTTGTTTCTTCATTTGTGGTCTGATCATAAAGAAATAAAAAACAACCACGATAAGAATCATCGGTAAGAAGCTCATCAATCCGCTTCCTGCTCCTCCCGCCTGTAAAAAAACTGTATTCATATGTTATCTTTTTTATATTTAGTTATTTAGCTGCTAATACTTCACCTTTTAATTGAACAGTTGTGAGTCCATTTGATGCATTAGAATGAATGGTTATTATTTTCTGTTGCTTACCGACCTGACCCTCGCTTTTAAAGGTAACTTTAATATCTGAGGTTTTTCCCGGAAGAACAGGGTTTTTAGAAAACTCCGGTTGAGTACATCCACAAGATGCTCTTACTTCTGAAATGATCAAAGGTGCATTTCCAGTATTCGCTAGCGTAAAGATATGTGTTACCTCTTCTCCTTCTTTAATCTGTCCAAATTCGAATGCAGGCTCTGCAAACTCAATGGTTCCAATAGCTCCTAATGCTGCTTCATTATTTGCAGAAGGATCCGCTACAGTCATCGTTGAGTCTGTAGATGTGTTTTCACTTTTAGTACTTGAACCACATGAGCTCAATGTCCAAATGCCTAATGCCAAAAAAAGTGAATAGTTCAATTTTTTCATAAATATCTTTCTAATTATTCAATCCACGACCTTGTTTTTGAATACGGCCATCTTGATTTAAATCACTCAAAATTTTATCTAAAATACCATTAATAAAAGTATTACTTTTTAATGTACTGAATACCTTAGAGATTTCAATATATTCATTGATAGTAACTTTCACTGGGATAGAAGGGAAATTCACCAACTCGCAAATCGCCATACGCATCAATAAAGTATCCATTAGTGCGATACGATCCGATTCCCAATTTTTCGTTTTCTCCGTAATCATTTTTTGATATTCATTTGTATAACGGATTGTTTTTGCAATCAGATTCAAAATGAAATCTTTATCATCGTACCAATTTTGGGTAAGATCTGCCAACTTATTTTGTCTTGGTTCTTCTGAACTAAAGTTTTTGAATGTTTTAGCAATTAATGCCTGTAAAACTTCTTTATCCACTGGCCAGTTGATAAACTTTTCTTCAAATACCTGTTCGATAACCGGAGATTTCAAAATAATTTTTTTGAAAATAAATTTAATGATATCCTTCTCAACGGCGATTGAACGATCTGAAGATTGCATATAATAAGCGTAATCCTCAGTATGTTTTAATTGTGCAAAAACAGTGCGAACTATTTCTGGGTCAAAGCCCCATGACACGTCATACTTTTTCACAGCTTCTCCATATTGTGGATTCTGTCTAAGAGACTCAATAAAAGTATTGCTACTTAATTTGGTGTTGTGTGATAAATCTTTTTCAGTTGGTAAAAACTTATTGGCACGACCTTCTGCATCAATTAATGCATAGTCTGTCACTTCATCCAGGAGATTCAAAGTCCAAATGTACATTTCGTACACTTCATCCACATTTTGCAACAATGCCTTTTCGAAGGCTTTAATATCTTTATCTTCAGATAAACTGTACGCATAGAGCGTCTGCACTACTTTGACCCTTAGGTGTCTTCTATTTAACATAGTATTTTAAAGAACGATTTGTATATAAGAACGATTGTATTTTTTTTATTTTCACTCTATCTTTTGAGTTTTCGAATGTCAAAGATACGCTTTTCTGCGATTTCATTAGCAGCTTGGAACGAAGAAATATTTTCTTGCTTCGATTTTTGGAAAACTTCGCGTGTTGCGCTATAGATATTTTTGATTACAAATTCGGTATGATCAGCGCCATATCCTTGTATTTCTGAATAACAACTAACCAACGCGCCGGCATTAATTAAGTAATCTGGCGCATATAAAATACCCCTTTCATGTAGGATATTACTGGTCATTAATTCTTCCTTCAATTGATTGTTCGCAGCTCCTGCAATGATCTTACATTGCATTCTTGAGGCTGTCTCTGGGTTAACCGTACCTCCAAGTGCACAAGGGGCGTAAACATCGCAATCAAAATCAAAAACTTTATCGAATGCAATTGTTTCGACTTTATATTTAGCGGCTATCTTAAGCATTCGATCTTCTGTGATATCACTTACATATACGCGTGAGTTTTCTTCGCGTAACATCTCGATTAATCGTTCTCCAACACTCCCGATACCATGTACAATGACTTTTCGTCCAGCTAGACTGTCCGAACCATACAGCTCTTTTAAAGATGCTTTTATTCCATAAAGAACACCCTGTGCTGCAAACATAGAAGTATCTCCTCCTCCATTTATGGCTTTTGGAAGCCCTGCTACGTAAGATGTTTCCGTAAAGATATGCTCCAAATCACGTTGTCCAATGCCAACATCTATCGAAGCAATAAAATTACCATTTAATCCTTCAATAAATTGTCCAAATCTTCGAAGTAAAACCTCCGTTTTATCAATTCGGTGATTTCCGATAATAACGGCACTCCCTCCTCCTAGATTAAGACCGCTAATAGCGGACTTATAGGTAATCGCTTTAGACAGTCGAAGTGCATCTTCGATAGCCTCTTCTGTACTGGAATAAGGCAACATGCGAACACCTCCTATCGCTGGACCTAACGTCGTGTCATGAATAGCGACAATTGCTTTCAAACCAACTACTTCATCATTACAAAAAAATAAATTTTGGTGACCAAATTGGCCCAATAATTCGAAAATTGGAGTTTGCGTTGCTGACATAAAATTATGCTTCAAGTTTTACTTATGGTAATTTGACAACAAAAATAGAAAATATATTTCACACTAAATTTTTCTTTGAAAATAATTCCAAAACTTATGAATTGTCTATGACAGTTTAAGTTCTGAAAATTGAAAATTAAATGCTGAATATGTTTTACATTTGTATTATTATATGAAAGAATTAGCTTATTTAAATAAATACTTCTACAAGTACCGCTGGAAATTAGTTCCAGGTGTTATTTTCGTCATCATTTCGAATTACTTTGGTATCCTTCCTGCAAAAGTCATTCGTGAGGCTTTTGACCTGGTTCAGGAAAACATCTATTTATATAAACTCTATAATGGATTTGAAAGACAGGAACTCATCTATAAGGTTTTTGGTTCAAGTTTGTTGTTTTTTGGAACAGTTGTATTATTACTGTCCTTACTAAGAGGTATATTCCTTTTTATGATGCGCCAGACAATTATCTTGACATCGCGTCATATTGAATATGATTTAAAAAATGAGATCTATAGGCATTATCAAAAATTAGATTTTGCTTTTTTTAGGCGGAACAATACAGGAGACCTAATGAGTAGGGCTACTGAAGATGTCAATCAGGTGCGGAATTATCTGGGGCCTGCCATCATGTATGCAATCAATACTGTTGTCTTATCGATTATGGTCATTTATGCCATGTATGACGTCAATGCGCGCTTGGCGACCTATGCGCTTATCCCTATCCCAATCCTTTCAGTTGTTATTTTATTCGTCAATAAAATCATCAACAAGAGAAGTGAAAAAATTCAAAAACAACTGGCTCGTTTAGCATCTTTTGTACAAGAGAATTTCGCTGGAATTAGAGTTATTAAAACATACAATCGCGAAAAATATAAAATGGATGCCTTTGAAGACGAGAGCACAATATACCGAAATACTGCTTTGTCATTGGTAAAGGTACAAGCTGTTTTCTTTCCTTTAATATTATTGCTAGTAGGCTTAAGTACAATTATAACAATTTATGTCGGTGGTATTGAAGTTGCAAAAGGAACGATTACCGCCGGTAATATTGCTGAATTCATTATTTACGTCAACCAATTAACCTTCCCTGCCATGTCTTTAGCATGGGTAACTTCACTAGTCCAAAGAGCATCAGCTTCTCAAAAAAGAATTAATGAATTTTTGAACACAAACTCACCGATTGTTAATGGAACAAATAGAAAAACACTTACTGGGGATCTAAAAGTAGAGAACATTTCGTTTACCTATCCAGAAACCGGCATTCAAGCTATCAAAGATCTATCTTTCCATATTCAAGCAGGAAAAACTCTTGCTATTATTGGGAAGACGGGTTCTGGAAAATCGACGTTAGCCAATCTACTCCTCCGTATGTATGATATCGACAAAGGGAGTATTAAATACGACGACACCCCTATTCCAGAGCTTGATTTTCAAGATTTAAGACAACAGATAGGTTTTGTACCCCAAGAAATTTTTCTATTTTCGGATACCATCAGTAACAATATTGCCTTCGGAATTGACCATTTTACGCAAGAACAGGTGGAGCAAGCGGCTAAAGATGCAGCTGTGTATGAAAACATCATCGCATTTGATGAGGGTTTTGAAACGTCTGTGGGCGAACGTGGCATTACATTGTCGGGCGGACAGAAACAAAGAGTCTCTATCGCTCGGGCACTAATTAAGGAGCCTAAGATATTAATCTTTGACGATTGTTTATCAGCAGTAGATACCAAGACGGAAGAGCAGATACTTACTTCTCTAAGTCGTATCATGAAAGGAAAAACCTGCGTTTTTATTGCTCATCGTGTGTCTACAATCAAAAATGCGGATAAAATCATTGTCTTAGATGATGGGAAAATTGCAGAAGAGGGTTCTCATGAAGAACTCATGAACTTAAAGGGACAATACTTTGAATTGCATGAGAAACAATTGCTAGAGGCCATATAGGTTTCTTATAATACCTGGGAATACGTCTCAAAACGAAAGCCCTTCAAATATTTGAAGGGCTTTCGTTTTGAGAAGGCAATGCTAATGTTAATCTGTTCAATAGAACCACAAGCGATTTATATCATTTTCACCTCCGTATTGATGTGAAAATGATAAATAATTCGGCTAAAATCAAATTATGGGAATTTCCCCCTTCAGAATTAAGCGAAGCTTAGATCCTGTTTAAAAACGATGCATAAAGCTCTATACAAATCGGGATGGTGACTTTTTAGGCGATCTGGATTCTCGAAAAAATACTCAGATGCTACAGCGAAAAACTCGGCTCTATTCGTAATACCATATGGATCAATATCCGATTTACCATCTTGAATTTTGATAATTTCTTTTCGTATCATTTCTAACCAAGCTAAGGTGTAAGTATGATCCACTAAAAAATCAGGTAAACCGTCCACTTCCCCATCCGTCTTATCCAATAAATGGACAAATTCATGAATGGCAGTATTTTGGCCATCTTTTGTATTTGCGAAACCAGCTTCTAGCGCTGCTTTTGATAAAATCATTTGACCGTTCATAGCGCCTTCTCCAACCATACCTAAAATGGTACGATCTTGATTGCCCTCAAATTGGTAATCTGGATTAAATGTATTTGGATAGAGCATTACTGTTGTTAAGTTGGCATATTCCCATTTTTTAAAAGCAAAAACAGGTATGATAGCACTTGCTGCAACAAGCATGTAGTCTTTTAAAGAAACTTCAACCCCGACTCCTTCGACAGCAATCTGGTCCAAAAAATGCAGGCAACGTTCTTCAAATTCAATTTTATCGGTAGCACTCAGACGCTGATAATAAGACACTTCCTTTTCTAAAATACCCTTACCTTCCTGACTCAAAACCCTTCTAATGGCTTTACTGTTTTTCTCTGTTTTATTTAATAGAAAATAGACAAAGTAAATAGCAGCAGGAACCAAAATGATAATAAACAATTTCTCCATATTTTTTTATTTAACAATTTTCCAATCCTGATTACGCTCTCTCAAATGTCTCAAGAAGCCTTTGTAGTGCGCAGCCCCAAACATAATCAGAATTTTCTTTTGCGCAGCATCCGAAACCAAAGCTGCTAAATTTTCTTCTCTTCTTTTCATAATAAATTCCTTGTCGAAAAGAATTCTCAACCTCGGTTTTATCGGTTTACAAGTATAAGATTCATTTAGAGGGGTATTCCAGTCACAAGAATCCAAAACAATATCACCATACGTATACTCAAATTCATCCAGCAATACATTTTTGGGTATATCCGCCACCACAGCATTATTATAATCTACCTTAAAAAATGAATACTCCGGCTGTTGAATGATTCGACTACCTAAATTTCGATAAATAGGGGCCATTAATATCCTGGAGGTATCAGATGAATTTTCATATAACTTCGTACTGCCCATAACGTGTCCCACCAATTTTCTGAATTTCCGATCATATAAATCTCTTTGTTGCGCACTATCGACCTGGTATGCAATGCTTTCATAAAAGACAACAAAGCCTTCCTTTTGAAGAGAATCGACATGATGTTGAATAAAATCATAATAATTGCGCTTACCTAAATGTCGCATGGGAATGAAAATAATTTCGCGGTCACCATTTTTTAAATGATGCATCCTAGAAGCATTTTGTAAAACTCCTGTTGATTGCAACACAAGAGATTCTGCACAAGATGAAAATAAAAAAAGAAAAGTGATTAGAACAAGATGGTAACGCATATCTAAATAGAAAACTAATTTACAAATATACCTTTGGTTTAACAATTATCATGCAGTATTTACTGCATTTACCAAAAAAAAAGCAGTAATCGAAATGATTACTGCTTTCCTAAACATTATGTTATATCTTAAGCTGTATGGGCACGTAACATCCACGCCATTTTTTCATGTTGCGCCAATAAACCCACTAAGAAATCTTCTGATGCTTGGTCTCCCGCTTTATCGACAGCATCCAAATTTCCTCTTATATTCATAATAACAGACTCGTGATCTGACAGCAATTCCTTATAAAAACCTTTACTATCTGTATGCTCATATTGGGTTTCCTGTAGATGAGTCATTTCTAAATATTTTGAATATGACCCCACTGCATAATGTCCAATCTTACGGATACGCTCGGCTACCTCATCAATGATTTCAGCCAACTCATTATATTGTTCTTCCAAAAATAGATGCGCCGCATGAAAATCAGGACCTTCTACATTCCAGTGTGCATTTCTCGTTTTCTGATATACGATACTCTCGTCAGCTAATAGATTATTTAAAATAGCGGCTACCTTAGCCAAATCTACTTCTTTAATACCAATTTTTGCTTTCATAATGAATAAATTTAAAACCTACTTAATTATTAAAATTTATGCTACTTTATATACAATATTAACAAAAACAAACGTGGATTCCTTTTAAATTAACATGTAAAATTGTCATCTAAATAGCATCATTTTCGTACTTTTGTACGTATAATGAAAACAACAATATTGAAAGCGAATTGTTTGAGTACGGATACTTACTTTCATAAGTTCACAACAGAAATCGCAGCAACTCCATTACCGCTACATTTTACTTTTCCATTCTGTTATGAGCCTCACCTTTTGGCAAAAAAAGCGAGCGCACATGTCCAAGAATATATTTTAACACAAGATGAATGGACACATAATTTTGGTTTAGATGCTACGGTTCAAGGGCAAGCTATTGGGAAAATGTTTGGTGTTTTGGTTGTCCAGGATAGAAATGGAAATATTGGCTTTTTAGCAGCTTTTTCTGGAAAATTAGCAGGAAAAAATGATCATCGTTATTTTGTGCCACCAGTTTTTGACATGTTAACAGATAATTCCTTTTTCCTCGTAGAAGAAGAAAATCTAAATCAGATTAATAATCAAATAACTAAATTGGAACAAAGTGGTGTAGGAATAGTACTCGAAAAGAAGTTAGACGATACAAAAATGACTCTTGACCAAGCTTTAGCTAACTTCAAAAAGAGACTTAAGAACCAAAAGAAAGAGCGTAAGGTTTTAAGAGAGGAGAGCCGTTTAAATCTTTCTGATGCTGCTTATCAGCTATTGGAAGATGACCTCATTAAACAAAGCCTTCGAGACAAATATGAGTTACAAATTTTTCAGAAGCAATATCATGACGATCTTTCATTAGCAAAGCAGCCTTTACTTGATTTTCAAAATAAAGTAGCTGCTTTAAAAGATGATCGTAAAAAACGATCATCACAATTGCAAAATCAATTATTTGCACAATACAATTTTCGGAATGCGCTGTCAGAGACCAAAAATGTCATTGCTATATTCAAAGACTTCAACGACATACAACCTCCAGCTGGTTCAGGAGAATGTGCTGCTCCAAAATTATTACAATATGCCTATCTTCATGACTACGTTCCAATCGCCTTAGCTGAATTCTGGTGGGGACAATCGCCATCGGCTGAAGTTCGTAGGCACAAACATTTTTACCCAGCTTGCAGAAATAAATGCGAACCTATTTTGGGATTTATGTTACAGGGATTAAGTATAGATAAAAATCCTATGCTTGAAAGCCCCGATGAAGCTACTGAGATTCCCATTATATTTGAGGATGATCATGTATTGATCATTAATAAACCCGAAGAATTCCTATCTGTCCCTGGTATTCATGTACAAGATTCTGTCTATACACGTATGATCAAAAAATATCCTAATGCGGGTCCACTAATCGTACATCGCCTAGATATGTCTACTTCCGGGATTCTCGTCTTAGCAAAAACGAAAGAATCCCACAAAGCAATCCAAAATCAATTCCTCAATCATCGTATCATCAAGCACTATATTGCGCTATTAGATGGTATTATTGTGGAAGATGAAGGTGAAATTTCCTTACCCATCCGCGTAGATCTTGACGATCGTCCACGTCAATTGGTCTGCTACGAACATGGAAAAAGTGCTGTAACAAAATGGCAAAAAATTAGTGTTGATAATGGTAAAACTAAAGTTAAGTATTTTCCTATAACGGGACGTACTCATCAACTTCGTATTCATTCCGCTCATCCAAATGGCATGAATTGTCCAATTGTTGGGGACGACCTCTATGGTCAAAAGGCAAATCGATTACATTTACACGCGGCATATATCGAATTCAATCATCCCATGACAAATGAACGAATTCACTTCCAAGTAGAACCAAATTTTTAGAACTACAACAACCGCACTGACCTTTTTGTTACAATAGTCAGTGCAAATGATTTTATTTAGGTCAATATTCATCATACAGAAGTAAAATTACAGTCAATTTATTCTGACATTAAAACAAACAATCTGCTTATCAATAGGTTAAAGCATAGTATCTAAAAATCACCAACATTAAAATAATGTAAATGCTTTATTAATTCTTTATTTTTTATTTCTTTTGCATACGCATTATTAGAACTTTTAAGTTAAAAAGTCAGAAATTAAGATTATGTCACAACATGCATCTATTCATTATGATGTAATTAAGGCTAAAAAATATGGAACACCAACATACTACCAATAATAATATAAAAACACTATTCCTACTTTTGACAATCGGAGTCTTGAGCATAACAACTGCATTAGGGCAATTGAAAACTGTGGCTGGTATAGTTAAGGATAGTAAAACAAAACAGCCCATTGCGTTTGCCACTGTTGCTGTTGTAGGAGCTCCTTCTGCTCCTGGCAACGCTACATCGACTCAAGAATCTGGCCGATTTAGTTTAAAATTCCCAAGTAACTATACGAAAATTCGGGTTTCGAGCATTGGTTATGACTACAAAGATGTATTTGTTACCAACGACGAATTGCAACAAATCGAAATATTGATGGAATCGCAAGACAACACGCTCGATGAGGTTGTGGTTAGGGGTAAAAAGAGAAAATATACAAATAAGGATAATCCTGCTGTTGCCCTTATAAGAAAGGTCATAGAGAATAAAAGTAAAAATAGATTGACGGGCCAACAGTATGCAGAATACAATCAATATGAGAAGATCTCTTTAGGATTGAGTAACCTTTCTGAGAAATTCGTCAATAAAAAGATATTCAAAAACTATCAATTTCTTTTCGAATTGGATGACTCAGCCAAAACAGCAAATAAATATATGCTTCCTGCGTTCATGGAAGAAAAGCTTTCAAAAGTTTATTATCGAAAAGACCCAAAAAAGACAAAACAATATATATTGGGAGAGCAACGTGCTCAATTTGATCCTAAATTTATTGACAATGACGGTCTAAGTGCATATTTCAATAAATTATATGAGACTGTGGATATTTACGATAACAATATCACTTTGGTTACAAATCAATTTTTGAGTCCAATTGCAAACTCTTCACCCACGTTTTATAAATTCTTCATCACAGATACGATAAAAACACAACAACCATGGTTGGTAGAGCTTAGTTTTTTTCCGCGCAATAAAGCTGACATGCTTTTCAAAGGGCAACTGTATATTACTTTAGATGGCAACTATGCAGTTCAAGCGGCTAATATGACTGTTGCTGACGATATCAATCTGAATTTTGTTAGGGATATGAATATAGAGTTGCAATTCGAGCAAGATAATAGTAAAAGATTTTATTTGAGTCAAAGTACGCTTGGCATTGATTTTTCTTTAACAGACAAAGGAATGGGTATTCGTGGAAATCGGACTGTCAATTACAAAAACTATGAGACAGGATTAGCCCAACCCGATAGTATCTATGAGGGGCCAGAAACCGTTATTGCATACAATTTAACTGATGGAAAGGGAACTAAAAATCTATTTGATACAAAACGTCAAATTCCACTGACTAAAAACGAACTGAACATCTATCATAATATTGATACTCTTCAGCAGATTCCCTCTTTCAAAAGTTTTATGGATATTGCTGCTTTATTGTTTTCAGGATATAAGCAGGCAGGTCCCGTAGAGATCGGACCAGTTAATACGTTTTATAGTTTCAACCCTGTCGAAGGGTTCAGGTTACGTCTTGGAGGGCGAACAACGGAGTCGTTAAGTAAAAGATTCTATGCTGAATCGTATGCTGCATATGGTTTTAAAGATGAGAAATGGAAATATTTTTTAAGTGGAACTTATGCCTTTAATAATAAATCTGTTTATTCATTTCCACAGCATTATATCAGGGGATCATTTCAGCGTGACACAAAAATCCCTGGCCAACAACTGGAATTCGTACAAGAAGATAATTTCTTATTATCATTTAAAAGAGGAGAGAATGAGAGTTACATTTATAATGATGTGTATCGCGTCGATTACCGTAAGGAATTTGAGAACCACCTCAGTATCGGTCTAGGTTTTAATGCAACTAAGCAATCACCTGCGGGTACTTTAATTTATCAGATCACAGATAAAAATGGCAATGCGCAGGTTTTTAATGAAATTAATTCAACTGAATTATCTGTCAATATACGTTATGCACCAAATGAACAGTTTTATCAAGGAAAATTATATCGCACACCAATTTTCAACCAGTACCCTATCTTCAATTTCAACTATACTGCTGGTCTTAAAGATGTATTTAATGGGGATTATAGTTACCATAATTTCAACATCGGTGCATTTAAAAGATTTTACCTTAGCCAACTAGGTTATGCGGATATTGATGTAGCAGGGACTTATATTGCAGGGAAAGGGATACCTTTTCCATTCTTGACTATTCATAGAGCCAATCAGACTTATGCTTATCAACTAAATTCTTACAACTTGATGAACTTTTTAGAATTTGTCAGCGATCACCATGCATCAGCAAATATCCAATACTATATGAATGGGTTTTTATTAAATAAAATTCCTGTTATTAAAATGCTTAAACTTCGTGAGGTTTTTAGTTTCAAGGCAGTATATGGAGGATTAAGAGATGAGAACAATCCTGAAAATTCAAATCAAGTATTTGATTTTCAAAAAAACAAAGATGGCCAGCAATCATCGTATACTTTCGGGTCTAAACCTTATATGGAAGCCAGTGTCGGTCTATCGAATATTTTCAAAATTTTACGTGTAGATTATGTCCGAAGACTGAACTATTTGGATAATCCCGGTGCTCCTAAATCTGGAATCAGAGCACGAATTAAATTTGATTTCTAAAAAATAAAAAAGGGCTTTCTAAATATTTAGAAAGCCCTTTTTGTTCGTATCAACATTTATTTACCTTCCAGCGCGGATATAAACGGTGCGCGAAATTTAGGGTCTTTTTCTTGGAATTCAATCGATTTTTTATACGTATCTACATTTAAAAACATCTCAGCTGGATCTCCTGCTTTCTGTTCTAAAAATAATTTAAAACTATAAGTTGCAGTTTTATCAAGGTCTACATTTACTTTATTAGAAGAAAAAACAGTCGGCAGAAGCGTCGTATTAGAAAAAGAGGCTGATGCAGGCAATTCATAAATTGCACCTAGAGCTTTTACAAAGGCGTCGCTTTCCGATCCTAGAGAAGAAAACTTAATTTTCCCTTTTGTAAAACCAACTTCTTCATTTGCCTGATCACTGATGATTCCTGCGGGAATCATATTAACAACTTCTACCTTTAAGCCTACTGTATCTCCCTTATAAACACTTTTAGCTGTATAGATATGGCTAGAATCTGTTTTTACGTCGTCAACAATTCTTAAAAAAAGATGCTTATTATTGGTCACAGGCCCATCTAGTGTCAACTCTTCCACTCGTGGCTCATTTTTATTCGACTTAGCAGCACCTTCTTGCTTTTGGTTCGTGTTGCCACATGCTGTTGCAAATGCCAACGCAGATAGAACAGCAATTTGATTCAATTTACTCATCATGTTCAGTAATTATGTTTATCAGTATAATCGTTTACTAAAATTAACGATTTTTACTGATAAACAAATAAATTAGAATGATTGTTTTTACTTAATCAAAGCATCATATAATATTTCTACAGGATGATAGGAATGCCTCCCTACCCCATCTTTAATCTGATGCCTACAAGAAGTTCCGGCAGCAGCTATTAATGTTGACGTTTCTGTATTTCGGACGGCAGGTAGCAGCACCAATTCTGCAACTTTCATCGACAACTCATAATGTTCCTTTTCGTAACCAAATGACCCCGCCATACCACAACAACCTGAAGGAATTACTTCTACTTCGTAATTCATGGGAAATGAAAGTACCTGCGTCGTAGTCTCTACCAAATGAAAGGCTTTTTGATAGCAATGTCCATGTAACTTAATTTTTTTCTTTTCAGAACTGAACTGTTCTTTATGCAGACGTCCAGCTTCAATTTCTTTTAACAAAAACTCATCAAACATCAATGCATTCTTAGCTACTCGCTCTGCATCCTGCATTAATTCAGGGTCAACCAAAGCTAAGTACTCATCTCTAAAAGTAATGATAGCAGAAGGTTCTATACCTAATAAAGGGGTTCTTTCTGAAATGAAATCTTTCAAGAAATTAATATTTTTATTGGCAATTTTCTTAGCTTCTTTAACCAAACCCTTTGAAAGATATGTACGTCCACTTTGTATATGCTTTGGTATAATTACTTCGTACCCAAGTGCCGTCAGTAATTTATAAGCTTTAATGCCAATTTCTGCGTCATTGTACTCTGTAAATTCATCCGCAAATAAATACACTTTCCTTTTTGCCTTCGGATTTTCAATCTGTTTATTTACCCATTGCGTCAATGTCGTGCCACAAACCTTTGGAAGAGATCTCTTAGGTGCAAAACCAATAGTTCTTTTAATGATACTGGCTAAAAAGCTATTTTGAGTCACAAAATTATAAACTGGAGCAACCATAGCTCCCAATTTCTGGGATTCTGTAAAATTAGCGATTACTTGCGTTCGAAATGGCACACCGTGCTCATCGTAATAATGCTGTAAAAACTCTGCTTTCATTTTAGCTACGTCAACACTAGATGGACATTCCGTCTTACATCCTTTACAAGAAAGACACAAGTCCATCACATCCTTCAGCTCTTCATGGTCAAAACGATTTTCTTTTGTTGAATTTGTCAGAAATTGACGCAGCATATTTGCTCGCGCACGAGTAGTATCCTTTTCTTCTCGCGTAGCCATAAAGGACGGACACATCGTACCTCCAGTGATTTCTGTCTTCCGACAGTCCCCCGAACCCGAACATTTCTCTGCTAATCGAAGTATACTCTCCTCTTTAGAAAAATCAAAATAGGTCTTAATTTCAGTTGTATTCTTATTGTTATCATACCGAAGAAAAGTATCCATAGGTGGTGTATTGACAATCTTATTCGCATTAAAAATGCCTTTAGGATCAAAAATAGCTTTTACTTGTTTAATCAGTTCGAAAACTTTTTCACCTAAAACCTTTTCAATAAATTCTCCTCTAAGGCGACCATCTCCGTGTTCGCCACTTAAAGACCCATTATATTTTAAGACAAGATCTGTTGTTTTTTCTAATATCGATCGAAAAGTTTTTACCCCCGCCTCAGTTTTTAAGTTTACAAAAGGCTCAATGTGCAGCTCTCCTGCTCCGGCATGTGCATAATAAGAAGCATGAACTCCCTCTTCAATCAATAAGTTTTGGATATCTGCTACATATGCCGGTAAATCTTCAGGAGAAACCGCGCAATCTTCGATTAAATTAACAGGCTGACTATCTCCCGGAAGATTTCGAATCAAGCCTAAACCAGCTTTTCTCACATCCCATACTAAGTTTGTCTGCTCGCCGGTGATATAAGGGTAGGCATAACCTAGTCCCTTTTCAATCAATGCTGCTTTTAAAGCCATAGCTTTGGCTTCTACCTCCAGTGGGGTGCTTCCTCTAAATTCTACAATTAGCAAAGCTTTGGGATCTCCTTCTATAAAAAAGCGATTATGTTGATAGGTACGATGCCCTACCGTAAAATCCATGATATATTTATCGACAAGTTCTGAGGCTTCTGGTGCATGAGATAAAGCGACGATATTGCCTCTCATACACGCAATCATATCGTCAAAGTGGATGCATAAAAGACCTAAGTTTTCGGGTGGTAAAGGCATCAATTGGAGTTTGGCTTCTGTCACAATACCAAGTGTACCTTCGGAACCGGCAAGCAGCTGGCACATATTGAAAGGCTTATTTTGATCCAATAACATATCCAGAGCATAGCCCGTATTTCTCCTTGTTATGGAACGTTTTGGATAACCAGCTGTTATGGCTTGAATGTTTTCCTCATCCGTCAACATGGCATTTAACTCACGATATATTACACCTTCTCGATTTTTTTGAATTAGTTTCTTAAAGTACGAATCTGCGCTCAAAGCCTCAAAGAGAACTTCAGACTGATCATCTAAAATAACATTTGCCTCCAGTAAATTTTGTCGGGTATCGCCCCAAACGATGGAATGTAGTCCCGATGAGTTATTCCCAATCATACCGCCAATCATTGCCCTACTTGCGGTTGAAGTTTCGGGACCAAACATCAATCCAAAAGGTTTGAGAGCATGGTTTAAATCATCCCGAATAACACCAGGCTCTACACGTACCCACTGCTCACTTACATTTACCTCGAGAATCTTATTAAAATACTTTGAGATATCCATGATTATTCCATTTCCAACAACCTGACCAGCTAAGGAAGTGCCAGCCGTCCTCGGGATAATGGTAACTCCATTTGAGGTGCCAAATTGTAATAAAGCTTTAATGTCTGCCCTGTTTTTAGGAATTGCGACAGCTAATGGTAATTCCTGGTATACGGACGCGTCGGTAGAATAAGCGATACGAATAGTATGATGTTGCGTTGAATCATCATAATATAATTCACCATTCAACGATTGCGCTAATTGATCTAAAGAGGTATTTTCCTTCACAGTATGATTTAATTTGTGTAAACAAATTTAATTATTTAAAACAATCAAAAGAATTGACACTGCAAGATAATGAAAATATTATCTTAAACACGCATAAAAATGCATTAGATCAAGTTTTTCCTTTTGCAAATAAGCTGTATTTTTACAGAAATAATTTAATATGCGAAAAACGCTACTTCGATATAGTCTTCATTCTGATTTCATCATTTATTTAATTCGAATTTTAATTGGTTTTTCTATCGGTTACTTTCTTTATATCAGCTTTCCTCAATACTCCGTGACATGGACACTCATTTCTATTGTGCTTGTAATATCTCCTGATGATAAAGAGGCTACCCAAATAGCTATTGACAGAACGAAGTCCAATTTTATTGGTTCTGCAACTGGTATTCTCTTTTATTTCACTAACCTGCCAGAAATGTGGTCTATGCTGTTTGGCGTGATTACTTCGGTTGCCATCTGTCGATTATTCAATGTATTGAGTGTGGCACGTACAGCTATGGTTGCTATGATTATCGTCGTTATTCATGAACAGCAATTAAAATCATTCGTGGCTGCCCTGGAACGTTTTGCATGCGTCACAATTGGTTGTATAATTGGTTTACTTGTGACCCTTATGACGAGCTATTTTATTAAGGCATTACGAAACAAATACGCAATTGAATTTTTAGAAGAATAATATTCGACAATTAGGAGCAATTACCAAATATTATACAGTAATGAACAACTACCTTAAAATCAATATATTATAATAATATTAGGTGTTTTTACTTACGTGAACATCTATTTATAAAAATAAAATAGCCTTTTAAAATAGAATAATATTCTGAATTAACTACAATAATTTGAATATTATTCGAAATATGCTTATCTTTGCACTCGATATGACAAACATAGAATATAATTTAGATCATGTGGATTACAAAATCTTGCGTTTAATGCAAGATAATGCGCGTATTAACAATGCAGATATTGCTAGGGAACTCAGTATGGCCCCTTCTGCGATATTAGAGCGTGTTAAAAAATTGGAGCAGAAGAATGTAATCCTTCAATACAATGCTAAGATTAATCCGGCAGCGATTGATCAAAAATTATTGTCATTCATCTTCATTAAGGCCAATGATATTATTGGTGAACAAAAAGTTGGGATACTATTAGCTGAAATACCAGAAGTACAGGAAGTCCATGATATTGCTGGCGATGATGGCTACCTTATTAAAGTACGTACCGCTGATTCTACGGCCTTAGTAGATCTAATGCGAAACACATTAGCAAAAATTGAAGGAATAATTTCAACGCGAACCACAATTGTTTTACAAACAGTTAAAGAGGAGCATCAATTAGTGATACCAGAATAATTTAAGAAAGGAATTTATAAGATGTTAAATAATAAAGTACAACAGGCAAGCTCCCTCATGATCATACTCGCATATGCAATCGTATACATTGTATGGGGGTCAACTTTTTTCTTTATTGAAAAAGCTCTTCACAGTTTCCCTCCCTTCATATTGGGGTCATTTCGATTTGCTACTGCAAGTGTTTTATTGATGGGCTATTGTGCATTGAAAGGCTACAAATTATTCAATAAAAGAGCGATCCGCGATTCTATTGTCGTAGGTTTTTTACTTTTATTCATTGACATGGGAGGTCTAATCTGGGCCGAGCAATATATCTCTGGGGGTGTCGCAGCTATTATTTCTGCTGCTGCTGCAATTTGGTTTGTAATTCTAGATAAGCCCAAATGGAAAGAGAATTTCAGTAGCAAATCCACCATCGCGGGATTGATTTTAGGTTTCTGCGGCGTTGTTCTCCTTTTTGCAGAACAAATCATGGCAAGCAGATCATCTGCCAATAAAGAAATTACTGTTATTGCGCTCGTCATTATGGTTTTGGGATCTATCGCATGGACTGCAGGCTCCCTCTATTCAAAATATCAAAAGAAGGCGCATCAGGAAGAAGAAAACTTACATGTTTCCGTTAGAACGGCATGGCAAATGATTACCGCAGGTATACTATTTACCTTAGTTGCTAGTTTCAATGGTGAATTTGCTAATTTCAAATTTGAGCAAGTTACACCTATCGACTGGTTCAATATATCCTATTTAATAGTGTTTGGATCGATATTAGCATTTAGTTCTTATATCTGGCTATTGCAAGTAAGACCCGCAACTGAAGTCAGCACCTATGCGTATGTAAATCCAATCGTCGCATTGGTATTGAGTTACTTTTTTAGTAGCCATGCTGTTACATCCACACAGGTCATAGGGTTAATCATCATATTATTTTCAGTACTACTGATGAACTGGAAGCTCTATAAAAACAATAAAATGGTCGCAAAAATAACGAAAACAACAATAGCTGACCGTAGAAAATCAATAAAACTGAGAAACCAAAGAGATGCAATTGCTAGAAGAGACTCTAAAAAACCAGAGATTGCAAACTAAAAAACGCTCTTTTCACCAAATAGATAATAAAAGCTTAACAAAATGTTAGGCTTTTATTATCTACATTTGTATCGAAAATACTTATTACATGATGAAACTAAATACACATCAACTTCAATATGTAACCTTCGGGTTTTTAGCTATTCTTCTTAGCACATCCTGCAGCAAAAGCCTAAGTCCGACCCAAAAAGATTTTAGACAGTATGAGATTAATAAAAATACCGTTGAGGATACCGATATCGTCGCTATTTACAACCCTTATAAGCTGCAGATGCAGGCAGAAATGAATCGTGTCATCGGTTTTTCTGAGGTGCCACTGACAAAGGAAAAGGCTCCAGAAACTTTAATGGGTAACTTCTTTACTCAAGCTTTATTAAATGCAAGTGCGCAGGTTAACAATAAAGCTGACATCGCATTTGCAACAAAAGGAGGTATTCGTAATGAAATGAAAGCTGGAGATATTACTGTTGAAAGTGTATTCGAAGTGATGCCTTTTGAAAATCAATTAACCGTAGTGGAGCTCAATGGTCTACAGATTCAGGAACTTGCAACCTTCATTGCTGCAACTGGTGGGCAACCCGTGACAGGTCTTACATTATCCATTCGGGATAAAAAACCAATCGACATTCAGGTTCAGGGTAAGAATATCGAAAACGATAAAATTTATAAGGTTGTGACATATGATTACTTGGCCAATGGAGGCGATAATCTGGACTTATTTACACATGCACTAAAACGAACGGATTACCCGCAAAAAGTACGCGAAAGTTTAATGGACTACATCTCGGGCTTTACTAAAAATGGTCAAAAAATTAATATGCAATTAGATGGAAGAGTTAAAATCATTAAATAGAAGAGGTTTTCTGAAAACAGCAGCTGGTCTTTCCGCTGTTGCCACGTTTGGAGCTTTACCACTCCTTTCATTCGCAGGTTCAAAAAAAATAAAACTAACGATTCTACATACCAATGATGTGCATAGTAGAATTGAGCCCTTTCCAATGGATGGCGGAAGGTACCAAGGTCTAGCAGGAGTTGCGCGTCGCAGTACACTTATAAAAAAAGTAAGAGCAGAGGAAGACCATGTCCTATTATTGGATGCTGGTGATATGTTTCAAGGAACCCCCTATTTCAACCTATTTGGCGGAAAATTAGAACTCGATTTAATGACCAAATTGGGATATGATGCTGGAACATTTGGTAATCATGAATTTGACAACGGTTTAAATGGCCTTATCAAATATTTAGACCATGCGAAGTTCCCATTCTTAACGGCTAATTATGACTTTACAGGTACTGTATTGGAAGGTAAGACACAAGATTACACCATCTTCAAAAAAGCTGGTATTAAAATCGGAGTTTTTGGACTTGGCGTTGATATAGAGGGGCTAGTCGATCCAAATAATTTTAAAGGGATGAAATACCTAGACCCTATTGCGGTCGCAAATCGCGTGGTAAAGGAGCTCAAGGAGCAGCATAAATGTGATTTAGTTATCTGCCTTTCACATCTGGGCTATCAATATGAAAGTGATAAAGTATCCGATATTGTATTGGCTTCGAAAACTAGCGATATCGATTTGATTATAGGTGGGCATACGCACACATTCTTGAAAGAACCAACTTTAGTCACCAATTTAAAAGGGACAAAAACAGCAGTCAATCAAGTGGGTTTTGCAGGAATTAACTTAGGTAGAATTGATATTTTCTTCGAGCCATCAACAGGTAAAAAGAAACTATTGGCTTTGACTTATGAAGTCAATGAGTCTATACCTGCGTCATCATTGGTTTAAAATAACTATTCTATTTTTCATCTAGCCAAAGGTTCGTCATATTCCTTTGGCTTTTTCTGCAAATTCAATTGAAAAAACTCTTATCCATTTATATCGGTTCTTTTAAAGGGCTATCTCGCTCTGCATGGCTACTCGCAATTGTGATGCTAATAAACAGAATGGGGAGTATGGTCATACCTTTTTTAGGTATATATATGACCAAAGCGCTTGATTTTAACATCAAACAAGTTGGTATTGTATTGATGTGCTTTGGCTTTGGTTCTGTATGTGGTTCTTACGCTGGAGGTTGGCTTACAGACAGATTTGGAAGCTTTAAAGTACAACTCTTGAGTTTGAGTTTGGCCGCCCCCCTATTTATGATTGCCCCGTATTTTAAAACTGTCGAATCATTGGGGATTATGATTTTTGTGCTAAGTGCTGTTTTTGATGCTTTCAGACCTGCTAACTCAGTTTCGGTTGCCAGTTATGCTAAACCTGAAAATATAACACGTGCTTTCTCCTTAAATAGATTAGCCGTTAATCTTGGTTTTTCAATCGGGCCTGCAGTAGGTGGCTTCTTAGCTGGTATATCCTTCAATTGGATTTTCTACGGTAATGCTATTGCTGCTACGGCAGCGGCAATTGTATTCTTCCTATTCTTCCATAGGAAGGAGAAAAACAACTTGAAAGCTTTAAAAGCAAACCCTGTTGTAGTAAGCTCTCATAATAAACAAGAAAGAAATCCCTACAAAGACGGGCCATTCATTGCCTTTAATATTTTGTGTTGTATATTCTCTATCTGTTTTTTCCAATTGATATCGACACTACCGATTTTCTATCGCGAGGTACACCAATTGAATGAGCATGAGATTGGTTTTTTGATGGGTTGGAGCGGTTTGATTATTGTTTTACTGGAAATGTTTATTGTACATATAGCAGAAAACAAACTTTCGATTACAAAAACGCTCGTCCTCGGAACGCTCTTGTGTGCTATTTCTTACGCCATGTTTAATATACATGCAGGTGTATTCATGCTATATGTGACATTTCTGGTGTTTGGACTGGGTGAAATGCTCACACTCCCCTTTATGGCAACTGCCACGATCAATCGGTCAACACCTAAAACACAAGGAGCCTATATGGGTTTCAACTCTTTGGCATTTTCTGCTGCTAATATCTTTTCACCATTATTAGGTACGAATATTGTCGGATCCTTCGGTTTTACAACACTATGGTGGGCTACGTCGGCTGTATTAGCCTGCACAGCACTGGGTTTCTATTTTGTATTAAAACGTCTATAAAAAAATAGCATAAAAAAGGCTGATATTAATAATATCAGCCTTTTTTATGCTTATTGTAACGATTAACTACTAAAGTAACCTCTTACATTTTTACCTTCTACCCAATTCATAAAAGCTTTATTCACGACCTTATTCCCACCGGGAGTTGGATAATTACCAGAGAAGTACCAATCTCCTTTATGATCCGGACATGCAATATGTAAGTTATCTAAAGTTTGGAAAATCACTGTAACTTCCGCTTTTAAATGGTGTGGCGTAATAATTCTCGCAATTTCATTGGATATTTCATCATCTGTAAACGGCTCGTAAATGGCTTTTACATAATTGTCAATATCATTAATATCAGCCGTAATGGAAACTAAACATTTTTGATAAACTTCATCAATAATGTGTGCTAAACCGCGTTTTCTCAATAAAGAAACAGCTGCTTCAAAAGCAATAAATTCGCCCATTCTAGACATATCAATACCATAACAATCTGGGTATCGAATCTGTGGTGCCGACGAAACAATTACAATTTTTTTAGGATTCAGGCGATCTAAAATCGTTAAGATACTTTGTTTTAAGGTAGTTCCTCTTACAATCGAATCATCGATTGCTACGATTGTATCTTCATAATCCTTTACAATACCATAAGTTGTATCATAAACATGCTGAACCATATCTGTCCGGTCGGCATCTTGTGTAATGAAAGTACGAAGTTTGGCATCTTTAACATTCAGTTTTTCGAATCGAGGTTGAATATTTAAAATCTCCTCTAATTCGCCATCTTCAATCTTATCCGCTCTATTTAACAAAGCATCCTTTTGAAACTCTCTAACGTATGTGTTAATACCATCCATCAAACCATAGTAAGACACCTCAGCTGTATTGGGAATGAAAGAGAACACTGTATTTTTGATATTATTATCAATAGCACTTAACACTTGTGGGCATAAAAGAAGTCCTAATTTCTTACGTTCCTTATAAATATCAGCATCCGAACCTCTAGAGAAATAGATTCTTTCAAAAGAACAAGATTTTTGTTCAACAGGCTCTCTAAACATCTCTTCAGTAACCGTACCGTCTTTCTTGGCAATTAAAGCATAACCAGGTTTAATTTCCTGTACTTTATCGATTGGAATATTGAATGCAGTCTGTATTACAGGTCTCTCTGATGCAACAACAAGTACTTCATCATCTTTGTAATAAAAGGCTGGGCGGATACCCGCTGGGTCACGCATCACGAAAGCATCTCCATGTCCAAAGATACCAGCAATCGTGTAACCACCATCCCAAGTTTTAGCTGATCGCGTTAAGATTTTTGGAACATCTAAGTTTTTAGCAATTAGAGAACTGATTTCAATATTAGAATATCCCTCTTTCTTAAACTCATCAAATAATTCTTGGTTTTCATCATCTAGGAAATGACCTATTTTTTCCAAAACGGTAACAGTGTCTGCCTTTTCTTTTGGATGTTGTCCCAATTCATACAATTGTTGCAATAATTCGTCAACATTGGTCATATTAAAGTTACCAGCAAGGACTAAATTACGAGACATCCAATTGTTTTGTCTTAAAAATGGATGACAGCTTTCAATACTGTTTTTACCATGGGTGCCGTAACGTAAATGGCCTAATAATACCTCTCCAGTAAAACTAACATTATCTTTTAACCACTGTGTATCTTTAGACTCTTCGGGATAAGCCTTGTGTACAGAAGCAAATTTCTTTTGTACGTATTCAAAAATATCGGCAACAGCGCTAGATCCCATTGCTCTGTAACGAGATATGTATCTATTTCCTGGCTTCACATCGAATTTAATGGTTGCAATACCCGCACCATCTTGGCCGCGATTGTGTTGCTTTTCCATCAATAAGTACAATTTGTTTATGCCATAGTAAGGCGTACCGTATTTTTCCTGGTAATAAGAAAGGGGCTTTAACAGTCGAATAAGTGCAATACCGCACTCGTGTTTAATTGAGTCGCTCATATCTTGATTTGATGTCGCAAAAGTAGCAAATAATTGTAATTAATTGTATCAAAAAAGTAAGCTGTTTGGAAAAATTACAAGAAGAAGACATCCAAAACTATTTGGTTACCTGCTGCAAAGCCACTTGCAACTCTTTCACATCGTCTACACCATCCAAATGTTTTAGTAATTTTTTTGTTTTTGCGTCATATATATAGATTGATGGTGTCTGGCTAGGCTTAAACAATGTGATAAACTGTCCTTCCTTATCCCAAATAAACGAAACTTTAGGATTAGATTTCAATTTCTTAGCAAACATATTTATAAACCCTTCAACGTAATCCAAATCATTCATGGCTACAAAATAGAATTTCACATTTTTAAATGAATCTAAATTTTGGGCTATCCCTGCTCCCATTTTCTGGCAATGACCACAGCCTGTCTCGTAAAAATTAAAAATAATAAAACCTTCTTTAGGTAAATTATCAGGTCCAAAAGCTTTAGCTGTAAACAGCTCTTGCATAGCGAATGCTGGTATTTGAGCAGGTGCCTGCGCATGCACTATGTTGCTTGCCAAGAACAAAAAAGCTATTATTAAATATTTAAACGTTTTCATCGTATTAAAAATAAACTACATTATACAAACCTAAAGATACATGACAAATCACAGATATGGAGCCAATATGTTAGTTTATTTACAAAATAAAACGTAAGTTTGGTTGATTAACTTTATTTTAAACGTCATTTAACACAATTAAACTGTGAAAAAACGTATTGCCATATTCGCTTCAGGTTCTGGCTCCAATGCCCAAAAGATAATGGAATATTTTAAATATTCTGAAGATGCCGAAATCTCTTTAGTATTGAGTAATAATGCTGATGCTTATGTCATCCAGAGAGCTGATAATTTTGAAATACCTGCCCATATCTTTGACCGCGATGAATTTTTTAAATCGGATGAGATTGTAAAAATGTTGAAAAACCTAAACATTGACTTAATTGTCCTCGCAGGATTTTTATGGCTAGTTCCCAACAGTTTACTTCAAGCTTTTCCTAATAAGATTATCAATATACACCCGGCGCTATTGCCTAAGTATGGAGGAAAGGGAATGTATGGAGACCATGTTCATAAAGCTGTATTGGCAAATAAGGAAGTCGAACATGGTATTACAATCCATTTTGCCAACGAACACTTTGATGAGGGAGAAATTATTTATCAAGGAAAATTTAAAGTAGAACCTGGTGACACATTGGAAGTCATTAAATTTAAAGGTCAACAACTAGAGCACCAGCAATATCCCAAAGTAATTGATAGCTTACTTAAAAAAATGTAATTTAACATTTTTTATTTAGACTGTTTATAAATAATGTATATCTTTGCACTATGAATACGTCAGAAATGCAAAGTGGTGGTTATCAAGAAACTTTTTCAAAGGAGAAAATAGATTTTTGCATGGATTCTAAAGCTTCAAATCCATTTTCTCCTTTTTCATGTGCTTGTTTCAAAAAATGTTGTAAAAAATATAAAAAAGGGAATCGTTGTGGAAAATGTCCAAAGCGCTAGCTGAGAATTATTCTTCCACATAATTCAGGTCCTTATCAAAACTCTCTTCCAGCTGCGTGAGTGCATAGATTGCAATTCCAGATAATATAAAGACCATGACAAAGGCCGCAATAATGATTCCCCAGAAATTGACAAGAACACCATAAAGCATCGTGGAGGGGATTAAAGCCCCTCGAACAAAATTTGGAGCCGTAGTCGCTACAGTTGCTCTCATATTGGTTCCAAACTGTTCTGCCGAAATAGTGACAAAAGTAGCCCAATAACCAACACCAAGCCCCATAAAGAAGGATAACCACATAAACTTAGTTTCAGATAAACCGTCACTCAGCAAATACCATGACGAGCTTATCAGGATAACCATCTGACAAAGTAATACTACCTTTTTTCGAGATTTTAGCAATTGTGCCAGTAAACCTGCCAATAAATCCCCTAGAGATATTCCTAGATATGTAAATAATACGCCTTTTCCAGCGCTCAAGGTGATTGGTGCATGGAGTGCTTTACCGATCTCAGGTGCCTGAGTAACCAATACTCCAACCACAAACCAAATAGGGAGTCCGATACATAAGCAATACATATACCTCTTGAATCGTTTCTTATCTGTAAAAAGCATGCTAAACTTCCCTTTGGCAATTGACTTTTGTTCTGCTGTCTTAAATAAACCAGACTCCAGCACACCTACGCGCATAAAAAGAAGTAACAGCCCCATTCCTCCTCCAACAAAATAAGCTGTCCTCCAGTCGTACTGTTCAGAAATGAAATATCCCAAAACCGCTCCCAAAACACCAACTGTCGCCACCAACATTGTTCCATAACCCCGCTTTGATTTATGCATACTTTCACTAACTAAAGTAATTCCTGCACCCAATTCGCCTGCAAGACCGATACCCGCAATAAAACGAACAATACCATAGGTCATAACATCTTGTACAAAACCATTTGAAATATTTGCTACAGAATATAACAAAATGGAACCAAACAACACCTTCAATCGTCCAAATTTATCACCAATAATGCCCCAAATAACCCCTCCTATGAGTAGTCCACCCATTTGCATATTCAAGACAAATTCACCCTGCTTACGCATATCTCCAGGCGCTACGCCTATTTCTTCAAATGATTTGACACGTACGATAGAAAAGATAATAAGGTCATAAATATCCACAAAATATCCTAGTGAGGCGACTAAGATGATGACCCAAAGATTCCTGTTCGACGACATTTTAGATTCAATAGTCATAGTTTAATTTTTCAATAAAAATATCATTGTATATTGGCTTTTCCAAACTAAATAGCAAACGAAATTTAATTAATTATAGTAACTTTGCTTGATGTTGTATAGTCCCAAATCCCTGAAATGGTTATTAAGAATTTACCCTCCATTTTTATTCCAACGCATATGGGTTAAAAGAATTCATACAGACTTTCAAGGCGTTGATGTTAAAATTTTCAAAAGTATTTTCAATAAAAATTCAAACAATAGTATTTTTGGAGGAACGATATTTTCTGCAGTAGATCCATTTTATGCGATTCTCATTGATCAACGTTTGCAATCCCATGGTTTTAAAAAAACCGTAGCATGGTTAAAATCCGCTTCTATTGAATATAAGAAACCTGGTCTAACCAACCTCCAATTCACCATAAATATAAGTGATCAGGACTTCTATGAATGTATAGACATCCTTAGAAGTCGAGGAAGGCTTGTTAAAACTTTTTCTGTAGAAATCTTCAATGATCAAAATGAAATATGTGCCATTGCAAAAAACGAAATCTACATTCGTGATCTGAATTTTACATATGTAAGAAGATAAATGTACTTAATATCTACTTGATGTATTAAGTACATTTCCTTTAAAAAACATCACTTGATGGAAGTGGGGAAATCAATAACTTTGTCTTATATATGACACAATTAAAATTGTAAATAAAACAAATTTATCTAAGTTTGTCATTAATAGACAACAAATATTTCGATATGAAAAAATTAGCTTTTTTAATTACATCAGCTTTTGCAATTACTTCATGTGCAAATAACTCCAGCAGTCAAAATGATTTAGTAAAATCGCAGGAGGAGACCATGAAAATTCATGATGAAATCATGCCGCAAGTCAGTGTGTTTGACAAGAGTGCCGTTACTATTGATTCAATTCTTACGAATCTTAATGCTATAAAAGCATCTAAACCAACTTTAGATACAGCCCTAACTCGTCAAGAATTGACGCTATTGAAAAAAGATCTAGAAGATGCAACGGACCATATGATGGATTGGATGAAAGAGTACAGTACGGACTCCACCACTGTGGATTATGCTCATCGCGAGTTAACTCGAGTAAAGGAGATGAAAGCTGTCTTTGATCGGGTGTCTAAAGAGCAACAACAAATTCTAAGTAAATATTAATATGATAAAATCACTGCATTTGCGTGCTTCATTTATTGTAGCACTTACAGCACTAAGTTTTATTAGTTGCCAATCTAATACCCCTACCCTTCCTATTTATGGACAGCGTGAACCTGTTGAAAAAATTGTTGACGGCGTAACCGTAACCGACACAATCTATCATACTATCCCCGCATTTCAGTTTTTAAATCAAGATAGCACTTATACCACGAATAAGGATTACGACGACAAAGTTTATATTGCCAATTTCTTTTTTACGCATTGTCCAAGTATCTGTCCGACAATGAATAGAAATCTATTGAAAATTTATGAACAGTATAAAAACGATGACCAAGTTTACTTCTTATCTCACAGTATCGATTTTAAATATGACCAACCGTCAGTTTTAAAAGAATATGCCAACAAGCTAGGCGTCACCAATAACCATTGGAATTTTGTAACTGGAACAAAAGCCGATATCTACGGAATAGCCAATCAATATTTGGTTTTTACAGCAGAGGATAAGAATGCTCCGGGGGGTTACGACCATCAAGGACTTTTAGTTTTAGTAGATAAACAAAAGCGAATTCGCGGTGCTTATGACGGAACAAATGACGAACAGGTAGAAAAGTTGCAAAAAGAACTTGCTATTCTATTACAAGAGAAATAAAATGGCTAAATTATATCTTATAGGGATTTTGATTTCTATCTATTTCTTAAGTTCAATGAGCAGTTGCCAACCAGGACAGGATATCAAAACTGCCCAGTATGCTGTAAATGGACAAAAAATATATAATACGCACTGCAAAAATTGCCATGGTGACAAAGGAGAAGGTTTGGGTTTATTATACCCACCTCTAACCGATGCTGACTTCCTTGCGAAAAACAGAAATCGCCTCTCCAGTATTGTGAAAAATGGATTGGATGAAGAAATTGTTGTTATGGGAAAAACCTTTAACAGTAAAATGCCTGCTAATGAAAACTTAACAGACATCGATATTGCGTACGTACTCACATATATTACAACGAATTTCGCGAAACAGAAAGAAATATTTAGTCTTGAAGAAGTCCAAAAAGATTTGAAAGATTATAAATAGACAAGATTAATACTATAAAAAGAAGCTTAGTTATCATGACTAGGCTTTTTTTATTTTAACACTAAGCTCGGTAAAAAAGAAAGGTTTTCAAACGGGGAGAATGAAAACCTTTACTAACCAATTATAAACCTAAATTATGATAGTACAAATATAGCCTATCCTAATTAATTAGCAAACTAACTAAATGTTAAATTCTGTTAACTTTTCCGTTACGGATAAATGACTGTCAGCAATGAATAAAATCACCTTTTTCATTACATTATTTTGACATTTAGATTTAATAAAAATTTCTACATTTGAAACCGAATGAACGTTCAATATACAATAAATAATCCAAAAGTGATTTCCATCTTCGAGACAACCCTTCGGTTGATCAAAGATCATGGATTTCATGGCACAGCCATGAGTAAGATAGCTCAAGAGGCTGATGTCGCAATCGGCACGATTTATCATTATTTCCCATCCAAAGATGATTTAATCGTTAGTTTGTTTCAATATTGCGGAAATATTTTAAACAAATCAATTTTTGAATCCGTACATGAGGAGCTAACGTATAAAGACACATTTTTCCATATTTGGAAAGGCTTTGTAAAATATTACCGAGAAAATGTAGAAATGTTCAGTTTTTTTGAACAATTTTACTCTTCTCCATATTATCAAGTGAACAGTTGCGAAATTAACGAAACTATTAGTGGTCAGAGAAATATACTTAAATTCTTAACAGAAGGCATTGATAAAGGCGAACTAAAAAACACCAACGTAGAAGCATTAGCATGCATCTTTTTTGGGACAGCTGTTTCAGCTATTAAAGGAGTAAAGTACAACAAATTAAAATCAAATGAAAGCATCGAAGATGTTGTTAACATCATTTGGGATGGAGTTAAAAATAAATAATATATATGAAGTTTAGACAAATAGCCTTTTCTTTGGCCGCCATGACGACAGTATGCAATGTCGGTTATGCCCAACAAACAGGCAATGAAGCACTGCCTGCTAAAGCAAGTCTGCAGCAGCTCATTGACTATGCTCTTAGCAATAAGATTAGTCTTATGCAAGCTGCAATTGATGAAGAGATTGGTGAAAAAGATATAGACATAGCATTGTCAGGTTGGTTGCCACAAGTAAATGCATCTGGATCTTATAACTATAATGTTAAGATTCCGACATCTGCTATAGATGGAAAAAATATTGCTTTAGGACAAAAGAACGCTAGTGCTTTGGTACTGCAGGCTGATCAGCAGATTTTAAATCCGGCACTGATGCAAGCTTCTAAAGCCGCAACATTAATCCGTCAGTCGAACAAACAAAACACGGAAAGTCAAAAAATAAATACTGTCGTTGAGGTGAGTAAGGCCTATTATGATATTTTGACAAGTGAAGAGCAAATCAAAATTGTTCGCGAAAATATCGCTAGACTTCAAAAACAGTACAATGATGCCAAGGTGCGCTATGAAGTTGGTCTGGTTGACAAAACTGACTTTAAAAGAGCGCAAATTGCCTTGAGTAATGCAAATGCCGACGAAAAACGTACAGTAGAATTACGTAGATACAAATATGAATACTTGAAGAATGTCTTATCAGTGGATAAAACTGCTGATATCACGTTGTCTTTCGAGAATACAAGTATGGAAAATGAGATTTTACTCGATACGACTTCCAGCGCAGTAGTAACAAATAGAATTGAGTTCCAACAATTGCAAACTTCCAAAAAGATGCAAGAATTAGAAACACAATACTATAAGTGGACCTACCTACCGAATGTAAGTGCTTTCTATAATTATTCATTCAATTATAGAAATGATAAGTTCAATGATTTATACAGTAACAATTTTCCAAGTTCGATAGCTGGACTATCTGTTTCTATTCCAATTTTCCAAGGATTTAAAAGAAAACATCAGATTAATCAATCTAAACTTCGCGAAAGTAGGATTGATTTAAGTATGGAAGATTTGAAAAACCAGGTCAACACGGAGTATGCGTTAGCTACGGCATCTTACAATGCAAATTTGATTGATTGGAAAACGTCAAAGGATAATGTTGATTTATCTAAAGAGGTATATGATACTATCAAATTACAATATGATGAAGGTATCAAAACTTACTTGGATTTAATGACAGCTGAGACTGATTTAAAGACAAGTCAATTGAATTATTTAAATGCGCTATATGCACTTCTATCAACTAAGTTAGATGTTCAGAAAGCATTAGGAACCGTAGAAATAAAATAAACAACTTTAAGAAACCAAGAATATCATGAATAAAAAACATTTATTAGCAGCTTTTTTTATCGGGACTACGCTTATCTGGCAGTCATGTGGCAATAAAGATGCACAGAAACAACAAGCTGCACAACAAGCAGAACGTGTTGTACCTGTAAGTCTTGCAGCTGCAACAGAAGAGGTCGTGACAGGAAGCCAGACTTATCCCGCTACTGTAAAACCTTTAAACGAAGCTGATTTATTTGCTGAGGTTTCTGGTTATGTAACGCAAATATTTGTAACTGATGGCGCATCTGTTTCTAAAGGACAAAAACTATATGAAATTGATGGTACACGATATACTGCAGCATTAGATCAAGCGAAAGCTAATCTTGCTATAGCCCAGTCAAACTTAGATCGCGTTCAAACAGATTTAAATCGTTACCAAGCATTAGCAGATAAAGATGCGATTGCAAAACAAACCTTGGATTATGCGAAGACTGATTTTGCAAACCAAAAAGCACAAATCTTGGCAGCTAAGGCTGCAGTGACTACAGCGCAAACAAACTTAAATCGATCTACTATCCGTGCTCCATTTGCTGGTATTGTAGGAATTTCAGATGTTCGCCTTGGTGCTTTGGTTAACCCTGGTAGTACCCGCTTAAATACGGTATCTTCTATCAATCCGATAGCTGTAGAAATTCAAGTTAGTGAGCGTGATATCCCACAATTTGTAAGCCTACAAAAATCAGGAACTGCTTCACAAATTGGCGCGATACTACCTGATGGAACAGCATATACTGCTCCTGGTAGAGTTTCTACTATTGACCGTGCGGTAGATCCTCAAACAGGAACAATTAAAGTACGTGCTAATTTTGACAACCCTAACAATTCCTTAAGAGCAGGAATGAACTTATCGTTGAATATTAAGACGAACTCTGCAAATGAAGAAATTGTCATTCCGTATAAAGCAGTTCAAGATCAATTAGGTGTATTTAATGTTTATGTAGTTGGTGACAGCAGTAGAGCAGAACAACGCCCAGTTGTGTTGGGATTAAAATTAGGTGACAAAGTAGTGATAAAATCAGGACTTAAGGCTGGTGAAAAAATTGTTGTTGATGGTATTATGAATGTGCAAACCGGTGTAAAAGTGGCCGAAGCTCCTGCACCAGATGCCAATGCGCCAAAAAAATAATTTTTCACAGACTTTAATAAGATATACAAAAACATATGATTTCAGAAGTTTTTATAAAAAGACCCGTCACTGCCATTGTGATTTCCATACTGATTATGATCGTAGGGGGAATTTCAATTGTGTCTTTGCCGATCAGTCAGTATCCATCCGTAGCTCCTCCGACTGTATCGGTTACAGCAAACTATACGGGTGCTGATGCACAAACTGTTGAACAGACAGTTACGACTCCCATTGAGAGTCAAATTAATGGTACTCCAGGCATGCTTTACATGTCTTCTAATAGTACATCGAATGGTCAATCTCAGATAACAGTAACCTTTGAAGTAGGTACCGATATTGATATTGCGACTTTAGATGTACAAAACCGAGTTGGTATTGCCGAACCTGCGCTACCTGAAGCTGTAAAGCGTTTAGGAGTAACAACACGTAAAGCAAACACGGATATTTTGATGTTGGTTTCTCTTGTATCTCCAAAAGGTACACGCGATGCTAAATTCTTGGATAACTATGCCAATTTATATATCAAGGATGCGCTTTTGCGTATCAATGGTGTCGGTGAGGTAACTGCATTTGGACAGCCATTCTCTATGCGTGTTTGGTTAGATGCAAATAAATTAACCAGTTTAAATTTAACACCTGCTGATATATCAGCCTCGATCTCTGAGCAAAATCTAAGAATTCCGGGAGGATCCGTAGGTTCTACACCTCAAAAATCAGATCAGGTATTTGAATATCCAGTAATTACGGATTCCGATTTATCTTCTGTAGACGATTTCGAAGAAATTATTGTTAAATCAAATACGGATGGGTCGATTGTTTTATTAAAAGACGTAGCTCGAGTTGAGTTGGGTCAATTCAGCTATGCCACTAGCACACGTGTAAATGGTTTGGTTTCTTCTGGTATGATGGTTTCCCAAACTCCAGGAGGTAATGCTGTTCAGTCGGCAGAAGGTATTTATGCAGCACTAGAACAGTTGAAAAAATCATTCCCAGATGACGTTGACTATGTAGTAGGTTATGAGACAATCTCTGTTGTAAATGCTTCCATTGAATCCGTTATACATACTCTAATTGAAGCCTTGCTATTGGTAACTTTAGTTGTTTTCTTCTTCTTACAATCTTGGAGAGCAACATTAATTCCAGTGTTAGCGATTCCGGTTTCAATTGTTGGTACATTTATCTTCTTCTTGTTATTTGGTTTCTCCATTAATAACTTGACTTTATTAGCATTCGTACTTGCCATTGGTATTGTGGTGGATGATGCGATTGTGGTCGTAGAGGCGGTACAACATTATATCGATCATTATAAAATGTCAGCCGCGGATGCAACCCGCCGCGCGATGAAAGATATTACAGCTCCTGTTATTGCGATTGCCTTAATTCTTTCAGCAGTATTCGTACCGGTAGGATTCATTCCAGGTATGGTCGGTCAATTGTACCAACAATTCTCCATCACCATTGCCGTTTCGGTTATGTTGTCGGCTTTTATTGCCTTATCATTAACCCCGGCATTATGTTCGATCATGCTAAAACCTACAGCGGTTCACGCTGAAGCGAAAGGTCTTAACAAATTCTTTTACAAGTTTAACGTCTGGTTTGAAAAAGCAACGAACAGTTACTCAAATGGTGTAAAACATTGTATTAAAAAAGCACCATTAGCACTTATTATTTTGCTTTGTATCTTCATTGGTACGGGCTATATGTTCAATAAAAAACCAACTGGATTTATACCAGGCGAAGATAACGGAATGTTCTTTGCGGGTATTACTCTACCAGAGGGCTCTTCTACCACACGTACACAGGAAATTCTACATGAAGTAGAGCAAGAACTACGTAAGGATTATCCGGAGATTAAAGATATTACTGCTATTGCTGGTATCAATATACTTAACCGTGCTTTTCAACCAAACGTAGCAACGGTCTTCGTTTCATTAAAACCTTGGAAAGAGAGAACCCGTACTGCAAACGATATTACGGGTGGTATCATGGGGAAATATGCTGGTTACAATAAAGCTCGCGTACTCGCTGTTACCCCTCCTGCTATTCCAGGTTTAGGTACTTCGGGTGGTTTCAGTTTAATGATTGAAGATCAACAAACTGTTGACATCAAAGTGTTTGAAGGTGTAGTTGGAAAATTCTTAGCTGCAGCAAATCAAAGACCAGAAATCGGAATGGCTTATACGTTATTCAATACGAAAACTCCAAACTACAAACTCTCTGTCAATAGAGAGCAAGCTAAAAAAATGGGGGTTCCGATTTCTACGATCTATACGACTATTTCAGCTTATCTAGGTTCGTCCTATATTAATGATTTCACACGGTACGGACGTAATTTTAGAGTAGTATCACAAGCTGACCAAGATTATCGCATGAATATAGAAGACATTAACAAGCTTTATGTTAATAATATGAAAGGCGAATCTGTTCCTTTAAGTTCATTGGTTACTTGGGAATTGGTGCAAAACCCAGCTATTATCAATCACTACAACATCTTTAGAAGTATCGAGGTTAGTGGTAGTGCTGCTCCTGGATTCTCATCTGGTGACGCCATTAGAGCATTACAAGAGGTTGCAGCAGAAACATTACCAAATGGTTATAGTTATGATTTCTCAGGATTAGCCTTACAAGAGACTAAATCTGGGAATATGACCATCATGATTTTTGGATTATGTATCTTATTTGTGTTCTTGCTATTGGCAGCCCTTTATGAAAGTTGGTCTGTACCATTCTCCATTTTATTATCGGTTCCACTTGGCGTGTTTGGGGCAATTTTGACTTTAACTTTGATACCGACTTTGGATAACAATATATATGCTCAAATTGGTTTAGTTGCTATTATCGGTTTGGCCGCGAAGAATGCTATTCTAATCGTTGAGTTTGCCAAAGAACGTGTAGATATCGGTATGAACTTATACGATGCAACATTAGATGCCGTTAAACTTCGTCTTCGACCAATTATCATGACATCATTTGCTTTTATCTTGGGTATCATTCCTTTGATGCTTTCTACAGGTGCTGGAGCCATTTCTCGTCAAACTATTGGTTGGACAGTGTTTGGTGGTATGACTGCGGCGACAGTTTTAGCTATCTTTTTTGTACCCGTGCTGTTCGTTGTGATTACACGATTAGCATATGGTAAGAAGAAATTAGCCGAATTGGAAGCGAATTTTGATGAAGAAAAAGCGAAGAATTTATCTGCGCATTAAGCTTATCATTAAATTATCTCAATTTTATAAAGAAAGCCTTTCAATTCAATTTGAAAGGCTTTCCTTTTTAATAAGATATTTCAAACCATTAACTATATATAGATTTGAAGCTTTAAACTTAACAATAATCTTACAATTCAAAAATGGGTTAATGTTATCCGTATTTGATACTTTAGCAAATCAACTAACCTTCAAAATATGAAGCTAAAATTTATTACCTTACTATTATTCGCTAGTAGCATAAGCATTCTGCATGCACAATCTGCCAAAGATTATGCAGATGCTTATCATGACTTACAAGTATTTGAGACCCCTCTAGCCGTTAAGCTAAAAAAAGGAGTCAAAAAATCTGATTTGAATAAAATCAAAAATCCGCAGGTTAAAGCAACTGCAATCTCCTTACTTAATAATCAATATGACCAAAAGTATCGGTTTGCAGAATACAAACCAGTCCTAAGTCCTACTGCCTTAGGACATAGCTTAATGATCGGTGATGGCTATAGTAAATATGAAAACATGACAGGAATCTATCTTCCGATAGGTCGTCATATTATATCTGTTGACCATATCTCTCCCGAAAATAATGTTAAATTGATTGTTCCTAATTGGAACCGTCGTGCTCCTGAAGGAACAGATCCCACCAAAGACCCAAAGGGATGGGGTATCGTGAAGCAAGAATTTAAGCTTAACAATGGAATCAATATCATTGATGTAAAGAACTTTGATGGATTGGCTTATATTGACTATTTCTCCGATGAACCGACAAAAGAAACCCCTATATCTGTGCATTTCATAGGAAGTCAAGTAAATGGTTATTTTGATATCGCCAAAAATAATGATCAAGATTGGGATAACTTAATCGATCACGCCGTTTATCCCATCATTGATGCAAAAGGTAAACATATTCAAATTGCATACCCTACTGCTGACATCAAAAAATATGCTTATGGTAAAGGCGTTGAGCTAATCAGTAACTATGACTCTCTGATTTACAGACAACATCGTATTATGGGACTTATTAAATACAATAAGGTACCAGATAATAAAATTCTTTCACGTGTAAATTATAATTATTATATGTTTCGTGATGGTGACGGTGTTGCCTATATGGGTACTGAGCCAGGTAATGCTATGCCACTTGTTGTAGATCCGGCTCGCGTAATCAAAGGGGACCCGTGTTGGGGTTTTTCACATGAAGTCGGCCATGTACACCAATTAAGACCTTATCTCAATTGGGGAGGACTGGGTGAAGTGAGCAACAATATTTTCTCACTCTATGTAACCACTTCTTACGGCAATAAAAGTCGTCTTTCAGAGCAAGGGAATTACAAAAAGTCCAGAGCAAGCATCATTGATGGCAAAATAAGCTACTTACAGGACCCAGATGTATTCAATCGCTTAGTGCCTTTCTGGCAATTGCAATTGTATTTTGCAAATCAGGGCAACAATCCTAATTTCTATCCCGATCTATTTGAAGCCTTCCGCAAGCAGAATCCAGAGCGTAGAAGCAGGCGTGGTGACGGTCAAGTTATGGGCGGTCGTGGAAACAACCCAGCTGTCCATCAGTTAAATTTCGTAAAAACTGCATCCGAGGTTTCAAAACTTGATCTGACAGATTTCTTTGATCTGTATGGCTTCTTTCATGTAGACAAATTTACGTACGATGATTACGGCACCTATACATATGAAATGACCCAAGAAATGGTTGACATGTGTAAACAGGAAATTAAAAAGCTGAATTTCCCTAAACCAAGTATGGATATCTCGACTTTAGCAGATTAATATCTGAATATAAAACGAAATCGAAAATTGCCTCTCCTAGTTAATAAAAATGGGCTATTCATTTATCATGAATAGCCCATTTTTATATTACTTTTTATACTTATTTCGTGATTGCTTCAATCTCTGTCATTATTTTTTGTGCAATAGCTTCTGCAGCTTCTGCAGTAGGACCTTCGGAATAAATACGAATAATAGGTTCTGTATTAGATTTCCGTAAATGAACCCATTCGTTTTCAAAATCGATCTTCAATCCGTCAACAATGGAGTGTTCTTCATCTTTATATTTTTCCTGCATTTTGGCCAATAGGTCATCGATATCCAATTCAGGGGTTAGCGTAATCTTGTTTTTAGACATGAAATATTGCGGTAACTCAGCTCTGTATGTAGAGACTTTTTTACCTAATTTCGCCAGATGCGTTAAAAATATTGCAACACCCACCAATGCATCACGTCCGTAGTGGGATGCTGGATAAATAACACCGCCATTACCCTCTCCTCCAATCACCGCATTTACTTCTTTCATTTTAGTCACAACATTCACTTCTCCGACTGCTGCTGCAAAATATTGACCACCATGTTTCACCGTTACATCACGCAAAGCTCTAGTTGATGATAAATTGGAGACTGTATTTCCTTTTGTATGTTGTAAAATATAATCTGCTACAGCTACTAAGGTATACTCTTCTCCAAATAAATCTCCATCCTCCATCATGAAAACCAAACGGTCTACATCTGGATCTACTGCAATTCCCAAATCGGCACCATTATCTAATACGGCTTTGGAAAGATCCCTTAGATTTTCTTTTAATGGTTCGGGATTATGCTGAAAATGACCGTCCGGCTCACAATGGATTGTATAAATAGTTTCGACACCTAAAGCTTTAAGCAAAGCTGGAATAAATAAACCTCCAGTACTGTTGACAGCATCAACTGCAATTTTGAAGTTTGCATTTTTTATTGCTTCAACATCAACAAGATCTAGTGCTAATACATCGTCTATATGCTTCTGCATATAACTAGTGTCTTTCGTTACGGAACCTAAGTTATCAAATTCAGCAAAGTCAAAATCTAAACTTTCACCCAAGGCTAATACTTCTTTACCTTCTTCATCATTGATAAATTCACCCTTTGCATTTAACAATTTCAGGGCATTCCATTGTCCTGGGTTATGAGAAGCAGTTAAAATAATCCCCCCACCTGCATTTTCCTTAGGTACTGCAATCTCAACGGTAGGTGTTGTGGATAAACCGAGATCAATTACATCTACACCAATGCTTTGTAATGTACCAATAACCAAATTACTGACCATTTCACCAGAAACTCGAGCATCGCGACCTACAACAATTTTATTGATGCCAGTCTGTTTCACAATGATTTTACCATAAGCTGCTGTGAATTTCACGATATCGATTGGAGTCAACCCTTCTCCAGAACGACCACCAATGGTACCTCTAATACCAGATATTGATTTAATTAAAGTCATGTTAAATTACGTTTATTCTGTAAAAATAAGACAATAGTCCTAATATTTATAATAAAGAGCTTCCTTTTCTAAAATAATTAACATACTTTTGTTGCAACATTGTTTCTTTTACATATATATCAACATCAAATTGAAATTATTTATACATTTGAAATCAGATTAGAGAAATCTGTCTTTAAATAATTTCAATTTAAAAGCATCAAAATGATTGACCAAATTGTACATATAGATCAGGAAATTTTTTTAGCCATCAACCAAGGATTAAGTAATCCGGTTTTTGACTGGCTACTTCCTATTTTACGCAATCCATATACTTGGGCACCATTATACTTATTTTTAGTGATTTTCTTCATTAAGACTTATGGTAAAACAGGCATTCTGATTGTCGTAATGACTCTTGCTACATTCGGTGCATCTGATGCTATATCGTCACATGTGATAAAAAAAACAGTCAAACGAGTAAGGCCTTGTAATGACATCGAATTCAAAGAAGATGTCAATATACGAGTAAGATGTGGCTCTGGATTCAGCTTTACCTCCTCCCATGCGACCAATCATTTTGCTTTGGCATTTTTCTGGATCGTTCTATTTAGAAGGAAATGGAAACATGCGATGTGGCTATGTATCACATGGGCTACATTAATCTCGGTATCCCAAATCTATGTAGGTGTCCACTATCCATTCGATATCCTCTGTGGCGCCATTTTAGGCATCCTTATTGGTCTTGCAACCGGATACATCTTTAAAAAAATCATGCCAACATTCTTTAATCCCGTAATAGCGAAATGAGCGCAATCATCTTAGTCAGTATTCTATTCTTCTCCGCATTAGCAAGTGGTTTAGCCGTATTTTTTGTCAAAAGGAATAATACTAATTTACTTAAATTAATATTATCTTTCAGTGGTGCATATTTATTCGCAATCACTGTATTACACCTCATACCGCACGTATATCAAACACGTACTACAGATGCTGAAGTCTTAGGTATATATGTATTGGGAGGATTTTTGTTTCAACTTGTCTTAGAGCAATTTTCACAAGGAATTGAACATGGGCATCTGCATCAAGACGAAGGCCATCAACATGCCTTTCCTATGGGAATCATGATTAGTTTATGTCTTCATGCATTCTTAGAAGGGATGCCATTGGCTGCGACACATCAAACAGAGCTTGTCTTTGGCATTGCAATTCATCATATTCCGGCAGCATTTGCTTTAGGAAGTTTATTAATTAGCACACATCTTTCCAAAAAGAAGATTACAACCCTTTTAGTAATCTTTGCAGCCATGACTCCACTAGGTTTCTCTTTTAGTAAAGCAATCAGTACCGGAGAAATTGGTAATATTCATCAATATTTCGATAAGATTATGGCCGTAGTTATTGGTATATTTCTACATATATCAACAACGATTTTATTCGAGTCAGGATCTGCTGACCACCATAAATTCAATAAAAAGAAAATGATAGCCGTCTTTGTTGGTGTTGCGATTGCATTGATGAATTTCTTATTCGATGGACATGACCATAGTCATCCATCTTCAGATAGCCAAGAGATCAATCACAATCATGATCACAGTCATGACCATGATCATTAAAAGTTTTTAACGTCGGATTCTAAACCTCCTCGGAATTTGTCAAGGAGTTCATTTAATAGCTTACAATCTGATTCGGTAAGATGATTTGGCAGCATATCACTCAAGAGCATATCTTGTTCTAATTCTTCCAAAACCTGAAGTCCTGTTTCTGTAATCAAGAGATTTACAGCTCGTTTATCTGCGTTAGATTTACAACGATCGACCAATCCTTTTAAGACTAAGCGGTCTATTAATCTGGAAATATCTGGCGTATTCGTCAACATTCGAGATTTAATTAAATTATTGGTAACAGGATTTGGAAATTGCCCTCGTAATATGCGAAGAACATTGAATTGACGTAAAGTTATTTGCTTCTGCTCTGCCCTTTTTTCCAAAACGGCAGTGACCCAATTACTTGTGTACAGTAGGTTAACCGTGGCACGCTGCCACTCTGTACTAAATTTTTTCACTTGTATGGCTTCATCAATTTTCATAATTTAAATATATCACATATTTATCATAAATACATAAGAATTACATTAGAATCATTCTAAATCAGATAAAATCCCTATATTTGAGAATTACATAATAAGATAAATAATGCGCGATAAATCTAGTTTAGACAAGCTAAAAAAGGGAGAGAAGGCGGTAATAGTGGATTTGAATTCGAACGAAATTCCTCCTAAGTTTTATGAAATGGGGTTCCTACCTGGAACTGAAATTGAAGTCAAACATATTGCTCCTCTAAATGGTCCGATCTGTCTGAATATAATTGCTAGTAACTCATTGATTGCTATCAGAAAATCTGAAGCCAAAGTAATCATTATCGATCCAAAATAAATGAACAATCCTATTATTGCACTTTTGGGTAATCCAAATGTGGGTAAAACATCCTTGTTTAATCGTATTACCAAACTCAATCAGAAAGTTGGAAATTATCCTGGTATAACGGTTGAAAAACGCGAGGGCTCGCTAACAGCAAATAATAAAACCTACAAGATCATCGATTTACCAGGTACCTATACTTTATTTCCGAGCTCCTTGGATGAAGAGGTGGTATTCAATACTTTGGTGGATCAAAATAATAAACTGAAACCAAACTTAATCGTTGTAGTCGGAGAACCATCCAACTTAAAAAGGTCTATCATTCTTTACCAACAAGCTAGAGAACTGGGGTTACCTGCCATTTTCGTTATCAATATGATAGATGAGGCAACAACGAAAGGTATACATATTGATATCTCAAAACTTGAATCTTTATTAAAGACAAGAATTTTTCAAACAAATGCGCGAACTGGCGTAGGAATTGATAAATTAATTTCGGCTTTCGATTCAATACCTCCCATATATATCGGAAACTTTGACATTCCTGAGCAGCATGCTTTGGCACTTGCAGAGGCAAAAAAGCTTTTCCCATTAGAGAGTGAATACAATACATGGCAATATTTAGCTAAAGGAAATATCGAGTTCTTCTCAAAAGAGACAAATGATAAGCTAGAGAATATTAGGGGAAAACATAAAATCACGCCACAGATCCTTCAAAAAGAAGAGTCAATCCAAAGAAATAAGAACTTAGAACAATCGCTAAGCTCCATAATTTCAAAAGATTCAGGTTTGAAAAGCATAACAAATGCAATTGATAAAATTTTACTACACCCCATATTAGGCTACATAATATTCTTTGGAGTTCTATTTTTAATATTTCAAGGTATCTACAATTGGTCTGGCCCAGCTATGGATTTCATTGATATGCAATTTGGAGATTTAGCGGCCTATGTGCAAAGTGTGCTACCAGCAGGCCCCCTACCTGACTTATTATCAAACGGTATCATCAAAGGTATCGGTGGTATTGTAATTTTTGTTCCGCAAATTGTTATTCTGTATATTTTCATTTCATTGATGGAAGAAACGGGCTATATGAGTCGTGTTGTATTCCTTATGGACCGTTGGTTACGTCCCTTTGGTTTGAACGGAAAGTCGGTCATCCCGCTTATATCTGGTGTTGCCTGTGCTGTTCCTGCTGTTATGTCTGCACGAAATATTGAAAACAGTAAAGAGCGCTTAGTGACCATGTTGGTTACACCATTCATGACCTGCTCTGCTCGTCTACCAATCTATATTGTTATCATCGGCTTAGTAATACCAGAAAGTACCTTTCTAGGTTTCAATATTCAGGGTATTATTCTATTTGCCCTTTATATTTTAGGTATTTTAGCCGCACTAGGTTCGGCATGGTTACTCAATAAAATAATTAAAACAAAACATAAGTCTTTCTTAATTTTTGAATTACCGACATATAAATTCCCCGATTGGAAAAATTTACTCTTAAATGTTTGGGATAAGTCATCAAGCTTTGTATTTGGAGCTGGTAAGATAATTTTAGCAATTTCTGTCATACTTTGGGCATTAGGAAGTTTTGGTCCTGGTGATAAATTTAAAAATGCAGAAGAAATCGTTACTCAAAATAATCCTACTTTATCTGAAGAAGACTTAAGTCATGAAATTTCTTCCTATAAAGTGGAACACTCTTATTTAGGCTATCTAGGCATGGTAATTGAGCCTATTGTAGAGCCTTTGGGCTATGATTGGAAAATGGGAATTGGTTTAATTTCTTCATTTGCCGCACGTGAAGTTTTTGTTGGTACAATGGCTACAGTATATAGTATTGGTGACGATGCTGATATTGAAGATGATGCCTCGAAAAGAACAATCTTGAGTAAAATGAGAGCTGAGGTTAACAAGAATACTGGTTTACCTGCTTACAATTTAGCTTCAGGTGTTTCTCTATTGCTATTTTACGCTTTTGCAATGCAATGTATGAGTACAATTGCAATTGTAAAGAAAGAAACGGCTTCTTGGAAGTGGACTTTGATTCAAACAGGATTTATGACGGGTCTTGCCTATATTGCGGCTTTAATCGCATATCAAACTCTAAAATAAAATATTATGACGAATTTAATTATTCAATATATTATCGTTGGAGCAATCATTATTGTGGCCATCATCTACTTTTCAAAGACCATGCGAGCTTCCTTTAGCGGGAAGAAAACTTGTGGTAAGGGCTGTGGTTGTGATATGAACAAGGCTCCGATTAATAATAAAAGTAACTCATAATAGAGGTTGGCCGCGCTAGCTTCTAGCGCTTAGCTTGCACCTTCTCATCAATACAAAAACCGTTGTTCATTTAATATGTCAACGGTTTTTATCTTCCTTTCAGGGTGTGATAGATGCTATAATTTTATTGACAAAGGACAAATATAGATTTAATTGATACTTATGGTTTTTCTTAATGTCTGTTATAACCTGTCCTAAACATCCTATTTCTATAGATAAAATACTATATTAGCTCTATCTAAATATTAGCCCGTATATTAACTTTAAAAAACTCATACGTGGATCAAACTCCAAAAGAAAATAACGAATTAAAAAGAGGTCTCCAAAATCGACACATTCAATTAATTGCCCTAGGCGGTGCGATTGGAACAGGACTATTTCTAGGCATAGGTAAGGCCGCTATTCTAGCTGGCCCTTCTGTAATTTTAGGCTATGCAATAGCGGGTATCATTGCCTTTTTTATTATGCGCCAACTGGGCGAAATGGTCGTGGAAGAACCTGTATCAGGAAGTTTCAGTTTTTTTGCCAACAAATATCTCGGTTCATTTGCTGGTTATGCCTCCGGTTGGAATTATTGGGTATTATATGTATTAGTCAGTATGGCTGAATTAACAGCTATAGGCTTTTATGTCCAATTTTGGTGGCCTGAAATTCCGCTATGGACATCGAGCTTAATATTCTTTTTTATTATTAATGCGCTAAATTTAGCTTCTGTAAAAGTCTATGGAGAAGCCGAATTTTGGTTTTCGATAGTAAAAGTTGCTGCAATTATTGCTATGATCTTATTTGGCTCTTATTTGCTTATTAGTGGTACGGGAAATCCAGATTCGTCAATAAGTAACCTATACAATAATGGTGGATTCTTCCCCAAAGGTTGGTTATCTCAAGGTACTGATGGTAAATATGAAGGTCTTCTTGCTGCTATTGCCTTGATTATGTTCTCATTTGGTGGCTTGGAACTAGTAGGCATTACTGCGGCTGAAGCTGAAAACCCAGAGAAAAACATCCCAAAGGCGACCAATCAGGTAATCTACAGAATTCTTATCTTTTATGTAGGTGCTTTAGTCGTTTTATTTTCATTATCTCCTTGGCAGAACATAACTGCTGAAACGAGTCCATTTGTTACAGTGTTTGAATCTTTGAAAAGTTTTCAGTTTTCCTTCTTTGGGAAGACAGTCTACGTGACAAGTTTAATCGCGAATGTTTTAAATCTAATCGTATTAACAGCCGCTCTCTCTGTTTATAATAGTAGTGTATACAGCAATAGCCGCATGCTATATGGATTAGCTAGTCAAGGAAATGCACCAAAATTCTTACATAAATTAAGTAAGAATCATGTACCTGTCAATGCCATTTTAGTTTCAGCCTTATTCGCTGCACTTTGTGTATTAATCAATAAAATTATACCTGAAAATGCATTGGAAATTCTCATGTCTTTGGTCGTTTCTTCATTGATTATAAACTGGGTGATGATTACAGTAACGCATTTTTTCTTTAAAAAAGATAAAATAAAACGGGAAATCAAAACAAAATTTCCTTCTTTTTTATTTCCCATCAGTAATTATATATGCATTCTATTTCTACTCGCAGTTTTAGTTATCATGTGGATAACAGGAATGAAAGTACCCGTTGAGCTCATACCAATTTGGGTGGTTCTTCTATATATATCCTACCTACTTGTGAAGAAGAATAAAATGAAAAAACAGTAATTAACATGTTCTAGAACGCTTGTTTTTTATCATGTTCTTCATTCCATCATTACTTGACTTGTCGAAATTTCAATACAAAACGTTATAAACGCAAAAGCTCCTAAAGAATTTTATATCCTTAGGAGCTTTTCATTTTTGTTCTTCAACTATTCGGGCTCGTTATAATTCCATCCTAATAATTTATTTTGCAAAATTCTAGAAATCTTATTGAAATATCTCTTTTGTTTATAACCCATGACCCACTGTACACCTTGAACTGCATTGGTCAAAAATATTTCTTCGGCTTCCTTCATAATCTGTGGACTAATTTGCGCTTCTACCACTTCTAATCCTTCATCTATCGCCATATCGATTACGACCCTACGCATAACACCCTCTATACAGCCTTCAGATATTGCTGGTGTATATAAAGTTTTTTCATAATGTACAAAAATATTAGAACTCAATGCCTCACATAAAAAACCTTCTTGGTTTAGCAAAAGCACATCGTCAAAACCCATTTTTTTCTTGTGGATACCCGCTAAGACATAAATTTGCGAATTTAATGACTTTATCTTTGATAAGTCACTAAAAGGCTTTTTATACTCTGTATATAAATCTACAATCAATCCCACTTTCTTATCTTTGAGATTAGGTTCTGGCCTCGATACTTGAAAAACGTAAGAGGGTTTATTAGAGTTAGGACTGTATAAACCGCCTCCATTTCTAAAAACTGTAAGTCGAATACGCACAAGCTGCCCGACCATATTATTTTTACGTATCAGTTCTTCTACTTTTGAACGAAAGAAAAATTCATCAAACAAATTGACATCGTCAAAGTGTAATGCAATCATACCCTTCTGTAACCGTTCTAAATGAAAATTTAAAAACTTAATTTCACCATCCTTAAAGAGCATCGTCTCAAACAAGCCATCGCCGTAACGTACTGCTCTATTCTCGATAGAGAAAATTTCTTGTTCTTCAGGTACAATGTTACCGTTAAAATTGATATATGTTTTTGGCATCTAAGTATAAGTATTATTCACCCGTTGGTTTCGATAAAGCAGCATAGTGACGCCACTTCTCTAGTCCTAAACGAAAATCTTCTGGTAATGGTACTTCAAATTTACTATTTTCTTTTGAAGTAGGGTGTATAAATCCGATCACTTGGGCATGAAGAGCTTGCCTTGGCAATATCTTAAAGCAATTTTCTACAAATTGTTTATATTTTGTGAAAACTGTGCCTTTAATAATTTTATCTCCACCATACATGGCATCATTAAATAATGGGTGTCCAATAGATTGCATATGTGCACGGATTTGATGTGTTCTCCCCGTTTCTAATTGACATTCTATTAATGTGACATAACCTAATTGCTCCAAAACACGATAATGAGTAACTGACCATCGTCCATTTGCCTCACTACCATACATAGCCATAATACGCCTGTCTTTTTGGTGACGTCCAATATAGCCTGTTACCGTACCATCTTCTTTGATATCTCCCCACACTAATGCAATGTATTTCCGAGTGATACTATGATCATAAAATTGCTTCGCCAAGTGAGTCATGGACTTTTCATTCTTTGCAATCACAAGTAAACCTGACGTGTCTTTATCAATTCTATGCACTAAACCAGGACGATCCGAGTTGCCTGGCAGCTGTGGTAATTGTTGGATATGATGTGTCAAAGCATTTACCAATGTTCCTGAATAATTATTAAAACCAGGATGAACGACCATCCCTGATTCTTTATTAACGATCAATACATCATTATCTTCAAAAATAATATCCAAAGGAATATCTTCAGGATAAACTTCAGTATCTCTTGGAGGATCCGGCAGAACCATAGTGATGACATCAAGGGGTCTCACTTTGTAACTTGCCTTTATAGGCTTCTCATTTACTAATACGGACTCTGCTTCAATAGCCGCCTGAATCTTATTTCGAGAAGCATTCTCTACTCTATTCATCAAGAATTTATCGATTCGCAGTAACGCTTGTCCTTTATCTACCTCTATACGCAAATGCTCAAATAACTCTTGATCATCTTGCTCTTGTAACTCTAAATTTTCAGCCATCGTACAAAAATAACCTAATTCATACAATTTCTACTAACTTTGTAAACAAAGTGTATGATATCTTTTAATTTTTATAGTCCCGAGCAGAAAATCAGCCTTCCAGATTGGCAAAATAAGTCTATTCATGTCAGTGTAAAGCGCGATGACATGATTCATCCCTTTATATCAGGTAATAAATGGCGGAAATTAAAATTCAACGTTGAGGAGGCTTTAGCACAAAACAAAAAGCATTTGGTTACTTTCGGTGGTGCTTGGTCTAATCATATCTTAGCAACAGCATGTGCTGGTGCAACATTCGGTTTTAAAACGACTGCTTTCTTACGTAGCGAAGAAGGTATTAATAACCCCCTTATTGCTATGTGCAGGTTATTTGGAATGAACCTTATCTATATAAATCGCGTAGATTATAAAGATAAAAGATTTCTTTTTAACACACACTTTGGACGCGATTCACAGGCATATTTTATAGATGAGGGCGGCCATGGAGCTCTCGGCTCAAAAGGTTGTGAAGAAATAATTACTTCCTTGAATGAAACATATGACCATATTTTCTGTGCTTGTGGCACAGGAACAACTGTTGCAGGAGTTCAACAAGCTGTCTCTGAATCTGGATTAAAGACCGAAGTACATGGTATCCCTGTTCTAAAAGGTGGGGGGTTTATTCAAGATGAAATTCAAAAAATACACCCAAATAATAAACCTGTTACCCTGCATACTGAATATCACTTCGGCGGATATGCCAAAACAAAACCTGAACTGCTACAGTTTGTCGAAAAATTCGTTTCCAATACAGGCATTATGATTGAACCAACCTATACGGGCAAGCTTTTTTTTGCTATTAACGATTTAATTGCCAAAAATTATTTTAAGCAAGACGCCCGTATTTTAATCATTCACACTGGAGGCTTAACTGGTTTTTTGGGTATGTACGAACGTTTTAATCTTGACCTAGATCAATAAAACATCACTTTTAAAGGTTTCAAACATTATTTTGACATTGTCTTAAAAATATTATTGTACGTTTGAACATCAAACTTAACATATACAATGAAAATATTAGCATTTGCTGCTAGTAATAGCAGAAATTCAATTAACAAAACATTCGTTACCTCAGTTTCTAAATATTATAAAGAAGAAGACGATATTATCGATATTTTAGATCTAAATGACTACGAAATGCCCTTGTATTCAATAGACAGAGAGCTAGAATCTGGTATTCCGCAGTTGGCATTAGATTTTGCAGCAAAGATTGATGCATCTGATTTTCTATTGATTTCAATTGCAGAATATAATGGTTCATACAATGTTGGTTATAAAAACATTATTGATTGGGTTTCAAGAATTGCGGGCCGTAAAACATTTAATGGCAAACCAGTTTTTTTATTAGCAACCAGCCCAGGCCCTATGGGTGGCTCTACGGTATTGACTACAGCTGTAAATAGAATTGCTTGGGATGGTGCTGAAGTATTGGACTCATTCTCTTTACCAGAGTTTGGGAATAACTTCGAGTCAGGAAAAGGTGTTACTAACATCACATATAGAAGTAAATTGGAAGCTAAGGTTCGTGCAACTAAACGTGCTTTAAGAGAAAAGTTCCCTTTATTGACTTAATCATTTCTTTACAAAAAAAGTCATAGATCACTATGACTTTTTTTGTAACTTGGAACTATTAAAAAAATAAGATTATGGCGAAGAAAATATTATTACTTGTCGGTGACTACGTAGAGGACTATGAAGCAATGGTTCCTTTTCAGGCTATGGGTGCAATAGGTATTGATGTTGATGCAGTCGCACCTGACCGAAAAAAGGGTGACGTCATTCCTACGGCAGTGCATGACTTCACTGGAGACCAAACCTATAAAGAATTGCGTGGTCACAACTTTACAATCAATAAAGATTTCGATAGTATCCAGGTTGATGATTATGATGGTCTTTACATTGCTGGTGGTCGTTCTGCCGAATATATCCGTCTAAATAAACGTGTACTGGAAATCACGAAACATTTTTTTGACAGTAATAAACCTGTTGCTGCCATCTGTCATGGCATCCAAGTCTTGACTGCAGCAAAAGTACTTCAGGGACGAACATTGACAGCTTATATAGCCGTGGGACCTGATATTGAATTGGCTGGAGGAACATGGAAAAACATACCTGCTGATCAAGCTATTATTGATGGAAATCTGGTTACTTCTCCAGCTTGGCCCGGTCATCAAGCAATACTGAAAGAGTTTTATAAACTACTAGGAGTTACAATCTCACTTTAGTCGGGATGATTTTAATGGCTTCTGCCTTAATCATACATCGCAAGCTGGATTGAAATAACGATGGTCGCTACTGCACTTTCAAATATCGGTATCCGGTCCTTGAAAAACTATCCTCATGAAATAACTGAAAATTATTCATGTGTTTCATAAAAAATGAACAACAATACATAATTATATTCTGATGAAAAAAAATAAAAGAATCTGGCTTATCATTGTCCCCATTCTTGCAATTCTAGCATTCATGTTTAAGGATTCGTTTACACAAAAGAGTATCGAAGATCTTCCTGGCAATTTTAAGGAAGTTGCTTTTGTTCGAAATGAGCAAAATAAAGGTGGCATTATACGCATTTACGCAATTTCTGTTGGCAACCCAACCGAAGCAGATTATAAAGCATGTCTAGACCTACTTCCTGTAAATGATTATGGAAGTACAACTACAGCTTACTTTTTTGACCAGCATGCTCCGTACCCCACTTCACTTACTTTAGAAGCTCCACATTATGATGGAAATCAGTTTCATGCTATCCAAATTTCAAAGAAATCAGGAATGGACAAATAATATGCTGCTATAATACCTAATGAAGTCAAATGTTCCAACAATAATTGCAGAGCATTCTTGAATACCTATATTAAAACAATTACAAAAGAATAAATTTACTTTTATATCGATGTAATTATATTGCATATCTGAGCAAATTTATCTAAGTTTAAAGAGAATACTTTATGTATTCTCTTTTTTTGTTGTCGATTGACGTTATCATGATATGCGCAGATTTTATCACATTCCTAAGTCACAAAAGAGGCGTTCAAACAATTGTCAGTGTGGTTATATTTAACAATTATTTAATGTTATTTAAACAATACATTAAGTAAGTAAATTTACATTTGAAGCTCATTACATTAAAGAAGTATTAAAGAATATGGCTCGAAAATTCATTCCTAGAGATGTCAGCTGGTTAAGTTTTAATAGTAGGGTATTGCAAGAAGCTGCTGATGAAACAGTACCTCTACCTTCTAAAATAAAATTCTTAGGGATTTTTTCTAACAACCTAGATGAATTTTTTAGAGTACGAATACCAGGGTTAAAGCGTGCAATCGATATTAAAGATAAAGAAGCTAATTCATCTTTTTTTGAGGACCCTCAAATAATACTTGATGAGGTCAATACTATCGTTAGTAAACAGCAAAAAAAGTTTGATAGCATTTGGACGCTGATACAAAAAGAGATGGCTAAACAGCATGTCTATATGAAAGACGCTTATCAATTAAATCCGAAGCAAAAGGAGTTTGTGAAAAATTTCTATTTTGAAGAAATTGAATCTAATGTCATACCCCTATTGTTAGATGATAACCGTCCTATGCCCTACCTACGGGATAAAAGTCTCTATTTAGGCATATCGATGCGAAAAAAAGAATGGGAATATGAAACCCGATTTGCCATTATTGAAATCCCAACTACGTTAAATGGCCGCTTTGTTATATTACCGGCTTCAGCTAAAGAAAAGCACATTATTTTATTAGAAGATATTATTAAATTTAATCTTCCTTACATTTTTTCATATTTCGATTTCGACGAATTCGACGCTCATGTCTTCAAAATCACAAAAGATGCTGAATTTGACATCGATAATGATATCAATACCACATTAGCTGAAAAGATATCAAAAGGAGTCAAAAACCGAAGAAAAGGTAAAACAACAAGGTTCATTTTCGACAAGGAAATGGATGCTAGACTAGTAGAGTTTTTAATTAAGAAGTTGCAGTTGACAAAGAAGGATAATATTATACCCGGTCAAAAAATCCACAATTTCAAACATTTTATGGACTTTCCAAATGTCTTTAAACAACCTATCCTTCCTATTACGAATCCAGCATTTACGCATCCACAGCTTAATAAAACGCAACGGATAACGGATATCATCATCAAAAAGGATATTTTATTATCATTTCCTTATCACACCTTCCGCCCAGTAATTGACCTGCTTCGTGAGGCCGCGATGGACCCCGACGTTAGAACGATTCAAATCACAGCTTACCGACTTGCTACGAACAGTAAAATCGTTAATGCTTTGATCAATGCTGCAAGAAATGGGAAAGATGTAACGGTCATGCTCGAGCTCCAAGCTAGATTTGATGAAGAGAATAATCTATTCTGGAAGGAAAAGCTCGAGCTGGAAGGCATTCGAGTTTTAACAGGCGTGCCTAATAAAAAAGTTCATGCTAAACTCTGTATCATAAAAAAAAGGGTGGGTAATAAAACAATTCAATATGGCTTTGTCAGTACTGGGAATATAAACGAGAAAACAGCGAAACTTTACGGTGATTACTGTCTTCTTACGAGCAATAGAAGTGTTATGGCTGATATCAACAAAGTTTTCCATTTTCTCAAAAAACCAAAAAGCAATCCCCATGAAGTCATTAAAAATTGTAGTAGCCTCCTCGTCTGCCCCACCGATATGCGTAATGGAATTGCTCATTACATCGATAAGGAAATCGAGGAAGTTAAAGCCGGTAGAAAAGGACGTGTCATATTGAAAGTAAATTCTCTCAGTGACAGGATATTGATAAAAAAACTTTATGAAGCTGCTGAAATTGGTGTTCAGGTCGACCTGATCGTAAGAGGGATTTATTGTGCAACTAATCAACCAAAATTTAAAAAGGCAATCAATGCCATCAGTATTGTAGATGAGTTCTTAGAGCACGCTCGAGTGATGTATTTCTATTCTTCTGGCAAAGAAGTAATTTATATATCGTCTGCGGATTGGATGTCAAGAAATCTAGATCACCGTGTCGAGGCAGCTGTAAAAATTAACAGTAAAAAAATTAGAGATGAGATTAAGGATATGCTACAGATTCAATTACGAGATAATGTGAAAGCACGTATTCTGAATAACGAACTTAACAACCACTACGTTGAAAACGACAAAGAACCTTGTCGTTCGCAGATTGAAATCTATCATTACCTCAGGAAAAAAACTGATGAATTATAATCATAAAAAAAGGTCACTCAAAAAAATAGAGTGACCCTTTATTATGATTCATTTTTGAATTATCCTCTACTATTGTAATTAGGAGCTTCTTTCGTAATCGATATGTTATGTGGGTGTGATTCACGTAATCCAGCACCTGTAATACGAACAAATTGTGCTTCTTGCAACTTCTCAATAGTCGCAGCTCCACAATAACCCATTGATGCTTTTAATCCGCCCATATATTGATATACAACTTCTGCCAAAGTTCCTTTATATGGAACACGTCCAACAATTCCTTCTGGAACTAATTTCTTGATATCATCCTCCACATCTTGGAAGTAACGGTCTTTAGATCCTTTTTCCATAGCTTCTATAGAACCCATTCCACGGTATGATTTGAATTTACGTCCTTCATAGATAATGGTTTCACCAGGAGCTTCTTCAACACCAGCGAATAATGAACCAGCCATAATGGTATAAGCACCGGCAGCAATTGCTTTAGCAATATCACCCGTCTGTTTAATACCCCCGTCTGCAATTAAAGGAACACCTGTACCTTTTAAAGCTTTTGCCACTTCGTAAATCGCGTACAACTGCGGAACGCCTACACCCGCAATGATACGAGTTGTACAAATCGAACCTGGTCCAATGCCTACTTTCACGGCATCAGCACCTGCTTCTGCTAAAGCTTTCGCCGCCGCACCTGTAGCAATATTTCCAACGATAACTTGTAAGTCCGGAAAAGTAGCTTTAACCAACTTCAACTTTTCAATTACACCTTTTGAGTGGCCGTGAGCTGTATCAATAGTAATAACGTCCACCCCAGCCTTTACGAGCGCTTCTACGCGCTCTAATGTGTCGGGCGTAACACCAACCGCTCCGCCAACCAATAGTCGTCCGTGCGTGTCTTTAGCGGCATTTGGATAATGCTTATATTTTTGGATATCCTTAAATGTGATGAGGCCTTTTAGTACACCCTCACGATTAACAACAGGAAGTTTTTCTATTTTATGATTTTGTAAAATTTCTTCTGCTTTTACTAAATCAGTACCCTCTGGAGCAATAACTAAGTTATCCTTAGTCATCAACGATGCGATTGGTTGACTCATTACCTTTTGAAAGCGTAAATCGCGATTAGTAACAATCCCTACTAATTTACCATTCTCATCTATTACGGGAATACCTCCAATTTTATGATCTTTCATAATCTTGAAAGCATCTCCTACGGTCGCTGATTGCAATAAAGTAACGGGATCTTGAATCATACCGCTTTCTGAGCGCTTTACTTTTCGCACTTCAGCAGCTTGTTCTGCGATCGTCATGTTTTTATGTAACATACCAATACCGCCGGCTTGTGCAATCGCAATAGCTAAATCAGCACCCGTCACCGTATCCATAGCCGCAGAAACTAATGGAATATTTAATTTGATTTTTTTTGTCAAGAAAGTACTTGTATCGACATCACGTGGTAATATTTCAGAATAAGCTGGAATTAATAATACGTCGTCGTAGGTAAGTCCTTCTGCTACGAATTTTTGTGGATCTAATTGCATGGCAAATATGTATTGGGGTTTCTATTTGCCAGGCAAAATTAAGAATTATTAATGAAAACTGAAAATTAATTTCACTAATTACATTTAAATGATTATTGTAACATGAACTTAACATCTCGTTCTCATTGGTTTAATGACTAAACGTATGGGGATTTTCACAGGCTTGCTGCTTGATTGAAGATATATAGGCAACTTTTGGCAGGTTATTTGCATATGTTTTCTAAATTGAATTTTAAAAAAACACATATTATGAAAAAAGTATTACTTTCTATGGCTACAGCGGCTGTTTTAGCTTTAGGAGCACAAGAAGCAAAGGCACAATCACCACAGCGAGCAGCTATAGGCGTTGTATTTGATGGTACAATGGGCGATTTGTGGGGTGTTCAATATAAACAATCTATGGGTGGTGCTAACAACGGGCAAGCCCAAATCATGTTCGATGATAACGTGGTCGCTATTGGAGCTGATTGGCAACATGCAAGACCGTTTTCTGGCACTAATGGTTTAGGTTGGTACGCTGGAGTCGGTGCTCAATTAGCTTTTCTTGATCATGGTGATAATAAGACTTGGGTTTCATTACGACCTCAATTAGGGTTGGAATTTAAGATTCCAACAGCACCGATTGGTCTGCATGCAGATTGGAAACCAGACTGGAGATTAAATAACAATTCTGACTTTGATGCATCAACTTTTTCATTCGGTATTAAATATACTTTAAGATAAGTAAAATCGCAATTTTCATAAAAAAAGCCTCCCAAACGGAGGCTTTTTTTATGAAACTACATGGTAATAATCTTTTAATCGGATTTTATCATAAGCTTAATCAAATAAAGCTTTCCATTTTACAAAATTTTTATACCTTTGGCATTCTTGGAGAATTGTAATTTTCACACAAGAATGAGTTATCAATTATATCAATAATATCAAACTAATACACTAAAAACAGACGATGCAAGGTAAAGGGCTGATTAAATTTTTGGTGATAGCGGTATCTATAGCATGTCTATACGCCCTATCATTCACTTTTGTAACCCGCAAAGTTGAGCGTGATGCTGAGAATTATGCACAAGGAGATATGGCACGTGAAAAATCGTACTTAGACTCTATCGCTGGCGAGGTTGTTTACAATTTAGGTTTTGCTAAATACACCTATAGAGAAGCTAAAGCACAAGAACTTGCTTTAGGTCTTGATCTAAAAGGGGGTATGAACGTTACGATGGAAATCTCAATCGATGAGTTGATTCGTAACTTAGCGGATAATCCTAAAGACGAGAAATTCAATGCAGCACTTACTGCTGCCATTTCGAAAAGTAAAACAAGTCAAAAATCTTTAGTAAATTTATTCATAGAGGAATATAAAGCTACAGGTAATACGACTCCACTTTCAACTTACTTCGCTACTAAAGATAATGCTTCTTTAATCAAGGCGGGGGACACAGATGCACAATTGGAATCTTTTTTACAAAAAGAAGCTGAAAATGCTATTCAAAACTCATACAAAGTACTTCGTACTCGTATTGACAAATTTGGAGTCGCTTCTCCAAACATTCAAATTCAACAGGGGACTAATCGCATTCTAATTGAATTACCGGGTGTTAATGATGAGCAACGTGTTCGCAAATTATTACAAGGTTCTGCGAAGTTAGAATTTTACGAAACTCATGGTAACCAAGAGGTTTATCCTTTGTTAGAAAATATTAACAAGACTTTATCAGCTACCTTAAAAATAGCGTCTACGAATGATAAAGCAACAACAGATTCAACTAAAAACGGTGATGACTTATTGGCTAATCTTGGTGTCAATAAAAATACAAAAGATAGTGCTGCCGCTAAATTATCACAAGAAAATCCATTGTTTGATGTTTTGAGACCCGCAGTTTATATGGGTGAAAATCAACAAATGGCTTTAATGCCTGGAGCTATGGTGGGTAGTGCAGAGCTGAAAGATACAGCGAAAGTAAATGCTTACTTAAGTAGACCAGAAGTTAAATCGATTATCCCTGGAAATTTAAGGTTATTATGGTCAGTAAAGCCTGAGGCTAAAACACCTAATCTCCTTTCGCTATATGCGGTAAGACCTGCAGGTGTAGATAATGGACCTGTTTTAACAGGTGATGTTATTGTAAATGCACGTGACGAGTTTAATGAAAGAAATGAGCCTGTTGTTTCTATGCAAATGAACAACGAAGGGGCACGTGAGTGGAAAAAAATCACAGCTAAGGCTGCACAAAGCCAGCAATCTATAGCGATTGTCCTTGACAATGTGGTATACTCGGCGCCGGGTGTATCTGAAGAAATTGCAGGTGGTAATTCATCCATCTCAGGTTCATTCACCGTTGAAGACACAAAAGATTTAGCTAACGTATTGAAAGCAGGTCGTCTACCAACAACAGCTAAAATCGTAGAAGAGGCAATTGTAGGTCCTACTTTAGGACAATCTGCTATTGATTCTGGTGTGAATTCAGCAGTTATAGGTATTGTGCTTGTTCTTGTGTTCATGATAGCTTATTACAATACCGCAGGCTTGGTAGCAAACATAGCGGTTCTTGTAAACGTATTCTTTATCATGGGGGTACTCGCATCACTAAATGCAGTGCTGACCTTACCTGGTATTGCGGGTATCGTATTGACAATGGGTACAGCCGTCGACGCAAACGTCTTGATTTATGAACGTATCCGTGAAGAATTGGCTGGAGGAAAATCCATCCGTCAAGCTGTTGCAGATGGTTATAAAAATGCATTACCCTCTATCTTAGATTCACAAATCACAACTTTCTTAGTAGGTTTGGTGTTATTCTTCTTCGGAACAGGTCCAATTTTAGGATTTGCGACTACATTAATGGTAGGTATTATCACATCATTATTCACTAGTATCTTCCTGACTCGAATTATTTTTGAGTGGATGCTGGAACGTGATATGAAAATTAAAGTTTCCTTCCCTTGGTCCGCGAAGACATTGCAGAATGCGAACTTTCAATTCATTAAGAAAAGAAAAGGATTTTATATCGTTTCAATTGTTGTTGTTATTGCTTGTTTTGCATCGATTTTTATTAAAGGATTCAGTCAAGGTGTGGATTTTCAAGGAGGTCGTACGTACACTATCCGTTACGAAAGACCTGTTGATTTGGAAGCGGTTCGCCAAAACTTAGATGATATTTTTCAAAAAACAACTGAGGTTAAGGTGTTTGGAGCAGCGAACCAACTTCGTATAACAACAACGTATCACATTGATGAGACTTCGGACGAGGCTGATAAAGATGTATTGACTAAATTGAATGAAGGCTTATCTAAAGTTGATGGCGGAAACAAACATGAGATTCTTTCTTCTCAAAAAGTGGGTCCGAGCATTGCTACTGATATGAAAGCAAGATCAATCTATGCGACGATTTTTGCCTTATTAATCATAGCGGTTTATATATTGGTCCGTTTCCATAAATGGCAATATTCTGTAGGTGCTGCAATTGCAACTGTACACGATGCGATTATTGTGTTAGGTCTGTTCTCTATTCTAGATGGTATCGTTCCATTCTCATTAGATATTGATCAACATTTTATTGCAGCTATTTTAACGGTCTTGGGCTATTCGGTAAATGATACAGTAGTTGTATTTGACCGTATTCGTGAAGATGTTAATAAACCAAATGCATTGAGTAAAGACTTTGGTGAAACAATCAACCATGCCATTAACACAACATTGAGTAGAACTGTTATCACTTCATTGACAGTAATATTCGTTTTGGCGGTATTATTCATTTTCGGTGGTGAGGTTATCAGAGGTTTCTCTTTCGCTATCTTAATTGGTATTATTGTAGGTACATACTCTTCAATATTCCTTGCTGCTCCTGCAGTATACGATTTGAGTAAAGGAAAACACTTGGCAAGCGCTCCTAAAAAAGCAGAACCAGTGACACCATAAAATTAAAAATCATTAATAAAAAAGGCTTTCAGATTAAATCTGAAAGCCTTTTTTATTTTACAATAAATTCACTATAATACTTGTTGCACTAAGTATTATAATTACTATATTTGTTGTACGAAATATTATTGCAACAAATATTAATATGCAAGACGGAAAATTCAATAAATACTCATTCATTTTAGAGCGAACAGCAAAAAAAGTGAAGCAATTCGCACAAAATTCATTTTCAGAAAACGAATTTGACATCACTGTGGATCAATGGACAATCCTGAAAACACTTTACGAGAATGATAATCTCCTGCAAAAAGAACTTGCTGAGAAATGTTGTAAAGATCAACCTACACTAACACGAATTGTTGATTTATTAATCAAGAAAGGATTAACAGAACGAGTTGTCCATCCATCTGATCGCCGTGGTCTCTATTTACATTTAACAGATGATGGTCAAAAAAAAGTCGAAGCATTCTCCCCTATTGTTTCAAGCATTAGAATGAAGGCATGGGAAAATTTGACTGACGAAGATTTTAATGCATTCACACGTATATTGGACAAAATTTATAAAAATTTAAGTAATTAAAATTGATATGATTATAACGGACATATGTATCATAGGTGCTGGACCTGTGGGTTTATTTGCTGTATTTGAAGCAGGATTATTAAAAATGAGGTGCCATCTAATTGATATTCTTCCTCAAGTAGGTGGTCAATTATCCGAAATATATCCGCATAAGCCGATTTATGATATACCTGGGTACCCCACTATTCGTGCTCAAGAGTTGGTTGACAATCAGATGAAGCAAATTGAACCATTCCATCCCACATTTACGCTTGGCGAACGGGTTGAGGGTTTAGAAAAACAAGAAGATGGTTCCTACATCGTTGTAAGCTCTGAAGGAACACGTATCCACTGTCAAGTTGTTGTTATAGCAGGAGGATTGGGCTGTTTTGAACCACGAAAGCCTGAACTTGCCAATTTAGCCAAATATGAAAGAAAGGGTGTTGATTATATGGTCAAAAATCCTGAAGAATATCGTGATAAAAAAATTATTATTGCTGGTGGTGGTGACTCTGCACTGGATTGGACAATCTATTTGTCAGGAATTGCAAAAGAGCTTACTTTGATCCACAGAAGTGACTCTTTTAGAGGTGCACCAGATTCTGCAGACAAAGTATATGAACTTGCTCAACAAGGGGCAATCAATTTATTAATGTCCCATAATCTTGCAGATGTGCACGGATCAGATTTTTTATCTCATGTAATAGCAATTAATAAACAAAGAGAAGAAATCAAAATGGAGGCAGATTATTTCATCCCGCTATTTGGTCTAACGCCAAAATTAGGCCCTATCGCAAACTGGAGTTTAAATATAGACAAGAATGCGATTGAGGTGAATACAATGGACTACTCGACTAATGTAGCACGTATATACGCTATTGGGGATATAAATACATACCCGGGTAAATTAAAATTGATATTATGTGGGTACCACGAAGCTGCATTAATGGCTCAAAGTGCCTTCAAATTCGTATACCCCGATCAGAAATTGAGTTTTAAATATACAACTGTAAATGGAATCAATACTTTTTAACCATGGAAAATATTATTGAAATAGAAATTGAAGACCGGGATGGTAGTACACAGAAAATTGAAGTGCCAACAGACGTGAACTTATCGCTCATGGAATTACTAAAGGCTACTAATTATGAAGTATTGGCAACTTGCGGTGGTATAGCATTATGTGCCACATGTCATGTACAGATAAAATCTGGCGCAGAAAATCTTTCAGAACCACAGGAGCAAGAATTGGATATGCTTGACACGCTACCTGATGCCGATGATGATAGTAGATTAGCTTGCCAACTGTGGTTAAAGAATGAAAATGATGGCTTAAGAATCAAAATAAAGGGGGCATTACAATAGCAAAGTGTACTTTTTACACCCAATTTTTTCAAACAACAAAAAAACACATTAATAATCTATGCAATTAATCTGCTTTACAAATTACTGATTAACAACACTTAATAAACGTAGCAAAACAATAGAAGAGCATTTTTTGAGCAAAAATGACAATAAAAAGCAACTATATATAAAGATATTTTAGTTTTTTGAATGAAAAATTAAGATATTTGCAGCAGGATTACAATTTTCCGAATATTTTATATAAATTTCAAATAATATGCTAAGCAATCGTTCAGATAGAAAATTCCCAAAAGTTATCATAATTGGTGCAGGTTTTGGAGGAATTGAAGTTGCTAAAAAGTTAAAAAATAAGGATGTAGAGGTATTATTATTAGATAAAAATAATTTTCATACATTCCAACCTTTAATGTATCAAGTTGCTACAGGTACATTATCTGCAGATTCTATCTCATTTCCTATACGTAAGATGTTCAAGTCTCAGGAAAATTTTAGTTTCAGAATAGCAAGTGTAAATCACATTGACTCTTCCAATAAGACGGTTCAAACGGATATCGGTGATTTTGAATATGATTATTTAATCGTGGCTACAGGTGCTACTACAAATTTCTTCGGAAATCAGCAGATTGCAAAATATGCTCTACCTATGAAAAGCATTCAAGAAGCGTTAAACATTCGTAGTTATGTCTTACAAAATCTTGAAAAAGCTGTTCAAATTGAAAATCCAGAAGAGCGTAAACCATTCTTAAACTTTGTAATAGTTGGCGGTGGTCCCACGGGCGTTGAGCTTTCCGGTGCAATTGCTGAAATCAGAAATAATATTCTTGAAAAAGATTATCCTGAATTGCGCAAGGAAGAAATGAATGTGTACTTAGTTGAAGGTCAAAGTAAAGTTTTGGCGAATCTATCGGCTAAATCCTCTGAAGATTCTGAAAAATACTTAAAAGCTTTAGGTGTTAAAATATTATTGAACGTTTCTGTTACTGGCTTTGATGGCACTGCAATTTCTTTCGGAGACGGTAGCGCGATTGAAACAAAGACTGTAATTTGGGGAGCTGGAGTTGCTGGTCAGTTTCCGGAGGGCTTCAAAAAAGAAAACATCCAGCGAGGAAATCGTATTCAAACTGATGATCAATGCCGTGTATTAGACATGGAGAATGTCTACGCTATCGGTGATGTATCAGCTTTTATTACGGATGAATTACCACGGGGTTTACCTGGCGTGGCTCCTGTAGCACAACAACAGGGTAAATATGTTGCTCAGCATATCTGCAATGTGATGAATAATCAATCTACAGAAAAATTCTCTTACTTTGACAAAGGTTCAATGGCAACAATAGGCCGTGCTAAAGCAGTTGTTGATATGGGTAAAATTCACTTCAATGGATTCTTTGGTTGGATTGTGTGGATGTTTGTCCATTTAATGTCTATTTTTGGATTTAGAAACAAAGTCGTTACCTTTATCAATTGGACTGTGAAATTCTTCACAAAGAACTCTGGTGTACGATTAATTTTTTACAAATTCAATCAGCCAGCTCCAGAAGTAAAAAAAGAAGATTAAATACTAGAAGATAACTAAAATGGATAACAAGACAATTGCTAAAAAATTCAAGTTATGTAGTCAACTTATGGAGCTGCATAATGAAAACCCTTTCCGAACAAAAGCAATTGCTAGTGCATCCTTTAAATTAGATAAAGTACCCTTTCTTTTGGAAACTGCATCTTTTGAAGAGATTAGTAGCCAACCAGGTATTGGAAAAAGTACCGCAGAAAAGGTTAAAAAATTAGCCGAAACTGGTTCATTTGATGAACTCGACGCTATGTTAAGCATCACTCCAGAAGGTATTTTGGAAATGCTTAACATAAAAGGCTTAGGTCCTAAAAAAATTCAAATCATTTGGAATGACCTCCAAATTGAAAGTGTAGGTGAATTGTTATATGCTTGTAATGAAAACAGGCTAATAGAAGCTAAGGGTTTTGGTTTAAAAACGCAGGAAGATATTAAAAAATCCATTGAGTTTTCAATATCCAATGAAGGCTGGTTTTTATATGCAAAGGTTTTATCTCATGCGGAAAAACTATTTACCAAACTCCAAAAAAGCTTATCCCCCACCTTGATTTCTTTTACAGGTGATTTTCGCAGAAAATGTGAAGTATTAAGCTCTGTTGATATCTTATTGGACACAGATAAAAATAGTACATTAACCTACTTAAATACAAACTATCCAAATAGTCTGAAAGAAGAAATCGAATACACCGCTCTGCGAGATGAAAACGGATTTTCTTTTCACATCTATTTAACTACTACAGGAGACTTTCATAAAAACCTACTGTTAACAACGGGTTCAAAAAAACACCTAGAGGGTCTAAACCATGACCTTATTACGGCTTTAGCTTCCGAACAAGCTCTTTATATGGCTCAAGGCATGGATTATATCGAACCTGAATTAAGAGAGGGCTTAAATGAAATCATTTTGGCTAAGGCGCATGAATTACCGATACTGATTAATTTTGATGACCTAAAAGGGACTTTACATAATCACTCGACCTATAGCGATGGAGTGCATAGCTTAGCTGAAATGGCTCGCTATTGTAAGGACGAGCTTGGACTCAACTACTTTGGCATTTGTGATCACTCTAAAACTGCAGTTTATGCGAATGGTTTATCTATCGAACGTGTGCAAAAACAGTGGGAAGAAATTGATTTACTTAATCAAGAATTAGCACCTTTTAAAATTTTCAAAGGTATTGAATCTGATATTTTAGGCGATGGTTCCTTAGATTATCCTGATGAAGTTCTAGCTGGCTTTGATTTTGTGGTTGCATCCGTTCATTCCAATCTCAAAATGGATGAGGAAAAAGCAACTGCTCGCTTATTGAAGGCAATAGAAAATCCATATACTACTATATTAGGTCATCCGACGGGACGCTTATTATTAAGTAGGTCGGGCTATCCTTTAGACTACAAAAAAATTATTGATGCATGTGCAGTCAATAACGTTGTTATTGAAATTAATGCGAATCCGTTACGGTTAGATTTAGATTGGAGATGGCATCGCTACGCGATAGAAAAAGGTGTGCTTTTAGCCATTAATCCTGATGCACACCGTACTGAAGGCTTAAAGGATATGCATTACGGTATATTTGTTGCAAGAAAAGGTGGTTTATCTGCCAAAAATTGCCTTAATAGTTTTTCTTTATCAGAAATTGAGGATTTTTTAAGTAAAAAAGATTAGTATAAAGCAAAAATAAGCAAAACGGTTAAAACCGTTTATATACAATGCTTTATAAAACAGTAGTCTTAGTTTGGAACTCGGTGTCTGATAGGTTTTGGTCTTAAAAATACAAAGATAGGTTACTAATTCGTTACCGATTAGCAAAGGTAATCAAAGATGTAACAGGTTATATTTCAGTGTTTTGCCCTATTTTTCATATTCCCTTGTAACTCAATACAATTTAATTTTAAACATTAAACATTTGAGTTATGGAGCAGACAAAAAAATCTACGTTCAAATTACTTTTCTACCTGAAAAAGAACGAGCCGAAAAAGAACGGTAATGCCCCGATTATGGCACGTATTACTATTGATGGAACACCTAAGACTTTAGGAACAAAGTTAGAGATCAATCCAAAGAATTGGGATTTAAAGTATGGAAGAGTTGAAGGTAAGAGTGCAAAAGCACTAGGTATTAACCAAAAATTGGATAATATAAGGGCACGTATCGATACCCTTTATGAAGATATGCTGAAACACGAGGGTTTTGTAACGGCACAAAAGCTGAAACTTGCATTTCTCGGTGTTGGTATTATGGAAGATTCCTTGCTGAAAGTATTTAAAAAGAACAATGATGATTTTGGGAAAATGGTAGTACAAGGAGAACGCTCCGAAAGTACCTACTACAAGTACAAAATTGTCTATAACCACGTTGCTGAATTTATCAAAAGCAGGTATCATCGTGATGACATGGCGTTCAGGGAATTGACGTGTGATTTTATCAGAGAGTTTGATTTCTTCCTTCGAATAGACAAAAAGTGCACACACAATACTGTTTGGGTATATACTATGCCACTCTATCGTGTTGCGGAAATAGCTGTCAAAAACGGTCTTATCAGGAAAAATCCTTTTGAAGATTATGAAATATCGATGAAGGAAAATGACCGTAGCTATTTACTTAAGGAAAACGTTGAATCCCTGTTATTACACAATCCTTCAAAACAAAATTATGAAATTGTAAAGGATCTTTTTGTATTCAGCTGTTTTACAGGACTATCTTACATAGATATTAAACAACTTAAAAGTACTAACATACAATCCTTTTTTGATGGTCACGATTGGATTATAAGCCGAAGACAGAAATCTGATGTTGCTTCTAATGTAAGGCTTATGGAAATACCCAAACGAATTATTGAAAAATATAAAGGTACCACCCGAAATGATTCTATTTTTCCTGTTCCTACAAACAAAATTTGTAACAGCCATATAGACAAACTAATTCAAGAATTAGGTATTGTTACAGAACAAAAAGTAACCTTTCACACCGCAAGACACACATTTGGAACAATGTTTTTGACTGAAGGCGTACCACTTGAAAGCCTTAGTAAAATGATGGGGCATAAAAATATTTCTACCACACAGATTTATGCTAAAATTACAAGCCAGAAAATAAGTAAAGATATGGATTTGGTATCGCATAAATTTGCTGGAATGGAAGCATCATTTGCAGAAATGGAGAAAGAAGTTCTCGTTTAGAATTATTGCTTACTAAACAAAGCAGGATGATTTCCTGCTTTGTTTGTTTCGAGAAGCTGGGTGCTTTTAATAAAATTCTTTTTTTTAAATTTACTTACAACAATTCTTTAAACAAAAAAACTATGTCTTTATGTAAACTGTGTCTTGAACGCGAAGCAAACAAAAAGAATACTCACTATCTTACTGATGCAATTATCCGCACCTGTCTTAACATAGAAGGTAGTAATGAACGCGAGAAAGGATTATATTTTGCTCTGGATAATACCAATCCATTTATAGACTTTAATTTCCAACGTCTTGATGAGCTGACCCTCGAGACTACAATTGGAAGAAAACCAACAGAGGAAGAAATTGAAAATGCGAAATCCATTCCATTTTCAGTGGATTACGTATTTTGTAGTGATTGCGAAAACCTGTTTACAGATATTGAAACACCATTTATTCAAAACATACTACCACACTTCCGACAAGCAGATCTTTCAGGTCTCAAAATAGTGAGCGAAGCTGATGTTGTTACAATTCGTAACTTCTTTCACATACAGTTGTACAGAAGTGCAGTCTGTGAAGATATTTTGGCGTTTTCACCTGAGTTTAAGGAGAAGTTACGTCACAGTATCCTCCAAAAAAATGGTGACACATCCATCCCCCTTTCGGTGACACATCTCCAAACTCTTGGAGGAAACGCGATATATACAGAAAACTACATTGGATTTACTGATGATAAAAACCCTTTTATTGTCTTCATGAATGATTTTGTTATACAGGTTTACGAGAATGAAGATGCAATAAAATTTCTACCTTTCCATGGACTAAATGAACAAGAAACTTTTGTCTCTGCTATAAACATCAACGAAGAATCTTTTGCTTTTAAAATATTTGACAATGCAGAAAGAAAGGTTTTTCTCAATACGGTAATCGTCAATGAAAAGGTTAAGAAAACAATACAATACTACCGAGATATGTTTGATATGTTCTGGAGAAAGCTATTTGGTGTCGACGCTCCGGTGCTACAAAAAGAAAGGTATATCCAGAGTCTTATCAATGGTGATGACAATAACTTAATTAAATACTCAAAACAGCAGGTTTTTGAATTTACCGTAGCTTATATGGCTAAACTTTTCAATGTCACCAAATAAATTGCATATAATATTATACAGATAGCCGAGGTAAATAATCCTCGGCTTTTTTTAGCCTATACTAATCTTCAAAGCACATTTATTCCTCCAGCGCCCATCCCATGCAATAAAAGAGCTTTGGCAGGATGAGTTAATAAACCATACTGAAAAACTCCTAATATATCCTCAATAAATATTTTTCAGTACCGTTTACGTGGCTTCCAAAAGCCACAATACTTTAAGATACTAAACTCCAAATTTATAAATTCTGCAAAATGTAATTGCAGGTTTTGTAATCACAAGGCCATTTACTCAATGCCTTTTTCACGTGCTTCCACATGATTTTTATTCAAGAACCGATATGCTGTTTTGTTCCATTTCAAGAGCAAAGGTATTTCCGTGTTCTTAACGCAGGAACAAGGTCGTGCCTTCCAGATTTGCAAAAAAATCTCCACCCATTCGGGTCGTATTTTTTTGACAAAACCTTGTTCCTGCTAAACACTAACCTTTTTATGCTCGTGAAACGAAACAAAGCATACTCCGGCTCTTTAGACGAATAAAAAAAATGTCAGAAATGAAAAAATACAGCATTGAAAATGGCAAAAGAGTGAAACGAAACTTCAGCACCTCCTCTCATTGCCGAATAAATCAAGGGAAAAATCAGAACAAAATTAATAACGCAAAAAAGTAGAAATCATGAACATTACAGGAAGACTGACAAGAGATGCGGAAGTACGCACAACGTCACAGGACAAACAAGTAGTAAATTTTTCAGTAGCGACCAACGACAGCTACCGTAACAAACAGGGCGAACGCATTGAGCAAACAACCTATTTCGACTGCTCCTATTGGATAACCCCGAATGTAGCCAAGCTACTTACAAAAGGCACTTTGGTAGAACTATCGGGACGAGTAAGTACCAGAGCGTGGACAGGTAATGACGGAGAGCCAAGAGCAGGTCTGAATTTCCATACCTCACAAATCAAATTGCACGGAGGTAGCAAAAAAAAGGAAACGGTACTAACTACCACAGGCACAAACAATAACACGACAGAAGACGACCTCCCATTTTAACAACGAGTATTCAATCATTTTTTTCACATCAAATTTTAAGCATTATGGCACATAATATCAATTTCAACGAGAGAACAGGACGTTATTCATTTTTTAGTGTACAACAAAAAGCGTGGCACGGTTTGGGGCAAATCGTAGAACAGTACCCGACAAGCGAGGAAGCTATCAAACACGCAGGGTTAGATTACGAAGTCGTAAAATCCCCACTATTTACAAAAGGTTCGGGCATTATCGAAACCACCAACAGCATAGAGATAGGCAGTAGCGAATTACAAGTACCTAACTATTTCGCCAACATCCGCACCGATAACAATGCCGTATTGGGCGTGGTTGGCAAGGATTACCACATTGTACAAAACCGTGAAGCCTTTAATTTCTTTGATGCTATTGTAGGCGGTGGTGAGGGCATTCTCTATGAAACCGCAGGAGCGTTAGGCAATGGAGAACGTATTTTTATCACCGCCAAATTACCCGACTATATCCGAGTTGGGAATGGCGATGACGTTACGGAAAAATACATTTTCCTAACCACTTCGCACGATGGTAGCGGAAGTATCACAGCCGCATTTACACCTATCAGAATTGTTTGCCAAAACACCTTAAATGCTTCGTTACGCAGTATGACAAATGTTGTCCGCATCAAACACACTTCGGGAGCAAAACAACGTGTTGAGAATGCCCATAAGATTATGGGACTTGCCAATACATTTAGCAACCAATTAGAGGGAATTTTCAATGAATGGGCAAAAGTAAAGGTCACAGACCGAGAGGTAAAAAAGCTAATTCAATTGGCACTTTGCCCGAATAAGGAAACCTTTGATTTAATCAAAAAAGGTGCGGAAGATGAAATTTCAACCCTTTTTAAAAATACCGTTGAGGACGCATTTGCATACGCAATGATAAGCGATACACAACAAATGGACACAACAAATGGCACTTTGTTCGGAGCGTATAACGCTGTCACAGGCTACTATCAGAACGTGAGAAATTACAAGAATGACGAAGCCAAATTGCAGAGCATTGTATTGGGTGGTACTGCCCAACTGAAATCGCAAAAAGCATTTGAACTGTGTACCGCATTTGCTTTGGACGGTGCGGAAATCCTAAACCTTAATTAAATAACAACAGGCTACCGCCTTAATCGGTGGTAGCCTACTAAAAATATTCATTATGGCAAATTGGTGCAGTAACACGGTTGTATTCGAGGGAACTCCCGAAGCAATCACAGCAATACAAGAACTTTTCCAATCAATGAAGGAAAAGGAAGAAAAAACCGAAGAAGGGCAACTACCCGAATTTATGGAAGATACCAACGGTGGGTATTTCTTCAATATCTATTGGAACGAGGGCGATGAAGGGCAATTTCAATATGAAACAAAATGGTCGCCCAATATTGAAATTACTCAAAAGATAGCAGAATACTACCAAGTGGATTTTGTACAGGACTATGAAGAAATGGGAAACCTTGTTTACGGGAGAGCAACTTATCGGGATGGCATACTCAGCGATATATTTTTGGGCGATGATGATTTTGAAGCCTACGAACAGGATGAAGAAACAGACCTCTACCACTTTGAGGGAGAAGAGTACGAAAGTGATTATGAGATATTGGAAACTCTTTTGGAACGCAAAATTGTAACACTATGAAAGTAACGGATTTGAACGGTTACGAAATTGAAGTAACCGACCTAAAAGAAGCTATCCGTATTGCGAAGCGAAATACAGGATATAGCCACGAGGACAAAAGTTTTTCAGACTTCGATAAAAGGCAAAATGCCTATTGGACGGATATACACAAGAAATTGATAGCAATCAAAAAACAATCTTCAACAATTAAAATTTAAGAACGATGAATACAAATTTTTTCAATCAGATACAGCAGTTGGACTTTACAGGAGTTTTACAACTGAACATTTCAAAAGGAATAGAAAGCAACCTAATTGTAACAGTATTGCTTAACAACGAACAATGCGGAGATAGTGCCAAAAACGGTATTCCCCCATTGACATTCAACGCCACACCCCAAGAGTTTGACGAGGGATTTTTTGAGCAGATAACAACACCTATACAAAAGGTATCGGGCTTAATGGTGGATATGGAAAAATTTCAAAAGCAACTTGATGAAGCCAAAGCACAATCGGCAATCGAGAAAGCAAAAACCGAAAAAGAGAAAAAAGAAAAAGAAGCCAAAGACAAGAAGTTTAAAGATGCAATGGCAAAGGCGGATGAGTTGGAAAAAGAGGGCAAATTCCGTGAAGCGTGGATAAAAGTTCCCGATATAACGGAGTTCTCCGAAAAAGCGGACGAGATACGCAAACGCAAAACATCATTGTCCGACAAGTTCGCAACACCGAGCCTTTTCGGAGCAATGGAAGAAGCAACGCCCGAACCGCCAAAGGTGGAAGAACTTACTGCCGATTATCCCATTGATGAAGCGGACGAGGAAGAATAAAAGTGTTAACCCAAAAATTAGAAAGTTATGTTATTAGCAACACAGTTAGAACGAGTTTTCATACTCAAAGATAAAGGACAGGACATCAGGCTGACCGACCCCGAACCACGTTGGAGCGTGGAAGCCGTAATGAATTTTTACGCCAATATGTACCCGATTTTGACAACTGCAAAAGCATCTGCACCACAGATAAAAGATGATGCAGTCGAGTACAAATTTGAGAGCGTAATGGGTACGAAAGGTTAAACCAAAATTTTAAAACGATGAATTATGCAACGCAATATCATATCGGGAATAATCAACATACCCGAACAGAAACGACAACAGCAGTTACACCGACAGTTGGGCGAGTTCGCCAATTGGATGCAAAGACCAAAGGACGCCAACCAAGTGCAGAAAGACAAACAGAAATCCGTACCGATAGCAATGTTGCCAATGCTATTCTAAAATGTACATTTCTGCCTAAATTGAAAACAGCACAATCCGTACAGGCTTGTCAGAAAACGGAGAGGGATTTTTACAAGTCCCTTTCCCGACTTGCCGAGCATTACAGCATTGAGCCAATGCAAACCCAAGATTTTGAGTTTCCCTACAATATAACATTGTCTATGTGGGATATGGAAACTAAATTGAAGCGTACCAATATCAATTGGGATGGTTTCAAATTGATACAGAATAGCGGTAAAACCTATTTTGTGAGTGAGGAACGATACAATACAGGTACAACTTTGTACTATATTCCCATTAAGCCACTGTTTAAAATGCTCAAAGACCCGAAGCGTAAAAAGACCGCACAACTTTTACTGTCGGTATGCAGTTATCTGTACCACATCGTCCTAATTCCCTATTACAGGCAGGAAGAAAGTTATTTGTATTGGCTTTACGAAACGATGAATGATTGGGTGGAACAGGATGAGGAAACGGAAGAAACAGAAACCAACAAACGTGAATTGAGAAAAGCCGAATACATTGGCGATAAGATAGAACAGAAGTTATTCAACCGCATCAATCTAAAGATATTTGAACAGCGTTTGAACCGATTTAAAAGTGTTGATACGTTCGATAAGGAATGTTGGCAAGTGGCTTGTAATGCGTTTGCCCTTTGTACAGAATATCCGAACGCAACTATTTTCAGAAACGCCACATTGCCCGAAAAAGACCTTTATAATGATGATTACGAAAATGAAATAATCGGAATGGAAAAATACATTTCATTTATTGCAGACACTAAAGGTTGGTTATACGAAAACCTTTCAGATACCATCAACAATGAATTTAACGAGTACGGAGCAATGGAAGAACCAACTATTTCCAAGCGGTTTGACGGAAGCGAAATACCAACAACCGACCTTGATTTTGAGAACCGTTTGTTTGATTTATTGAATGATTTGAGTGGATTATTATACGAATACAAAACGATAGAAAAATGAACACAACAACAGATATAACAAACCATTTTGGCAGTATGTACTATCCAAAATCCGCTTTGGTTTTCTATGAAACCAAAGGAACGGAAACCGATGTGTATGTGGAGCATTTTGATATGGATAGCAACGGAACGCCTATCAATGCCCACCCATTGACGGTAAAAGAAGCCAATGTATTGGCAAAAGCTTTAAAGACCGATGAAGAAAAGAACGCAGCTTTTTTAAAGCCAAAAGGAATTTTGCCGACCAATATTCTGCATATCAATCCGAATGCTGAAAAAGGTACTGTGCTTTGGTACACCAAAGCACAGCAACGGAAACTGTATTTTGTGGAAAGTTTGGGCATACCCAACGGAATGGCACAAGTACCGCCAATGCTTTGGTTAGCGAACAAAAACAGTCTTACCGTATTTGCTTTGGCAAATGATAGAAGACCCACCGAGAAAACGCCATTGTATTACGCACCTTTCTTCAATATCTACGAAAAGGGCAATGTATGTATGGGTACGGTAAGTATTGATATTAAAAATTCTGCTTCGGTTGAGGAATTTATGCAAGCGTGGGAACATTATTTTTTCAATTCCTATTTCAGTCATTCATTGAGTGCAAATTTGACAAAAAAGAACATCGTAAGTCTATGGAAAGACCTTATCGGTACGGATAAACCCTTTCCAAAAGAAGTATTGAAAAAGAACAACAAAACCCTTAAAAATCTATTGTGATGAACACAGCAAAAACAGCAATCCATTTTACAGACAATTATCTGCTCAATCCGACAAACCCGATTTCGATAAACCTTATCGGAGCAGGTGGCACAGGCTCAAAAGTATTGACCGCTTTAATGGAAATAAACAAAAGTTTGATAGCATTGGAACACGCAGGGTTGCAAGTCCGCCTTTGGGATGATGATGTTATCACGAGTGCCAATTTAGGCAGACAACGATTTGCAGAAAGTGAAACAGGATTGTACAAATCCGTTGCTTTAATCAATCGTTGCAACCGTTGGGCAGGTACAAATTGGAAAGCCGAAACGGTAAAATTTGAAAAGGACAATTTTGAAAGACCGCCCGAAAAAGCAAAGGCAATCATTACCATTACGTGTGTGGACAATGTACAGTCGAGGTTTGGCGTTGCTGAAATTCTTAAAGAAATAAGCTACCGCAGACACTACCAAGACGAGCCAAAATATTGGCTGGACTTTGGCAACAGCCGAGATATTGGACAAGTGCTACTATCTACTATCGGAGAGATAAAGCAACCCAATTCAGAGAAATACCAAACGGTGGCAAGCCTGCCATTTGTTACCGATGAATTTGGCGAATTACTGAAGCAATCCGAACAGGAAGACAACACGCCAAGTTGCTCACTTGCAGAAGCATTGGAACACCAGGATTTGTTTATCAATTCATCATTAACACAAATGGGGTGTTCTTTGCTATGGAACTTGTTCCGCAGGGGAATGACCGAATACAAAGGATTTTTTCACAACCTGAAAGATTTCCGCACCCACCCGATAAAAGTTGCCTAAAAGCCTAAGTCGGCGGGCAAAAATGCAATTCCTCGCTTCGGTCGGAAACGCATTTTTGCGGTTTAAAGCGGATGCAACCACTTTGCCAAAATGCACCACTTCACAATTCCCTTTCTTCACATTTTACCAAACAGGTTGCGAGTTTTTTGCGTGGGATATTCATTATCCCATTTGTTGTATTTACCACTGACTTTTTTTTTTCCCAGACTGCGACCAAAGAAAAGATTCTGTGTTGTGAAACAATTTTTTTTAGTTTTTTTTGGTGTTAAATTGTCTACAATAACTATAAATTGTACTTTTGCACCACTCAATGAAAAGAACAGTACAAATATCATCCCAAGTTACTCCGCCTTGATCTTAGGCTAACTGTTATATTTCCCAATTTTAATTTATTGGCTTCTCTGTCGTACCCGAAGGTTTTGCTTTCGTGTACATACTTTTCTATTTACATTTTTACCACTTTAAACATAAATTTTTATGCAGAAAATTATCAATTTGTTTGATTTCAAACAGAAAATTAATTACAAAAACGAAATTCTTGCGGGTCTTGCGGTGGCTATGACCATGATACCTGAGTCTTTATCCTTTGCTATTCTGGCAGGGCTTTCGCCTTTGACAGGGCTTTATGCAGCTTTTTTAATGGGTATTGTTACTGCAATTTTGGGAGGCAGACCCGGAATGGTTTCTGGGGGAGCCGGAGCAACGGTAGTAGTACTTATCGCATTGGCAGCATCACACGGTGTGGAATATCTTTTTGCTGCGGTTATATTAGCAGGTGTACTGCAATTTTCAGTAGGAATTTTTAAACTGGGTAAATTTGTCCGCCTGATCCCACAACCAGTAATGTATGGTTTTTTAAACGGCCTTGCAGTAATCATTTTCATGGCACAGGTAGCTCAATTTAAAGTTGTAGAAAACGGGATAGAAGGTTGGATGCAGGGGCCGGCGCTTTATCTAATGGCTGGATTGACATTATTAACTATAGCCATCGTATTTATATTGCCAAAATTTACAAAAGCGGTTCCTGCATCTTTAGTAGCAATAATAGTTGTCTTTGGTATTGTATATTTTTTCGGCATCGATACTAAAAAAGTTATTGATATCGCCTCTGTAGGAGGCTCTTTACCTTCATTTCACATCCCTTCTATTCCTTTTACTCTGGAAACATTGAAAATTATTTTCCCTTATGCCTTGGTAATGGCAGGGGTTGGATTGATTGAAAGTCTGTTAACGCTTAATATGGTTGATGAAATAACCAGCACAAAGGGACAATCTAACCGTGAGGCTGCGGCGCAAGGTATAGCCAATATCACCAACGGTTTCTTCGGCGGAATGGGTGGATGTGCAATGGTTGCCCAAACTTTAGTGAATATCGGAGCTGGAGGAAGAGCCAGACTTTCTGCAATAGTTGCAGCTATAGCAATTTTATTAATCATTCTGGTTGCAGGTCCTGTAATCGAGCAAATTCCAATGGCGGCATTAGTCGGGGTGATGATGATGGTAGCTATAGGCACATTTGAGTGGGTCAGCTTTCGAATCATTAATAAAATGCCTCGTCACGATATTTTTATTGGTATGCTGGTAGCAGTTATAACTGTATTATTACACAACTTAGCTTTAGCCGTTTTGATAGGTGTAGTTATTTCGGCTCTTGTATTTGCTTGGGAAAGTGCCAAACGAATACGTGCTAGAAAGTATGTAGATGAAGATGGTGTAAAGCATTACGAAATTTTTGGCCCGCTTTTCTTTGGCTCTGCTATGGCATTTACCGAAAAATTTGATGTTAAAAACGATCCCGATGAGGTGATAATAGATTTCAAGGAAAGCAAAGTTGTAGATATGTCCGCAATTGAAGCCTTGAATAAAATTACGGAGAAGTATCACAAGGAAGGTAAAAAACTACATTTACGTCATTTAAGCCAAGATTGCAGGCAATTACTTAAAAATGCAGAAACAGTTATTGATGTGAATATTATTGAAGATCCTACCTACAAAGTAATGACTAATAAATAGCATTGGATTATACAAGTTTAATATTACAACTACAGCAATAATTTTTTAAAAATTATTGCTGTTTAAATTTATTATCGTAATATTGCGATATATTTATTTTTTTAAACTGATGGGTGTCACAAAAACCGAAATTTTTACAGAACAGCAGAACCATTTAGCTGGTATTTTAAAGGCACTGGCTCATCCTGCCCGTATAGCTATACTGCAACATATCATTAAACAAAATGCCTGCATCTGTAATGATCTGGTAGAAGAATTGGGATTGGCACAAGCGACAATTTCACAACACTTGAAAGAGCTGAAAAATATTGGTATCATTAAAGGAAATATAGAAGGAACTAGTGTATGTTACTGTATTAATGAAACAGTCTGGAATGAGGTTAAGAAGGAACTCAATAGCTTTTTTGTCGAGAATGTAAATAGTAAAGAATGCTGTTAAGCGTTTTTTTTTAACACCAAAACATCGTAACATTGCAATATAACATTTATTGAATTAATATCAGAAATATGAAGTTATCAAAAATTAAAGAAATCCTGCCAACATTAGTAAATGTTGGATTTCAATTAGAAAACGGAACTTTAGTTCCAGAACATTTCCACGTTACCGAAGTGGGACAAATTACTAAAAACTTTATAGACTGTGGTGGCGTAATCCGGTCAGAAAAAGTTGTAAACTTCCAATTATGGAATGCGGACGATTTCGAGCACAAATTAAAGCCAGTTAAACTATTAAACATCATCAAGCTATCCGAAGAAAAATTAGGTATTGAAGATGCGGAAATTGAGGTGGAATACCAAAGCGAAACGATTGGCAAGTATGATTTGGATTTCAACGGAGATACATTTGTACTGAAAAATAAAACAACAGCCTGCTTGGCTCAAGATGCCTGCGGGATTCCTTCAGATAAACAAAAGAAAAATTTGGCGGAACTGCCTGTAAATAATGCTAATGCTTGTACTCCAGGTGGCGGATGTTGTTAAAATTGAATTTATATGTTTTCAAAAATCATTCATACAGATAATTCAAAGACAACAATCATAATCCGACTGATTGTTGGAGGTGTTTTTTTATCGGAGGGCATTCAGAAATTTCTATTTCCTACTTTACGGGGAGCCGGGCGGTTTGAAAAAATTGGCTTGCCATCTCCTGAATTTCTTGGAAGTTTTGTAGGCATATTTGAAATCCTTTGCGGAGCACTTATTTTGCTCGGGTTGCTTACAAGGTTAGCAAGTATTCCGCTCATCATCATTATGCTGGTTGCCATTGCCACGACCAAAACATCTATTTTGGCTAATGAGGGTATTTGGGAATTGCTGCACGGTAGCCGTACGGATTGGGCGATGCTTTTGGGAAGTATGTTTTTGTTAATCAAAGGTGCAGGTAATTGGTCTATTGATAAAATCGTAATGAGAAATGGAGCGTGATATTCAAATAAAGGAAATTGCCAAGCTCTTTCTCAAGCTTGGTTTTATTGGCTTCGGAGGTCCCGCGGCTCATATTGCTATGATGCAGCAGGAAGTTGTTGTCAAAAAGAAATGGATGAGCGAACAGCATTTTTTGGATTTGTTGGGAGCTACTAATCTCATTCCTGGCCCCAACAGTACAGAAATGGCGATACACATCGGCTATGACAAAGGCAGTTGGAAAGGGTTAATTGTTGCGGGGTTATGCTTTATTTTACCTGCGGTTTTCATTACCGGGATATTTGCATGGTTGTATCAGCAATACGGACAATTGCCCGAAGTACAGCCCTTTATTTACGGTATCAAACCTGCAATCATCGCTATTATCATAGGAGCTGTTTTTCCATTAGCAAAGAAATCTGTCAAGTCCACATTCTTGGCGGTTGTAGGTATTCTTGTTTTGGTACTGTCATTATTCGGCATTAGTGAAATCTATTTGATGTTTGGAGCGGGATTGCTGGCAATGGGTTTGTATTCTATTCAGAGCAAAAGAAATACGCTCCAAAGTTTTATCCCGCTCGCATTCTTACAAATCGCACAAAGCCCCTTACTCTCTGAAACAAATACCAAATTATTTTGGATATTCCTGAAAATTGGTGCTATCCTCTATGGAAGTGGTTATGTTCTTTTCGCCTTTTTAGATACGGAGTTAGTTGCAACGGGCTTACTCACCCGGCAGCAATTAATGGATGCTATTGCTGTTGGACAGTTTACCCCAGGTCCTGTTTTTTCTTCTGTTACGTTTATTGGCTATCAAATCAACGGACTATCCGGAGCAGTTATTTCTACGATTGCTATTTTTCTGCCGTCGTTTATTTTAGTAGCATTGCTAAATCCCTTGATGAAAAAAATGCGCCAATCTAAAGGACTGTCCATTTTTCTCGATGCGGTCAATGTGGCATCTGTTGCAATCATAGTCGCTATTTGTCTTACAATGGGCAAAGAAACTATTACTGATTGGCGGACGATATTAATTGCAATGATAAGTGCGATCGTAGTTTTCAAATTCAAAAAAATAAATAGTGCCTTTGTGGTTATTGGAGGAGCATTATTAGGGTATTTATTTAATCTTATCTAAAGTTATCTTAAACAAAATATTTAAACAATAAAAATCAGACAAAATGAAAATAGCATTATTCAGTGATATTCACGCCAACTTACCTGCATTAGAAGCATTTTTTGAAGATGTTGAAAAAAGAAAACCAGACAGTATTTATTGTTTGGGCGATTTGGTGGGCTATAATATTTGGCCAAACGAAGTGGTAAACGAAATCCGTAAAAGGAGAATACCAACCATTGCCGGAAATTACGATTTTGGCATTGGCAGAATGAGCAACGAATGCGGTTGTGCCTACAAAACAGACAGTGAAAAAGATAACGGAAATATTTCTATTTCATTCACAAATTCTTTGATGAAAGATGAAGAAAGAGCGTATTTGCGTACACTTCCAGCCCATATCAAAGTAGAATTTCAACTGAATGAAGATAAATTGAATTTGCTTTTGGTACACGGAAGTCCGAGAAAAATAAACGAATATCTTTTTGAAGACCGTGAGGAAAAAAGTATGCTTCGCATTATGGAGCAAGCCGATGCAGACATTATGTGCTTCGGACACACACACAAACCTTATCACAGAGTTTTAAATTCGGGTATTGACGGTCAAAATCATTTCAGACACGCCATTAATATCGGTTCGGTTGGTAAACCGAAGGACAGCGATGTAAGAGGCGGTTATGTAATGCTTACGATTAATGAAAACAGTTCTGTGTTGGATAAAGATAGTATCAGTGTAGAATTTATACGCTTTGATTATGATATTGAAAGGGCTGCAAAAGCAGTTGAAGAAAGCATTTTACCAAACGAATACGCAGAAAATTTAAGAAGAGGTTACTAATCTAAAATTTATAAAAATGGAATTTCCAACCGATAGAAAGTATTCAAAAGAACATACCTGGATAAGCATACAGGACAACACAGGTACAATAGGCATTACAGAATTTGCGCAAAGTGAATTGGGCGAAATCGTATATGCGGATTTACCAAACGTTGGATATAGTTTTCAGCAGGACGAAGTATTCGGCTCTGTTGAAGCAGTTAAAACGGTCAGTGATTTATTTATGCCTGTATCGGGTAAAATCACTGAAACGAACGAACTACTTTTGAAAGCACCCACACTCATAAACGACAATCCTTATAAAGACGGTTGGATGATAAAAATTGAAATAAAAGACATTACAGAATTAGAAGACTTATTGACATCAAACCAATATAAAGAACTTACAAATTAGCCATGCAACCAAAATTAAAATTCTTAGACAGATACCTTACTTTATGGATATTCCTTGCAATGGCAATTGGCGTGGGTTTGGGTCATTTCTTTCCCAAAATCTCTAATGTTACCAACAGCTTATCTGTTGGCACTACCAATATTCCATTGGCAATAGGATTGATATTGATGATGTATCCACCCTTGGCAAAGGTTGATTATTCCTTATTGCCCAAAGCATTTAGAGATAAAAAAGTAATTGGCATATCCTTATTGCTCAATTGGGTAATCGGCACGGTATTGATGTTTGGATTAGCGGTTTTGTTTTTACGTAACGAACCCGATTACATGACAGGCTTAATTCTTATCGGTTTGGCAAGATGTATTGCCATGGTCATCGTTTGGAGTGACTTAGCTAAAGCAAACAGAGAATATACAGCTATGTTAGTTGCATTAAACAGCATCTTCCAGATATTTACTTACAGCTTTTTAGTTTGGTTATTCATCAACGTATTACCTGCAAAATTAGGATTAGCCAATTTCAATGTAAGCGTATCCATGAAAGATGTTACCGAAAGCGTATTGATATATTTGGGTATTCCATTCCTGGCAGGTTTTTTAAGCCGTTACTTCCTTATAAAATCAAAAGGTATAGAATGGTATAACCGAAAATTCGTCCCCGCAATATCGCCAATTACCTTATACGCTTTATTGTTTACGATAGTATTAATGTTCAGCTTGAAAGGCGATAAAATACTGGAATTACCAATGGATGTAGTAAAAGTAGCCATACCGCTAATCATCTATTTTGTGTTGATGTTTTTCGTGAGCTTCTTTATCAATAAATCTCTTAAAGTTCCTTACGACAAAAACGCATCCATCGCATTTACAGCCACAGGAAACAATTTTGAATTGGCAATAGCCGTAGCAATATCGATTTTCGGCATTCATTCGCCACAGGCATTTGTAGGTGTTATCGGCCCACTGGTAGAAGTTCCTGTACTCATATTATTGGTAAGGGCAAGTTTATGGCTAAAGGAGAAATATTATAGTAAAAAAGACTGAATTTAAATTTCAGTCTTCTTACCCTTTCTTCTACTGGATAAATTCAAAATCACATATCCTAAGATACCCGCAATGAGTGATGTTATTAAAACAGATAGCTTGGCCTCTTCAATGAAAACCTGATTGTCAAATGAAAGCATAGATATAAATATGGACATTGTAAAACCTATTCCAGCTAATAATCCTAAGCCAATAATGTGAATAAGGTTACTGTTTGCAGGAAGTTGACCTATCCCTAATTTAGAACATATCAAAGAGGTTGCAACAATGCCAATGGGCTTACCAAAAATTAATCCCAGTGAAATACCTAAACCTAACGGGGAAGTCAGTCCTTCTATCATTTCCTGATGAATTGTAATATTTGTATTAGCGAATGCAAAAATGGGAATAATCAGAAAATTTACCGGTTTTACAAGTGCATGTTCTAGTTTCTCTAACGGAGATTCAACTTCTGTATCATTGGTTGGCAAGGTCATAGCTACCAGTACACCTGCTATAGTGGCATGAATGCCAGAATGATGCACAAAATACCATACAAAAACTCCTGGTATTAGATATAGATAGGGATTTTTAACATTAAAACGGTTCATCAAAATCAGTACTAGCATTCCAATTCCGGCATAGCCTAGATAGCCTAACTCAATTCCGGATGAATAGAAAATTGCAATGACTAAAATGGCAATCAAGTCATCCACAATCGCTAAAGCCGCTAAAAATATTTTTAAACTGGTTGGTACTCTTTTGTCTAACAGCGAAATTACGGCCAATGCAAAAGCAATATCCGTAGCCATAGGAATACCCCAGCCGGAAGCTGTTTCACTACCGGAATTAAAACTTACATAAATCAATGCGGGTACTACTGCTCCACCGATAGCAGCAAGGATAGGCAAAATAGCTTTCTTGGGAGAAGAGAGTTCTCCTTCAACAATTTCTCTTTTAATTTCCAGACCTACCAACAGAAAAAAGATTGCCATCAATCCGTCGTTGATCCACATACTTACGGAATAATTGAGGTGTATGGCTTCATTTTCATACCCCAGCTTTGTGTCCAATAAATTTTGTAGCGGAGCGGCCATTGATGTATTTGCCACTATCATTGAAATCACTACGCATAAAAAAAGGAGGAAACCTCCAAAATTACTTGATTCAACAAAGTCTTTGAAAATCTTTAGATTGATTTTTTTCGGCATATTTATCTGTAAAAATTAAATATCGCAATATACGAATAATGTTGCGAATGAGCTAGCAAAAGGGATAATTACTGCTTAAATTACAGAATAAGTTTTTTCCCATTATGAAGAATATGGCTGAAATAAAACTTATTAATAAGTTAGTAGAAGGAATTACTTTATTCACTATGAAAATCATTATTAAAATATTCCTGCGCGATTTTTGCTACTCCCACACTAAAATATCTTCCGCCATTGATAACAACTTCAATGGCTTTCTTGAAATCGTCTGTATCGCTACCAATGAGCAAATAACTAGAAAAACCAATTTCAAAAAGAGGTTTTACGACTTTTTCAGCATCAATATCACTATGAGCAATAAGCTTTATGGTTGGATATTCTGTCCTTAATTCTTGAACCTGTGCCAGCACATTCTTGTCGTAAAAATCAAGGTCAATAATACAAACATAGGGAAGTTCATTCAATGAAAACAATTGTGATAGTCCATCTTTAATGCTTTCCGAACGAAATAAGACTTCAGTTCCTGAAGCAATGAAATCATTGCAAATCAAATCTAAAATTGGGCTTTTATCATTGATAAAGGCGAGGGTGATTTTTTGTTGTGTTGTACCAGATTCCATAATATTGTCAGATTTTGAGTTAATGGAGTTTCCTGCACAAAAAGAAAGCGCAGGCAACTACACTTACCGCACATTGAGGTACTGGTATACCCGACAACGAATAAGCGAGCGCCCACGCCTATGGCATGAGCGTTCTTCCTTATTGTCCCGTTGTCTAAAAATTACCAGTTTTCAATGTGGGACTTAAAGCAAAAACACTTTAAGTATTTCTATATTTAATAAAGCAAATGTACGAATGTTACAGATTATATACAATTATGAACAAAGGGCAACAGCAATTTTGTAAATTTACAACAAAAGGAAGCAAATGTTTAGACATAAAGGCAAAGGTCGTACTTATACACACAACCTAAAATTAGCCTCAATATTATCCGGTGTAGCAGGTGTCGTAAACATTACCGGTGTTTTAGAATTACATACGCTAACTACTAATGTAACAGGTCATTTTGCTTTTTTTTCTGAGGAACTTGTTTTAAGAAATTACAGAATGGCTTTTGCATATTTATTTTACATTTTGTTTTTTCTGTTTGGAGCGTTTGTTTCAAGTCTTATTATGGAGTGGGTTTCAAAATACAAACCACAAACACCTTATATTATACCCATATTCCTTGAAATAATCATATTATTGGCGGTGAGTTTTTCAGCATTTTTACTACCGAATGAATATGCCAGGTTTTCAATTCTATTATCGTCAGCTCTACTTTTTTCTATGGGATTACAGAATGCATTGGTAACAAGGGTATCCCAATCGGTGGTAAGAACTACCCACCTGACGGGTTTGTTCACGGATCTGGGAATAGAACTGTCACAGCTGTTCTTTTACAGAGATCGGCCAGAACGGATACAGTTGAATAAAAGTATATTCTTAAAGCTGGCAATCATCTGTTGTTTCTTTTTGGGTTGTATAATAGGTGGCTTTACTTATTCATATCTTGAATTAAGAACTCTTTTGCTTCCGGTAGGATTGTTATTTTTCGCTTTATGGTATGACCGGTTATTGTTTCGGTACTATTATCTGAAAAGAAAGTTCAGAAACCATCATTGACCGTATTTTTCCCGGTATAGTTCTCTTCCAGTATCCTTACCAGATCTGTTTCCTTATAAATTATCTTACCTCCAATTTGTATAAATGGCAGGATATTATCATCACGATATTGCTGTAAAGTCCGTTTGCTGATATGTAACAGCTTGCAAATATCTTCGCCCGAAAGATATATCTCTCCGTTCATTACGGGACGGTAGTTTTTCAGTATTTCTTCGATACAGTTTCTCAACTGCATTATCATTTCCTGATGGACGACGATTTCATCAGCTTCATTCGTCAGTAAATTCATTGTCATTTGTATTATACGGCAGTCCGGCTTCGAGTAAAGCCTGTACGTCCGAGCGTTTGTAATAATTCTTGCGGTTCAGTTTGGAATAAGGCAATAAGCCTTTGTCCTTGTAGGTCTGCAAAGTCCGTTTGGTAATGTTCATCATCAAACACACTTCCTGGTTATCGAGCCATTGCTCTTCTTTGAAAATCGGGGTGTATTTCCTTACAGCATTTTCGGTCATTTCCAAAAGTTCCCTTAGCTCATTTTTCATTCCGTCCAATGCGGATTTTTGTATTGCGATAACTTCCATTTTTTGCTCATTTTTTCTGTGGAAGTCGAAGATATTAAGGGGTGTTACAGGGTTGGAAAATGTAGTATTGATTGGCGTTGAAAGGTAGTGTTTGGCGTTTTACGTTTGCTACAAACGAAAAATCGGATAACCTTTTGGGCTATCCGATTTATTCAAAATATTGTTAGAAAAAAGTCAGTGTTGAGCAGGTTGCTCTGTCTTTACTTCCTGTTTTTCCTTATCCTTTTTCATTTGGCTGTAAGTCCATATACAGACAATACCGACAACAATTAAAGCATAGGCAATCCATTTGCCGATACGTTCTATAAAACGGGTAAATACAGATGCTTCAAAACTCGAAAATCCCTCTGCACCCATACCATTACGCCTGTAAAATTTCCTGCGGTTTATCCAATAAATAAGCACTATCGCAATAACGATAACAATAATACCAAACACCAATTGAGCCGTAACTGTATCCATACCCGTTAAGATTATAATTCAAGTAAATTTAAACAAAAAACAACGTACACCGAAAGCTGAAAAGCAAAAAACCGACCTGTAACAGTCGGTTTTGCTTTTATATAAGTAGCATTAATCACTACTGTTGAACTGAAAGCTCAACTGCTTTTCGTTACCGAAGTTATCCGAAATCCAAACCTCAAAGGATTGTGATACGGTAGATGACGAAGTGTAATACAACCGGAACTGCTCCGTTGGCAACGAATACAAATCGTTTGGCAAATACGGTGGTTCGTCATAATACCGCAATGTGCCTTGACCGTCAAATTGGAAGTAGCGGAGAAAATATTGCGTGTTGCTGTAATTGCCTGTTCGCTGTATGGTAATCCGTATCTCTACGGTCTGCCCACTGGCAACATCTTTGGGTACAGGCATTACTTTGACCTCAAAAGGGAAATCGTTCTGTATTTCGAGTTCATCGTCTTTGCTACAAGATACCAACGTAACCGAAGCTGTGAGGATTGCCAAGAGTACATATATTGAGCTTAATCCTATCCTGAATTTATTGAATATTGCTATCATTGTTTTTACGTTTTAAAAATTAAACCTTAATCCCACGCCTGCGGACGGTCGGAACTGTTCCAAGTCTGTACCCCACAAAACCTTTGTACGCCCTTGCAGGACTAACACAAAACGGTCGGACAGGTACGTTTCAAATGTGAGCCGTCCACCAGCTCCGTAGATAAAATTATCCTCGCTCAAAATTTTTGCTCCATCATACAACATTGCTTCGCCACGGTTGATACTTTCGTAACCGACTACACCTGTTATTCCGAAGTTCAGCGTGATGTTCTTACGGGCATCGCCCAAGAGGAAGAAGCTGTAACCGCCCTCTGCGGTATAAGTTTCCTGCGGTATGCGGAGGTCTTTATAATCGTGGTATTGATGAGTGTATTCCAACGCCCAAAGCTGATAGTTACCATTTTTGCCGTTTACGGTCATTGCTACATTGATATAATAATCGTTACCGATTTTATCATCGGACAGCACACCCGTACTCACTTCCAATCCTTTCTGTTTAGGTAACATTCTTTGTGCCTGTGTGACCGTGATGGCCATAAAGATGAGCATCACGGTATAGATATACTTTTTCATATTATTTACTTTAAAAGGTTATTAAAATTTCAGGTGCATATCGTTAATCAAACGAGCTTTGATTAAGTCGGAATTTTCTATCTGGAGCGTTTGATGCCTGCCTCCGTTTTTCTCGAAAATCTCAATCAGCAGTACCTTGTCATCGGCAATGGTAAATTGGTCTAACAGGAAGACGTTTTGTTCGATTGTTTTTCCAGCAATGTCGTCCAGTGGCTTGTAAGTCCTAAGCGGTATCATCGGGCGTTCCTGCACTACGGTACGTTTGGCTACCTTTTTATCCACTACCTTGAAATTCATAAAATCAATCTGAAATGGCACATTGGTACGGTTTCTCAATTCCGTATGGAAATAGTATTTGCCGTTGTGTATGTAAATGCCTTTGAGGATAAACTGAATACCGAAGCTCTTAGCCCCGATATGCTTTACAATACGTTTGTCTTTCTTGTAAATCGTTTCCAACAGCAAGCCTGCCAATGACGGAGAATTGTTGCCCAATTCTTCAAAAAGCACATCGTTACCATTGGCTTTATCTACTGCCTTTTGCATCGTGAGCAGGTCATAGCTCATTGCCTCCGGATAGGAACTATAATACACATTGAAGCTGTAAAAACGTCCGTCATTCGTAATGACTGAAAAATTGGTTTCTGGTTCAAAATCCCTTACCGTTGCTTTTACACGCAACACGTTTTCTGCATCTTCTGCTTTTCCTGCAATCAGATATTCGCTGCCTAAATCCACGTAACGGATAGCGGTCGGAAAAATCAGGTGTGAAGTCTTATCATAGGTAACTTCCATTCTATACGGTTGTATCTTGCCCAATGCAAGTTTAGTTCTTGCACTATCCTGTGCGTAAGACTGTACGGCAAAGCCGAGTATCAGGGCAAATGCCCAAAAGGTTTTTAAATGATTTTTCATTGTTTAAATTATTTGAGTTCAATATTATTTTTTAGATACAAGGAAGACCTGATGCCCCGCTTTTAGCGTAACCTTTGGGGTTCTTACCTTTTTGGCGAAATAGCCCGAAACACCCTGTACCACGCCACGGCTTAAATCAGCAGCAACCTGTTGTCCTGCATTCTGCGTGAGCATTATGCTTGTTCCCGAAGTCTGGCTCATATTGCCCGCCATTTCGGTAAGGGCGTTCATTTCGGGCGAATACGGAACGTACAAGCCTTGCTGTCCGTCCAAATCGTAAATGGTAATATCCACCGGAATGATGTTGCCCTCTAATTCTACGGAGGTAATTTTTAGCTGTAATCGACCTCCCTGAAATTTAGCGTTAGCTGTTACAATCGTTCCTTTTGGAATGGTACGTTGAGGCGTTTGGGCTGGCTCTAACAATCGCAATCGTACCCCTGTTTCGCCGATAACCGTTTGTGCATCGTGTACACAGGCTTTGATACTGTTTTTCGGTTGTGCCGTTTGCTCAATAGAACCTGCGGTATAAAAGCCCCGGTTTCTTGTTTCGCTCCAATCGGCTAAAAAGGCACTGTCCGTAGGCTCACGATACAAAGCGGAAACGGTGTTCTTTCTTGTAGGTGTGAATGCCACAAAATGCTCCTTTTGAGTTGAACCTGCGGTAGCCGTACCTGCATCCTTAGCAGGTGGGGCTTCTGTCGAATTTGTACCTGTTGGCAGATACTTTGCCGCCATCTGGTAGGATTTCTCCATTAGGGCAAGCTGGTCATCAACGGTTACAGATTTAGGTACATCTTTCTCGGCTAATTGTTCTTTTAGTTCGTCCAATTGCCTGCGGAGTTCTGTTGTTTCAGAGTTGTTATCCTGATAAAATGAACCCAATGTGCTTTGTGCATTGCGGTAACTGCTCAATGCAGGATTGCCGTTTCTTCCCGAACCTCTGCCAACGCCATAGCTGCTGTTTTCGTCTTCTTCGGGAAATTCATCATTAGGCTCTTTTTTGTCTTCAGTATTCCAATAGTCAGAAAGCGTGGTAAGTGCATTGCGTTTTTCTTGCTCTTTGCGTTCCAGCATTTCCAACTCGTAAGCCTTGCCTTTGTCGGCAGGCATTCCTGCTCCGGTAGCCTCCGGTACTGCATCGTTCAGCCCAATGTTCTCAATTTCCTTTTTGTCTGCGGATGGTTTAAATATGAGGTACATACAACCTACGAAGACAATTCCCATTAAGCCAAAGATGAGTGGCTTTTTGAGCTTTTCGGCTTTGTTCTGTGTACCGTCTTGCAGTCCATCAGTGGTTGCTGCCGGGCTACCCTCGGTTACCCGAACAACCGACTTTTTGTTCTCATTTTCTTTCATAAATCTTGTTTTTTAGAATTGTTGATAATGTGTCCTGCAATCTTGCAGGACTTTCACTTTTTTTGAGGACAGGGTTTTCGATATGCTCGATGACCATATCGTTACCCGACTTTGAGGTATCGTACCATACTTTGCAAATGACACCTGCCGTAAGCAGTAGATACCCCACAAAAAAGTAAAGTGTGTATTGGTGCTGTTTCCGCAAGGGCAATGCCCGCCAGCGTTCGTCCAGCTTGTCAAAGTACCTGTCCATATTTGCTCTTAGTTTTTTCATAACCTTACTATTTCTGTTGTTATAGCTTGAAACGCTTAGGACTTTGACCTGCCTTTTGCTTCGGTTCTTCATTGACCAAAGCGACTGCCTCAACCGCTTTGGGTGCGGATATGACTGACAGGTTTGTCAGTTCCGATTTTTTCAGCAGTTGCCCAAATTGGTCTTTCCTTGCAACCTCCATTCTGTTAAGCGAGAATTTGCCGTTCAGGTATTTTACCCACATACTGCATTCTACACTTGGCTTGTCTTCGCCCGACCATTGCAGGTAGCCCGTCAGCAACAAGTCCTGTTTAGGCAAACTATCTGTACCTTTTTGGCAGTTTTCGAGGTATTCGCCGATACTTTCCTTCAACTTTCCAGCATACGCTCCCTGCGTATGGAAATAGCCGTTATATCCTTTATCGGTAAGGATTTTTGCAAACGTGTTTAAATCTGATAATGCTTCCATAAGATTGTTTTTTTAGCGTTCGATAACTTCTATATCCCTGTTTTCTATCACTGCAAACTTTTCGATGTTGAAGCCTTGCGGGTTGTTGTCCGAACGGACAGAGTTCACGAGATAGCAGGAAGTAATCAGGTTACGCCTGGTCACGTTGCTCGAACGGATAATAAATTGTTTGGCGTAGGTACGCACCGCATAAGGATAGGTGTCGAAATTGCACACGACACTATCCACCTCAATGCGTTGCTGTACATTCCCCGAAATAATCCTGCTGTAATAGCCCTTTTCCGACAGGTCTTTGTAATAATCAAAAGCTGATTTATCGGCAAGGTTGAATGCCCTGCTCATATTGCTTTCGATAGCGTTCTTGTCGGGAGCAAGCGTAAAAAAGAGTTCGTGAAAACGCCTGACGTGTTCCCTTGCTTCCACAGGTCGGTTGATACTTGCATCTTGCGATAAGGCAAGCATCAACGATTTTCCATTATCCAGCACATAGATTTTTTGGCGTTGTTCGTCTACAAAGCTGTAAGATTTCCAAAGTGAAAATCCTACCACGCTTAGGCAGAGAACGGCAAATACAATGGCATACAGCCGTATTTGCCTAAAACTGTTTTCGATATTTCTTAATGTTTTAAATTCCATTTTTAAATGATTTGATTGTTTTTATTTCCCCATTAACTTGCCACCGATATTTCCAACTGCCGAACCTGTTCCTGCTCCGGCGATATTTCCGGTTTTCATTGCGGCTTGGTTTACGTTACGGGTAAAGTTCCCTGCACCGCCTGCCTGAATAATCCAGCCTGTTACCGTTGGGATAGTGAAGTAGCCCACGATACCGATTATCATAAAGATGATGTACACGGTATTTGAGGTATCAGGAATGTAAGTCGGGTCGGCAAGCATTGCTATATCCTTTTCGATAATGAGGGATTGTATTTTGGCAAGCATAGAGCTGAACAGGTCTGCCACAGGCAACCACAGGTAAACGCTGACGTATCGGGTCAGCCATTGCGTGAGCGTGGACTGAAAACCGTCCCACACGCTTATCGCAAAGGCTATCGGCCCGAGTATGGACAGGACAATGAGAAAGAACGTCCTTATGGTATCAATAACCAAAGCTGCCGCCTGAAACAGTACCTCTAACAGATTGCGAAACCAATTCTTAATAGCTTGTTCGGTTTGGTAGGCAAACCTATCCATATACATTCCCGACATCGTAATCAAATCGCCGGGCGACCAGCCCAATTCTTCGAGCTTTTTATCAAATTCCTCATTTGATACGAGATAGGCTGTTTCAGGATTTCGTAGCATAGCTTCCCGTTCGAGCAGGTCTTTTTTCGCCTGCAAATCGTTGAGGTCAAGCACCTGATTTTCGAGGATTGTGTGAGTACCCTGTACCACCGGACTTAACACGGCATTGATTGTTCCCAATACGATAGTTGGGAAAAACATAATGCAAAGCCCCAAAGCGAAAGGACGGAGCAAAGGGTACATATCAATGGGTTCAGCCCTGCTCAAAGCCTGCCATACTTTTATGGCAACATAGAACAAAGCCCCCAATCCGGCTATCCCTTTAGCCACTGCCGCCATATCGGCGGACAGTGGGAGCATCTCATCATATAATGAGCGTAGGACTTCGTGAAGATTTTGAAATTCCATAACTACCAGTATTTTTGGTTAGGAGTTCCATAGAGGTCAAGCACTCTTTTGGTATTGTTCTGCTTTTTTGCTCTTAGAATACTTACAGAGATATTCTTATTGGTATAGTAGCGTACCAAGCTGTGGTATTCCTTTACTTCTTTGTACACTCTATCAATAATATCCATACGCTCTTTGTCGTTCAGCGAAAGGCTTGATGAGGTTACAATCTGTTTGAGTTCTTTCAGCAGTTCGGTACTTTCATTCAGCAATGCCGAATAACCATTGCTGATAGCTGCCAATTCCTGTGCAGAAAAATTCGGGTCGTTCATCATCTTACCGAAGTTGGTAACATACATTTCGGATACGTCACCGACAAGCAATACAGTCTGCTGTACCTTACGTGCATCTTTTACAAGATTATTTACAGCTTGTAGCTTGTCGTAATACTCCTTACCCTGTTTATACACCTTTTCCACTTCCTTGAAATTTTTAATTACATTGGATACCGTGGAAGAAGTCTGTACGATTTCATTCGCACTGTTGAGAATACCTGATGCCAGATTTGTGGGGTCGGTTACTACCCATTGTGCTTTTGCGGACGGTGCTACGGCGAGCATTAGTGCCGTACACACCATAAAAAGGAACTTTTTCATTTTTATGAATTTTAAAATGTTAATGACTATTGATTTGCTTTGTCACGCCTTTGCATTGCGATATGCTTAATGGCGAGTTCTACGTTACCGTCCAATTCGGAAGCTAATTGCATTACCTCCATTTTTTCGGTTTCTTCTGTCGTGTATGCGAGGTATTCCTCCAAACTAACTTCGGTGGCATAGACTGCCGAGTTCGTACCACCTAAGCCAATCCAAACCTCTTTGTACAGTCGGCTTGCATCGTTGTTCATATTGATAGAAAGTACCTGACCTTTTTCCTTATCTGTAAGCCCCAACATTGCCTGTATGTCATCGAATTTATTCATATACTTACGCTGGTCTAAGAGGATTTTACAGTCGGAATTGTTGATGATACTTTCTTTTACAATGGGCGACTGGATAATATCATCTACCTCTTGCGTAACGACAATCGCCTCTCCGAAGAATTTGCGGACGGTTTTAAATAAATATTTTATATACTCCGCCATTCCTTCTTTGGCAATCGCTTTCCACGCTTCTTCAATCAGGATGAGTTTTCGGATACCTTTCAGCCTCCGCATCTTGTTGATAAAAACTTCCATAATGATAATTGTGACTATGGGAAAGAGGATTTTGTGGTCTTTAATCGCATCAATTTCAAACACGATAAAGCGTTTGGAAAGCAGGTCTAACTGCTTATCGGAGTTCAACAGATAATCGTACTCTCCACCTTTATAGTAGGGTTCGAGAACGTTTAAAAAATTTGCTATGTCAAAGTCTTTTTCCCTTACCTGTTTTTCTTCGAGTACCTTGCGGTAATCGCCCCGTACATACTCATAGAAACCGTTAAATGATGGGTAAACATCGTCCGTTTTGATACGTTCGATATAGCCGCTTACGGCATTGGAAAGAGCAACCTCTTCAGAACGGGTTGGCGGTTCATCATCACGTTTCCAGAGTGTCAGTATTAAAGTCTTGACACTTTCACGCTTCTCAATGTCGAACACGCCATCATCGGTATAGAAAGGGTTAAAGGCAATGGGATTGTCTTCGGTGTATGTAAAATACACGCCGTCTTCGCCTTTGGTCTTTCCTTTGATGAGTTCGCATAAGCCCTGATAACTATTCCCTGTATCCACCAACAGGACGTGAGCACCCTGTTCGTAGTATTGCCTTACCATATGATTTGTGAAGAACGATTTTCCCGAACCCGATGGCCCCAAAATGAATTTGTTGCGGTTCGTGATAATCCCACGCTTCATTGGCAAATCCGATATATCCAAATGGATAGGCTTTCCGGTCAGGCGGTCAGCCATTTTGATACCGAACGGAGAGGGCGAATTGTGGTAGTTGGTTTCTTCCGTGAAGAAGCACAAAGCAGGCTCAATGAATGTGTAAAAACTTTCCTCGCTCGGAAAATCGCCTGCATTGCCCGGCATTCCAGCCCAAAACAAAGTGGCTACGTCCGTAGTGTTGTGGCGAGGCTTACACTCCATCAATGCCAATGCACTACCGCAATCGTTCTTTAACTGTTTCAGCTCCGCAGGGTCTTCCGACCACGCCATAATGTTGAAGTGTGCCCTTATGGAAGAAAGACCGAACGAATGTGCTTCGTTCAGGTATTTTTCTATCCACTCTTTGTTGATTTGGTTTGCCCTGCTATACCTTGCCAAAGAGTGCATATTCCTTGCAGACTTTTCAAACTTTTGCAGGTTGTCTTCGCTGTTATCCAAAAACAAATATTGGTTGTAGATATGGTTACAGCTAAGGAGTAATCCCACAGGAGCAGCGAACGACAAACGGCAGTCGCTCCGGTCGGTGGATAGCTTTTCAAAACGGGTATCAGCCGATACCGTTCCGGGCAAATCGTCTGTATCGGACAAGGTGTGCAGGCTCAACCTTTTGTTTCCGATACGGACTTCTTCCGTTCCGAGTGCGATGTCCTGCATCGGTGTTCCGCTTTCCCTTGACAGGGTTAGGTACTGTTCCAACAATCCCTGCTTTTCGTCCGTTCCGATGATTTCATCTTCGGTAAGGCGTTGCAGGGTTATGAAACCGCTATCGTTCACGATACGCTCAAACTGTGCCACGGCTTCCATAAAGCGGTGTATCGTTTCCTTGTTCCTGATTTCCTTTGGTATGAGCGTACCTTTGCAAAGCGAACTGAAGTTGCTTTGCATACGCATTCTTTCCTTAGTGGTCTTGGTCAGGAACAGGTAACAATAATGGTTCAGAAATGGTCGCTCATTAAAATGGCGTTGGTAGGATTTAGCCAAAAAACTTTGGTCTTCCTTTGCCAAATCGGGAGCATAGCTTTCTTTGATGTACCAATCCTGTTTGTGGATGACCGTAAAATCCGGCAAGGTCTTGATAGCCTTATGCCAGGCGGAGTGAATAGCTTCGTATTCCGCCGATGCTACCGTAAACAGTTCCGGCAAACGAACCTCAAAGCAGGCGGTAATGTCCGCATCTTTGGAAAGGATGCAGTTGTTTTCTACTGCCAACAAAGGAAATTTGTTTTCCAGCGTTGTTGTCTTTGCAACGTTTCTCATAGGGCATTCGATTTAGGAGTGAATTTTAAATAGCGGTGTACAGGCTTGCGACAAATGATGTATCGGGGATGTCTTTTTCCTGCCCCGATTTTCATTAGCCCGTGCTCGCCATATTTCCTGTTCAGTGAAAAGGTCTGCCATACAATCAGCGAAGCACCACCAGCACCGAGAAACAGGCAGATGTAAGAGTTTATTCCTGCCATATACAGTATCATCACGAAGATGAGCGTGCCGAGCAGCCCACCTGCGAAAATGAACAGGTATTGTGCTTTCAGACCCTTAAATTCCACCGTTCTTCCTATGCCTTTGTTTATGTTGTAATTGTTCATAAACTAGAGGATTAAAGAAAGAATGAACGCAGGATGGTAGCTGCCACGATTAAAAAGATACACGCACCAAACCAGCTTGCCGCAGTTTTGGATGTATCGGGGTCGCCCGAACTGAATTTGTTGTACACCTTAACGCCTCCGATTAACCCGACTACTGCACCTATGGCGTAGATTAATTGGGTTGCGGGGTCGAAATAAGACGTTACCATTTGGGTAGCCTCGTTGATACCTGCTGTACCGTTTCCCTGTGCGAAAGCACCAATTCCTGACAGCATAGCCACGGCTGCCAGCAAAACTTTTTTTCTCTGTTTTTCCATAACTGAAACACATTAATTTGTTATTGTTATCCCGCACCTTGCGGGCTTTCGGGACAAAGGTGTTTCAGAAATTAGAGCGTTATAAGAAAGTGGCAGTCAGTGGAATTGTTTGGCGGTGGGTGGCGTTATAGAGATGAAAAAAAGAGGATATATATTTATTGGACAATGTTTATTTACTATCTTCGCAAAATGAAATTTATATCTTTAATATTAGCCGTTTATGTATTGCTGTTATCAGCAGTACCGACTTTTATTGAGGATAAATGTATGCAGGAGCATACAACCGAGCAAGGACAAAACGGACAGGAAGACCAAGATTGCAATAAGGGTTGTTGTTCGCCATTTTTTAGCTGTAATACCTGTACGGGATTTGTTTTAATTACTTTTCATTTTTCGGTTACACATTCAGTAAAAGAACCGCAAAGAAAATTAGGAACAATGCCAACACCGCCTGTTTCTGATTTTCCCTTTTCCGTTTGGCATCCCCCACAGCTTGTTTAATATCTAGTGCTTTCAGCACAGTTTATTTCCTGCGGTGCTTAGCACCGCTATAATCCATTTATTCATATTAAGCATCATTTTTACAATGAAAAAAATACTTATTGTGTCATTTTTTATGGCACTAAACCTTTGTGTATATGCACAAAATACGTTCAAAGCTGTAATTAAAGACAGTGAAAAAAAAGAGCTTTTAATGGGCGTAACCGCACAGGTTACGGGAACTACAATCGCAACAACTTCAGATGAAAACGGACAAATCATATTAACAGGTATTCCAAACGGTTTGCAGGAAATTCAATTTAGTTATGTTGGTTTTGCCCAACGTACCGACAGCTTTAATTTTCCGTTAAAAGATACAACCCCGATTGAAATCCTACTTTCTGAACAATCGGAAGATTTGGAAGAAATCGTTATTTCATCAACAAGAAGTACAAGAACTATCCAAAATATCCCTACAAGAATTGAATTTATCGGAGGTGAAGAATTGGACGAAAAAGGCAATATGAAAGCAGGGGATATTCGTATGCTTTTGAGTGAGAGTACAGGTATTCATGTACAAACCACATCGCCCACAAGTGCCAACGCAAGTATTCGTATTCAAGGGCTTGACGGACGATATACGCAAATCTTAAAAGACGGTTTCCCGATTTATTCGGGTGCTTCAAGTGGGTTAGGTTTGTTGCAAATCCCACCCCTTGACTTAAAGCAGGTGGAAGTTATCAAAGGTTCAACTTCCACGCTGTATGGTGGTGGAGCAATAGCAGGTCTGGTCAATCTGATTTCCAAAACACCAACGGAAGAAAGGGATTTACGCTTTCATTTAAACGGAACATCGGGCAGAGGTTTAGACATCAACGGTTTTTACGGACAGAAGTTTAAGAAAATCGGAACGACAATATTTGCTTCGCACAATCGCAACGGAGCTTACGACCCTGCACAAATCGGGCTTTCTGCCATTCCCCAATTTGAAAGGTATGTACTGAACCCTAAATTATTTGTTTACTTCAATGATAAAACAAAAATGAACTTTGGTATCAATACCACCATTGAAAACCGTTTGGGTGGCGATATGCTCTACATCAAAGGCAAAGGAGATAACACCCATCAATATTTTGAAGAAAACAAAACACAGCGTTATTCCACTCAATTTGTTTTTGACCATACTGTAAACGAAAACAGTTTTGTACAATTCAAAAACAGCGTAAGTTATTTTAACCGCAATACGGCTATTCCGAATTACGAATTTGAGGGAACGCAGACCGCTACTTTTACGGAAGCAAGCTATACGCACAGCAAAGAAAAATCGGAATGGGTAACAGGCGTTAATATTTGGACTGATAATTTTAAAGAAAAACAGATTACTGCATTTCCGTTGAGGGATTATACTCATACCACATTCGGGGCTTTCGTTCAAAATTCTTTTAAGGCTACCGATTGGCTTCAATTGGAAGCAGGTTTAAGGACGGATTATGTGATTGATTATGGAGCTGTTTTTTTGCCAAGAGTATCGGCATTGTTTAAGATTGCAAATGGATTGACTTCACGTGTCGGGGGCGGATTTGGCTACAAAACACCAACCATTTTTACCGAAGAAAGCGAACGCATACAATATCAAAACGTAATGCCTATTAACGATAAAACCAATAAATTAGAAAGGAGCTACGGAGCAAATGCAGACATCAACTACCGTACTAATATAGGCGATGATTGGACATTCAGCATAAACCAATTGTTTTTTTATACTTATCTGGATAATCCTTTGTTGCTTCAAAATCCATCTGCTAATCTTTATCAGTTCATCAATTCATCGGGCTACATACATACTAAAGGAACAGAAACCAACGTAAAAATAGGATATGATGATTTGAAACTGTTTCTGGGCTACACCTTTACCGATACCCGATTGATTGAAAACGGAACAACTACCGAAAATCCATTAACCCCAAAACACCGTATTAACTCTGTACTGATGTATGAAATTGAGGATAAATGGAAGATTGGTTTAGAAGCCTATTATTTCAGTCCGCAAAAGCTCAATGACGGAACAATAGGAAACGATTATTGGACATGTGGCTTTATGGCTGAAAAGATTTGGGAAAGATTTTCTTTATATATCAACTTTGAAAACTTCCTTGATACAAGACAGACACGTTTTGATAACATTTATACAGGTACTATAACCAACCCTGTTTTTAAAGATATTTATGCACCATTGGACGGATTTATAATTAACGGAGGAATAAAATTTAAACTTTAAAAGATGAACAAAACAATATTCAATATTACAAAAATGGATTGCCCAAGTGAGGAGCAGTTAATCCGTATGAAACTGCAAAACTTTGATACGGTAAAATCATTAGAGTTTGATATTCCAAACAGAAAGCTGAACGTTTATCACAATGGAAATCCCGACCCGATTTTAACGGCTTTGGGAACACTAAACCTGAATACTACATTGATTTCAACTGAAGAAAGCAATGCAATTTTTGAAACAGATACAAATAATAACCAACGGAAACTACTTTGGACTGTACTGATTATTAATTTCGTTTTCTTTGGATTGGAAATGGTGTTTGGCATTTTTTCCAATTCAATGGGTTTGGTAGCTGATAGTTTGGATATGCTTGCGGACAGTATCGTTTATGCTTTGGCTTTATTCGCTGTGGGTGGAACAATAGCAAGGAAAAACAACATCGCCAAATTTGCAGGGTACTTTCAAATCCTATTGGCTGTTATTGGTTTTGTTGAAGTTATCAGGCGTTTTTTAGGCTTTGAAAAAATGCCCGATTTTCAAACTATGATTATCGTTTCTGTTTTGGCACTAATGGCAAATATATTTTGTCTTTACCTGTTGCAAAAGAACAAAAGCAAAGAAGCCCACATACAGGCAACTATGATTTTTACATCAAACGATGTTATTATCAATTCGGGTGTTATCGTTGCAGGGCTTTTGGTTCATTGGCTCAATTCAAGCTATCCCGATTTGATTATCGGAGCTATTGTATTCTTAGTTGTGGCAAGGGGGGCATACAGAATATTGAAGTTGGCGAAATGAGTGAGAAAAAATTGAGCCTGAAAAACTAAATTTCAGGCTCATTTAAAATCTTCTATTTTTTTACACAAACTCCCCAATGTCAAAATCATTCAAATCATTTTTCCGCAAAGTGGAAGAACCGGCTTCCGTTTCAGATGAGAGTGTGCTATCCAAAAGCTCGGCAATTTTTAGGGAGGCACCCTCGATGGAATTTTCCAGCAGGCTGAATAATTCAGTCCCCTGTAATCTTTGAACTATATCTACCGCTGTTTCCTTTTGTGATTGTTCCAAATTCTCTTTTTGGAGCAATGCACCTACGGAGCTTAGTTCTTCAAAGGTAACCCCTTGGGCAAGACTGTTATCGCCACCAAATATTCCGTACCTGTTCCATTCTTCTTCCTCTTCCTCCAAATCAGGCATATTTCTGAAAACTTCGTCCAGCTCTTCCTTGCGGATTTGAATGCCGACGTTTTCATTTTCGTCGTATTCAATGTCTAAATTAGCAGGGTTTATCTCCGGTTCCTCAATTTGGCGTTCATTGGCAGTGTTTGGCACTGAAAGGCGTTCTAAGGGTTTAGGTTGTCCCATAATATCGGGCAGGTTCGGATTGACTGTCTTCTGCGAAGGTTCTTGCTTTGACCTTTTATGAATGACAATCTTATCCTGCAAAAGCAGGACAATGACTATCAGCAGGCATATCACAATTACTATTTCCATAACGTAGGGTTTTTAAAATAAGCCTTTGTATTTTTCGTTGAACTCCTTTGTAATCATATCTTCAAACACTTTAAAATGATGTTCAAGAATATTATTGAGATAGGCAAACAAGGGTATTTTATCATCGCCTATAATCTGTACAATGCGGGTTAAACGTTCGTGATGTTCAGGACTTAGGTATATACTTTTATTGCCTCTTTTCTGCATTTTATTCATTTGCATAAATGTGTTTTCATAGGTTGTTTTAGTCGTATTGCTAACTGTATCGGAGCTGTTGCCGGATACAATAGCATTCCTGTTCTTTTTATCTTTCTTCATTATAGAATGGGTTTAAAATGTTCGTTGAAATAATTGGTAATATCGTCCCCGTACTCCCTGAAATGATTTTCAAGAATGTTGTCAATGTAAGAGTAGAGCGTAGTTCTTTCTTCCCTTGTCAGTTGAACGATGCGGAGCAATCTTTCGTGGTATTCAGGGCGTATGTAAACCACCTTTCCGTTACGCCCCGATGGAAACCGATTGACCAAAAAGGTTTCCTCATAATCCGCTTTCTTTGATGAACTGTTACGGGCTTTTTCCCTGGTCTTTGTTTCCTTTGGTACATCCTGCTGTTTATTATTGCTTGGTGTAGCAACAGGCTCATCGCCACTTATAATGTTCATAAGATATTCCTCATCAACATTGGGCTTTTCAAAATCGTTATTTTTGTTGTTTGAAGCCATACTTTACTATTTTTTATAGATGAGTGATTTTTAAAAACTCCTCGACAAATAAATCCATTTTGGTTGCTTTCATTAACTGTGGTTCGGCAGGCAGCAAACTTGACCGGAATACATAACTGCCTGTGTCGTCTGTTTCCTTTCGGAAACGCTTGCTGTCCATTATTCTTGTTTCCATTATGGGCAGGTTGAGTTCTTTGATGACACTTTGATATGCATCATACAAACCTGTTTTTTCCCTGCCGTCCACTTGATTCCAAAACAGCCACATCTCTTGTTCGGGATTGCCCTCGTCCGTTTGGGGAAGTCCGAGAAAGGCTTTGGTAAAGCCCAATGTACTTTCCACTACCAAACGGTCGGCAGTAATGGGCGAAAAGATAAAGTCCATTTTTTTTAAGGTGGTCAGAACGCCTTTGGTGTTGGCTGTTCCCGGCAGGTCGAAGAAAATCACATCTGGTACAACCGCCGACTGGCTTCTATATTCCGAAGCTTTCTCCAGAGCCGTTTCAGCTTTGCATTTAATAATCGGGTACGCTTTTTTGTTGATGGCTTGAAACTGCTTCATTGCCGCTTTTTTATGGTAGTCGTTCTGCATTATTGTTCTCTTATCCCGTTCACGCATGTTGTTCAGGCTGTGTTGCGGAAAGTCGCAATCCAATACCAGCACATTAAAACCTAAACGGTAGTGAAGAACACTTGCCAACAGGGTTGTCATCGTAGATTTTCCCACACCGCCCTTTTGGGTGGAGAAGCTGATTTTTAAAGTTTTCTTTGTTGTTTCCATTATTTAAAAATTTATTGTTACACACTTTATTTGTTTTGCAGGATTGAATATTGGTTTATCTGATTATTACCTCATTCCTATATTCCTATATTCCTGCATTCCCTTTTGGGTACTTTCCTGCACAGGTATTTGCTTTCATTTTTGCCTTGTCAGGTACATTCTTTGGCAAGTGGCAAAACTTGCAACAGGTAAATTGCTTTACCGCTTTTATGCTTTTACACTTTTATTGTTTTATGCTTTTAAAACCTTATGCTTTTATTCCAAACTGCCTGTTTGCAAACCTGATTTTCTTCTTTGTTGAAATACTTTTTTTACTACCTGCACTAAAATTATACGGCAAATAAAGCGATTGATTTAACCGCTGATTGAGCTGTGGCAGTGTTTGGCGTTCAAAGGCAGTGTTTGGCACTGCTATACAGTACAATGCTTTCGTAAACAGGGCTTTACTTTGTACAATGATTTTTATTAATGGATTTATGCAAAATTCTTTTGACAAATCGGAGGGTAACGGGAACGGCATCGAGCCGTTTTTCCCTGTTACATTTAATCCGGTTCCGCCTTTTTTGGCGGACGGATTTTTGTGTTCAACGGAACACGGCAAGTTGTGTTTTGAGGCACTCGAAACCGAGTTAGTGCCTCAAAACAACTTGCCCTGCTGGGAGCTAAAAAACACTCTCCAAAGTCGAGGTTTTGTGTAGATTAAAAATAGATTTGTGATGAATGATAACAGTAACAAAAAACATAATAAGGGCGGACGGACACCTAAAACCGACCCAAGCATCCACCGTCACGTTTTCCGTCTTACAGACGAAGAGAATGCCAAATTTTTATCGCTTTTTGAAGCATCTGGAATGCCCAATAAAGCAAAGTTTATCATTTTCCTGCTGTTCAGTAAGGAAATAAAATCGGTTAAGATTGACAAAGGAACAATTGATTTTTATATGCGGTTGACTTCGTTTCACAGTCAATTCCGTTCCGTAGGCGTGAATTATAATCAGATTGTAAAGCTGTTGTACCGTCATTTTTCAGAGAAAAAGGCGGCGGCATTTCTCTACAAACTGGAAAAACAGACGGCTGAAATGGCGATGTTATGCCAAAAAATCATTCAGATAAGTGAGGAATTTGAGGCGAAGTATCTGAAAAAACAGCCTTAGAAATGATAGCGAAAATTGGTAGAAGCGGAAATTTATATGGTGCATTGGCGTACAATCAGCTCAAAGTGGTGAATGAAAACGGGCAAATTTTGTTCGCCAATAAAATCATTGAAACCGCTAACGGTCATTATTCCGTTGCACAATTAGCACAATCTTTTGCTCCTTACCTGATAGCCAACCGTAATACAGAAAAGCATACGTTGCATATTTCTCTCAATCCTGACCCAAAAGATACCGTTAGTGATGATAAATTCCGTGAAATGGCACAAGAATATATGCAGGAAATGGGGTACGGGCAACAGCCTTTTCTGGTATTTAAACATACCGATATTGACCGTACGCATATTCATATTGTATCGGTTTGCGTGGATGAAGAGGGCAAAAAGATTTCAGATAAATTTGAGAAAAGAAGGTCTATGAATGTGTGTCGTGAACTCGAAAGAAAACATGATTTGATTCCTGCAACAGATAAGGGACATCAGCAAAATAACAAAGTTCTTAGTCCAGTAGATTATCAAACTGGCGATATAAAAAGTCAAATCGCTTCGGTAGTTCGTCACCTCCCGAATTATTATAAATATCAGACTTTGGGAGAATACAATGCCTTGCTTTCCCTTTTCAATATTACCACCGAAAAAGTGGAAGGTGAATTGCAGGGCGAAATGAAACAGGGTTTATTGTATATTCCTTTAAATAAAAATAGCGAAAGAGCCGGACATGCGTTTAAGGCTTCTTTGTTTGGTAAAGATGCAGGGCTTCTGGCTTTGGAATTGCATTTTACAAAATGCAAAGCGGATTTGAAAGACCACCCTACCAAAAAGACCTTACAATCATCCGTTACCCTTGCTCTGAAAACCACGGGCGATGAACAAGCATTTAAAAAGCAGTTATCGGAACAGGGCATTAACGTAGTCGTGCGCCGGAATGATACAGGACGTATTTATGGTATCACATTTATTGACCACAATTCAAAAGCAGTTTGGAACGGTTCACGTTTGGCAACAGAACTTTCTGCCAACACCTTTAATGATTATTGGAACAATAACATCAAACCAGATATTAAAGAATCTACCGTTTTACAACCCAAACTATTCACATCAAATGATGCGGATCTTCCTGCGGCAGAACCACACCATTTGTTCGACTTCTTAACGACGGACAAACACGAAGACGGTTTAATTGAAGCATTAGGTGGCTTGCTACCCGAAGCCCAGGACGAAGATTACGAGGAACAGAACTTTGCAAATAAGATGAAGAAGAAACGCAAACGCAGAAGAAATCAATAATTTGTCTGTGCAGGTTTCTTGCCTTATGAAAAGCAGATAAATGAAAAATCTTTATAACTTGCAATTAAAATCAAAATGTTAGAAAGCCTGCCCTTATATATCCCGTTTATTTTCGCGCTGACAACCGTCTTAACGCTTATATTATTCTACTGGACTATTAAAAACTCAAATTCCGAAAAGGTACAGCAGTACTCGATTAAAATTTTAATCGGTTTAATAGTATGGTTGGCTATTCAGGCTGTTTTGACACTTCTAAATATTTATAGTTCAAACATTGAATATTTCCCGCCTACTATTTTATTATTTGGGAGTTTGCCTACAATATTTATAATAATCGGTTTGTTTTTAACTCAAAAAGGGCGACTGTTTATTGACAGCTTACCACTAATAAATCTGACTTATCTAAATATAGCAAGAGTGCCTGTGGAGCTTGTATTGTTCTGGCTTTTCTTAAACAAAGCTATTCCCGAACTAATGACCTTTGAGGGAAGAAACTTTGATGTTCTTGCAGGAATATCAGCACCTATATTTGCATACTTTGGGTTGACTAAAAGGAAAATTAGCCGGAAAGTAATTTTGCTTTGGAATTTTATATGCCTTGCACTTTTACTAAATATTGTAATAAATGCGTTTTTATCCACACCATCTCCGGTGCAAAAATTTGCATTTGACCAACCAAACATAGCCATATTACATTTTCCTTTTAGTTGGTTACCAACTTTTATTGTTCCTGTGGTTTTGTTTGGACATCTGACTTCAATTAGGCAACTATTAAAATATAGGGAGAGATTAATAAAGAATTAGTAATCAGCCAAATACCGCCACTCAAAGCCATTGACTACCACATTCTTATAGCCACGTTGCACAACCTTTAAATTCACGCCCGAACTAAAAAATTAAAATAATGCAGGGAGAAGACGATTTGAGAGGGCTTGCCAAGATAATGGCATTTATGCGGGCAGTAAGTATTCTATTAGTACTGATGCACCTTTATTGGTTCTGCTACGGGTTCTTTTTAGAACGTGGTTGGACGTTAGAAGTAATCAACAAGATATTAAGCAATTTCCAACGGACGGCGGGTTTGTTTTCACATACTTTATATACCAAAGTATTCGCTTTGGTATTGCTGGCTTTGAGTTGTTTGGGAACCAAAGGCGTTAAGAACGAAAAAATAACCTGGTCTAAAATATATGTGGCTTTGGGTATTGGCTTCGTCCTGTTTTTTCTAAACGCATCTTTATTAAAGCTGTCATTAAATACCGCGACATTTCTTTATATCCTTACCGCCGCTTTAGGCTATATCGCTCTGATGGTCGCCGGAGTTTGGATGAGCCGACTACTCCGTACCAATCTGATGGACGATGTTTTCAATAACGAGAACGAGAGCTTTCAACAGGAGACCAAGTTGATGGAAAACGAATATTCCGTCAATCTGCCCACTAAATTCTATTACAAAAGCAAATGGAATAGCGGTTGGATAAATATCGTCAATCCTTTTCGGGCAACGATTGTCTTGGGAACTCCGGGTTCAGGAAAATCGTATGCCATCGTAAACAATTACATCAGGCAACAGATTGAGAAAGGTTTCAGTATGTACATCTACGATTTCAAGTTTGACGACCTTTCAACAATAGCATATAATCATTTATTAAAGCACGGAGATAAATACAAAGTTCAACCCAAATTCTACGTCATCAACTTTGACGACCCACGCAAGAGTCATCGTTGCAATCCGCTTAATCCAGATTTTATGACAGACATATCTGATGCTTATGAAGCGGCTTATACTATAATGCTGAACCTCAATCGGAGCTGGATACAGAAGCAAGGCGATTTCTTTGTGGAAAGTCCAATCATCTTATTAGCAGCAATTATATGGTATCTGAAAATCTATGAGGACGGCAAGTATTGTACATTCCCACACGCTATCGAATTGCTGAATAAAAAATATTCAGACGTATTTACTATTCTTACTTCATATCCCGATTTGGAAAATTATTTATCGCCCTTTATGGATGCGTGGCAAAGTGGCGCACAAGACCAATTACAGGGACAGATTGCATCTGCAAAAATTCCTTTGTCAAGAATGATTAGTCCACAGCTATATTGGGTTATGACAGGCGATGATTTTTCCTTAGACATCAATAACCCGGCAGCACCTAAAATTTTATGCGTGGGTAATAATCCCGACCGTCAAAATATTTATTCGGCAGCTTTGGGCTTGTACAATTCAAGAATTGTAAAGCTCATCAACAAAAAGGGGCAATTAAAGAGTTCAGTTATCATAGATGAGTTGCCAACAATATATTTTCGAGGATTGGATAATCTTATTGCAACTGCGAGAAGTAATAAGGTGGCAGTTTGTTTGGGTTTTCAGGACTTTTCGCAATTAATAAGGGATTACGGAGATAAGGAGGCAAAGGTTATCCAAAATACGGTAGGTAATATTTTCAGTGGCCAGGTTGTGGGAGAAACGGCAAAAAGTCTTTCGGAGCGTTTCGGAAAAGTATTGCAAAAAAGACAAAGTATGACGATTAACCGTAATGATAAATCTACTTCTATATCCACACAATTAGATAGTCTCATTCCTACATCTAAAATATCTACTTTAACACAGGGCATGTTCGTGGGATCTGTATCGGATAATTTTGATGAACGTATCGAGCAAAAGATTTTCCACGCAGAAATTGTTGTAGATAATGAAAAGGTTGCTTCCGAAACCAAAGCATATCAAATGATACCGGAAATTTTATCTTTTATCGATAGAGATGGAATTGATACTATGAAGCAGGACATAGAAACTAATTACAGGCAGATAAAAAAAGATATCATTCAGGTTATTGAATTGGAGCTTGAAAGAATCAAAAATGACCCTGATTTACAGCATTTGGTACAACATGGATAATTTAATATAGAAATGAAATCGGCTAATTAAATTGCTACTGTCCTCGTTGAGGATATAATACTGATGATCAGGAAACTATACTTAGGTGCCACTTTTCCACCTACACAATAGATATATAGTTCTTTATTTTTATCTTATGTACATAAGACCACTATATATATTTATTTCTTCTTCAAGATGATTGGATTTATATCCTCAAGCGTTAAGGTTTGATATCTTACATTTAGTAATTGCTGGAAATATGTTATTGATTGAATAGCAGCGTTCGTTAATCGGATGTTACTTTTAGATAATTTAGGAGGCAATAAAGTAAATTGTTGTTTATATTTAAGTCTACAAATTCCACTTAGTTACCAATATTATTGGGATGCAAATTGAATTAGAATAATGACATTACTTCCTGAAGATATAAATACTAGAATTAGCCAACTTTTTCCGAGTTCGACGGATAGGCAACGCGTAATAGAACTTTTAAAATCACTTTGGGTAACACCTCTAAATGTTGGCGCGGATCAATTGGCCAGAAGTATTTTGGTTCTATCAGATGGACAACTGTCAGAAGTAGAACATATTTTTTTGACACATTTTTCAGGTGATCCAAGGGACATAATTATACAGGCAGAAAGTAAAATCGGCAATCCGGGATATTACTTTAATCAACCCTTTGTTGATAAAAAATAATAGTGCCATCCGATGATTGGCATACTAATTTATTAACAGTTTATAGAAGCCTAAGATAATCGAAAAAAGGCAGTATGAGTAATTATATCAAAGAATTAAAAGAAGATCTAACGGTAAATAGGTGGAATGATAAAGATGGGAATTCGTATGGAATTCGTGTATTAGGTCGAGGTGAAAGTTTATTTTTTCAAGAAAATGAAAAAGCACTCCTGTGTGATATTGATGCCGCATATGCCATTATTTATGTAAAATCAATTAAAAACTGGGAAGGAGAAAAAAAGATGAATGTACAAGAAAGGGGGCGTGTAATCGCGTTAATTGAAAAATATTATAAAGAGGTCTACAATCCCGGCGTAGAACTTCACTTATGAATTGCGTGTTTTTTAATATATTTACGGGGCCTATAAAGTAATAAAATTCCTACTTTTTTATACTGACGGCAATAAAACCAAAAGTTAAAAAATATTTGATACAATGGCTAGGATTTTTATAGTTGAAGATGAAGTGGGTATACGCGAGGAGTTGATATTTCTTGTGGGAGCACGTTCCGAAGATCATATTGTAGGTACCTGCGGCTCGATAAAAGAAGCAATGTTGCTCATTCCATTGGCAGCACCTGATATTTTATTGATGGATATTGAATTATCTGACGGCCAAAGTTTCGAAATTCTAAAAGACCTTCCTGAGACACCTTTTCAGGTGATTTTTATAACTGCTTATGAGCATTATGCACTACGTGCCATAAAAGCGGGAACATTGGATTATTTATTGAAGCCGATTAAAGAAAAGGAATTGTATGATGCTCTAGATAAAGCCAATGGGCAACCTACTATTTTGCATGCAGAACAAAAAGAAATTCTCTTCAATAAGCAATCTACAATGTTGGTATTGAAAACGCTTAACGAAACGTATTTTGTACGCCATTCCGATATTTTATATTGTAAGGGAGATGGAGGGTATACAACATTCTTTCTTCAGGATGGTAGAGAGATTACCACAAGTACTACACTCAAAGAATATGAAATGTTGTTGCCCGAAACGATGTTTCTAAGAGTCCATAAGTCGTATTTAATTCGTTTAAATCAAATTGTTTCCTACCACCACGACGGATTAGTCATATTACAAAGTGGCATACGCATACCAGTATCTATGCGCAAAAAAGACCTACTAATGCAGAAAATGATATATAGAAATGACCAATAAGTTTGTCCAATATCTTGAGTTGGTTATGATAAGTTCTATTTTATTATTGCTTATTTGTTGCCAGCAAAAAAGATCTGGAGTAAAAGAGTTTACGAATCTGGATTCTTTGATTGAGAGAGTACAGAAGAATAATCATCCAGAAAAAGAAATACCAGCCTTAAAAAGGTTGATTGACAGTTCTCTTGTCGATAGTGTAAAACTTACTGAAGCCTATTTTTATCTAAGTTATTGTCTGCATGCTGATCAACAAGACTCAGCATCGACAGCAGCAATTAAGAAATCCCTTGATCTATTGCCTTTATCGGAAAAGAATGGCATACTGGCTGCAACCAATTATTATTGGATGGGTTATTTAGAAGAAAAGAAAGAACATTATTATGCAGCAACATATTACTACACACAAGCGGCTTATCTTATTGATGCAGGCAATTTGAAGCTAAGCTTTCCAAAGTCTTCCGCTTTTATTTTATATTGGGCATCCGAATTAAACAGGCATAACAACAGAAAGGATTTATCTAATAAATTTGCAAAAAAAATGCTTGTTCTTGTAAAGGAAGATACCACTGTAATGGCAAAAGAGTTGTCTGTCGCCGCCAACTTGATTCTTTCAATGGGGTATGTGGATCATACCGGACTTGCTAACGATTCAGTTCGGTTTTACTTAAATCAGGCATACCAAATAAAAGAAAAAACCAAACTTGCCCGTATAAATAGGAATTATTATCAAGTAAAAGCTAATGTATTTTATGAAAGTAAAGAATTAGACTCAGCCCTTTTCTACCAATTAAAAGCCCAGAAAGCCGATACTGCGAATGCTTTTATGGTGTATAATAATTTATTGGGCATATATGTAGAAAAAAACCAATTATCAAAAGCACGTGAGGCAGAACGTGAAGTTATCAAGCGATTAAGCCAATTTGATGCTGATGATTACCTTATATATCTGGAAAATAAAATTGGTTTTGCTATTGCTCGTGGCGATTATAAAAATGCACAATCAGGATTTGAAGAATATATTCAAAAAAGAAAAGAGCGAGAACAAAATGAAAATCGGAAGGCTGCTAACGAAATAGCCTCTGTATATAAAATGGTTCAAAAAGATCAAGAGATAGGATCATTAAATGAAAATATAGATCATGTAACCACTCAATTGAAATTTAACAGGCTCTGGCTTCTTGTTATAGTACTTTTTTCACTTTTGCTCTTGATCACGCTGTTGTTGTTTATATTTGAACGAAGACGAAAAAAAATATTATTAGAAAACAGACGTGTATCAGACCTGAATAATAAACTTGAGCTGGAGCAACGGTTGCTGAGAAGCCAGATGGATCCTCATTTTATTTTTAACTGCCTTGCTGGTATCCGTGCTTTAGTGCGACAAGGACAAAATCAAAACACATTAATTTATTTGGATCATTTTTCGGTACTAATGCGTGAAAAGCTTACTGCCGCCAATGAACGTGATATTGACCTTAAGTCTGAAATTGGTTTTTTAGAAAATTATTTGAAACTGCAGCAAATCAGATTGCCCGGCAAGTTCGATTATCTATTTGAACTGGCTGATGATGTTGCGGATATGACCGATGAAATTGAAATACCCGCAATGCTCATCCAGCCGTTTCTGGAAAATGCAATCGTACATGGATTTAAAACGATTACTTACAAAGGACATATACTAATTAGTATAACTATTCATGACGAACTTTTAACGATTGTTATCTCAGACAACGGTTCTGGTTTAGGTAACGAAAAAAAGCAATTTAATACTTCACGAGCGACACAGATTGTGCGGGAAAGAATACAGATTTTACAAAAAACACAGTGTGAGGAGGCGAGTTTTTCTATCAGGTCGAAAGATGATGGACAAGGCACAGTCGTACAGTTGCAGATTCCTGTGTAATAGATTTGTGGAGTGTAAAAACCAGAATGCGAACAAAATAAATTACACCAAAAAAATAACAGACAATGCAAAAACTATTTTTAATACTTGTGCTTCCCATAGTATTGTTTTCGTTTCAACAAAAAAGTGAGACTAGCCTCGAAAAAAAAAGCATAACAAAAAAAGATACCTTATCTAAAAACTTAAGAACTGCTTATAAAAAAGATAAGATTGTTGGGTTTTCAGTCTCTATCGTAGATGAGAAAGGGTCAATTTACGATAAAGGATTTGGATATACAGATATTAATAAAAATAAGGCATACACCTCAAATACCATTCAAAACATAGCATCCATATCTAAAACCCTAATCGGAATATCCTTATTTAAAGCACAAGAATTGGGAAAATTAAATTTAAATGAGCCTATCAATAAATACCTCCCTTTCAAGGTTATCAACCCAAATTATCCTGATGTTCCAATCCTTATTAAGCATTTGGCATATCATACATCATCCATCATTGACCTTGATGAGATTTATGCAAAATCGTATGTTCTAACAAAAAATGAACACGATAAAAATGAAGGTGTTTACGACTATTTTAATAAACCCGAAACGAATATATCACTGTTAAATTTCATGCAAAACAGTCTTACTAAAGATGGGAAATGGTATACAAAAAACTCATTTTCAAATGCAAAACCAGGGGAAAAACGTGAATACTCCAATATAGCAGCAGCGCTTTGTGCATTGGTCATAGAATCTGCAACCGGACAAGATTATCGTTCTTTCACGAAAGATAATATCCTAAAACCATTAGGGATGAATTCCTCTGGCTGGTCAACAAAAGATATTGACCAAACAAAGCGTTCCAGATTGTTTGCAAACAAGGAAAAGATGATTGCTGAATATTCGCTTATAACTTATGCTGATGGCGGATTTTTAACATCGAGTAGTGATTTAGGATTATTTTTATCGGAATTAATCAAAGGTTATGGAGGAAACGGAATACTATTAAGCCAAGAGAGCTACAAGAAGCTATTTGAAAAACATAACCTTTCGGAGAACGGAAAAAGTGAAGATTATGGCGTTTTTATTGAGTTCCGTAATAGATTTTTAAAAGTTAAAGATGATATGATTGGCCATAATGGTTCTGATCCCGGTGTATTTACAGCGATGTATTTTAATCCCAAAACTAAAATTGGTAAAATAGTACTGGTTAATACCGATACGGATTTTAGTACTGATGTTTGGCCCGAAATAGAAGAAATATGGAAATCATTATCAGATTATGAAAATACAATAAACAAAATTGAATAAGTAATTTCAGTTGGGTATTATGATCAATTTAAGCCTTTCAAAATGCTTCTCATTTCACATTTGATTGCTCAAGTGCTACATTCGTTCACCAAATGTAGGTATTGCTTAATTTCTATTCCTTTAATCAAATCTATTCTCTTTATTTGTTCCGTAGAATAGTACTTTAGGAAATGAGAATATCCCCGTATTTATTGATGTTTGTCCTTGTTTGGACTGCATTATATAACACAGATGCATCAGGACAAGTTGAGCCGAACGAAGCGAAATTGGTTTCACAGATAATGGCACTGGATGCAGCAAAATCGGAAGCTGAAACCGATTTCGCAAATTCAGCATTTGTTCAGAGTCTACAACAGCAATTGATCTTACCCAAAACGTTTTCTTTTTCATTCCCAAGATTGTCCGAATATGTGAAGATAGTGAGCTCTGCTGATGATCAAATCAGATTTTACAGTTGGCAACTCCCCGTTGACGGTAGCCGGCGCCGCATCCAGGTCATTGCTCAGTTCAAAACAAAGAAAGGTAAGATCGTTGTTCAGCAGCTGCAATATTTCGGGAAATCAGATGAATATACTTTTGCCGAGAATGGAATTTATGCTGTTTATCCGATTAAATATGCCAATGAAATGGCTTACCTCACCTTCGGATGGGGAACCTACGGTCAGGGAATACAGCATAATGTAGTCTCTCTGTATCGCATTGAAAAGGATAGCTTGGTCAAAGCGCTCGATGGGCTGCCTCAACAGAAAGAAATTATGATTCAATATCCGCGGAATGCAGATTGCAAATTACGATATGATGTAAATTCTCAAGAACTATCCTATAATTCGTATATCCTACATAAAGACAAAGGCTATTATTATCCCGATGGAAATACGATTAGGCTCAAGCTCAGGGAAACAACAGGTTTTGTTAAACAATAAACGATTGCAGATATGAATAAGTGGATTTACCTTTTCTGTTTTTTCTTAGTTTTTTCAAGCTGCGAATTACTTCGAAATCGCAGTAATAAAACCAAACCAAAGGAAGTATATACTTATTATAAAAAAGACTTTAAACTCCCTGTAAATAGCCCACTAAGGACAGATGGAATATATTATAGAGCGAGTAGAGAAAAATTTGATTATAAAAAAAAGACATACGATAGATATTACAAGCAACGTGTTCATCCTGCAATTGGCCAAAACCCACCTAAAAATGACACCACTATTTATTTTAACAGATGGTATTATTATCAGTTTTCACAACATGGCGATTGGATTAGCTCAGGAGGCTATTATAGTAAAGAAGAAATGTTGGCTAAGGCCTCTCCCTTTAGTTCAACAAGAGACTATCCTGTTTATAAAATTGAAGAAGCAGACACAAATACTATGATTTTAGGTTTGGAAATGTATAACTGGTATCGGAATGATTTCACCTATCAGCAAGCCAAAGCAGAAGCTGATAGTTTATGGATCACGGGCAAAACCAAAAAGGGTGAAAAACTTAAATTTGAAGGAAAACCATATATTTTTCATCCTTTTACAACTAAATAACAGTTCCTTTATGAAATGGATTATCATTCTTATAAAAATTAGTATTGCGTTGCTATTGGTTTACCTGATTTACCTTTTGGCAATTACGCTGCCTGATTTTATGACCGATTATAGGATGGGCCGCGAAGGAGATGAAGCTGGGCTGAATAATATGGTCATTACTTATTTGGTACCGATACTATTGGTGCCAGGGTTGGGATTAACATTTTTATTGATATGGTTGAGAAAAAAGAATAATAAATGAAATTTACTCCAACAAAAATAGCGGCATTATTGACGTTAATGCTAGCTTCTATCCACCTATACGGACAGCAGACACATCGTCCAGCCGTAAAGGATGTCTTAGAAAAACAACTTCTGGAAGGTACTTCTACAAATCCGGCATCCATAGATTATGATGTAGAAGATTTGGAAGCAACATTGCCCATCATCAAAAAGCATTTGATAGATGCAGGATTTAAATTCCCTAGCCAAGAAATATTTGCTACCAAAATACAAGAAGTATTTGGGCGCACCATCGACTATCAGTCGCCACGGCCATACCTTCGGGTCGATTTGTTGGAGAGATGCAATCGTGATTTATCCTTTTTTCTCGAAAGCATGTACGCAAAAGGGCTGTTCTTGATTAAAGCATCATCCTTTCTGGCTCCTTTGATAGCGATACCGCAACTCCTCGATTATCAAAAAGAATATCCTGCCTCAGCAAAAATAGAAGACCTAACCAAAACTGGTGGTGATAAAGAAATAGAACGTTGGCGAGATTTAGAGACTGGGTGGCTGTCAGAGCAACGTCAATTCAATATCCAGCGCATAGTAGCGATTAATATGTATATTTTTCAGGGGAGCAAGCTACATCAGCAATGGCTTTTGGCGCATGATAAAAATTTTGTCAATGCTTTGGTAAGCATATACGGATACACCAAAGATGATGAATTCAATCGATCTGTATTGCAAGAATCTTTCGTTGATAGTCCTCTGTCAAAGACGATGGCTGTACAGGGACTTGTAGGCGATATTGTGGTGACTAAAAACTGCATGGGAAAACTGGAAATTAAAACCGAATTGCTCCGCATAATTATGGAGATAACTTCTAAAAAGAATAACCGACTGACTCAAGGATTATTACAGTTTTTAATTAAGCAGAATGTAGGCGAAAAAATTACTTTGTCTGCCGATGAGCTTCGGCAAACCTACGCGTACCTTTCCAATTACTACGATGATTTATACATTAAAAACGAAAAAGAAGGTTTAGGGATTGATTTTTATCCCAATACCTTAATGGCAATGCTATTGGCACGGGATAAAGGTGCAGAGGATTATCTAAAATCCAACAATTATTTTGACTTAGCGCATTTGAAAGACATTATTGCCTATGCAAAGCAAGAAACCATATATGAATAAATGGAAGCGATTAAAAATATCAGCCGTTATTATGCTTAAAATATACACCTTATTATCAGCAGGTTTTTTCGGACTGTCTTGTAATGGGAAAGCCGAAAAAGCAAGCTCCCAAGCGGTAGAAGAGTTTCATTGGAGAGAGACCATTTCATGCCCCGTTGGGTTCCCCATTGATGTGCACGATGGTGCTTTAATATTACCTGGTGGGGGATCAGTTGGGTTATATTTAGGCACACATAACGGCCCTTGGGGAGCAACGGGGAGAAGTATGAGTAATGGACTGAAGCCTTTGCCTAAAAAAATAGATGTCATATGGCTTTCTTATGCAGAAGATGCGTTTTATGAAATAGATACAGCTATTGATTACGATAAAATACTAGCTTTATTTAAAGAAGGTTATCTGGATAGTAATACGAAGAAAAATAGAACTTATACGACCATCGTAGTAGGTTTTGCTCCTGGAGGTGTAGTTGTAGTATGGCTTAATGGCCCAGGTAAACAAGTTGAAGTCGGGCGTTATCAAGGAAAAAAAACGGTAATTCCAGCAGAAGAAATTGCAAAACTAGATAATCATGAAAAACTATTATTCAGTCCTGAGTATCGTAAAGAAATCATGCTGAATGAAAAAATAGTACCTAAAGAAGTACGAGAAGCCAACGCAGGCAAACCCATACCATATGGTTTGTGGGATAGATTGAGGCAAAAGCATATTTGGAAATCAACCTATAGTATTGCCGATGGTGGGCAGGCTACAAATGCATATTTCATCATGCAAAATGGCGAAGAAGAGCAGTTGATTGATGAAACTTTTGAAAAAAATATTTTCGAAGAACGAGCTATCCCCCGAATTATGAATTTTGGCTGGCGGGCAAAGAACGGGCAACACTACGGCGGCGGTGTGGTGTTTGATGATGATGAAATTGTAAAAGCTTACGAGAAGATATTTAAAAACAAGCCTATCCAACCTGTTGAACTTGTCATTTCGGTAAATGAACAGAATACAGGGGTTGCCGCTACACTAAAATGTGGCGAGCAAGAAATTTCGATGCTAAAAATGAAGGTTTCTATTTTTAAATCTAGTAAAAAATAATGAGTATATCATTTGTAATTATAAGAAAGTTTGTCCTATTGGGTGTCATTTTATGCTTGATAAATAGTTGTTCACCAAGCATCTATACATTGCGAAAAACCGTAATAGGCTATGTGTATAACGAGCAGCAGCAACCTTTACAAAATGTACAAATCAGCTTTGTGGGCAACAATGCTTTTTCAAACCATCCGGTGCAGAGCAACGAAAAAGGGCAGTTTGTAATTCCTGCCTTGCAGTTCAAAAAATATAAGGATGTACTTGCGGTTCAAAACGGCATTTCCCGACAAATTATATTGTATAAAGAGGGCTTTGCAACGGATACAGTTTCATTAGAAAATGCTATTTACGACCGAAATATGCGGATAGTTGATACCATACAATTGAAACGTTTAGAACTAAAAAAGAATCCATGAGAAGAAAAGATAAGAAGATATATGCCTTTTTATACATCATACTTACACTACTGTTATTGGCAGATGTATGGGCTATTCAAACTTTAAAAATAAGTCTTGCGGGTTATTGGAGCGATCGGATTTTGTTTTGGATATGGGCAGCTGCTACCATTGCTTTTTTAGTTTTCTTCTGGAAAAACATATTCACAAAAATTTACTTCTTTGTCCTACTGTTGGGTTTTATTTTGAGTATTGTAGCGATGATGCTACCTTTTTACGCCATTTTATTTGCCAGTACAGGTAGTGAAAGAACCATGAGCTATACGCCAGAAGATGGAAAATACAGGTTGCAAATGATACAAAGTGTAATGGCTCGCCCACACTTACAGATTATAAAAAACAAGGGACTATTTGAAAAAGTAGTGGTAGATACTCGTGTCGATTTTTTGAAAAATGATAGCATAGGCTACCAAGATATTCGTGAAATAGAAGTGTTGAAAGATACCAAAGACAGCCTCATACTTAAATTTTACAGCCCTTCGAGGGTGTTGATAGAAGCGTTTGCATTTAAAGAATAGCGCACCCATGAATTTTAATGAAATAGACAACCGATCATGTTACTAAAATTATTCATTATGATTTCAATTTTATCTAAACCGTTTATAAATTCCTGTGAAGTAAATCAAGATTCTTGTATTTTAATTGTTCATTTTAAATCTAAAAAATGCGGTTTTATAAATATTTATCGAGAACAAATTATTTTCCAATTTTCTTGTGGGTGGAATAATATTGGAAAGGGAGCATTAAATATAGGAGAGGTGTCTTTTAACTATGAAAATGGGCAATTGTTGATCTATAAGATAAGCAATCATAAAAAAATACTTGCTTTAAAATGTGATGAAAATGTATATAGAATAGCTTTTGATTTTATAAGTGGTACAAAATAATGGGATAGCGTCTCAATATCAGCTAATCCAATTCCAATATTCGAGAACAATGTAAATAATTAATGCGTGGCTTTATCACACCTTTTTTGCTCTTTTTTATTCCGCTTTGGAGCAGAAACAGATTAAAAAAACCGCTTCGAGTGAAGCGGAGTTATATTAATTATTCAATTTCAAGAGACTGTAAATAATTAATGCGTGGCTTTGTCACACCTTTTTTGCCTCTTTTTTATTCTGCTTTAGAGCAGAAACAGATTAAAAAAACCGCTTCACTCGAAGCGGTTTTAGTTTATTGATTTTCCAATATCTGTTTTAATTTAATGCTATTGGTAGGCATTATTTGTTTTAGTTCTTCTATACTAAAATCTTTCAGATGTTTTACATCTTTTCTTTTTACTGTACCTTGTGTTAGAACTTCATCTACATAATTCTCTTTATAAAATCCGTCCCAAGGGTGAAACCCAAAAAACGTTTTTAAAATGTGGTCAAAATCTTGAGATTTATTCCTATACAATCCTAATGATTGGGATATTTCACTTTTATAATTTGGAACATTTTGATAATTAATTTCTCTTGTCGCAATTATGTCAAGACCATAATTTTTTATAGGATTACCGTTTATAGTAAGAATTATAATAGGCTTACTTAAATCTAAATTTTGTAACTCTTCTTTTATTTCTGCTTCTGATGAAAACAAGTAATTAAAAAAAGCTAAGGTATATTGTTCGGCACGTTTCCCTTCTATCTTAAATAAGTTGCAAAGCTGTCCTAACGTCCAAGCATTTTCATTTAATTTTATTGAGAATAACATTCCCTCTTCTAATACTATTTTTGTTTTAGCCATAATTCACGTTTTAATGACAACCTGTTTTTACTTCTTTTTTGTTCCGCTTTGGAGCGGAAAGAGATTAGAAATCGAGCTTGTTTTTACTCGGTTTTCTTGTATTTATTTGAAGTTTTTCATCTTATTTACAACCATCTGTTAGTTCCTAAATTATCATAGAATAAATTTAACTCTTTAGTATTAATAATTTTATTTTCGAATAAGTAATCCGTAATGTCTTCAGCAATTTCTTGATCTTCAGCACAACCTGTTGACTTAGCCAACACAAGTAATGCTTTTTCAACTGTAATGATATTATTTCTTGAATTCATTATAACTTCCTTTAATTGATTCTTAAGCATTTTATTGTAGCTATAATCGTCTGTATCGCTATCAAACACCATTTTATAATATTGAGAAATCTCATTCTCAATATTATCTATTTTTTGAAAATCATTCATTTTTATTTACAAATTTTATATGCACCAGCTGGTATTGCACCTTCGATTAATACTTCTGCATCTTTTGTAGCATAACTTAATGCTGACATGTTTAGTTGCTTTCTTGTTTGTGGATCAATTCCGCTTGACATATCAAAAACTTTAGATAAATCAAGTTTATCCGTATCAATTTCAATTATTATACTCGCACTCGTTTTTCCTCTCTTCGGATTTGGTTTACCATAAAATCGGCAGTTCCCTTTTTCTTTTTTGACACAAAAAACCGCTTCGATTGAAACGGTTTTTATTTTTAATTTTGCAAATTATTAGATTACTGATATATTCTTTAATCCTATTAATTCAATTCCTTTCAAGTCCACATTCTTACATTTTTCTAATAGTAAATTTTCAATACCCTTCATTTGTTCTATGGTTTCTTTTACTTGAATTAAAGAATTACAACTTTGTATAAATATAGTTTTGATTTTGTCGCATTTTTCAAGTCCTCTGATTGTAGTAAACTTTCCTTTTATAATGCGTAAGTATTCTAAATTATCCGTTTTGCTTAGAAAAGATAAATCTTCTGCTTCCACACCTCCAATCATCAATCGGTTTAACAATTTTAGGCATTCCCAACCTGTAATTCTGGAATAGTATCCAATATTAAGGTTTTCGAGTTTTAGAAAATTGGAAAGGTCAATAATATCAAAATCCCACCTTAAACTTTTCAAATTTGATAAATAGTATAAACCTTCAATATTAGATTTTTTGGTAAGTGGAACTAACCAATGAAAAGTTTCAATGAAATTTCTATCTTTTAAAAAATCAAAATTTACAGTCTTTTTTTGGTTATCATTTATATCTGTACGAATACAAACATCTTTAATATTATTTTGTTGGGCATAATCAAGACCTTCTTCAAGATAATCAAATAAAATTGTTATTCCTTTGAAGCTCGATGTTTCAGTAAGATTTACTTTGTATTTTTCCATAATATATTAATCAATGGCAAATTGTTTTCGCTCTTGCTTTTACGTCAGCTTCATAATCAGCACGTAATTTATCTGCTAACTCTGTTGCTTTTCCTTGTAAGTGTGGATTTGCGTCCCAAGTTGATTTACCGCTCATATGATTGTTTAAATACCCATCTGGTACATTATGTTTCCCTCCGGGTACAAATCCAGCATCATGCATTGCTTTATATTCAACCATTTTGCCAAGGTCATTATTACCTCCTGTACTTATATGGGCTTTTCCGATAAGTGTGTTATCTCCGCCCATTTTGCCTACTTGAAAGGTTCTTGTCGAAATAGAAACTGTCATTCTTCCGCTTTCTCCTTTCCCAATATACTTATCACCACTTGCAAACCCAAATAAATAAGCTCCGCCTGTTCCTGATAGACCGAAAATATCAACCCAAGTGTTGGTATCTTTCACATAAGCGTAAATATTTAAACCGCCAGCAATAGAAATAGGATCTTGAGAGATAAAAACACCTGCTTTGGGGTCGTAGTACCTAAAACGGTTATAATACAATCCTGTTTCTATATCTTCATATTGTCCTTGATAACGAAATGGAATAAAAGAACTTGCTCCTTCAAGATTACGGATTTTTCCATAAATATCCAACTCCAAACTTTTTCTCCTTTTTCATCAAATGCCTGGCATGGTGTTCCTAAATAATCGGTTACTATAGAGTATTTCTGATCTCCAACAATTTTGGCCGTAGGTTTAAATGTTCCTTCTTCGAAAACCCAAGTAATATAATCGGAGGTAATTGGCTCTGGTTTATTCTGTAGTAAGAATCCCATATCATCTACAATCCATTCGGGATGATTTTCTACTGTATAATTCCACTTATGTAATAGTGTATTTCCATCCCAAAGCCAGCATGTTATTTTATTTTCTGCATTTTTGAGATTTTTTGTCTAGGCTGAGTTTGTGGCTTATTTCAATAGGAATCAAAATGCAAGCGGAATGAAGGGGAAAAGAGCGCAAGTAAAAGAACCCCAAAGTATTATATGCAAATATGGATTGTGGATGAATTTTTGTTTTTGGCAATTTTAAGAGTAGAAAATGGAAGATTACAACCCTAAAAACCAAAAATAAACGATTGTAAATAATTGATTCGTGACTTTGTCACACCTTTTTTGCTCTTTTTTATTCTGCTTTAGAGCAGAAAGAGATTAAAAAAAACCGCTTCAATTGAAGCGGTTTTGCATATAAATTATTTTTATAGAATATTGTCAATTGATTATCTCATTGCTCCTTGAATTTTATTACAAAAATCTAAAAATGAGGGAGCAACTTCTGTGATATCTTTTGGGTTTTCATGGGTAAAATAAACCACAATTCCAGACTTAGATTCAATGCAATATAAATTTCCACTTGAATCATTACCGAACGGAAAATACTTCGAGGCAATTTCTTTTGTTCGCAAATCTTCCCTTAATGATTCCCACATTTTTTCAATTGAGTTATTTGAATTAGAAATTTCAAAAAATGCACCAACATCTAAAAAATTATAGTCATTGCTTGAAACTTCATAAAAAGAATCTCGGTAAAAAAATGCACCATAAGGAAAAATTACTCCATTATAAAGAGTATAAAATAAAACAAAATCCTTTTGCCCTTGAAAGGCAAAAGAAATATTTTTTAAAATATCTTCTTGTGTTAAAGTTGATTTATTCCCTTTAAATTTCAAATCATTGTTGATAAAAAAAACATTTTCCATATTATATTATATTTAATGACATCCGTTGGTAATTTTAGATGCAGATTCTGTATTGTATTTAACGCCGTGATGATCTTCAAAATCATTAACCCCTCCAATATGGCTTTTTTTATGTGCTTCAAGTGAAACCAATTGCATTTTCATTTCATTTGTTTTTGGGTCATAACTAATGTGGTGAGAAATCCACTTACTTGCATCAAAGCCTTCTTTTAATTTTGCTGCTTCATATAGAGCAACTTTATCATTATAATGATAGCCTGTTGCTTTTATAGTGTATATTCCTTGTGCATTAGGATGTAAAGATCCGATTGGAAAGGTTATATGCTCTGATAATCCAAAAATATCGGTACTTGTATTCGGATCGTGGACGTAAGCATAAATATTTAAACCACCTGCAATAGAAATTGGATCCTGACTTATATAATTCCCACTTTCTACATCGTAATACCGAAACCTATTATAATACAATCCCGTTTCTATATCTTCATATTGTCCCGGATAACGAAATGGGATAAAAGAACTTGCTCCTTCAAGATTACGGATTTTGCCATAAATATCCAACTCCATTTCCCAAACTTTTTCTCCTTTTTCATCAAATGCTTGGCATGGTGTTCCTAAATAATCGGTTACTATAGAATATTTTTGATCTCCAACAATTTTGGCCGTAGGTTTAAATGTGCCTTCTTCAAAAACCCAAGTAATACAATCGGAAGTAACTGGCTCTGGTTGATCTTGCTGCAAGAATCCCATATCATCTACAATCCATTCGGGACGATTCTCTACTGCATAATTCCATTCATGTAATGGCGTATTTCCATCCCAAACAAAACGAGTGATGTTATTGGCTACAATTTTAGCTGTTCGTCTTCCTATAGCATCATATTCAAATATTACTTTTGTTCCATTGGGTTTTTCTACCTGTTTGAGCATTCCATTTCCTTGCCACTGGTACTTCCAGGTTTCTTTTCCTGTTTTCTGAATTAGATTGCCTTCAACATCGTACAGATAGAAAAATTCTTTGTCTCGTATTAACTTTCCTCCTATTCCATATTCTTTATCATTCCGCTCTTTTGTTTCAAATAGATTTCCTACCTCATCTGGAAACTTATAATCGTATTGCCCGTCTTCATATTTTGCCCAAGCTAAACTTCCAAAAGCATCATGCCCATAATCGGTTTGTCCTTGGGTAAGCTCATTGACCATTTTCCATAAACGGTTATTGGTGCTCCAACTGTAACGACGATGGCGCATAATTTGTTTTTCTGATTTTACCTGATGTACAATAGGGTGTCCGCCAGAATCATATTCCCAATTACTTTGTATTCCCCCACTCATAGTGCGACTTAACTCTTGTCCCATCACACTATATTGTCGCTGCATTTCCCATGAATTTTCTAAATCCTTCGTTCCTGCTTGCGTTTGAATCAGATTGCCTAACTTATCATATTCATGTTGGACATTAGCTCCTAAACTACTGGTTACTGCTATGCGTTGTCCATTACGATTAAAAATACTTTGTACACCATGTTCGCCTTGCTGATCCTCAATAATGCGTCCCATCGCATCACGCTGTAATTTCACAGTAATTTGCTCATTGACTGCTTCAATCATGAGACCTCGTTTATCATAACTATAGGCTTCCCAACTTCCATCATAATATTCGGAACGGATAATTTGCCCAATCAGATTATACTCATATTCCGTCCATCGATCTTCTGGTCGTTCAATGCGGACTACTTTACCTGCTCGATCTCTTCGGTACTCTCTTTTTAATCCGTCGAATCCAATTTCTTCTACAACATCTCCATTTCCATTTCTACGGAAACGGTATAATTCTTTATGTTCATTTTGAATGTTTACTAATTCTTCATTTTCATTATACGCAAACTTCACTTTTACTCCATTCTCTTCCCGCATGGTGAGATTGCCCATCGGTGTATATTCAAAGCGCACATCGTGATGATTGTCTCGGGCATGAATAACTTCATCGTAGGCATTATATTGTAATCGTACAGAACTATTATCGGGATGAATTACTTGTATCACTCTACCGAGTGCATCATAACTAAATTTTTGAGTTCCTCCCAATGGATTGGTTGATTTTTCAACTTCACCTCGATCATTATAAGTCCAAGTCGCTATGTCACCTTCTGGTAAATACATCTTAACCAGATTATGCTGCTTATCATATTCTAATCGGGTTCTACGTTTACTCACATCACGAATTTCACGAACTAATCCTTCTTCGTTATATTCAAATGCTGTTATTCCTTTATCGGGTGCTACTGTAGTTCGCAATACACCTGATTCATCATAATTCCATATTCGCCTATTTCCTTCGGGATCATTGGCTATAATTAATCGATCGTTTTCATCATATACATAGGTATATTGTGAACTATCAGGCTGAATAACTGATTTTAAATTGCCTTTATCATCATAGGTATAGCCAGTCAAATTTCCTTCTTCATCGATCTCACGGTACAATTCGAACATATCGGTGTATTCGAAAAATTTAGAATTCCCTAATGCATCTTGAATTTGAGTGCATAAAAAATCTTCATTATAATAGTATATACTTTCATTGCCCAAGGCATCGGTAATCACATTGTATCCTAATTCTGGGTAATAGGCCAAACGTCCTTCTAGAACGCCCCCATCTCCCCAAGTATGAACGCATCGTCCTTGTTTATCATATTTCCAATAGAATGTTTGTCCATTACGGTCTGTTTTGGAATCCATCAAATGATTGTGATAGGTAATTGTTGTTGCTTTTTCTAATGCATCCAAAATCGCAATCAAATCTCCTTCCTCACTATAACGGTATCCTACTAATAGTTCTTTTCCTTTTTTGGTTTGCAAATACACTGCCGTAATACGCTTTTGTTCATCAAGATCAAAAGTCAAAACTCTACCACAGCTGTCTGTTATTCCATGAAGTGCTGTTCCTGCATAATGCAATTGTATGGCCAATCCTGCTACATTACTGATGCTCACTGCTACGCATTTTGCATTCGTAACTGCTTCGTAGCTATACGTTAATAGCGAATTGTGGTTATAAACTGTATAATTATTCCCGATTCTTTTTAAGGTTAATCGTTCCATTCGATGGTAAAACTCTTGTTCTTCTTCTAAAAGAGGAAATCCTGCACTGCGTCCATCTGGAAGCATAACTCCAATAAATCCATCACTATGATGGATGGTTAAATCAAGGCTATAGCTAAAATGATATCCATGTCCTAATTGATGTTCATAGGAAGCATCTGAATTCCAAATACGCTCCCATACTAATGGGATAGGTCCCGGTAATTCAAAATCTATTACTTCAGAAAAGACTATTCCTTGTACTAAATCTACGGGTTCGAAACCATGCTTACATAAAAATTTACTCAATCGATTAGGTCCTTTTGCTGCTTTATTAGCTAACTTATTTAGTTTTTTAAGCATTGAACTGAATACTTTCCCAAGGCCTTTCATTAGAAAACCAAATCCTAATCCTGCTGCCAAATTGATGAGTATCCCCATTAAATCTGGAACATAAGGACCGGCAATATTCACAGGCTTACCCGTTGGAATAGGTAAACTCATACTTGTGGGTGCAAATAAGGATGGAATAGGTTTCCACCATTTTTTTCCAGGGGATAAACTCAATGGAATTCCAATATCATTGCACGTCATTTCCATATAACCTTTTGGACTAATACGACGTCCTTCCATATAAGCATCTTTACTTCCAAAAAAGTTCATTGATTCATGGCCAATTACGGGTATCATTGCAAACGGCCCCGTAAATAATGGAATGTGTATAAAGGTTATGATTCTTCCTCCCGTATCGGTAACACCTCTAGGTACACCATTTACATTGACCGAAGAACCAATAAAAGGAATATAGTCCATCGGGTCGATTACAATCCCAATGTAGGGATGTATCGGATTAAAAGGTGGTAATGTATTGAAATGCAAATCAATACCAATCACAGGGGTAAAATGATTATTTGTTAGCAACATAACCGTGTATTTTTAAGATTCACTTTCTTTTTTCTCCGGTAGGCTTTCTTTCAGCCTATATGCTGATTCTTATTTTTATTCTCATGTAATCCATGATGGTGTACGGTAAAACCGTAACCCATAATACCTAAGCTACTTTTAGCAAAGCTTGTAGCAATGAAAATGATGGTATGTATTTAATTTTGGTTAATAACCAATTTTGATGACCGAGACGATATTTACCTAAAAAACTCAGTCACAGGATATTAAACTTAGTGTTTTTTTAAATAACTTTATGTTATTGGTTGCTAATATTACTAATATTTTTAGTTCGCAGACCAAGTGTTACAGATAACAAGATACATACAGTAATATAATAAAGGCATCCCATTGACCTTACAAAGGTCTTTAATCAACCCATATCCAGTTAACATTTTTAGTATGTATATTTTGGATGTCCCAATTAGAATAGGTTTATAAAAGAAAAAGCCTTTCTTACTCTAAATGAATATTATATATAATAATTATTCAAACGTTTTTTTTTAAAATTACTTCTTTGTTAAAATAATATCTGTTGGGATTGAAAAAGCCCTATCTTTTTTTGGCTTTGATTCACCCGGTAAAACAACGGTTATTCCTCCTGGAATATTATTTAGTGTCATTCTAGCTTGATTATTGCCTAATAATTCTAATTCGATATATATTGTCTTCATTTTAATTACATCGGAAGTTGAAAATTTAATAATATTTTGGGCAATTGTCCTACCACTTTTCCTATAACCATCCAACGTACTATTGGATATTATCTCTCCATTTCCTTTTTCATAATAGTAATCAAGTTGAGGATTATCAAAAAAAACCTCTAATTTAGGAGTAAACGTTTTTTTTTGTTCGATTTTAATAATTAAATTTTCATTTCCATTTTTATATTCCCAAACACCTTCAAAAGGTTTTTCTTTTTCCATCTGTTCTGAAAATCTGTAATAGTCACCCTTTTTTAATTCGGGAATCTCTCCTTTTTTGAGGATTATTACTTTTTCTTGTCCATGTAGTATACTACTGCATAAAAACACTATTACTAAACTTATATATTTTTTCATATCTATTTTTTTATTAATTACAATTATTTACAACTATATTTAATCCTGATGTTGCTTTACTAATAGAATTCCATTGGCTAAAATCGGCATTTGCTTTCATTAATTTAAGCCCTGAGCCTTCTAATACTGTTAGTAAAGCAAATTCACGTGCTTGAATTACATTGAAAGCCAAGGACATATTTTGAAATGCATAATCATAAAGATTTTCCATTTGTTCCATAACTGTATTATTACTAAAACTTGCATTTCCAAAGTTATTAAATGTCGATGCATTATCAATCATCATGACATATGTGGTGCCATGACTGGACACGACTGTTGCGGTAAACGTCGATGTATTCTGGATATTACCGCCTTGATACAATTGATAAATGGCTTTTATATCAGCTATTGAAAATGTAGAAAAACCAGTTTTAGAATCTCCTACTACATGTGTATGCATATATCCACTAATAGGACTTGTTGGTGAAAGTTCTATTTCATGTGTATTAGAATTTCCTTCAATAGCTTCGTAACTAGTAGAAGTTCCATTTGTAGTCATTAAAAATCCTGTTTCATAATTTACGTTTAGGCTTGCTTTTAGTTCGTTCAGTTTTCCTTTGAATTCTGCATCATTTGCCTTCTTCTTCATCTCTTTACAAGGGGTCGTTGCTGCTTCCTCAGGATTATTTCCTGCTCCGCCACTGCTTCCGCCATAATTCCACCATCCAGAATTAGAAGGATTTGAATTAGGCCCTGTTAGTGGTCCATAAGCTAACCATACATCTCTAATGCCACCATTGCCAGCAGGTGAAGTACTTCCGTCTACTTTTACAGGGTCTAGTATGCCACCATCAATAGGATCATCTGGTATAAAGCCAATAACGCCTTTGTTACCTTGCTCTCCTGTATTATAAACTAATTGATGTGTGATAATACCATTTTTCACATTGTATCCACTAGAGAAATTTCCTTCCAGATCAGTAATAAGAATTACTCCTGTAAAGTTTTCATCTGTACTACTCTGGTCACGTCGCATACTAAAAACACGGGCAATAATCTCATTCTCCATTTTAAATAATATTACTCTACTGTAATATTTTGGATAAGCAATTACTGCTGGAATTACCGTTATTTTTTGATCACTATTAATCAATGGTTCATGACTAATTTGGTCTTGGAATAATGTTACAAAAATCGTAGATAATGTATCCTTTGCTTCTTTTGCTTTTTTTTCAGTGTTGAAAAGTTTATTGTGATTAAGGTAAGCTTTGGCCTCTTCTAGGCTTACTGTAGTAATGGTTCTTAAATTAGTATTTTTAATTTCTTCCAGTCCATTTTCATAATGACTACAACTATAAATAAAACATAGGAATAGCAATAGGTAATAGTAAATTTTTCCGCTCATAACACTAGATCTTTATTCATATTATTAGGCAAAATAGGGAAATATTTTAAAATAGGGAAACCTTTTCAATACAAATACACCTTATAATCAATGATTTACGGTTTTACCGTAATTTTTATTGGGCTCAGAAGCTATTTTGGTATATATACTCTTGGGTCTACCAATTAAAAATACTAATTAAGACGACCTTTCTTAATTGAAGAATCGAAATTCGATGTTTTAAGACCAGTGTAAAGCATCTGAAATATAATAGAATTCAAATTGGTAATAATTCTGATTTTAGTAAAAGGATATTGTTTATAGCTGATTGTAAAGAATGGCACCGTACAAGACTGCTTAGAAAAATAATTTTTTAGGATGAGCCTTTTTTTTCTTTACCCAATAGCAACGCTCCTTCACCAAGTAATGGCATTGACAAATTTTCCGCCATCGATCCAATTTAATTGGTCATCTTTATCTCTCATCTAAATTTAAAGATTTGATAAAATCCATAATATTCGGCATCATGTTTTGTGTAGGATTAACGGCTTGCCAACCGAAGCCGCAAAAAACAATCCCTTTACCTATAGAAAATGCGTTAATAAAAATTACGGATTGTGGGGTAACTTATAGTGGAAAACAATTGCCGTTTGGGGAAAATATTGAAGCCTGGGAAAAGGTATTGGGACAAAAAAGCAGTCGCCCGCTATTTGGTATGTTTGATGATTTGGGCGTAGCCGTATCAATAGATGACACATCCGATAAGGAAGCTGCTTTTTATATTTTCTTTACCAATTTAGATAGCCCAGAAGGTAAAGCTGGAGAATTAAGTAGAGCGCATAGTGTCAACATGAAACCTTTTGAAACTATCGAAAAAGAATATAAAGCGGCTAATTTACCGATGACCGAAACACTGAAAGCTCAAATTAAAAAAGATTTAGAAGAAACTTACAACCCCGAACAATATTTTTATCCTTACCATACATTTAAAGGCGTGGTCAATGTACAAGGTGTACCTATATCTGGCGATATGAATTTGCAAAAAATTAATGAATATAGGGAGCAAACCAAAAAGCTGGATATTTTTACTTTTTGGGATCGAAACGTGAATATGATAGATGAAACCTTAACAACGGAAGGCAAAGATGGAGTATATTTTCAAGTAACGGATAAAGAATGTAATGGAAAATTGTACAGAATTGTTTTGTTCTTTACAAACTACAAATTAGAATACATCCGTGTCCAGAATTTGAGTAAAAGTTATATGGAAATGTTGAAAAAATTAGAAGAGTAGACCGAAATATGTACAAATCACTATATAAAGTGGCGTTCAACGTTTTTGTTTTATTAGCTATGGTAAATAGCAGTTGTGGACAAAAAGCAAATGGAATGACCGAAAAGAAAATTTTAGCATTAGAAAAACAGGTAAAACACTACGATAAAGAGCCAGGATATTTCATTATGTTTAACAGCTATTTTTGTAATATAGAGGTTTTTGTAAACGATATTGCCATTTATAAAAATTATGGAGCAGAAGAACTCACCACGTTTTACCCCTTAGATTTAAACGAATATATTTTAAAAAGTGGTGAGCAAAAAGTAACCGTTCGATTACTTCCAGAAGAGGGCAATACGCTGTCCAAGGAAACAAGTATGAAACTTAAGATTGCAAGAATAGCAAATTTAAAAACATACAAAAATTTTGAAAAGGAAAAGAAAGTTCTGGTCGAATATGAAACCCCAATAGTGCCAAAAGAAGGCAAAACAGACGTAGAATATGGTGGATATTTCCAATATGCCGGATTACCTGTTTTTGAAAAAACGTTCACATTTCAGGCCGATGTTCCCTATACCGTACAAGGATGGGAAAACAGCCAAGTTTTAAATGGAAACGACCAAGATTTATCAAAATTAGAAAAAGAAGTAGTGGCATTTTACCAGCAAGTAAAAAATATATATGGAAAGCGAGATCAAGAAAGCTTTAGGATATTAGTGGAGCCCCGTTTGAAAGAAATAGCACAATCACACTATTATAATCAAAAAGATTTTAAGAAGATGATTGACGGTATAAATCAGATGTTTGGAAATGAAAATAAAGTTCATGCTATTGAGGATTATAAACTAAAGTTTTATGCCAATGGACGAATTGCAACATTAGAACCAAAGGATAGTGTAAATGTCAAATTAGATCAAGTACTACGCTTTGAAACAGCAATTTATGATGATTATTTAAAACGAGAAGTAAAAGGAACGGCAGGATTTAGAATGCGATTGCACAAACCCAAAGGCAGTAATGCATTTGAGATTATACGATAGTTGTAAATGCAGCTGTATTAGTTGTTATATATGGACAAAAGACAATATTTATGTACAAAATTAGATTCGTATTATTCATCAGCTTTTTTTGCTCGAATTTTGTTTCATGTCAGGAAAAAAAAGCAAACACCACTATGAGTCAAAATACAACCGGAGCAACTAAAGAATTTAAGTGGCGGGAAACAATCACTTGTCCTTTGGGATATCCTGTTGATGTTTATGAAGGTGGATTAGAGTCAAATAAAGGCTCTACTAGTCTTTATCTAGGTACACATACTGGAACTTATGGCTGGGGGCACATAGGAGGTAGCATGAGTTCGGGTATTAAACCATTACCAAATCGTTTGGATGTTGTATGGCTTTCTTATGCAGAAGATACCTTTTATCATATCGATACAAAGCTTGATTATGATAAAATACTCGCCTTATTTGAGGAAGGTTATCTCGATAGTTTTACACATAAAAAAATGACGTATTCAACTATAGTTGTAGGCTTTGCTCCAGGTGGAGTTGTTGTTGTATGGCTTTTTGGTGCTGGAAAACAAATTGAGGTAAGTCGATATGAAGGAAAAAAAATAGTTATACCAGAGCAAGAAATTGCGAAGCTAGATAGCCACGAGAAGTTATTATTTAACCCAGATTATCGCAAGTCCATTATGTTTAATGAAAAAATTGTGCCTCTAGAAGTGCGAGAAGCTAACAAAAATAAACCCATACCCTTTGGGCTATGGGATACGTATAGAAAAAAATACAATTGGAAACCAAGCTATTCAATTCCTAATGGTGGTGAAGCAATTAATTCCTTTTTCATTATGCTAAATGGCGAGCAGGAGGAATTTATTTATGAGACGTTTAAAAATAGAACATTTAGTCCAAGAGCTGTTCCTAGAATGGTGAATTTAGGATGGCGAGATTCTACTGGACAACGTTATGGAGGATCAGTAATTTTTAATGAGCAAGAAATTCTGAAGGTTTATCAGGAATTATATAAAAATGGTGCTGTTAAAAGTGCTGAATTAGTATTTAAGGTAAATGTCTCAAATACTGCTATAATGGTATTCTTAAACTCCGAAGGACAAGAGGTTATAATCCGTGAAAATAAAATTGAAATATTTAAATCGAGTAAGCAATAAATGCAATTAAAAACATCCTTATGAGTAATAAAGTTACATCCTTAATCATTATAATCTTCTTATCTATTTCAATAGAAGGAGCTGCTTGTACGATGTACAAGATTACTAAAAATGGCAAAACTATTGTTGGAAACAATGAAGATTATATAAGTCCGAATAGTCAATTTTGGTATGAAACTGCAAAGGTAGATAGATTAGGCGTAATGTACATGGGACAGCTCAATAACTTCGCGCAAGGCGCCATTAATGAAAAAGGGTTGATGTTTGATGGTTTTTATGCACCTTATTTAGCGATAAATAATACTGCAGGAAAAGCAAAAGTTACTATAGGAAAAGCGATTAGGCAGGTGATGCAGACAATGAGCAGTGTGGAAGAGGTTAAATCTTATCTGCAGACCATCAATTTATCTTCTCTCACCAACAGCATGCTTGTGTTTGTAGACAAATCTGGTGCTTATCTTATAGTAGAAGGCGATGAAATGATTATTGGCAAGGAGTCAGAAAAGTCGTTTTCCAATTTCTATTATTCTCAAACTAAAGAATTAAGCGAGGTCAAACTCGACTACTTTCAAAACGGACAAAAATTCATTGATGCTTCAAGCGGCAAAGCAACGCTTGACTATTGTGGGGAAGCAATGGGACATTTTTCCCAAAAAAAATCAATATCAGCGACGCAGTATTCGACAATTTATGATTTGAATTCTTTAAAAATAAGGGTGTATTTCTTTCACGATTATACACAGTTTGTAGAAATTGATTTAAAAAAGGAATTAAAAAAAGGCAATACTAAAATCATGATTGCTGATTTATTTCCCAAAGAATCTATTGGATATAAACATTATTTGAAATACAACAATCCGGAAAATCCAACATTGTTTGTTGAAGAGCTGATAGGCAATACAAAATTTTCCGAAAAGGAACTTGAGCAACTGGACTTTTCCGACGATATGAATGTAATCGGCTATGAATGGTTAAAAGACAAAAAAAATCCTAAAGCTGCCATCAAGGTTTTTGAGTATGCGGTTCGTTTACTGCCCAATAATGCAGATTTGTACGATAGTTTGGGAGAAGCTTATTTTGAAATCAAAGATTGGCATAATGCCATTAAAAATTACAGCAGGTCATTAGCAATTGACCCTAAAAACGAAAATGCTGTTGAAATGCTTCGGAAGGTCAAAGAGCAAAAAGGAAATGCTAAAGATGATTCTTTTAAAAACCTTAGTAGTATAATAGATCAATATGCCGAAGATACGTTGAAAAAAGGGAATATCAATTCGCTGGCAATAGCTATTTACAAAGATGGTAAAATCTATCAACAGTATTATGGTGAAACAGACAAAAATTCAGGCAACAAACCTGATGATAGCACACTGTATGAAATTGCTTCTATTTCAAAAACCTTTGCAGGTTCTTTAGCTGCCAAAGCAGTTGTAGAGAAAAAGATAACATTGGATGACGATATTAGAAAATATTTAGCAGGTAATTATCCAAACTTACAATTTGAGAATATTCCCATTACGATTAAAGATCTATTGACCCATACGCTTGGTTTTAAAAACAAGACACCCAAAAAATTAGAAAAAGTCAATAAAAAAACAAACAAAGGTTACTATGAAAACAGACCTTTTAATTATAACATGTCCAATCTGTTGGAAGAGCTTAAAACGGTTGTATTAGATAAGAAACCTGGAACATTTTACAGCTACAATTCTGTAGGTCCAGAATTAGTTGCCTATATTTTAGAACAAGTTTATCATAAATCTTATGGTGATATCTTACAAGATTTCCTGACAGAAGTAAAAATGGAGAACACCTATTTGCAAGATTACGAAAAACATAAAAAACAGCTAGCCAATAGTTATGGTGAATACAAAAAATTGGCGCCATTAGACAAAAACCCTCTATTGGGAGGGGCTTATGGAATGATCAGCAATTTACCTGACCTTACGAAATTCATGCAATTTCAATTGGAAAGTAATAACCCATTCATCAAAGAATCTACACGTCTTTTATTTAAAGAAGAAGTAGATAATGATGATAAGGGATATTTGTGGGATGTTGGATTCGGCAAAAAAGAAGGGTTCTATTATGGCAAAACAGGTACTTCAAATGGGGTGCAAAGCGGTGTTTTGATTTGCCCGGATTCTCATTATGGATTGATATTAATTATGAATAATAACTCTGATGCAGCACAAAAAGATTGGACAAGTCTGTACAATAAAATTGAAACCGATTTAATTAATTACCCAAAGATCAATTTGGTTTCATTATTACAAAAAGAGTTTATGACTGATTTTGTAAAAGCAGCTGAGAATTATAAAAAATTAAAAAAAGATACGTCTAATTATACAGCAGGAAGTTTACAATTAAATAATTTTGGATATGAATTACTCTCTGGTCATCAAATACAAAAGGCAATAGAAATATTTGAACTTGCAATTTCAGAAGATTCAAAAAATGCAAACTTATATGACAGTCTTGGAGAGGTCTATTTTAGTGATAAGAATTACAAAAAGGCACTTGTTAATTATAAAAAATCACTCGAGTTAAACCCCGAAAATAGCAATGCAAAAAAATACATTGCTGAACTTAACAATTTAAAATCAAGTCGTTAAATATTTTTACTAAAATTCTTTTATTAACCCCAAAGATATAGCTTACTATATCTAGTTCGAAAGTGACTAGTTCTGTAAGCAATCCTATATTTAATCCAATAAAATACTAAGTAATTTTCCGCATAAAGGAAACTTCTAAAAATGAGTAATAAACAGTAGTAAGTGCAATCTATTATAATATTCATGCTAACTGAATGGACAATTTTTATAAGAAACAGCTTAATGCTTTGAAAACTGAAATCAAAGAGCTTGAGATTGAATCCGATTCCTCCATACAACAGGTAGAAGCTATTATATGTCTTATTGTTACGTGTTTGTCAGACATAAAAGATTATGTCTTAAAAAGAGGTTTTAAGAGTATAAATGAAGAAATTCATTTTTTTAAATATCAAAAACCTAGTATTGTTTCAAAGCTCATCTACTATAATGCCATTTACAAAATTGGGACAAGAAAGCCTTATGGCGGAACAAAACTTATAAAGAAGTACCTTAATAGTGAATTAAGAAAGCTCAAAAGATACTTTGATAATAACCTTGAGTTTTATAAATACTATCGAACAAATAGTATTTATCTTGATGAAAAATATTTTGTTCGTGGTAAATATGACATTAAATTAAATCTCGACACCTACTATTTTGAATCAGATCATAATTTTTCAACTTCTTACGATTATAAAGTTGCCAAAATAATAGCTAATGATCTAATACAGGTTTATTTAGAAGATCAACTTTATTTAAACAAGCAGCATCCAGTATCCAAACAACTACCCAACATGAATATTAGCTGGACTGGGAGCAAGACTGCGTTGATAGAGCTGATATACTCCTTGCATTATCAGGGTGTATTTGACAATGGAAATACAGATATTAAACTTATTGCCAAAACGTTTGAAAGATTTTTTAATATTGATTTGGGTGACTTTTATCATACATTTATGGAACTTAAATCCAGAAAAATTAACAGAACAAAATTCCTTGACAGCCTGCGTGATGCACTGATAAAGAAAATGGATGAGCAAGATAAAGAATAACCAATGCTACCATTATTGTTTATTTAAGATTTGCAGCATTCGACTCACCTCAATATCCATTCTCGAAAAGGCGAACCATTTTTTGCCCAGGTCTTTGAGTGAAGCCCCGATGTGATAGAGTTCTGAATTATCAATTATCAAAAAACGGTCGTGGGCATCCGAAAATTGCTCAACTTCAATAGGCAGATATTGGCTATTGTACCGTTGCAAGTCCAACCGTAGCTGATTGCTGATGCTTTTAGTATAGATTGTTGCTGTTACATTCGTGTTCCGTTTACCCAACAGGGTCAGCACAGTATCATCCACATAATTATCCAAAAGGATAATGGAGCTTTTGGCACTTCGTGTAATATCCGACACGAAGGCGTAAGCATCGAAAACCTGCCCGTTGTAGAAGATGCCTTTTTCGCTGTGGATCTTGTCGCTTTCCAAAGCCTTAAAAATCTCTTCAAATTTTTGGTTGGCTTCTAATTGCTTTAGTTCAATTTTATCCAAACGATGAAACAGTGAAGCATTGCTAATAAGCATTCTACGCATTTCCACAAAGGCTTCCATAATTTCAACACTGACTTTAACGGCAATATCTGAACGGAGTATTGCAGAAGCCATTGCGACCCCTTGTTCGGTAAAAACGTAGGGCAAATAACGTCTTCCGCCATAGCTTAAACTTGAGGTTCCAATTTGGAACCTCAAGTTTTCAACTTCCTCTTCAGTCAGTTGAAAGCAAAAAGAAGCAGGAAACCTTTCAATATTTCTTTTTACGGCTTTGTTAAGGTTCTTTGTTTCCACCTGGTATAAGGAAGCAAGGTCGTTATCCAGCATTACCTGCTTGTCACGTATAGCATAAATCAGGTTTCTGATTTCTTTGGGAGAGATAAGAGGTTTATTTTCCATTACTTTTTATAATTCTTGTTTTTCTCAAATTCAAAGGAACTTTCAGCTTTATCATTTAATACGATGTAGGCATCGAACTTCTTTCCGGCTTTGCTTTTCATCCCTTTAATCAGAGTTGTTTTGCCTTTATTAACGAGGTTTTCAATATTAGCGATGCTGATTTGTACGCCACACACATTGCGGAACTGTACCCAGTTACAAACTTCATAGAGACACTTAACAATCTTATCCCCAATAATGAGTTGCTGGCTTTTACATTTCGGGCAAGTAAGTTTGGGTAAGTTGTCTTTGGGAATGGAAGTTTGCAACAATTCGTCGGTAATAGATGATGCATAGGTTTCCATCTCTTTTTGAAATGCTCTCGCATCAGCTTCGTTATTTTCGATTTTCTGCAAAGCTAATTCCCATTCGGCAGTCATAGCCACATCTGCAATTTTTCTATACTTAACCAAATCATATACCTGCAATCCTTTTTCAGTTGGTATCAGCGATTTCTTTTCCCGTTGGATATAATTGCGGGTAAAAAGCGTTTCGATTATGGATGCTCTTGTTGCAGGGGTGCCAATCCCAATATTGTGAAGGGCTTTTCGTTCTTCCTCATTCCTCATTTCTTTTCCTGCATTTTCCATTGCAGATAGTAGACCTGCTTCGGTGTAAAGCATTGGTGGTTTGGTTTGCTTTTTCAAAATGGAAGCTTCCTTGATTTTGATTTCATTGCCCTTTTTCAATTCCGGCAGATCCTGTACAGGTTCGGTGTCTTCATCTGTAAAATTTCCTTTGATTGAACGCCAACCGGATTCAATGATCTTACTGCCTTTTACCGTAAAATCATAATGAAATACCTGTAAAGTCACATCAGTCAGCTCTTTAATACAAGCTTGTGAAAGGGCTTCGAGTAACCGAAAAGCAATCATATCATACACTGCATTTTCTTTAGCATTAAGTGCCGATGGAATTTTATCCGTAACCAACAAACCGTGGTGGTCAGTAACACGCAAATCGTTCACGATGCGTTTATTGAAACGTCCCCATTTCATTTTTGATACGGCTTGCTTACAGGTTTCTTTGTCCTGTAAAGCCCTTACAAGTGTGGGGATTTCTGCCCATACATCTTCAGGGATATATCTGCTTCCGGTACGTGGATAAGTGATGAATTTCTTTTCGTACAAACTTTGGGCAATGTTGAGCGTTTCTTCGGCAGAAAGGTTGAGTTTTTTGTTTGCTTCCTTTTGTAGTCCAGTAAGGTCAAACAACAAAGGCGGTTGCTCTGTAACACTTTTAGTTTCTACCAATGTAATCGTTGCCGTATCGCTTCGCTGAATGGCTTTCAATGTATCATTAGCAAGTTTTACTTCTTCCCATTTAGTTTTAGAAAGGCTTTTAAAATCTATCAATTCTTTGTTGTGCAATAACTGTATCTGCCAGTATTGCTGCACCGAGAATTTTTTGTTTTCGAGATAACGCTTACATATCAAAGCAAGTGTAGGTGTTTGTACTCTTCCAAGCGAGTAAACTCCGTTTCCTGCAGCTATGCTCAGTGCCTGCGTGGCATTGATGCCAACCAACCAATCGGCACGGCTTCTGACTTGTGCCGCCTGATATAATCCGTCAAATGCTGCCCCGTCTTTCAGATTGTCAAAGCCTTTTTTGATGGCTTTTTCGGTAAGCGAACTTATCCAAAGCCGTTCAAAAGGTTTGTCACATTTGAGGTATTCATAAATATACCTGAAGATAAGTTCACCCTCACGACCAGCATCGGTAGCGACAATAATGTTGTCGCATTTATCAAATAGTTCTCTGATTACTTTCAGTTGTTTCAATGCTCTTGTATCGGTTGCATAGCTTTTTTCTTTTTTGACTTTGCGGACAGTCAGTAAAAATGGGTACGGAAGTATCGGCAAAGATCCTTTGTCAAAACCTGAAATTCCGTAATCTTCAGGCATTCCCAATCCTATGAGGTGTCCGAATGCCCACGTAACAAAATAGCCGTTACCTGTCAGGTAGCCATCCTTTTTATCGGACGCTCCCACAAGTAAGGCTATTTCCCTTGCTACGCTTGGTTTTTCTGCAATAATTGTTTTCATGTGAATATTTTAATTGTTTTTCATTGGTCACATGGAATGCCTAAAGGCATTTCATAGTTCACTACCTTTTTACACCTTTGGACTTAGCAGGAGCTTTGGACTTTTCCTGTTGTTCCTGCTGCTGTTTGTTTTTCGGTCTTTGTTGTCCAGACTTCAAAGGTTCGTTCATGTTTTTGGTCGCTTCATTGGTTTTCCCCTCCGAATTGACGGCAGTCTGCGTTTTATGGACTTCGGTAGGTTTTGCCTGGGCTTTGAGCTTGTCGGGATTTTGGAAGGAGAAATCTGTTTTGCCCGATTCTTGGTTGAGTGTGATATAACCCTGATATTTTTGTCCTTTTTTATCTATCAGACCATCTACATAAACGGTTTGTCCGGCTTTGAACTTATTGTACTGCTCATCATCAAGTTTTTTACCTCTGAATGTTTTTGGAGTTTCCTGCGACTGACTTTGGCTTTGCTGAATGTTTTGTTTGCTGTCTTGCGATTGTTGTTTAGAATTACTTCTGTCAAACAAAAACTCTACATAGCGTTTATCCGCATTGAACTGTACGGTTGCCAAGAACTCCGTTCCTTTTTTAGAAATCATCCCCTCCAATTGAAGCGGTTTACCATCCATTAAAGTTTGCTTTTGGGTATCGTCCAACTTTACCCCCTTAATTTCATCGGGAATTTTTATGAAATCCGTCCGTAATGCAATTACATCATTTGTTAGCCTGTCTATACTGATAATGGACGGCATCAATTCTCCTGTTTTGGTATTTTTCAAATCAACCACACGTCCCATATTACCCGTTTCGAGTAGGTTCTTTTTGTCTTCGTCCGTAAATTTGTGTCCGAAAAATTCAAAATGTAGGTTAGGTTCTTTTCTGATACCATGTATTGCTGCTACAACCTTTCCGTCTTCAGTAGGCTGTAAAGAGAGACGGGCATCTGTACGGACAATGGCACCACCTAGATTGACACTTATCGGCACGAGTTGATTGGTTTTATAACCTTTTAATAAAGGTTCTAACAGATTCATTTTTTCAAGACGTTCTTTGCCCAATCCGAGATTGTTCATAGTGTCCCAATCAATTTGTTCCGGTTTATAGCGGTTTTCGCTTGTTTCCGATATTGTCTGTGTTGTTTCCATATTATTTTGATTTTCTTGTTTCTGTTCTTGTGGCTGCTCAGGTTTAACCTCGTGTTCCTTCATTATTTTTTCTCCATCAGGAGTTGGATTGTTTACCTGCTTCTGCATATCATTTGCTACATCAACGGCAACAGGTGCGGGCACTTTAAAAAAGGTGAAGTTGGTCGGGTTATTCAGCTGACTGAAAAAATTGGAGAAGAAATTGGAAAAAAAATCACCGCTTTTATCCACACGCATAAATTGATTTTCGTTCTTCTTGGTGGGATCAACGGTTTCCATTTTCCCGTTTTCATCAATGCTCTTTACTGCCTGAATTTTCATTTTTTCTTTATCCAGTACAAGCAGAATATCAGATAATTGCTCAGTAATTTCAGTTTTATTTAAAGTTTCTTCACTCATAATCTTAAAAATTTAAAATTCAACTTCAAAAGTAAAATAACACCTCACTGCATTGCGCTAATTGGCACTGGAAGGAAGTGTTTGTCGCTCAAAGGCATCATGGTTTTGTGGATGGTGGATTAAAACTCTCTCTAATGAACTGATGGACATCAGAAAGTTTGTAATACAGCTTACCGCTTATAGTATAATAGGGCAGCTTACCAATAGAGCGGTATCGTTGAAGGGAACGGTTACTGATTTTTAGCATTTGAAGTAGATCCTGATTATCTAGCAATTCTTCCCCGTCTATACTGTTACGTTTCTTTTGCAGATTATCAATATGGTCGCCCAACATATCAAAGCGCCCCATCAGACGTTCCATCCACGCCAAAAATTCTATTCTATCAATATTCATAAGGATATATTTTTAAATGGTTGTACCTATTTTTTGTCTGTCTTTAGCTTTCTGCCTTTTTCGATATAGCTTTTGCCTTTCGCCATAAGTTCTTGCACAAACTCATCAGTACTCTGTACGGCATTAGCATTGAGCATATTTTTAATTGCCCCAACGGTGTAGAAATATTGACCATACATTTTTGAATAGGCGATCTCGCCTTTGCTACGCATACGCCAAAGGGTTTTCTCGCTGATTTGCAGGTACTGGCATACTTCATGGTTATTTAGCCACAGGTCATCATAGCTTTTATCTTCCTGTCTTTTCAAGTAGTCGGCAATTGCATTGATACGGTTGTTGAGTTGTACCCAGGCTTCTTCTTCTATAGTTATGATTTTCATTGCATAGCTTTTTAAAATTTACTATGCAAAACTCCGAAAGGTGGCAATATCTTTCTGCCAAGCCTTACCCATTGGTTTGACGTTTTTTTGATATTTTTTACAATTAGGGAAAACCTTTGTTTAAAAGGATTTTGGAGTATTTGAGATATTTTACAATGAAGTTTTGAGAGTATTTGCCAATTGGCAAATATGGGCAAGTCCAAAGCAGTACACGAAATGTACTGCTTTGGACTTGCTGTTTAACCTTTAGCTAAAGGTTTTTATCCATATATTCTTCGAGGGATATTTTGAGCTGATCTAAAAATGCAGTCCGGGAACCTGCCCGTGTTTTCATTCGGTGGAAAGAGTGATGTATATCGTTTAAGGGAGTTCGGAATAGCACCTGAAAAATCAACGCTAATTTTCGGATGCCTATTTTTCTGTCTGCAATGGAATTTGAAGCATACAGAGCATATACAAGTTCAATAAGTGCGTTTTGAGAATTTGTCCAAGAAATATCCTTGTTTCCATTCCCGTTTATCAGAACCATATCACGGTCTTCGTCAGGGCTGATTTTCGTTAGCAAATAAGTATAGAGTAATTCGTTGGCTATGATGTGGGCTATTTTATTATCATAATAGGTTGAAAAGGTGAGGTCAGTTTCAAATACGTCACTATTCAATCCTTCGTGATAATTGATTTGCCCAAGTCTAAAATAAGTATAATCACGATCTGTACGGCCAGAGCGATAATATCGATAAAAATTTTCATTACAAATACTGTCTCTGTATTTTATTTTTAGACATTTTAGTTCGTTCTCGTAATAACTTTGGTGAATTTTACCACTATTAACTGGGCATGTTGTTTCAATCCGAAATATTTTATTGTAATAAATGAGTTTCCCTAAAATTTGTGGTTTGATATTTTTAAAAAAATCAATCTCTTGTTGTTCATCTGAAAATTTATTTTTTAAGGTTTCGACTTTTATGGTACATAACATTTCGTTTAAAAACAAAGTCATTTGATATGCCTCTTTCGCAGTACTCATCATCTGGGAAGATAGTTTATCTTCCTGATGATGAATTTTCGAAAAAATTTTACTCAACAGGATCTGCATAGTTTAATCATTTAGAAATTACCACTATTTGTTTCGGAACTGTATCGAATGTTGGTATGTCAAAATTTGGAAATTATTTCGAGACCAATCTCACAGGTTCACCCAACTGTGGGGATTTTTTTTGACGACTTTTCATATAGAGTGGAAAAAAATGGATAAAGCACCAATGTACTTTATCCATTTTTTATTACATTTGCCTCAATGATTTACAAGGCAATCATATGAAAGCGAATGCAGTAAGCACCATTACCAAATCGTTACCGATTGGTTTTTTAACTCCTGTAAACTACTCTTTATAAGCTACTTTGGGCTTTATTAATCTTTTTCAACAAAAAAAAGAAATAGGATTTTAAAGGAAAACCATTGCTAATTTTTAAATAGCAATGAAAATCTCTTATATTTAGCATTTATATCAAAGTATAAAGTGTTGAGAAATTTATCCTATTTATTCGTATTTCTTTTTTTACTCCCTTTTATTACAAAGGCACAATTATTATCCAACAAAGAAGAGTTTTCCCGTAAAGATTCATTACGAGGTCAATTGACCCCATTAAGGACGTGTTATGATGTCACTTATTATCATCTTGACATAGATGTTGATATCAAAAAAAGAAGTATTTCTGGGAATAACCTTATCAAATTTAAGACCTTAGCGGATTTCAATCGTATTCAGATTGATCTATTTGACAATATGGCTATCGATAAGATTCTTTATAAAGGAAAAAAACTTAAATATACCCGTGAATTCAATGCTGTATTTATAGACTTCCCTTCACAAATCAAGGCAAAGAGTATAGATTCGATAAATGTCTATTTCTCTGGGGTTCCACATCAAGCGAATCGCGCGCCTTGGGATGGAGGATTTGACTGGAAAAAAGACAGTAATGACAAACCCTGGATAGCGAGTGCAAATCAAGGTGTTGGAGCTAGTTTGTGGTGGCCTAATAAAGATCATCAATCTGATGAACCCGATAGTGTCCTCATCTCGGTAACTGTCCCCAAAGATCTCATAAATGTTTCAAATGGTCGATTAAGAAGTGTTGAAACCATTGGCAAGAAAAAGTCCAAATTCAATTGGTTTGTCTCAAATCCCATAAACAATTACAACATTGCAATCAACATCGGAGACTATGTCCATTTTCAAGATAGTTTTAGCGGTGAAAAAGGTAAGCTAGATATTGATTACTACGTACTACGGGAAAATAAAAATCGGGCAAAACCACATTTCGAGGCGAATGTTAAACCGATGCTCAGCGCTTTTGAATATTGGTTTGGCCCCTACCCTTTTTATGAAGACAGTTTCAAACTTGTAGAAACGTCTCACTTGGGTATGGAGCATCAAAGTGGTATAGCATATGGCAATCGTTTTTTAAATGGCTATCTGGGCAGAGATGGGTCAGGTACAGGTTGGGGGCTCAAGTGGGATTTTATTATCATCCACGAAGCGGGACACGAATGGTTTGGCAATAACATCACTGCATCAGATATTGCTGACATGTGGATACACGAAAGCTTTACTAACTATTCGGAATCACTATATATTGACTACTATTTTGGTAAAAAAGCGGGTCAGGAATACCTCCACGGAAACCGTCGAAGCATACAAAACAAAACACCTTTACAGGGACAGTATCATGTGAACAATGAAGGATCCGGAGATATGTACAACAAAGGTGGTGTACTGCACAATATGATCCGGACAATCATAGCTGACGACCATAAATGGCGCAACATTCTTCGTGGATTAAATTCAAAATTTTATCATCAACAAGTTAATTACGATGATATAGTCAATTACATCAATCAAGAATCTGGTTTTAATTTCAGTTCAATATTTGAGCAATATGTAAAAACCACAGCCATTCCAGTTCTCATAATCACGGATCAAGATGATGGAAAAATCAAAGCAAAATGGAAAAATACAGTTGATAATTTCGAAATGCCTATCTACATTGGAACAGCTGATAATAATTTAAAAGCAATTAATATCACGAATGACGATCAAACATTAAATATACCCAATCTATCAAAAGAAAATATAAAGATTGACACTTTTAATTACTACATTGACGTTCAGAAAAATTAATTTCGGAGTTAAAACATAAGAAAATGCTTAATTAAACGTTTACTTGTTATCAACTTAAAGCTCCACAAAAGAGTTCTAAATTATCAATAAAAAAAATCAAGACTTACACACAAAAACTAATAATTTTTAGTAGGTTTGCATATTCATAAAAAGTAGCTTAAAATACAGCAAATGGGTTTATTTAACTGGTTTACACAAGAAGTTGCCATCGATTTAGGTACCGCAAATACCTTAATCATCTATAATGACAAAGTAGTAGTTGATGAACCTTCAATTGTAGCTTTTGATCGTACGACTAACAAAGTAATTGCAATCGGACGTCAGGCAATGCAAATGGAGGGTAAGACACACGATAATATAAAAACAGTACGTCCCCTTCGGGATGGTGTTATTGCTGATTTCACTGCCGCTGAACATTTGATTCGTGGTATGGTGAAATTAGTTAACAATGGTAAAAGTTGGTTCTTTCCTTCTTTAAGAATGGTTGTTTGTATTCCTTCAGGAATTACTGAAGTAGAAAAGCGTGCCGTACGTGATTCTGCAGAAATTGCAGGTGCAAAAGAGGTTTATTTGATTCATGAGCCAATGGCAGCAGCTGTAGGTATCGGAATCGATGTTGAAGAACCAATGGGTAATATGATTATTGATATTGGTGGGGGAACTACAGAAATTGCAGTAATAGCGCTTTCTGGGATTGTTTGTGATCAATCAATCCGTGTCGCTGGTGATAATTTCGATTCGGATATTGTTCAATACATTCGTAGACAGCATAATATCATGATTGGTGAGCGTACTGCGGAAAAGATTAAAATTGAAGTTGGAGCTGCTCTACCTGAGTTGCAGGATCCACCTGAAGATTTCGCTGTTCAGGGTCGTGATCTTATGACCGGTATTCCTAAGCAGATCACTGTATCGTATACCGAAATTGCACATTGTTTGGATAAATCTATTTCGAAAATTGAGGAAGCAATTTTGAAGGCATTGGAAATCACTCCTCCAGAATTATCTGCAGATATCTATCAAACGGGAATATACTTGACTGGTGGAGGTGCTTTATTGAGAGGTTTAGATCGCAGAATTCAGGCTAAAACAAAATTACCGGTACATATCGCTGAAGATCCTCTTCGCGCAGTTGTACGTGGTACGGGAATAGCATTGAAGAATATCGGAAGATTTAAATTCTTAATGCAATCATAATTGCCACGTCATAAGATTACACATGCGATATAGTTGATTTTTCACTATATCGCTTCTTTATTAAATAGCAAAGCAATAATAATTAAAAAATGAAATCCCTCTGGTTATTCCTTAGACGTTACAACGCTTTCTTTTGGTTTATCCTATTTTTTGGATTTTCGATGTTCCTGGTTGTCACCAATAACACCTTTCAACGCGCTAGTGCACTGAACTCATCAAATAGTTTCATAGGTAATATCTATGAAAAGATAAATTCTTGGAAAAGTTATCTTTCACTAACGGAAACCAATGATGGATTGGTTAAAGAAAATGCTAATTTAAGAGCTAAATTAGAGAACTACCTGACTACAGATAGTGTTAAGATGCTACAACCTGCTATTGATAGTAGCGATTTTGGACGTTATGAATTTATCACCGCAAGTGTCATCAACAACAGTATCCACCGTAAAAGCAATTACTTAACTTTAAGTAAGGGATCTTTGGACGGTATAGAAAAAGGGATGGGAGTACTCGCTCCTAATGGTGTAGTAGGTATTGTTCTTAATGTAACACCACATTTTTCTACAGTTCAATCGCTCCTTCATCCAGACACTAAAATTTCTGTTACTTTAGACCATAGTGATGTCTTTGGTTCATTAGTATGGGGAAACAATGTAGATTATAGATTTGCAATGGTTAAAGAAATCCCAAACCATGTTAAAGTTAAAACTGCAGAAAAAGTCTTTACATCAGATTATTCCGGGCATTTTCCTAAAGGTATTCTAGTGGGAGCTGTCGTAGAAACGGGGATCTCTTCTGGCGATTCTTTTCTGGACTTAAGAATTTTATTAAGCACCAATTTTTCAAATCTGGATCATGTATATGTCGTTAAAGATCGATTAGCAAAAGAATTAAAACAATTAGAAGAAACGAATCAGGACAATGGCTAGAATATTATTATTTAATATCATTCGATTTATAGTACTTATAAGTATGCAGGTATTTTTATTTAAAAATATTGGCTATTATAATCTAGCGACTCCATTTCCTTATATTCTAATAATCTTCCTCCTTCCTACTGGAATGCCAAACTTTGTTTTGTTTTCCATTGCTTTATTAACAGGCTTGGCTGTCGATACTTTTTATGATACATTAGGTGTAAATGCAGCTGCATGCATCGCATTAGCTGCGTATCGTGTATTTTTCTTAAAGATTACGATAGAAAACGATATGGATAGTTTCATTACACCCATATTAGGTGAGATGAATTTTAAATGGTTTTTATCGTACACCTTTTTTGGAACTCTAATCCATCATTTCGTACTGATTTTGTTGGAAACATTCAGTTTCAAACACTTCCAATATACACTAGCAACTATTGGTTTAAGTTGTATCTTTACAATGGCTATTTTACTCATATTCAGTTTTCTTTTTTACAAGAAGAAGAGTAGGATCTAATCGTACCGAAAGGTAAAAAATAGGACATAAAAATCTATGAATAGTTTTTTTGCACGTAAATTCGTTATCCAGGGCATTATTATTAGTATTGCAATATTAATAATAGCTAGGCTATTCTACCTTCAAATTATCGATGATTCTTATATACATTCTGCAAACAGTAATGTGATGCGGAAAGTTATCGTATATCCTGCTCGTGGTGTCATATTAGACCGAGAAGGTCAGGTTTTAGTCCAAAATGAGCCTGTATATGACTTAATGGTTACACCTAGAGAAGCGAAGGATATAGACACGGCATTGTTATGTCAATTAATTAATATTGATAAGGAAGGCTTTATAAAGCGTATGAATAAAGCAAAGGCACATTCACCTTATCGTGCTTCTGCGTTCGAAAAACAGTTATCCTCTCGCACCTATGCGCATTTACAAGAATATTTATATCGCTTTAGGGGATTCTATGTACAAAATAGAACTGTCCGCAGTTATCCGGATAGTATAGCGGCCCAGTTTCTAGGATACGTTAATGAGGTAAATGAGAAAGATATTGAAAGATCAAATAGTTTTTATCGCCCTGGAGATTATATAGGTCGAACAGGTGTTGAACGTTCTTACGAAGATTTATTGCGCGGAAAAAGAGGTGTTAAAAATCTAATGGTCGATGCATTAAATAGACCGAAAGGTGTATTTATGGAAGGCCGATATGATACTTTAGCGGTTGCTGGTGAAGGATTGGTATCGTCTTTAGATAGAGAATTACAAATCTTAGGTGAAAAACTGATGAAGAATAAGATGGGTTCTATTGTGGCAATTGAACCTTCTACCGGAGAAATTCTTGCATACGTGAGTAGCCCTAGTTACAATCCCAATGATATGGTTGGGCGCGAAACAGGTAATAATTTAATGAAATTATTAAAAAACAAAAGTAATCCACTTTTTAATCGACCTATTCAGGCATCTTACCCGCCAGGTTCCGTCTTCAAGGTTGTGGCAGCCCTTACTGCTCAGCAAGCTGGTGTTATTGATGAAAACACCAACTTCTTTTGTGCGCATGGCTATCGTTATGGAGGAGGTAGAGCTGTCATGGGATGCACGCATTACCATGGTCCTACTTCGCTAATACAATCAATTCAAGTCTCTTGCAACACCTACTATGGTTACACGTTTGCAAAAATGATTGATTCACGTGGTCTTTCCGGTCCTAAAGCTTATGATTTATGGTACGAAGCAATTTCAAAATTCGGTATTGGTCATCCACTGGGTATTGATCTACCTGGTGAAAAAGGAGGCTTATTGTACAAATCAGATTATTTCACCAAAAGGTACGGAAATGATAAGTGGCGTTCATCATTTAATATTTCATTGTCCATTGGTCAGGGAGAAATGGGGGTTACTCCCCTTCAAATGGCGAACATAATGGCTATTGTTGCAAATAGAGGGTTTTACTATCGACCGCATTTAATAAAGGGAATTGGAGATAAAAAGATAGTCAAGGAAGAGTTTACAGAAAAAATATCTGCCGGCGTAGATGCTAAATATTATACACCTATTATAGAAGGCTTAAGTAGAGCAGTCAATATGGGAGGAGGAACCGCTTTTGCAAATAGAATAGCAGATATCGAAATGTGTGGTAAAACGGGTACAGCGCAAAATCCACATGGTGAAGATCATGCTGTATTTTTTGCTTTTGCACCTAGAGATAATCCTAAAATTGCTATTGCTGTATTTGTTGAAAACGCAGGGTATGGAGGTGTTTGGGCTGGTCCAATTGCGAGTATGATGGTGGAAAAATACATTAAAGACACCATTACTATGCCCAAGCATATCCAAGATCGTATATACAATGCCAACTTCATGCCTGTTCAAAAAGTTGAAGTCAAAAAGACAGAAGTAAAAAAGGCAACAGATTCAACTAAAAGTAAGCAGGATACTACGAAAAATATAACCCGCATAACAGCAGCAATTCCACAAGAGTATAGTTTTTATCATAACGTTGTAAAGAGAGTTCATGAATAACCAAAAAAATAGTTTTTTCGGAAAAATAGATTGGTTAACCATTTCTTTGTGGCTTGCGCTATGTATAATTGGCTTGTTCAATATTCATGCGGCTGTATATGACCCAGAAAATCCAGGTCTATTTAATATGGCAACCAAATATGGGAAACAGTCTATGTATATTGCTTCGGCTTTAATACTAGGCATAACTATATTAATTATTGATGCAAAATTTTTCAGTTCAGCATCGCCTATCATTTACGCTTTTGTTATTCTATTATTAATTGCAGTACTAGTCATTGGTAAAAACGTAGGAGGTAATCAAGCATGGATTGATTTGGGTTTTTTTAGACTTCAGCCTTCCGAATTTGGAAAACTTGCTACCTGTCTACTTTTGGCAAATTATCTTAGCTCACAAAGCAATAAAAACCCGAATCTACACACACTTGCAATCGGTTCTGGTATTGTTCTATTTCCTGTATTTTTAGTTATGCTCCAGCCAGATACTGGTTCTGCATTAGCTTTCTTTTCCTTAATATTTGTCTTTTACAGAGAGGGTTATGTTAATAATAATTTCCTGCTTTTTGGTGGATTATGTATCGTCCTATTCGTAGCGGCTTTATTAGTTAATGCATGGATACTAATTGGTATACTTGCCATTATTGCTGCATTTTTCATGTGGACTTTTAGAAAGAAGAGAAAACATCTGATTAATTTAGGAATTCTTTTTGCTGTTTCTTCTGTTTTCATACTATGTGTGGATCTTGTCTATAACCATGTTTTACAATCCCACCAAAGAAACCGTATTGACATCATCCTAGGAAAAATGGATGATCCTAGAGGCCAAGGTTATAATTTAAATCAATCCAAAATTGCTATTGGATCTGGTCAATTTTGGGGTAAAGGATATCTTCAGGGCACACAGACTAAATATAACTTTGTTCCAGAACAAAGTACCGATTTTATATTTTGTACTGTAGGAGAAGAATGGGGATTTGTAGGTTCTATCTTTCTGATTGGTATATACTTAACACTGCTACTGCGTATTATTCATATCGCAGAACGCCAACGCTCTGCCTTTGCCAGGATTTATGCCTATGGTGTAGCTTCTATCCTATTCTTCCATTTTTTCATTAATATAGGAATGACCATTGGAATTGTACCAGTTATTGGTATACCACTACCATTCATTAGTTATGGTGGATCTTCTTTATGGAGTTTTACCATATTATTATTTATTATGTTAAAGTTTGATTCCAATAGAAAAGGAATTGTGTAAAAGCAATTCCTTTTCTATTGGAATCAAATAGCTCTAAAATTAATCCAATAACGCTATCAACCAAAACCATTGGTCATATTGACAATACATGATCAAAGTACGCAACAATCATAATTTCTGCAATATTTAATGGAAGCAAAGTCAAATAGAAAGTAATGAAGTCTTATTCCATATATTTATCTTGTATACCTCGTCATATCGTTCTTAAATAACAAAGTGTACAATTATCTATTTTATCAAAACGAGCGATTACAGAATTGACCTGCATTTTTCGAACTTCCACTTCCATATAACACCTATTGTCGAAAACTTGTTTACTGACGGTAATATTTTCTTCTTTTACCACACGCATGACGTCATTCATTGCTAAATAGTCAAATTCAATCTTATAAATATCATTAACTGTTTTCTCGACAATATTTAGCCCTGCTAAAACTTCTTGGGTTGCTGTTTTATAAGCATTTATCAGTCCCGGTACACCTAATAGTGTTCCGCCAAAATAACGGACTACCACAACAATAATATTTGTTACATCTTGTGACAACAACACATTCAATATAGGCCTTCCAGCGGTACCAGATGGTTCCCCATCGTCATTCAGTCGATAAACAGTTCGATCTGGACTCATACGGTAGGCCCAACAGTGATGACGCGCTTTTGGATGTAATACTTTTAATTCCCCGATGATTTCTTTTAATTGATCTTCATCCTTAAATGGGTAAGCATAAGCTATAAATTTACTTCCTTTATCGCGAAATATTCCTTCTCCACTATCTTCAATGGTACGATATGTATCTTCAAATAAACTCACAAATATGTAATGATTAAAACTGAGACAATAGAAAGTGCTAAACCTATTTTATTAATAAAACTTAGCCTTTCTTTAAATAATAGAACGCCAACAATCGCTCCAACAGAGATAACACCAATATTCATTCCTGTAAATACTATGGAGGGGTTATCGGGAAGAGCACGATGTGCTTTCATATAAAATAAGATATTTCCAAAATTAAAAAGTCCAAGTACAACTCCATAAAATAAAGATTTAAAAGAAAATACTTGCTTTTCAAAAACTAAAAAATAAATCAGGAATAAAAATGCCACTACCGTCGATAATAGAAAAACGATAAACATTGAAGTCATATAAGGTATAGCCTGATGAAGTGCGATTTGTTTGAAAAGAATATCAATAATACCCATTCCAATAAACACAATAATGGGGTAGATTATACTTCCAATTCTATTTATTTGTGTCTTATTGTCTTTTTGCCATCCAATAGAACATATTATAGCAAATAGACCTACAAGAATACCAATGCCCTTATTCCAAGTGATTACCTCAGAAAAAAGTATAAAAGACGCTAACAGAGGGATAAATAAAGATAACCGCTGTGCAATTTCAGTTTTAACCAAACCTATATGTTGTAGGGTTAAGGCAATAAAGACAAAAAGAGTTGGAAGCAAGGTTGCCAACGGAAAATACAATCCCCAGGGCATATTCGAAAATGTTATACCTTCCAATTTTGGTCCTAAAACGAAATAGGTTAGCATAGCTGCAACCGGGTAATTCCAAACAATAATTTGTTTTGTACTCAACTGCTGGAGTTTTGCAAACTTTAATAAGATGGCAACAGTAACGCTACACAAAACACTTAAAAGGACAAAAATCATAAACTTCAATAATTCTTAAGACCAATTTCATTTGTTCTGGTCACTTATTCCAATTTTACGAAATATTCTGCATATTTCACATTAGTGGTAGTAGTATAGGATGTTGAATGATATTTTTTTTAAACGATTTCAGATAAATAAAGCTATACATATAAATTATTCCAAATATGATTTTAACAGTTACCTCAAAAACATCGTAATTCCCCTAACGATGTTCCAAGATATATATCAGATTTTCAACTAGTCTTAATTACTTATAGATTACTAATCAACATGTTATACTTTTTTATAACCTAATATTCTTCTCTAATTTTAAAATGATGTTTATACAGTATTTCATCTGTACAAAGCTGTATTTCATCTCTCTACAAATAGGTGTAACATGTAAAAACAGGAGAAAATATCTGATTAAATGCTTAAATATTAAGGTATAAATTGTAATAAAAAAATGAAATATTACAGTATTTATAATGAAAAAAATATAAATTTTTTACCATTTATTACTGTAAAAAATCACTAAAATATCTAATAATATATCAGTATTTAATAGACTGATAATCGATTAAATATATGCTTAATTAGCATAAAACATGATTTAAACATTAAAAAGAACATATAAAGGCCTAAATAAAATCGAAATAACGAACGATTATATCGATTAAAAATTAGAATAAATATCATTAAAAAAGCTATAATAAATACACAAAAAACAACATGAAAAAATAATTTATATTTATATTGTTTTTATCAAAAACATGCGTATATTTGGAATATCAAAACGGATAAATAATGACAAAGATGAATACATATTTTTTTATTTACTTTTATTTTAAAAAATAAGAGCGGGAACAAATTTGTAAAAATCACACGATATTAAAAAGCAAAAGTTCCGGTCATCAATCGGAACTTTTGCTTTTTATCAGAACATATAAAACAGACAATGAGTTTAAAAATTGCAATACAAGGAGCAAAAGCCTCCTTTCACGAGGAAGCATCATTTAAGTATTTTGGTGAAGACATCGAAACAGTAGAATGCGATACTTTTAAGAAAACATGCGAATTATTAAAGCAGAAGAAAGTCGATTATGTCGTAATGGCTATAGAAAACTCAATTGCAGGAAGCATATTACCGAACTACAATCTTTTAAGAGACTATAAATTTAACATTGTAGGCGAAATTGCTTTAAGTATCCATCAAAATTTACTTGCGTTGCCTGGTGTTAAACTTGAAGATATAAAATTCATTGAGTCCCATCAAATGGCTATTCGTCAGTGTGAAGAGTTTTTACAGGAATTACCTAATGTTAAAATATCTGAAAGCTCTGATACTGCAGCATCCGCATCAAAAGTAGCAAGTCAAAAATTAACAGACACAGCCGCTATTGCAGGTACACTAGCGGCAAAAACATATGGACTAAATATCTTAGAAGCAAAGATTGAAACAAATAAAAAGAATAGTACACGTTTCTTGATATTATCCAATGATGTGGAAGAACAAAAGAACACGAATAAAGCATCCCTGTCATTTCAAACGGGCAATTCAGTCGGTTCTTTAGCATCTATATTGCAATGTTTTGCGGAACAAAATGTCAATTTAAGCAAGATTCAATCTATTCCAGTCATCGGAAAAAGAAATGAATATGATTTTTTTGTTGACGTAGAATGGAAAAAGCAATCAGACTATGATGCGGCTATTCGTAAAGTGCTAAAACATAGCATCAACTTCAACATTATGGGTGAATATGTGAAAAACGACCGCATTTAAGTAGTAATAAATCAAAGTTTAAAATAAAAACTCAAAATAAAACATGAAAAATACATTGGATATCGTCCCTTTAAAATCTTGGTTAGATACAGGAGACAAACCTTTAATTATTGCAGGACCTTGTAGTGCTGAAACAGAAGATCAAGTACTTTCTACAGCACATTTATTAGCAAATACGGGTAAGGTAAATGTTTTACGTGCTGGTATATGGAAGCCTCGTACTCGTCCAGGAGAATTTGAAGGTATTGGTTCTATTGGCTTAGAATGGTTAAAAAGAGCAAAAGCTGAAACGGGTTTATTAATTGCAACAGAAGTTGCAACTGCGAAACATGTTGAAGAAGCATTAGCTGCTGGAGTAGATATATTATGGATAGGTGCTCGTTCAACTGCAAACCCATTCACAGTACAAGAAATAGCTGATGCATTAGTTGGAGTAGATATCCCCGTTTTTGTTAAAAATCCGGTAAACCCCGATTTATCATTATGGTTCGGTGCATTAGAACGCATAAATCGTGCTGGGATCAAAAAGTTAGGTGCTATACATAGAGGTTTCTCTTCTTACGAGAAATCGGCTTTCCGTAACGAGCCTATGTGGGACCTTGCTATCCAATTGAAGTCTTTATGCCCAGAGTTACCGATCATCAATGACCCAAGTCATATCTGTGGTAATCGTGAATTGTTACCATACATTTCTCAAAAAGCAATGGACATGGACTTGCAAGGTTTAATTATTGAATCACATATTGACCCTTCAGTAGCTTGGACAGATGCAAAACAACAGGTTACTCCTGCTGCACTATCTGATCTAATCGACAACCTGAACTTGCGTAAAGCAGATTCAGACAACCCTGCATTTGAAGATAAATTAGCTGAATTACGTAGCAATATTGATAAATTAGATGATTTAATTATTCAAAAAATTGGTGAACGTATGAAAATTGCTGAGAAAATTGGCGAATATAAACGTGATAACAATGTGACAATCTTGCAGATGAACCGTTGGGATGAAATCATTCAAAAACGTACTCAACTTGCTGAAGCTCTAACTTTGAGTAATGATTTTGCTGTGAAATTTTTAGAATTAATTCACAATGAATCTATTCGTAAGCAAAATACGATCATGAATCAACCTACGGCGGAGGCATAATGAATCAACAGGTGATTACACTTACTCACCCATCAAAAATCATAAATGGTACGGTTCAGCTTACTGGTTCAAAATCAGAAAGCAACCGTGCCCTTATTATTCAAGCGCTGGGAAAAGAGAAAGTACAAATAAAAAATCTTTCGCAAGCTTTTGATACGGTTACCCTAAAAGAAGCCCTTCAATTGGCCGCAAATCCACAATCGGAAATAAATAAAATCGATATTGGACCAGCAGGAACGGCGATGCGCTTTTTAACAGCCTATCTAAACTTAATTAAAGGTAACTTCATCCTAACAGGATCTGAACGTATGCAACAAAGACCTATCGGTATTTTAGTTGATGCTTTAAAGACCATTGGTGCCGATATTCATTATGAATCAAAATCGGGCTTTCCTCCTCTTAAAATCGAGGGCGGTATGATACAGGGAAAAGATAAGATATCCATTAAAGGAAACATCAGTAGTCAATATATTTCTGCATTATTGCTTATCGCGGCGACGTTGAAAAAGGGTTTAACCCTTGAGATTGAAGGAGAATTAACTTCAAGACCATATGTTACAATGACTTTGAATATGTTGAGGGAAGTTGGCGTTCAATATGAATGGGTCAACAATACGATTCATATCTCTCATCAAGAAATACAAGAAGCGACGATTTATGTGGAACCTGACTGGAGTGCGGCATCTTATTGGTATGCTATTGTAGCACTTTCAAACTCGGGTTCTATCGTACTCCCAGGATTAAGAAAAAACAGTCTACAGGGTGATATTGCCATTGTAGAAATCATGAGCCATTTTGGTGTTGCATCCTCTTTCGAAGAAGATGGTTTACATTTGACTAAAATAAGTGAACCTTCTGGCAAAACATTTTTCGATATGAAAGAATGTCCAGATTTAGCCCAAACGATAGTCGTTGTAGCAGCAGCTTTAAGACGAGATATATCCTTAACAGGGCTAGAAACTTTAAAAATTAAAGAAACTGATCGAATTGCAGCATTAAAAACTGAGATTGGCAAATTTGGCGCAAAATTGGTGGAGGATGGAACAACTTATCATATCAAGACAGATGAAGTTTTCGAACCGACCACTATTTCTTTTGCCACGTATGAAGATCATAGGATGGCAATGGCATTTGCTCCTCTTGCGTTGGTTTTCAAAAATATTAACATTGAAGAGCCGCATGTTGTCGAAAAGTCTTATCCAGATTTTTGGAAACATTTAGCTGATCAAAACTTTATTATTACTTAGTAATAAACACCGCAATAATACTCCTATTATTGCGGTTTTACCTATATTTATAGAAATTATATTAAATCATGGCAGGAAATTCATTTGGCGATTTATTTAGAATTAGCACTTTTGGGGAATCTCACGGAAAAGCGATTGGTGTTATTTTAGATGGTTGTCCTCCAAATATAGCTATTGATGAGGATTTTATCCAATCAGAATTGGACAAACGCAAGCCTGGTCAATCAAAAATAACCACACAACGGAAAGAAAGTGATACTGCTCAAATTCTTTCTGGTGTGTTTGAAGGTAAATCAACGGGCACACCTATTGCGATACTGATTCCTAACGAAGATCAACGCTCTAAAGACTATTCACATATAAAAGATATCTTTAGACCTTCCCATGCAGATTACACATACCATATGAAGTATGGTCATCGTGATTATCGCGGTGGTGGTCGCTCTTCAGCACGAGAAACGGCTGCGCGGGTAGCGGCAGGAGCTATAGCTAAATTATTTTTAAAACAAAATGGCATAGAGATTTTTGCACACGTTTCTGGTGTTGGTAAACTTGAATCACCAAATCTGGATACCAAAGACTTATCTGCATTATTAGATTTACGAGAATCTAATATAGCAAGGTGTGCTGACCCCGCAACAGCTAATGAAATGGTTGCTTTCATTGATTCTGTTCGCAAATCTGGAGACACGGTTGGCGGACGCATTTCCACAATAATTAGAAATGTACCTATTGGTTTAGGTGAACCAGTCTTCGATAAACTTCATGCAGATTTGGCTAAAGCGATGATGAGCATCAATGCTGTACATGGTTTTGAATATGGTTCTGGTTTTGCAGGATCCGAATTATTAGGCTCAGAACACAATGACCTTTTTATATCGGAGGATAATGATATTCACCGTACAAAAACTCATACTAATTTCTCAGGAGGAATACAAGGAGGAATTTCAAATGGAATGGACATCACCTTTAAAACAGCTTTTAAGCCTGTTGCTACCATTATGAGAGATCAACAAACTATTGACGCTAATGGCAACGAAGCAATAGTCCAAGGAAAAGGTAGGCATGATCCTTGTGTCGTTTCACGCGCCGTTATTATTGTTGAGGCAATGGCTGCATTAGTAATTGCTGATCATTTATTAAAACAATCTAGTTACAAAAATGTCAGATAAAAGTGAATTCATTTTAGGTGTAGATATTGGTGGTACACATATTAGTGCTGCATTAGTTAATAAATCGACTTGGAAAATTGTTTCTAATAACGTGGTGAGAAACCACGTTTTTTCGCAAGAAAGTGCTAAATCGATTTTTCTATCTTGGGCAGACACAATCAATAACTGTATAAAAGCTACAGCTCTTCCTATAAATTATATCGGCATTGCAATGCCTGGTCCCTTCGATTATGAAAATGGTATTTCACTCATTTCAGGTCAAAGCAAATATGATGCATTATATCAGATGAACGTGAAAACCCCATTGGCAGTTCTAATCGGTATTCCCGAAAAAAATATTCATTTCATTAACGATGCGGCAGCTTTTCTACAAGGTGAAGTCTTTGCTCAAAAACTAAATACACATGAAAGGGTATTAGGAATAACATTGGGGACAGGATTAGGTTCTGCAGTCTGGAACAAAGGAGATAAGTCGTTTGATGCTAATCTATGGGATACCCCGTATGAAAATTCGATCTTTGAAGAATACCTTGTAACGAGATGGTTTATAAGGCGCTTTAAGGAGCTCACTGAGCTAGAAGTTTCAGGACTTAAGCAAATCATCAATGAACACACAAATAATCCAGCATTTAGCATTATTTGTAAAGAATACGCATCGCACCTTGTTGATTTCTTGCGTTTTTTTAGTGAAAAATATAATTGTACGAATTTTATAATAGGAGGAAATATTGCGAAAGCACTACCAATACTCTTAAAAGACAAACAAGATCAGCTAAACTCCTTTACAATAAAAACAGCAACTTTAGGTGAAGAAGCTGCTATTATTGGTGCGGCAGCACAGTTCTCTTAGATTAAATATCCCTCACTGACTAAAATAGTGGGGGATATTTATCTGGATTACTTTCATTCATCATTTCAAATACAACTTCTACTATATCATCACTGGAAGGCTTCGTGAAATAATCGCCATCTGATCCATATGGAGGTCTATGTGCTTTTGCACTTAAAGTACGGGGTTGACTGTCCAATAGATAATAACCATTCTGTTCTTCTAGGATCTGTTGCAATATAAATGCTGAGGCTCCCCCTGGTACATCCTCATCTACAACCAATAATTTGTTTGTCTTTTTTAATGATTCTGCACTCAAATGTGCCTTATCAAAAGGTTGTAAGGTTTGAGCATCAATAATCTCTATATTTACACCTAATCTATCCAATTCCATGGCAGCTTCTTCCACTACACGCAAAGTAGAACCATATGAAACGACCGTAATATCAGTACCAGTTCTGACACACTCTGCATATCCTATTGGAATTGTAAAATCTCCTATATTATCTGGCAAGCGTTCCTTTAGTCGATAACCGTTTAAACATTCAATAACAAGAGCTGGCTCATCCGATCTAAATAATGTATTATACATACCCGCAGCTTGAGTCATATTGCGTGGTACACAAACATGTAAACCTCTCAATGTTCCTAAAATCATAGACATAGGAGATCCTGAATGCCAGATTCCTTCTAGACGATGGCCTCGTGTGCGAATGATTACAGGAGCTTTCTGCCCTCCAAAAGTCCGATAACTCAAACTCGCTAAATCATCACTAGCAACAGTAATACCATAGAGTAGATAATCTAAATACTGGATTTCAGCAATAGGTTTGAGGCCTCTAATTGCCAAACCAATTCCCTTCCCAATAATAGAATTTTCTCTAATTCCAGTATCAAATACACGCAACTCTCCAAATTTTTCTTGCAAACCTGCAAAACCTTGATTAACGTCCCCGATTTTACCTACATCTTCTCCGAATGCCAATAATCGCTCATCTCTATGAAAATTCTCTTCAAAACAAAGGTTAAGTATCTCTCTTCCATCAATAATTTTAGCATCTGAAGAATATCGTGGTTCAATTACTTCTACATGATCCGGACCATTTAACCCTGATGTAAATAACTTCGAATTATATCTTTCAGAATTTACGCCTTGCTGTTGTTTATACCATGCTAAAAGAGCTGATTTACCCGCAATTTCTTTTCCTTTCAATTCGCGAATAACTTTACGTACAGTACTATATACTTCCTTTAATGAAGGTTCTGTTAAGGACTGTAATTGTTTCAAAGGTAACTCGACTAGTTCATCATCAATCTGACTCAATAAATCTATTGCTTGAGAGGCATCAATCGCTAATGCTTTGTTATAATCAGTCCAAGCACGTCTCTGTTCCTTTTTCACAAAGTCCTTTGCTTCCTCATTAATTGCATTTATTTGCTCGGTCGTAGCAATAGCAGAATCAATAAGCCACTTCTCCATCTTTACAATGCAATCGTGCTCTAATTCCCACTCCAATCGTTCTTTCGATTTATACCGTTCGTGAGAGCCCGAAGAAGAGTGCCCCTGAGGCTGTGTCAATTCAATCACGTGTACAATACAAGGAGTATGATTTTCTCTTGCATACTTTGCTGCACGTTCATAGGTTTGACAAAGACCTGGATAGTCCCAGCCCTTTACTTTAAATATTTCAAAACCGTTGCTACCTTCTTCTTTCTGAAATCCTTTTAGAATTTCAGAAACATCACCCTTTGTCGTTTGCACCTCATTAGGAACTGAAATGCCATAACCATCATCCCAGATAGAAATAACAACTGGAATTTGTTTTACACCAGCAGCATTAACTACCTCAAAAAATACCCCCTCAGAGGTGGAAGCATTACCAACTGAACAAAAAACCACCTCATTACCTTCATCCGAAAAGTACTTTAGATAAGATAAATTTGGATTTTCTCTATATAATTTAGATGCCAAACCGAGACCCAAAATACGAGCCATTTGTCCACCTGTTGTTGAAATATCAGAAAAAGTATTTTTTTGCTTAGTTTGGTCTATCCAATTTCCATCTTTATCTATTACGCGAACTGAAAAATGACAATTCATTTGACGACCAGCAGATGAGGGATCATGCTCAACATCTGGATGAGCATACAATTGAGAGAAAAAATGATAAACAGTACTTAGACCACTTGCAAAAGCTAATGTCTGATCTCTGTAATATCCAGAACGCCAATCACCCTTTTGAAAAACTTTAGATACAGCAATTTGTGCCAATTCTTTCCCATCTCCAAAAATCCCAAATTTTGCTTTCCCTGTCAAGACTTCCTTACGTCCCAATAGACTAACATACCTGCTCTCTACTGCAACCTTATAATCTTCAACAATAATTTTTCTAAAGTCATCAAAACTTAATTTCGAACTTAAATCACTGCCTTGGTCTAATGTGGTTTCCAACATATTATATTTCAGTTTCCAACAAATTTAATAAAAATAATATTCTAAAATAATCATTATTAGCATTAATAAAAAATTGTAGATATCTATTTAAACAATATAAATATTTGTTTGAGGGAATTAGCATCTACAATTCCCTTATAGCTACTCTACTAAAGAGTCTTACCAATTTAATCGCTAATCCTTATCTTTGATAAAATAAATAAATAAAAAATTGAAACTTCAAGAACTTCCCATCCACCCCAGCCTTTTAGCTAATTTGGAGCAATCAGGATTAAAAAATCTAACTCCAATTCAAGAGTATGCCATTCCGAGTATTCTAAATAAAAATGACCTGATAGGCATCTCTCCAACAGGAACAGGGAAAACTGAAGCATTTGCTATTCCAATTTTACACCACTATTTAACACAGGAATACTCTCTTAATGAACAAACACTTATCCTGAACCCTACCCGTGAATTAGCAATTCAAACACAAAAGCGTATAGATGCGTTAACACAAGGTGGCCCAATAAAAACGATTTCAATTTGTGGTGGTCAGGCTTATGCCAAACAAATAGAGGGCCTAGCTGAATATCCAGCAATTATTATTGCTACACCTGGGCGCCTAATTGATTTGTTTGAACAAAGTAAAATATCATTTGATTTAATAAAAATACTAGTTGTCGATGAGTTTGACCAACTCCTACAATTAGGTTTCATAAAGGAGATAAATCAAATTCTAAATCTGTTACCAAAAAATAGACAGACTCTATTTTTCTCAGCAACATTCCCTAATGACATCTTACGCATTGCAAATAAAGTGCTTAAAAACCCAATTAAGATTGAAATAGAGAAGGATGAAAAAAATGACGTAATAAAAGAAAAGGTATTTTATGTTGACAAAGCCAATAAGAAGAAACTTATAAAACATTTAATAGCATCAAGTACAGATGAGCAAATACTCATTTTCAGCAGAACAAAGCATGCTGTTGATCGCATCGTTCAAGACTTAAGAAGAGAAGACATCGTCGTTGAAGCTTTGTATGGAGATAAATCACAAAAAACCAGGATGCAAATACTTGGTGCTTTTCAAGAAAAAAAAATTCAAATCCTTGTTGCTACAGACGTAATTGCTCGTGGAATTGATATTGATAGCCTTCCTGTCATTATCAATTATGAAGTTCCAGATAGCGGTGAACTTTATCTCCATAGAATTGGAAGGACGGGACGCAATATGATTACGGGTAAAGCCTATACTTTTTGCGATGCTGAGGATAATAATAAATGGATTCAACTGCAGTTATCTTTAAATAAACAAATAAAAATTGAGGACGAACATCCATATGTATTAGGCTGGAAGCAAATGATCTCAACCAGTGAATTGAAAAAATTGACGAGAGGAAAAAAATAAGATTTAAAATTGTTCCTCTTCATTGTATCCCTTTCTTAATAAAATGTTTATTTTTACCATTCATTACAATGATTGAAATATAATATGAGTACAATACATTTATTTAACGACGATGAAAATTCTAGCGAAAACTTACTCGGAGACCTTTCTAAAACCATCATTATCAACTCCTTACTAGAAACTCCATTTAAGGAGCGTGATGAAAATTGGGTAGCAGAATTCCTAGGTAACATTGGTGAATCAACTTTTCAATTAGCCGAATCAGAATTGATTATTGGTCCCGATGGTTACCCTTATTTTCAATTGGAAAATGCTCCTAAAGACCAAAATTTTCAAGCATTTGTAATCAAGTATAAATTGAAAACCTTTCTCTTGAAAAAAGGTATGGGCCTAGCTATCAACACACATCAAGAACAGCCAGACTGGATATTCACGTATGGTGACATTGTAAACTACTTTTTAAATAATGAATTTTATTCTGACGAATCTATTTTTTCTAAAAAAACAGAGGAGACACACATCGATAAGGATGAAAAAATATTAATAGGACAACCCTCCGAAACCATTCTTCCACAAGACTTGCGCCATAATTTAAGAGAATACTTGGTAAACATGGGAGTGAAAGAGCCTAAAATAATGTTAATTGCGAGAAACTATGAGGACCAAAGTTTAGTAAGTCAGGATTTGGTTTTCAATATCACACCTACCATGTTTCAATCAGAACAGGATTTCAAACAGATTATGTCATCTATATCATGGTTTCTGCCGAGGCATTACTCATACATGGGTATCGATGAACAAACAATTGAAAATGGTTTTATGCCCTTATAATAATGAAATTAAAAAATATATTACCGATTGGCCTATTATTAATAGTAGGCTCCTGTTCAACGAGTCGACAATCAGAAAAATTAAACAAGGATGAATGGATCAGCTTATTTAATGGCAAAAATCTAGATAATTGGACCGTAAAAATTCATCATCATGAAGTAGGCGTAAACTTTGCCAATACCTTCCGAGTTCATGACAGGGTCATACAGGTTAACTATGATGGCTATGAAGACTTTAATGATCAGTTTGGACACCTTTACTACGACACTCCTTATTCGGACTATCACCTTCAAATGGAGTATCGTTTCTACGGTGATTTACAAAAAGGAGCTCCATCATATACATTAAGAAATAGTGGTGTGATGTTTCATTCACAGGATCCAAGAACGATGCCCAAAGAACAAGATTGGCCTATATCAGTTGAGATGCAATTTTTAGGTGGCTTAAGTGACGGAAAACCAAGACCTACAGGCAACATGTGCTCACCAGGCACAGAAATCGTTTATAAAGGAAAACAATTAGAATCGCACTGTATAGAATCCACTTCAAAAACCTACGACGGAGACCAATGGGTAAAGGCAGAACTGATTGTCCATGGCGATTCATTGATAACGCACATTATAAATGGAGACACAGTACTTCAATATAGCCAACCTACTATCGGCGGTGGAGTGGTAAATAAATATGATCCAAGAATCAAAATTGATGGAAAAAAATTAAAACAAGGTTTTATAGCCTTACAAAGTGAAGGCCAGCCTGTAGAGTTTAAAAATATTTATCTGAAAGATTTATCAAAAAAATAAAACAATAGCACATGTTTCCTTTTAATGTCAGAGTATACGGAATTTTGATTAATGATAATGACGAAGTACTCATTAGTGATGAGAAAACTGAAAATGTATCGTTCACAAAGTTTCCTGGAGGAGGTTTAGAATATGGAGAAGGATTAATTGATGCCTTGAAAAGAGAATATCAAGAAGAATGTAACTTTGATATTGAAATCATATCACATATTTATACTACCGATTTTTATGAAAAATCGAGTTTCAATGAAAGTCAAATTATTTCAATCTATTATTTGATAAAAAATAGCAGCCCTATTGAGATACGCACAACAACAGAAGCATTTGATTTTGAGGGTCAAGAATATGAGGATGGCAAAGCACAGTCATTTAGATGGGTAAAAATAGAATATTTAGAACAAAAAAATCTTACTTTTAAGACAGATCAAGCTGCTTGGGATATATTTTATAAGGATAGAAAATAAATTTGTATTTATAAAATAGTATTATTAAATTTACTTAAACCAAGAAGAGAAACAACTTTTATTAAAAAGACCTAATAATTTTAATTATTTAATATTGTTCGATATGTGAAAACATATACTATTGGTTTACTCGAATTTGTAAATTCCTAGTTCTATAGGTTTTTTAATAGTTAGTGTGATTTTATAAGCGATACTCCCGGTATCGCTTATTTTATTTAAAACCATGTTTATCTACCTAAGCATCCTCTTTCTCTAGTACCAATACATAGCTAAGCCTTGATAGCTTTTTTTCAAATATAAAATCATTTGCTATCTTCAAGCATTTGTAAATTAATTTGAATACATTTCTAATGTCGAACTTTAAAGGCTCTAAAGTGGAATTAGAACCTTTAAAAAAGTACTACTCAAATAAATTCTAGGTAAAATAGGCCAATAACAGCACAATAATAATACAAACTACAATAATAATTTTAGTGATTTTCGAATTATTATCATCGCTTTTGAAGTGATAATCTCTTTTACTTGGTAACATATTAACTCCTTTCTTTATTAGATGTCTAAAATACTCAAATTCCACAATTATTCATGATGATAAGGTTCACCCTTCAAAATTGAAAAAGCGCGATAAATCTGCTCAACAAAAAATAACCTAATCATTTGATGCGAAAAAGTCATTTTAGATAATGATATTTTTTGGTTTGCCCGCTCATAAATCTCATCATCAAAACCATAGGGGCCACCTATAATAAATATGAGATGCTGCGTACTCTGAATCATATGCTTTTCCAAATAAGATGAAAAATCAATAGAGCGATATTCTTTACCAAATTCATCCAACAATACAACCGTATCCTGTGGATTAATCAATTTCTGTAAGAGTTGAGCTTCTTTTTTCTTTTGCTGATCTTGTGTCAAACTTTTAATATTCTTTACATCAGGAATAACGACCAAATTAAAGGTGATATAGAACTTTAGTCGTTTCAAATATTTATTAATTCCTTCAATCAAATAATTATCATCAGTTTTCCCAATACACAACAATGTTATTTTCATACTTTTTTACTTTCTACAAAAATGCTTTAATTTTTGTATATTTTGTAATTATAAGGTGACAATTAATAAACAAAATTCCATTTCCTTTTGTTTTAAATTATAGTTTTACAAAATTTAGAAATATGAAGAAAACGAAACTAATTTTACTAGCCCTATCAGCATTATGTATAGGCAAGGGTCAGGCGCAAGAAATCCAAATTGATACAGCAAAAAACTGGACGATACATGGAGAAAACACTTTTTTAATAAATCAAAGCTCATTTTCCAATTGGGCCGCTGGAGGTGTAAATTCTTTTGCAGGTAATATCGTTTTAAATTACGATTTCAATTATAAAAAAGAAAAATGGTCGTGGGATAATAAAGTAATAGCTGCTTACGGTCAAACTTTTCAAAAAGATGTTGATTGGCGAAAAAATGATGACCGTGTATCCTTAAGTAGTTTACTAGGTCATGAAGCAAAAGAGAACTGGCTTTATACCTTTTTTCTCAATTTTAACACACAATTTGCAAAAGGTTATAATTACACTACGAATAATAAAGAACTCATATCAGAAGCATTTGCACCTGCTTACTTAAGTTTTGGTCCTGGTTTCGCATATAAAAAATCTGACAATTTAAAATTCAACTTATCACCAGCTGCAGCACGTTTCGTATTCGTTAAAAATGATAGTTTAGCAACTACCTATGGTTTAGATCAGGGTAAAAACTCGCGCTTTGAATTTGGTGCTTCTTTCGATGCATATTACAAGAAACAAATCATGGAAAATGTCACGTTCGAAAATATTTTAAAACTTTATTCCAACTACTTAGATAAGCCGAAGAATATTGACATTGACTATACAGCTACGCTAGCTATGAAAGTTAACAAATGGATTTCCGTTAATGCTGGAGTTCAATTAATATATGATGATAATACTAAACTTCCAAAAATAGAAAATGGCGTACAAATAGGCTCCAAATCAGATCTACAGGTAAAGCAAATACTTGGTGCGGGAATAACTTACAAGTTTTAAAAATTAGCATAAATAAGAAAAGCCTTGTTGAAAATAATCAATCAAGGCTTTTCTCTTCAAGAACAATTAAATCTTAATCGTGGTAATAACTTAATATTTTAGCTTGAACTTTTTAAAAGCGAAATGCCAAAGCCAAATAGGCCCTATCGAAAGAAATAAACAAAACTGTTTAAAAGAGATTGTACTCTTCTCCTTTGATTTTCCATACCATAATACAAGTAAAGAAATAACCGCAATGATACTTGAAACAAGAAGTACAGCTGGACCTCCATCACGTTCTATATATTCGAATTGAACAATAAAATAGCTCATGACACCAATGCACAATAGGACACCATAGGATAAAGTCGGTGAAAGTTTCAAATAGCTATATATAAGAATAGCAATAAAAAAAGATCCCCAGTTTAAAAACGTATGCCATCCTAATTTAACCAAAAAATCAAATTGTGGAAAAGGAATCATCCAGATGATTCCCATTAAGCCAAAAAAGAACAATGGTAAGAAAACAATTTGCAAAATCCTATTCGTAGGATCTTGAAAATTATTATTTAAATCATCAAAATATTGATCAACAGGTCTTTTCACCTCTTGTACTGGAACTTGTTTTTTTTTCATCTAATCGTAACTGTTTTCTGCTTTGCTAAATTATATTTACAAAAATACTAAAAATAAAAATTGAATAGATATTCTACTCGTCATTTAAAACAAAAGCCTCAACAATGTTGAGGCTTTCATAATTATACCGTTCAAATACTTCTTATTTTGCGTATGCAACAGAACGAATTTCACGAATAACAGTCACTTTAATCTGACCTGGATAAGTCATCTCCGTTTGAATCCTATTTGAGATATCAGCTGCTAAAATTTCAGCTTGAGCATCTGATACCCTTTCGCTTTCAACAATAACACGTAATTCACGACCAGCTTGAATAGCAAAAGTTTTTTCGACGCCAGGATAAGATAATGCTAAATCTTCTAATTCTTTCAATCGTTTAATATAACTTTCAACGACCTCACGACGAGCTCCAGGACGAGCTCCTGATATAGCATCACAAGCTTGTACAATTGGAGAAATCATCGCTGTCATTTCGATTTCATCGTGATGAGCGCCAATAGCATTACAGACATCTGGATGTTCCTTATATTTCTCTGCGAGTTGCATACCTAAAATAGCATGTGGTAACTCGGGGTTATCATCCGGTACTTTCCCAATATCATGTAATAAACCAGCACGTTTTGCATGCTTCACATTTAAGCCTAATTCAGCTGCCATCGTTGCTGCGAAATTAGCCACCTCTCGCGAGTGTTGCAGTAAATTCTGACCATAAGAAGAACGGTAACGCATACGTCCTACCATACGGATCAACTCAGGGTGCAAGCCATGAATGCCTAGATCAATAGCGGTACGTTCACCGATTTCAACAATTTCATCTTCAATTTGTGTACGAGTCTTGGCTACCACCTCTTCGATACGTGCAGGGTGAATACGGCCATCTGTTACCAAACGGTGCAGCGCTAAACGTGCAATTTCACGGCGAACAGGGTCGAAACCTGAAAGAATAATAGCTTCAGGTGTATCATCAACGATAATCTCCACACCAGTAGCCGCCTCTAAGGCACGAATATTACGGCCTTCACGACCAATTATACGTCCTTTAATTTCATCGTTTTCGATATTAAAGATAGAAACTGTATTTTCGATTGCAGATTCTGTAGCAGTACGTTGAATCGTTTGGATAACTACTTTTTTAGCTTCCTTTGTAGCTGTTAACTTAGCCTCGTCGACGATATCTTTTATTTGAATAATAGCCTGTGATCTTGCTTCTTCTCTTAAAGAATCTACCAATTGGTTCTTAGCCTCTTCTGCAGTTACGCCAGCGATACCTTCCAATTGTTTGATTTGTTGTACTTTTAGCAATTCGACCTCTTCGGATTTTTTTTCATTTATTTCAACAAGTTTGTCGAGTTGCTTGCGCGTTATGTCTAAATCTACTTTCTCACGATTTAAATTTTCAAGTTTTTGATTTACAGATTGCTCTTTCTGACGTAAAGTATTCTCCTTTTGGCTGATTGTATTGTTACGTTGACTAACTTCCTTTTCATGCTCTGATTTCAGCTGTAGAAACTTCTCTTTTGCTTCCAAAAGTTTTTTCTTCTTTAAATGTTCTGCCTCTTGATCTGCTTCTTTTATAATGCTTTTCACCTTTTCTTGAGCTTCTTCTGTTTGTTTACTAAACAAAAGAGCTAAAAGATAACGGCCAATTGCAATACCAACGATCAGAGAAAGTATGATATAAATTGCGATGTCCATGTATTATTAATTGTTTATATGTATTTTATTTATTTATAATTTTCAAAAAAAAACCGCAATTAAATAACGGGTATCTAATATTATTAAACTTCTAATATCTATAATTAGGCTATGATCATGATCCAGATGGCTTACGCAAAATGACCTACATCTTTTTCGCCTGTAATATTGAAGCGTTAAGTTTAAAATAGTGACAACCCGAATTCAACTGCGGCAAATTCGTTGTAGTAAAGCGCTATAAAGAACGATTATTTTGTAAAGAAATTAGATAATAACTGATCCAGTTCATGAACTGATTGCTCCAAACCCTGATCTTGTGTCTGTACCTGTCGTTCAGCTTTCAACATCCCTGTTGCATACTGTAGGACACACATCGACAATAAATCCTGTTTATCACGAACAGTATAACTATCCTGTAATTCTTTCACTTTTTCATTAATCAATTTCGCTGCATGGCGGATTATTTCCTCCTCAGCCGTATCTACACGAAGTGGATACACTCTATCAGCGATATTTATTTTGATGGAAATTTCTCCCATTGTTATTTGAGCTTTACGTCGTATTAGTAAGTTATCTCTACCCTATCCACTTACTTCAACAAACTAATACATTTGTCTATTTCTCGCACAAAGTCGTTAATTTTTTGCTTTGTGTCAAGTACTTTTTCATTTATTGCATCTTTATCAGCTTCTGAACTATCTAGAGAACGGGCAACAGCCATAGCTTTCATTTGCTCTTCCATCTGCTTGTTCTTACTATTGCTTGTATTAAAAGCAACTTGAAGTGATTGAACTTCTAATTTAAGTAAATCATTTTCTTCTTGCAAGACTTCGCACATTTGAATTAAATTTTTCGTTTTCTCAACGATAATATTCATTTGAGAAGATAATGCTACCATATACTAAATTTATACAATTAAATGTTATTATTCATAATTAACCACGCACCTCTGCGCTTACTTCTTTCTCAAAGTTAAGAATTAATTTTTGAACTATTGCGTCAATTTGTTTGTCCATTAAAGTTTTTTCTTCATCTTCGAGAATAAAGCTCAAAGCATACGATTTTTTACCCTCTGGAATCTTGTCTCCTTTGTAAACATCAAATACGTTCACCGCTTTCAACAGCTTACGTTCAGTTTTATGTGCTATCGTTTCCAATTGTTTGAAAGTAACATTTTCATCAATCAATAACGAAAGATCTCGTTTAACTGAAGGAAATTTAGATACTTCTTTAAATTTAATGACATTCTTACGAATTATTTTCAATATTTGATCCCAGTCAAAATCAGCAAAAAACACCTGCCCCTCTACATCCGCTTTCGAGAGTGAAGCGTTAGATACCGCACCAAAAGTAACTAAAGCTTTTGCACCTCTCATATAACAGAGTCCATATGCATAATGATCTGTAGGTGCATCTTGCAACTGAAGATTTCCGATATTCAACCGTTTTAAGATAAGGTCAACGACAGCTTTAATATTGTAGAAACTGACAAGTTGCTTACTATTATTCCATTGTTCGATTTCCATCTTACCACTGATAGTAATAGCTAAGTGTTGTTTTTCTTGATAACCCTCTCCATCTATTGCATACGTCTTACCAAATTCAAAGACCTTCAAATCTGAATTTCTTCTCTTTTGATTATAAGAAATTGCAGTTAAGGCTGAAAACAACATGTTTTGACGCATTGTATCCAAATCAGAACTTAATGGGTTGCATAAACGAACGGCCGTAGTCTCATCATCAACATAATCTAGCTTAGTCAAAGAATTTGAAAGTATTTCTCTAAAACCATTTGCAATCAAAAGATCAGCCAATTGATTCAAAACAACCTCTTTATCAGGTTTTTCAGAAGTATTTAATGATGACTTAATTTGTCTTTTTAATTCAACATTATTATAGCCATAAATGCGCAATACTTCTTCTATAACATCAACTTCTCTGGTTACATCAACACGATATGCAGGAACCAAAACATCTAAACTTTCTTCAGACTCTTGATCAATACCGATACCTAGGGCAACAATAATAGATTTGATTTCTTCATTTGGAATGTCTTGTCCTATCAACTTCCGTACATTATTGTAATTTACATTAAATGCGAAAGGTTTAATTTCAGCCGGGTAAATATCAATAATGTTAGAACTGATTTGTCCTCCTGCAATATCTTGAATCAAAATAGCTGCTTTTTTCAGTGCATTAACAGTAATATTTGGATCTGTACCCCTTTCATATCTGAAAGAAGAATCTGTTTTCAGATGATGACGTTTTGCTGTTTTGCGAACAGTAACCGCGTTAAAGTATGCAGATTCTAAAAATATATTTGTAGTTGATTCCGAAACTCCAGAATTAGCCCCTCCGAAAACACCAGCTATGCACATAGGCTTTTCAGCATCGGCAATTATTAAATCTTCACTAGAAAGTTTGCGCTCAACGCCATCTAATGTGATGAAAATTTCATCTTGCTTCGCCTGTCTTACAATCACTTCGTTCCCTGCAATCTTATCCTGATCGAAAGCATGCAAAGGTTGCCCCAAATCATGTAAAATAAAGTTGGTTACATCAACAATGTTATTAATGGGACGTATACCTATTACATTGAGACGTTCCTTCAACCAATCTGGGGATTCCGCAACTTTTACTCCAGAAATATTGATGCCAGAATAACGCGGGCTACCCAATGGATTCTCAACAGTAACTTTCGTATTAACGCCGTTGCCCTCTTGGAACGATGAAAGATCAATAGGCTTCATTTCTTTTCTGAAATAAGCTGCAATGTCACGAGCGACACCTATATGTGATGCTGCATCAGCACGATTTGGAGTCAATCCAATTTCAAAGCGATAATCATCTTCTACCCCATAGAAATCTTTAACAAGTGTTCCGACAGTTGCGTCCAATGGCAGTTCTACGATACCTGCATGAGAAGTACCTAAGCCGACTTCATCTTCACCACAAAGCATTCCTTCAGAAACTTCACCGCGAATCTTTGATTTATTGATTTTAAAAGGTTCTCCGCTTACTGGATGAACAGTAGAACCAACAGTTGCAACAATAACTTTCTGTCCTACTGCAACATTTGGGGCTCCACAGACAATATGCAATAAGTCTGCTTGACCAATGTCTACTGTAGTCACTTTCAATTTATCTGCATTCGGGTGTTGATTACAAGATTTTACTTCTCCTATAACCAAGCCTTCTAATCCACCTGGAATACTTTGCACCACATCTAAAACCTCTACCTCTAATCCTACGTTAGTTAAAATTAAAGATAACTCTTCTGGTTTTTTATCTATATCAATATGATCGTTAAGCCACTTATATGAAATATTCATTTTAGAATCTGATTTTACGCACAAACTTAGATAAATTTGCTCTGATTCGCAATATAATTGCATTGTTATCAATGCAAATTTGTCGTTTTCTCCTCATCCTTTGATAGTTTTTTTATTGAAGGAATATAAAACGTGGAGTTATATCGTGTGTTCAAAGGAAATATTCTATTATCCTTTAAAATAAAAAAAACATAAAATATAATAGCACTTCTTTATTACCATAAATAATCATACAAAAGAGCGTTGACTTACAAAGAGGTAGTGAGTGAAAACGAAACGAAAAAAAAATAGTGCATCTGTAAAAAGTAATTTTACTAATATTTAGCACTTTTCATTCCTAATAAGTCAAAGGATTAACGTAAATTTGTGTTTTAATTTGAAGAACGTTCAAAACTTACAGTTATAATGATTCATTTCTTTGTGAACCCAAGCGACATCGTTTACGGTGTGCAAACCCTAGAAGATTTATCTATCGATGATATTTCTAAGCTAAACTGGCTATTTGGAAGCGCTAGTAAAATCGAAAAAGAAACCCTAGACGATTATTTTGTTGGTCCACGTGCAGCTATGATTACCCCATGGAGCACTAATGCTGTGGAAATTACCCAAAACATGGGCGTTGAAGGAATTATTCGTATTGAAGAATTTCGAAAAATACAAGCAAATTTTAACGATTTCGACCCAATGATTTCACAGAAATATGAAACATTGACACAAGATATGTATACCATCAATATTGATCCTGAACCTATTTTAGAGATTGACGATATCGATGCTTATAATAAACAAGAAGGTCTCTCTTTAAACCCCGAAGAAGTTCAATATCTTGCCAATCTAGCAACGAAATTGAATCGTAAATTAACGGATTCGGAAGTATTTGCTTTTTCTCAAGCAAATTCAGAACATTGTCGTCACAAAATATTCAACGGTACTTTTATTATTGATGGTGAAGAACAACCAACTTCTTTATTCAAATTAATTAAGAAAACTTCTGAAACGAATCCGAATGATATCGTTTCAGCTTATAAAGATAATGTAGCTTTCGTCAAAGGACCACGTGTCACGCAGTTTGCTCCAAGATCAGCGGATAAGCCTGATTTTTATGCAGAGAAAGAATTTGACTCCGTTCTATCTGTAAAAGCAGAAACTCATAACTTTCCTACTACTGTAGAACCATTTTCTGGTGCTGCAACCGGTTCTGGTGGTGAAATTCGTGACCGTCTGGCAGGTGGACAAGGTTCCCTACCGTTAGCTGGGACAGCTGTCTACATGACGTCATATTCTCGATTAGAGAAAAATCGTCCCTGGGAACAAGCGATGGAGGAGCGCCCTTGGTTGTATCAAACTCCAATGGATATCTTAATCAAAGCTTCCAATGGAGCATCAGATTTCGGTAATAAATTTGGACAGCCCCTAATTACGGGTTCGGTATTAACATTCGAACATGAAGAAGATGCTCGCAAATTAGGTTTCGACAAAGTCATTATGCAAGCTGGTGGTATCGGCTACGGTAAATTAGATCAAGCTAAAAAACATACACCAAAAGTAGGTGATAAAATTGTTATCCTAGGCGGAGAGAATTATCGAATTGGTATGGGCGGAGCAGCAGTCTCTTCAGCTGATACTGGTGCATTTGGCTCTGGAATTGAATTGAATGCCATCCAACGTTCAAATCCAGAAATGCAAAAACGCGCTGCAAATGCAGTTCGTGGTATGGTAGAGTCTGACCATAACCCAATTGTATCTATTCATGATCATGGCGCAGGTGGTCACTTGAACTGTCTTTCGGAACTTGTAGAGGAAACTGGTGGATTAATTGATCTAGATGCCTTACCTGTTGGTGACCCGACTCTTTCGGCAAAAGAAATCATCGGTAACGAGTCTCAAGAAAGAATGGGATTAGTAATTGGAGAAAAAGATATCGATATTTTAAAACGTGTAGCTGATCGTGAACGTTCACCGATGTACACAGTTGGTGATGTAACCAATGACCACCGTTTTACCTTCGAATCAAAAACTACTGGTGAAAAACCAATGGATTATGCTCTAGAAGACTTTTTTGGTTCTTCGCCAAAAACAATTATGAAGGATAATACGATAGTAAGAAATTACGCAGATCTATCGTACAGTACCGAAAATATTCCAACTTACTTGACACAGGTTTTGCAATTGGAAGCAGTTGCTTCCAAAGATTGGTTAACAAACAAAGTAGATCGTTGTGTAGGAGGCCGTGTTGCCAAACAGCAATGTGCTGGCCCATTGCAATTACCATTAAACAACGTGGGTGTAATGGCTTTAGATTATAAAGGTAAGGAAGGTGTTGCGACTACGATTGGTCATTCACCTGTAGCTGCAATTATCGATTCTGCCGCTGCTAGTAGAACTGCTATAGCTGAATCTTTATCAAACTTGGTCTTCGCTCCTATTAAAAATGGTTTAGCTGGTGTTTCACTTTCTGCTAACTGGATGTGGGCTTGTAATAATGAAGGTGAAGATGCCCGTCTTTATAAAGCAGTAAAAGCCTGTTCAGATTTTGCATTAGAATTAGGAATTAACATCCCTACAGGTAAAGACTCCTTATCCATGAAACAAAAATACCCGAATGGAGATAATGTCATTGCTCCTGGCACTTTAATCGTTTCTGCAGCTGGTAACTGTACGGATATCACACAGGTTATTGAACCCGTTTTAAACAAAGATGGAGGTTCAATCTACTATATCAACTTATCAAAAGATGCTTTCAAATTAGGTGGATCTTCATTCGCTCAAATCTTAAATAAAATTGGTAGAGAAGTTCCTACGATTCAAGATGGAGCTTACTTTAAAAAAGCATTTAACGCTATCCAAGATTTAATAAAAGCAGGTCAAATTGAAGCCGGACACGATATTGGTTCTGGTGGTTTAATCACAACCCTTTTAGAATTGACATTTGCTGATGTAAACTTGGCGGCTAACTATGATCTATCAGGATTAGGCGAAACAGATACAGTAAAAACCTTATTCAATGAAAATATCGCAGTTGTATTACAAGCAAAAAATGATGATGCTTTTGAAAAAGCATTAATTGAAGCTGGTATAGATGCTGTGAAAATTGGGCAAGCGATTGCCGGTACTGAAGTTTCATTCAAAAACTATACTGACACGTTCACCTTCAATGTCATGGATACACGTGATTCTTGGTACAAAACGTCTTTCTTATTAGATTCAAAACAATCGAAGAATGGAATGGCCCAAGAGCGCTATAACAACTACAAAAATCAACCTTTGAGTTTTGTATTCCCTAAACATTTCACAGGTATAAAACCAATAATAGATACTTCAAAACCAAGGCCAAAGGCGGCTATCATCCGTGAAAAAGGTTCTAATTCTGAACGCGAAATGGCTAATGCTATGTATTTAGCCGGATTTGATGTAAAAGATGTTCACATGACAGATTTAATCTCAGGTCGTGAGACATTGGAAGATATCCAATTCATTGGAGCTGTAGGGGGATTCTCGAACTCGGACGTTTTAGGTTCTGCTAAAGGTTGGGCTGGTGCATTTTTGTACAACGAAAAAGCAAAAACAGCACTAGAAAATTTCTTCAAACGTCCGGATACTATGTCAGTAGGTATTTGTAATGGTTGCCAACTGTTTATGGAGCTCGAATTAATCAACCCTGAGCACGAAGTTCATGGTAAGTTGCTACACAATACTTCACAAAAACATGAATCCAATTTCATTGCTGTCACAGTACAAGAAAACAACTCAATCATGTTGTCAACTCTGGCGGGTGCGACATTAGGTGCTTGGATTTCAAATGGCGAAGGTAGATTCAATTTACCACAACAAGAATCACAATATCATATTGTTGCGAAGTACGCTTATGATCAATATCCAGCAAACCCGAATGGTTCAGATTATAATACTGCGATGCTTTGTGACAAAACAGGTCGACATTTAGTGACAATGCCACATATTGAGCGTTCTACGTTCCAATGGAACTGGGCTAACTATCCAAAGGGACACCAAGACCAGGTAACTCCATGGTTAGAAGCATTTGTCAATGCACGAAACTGGATTGAAACAAATAAAAAGTAAATTGCTTATAGTAAATAAAAAACCTCCTGCACTTCAATGTACGGGAGGTTTTTTTTAAATTGTTTGAGTCCATTTGCAAAAAACACGGATAATAATGCCACCTGTTTAATTGGACAAAGTTATTATTGTTCTGAAAATCCCTATATCTTTCTAATATAGCCAGGTTTGTCCATCAAATTATCTAATGAGTACTTACCTGATCCCATAACTAGAAAAAGTACTAATAAGAATAGCACGACTATCGATAACCACAATTCTCCATTAAGATAACTAAACCCATTTGTTATATTAACAAAAAATACTGCTCCAAATAAAATAGGTAACAAAACGATTGAAGCTAACCGTGTTTGAAATCCACAGATAATAAATAGCCCGCCAACGATTTGAGCAAAAACAATATAGTGAACGCCCCCCCAAATGTAAAAGGTATAGTTCACTTCTTGTACCAAAGCACTAACACTATTTAAATCTGACACAAAACTTAATCCTTTTATCAGAATAAGAAACCCTACAACTATCCTAAGGTAGTCTATCCATTGTGGATGATGCACATTTCCCCAGTTTTCAATTTTATGAATTAGGTTCATAACAACTCTCCTTTCTTAATGATTTATATACAATTCAAACAAACCGGTTTTAAATTTGTTTTGTTATTTTGCAAATTGAATAATAATTAAATCCCTATTCAGTTACAAATAACAGCATACGAACCCCTTTCATAATAAATAAAGCAACAGATTATCAATGAACAACTCATCAAAAAATATGATAAACGTAGAAAGGTAAAAGAAAATCGAATAGATGCCAATCGTATAATCCCTCTATTAAACAGCTAAGGTCGCATGAATAATGTATATACTATAGGAAAAAAATAATCCATATTCTATCAGTCTTATAAAACTTGATGAGCTTGAGAAGCACACGTAGGGTATTATTAGTTTTTAATGATATGCGGAACAAATCGACTTTTATCTGTTGTAATGGGCATTGTTGATTCTCTAAAACTAATACCACAGGGTTCTTGACCAATAATCCAACTACCTATGATTGAAAAGCCTGTTTCCTCTTTGTGCAGAGTAGCTAATTCCTGATAAATATAGCCTTCACGGCCATACTCACCTGCCGTGGCGTATATCAACTCTTTATCGTAGTACATTTCAATATTAGCTCCCTCTCTCGAAAGAATCGGTTTTTTAATGTAATTTCTAAGCTGTTTGTGCTCATCAAAATATGCTGGCAATAGATTCGGATGATGTGGGAATAATTGCCACAGAATTGGTAAAATCGCTTTATTAGATAGCAACATTTTCCATGAAGGCTCTATCCATTGCGCCTCATTAACATCATTGACAATATTTTTCCCAAATTCCTCATGAACCATCCATTCCCATGGATATAACTTAAAAATAGACTGAATTGATTTGCCCTCTAAATCAACAAATTCCCGTCCTTCCCATCCGATATCATCAATATAAATCAGCTGCGTTTGAATACCTGCCTGCATAGCAGTGTCTCTAAGATACTCAACATTTGTTAAGTCTTCCAGTGTTTCCTTCGCACATGAAAAGTACAATATATCACCTTTCAAATGAGGTTTAATATCTTTCCAACACGCAATTAATTGCTCATGCACACTATTAAATTGATCTATCGATTCAGAAAAATAATGATTCTTCCAATACCACTGTACAATACCACATTCAAATAGTGATGTTGGTGTATCAGCATTAAATTCTAACAACTTTAATTTTCTTTTCTCAGAGTCATAAGCGAAATCAAAACGACCATAAATAGAAGGCGTTTCATTTTCCCAGGATTGCTCTATATGATGCACCATATAGGCTGGAATATGAAATAAATCATAGCGCTTATTTGTTATAACATATTCAACTGCTTTTAGGCACATATCCCACACTTCTGTAGTTGCATGGTGTAACATATCTGCCTCCTTACTCGTGATTTCGAAATAGTAATCATCAATCCAATAGGGTTCATCTTGATCTGTATGGAAGCCATATCCGATAGATTCCAATCGAGATTTCCAATTAGGATCGATAGTCAAATGTTTTATTTTCATTATGCTCCGACAGAAGAAGATTGAGATGAAGCAGCAGTATTGCCAAATCCATTACGTTTAGCTTGATAAGCTGCAGATTTCTGCGCGTTAGTACCCGAAACAGAGTTTGGGTTCAAATTGCTATTAGCATACCCCATACCACCACCAAGATGTCTAAAAGCCATAAACCATAAAAGTGATGTACCCATTCCCCCACCCGTACGATGTTGTTCTCGATAATCATTTGTCACTTCTGTATATGGAGCTGTAGAATCTGCTCGCATGTAAACACGCTGTTGATGTGTCTCAGGCCCTGATTGTGGGCGCCCACAAGAAGCCAATACGGATGTAATCAATACTAATTTAATTGTTGAAGATGTTTTTTTTCTCATTATTATTGCACAGTTACATAAATAGGAATCTCACTCAAAGTTTGAGTTGAATCGGCCACTGTCCAAGTATTAACACTTTTAGCAGTAACAATCGTATCACTCTTATCTGCGATTTTCTCACCATTAAACCAGATATGCTGTCTTGTAATATGCAAAACGGAATCTCCCTTACTCTCCGTTACCAAAACAACCTCTCGAGCCGATTTTTTATCCAAAGTCTCCAATGGTTTTTCTTTCTTAACATCAGCACAACTGATGAAAATCAAAATTGGCAATACGAATAAAATATATTTCATTTCAATTTTTTTTAATACAAATAACTAAATCATACCTTTACGCAGCATGTCAAACCAACAGTGCTAGCGATTAGGCTCATCAACAATATATCGTTTAGGTATGGAATGTTAGGATAACTTCAAATTGATAAATTTACTAGCATTCTTTATCATAAGTACGATTCCAATGTTTATTACTATCCAAAGGTGTTGGTGTCACGCGGTATTCTAAATTAATACCGTTCAAACGCCTCTTCTTGATGCGTTTGTTCACTTCATTAATATAGGCTATCTGCGTTATTCTGAAAGTTCCAAAGCTTGTTCCTTTAATATTTTCTTGGTCAATAAAATCCTCTACCAATTCAAAATTAAAAAAACAACCTAAATAATCTTTCCAAAATAAAATAGGATTGTCCACCTTATCTAAGTAACTATCTTCTGGATAACACAATTCGCCATCCTCCACTTCAAAATGATCAGCAAGTACTTTATTAGTATTAGCAACAAATTCCTTCGCAATTTCCTCGTCTTCTATCGGAAGAAAAGAAATCACATCTTCTTCTTCCAAGCTATCAAACATCAAATGATTATTGAAGCAATGAATCAATTCGGGTAATAATTCTACCACATCATTGTACATCTTTCCCATAATACAAATATACAAACAATCCAGCATTTCAAGACTTAATTTAACTATTGAATGTTATTCTGCCAAATAGCCTGTACATTTATGCCATGAAATCATTGGACATAATTTTAAGTGGTATTTTTCTATTTCTCACACAACTAACAATTGGACAACAGACTCATTCCACGAATCTCATTAACGGCGACCTTATCTTTGTTGGAGCCGAACAAAAGAACCTTTCTGGCGCCATCAATCGTGTCACTCAAAGAGATACGAACAGCTCTTTCGACCATATTGGAATAATAGAAATCAATAAAGACTCTATTTTTGTTTTACATGCTAGCTCCAAAAGCGGCACAATACGGGAGAAAATTCAAGACTTCTTTAAAACTCAAAAAAACGGCCGCAACGATTTAGTTATTTTCCGGTTAAAACAACCTTACGACAAAAGTATCCCTATCGCAATTACAGCAGCAAAACAGATGTTGGGAAAACCCTATAATTGGAGCTATATCTTGAATGAAAACAGCTATTATTGTTCCGACTTTATAGAAAGAGCTTTTCGTTCCTATCACATATTCCAACTAGAACCTATGACTTTTATTAATCCAACTACAGGAAAAACAGATGACTTTTGGATTAATTTTTATCACAAACAAGGATTAGAAGTGCCTGAAGGCAAATCGGGATGTAACCCCAATGGTCTAGCTGCATCAGATAAATTGGTAAAAATAGGTAACCTCATGTTGTAAAATCGATTTCAATTCCATTTAAAATTAATTTTTATCGTAACTTACAGGCACCATTAAACATAACAATTATATGAGTCCGAGTCTGATAAACGCATTGAAAAAGCAATATAAAGTCCTTTCAGGAAAAGTATCATCTTTTAAAATCGAGCATAAATGTAGCCATAAATGGTACGGCAATTCTTACGGCGGCTTCTATGTTAATCCAGACCTATTGCATCCCGGCGCTATCGTTTACTCCTTTGGCATCGGTCAGGACACTTCCTTTGACGATGCGATTATAGACAATCACGATTGTCAAGTCTATGGTTACGACCCTACTCCTAAATCAATTGAATGGATTGATAAACAAACAGATATGTCACCCAATTTCCATTTTCATCCTGTTGGATTAGATAAGGAAACTGGCACAACCTTTTTCAACCTACCGAAAAACAAAGATTATGTATCAGGATCAATTATCAATCATCAACATGTTGATGAAAATAACATGATAGAAGTTAAAATGAAATCATTTATAGATATTGCGACTGAAAACAACCATAACCACATCGATATTTTAAAAATGGATATTGAAGGAGCGGAATATAGTGTAATCGATAGCATTTTAAATTCTCCAATTGAAATCAAGCAAATTTTACTGGAAATACACGAACGATTTTTTGATAATGGGAAGGAAAAAACAAAATATTTATTAAATTCTTTAAAACAGCACGGCTATCAAATTTTCGGAATTTCTGATACTTTAGAAGAGATATCTTTTATCAAAATCAGTGATTAGCGAATATTTCACATTTAAATATTACATGGAAATTTTTAAAGCATATATAAAAAAGAGAATAGCGGTTACATCAGAGCAAATTGAACAGATTATCTCCAGTTATACCCCTACCCAAGTTAAGAAAAAAAGCTTCATTCTTCGCGCCGGAGAAATATGCAATTTTGAAGGCTTTGTCATGAAGGGCTGCTTTAAGATATTTTACCTAACTCCTAATGGTGAAGAGCATATTTTGTATTTTGCGATAGAAGAGTGGTGGATTTCAGATATCGCTAGCTTTAACGACCAAGAACCAGCACAATTATATATTCAAGCATTAGAAGACTCTGAAATATTGATTATCTCTAGAGAGCAAAAAGAACGACTTTTCACTAATTGCACACAAGTTGAACGATTATTCCGAATTATGGCACAGCGAGCTCAGGTTGCCTCACAACATCGTATCATTGCAGCACTTGGCTTTACTGCTCAGGAGCGCTATTTAGATTTTATTCAACGCTATCCAAAGATTTATCCCCGAATATCCAATTTACAACTTGCATCTTATATTGGCGTCACCCAAGAATTCTTAAGTAGATTGAAAAGACAAATTCTTAAACCAAATAAATAAACATTTATTGATGTAGGTCAATCTTTAAAAGAAAACGTTTTCAGATTTTTGTAGAAGTAAAATACAACAGCCAGTTTGTTCTTCACATAGCACATTGAATAAGCTTACTGTTAAAACATTAAAAGAAACATGATGAATAATTTTTTTAAAATTGTAGCAGCTGCAGCCTTAATGATTAACGGAGCCGTAGCACAAGTAAAATGGAGTGCAGACCCTGCACATACGAACGCAAGATTTGATGTAAATCATTTAGGTATTAGTTTTGTTGACGGGGAATTTACAAAAGTGTCCGGTTCAATTGATGCTGCAAATAAAGAAGACTTCAATAATGCAAAAATTAACTTCGTAATAGATGTAAACAGTATTAACACACGCATCGAAGCACGTGATAGCCACCTAAAAACTGATGATTTTTTCAACGCTGAAAAATACCCAAAAATGATTTTAAAATCGGTATCATTTAAAAAAGTGAAAACGGGAAAATACATATTAATAGCTGACTTAACCATCAGAGATGTAACGAAAAAAGTTACTTTTGATGTAACTCAAAATAACGGAATTATTACAGATCCTTGGGGAAAAACACGTGCTGGATTCACAGCTAAAACAACCATCAATCGTTTTGACTTCGGCATGAAGTATAACGACAAGTTACCATCAGGAATAGAAGCTGTATCTTCAAATGTAGAGATTACCGTAAATACAGAGCTTGTATTAGACTAATGGAGTAAATACATTATAACAAGATAAAGCCCTTTAGATAATTCTGTAAGGGCTTTATTTTATTAAAAACAGTTCATCATTCCACCATCCAAAGGAATACTTGCCCCTGTTAGATAGTTAGCATAATCTGAACAAATAAATGCTACTAAATAACCGTATTCTTCAGGCTTACCCAATCTGCCCATTGGCACCTGTTTTAAACGTAGAGCCAAGGCCGCCTCATAAGAAATTTGAAGACGGTCCGCATCCAACTGCGTCAATGATTGAATTCTTTCAGTATCAAAAAGACCTGTCAAAACACTATTTACCGTTATATTATGAGATGCAATATCTTTAGCTAGAGATTTGCTCCAACTCATCAGTGCCGTACGGATTGTATTTGACAACACTAAATTAGACACCGGTTCTTTCACTGTCAAGGAAGACACATTAATGATTCGCCCGTAACCTAACTCTTTCATATGAGCCAATGCCAATTCCGTTGTATAACAATGTGTCTTAAATAATAAATCAAAAGCATCTTGGTAGTCATCCAAAGATTGATTAGCAATAGAGCCAGCTTTAGGCCCATTTGTATTATTAACCAAAATATCAACAACATGATGGGCAAAATAATTTGAAATTTTTGTTTTAAATTCCTCAAAATTATCAAAGTCAACGACAAGATATTGGTGCACCGGCCCTTTGCTTCTATCCAATCCAGCCAAAGCCCGCTTCAACTTCACCTCATTTCTAGCCATCAAAGTTACCGAAGCACCATTCAAGGCTAACTGCTGCGAAATAGCATATCCTATGCCACCGGAACTCGCTCCCACTAATGCCTTTTTATTTCCTAAATCTATATCCATAATCAGTTTCTTATATTTTCTAAATCGAGCAAATTAATCATTATTTCTTGCTCGAACCATAGCAGTAAACAGGTAAATAGATAATGCAAAAGAAGTACCTAAGAATACCCAAGCCCAAATCGGGATGCCTAAAAATTTAGGCTCAACATGCGCAATTATCACCATACCTGCTAACATATTTAGAGACAAAACCATAATACCTATAACGATACGATTAATCCCTTTACGGATAATCTGTGTAAACGTCTTAGCACTAATCAAGTGATGATTTAGTGTAAAATTTCCTAACTTAATTTGCCTAAATAAACCTCTGAGGTCATCAGGAAGCTTCTCAATATCACGGGCAAAAGAAAATGCTTTATTTTTCCCCTTTTCAAATAAGTATTTGGGGTCCATCCGCTCACGCATAATGCGATTAGCAAATGGCTTAATACTTTTCATTATATTCAAATGAGGATTGAGCTGCCTACCAATACCTTCCATCAAGGATATACCTCGAATTAACTGATAGATATACTCTGGAAAATACAAACGATTGTCCCCTATAATATTCCATAATTTATCAAGTAAAGATTCTAAACTAATATCACCTAAAGACACGTTCTCAATTAAATCAAAAATCTCATAAAGAGACCTTTCAAACTGAGCACGATCAGGGATATTGCTAACTATAGCAACATCTTCGATGGTATCGGCCAGATGTATGGCATTGGATGAGACAGCAGCCTGAATGAATTCTTCAAGATTTTGCCTATCAATAGCCAGCAGCTTACCCATGTTACCGAAATCAATAAAGGCCAACTTACCGTTTGGAAGAACCATTAAATTCCCAGGATGTGGATCTCCATGAAAGAAACCATGTACAATCACTTGTTCCAAATAAAGATTGATTCCATTATCCACGATTTCTTCCAAATCTAGTCCCATGGCCTTCAGTTTCTCTTTATCTGTCACTTTGACCCCATTCATATACTCCATTGTCAAAACCCGGTCCGAACTTAATTTTGGGTATACTTTCGGAACTGTAATCAGATCATTCCCTTTAAAATTTTTGGCAAAGCGTTCGATATTATGACGTTCATTCAGTAGTGAAATTTCTTGTATCAAAGTTGTCGCAAATGAATCAACAATTAAAGGTAAATTAAGATTTTGTAAGGGTTCACTATAACCAACTAATATGCGCGCGATATCTTTCATCAACGACAGGTCTGTTTTCAAAACCTCATCAACTTGAGGTCGCCGCACCTTTACAACAACATCTTTCCCGTCAGTTAATTTCGCTTTGTACACCTGTGAGATAGAAGCCGCAGCAAAAGGTTCTGATTCGATATGTGAGAAGTGTTCATCAAAATGAATATTCAGCTCCTGCTCGATATAACTTTTAATTTCAACTGTAAACGGATCCACACGATCTTCTAAATACTTAAGTTCTTCCACCAATTCTCTAGGTAGCAATCCTTCACGCGTAGAAGCAGACTGACCAAGCTTAACAAAAGCAGGCCCCAACTCCTCTAGCGCCATACGAATACGTCTATACACAGAAATATTAGCGATATCAACCCCTATCTCTAGTGAAGTTTTATTGGTATTCCATGGTAGTCTAGTCAATATATCACGAAATCCATATTTAGCGAGTACACTAATAATATGAGAACTTCGCTGCAATTTTTTAGCTGAATTCTGCATCATAACCTGTTTCTATTTAGTAATCAAGTTACAAAAACCCTGCTACAAATCGTCTACAGAACAATAATTCTATAGTTTACCAAAAATTAAAACAAAGTGCAATTCCCCTTTTACTACTCCTCTTCAAGAGCATCCATATTATCCTTTATCATTTTCAAATATTTCCCATAATAATAATAACTCATCGTCTCGATACAGATTACTAAAAACACCAGTCCTATAACAAGCCCCAATATTAAGAGCACAATAAAAGAAGGCTCCTGATTCCAGGTTTCTCCAAGATTATAAATCTTATCCAACCATTCTCCTGCGTGCCCAAGAGAGAAAAATATAAAACAAATAAGTATTCCTTGAGGAAACAGTAAATAAGAAGACATCTTATACGTCTCAATTGAAAATTTCAAGTCATAATATAGTTTCAGTAGATTTTCTCGAGAACTCAACAATTCAAATTGTTTAGTACTACGATAGAAATAAAAGAATTTTTTATAATATAATAAACTAGCCAACCCCATCTGAAGTAACAAAAAATAATAGGCGACCTTCGCATACCCAGTAATTTTATATATTTCAATATTAGGGAGTACCAATAAGAAAATGATGGCGCATAACCATGATATAAACTCAATTTTAATATTTTTACGCAGTCTTGCGAGAATATTACCTACTGATTTATAATGATTAAGACTTGAATTAACCTCGAAGCTATTTTCCGATTGATTATTCCATTTTTCTTTAAATTCATCAAAATTCATAACCTTGCCTTTTAATAATCTGTTGCAATTTTTCTTTTGTTCGGTTCAATTTCACGCGAGCATTGACCTCTGAAATACCCAAATTTGTCGCAATATCACGATGGCTCTGTCCTTCCAAAAAAAAGAAAATCAGTGCTTTCTCTACTGAATTAAGGAACTGAACTGCTTGATAAAAATAGCGTAATTGTTCTTCCTTATCTTCCGTACCCAAATCTTCTGTCACATCGATATCACTCGTCAATTCGTGTTGATCCGGTCTTCTTTTCTCTTTCTTTAGATAGATTAAAGCCGTATTAATCGCCACACGGTATAGCCAAGTGGAGAATAGACTCTCTCTTCTGAAAGATGCATAAGAACGCCACAATTGCATAACAATTTCCTGAAATAAATCTTGCTGATCTTCCAAGTTGTCCATATACATACGAGACACCTTAATGATAGCACCTTTATTCCGCTCTATTTGTTCCAAAAATTGTTGCTCGGCTGACTTCACAGTTATTTCTTAATCGTTTGCCCGTAAATAAAATTCAACATACCGAATTAGTTCCTTTTTTTATTAAATGTTACACAAATAAAAAATTAAAATGATTTTATGATGTAAACAACAAAATATAATTTCCATATTTTATTTCAAATCACTCCATAATTTAATAACAACAGGAAATTTCTATTTTCTTTTGCAGTACAGCTTGATTAAGGATTTACAATTTAATTCTCTAAATTAGTTTAATAACCAAAATATAGCGGCATATGAATAAAATATTTTTTAAAGGCCAGGTGCTTTGGGCCCAGATTGACCCTAATAGACATTTACGTCATTCTGCCTATGCAGATTTTTGCGCTCAAGCAAGGAGCAACATGCTAAATGGAATCGGTCTGTCACTGAAACAGTTCGCAGACTACAAGATTGGTCCTATTTTATTTAGAGAAGAATTAATCTACCACCGTGAAATTCTTTTGGATGAAAATATTTATGTTGAAGTAGAACTAACCAAATTCAATATAACAAATAGTCGTTTTTCATTTCGACATAGCGTTTTTAAATCTGATGAAACGAAGAGTGCGACGGTTATTGTTGATGGTGCTTGGTTAGATTTAGAAAAGAGAAAACTAACACGTATCCCCGACGAATGGAACCATTTCATCAATAAAATCCCTAAATCGGAGGATTACGTAGAAATCATAGAATAAAAAAAGCTTCCAGGGATAAAATCCTGGAAGCTTTTCTTGCTAACGTATATTACTTAACTTCTATTAATCTTTTTGCAACAATAGCATCTTCTTTTTTGCCAACTGTTACAATCAGAACACCATCTTCATATACTGCGTCGATCTTACTATGATCTACCGCTTCAGGTAAAGCAAATGACCTAGAAAATGAAGTGTAATTAAACTCTCTTTTACTAAATAGTTTTTCATCACTAACCGATTCTTCCTTTTTCTCAGCAGATATAGTAATGACTTTTTTATCCACGTTAATTTTAAAATCTGACTTCAAAAGACCCGGTGCAGCCAATTCAATTCGGAAAGCCTGTTCCGTCTCAGAAATGTTAACTGCTGGAACACGAGAGATTAAACGATCTGAAATAAAAGAATCGTTAAACAAATTATCAAATACTGTGCTTACAAACGGATTTACAGAATCGGTATTCAAGCTTTTTGTTGGAAATTTAATTAATGCCATTTTTTTCCTCCTTTTAATGTTTATACTTTATTTATTATATCCAATTTACATCTACATTTCAATTCCCATACCAAAATGGAAAACTAAAATATTAGATGACAAAAAGTCTACATAAATTTAATCGAAATGCCATATTGACAGTTTAACTATAAACAAAAACATCAATCAACTGTAAATCAAAATAGTTACAACTACATAAAGTATGTATAAAAACTTAAATATTCATGGCTCACCAATCTCATTTTAATGAATATACTTTTCTTAACAAACAAAAATGCTATTTAATCCTTTTGAATGTATTGAATAAGCAACAATGCTAATCTTATAATTTCTCGTGCTAGTATAGATGCTTGTTTGATTAAAAAGATCACTTACGTTTTAATTTTAATACAACAATATGAATTGGAATCCGGAAATTTATAATCGCTTTAAAGATATACGTTATCAACCTTTTTATGATTTAATCGAACTGATAACAGATGAAAAATCGCAAAATTGTATTGACATTGGATGTGGAACAGGTGAACAAACGTTTATCTTAACTAAAAAGCTTAAAAATTCTCGATTTTTGGGTGTTGACCCATCCGAAGCTATGCTTTCAGAATCCTTACAATTCTCCCACGATAGATTATCTTTCAAACAAGCTAAGACTGAAGAGGTTCTAGATTCCAAAAGAAAATGGGATTTGATATTTAGCAATGCCGCATTACAATGGTCCAATAACCATCATACGTTGTTTCCAAATCTTCTATCACTACTACTCCCCAATGGTCAATTTGCAGTTCAAATGCCAATGCAGACTCTTAATATCTTGAATCAAATTCTATTAATATTAGTACAAGAGGAACCGTTCAAAAGTTATTTAAAGGGATGGAAAAAAGAATCCCCCTTGTTATCAATCGATGAGTATACACAAATAATGTACAATGCTGGATTAATCAATATACAAGTTATTCAAAAAGTATACCCCATCATCGCTCAAAATAAACAAGAGTTATTTGACTTTATATCTGGATCAGCATTAATTCCTTACTTGGATAGATTCCAAGACAATCAAAAAGAAGAATTTATCAATGCATATAAGAAACGTATTGAACAAAAATTTATCAAATTTCCTAATATTTATGCATTCAAAAGACTATTGCTTTATGGAAGAAAACCTTAAAAACTTTAATTATCGCTTTTCCAGATTAATGAATATTTCTTTTCCTTCACGTGGTCCTATACTATTAAAACACTTCTGCATTCTTTTAATATCAAAATAAGCTGAAAAAAGAGATTGATAAGTTTGCAAATCACCGCCAAAAGGAGGACCAATTCTATTCAATATTTCATCAAAAAGCACTCCTATTAGTCTACCGCCTGGCTTTAGTAAAGAAGATACTTTCTCTACATATTCCTGACGTCTGTTTGGTACTATGGCACAGAAGAAAGTTTGCTCAATCAACAAATCATATTGTCCTTGATGCTTAAAAAAATCAGCACAGATAATTTGCACAAAAGGATTTCCTTTAAATTTCTCATTCAACTGCTCTATAGCATTTGGAGCGATATCAATCAGTGTTATATTAGTGAATTTATTTTCTAATAAATAGACTGCTTCATAAGCATTTCCACAGCCAGCTATTAAAATAGCAGCATTCCGATTAGAATATTCACGCATATAAGCCGTAATCGGTGGAGAAGCACATCCAAGATCCCAACCGATAAGATTGTTTTTCCACCTCAAATCCCAATAGTGTTGATCCAAAATCTGATCCTTTTCCTTTTTTATTGAAAGATGTTTTTCTTTTCTCTTCTCCATTACAAAACAATTTCTAATCAAAATTAATAACATCACTTCCTCATAAAAAAACGTGATATCACTATTTTTAATAAAACAAAGACATTATTTTGTCATTTATTAAAATAAATGACAAAATATTTTTGCTTAGTGTATAATTAACACTATATTTGTATCATCATAATTTAGGTTTATAATTGGTTAAAAAGGTTTTCATTCTCCCCGTTTGAAAACCTTTTGTTTTTACTAAAAAACCATCCTATAACATTAATATTCAGCAACTTAAAACGAAACATCACTAAGTGAGAATTTAATATCCTACTATATTTTAAAAAATATACGATCTGTGAACTAACCCTAGCTATCCAAATAATGTTAAGTGAAAGTTCTAATTTTTTTTTCTAAAACTTTCACATTGTAAAATTAAGAGTCTAATGCTTTCAAAGCTGATAGAATCTGTTCTTGCACAGAAACAACTTTTTTACTAGCAGCACTCTTTATTAGCTCATCTTGACTTATACCGCTCAACATTAAGGAATAGACCTGATTACCATCAATAGCAGTAACATCTTCTTTCCAAGTATCCCATTTGTATGCTTTATAAAAGAGCGACAAATCACCATTAAAAGCCCAATTAATAAATTCAGAATAACCGCATTCCAAACTTTCCCAACGTAAGGTATTTGGTGCAAAATAATATATTTTACCAATTTCGTCCCCTAACTCTCCTGCGTTAATAGCAAAATACCCTCCAATAACATCCTCCGCAACTAGTAAAAAACCGCCCTTTTCTCCTTCATTTATATAGCTTTTCCCCTTATTCCATTCCATCATACCCCTATTCAACTTCATAGAACCTGAACCTAAGATACGCAACCAACCATCATCAACAAGAATTCCTCCAGTTTCAAAAACGATAGCTCCTACAGGAGATTTAGTCGAAATTTGTAATCTTAGCAATTCTTCATCTGCTCGTTTAGGACTCCTAGGTAAAACTTGAACAGTATTCTTCGAATTCATCATCAATTTTTTGACCGCAGCCCAGCCCAATGCCTCTTTATTAATTAATTCCTTTAACGTTTTCATCACATACTCTCTTTAAAAAATCCATATAGTAATTATAAAAATTTATAATCACAAATAAACTCAGAATTATACCAGCCATATTTGCACATAGCTTTGTTCGACTTACTATAAACAACGATAATATCAAGAAATAGACGAAATATATTCGAATATTTTGATAGTTAACTCTGTTATTTATTTGCACGACTACAAACCAAATTTGGTAGTTCACGAACAATAATCAAAAAATTGTTATCCACAGCAGGCTAATAAACCTATCCACAAAATTACTGAAGACACTTCATTACAAAGAAATAAAAAAGAAATGAATAACAGGAAAGAAAGAACCTTCAATTCGTGATATTTCACTTTTTCCTTTAACCAATAGTATTAAATTAATGTTTACACTATTCATTTATACAATAGTAGAAAATATATTAAAAAAAAGCTTGACTTAGTGTGAAAATAACACTATATTTGTTGCATCATAATTTAGGTTTATAATTGGTTATAAAGGTTTTCATTCTCCCCGTTTGAAAACCTTTTGTTTTTCCTCCAAACCGCATATTAATCTCAATAAATATTTAAACATCCTATTGGTATCTTGCTAACAAAAATGCTAACTTTCAATATATGGAGATTGTCCGAACAAATTTATACTACAACATGCCACTTCAGATTTATGGAGAGATGCTTTAATAGTATTCAATACCTCCCATCTATCCATACATAGTATAATTCTAAAATGACAATAGAGTAAGTTCGGAAATCATAAAATATTATTTGTAATTTTATATATACTTAATTTTCGATGTATACATTTCCAATAAATGATAACGACTTTTACTATCTAGTAAATAAGTAAAAAGATGAACATCATTTACATTCATTTTGATAGAAATAAAAACTAACCATAAATAGCAATATTATGAAAATTCAAAAAATAGTATTAAAACTATCACTTTCGTTATGTTTTATACTGTCAACAGAACTTGCAACTGCACAATTTGGTGGCTTGCTTAATAAAGTCGGAAAAGTAGTATCAAGTAAGGGCACACAAGCGCTAGGTTTGGACAAATTACTTAAAGAGCCTGAAGCCATATCCACAAATTTTGAAGATGTAGATAGAAATGGTGAACAAATGCCCAGCTTTCAACAAGAGGCAACCTATAAACCATTACAGGATCTACCCCGGAATGGCAATGATGGTTTTATCTTGCAAGCTGGTCATTTCGAGATGACAAACAAAAGCTACTGCTTAAAAGCTGGAACTCATGCACCCTCGTCAGGGGATGGCTATATGTATGCACCCTCGTTAGGTAAGAAAAAAGAAGTTGTTACTACCATACTTAAAAGTGCCGAAAATCATCCAGAAGTAAAACAAAATGATATCCAGATGCTTTTATGGACAATAATAGCTAAAACAAAATTTATCGACTACGCAGGGCCAGTTAAAGCAACAGCATTGACACTACTAACCCCAAAACAGTTACTCCAACTCGAAGGAGGTGCACTAGGAGTTTTACCTTTTGATGCAATGGCCGCAGCTAAAGAGCAACTGCCAGAATCCATACAAGCTATTTTTGAGGCTGAAAATAACATCCGTAATCTCGTATCTTCAGGAAACTATTCTTACGAAGAGTTCGAAAAATATGCGATTCTAGCTGGAATGGCAACACCTAGAGCAGATACTCCAAGTGGAATTTGGACTTTACATCCCGATGGCTACTACATGCGCTATTTCCCTAGCGGTTATAGCATTACAAGGATACAGATCTATGTACCCGAAGAATTAATAAAAGAAGGTGAAAAATTAATCTATGATGCTACGGATGATATCTCATGTCCTGCCAATAACGGCTCACAGCGATTAGCACAGACAAATGAACCAATTATTAATAGATAATGATTTACACTGCCAATTCTGAAAAACATGATTTAAAAGTAAATATTTTTTGATCAAAAAAGGCACATACAAATTTTAGAAGGCTACTACTCGTAAAACACAACGAGATAGTAGCCTTCTAAAAATAAAAGAACTATTACAATTCGCAATCAACTTCGTTAAACAAAAAATGCGAAGCTTTTACACTCCGCATTTCCCTACAAACTAAATCACCAAACTAGTTTTTCTTTGACCGCGTACGGTTTTTCTTCCTTTACCATTCGATAGATTGATCTTCGTCTGGAATCTCCGTATTCAACCGCCGTTGTAAAATCAATGAGCCAGAAACCTTATATGTAATATCAACATTAGGAACCATAGTGTAATCGGTAAATTGATAGTCGATGTTATTGATGGCTATATACCGATGCAAAAGGTAAGGACGTACAGCGTCCATCTGCTCTGAAATCGTATAACTCGCGTCTTTATTAGCTTTAAACTTTATATTAGCATTATCAGCCCTTAAGCTAACTCCACCAGTTTCGTTAAAAGTTGCATAAATTTTATATTGACCACGATCCTGTCGCTCTTCATCTATGTTTCCTGCATAAAAGAAAATGGTATTTTCATCAACCACATAACTCCGAATTTCACTTTTAACAATAGGAGTTTCATTTTCATAGCCTTCCATACTAGTTCTTAGTGCAGTGCCACTGTATGTACCCGAATAATTATTAAAAGGAAAAATACGCAATAGTGCTTTACGGTAATGTTTTCGTGGATTCACTTTGTATCCATTGGAAACATCATCCAAAATGGTTAATGGAAGCACCCACTTATCAACCATATCAATATTTTTGAGCGTGAAATCGATAGGCATTAAAGCAGTATTTTCGCCCGACTTAATATCTACTGTAGGGGAAATGGAAAAATATTGACTATTGAGCTCTCTATAATAAAAATCTTCCCTGTTTTGAAAGCGCTCATAATTCAAAATATTCAATGTATCAGCATCTACAGCAACATTAATGGTCATGTTTTTATCATTTAAAGTAGATCCACTAACGATTAATGGCAGCATGAAAGTAGTTTTTTGATCTCCCTTATAACGAACATAGATATTAGATACTCCTTCATTTGTCAAAGGAGCCTTAAACGAAACAAAATTTTCAAATTGTTCATCTTTCCATTCATCATTGCATCCACTAAATACAAGCAGCAATAAGAACAGAAAGAGTTGTATATATGTTTTTTTCATTGGACTATTATTATGAGTTTAAATTTTAAATGGCATAAATAAGTTTGTTAACCTCTCTTTTTATTTTATAGGCATCCATCTTATTTTCAGTTTTATAAATGTCTACCGGGCATATATGGTCGTAATCAGCTAACCCTTGAAATTCTTACTTCTATTAGTTCATGCAGCTTTAAATGAAATATTTAATCATTATATGTCCATCCTGGATTTTGTGTCAGTCGTTTATTACGTTTAAGTTCACTATGACTAATCGGCCAGAACCACATCTTATCCGCAAAACTCGTTTTAAGTGTCCATACGGCCACAGGTCTATGAAAGAGATCCCTCTCCTTAGAATTCATCAATACATTACAGCCGTAAATAGGCAACGCCTCCTCTATAGGAGCATCCATCCACCTACGTAGGTCATAATAGCGCTGTCCTTCTCCCATTAATTCTATAAAACGTTCCCGCTTCAATGTTTTTCTTAATTCACTCTTGTTGCTATATACCTGAGATGGATAATCGGGTACACCACCTCTAATTCGAATCGGATGAATACCTCGTTGTATTTGACTTATATCGCGGCTGAGAGCATAATCCCCACCTCGCCATGATGGAATAGTATAAGAGCCATCAAGTTCGTTTAGCGCCTCTGCATATGCCAATAAAATATCTGCATAGCGAATAGCAGGTTCAGCTTTTGAAATTACACGTGAGTCACTACCACCTTCATAAGTATCACTTGGGTGAACAAATTTTTTCACTCCAAAACCTGTACGTAGCCAATATGCATTGGAAGAGTTGAATCCATTACCTTTCGTATCATCGCGATAATAAAATACCTGTTGATTACGATTACGTTCTAAAGTCTCATTCAGCAACGTCCAAAAGCTACCATTATAAGCAACAGAAGCGTAAAATCTAGGTTCCCTATTTGCGTATTGTAACGAAACCCCTTCTCTCAAAGGCTTATACTTCCCAGCGTTGTAATCTTCTTCCGACACATAGCCACTTAGACGGTTAGATCCATTTCCACGTCCAATCTCACTATCTTTACCGGGCGCGTCTTTCCCATCATTCATATAATATGCATCAACGAGCTTCTGGGTAAGTCCATGCGTATTCCAACCCGTTGCAGAACGAGGCAACTGGTGGATGACCATAGAAGCTATACTTTCACCATCCTGATTATTACCTCTTGTAAAAATTAGCTCAGGATTCCCCGAAGCTTGCAACGTACCGTCAAACACTTGTGCATATGATTTGGCTGGATCGATATTTGCCCAACCTTCTGGCCAATTTTTTTCTGAAAAATTATTGTCTTTCGGCGATATAACTGTTGCATCCTCACCTGTCTCTTGTAGCGGAACCCAATACAGTCTATATACTCCTAGTTCAATTACATCCCTTGCTGCGGCAGCAGCCTTTGCCCATTTTTCTCCTTGATAATCGGCTGAAAGTAATTTTTTACCGGTATCATCAACCAATCTTGCAGCAAAACTTGATGTGTTTCCATTTGCGAGCGGACTTGCTGCGTAAAGCAATACTTTGGCACGTGTGGCCAATGCCGCCCCACAACTAGGACGAGCAGACCCATCTTGACCACGATTCATTCCCAGTTTTTCCATTTCTTTCGCTGCTAGCAACATCTCATCCGCAATAAATGTTGCACACTCCTCATATGTATTTCGTGCAGTAGCGATATCCTCATAACTTTCAGTATAATCGATTCCCTCATCTGGCAATAATGGAATGGGCCCGTATTTCCGTAATAGTAACCAATAAAGATAAGCCCTTCCAAAGCGCGCTTGCCCTCGGTAATCTTCAATTTCAACAGGAGTCATTTCTGTATTCATATAGACATTATGAATAAAAGTAGTCGCATTACGAATCCCTCTGTAACATTGTGTCCAAGTACCCTGTTTGTCATTCTCGCCATAAAGGCCCATTTTGAACATATTGTATGACAGTTCATTCTTTGAAGGATCAAAATCCTTATCTCGATCGCCATAATACATATCATCGGCAAAATTATGCGGAGTAAGTCCTTTACTGGCCACATCGACATTCTCACCTTTTAATTCCCCAAAAACATGCGCTAACCACTCTTCGGTATACACTTTGCTTTTAAACACTTTTTCAATCGTAATCCGATCCTTAAAATATTGATCAGATTCTAGATAATTTTTTTTACAGGAGGAAATAAAACTTGTGCTAAACACAAGAAATAACAGGAAATATATCTTCTTTTCCATTTCTTTTCAATTTATAGATTAACACTTAAGCCTAATGTAAATGATTTGGGAAGCGGGTAGTCTTCTCCTCTAGGGCTAGCAAGTTCAGGATCCCAAAGCTTAAATTTTGACCATGTCAGTAAATTACTACCAACAAGAAAAATACGGATGTTATTGGTCTTTATCCGATTGGCCAAAGATTTTGGAATGGAATAACCGATATCCAAAGTTTTCAGACGCAAGTATTGGCCATTTCTAAGCCAATAAGTAGACTCCCTAAAGTTATTAGGATTATCCCCATAACTTAAACGGGGATAAGAAGCATTAGGGTTTTCAGTAGCTGGATCTCCTGAAATATCCGCAGAAATCCAACGGTTATCACCCATCACGCCTTTCATGACTTGCCCCCACTCGCCTTCACTAAATGCATGTACAGTCTTTCCATAGGTTGAAAAAGTAGATTTCCCTGCTCCTTGAAAATGCACATTAAGATCAATTCCTTTCCAACTAACGGAAGCACCAATACCATAAATCAAATTCGGTCGTCTGGTAGCACCAATGGGCACTCGATCACCATCATCAATCACACCATCACCATTGATATCTTTATATTTCAAATCTCCAGGTTGATAATTTCCGAAATTTTGTTTCGGACTATTCCGGATATCATCATAATCCTTAAAAAGACCCAAAGCGACTAATCCTTTGGCCTGATCAACGCGAAAACCACGCTCATTCTGATAACCATACACATTGTTCTCTTCATCCCTTTCCAAAATAACATTTTTACTATACGTGATGTTACTTCTTGCGGTAAGACTGACTTCTCCAATATTTTGCTTATACTCAAATCGTCCATCGAAACCTCTTGATCGCACTGCCCCAACATTGGCTCTTGGCGTACTTTCAAGCCCAACAATCGCCGGTAAAAATCTTCGCTCCATATAAATACCCGTTCGCTCTTCATTGAAAAAATCAAGATTCGCAATAATCTTATCATTAAAAAGAGCAATATCAAAACCTAGATTTTGTTTTGTTGCCATCTCCCAGGTTACATACGGTGATGCTACTTGTGCATATTTCATTCCTTGATAGTACCGATCGAAACCATAGTCAGCCCACTGATAACCTCCATCAGGTATTTTGTTACCATTGCCATCTAACGCAAAACTCCCATCAGCGTTCCTCCGCCAGATCTCCTCAATGGTATATAAGTATGGAAATCGTTCTTGACTATCTCCAACTTTCAACTGATCATTTCCCACTTTACCCCAAGAATACCGTATCTTAAACATATTGATCCAATCCAAATTCTCTTTGATGAAGGGTTCTTCTGCGACATTCCAGGCAGCTGAGAGTGCCGGAAAAAAACCATATTGCTGTCCAATAGCAAAATTTTCAGAACCGGTGTAGCCAAAATTAAAATCAGTAATATATCTATTTTTCCAATTATAGGTCACCCGACCAGCCAAAGCTTGATTTCTTCTGGATATCCCATTTTTGATATCATCACCAATGTTTACCGTTCTTACCAAAGCATCACGTGTAAACCGAATTACCCCACCTACATTATGATTACCAAAACTACGATCATAATTGAACATTAAATCTAAAAACTCACGTCTTTCACCTTCAGCACCACTCATTTGGAACATTTCACTGGGATCGGAAACATGTGTAAAAACTAGATCCCCATTTTCATCTCGAGCACGTTCAGCACGCCATTGCTCAGGCCATTTACGACGAGATATATTACTTTTATTGTTAGTATCGAATCCGACAATCCCTCTAGCTCGAAGCCCTTTGGTAATAAAGTCGAAATTCTGTTCTATGGATACATTTGTCTGTATACTATTTGTCCAATTCTCGTTAAAGCCTGTTTGTGTTGCTACAACCCATGGGTTCGTTTGATTTCCTTCACCGATAGCAGGTACATACCCATTGGAATACATTACTGGCGTTCGTATGGGCGAATATCCGAAAAGTACGCCCCAAAAATCATTATCTCCCAATCCCGGACTGTTTCGTTTATCTAAGGATCCTGCAACACCAACTTTAGCCACCGTAGTTTTTGTGATATTAAAATCTGTATTCAAACGGTAGTTCCAACGTTTGTAATTTGCATTGGTATTGTAATCATTACGCAACGTTTCATCAATCTTATACATCCCACCTTCTTCCACATAGCTCCCTGAAGCAAAGTAACGAGCTGTAGGTCCACCACCACTCATATTGAGATTCGCTCTATAGGTCATTGCACCGTCTTTCAGCAACAAGTCCTGCCAATCCACATTAGGGTATAAATCTGGATCCAACCCTAATCGCAAAATTTCTAATTCCTCAGGTTGATAGATAGGTGCCTGATTTCGCGTAATGCGCGATTCGTTTAAGAGATTAGCGTACGTTACACCATCTTCAAATTGAGGGGTGATGGTACGGGTATTATAAATCGTTTCATCTTTAAAATTGATGTTAATTTTACCCTCCTTACCCCGCTTAGTAGTAATCAAAATGACTCCATTAGCTCCTCTAGAACCATAAATTGCTGTTACCGCAGCATCTTTCAAGACAGAGAAAGACTCAATATCTTCAATATTAATATCATTGATGTTACGTTCAATATTATCGACCAAAACCAATGCACCTGTACCACCACCAAAAGTTGAAATACCCCGAATCCAGAATTCAGAAATATTTTTACCCGGCTGTCCAGATTGCATCATGGCCATAACACCTGGTACATTTCCTGCCAATGCATTGGATAAACTAGAAGTTGGATTAGATTTCAGGTTATTGACATCTACACTACTGACAGCTCCTGTAGATGTCAATTGTTTTTGCGTCCCAGTCCCTGTTATCACCACTTCGTCCAGAACGCTCGTCTCCGATTTTTGTAATGCCAAACTAACTGCGAACACATCTTTAATCAATACCTCTTGCTTATTATAACCGATATAAGAAAATGTTAACCGCTTATATCTTTCAAGTTTAATTTTATATTTACCATGGCTATCCGTAACGGTACCTAAACCTGGTGAATCTGTTACATAAATACTAACCCCTACTAAGGGTTGCTTTTGGGCGTCAGTTACGACACCGGTTACTTCGACTATCTCTTGAGCCAACAGACTAGAGGTAAAGCCGAGCAGTAACATGCATGTTATTAAGAATTTTTTCATCATGAAAATCACTGATTATTCGTTAATACTTTGATCCATTTCTTCAAGTGCTATTTTACGTATACGACGATTCGATTGATCTCCAATGTAAAATGCACCTTCGGTCTCATTGTATGCGATCCCAGAGGGTCTATCAAACCGAGCCTCCTGCCTCAAATCGCCATCTACGTAACCATGTGGATTAGCATTAATACTCGAGCTACCTCTACCAGCAAAAGTCGTCACACTACCATCTGGTTTTAAGATACGAACCGCATGATTTTCCTGCTCTGTAAAATAGAAATCATATACATCCGTTTTACCATCAGCTTCGTAGGCTGGGTTTTTCACAAAAACACCCTGATAAGGGTTATTTAGGCGAGCAGAGGAGCCAACTGCATCTTCATAGCCGGCACTTTTAAGCTGACCACAGACCAGATAGGGTTGATTAAATTGTTTCTTCTCCCAATTGTAGTCAACACGAAGGATGTAATGCTGATTAATGACTACAATATATGCGTAGTTACCAGTGGGGTGTATCAATATCTTATACTCCCAATTCGGATCATGCACCACGAACAACTGTTGATAATCTTTAACTCCAAGTCCCTCATTAAAATATTTATTCAGATCGAAACGAAAAAATTGACCCTTCTCGTAACTATTAAAATACATCTCCCCATTGATGGGGTGAACAGAGGCACCATTACACTGCCTATAGGTGGTCAGCACCTCTCTATCCTGCCATTGTCGATCACGCGACAACCTGTATGTAGCCCTATCATTTTCGCCTCCACGATCTTCAGCTATAATCATATGCTTACTATCAATTGTAAAATCAATGCTACGGGGTCTATCAAAATCAGAACGTTTTTTGGTAACCGTGCTATCCTCAAAATTTATTAAATAAAGACCATTATTATTATCAAATGTCATCCAGAGATGCTTTGGATTGAGTGGGTCGAATTTCATAAATGAAGGTTCCCAGAATCCACTCGCCATTTTACTTTGGTCTACATCTTTAAATTTACCGTCTCTCCAGGGCTCGTCACCTCGAGCATTTCGATATCCAATAACAGTAGATACTACCATCTTGCGCTGGTAGTCAAAAGGTTTCTCGGATTTACCAATAACCTGTTTATCTGAATCGCCTACACGCACTTCAATATCGCCATTAAATGCCTGTCTTGGAACCAAGCAATATAATGATTCTCCCAGTACGTTAATTACTTTCGCCTGCTTACCACCTATAAGCACTTTTACATTCTTGGCATCGTTACCAAAATTTTGTCCATATATTACAAGGCGTTGCCCCATACCTCCTGATTTAGGACTAAAATCGGATACTACGACGGGTTTAGATGGATTAAAGGCTACCGGCTCCACGACACTCTTATTCTCCTCTTTACAGCCCCCCATTCCAAAACTAAATGCAATAAAAATCCATAGCATACTGCTTACGAACCAACTATTGCTTTTTATAAACTGTTTAGTTATCATAAATATAATTTGGTTAAAATTTATACTTCTATTTTAATGTATTGCCTCACCTATACTTCAATATTTTTCAAGCAATAATATTGAGATTGGAAATATATAATCGATTAATCTGATTAATTCAATATGGATAGAAATTCCTAAAAGGTGAGTTTCTACTGGACGATAGGTTTAAGGTGGTGTAGTTAGCAATTTTAATTCATATTCCTTAAAACGTACATATGGCCCTATCGACAAAGCACTTTTCAACGAAGCGTTTAATATTAATATCTGCATAATTGATTTAAAATATTACAGCTAAATGGAATTAGCATGTAGAGTTAAAAAAAAACCTGATTACGGCTTCAATTTCTTTATAATTTGTTATTTTTATATTTTCCTTTCGATAATTTGCGCCTTTTTTTAAGACAACATAAGCGTATTCACGAATATCTTTCCTTCAGATTTATAGGCTAGTTTTCTAAAAATAGCGCAAATGAAATCGTCTAAATTGTCATCTTGCTACCTAAAAATAGCAGACGACTTAAAGTAAAATATCTAATGTATCTCAGAAGGTTTAATTCTACAATTGATTAATCAAATTTAATAAATGCGAAAAACATGGCACTATCAATTCATCTCAATAGTCTGCTTATTAATATCATACATCACATAAATGACAACTTGAATATGATATCAAACTCCTTTAAACAATACGAAGTTTACTTTCAGAGGAGTTTGTATCAAAATAACAGTAGGTAGGAGAATGCTATTTTCATTTAAATCAAAAAATCATCCATTTTCATATTTTTGATAAATATGAAAATGGATGATTTAACTTCTTAATTTTATATTAAAGCTGTTCCCCCTTATACAATCTAAACTTTAATATGCTTCTTTACATGATGAATCATCTTCTGATTATTATTTTACTGATTTAAAGAAAGGCGATGATTGGGATAGATACGTACTATTTATACCTTCACAACAAGAGCCTTGTGAACCAAAAAAATAATAGTACCCTCTGCGTTTATGAATCATAACAGCTTCAAAATCTCCAGCGGCTACTTTAAATTTTCTTCCTAAATCAGGTACTTTTAACCCATCATTGGTCAATGGAACCCCATAAGTTCCTTGTGTATCGGCATCACTAAAACTTCCCCATAAAAGAAATAAATTGGATTCATATGGTCATAAAAAAGGGCCTTTCCGTACACAGGTATACGCAAGGCCCCCAAACCAACCTATCTAATTTTTATTGTCAGCACTTTTCGGACAATGCTATTAAAATACTGAACTCAGATTACTTTAATTGAAATTGATACAAAGGTTGATGCAGCGAATTCAATTCCTGTTCAGACATTTTAATCACTTTTCTATCATAGGTCATCAATCCGTTGGTTTCAACCTCAACGTCTGTTGTCTGTGTATATACAGCTGCCGAAAGACCCATAGGAATCAGTCGATTTAAATCATGAATCAATCTCTTATAACGATCGAACAATTCAACCTTATTCTTAAAACTTTGGTATCCCCAATTATCCTTCTGTTGCCAAGAATGCCCATCTACTGGTAGTCCCAAACCTCCAAATTCTCCTAATGCTAAAACCTGATTGGCCCCAAACAATGAAGGATCTGGCATTGCTGCATCTGGGTAATTATGAATATCTAATATATGCCCCGTCTCCATAAAATTACCACCACTGGCACTATTTACTAATCGAGAAGGGTCATTCGCAATTGTCCATTCTGTAATTTCCTTGGTTTTGAATTGTCCCCATGCTTCATTGAATGGCACCCACATCACGATACTCGGAAAATTGTGTAGCACTTCCATAATCGCCTTCCACTCTTTCCTATAATATCCTTCAGATATGGCAGAACGATCCTTATCGCGAATACCTCCTGATATTTTCCCTGGTTGCATATCCCAATTATTACCTCCTAAATCACCACTTGGCATGTCCTGCCACACCAACATACCTATACTATCGCAGTGACGGTACCATCGAGCTGGTTCCACTTTGATGTGCTTCCTGATCATATTGAACCCCATTTCCTTGGTCTTGATAACATCAAACTTCAAAGCTTCATCTGAGGGAGCTGTATGTAACCCATCAGGCCACCATCCTTGATCCAACGGACCATATTGAAAGGTAAACTTATTATTCAACATCAATCGTTGAATACCATCTTTATCCTTTTCCATCGATATTTTACGCATAGCAAAATAGCTTTTCGCCTGATCGATAACCTTCCCTTTTCGCAGCAACTGAATTTCTAAATCATACAACTTTGGATTAGAAGGTGACCAAGGTTCAGCCTGAGGTATAGCGATATTAAATGCATGATTAGGTTCGCCAGATTGCTCCTGAAGAACTCGAGTTCCGTCTAAAGCTCTTACCATGACTTGATCCCCCGGTTGACTCGCTGCTATTGTAGCTTCAAAGGTTAAATTTCCAGCATCCAGTTGCGGTGTATGTTTAGTACTTACAATATGACTTTGCGGAACACTCTCTAACCATACCGTTTGCCATATACCTGTTACCGGAGTATACCAAATCCCATTGGGATGATTTACTTGCTTCCCTCGTGGTTGTGGCCCATCATCTGTAGGATCCCAGACTCGGATAGCTATATCTTGCTTAGCTCCTTTTTTAAGAAAGGACGAGATATCCATAGTAAATGGATCAAATCCTCCTTCATGCCGCCCGACTAATTTATTATTGATAAAAACATCACATTGCCAATCAACAGCACCAAAATGCAATAAAACATTATTTTTTTGAACGGCTTTATCTAATGTAATCGTATTATTATACCAAAGTGCTTTGTCCTTACCAATTTCTTTACCTACACCAGATAAAGCCGATTCAACAGCAAAAGGAACCAATATATTGCCCTCCCACTGCGTTGGAATATCAGTAGTAGTGGCAGTTGTAATGGCATATTTCCATAGCCCATTCAAATTTTGCCAATTATTAGCACGAACCAATTGTGGTCTCGGATATTCTGGATGTGGTTTATGTGCATTTACTTGTTCACCCCAAGAAGTCAAAATATGCGAACCCGCAGGTTTCCAATCCTGAGCAAAATTCACTTGTACGGCTAACATTAAGCTCGCAAATAATACAGTTCTCTTCATTATAAAAAACATTTAATCTTTATCAATTTCATTATTTTACGGCAGGGAAAGCCGTTATTATTAATCGTGTACCCTCCATCAAAATTAACTCAACTTCCTCTCTTGGCCTCTCGGATTTTACTAAACTTACTAGCAGTAAACCAGTCAATCCATGCTCGTCAATTTTCTACCCTGATATTCTTTTTACTTTTACAAATATTAAAATTGACTCTGCATGAGATTCAAACTGGAATCCATCATTAGGCGTTGCTTTTTTTTTACCAATTTTAATTTTTCAAATCATTCAACTGATCTTGTAAAAGAACATCATTACATTCACTAAAAGGAAGTATTTCAAAAGAGGGTCATTTTGTGGGATAAACAGACTCTTGACATTTAAAATCGTCGATCCTCCATCCTTTTGGACATAATCTTCCTTTATTTTTAAGGCATAGGTCAATGGTCTCCTAATGATACTGATTGCGTTTTTATTAGCATTCCATTGTTTAATCTGTATAGCCAAAAACCGATATATTTAGGTTACCTTGTTATTATTGATTATATCAAATATAAGATATAACGAAGTAACCTTACTTTCGAATTTTCTCAATTATATGCGTATTCGTATCAATTCGGTGCGCTACTTAAATCTCATTAAATTAAGAGATCCTATACTTCAAAACAATCTTAAAACAACAATTTGACAGAAATAGTTGCATATAAAAGGTATGATTTACTTTTTTCTTTTTATCTTCAACTCAACAAGAGCTAAAATCCTAAATTTTCAAAATATTGATAAACGAAATAGTTTCATTATGTAGCTGTTTTGTATCAATAACCAATTAGACATGATAAAAATAAAATTGTTGCTTCTTTCCTTGGCTTACTTTCTGCTTTCATTTAGTATTCATGCCCAACCTTATTATTTCAATCATTATCAAATAAATGAAGGACTATCCAACAATGCAGTCATCTGCAGTATGCAAGATAGTTATGGATTTCTGTGGTTTGGAACAAAGGACGGCTTGAATCGTTTTGATGGAAATACATTCAAAAAATTTACACATTCGCAACATGTTCCAAATAGCTTAGGAAGTAATTCCATTATATCATTAAAAGAAGACAGTCAGAAACAAATGTGGATTGGTACTGATCAAGGAATATATTCTTACGACCCACTACATGAAAAATTCACAATATTAGACGAGAAATTTCGAAGTACAGAAGTTCCAGTCATTACAACAGATTTAAAACATCAATTATGGTTCATCTCTAATGGAATGCTTTATGTACACAATTTGATGAATAAAACCACAAAGCAAATAACCAAATCCAATTTATATATCACAGCTTTGTGTAGTACGAAATCAGGAAAGCTATATTTTGGGACTCCAGAAGGGATCATCTATCAAGTTAGCAACGAAAACCAACTCTCCATTTTTATTGATTTCACAACGGATTTTGAAAAAAAAGATTGGTTTAGTATTGAGAAAATTGTAGAAACTAAAAGCGGAGATTTACTCATTGGAACTTCAAAAGCAGGTGTCTTTTCTTACGATTTAAATAATCGTAATTTATCACCTATACTAGGGCAAAAACAATTGAAACAATTTTTATATGTCAGAGATATTGTCCAACCAAACGACCAAGAGTATTGGTTTGCGACCGAATCTGGTTTATTTATTTATCAAATTTCCAGCAAGACATTCGTCAATCTACGTAAAGAACAACATAACCCTTGGGGTATTTCGGACGATGCTATTTACAATATATTACAAGACAGAGATAACGGAATATGGTTAGGTACCTATTTCGGTGGACTCAATTATTATCATGCCCATAATAGCATAATAGAAAAAATATTACCTGGCGACCATGTTGACAATTTAAAAGGATCAGTTGTTCGGGGTATAAAAAAAGATAAAGAGGGTCACATTTGGATTGGTACTGAAAACGGAGGGGTAGCAAAGTGGAATATTTCCAACAATAAAATACAAAACTTCACGAGCCAAAATAGCTCCCTTGCTAATAATAATGTGCATGGACTACTCGCCATTCATGATCAATTGTTAGTCGGGGCTTTTGTAAATGGACTTGATATATTCAATCTTAATCAGTTGCAGGTAACCCATCATCTAGATCAAAACAATTCAGAGCTACAAAGCAATTTCATATTTCATCTATATCAAACAAAAAATGGAAATATACTTGCTGCATCCACACGTGGTCTCTATCGATTTGACCTCGATGCAAAAAAGTTCTTTCTGATCAAAAATGTCCCTACCCATATTTTCTACACCAGCATTCTAGAAGATTTCAAAGGTAACTTATGGATTGGAACCTGGCGAGATGGATTATTTTGCTACAACCCCAATACACAACACTTTAAGCACTATACGCACCAATCAAATAATATAAAGGCCCTTCCAAATAATCGTATCAATAGTCTATTTGAAGATTCAAAAAAACAACTTTGGATTGCCACTGAAGGTGGAATGGTAAAGAAAGACCCAGATAAAGACGAGTTTGAAAGTTTTAATATGGACGATGGCATGCCAAGTAATGTAGTCCTGTCATTTTTAGAAGATAAACAACATAATATGTGGGTGGCAACTTCAAAAGGGCTTGTCCGCTATCATCAAAAAGATCGTAAAATAAGGATTTTCAATATGGAATCTGGTCTACCAACACTACAATTCAATTATAATTCTTCATTTGATGACGACAATGGTAATTTCTATTTTGGAACTATCAATGGTTTAATTCGATTTAAACCAGAAAGATTAAATCAAATAAATTACAATTCTGCCACCCCAATCTTTATCACAAACATGACTGTTAATAATCGTGAGATTAGTCAAACAGACGATTCCCCTATTTTAAAGGAATCAATTCTATTTACTGAAAACATACAACTCAAACATGATGAATCGTCATTTAGTCTAGATTTTGCGGCTCTGCACTTTCAAGCGCCCCAATCAATAAATTATAGTTATAAAATGGAGGGAATGGATGAAAAATGGAACCCAATTAACGGTACCCCCCGAGTATACTTCACTAAACTAGCACCAGGAAAATACACATTCATGGTTAAGGCTAATGATCCAAACGGTGTCCCGATTCAACAACTCAAAACTCTAAAAATAGAAATTTTGCCACCTATCTGGGCAAGTATACCTGCATTTTTCATCTATGTTCTTATCACCATCGGATTGATTGCATTCATTATCCATCATTTCAATGAAAGAATTAAGCAACGTAACCGACAACATATCTTAACAACACAAAATATAAGAGATCAAGAACTATATCGCTCCAAGATTAATTTTTATACTGATGTGGCTCATGAAATCCGAACACCCTTAACACTAATTAAGGCACCTTTGGAAAAATTAATGGACAAAGTCGACCGAAGTCCAACAATAGACAAGTTGCTCAATACAATGGAAAACAACACCAACAAACTGATTGAGCTTAGCAATCAGTTATTGGACTTCAGAAAAGTCGAGGCAGAGGGATTCAAATTAAACTTTGCTTCCCACAATGTGAGTCTAATTTTAGAAGAGATTATCCAAAACTTCATAGAAACATTAAATGCACAGAATCGTATATTAATCAAATCAATTCATGTAGATATCATAGCATTAATTGATTTAGATGCTTTCGAAAAAATTTGCTACAACCTCATTAATAATGCGCTTAAATATTCTGATAAGCATATAGAAATCAGCTTAATAAGTGATGAAAAAAACATAATGATCATGAGCGTAAAAAATGATGGATTACTCATTCCTATAATAGATCGAGAACATATCTTTGAACCATTCAATCGTCTAAAAAGAAATAAAAATATTTCAGGAAGTGGATTAGGATTAGCCCTCACAAAATCATTGACTTTAAAACATCAAGGTTCATTAGTTTACAAAACCGATGAAACTTCATTCAACATATTTGTATTAACGTTACCTTTAAATCAAAGCTTAACATCATGATGAAAAATGCAAAAGCCAGTATACTATTAGTAGATGATCACCAAGAATTACTTGAATTTATAGCAGATGACCTCTGCGAAGACTACGAAATACAAGTAAGTAGCAATGGTGTAGAAGCTATGAAATTATTGTCTTCCGATAATTTCGACCTCATTATAAGCGATATTATGATGCCAGAAATGGATGGTTATGAATTATGTCAGCATATAAAAGAAAATATCATGACTTCTCATATTCCTGTGATTTTGTTAACGGCCAAAAACAGTATAGAATCTAAAATTCAAGGTTTAGAATTTGGTGCTGATGCCTATATAGAAAAACCATTTTCACCAGCTTTTTTACGAGCACAAATAGCAAGCCTCCTGAAGAACAGACTCAAGGTTAAAACCTTTTTTGTTAATAACCCCCTTTCACAAATTCAAAGTATTGGACAAAGCCAAAATGATCAAGAATTTCTATCAAAATTAGACGAAATTATTCAAAATCACTTGGACGATCCTGAATTCAATGTTGACCGTATGGCCGATATATTATGCATGAGTAGACCTACATTATATCGAAAAATAAATGTCGTATCAAGCCTATCACCCAATGAACTCATTAACTTAACCCGACTAAGGAAAGCAGCAGAACTCTTAATACAAAGAAAATATAAAATTTATGAAATATCACACTTACTCGGGTATAGTTCGGCGACTCATTTTTCCAGAAATTTTCAAAAACAATTCGGATTGAGTCCATCCGAATTTTTAGAACAACAGAGACAACATTCTTAAAAGAAAAAATACCCCATGATTATGGGGTATTTTATAAAATGACTATTTGCAATAGCATCCTTCATCTTTGTTTGTGTTAAAAATCTGTCAAATGCCCATGTATCCTCTAATTTTTCAGATTTCCAATATTATAGCCTTATTTGGATTTGCTCAATTCATATTGTGACAAGATTGCGTATTGACTTGCATAAGTAAACATAAACATACCTTCCAGATTATTTTTTTCTTTATCATTATCCCAACCCTTTAGTAAATCAGTAGGTAAAAAACCATCTCTTAAGAATTTTGAATACCCATAATCTAGATTTTTTTGAAAAGACTCCAAATAAATTCCTGTATCCTTATTGAGTGGATAGGAATTAAAAAAACCACGAAGTAAGATGCCATTAAACCAATTATTAAAACCACTGGATTCGTAACTATAATAACCCGGTACTTGTTTTCCTATTTTAGCGAAGTAGTCGAAACTAGCATGGGATAATAATTTGGCATCTTCAAGATAATTTTTCAATTTCGTTACCCGATAGAGATCTGCGGCTCCAGATAACATCGTACCACTATTATAAGAAAAAGAAGGTCCTACAGCTGATTTCAGAAATGTATTTGCACGATATTTTATACCTTTTACAGTTTCATAAGCAATTGAACAATCAGGTGAACAATCCCCCATCATGTCCGTATATACGCCCTGATTATTTAAAAGATAACGTTTTTGCCAATCGTATACCTTCTGTGCAAATTTCAAGTAATAATCACTCTTCTTTACTTTAGATACACGACGTGTTTTTTTATCTTTAACATCGATATAATGATGCTCAATTTTATCATTTTTACCTTTATAGATTTCATGTAACCACACTAATGGGCTCACCATTGGGCCATTGCTACACGCATGCTTGGTCACATAACCTGGTCCCCAAGGAATACCCCCATGCTCCAAACCCTTTTCATCTAATGTTGTATCCCATCCATCCAACACATAGTCCGTCAAATACTCTGCCTGCTCAAGAAACGAAGAATCATCTGTTAAGTGGTACGCATCCAATAATTCACGCACAAGCCACATTTGGTCATCGTACACATTCAATATCCCAGTCACATTTGCCTTTCCCTTTTCGTTCACGCGGTCTACCGCATACACTGTCCACTCTTTTTCTTGAGTAAATGAAATCAACTTAAAAGTTCCCAAGTAATAAGCAGCATTTTCAAACAAGCTCTTCAAAAGCACCACATTGCGGTTATAATGCTGATTATACAATGTAGCATTACCATTATCTTTTTGGGACTTCAAGCCCGTTAATATCGCATTTACAGCTTCAATAGCTGCAGTATACATCCACACACTTCCTCTTTCCTGCGATAATTTCTTTGTATCGGGGTTGTAGAATCTCCCCATAGCCATCCCATCGCCCTTAAAATAGGTGTCGACAGACTTATCGACGAGTTGAATAGCACGCAATAAGTTCTGATTTTCTAATTCGGATGAACGAATTGGATTCTCCTCATGGAGCGGATTTGCAACAGCATTCGTTAATGTACCATATTGCACAAGCAGCGCTGACACAGCAACTACAAAAATGCTTTTCAGCTTTCTTGAAAATTTCATATGAAGTTTAGATTTATATTAAATCCCCTGAGACCAGGGCGTTTAGTTTAAACTAAGATAAGGATATCCATTTAATATTTATCTTATAATAAAAAAATAACTGATAAACACAATCAATTTAAGTGTAAAATGCATGAATAGGTCCAATATTCTTCTACCAGCGACATTACATCCTCCTTTATTTAAGCTAAAAAAACACAAAAAGGATTGGTTTTATCAAAAAGTCTGAAAATAATCATTCTTTCTCATCAAATGATTCGAACACCTTTTTAAGCTCAACAAACTTTTCTGGGTATTCATGAATCAAATTACTTCTTTCACTTGGGTCCCAAGCAATATTGAATAACTCTTCTATCGTTTGTTCATTTTTACCTGAAATAAGATTTGTACGTTGTGTAATGACTCGATACTTCCAATCGCCCACCTTAACCGCCTCGGGCTTGCCATAATTAACCAAAAATATCGGTCTATGTTTATAATTTAAATCCGCTTCTTTACCTTCCAATAACGTGCAAATCGATTGTCCATCCAGCTTTTTATTTGGTAGCGCAGCCCCAGTCCAAGAAGCAATGGTAGGTAAAATATCCAAGTTACTAATTGAAGAACGAATGACTTTCCCCTCGAGAATGATTCCTTTACCGTAAACAATAAATGGAACACGTGCACCGCCTTCATAGGTCAAAGCTTTAGACCCTCTAAATACCCCAGCAGTACCAACATGCCAATTTTTTGTTGCCTGATCATCTGCCATACGTGATGGGTATTCAATCCAAGGTCCATTATCACTAGAAAACATCAAAATGGTATTTTTATCCATTCCCTTTGCTTCCAATGCATGCCATAGTTGTGCTATATATTGATCTAATTCATATAGAACGGCACCTAAAGGTCCTGCATTTTGTACTGAAGTATAGGGATTCTTCTTGTTTGAGAATGCAATCGGTAGATGTGGAAAGTTATGGGCATAATACAAAAAGAAAGGCCTATCCTTTTTGTGCCTATCGATAAATCCAAGAGCCTCACGATGATAGTGCTGGCTTAAATCCGAATCATCAGGCGCAAATACTTCAGGAGTACGGTTTCTAAAAAGTTTGATAATGGTGTCAGTCTTTACATAAGGAGCACGATAATCATGACTATAAAGCATACCATAAAAAAAATCAAAGCCTTGTACATTAGGTAATGATTCTGGTTTATCACCAAGATGCCATTTTCCTACTAACGCAGTCTCATATCCCCTATTCTTCAACATTTCAGCGATGGTTACCTCATCATCAGGTAGACCCAATTCCGATCCGGGACCTATGGGTTGGGGCAGGTTATAACGAGAAGCATATCGACCTGTCAACAATGAGGCTCTTGAAGGAGTACATGATGGAGTCGAAACCACATAATTTGTAGCGCGTACGCCCTTACCTGCTATAGAATCTAGAAAAGGAGTTGAAATATTTGGACTTCCATAAGATCCCAAATCCGAATAGCCCATGTCGTCCGTCAATATAAAAATAATATTTGGCGGTTGTTTTTGAGCTTGCAAGCTGGTATAAAAACTTATAGCAAATAAGACTAATAGGCCGCGGGGCAAAAGCAGAAAAATGTTCATAACGATTAAACTTCAAGTGTAATTTCTCAACCTACCAAATCCTATATAAATACAAAAAATAAGCAAGGACAGTTTATAATTTTACGAATATAATTAATATAAGGATGACTGTTCAATATAGGTCCGATTAAAGTACGAAAACGATTTCGAGTAATAACGATCATCACTTTTAAGGTTAGGTAATGACCTCCCAAAATTCCAAGACTGCAAATAAACGGTTATCATCTTAACTGAATTTTATACCTTTGCACATCTGTTCATTTAATTTAGGTCAAGTGTCTCATGCATCCTTGCTATCCTTTCATTTATATTTTAGCAAGTAGATATTACATATAAACATATTCGCTTAACCCATTTTAGCACTACACATATTACATGTACAATAATACTATAAATTCACGCCGATCAATTGCTCCCACACTAATTGCTTTTGCTTTAGTTCCCATTTCAGGTTTAGCAACAGACATCTACTTACCCTCTATGCCGCAAATGGCACAAGAATTGGGATTAGCAGAAAGTAAGATACAACTGACGTTATCCCTATTTCTAATTAGTTATGGAGTTGCACAATTCTTTACTGGTGCTCTTGTTGACGCTTGGGGACGATATCGAATCACATTGATCTCTCTGTTTCTCTTCACCATCAGCTTCTGGATTACCGCAACAACCGATAATATATTGATTATCTATGCAATGCGTATAATACAAGGGATATTATCTGCCTTTGTTGTCGTATCTAAGCGTGCATATTTTGTCGATGTCTATGAAGGTGAAGAACGAAAACGTTATCTCAGTGCCATTACCATTGTGTGGTCACTAGCGCCCATAATAGCTCCATTTATCGGGGGGTATTTGCAGGCAAAATTTGGTTGGCGCTCAAATTTCATGTTACTTGCGGGGTATAGTACAATACTTTTCTTTTTGGAACTCATATTTTCAGGAGAAACAATCCGTCAGAAAAACCCACTTAGACTGGAATATTTAGTTACCGAATTCAAAACCATGTTGCAAACCAAAGATTTTACTTTTGGTGTACTCATGTGTGGTATTAGCTACGGACTCGTTATGTTCTATAACTTAAGTGGTCCTTTTTTTATCGAACATGACCTTGGCTATAGTTCCATTACAACAGGATATATTTCATTACTTATGGGATTAGCCTGGATGTCAGGCGGATTTATCGGTCGTGCATTAATAAAGAAATCCTTACTTCCGAAACTGCAATTTGCCAACTACCTACAGATTGGTTTCATTGTTTTAATGATTGTAATATCTCCATATATCACCAATCTTTTCACATTAGCCTTATTTGCATTCCTTATTCATGTAACAGCCGGGTTTATATTCAACAACTATTTTGGTTACTGCCTGGGTAGATTCCCTTCATCTGCAGGAATAGCAGGAGGTTTAGCTGGTGGTATTACCTATTTAGTGACCTCAGCACTTAGTTACATCGTGGTAAGTTTAGTCAATCCACAAACACAAACCGAAATAGGAATAGGATATGCAATATTTGCGATATTAGGTTTTATTACACTAATTGTAATTAAGATGAAAAAAGCATATAAGCAATGGACATAAATAGATAGCTAGAACATTTACGCAAACCAGTCTAAAAGCCTCTAAAATAATTAGAGGCTTTTTTTATATCGATTTTTGGTCCTTATTTAACACAGTCCGAATAATCGAAAAACCATACATCTTTACTCTAATCAACAAAACATTTTAAAAAACAATTATGAAAATAATGCGTTTTGTTTCAAGGGTATAGTAGTTGTTTTTACACTTATATTTAGACAAATCAATTAAATATCAATCATGATTACATCTTCGGTTTTAATTCGGAAAAATACAGCTATCGTATGGGAAGCTATTACAAATAATGAACTGTTCAAAAATTGGTATTTTGAAATTCCAGATTTTGAACTTGTCCTAGGTGCAACATTCCATTTCTATGAACCAGGAGCTAAACGTCAATTTCTACATGTCTGTACTATTCTTGAAATAATTCCTTTTAAAAGATTTTCACACACATGGACGCATCCCGACTACAGTAAAGGGACTACAAAGGTTACCTGGTTACTAACAGAAAAAGATGAATTTACCACTGTTACCTTACAACACTCCGGTATTGAAAACCTCAGCGATGGAGGTCCAGATTTTGCTCCAGAAAACTATCAATTGGGATGGGATAAGATACTATTCAATCTCCATAAATTTATCGAGCAATGAAACAATCGGCTATCGGCTAATTGCAGCTCCCTTATTTTACAAATCCATATCATCTTATTAAAATCATTTTGTATTCTAATATAGAACAAAAAGAATTGCAGGAAAGTAACGTTTAAAAAAGAAGTATATGCCTAATACTTCAATAAAAAATAAAAAAATATTTTGCTAAAATAAAATAGATCGTATATTTGCCTATTGTTTAGAACAAATCTAAATTAATATAAGAATAATACAGATGCCTATTTCATTACAATCCATTGACAAGAAATGGAAATTATTGTCTATTATACTATCGCTTCAAGTATTCATTTGCCATGCACAGCAAGGAGTACGGGTCAAGTCAGAGAAAGGCCTACCAATCGCTGGAGCTACAGTCCGTTTCAATCAAGACCTATTGGGAAGTACAGACACTAGCGGTATTTTATTATTAAATATTGACTCCATCAATAATCAAAAAATAAGCCTTTCTGCTATCGGATTTCGTGAAGAAACATTCAAATTCTCAAATCATCCAGATAATCAGCTTCAAGATATCGTCATGTTTACGAGCACACGCGTGTTGGATGAAATTGTCGTTACCGCTGGGCGCAAACCCGAAAGTATTTCGACTATACCTTCTTCTATTACTATATTGAATCAACAAGATATTCAGGCTCAAACCAATATCACAAACAACTTGGCGACAGTACTGGGTAACGCTATCCCAGGTTTAGGAACCTCAACCAACAAAGCCACAAACTCAGGTCAAACACTTCGTGGACGTGCCGTTTTAGTATTGATAGATGGTATTCCCCAATCGACACCACTCATGAACGGCGCTCGAGACTTACGTACTATTGATCCGAATGTTATTGAACGTATCGAAGTTATCAAAGGAGCAACTTCAATTTATGGAAATGGGTCTGGAGGAGGTATAATCAACTATATCACCAAAAAAAACAATGATGAAAAAAAAGTAAGCGGACAAACTGTTGTGGGTACATCTATTAATCCTTTTGATCCGCAAGAAACTGTGGGATATAAATTATCACAGCAACTTTCTGGCAATTTAAACAAATGGAGCTACACCGCCTCAGGGTCTGTAGACTATACCGGATTACAAAAAGACTCCAAAGGCATACCTCTCGGACAGACAGATGGTCTTTCTAATTCCTACCAGTACAATGCATTTGTAAAGCTTGGTTATAAAATTGATTCTAGTAGTACGCTGACAGGATTTTACAATTATTATGGCAGCACACAACGTGCAAAATATATCAGTAAAAATGGTGTATATGGAGCATCCCCTACAATTGGTATAAAAGGAGAAGAACCTGGGAAACCCGCAGGCACACCTTATAACCATAATGCCATGTTGACCTATTCAAAAAATAATCTCTTTCGTTCTACACAATTGGATATGACGGCATATTTAAATTCATTCAGCTCCATGAACAGATATGTCGCTACGGGTACAGCTTGGTATGGCCCAGGCCAGACCATGATCAATTCGGATAAAAAAGGATTACGGTTAAATCTGAATACACCTTTTCAACTTTTGACAATTCCGACAGAATTAACTTATGGCTTGGATTTATTGAAAGATGTTACCTATCAAAACTTAACAGACGGCCGTGTTTATATACCTAAAATGAATATGGTTAACTTTGCACCTTATGTGCAAATAAAAGCCGATCTTATTGAAAACCTAATTTTCAAAGGTGGACTTCGCTATGAAAATGCTACCGTTAAGGTCAACGATTATCATACTATAGCTACAGGTCCGGGCGGTGAAGGTAGCATAATGGTGAGTGGAGGCAGTATTCCATATAAGGCTACCATGTTTAATGCTGGGTTGCGCTATACAAAATATGATTATTTCAATCCTTTCATCAGCTTTTCACAGGGATTTGCCATCAATGAATTAGGACGTATACTACGTAGAGCCAAAGAAAATACACTTGGAAATCTAGAAACAGATCCCATCATAACCAATAATTATGAAGCCGGATTTTCAAGCCGTTTCAGCATATTCAATATTTCAGCATCGTACTATATCAGTACCTCAGATCTAGGTGTCAATTTAGTTGATGTAGGTGGTTTCCTTATGCCACAACGCGAACCAGAAGAAGTAGCAGGTTATGAAATCACATTGGATGCAAAACTTAGTCAAAAGATAAGCATAGGTGGTAGTTACGCATACGTTGAAGGTGAAGCTAAAATGGATGACGGCAGCAAATTGTATCTTAATGGATCTAGGATTGCACCACCAAAGGCAACAGGATTTTTCAGTTACAGACCCAATCAACAATTAAATTTGCAATTATTTTGGGTACATACAGGATCGCGCGATCGATTCATGCGCAATGATAAAGGAAAATACAATAATAGTGAAGGTCCTATAAAAAATGTTGATATCTTCAATTTATCAGGAAACTACAGGTTTAATAAATATTGGAATATAGGTCTTGGAATTGAAAACCTCTTCAATACATCATATTATCCGACAGTAAGTCAATATCGCGCATTAGATGCAGAGTATGTAAAGGGAAGCGGTACAGTAACTTCTCTAAACTTACATTACCAATTTTAACAATGATTAAGAAAAGTATTTTATGGTTACATAAATGGCTAGGTCTTTTTACAGGCATAGTCGTTTTTATTGTCAGCTTATCCGGCTGCCTCTATGTATTCCATGATGAACTCAAGTTAATGATTTATCCGCAAAAATACTATTTACAAGATGGCTTATTAAATCATAGCGAACCATTACCTCTTACCCAACTTATTGAATACGCTCAAAAAGCACTACCTAAACAGGAACAAATCAGTCGGGCAGACCTATACCTTTCTCCCAACCGAACTTGGGTATTTCGAGCTGTAAAAACCAATGAACATGCCTTCGGCCATAATCAATATTTCATTTACCATAAACGGATATTCATAAACCCTTATTCGGGTAAAGTGCAGTATGTAGAAAACTCTAAAACGGAATTTTTTCAACTTATACTGCAATTACATATGAACCTATTACTAGGAAAACAAATAGGACATTGGGTAGTTGGTATTTCAGTAGTACTATTCATTATTATATTGCTGTCCGGCATTGTCCTATGGTGGCCGAAGAAATGGAAATTAAAAAAAGTAAAAAGACAAGTTTGGTTTAATTTCAAAGTAAAGTGGAAGCGATTGAATTATGACTTACATCAAATCCTTGGCTTTTATAGTTTGTCTTTTGCTCTATTATTAGCATGCACAGGTATTGCATTCACATTTCCTTCCTTTAAAGAATTTTATATAAAAACATTCAATACGATTAGTTTCTCTCAAAAAATTAATCTTGATAAAAACTTTGATAAAGTACCGCAAAATCAAAGTAAAACGCTAGACAATGCTCTCATTTACACCCTAGCTAAACATCCGAATGCAGAAATGATGTCGATTCGACTACGGAAAAATATTGCAGCCCCCCAAGATGTTCAAGTACGATTTGTTGAAGATCAAACGGGGCAATTCATCTGGTATTACTTTAACCAATCAACTGGCCAAATTCAAAAGATAAATCAATCTAAAAATGCTCCATTAGGTGATAAAATTGGAGCAATGAACTATGACCTACATGTTGGAAGTTATGGAGGTCTAACAACCAAAATCTTAACATTTCTTATGGGATTAATATGTGCTTCACTTCCAGTCACTGGAATGATCATTTGGATCAACAAAATGAAAAAGAAGAAGCGACAATAAGCTATTTTATCAATAGCTTTATTACATAAGCATCATAGTTCATGCAAACAACTCTTACATTTTATATGTTATATCTCTAAATGGTTAATAATATTCCAACTTGAAATATACATAATAAAAAAATATGGGAGAAATGAACATTAACCCACATCATAAATATCATCAAAATAATATATCCAAAACAGTTGATAGATTTCGCCAAGATATCTTACTAGATTTAGGAAGTAACCCGAAGAAGTTATCCTCCAAATACTTCTATGATAAGATTGGAGATGAGCTATTTCAAAAAATCATGAACATGGAGAGTTATTATCTCACCAACTGTGAACTTGATATCTTCAAAACTAAAACGGCCCAAATTGCTGATTTTATCAGACCAAATAATGAACCTTTTGACCTTATTGAGTTGGGTGCAGGCGATGCAATGAAATCTTCTTATTTACTCCAATATTTAGTAGACCAAGGTGCTACTTTTAGTTTTATGCCTATTGATATTTCAGGCAATATCCTTTCCGTTCTAAAAAACAAACTCAACGACAGTATTCCAAATCTCGAAATCATTTGCTTAAAGGGTGAATATTTTGAAATGATCGATCAGGCAACAACATTATCGTCAAGACGAAAAGTAGTGCTATTTTTAGGTAGTAATATCGGCAATATGGAGTATGAACAAGCACTTCAATTCTGTTCAGAACTAAAAGATAAATTAAGTGCTGGCGATTATCTATTGATAGGATTTGATTTAAAAAAACATCCCAAAACCATATTACAAGCTTATGATGACCGTACTGGCATTACAGCAAGTTTCAATCTCAACCTTCTAAAGCGCATCAATCAAGAACTCGATGCTGATTTCGACATCAGCCAATTTGAACATTACCAAACCTACGACCCTAGCACTGGTGCTTGTAGAAGCTACCTCATCAGTCTTATTAACCAGCAAGTTACTATTGGAGAGTACCAGATACCCTTCTACGAGAATGAAGCAATATTCATGGAAATATCCCAAAAATTTTCACCAGAAGATATCCATGACCTTGCTCGGGAATCGGGATTTGTTACAGTTACAGAATTATATGATACGAAGAAATGGTTTATGGATGCCATTTGGAAGGTCTCATAAATAAAAAAACAATATGAAAACAGATTCAAACATAGCAAGTTATTTTGCTGAACTAGAAACCCGATATCTGGCCATTAGACAGCATTCAACTCACATCTGTACACCTCTAGCAATTGAAGATTATGTAGTGCAGCCTATCGTAGATGTAAGTCCTCCAAAATGGCACTTAGGGCATACTACATGGTTTTTTGAGACTTTCCTACTAACGCCTCATCTCCCTAACTACCAAGTTTTTGACTCGCAATACACCTATGTATTCAACAGCTATTATGAAACAGTGGGTGCACGTGTTATCAGAACTGACCGTGGAAATCTCAGTCGCCCCTCCGTTGAAGATATCTACCGCTATAGATCATATGTAGATGAACATATGCGCGTTTTTTTCCAACAAAGACTTCATGCTACAGCATCTGTCGCTGCATTACTTGAACTAGGGCTTAACCATGAACAACAACACCAAGAGTTGTTAGTTACAGATATCAAATATATTTTAGGACACAATCCTCTTTTCCCGCCCTACACAAAAGAAATTCTTCCTGTATCTCCAACACCGTTACCTATTGAAATGATTCCCTTTCCGGCTGGTCTATATGAAATCGGATTTGAAGGAGATGGGTTCAGCTTTGACAATGAGCTAGGAAAGCATAAAGTTTACCTCCAAGAGTTCGAAATTGGCAACCGCCTTGTTAGCAATGGTGAGTATCTTCAATTTATGGAAGATGGCGGATATCTAGATTTTCGACATTGGCATGCTGAAGGATGGGACTGGGTAAAAGAAAATCAAGTCAAATCACCATTATATTGGCATAAGATTGATAATCAGTGGATGTATTATACGCTGTCTGGATTACATGAGCTTGATCTTGATGCTACCCTTAATCATATCAACTTTTTCGAAGCTTCGGCTTATGCAAATTGGAAAGGCATGCGTCTACCTACTGAAGCAGAGTGGGAAATCGCATCCGATAAAATTGATTGGGGCACGCGTTGGGAATGGACAGGAAGTGCGTACCTTCCCTATCCCGGATTTAAAAAAGAACCTGGAGCAGTGGGAGAATACAATGGTAAGTTTATGGTAAATCAAATGGTTTTAAGAGGCGCTTCAGATGCAACATCGCCAGGACATAGTAGAAAAACATATCGTAATTTCTTTCATGCCCAACATCAATGGCAGTATACAGGTATCAGATTGGCACGTTAAACTTCAAAATCAAAGATGTATACCAAGGCATTAGTTAATAGATTTACTAGCTTCAATAGGGAGATCTGTTTCCAAAATCGAAGCACCGTCTGCAAAAATTGCGCTATACTTTAAAGCTCGCTCCTCTCTTGTGGCCAATTTATCATATGTTGGAGCAGAAGAAATCATACACATAACACCTTTTTTATTCAAAAAACGATATAAAGATTTATTGCTTTCTTTTATTTCTGGTCCTATATATACAATCATTCTGTCGTATGGTAACCCCGATTGATCATACTTCATTAAAGCTTCCCAATCTTTGAGATGTACAGACATAAATTGATCTTTATTTTGCTTTAAATAAAAACTAGCCTGCTCTACATTGTGTACCGTTACCCATACCCAGCCATAAGCATTATATTTTTTCATAATACTTGCTGTTTTCTCTAGAGACAAGTCTTTCTTATCAAGATTTAAGATTGTTTTACCTTTCGCCCATTGAATAACCTCTGCTAAGGTATTGATACCATACTCAGTTACATTTCCTTTGTGATCGCGTAACTTCAATTTTTTAAGCTCAGACCATGAATAGTCCGCCACATTTCCAGTTCCATTAGTACAACGATCCAATGTTGCGTCATGGAGCAATATCGCTACACTGTCCTTCGTATAGCGAGGATCTATTTCAAAAATAGCTTGAGTTTGTTTCAAAACCGCTTCAAAAGCAGGTATTGAGTTTTCTGGCAAACCATCTTCAATTGTTCCACGGTGTCCACTTATAATTTTCTTTCCTGGAGCATATTTAAAATAATTATGCATTTCTTCGATTGATTCGAATGCCAGCGTGTGCATATTCTGAGCAAAAGCTTTACTATTTAAAAGCAAACAGCTACAAATTCCTATCGTATAAAATAGATATTTCATAAATATAATTTGTTCTAAAACTAGCCATTCTATCTTATTAAATCATCAATTTAAAGTTTAAATATTGTTAAATAATTCAAAAAAAATGAAGTGATTTTAGAGTCGAAACAGATCTAATAAAACAAAGCGCCTAATACAAATCTAGTGTCAGGCGCTCTGTTTTCATAAAATCCACTTTCAATCATCTGTATTGACATTCAAGCAAAAACTGATATTTATTGGTTTTTAAAATAGAAATTCCATTATTCTACAAAATCCAATTCAGCAATCGTAAGCAGGTTTCCACCACCAGTTATTTCAGTAGACTCAACACGGATATAACGTGCAAGTATCTGTTTTGCAAATTGATGCGTACGCTTCGTTGGATCATTAATGAGATTTCCAAATTCAAATCGTTCCACTTCATCCCAATTCTTTCCGTCATTACTTATTTTCACCACACCTTTCGCCATCATCCCTTTACCGTGCTCTTTTTGTGGTGTGTAACTAAATGCCGTTAAATTATACTGCTGTCCAAGATCAATTGAAATATGTTGAGCTGCTCCGTTATCCTCTGATTGCCAATAGGTTTTTGAATCAGCATCAAAAGCCATACTCGCGCTATGATTAGCCACTTCGTTACTAAAATCTAAAATTTTCCATTGTTTTTTCGCAATACCCATTGTTTCTTCAGCAAGCGCACCTACCAATTTATCAACACTTATTGCTACAGCTTTTACTTGTCCGCCTTTTACCGCGATTGGTTGCGAATATACGGGTGATTGTGCAGTAGGTTGACTACCATCCAACGTGTAGTGTATTTGAAACTTGCTATTTAGATTTTTAAGGATATCCTCTCCATGCGGTTTCCATCCAAATTCACTTTTCAAAGGAACAATTGTAACCATTCCATCAATACTACGGTTAAATGCTAATTGTGGAGGTCTTCCCGGCGCGTAATGTGCGGAGACATTACCAATCACTGGAGTTGCCCGACTCTCCAATACTCGAATACGGAATTTATTTGATGTCACTTCAGGAAAACGTAGAATACGTTTAAAACCGATATTAGTAGCATGCGCTATTTCTTTCCACTGACCATCAATCCAGGCATCTAGTGCATGCTTTTCAACACGTTCGCCATGCGTGCTTACTGCTTCTTGAATAACAAAACGATTTATTTTAACCGGTTGTGGAGTTGTGTAAATCAGTTCCGGATTTTTATCCGATAGCATACTAAACGATTCGAGGTTGTCGTCCAATGTTTCTTTGCTTCCTTTTGCTCCTCGCAATAGATTTTGGCCATAAGTTTCCTTAATACGGTTTCCTACTTCATGGAGTACCTTAACATCCTCAGGTGAAAATTTCCCGTCCCTATTTGGCGGAATATTCAACAGAAAAGTAGAATTACCTCCAACAGATCGTTCATAAATATCAAAAACATCATCTGTACTTCTCACTTTCTGATGCGTATCATCTCTATAGAACCATCCTTCTCTAATCGAAGTATTGGTTTCAGCCTGCTGGTAATGTAGATATTTCGCTTTTAGAATCTGTTCGCGACTTCCCAAATCCGCTAAAGTCAAATCTGGAAAATTCACTAAATCCGCAGGATTATCTTGATACGGAATCACATTCCACTCTGTACTTCTAGTCCCTCCAGATTCGTTCCCGCACCATCTGATATCTTCTTTTCCAAAAATTACTGCCTCTGGTGCCAGTTTTTTAATCAGTTCACGCCAAGCATCGTAATTATATTTTTGCCCACCTTTTGTTTTGGGATGTGCACCATCAAACCATACTTCATGAACCGGGCCATATTCCGTCAGCAATTCAAACAGCTGATTTAAGAAATATTCGTTATAATCGTCTACTTTAAAATTGAATTTTGCTTTATTTTTAAAAGGTCTCCCAGCTACTTCACGAGGAATAGTACGTTGCGTATATTCACTTAGATTACCATAGAGTCCATCGGCACTTTCAATCTGGAAAAGGTCTGCAGGTGACAGATAGACACCCAGTTTTAAGCCATACTTTTTACAGGAAGCTGTTAAGTCTTTCAAGATATCACCTTTTCCATCCCTAAATCCGGTAGACATAATACCATGATTCGTATATCTACTCTGCCAAAGCACAAAGCCATCGTGATGCTTCACCGTGATGATTACTTTTTTCATCCCCGCAGCCTTCATAGCCTCACACCATTGATCGGTATCCAGGTTTTTAAGGTCAAAGATTTTAGGATCCTCCATACCATTTCCCCATTCCAATTTGGTAAATGTATTGGGTCCTATATGGATAAAAGCTATAAATTCATTTTTCAAAGCCTGATATTGATTTGCCGTAGGCACAACGTGGACGGCTTTTCTTAATATATCCTCGGGACTATCTGTACTCTTTATTTCGTACGTATTCTTAACGGGCATTTTCTTACTATTCACTTGCGCATATCCATACATGGAAACAATTCCTAACATGGAGGTCAACAGGATAGATTTATTCATATTTTAAAATGATTTTATTAAATGGTTTCTAACTTAGAAAAATGTAGCGTACGTGATTCTATCTGCAATTTAATCGCTACACTGGAGAAAAACAAAAATTATTTAAAGGCCATGTTATTTCGTTACACAGTTTCATTTATAAGAAAGTTCAGCGCAATACTAATCTGTTGATTGATAACTGGAAAAAACTGTTTATATCAAAAAAATATTTTCGCGTCAGATAAAAGAGATAATTTCGGTGGTAAATTACGATTTCCACAATCAGCGCTAATACTAAATAACATGATAAACAAAAATAAAATTCAAAAGAGCCTCTTTTTTGAGGTAAGAGAATAATTAAAATACCAAACTATATTTTCACAAGAACCTTCGCTTTATATAGTGCTAATAGCATTAGAAATATAAGCGTAAAATTACCTATTGTTAAAATCAACTCTTGATATTGAGGTAGCATACTCTCCAGACCATAAGTCAGGGAATGCGCCACTGATCTAAAGCTGAGCATTTCACCTAAAAAATAAGCGACGATGGAATTCAGACCATAAATCTTAAGCCATTGAAAAGGTCTGACTATTTTCTTTAAATCGATGATATAGTAAAACAACCCCATCAGCAGAAAACAGATCCCGCCAGAGAAAAGTGTCATACTACTCGTCCATATCTTTTTTATAATCGGCATTTGTATACTCCACAATAATCCCAGTCCGATAAAAATAACGCCTAACAATACTAACTGACGAAACACCCTACTTGGATTAACCTTTACCCCATCTTTCATCAGCTTTCCGGCCAGACAACCCATCATCACAGTGACTGAAAAAGTTAAACTACTCCACAACCAAGTATAGTTATAATGCTGAGAGAAAACTACTTGCCCATCTCCCCAATATGCCCCATCCATAAATCTACCCAACAGCATTCGGTCCAAGCGGATTGCAAAATTATCCTGTTCCGAAAAATTGCCATCCAACATAAATGGTACTGCATATACAACCAGTAAGAAAATTGCCATCATAACGATTTTCCGGATGCCTAGATTAAAGTATAGGACAGCTGTCACCGCATAACCCATGGCGATTGCTTGTAATGTATTGGAATACAATTTAAATTGTTGCCAATCCCAAGACAAAAGATTTCCTTGCATGACCATTCCCAATAACCATAAAATCAAGAACCGTCTTAAAATATGGCGGTAAATCGGTCCCCCTGCTCCCCCTTTCTTATTATCCAATGAAAAAGGAATTGTTACACCAGTCATAAACAAAAACAGGGGCATAATCAGGTCCCACAACCGGAAACCAGCCCATATTTCATGATCAAATTGATACAAAAAGCCATGATAAAACTCATTATCCCAGACCTGGCCAATTGCGACCAATATAGGTTGCAAACCAACAAGTAAAAATAGGTCGAATCCGCGGAGTATATCCAAGGATTCCAATCTATTTGTTTTATTAGATAAGTTGTTCATCTAGCTTATTTAAAAGATGTAGTACCACCTCCATTCAATGTAAGTTCCATTTTTAGGTTGATTTTCCATTTCCCCCTTGTAAAATCAGGAACATCTATTGAGTTAGACCGATTTTTTACCGATTTTTCGCTTAATGGAGCTATTACACTCCATAATGCAGCGTCATAAACATCCTGATCCAAGGGCAATCCATTTCTTAAACAATCAATCAATCGCCAGTCCATCATCATATCCATTCCACCATGTCCGCCTATTTTTTTAGCCATTTCACCAACCTTCTGAACAATTTCAGGTCTGTATTGTTCTTCCAATCGTTTCATTTCTTCAGGGGATAACCAATCATGACCAAAAGCGATTCGTTCTGGTTCAGGCCATTTTTGTGCTACACCTTTTGTCCCTGAAATCTGATGGATTCTAGAATAAGGTCTTGGACTTGATACATCATGTTCCAGTACAATTGTTCTACCTTGATGGGTTTTGATTGTAGTTACGTTCATATTTCCTCGGTAACTATGTTTAGCAAAAGGTTCATAAAAAGCATCTTTAGCAGCTAGCGATTTAGCCATAGACCCCATGCTAAAATCCTTTGAGGACATAGATGTCAAATACTCCATTTTATCCCCCCTATTGATATCCATAATCTGACAGATAGGCCCTAAACCATGTGTCGGATACAGATTGCCATTCTTAAAATTCTCCTTTAATCGCCACATATCATAATAGCTATTCTTAGCAAAATTTTCGTTTAACAAATCATGTATATAAGCTCCTTCACCGTGGATTATTTCACCAAACATACCTTGTCTCGCCATATTCAAAGTCATGAGTTCAAAAAAATCATAACAACAATTTTCCAGCATCATACAGTGTTTCTGATACTTTTCAGATGTCTCTACCAAAGCCCAACATTCATCTACCGTAGTCGCAGCTGGCACTTCAATAGCGACATGTTTACCGGCCTTCATGGCATATAGAGCAATTTTAGTATGCAAATCCCAAGGTGTACAAATATAGATTAGGTCAATATCATTTCGATCACAAAGTTCTTTCCAGGCCTCTTCTTTATCAGCATATATTGCAGGTTTTTTACTCCCCTTTACAGCATGAGCCGATTTTTCCGCATAATTTCTTCTAATATCACAGATGGCATTAATTTCCACCCCTTGAATATGGTCTATACGGTAAACAGCAGATGCACCCCGATTTCCCACTCCGATAAATCCGACACGAACTACGTCCAGTTTTGGAGCAGCATATCCACACATATTGAACGACGATCTATTATTATTTATCGCACTACTAGCTAATGTCAAATCAACAGGATTTGCCATTAACTTATTTCCGATTATTCCTAAGCTCGACAGCCCCGCTAAGCGAATAAAATTTCTACGAGAAGTTTCCATTATTTTTTTTAAAAAGTTTACCTTAAATTATTTATTAAATGAAACCACCTTGATGATCCAAGTTTTGGTATTTCCGTTTGCAGCAATAACCTGATACTGCCAATCCTTTGTTAAATCAATAGGATCACCTAATTTAGGTGCATCGCCTACAGCTATAACTTTTGCAGCGGTCGATATATCCATGTACATCCACAAATAATTCTGTACAATTTTATTTCGAATTTCGTTAGTAAAAGTACCCGATGCTTGCGGTACATCAATAGTCAATTCGATTGTATTCGTATTTTCAACGACATTCTTCTGCACATTCAATCGCTGATAAGCGATTACTGGTTTATCATTCAGTATTTTATCGCTTTCGTATCGATATTCGACATAAACATTATCAATATTGTTCAAATCCCAATTTTCATACTCGGGCAAATCCTTTTTAAGACAGCTATTCATGATCAGCATGATGACGGCTGCTAGTCCTATTATGTGTATTTTTTTCATTTTAATTATCATTAGCCATTATTATTACCAGCCTGGATTTTGAATTCCAAAATTTGGATTTCGATCCAAATATGATTGTGCTATCGGGAACAAATATCTTCTTGAAGAATCAAATTCGCGGACATTATTGGATGAAAAGAAAGCACCAGAAACCACTGAATAGTGTTTTCTATCTTTACTGACATCCATAACTTGTGGAAGTGTCGTCAATTCAGGTATAGTGCCTCCAGAAGGTACTCCATGGTTTGCATTTCCACCATATCTTCCCCATCTTAACAAACTCCAGTAATAATCATTTTCTAACACCAGATCCACTCTCCTTTCCCTTTTATAATCTGTCCAAGCCGTAGCCAAATCCGACATTTTAGCTGGCGGAAGCTGACCATGAGTAACACGTGTCTGATTCAACAACTCAATTGCCTTAGGTAAATTTTGTTGTAAAAGATAAGCTTCAGCCATATTCAGATATACACGACCTAAACGGGTAGTCACATAATGGTAATCTGTCGGAACTCCAGCATAAATTCTTGGGTTCACATTATTGTACACCCCTTTTCGCCAATACATATTCGTCAACGAAGTATTATAAGCATGTCCATTCAATTTTAACCAACGTCCCGAATTACCTTTCACATCCGTTGTCAATGTCTCGCCATAAAAAACAGCTGAAGAGTCACTCAATATACTTGCATTCCAGCGTGCATCCCTTGCAGCATTTGTCAAGCTCCATATCGTTTCAGTCTGACCCGATTTGATTGAACCACGTTTTACTTCCGACTCACCATTCGCTTTTGGAATAAGTGTAGGAGCGATAGAAGCCTGTTCATCCACTGCTTTTTTATATTGAGAAGTCTCGTTCCAACGCACAGCTTTCTGTGGATCTTGTTGATCAATCACCAAATAATCATCCGTAAAATCCATTGATGGACCATGGTCACCCCAGGCCTCAAAAATACGGATGGGGGATTTCAACAATGGCGAGCCACCCGATAATTTAATATTATCATTATTCAGATTTGGTATCATAACTTGCATGGGAGTACTCGCACAGCTGGTGTTAATCGCTTTACGATAAACTGCAAAAATAGTTTCATTTGAGTTTGGATCACTGTCATTAAACATAGCTCCATAATCAGCCTGCAACTGATAACCACCTGATTTCACCAATTCACCATATTCGATTACTTTCGAAAGCAAAGGGTTGCTGGGCGCTACTGTTAGTGTTTGTGGATACCCCTCATAGGCTAGTGCCTGTAGGCAAACCTCTGTCAACATGGCTGCCGCTACATATTTATTAGCTCGACCACTTACTTTATCTGCTGGAAGCCCTTCGACTGCCTCTTCCAAATCTTTAATGATATAAGCATAAGATTCTGTCGGACTTTTGGTGGCAGACAATAACAATTCATCTTCAGGATTCAAAACTTTATCTATCCATACAATGCGCCCTATCCTTCTCGCCACATGATAATAGGACATTGCTCTCAAAAATTTAGCTTCCGCTATCAGCTCTATTTTATCCTCTTCACTTATACCTGCAGAAGCTCCAACATTTTGGATGATTAAATTGCACCTACGTACACTAGCCCAATTGTTAAAACCCATATCTGATGTGCGATCCAATCTTTCATTAAACACATTGGCCGCACCATTATAGGTCCCATCCATACTAATGAGGTTCATTGTCCAAGCATCTGTAGCAGGTCCGCTATTAAAATTCTCCATGATACTATAAGTGCTGAAAATAAAAGTTTCAGCATTCGCTCGGTTTGTCCACACAACCTCTTCCCCAATTTTATCATATGGCTGGGTATCCAGCACGTCCTTACAGGAACTTAGCGATAAAGCTATTAAGAGCAAAGTGGACGATATATAGGTGATTTTATTATTTTTCATATACATTAAATTTTAAAACCCAACATTTACGCCAATAGAAACCGTACGTTGAATGGGATAATTTGCATTATTTTGATCCGATTCCGGATCCACAAAAAATTTCTTTGTATTCGAGATGGTCAATAGATTGGTACCGCTGGCAAAAACTCGAAATTGTTTAAATTTTGTATTTTTCAAAACATGTGCTTTCAAATCGTAACCCAATTGAAAATATTTCAAACGAACGAATCGAGAAGGTAAAATCCAAAAATCGCTATTTACAAAATTATTATTTCCATTTACACCAGTTGATGAAACTTGTCTAGGGTATAAAGCATCCGTATTGTCGGTTCTCCAATAATCTTGCTGAAATCCATAGATAAGCATATTGTCGGGATTACTTCCCTGCATGATACTTCCTAAATATCGATCCCTATTCCCCGACCCCATGATCACTGCAGAAAGTGACCAAGCTTTATATCCTAAGTCAATGGTAGTTCCATAGTTGATACGTGGGAAGGTAGCATCTCCGATACGGATCTGATCACTGCCATCAATCTTACCATCACCATTAAAATCTTGATAACGTAAATCACCAGCAATAGCATTGATGGAACTTATCCTTCTAGCCCCATACAATAAATCTTCATTATTCTGATAAAATCCTTGATTGATATAACCTGTTTCAAGACCCCAATTTGCCGCTCCCGATTGTCTTGTATACGGATTTTTGAGCGCAGCATCATCTTCTCCTGGATTACGCTCCCATAATTGATCAAAGTAGGTAAAGTTCACCCCTACCTTATAAGAAAAATCACCTTTTTTATCATTCCATGTTAAATTAAACTCAGCACCATGTCTTCGCATAGCCCCTGGGTCAAAATTAATCGGAGGGAGTCCTATACCCAAAGTAGCAGCATAACGCGTATCGGCGACAACATATCCAGTAGTACGTTTGTAAAAATAATCAAATGAACCACTCAATCGGTTATTCATCGAACTAAAATCCAACCCAATATTTCGCTCGCGGATACTATACCAAGAAAACATCGTGCTCGGCAAACTACCTGGTTCAGACGTGCCTTGCACAGGTCGACCATCTACTACCCATGCATTTGCATTAATCGAATACCCTGGTACATATGTAAATGGACTAATACCTTCAGCACTACCAACAAGCCCATATGAACCTCTAATTTTCAAATAATTTAAGATATTACGTTCTTTTAGATTATTAAAAAACTTTTCTTCCGACACCGCATAACCTCCAGATAAGGCATAAAAAGTTCCCCATTGTTTTTGTTTCGGAAAGAGATCCAGTCCATCATAGCGAAGAGAGGCATCCAAGAAATACTTAGCATCGTAGTTGTATGAAAATCGTCCTACATACCCTGCTCTTCCACTTTCAGATTCCGAACCATTTGCCAATTGGTCGACAGTTGGCCCAGCCACAAATTGATCGAACAAAATTTGATATTGTTGACGTGTGGCTGTTAATGAGCTTCCCATATCTTTAGCTTGTTCATATACCCCAGTAAAATCCACACCATGCTTTCCAAATTGTCTATTATACAGCAAATAAGCTTGAAGTAACAAAGTACTACCATCGCCACGCTGTGCCATTAGATTGGGCGGATTTCCCAATAAAGGAGTTTTACTGCCGTTGGCATAAGATGGAGCAGTCAAATTCCAAGACTTATCTTTTGAATTCCACATATTATAGTTACCATTCGCTTTCAAAGTAAGTCCCTCCAAAAAAGGAGCAGTATACTCAAAAGAGAGAACACTATTAAATATTCTAGAATTCGATTTGTAATATCCCGATTGATTAGACAATTCTATTGCTGGGTTATCAGTTGTATTTGCCGACGGTAATCCAAACTCATTGTAGGCAAGTTGTGAAGACCTCTTTTGTTGAATATGTTGATAAAATGCACCATAAGAAGAGGCTGTAGACGAATTTGGTATCACATTATCTTCAATAAAACCATCCAATCCAGCTGTCACCTTAAGATTCACCTCTTTAAAATTACTCACGGTATTCAAACGGTAAGTCATGCGTTTATTGTGGTTATTATCCGTACGTAAATTACTGTTCTGGTTATAGTAAGATCCAGAAGCATAGTAAGTCAATTTCTCTGTCCCTGAGGTCATCGAGAGGTCATGTCGCTGTTCTGTCGCATGGTCTTTTAGACCCACCTTTTGCCAATCTGTATTCGGATATTCAAAGGGCTTTTCTTGTGTACGATAATATTCCAATATATTATCAGGGGTAGGGATTTGTAAACCCTCAAATCTGTACAGTTCATTAATCGCTTTCAGATTTTCATAAGAGCTCAGCTTTTTAGGAAAAATGGTAGGCTGCGAAAGCGTCTGATTGAATGTATAATTGATGTCCATCTGACCATTACGTCCTTTCTTTGTTGTCACCAAAATGACACCATTTCCACCTTGAGCACCATATAGGGCTGTAGCAGCAGCATCTTTCAAGACAGAGTAACTTTCGATATCACCTGGATTGATATTGACAAAGTCATTAGCAGTTCGTATCACATTGTCAATCACATAAAGTGGTGTACCTGCACCACGAATAGATACATTACTCTTTGCACCCGGGGCTCCCGAATTACTGGTCACAATCACGCCCTGCATACGACCCGCAATACCATCATTTATTGACTGTACGGGCATCTTGGCTACATTATCAATATCCAACGTACTGACAGAACTATTGATTTTTTTCCGACTGCTACGACCATATCCCACTACAACCACTTCATCCAATGCAGCAACATCACGAATCATTGTTATCAACATATCGTTTTGCCCAGCTTGTACCACTTGCATAAAATAACCAACATATGAAAATTGGATTGTTGCATTAGGTTTACAATCCGTTAGTGTGAAATGACCATTATTATCCGAAGTCGTCCCATTTAAAGTTCCATTCTCAAGCACAGAAACACCAACAATGGGCTCGCCCTCTTCGTTTACAATCTTCCCTTTCACCGTCCATTTCTGCGTTTGCATTTCTTTCTGCGGGAACAAGTATATCATACCGTCTGTTATTTTGTAACCTATGGCCCGCTTCTTTTTCAATACATTAAGCGCATCTTCTAAATCCATATTACTAAAATCGGCATCGACATTACCGAGCGATTCAATAAAATCAACATTATAAAAGATATCATGATTTGATTGTTTCTTGATCTGTTCCAGTATTTTTGCAAGGGGAGCATTTTTTACTTTCAGCGTTATTTTTTGAGAAAATGCCGCTCCATAGGAGACTAAAGTACCCAAAAGGGTCATTGTGACGATTAATTTCATAATCAATAAGTCATATATAATCGTTTTATGCTTGATTTTTAGACAATAGAGTACATCATACAATTTCTTGTATAGAATTTTAAAATTCATACTTTTGTAAGGTTAGGTTAATAAGATTAGTTTTTTTAGATTCCTGACATCATCGGATGTGCTGGTACCACATCCGATTCGTTTGTTAACTTGGGTTTTCTTTTATCATGATCATTTTTTAAAGGTTAACTGGTTATTTATTAGTTTTATCTGTAGATTACCGACTTCGTTTAATAAGTCGAGAACTTGTACGATGGTATAATCCTGCGGTATAGTCCCCTGAAAGCGTAAATTGGGTACTGTTTCCCAATCCACTTCCACATTATACCAGCGGGTCAGATCTTTTAACATTACTTTTAGCGGTGTATTGTTATAGACAAACTTTCCTTTGGTCCACCCCAATATCTCAGCATGGTCCGTTATTGTTTTCTGATTTATTTCTTTTTGATCTTTTGGTATATCCAATTGGTCGCCAGGCTTCAAAAAACGCTCTGCCTCTATTTGATTATCGCGAATTACTTTAACAGATACCTTACCTTCAAACAGGGCCGTAGAAGATACATCTTCATCTCCATAATTCCGGACATTGAATTTAGTTCCGAATACTTGAATCAATTGATCCGGAGTTTTAACATAAAAAGCTTTATTATTTACATGTGCCACTTCAAAATACCCTTCCCCCACGAGTTCTGTCTGTCTTTTATCGGTATTAAAAAGAAGTGGAAATTTAAATTCAGACATCGAATTGACCAAAGCAGAGCTACCGTCAGCCAATATCACTTGAACATGCTTTCCTTTAGGTACATCAAGTTGGACCCACTCCATAATATCCGACTGGCTATTATTGTTGTAAACCTGAATTTTATCTACTGATATTTGCACTACACGAGCCCGACTATTTTCAAATAACAACTTCCGTCCATTGATTAGAGTGTCCAGAACAACCTCTTGTCCATTTGCAAATTTCAGCTTAGGTTGTACAGTCAGCGTACTTACCAGTTCGGTAACAGTTTTCTTAGTCGTATCAGAATTTAAGATGAACACATAATAGGATAAGGAAACTGCCAATAATAAACAAGCAGCTGCATAAGGCATCCATCTAATAAATCTTCTAGCAAATCTTTTTGAGGAATCACGTCCTACATATTGGGCAAGATGCTGATCTGTCTTCAAAAAAGCATGTCGCATTTTAAGTTGAAAATCAAGATTATCACTTAATTCTTCAGACCAGTTCTCTTCTATTAGATTTTTTAGACTATCTTCATAATCGACCTCGTCAAAATAAGTGAACAAAAGTTCTAACTCTTGTTCATCACATTCTTTTCGCAAATACTTTGCGAATAGCTGATTTAATTCTTGTTCACGCAATGGTTTATTGGTATTGATTGTAAGTAATACGAATCGTAAAGAAAAACCAACTACTTAAAAATGTGAAAAAATAAAAATAATAAATAAATCTCTGATTTCCAGTTGTTTTTAATAATTCGAGTTGCTTTTACAATATGATTATTCACTGTTGCAATAGAGATATTAAGCATTTTTGACACCTCTTCATAACTTCTCCCTTCCAATTTACAGAGCACATATACATGTCTACATTTTTCTGGTACCATCTCTAATATTTGATCTAAATAAGCTTGAGTTTCTTTCAGATCAAGAGCAGTTTCAATATCGTTACTGGAGGTTTTAAGATAAAAACTTTTAAATGTATCCAATTTAATCCGATCAGCAGATATTTGGCGGAAATGGTCATATATTAGATTTTTGGCTATCATATAGATATAGGCTTTAAAAGATTTATCAGGGTCTAAATTCTCACGTTGGCCCCAAATTCTGACAAATACATCCTGAAAAATTTCTTGACTCAATTCATGAGATTTTATCATTTTAAAAATAGCTGTATAGATCAAGGGGCGATAGTAATGGTACAAGGATTCAAAAGCTGATTTACTTCCAGTAATTAACTCTTTAACCTTAATCCTTTCCTCTTCTCGTTCCATTTTAATTGGTTATTTTAATAGTCAGACATAAAACTGAATTTCAAAAATATAACTAAATTTAGAAAAACAAAATTATTACCTGGTTTTGTTATGTAAAACAATCAAACAGTTCAGGTAAATAAGGGAGCTAATTCAAGTGATCATGATTTAGCTCCCCAACCGGTTCATATTAATGCTTCAATAATATTAATTTTTACGTCCTACTCGACCCAACAATCGACTCGTTAGGAAGCTCACTATTGTACCTATAGCAGCCATCACTACGGTCTGTAGGACATCCCCTAAAGAAACCGACGCCCAGATGGAGCATAACGTACCACCCAAAGTACCAATGCGGATATCATTCATTTTCATCCGGCACCTCCATTTCTTTCTTTAGCACGATCTCTTGTTTTACTGAAACTTCATCAGCTCGTGCATCAACCGATTGACGGTTATCATTCGACACAGGAGGTTCCTCCCGATTTGCGCTATCATCAAGACTCTCCTCTTTATCCAACACCGTCTCCACTACGCCCAATCCTAAGGCAATATATTTCAGGATATTCAAGGCTTTCCCGGCAATTTTACCGGCGCCAACAAGACCACTTGCAACACCCGACTTATTTTTTTTAGTATCTTTTTCATTTGTATAAAAGTTATTTGGTTAGAGAACTAGATAGATATGAGCATAGATTTTAAAATCATCCTATCCAATTGTGAATAGTTAGGGAAGCAAGCCAATGCTCACCTCCCTAAAAACTCATTGACACTAACTTTTCGTTTATGCCAATACCAATTCGCCCAGATAATAACTCAACGACGTTTTTACCCCATCACGATGCCCAGTAAAGATCCAACCCTCCAGCGTATCGCCAGCATAACTAAGGGGCAAAGATAACGACAGCATCGCATCTACCCGAGTAGCTGACTCCAGAATACTGAAGAAATTTTTGGTCCTATTATACATCAACAGTACCACCGAATCGTCATCAAAAGCATTGAATTTATTCGTGTCGGGGGTCCAAGTCAATTCCAATTCACCAGGCGCATTCTCATACCAAGAAACGCCCATTAAATTGGATAAACCACCTTTTGAAATCACCACTTTCGCATAATCTATTGCCAATGCAGGGTACGTACCCGATATACCCGAATTGAGCAAAGCCTGTAAGGCCTTGTTATAACCCGTTGCTTTTCCCAATGATTTGTCCGAGTACCCCAAGTTGAGCAAATCTTTGATTGGAGATAAAAATGCTACTGCCAAAGCAAATTTAGCACGTTGTGCAATCTGACCATCCGTAGCCTTTTTTCCTGTTATTTTTGGTAGTGAACGAACGTAATCTACACTTCGCCATGAGCTTCCTACGATGCTGCCCACTTTACCGGAGTACGCCCCGACTATACCTTTTAAAAATTTTGCCATTTCTTTAATTTTCAATTGTTTATAAATAGACCTGCATGCCGGTCATTACTGATATCGAGAACTAAAGTAGGGGCAAAATCAAAGTAAAAAGAACAATGATAGGACATGATAGTAGATGATAGTCGTGCCTATCACCTACTATCATAATGATTAGAATAATGACCAAAATCGATGCAATAAAAAAGGTCGAACCATGCACGATGGTTCGACCTTATTTCAAGATTGTTCCGTATCTGTGGGTAGACAGATACGGGTAGACAAAGGGGCTTTATCGGCCGTTATTCGACACGTTGTCGAAGCCCAGTCGAAGCGCTCCCGAACAAGTGTCGAACAAGTCCCGAACAAGTGTCGAAGCGGCCACGAACAACAGTCGAACAAACCTCGAACAGCTTGTCCCGAAAAAGGACTATATCCGTCCCCTCCGCTTCCCTTCTGCCAATTGCTGGACCAGATCCTCTTTAAAAAAATAATGGCGTTTTCCTTTTCTTCGCGGTACCAACTCCCCTTGCCTTACCCAGCGGTAGTACGTTGCGGTCGAAATATTCAAAATCTCAACCACTTGGTTGATATCCATCAACCCAGAAATCTGCGAAAGATCGTCTTCGATTATCGCATGTTGCTGCAGTTGCACAGGCAAAGATGGCTCTTCCTTAGGTGCAGATTTTTCCAATAAACTGATAATGGTTTCCAGTTGTTGGCAGATTCGTTTTATTAAACTTAACATAAAATTTACTGTTAAAGCCCGGCACCGAATCCATGGGTTTCAAGATCAAGATTGCACCACCTCGCACCCCAATACCTAAGCGGTCATTCATTTCAACTATCACTTACAAAATCTGAATGAAAGGTATCGTACAATCTCGCAACATCCATTTTTAGCAAGTTATCATACTCCCAAAAATTATCATATCTTTCCTTTAATCGACCTGTTTTCAACAGCTTGGTCATACGTTCATTACCCAGTTTATCATCTATGATCGCTCTAAAAAAAGCAACCATAACGACATCTTTTTTACCACTCCCGTGCACCCCCGGTTTCAAATTCTTTTCACAATACAACATATTGACAAAAGCATCCTTAGAAATTTTTACCATCCACGGATTTTCCATCAATTGATTTGCAACCACAGTAGGTAATAACCATTTACTTCCATCAGCATAAATAGCGAAATAAGCATTTTCTACCCTTTCCATGATCATCAGTTCGAATACAAATTTTAGAATTTCAGTAGATGAAACCCGATGCAGGTTCCTTTCATAGATGTAGTTCAACAGTACATGTACCTTACGGCTTTCAATCCAAAGTATCGGTAGTGATTTTTCTTCAGAGATGACCATCCCTTCTTCCAATAGCTTGACCCTGTCGCTCAACAGTGCAACCACATGGGTCAAGGCTTCTTTTTCGATCAGCAATTGTTTGGATAAGTGCCCTTTTTCCTTCATTTCAACAGACAGGTTTTCATTGCATTTTTTCAACTCTTCCTTACTGCTAGACAGTGCTCTATTCTGCGACAACAATTCGGTTTTTATATCCACCAATTTGCGATTAACATTTACCAAAGAACTGTTATTAACTTTCAACAATTGATTTTCCTCCAACAACCTCTTCTCTTCACCAAAAGAGAACAACGACAGCTTTGGATGAAAAAACAGGTAGATACAATAAAGAAATATGGGGATGATAAAAAACCAGAAATCGGCCTTAAAATAGGCCATAGAAAAAAGTGAGGTGCTGGTTCTCCCTACTATAACGGTATACAATAAAATCAAATGAAATACCCAAATGACAAATACAGTAGCTAGCAAGAATAAGATCAACTTGACAGTTGTGGGTAGTTGTTGAAACCTTGAACCAAAATTAAAGGCATGCATTACTCGAGCTATATAATACAAGTAAAGTACCAACAAGGGCATGGTGAGCAAAATAGTCAACCAAATTATGGGTCTCTCCACTCGGGGCATCAGATTGTCCCAAGCACTTCCCAAATTAATTAAAAGTGCATAGAATACAACTCCAGTAGCATACCAGACATGTTTGGAGTTCAATTTAATTGTAAGCATAGATTTTTAACAAATTGTTTTATAAAAAGCAACAATTATAGCAAAATTAAAAATAGATGCAACCATTTTTTTTAATAATAAAAACTAAAAAATGTTTTTTACTAAAAAACAAACAAAAACCTTAATTAAGGTTAAAATACGGGCTATTATTATAATGATAAGCAAATGTTCACAAATGTGAACATTTGGGATATTCATAGCAAATGTCCCTTGACAGCATCAAAAAATGTGTATTTATTTGCATTTCATTAAATCTGAACTTACAAACATGAAAAATTCTTTCAACAACGCAGGTGTTGCGACTTTTCACCATTATCTATTTTTATTGCACATCACCGATCGCCAGGTAGTCATCGATCTGGTACGTGCCGATCTAGGGCAGTTCCTACTCGATTATTTCGACATGAGTCCCAGCCAACAAGCATTTATTATGACTATGACAAATGATTTTAAAGAAACCACAGGTGCAGGTATTGCCGAAACATGGGAATCTGGACAAGCCGTCCAATTTCAGAAAGATACGCCAGCACCAGGAGAGGATGTCAAGGACCTGGTCGTTATTGACCCCAGTTCACTGTTCAATACCACTTCTTCACGAATCCCCATTTCCATCCATATTCGATATCGTTCAGCTCAGTAAACCAATTAAGGAAAATTGCACCGATCACAATCCTTCCTTGTATTCCCAAAAAAATCAATTACTGGAGTATAAGCAATAATTCGAAGTAATGGGAATGGCCCACCTCTGACCGGACACCCAGGTTCGGTCAGTATTGAGACATTTCACATCACCCAATAAACCAAAATATGAGAAAAACCAAAGAAGAAATAATGGATATCATTTTTAAGGACATCTATTCCAATTGGAAAACAGATATCCCTGAACTGGCCTATGCATTTGAAGAAGTACAATTCATCAAAGGAGAACAATTGACCAACAATTGGGGAGATCTATATTTCCTGACTGAAGGTATGATGGGTAAATATGACAAGACCTGTCCAGTACGCTACGCCCTACCGGGCGAACCCTTATTAATCCCTAACAGCCGACATAACTTTCAGTTTCGAGCGGCAAGCGATACTAAAGCCTATGTCATGAGTAGACAAGCGTTGCACGCCATGAATCAAAGCAATAGTAAGTTCTTCGAATTTTATACCTACCTAATCGATAAACAGCAGCAACACATCGATTATAGGCAACAATTACTTTGCATAGCCAATTTTGATAAATATGAATTTGTATTAAAAAAATACCCATACATCAGAACGCATATCAAACATAAAGAACTAGCACTTTTTATGGGAGTCAGTGTTGAATATTTAAGACAATTATATAGAAATTCTTTTTGATAAAAAACATTACAACATGATTTCCAAGACATTAATCTCCACTTAAACACTAGAAAGGAGCATTTTTAAGAAAATGGCGATTTTATGCTCAAACATTTGTGCATAAAATCGCAATTCATTGGTGTCAAAATCGCAAATAACACCAAAAAGTTCTGTTCACCTTTGAAATATCAGATCGGTCATCGCATGATATGCCCGAAACAAAAAGAAGAAAATAGCACGTAACGAGTACCGTTATCAAGCGGATTTCCGATCTGATTTAAACAAGAGGTAAACATGGAACAACAAGATACAAACCAAAAAGGATTTGCTGAGCGGCAGCCAAATTGCACAAGCCAAGACAGCTTGCATGCAAGCTTCTGGCCATCAGCATTACGCTGCAAGGAGGCCGATCAGCTTGCGCTGGGTAGCAAGATCCTATTGGGAAGCTGCTGTTGTGCCGGTCCGGTGCGCGATGCACAGGGACGCCGCCACGTACCTTTCCCCGCGTCTGCGGTACAGACAATTAGAAAAAACAAAAAAGTCGCGGGCGGATGGTGTACCAGTTGGTTCGCCACTGCAATTTAACGTGCAAATAATTATGATAACATGCAATGTGTATAGAGATACGCATTGAAATAACACCAATAAATTTCACTTTATTTATACTTGTCAATTATGGCACTATTTAATTTTACGGGCACAGACCCATCGCAACCTTCACATTATAGCTTAGCAACAACTACTCCTACATGCCCTCCACCTACACAGCAAATGTGTACACTTCAGGCCATGAACGATGGTGCTAACAATCCAGTTATTACTGATGCTCTGAAAAATGAAATCATCAATTCATTACAGAATGAGATAAATGGATTAAATGTGAGTTTAAAATCGAGATAAGCGATTTTAGTAAACTTATCGACATCAGCGATTGCTACATAAGTAATAGGGTATGACGAAGAGTCATACCCTAATTGATTTAACTTTTAAAACATACAATATGAATTGGTTTAAACTAACGGGCACAGACCCATCAAATCCATCACATTACACTTTGGTATCTTCAGCACCTATTTGTATAGCTCCTCCTCAGAGACTTTGTGCCATTTATGCATTGAATGACGGAAGTGGTCAACCTGTAATCACTGATGCATTGAAAAATGAAATGATTAATGCATTGCAAAATCAAGTAAACACGACAAACGTACTCTTGGAATCCAGATAGTGCATTCATCCGTAATGCATTAATAAAGGGTATGATCTCACCATCATACCCTTTGTATTTAATTATTCATTTACCTCCTCAATCACCAATACTTCCTGCATGCCCCGACCTAAAACCGCTTCAATACCATAAGCAGCTAATTGTGCATTCAATTCTTCCAAGTTTGAATAAGAACCAATTATAATCTCCTCTTTACTATCGACCAAGTCTAAAACTGGCGGAAATTTTTTACCAAGATCAGTCATTACAGCCAGCACAGCGCTATTGGCAAAGTTCATTTTTCTTTCACTTAATACTCCTTTATACAGGATAATAGGGCATGCTTTTAATATTAGACAATCCATTTCTTGCATCTCTTTATAAGACCGGATACCAAAAAAACTATGTAGATCATTCAACACTAAACGTGATTGAGCTGAATCGCTTCGCGGTATCCTATCCAAGCGTTCATAAGATATCGCATTCTTTCTATACCATAGGTCTCCTATATTGGATATATCATAATAACGATCCGGATTCTTTACCTTCAAGACAATCCTTTCAGGTCTTGGGATATAATTTGCCTTCTTTACCTTTGCCCAATTAAAAAGTATGGCACTATAAATAGAGACATTGTAAAAAGATGTTTTGATAAGCCCTGTTACACTATCTTCTTTAATAACCATAGGTTGAAAAGGAACTCCATTCTGATAGCCCGAAATCGAAACTCCTTCTTTCGCTTGTTGACTTCCACTCGGAGATTGTCCTTCCAAATCGCCTTTTCCAAAATCATTTTTCCATGGCAAGTCAATCTTACCAGTTTTATACAACCGTAGTATTTCTTCCTCGGTAATAACTTTATGCCCCGCAATAGCATGTACTTTACCTTGATACAAAAACACCACATGCGGAACCGTTTGGTGTGGAAACAGTTGCTTGAGATATGTATCTGAATGTATAACTGATAAATTCACGTTATTTTCCTTTAGAAATTCATTGTTTTCAAAAAACTTCTCCAAAGTGGCTTTATCCTGCCAAGCTACCGTAATAATCTGCAGTTTATCCTTCAATTTATCTTGCAGTTTTTGCAGCTTGGGCATAGTCTGTATACAAGTGCCACAAGAAGTATCAAAGAAATCCAATATGACAACCTTATCATTCAGTTTTTCCCAATCTATTGTTTTATCCAAGCCACGCATCAATTTGACAGTAGTTGGGGGAATAAAAGTATCTCCTATTTTAAGCGCCTTGCTTAAATCTACTTTTTGGTACGTCTGGGCATGTGAAGTACTGCATAGCATCAGTAAACAGATCTGGAGAACGATCAATTTTAAATGTTTCATAATTACTTTTTTTATAAATGATTGTTTAACGTATGTTTTGAGGTATTTTGCCAATAATAACAACTGGTTCAGGAAGTCGAAAAGCATATTTTATACTATTCGGACTGAGCGTATACTCCTTACCCTTCACCACTTTTTTAAGTGTTTTTTGAAAGCGCGGATCCAGATTCAACCGTTTCAGATCTGACCAGCGACGTCCTCGAAACACCAATTCCTTTTGACGTTCTATAAGAATCAAAGGCAAAAGCAAGTCTGGACTCGTTTCCACTACAGGAATAAATTGGTTCTTATCTTGCCTATTCTTAAGAAGGGTATTTAAAGTAGATAATGCTTCTGTTACTTTTCCAATCCGAGCTGCTGCTTCAGCTTTTACTAGGTACATCTCACTACTGGTCAGCCCTACAAATATGGTTGCAAGTGCTTTATCATAATTACCCTTGAAACCATAAGTATCCTGCGGGAAAAGGTTTTTTCTGAAAAATAAGGTCTTTCTCAAATCGTTATCTGCATATGACCTGTATAATGTAGAATCGACTAATCCATTGTTCAAGCTCATTGGACCTGCTGTACCTGTAATAGCCGCAAATAGTACTTCCACATTAAATCTATCAATAGGAAGATCTGCAGAAGTATTCAGGGTGTTAAAATCCATCAAATTAGCGTGAGTCTGTAGACTTGAATCAGCATAGAGGTATGCCTGTTGATAGTTACCCATATACAGGTAAGCACGGGCAAGACCTGCATAGGCACTGGCACGAAATGGCCTACCCTTTATCGCTTCCAGCAGTGGCAACTGCCATACAGCAGTTTTATAATCCTTAATAACCTGATCAAAACTTTGTTGTACACTTACCCGAGTTGAGGGTTCATCAATACCTGGATCCAAGCGCAAGGGTATCCCTAATTCAGACATGGCAGTTCCTGCCTGATAAGGGGGAGCAAATACTTCCAGCAGTTGCTGAAAGGCGAAAGCACGATAAAAGTGTGCAATACCCGATAAGTTTTTACTCTCCTTATCTGAGCCAATTGTACCCAAGTTATCTATAATCTCCAATACTTGATTCGCATTATATACAACTTTATAGGGCCTTTGCCATTGCATGATATCATTATTAGGTTCATCCAACCAGCTATAGGTATTCTGCTGCTCCAAATTTAGAGCACCATCAAAATTTTCATCAGTCAGATAATATTCATCCGCTCCCCACTCTCCGAATAAGGGATATCCGGTATTCATCGCGCTATAATTATTGAGCAACAACTCTGCTTCATTCAATGTCTTTGGAATGACCATTTTAATATCAGGCTTCTCTTCCAAAAAATTGTTGCAGCCACAAAAAAGAAGCAAAGTCCAAATCCCTACAGTAAGATTATTTGTTTTCATGATAGAAAGATTAAAGGTTAAAGGTTAAAACTAAATCCTAGTGCTGTCATCATTGGATCAGGTATCTTGAAACCATATTCAGTGTCGATGCCCCATTTATTCGCACGCCAGATCGTACCCACATTTTGGACGTACCCATATATTTTACAATTTTTGAGTTTAAAATTGGAAGTGAAAGGAAGATTGACAGTCAATTGAATATCTCGCAACTTGATCTGACTTCCACTTTCGAGCAAGGCTGAGGAACCTAGAAATAACTTACTAGCTACTGAGTTTGCTGGATAAGTGACAGCAGGCACATCTGTTATCAACTCATCTCCGGGTTTCTGCCAGCGCTGCGCATAATCTTTATGCCCGATACTGCTATTAACTAATAAGTGATTATTGTAAGAATTGCGCAAGAACTTATGTCCCAATTGGTAAGAGATGTTCCACGATAATTCTACTGTTTTATACCGGATGCTGTTCCGAAAACTACCGGTATAAAGTGGAATCACTGAGCCTTGATATTCCAAATCCTTTACATTCATGTTGGTAATGGCACTATAGTCTTTCGAAATCTCACCTTTGAGATATGCTCGTGGTACCCCGGTCTCAGGATCCAAACCTGCCCACTTATACGTAAGCAGACTAAATAGATCCTTCCCCTCAATAGGGGTCATGATATTAGATAAGCCGGCACCTATAAAATTTTGCCCAATTTCATTCTCGACAAAAGCTTTTAATACTTTTGTACGCGCATAAGAAAATACAAGATTGCTGTTCCATGTCCAATTTTTTGACACGACAGGTATTGCGTTCAGTGAAATATCCCAACCTTTTGTCTTGATGTTGGCACTATTGACCATCATACTGTTAAAACCAGTACTCGGATCTACCCGATCTGGAGCAATAAGGTCCTTCGCATTCTTTTCATAATACTCCACACTACCGGACAGCCAATTGCCCTTAATCGCAAAATCAAGTCCGAGGTTGGTAATAGCTACCCGTTCCCAACGTAATCTAGGATTAGGTGGAGTCATGATCATCCCATATTTTTGACCATTGATAAAATGCGACTCACTCTCTATGGATATAATGGGATAAGCAGACACCGAATTGTTAACATTACCATTATAACCGTAAGTGGCACGTAGTTTCAATAAACTAAAAGGACCATTTTCCAAAAATGGTTCTCGAGAAAGCACCCAAGCACCGCCTACTGACCAGAAAGGTTGTCCGCGGTCATTACTTTTAATACCAAATAGATTAGAAGCATCCTTTCTAAAATTTCCGCTCAAAATATATTTGTCACTATAAGTGTAGGAAGCATTTGCAAAATACGATACAAAATTATTGCGAAATAGTTGATACTGGTTATTATCACTTAAATAAAACCAACCCAATGCACCATTGAAGTATGGAACTGCAACACCATAGGGTGCTGGCTTAAAAGCCCCAGTTTCCGGATCAAAACCTTGATATTTAGACACCGTTAAGGTTTTCTGAAGTTTACGCACTTCCATCCCTGCAAACAGTGATATTTCATGCTTATCCTGCCATTTCTTATTGTATTCAGCAGTTGCCCTACTTTGATGGGTATAGCTATCCCAGTTGAAAATGCTCAGATCATCTCCTACTGGCAAGTTCCAAGTAACAGCATCCGCATTATAACTGGCCACTGCATTAATATCTGACCGTTGAAAATAAGACCCGATTCCTCTCCATGCCTCGCTTGGGTTCATAGAATGCTGATAGGCATATTGCATATTCAATCTCAAACCAAAATCGAAAGCATAATTCACGTTAAAATTGGTAAACAACTCACGTACTTTTTGCGTCTCTCTTGAATCGTACAATTCTTTTAATGGTCTGTAGGTCCAATCCAATAACCTTCCTCCAGCTACTGTATCCCGATATACTGGACTGATTGAGGTTGCCTCTAATATTGCAGGATCACCGTTTTCATCCACCAATTTCATATAGGGATAATTTTGCACACCTTTTCCCAATAGATTATAATCAACGGGTACCAGCGCATTTACATTTTTCGATTCTGTATACAACAGACCGACATCCACCAACATATTCTTAATTGGTTTGAATTGAGAATTAGATTTTAAGTTCAGACGTTGGTAAGATGAGGTAACCACATCATTTAAGTTCTTATCATAACCAACAGAAAATAACGTATTTGCTTTTTCACTTCCTGTTTTCAACTGCAGATTGTATTGTTGATTAACAGCATTACGGTAGATGTATTTCAAAAAATCATCACGTGCATCAATCGCCTTGAGCTTACCTATTTTTTCGTTAAATTCAGCTTCAGATATGGCACCAGTCCGCTTGTCTTCCATCAACCGAATTGCCGGCTCTGGATTGTACCTCCAATTATTGAACTGACCATTAAACTTCCCTTTATCAAAAAGAAACTGTTGCATATCGATGTAATCGGAGGTCTTCATCTGTGGATAATAATACAGATCGGGTTTGGCCTTGATACTGACGTTAGCATTAAAAGATATTTGCATTGCCTGATTGAACTTTCCTTTTTTAGTCGTGACAACGATAACACCATTACCCGATTGCGCTCCCCAAATGGAGGATGCTGCGGCATCCTTCAAGACTGTCACACTCTCAATATCATTGGGATTGAGATTATTAAATGCACCCATTCCAGCAACTTGATAATATGTCTCATAGGGTACACCGTCAACCACAACAAGTGGCCACCTTTCAGATCTCATCGTACTCATTCCACGGACATTTATATTCAATAGAGCTCCCCTATTATTAAATACCTTATTAGCGCTTATCCCCGGTACTACATCTTCCAATCGACTTACAAAGTCTGTCGAGACCTTTCTATTGAACAGTTTATTGTCGACAAATTCAAATGATCCTGTTGCGCGTTCTTTTGGTATTTTCTGGTATCCGGTGGATACTACATCAACTTCTTCCAATACATTCTCTTCGGGTATCAATTTCACAGTTAACGATACTCCTGCGGTATAATTGATTTCTTGGGTTTTATAACCGACATAACTGAATTTAATTTTCCCTTTTCGGTTCTTGACCAGTAATTGGAAAGTTCCGTCTTTGGATGCTCGGATTTTTAGATTCTCATCATCGATACGTATGGATACGTCTTGCATCGGTTTACCATCTATGGCGGATACTACAAGCCCTACAAGTTCCTGTTTTTGCCCATTCACCCCACTGTCCTTGCGGGGTGCCTGAGCATATGAACTGACCATAAAAGAGTTTAATACTAGGGTCAACAACAGCATCCTGCTCATCAGAAGAACACCATCTCCCCTATGTTTACATAGCTTCCGGAGATATCCCCAGAGCTTGTTTATAGGATTTATTTTTCTTTTCATAATTTAAATTTTTAGGCATAACACTCCCCTTACCCTTTTTCAGGCTTTGTTTTACTCCTGTATTACAGGGGTTCAGAAAGCTTATGAGCCTTTTTTCTTAACTTCTTGCAGCTAATCTTTGTGCAACTGGTTCTGTAATTTTTCTAGCTTTGCTTTTCATGATCATCATCGGCTGTTCTTGCCAAATGAGCTCGACCGATTCGCCATCCTTTGTTATGATCCGCTGACTGCCTTTTACGATAGATAACTGCTCAATGCGGACATCCAACTGAAAGTGCTCGTTCAGATCGTTCAAGATCCGCTGTCGGTATTCTTCCCGTTCGGTATTTGCCGGCACAGCAAGCTCGTAATCATAATACAGAGGCCCATTATTCGCATAGCCTTGATAAGGAATAAACTGGCTCTTATCGGCACCATGTACGATAATCTGCTCGGTCGAAAAATTAGATGGTAATCCCAATGCAAACAGATAGCATTCATAAATGGCCATATACGCTAAGGATACCCGCAGCACATCGTTCTGTCCATCGCATACCACTGCACTGTAAGAAACCCCGTTCCCCTTTGACGGACTCAAGAACGAATAATAACGTTGTTTTACTCGATTCTTGGCCATAGCATGTAGTAGCCTATACTGATGCTCTATTTGTGCAGATGCCGACAGTGGTGGCTTTAATATTCGTTTTGGTAATTGTGTAATCATAATTGGTTTTTTCATAATTGGAACACATGTTTTACGCAAATGCAAAGGCAATTCCTGCCCTAGAGACAGCGCATAGCCCTCCCTCTTGCAAGTTTTTTGCATTCTAAAATGTTTAAATTGTAGGTGAGTCGGATGTTATAGCCTAGGTACTATACAGCCTCTTCAACCACTCAATAGTTAAAAAAATAAGGTGAAAAAAATGCAATTATAAGTCTTTGTACTTGTTATAATTGGTCTTTAGGATTGCATTTTAAGGTATTCGAATAAGATCCGACTCGACATAATATAGAATATCTATACAAATAGAGAGCGAAATTATTGTTTTGCAAAAAATATTCATTACTTTTAAAGTGTGAGATTTAAAGGAACAAAAGTTTAATTGCTTATGGCATAATAACGCTAATACGAATCGGAAAAACCACTAGAAGCTAAGCTATTATAATGGCTATTCACCATTATTGTGTGCTTTTACCTACCCTATCGGGTGGATATGCCCCTTTTGGTTTTTAATGCATAACAAGTTATTCCGGTTGTCGGAGCTTGTTTTTAAACAACGCATTGATAGCGCTATGCACAGCACGATCCTGGATCAGCTGAAACATGGGTGGATTTTTGGACTCTTTTCTTTTCATCATTTATTTGGTTAAAATCTTTGGTTAATGAAAATGAGTCTATTGGAAGAAAATGAGGACTTATAATAAGAAGAAGGCTCCACTATTTTCAACTTTATTCGTGGCACGACGAAGAGCCATTGACGCAGTATCCAATAGGGAAGCCTTCCCCTTTTTTGTAAATATACAAAAAGATGAGGGGGCAGCAAGCCCTACGGTCTCTCGTCATTGAAAATTCGTCGTTTCCGAATAAGAGACTCCAATCATATAACTGATTGTAAGACAAATATAATACAACTGTATGAGAAATGCAAGAATATGTTATTAAAAATATTTTTCATACAAATAAAATATGGCTAGAACACAAAATAAAGTATTGGCAGCGTTCATAAGCAAACGCTTTAATACACTAATGAAAGAAACAGGCTTGAGTTTGGAAGAGTTTGCTATCTATACAAATGTGAAAGTTAGTTCTTTCCGAAGTTATCATTCAGGAACAGTTCCTGTATCATTGGAAACCGTAGATAAAATTTGTGAAGCTTGCGGAATCTTACTATCCGATTTTACAAATGGAGGTAAGAAACTGACCATTAATAATAAAATTAAAGATCAGGCCATTAGCTTCCAAACGAATTATAGACTAGAAAAACTGGCTATAATTCAGGATAAAAGTCTCGAATTTTCAGTAAAACCTACCGGGACTGGGAATAAATGGGAACGGGAAATGATTAAATACATCATTTTACATACAGATTATTTCCTTAAACCGAAATCAATCGCTGAAATGGTTGTTGATTTTTCCAAGGAATTCGACTTTACACTTGAATCTGGCCGCATCTACGAATTGCTACGTAAATATGTAGATAACGAACTTAAAAAAGAGAAATCTACACGTATCAATAACGATAGTACCCAATCAAATAGAACAATATTTCTCTATAGTAAGGCATAACAGCGGATATTTAACCCAAAAAAAATCTTTTACGAAGATGGCGAGCGTCCAGTAATAGGATTATTTCCTAAACCTGTTGCTTAAGACGTAAGTGAGGGGTAAAAGCTATCGGTATCATGGATGATGCGCAGACTTTAGTTCTAGCTTACCCATCTAATAACCTGATAACGTTAAAAAACGGCGAGCGTCCAATGATACGGTTATTACCGAAGCCAGCTGATGGAGATAAAAGTGAGGGATAAGATGATTGTTGATTACCGACGAAGGTAAAGCAGATTGAACTATAACAGACAGAGCCGAATGATCATCTGACCATTCGGCTCTGTATATTTTATGGTAGTAAATTATTTATAGTTTTTCAATTTCTTCTATGGAAAGTTCTAAAATTTCACTAATCTCGTCTTTTTCGATACCTCTAGCGAGCATTTTCTTTGCTGAAGCGAGCTTCTCAGCATAAGCCTTAGCCTCCGTTTCGGTACGACCATGTTTCTCACCCTCTAATCGACCTTCCTTTTTCGCGTATGCCAACGTATTAATATAATCACGTTTTCGATCTATGCTGGATATGTATGACATCGGTTTATCAGGCGTTAATTTTGCCAGTTTAAAGCTTGTTGACGACTTCTTGAGGTAAGTCTAAACTTTTTGAAATAATTTCATTGCTTACACCAGATTTTTTCAACTCTCTTGCTGAAGCGAGCTTCTCTTCATAAGCCTTAGCCTCCGCTTGGGTACGACCATGCTTCTCACCCTCTAATCGACCTTCCTTTTTCGCGTATGCCAACGTATTAATATAATCACGTTTTCGATCTATGCTGGATATGTATGACATCTGTTCATCAGGCGTTAATTTTGCCAGTTCTCCTACTTCAAAGATACGAGAGAATATTCTTTTATCCAAATAGTTAGGCAATTCATCAATCTCATCCAAGTGCTTCATCAGATACATCCATTGATCCATGATGGTAGGTAAATCGTTCTTGGATTTATTAAAATTGGGTAGTACAAGTAGCTTATAGCTCAACTTGGGGTATAGCACTTCCTGATCAAACTCATCCATAATCTTGGCGCTATAATAGTACTTTTCTCTATTTGAAATATCGAGGCGAAAACCTAAGACTGCAACAAAATAAATGGGCGGTAACTCATAATTATTACCTTCCTTGCCTTTTTTTGCTAAACGACTAATAGTACGAGAGGTGTAGCTAACGGCTCGATCAAAAAAGAAATCTTGATTTTGCAACTGCATCTCCACAAGAAAAACTTCCCCACTGGCACCAACACAACGAAGATCAAAAACGACCTTACGCTCACTCGGCTCATCACCATCTTCCTCAACATTACTATATTGCAAGTCGACAACAACATGTTCACCTTCTAAAAGACTGTTCAGAAAATTAATCAGGTTGCCCTAGTTTTCCTCTCGACCAAAATAAAACTTCCAACCGAAGTCACTTAAAATATCGATATACTTCGAAAGATCATTCCTCTTCATACTCATAATGATATATAATTGGTTATCAGTATAAAAGTGAAAAATAAAAATCACAAAGCCAATGAATTTAGTATTTAAACTAAATTATTTATCAATTTACAGCTCCACTACTTCGAATAATTCATGATGATTAAGATTTGATTTTTATCGTTATCATGGATTGTCTTGTGGACAATTTTACGGAAATGGCGAGCGTCCAATGATAGGGTTTTACTTAAGTCAGCTGATGAAGATGATAGTGAGGGATAAGATGATTGTTGATTACCGACGTAAGGTAAAGCAGATTGAACTATAACAGACAGAGCCGAATGGTCAGATGATCATTCGGCTCTGTATATTTTATGGTAGTAAATTATTTATAGTTTTTCAATCACTTCAACGGAAAGAATACTTTTATTCATCATTGTTTAATTTCAAAGGGATTCATGATACGCTGTGCTTAGTTTTTTTTAACACATCCGAACCCAGATCCGCAACAAGCTTCTTCAGCTGAGCATTTTCTTCTTCAAACTGGCGCAGTTTTCGGAGTTCTGAAACTCCTAGGCCACCGTACTTCTTCTTCCAATTGTAAAATGTAGCCTCGCTGATGCCCATCTTGCGGCAGACTTCCTCCACCTGGGGGCCCCGTTTCAGACTGCTGTATCGCAAAGGCAATCTGTGCTTCGGTAAACCGACCGAAGAGAGCTCATGCAAAGCATAACTTATTTCGATCTTTTCGTCGTTTTTCCTCCTATTTAAAATTAGTAATTTTATACCGAATTCTCTACTTTTAAATGTTCCATTTTTTTGGGAGGAGATCAATAACAACAAAGGGTAATCATCAGCTCTGACGAACTGAGAATTACCCCCTGACACAGTTTATTTTACATTCCCTAAGAGGGTTTTTATACTATTTAACTTTAATTTCTTTTATTTACAAGCTGTAATAAAAATCTTTTGATATGCACCCTAAAAGTTTGGTGTTTTAAAGCTTCGGGTAAATTTCTTGAATTTATTATGTAACTATAATCATCACTGAATATATCTATGGTTTCTTTTGTGTAATTTAATAGAACTACTTTAAAGTGATATCTCCCTTTTACTGCATCATAAGTTAATTCATAATTGTATTTTATTTTAACTTCTTGTGGTGTACCTTTATTAATAACATATTCATTTTTCCCCTTCATATTTTAAATAATTGATTAAATTACAAGTTAATGAAAACTTTTTGAATAATAATAAAAACCCAATGGTTCAATAAAAAAGGGATAGCAAATTAATACCATGCCAATAGTTTTAAGATTACTTTCGCTTCCTATACCTACTTTATAAATATTGATGTCCATGGAATTAGTATCGCCACTTATCAAGATAATGACAATGACTTTATTTCTTTAACAGATATTGCGAGACACAAAGATCCTGATCATACTGATGATATGATAAAGAATTAGATGAGAAATAAAAACACATTAGAATCTCTTGGGATATGGGAAAGCGTTTACAATTCCAATTTAAATTATGGCGAATTCGCCATAATTAAAAGCCAAGCTGGCCTGAACAGCTATAAGCTAAGTGTCAAAGAATGGGGTGAAAAAACAAATGCAATAGGTTTGAAAGCCACAGCTGGAAGATATGGTGGAACTTTTGCGCATAAAGACATTGCCTTTGAATTTGCATCATGGATATCCATAGAATTCAAACTATATATCATCAAAGAATTTCAACGTTTAAAAGAAAATCTAATACCTAAAGAAATCACAAAGCAACAGGCTGATCTTGTATACGCCAATGAAGCGGATTTGCTTAACACAGCTCTTTTTGGTATCACAGTTAAGGAATGACGAAAAAGTAACCCTGATATAAAAGGAAATATGCGAGATGATGCAACAATAGAGCAACTGGTTGTATTGAGTAATCTCGAAAGCATAAATGCTTTACTCATCCAACAGGGATTGTCACAGAGTAATCGACTTATTGAATTGAATAGGGTAACAATCACGCAGATGAAATCTTTAATGGAGAGTGGGGCGCTTAAAAATTTGAAGAAGAATTGAAAATGCAATTCAAAGATTAAAGCTGAAATTCAAAGAGCAACTTAGATAGTCTTCTTTCCGTACGGCGTACTTAAGAATGAGGCCATCGTATTTAAGATGATTAAACAGCTTATCACAGTTTGTGACAAGCTCCCTGAGGGGATAAAAAACAACCTCTACCTAAATAGATACTTAAAGATAGTGTATTTGAAAACAGGTGCCACCCATTCTAAAATAATGGAAAATATAGTCATTAAAATTGTTGTTGTTGTTGTTGTTGATGAAAGCTAAGGTTAATAAGGAGAATTAGGGATAGTAACTAATCGTTGATTATAAATAAATTATGGAAAAGAATACATCATATAAAAATGAACTAAAACCCTTTTTTAGTAACCTATTTGATTTGAACTGGAAGTTCGGACTATTTTTAATTCTTATTATTTGCATCCCTCGCTTTATATTGGTTTTAAATGCAAATGCTACAGCAAACTACGGCTACATTGGACTAATAATGATCCTATCAGCATTAGCGCCATTCATCTTTTTAAATAAGCTTGGCAGAAGAAAAATAGGCTTGACAAAGCCTAAGAAATATAAATGGCTTTTATTAGCATTTATATCAGGACTATTTGCAAGTATTGTCCTTTATACAATGGGCTACTTTTTATATGGAAACTCTTATGAAAACTGGTATCAATATATTGCTAAGTCATATAATATTCCGGCAGGAATAAATCACTGTGATAAGACTATATTGTTTATCATAATGGCAATTACGGGGATGATTTTCAGCCCAATTGGTGAAGAATTATTCTTTAGAGGCATTGTGCATGAGAGTTTCTCAAAATCGTTTGGCGACAGAAAGGCCTCTATTATTGATGCATCGGCATTTGCGATCACGCATATTTCACATTTCGGCTTGGTATTCCTCAATAATAAATGGCACTTCTATATAGTGCCAACAGTAATTTGGGTATTAAGCATGTTTATAGTTAGTATCTTATTTTTTCATTTCAGGAAACGGTCTGGCTCTATTTTAGGTGCGGTAATATGTCATGCAGCATTCAACTTAGGAATGATTTTTTGTATCTTCTATCTCTTGTAATATTTAAATTCTTTTTATTCAGCCCTTTCCTACCCTTTTGCTGACTAAAGAAAAGTTGTGCTTTGCTCTTACCTGTTTTTACAGCTGCAAGGTGCTATTTGTTGATTAATTTCACCATCTGCTGCTTATAGAATACACCGTAACGTGCTGAAATATAAATCATTTTGTTTTTGTATATGTCAGTATTATTTTTTTTAAACAATTAGCTTTTCAAATTTGATTTTGATAATCACCAATTCAAATAAATATCCATTATGTTCCTATAATGCATTGAAATAATCTTGGATTATTTTTGAAGAACTATTTGGAGCATCTAGGATGAAAACATTAAAATCCTCATCAATAATAATATACCTTGGAATGCTTACGACGTTATACATCGAAAGCGATTTAAAACTACTCCACCCTTCAATTACAGATATCTCTTTATTTTTCAGAAATGTCAACCATCTCTTTTTATCACTATCCAATGATATAGATAAAAAAATTCCTTTGTCTTTATACTTTTTTGAAAGTTTTTCAAAATCAGGTTTCTGCACAAGACATGGTTCACACCATGTGGCCCAAAGGTCGATAAATATTGATTTTCCTTTATAATCAGATAGCTTTCGCTTGTTGCCATCAGAATCCTCAAAATCAAAATCTACTGCTTTCATCCCCTTAATTAAATTTGAAACTGTAGAAAGTTTATTCAAAACAGCATTCCTATAATCTTCATTAGGCATTCCAATGATATCTTTTTTCAACTTATTCAAAAGAACCACATCATTAGTTTTCATTGCCTGGTCAATTTCGGAACTTAGTTGACTAAATTTCGACCATTGAATTATTGGCTTTAACTTTCTATTTTCGGTGTTAAATTTTATTATAGTAGAAAGGATATATCTATAGTTTATTAAAGCTAAATATTTTTTATCTGTAAAATTATAGGCATATTGTTCAATAATTGGAATCGCCGTGGAATGGTAATTTTTAAGTTCTGGTATGGAATCAAGTCCCTGCTTTATTCCAAACATTCTTTTATAATATGACCTTAAATGAACCAAACTAATGATTACATCAGCTTTAATTCGAGCAGTCTCCATATAATTAAATGATTTAGAAACATTGGTCAATTTTCCCAACTCAACATTTCTTTTCTGTTCCTGGGACAAAATAAACTCCAGGTTTTCCTCCAGTTTACGTCTAATATTTTTTCCTCCTTCCAAATAAGAAGCAGACTTATAATATGGGTTTCCACTCAGATACTTTTGTATATCCGCCCCATCTCCGCTGAATTTGGAGATACTTGGATCCTCTATATCTATAACCATATTTATAGAATCATTAGGTGAAATAAATAATGTATTGGAACCTATATCGTAATAATCTGCTTTATCAAGTATGATATTGATATAAAAATGACCCGTACTATCAGTCGGTATATACTGACTATTTGAATAATTCAATAGCTCACTAGTTTCATCGGCTCTATACAGCGTTATACCTTCTCCCTTATTACCTTTAATGACTCCTACTAAAATAGCATGATTACTAATATTGGCAAAACTGTTATTGCAGAGAAAAAACTGCACTATAAAAAATAAAAACTGAAGTAGACTAAATACTTTTTTATTCATACTGATAATTGTAAAAATAACAAACAAAAAGAGAGTATGTCCGTTCTTTTAAACACCCTCTTAATGACCTAACTAACTTATAGTTCCATTTCCATTTTAACCACAAGCTTTATAACTTATTGCAGGATTTGTAGCGCAATCATAGGTCAAACAGCCCTGCCCCCTACCTGTACATGATCCAAGTGAACCTCCACAAACATCTATACAGTCGTCTCTGTTGGACTCTCATCCGTTGTTCCACCAGTATTAACTGTCAAGAACATTTTTCAATTACTCACGAGATAGTGATTCCAGCTCATTAAGATTTAAGTTTTAAAATGAAATTTTTTCATAATTTTGTGCATTAGTTTTTATAGTTTGTCATTCACTTATTTATACCCGATAGCATAGGAAGATCATGATAGTGATGGCAATTGCTACTGGCGTTAATTCGCCCTAACAATAGCACGAATTCTATCCATATCAAGTTTTCCACCATTTTTATAGTAAACGATCTTGCCATTTTGATCTACCAATAAGAGTGTTGGAATACTGCTAATTCCCAGCGAATCGCTCAATGAACTACTTCTATCCAAACTATGAACCCAGTCCATCCTGTGCTCCTTTATACTATTGAGAAAACTAGTTGAATCTTTATCAATGGAAATACTTACTATTTTCAACTCATCTGTCGAGAATTGGTTGCGCAATGCCTTTATATCTGGAATTTGTTGCAGACAAGGTGTACACCAACTAGCCCAAAAATCCAGTAAAACGAAATGTTCTTTTGGATCCTTAAGATGAATTGCAACCCCATTGATATCTTTAATATGAATATCGGGCATAATTTCATTCTCTTGTAAAAGAACAGGCGATATTTTCTGCTGCAATCGAGCAATTATCTGTTTTCCCTCGCCAGTATTTCTAAATTCTTCAGGGAAAGTATTGTTATAATATGCTAACAACTTACTATAATATTCAGAATCATTTTCTATTAAACTGGCCAATGTAAGTACTTGATCTTTGAAATAGTAGAAGGAGAAAAAGTCATTGGCATATGGAGCAAGATAATCCATTGATTTAGCATTTATAACTTTAACTATATTAGTAAGTTCATATTTAACAGAATCATTAGTGCGAATCTCATGACCATGCTTTGTAAACAGATCGTTCAGTTTTAGCACTTCCGCTATTTGTCCCCTTTTCAAGCTACTGTATATCTCATTTGAAACGGTATCATAAATAGCTGTAACATTTGTACTCCCATCATAATAAAATGGGTCTGCAGTTTTGCTTTCATCAAAATAAAGGTTAAGAACAGCGATGTTACTATCTACAAAAAATTTTTTATAATATTTCCGATCATATACAACAGAGAAGGTCGGGTAGAGTGTATGAATTTCTTTATCAACGATAATAGTAGAATCTCCTTGAGTTAGGTCAAGTACATCTAAAATGACTCCATCGTCAAAATGCACTACCAATTTTTCTTTATCAATACCACTTAGATTGATGTTAACTTTAACATGGCCTTGTCCATACACGAAAGCAGAAGACGACAATAATATTGTTAAAATAACCAAGAATTGTGCTCTAGTAACCATAATATAGTAATTTGTTAAAAATATTGTGACAGAATAGGTGTGATATGGGATAATCTACAGGAATATAAAGAAGATGATTTAACATAAAATTTGAATAAGACTCGATATTTGTTAAAAAATAGCAACATACAGTTTGTAAATCATTTTCTTTCTTATTTTGAATAAGAGAAAATATGCTCATTAACTGTTGAGTTTATAATTATCTTAAATGTAGGGATATATTATATAAAAAATACTTAAGAAAAAGTTAAATTGAACTTTGTATGTATTTTCCTAGATAAATACTAGTATTCTGATTTTTCCGGATATTCTTGATAGGGGTAACATTGATACAGAAAATATTAGATAAATTCTATCCTCAATTCAATGACCGTGACTAGAAAGATGAATTATTTAAAGAAATAGTAGCCTATATTTAATCCGCCATTAAAAACAAACTCTCGGATGAAACATACGAGAGAATATTCTTTTATCCAAATAGTTAGGTAATTCATCAATCTCATCCAAGTACTTCATCAGGTACATCCATTGATCCATGAGGGTAGGTAAATCGCGCTAACGGCGGGGCACTCGAACCAATACAGTACAAAATATCCGTAGCCCCTACTCCAAAAAATGCAACCTTGCGAAAACGGCTGGAGAATAACCTCATTTCAAAACTGAATATGTAGACCTATACTAAACCGTTCTATTTAGAAAATAATGATACGATTTGGGAATCGATTGAAACAAATATGCTATAAATAGTTTTATTTTTTAATGTAACTTTCATAATCTATTATAAACCACATAATTACACGTCATAGTATTTCTCAAAAAAATAATGAAAGATTTAAAAATAAGCAACTGGCTAATTGCAAAATTCAAAATAAAACAAACATGAAAAGAAGAACATTTTTACAGGCTCTAAACTTGGGTATTGCATCTGCAACATTATACAATGGTGCAGGACAAGCCATGTCATTAACATCTATCGTGGACAATAAATTGCTAGAAAAGGAATTGTCGTATCACCGGATACAGGAAATTAAATATTCTACTGTTCAGATGAAATACCCTCGTCTTGTGGGGAAAAATGCTCGTCTCGACCTACACGGTTATGGTCCTAATGTAGAAATATGTTGTATCAGGACGGACCAAGGTGCTATGGGGTGGGCATCACTCCGTGGATCAAGAAAAGATGCAGAGCAGATAGCGAAAGAACTGGTGGGTAAAAAAGTATCGGAGCTTTTTGCATCCAATGTGGGTACTTTGGAAGATAGACATATCCCTTTTGACATGGCTCTCCATGATCTTGCAGGAGTAATACTGCAGAAGCCTGTTTATGAACTACTGGGTCGAAAAAAACCTTACACTACTGATTACTATAGTGGTATGATCTATTTTGATGACCTAGAGCCATCAGAAAAGCCTGCGGGTATCGACCGTATACTGGAAGAATGTCGATATGACTATGAAGTGGGATATAGACAATTCAAGCTAAAGATTGGGCGGGGTCATAAATGGATGCCCTTCAAGGAAGGCCTACAACGAGATATCGACGTAACCAATGCCGTTGCTAAAGCTTTTCCTGATTGTGGTATTTTAGTAGATGGCAATAATGGTTTTTCCGTTGATCAATTCATCCAATATCTTAAAGGTATTCCTTCCGTAAACCTATTTTGGATAGAAGAACCATTCCATGAAACCGTTGCCGATTATCAAAAGTTGAGAGGTTATATAAAAGCAGAGGGAATAAGCACGTTATTAGCAGATGGAGAAGCTGACCCTGATCCAATCCTGTTAAAAGAACTATTTGAAAAGAAACTTTTGGATGTGCATCTTACCGATATCGAAGGTCTTGGATTTACAAACTGGAGAAAGTTGATGCCAGAATTAAAGAAAATGGGTGCTCAGGCCTCCCCACATGCATGGGGGTCTTTACTCAAGACATATTATACGGCACATCTAACAGGGGGACTTGGCAATACAGTCACTATAGAGGGTGTAACGAGTACATCGGACGATGTCGATCTATCTGGATATAAGATAAAAGATGGTAAATTGATTCCGCCTCCAACTGCTGGTTTTGGAATGCCTCTTTTGAAAAATATATGAGAATCAATTTTGTGTCCTTAAATTTTCATAGCTAATAAGTCAACTAAATAGGCTATTATCCGTCTCATAATAGCTATGAGGCGGATACAGGAGATATACAACATAGTCGTTATAACGTTAATGAAAAACAATAAAAGCCATTCTTGTCAGAATAGGTTTTATTGTTTAATATATTAATAAGGGAGATTTATTTCTATAATGTTTCGAAGAGATTGCGAGTCTCTTCAAGTGAAAGTCCTTTAACTTTAGTCGTTTTAGTTTTTAAAAAATATAGATAATAACCTTATATAAACGGCCTCTTATATTTGTAACCGCTACAGACCTAGATTTACTTTTAGTTTCTGCAATACTTCTACATCCGAATCTTTTACTCGCCCCTCGCGATTAGGACCAACATTTAAAATCAGAATATTATCCTGAGCAGTTGCTTTTGTATACAAATCCGCTAATTCTTGTACCGGACGTGGAGTATTATCTTCTGTATGATAAAACCACCTTTTGCCCAGAACTACTGTTGTCTCAAATGGCATATAATATACCTGACCTTGATGTATGAATAATTTCGGGTCTTGGGTTTTTGGCAGATAGGGATCGCCTAATCGAAAATCACTTGGAAAATAGCGGATAGGAAAATATTCCTGCTGATCATCTGGCAGTACTGGATGCTGGTCTACATTTTTCGGTGAGCCAATGGTCCAATTTACACCTACTTGACATTGCGGAGCACGTGCTTTAACATTGGAATAGATCTGTTGTATAGGCCAACGGTAGTTTTCCTTTTCCCATCCGCCATCTAACCAGAGTTCGACTACTTTGGTATGCTTTTGCGTCATTTCTATCAACTCGTTGATTTGATCCAGCATATATTTATTGTAGGCAAAATCGGCTTTCACATCCTTGACATTTCCATTTTCTTTCCGATCCCATAAGGAATAGTATAATCCCAAGCGTATCCCCTGTTTTTCACATTCTTTGGCTACGGCCGCTATGACATTGGTTTTATTCCCTGAATTGGCCACGTCATACTCAGTATATTTACTATCCCATAAACAAAAACCTTCGTGATGCTTTGCGACAAGAATAATATATTTCATACCTGATTTTTTGGCTGTAGCAACCCATTGCTTAGCATCTATCTCTGTCGGATTATAAGAAGTAGCTGGTTTAGATCCGTCGGTCCATTCTTCATTGTGAAATGTATTGATACCAAAATGGACGAACATGCCATATTTACGTTTGATCTGTTCCAGCTGATGCTTACTGGCTTGTGTAGATGATGTCGGCATATGTACCTTAGACTGCCCTAAAGAAGAAAAACCCATGCTCAAGAGCATCATGATAAGTATTTTGTTTTTATTGATCATAATTTGCTTAGGAATCGATTATATATTTATAGGTTATAAAATGGACAAACAGTTTAGACAACTTAGGAGCCATTCAGTAAAATTATAAAAATATTGACCGAAAAACTGCTACAATATTACCAAGGATAGACACTTTATTAACACATGCTGCATACTTATCCTCAAACACTATTAAATCAAACAAACTACCAACACATGACGTACTGCTTATTAAGCATAATCAACAATCAACCTGGTTTCAGGTCGGTCCAAGTAATCTGTTAACTCTTCTTTATAAGAAAAAGATGAAGATCATCTGGAGCGAGCTCTACCCAACCGGTTACTGGTTTATTTGTCATCCAAATAATATGGCTAAATTTCCTTTGACACCCTGAATATAGGGCAAGTGCGTTATGTTGATATCATCGTTTTGTTGGGCAAGACTTCTATTTGTAAAAAATATAAAAATTCAAAACAGCAAATCGCAGCTGTATAAAAACGAAAAAAGGTCTATATCTCCATTCAAGAGACATAGACCTTTGCCAATAACAGTAACAACCGTGAACCTTATTTATTCTTTAAAACAACTTCCATCTTTCCTCCTTTTACCAAATCTTCAAATGGCAGTTCCAAACTTGACAAGGTTTTCCCATTCAACTGAATTTTATCCAGATAAATATTGTTAACATCCTGATTTTTAACCTCAATCTCAAATTTACTCTTACGTAGTGCTTTTGGCAACTGAATGGTTACCCGATCAAACAAGGGTGCGCCGATTTGAAAAGACGGTTTTTCAGATGTTAAACTTCTCACATCAAACAACCCCATACTCGACAAGACATACCAAGCTCCCAATTGCCCTTGATCCTCGTCCTGTCCGAAACCATATCCGTGCACAGGTTCAGTACCATAAAATTCATTACAGATTGCACGCACCCATTTTTGACTCAAATCAGGACGTCCGGAAAAATAAAACAACCAAGAGATGTGCAAATTAGGTTGATTACCATGATTATAAAGACTTTCAATACCCGCAAAAGCATCGATATGTGCACCACCACCAAAGATATTGCGTTGTGAGACCGTAAATATGCTGTCCAATCTGCTATTAAACAAGTCAGATCCAACTAGTTTTACAAGCTCTTGAGGAGCATGCGGAACGTAGAACGTGTATTGCCAAGCATTACCCTCTTGAAAACCACGCCATGATTCATAAGGATTAAAGTTTTGAATAAAAGCTCCTTCACTATCCTTAGGGCGCATAAACTTAGTCGATGGGTCGTATAAAGTGCGCCAAGCATCGGACAATTTATTTAAAATGCCGTAATCTGATTCACGCTTCAATGATTTGGCAAACTGTGCTGCGGCAGCGGCAGAAAAAGCGTATTCTAACGTATGTGATGCTCCAAAAGGTGAACCACTCGTTAATAGTTCTGGATTACCGGTCTGATCTTTCACATAGGGTGAATATCCTTTTTGAACAAAAACACCCACATCCAATTTTCCTGCTCCTGGAATCCGTCCTTCTGACTCCAATTCATTTTTACGGACAGCCTGATAAGCTAAGTCAATATCGTAGTCCCGTATACCTACATTATAGGCTGCCGCAATGGCAAGCCCTGTAAAATTAGTTCCTACACCCGACACATATTTACTATTTGCAATACCATCTCCCAACCAGCCTGCATCTTTATATACCAGCAATTGGCTTTGAATCCAATCGTTATAATAATCGGGGTATGCAATAGACCATAATTGTGTTAGATTCCAAAAGGCACCCCATATGGCATCGGTATTATAATGATGGTGCACCGGAATACCTTTCGTATTTAAAGGTATTTGTCCGACACTACCATCATTCTTAGGATAAGCACCATTGACATCACTAGCCAATCCTCTTCCTAATAAGGCATGATAAAGTGCTGTATAAAATTTGGTGCGATCTTCTACACGACCGCCTTCAACAAGAACGCGTCCTAATTCTTTATCCCAAACCTGAAGAGCATTCTTCTTCGCTTTTTCAAAGTTTAACTTTTCAGCTTCCTGAAGCAAGTTTAGTTTCGCATTTTCAACGGAAGTATAGGAAAGACCGGTTTTCAACTCAATTGCTTCACCAGACTTCATTTTAAACTGCAAGTAAAGCCCTGCCCCCTTACCTCTTATTGTTTTTTTATCAGTATAAATTGCAGCATCCAGAAACGTGCCATATGAGGCCGGTAATTTATCGACCTCTGCATAAAAATACATTTTCACGTTTGCTCCCTTTTGGTATTTCTGAACATATAGCGGACTTGTGACCACATAACCCCAGATATGTTGTTTGTCATAACTGACCTCAGCATCAATCACTGGTCCACTTTCCCCCATCACATGACCGATATCGAAAATCACATTAGCTGAATCTGTTTCAGGAAAAGTATATTTATTAAAACCAACCCTTTTAGTCGCTGTTAATTCTGCTTGAATACCGTAGTCCTTGAGTTTGACACGATAATAGCCCGATGTGGCAAATTCATCTACTTTATCAAATGCTGAAAGGTAACCACTATGGGGTACATCCAACTTACCAGCATTAGTTTTTATTTTACCAACAGTTGGCGCAAAGACAACTCCCCCGATTTGAAATTCATGAAAATGAGGAAAACCTGCTATTGTATGGTGTCTATCATCATAACCAACCGCTTCCCAACCTGAAGGATTACCGTAACTTCCATCAGTACTTGGCGCTAACTTGGCCATTCCGAATGGTACTGCTGCTGGCGTATAAAAGAAATATCGACTATGCGCAGATCCGATATTTGGTTTTACATATTGGGTTAAATGCTGTTTCTGTTGTGCGTAGGACCTTGTATTACAGAACAAGATTGCTAAGCAATACACGAATATTAATTTTACCATTTCGATCAATTAGGTTTATACACAAACTTATAAAATAAATTTTAAATGTATAGACATACATTTAAATTAAATTCAAAAACTCGTTATTCAGAACATGGAGTTATATCATGAATAAATGTAAAATTATGAATATCACACAAATTAAAGCTTTAAAATTAAAATTATAGGTTGATTTTTCATACTTTTGAATGTACATACATACTAAATAAACCAAAATTTAATCCATTATGAAAAAAAGCATACCAATTCTTTTCATCACGCTATTGATAGCAAGCTGTACATCTAAACAAAAAAGGGATGATATTCAACTCGCAAAAACTATTTTAGCAGATCAAAATTTAATATTTGTCGATCGCTTAGCTAGACAGGTTATTAAAGAAGGGTTTAATGCAGGAAGTGGTTATTCTCAAATATGGGCACGTGACCTCAATACATTTATCGAAACTGCGCTAGAAGAACGCTCTAAAGAAGAGGTTAGAGGTGCTATATTGGTGTTCTTTAAGATGCAACAGAAAAATGGCGAAATGGTTGATGGGTATGTCTTAAAAAAAGATTTCACTTGGCATGATGACACTCCTTATTATTCAGAAAATGACCCAGAGCATGTAGGATTTAAGAATACTGTCGAAACTGACCAAGAAACGTCGCTTATCCAACTTTTGGGTAAATATATCGCAAAAACCAAAGACTATAGTATTCTAGAAGAAACCATTGGAGGCATAACGGTTAAGGATCGAATTCAGTTGATGATAGATTACTTAAACAGAGAACGTTATAACAAAGAGTACAACCTCTTATGGGGTGCGATGACAGCAGATTGGGGGGATGTACAACCACATGATGATTTTGGATGTGATTGGAACAATCTTTCGAATGAAGCGATCGATGTATATGACAACGCCATGTACATCATCGCCTTGAAAACGCTTATCGATATCATGCCCGATAATCCAAAATTGACTGAATGGAAAAATTTAAAAAAGGAAATTGAAACCAATACGATGAAGCATTTGTGGGATAAAGAGCAGCAAAAATTCATTCCACACATCTATCCTAAAGATTCTCCACTACCAGAAGGCTTTGACGAAAACAAGATCCACTACCACGGAGGTACAGCTATAGCCATAGAATCGGGGCTTTTGAGTCAAAAAGAAATAAAAACTGTAAATGACCAGATGCTGGAAAATGTACGTCTGTCCGGTATGCCTAGCATTGGTCTTACCTTATACCCAACCTATCCAGAAGGCTTTTTTAAAGGCTGGATGTCCAAACCATATGCTTATCAAAATGGTGGAGACTGGACTTGGTTTGGAGGAAGAATGATCCAACAATTGGTTGTAAACGGCTATACAAAAGAAGCGTATGAAGAGATACAGCCAATGATCAATCGAGTAGTTAAAAACAAGGGATTTTATGAATGGTACGGCAAAAATGATGTTCCTAGCGGCTCTGGAAAATTCAAAGGCTCTGCAGGAGTGCTAAGCAAAGCTATTCAATTAATGAATGTTTGGGCTAAAGAAACCTTAGACAAAAAATAACAGAGTAGCATAACAATGGATCTGGCAAGATACTTACTGATAAACCAGATCCAATGTTATGACATTAATAATCACGTCTACTTTCTACTGTATACGTAAAGCTTTCCGCACGATAATAGCCCAGGTTATATTCAATGGGCCGACCTGATTGATCAAAAACAAATCTTTTACGTGACAGAATAGGTGCACCTATCGCTATTTCTAATTTATCTGCGATAAATTTATTGGCTGCCACTGCGTCAAGCTCTTCTTGGGAAAGATCAGCTACAATGTGAAAATCGGATTCCAATATTTCATATAGTGGACGTTTAAAATCTTCGTCTCCAGTCAGACCAATACGGGGGTGAAAATAAGAGATAAAATAAACAAATGGGTCATCTTTTTTTCCCCGCAACCGTTCTAGCTTGAGTAATTTTAAATCTTGAGGTATATCAAAAAACTGAGAAATTGCCTTATCTGGAATTTCCCAACTAACATGAAGTTCAAAATTCTTCACTTCGATTCCCCTGTTTTTCATCTCTTGCGAAAAACTAAGCCAATTCTTAGATTTAGAGCTGAATTTAGCGTTTGCTACTTTCGTACCAATCCCTTTCTTCCTGATTAACAAGTCTTCATAGACCAATTTATTAATCGCTAATCGCAAAGTCGAACGCGAAATAGCCAATCGTTTCGCCAATTCAATTTCATTTGGCAGTAATTTTCCATCGATATATTCAGGCAATTTGATTAGCTCTCTTAACAATGCCTCTGCCTGTAAATGTAAAGGTATGGGGCTTTTATGGTCTATTTTTAGATTCATCGCTTTTAGTACTTAAGCTAAAGTAAGTTTTTTTGCATTATTAAAAAAATAAATATATGTTTGTATGTATATACATACAAATTATAAACCTTGATATGAATAGATTTTTCATCCTTATTCTATGTATCGTTTCTTTAGGTGGGCTTCTTTTTGGATTTGATATGGCTGTTATAGCTGGCGCATTACCTTTAGTAAAACAATTCTTCGGACTGACACCAAACCAAGAGGGGATATTCGTTAGTTCAGCCTTGATTGGTTGCATTGTCGGCGTGCTTTTCACAGGGAGTTTTAGCGATAAATATGGTAGAAAACCAGTACTTACCGTAGCGTCAATATTATTCTTAATTTCAGCCATAGGTTGTGGAGTCAGCTCCACCTATCTAATGCTTATTATCTTTAGGAGTATTGGCGGTATAGGTGTTGGCATTGCATCCATTGTGGTTCCCCTTTACATAGCTGAAATATCTCCAAGCCAATTTAGAGGTAGAGCCGTCACGACCTACCAACTCGCCATTACATTCGGTATTCTAATCGCTTACGTCAGCAATTATCTACTTATTCAATACCTTCCTTCACAGAACCAGGGATTATGGCGCGTCATGTTCTTAGTTGGAGCAATTCCTGCTATATTACTCTCAATTGGTGCTTATTTTGTTCCTGAAAGCCCGCGCTGGCTATTAAAAGTTGGCAGAACTGATGATGTCACAAAAATTAATACTAAACTTAATCTTCCTGATCTGCATGAAAGCGTGCCAGAAAGTAAGGGCAATCTAAGGGATCTTTTTTCACCGATATATAGAAAGGCATTCCTACTAGGTATTTTATTACCGCTATTCTCCCAGTTAAGTGGCATTAATGCCATTGTATACTATGGGCCAACCATTCTGTTGGACTCAGGTATTTCGATGAGCAATTCCTATCATGCACAGTTGTTTTTTGGTCTAGCGAATGTACTATTCACTTGTTTTGCAATTTGGAAAGTAGATAGTTGGGGAAGACGCCCTCTTTATATTTTCGGAACATTAGGGGCAACGCTCAGTTTAATCGTCACGGGCTATTTGTTTACACAAAATCAGGAAATCAACAATACTGCTCTTATCATTTCGATTCTTTCTTTTATGTTTTTCTTTGCTTTTTCTATTGGCCCGCTCAAATTTGTGGTTGCTTCTGAGATTTTCCCAAATTCTATCCGCGCGCGTGCTATGGGGATCAGCATTTTAGTCATGTGGATTTCAGACGCTATTATTGGACAATTGACACCCATGATCTTAGACTCCTGGGGAGCCCGTTATACCTTTTGGCTATTTGCTTTCTTCTGTGCTATTGCTTTTATAACAGTACTGATATTTTTACCCGAAACAAAAGGTAGACCTTTAGAGGAAATAGAAAAATATTGGAAAGATAAAGCCAGCAAATAAGCAACAGATACCTTCAACAGATTTCAAAAATATTAAATATGCATACCAACACAGACACCAAAACTTTACAGTACGATATCAGGCCTTCTTTCCAAGCAGTAGGTGAGATATCATCATCTTTCACCAAGCTGGCTCATACCTTAATCGATAATAATATACATATCATCGATGGTTTTATCGGTGTAAATTGGGAATTTGTCATAAATAAGATCAAAAAAGAGTTTGAAGATTACGACATTATTCCCCATTTCGTAGCTATCGATGATGCGCTTCTTTCCGAAGAGATTATCAATAATCTAGTCATGCCCTATCTGGGAGGAGACGATCCTCTTTTTGGTAAAAAATCACTGCTTCCATTATCGTCCTTTTTTGATACAAAAAAAATTGAGCAATTTCGTGAGGCGTTAAGGGAGAGTACAGAATATATCATCTTTTATGGAGTTGGTGCAGCTCTTCTAGATAGCACTAATACACTCATGTATGTCGATCTTCCAAAAAGCACATTGATCCAACGTATGCGTGCTGGTCAAGCATGGAATTTAGGATGTAGTAATTCAAAAGATCCAAAACAAATATACAAAAGGTATTATTTTATCGATTGGGAAGCACTGAATGACCACAAAAGATCAATCTTACCTCGAATCGAAATCATGGCTGACCAACAGTCTGACGAAACATTGCCCTGGATATTAGGCCGTGATTTAAGACAAACATTGCATCAAATGTCTATCAACTATTTTAGGGTAAAACCTACATTTGAATCGGGTGTTTGGGGAGGACAATGGATGAAGGAACATTTAACAGGGATAGATCAAAATGCAAAAAACTATGCTTGGTCTTTTGAGATGATTGTGCCTGAAAATGGATTAACATTAAAATCTAACGACCAAGTTCTCGAAATCTCATTTGATCAATTGATGTTTTCTGAAAGTAAAAATGTCCTCGGACTGGCACAGCCTCGATTTGGTGTTGAATTCCCCATCCGATTCAACTTTTTAGATACATTTGATGGTGGAAACCTATCTATACAATGTCACCCAAGTCCGCAGTATGCAAAATCTGAATTTGGAGAGAACTTTACCCAGGATGAGACCTACTATATCGTAGACCGAAAAGGAGATGCTCAAGTATATTTAGGTTTTCAAGAAGATATTGACCAAGAAAAATTCCGATCCGCATTGGAACAGAGTTTTGAAACAGGCGAATCCATTGCCATAGAGCAATACATTCAAATGTTCGAATCTAAAAAACATCAATTATACTTAATCCCCCATGGAACTGTACATTCATCTGGCATTGATAATCTGGTGTTGGAAATTAGTGCCACACCATATAATTTCACTTTCAAAATGTATGATTGGGTGAGACCAGACTTAGATGGAAAACCCCGTCCATTGAATATCAAACGTGCTTTTGACAATCTCAATTTTAAACGTAAAGGCGAGGTCGTCAACGAGACGCTAATTGTTAAGCCTATCACTCTGAAGATTGATGATCAAGCCGAGAAAGTACACTTACCTACCCACGAAGATCATTTTTACGACGTGGTTCGTTATGACTTTGATAGAGAAATACGAATTGAAACCAACAATCAATGCCATATCCTGATGTTAGTGGAAGGTGAAGCTATTGAACTGACCACAGCCAACGGAATGAAGCAAGTATTTCATTATGTTGAAACTTTTGCGATTCCTGCAGCAGTAGGATGGTATCTACTTCGAAACCTTGGAACGCAACAGGCAAAAGTAATCCAATCTTTTGTTAAAGATTCAAAATGTAACCAATTTTAAACTAAACATTTAATATTATGAAACACCTATTTTTTGCATTAGCATCCTCTGCTCTCCTATTTTCCTGCAATCCGAATGGAAGTAAAGGAAAGCAAGAAGAATGGCAGTCAAGCATGAAAAATGACAGTAGTTTTCAACTTGTCAAAAATATGGCTACCAATACCATAAAATCTGGTTTCAATGCTGGTGATGGATATGAAGAAGTTTGGATCAGGGATTATAATACTTTTATCAATTTGGCTACCCTGGTACATCCGCATGAACAGATTAAGGATCAGTTATTGCTATTTTTTAAATTACAAGGAACTGATGGTAATATTGCAGATGGATTTGTAAAAAAGTCTAGTTTGAAAAATGGTATATCGGACTATTATACGATGACCAGTTTACTTGCTCCCGACCACGCGGCACATAAAAATACGGTAGAAACAGATCAGGAAACTTCATTAATCCAAGCTGTTTCTAAATATATAAAAGCATCTCAAGACACAGCTTTCTTATCTATTAAAGTCGGCAACAGTACGGTCAAAGATAAGATGGGAGACGCACTCCAATTCTTAATGAATGAAAGATACAATATAACTTATGGGTTGTTATGGGGAGCTACTACTGTGGACTGGGGCGATGTCCAACCCGAACATGACTGGGGAGTACATCTAGACGAAAACTCACATATAGCTTTAGATATTTATGATAATGCGATGTTTCTAATAGCTTTGGACAACTATATGGAACTGGTTCCAGAAAAAGCATCCCATTGGCAACCTATCCGAGATAATATAGCTTCCAACACAATGAAGCATCTTTGGGATGAGAAAAATCAGAAATTCATACCTCATATCTATATCAATGGATCACCATTTGCTTCTGACTTTGATGAGAATCAAATCTACTACCATGGTGGAACAACAATTGCCATTGAAGCCAATTTATTGAGTAAAGAACAGATTAAAATAGCGTTAGACAAAATGGTTAAAAACGTGAAAGATGCTGGTGCTGCCACGATTGGTCTGACCATCTACCCGACTTACCCTGCGGGTTCATTCAAAAATAAAGGCATGTACCCTTATGGTTATCAAAATGGTGGCGATTGGACCTGGTTTGGTGGCCGTATGATTCAACAGTTGGTGAAAAATGGTTATGAAAAAGAAGCATATGAACAGATGAAGCCCATGTTAGACCGAGTCGTAAAAAATAAAGGATTTTATGAATGGAATACCAAAGATAATAAACCCGAAGGATCTGGAACATTTAGAGGAGAAGCTGGGGTATTATATGATGCCATTACATTATTGGAAAATCATTAAACTAATTGCCAATCAAAATGAATAGTAGAGGACTCTAATCGAGGCAATAAGCTCTATTTTAAACTCAAAAAGTGATTGAAAAGGTGTAATCATAAGATTACACCTTTTCAATACCCATCTCCCATTCTTATAAAAAAACAAGCTTATCTTATTTATCTAATGTTAAATTTAAGTTCCAAGATATTCTTTCCGTTGAATTTATTAGCATAATCCTGATCTAGCAAATCAGCACGTTCAATTTTCACTTTAACACCTGGCTCTATTTTACGTAAACTATAGGTTATTTTTTTTGTTTTTCCTTTATTTTCAAGTCCCAAAGTAAAAAAGGATATCAATCCTGTCATTTCATATTGACCATTCACCTTTGTTCCATCGGTATAGGCTGTATCTCGAGGCTGAAAGATAGCACCACCATTTGTCTCAGAATTTGCATTGGCAATCAAATTATCCGCAGTAAGAAATGCTTTATAGTTCTCTGCAGTCGAGAGATTCTCGACGTACTGCTGTTGAATTTCAGCACCACTTTCATCAAATACTTTCAGGTCCATCTTATAGGCAAGTTCTGCATTCAGATTAGTTATATCATTTGACATTGCGTTACCTGACGCATCAAAGTTAATTGTAATCACAGCTCCTTCCTTGGCACTGCTAACACCATGAAAATGATTTCCATGTGCCGCTCCCTTTGTCCCCAATAGTTCAGTAAACTGTAAAGAGGCACGTACTTCTTCACCGAGTATGGGAACATGCTCATCTTTTTTGCAAGATACAATGCCGAATAAGATTCCTACATAAACGAATAGCAATGCGGATGTACTTTTAATAAATTTTGTTTTCATGATTTGATTTTGATTTAGTAAAAAACTTAACATATAGAAGTTGTTATATTGCAACTATGTTGCAAATGTAAATAATATTACAACAAATGCAACATAGTTGCAATATTTACAATAAAAAACATCATTCTCCAAAAGATTTCAACATAGACTTATACCTTCAATGGTGGATAGATTATTATACTATTATATAGAGAACCCGGATTTTATAGATTAAAATCAAACATCAAATCAATATATACCATTGATTTTCAAGCAAAAACAGCTATATTTAATATGAATTTCAACCACATAAATAATGTCCTATGGAAGACATGATACTTTACAACCGGTTACAGTTTGCTTTCACCATTACCTTTCACTACCTGTTTCCGCAATTAACGATGGGCCTCTCCCTCATGATCGTTTACTTTAAATGGAAGTTTCTACGAACAAGGCTTGAAGATTACAATCATGCCGCCAAATTTTGGATGAAGATATTTGCTTTGAACTTCACCATGGGGGTCGTAACTGGAATCCCGATGGAGTTTCAATTCGGCACGAATTGGGCTAAATTCTCCGAGCTTACAGGGGGAATAATTGGACAGACATTGGCAATGGAGGGTATGTTTTCCTTCTTTCTTGAATCCTCTTTTCTGGGCATGTTTCTCTTTGGAGAAAAGCTCCTTGGCCATAGGTTGCATTTCCTTGCAGGCCTGATGGTTTTTTTAGGATCTTGGGCCAGTGGTTTCCTCATTATTGCGACCCACTCTTGGATGCAGTACCCTGTTGGGTATGAAATATTAGAAAATGGAAAATTTGTCTTAAACAATTTCACGGCATTATTCAATAATCCATGGCTTTGGCCATCCTACCTACATAACCAAGCAGGTTCATTGATTACCAGTTCCTTTTTTGTGGCAGCAATAGGTGCTTTTTATCTATTGAGCGATAAGCAGAGTCGATTTGGAAAAATATTCGTAAAAACTGGTGTTATATTCGGCGTCATTTCCTCTATTTTAGTTGCGTTTCCAACTGGTGATATGGCCGCCAAAAATGTAGTCAAATACCAACCGGTCACTTTTGCTGCCATGGAAGGTATCTTTAAAACCGAAAAAGGAGGGTCAGAGATTGTTCTCATCGGACAGCCTGATATGAAAAATAAGAAACTAGATAACAAGATTGCAGTTCCCAATGTACTCAGTTTCCTGACCTATCAACGTTGGGACGCAGAGATTAAGGGGTTAAATGAATTTGATGAATCAATACACCCAACCAATATTCCGGGTCTATATTATGGTTACCATATTATGGCAGGACTAGGAACAATATTCATTGCAATCATGGTGCTGGCAACCTTTCTTTTGTGGAAAAACAAACTTTATCAAACTAAATGGCTTTTGTGGATATTGATGTTTATGATTCCATTTCCTTACATCGCCAATACGGCAGGTTGGTATACAGCAGAATTGGGTAGGCAGCCTTGGCTTGTATACAATTTAATGCGGATGGTCGATGGCGTTTCGCCTACTGTTTCCTCTGGAAATGCATTATTCACACTATTAGGATTTATAGGTCTTTATATCTTGCTTGGATTGCTGTTTTTAATGCTTGTTTTAAAAATTATAAGAAAAGGTCCCGAAGCTCAAATCAATTTAAAATAAAGGTTATGGAAATATTTTGGTTTATCGTATTAATGGTCATGCTGGGAATCTATGTTATTCTTGATGGCTATGATTTTGGAGCGGGAATCGTACATCTTTTCTTTGCTAAGACCGAGGAGGAAAGAAAAGCCGTAACCAATTCCATTGGACCATTTTGGGACGCTAATGAAGTTTGGCTCATTGCTTCGGGAGGTGTTTTATTTTTTGCATTTCCGACTTTATATGCTTCGGCTTTTAGCGGTTTTTACTTACCCTTGATGCTGGTACTTTGGTTGCTTATCTTTCGAGCCATTAGTTTAGAACTAAGAGGGCAAGTACATAACCGTATGTGGGAGATGATGTGGGACAAAGCTTTTGGTATTGCTAGCCTTTTACTAGCGCTCTTTTTTGGGGCCGCCTTAGGGAATGTCGTTCGCGGCGTGAACTTAGGTATGGTTGAAAATGGTATTTCTACACAAGAACCTCATTATTTCTTTTTAGCACTCTGGAATCCCACATTTGATCCTTTGGCCGAGCACCAGGGTGTCATCGACTGGTTCACCCTTCTCTTGGGCTTAGTAGCCGTCGTTACATTGACTATCCATGGAGCCAATTGGATTATCCTAAAAACTGCGAGCACCTTAAACCAACGCCTTAAAGGCTTTATTTTCAAGCTTAACTGTATCCTTTTATTCTTAGTAATACTATCAGCATATGTATGGCACTATGTAAAGCCGATTTCGCTTCATAACTTTGAGTCCAATAATTGGCTTTGGGCATTCCCCTTCATAGCCGCTGTTGGACTATTTGGATTATTTAGAATTAAAAAATTCAAAAAAGATATTTCAGGTTTTATCTTTTCATCGCTTTTTATTTTCGGAAGTTTTGGTTCTACCGTAGCATCGATGTTCCCTATCCTATTACCTTCTACAAATAATATCAATCCTTCTTTAACCGTACAAAACATGGCAGCCCACGAATATGGTCTATCTGTAGGTTTGGGGTGGTTCGCTGTTGCAGCCGTATTAGTGATTATCTATTTTATCATTCAATTTAAGGTATTTAAAGGAAAACTGGATGATGTAGGTTATGGAGATCATTAGGAATTTTATCCCCAATTAGCAAAGTCTTGAGCAATGCGAAATCTTTTTCAGCAACACCATTATCATCCATGGGTAGCTTAGACATTTTCATACATACATTATAACCAATCATTGCTTTCAGCCAGAATGTAATACATTTATCATGATTTGTAAAATGGCGTAAATTCTCAATATTTCCCATCAATCGCTTTTGAGCGGTATGTGAATCTTCAGTTTTTAAAAGAATCTCCATATTGAAGGGTGAACAATAATTTTCAACTTTATACAATTCAAGAATAAAATAAATTTAGAATAGAGCATGTGCCCCGATATTATTGTAACAAAACTAAAACAGACTGCGCCTTCCATTTTTTTGGAATTGCCTAATCCATATTTAGAAACCGTTAAAGAGGAGTTACATCAGCCTGAAAATGTATACCCCTATGATAATAGAATAACAAGATTGCATGTAACTTAAAGAAAATAAACTTCAAAAAAATCATCTAAGAAATTTCAAAAGAATGTACGACGTAAAAGTCAAATAATACGATTAAATTAGTCCATTATGATGAACGACATCTTGCAAATCCAAATAAGGTTCTTACTATAAGCTCTACAAAAGTAAATTTGAATCTCTTTAAAAGTTAATCTCAATAAAAGAGATCTTGAGGATAGACAAAGTAGATTTAAGATAAAAAAACTGCACTTTAGCGACTCATCAAACATTAAGAATCTGTAATCTATTAAACTGTTAAATAAAATATTATGATGAAAAAAATTCAAATTATCATCCTTGTACTCCTCTCATGCTATATGCCCCATTACCTTATGGCCCAACGGGTCTGGACGGAAGATGGTGCACAATATTATGAATTCACAACTAGAGGTATCGAAATTATCAATCCCAAAAATGCAAATCGGACCATGTTCTTGACCAGTGAATCTCTAATTCCAATAGGTACACAGAAACCGCTAAAAGTAGATTTATTCAGTCTTTCGGATAATAGAGAATGGATACTGATTTACACCAATAGTAAACGGGTCTGGCGAGAAAACACCCGTGGCGATTATTGGGTCTATAATCAAAAATCCAAGCAACTAAAACAAATCGGTAAACAATTCCCTCCCGCTCAGCTCATGTTTGCCAAATTCAATCCTCAAGGAGATAAAGTGGCTTATGTAAATAAAGAAAATCATAATATCTATATTGAAAACCTCTCCAATGGTAATATCACACAAATTACCAAAGATGGCACCGATCGCATCATCAATGGCACCTTCGACTGGGTTTATGAAGAAGAATTTGGTTGCAAGGATGGCTTTAGATGGTCTCCTGATGGCGGGTCGATTGCCTACTGGAAACTAGATGCACGGGGCATCCGTAATTTCCTGATGATAAACAATACCGATAGTATTTATTCTTATACAATTCCAATCGAATATCCTAAGGTAGGACAATCGCCAAGCGCAAGTTCAATCTGGACTTATCAACTTGCTACAGAATCTAACACTAAAATAAATATTCCCGGAGATCCTTATCAACATTATATACCTCGTATGGAATGGTGCTTGGACAGTAAACAATTGATCTTGCAACAACTCAATCGGAAACAGAATGAAAGCAAAATCTTCACCGTTGCGTTACAGTCCAATAAAGCGAATAACATACATACAGAAAAAAGTGACTCTTGGATAGATATTAAAGCAAGATGGAATAATAACAATCCAGCAGGTTGGGATTGGATACAACAAGGAAAAGCCTTTATTTGGGTATCCGAAAAAGACGGTTGGCGCAAAATCTATCAGGTGGACCTGATGGGTAATGAAAAATTGATTACAAAAGCTGATTATGATATCATTAATTTTGATTTTCTGGATTCAAAAAATAAGACAATTTATTTCACAGCTTCTCCAGACAATGCAACTCAAAAATATTTATATAGCGTATCGACGGATGGGGGCACTCCTAAAAGACTAACCCCAGCATCCTACACAGGAACCGGCCATTATGATATCTCTAAAAATGGTCAGATTGCAATCTTCGGTTTCAGTAATCACCGTGAATTAAAAAGAAATGCTGTAATCAGTTTACCATCACATCATATTTTAAAGGATTTTGACATCAAACAACAAAAGAATACAAGTGACGGAATAGCAGAATTTTTTAAAATAAAAACGGTTGATGATGTAGAATTAGATGGATGGATGGTTAAACCCTTGGATTTTGATCCCTCTAAAAAATATCCCGTAGTCTTTATGGTCTATGGCGAACCTGCATCACAGACTGTCTTGGACAATTATTATGCAGGATACAATCAACTCTATCAAGGCAGCATGGCCAAAGATGGCTATATCTACATTTCCTTGGACAATCGCGGCACTCCCGCTCCTAAAGGTAGCCACTGGCGTAAAAGTATTTATCGCCAGATTGGACAACTGAATATCAAAGATCAAGCAATGGCCGCCAAAGAAATATTAAAGTGGCATTTTGTAGATAGCACCCGTATAGCTGTTTGGGGATGGAGTGGTGGTGGTTCCAGCACATTGAATCTTTTGGGACAATATCCAGAAATATACAAAACAGGAATTGCAATTGCAGCTGTCTCCAACCAGCTCCTATATGACAATGTTTATCAGGAAAGATACATGGGTCTCCCGCAAGAGAATTTGGCTGATTTTGAAAATGGTTCACCTATTAAGTATGCGAAAAATATTAAAGGAAACCTATTGTACATTCATGGTACGGGTGACGACAATGTGCATTATCAGAATGCTGAAGTACTCATTGACGAACTGATCAAGCATCAGGTGCAATTTCAACTGATGGCCTACCCAAATCGCAGTCACTCAATCAGCGAGGGTAAGGGTACAAATGAGCATTTAAAAACGTTATTTACCAATTATTTAAAACAACACTGCCCTCCTGGCGCTAAATAATTACCACCTATGAAAAGAAAACTATTATTTGCATTGAGCAGCTTACTATTGAAAACAACCTTTCAAGATGCATCCCTTCAGTTAATGACAAAAAAGATGAATTTAATTGGGTCGACTCTCTACATCGAAATTTAATAAGTCTCTCCATAATAAGAAAGACCCATAATAGGGTCTTTCTTATTATAGTTATTGTTATTGTTATTGTTATTGTTATTGTTATTTACAATCCACTCTTTATTTTAACTTCAAGTAACTTTCGGTAATATTACGATCACTTTATAAGCTCTCCTCTTGAATATTCGATAGCCAAGAAGAACCTTAATATTACTGTGCGCAGTGAACCGAGCCGCTCAAACTGTATTGAGGCACCTTGATACCGGTCTACTATTGGGGCTTTATTCTACAGACCCTTTTCATCCTATTCCACCATTAAAATAAGCAGAATAGTCCTAAAGCATCCCTGAAAAATTCTCAGTCCTATCGAAGGAAAAGATTACAATCCTGATAAGATCAATATTGATTCCACGCCGGAGGATTTACACCCAAGAGGTGTTTTACAAAATAATCCCTACGTTTTTTCTCACCAAAATCACCACCCGAAGAATGGCCCATTCCGGGAACCATGATGAAATCATGATTTTTACCTGCTTTGATGAGTGCATCAACCAATTGAAAAGTAGAAGCAGGATCCACATTATCATCCAATTCGCCTACGATTAATAATAAGTCACCTTTGAGATTAGCGGCATTTTCTACATTAGAACAAGCTGCATATTCAGGACCTATCGGCCACCCCATCCACTGTTCATTCCACCAAATTTTATCCATTCTATTATCATGACAGCCACACGAAGAGACACCAACCTTATAAAAATCAGGATGAAACAACAGCGCCCCAGTAGAACTTTGACCGCCTGCCGAAGTACCATAAATTCCAACCCGTTGGATATCCATCTGCTCATACTTTCTAGCCGCAGCCTGCATCCATAAAATGCGATCGGGGAAACCAGCGTCCTTCAAATTTTTCCAGCTGATATCTTGAACTGCCTTCGAGCGGTTAGAGGTTCCCATCCCATCTATCTGTACAACGATAAACCCCAACTCGGCCAACTCATACATACCACTAGGATTGGCATAGAATGATTTAGGGACAAATGAACTGTGCGGTCCTGCATAAATATACTCAATCACAGGGTATTTTTTTTCAGGGTCAAAATTTGTAGGTCGAATGATAATTCCCCAAACATCCGTCACCCCATCTCTCGCTTTGGTCGTAAATACCTCAGGAGCTTTCCATCCCAAAGTTTGCAAAGTGTTTAAATTTGTTTTTTCCAATTCTAGCATTACATTTCCTTTATAATCACGTAAAACTGCGACCGGAGCTTGATCAACACGAGAATAGGTATCTATAAATTGTGAGTAATCGTTATTAAAAACCGCTTGATGGTTTGCATCATCATGAGTCAATTCTTTCAAATTCTGACCATCAAAATCGATCGAATAATATTGAATGAAGTATGGGTCTTGATTTCTGTTTCTACCACTGCCCTCAAAAATAATTTTCCGTTTATCTTCATCCACATGAATTACTTTCCTGACCACCCATTCTCCTGCAGTAATCTGATTCTTCACTTTCCCTGTTTTTCCATCATATAGGTATAAATGGTTCCAACCATCACGTTCAGAAGCCCAAATGATTTCACTTCCATCCAAGATATCCGTCCTGTATTTTTTACCACTATAATCGATAAATGTCTTATTAGTTTCCTTAATTATAAACCTAGAGACACCCGAATTTGCATCCAGCTCCATGACTCCGTATTCTTGATGTCCTCTTTTATTGAATTCGAACGTTACAGCACGCCCGTCCTTTCGCCATGAAAAATCGGAGATATCAAATTGATTTTCGATCAAAGAGATATCAAAAACAAAAAGTTGATTGCGCTTTAAGTTAAAGACAACAGGTGATTTCTGTGGTAATGCATCCCCTGGCTTGACATAATCTCGGGCCTGCAACTTGGGTTGCAACTGCTCTTTTGGAGAAGATTCAATCAACGTCAATTGCCTTACCTCAACTTTTTGAATCTTTACCGCAGCTATTTTCTCGCTATCGCCAGACCATTGAATGCGATTACTATAATACTGTTGATTATTTCCATCAAAGGTGACCTGGCGGGCATCTTTTAATTTTCCTTTAGGCGCTACGAACACATTATGATTCCTTATAAACGCAACTTGAAGTTTATTCGGTGCTTCAATCTCCCTATATTCATCATCGGCATAACGTCTCCCCCAATATCCTGAACCTACATTTCGTTCTTTGCGTTCACTTGGACCAGTTTGCTTCAACTCATTACGCTTCCGACTCCATATCCACTGAAAATCTTCCAAATCCAAAGATACCTGTTGTTCATCCAGCAAGGTAATACGATCATTTGTGATACTGCGATATTCAAGCTTACGTCCCAATTGATTCTCGACCGCAGCTAACACCTTTTGGACATCAAATAACAGTTCCTTTTTCTTTTGTTGTGGAATCACTAAGATATATTCCTTCCCTTTGGCAGTAGCACGATCATACCAAAACAAGTCTCCCTTCTCATTCCAAAAAAATTGACCGGGAAGATTTTCCACTTTGTTGGTCAACTGTGACTTTAAATCTTTGGATCTTTTATAATCGCCTAAGGTGCCCTGCCCAAGCACCAATTGCACACAAAATAGAAGTAAGAAAGTATTAAGAAATTTCATTTTTTTTCGTTTAGGGTTTATCAAATAATAGATTGGAATACCTAGTAAAGCAATCAAAATACCAGACTATGTATAGTTGGGTCTAAAAATAACCATTAAAATGATAATGACAAGGTCCATCTTGATATATAAAATAACGTGGATAACAGAAAACAAAAAAGCATCCCAATAAATTTGGGATGCTTTTTCATATGCTATTGATAGCAGTCTACACTTTTGGATATACATAACCATTATGATAAGCTGCAGCTAAATATCGGTTAGCCTCTTTGTCCGTAAATTGTCTTTTATTCTTATCCCAATATAATTTCTCCCCAGCTCTATATGCAATATTTCCCATTTGGGCTAAAATAGCAATATGTGACCCTGCTTCAACAGGAGCACGCAATATCTCCTTATTTTTAGTCAGGATAGCTTCCACAAAATTATCCATGTGACGTTCAAGTCCATTGTCCTTAGCTTTTTGAAAAGGAACAGCAGCCATCCGATCGCCTTCTGCCAACACTTCCCATCCATCCCTATTCAGCACTAATGTTCCGTTATTTCCAATGAACGCTACACCATGACCCTTTTGATAAGGTCCTAAATCAATACCTATTGTATGCTCCCATTGGACATTGAAGCCATCGAACTCGTACAAAGTGGTCAGTGTATCGGGTGTTTCTTCTGCGTCATCAGGATAAGCAAATTTTCCACCAGCAGCCATCACCGAACGAGGATCCGATACTTTCATGCCAATCAGTGCAAAATCCAACATATGCACTCCCCAGTCTGTCATCAACCCTCCTGCATAATCCCAAAACCAACGAAAATTGAAATGAAAACGATTAGCATTAAAAGGTCTTTTGGCCGCAGGTCCCAACCACTTATCATAGTGAACTCCCGCTGGAATAGCAGTATCAGATACAATTGGTATATCTTGCTTCCAACCAATATACGCCCAGACTTTAACTGTTCTTATCTTTCCTAAATTACCAGCATGCAAAAATTTCATCGCATCTTGAAAGTGTTGCTGACTACGTTGCCATTGTCCAACCTGAACAATCGCATTATGCTTCTGAGCAACAGCCACCATCAATTCGCATTCTTTAATTGAATTACCAATCGGTTTTTCGACATATACATGTTTTCCTGCTTCAACAGCAGCAACCATCATTAGGCAATGCCAATGATCAGGAGTACCAATGATTACCGCATCGACCTGACGATCTGCCAACAATTCTTTATAATCAATATAGGTTTTAACAGATATGCTACGTTTCTTCAATTCATCGACACGCTTTGTTAATACATTCTCATCAACATCACAAAGAGCTGTGCAGATTACATTTTGATTTTTCAGTATAGCCATCAGGTTTGACCACCCCATTCCATTTACGCCAATGACGCCAACACGAATTTTTTGTGTGTTTCCAAAAACGCCATGACGATTAAATAATAGCGCCGAAGCAGCTAAAAAGCTAGAGGTCTTTATAAATTTCTGTCTATTCATAATATTGTTTACAAGAGTTAGCTTATCATATCAAGAAGGACAAGTATCATAATCCACCCCTAAGCTCTGTGGCATTACAGATGTGATTCAACTTACGCTTCGATTTTTATATTGATGTTATCACTAACAAAAAAGAAATGATTTTTAGGTCAAAGTTTAGTTTATATACGAATATATAAAAAAAAGACACTTCTTCAAAGTGAACATTATTCACATACACTTATCTGTAAAATATAATATAATTGTTACGCATAGATACTATTCAAAATTCAAGTATTTGCTTGATTAAGACATTACACCACATATACACAGTTTAAAGTAGCAATATCACTTCCGTCCTAAATAAATTTTAGGCGCGTGTTTCCCTTGAAACAGTATCTATTTTTAGATAATTTCAATTTTGACCCTATTTTTTAGTCTGAGAATATCTGTAGCTGTCCATTTTTACCCTTAACTGGTGGCCTGATAAAAGGATCATCTATCCATTGCCATATATTTATTTTCACGAATATATTCATCCTGATAAACCCGACCAAGTTAGACAGATTCCAATCGTATTTAGCCTTCTTCTGAAGGTATTTGAGCAGTAATATTCCAATCAACGAAGTCCATATTTGGATCATGACCGCATTTTCAGAAGTACCCACAAAAGATGATATTTTTAAGCGTTGCTTCAGATGCTTGAAGAAAATCTCGATCTGCCATCGCTGTTTATAAATGTTAGCTACTAGTGATGCCTTCCATTGGATATTATTTGTCAGAAAGTGGTACTGGTTGTCTGTGCTGCTGTCCCAAAAGTGAATCAAGCGTAATGGTTTAGAGTTGTATCTATCTGCTGATGGACCAGAAAGCTCAATGATCTCATCTTTAATGATTCCCTTTTCAAGGAGTGCTTCACTCTGGTATGACTTGATAACGTTGTACTTCATGTTAGTTTTACTCCTGGTAACAAAATAACAACCTCTGCTGTCCAAATCCCCGAGCCAGTTGTAATCCACATAACCTCTATCCACCACTACAACGCTTCCTTTGGAAAAACTATAGCTACCCGCACGCTGGCTTTCATGAACTTTCCCGTCTGTAATCTGCATGAAAACAGGAAGACATCCATCATAATCCAGCACAGTGTGCAGTTTTACAGCACCTTTGGTGCTTCTAAATTTAGCCCAGTCAAATACAGATAAACATAAAGGGATGATACTGGCATCCATCAGATAAACCTTGCGCTTTAATTGCGTTAGATCTTTGCGCAAATGGGTATCCTTTTGCCATAGCTTATCTAATAGCGAAAAGTACAGATCTTTAAAGAGTTCATGGGTGCGGTGCTTGTTGATATAGGAAATATTGGACTTGCTGGGTGCTCTACCAACACCTAAATGGTTCAAATTACCAGTCGTACTACGTAAGCCATTACTGATATCACGAACTGAATCTGCAGAAGAAAAATGGCAAAACAACATGCTAGCAAGATGCGTCCAGCTGTTGATCCCTTTACAATGTTTGTCACTCTTGTGCTTAGCAACCAAAACCTTGAATAATTCGCGGTCGATAAGTGATAAAATCTGACTAAAAACGTTTAAATTTACCATGGCGGTGTGTTAAAATTTGACGATTTAAATATAGCAACTTTGCTATAGCAAAACACCGCCACTTTTTTCAACGTTTAGGACGCTACTGTAGCAATATAATTTACTGAATAAATAAATGCATAATTTTTCAATCAAACAAAGCTTACTTTGTTATTTTTACACTATTTTTGAAGAAAAATAGTGACCATTCTTATTTTAATATGGAATTAATTTACAAAGGCAAAACAAAAGATGTCTATAGCCTAGGACAACATCAAGTATTACTAAAGTTTAAAGACGACGTTACTGGGGAAGACGGAGTATTCGATCCAGGAGCAAACACGGTTGGACTCACCATTGATGGTGCAGGAAAATCGGGTTTAAAAATGACTAAGTTCTTCTTTGAACGCTTAAGCAAACTCGGTATCGCCACCCACTATGTATCTGCTGATTTGGATGAGGTGAGTATGGTAGTTAAAGAAGCCGCCCCATTTGGAAAAGGTTTAGAGGTTATCTGTAGATACCGTGCCGTAGGAAGTTTCTTGAGAAGATACGCTGCATATTGCCAAGAAGGCGATGCTTTAGATGCATTTGTTGAAGTAACGATTAAGGATGACGAAAGAGGTGACCCTACGATTTCAGATGATGCATTGGAAATGTTAGGTATTTTACCAAAAGCTGATTATCAAGAATTAAAATCGCTAACAAAAAAAATCTGTGACATTATTAAAACAGAATTAGCGAAAAAAGATTTGGAACTATACGATATTAAATTAGAGTTCGGAAGAGACAAAGCTACAGGAGATTTACTATTGATAGATGAAATTTCAGGTGGTAATATGCGTGTTTATAAAAATGGAACGTACATTGCACCTTTAGACTTAGAAAAAGATTTTCTAGGCGTTTAATTCAGCTTCAATATCGAAGTAACACCTAAAGAATATACTTATAACAAACGAAACGCGTTGTTTTGCCATGAGCAAAGTAGCGCGTTTCGTTTGTTATAAGGTAATAGATTAATTCCTGTACATAAAACTTAAATATGGCCTTTCTTATAAAAATTAAAAACTCATCTAAAATACTATATTTTCACAAAAACCTTCGCTTTATATAGTGCTAATAGCAGTAAAAATACAAGCGTAAAATTACCTATTGTTAAAATCAACTCTTGATATTGAGGTAGCATACTCTCCAGACCATAAGTCAGGGAATGCACCACTGATCTAAAATTGAGCATTTCACCTAAAAAATAGGCGACAATGGAATTCATACCATAAAGCTTAAGCCATTGAAAAGGTTTAACTATTTTCTTTAAATCGATGATATAGTAAAACAACCCCATCAGCAGAAAGCAAATTCCACCTGAGAAAAGCGTCATGCTACTCGTCCATATCCTTTTTATAATCGGCATTTGTATACTCCACAATAATCCCAGTCCGATACAAATAACGCCTAACCATATCAACTGACGAAACACCTGTTCTGGAATAACCTTTACCCCATCTTTCATCAGCTTTCCGGCCAGACAACCCATCATCACAGTGACTGAAAAAGTTAAACTACTCCACAACCATGTATAGTTATAATGCTGAGAGAAAACTACTTGCCCATCTCCCCAATATGCCCCATCCATAAATCTACCCAACAGCATTCGGTCCAAGCGGATTGCAAAATTATCCTGTTCCGAAAAATTGTCCTCCAACATAAATGGTACTGCATATACAACCAGTAAGAAAATTGCCATCATAACGATTTTCCGGATGCCTAGATTAAAGTATAGGACAGCTGTCACCGCATAACCCATGGCGATTGCTTGTAATGTATTGGAATACAATTTAAATTGATGCCAATCCCAAGACAAAAGATTTCCTTGCATGACCATTCCCAATAACCATAAAATCAAGAACCGTCTTAAAATATGGCGGTAAATCGGTCCTCCTGCTCCTCCTTTCTTATTATCCAATGAAAAAGGGATTGTTACACCAGTCATAAACAAAAACAGGGGCATAATCAGGTCCCACAACCGGAAACCAGCCCATATTTCATGATCAAATTGATACAAAAAGCCATGATAAAACTCATTATCCCAGACCTGGCCAATTGCGACCAATATAGGTTGCAAACCAACAAGTAAAAATAGATCAAACCCGCGGAGTATATCCAACGATTCTAATCGATATGATTTATTAGGTACGCTATTCATTTAGGTTATTTAAAAGATGTAGTAAAAAATCAACGAAGCGATAGCTGTTTAATTGGTCATTTTAGTAGTCAAGCATAAAACTGCATTTCAAAAATATAACTAAATTTAGAAAAACAAAACTATTACCTGGTTTTACTATCTAAAGCGGTATGATTCAAAAGGAAATGTAACTTTCAACTTAGCTCCCTTCCAAGCTTTCAAAAAAACAGAAACACTTTTAGTTACTAGCTTTTCAGCTATAAAAATGAGGAAGCTCAATTAGATTAACTTGGTCTTCCAATCTTATTAAAAAAGCGCTTAAAACGATATGCTGTTTCAAGCGCTTTTAATTAAAAAATATTAATGATTATAATTATCTACATAGTTAGTGATGACGCAAAAACAAACAGTTGATTTAAACTTCACATACTACAACCTTATCGCTAAAGCCCTATTGAAATTCCTAAATTAACAACACGTTGATTTTGATAGGCATCACCTGCGGTGTTGGATGTCACTTCAGGATCTTGTTGATAAAGTGAATAATTTGTCCACGTAAACAAATTATAACCGCTCAAATAGATACGCGCATTATTCATCTTGAAAGGCAACCAGCGCTCCGGCAACTGATATCCAAATTCCAAGGATTTCAACCGTAGATATGTCGCATCTATCAACCAAAAATCAGACATATAAGACGATGGGCTATTGATTGTTGTCGGATTAGTTGTCAAGCGTGGAAACTTTGCAGTAGCCCTTGTCTCCGGTGTCCAACGTTGCTGATGTATCGGCTGAAACTGACTTTGAAAAGGCTCTATGCCTGCACCTTGCACACTAAAACTATAACCCGTAGTACCTTGAAACAAAGCACTAAAGCTAAACCCGCGATAGCTACCTCCCAAAGTTAAACCAAAGCTTGTATTCGGAATATTCGGCTTCCCAATTGCCGTTCTGTCATAATCATCGATCAGTCCATCCCCATTCAAGTCTTTGTATCGCAAATCACCTGGACGCACCTCATAAGCACCAGCAGGTTTAGGACTCGCCTCCACGTTATCCTCCGTATAAAAACCATCGGACAAATACCCAAAAGGCTGATTAACCTGATGCCCAGTCACCTGCAACCACGGGAAGGCCGGCATAGGCTCGTCCTGAAACAACACTTTGTTTTTGAAATAAGTCAATACCCCTTTCAAACTATAATTGAATTCACCAATATGATCATTATAGTTCAATTCAAACTCAACACCTTTATTTCGTACGCGCGCGATATTAGTCGGTGAAACCCCTACCCCAATATGCAAAGGCAATGATTGTGAATTCACCAGCTGATCATAACGGATATTATTAAAATAATCCAGTACCAAAGAAAATTTATTTTTGAACACACTGACATCTAATCCAACATCAAAAGATTTTTGCTTTTCCCAAGTCACATTACTATTTCCTAAATTTCCCTCATAGATTGTCCCTACAGGTTGATGCGTTTCGCCGAAAGAATAACCTCCGCCTTCATTGTACACCTGTTGGTATAGATAGCGATCACCTGCTACTTTATCCGAACCAACGATTCCATAAGAGGCACGCAGTTTGAATAGGTCGACAAAAGCAAAGTTATCTTGAAAGAACCCTTCCTTAGCGAGATTATAGCCTGCTGAAATTGCAGGAAACACACCATAGCGTTTATCAGATTTAAAACGATCAGAGCCATTGTAAGCTACGGTCATATCCACCAGATATTTCTCTTGATAATCATATCCTGTACGGAAGGTAAACCCTTGAAAATTCTGAGGAATCCAATTGATCATCTTATCTCCTTTTGTCTTGTAAGACTCTCTATTATATAACAATAAAGTATTGATATGGTGATCGCCAAACGCACGAGTATAGTTCAAATTTGCTTGTACATTCACTCGGCTATTGTAATCCCCCTGATAGGCGCGCAAAGTGTAGTTATCCAAGACATACGGCGCTCCACCTTTTAACTGATAAGCGTCGGATTCAGGAAAGTACTTGTACACCGGGATTTGATCACGGCTCTGTTCGCGACCATTCGATTCGATACTAGCATAGGCAATGCGAGTGGACAAAGACAGGCCTTTAGTAATCGCATTGAGCTCCTGAGTTCCACCAAACAGGATATTGATATCATTCCGACGATTCAAGCTATAACCAGAGGTTGCCAAACGTGCATTTATCGTTGGCAGCAGTTCCTGTGTATCGCTTGCATAAGCGTATGAACCATTCGGATTGAGGAATGGTGCAGACCACGGACGTATCTTATTGAAACTGAATATTTCGCCAACGATATTTCCCGCACGCGGATTATTTATATTATTGAAATTGGCTCTAAAATCCAATCGTAATTTTAAGCTCTTTGTAGCCTGTACATCCAGATTAGACCGAAGATTAAAGCGACGATAATAGTAATTGTTATTGACCTTGTCTCCTTCGTTCTCAAAATTATGAAGATTACCATCTTGGGAGAAAGCTCCACCAGAAATAAAATACTTAATACTTTCGCTACCACCAGAGATATCGACATTACTATTATACTGTAGACTTCTTGGCTTAAATATTTTACTATACCAGTTTATATCAGGATGTCCATAAGGATCATCCCCAGTACGAAAATGTTCCAGTGAACTGGCGCTAAACGGTTGATGGGTATTGTCTCCAACCGTATTGGCAATTGCTTCATTCCAGAGCAGCGCGCTCTCATGGGCATTCAAAAAATCCAATTTGCTCACCGGGCTTTGCATACCGGATTCCAATCGAACATTGATTTTGGGTTTTCCAGACATTCCACGTCGCGTCTTAACGACCAATACCCCATTCGCACCCTTGATTCCAAAAACAGCAGTCGTAGAAGCATCCTTTAAAATAGAAATGCTTTCGATTTCATTCATATTAATCTGAGATAGCTGCTCATAGGTGTACTCGATATCATCAACGATAATCAGAGGCTGATTACCATCTGGATTGAGCGAACTGACACCGCGAATATAAAAATCGGAAGCATCACGTCCAGGTTGTCCCGAACGTTGCACAGAAACAAAACCTGGCAGTCGGCCAGAAAGTGCATTCTGCACACTCGAAGTTGGCACCTGTCTTATTTCGGCCCCTTTTATGGAACTCACAGCACCCGTGCTCGTGAGCTTTTTTGTGGTACCGTAACCAACAACTACCACTTCGTTGATATCCTGACTATTAGATTGCAAAATAATTTCCAAATGCTCTCCATCTTTGACTTTCCGTTCCTGTGTCGCATAACCTATGCTACGGAATACAAGTGTTTTACTTCCTTTCAGGGACAGACTGAAACGCCCATTTTGATTCGACTGAGCCTGATTATTGCCCCCTTTCTCTAAAATGGTCACCCCTTCCAAGGGACCGGCCGTATTCTTGATCAGACCAGAGACCACAGCCTGCGCCAAACTAAGGAATGGCGTACTAAATATGATTAGTAATAGATATTTACCTTTTTTCATGCGTATGTTCGCTAATAGAAATTAATTGGATTACCAACCTGGATTTTGCACCATCATCGGATTTTTAATCACTTCGTTAAATGGTATCGGTGCTAAGTACATTTTCTTCTCAAAATTCAACTTCAGCACTGGAACCATCTGGCGGATCTGACCAGTGCCAGTCTGGTAGATGACCGCTGCATGCAACTCCTTATTGAAGACTGCCTCTCCGATTTTCCATCGTCTTACATCGTAGAAGCGTTGTTCTTCAAAAGCCATTTCTTTACGTCGTTCATCTTGGATTACAGCACGCATCTCATCCTTATTCATTCCTAAAGACAGCTGGAAAGGATTTATTCCCGCACGTTTCCGAATTTCTTCGACAGCCTGATAGACCAAGGCATCAGGAACGGTCAACCGTTCATTCCGAGCTTCAGCATAGTTCAACAGCGTTTCGGAATAGCGAAAGAGAATATGGTCGTGGTTTACGTTACTATAGTTTGTCGATGTTTCAAAATCCCCCATAAACTTGCGCACATAATAACCCGTTTTAGTCTGCTGGATAGTTCCCCCTGGCTTATCGGCTCCACCTTCAAAAGTTTGTACTGAACGGTTTAACCACATTGTACCATTATAAAAAATCGTTGCGTAGAACCGGGAATCCCTTCCTGAATACGGATCTTCAGCATCATATCCCGAATTCGGATCATTAATCGGAAAACCATTGGCCATACCATAGGCATCCACAAGTTCCTGGGTAGCACTTGTTCTGCCATTGTTGATTCCCACAGAATACCCTACTGGACCATTATTATTCTCCACACTGGTGTTGTTGTCACCTTGTTTGGAAAATATCCGTTCCATATTTCGGGTGGTAAACACCTTTTTAAACTCAGGTTCCAACTTGTAAATCCCCATGTCCATAATAGCTTTAGCTCCATTTTCAGCAGCCTGCCAACGGTTTATGGAGAAATCCATGTACCCTGTTAATTCATTTCCAGGCTCGATATTGCCTCCATTAAACAAAGGACTAGCCGCATACAAGAGCACCCTGGATTTCAAGGCCAGCGCCGCAGCTGTTGTAGGTCTCCCAAAAAACTGCAAGTTCATCGGATCTATACGTAGACTATCCTTTATTTGGTCACATTCCTGAACAATATAATTCACACATTCCTGGAAGCTATTCCTTGGCTGCTCCATATCATCATTCAGCTGATAGACTTTATCACCCAATAAAGGAACTCCGCCATAGCGCTTGACCAACTCAAAGTAAAACATGGCCCTTAAAAAACGGGCTTCAGCCTTCCAAACCCGATTAAAAGGAGTACCATTTTCCAATTTCCCTTTCAATGGAACATAATCGATATTATTGATAAAGACCGTCGCTCGACGAATCCCTTGATAGTTAGAAGACCACTGATCATCTTGGTAGCTATCGGAAGTATAAGTACCTGTAGCCAGTTGCTGCACAGAAGTATTCGTCGGGTTTGAAGATACCGCATCATCAGTAGCTGCATCCAGATAATCGCCCCCTACACGATTGCCTAAGCTGGGCAAAAAGCGATAACAATCCGCTAAGAATCGGTTCGCATTTACTCCGGCAGAATCCCGCTTATCAAACACTTGATCAAGCGTCTGTAACTCAATAGGCTCTGTTTCAAGATCACTCTTACAGGAAAAAGTAAGCACAACTATCCCCAATAAGCCAATCCATTTTAGATTTATATAGTTCATCATTATTTGTGTCTAAAGTTTATAATTTGATCTGCACACCAAAATTGATAATACGCTGTGTAGGATAGGCACCATTGGCATTGATCTCTGGGTCCAATCTACTGTAAGATGTGGATGTAAACAGATTTTGGACATTCGTAAAAAAACGCAATGAGGATACGTTGATGCTTCGCGTGATATGAAACGGCAACGTATAACCCAATTCTATATTCCGAATCCGTAAATAGGAACCTGAACGTGTCCAATAACTTGAATTATTCAGATAAGGTGTATTCGTCGGATCTGAACCGATGCTCAAACGCGGATAAGTTGCCGATTCGGCCGTTTCCGGTGTCCAACGCCCTAGTAGAAAATCGTACCCCTGCGCATCACCATTAGCACCAAAAGCATAATCTGTTTGCTGATAACTACGATTTGTCACCCCTTGTAAGAGTACACTGAAATCAAAACCGGTATAATTAAAGCCCATTGTTGCACCATAATAAAAGATGGGATTAGTATTACCTATAGCAGTTTGATCATAAATATTGATCAGACCATCTCCATTCAGATCCACCAAACGTATATCTCCAGGCTGTACGGGATCCCCGCCCAATCTCGGAGCTTTATCAGCTTCCTCCTGGCTTCGGATCAAACCATCGGCTAAATAACCAAAAGTCTGTCCCACAGGCTTACCCGTACGGCGGTTCCAATCATACTTTTGAAACACCTCATTCATATAACGTACTTCAGTCCGCATGCGAGAAGCATTTGCCGTAATAAAATAATTAAAATTATTCAAGCGATCTTGATAAGTCAAACTCAACTCTTGACCCGTATACAAGTTCTTCCCGATATTCTCGGTCGGATATCCGATACCGATCAATTCGATGTCCGAACCACGCTTTTGCAACAGGTCAAAATAATGATCTCGGAAATATTCTGCCGATAACTTAAATTTACCTTTCCATAGAGATGCATCTAGGCCAAGATTAAATTTATCACCCTTTTCCCAGGTTGCATCGATATTGGCTAAGCCTTTCTCCACCAAACTGTTTACATAAGCATACTCGGATCCAAAATTATAACCATTGTTACCGTCCTGACCATAAGAAGCCCGCCAGCTGTAATAACCCAAAGCTCCCTCATTGGTATTTCCCGTACGACCAAAGGTAGCGCGCAGTTTCAACTGATCCAGCCAGTTTTCTTGTTGCTCCAGAAACCCCTCCTGTGCTAGATCCCAGCCTAATCCTGCAGCATAGAACAGTCCATAACGGCTACCCGGCTGAAAACGGTTGAATCCCGAGTAGTTCATCGCAAGTTCTGCAAAGTATTTTTTCTTGTATGCATAGTTTCCTGTCGCGGCTATATTGGTATAAATGGCTGGTAGATCAAATTGATAATTAGAATTTTGCCGATCAAAGAAAATCTTTCCACCCACAGTATGATCTCCATTAATCTGGCGATCATACCCCAATGCACCTTGGAAGTAGAAAAAATTAGCGGTAGAAGTAGTAGCAAAAGAATTGGGTTGGTCGGCAATCGTACCATAGCGCACGTACACCAATTCACCCTGATCATTGTAGCGTGCATCATAAACGGGTTGCTTCCGATTCCGATCAATAAAGCTCGAAGAGGTTGCCGACACATTGACTTTCCCTTTAGCGTACAAACCCGGAAGCCACTTATCAAGCTTATAGTTAAGATCTAAGTTGGCCAAAAGATCACGGGTATTGTCCAATAAATAACCCGATCCGGTTACCTGTTGATAGAGGTTGGTCCGGTAAACCGAAGATCCACCATATGTACCGTCATCATTAAATATCGGATAGGCATTATTCGGCGTATTGTATAAAGTCTGCAAGATATTCTGGGTTCCCGCACCCGGTTGACGGCCATCCTGAATACGTCCAAAAAGCTGTAAACCAATGGTGAAATCACTAGTCACATCCACATCAATAGCACTATTTATCAGATACCGGCCTTGACCCAAATTCGTATCATAATCAAATTCATCCGAAGATTTAAACATACCGTCTTGGCGTAAATAACTTAAAGAAAGTGCATAACGTGCATTTTTCACCCCACCGTTTACCCCTAAATTGTATTTACTCATCGGATTACTTCCCCCTACTACCGCATCATACCAGTTTACATTTGGATAAAGCAAAGGCGAACTACCGTTATTAAATGCATCAAAATCTTCTTGTCCATAGACTGGCTGCCGACCACTGTTCAAAAGTGCTTCATTATAGAGATAGGCGTATTGTGCTGCATGTAAAGGTTTCGGTTGTTTCAAAGGATTCTGTACACCATGTTGTGCCGAAAATGAAATCCGAGGCGGTCCTACTTTTCCTTTTTTAGTGGTTATCTGCAACAGCCCCCTTGAGCTCCGCTGCCCCAACAATATCGCCGATAAGGCATCCTTAGCGACCGTTACGGATTCAATGCTTTCCGGATCAATAGCATAGATTTCCCGCTGTACTCCATCAATAATGGTTACCGGATTTTGTCCACGCAACTGAAAAAACAGTTCTGTATTATCACTAATACTGGAGCTGTACTTGGTCGCATCGGTCGGTAAAGATCCCGCTAAATCCAAGGAAGTGATAGCTGCTGTCCGAGCATTCCTAAAACCATTGGTTTCCTGCGTATAAAACCCTGGCAACCGTCCAGTCAAAGCATTCAAATACAACGATGTGGGTGTACTTTTTAATTGACTATTGTATACAACAGCCACGGAACCGAGCAAACTACTTTTTTCCCGTTGATCATACAGCACATTGACCAGAGGTTCCTCAGCCAAGTAATTAGGTATTAAAGAAACCACACCAGCTACTGTAGCTTGAATCCTTTTGGTATAATAACCTGGATGAGAAATCAAAATTTCCATTTCCACATCTGTCACAGCGATTTGGGTACGCCCTTCTTCATCAGTACTACCGAGCAATTGCTGTTGGAGTGAATAGATTTTGACCCCTTCCAAAGGTTTACCATATTCATCCAGCACCCTGATGGGTTCTTTTTTGTGATATTTATATAGCATTGGCTTATTCCCTATTATCGGGAAAGCTGCTGCTGGGACAATAACGCTACCTGAACAAAGCAGGAGAATCGTTATTGCATTTATTTTCATGGAACAATTCAACATTTTCAAGATTTTTAGGTTCTTATTGGATCAATTGCTATCGATGGTTAGTCGCAGCGGAACGTATATTTGAAAGGTTTATCCGTATTACCATAGCCTACTATTTTAAAACCCGTCGCATCGGTATAGTAGTATTCCAAATAGGCAATATACGACCCCTTGTTGAGGTTAAAGTATCCCCTTGGCCATAAGTCCACTAGAAATTTTTTACCTCCTGTAGGTTTCAATTGGGTACGTTCTGTTTTTTCACTGACCTCCCCAATCAACTTTCCTCCTTCATCAAAGGCCTTCACCTGAAGGTAAACCTGTTGTACCCCATCCAATACGGTACTGGTCACACCGCCGTCAAAAGTTAACGTGATGATATCATTGTCCAAACTCTTGACTGGCTGTACCGTACCCAATTGCGGGTTGATAAAATCAACCAAATCGCCTTCACCATCAGTTACCTCAAATGCATCCGAAAAAGCAAATTTTTTATAATCAGTATCTTCAGGACGTAAATTTTCAATCGAAGAACCGACATAAAACCCCAGACTGACCAACATATTTTCTGCGCCAACAAGGCAGGAAACTTTAACATCAAAATCAATATCTTCATTATTGACAAAAGTATATGACTGTGTACTTCTATAAACAATCCACTCAAAGTCATCAATCAAGTTGGGTCCAATACCAAACATTTTTTTAGCCGCTTGATGCCAGTTAAGTCCTGAAACAGGTTCAATCTCAGCATCTGGAATCATTCGCAGGGTACCATTTCCTTTAGGACTAGTGAAAGTCAGAACTGCATTCTTACGTGCATTCCAGCCTTTAGGCACCATGATACCTGCCAACAACTGAGTTGTATAATTATTACCGTCGCCCCCAATCCGCGGCTCAGCTCCACTATGCATCGTAAAGGAAACCTGCTGGCCAGCTTTAGCTTGCTTGGGAACTGTTACTGTCAAGGACTTAAGACCACATTGAACTAACAAAAGGGTTAACAACATGACAACAACCATAAGAGGATGGATCAATTTTTGGAGTAAACTTTTCATAGGTTTCAATTTTCGCGTTCAAAATTAAATTGATAGATATTACTGGAACAACCAAGACTAAAAGTAAGACTGAGCTGTCTTTCTCCCGCAATAACCGGAAACTGAAACTTGAGTGCGATATCCTTTTTCTCATCTTCAGGTGTTAAGATTAAGCTAAAAGGATATTGGGGATCATTAAAAACATACTTACCCGGAACATCCACAATAAAAGGAAGCTGATCGGCTAGTGTATAGGTACCATCAGACTTAAAATTAATCTTAAAATTTGCAAGATCCATACGCTTTCCTAAATCTTCACCATTGCGGGTCAGCTGAACCACTTTCCAACTACCACTGATATCTTTCACGGATTCATCGGTTACAATTTTAGCCATCTCATCCTTACAAGATGAAAAAGTCATGACGCTTAGTGCCGTCAAGACCAATGGCATTAATATTTTGATATTCATCATTCAGTTTTGCTAATAACCAGGGTTTTGTAATAAGTCGATAGATTTTGCCACTTCAGACTGTGGTATTGGCCAGAGGTACATGCGTTTATCAAAGACACGCTTACGTACATTGATAGTCATGTATTGGGTATCGCCTGCAGTCCGCACCGGCTCGGTACCATGCAATTGACGGTTCTCCATATTTTCAGCAATTTTCCAACGGCGTACATCAAAGAAACGATGACCTTCAAAAGCCAGTTCTTTTTGTCTTTCATTCCATATGATCTTCCGCATTTCTTGCTGGGACAACCCTGGAGTTAGAGTATAAGGAGACAGTCCGGCTCTTTTGCGGATATCTTCCACAGCCTGATAAACTTTTTCATCTGGTATACCCAAGTATTCATTTCGCGCCTCAGCATAGTTCAATAAGATTTCGGCATAGCGAATGATTGGCATACAACGTGGAGTAACCGTATTGAACCAATCGGCAGCAACATCGCGATTAATCATTTTGTAGGTATAGTAACCCGTTGGTGTACCTTTATATACCGCATCCTGGCCAGAAACTACATGATTAGGGTTCGTTTTATCGATATAAATGTTGACCGGTCTTTTAGCCAGACCATCACGATGAAAAACCAAAGATTGATCACGGGTGATGGTATTGCTAAATCGGGGATCTCGGTCTTTATAAGGCTGTTTTGGATCGTATCCAGAATTAGGATCATCTATAGATAGTCCATTTTTCATACCGAAAGCATTAGCGGTTTCGAGATACGGATACGCTCCTGGATTGGATACGCCGAATGTTGGCGGGTTCCAGATCCCTTCCAGATCCCGATTGGTATTTTGCATACGGGCTAATAGGTATTCTGAGTTTTTACGCAATTGGAAAACTTGATAAAAACCATAACCAGCCTCACTATTATCTCCTTGATGTAAAGCATACATACCAGATTCCATCACCTGTTCTGCCGCTTTTTCCGCACGTTCCCAACGGCTTTTATCTTGATCTGGATAAGCTATAACAGCTTGTAAAGGTCCCTCAGAAACTAGTCCCTGACCATTAAATAGCGGACTGGCTGCATAAAGAAGCAATCTGGATTTTAAGCCATAGCAGGCCGCTTTATTGATCCTGCCATAATTTTCTCCGTTATGGCTCCACGGAAGATCATCTGCTGCAGCATCACATTCCTGCACGATATAATCGATGCATTCCGCATAAGTATTCCGTGTAGACGGGATAACACTGTCGGCTTGATAAACACTATCCCCCAACAGTGGAATACCTCCATAATGCTCCAACAACATAAAGTAATAGTAGGCCCGCAGAAAACGTGTTTCGGCTTTCGTCCGTACTTTTATATTGTCCCCAAACTTAGCGTTTGGCAGATTTTTGAGCATAATATTAGCTCGGCGGATATTGGTATAACTGGTCGTCCAAGCATCTTTGGTAATCATATTGGAATTAACCGTTCCGGTTGCAAACTGAATAAATGTATTGACGCTCCCTAACCCAGCGCCTTCTGCTTCATCGGTACTCGCATCCAAACCGCCTCCCCCAAAGCGTTTCGGCCAGGTGGCAAAACCGATTTCGCTATAAATACCCGATAAAAAATTAATAGTATAGGCACTATCGGAAAATACGACCTGCTCATTCAATTCTGATGATTGGGTCTGATCCAGGAAACCCTGTTTATTACAGGCCAAAAAAATAGGTATAGCAATAGCTACATAAATAAAAAATCTCTTATTCATAATTAGATCTATAAATAGGTGTCCCAATGGTTTACGTCGGTATAATTGGTTTTATTCAAATCAATTGGAACACACAAAAATGAAAATGGTTATGTACATCATTAGACAGCTACCATCAAATCAGACTGTACCCGCCGTCCCATCTTTTATGGTCCACCATAATGGTGACGGCACATACTCATGCGATGTGTCGTCAGCTTCTTTATTTTGCTTATCATTACTGTTCTTTTAATTGACTCAGTGAAAATGGTTTAGACTCTTGCGTGACTCCTCTATTATAGTTTGGCGCATCTCCCATTTCGAAGTTCAATTCGCCGCCTTCAGAGATATCCTTGTAAGTAATAAAATTCTTATCATAGATAACTCCGTTCAGACGTGCAGTTTGTATATATACATTCTTAGCATTGTTTTGCTTAGCGTTGATTACAAAACGTTTACCATTTTCCAATGTAATAGTCGCTTTCTGAAAGACAGGACTTCCGATAACATATTGATCGGTACCTGGACATACACTATAGATGCCTAATGCACTAAGGACATACCAAGAAGACATCTGACCTTGATCTTCATCCCCTGGATATCCTCTTTCAGTTGCATTGTACAATTGAGAAGTTACCATACGTACTTGTTTTTGCGATTTCCAAGGCTGTCCACTAAAATTATATAGATAAGATACGTGCTGTGTCGGCTGATTGCCATGCGCATATTGTCCCATCTTGGCCAGTAACATTTCCCGCATTTCATGGATTTCCTGTTTATAGGAGCCATATTTTATCGTCTGTTCCATAGTAAAGAAAGAATCGAGCTTGGCGTTGAAGCGCTTCTCATCACCGACAAGATTAATCAATCCATTGATGTCGTGGAGTACAGACCAGGTATATTGCCAGGCGTTTGCTTCTGTAAAAGCTCCTCCCCATTCAACGGGATCAAAATTTGGTATCCAGTCACCATTAGGCAAGCGTCCACGAACAAAATTTACAGCTGGATCAAAAACATTTCTGTTGTTGTACATTTGACGGGCATAAACATTTTTATAAAATTCATTACCGGTCAGATCGGCCAATTGGTAAGCACAAAAATCATCATATGCATACTCTAATGTTTTAGCCGTACTTTCATGGTTATCTTCACTATACGGGATATAGCCTTTTGTGAAATAATCTTCCCATCCCTGGCGACCATTGGATCCACCCCAAAACCCTTTGTTCGTTACTTCATGATAATAAGCATTCAAGGCACTGTCTGGATCAAAAGTACGAATACCCTTTACCCATGCATCTGCCAGCAAAGAAATGGCATGGTTACCAATCATCACTCCTGACATCCCTGGATTGGACCAAGTCGGAAAAAAACCGGCCTGTTGCTGCGCTGTCAGCAAAGATTGCATATAGCGCCCCTGCATTTCTGGATGCAAGATATTGCTCAAAGGAAACTGAGCCCTAAAAGTATCCCAAAAGCCATTATCAGTATACATATAACCTTGATGTATCTTGCCATCGTAAGGACTAAAATAATACGGTTTCCCTTGTTCATCTACCTCGTAAAACTTTCGCGAAAAGAGATTTGCACGGAATAGGCAGGAGTAAAAAGTTGCCTTTTCCGCTTCTGTACCACCCTCCACCAACACTCTATTCAACAATGAATTCCAAGTTTCAAAAGCCTTCTTTTTAGTCACTTCAAAATTCTTATTACCAGCCAATTCAAGTTCAAAATTACGTTCTGCCTGCGCTGCGCTAATATAGGAAGATGCAATTTTTACCTCCACATTTGTCCCTTGCTTAAACTCCAGATAAGCACCGACACCTTTTCCTACGGCATGGTTATTTCCTCCTTCGGTACTGTTATCGGTATTTTCCCAAGTGCCATAAGCCTTAAAATCCTGATCAAAAACGAGTACGAAATAGTTCCTGAAATTCTCGGGTACGAAACGACCATTGTTGACATAACCGACGATTTTGCGTTCCTCTGGGATAATCGTTACTTCACTATCCTTGATAAAACCATCAAGTATCAGATAGGCATTTTCCTTTTTAGGAAAACTAAACCGCATATGTCCACCTCGCTCTACAGGACTGACCTCTGCCTGAATACCATTATCAAACTTGACCGCATAATAATTAGGCTTAGCCACTTCATGATCATGACTAAAGGACAGGGCACGCGCTTCCTCCTCTACTTGTAGCTTACCCATTCCAGGCATCAGCGAAAAGACCGCATAGTCTCCCATCCAAGGGCTGCATTGGTGTACCTGTTGAAAGCCACGGATGGTATTAGCCTTGTACTGATATTTCCAACCGTCTCCATTCTTACCTGTTTGTGCGGAGAAAAAGTGTACGCCAAAAGGCAAACCTACTGTCGGATAGGTGTTCCCATAAGAGAGGGACCACTCCGAATCTGTACCCTGCAAAGTATTGACATACTTAACCAGATCTGTCTGTTGCGCATAACTTGGGGTCAACCCTAAGAATAGAACTGCAAAATAAAATATAATATTTCTTTTCATTTGATGATTTGTGTTTCTATAAAACATACTTTTATTATTTGCCCAATTGTAACATCGTCTGTTCCGCCTGACCGTATTGTTTCCATAACAATGACGCATGTTCTAACTGCACCGGCTTCAGATCATCAAGACTGATGATCTTTTCTTCACCTGGCAATAAAGTGAAATAATTGTCCGAGAAGAGCACCGGTAAAATACGTTCACCCGTCTGACTATCCTGCAAGCGAAGACGATTTCCAAAAGCTACTGTAGTCCCTGCATTCTTGATCCGCACTTTTGAACTTTCCCCCACAGTCAGTTCAAGAAGCTCAAAAGTCAATTGTGCAGGCGGCAAAGCATTCAGATCGGTATAATCCAGATCCTTCTCTCCATTTCTCCAATAAAAATTCTCAGACAGCACCATACCTAGGCTATCCTTAAGCTGTAATTTTATAAAATGTAAGGGCGATAATTCGATATGTTGTTTCTCCTTTCCAAAAACTTCAATTTCGAAAATAGAGAATCCATAATCTGATGCGCGCTTGGTTGCCAAAACTTTTACATAGCGGGCTTTTACGCCATTTAAAGCGATGTCTTCCGTCCCGCCTTTCGCATTTTCATTTTGATGAACAGTTTTCCAGTTCTTCGCATCATGAGATACTTGCAGCATATATTTACTCGCATAGGCCTGCTCCCATTTGATCCTTACGGTCTCCAGTTTTTGTGATTTTTCCAAATCCACATAAATCCATTCTTGATCCGTAGAATTGCTCTCCCATCGGCTAGCACTCGCCCCATCAGTTACAAAACTGGATTTTCCGTTACCTTGCTCAGAAGAAGCATAAGCCGGTTTTTCAAAAGCCAAATTTCCCTGATTAAATTTCAGTCGGAAAGCTTCTTTTCGATTGCTGGCAGGCAAATCCAATTTAGCCGTTGCAGTATACATCGGCAATTCTTTACCTGCTATATTGTAGACCTGCGCAGTGACATAAGCGCCATGCAGATCCTTAGCCGTAGTATTGATTGCTTTAACGCTGTTGTTTGATGCATTCCACTGAATATGTAAAGGTTCACAGGCTTGCTTTGCACCCCAGTACGCACCTGTCGCATCGTAATAATAATCATAGGTCTGCCATACAAAAGATGGATATGCCGACTGACTCATCCAAATCAACATACCGGTAGCATCGTCCCACATTTTATCATTCCAGGCTTCATACATACCCTTCATCACTTCCAGATTCAGGTACTGTGCCTTTTCACAAAATGCTTCCAGATTATTGGATTCCCCAAATTGAGTATTAACGGCTTGTTTATATTTGATTGGACTCGCATTGGAAGCTTCTTTTCCAAAATAATGCTTGTTCCATACATTGTCTTCTTCCTTTTCCAATTGTTCATCTGTCGGCAAGGGCCAGAGTTTATCGGCAGGAATAAATTCCTTCACACTCTCGTAATTGGGAAAGGTTGCTGTACCGATTTCCGTCCGCAGGCCATAACCACGATCCGATCCGTAAGGATAAGCTGGATCATTCCAGGCTAGGTTACTCCCAGAGCTTTCGAAATGATGTTTAGGAGGTTGATTGCCCCACCAACCACTTCCCGAAAGTCCGTCCTGATTAGAACTGGACTTATACATACGATCGTTATGATCTTCCAAAGCCACAATTGATCGCAGGTAGTTATCTAGTTCCGATTTTGGATGCGTTTCATTCGCCCCACACCACAATGCTATACTTGGGTGATTACGCAATCTTTTAACTTTATCCAGCGCATTAGCCTTAAAATCATCATCATTAGCGACATCATTGTAGGCTACATACAGCCAGAAATCATCCCATACCATGATACCGTAACGATCACAATAGGTATAAAACTCGTCGTCAGTAACCGTTCCTGTCCACAGACGGATCATGTTGTAGTTCATATCCTTGTGGAGCTTAATTTTCTTTTCGTACTCTTCACCATGACAGCGCAGCAAGTATTCGCTCATCCCCCAGTTGCCACCTTTCAGAAAAATCTTTTGCCCATTAATCAAAAAAGTAAGCACTGGCCAACCCGCCTTGTTAGCTACATATTGATATTCATACTTACGGATTCCGAAACTGATTTCCTTTTGATCCGAAAGCTGTCCATCGCTGGTCGTGGATAAAGTACACGTGTACAAATGAGGTTCGCCATATCCATTTGGCCACCATAGTTTCGGTTTACGGAGTATGAATTCTTTGACTTCAGCACGACTCAGGTACACTTTTGTACTGCTATTAGCATCAATTTTAACTTTTTTGTTAACGCGGATATCTCCAGGTTGAATCACACCGGAAAGCATTACCTCCTTCGCTTGATCTCCACTATTTTTCAGCTCAGTAGATACAAACAGGTAAGCAATATCGTTAGACTCCAGTTCAGACCGTACCCAGGGATCTTCCATGGTTACATCACCGGTTGTATTCAATGATACATGACCGGTGATACCTGCCAATCGACCAGGGACATAAGGCATCCAATCCCAACTAGCAGCAGATAGATAAGTTGGGCTAGCCACTATCCCAAAAGGATCTTTGGCATGTCGGGTTTTCTTTTGATCAGCATCAGTGATCAGCACTGCTACCGCATTTTCTTCCCCTAACTTAACCAGATGGCTGATTTCGTATTTCGTTCGTAACATATGACCCGAAACATCTTTCGTCGAGCCAGCAGTTCCCGATAGTTTGACACCATTGACATAAAAATCAGCATAGCGGTTGGTGTTGTCAAACTGCAACCAAAGCCTTTCTCCCGATTTGTAGTTGGCCGGCAATTTAAAATTTGTTCGATACCAAAAAGGACGGTTGTAGTACGTTTCATCGACTTGATGGATGTGGTCGCCAAAGTTAGGATCAGGTACAAGGCCTGCTTCTACATAAGCCGTGAAAACGACGCCCGGCACAACACCTTTTACCGCTTTCTCCATCTTAAAATCCGGACGAGATATTTCCTGTCCAGTATACGGCAATTCCGCTTGCGGTTTCACTTGCCAGACGATATCTGGATTGTCGCTATTTAGCGATATTTTCTTCAGTTGTCCCATACAATATAGATTTATCAACATCAGGTTTAGTAATAACAGCGTTACTCTTCTCATAGTTTTTTTAAGCAAGTTTGACGTCTCCTTGACTCTATTTGATTAGTCCCCATTCCTTATTCGGCTGTTCGCCCATAAACAGCTCCAATTTCCCCCCCGATACGATATCCTTAAAATCGAGGTAACATTGATCGTAAGGTCTTCCGTTCAGCAGAGCTTTCTGGATGTAAATATTCTTCTCGGAATTATTATGTGCTTTGATCACGAAATCCTTACCGGTATAATAAGCCCTATCCAACGGAAAAGTAATCTCATCAAAAACGGGGCTGGTAATTTCGTAGCGAGTACTTCCTGGAGTAGAAGGATGAATGCCCGAAGCACTCAGCACATACCAAGCAGACATCTGCCCTACATCTTCATTTCCCACAATTCCTTCAACACCATTTTTATACGCTTTCTCGCAAATATGACGGGTCCATTTTTGGGTCATCCAAGGGGCACCAAGATGGTTAAAAAGAAAAGGTACCAAATGCACGGGCTCGTTGGCGTGATTATAGTAATCGTTCCACAATAGGTTCTCAGGTGTTTTGTTAAAAAAATCCGTAAGATCGGCCAACACCTTTTCTCTGCCCCCCATAAGCACTATCATCCCCGGTATATCTTGAGGTACGAACCAACCTTGTTGGTAGGCATTCGACTCCATTGTACCATACCATTCCTTGACACGACCTTCTGCAGGCCATGGTTCCCAAGAACCATCTTCCAAGCGTGGTCGAAACCAACCTTTTTCTGTATCAAAAATATTCCGGTAGGCCTGCCCTTTTTGCTCGAAAACCTTAGCTTCTTCTATCTTGCCCAAACCTTTGGCCACCTGCGCGATGCACCAATCGGTATAAGCGTATTCAAGCGTATTCGAAATACTGAGTGGCGGACCGGAATAGCCCAATTTATCGTTCCCAAATAACTTTGATGTATTTTTCGCGTATGCGTAAGCCTTCTCTACATCATAATCCCGAATTCCTTTGACATAAGCATCCGCTAACACCGACAAGGCTGGATTACCGATCATACAACCTGAGTAGGCATTCAATAATTCCCAACGCTCAAAATATGCACGTCCAGATTCCTCAGCCAATGTAATCAATGAATTTAACTGATCGCTGACCAGTCTCGGGTTGATAATAGTCTGCAAAGGAAACTGGCTCCGAAATACATCCCAACCACTGAATATGGTACGTTTTGTAAAAGTGGTATTGCTATGGATTTCCTGGTCACCACCGCGGTAACGACCATCCAAATCTGCAAAAGTACGTGGGTCTATCATCGTATGGTACAGGGCAGTATAGAAGATTGTTTTCTGCTCCTCCGTTCCTCCTTTTACCTGCATTCGGTCTAATTCGCGATCCCATAATTGTTTTGCCTCTTCACGTACTTGTTCAAATGCTTTACCTTTAATCTCATCTCTAAAATTTCGTTCAGCACCATCCATATCCACAAAAGAAATACCTACCTGTAACGTGACCACTTCATCCTGCCTCGTAGCAAAATCCGAGAAGAACCCCAAATGCTTTCCTTGCAGCTCATCCTTTCCGTGGATAATCTCGGCATTTTCGACCTTCTGCAGGTAGGGTATGCTCACTACATCATCACGTTTACGGGACTGGTTAACAGGGATATCTGCACGCCAAAAACCGTAGTTCGTCAATGGTTTACTAAAGTATGCGTAGAAATAAACGGTATAATCAGCTTTACCTTCACCATTTCCCCAGCCTCCGCCCTCTGGCGTACATTTCATCCAGCCTTTGATGCTATGCTCATCGACCTTAGTGACGTACTGCTCGATAGAAGTCCCTCCAACACGTCGCGCCAGATCAATCTGAATCCGGGAGGACTTATCCTGTGGAAATGTAAATTTAAGCATTCCACTATGTGGAGCGGCTGTTGCTTCAGCCTTAATCCTATAATCCACCAGATCTACACCATAGTATCCCGCCTGAGCAACTTCTGTTGCTTTATTGTAAGCAGATCGGTACCCTGCGATACTCCCATCTTCCTTACCTGCGATAGTCTTCATCGCACCTGTCGTCGGCATGACTAAAAAATTCCCAAGATCACCATACCACCCAACTCCACTCATCTGTGTAAATGCAAATCCTTCGATTGTACGGTGTTCGTCGCTATAGCCGGGACTATTATCCCCTCCTGTTATGGTATTCGGACTCACCTGTACCATACCAAAAGGTGTCGTAGCACCAGGAAATGTTTTTCCCAGACCATGATATACTCCTGCAGCGCCAACACTCGTACTCGCCCCAATAAAGGGATTTACATAGGCGCTCGGAAAAATAGAATTTCCTTGTTTTTTAGCAGTACAAGAAACTCCAAAAAGAAATAGGCAAAAAATCGTATATAAAATAATTCTGTTCAGCATCAATATCAACTTAAGATCTTATCGTTTATTTAGTTATCCGTAATGTTTTTATTCCGTAGCGTGGCAGTTGCACGGTAAAGGTTTGCTCCAGACCTATCTTGGTCAGCGATAAATCTTGCACTTGATCACCATTAAGTAAAACCTCAGTAACAGCAGTTGCTGGAAAACCTAAGGCAATCATTTTTGGGGAAGCATCGCCTTCCGCATTAAAAAGTCGAAGTAAAATATCCCCATCAACCACCTTCATAGTAGTTACCTCGTAACCCGACCCAGATATTTTAACGAAAGAATGATCTTGTAGTGCAACCGCTGGCTGATACATAGCTACTAAAGGTTCATTCCAATAGGTACTTTGGCTTGCTACCTGAGCATCGTCCCATTTTCCGCGATGCGGAATCAGCGCATATTTCATCTTTGTCGGCCCATTGATTTTATAATCCATACCCCAAAGTCCAATACCCGAATACTGTGCTGTCAGACTTAAAGGATAATTTTCACCATGCAAATAAGAGGTCGTATGATCGGACAATAAGGCCAAACCGTAGGCTTCATCCTGCTGGTTGATATCTACCCAATTCAAGATAACATTGTGCTTTATGGAATCCCATTGGCCAAAAAACGTGTTGTCCAATATACTCTCACAGACATCAAAAGGTGCATTTTTAAACAGCTTCGTCTTACCTAGACTGTTTGGAAACATCACTTTCAGTTTATAACGATCGTCGGTATAGGCCCGTCTATTATCCGTCCAATTGGACCCCTGCTTATATTCACCAATACCAACATTATTTTTCCAATCGATAGTCAGATCAAAATCAATCCGATTTTGTCCCGCCTCAAGTGTAATAATCTGGCTGAATGGATGCGTAGCAATAGTCCCACGAACTTCCACCTTAGTCACTAACCCATTATCTTCCAGCACGACGATACTGACGGGAGTTTGCTTGGAAGAATAAAACTGTTGATCCTCATAGAAAAACCCAGATATTTCACCCATATCATAAATTTTATCTTGACCAGCAAAATCTTTATCACCCACGTGCTTAGCAATCAGCGTTTTGATTATTCCACCTTTAGATTTATCCAGTACCATTTTATACTGATCATTCTCCAAAACGCAGTTACCATTATAGTCGAAGATCACATGTTTTCCGTTTTTCTGCTTCGTTTTACTTTTTCGAATCTGATAGGTTGCATACCCCATTGCGGGTACTGTTGCCTGGAATGTCACGACAGGAACAGTTTCCTGTAACCTCATCGTAGACAAAACCAACTCACCTTTACTATTGTAGATATCTATATTGTCCGAAGCAAGGCTATCTGGAAGGGGTAACGAAATCACCTCAGATCTTGCACTCGCGATACTATTATAAACCCGAATAAAACCCAATCCAGATTCCCCTGTTTTGGTCACTGTGGCAAAACCATTTATAGCCTGATCCGCGATCTGACCCGCAATTGCATGGGTATGATCAGTCCAACCTTTTATAGCCTGAATCCAGTTTTGTTTGGTATTTAACTGATTGTAAGGTACAATCCAAGAGTCATGATGCTGTGCCATCATTAAAGTGCGCCAAGCATCAAAAAACATATCCTCTGTAGGCTTGTATTGATGATCTATGTTGGCCATCGCACTTATTTTTTCGCTTCTTACGATCATGTTTTCTGCGTTACGCACCTGCTGCCCTATTCGTTGTAAAGCCTGACTGCCCCACATCAGGTTGACTAGTACATCCTCCTGAGAGAAACGCCAGTTATCATCCGTTTTACCCGCAGAAATTTCTTCAAAATATTCTTTCCAGGTCACATAGGTAGATTGATTTTTGATATTATCACCATATCCCAACCATGGACCATTTTTCCATCCGGCATCTTGATAGCACATCCCTACAGGATCATTGATACCAGAAGCATAACTCGATTGCAAAAAGGTCGATGAATTGTTCCAAGCGGTGGTTTGCCAGGTAGATTTTTCTTCCAGCGCTTCACTTTTATAACGTGGTACTGTCAAAATACTGCTGCCTTCAGGTCCTATCCAATTGACCAGCTGTCCACCATAAGCCCGTGTATAACCACCCCAACAGGTATTGGGTGATTTAAGCACAGCATACTTAAAACCAAATTGCTTTAAAAGCTGTGGTAAACTACTCGTAAAGCAGGGTTCTTCCACCGCATAAGTACTAAATGTCAATCCGGGAAAATGCTCATGCAGGCGCTTGATACCGTATTCAAATTGACGTATAAGACTTTCACCAGAAATGTTATAAGCATAGGGCTGTGCATAGGTCGGATTTGTAAATTCAATCCGATTATCCAATGCTATACGGCTAAAGTTGGCATAATCCACTGGCGACTGTACCCTTACAGAATCCCAGGTCTCGGGTTCAATTTCAAGTCCCAGCTTCCACTCCGGATGCTTCGCCAGGTTATCGACCATAAACTGCGTTACCCAAAGTGGGTAGTGCCCATAGATTCCACCATGATAACCATCCACAAAATAGGCTTTTTGTGCTTCCGAACGAATCGGAAGCAAATAACAACCTAATATTAGAAATAATATACGTTTCATCATCCTATGCTGACTAGCTGACTTTCACGAGTGTAAACTTCCGCTTTAATGGATGTCCGGTTTCCTTTATCAGCGCTAATAAAACATCCATTTCCCCCTGCCATGCCTTTCTTACTTCAGGGAACATCGCTTTGCTATACAAATCGCGTTTTGCATTCAGCCAACCATCCTTTTCTTTATATTGATCCAAGACTTCAATGGCTTTTCGGTTATTGGCATCTAGCAAACCTTTAGGTTGAAAGAAATTGTATTGCACCCAGGCATAGTCGCGAAAACGGCGTTCAATCTCCCAACGTTCCTCGTTCAGATGCATAATCCTTATCGCTTGCTGATACTGTGGAGTCTGGTTCAAATTGGCTAGATTGATCCCCTTTTCATAATCAGCTGCAGACCACGTACCAATAGTCTCCTCATCGATAAAAAGCTGATAAGATCCTTCCAACCCTTTAACTGTCAAAAGCTCCTGATTCATTTCTTCCATAAAGGGCACAACCTTGGTGGCCATAAATTGGCTCTTTTTACTACCCCATCCACGAGCTACCGTATCCAAAGGGTAAGGAAGCGATCCAGCAAGATAATCGAAGCTCATTCCGTCCGAAGCTTTCTTAATATTGGAGATCTTACAGTTTTCCACTGCAGAAGCTTTCATGTTTTTAGCATCCAACGACATAGCCGCTACCTTTTGCCCAACCCATCCCTGCGCCTTTAGAAAAAGGTAAGCCATCACCATGTGGCCATCATTATCAGGATGGATGCGATCATTACCCGAGATTGTAAACTCAGGATCTGTCTGCTGAAACTGTTTATTTAAGGCTGTGATAGGCGTATTATAGTCGAAAAACTCCCATTTGTTAGCTTGTGCCGATTGCTTTTGGAAATCAACGATACGCAACATCGCCTTGTTCTTATTTTTAAAAGCAGTATTGCCTGCAATCATTGCAGTTTCATCATATGGCGAACTGCCCACCAAGACAATGCTGGTTTTTGGAAGCTCTTTAAAGCGTTTTTCCAGCTGTTTGAAAGCATCATGAGATTCTTTCACTTTTTCATTGGCAAACTTTTCGGGTTCCGATTCGTTGTATTCAAAATAACCCGAATCGTTCATACCAAAAGTACTCACTAAAACGGTTGGCTTTTTACTAAAGACATCACCATCCAGGCGTTTCACCATATCGCTGGCCTTATCACCACCTATACCTGCATTTAGAAACTCCAGATTCATATTCGGAAAACGGGTCATATAATACAGCCAGATGTACGCGTGGTAATGTCCGCCATCGGTAATGCTATTGCCTAAGAATACCACCCGATCTCCCTGCTTAAATGGAGTAATCTGTTGGGCTTTTCCGACAAATCCGTTCAGCAGTAAAACGGAAAAACTGATGACTAAACACCAAGAGGTTGAATAGTTTTTTTTCATGCTATGGTTTATAATTTATAAAATGGTCCTCATCTTGCTGTTTGAAGGTGTTCCCTTCCATTCCGAAGCAAGTGTAAAACAAAGCTATACATCAAAACGCCTACCTGTATATACAGGTAGGCGTCTCGGTAAACTATTTTAAAGAATTAAAACACACAACAAACACTAAAACAACATGTTACAATAAACAAAAAAGAACCACTTAGTAAATGAAATAGAAAATTCTATTGGACAAAACTGCCAATTTTCTTCACCCTATCTTCAAAATTATCATGTTCAGCAAGTGCTTTTCCCTTCATCTTACTTTTATAATTGTAGATGGTCTGTATTGAATAACGTAAAAAAGTAGCAATCTGACTGACATCCGTAATACCCAGCCGTATGAGTGCCAAAATGCGAAGCTCCGTATTTAATTGTCCCTTTTTCAGACTAAAACGCTCTTCTTCCCGTAGTAAAAGATTCAACTCATCGACAAAGGTAGGATACACCTCCAAAAAGGTACTATCAAAATCCTGATACAACTCTTGTGCATCTTTTTCAAGGGTGCTGGTCGAGGTGGTCAGTTTTTGTAAAGCCTCGACTTGCCCTGCCTTTATTTTTCGATTCACATTGCGTCTATATTCATCCAATTTATCCAGATAAACAGCACATTGATTGATGTAATAACCAATGTATTTTTCGCGAATGAGATTAGCTTCGTCTAGACGCTGATTCACTGAAATCAATTGATTATTGGTTTGACTGAGACTCTTTTTTGCTGCAGAAACCACTTTAATCTGCCGATAGAGAAAGTACAGGGACAAAATCAGTACAACGGCAAATATACTGATTAACAGCGCGTACAGATGCAGATTCTTCCGCTGCTGTTCTATCTTAGCTAGGTAAGTAGCTTCAATGATTGGCTGTGTACGCGCAATAACTGCATTCCTAAACCTAGAGTTATAAAAATTGGCATCCTCCAAAGAGGCCCGGACATAATTATATGCACGATTAACCTCACCTTTATTGTAGAGATGTATAGCCAGGGTCAATAATGATTCATTTTCCTTGACAGCAAGTCTAGTATCGGTTATCGCAGCAAGAATCAAATATTTTTCTTCAAGATTAGCATTGCTCAACTCTTTATAGACCATAGCCAGCCCCATTGCACTCATGGCATACCCATGCGAATTTGGTTCTGCAAGTTTAAAGAGCTGCTCCTGTATCTTAGCCGAGGCGGTATAATCACCATCGCCTTTTAGTTTAAAGGCCATCTCTTTGAGGTACATTTCTCCTTTTGGATCCAATAGACCCATTAATACATCTCTTGAATTTTTATTTTCCTGTTCATATACCCGCTCAAACTTTTGACTATCGCTATACTTGACAAGATTTTCATTATAACGGATATGGCTCCACCAGTACAGCACTTTGAGGTGAAGAGGAAGACTGTCATAATGAATGGTATCAAAAATTTCTGCGGCCTGCGTGAATAGTCCCGACATAGCAGAAATAAAAGCCAGTTTCAGCTTACTCTCTGAAAGATAATCTGCATGGTTTAAATCCTTTGCTATCTGAATATTGCGTTCAATATACGCAAGTGCCGAATCGCATTTAAAGGATTGGTATTCTAATATGATATCGTTGTTTAGTCGGTATTGATCCTCCAGGGAACCCTGATTTTTCAGTTTCTTCTTTATCGTATCAATACGTGTTTCCTTGATGGCCGTATAGCCTTCGCGGTCTGCAATGGCCTTGTCCAACACCTTTAATAATGAATCTATTTCCTTAGTTGCATAGACATTTTGGCAGAAAAATATAATACAAAAAATGGCTAGTAATACTGTTCTAATGTTACCCTTCACTGGTCTATAAAAATGGTTGTGCATAAACTTAGATAAATTTGGTTAAATACACAATACATATTCGTTATTAATAAACGAGAGCCACATGTTCCTTCCCTCCACCTGAAAAGACTATTTTACGCAAGTCGAATGGTCAGAAAGTTAAGGATGTACAGGTATTGGAATTAGCAAATATCATATAGATTTAGATATATCAACATAAGCTCAATACACAATCTATACCTCATTATCAGAGATAAGCGATTAAGTAAAAGATAATTTTTACTTAATCGCTTTTGATTAGTCATATTTAGGCAAGTGGATTCGCTCTTTTGATTCCTTTTTTTCTTTACCACTAAATAGTTTAGAAATTTTCTTTACTATTTTACTAGATGCTATACCAAGGACAGTATTGAATATTGCAATCCCCATCTTTGTTTTAGGATGCGCCATCCAAGGTACTCCTGGAGGCAAATTCTGAATATCTTGAACATAAGGCCGCAATAATTTCTCATATGCTTCAAAGGCTTCATGATGATTCTTATATTTAGACAATTCACCAGCCAATACATAGGCCCCGACTATGGAAAGACTTGCTCCCATTCCTGTCATCGGAGTTGGACAATAAGCAGCATCTCCTACCATTGCACACCTTCCTTTGGTCCATCTTGGAGCCTTCACTTGGCTTATACTATCAAAATAAACATCCTTACTCGCTACCAGAGCATCCAAAATCCGGACTGATTGCCAACCAGCATCGGTAAATGTTTGTTTAAGAATTTCTTTTTGTTCAGTTATATCGAGCTTTTCATAACCTTTTTCCGGAGAGAGAAAAGAAAATGAAGCGCGGGTGGTTCCCTCATTATCCGGACGTATGTTCAAAACCCTTGACCCGGGGGCATTATACCAGTAAGCCCAAGCATTATCTGATTCAATACGTGGAATGGTCAAATATGAACAGTAAACACCAATGTATTTCACCACAGGTTCATCTCCAAACATCAATTTCCTAGTTGTCGAACGTATTCCATCCGCCGCAATGACTAAATCAAAGGAACGTGGCGAAGTATTTTTAAAGGTAACTGTAACTTCATTTTCGGCATCTTCTATAGCGGTAATGTAGTCACCGAAAATATAAGAAACATTTTCTTTGGTCGCATCATACAGAATTTTAGCAAGATCTCCGCGGAGGATTTCAAGCTCTGTGGTTCCGAAGCCTGAGTTTCCCTTAGGAAATTCTGCTTTGATATGATGATTTGCATCAACAAAACGGACGCCCAATTCCCCCGTATTTGCCGCTCGGATTTTACTCTCCAAGCCCATCATCTGAACTATTTTCTGTGCTTCATCTCTAACATCAATATTCTGACCGCCCAATCTTAGCTCGTCGGCACGTTCTACGATGGTTACGTCAAAACCAAATCGATGTAACCAAAATGCTAAGGTAGGCCCAGCAATACTAGCTCCTGATACAAGTACCGTTCTTTTTTTCATTTATCTATGTTTATATAATTCTGACATGCATGGGAAGTTACTGCTATTTACAACTTATATTTTGATCCGTTATCCTATCCATATACCTAATAAAATTGTCCATTTATTTTAGATACCAAAACATCATTCTCATCAAATTTAGTTGTCCATTTTTTGAAATATTGTTTGAAGATCAGATAATCTGTACAAGATATAACAGGAAAAGCACATTTACAAAATCATTCAAGTCATTTCAGATTGTTAGGAGACTGAATAGAGCTGCTCCTTTTAGAGCTCCACTATTAACTTCAACATGATGGCTCTGTGCATAACACATTGCCAAAAATAAAGCATGGCATTGTATTTTTCTGCAATTTTGCTCTTTTTCCTATCCCAATATTCTTCCTATATTATCAAGTCGCTTTCCGAACAGGAATAGCACTTCATAGCGGTATTTTCTTTTTTTTAGCTGTAATCCTAAAACTTATTTCACTTTTTCAAGGTTTAATACATTAGAAATTAACCAATCCAAAACTAATAGAACATGAATTTATCATTCATCAACATCGGAACAACAGAAATGTATTTTCTATTGATTCCTTTCATATTCGTTATTTACACCATTTATCACATTATCACCAATAATAATATCCCAGGCAACAAAAAACCATTATGGATAATCGCAGTTTTACTGTTCAACTTCGTCGGATGCATATTTTATTGGTGGTTCGGGAAAGATAAATCAAAGAATATATGATATATATTCAAAAATAAATGAAAGTATCAATTTACATCACCTGATTTTCCTAGTATCATCTTTTACTAGATATTGCGTTCTGATTAGGAAAATATAAATTGTACACAAATTCCTATTGCGACATCCGTTGCGTTGAATTTTATAAACTAATTTTCAAAATGGATTGATACAAATACCATAAAATAATCGCAATATTGTATATAATATAAATAATATGGAAAAAAAAACAAATAAATATAAGCTCACTTTAGAGCAGGTTTCTGTGAGAAAAGATGATGCTACACTGTCCGAACCAATCGTATTAGAATTTGAGAACCACGATGAGATTTTCAATATAATAGAAGTATTGCGCAAAAAGAATCTTTTCAATGATGAAAACCAATCTGTAGAATTTGCTATAGGTTTGAAAATGTTCAGTGAGGTTATGCTAAAGAACAAGACTAATCCTCTTTTTGAAAATTTTTCCCCTGCTTTCGTTGAATTTATGAAAAAACTTAAAAGCTAATCCACTAACGCTATTAGGCACTAACAGTATAAAGAAAGAGCTAATGGATTCATTTTTTAAACTTAATAAATCGAACAGACAGTGGCACCTACCCATAGTAGCAGGGCTAAGCGTAGGCATACCTATGATTTTGGGATGGTATATTGATAATATCGAAGCCGGTAAACTCGCGTCATTAGCCGGATTATCAATTTTATACATTCAATCGGATAAGCTCGTCGAACGAATGATATTACTCATGACCTGTTGCTTTGGAATCATGGTCTCTTTTACAATAGGATTATTTTTTTCATTCAATTCATTTATAGCACCAATTGCATTTGGGCTTTTGTCATTCGGAGTACATTACTCATTACATAAGCTTCAACTGACTCGACCTCCGGGCAACTTCTTTTTTATAATGTTGGCCTCTACCGCGATCTGCACCCCATTTCATCTAGAAAGCATACCTGAAAAAATTGGATATCTCGCTATTGGGACGATCTTAACATGTGGTATTGGTTTAATATACAGTCTGCTCACGCTTAAGAAAAATAAGGAACCAGAAAATTTGATCCATCATAAATCTGGCTATACCAATATCGTTGAATCCTTGATTTTTGGACTAGTTATGGCGATATCCTTAGCGGTGGCATTTTCATTAACTATCGAAAAACCCTATTGGATACCTATTTCCTGTCTTGCCGTAATGCAAGGTAGCAGTTCTAAACATATTTGGCTTAGGGCAACACAACGCGTCAGTGGGACACTGATTGGGCTGGGCATAACTTGGCTCATCGCATCCGGTAACCCAACCCCTCTAATTATGGTGATGAGCATTACCCTGTTACAAATAATTGTAGAATTTTTAGTGGTGCGAAATTATGGAGTTGCTGTCGTGTTTATTACCATACTCACTATTTTCTTATCGGAGTCTGGCAAGCAATTAACCCAAGATACGAATGAAATTTTTTTCGCACGCATGATTGATATATTTATTGGAAGTGTGATAGGGATAATAGGTGGTTGGATTTTATATCACGAAAAAATACATTTTTATGTAACCTTACAGCTTAAAAAAGCTAAAGTACTAATCAAGAAAACTAGACCTACATAACAATGGCCAAGTAGACATTCGACTAGCTCTTATTCCAATGTCATCCTTAATTTATACTAGTGCATCCTGCTACAAATCACCTGTGCAATAATAAAAAATAGCTATAAACACTGATCTTCAATTGCTCCGCTGTAATGAAGCTACCACTAAAAAGGGAATTCTCGGGGCCACATCTCAACTCATAAATTATGACTTGGCGAAAGCTGATATCCGATAATAAAAGAGTATTTTTCTAAGCGATATGGCATATCGCTATTTTGATAGTTCTACCAGTTCGGCGTGTGTAAAAGCGTGGACTCCCTTAAGGTAACTATTTGCTTCGCTCAAATATTTGTAAATGATGTTTTTCCCTTCTTGACTTCGTAGTTTCTGGAGATTGTGTACCAAGAACTCTTTATCAATTAATCTATCTTCATTGTATTGAAGAAATGAAGGTGCGTGGGTTTGTACAGACCAACGAATAAAACGAAGGTCAATATTGTTCTGATTTTTAGTGATAACAGATTCCAAAAGGTTTTTACCTTTCTTAAATTGGTTTATTTTCGTAAAAGGGTTGTTCTTATGTTTTGCCCAAAGTATTTCATACGCTGCAAGGTATCCTCTCTCAGTCGCAGTATGTGCCCCAGCCTCTAGTATTTTCAAATTGGCGGCACATAGTTTTTTATCCTTAGCAGCTACTGCATAGTCAGCACGCATTTTATCAATGTTGATTTGCGCAAAACAATTGATTGTACTTAATACAAAATATATACAGACAAAAAAGCAAATTCTCATTAGCAGTTCAATTAAAGTAAAAATTATGGTTTTAATACTTGTGTTCAAGTTCAATTCCGAACCCGTTTTATTTTAGTCAGATCATATACTTTCTATAATCTTTTTAGCATTGAAACATCAGAATAAGGCTATAGGTTCAGAACTATATTAATTTCGGGTATTAACACATTAATACCGTATTTACCACATAAAGGCTCCAATCTCCACTGCGTAAAGTATTAATCGATGAGACTTTTACTATTCTCCCAACCTAAAGCTTCTATACCATTTTTTCTAATATCTCAAGTGTAACTCTTGGTAAAACCAGATTTCAGAAATTCCAGACCATATATTAAACAATTCACTATCAACCACATGATCCCATACCCGCTTATTGATTAATATCATGTATGTTGCTTTTGGTCATAGCAATTTACAACTATTTTTGTCAACCTCGCTTATGAATGGATACTATAGATTGTGATATTTACAGCTCATGTCAAGTGTACACAAACAATAGCAATCAGACAAAGCTACATGACAAACAAAAAACTGAAATGTTAAAAAACCTTAAATCTCTACTTATTTAACAGACATTTTCTTACCGCATACGGGAGAATGCAAAAGGACCAAAAACACTATAAATCAGTTAATTAGACAACTAATATTTATATCAGATTTGTTACAATTAGTAATTGTGTTCAATTTTCATAAAATATTGGGGCATGTCTTTTGTAATTAGGGATTCGTAATATTTTTATTACAAAGGTAAGTTTGTCATTTGTCAACAAGATCAAATGCATTAACACACTAATAATAAAAAAGAATATGGATTATATGGAAGAAGTTCTCACTCCCTCACTGGAGGCTAAAAAGCAAGTAATGCCTGCTGTATTGAATTCAAATGAGCAGCAATCGAAACAACTAAATAATATTTTGGAACGTAAAACCAATCAATATGGTCTCAAAGAATATAGTATTTGGGCTTTCACCTTTTTGATATTTTCATCATCATTATTCGGCATCTATATGCTCCAGACAGAATTCGAGACACTTCGCTTCGAACGTTTGAATAGCATCGGTGGCACTCTACTCATTGGATTAGGAATTTTCTTGCTTTTATCAAGCATCAGTTTTATCATTTTTTTACTAATCTTACATCTTAAATATAAACCGATTGCTACGGTATCGGATGAAGAATTACCAACTTGTACTATCATTGTACCCGCTTACAACGAAGGACATCTTGTCTACGATACTTTACGTAGTCTTGCCAATAGCGATTACCCGGAACATAAGATCCAACTAATCGCTATCGATGATGGCAGCAAGGATGATACCTTTGCATGGATACAACGAGCTAAGGAAGAGTTGGGTGATCGTGTAGAAATTTATAAACAACCAAAGAATATGGGTAAACGCCATGCCCTCTATCGTGGTTTTAAATTAGGTAAAGGCGATATTTTTATTACTGTTGATAGTGATTCGGTAGTAAAAAAAGATACGCTCCGAAATATGGTCTCCCCATTCGTGAAAAAGAAAGAATGTGGTGCAGTCGCTGGAAATGTACGTGTGCTGAATAATAAAAAAGCAATTATACCACGTATGCTCAGCGTTAGTTTTACATTCAGTTTTGAATTTGTACGTTCGGCACAAAGTGTTTTAGGGACTGTCATGTGTACACCAGGGGCTTTATCTGCCTATAGAAAAGATGCGGTGATGAATTGTCTGGAAGATTGGATCAACCAAACTTTTATGAACCAGCCATCGGATATTGGCGAAGATCGCGCCATGACCAATATGATCTTGAAACAAGGTTATCACGTACTGTTTCAATCCAATGCTTTTGTCTATACCGACACACCTGTACGTTACAAAAATCTGTACAAGATGTTTATCCGTTGGGAAAGAAGTAATGTTCGTGAAAATATTATGATGAGTCGTTTTGCCTTTACAAACTTCCGTAAAGGTCCAAAATTGGGTACACGTATCTTATTGATTATGCAATGGAAGAAAGTATTGCTTTCTTATCCCCTACTCCTTTTAATGTTGTGGACAATATTCCATTATCCGCTCATGTTTTTGAGTGCTACGTTTGTAGGTATATTGATTTTCTCAAGTATACAAGCATTCTTTTTCGCATCAAAAAACGAAAATAAGAAAGAAGCATTTTGGGCCTATACCTACAGTATATTTTATGCATTCTCTTTATTTTGGATCACGCCATATGCCATCGCAACAGCAGGGCGTAGAGGTTGGTTAACGAGAGGATAATATTCAAAAAATAAATTCATATTTTACTATAATCAAGAGTGTGATTAAAAGATAAGGCGTGTGAGATGAATATCTCACACGCCTTATCTTTTAATTCCATCGAATAGAAAATTGAACCATCTATATTTCTGCAGAAAAACTTGGCTGCGTATTTGCTTTTTCCTAAAAAAATAAACTTATGTAATCAGATGCTCTTTATAGCGTTAAACCATAGCCATCTCTGGCTCTTCATAAAAATCTTCATTCCACTTTGCCAATTGGCACATAATCGGTATCAAAGCTTTGCCTTTTCCAGTTAATGAATATTCTACCCTGGGCGGTAGTTCCTTGAACTCCTCTCTAAAGATAATACCATCTTCTTCCAATTCTTTCAACGATGTGGTCAATACCTTTCTTGAAATATGCTCAATCATTGCATCTAATTGTCCGAAACGTGCTTTTCGGTCACGCAGGGTATAGATGATAACGGGTTTCCACCTCGTTCCTAAAATCCCCATAGAGCGTTGCATCGCGCATGAGCAACTCTTAAATTCAGTTCGTTTCATGTGAATATTCTTTAATAGTTACTCAAAGGTAACTACTTTATACTATCAATAGTTACAAATGTATACTATTTGAAATATATTTGCAATGTTATACGATTTAAAATAAAAAAAAATGAGCATACAAACACTTTTTAGTCCATTTGAATATAAAAATCTAGTCCTTAAAAATCGCTTTGTCATGGCACCTATGACGCGTGCATTTGCTGTAGATGGTATCCCTGGCGACGACGTAAAAGGCTACTACGAACGTCGTGCTGCGGCAGAAGTTGGACTGATTCTCACAGAAGGTACAGTTATAGATAGACCTTCTTCAAAGAATCTAAAGGACATTCCTAATTTTTATGGTGAGCAAGCCTTAAATGGTTGGAAAAATGTGGTGGGTGCTGTTCATAAAAAAGGTGGAAAAATAGCGCCTCAAATATGGCATGTAGGCAATACACCCATGCAATGGACTCCACCTGCACCTTTTGAAAGTCCAGACACCATGACCTTAGCCGATATAGAGCATACAATACAGGCTTTCGCAAATGCTGCAAAAGCAGCAAAAGATTTGGGGTTTGATGCTCTTGAAATCCACGGAGCGCATGGTTATTTAATCGACCAATTCTTTTGGGAGGGTATGAACCACAGGACAGATGAGTTTGGCGGCAAAACGATTAAAGAAAGATCAAAATTTGCAATTGAAGTCGTAAAAGCCATGCGTCAGGCTGTAGGTCCTGACTTCGTTATCATCCTACGTTTGTCGCAGTGGAAACAACAAGATTACACAGCAAAATTGGCAGCAACACCTGTAGAATTAGAGGAGTGGATATCACCTTTGGTAGATGCAGGTGTCGATATTTTTCATGGTAGTCAACGTCGCTATTGGGAACCTGAGTTTCAAGGTAGCGATCTAAATTTTGCTGGCTGGTTGAAAAAGGTTTCGGGACAACCTACCATTACCGTTGGATCGGTAGGTCTTGATAAAGATTTTGGTGATGTATTTACAAATGCTGAATCAAAATCTGCATCTGTACCACTAGATGAATTGATCCGTAGATATGATCGAGGAGATTTTGATTTAGTAGCCGTAGGCAGAGCTATTTTGCAAGATCCAAATTGGGTACAGAAAATTCAAGCAGAAAAATTTGACGAGCTTGCTACTTTCGAAGCAAAAAGTTTAGGTAGTTTATCTTAGCCATTGATTCAACATAATTTTAGTATAGATTTTACTGTAATTATTGATTACAGTAAAATCTATACATTTAGCAATTTTCATGTGACCAATCTGACCTGCTATATCCATGTGCTAATTCTATCAAATTACGCATCACAAAACTATTTTTTACTCCCCTCTCTTTACAAAAAAGTATCTTCCATTCTAGTGTTGGCACAATCAATTTAAATTTCTTTTTTTTTTTTAAAAACTTACAGCAAGCTATATCGTACGATTAAAAAAGTACGATACAATTTCACGCGTTAAACACATTTCATTGAACTAGTTCTTCTTCAGAATCAATTCTCAAATGATGTCCAATATTATTTTTATAATTGTGATAATTCCCTATATTCACCATCTTTCTATCAAAAAACCAAAATTGCTTATAATCGTATTTTAATTTATGCTCAAAACACAAGTTTCAACAGCTACTTTAACTGGAGGTAGACCACATTACAATGTGCTCGATGGATTGCGAGGAGTAGCGGCTATCATGGTTGTCTGTTTCCACATATTCGAAGCTTTTGCAACCAGCCATGTAGATCAAAGAATCAATCATGGTTATCTAGCTGTCGATTTTTTCTTCATCTTATCTGGGTTTGTCATCGGTTATGCTTATGATGATCGTTGGCGTACAACGACTACAAAAGATTTTATCAAACGTAGGATCGTCAGGTTGCATCCTATGGTCGTGATGGGCGCTGTCATAGGTGGTATTCTGTTTTACTTTCAAGAATCCTCCGTGTGGGACGTATCAAAAGTAACAGTCATGGCGCTGTTTGGTGCTACGCTATTAAATGCATTGCTAATCCCCGCTATTCCCGGGAGCGAAGTCCGTGGCTTAGGTGAAATGTTTCCCCTCAATGGACCCAGCTGGTCCTTATTTTTTGAATATATTGGTAATATTTTATATGCACTATTCATACGTAAATTGTCAACCAAGGCATTAGCTGTACTGGTTTTAATTGCGGGCTGTGGCCTGGCAACATTTGCCATCGTAGGTCCTTATGGAGATATTTGTGCTGGATTTTCACTGACCACAATCGAATTTACCGCAGGATTTTTACGGTTACTTTTTTCGTTTTCCGCAGGCTTGTTGCTTTCCCGGACTTTCAGACCAGCTCATATAAAGGGATCATTTTGGTGGTGTAGTTTGATTATTGTTACGGTATTGGCTATACCACGTATTGGTGGCGCCGAGCACCTATGGATGAACGGCCTGTATGATACCATTTGTTGTTTAGTGATTTTCCCACTTCTGGTCTATCTGGGAGCTTCTGCAAAAAGCACCAATCAATTTACGACACGAGTATGCAAATTCTTAGGCGATATCTCATACCCTCTATATACAGTACATTATCCTTTTATCTATCTCTATTATGCGTGGGTAAAAAACAATAAGCTCACTTTCGAAGAATCGTTGCCTGGAGCGGCAGCAGTTGTAATAGGGAGTATTGTCTTGGCCTATATCTGTTTAAAACTATACGATATACCCGTACGTAAATACTTGTCCGACCGATTTTTAAAAGCCAAATAAAGAAATTTAATCTAATACCACAGGCTAGCCAAGCTCCTCGACCTTGCACGGTCAAAAGTTAGTTATCGAGTCAATTGAATGATTCTCCTTCTTTCAGCTACACAATCTGATAGAAATTTTTTATATTTACGTTATTGTGTACCAAACTGTTCGTATTTGTCATCAAGCAAAACTTCTTGAATGAATATAATGGAAGTAAAAAATATCGAAAATGGTAAATAAAAATAAAACATATTTCGAAGGGTTATACGGACATGATCAAATTGAATTTGCGAAAGGCCTTATCTATGTTTACCCATTTGGCATTATCGGTAAAGAGAATAACAATACGGTAAAATCACACGCTCATAATAATCAATTTCAAATTTTCGTGATTATCGAGGGCGAAACAGACCTACTTTTCAATAATGAAAAAATCCGGATTACCGGTCCCTCGTTCATTACTATACCTAAAAACACCGAACATGGTTTTGAACACCTTTCAGAACTTAAAGGATGGATCATCAGTCTATCTGATAGTGTATTGGAACATATGATCAAGAGAGAAGCTGAGGTTATAGATGCCATTGAAACCTTTCAGACCACCAGTATCGTTTCAGGCGAGTATTCAGAAGAAGTATTTGAAGTTATGCTGAAGTGTATCAAAGAATATCATGAATCAAAACCGGGGCGCTTATTAATGTTGGAATTTCTCGTAGGACAACTAATCGTCCATCTTAGAAGAATACCTCGAACACTACAAAAAGATTTATTAAGCACCGATAATGCATCCATTATTTATTACAGAAGATTCACGCAACTTATTAGAGAAAGCTCTTCTTATAAAAAGACGATTGAAGAATATGCTTCCAATTTAAAGATAACTAGTGGGCATTTAAGTCGTATTTGCAGTACCATAGCGTATAAGTCACCCCGCGAAATGATAATGGATTATTACCTCAGTCAGGCACAGTTATTATTGTCCGATGGAGAAAAATCCATTGCTGACATCTGCTACAGCCTTGGTTTTGAAGACCCCAGCTATTTCTCAAGAATATTTAAGCGAAAAACAGGAATGACACCTAATGAATTTCGAAAAAAAATAGGCACAAAGAACTAAATCTCTGAAATTTAACATAAGCATCAGATTTGTCTTAGTAAAAAAAGAATAATCCTATATCCGTGTATCAATTATAAAGTAAGTTTGCATATACAGTAAGTAGATACTCACATAAGTGACTATGCACTTACTTTTAAAATTAGTATATGCAGCAGATAAAGATAACACATATTGAAACCATAATTGTTGATTTACCAACAATAAGACCTCATCATCTTTCTATGGCTGTAATGAAAAAACAGTCCATGGTCATTATCCGTTTATTCAGCTCTGATGGCATAGAAGGATTAGGTGAGTCCACTACAATTGGAGGTATCTCTTATGCCGATGAGTTTCCAGAAGGAATTAAGCTGGCGATTGACACCTATTTTTCTCCCCTACTCATTGGACAGGACCCGACACGTATCAATGCCCTGATGAAAATACTGGATAAAAACGTCTCAGGTAATAATTTTGCTAAATCCGGAATTGAAACAGCGCTCTTAGATGCCCAAGGAAAACGGCTAAATGTCCCTATATCTACCCTATTTGGAGGTGCAGTAAGCAACACACTTCCTGTCCTATGGACATTAGCTAGTGGCGATACGAACAAAGACATAGCAGAAGCTTTACAACTAATCGCTGAAAAACGTCACCATACCTTTAAATTAAAAATTGGTCGTCAAGACCCTGATATTGACGTCGCTCATGTGGCAGCTATAAAAGCTGCCGTAGGTTCAGATATCAAAATCACCGTCGACGTCAATCAAGCTTGGTCTGAATCTGTAGCCAAACGCAGTATTCAAAAATTGCAAGATGCCGGCATTGACTTAATAGAACAACCCTTAGTCAAAACCAACTTTGATGGACTAGCACGTTTAACAGCTTATTTTGAAGTCCCTATTATGGCTGATGAAGCAGTGCAAACGACCCAAGATGCTTTTAAGTTAGCTAAAATACATGGTGCTAGCGTTTTTGCACTTAAAATTGCTAAATCTGGAGGCTTGACCAATATACAAAAACAAGCAGCCATTGCACAAGCATCAGGTATAGCCTTATACGGAGGAACCATGCTCGAAGGAACGATTGGCTCTCTTGCGACAGCTCATCTATGTGCTACTCTTCCAAATTTAGATTGGGGAACGGAGCTTTTTGGCCCATTATTATTAACAGATGATATCGTCAAAAAGCCAATCGTTTACCAAAACTATTCGTTGGAAATTCCTGAAGGTTCAGGACTAGGAGTCGAATTAGACATGAACAAAATTGAAAAATTTAAAAGAAAATAATTATGGTTTACGTAGTTGAAATGGATGTTAAGATTCCAGAAACTTGGAGTGAGGAAAAAATTTCAGATTATATAACACGCGAGAAAGCCTGTTCACAGGGACATCAGAATTCAGGAAAATGGGTTTATCTCTGGAGAGTAGCTGGCAAATATTCGAACATCAGCGTTTTAGATGTAGAAAGTCCGGATGAACTACACAGCATCATCAGCTCATTGCCTTTATTCCCATATATGACAATTAAAATAACGAGTATTTGCAAACATCCAAATGCCCTAAAAGATACATTGATTTAATAAAAAATATTTAAAAAAATAATCAGATTTCACATGAAAAGAATAGATCAAAAAATTATCGACCAAACCTTAGCATTAATTCAATCTTCGGAAAATGAAAATGCGGGAAATGAAAGAGTAAAAACGATTGTAAACCGTCTACTGAAAGACTTGTTCAATGCAATGGCTGATCTGGATATCACATCTGAAGAGATGTGGAAAGCTTGTGATTGGCTTACTCAAACTGGAAAAAACAATGAATATGGATTGGTATATGCTGGATTAGGCATTGAGAAATTTATAGACGTAATGATGGACTGGGAAGATGAGCAAGCTGGTATCGAAAATATAACTCCACGCACGATTGAAGGCCCTCTATACGTTGCTGGATCACCAGAATCCACCTCTTATGCAGAATTAGAGACCGAAATTGAAGCTGATTCAGAACGTCTTTATATGAGTGGTGTAGTACGTGATGAAAAAGGAAATCCAATCCCAGAGGCAAAAGTTGAAATATGGCACTGCAATTTAAAAGGATTATATTCGCATTTTGACTCTTCACAACCTGAATTTAACTTGCGTCGCGCAATCAATGTGGCTGAAGACGGCAAATATGAATTCAAGTCCTTTGTACCTGTTGGATATGCTTGTCCTCCTAATGGTTCTACAGATACATTAATGCAGTTATTAGGTCGCCATGGAGCTCGCCCTGCGCATATTCACTTTTTCGTAACTGCACCAGGTTTCAGAAAATTAACGACTCAAATCAATATTGATGGTGATCCATTATTGTTCGATGATTTTGCATTTGCAACGCGTCCAGAACTGGTACCTCAAATTGAACGAATTTCTGCTGAAGACGCTACCCAATATGGAAAAACTGAAGCTTTCGCAAAAATTAATTTTGATTTCAATATGGTTCGTGAGATCATTACCGCTGCTCCTGGAGAAAACAACAGAAAAAGAGCTGCTTTAGAATCCTAATAAACTAAAGTATTCTGTCAATTAATGGATTTGAACATTACTTTTAAATCCAGATTTTTCACTTTTTTTTAACACCAAAAATTTGAATTGTTATGGTTCGAAGAAAGTGCTTATTGTCTTAAATTTTAACTTATGAATCGAGTAACTTCCGAATATCTAGATAGTCTAGTAATTCACGATAAAGAAAAGGGCATATACCGTCATAATCGGGAATCCTTCACAAATGAAGAATTGTTTGAATTGGAAATGAAATATATTTTCGAAGGCAATTGGGTATACCTTGCGCACGAATCTCAAATTCCAAATATCAATGATTACTACACCACTACGATAGGAAGGCAATCGATAGTCATTACGAAAGATAAGCAAGGAGATTTACATGCTTTGATCAATTCTTGCACACATAAAGGAGCACAATTATGCCGTTATAAAAAAGGAAATAAAGCCTCATTTACATGCCCATTCCACGGTTGGACATTTAATAATGCTGGTAAGTTATTAAAAGTAAAAGATGGGAAATCTGGAGGCTATCCAGAGCAATTCAGCTGTGAAGGTTCTCATGACCTCGTTAAAGTGGCAAAATTTGAGTCCTATAAAGGATTCCTATTCGGATCGTTGAACGCAGAGGTAGTTTCTTTGGAAGAATATTTAGGCGACTCAAAAATAATCATCGACCAAATTGTAGATCAAGCTCCACAAGGTTTAGAAGTATTAAATGGTTCATCATCCTATATCTACAGTGGAAACTGGAAACTGCAGATGGAAAATGGTGCCGACGGTTATCATGTGTCTTCTGTACACTGGAATTATGTCGCTACCATGGGTAGACGTGACTATGAAAACGAAGGAACAAAGGCTGTAGATGCCAACAACTGGTCAAAATCTGTTGCTGGTGTATATGGTTTTGACAACGGCCATATTTTATTATGGACCAACAAATTGAATCCTGAAGTCAGCCCAATATATCAACAAAAGGACCGTCTAATCTCCGAATTTGGCGAAGAGAAAGCTGGTTTCATGGTCAATATGACTCGTAATTTAGGTTTGTATCCAAATGTATTCTTGATGGACCAATTCTCAACACAGATCCGTGTGATTAAACCTATATCCGTCAATGAATCTGAAATTACAATCTATTGCTTCGCTCCCAAAGAAGAGTCTTCAGATGAGCGTGCTATACGTATACGACAATATGAAGATTTTTTCAACGTGACAGGTATGGGAACTCCAGATGATCTAGAAGAATTCCGTTCCTGCCAGATCGCTTACAGTTCTACCGCTTTAAAATACAATGACATGAGCCGCGGTGCTACACATTGGATCTACGGGCAGGATGAGCAAGCTAAAAAAATGGGTATCGAGCCAATCATCTCAGGTATTAAATCCGAAGACGAGGGATTATTTATTACCCAACATGAATTTTGGAAAGATTCACTAAAGGCAGGACTCTCTAAAACTAAACTTGAAGATTAAGAGGATAAATCATGATAAATCACCAAAATATATTAGCTTTTTTATACAAAGAAGCTCGTCATCTAGATGACAAGCAATGGGATGAATGGTTGAAGTGCTATGATATTGACTGTGTTTTTTGGATGCCCGGTTGGGATGATGAAGACGAGCTTACGCAAGATCCACAAACCGAGATTTCACTCATCTACTACCCCAATAAGGGAGGATTAGAAGATCGAGTATTTCGCATCAAAACAGAGCGTTCATCAGCTTCCATGCCAGAACCTCGCACTTGTCACTATATCACGAACGTCGAAATTATAGAAGAAAATCAAGATGAAGTGAAGATCCGTTTTAACTGGAATACACTATCCTTCCGTTATAAAACTACGGATACTTATTTCGGACTTAGTTTTTATACCCTAAAAAAGAACGATGATTCCTTTTTGATTTCCAATAAAAAGGTCATCATTAAGAACGATTATATCCGTCAAGTTTTAGATATATATCACATTTAAAACAATTATTATGGCAAAAGTTGCATTAAATTTTGAAGACGGCATAACCCGTTTTATTGAAACTGCTGGCTATGAAACGATAGCCGAGGCCTCCTACCGAGTAGGAATCAATATCCCTTTAGACTGTGCAGATGGTGCATGTGGTACCTGCAAATGCTTATCCAGATCTGGAACATTTGATGCTGGAGATTACATTGATGAAGCATTAACGGACGAAGAAGCTGAACTAGGTTACGGATTAGCTTGTCAAATGCGTCCACAATCGGACATGGTAGTCGATATATTAGCCAGTTCAACAGCCTGTAAAGTAGAGGTTACAACTTATGAAACTGAGATTACAGAACTCGTATTCTTGTCTTCAGAAATTGTCCAACTGAAAACCAAGATCAAAGATGGTACCGTCATTACTTTCTTACCAGGACAGTATGCCAACATCCTAGTTCCTGGTTCATCAGAGACACGCTCCTATTCTTTCTCATCATTGTCAGATACAGATGAAATGGAATTCATCATTCGACTTATTCCCAACACAGGTTTGATGAGCGATTACTTGAGACAGGCAAAAGTTGGGGAAACATTAAGTATTACGGGTCCTTTAGGAAGTTTTTATAGTAGAGATATCACAGCTCCGACATTATTCTTTGCTGGCGGTACAGGCATCGCTCCCTTTATTGCGATGTTAGAGAAACTAAATAAAGAAGTCAATAACACGGTCATAAAATTATTTTATGGCGCGACTACTGCTGAAAACATAGTGGAGCTACAGCGTATTCAAAGCTTTGAAAACCTACAAGTGTTAACCTATCCTTGTGTTTCCAATGAGGTGTCTGACACCTTCGCTTCAGGTTTTGTGACACAATGGGTGAATAAAGAGGAGTTAAAAGAAGATAGTTACGACATCTATATTTGTGGACCAAATGCTATGGTAGAAGCTGTAAAAACTACCCTAGAGCAGCAACAAATTACTTTTAAAAATTTTTATACTGAGAAATTCATTCCAACGGGAACACTTACTGTATAATTTTTTAAGCATATGATTTTTCAAGATAGATTTAAAAATAAAGTTATCATCGTTACTGGTGCTGCCCAAGGTATTGGCAAAGGTGTCGCCGAGCGGGTAGCACAAGAAGGAGCAAAAACGATCTTGGTAGATCGTTCAGAAAAAGTACTCGAGCTGACAAAAAATTTAACTGATAACGGATTTGATGTTATAGCAGTTCAAGCGGATTTGGAAACTTTCCAAGGATTCGAAGAAGTATCTACACAAGCGATCCAAGCTTTTGGAAAAATCGATATTCTGATTAATAATGTAGGTGGCACCATTTGGGCAAAACCGTTCGAACATTATCAAGAAGAAGAAATCATCAAAGAAGTCAACCGCTCGCTGTTTCCTACCTTATGGGGGTGTAGAAGCGTGCTACCGCACATGATAACAAATGGCGGAGGCGTAATAGTCAATGTTTCCTCTGTCGCAACACGTTCCGTAAACCGAGTGCCATATGCTGCTGCTAAAGGTGGTGTAAATGCAATTACTGCTTCTTTAGCATTTGAACAAGCGGCCAATAATATCCGTATAGTCGGAGTTGCTCCCGGTGGCACTGAAGCTCCAGAGCGCCACATACCAAGGAATGAAAACCCGCTATCGGCAAATGAAAAAATATGGTACCAACAGATCGTCGATCAAACCATCTCCTCTTCATTACAAAAAAAATATGGGACTATTGATGATCAGGTTGCTACGATCCTCTTTATGGCTTCGGACGAAGCTAAATATATCACTGGAGTGACCATCCCTGTTGCTGGTGGAGACCTAGGATAATATAAATTAATGATTTAAAATACAAAAATGCCAAATATTCAATTTTCAAACTTCACTTGTCACTATCAGTTTGACAACTTCGGACATGAAAAGACATTGGTCCTTTCCAACTCCCTGGGAACCAACCTCCACATGTGGGAAGATAATATTGATGTATTAAGCCATCACTTTAATATACTGCGGTACGACAAAAGAGGTCATGGGGCCAGTTCGATTCATCAAAACAAGGTTTCAATTGCAGATTTAGGAAATGACGTCATCGAATTATTAGATTATTTAAAATTAGATCATGTTTACTTTTGTGGACTCTCCATAGGTGGTTTAACAGGACAATGGCTAGGTATACATCATCCTGCACGTTTTAATAAAATAATCATCAGCAATACAGCCGCAAAAATCGGAAACGAAGAAGGTTGGAATACACGCGTAAAACAAGTTACTGAACATGGACTACAAAGTATTTTAACAGGAACAGCTGAACGCTGGTTCACCGCAACATATCGAGCAAAAGAACCACAAAAAGTGCACGAAATCCTACAAAATTTTGAGTCGAATACCTTACAAGGATATACCGCCTGCTGTTATGCCGTTGCACAAGCTGACTTTAGAGAACAGCTTCATTTGCTTGAAGTACCTACGTTGATTATAGCAGGTACAGCAGATGAGGTAACGACTCTGACTGACGGCAAATTTATGCAAAAACGGATTCCTAATGCAAGCTTAGTGACACTGGACGCGGCTCACTTATCCAATATGGAGCACCCCGAAGAATTTGCGAAGCATATTATACATTTCACACAACATTAAATAAAACAACATGAAATCCATACCACAAATATCCTTACATGAAGCTGCTGCCATGGTAAAAGATAATGATATCTTATTACAAGGTGGTTTCGGGATGACTGGAAATCCGGTACATCTCATGCATGCTTTAGCGGAGACCAATACGAAGAATCTTACCTTCATTGGAAATAACGTAGGTGAGGTAGGAATTGGAGGCGGTCGCCTTTTACGAAACGGTCAATTAAAAAAAATGATCGGTTCATTTTTTACATCAAATCCTGAGGCTGTAAAAGCAGCGCAAGATGGTGTTGTAGCATATGAATTATTACCACAGGGTACTTTAGCCGAAGCAATTCGTGCCGGTGGTGCTGGCATCGGAGGCTTCTTTACCCCCACCTCAGCAGGGACTGCCCTCGCGGAAGGTCGAGAAACAAAGATCTTAAATGATGTAGAGCAGGTTTTTATTCCAAGCATACGTGGTAATGTGGCATTTATCCGCGCTTGGAAAGCAGATACAGCAGGAAATCTTCAATACCGAATGACAGAGCAAAACTTCAACAGAGCGATGGCCACTGCCGCAGATTTAGTAATTGCAGAAGTGGAAGAAATTGTAGCCGTAGGAGAAATAGCACCAGAATACATCCATACACCAGGTTCTTTTGTCGATTATCTCGTACAAGCGACCTTAACTTTGGAAGACCTAGGGAGTTCGGCATCCGTATCTTCGAGTCGAAAAGCATCCGAGAGTCGCATGCATATGGCAAAAAGAGCTCTACAAGAACTAAAAAAAGGAGATGTCGTCAATCTAGGTATTGGCATCCCTACCTTAGTTGCAGATCTTATCACTGAAGAAGACGGAATTATTCTACATACTGAAAATGGCATGTTAGGAGTAGGCCCCACCCCCATTGATGGTGGTGGTGCTATGGATTATCCTGTAAATGCAGGAAAAATTCCGGTAACCGCATTAGCAGGAGCATCTTATTTCGATTCAGCCGATTCGTTTGCTATGATTCGAGGAAAACATGTTGACGTTGCCATTATGGGAGGTTTACAAGTCGATGAATCAGCCAATTTAGCAAACTGGGCGGTACCAGGTCAACCCTTATTGGGTGTCGGGGGAGCTATGGATCTCGCATCTGGAGCAAAACGACTCATCATCACGATGATGCATACCGAAAAAAATGGCGACGCTAAAGTTGTTTCTACATGTGATCTACCACTAACAGCACTCAAGGCGGTTGATATGATTATTACGGATAAAGCAGTATTTGAATTTATTGATGGAAATTTAACATTAATTGAACTGATGCCAGGCGCAACTTTAGAAGAAGTACAAGGCTTAACTTCAGCTCAATTCGCCGTTAAGCTCTTAACATGCATTCCCCGTTTATAGCCTACATTATCCGCTGTATTGCAGGATTTTTAATTGGTTATTTTCTTATTAAAGCATTTCCACAGTTTGAATTGTTTTGGACATTACTATCGATTATTTTAGTCATATCGCCAGATGAAAGGGATGCGAAAAAATTAACGATAGAAAGAAGCAAATCAAATTTTATTGGATCGATTTCGGGGCTTTTAGTTTTTTTTATTCCCCTTGACGATATCTATAAAATAACGATAGGGATTTTAGTCGCCATTAGTATCTGTCGATTTGCCAATTTAATGAATGTTGCACGAAGCGCAATTGTAGCACTACTGATTGTCCTTATGCAACATCAAACAGATAGCTATTGGGCACCTGTAGAACGATTTTTATTTGTCACATTAGGCTGTCTGATTGGACTTTCTGTAACTTTAGTAACATCTTATATTTTCAATTATTTTGATAAAAACTTCAAAAGAACATAAAATGAATAGAGAAGCATATATTATCGATGGAATCCGAACTCCGGTAGGAAGTTTTGGAGGCACATTATCTGCTGTACGCGCAGATGACTTAGCGGCTATACCCATTACTGAATTAGTAAAAAGAAACCCGAATATACCTATTGATGCCATAGACGATGTCATACTAGGTTGTCACAACCAAGCCGGGGAAGATAATAGAAATATTGCCCGTATGGCAGGTTTACTAGCTGGACTACCCGTTACCATACCTGGTGAAACCATCAACAGACTCTGTTCTTCGGGGATGTCTGCAATTGTCCACGCAAATCGTGCGATAAAAGCAGGTGATGGCGATATATTTATCGCTGGAGGAGTAGAACATATGACTCGTGGCCCTTTGGTGATTTCCAAAGCATCAAAGGCATTTGGAATGGATTCGAAAATGGAGGATTCTTCATTTGGATGGCGATTTGTAAATCCTAAGATGAAAAAAATGTATGGCACGGATCCAATGGGAATGACAGCTGAAAACATAGTAGACTTGTATCATATCTCTCGTGAAGATCAAGATAAATTTGCGCTAACTTCACAGTTAAAAGCAGCAGCAGCAATAGCAAATGGTAGACTAGCACAAGAGATTATTCCCGTCACTATTCCTCAAAAAAAAGGTGATCCACTTGTTTTTACCAATGATGAATTTGTACGGTCAAACTCCACTATTGAAGCCTTATCAAAATTAAAACCAGCATTCAAAGAAGCGGGCACTGTAACCGCAGGAAATGCGTCGGGACTCAACGATGGAGCTGCTGCAATTTATATTGCATCTGGAGAAGCTGTCGAAAAATACAATTTAAAACCCATAGCCCGTATCGTAGCATCAGCAGTTGTCGGGGTTGAGCCTCGTATCATGGGCATTGGACCTGTTACAGCCAGTCAGAAAGCCTTAAAAAAGGCAAACTTAACATTGGACCAAATGGATGTAATAGAGTTTAATGAGGCTTTTGCCGCACAAGTATTAGCCTGTAGCCGTGCTTTAGGCTTAGCTGATGATGATGCAAGAGTTAATCCTAATGGTGGAGCAATAGCTATAGGTCACCCTTTGGGCATGTCAGGGACGCGTATCACCTACACTGCCGCCCTAGAGTTGCAAAAAACTGGAGGAAAATATGCTTTAGCAACAATGTGTGTGGGTGTAGGTCAAGGATATGCGATTATTATAGAAAGAGTTTAATTATTTGATAAAAACAGGATATTAGATAAACCTTAATTTTTCAATACCAAACCCGCAAATGCGATGATGCACGAAGAACTAATATTTCACACTATTCGGGCACAAATTCATTGTATTTAACCACATCAGCTCCTGTAATAGGAATCAACTTTAGAGTACTATAAATTTTTAAATAAAATATATTGAAAAACTCCAAAGCCTGGTTGATTACAGGAGCTTTAAAAGTAAATGCTAAATTTCATTGTAGAAAGAGATTCCATAATACAGGATATTTCACTGATAAGATCGATAACCTATCCACTTCGCATCTCTTCCAATTGTTCAAGAATTATACCGTATACACCAACCAAAACATATGGAGACATTTTAAAGTCAAATGATTACTCAAGGCAAAAGAGCTCTACACAAAGCTACCTACCATGAAAAGACAGGAATTGTTATTGTGGCTTCAGTGGAATGCGCAGCAAGGTATGTATACCGATTATGTTTTAAGGAAAGGGCAGCCGCCATTGACCAGACATGAAACACTTGCACACGTGTTTCATGCTATGATGCGTGACGTGGAAGAACGGGATGGATATAGAGAGCTAGGCTAGACATTTAAAACAATAAGGGAAGATGAAGCGTTATAAAATAGGTATCACGAATTTTACTATATAGAGAGACAAATGTAGGTATGTCTTGTAAAATTCGATTTTACAGTTTTCAATAAAACCGATGAAAATGTTAAAAAAGATGTTATTAAGTTTTCTATTTATCCATTTATTGTTCTTTACCATGAAAGCACAAGATAATCTTCCTATAAGCCCTAGTTTGGAAGTTGCAGCTTCTTTTGGAGCGTATAGAGCTATTGGTGTAAGTGTCACTTCTACAAATCGATTGTTTGTCGCTTTTCCTAAACAAAACGAAGACTATCAATATGGGCTGACCGAGATTGTGAACGGAAAACGTATTCCCTACCCCGACACCACATGGAATCATCAGGGGGATGAGGCTTCACACTTTGTAAGTGTACAAGATCTGTTTATAGATGCACAGGATAATCTATGGGTGTTAGACTCCAAACCATCTTCATCGGGTTCCATTTTTGGTGATTCGGACAAGCCTGCAGATGGACAATTTAAGCTGTTAAAAATTAATACTAAAACCAATCTAGTAGAACGTATTTATACATTTGATGATCTTGATAAAACCAAATCTGGCCTCAACGATGTACGAATCGATGTAGAGAAAAAACTGGCCTATCTTTCTGACCCCGGACAGGCTGCGATTATCGTATTAGATTTAGAAACCGGGAGACACAGAAAGACATTGGAAAACACTTCGTTTACACTGGCGGATTCTACTATCGTACTTCAATATAAAGGAACAGAAATGCGCAACAAGGAAGGAAAACCATTCCTCTCGAACGTAAATGGCATTGCATTGACACAAGATTTTAAGTACTTGTATTTTAAACCCATTAACAAGAACAATTTGTACCGCATTGAAACGAAATATTTAGCTGATACTACTTTGAGTCCAGCAACATTGGAATCAAAAGTACAAGATATGAGCGATGTAGGTATCACACACGGTTTAATTGCTGATGCTCATGGGAATATTTACTTAACAACCTCTTTGGATTACAGCATTAAATATTTAAGCCCTGATGGGAAATTACATACGCTCGTGCAAGACCCACGATTGCTATGGCCTGATTCACTTGGTATAGGCACCGACGGTTATCTGTATTTTTCATGTGCGCAATTATTCAAAGATCCTCAGTGGAACAACGGAGTCAATCGCGTACAATTGCCCTATAGTATATTCAAAGTCAAACTACTTCAACCATAAACGTACCGTACCATTTCTCTTACCGAAAATGAACTATTTTCCAAAATAGAGTATATGATAAAACCCGTCCGGTATTACAGTAAACTACGATAATCAAACATGCTGATTTTGATACTTCCCGCTTAAATCTTACAATTCTTTCCCATCAAAGTGCAATACTCTAGCCGTTATTTGTTCCCAATTTTGTATCGTAAAATAAAAGATACAAACTATGGCAACGAATAAAAAGAAACCAATATACCTTCCCTTAGAAGATGTAGATAGCGAGCACTGTGCACTAATCGTCGATAAAGGCCTTGCACAGGTTAAGGGAATTGATACCCACAAAATAGAACTGAACAACCATCGCGCAAAGATTACAGTTAACGAAACCGAGACCCTATCTGCAGCTATTAAAGCCATTCAAGGCCTAGGTTACGGTGTCACTACCATAAAACAATCTTTTCCTGTACTGAACATGACCTGTGCGTCCTGTGCTATCAGTACAGAAAGCGGTGTCAAATATGCTGAAGGAGTAGTCAACGCTTCCGTTAATTTTGCAACTGCAAGGCTATCGGTAGAATACCTACCCAATATGACAGACCCCTTAGCACTACAAAAGGCAGTTCAGTCTATCGGATTCGATCTACTCCTAGAAGATGAATCCAAAGAACAGGAAACTTTAGAAGGAATCCACGAAAAAAAGTTCCGTACACTAAAGCTTAAAACTATTTGGGCAGTCTTACTTGCTCTACCTGTGGTCATTATTGGTATGTTCTTTATGGATATGCCTTATGGCAACGAAATCATGTGGTTTTTCACTACACCAGTCGTTCTATGGTTGGGTAAAGACTTTTTTATCAATGCATGGAAACAGGCAAAGCACCGCTCAGCTAACATGGATACCCTTGTTGCGCTAAGTACGGGGATTGCCTATATTTTCAGTGTATTCAATATGGTTGCTCCAGATTTTTGGAACAATAGAGGTTTAGAAGCACACGTTTATTTTGAAGCAGCAGCAGTCATCATCGCTTTTATCCTCCTTGGAAAATTGCTAGAAGAAAAAGCTAAAGGTAACACCTCTTCGGCTATTAAAAAGTTAATGGGACTTCAACCCAAAACGGTCACCATCATACAATCCGATGGTACTGAAAAACGAACACCTATCGAAGAAGTAAACGCTGGCGATGTGATAGTGGTCAAACCGGGCGAGAAAATTGCTGTAGACGGCATCGTAAAATCAGGCAACTCTTATGTGGATGAAAGCATGCTAAGTGGTGAACCTATTCCTGTATTGAAAACCGAAAAAGAAAAGGTATTTGCGGGTACCATCAACCAAAAAGGAAGTTTTCAATTTACTGCAAAAAAGGTAGGTAAAGAAACCATGTTAGCCCAAATCATCAAAATGGTGCAAGATGCTCAAGGTAGCAAAGCACCTGTGCAAAAGCTAGTGGACAAGATTGCAGGCATATTCGTGCCGGTGGTTATCAGTATTGCTATTGTCACCTTTACGCTATGGGTAATCTTAGGTGGTGAGAGCGGCGTGGTTCAAGGTCTCTTAGCGGCAGTCACAGTACTGGTTATCGCTTGCCCCTGTGCTTTGGGACTAGCTACTCCTACTGCTATTATGGTCGGTGTGGGTAAAGGAGCCGAGAATGGTATTTTAATCAAAGATGCTGAAAGCCTTGAGTTAGCTAAAAAAGTAAGCGCCATCGTATTGGATAAAACCGGAACGATTACAGAAGGCCGGCCGCAGGTTACAGATATAAAATGGGTACAAGAGGATGATACTACAAAACAAATTCTTTTGAGTTTAGAAAAACATTCGGAACACCCATTAGCAGAGGCCGTGGTTAAACATCTAAAAGATACAACTGCTATAACGCTAAACAATTTTGAAAGCATCACTGGCAAAGGAGCAAAAGCAGCATACAATAATGTCACATACCTTGTGGGCAATGCCAAATTATTAGCAGAAAATAAGATATCCATAGCAAATGAGCTGCAACTTCACGCGGATAAGTGGAGTGAGCAATCTAAAACTGTTATCTGGTTTGCAGACAATACCCACGCTTTAGCTGCATTGGCTATTTCAGATAAGATCAAAGAAACCTCAATAGCAGCTATTAAGCAATTGCAGAAGATGGGTATCGAACTTTATATGCTCACAGGAGACAATGAGGCTACAGCAAAAGCCATTGCACAACAGACAGGTATAACCAACTACAAAGCAGAAGTTCTACCACAGCACAAGGCAGATTTTGTAAAAAAATTACAGCAACAAGGTAAAGTAGTAGCAATGGTCGGTGATGGCATTAATGACAGCACTGCACTGGCAACAGCAGATGTGAGTATCGCGATGGGTAAAGGAAGTGATATTGCAATGGATGTGGCCAAGATGACCATTATTTCATCCGATCTATCAAAAATATCTCAGGCGATTCGTCTTTCTAAACATACAGTAGCGACCATCAAACAAAACCTATTCTGGGCATTTATCTATAATCTTATCGGTATTCCTATCGCCGCAGGAATCCTTTTTCCAATCAATGGTTTTTTGCTCAACCCGATGATTGCTGGAGCAGCAATGGCATTGAGCAGTGTAAGTGTAGTCAGTAATAGCTTACGCTTAAAATGGAAAAAATAATACTGCAAGCAACTAAAATACGATAGCGAAAAATGAAATTATTGATAAAAGGAATGGTATGCAACAGGTGTATTTACATGCTCTCTGAAGAATTTCAAAAACTTGGGATGGAGATAGCAGCAATACGTCTGGGCGAGGTCATTTTAAAAAACACAGGTAATATCGTCATGGAAGAACAAGTAATCCGAAACATGCTCAACAAAAACGGATTTGATCTGCTATATGACAAACATCAAAAGACCGTCGATCAGATTAAAGATGCAGTTGAAAAAGGCATACAGGAACAACTGCATACAGGAGAGTCTGTTAAGTTCTCGACATGGATCAGCAACGAGCTGCACAGAGACTATAGTTCGTTGAGTGCTCTTTTTTCAAGCTCCGAGGGTTGCACACTAGAAAGATTCATCATCTCAAGGAAGATTGAAAAAGTAAAGGACTTATTGTCCAATACAGACCAATCCTTGTCAGAAACTGCTAATATGTTAGGATACAGCAGTCCAGCCCATCTCTCCAATCAATTGAAAAAACACACTGGATTCACTTCTTCCTACTATAAACGAATGCGACACAATAAAACTCCGCATATTGAGAACCAAATAATAGCGGATAATCGGTCATAAGTATTTGTATGGGTTAATAGTATTGTCTTAAATATTACAAAACAAATAGGAAATAACGTAAAATTCAACAGCCTATGTTTACCCATCTTTGTATTATCAATAAATAATAAAATTAAAATAACATGGAAAGCAATAATCAAAATTTTCAATTCAAAACAAATATTAATTGTAGTGGCTGCGTTACGAAAGTAACGCCCTTTCTTAACGATAACAAAGGCATTGCACATTGGGAAGTCGACACGACAAAAAAAGACAAAGTACTGACCATTAAAACTGATGGGATGACCGAAAAGGAGGTTATCGAAATTGTCCAGCATGCAGGTTTTACAATTGAGCCTTTAAATGCTTAAGCAAATTATCTTGTCACAATTCTTCTAGACAGAAGAACAGCGGGTGTTATTGCAGCAACCTATCCCTATGCCTGCAATAACACCCAATGTAAATCTTTAGATATAGTGTACCGCTCATACCCCATTCCCTACTTCCGAAAAGCTGTTGCGTGATGCAATTATTTCAACTTTAACCTCTTGATGATTTTAAGCAAATAAGGTCGATTCTTTGTCGCTTTCACCCACTGCGGAAGTCGACTGCCCATACTATTATTTTTATAAGGTAGCCCATTTCGATTCCGTTTCATATCGCTTATATAGTATTCAATGGCATTAAGATGCTCCAAATTATAAGCCCATAACATTCCATACATCGTATCTACCCTATACCAAACATCAAAACCAAAAAAAGGATCACAAGACGTATTTAGCATCAACACTCTAGCTTGAATATCTTGTTTCCTACTTTTTGCATCCAACGTGAATTTAGGGATGTTACTAAATTCCAAAGCAAAGCCGCAGGTAACGCACGAAAAACGAACTTCAGATTCGTATTCCACTATATTACGAAATGGCTTCCCGCCCAAAACCACCGCTTTATCCTTGCACTTTGGACAAATGACCTGAATCAAAGTCAAAAAATCTTCATTCTTTAAGAGATATGGATTTGGTAACTGCATACGCGATTATAAGTTGTTACACAAAGTAATGACATAAATAGGTGTCAAAACATACCCAATACTAGGTATTTTAGCTACTCTTAACGAGTTAAACACTCAACCTGTTAAAGACCTAACCTTCCATCAAAAACTTAACATGAATTTAATAAATTGTACACAATAACTTCGTAGCTTTAGGAAAGCAAATTAATGTTCACTGTGGTTTAAAATATTTGAATTATGAAAACGATCACTCATTTCTTCCATAAAATAGTTTTCCGTCTATTTCTTGGCCAATTTAGTTCGTTCTACTCACCTTTTAAATTCCACAAAAGTTAAAAAAATGTCTTACCCATCATACCATAACCATCAGGATAAATGCTTTTAAAAAAGGAAGCCTTTGGCAAAGATTTTATCTGGGGAGTATCTACTGCAGCTTATCAAATTGAAGGCGCTCATGACCTTGATGGTAAAGGACCTTCAATTTGGGATATCTTCGTAAAGAAAAAAAACAAGATATTTCAAAGTCATCATGGAGATATCGCTTGTGATTTTTACAACCGTTATACGCAAGATCTATACTTGATGCATCGTTTAAACATTCGGCACTTTAGATTTTCACTTTCCTGGAGCCGCATCCTTCCAAATGGTATAGGAGAAGTCAACCAATCGGGAATCGATTTTTACAATCGACTTATCGACCTTTCTCTAGAATTGGGCATCACACCTTGGATAACGCTATACCACTGGGACCTCCCCCTTGCACTTGATAAAAAGGGAGGCTGGCTAAATCGGGATATCAAAGATTGGTTTACCGAATATGTTGCTGTCTGTGTCAAACACTTCGGTGACCGGGTAAAGCATTGGATGGTCTTGAATGAGCCAACGGTATTCAGTGCTGCAGGTTATTTCTTCGGAGTACATGCTCCAGGGAAGAAGGGGCTGGATTACTTTTTAGCCGCAGCACACCACGCAGCACTTGCACAAGCAGCTGGCGCAAGAGTGATTAAAGCTTTACAACCGGACAGCACGGTAGGCACAACCTTCTCTTGTTCGCATATCGAACCCTACACAGACCGAGAAAAAGATATCCTTGCGGCTAAAAAAGCAGATGTATTACTCAACCGGTTACTATTGGAACCTTTGTTGGGAATGGGTTATCCAACTCGTGAAATCAAGGTCCTGAAAAGAATCGAGCAATATATGAAGGCCAATGATGAAAATGACCTCAAATTTAATATGGATTTTATCGGTGTCCAAAATTATACACGCGAGATTATTAAGCATTCCTTATTTGTCCCGTACCTAAGAGCAAAAATAGTAAATGCAAAGGACCGTAAAGTAGAAATGACTGCAATGAACTGGGAAGTATACCCAGAATCGATGTACCATATTTTGAATAAATTCAACTCCTACCCCAACATGCCACCCCTGATCATTACCGAAAATGGTGCCGCCTTTCCAGATAAAGTTGAAGACAACGTCGTTCATGACACTAAAAGATTGCAGTATTTACAAGCTACCATCGGGCAAGTTCTCCGGGCCAAGCAAGAGGGCATTCCGGTGAAAGGCTACTTTGTATGGACTTTTCTAGATAACTTCGAATGGGCAGAGGGATATCAACCCAGATTCGGCTTGGTGCATGTGGACTTTCAGACGCAACAGCGCATTGTCAAATCGTCGGGACAATGGTACGCAAATTTCCTCGAGTAATCAGAATCAATACTCCTAGCTAACAAGCCTGCGTTTCCCATAACAACCTAAACATCATCTTCAGGGAGTCGTATCCTACGCGACTTATTTATTGTGTAACGATATTCGATTTATTACTGCAATTATAGTATCTTGAGCGAAATTATATATACCAGCGATACTTTATGAAGAAAATTTATCCCAAATTATTATTTATTTTATTCACTTTTCCATTTATCAATCAAGCCTTGGCGCAAGAAAACGACTTTTCAATAGGTTTGCACTCAGAGATACAATTCGAATCACCTAGCTACACCACATACTATGGCCTGCAAGGAAAATATGATTTAACGAAACGCCAAGCCATACAAGCACAAATAGGTTTGGCTACAGAACAGATCGGTTATGTGGGAGTAGATTATCTTTATACCCTATTTCCTTTAAAAAACCTTCCAAGTATTTTTATAGGAGGAGGAGTAGGTTATGAAAAGATTAGAAACACAGATATCGACGACCTTATCTTTAATGGACAAGTCGGTTTCCAGTTTGATATCAAACGGTTTTCCCCTTACGTGGGTTACAAAGCTAAATTTTATTTTGAAGCAGAAGGCATCGACCCCAGTTACATGACATTAGGTATCCGTTATCGGCTGTAACATCTTCACGAACACCTGTCAAATCAGCTAGCGTACATCACCTTCTATCACATAGGCCGACAAGGTGTTTAGGTTAGCAATAGCTGCTCCCATGGTATTGTTAAAGTAAACAAAAACATCTTTACCATCAGAGAGCCATTCCTTTATATATGCGCTATATTCTTGTAGAAAAGCATCGTCATAACTCCCTCGGTAATCACCCCCAGGACCGTGAAAGCGGAGATAAATAAAATTTGCACCGGTATGCTGGAGGTTGATTCCCTTATTATTCTTATCATGCAATACCATGGCAAAACGGTAATCATCCAGCAGTTGCATGGTTTCTGCTCGATACCATGATGGATGCCGAAACTCCACACAGATTCTCCAGCCTTTGCTCTGCGGCAGACCGACGATCGTCTCCAGCAGCCGATTCAAAGGCAACAACGCATCAAAATGTGCCGATGGGGGCAATTGAATCAATAAGCATCCTTTCTTTTCTCCAACAGCAGCGATAGCTTCCATAAACCGCGCGACATCCGCCGCTTCAAAGGCCAACCCCTTGGCATGAGTAATCCCTTTCCACAATTTAAAGGTGAAAAGAAAACCATCGGTCACTTCGTGCGACCACCGTAGCATGGTTACTGCACGCGGTATATGATAAAAAGAACTATTGATCTCTACCGAATTGAACAAGAGGCTACAAACCGCTAACCTACTTTTATCCTGTAATTTTTCGGGATAATAACTCTTGTTCTTATATGGCAAAAGAATACCACTTGTGCCAGCATAATAAACAGATTCCATAACTATACAACAATTCTCATGGCTATATGTTACACAAAGGACAGATAGCATTGACTGAATCGCATGTCGAAAAAATCAATTAGATCTACCTCCTCAATGGCAATACTAACATTAACATAAAAAAGAGAGGTTTTCACCTCTCTTTTTTTATAAACAAACCTAAATACACTATTTTATTTCATGAGCTACATGCTATAATACTGTTCCCAACCTCGCGTTGGCGGAGGGCCTGCCAATAAAGCATTGGCAAATATATTGTTCACGATTTCTTTCTTCTCCGGATCAAATATAAGTTTCGCATTCAACCGTTGCGCGATAACTCCCAAACAAAACACTTGGCTTAATGGACCCGCTATTTCAAATGGAGATCTAGTTTTTTCTTCACCCTTGCAGGCTTTTAGAAAATTAGCAAAATGGTTGGATGGAGATACGGGTACTACTGGCAACTTAGACTCCATATCTTTAGCTTTAGATTCGGGGATGATTTGCAATGTACTTCCATGAGAACCACCCTTGAACATGAGGTCTTTACTGTAAATGATTTTCCCTGGATTCAATTTTGCAGGTTCTAGTTTTCCTGTACTTGGCGCCGGAATATTAGGATCCAAACCCGAAACCCCATAGCCCTCTGGTATTGGCGGCAGATTGTTTAGACCATCATACCAATTGATATCAACAGCAGGCATCCTTTTTCTTTTTGGAAAATGAAAATTCAATGTCGATGACATCGGGAAGAAATAAGAATTATGTCCATCCAGGTTTACAGCAGACACTTCAGTAGGTAGTCCAAGATTTAGAAACTCATGTGCCGTATCCAATATATGCGCTCCCCAATCCCCCAAAGCCCCCATACCAAAATCATACCAGCAGCGCCATTGTCCATTGACAAAATCCTTATTATAATCATGTCCCATCGTCTGCATCTGCCAAAGTTCCCAATCTAGTGTCTGTGGACTTGTTTCTGCTGCCGGAAATCCTTTCATATTGACATTCCAGCCATGCCATCTACGAGGCATATTCATATGTGCATCTATACGGGTCACATCTTTGATAATTCCAGCATCCTCCCATGCTTTAAATTGAAAATAATTGGCTTCCGAATGCCCTTGATTTCCCATTTGAGTTACTATCTTAGGTGTTTTCCTAGCCTTGTTAGTCATCAATTCTACTTCATGAAACGTTCTGGCCATTGGTTTTTCAACATATACGTGTTTACCAAGATCCAATGCCAACATGGTGATGGCAAAATGAGAAAAATCAGGAGTTCCGATACTTACAGCATCGATCTGATTGGACATTTTATCAAACATCACCCTAAAATCTTGAAACCTTGGTGCGTCAGGAAACATCGAAAGAATCTCTTCTGTCTGTTTTGCACCAAGATCAACATCACAAAGCGCAACGATATTGCATAACCCTGTTGCATATAAGGCTTTAATGATCTCTCCTCCCCTATTTCCCAAACCTACACAAGCCAAATTGACGCGTTCATTTGGCTTGGCCAATTGAATATTTCCCAACACACTATTTGCGAATAACACCGCTCCACCCGCTAACGCTGATTTTTTTACAAAACTCCTGCGCGATAAATAATGATTCATACTCTTATAATTTAGTTACTTGTATTGATTTTTATACTACGGAATGAGACCTGATCTCCATGATCCTGCAACAAGATATATCCTTCTTTAGCCTCACCAAAATCTACCCAATCTTTATACTTACTCTTAGCCACTAAATCCTTGAATTCCTTAGACCCACGTTCATAGCTCAACATTTTAACACCATTCAAGTAGTGCTCCACTTTGTTGTCGGCAGTCACCACAACTCGACCTCTATTCCATTCCCCAATAGATCTACGTGCACGTCCATCTTGATTGGAAGTCATTAAGTCATAAAGTGAAGCTAACGTACGGTTACCATCTCTCCCCATTTTCGCATCGGGATGAAGCTTATCATCCAACACCTGATATTCCAATCCAATAGCAGATCCCTTTGTTTTTTCTTTAAGCGTCACAAAATATTTAACACCACTGTTGGCACCAGGACTCAGTTTAAATTCAAAAGATAAATCAAAAATTGCATACTTATCCTTCGTAACGATATCGCCCCCATTGGTAGATTCTGAGCCATCCGACTTCAACACTTTTAACTCGCCATTGTTCACTTCCCAACCTTTCGCCGGGAATTTATCACCATTAACGCTCCTCCAACCGTTGCTACTCTTTCCATCAAATAACAATTTGACACCACTTTTCTTTTCAGAAGCCACAACTTCGTTAGGCTTCAGGTTCACAATATAGACGTCCTTAGGAAAAGCTCTCGATTTCAGATTAGAAGTTTGTATCTTAATATTTTTGAAATACACCTTCTTCCCATCCAATTTTTCAGGAATACTATGCACCTGAAGACCGATAAATCCAGTCCGATCGATCGTATCTACCACATAAGAAACAGGGATATCGTTTACCCAAGTACGCAATTCGTCTCCAATAGCTTCGATGCGGATATGATTAAATTCCTCTTGCTTATACGCTTTTTTTGCACTTTCATTTAGATCCAATGGATATAACCAACTGCGACGAGCTTCATCATAGATACCACCCGTCCACGCCCTTTCAGATGGATCTATTTCAACCTGACGACCATAAACACGACCAAGACCACCATTCGCATTCGGATCCAAGTGACTCCGTGTCTGGATACCCGAATTCGTTTGGTCTCCTTCAAGCTTTACATCCAACTCTAAAATAAAATCACCATATTCTTTTTCTGTGATTAAAAATGAATTCGGAGTCCCTTTTGTCATACGTCCAACAATTGTTTCCCCTTCTATAGAATAAGGAGCCTTACCTCCAACAGACTTCCAACCATTGAGCGTCTTTCCATCAAACAGGTTTACCCACCCCTTCTCCTTGCTTCTATCCTCTTGAGCATGCGACAATACGCCATTACTTAATAGTGCTACAAGGAGAATCGACTTAAAAATTACATTGTTTTTCATTAGCTTATAATTAGATATTTTTATTCAACTTTATGGTTTACGTTTTTGCTTTCACTTCATTATGCTCAGCTTCCAATAGTAAGGGAATTTGATTTCTCTCAGCTCCTGGATACCCAATATTCTGATTGATTACCCCTTTGATATTCGTATTGATAGCCTTAGCAGGAATAGGCCATAACATATGATGCACGCTAACTTTGTATTCAGCCCACTTATGCTTCACACCTTTATTGTAAAAATTACTTTTAGAAACGACTCTGTCATACCAAAAATTAACACCTTCCTGCTTGATATTGGAATTAACGCCTCCTGAACCACTTATTCCATCCAGATTATAGGTACGTCCTCCAAATATTTCACAGGATTTTTTACTTTTCGCATAGGTATAAGCAATCCTCACCAGTTCGATATGCCTATTTTCTTCATAATAGAGCTCTCGAGCACGTTCATCCAATATCTCTCCTATATTGATGTCTGCAGCAGTCAATTTGGAAGCACCGGCCCTTTCCCTAACCTCATTCATAGCTATAGCTGCTTGTCCAAGGTCATTCTTCCAATAATAACTTTCAGCCAATAATAGAAATACCTCCGCCGAACGGTAGATGTACCAAGGAGTCTCACCACCTTCCCATTGTGTCTGCAAAGGATCTGGTACAAAGATCTTATAATGTGGCCAAGAAAACCAAAGACGAATGGAGTCTTCTACGCTCATCCCTACAGGCTTAACGAAATTTTTTCCATACCATTGATTTCCATCTTTTTTTAGCGTAGGTTCATTATATTTTAGGTCTTCCATTGTTTTCCAACTATCGCGATTCATGATGCCCCTTAGATCATTGTCTTCCTTACCCTTTCTCCAGATTTCATTGGTAGAATACCAAGTTGGACGTAATCTTCCAATTCCCCGACCATAATTTTTATTTAGATCTAACGAATTATCTTGTTCATTCTCTGCCAATACAATACTGGTCCCAGTTTTACCATCAGGAGTCTTAATACCACCATTATTCCAAAATGGAACCGCGTTACGCATGGTCCTGATACGATCAGACCCATCCACACCTGGAAAAGAAACCACATACATCAATCCTTCCGAATTGGCGCCATCCAGTTTAGCCTCAACACTATGCAAATCAAACATTAAGTTAGTGTTTGGTTTTGACTTATTGGAGGTAAATCTATTTTTCATCAACGGATGCATTGCAACAATTTCTTTACCAACAGTAATAGCGCTGTCAAAATCCAGCAAAGCCATATTTACTTTCATCAGCAATACCCCACAAGCAGCCTTTGAAGTACGTCCCCTATCAACTCTTTCAGGGACCCATTGATAAGCAAATTCTAAATCCTTTTTCAACTTTTCTAGGATGCTCCACCGATTACTGCTATAAAAATCATACTTAGGCTCATTGATTTCCTTATCGATAAAAGGCACATCTCCAAATTGATGAACTAATTTAAAATAACGGTATGCTCTTTGGAAGTATGCAGCACCAAGGACGGCATTCTTTTCTTGCTCATCTTTAAAAACTGCTACATCAATCCGAGATATAATGAGATTCGCATATTTGATTCCTTTATACCCTTCATACCAATACCAACCGACTTTCGTTCTATCGTTATTATTAAGGTCTGCATCAGGCATTAGGGCGATATCCATATCCATTTGAGGTCCCGCCTTATCGGTAGTACCTTCAACAGCGATATCCGATTGTATCATTTCAGTCAATATAGGAGGAGCATCACCAAAAAACTCATGGCGCATATTCCGTTCACAAGCGGTCAATGCAGAGTACATTCCTTTCGCATCAGACAGTGCAATATCAGGTTCATAAAAAGACAATGGCTGCGGCTTGAGCCATTCCTTACTGCAGGAGTACGTGAGCATTGTAAAAAAACCAATTGTTAGTGCAGGTATAATTTTCTTTTCAAATTTCATGATGTAACAATTATAAAGTAACGTTGAGACTCAGGTTATAAGTTCTAGGTGTCGGTATTCCATATGAATTATCAACTGTTTTCGATTCAGGATCTCCAAATTTCCAATCTTTAGTCCAATATGCTGCGTTTCTGATAGATGCCGAAACCCTCAGATTCTGAACCTGTATCGTATTCAAGATTGATTTTGGCAGATTATAGGACAATACGATATTTTCCAATCGAATAAATGATTTATCCACGTAATAAGTGCCTATATTTTTAGAACCGATACGTGCATAATCATTAATTGGATTGTCTGCCGTCCATCTTGGTAGTGCATAATCAGTACTCCGATCCGCAAAACTGTTATTGTTTGCCGCCCGATTAAAGTCATTAAATTGTCCCCAGTTGGAATACAAAAAGAAAGAAAGGCTCAAGTCGCGATAACTGAATTCATTCCGAAATGACCATCTAAATCTCGGAGACCTATACCCCTGAAATGTACGATCCTCATTCGTCATCACTTGATCGCCATTTTGATCGATATACTTAAAATCACCGGGTTGATTACCATATATTTCAGCTTCTTCCTCTTCCCCTAGCTGCCAAACGCCATTCCGTTCATAAGCCCAGATTCTATCGGGATCCTGTCCAATAAACCACTTATTGTCAATATCATCCGCTTCCTTCTGTCCAATCACATTTCCTTGACTATCCTTAATATCGATCATATCTCCATAAAGCGATACTATCTTTCTTCGGTTTAACATAAAAATCGCAGAGGCATTCCAATTGAAATCTCCCTTTTTCAACAAGTTGCTGTTCAAAGTAATATCGAATCCCTTGTTGTTAAGTTCGCCCAAGTTTGCAGCAACACTACTAAAACCAATGATATCAGGTAAAGACCGATTGACTAAAAGATCCTGTGTCGTAGCCGTATAGAAGTCCACTGCTCCACTCAGCTTACCTTTAAATATGGAGAAATCTAACCCAGCATTGTAAGAAGCTTTTGTCTCCCACTTCAACCCTAGATTTGCCATTCTATTGACATACAATTGTGAGGATAGATAGATGTTTCCACTTTCATCAATATAGGGATGCAATCCAGAAGTCATATCCGATAAAGCTTCGTACATACCGATATCGCGATTTCCATTTTTACCCCAAGACAACCTCAGTTTACCATAATCTAGCCATGCCATATTATTCATAAATCCTTCTGAGGAGAAGTCCCAAGCAAATGCCAAGGCTGGGAAAGTGGCTCTTGGATTCTGAGAACCAAATGCCGAAAACCCATCCCTTCTAATCGAAGCAGTTAACATATACCGATCTTTCAAAGAGTAGAATAAACGGGCCATTAGCGCATCTCCAGTTTTGTAAGTATCCTCGCTTTCATTGATGGGTATAGTACCGGCCTGCAATCTATGCCAACCAAGTACATCACTTGGAACAAATTGAGAAGAGGTAGCTTTTGTTTTCCAAGCTTGTCCCTTTTCCGCATTCTGCAAAAGGGTAACCTCGAAGTTATGGATATCAAACCTTTTCTTCCATCTCAGCACATTATCCAATTGCCAATTATAGGTTTTCTTGAAAGTGCGCTCACTACTACCACCCTTGGCCGCCCATTCAGGATTTTTAGAAGAATCATGGTTGTAATATTCTTGCCATACAAATGAAGGAGTGAAATTAGATTGCAATTCAATACCAAAAGGCAAGCTGACGACTGCATACAAACTCGAATTCAAGGTATTGTACACATCTTTGCGGTCTCTAAATTGATTATCAAAGAACGGGTTGACAGGAGTTACGTCACCCGTTGGCAATCTTTGATAAATACTTGTTGGATCATCCATATTATTAGACCCATAAGGAGAAATAATGGCCGATTGGTTCCAATCTGCACTTAAAAACCCTTCGTTTCGTACTGCAAAATTGCTATTGGCACCCACCTTCAGATAAGGTGTAATTTTAGTTTCCAAATTCAGACGCGTACGAAAATTCTTGAATCGATCTCCTACGATGATCCCTTCTCTATCCACATGGTTTAACGAAAAATAGTAATTCGACGTTTCATTGCTGTTGGATACCGCAACCGAATAATCTTGTTGGATACCTTTTTGGTAAACCAGATCTTGCCAGTTTGTGATCTTATTATTCAGGTAATTCTCAATTTCCGGAGTCTTCAACTCCAAACGTGACAACCAAGTCCTGACCAACTCATCTTCCGTAACAGCTGTCACAGGATCTTTTTGACTATAATTGAACCAATCCAATTGACTCACCGCAGTTAGCTTACGCGGATCCATAAACCTTTCTGGATATTGCTCTAAATAAGCGGTCGTATTTTTCCCAACCTCATAGTCATATCGATAGTTCAAAAACTCATCGGCTGTCATTACACGAGACATTCCTGCATTCTCAACCATGCCAAAATTGCCATTAAAGGTAATCGTAGGTTTACCCTTCTTCCCCTTTTTTGTTGTGATCAAGACCACCCCATTGGCCGCCTTTGCCCCATAAACTGCAGTAGCACTGGCATCTTTTAAGATATCGATAGATTGAATATCATTGGGATTGATATCAGCAAAAGTACCATCAAAGATCACCCCATCGATTACATTCAAAGGACTATTTCCAGCTTTTAAAGTGCCATTTCCCCTAACAAGTAAATCGGCATCCCCCTTAGCGGAGTGCCCCATACCAATGACCATACCTGCGGCATTCCCACGAAGTAGATCCTGTATAGAACGAGGAGCCTCTTTTTCAAGCTTTTCAGCCTGAACGGAAGCAATTGCACCCGTGACATCTTTACGTTTAGCTGTACCATAACCAATCACGACGACCTCTTCCAAATCCTCCACATAATCTTTCAGTATCACTTCAATATCATCTTTACCTTGCGTTTCAAGCTCTTTAGTTTCATATCCTTTATGGCTAAAGACCAAAGTAATAGTTGTCGGAGAAACAGGTATCCTGATCCTATATCTTCCATTGACGTCAGTAGCGGTTCCAATTGAAGTTCCCTTCAGCTTAACACTAACCTTTTCTAAAAAATGACCGTCAGCAGATTTTACCAACCCCACGATATCCCGCTCCGAACCCTGACCATATACCTGTCCATGGAATGCGAATAGCATACTCCATAGAAAAAAAAACAATTGAAATAAATAACGAATTTCTTTCATAGGTTAAGTTTTTTAATGCAACAAAAGGTTTAATAATGAAGGGAAATAAGACCTACCTTCATCAACTGGTTATAACTTAATTAACACTAAACAATAGTATTAATTAATCTCTGACAAATGCATCAAATTTGGGTATTTATTTACGAAAACGTTTGAAAACAGGTAAAAAACATGTATTTGATGAATTAAAATTCACGAAATGCAACAACAAAATGTTAACATTATACCTTATGTTGAATATCCCGGAAATCTATTTATGAAACGAAAGAAAACAGACGTAAAATACCTCCAAAATAGATTAAAGCAAACTATACAAGAATAAAAGGAGGAAAATTAGATTGATAACAGAAAGTCAATTTTTAATGCAGATTATTCATTAGTTATGAGGGACCTCCAATAAACTTCAATTTTTCAAGGCTATATAATTTAGCAAAACAGCAATTCAAGACAGTGTTACAACCATTTAATAAATAACTATTAGTAAAAAATCTACCAACCTATTTTATCAACAAATGCATTTATGCATAAATGCAGATTACAGAACTTTAGCAAAACTAATTTTCCAATAAAGCTCACGCTCAGTCGAAAAAGATTAGAATGGAAACAAACATGACGTCAATCAGTAACGATAGAAAAATTAAATCGACCATAAATTATTCATCATAATCCATGTTGTTTAAGCAAGCAAATTTATCTAAGTTTGGCCATTCTAAATCGCCCCATCTACAACTGTTTTAAAGGCTTTAGAACAAAGATATTCAGTTAAATATGAAAAGATTTCACCTTTGTTTCCTTACTGCTATATTGTTCATTACGAGCTTCAGCAGTCTTACAGCTCAAGAAGCGGACTCTACCGATACGAAAGAACTTGGACTGAGTTCTCTATTGAACGGTATTCGTCAACAACAGATCAATGACTCGTTGGAACGCGTAAAGCTACAATCAGAGATCACAAATCTAAAAACTCAAAATAGTCCAAAGAAAGAGAACTTAAAACAGCAACTCAATAACTTCGACGAGGAAAATAATATCCGAAATCAACAGCTAAAAATCAAGGTCGACTCCATCAAGAAAAACACAAAACGTTATGCTGTTGCACCTTTTCAAGACACCATATTTTATATTTACAATAAATTAGGATCATCTTTAGCTAAAGACCGTGCTCAAAATGTAGTCGCACGAATCCAAAATCTCTATGAAGATGATTTTGTAAAAGTAGACTCGTTCAAGATTGAAAACAATGAGATCAGTTCTGATATCGTCTACAAAGACCTGATCATCACCTCGATCACAGAACTTGACGCTTTACTTGAAGGAAAAAATAAAGAAGAGGTCGCCAAACAGTATTTACAGAATATCCAGCATACCATTACACAAGAAAAAGAAAACAATAGCATCACCAAATTATTAATCAGAACCGGACTGATCGTCCTCATCCTCATCGTATTTTATTTATTGATCCTGTTGATCAATAAAATGAGGGCCTACAGTGTACAGCGTATATTGACCGAACGCACCCAACGGATCAAGGATATCAAAATCAAGAATTATGTATTGGTCACCTCGGTGCAGAAAACGCGAATGTTCATCAGTATCATTGGGATTCTGCGATGGGGTCTAATTATTTTAATGGCGTTCATCGTGCTTCCGATTATTTTTAGTGTATTTCCATTTACACAGAGCTGGGCAAACAACCTCATCGGTTTATTCACCAAACCCTTGAAAAAAGCAATCTAGGCTGTTTGGACATACATCCTCAAATTGGTTACCATATTTGTTATCCTTTTTATTATGCACTATGCCGTAAAGTTTATCAAATATATATTCAATGAAATCGATAAGGGAAAGTTGGAAATGAGTGGTTTTCATCGTGAATTTGCCATGCCCACCTTTACAATCGTCCGGTTTCTACTTCATGCTTTTACATTAGTCCTCATATTTCCTTATCTCCCAGGATCAAATTCAGATATCTTCAAAGGTATTTCTGTCTTTATCGGGGTGTTGTTCTCCTTAGGATCGTCGTCTGCGATATCCAATATCATTGCAGGCCTCGTTATTACCTATATGCGTCCGTTCCGCATCGGCGACCGCATCACAATTGCAGATAAAACGGGGGTGGTCATTGAGAAATCACCTTTAGTTACCCGATTACGAACGATTAAAAATGAAGAAATTACCATTCCTAATTCTTCGATACTCTCTGGCAACACCATCAATTACTCGACATTTTCCGAGCAGGGGATTTGCTTTCAAGTCGAAGTATCGGTAGGTTATGAAGAACCTTGGGAACGGGTACATGAATTACTATTGGCCATACCTGCTCGTGTACAACGGGTAAAAACGAATCCAGCTCCTTTTGTTTTACAAAAAAAATTGGACGACTTCTATGTGCTCTATGAGTTGAATGCATTTATATCCCAATCTGGAGAAATTGAATTGGCTAAATCCGAAATCCATCAACTGATCCTCAATGATTTCTTAGCAGCAGGTATTGAAATGAACGCCCCACATTTATTTAGCAAGGTGGATTTAGTACCACAATATAAACATGTTAGTGGTGGAAAAACGGAATAACATATTGAGAAAAGACCAGGTATACTGGTCTTTTTTTTTGTAAAGATTACCTTCTCATATTATCATGCAAAAGACTAGTAAAATGACAAGAAAGGCTACAAAACAATCCTTCATTTTAAATTTCTGTCAAAACAACCTCTTTGATATAACTACTGTTTAACCAATAAGCTTTCTTTTTCTCCATCCGTCCAGATGCCGTCAGCATGAGGTCTTGAGAATCTCTAGCTTTAGGTCGAACATGACAAATCTGATCATCTGCTATTTTAATGAAGTTATCGAAACTATCCGCTGCAATTTTAGATTTAGTATCCTCCCAAAAAGCTTCGGCAATCATTAGATCAGCTAGGGGCATGGTCCAAAACTTAACCTTAAAAAGTCTCGGTACAGCACGATTATCTTGCTGAAAAACAACGAAGAAAAATCGCTTGCTCAATGCCTGATAAAAGTAAGATTCAAGCCAATCTTCATGGACTATCTCTTGATATTTTATTTGTTGGAAAGACATGCTCTCTTTCAGGTTACCGTTATGTTGCAGCATCACAGTTTTCATGGCCACCTCTCCTTTCTCGAATTCTTCAATATACTTCCCCGTCACCCCCATTATCCGATTGCAGATTACTTGATACCGGTTTTTAGCATTCGGTTTTATGTTGAGTTTAAAATGAGCGATAAGCTCCGCTTCGGACCAACCTATGTGCGCTGCAAACCGTTCGACCACTAGATCCTCAAATGTCTGCCCCTGTTTATATTCACTTACCGATCGGACGATCTGCTCTCCAACTGGCGGCTCGACTTTTTCCGAAAGCTCATACTCCTCCCTACTAAGTACAGATTCACTTAGCAAGTACTCATATTCACGTTCATCAATAGCATGTTCATCACCATTTAGAGACTGTTCCACAATGAAATTGAGGTATTTAGACTTCAAAGAAAAGGCGCGTTGCATGGCAAAGTCTTCGGAAAATGGTTGGCTACGAAGGGATGCTTTTGTTGCCCCTTTGGTACATGCTCCAAGATACATCGTGTCCCCTTCAGATAATTCATGCGCCTTACCTTCGCGAATCTTTTTCACAATGGTATTCCAGTCATCGATTATTATTTTAAGGTCTGTTTCTGGAAAACGCCATAACCTCACAATCTTGAATTGGTAATCCAATAAAGCCTTTTCTTTATCGTGTATATAGAATAGCAAAAGCAATTCCGCATTTTTTTTCCAGAACGAGCTTGTCCGAAAAACCTGCTGATGCTCTTCCATATAGTTGATGATATTAAACACCAACCTTTCCTTAGACACCAACCCTTTTTGTACAACTTTCAGTGGAGTTGTTTTAAGTTCAATACCTGCCTCTGGAAAATCAGCCTGCGCATCCGAATTGGGACGATAATCAAAATACAGATCCTCCACCATAGTGCCAAAACCTCCTTTCCCCAACCGTATGGCTACATCCGGGGCAAGTTTATCCTGTATCACCATGCGCAGGGATTTGCCTGTTAGTAATTGCGCATATTTAAGTATCGCGTATTTATCTTTCCTATCGTAGGGTAATTCGGTTGACATATCTGGTATTGGTATTAAAGCTAGTTTAAGATAACAAAAAAGGATTTCTTACGAAATCCTTTTGATTAATTCTTTTCCTATCTTTTCGATGACCCCCACCACGAGGGCATTACCCATAAAAAATGCACGTTTCACGTCAGTTGCTTCCTTGGTATGGTTATCTGGAAACATATTGAGTCGTTCCAATTCCATGGGCGTTAATCGCCTTAATTTACCACTCTTGCAAGTGACAACATGCTTGAATCGAGAAGCTGCCGCACCGCCTTCACCCGTAATAATAGTACGAGATGGTCTGTCCAGTGCATCTGGAAATACCATAGACCCTTCAGAGTAATGATACGTAAAACCACTCGCCTTATTGGTCCGTTCTTCACTTTTGGAACCTTTTAGATAATTCCATTTATCCAAATCATCCTCATTGATGAAATAATTGCTGGGCACCTCTTCCTCAGGTATCAAAATATCTTCCAATTTACTATAGTTGCCTTGGTAATCGGGAATAGTCTTTAGTGTACAGACTTTTCTATTGATCATCAAGCCCCCATTTTCAAATGGGCTTTCCGCTATAGATTTGTTCTTATTGAATTCTTGCGTTATCGACTCAAGATCTCCTTCAAGTTCAAATTCCCTAAAATTGCTATGTTCGGTAGAAGCCGGAAATGCCTCCGCGATGACACCTTCAGATAATAACCAATCTTGAGTATCCGCTTGGAGCATCTGCTTGTAGATTGCTGAAGTTTCATGATAGGCAACAATAAAAATCCGTCTCCTTCTCTGTGGAAAACCATACTCTGCGGCGTTGATAATGCGCCATTCGACCGCATATCCAAGATCGGATAATGAAGCCAACATAATCGCAAAGTCTCTACCTCTTTGTTTTGCTGGTGATTTCAACAATCGATCCACATTTTCCAAAAAAAGATATTTGGGCTTCTGCTCCCCTTTTTTATTTAAAATATTATATATCGACCACCATAACACCCCTTTTTTCCCTGCTATTCCACCCGAACGATTTAAGGTACTTGCTACCGAATAATCTTGGCACGGGAATCCACCAACCAAAAGATCATGGTCAGGAATTGACTGAAAATCATCTTCTATTACTGCTGCTATATCGTTATTGGAATGAGCAGTATCCGGAAAACGCAATCTATAAACCTCTGAAGCGGGTTGACTTTTTGTAGAAGGCTCCCATTGGTTGCTCCAAACAACTTGGTAGGCATTTGAAGCCTGTGTCAGGCCGAGGTGGAACCCACCAACACCCGCAAAAAGCTCAATTACCTTTATATTTTTTGCCATATATGGTAACAAAAGTAAGGTTATCGATTTAATATTTCAAAAACTAAATCGCCAACCTGTTATATTCTATATTAAACATTTAATAACCTGAACACTAACTTATAAATTAATGTCTTTTTGTTCATCATTCGCATGATCCATTTATCTCCATAACCATCGGGTATACGCGAAAATAGTCATCAGAATCTTTTTTCGACCATATGATCTACAGCAAATTCTACTGTTCTTTTGCAGGAAAATTGCACCGACCAAAATCTATACAAACTTAAAAATAAATTCTAGACAAACTAATTATTTTAGTAAAAATAATTATCAACCTATCCAATCCTTGATTATCCCTAATTTTATTACAGGTCTTGTTTTTACTTTATCCTATTATTCCGTAATTTTAGAATATGCAGACCTATGATGACGATTCGGAGAAAATCCATGTACCACGTTTTGAAGAAAAATCGGGTTTCTATACCAGTCGGAAGCGTAGTCGCATCATGTCAAAAATAAGAGCTAAGAATTCAAAACCAGAACTGATTTTACGTAAAGCACTATGGGCAAGGAATGTCCGTTTTCGGCTTCATGACAAATCGCTTCCGGGCACCCCAGATATCGTTATCAAAAAGTATAAACTAGCTATATTTGTAGATGGCGAGTTCTGGCATGGTTTCGACTGGAAAAACAATCGCAACCGTATCAAAACCAATCGCTTATTTTGGATTCCAAAAATCGAACGCAACATGCAAAAAGATGAAAGTGTCAACCGTGCATTAAGGAATATGGGGTATACCGTATTCCGCTTTTGGACAAGAGATATCACCAAAAAACTATCTATTGTGCTCAATCAGATTGCGCTTTTCATCGAAGCCCGAAAACTGTGGATATGATCAATTATCCCTTCCGGATCGTTAACAGCGTTTAATTAATCAGGATAGCATGCGTAATAGAGAGCACCAAGCATATGGGATTATAGATATAAGTATCTCTCCTAGCGAATATCGATTTCCGGAAACGTTTGGTTATACCAAAATATTTAAAATCACCAATAAACCGCAATAAAAAAATGACAGAAATACCCCACATTACATATAGGATATAGTTGAAAGGCACAGGCACTTTTATGATGCCATCAAAAGCCATATTCGTGAGCGCAAACACAATTAAGCCAACCGCTACTATAAAGGTTCCCAATCGACTGGGGGTAAATACTCTCATGCCACTCAATTTGGTCGGAACAGATGCAGCGATACCAACCTGACCATTAAAAACCCAGTAAAGGTGCAATAAAGCGAGAGACAAAAAAATAACAATATTTACGATTGATAATACGAATTCCATTTATTCTTTTTTTATTCTTTTATTCTAATTCAATAATAGTCAAACTTAAAACAAGCGTAAAGAACCATCTTCATATTCTCCCGTTTGTTCAGGTAATAGGATCGTTTTCTGACAATCATTCAAGTAAGTTACTTGATGCGGATACTTGCTGATATATGCTTTGATTAATTGCATCATATAATGATTACCATAGTATCGCGTCAAGGTGGAGCGAATATCCTCCATTGCATCAACTTGAGCATACTGATCCAGATAACCCATAGCATAGAAATTGCCTTGCTCGACCCAGATATAACTTTTTTCCTCTGCTGTCCTTCCCTTACCTGTGATCACGAATGTGGGCTGTTGCTCTACTAGATAATCAATAGCCAAATCCACTTTTGCATTATGTGCACCTATTTCTGGAAGATCACCATACTCATTATTGTTCCTACTTACATAAGGAACAGACGATAATCCAAAGGTGCATAACCGATGATCCAGGCCAAATGTAGTCATTAATTGACGTAAAACATGGATACCTTCACTTTCCAGGTTGAATACTTGTATACATTGGCTATGTTTCTTCAGTTTGCCAACGGCCAAATACTGGTAACCATTTACGGCTTCATACTTGAACAAACCAAATTTTGGCTCAAAACGTTTTAAAGCACGATTGTAAGCTGGCCACAATCTTTTTATTTCAGCGCACTCCAACAGCAAAGCCATCAGCTCATTGGCGCAAACCTCAAAAGTGATATGATAGATCTCTTTTAAGAAATGTTGCCGTTGCTTATTGATATTATGGCCCGTAAAATGAGATGCGACTCGCTTTTTGAGATTAATTGCCTTACCCACATAGATTACTTTTCCGTGTTGGTTCAAAAAATAATAGACTCCAGGCGTATCCGGTAATGCTTCAAAATCTTCAGGAGATAGATTAGCAGGAAAACGTTGATCGGCGGAGGTTTTCTTAAGCATTTGCTCCATCACTCCTTCATTATCCCATTGGAGCAAGTAACTGAACAAGACAGCAGTCGCATCGGCATCTCCTCCAGCACGATGGCGATTGGCAATCGGAATCGCTAGGTTATCGCACAAATTACATAAGCTATAAGACCGTAAACCTGGTTTTATTTTCCTGCTCAATCTCACGGTACACAGTTTCCTAGCGGTCCATTTATACCCCACCTCTTCCAGCTGATGACGAATGAAGGAATAGTCAAAATTGACGTTATGCGCAACAAAAACACGTCCTTCAAGCAGATTAAATACCTGTTCTGCAATACTTGCGAAAACAGGCGCATCTGCTACCAATTCATTATTAATTCCCGTCAATCCAAAAATAGCTAAAGGAATATGCTGTTCAGGATTGATAAGTGACTCCCATCGCTCTATAACCTTACCACCATCATGGATGACAATCGCAATTTCTGTCATGCGGCTACCTCGAGCATGGCCTCCAGTGGTTTCAATATCTACGATGGCATACTCCATATTTTTCAACTTATTCAATTTAATAATGATTGTTATACAATTAAAACCTGCATTCACGATTCGCAAGAATAGCTAGACAGATAAAAACCACTGAGACACGAGCGATTAAATAAGGCCAGAAATCTATCAGCAGCTATTCCCTAGAAAAATAAACAAGTTCAAATGATGCACCTGTTATTCTCGATATTTTCCATTACTTTTGTTTCCAATAGAAACAATCTTGTGTTTCTAATTATAACAAATGAACGACAAAGAACCAAAAATATTTTTCGCCCGTAACCTGAAGTTCCTCCGTGAGCGCAAAAAAGTGAGTCAGACCATGCTTGGCGATGCTATCAATGTAACGCGAACGAAGCTTGCCCTTATTGAAATCGGTAAAACGAAGGCTATGGATCCAACTTTCCTATTATCGGTATCTACTTATTTTAAAATCAGTTTGGATACTTTACTAACCGTTGATATCAGTAAATTGGGCGAACTCAAAATCCGAGATCTACAAGCAGGTAATGACATTTATATCAAAGGTGGCAATCTTCGTGTTTTGGCCATCAGTGTCGATAAGACGAATAATGAAAATGTAGATTATGTACCTATCATGGGAAAGGCCGGTTATATCTCTGGAGGCTACTGTGACCCTATTTATATTGCCGACTTGCCCAAATACCATATCCCCAATCTTCCTAAAAACAATACTTACCGCACCTTTCCAATAATGGGCGACTCCATGCTCCCTTTTCCTCAAAAAATGGATATTACAGGAAAATTTATGGCAGACTGGAGAACCATCAAACCCGAGACACTGGCTATCGTGGTCATGAGAGGTCAAGACATTGTTTTCAAATCCATCCGTATACTAGACAATGGACTACTTCAATGCCGATCATTGAACCCCTTCTACGATACCTATACAGTACCTATTGAGGAAATAATAGAAATTTGGGAATTCTATAGTTACCATACAGCAACCCTTCCCGAAGCACAAACAGTCCTAAAAACCGTACTGCAAAGTTTGGATGATATTAAAGGACTATTATCAAAAGGGCATTAAAGATTCTTTTCCATCCACTAAACAATATCCACACAACCATTCGATCGAAATAACCATAGGTTTAGCAGTAAAATAACTTTAAATTAAGCTTTTTCCGGTTTCCCGTAAGAACAGGCTCCTATTCGTCCGTAACTTTACGAAAGCGTACATATAGCACAGGGTTTGCTACTAAGCCAGGCATAAAATGGATGGACAATAAGATCCAGCTAAACCAAAGGAAAAGAATTAAATAACCAATTATAGACCAAAATTTTGAATAAACCCTTCAAAATCCATCCGGTCGCCCCACTATCGACCAATAGTCCAATCCGTTCAAAATCACGACGAGTAGGATCGTTATACCACTTCACTATTTCAGCATATACTACCTAAGCCCTCCTCAAATAAAAAACCGTGCTAAAGTCCCCTCAATGCCATATCACTGTCAATAAACACCTTAAATAAATCGTTTTTTATATTGTGCACAATATAGTTGTGAGAAATTTGTATATTTGCAGCACACACAAGTTAACATGAACGATCACTTAAAATTGGATAATCAGCTTTGCTTTCCGCTCTATGCATTGAGTCGGGAGATCATACAGCGTTACCGTCCTCATCTAGATGAGATCGGCATTACGTATCCACAATATCTGGTCTTGATGGTACTTTGGGAAAGCGACAAACAAACCGTCAATCAGATCGGACACAAATTATTATTGGATAGCGGTACTTTGACGCCCCTACTGAAACGTTTGGAGCAAAAGCAATTGGTAGACCGTCAACGTAGTACCGCCGACGAACGCGTTGTCGATATCACGTTAACCACAGCAGGCAGAGATTTGAAAAAAAAGGCGAAGTGCATTCCTGAGAAATTGGTCGCAGAGCTAGAGATCAGCATGGAAGAAATAGAAACCATGCGACAGATCGCTTATAAAATTTTAAAAGTAACGAGCAAATAGAAAACTTGATTGATTTAAAACAGATAAAAAATGACATTAATAGAAAATTTACAGTGGCGTCATGCTACAAAAGCATACGATCCAACTAAAAAAGTAAGTAAAGAAGACATAGACAAAATCGTTGAAGCAGCACGCTTAGCTCCTACCTCATCGGGCTTACAGCCCTTTAGAATCATCGTTGTCGAAAGTCAGGAAGTACGTGAAAAACTAATTCCAGGAGCACTTAACCCGGAATGTATGCGCGACTGTTCGCATGTATTGGTTTTTGCAGCTTGGGACAAGTATACCGACGAGCGTATTGACAGCATTTACAATCGTACAACCGACGAGCGCAACCTTCCTGAAGGTCGTTTCAACAGCTACACCGATATGATTAAAAAGCTGTATGCATCGCAAAGCGAGCAAGAGCATTTCATCCATACCGCTAAGCAAACGTACATTGGCTTGGGACTTTCTTTAGCGCAAGCAGCTGAATTACGTATCGATACAACACCAGCCGAAGGTTTTAACAATGAAGTGGTAGACGAAGTACTCGACTTGGCAAGTTTGGGATTAAAAAGTGTTACCCTCATGTATGTTGGGTACCGTGACGCTGAAAAAGACTGGTTAGCACCAATGAAGAAAGTAAGAAATCCGATGGAAGATTTCGCTATCTATAAATAGTCGATTCAAGCAACAAATACCACCTATTGCAGTGAAATAGGTCCTATATAAACAAAGGGTCTGGTCAACAACCAGGCCCTTTTTGCTATCTAAAATTCCCACACGCTATTTCCATAAGCGACGCAGCTTTACTAAAGCGAATACCTACCTGCCGCATGCCATGTAAAATTGTTGTCATTTCCTTTTCTGGGATTGGGAGGCTTGCAAAACATACAGTAGCTTTAAAGGTTTAAAATAGAGAAGATCGATAATTGCAATCAAGGATGGAAAAACAAGTAAATGCCAATGAATTTGTAGAACGTTTTATGTTCGGAAGCCTGGATCATCTGAAATATATGCAATCGCCAGTCAAAATCTTCCGACTTAGTGAAATTGCACCCTATATCAAATTCCCGACACCTCCCATTTTTCTAGGTTATAATCTCATTGTCCACATTACCGAGGGGCACTTCAAGCACCAAATAGGTCCCAAAGAATATGTCGTACAGGCACCCGCCATTCTCGTGAGCAATTATGGCAATATTTCAGTTATCAAATCGGTCGACAAATCAGCCAAAGGACATTGCATATTGGTCAATGATGCTGCCATGACCTCTATCTTTAGAGAGCAAGAGCTTTTGAATATCTTTACCATTTCTCCACTTCACAACCTCACCTCCGAAGAAGACAGAGATCTCCATCAACTTTTTCGATTGCTGTATAAGGAACTACATACCGACCAGCCCTATAAAGAATTGTTCGAGAGCCTGCTTAAATCGGCATTATTAAAAATCATCAAACTTTCGGCATCCAACAAAATGCTCAATAGAAGTCAGGAAATAGCCATGCTGTTTAAGCAGCTTGTGCATAAAAACTTCTTAAAACAAAAAGAAATCAGCTTTTATGCCGACAAGCTTGCGGTATCGCCCAACTACCTGAATAGATGCGTGTCGTCCGTATTCAAAAAATCGTCCAAAGAGCTTATTTTGGAAGTTCTCGTCATGCACAGCCAATTGCTTTTATTCGAATCAACAAAAAGTATTGCGGATATCTGCTATGAGCTAGATTTCTCTGACCCTTCCTATTTTTCGCGTATTTTTAAGAAAATCGTAGGCGTTTCACCGACATCCTATCGCAACAAATCGAAATAGCAAATTGGCACTCATGCACGATTTGTCCTAGTCTTTATACTGAATCAAACAAAGAGATTGCATATTAAGGGTTATTTTTGTAAAAATAGATCGTGTATATGCAGTCAGTTTCTATAAAGATTCATGCTAAACCAAAAAATATATATTCTTTGGTTCCAAGATTTTCGTTATCTTACCTAAGTTCTTACTTTTCTTCTGAAAATTTAAGATACGGTGAGCAAGAATGGTATCTGCATAAGCCCCTTCGTAATTGTTCATCATTTAATCCTACATTTTAAGATGCTTAACCTTTTAGAAGAATCAACCATGACCCAAGATTTCAACGTTTTCATTTCCGCTTTTAAGGAAAGATTATCCAACTTATTCAATTCCGAATATGACTATAATAACCTGAGCTTATCAAGAGATTTACCTCCTGATTTTCTAAGTAAAATTATGGACATGACACCCTTATCAGTTGCTATTCCAGAGAGTCACGGTGGTCGCGGAGTTCATGTTAAAGAGTGCCTAGGTGTTCTTGCAGCAGCTTCTTATGAATCACTTTCGTTATCGCTTATTTTCGGTATCAATATCGCCTTATTCTTAGAGCCTTTAGCCAAATATGGCAATGCCTCTGTTCAAGACAAGGTCTTTAAACGATTTTTAGAGCATCAAGCAATGGGGGGTCTTATGATCACCGAACCTGCTTATGGTAGCGATGCGCTCAACATGCGTACCTCTTACGAGCAACAAGGCGACAAGTACCATATACAAGGTCAAAAACATTGGCAAGGACTTACAGGAGCTGCCGACTACTGGTTGGTGACCGCACGTAAAAGAAATGAAAATGGTGAGTTGACGCGAGACATCGATTTCTTCCTTACAGAAGATGCCGTTGCTGCACAAAAAATCGAAGTTGAAAGACGCTATAATAGCCTTGGTCTTTATGCTATTCCTTACGGAATCAACAACATTGACATACAGGTCCCAACAGAAAATAGATTAAACCCAGAAAGCACAGGTATCAAACTGATGTTAGATACACTGCACCGCAGTAGACTCCAATTCCCAGGTATGGGTATGGGCTTCATCAAACGCATGCTAGACGAAGCGATGCAACACTGTCATGACAGACGAGTTACTGGTATCCGCTTGAATGAAATGGATTCGGTGAAATTTCAACTTTCTCGTCTACAGGCTGCATTTACAATATGTTCGGCTATGTGTTCTTACAGTTCTTCCATGAGCGGAATCGGCAACGATCTTTCCGGACATGGAGTTGATGCCAACAGTGTGAAAGCTTTTGTGACAGACCTTATGCAAGAAGCATCGCAGATATGTCTACAGTTATCTGGCGCAAACGGTTACCGACTCGATCATGTCGCAGGACGTGGGGTAGTAGATAGCAGACCCTTCCAAATTTTTGAAGGATCAAATGAAATGCTCTACACACAGATTGCAGAAGCAATTGCCAAGCTGATGAGAAAAAGCAAAGAGAGTAACTTCCTTGCCTACTTAAAGCAATATAAAGCGACTGAACTTGCTGCACCGTTCTTTTCCGAACTCTTGAATTTCAATTTCCCAGATCAACCAAAACAACGGGATATGATGACGTTGGGCCGAATCATTGCTCGTGTCGTGTGTTTTCAGTATGTGCTATTGATCAATAATGCAGGCTTTAACGACGAAATGACAGAGATCACGCGTCAACACATCAAAATGGATATTGCTATGTTTATCGGACAGTTGAACAGTACCAATCATGCAGATCCGTTGATGGATTATTCAGACAATACAGATTGGATGAATTTTACATCTTTTTAATTTTTTTAAAAAAATAAGTGTTTTTACGGTTTCCCGTATTATTATCGAAAAAATGAATGATAGCTTTGTTGTATTCACATTAGTAGGTAGATGGGGATATTTACACCGTTTTTAAGCAAAGCCATTTTATCATAAGAAATGGCTCAGGTTGAAAGCACATTAACAAAACCCTAGTGGTTTATCAAGAAAATGGTTAGGTTACAAAGCGCGTAATCCTAACCATTTTCGTTTTTAATGACCACAACTGAAGTAACGGTCATTGCCAGCAAGATAGGGCAGCATGCACTATAAACAATAAGGGGTTCTTTTTCTCAAAAGAACCCCTTATTGTTTTATTAAACTTGTACGGTTTAGTTCACTAGCTTGTTCAATTTTTCCTCTTCTTCCAAAAGTTGCTCTTCCAATTTTTTAATTTTGGCTTCCATTTTTTCAAGTTTAGCTACCTTTTTCTCAATTTTTGCTTTTTCTTTTTCAATCTGAACATCAGTAAGCGCATTTTTACTTATCTTTTTTTCAAGATTAACGTTCATTTCTTGTAACGTGTTGCGCTCTTTTTGCAATTTCGCACTATATTTTCGAAGCGGTTTTTCGGTCTTCATGATTGCATTTTGCAATTTCAAAGCTTTTACACGAGCTTTTTCAACTTTCGCTGCTTCCTTCGCTGCTGCTTTAGCTAATTTAGCCTCTTCCTTCGCTGCTTTCGCAGCTGCTTTAGCAGCCTCTATTTTCGCCTTTGCCGCTTTAGCTTCAGCTTTTGCCAACTCTTTCGACATTGCTCTCTTACTTTTCAAAGTTGGTTCAGCAAGCACTTGTGTGGTTTTGTCAACAGGCTCACTTGCTGTTTGAGCAGCAACAAATTGACAACTCAGCATGAATGCTGCTATTAAGACCATTGGTATCCTCATATCTCTATTTCTTCAAATTTGCACAAACATAGGGATTAAGTCTGATAGAAAAACTAACTGTAACAAATAACAAGTATTCACTTGTCAACTTAACATGAAACAGCGTTCACCCAAGCCCAATACAGAGCAACATTAAAAAAAAATATCCTCTATTCAGGGGAATAGAGGATGGAGGGTATTTGTACTAACCTTTTATTGTCCCTATAGAACTAGCAACAACATTTTCTGTACATGAAAGTTAAATAATAAAAAACTGAATTCCAAGTGTTTAATATTTTTCATTCCACTAATCTTCCCAAGATATATCCATCTAAAAATGAAAATATCCTATTGGAGAGAAAAACGAATAGCGTTACGACTAGATGATCCCGATATCCTTTGAGTACGCAATCAATTGCTCGTTTTTCGAAAACTCCAAAACCTCTTTCATCAGGTTAAGTCGTTTTTCCACACTGCTTAATCCCGATGGTCTAATTTCTTTTTGCAGCAAATAGAATGGAATATCCTTTTGACGGATTCCCTGCGACAATAACGCGATAATATGAATATCAAGGTTACTGAATTCATGTGAGTTTTTTTCTCGGATAGATTGCTTGATTTCTGGAGATTGATAGGTTTTATCTTGACATGCCGCTTGTAGTGCCTCTTTCAGATATTGGGCATCACGCCTAGCCTTCCGCACATAACCATCAATAGCACGCGTTTTAAATAATTCATCGATGACAGCACTACGACTTTCTGCCGACAGTACGATTACCTTCAAATTTGGCTGGATCGCTTTGACTTCTTTTATCAGCTCGATACCACCCGCTATACGTTGCGGATTATGGTCCACTTCAAAAGTGAGGTCCGTGATCAACAAATCGTAGCGTTCACCATCTCTTTGCGCATTTTTAATCCAGGTCAATGCATCATCACAATAGTAGACGTATTTCGCATTTTGGATACCGAGTTCGTGGAGTGTCTTTTGAACTGAAATATTTGCAATTTCATGATCTTCGGCTATGAGTACTTTTTTAAACATATAGTATGATCTTTTAAAGAATCGGAATCGAAACTTCGACTTTAAGTCCTTTCCCCTCCTTACTTACAAAGGTAATCTTGCCATCTAAACCAGCAATACGGTTTCCCGTACTAGTTAGGCCGTTACCGCGGACCAGTGATTCTGACAGGCCCACCCCATTGTCGCTGTAGTAAATGTTTAGATGTGAGGGTGCCCAATCAAAGCGAATGACCACATCACTCGCCTGGCTATGCTTTCGCATATTGACCATCAGCTCTTGCAATACATGATGGATTTCGTATTTCGTATGCGAATTTACCGTTTTCCAATATTCCGGATCATTACCTGCAATGATCACTTTCCTGTTTTCTGTAACAAAAGACTTCAGCAAATCGGTCACCTGTTTATGATAATCCAGTTGTGTTTGGGTAGTTTCTTCCACTTCATAAGAAATATCACGCGACTTCTCGTACATGATTTCCAGACGATCCAGAATTCCATCGCGATCAATATCATCCCTATTTTCGATTTCGGTCATCACGCGGTAAAGACCATTGGCCACTACATCATGTATTTTACGGGATGTCCGCAGCTGACTCGCTTTGATCTTACCATCCGCTTCCAATTCAAGACGTTGCTTTCTTCTTTTGAACCAGACCGCACCACCTACAATGGCTAAGATAAACAAGACCGACACTGCTCCAGTCCACATACGTTGACGAGTAATCCGGAAAGCCTTCTCCGCATTATCTTTTTGTAAACTCAGGTTATCCGCCTTATTTTTCTCCACCTCATAACGGATCAACGCAAATTGATTTTTAGCTGCACTACGGGCTAATTGCACACTATCCTTAAGATCATTATAGGTTTCAAAATAAGGTTTTACAGCTTCACTTGGGCTTAGGTTAATCAGCTTTTGAAGGGCCTTTATCTGATCATCAGGACTCGCTATTGCCCTAGCGACCGCATATCTCTTTTTCGCATAAAATAGCGCAGAGTCAGGTTGCTTTTCTGTATAATATTCACAGATCATGTATAAGCTAGCATTCTGCCCCCACATATCATTTTCTTGTTCCCGTATTTTTAAGGCTAACAAGAATTCGCTAATGGCGTTATAATTTGGATCCTGCAACCATTTTACTTTTGCCAGATTGGACAATACCCGTGCGTACTCAACTTGGCCTTTATGTGTGCGATTGATGATATCATCGTATATCTCCCGCGCTTTTTCCAGCTCATTATTAGTGACATAGGTCATCGCTAGATTATTGCGGTAGACCAAGGTATTCTGAGGATTGTCCGAATATTTGATGGCCGACTCATAAAACTTAATAGCTTGTTTATATTCACGAAGATAACCTGTGGCATTCCCCAGATTATTGAAGTTCATACTCAGAAAACGATGATAATCCTTATTCTGTTTATTCAGGTAGGCATCTGCTTCCAATGACGTTTCTTGCGCTCCAAAATAATCTCCCTGATCGATTTGGATAATGGCCATATTGATCAGACATTTAGCCACAAACAGGCTATCACCCGCTTCTGAAAAAACCTGCTTTGCTTTTCCAAAGTAGAAGAAAGCACTATCCGATTTTGCTGCTTCCAAATATTCAAAAGCCTTATCATACGAAGGGTTGTCAATTGGTTTTTCCTTTTGAATAGCTTCTTTCTCACAAGAAAGAAATATGATCAATAATATGTATACGCTGAAGCCTTTCAATAAGAGTTGTATTTTGTTCGAAAATATCGAATTTTAATCTTAAAAACAACCCTTCCTCCCAAAACAGAATAAGACAACCGAAGTTGTCTTATTCTAATCATTATATAGGCAATTACTTACCTGGTTGAACGTGTCCCTTATCACCGCCACCACTCTTTTCAGGATCGCTGTTCGTCTGCATGACAGTTTGGTCATTATTTGTATGTGAATCTGAAGGATTACCAAATAAAAGTGCTAAAATGAAATACCACATTTTTCAAAAAATTAAAAGTCAAAAACCTGGTAGGCCCACGTGCTTCATGCTCGGGGTTACTACAATGTTTTCAGAAGGCCTTCTGAATTTTTTGGGAAGTGTGAACTTCAATCGCGGGAGACAAGAACTGCTTCCCAAACCGGTTTTGACGACCGCGATATCCATTCTTTTCGAAACCTGTTCCGTACCTGTCCTTGCAAGAACTTATCGTTAGAACCATGATTTCGAAATCAAATTTATAGCACATAAACAGCTAATCCTCAGGGTATTCCAGTATTTCCAACTATTCCATAACTATTCCAGAAATTCCTATAGAATTCCGATTATTCCGGACAATAAGGGGACATTTTTGAGGGATTCATTTTACGGTTTTCCGTAAAATACGGTGCGACCGTTGGGTTAATTTTGTAGTAATGTTTGAGTTTGAAGAATTTAAAAAAGAGGTTATAAATACCTATCGGGAAAAGCTTTCCCAGCATGTGCTAGATACTAAACTGGAGAATCCAACACCTGGAAACTTGAGAAATTTCAGTCTTAAACTGTTTGCAAATGGACTATCAAGAGAAGACATCCAAGTATTCAGCGATTTTTTTGATCCAACCAATAGATATAGCGACCTAGAGACTGGCATTCGTCGATTTGAGCTCGACAAACTTAAACCCCTGAAAAATTTTATGACAGAAAAAACAACCAATCCCGATGAGGGTATTGTTAAACTGTTAGCGATACTTATTCAGTTCGCACCAAGGCCATTTATCAAATGGCGAGAATTGCGGAATTCTAAAAAAATAAATTATCAAAAGTACGATAGCGAGCAAGAAGCTGACGCCATTCCGCTACAACCTGTTGCAGAAGAGCCGGAAAACATTGAAAAAGTAATATTGGAAAATGGAATTATGGATGGAATTGAGGAGCGGAATCATATTATTCCGGAAGAAAGAAAACTCCTTATCGACTTGCAACAGGAGCTGATTGCTGCCAATAAGTTCAATAAGGAGTTGTATGAGCAGGTCCCTTGGGAAAGGACCGTAGCGGGAAAACCGCCATCGGAAAATCAAACTATAAATAATAATGCAGTAGCGCAGGCCACAGCTTTCAATCTCGTATCGTGTCTATTAGGAGGTGCAATTTTTATGCTCTTACTATTTGCCATCCTCTATTTATTGATCCCGAAATACTGCACCTGTTGGGTCGAAGTACAATATGTAGCGATTGAATGTCAACAATACGAACAACCCATAAAAATGATTGCCTTTAACAGGCTCGGTCATTTCAAAACAGATACCTCAACAGATTACATAACAGCACATGACACCGAACGAGCTGAACAGGATAAAGATGGCACCAAGCCTTTCGAACCAACTGTTTACAAGGCCATACATGAGCCAGGTTCAATAAGAGCAGTTGCCAAGTATATTATTGTGCTATATGCAGGAGAACAGCATATGGCGAGCAGAAAAGTGGAGTAAAAGGGTTTCTAAGATGCCTTCATTGATGCTAATTCCAGATTAGTTTTCTATTAATTTCGCCATTTTTGCCAGTGAGAAAGCGGAAATTGCCATCACAAGATCACGTACCGCCACATCAACAAAACTAAAACTCGCCAAAAGGCTCAATGCGATAGCAGTAAGCCACGCAGCCACAGCATACCCACCAATAGCCGGACGCCTCAAAACGAGTATCCCCGCTATGATTTCGATAACGCCAACCACCATCATGAAGGTATGCGCAGAAAAGGGCAATATCTGGACCAGAACGGGATTGAGATACTGCTCCCAATTGGTCAATATATTGGTAAATTTATCAAAGCCCGCAACAATGGGCACAATTCCCAAAGTAATCCTCAGTAAGGAAAATATAGCTTTAATTCCTCGTTGTAAACTGATCGTTTCCATCTCGTTATATTTAATTTACATAAATCAATATCGATTTATACAAGATTAGAGTTGGGCTACGATGAAAAGGTTACAGCATATGACAAAAAAGAATGCGTACAGAGATTAAGCTAGCTATTCGACTCCTTACCTTTGAGCGTCAATCGGTGTGCGATATATACAAAAGGAACAGTAGCAGCCATGACAATAGTAGTTGCCAACAAGGCATTTTTAGAAAAAATAGATACAATGGCACTCGCTATAAAGCAGATACCGAGTTGGATGGTGTTTTGCAATGCCGCAGCTTTCCCCAAGTTGTTGGGAAAAACACTGAGCGCCTTTGCCACCACTATGGGATAACAAGCACCATTGGCAAGCGCCATGATACAAAAGGGAATCAAAAGTATGGTCAAGGTAGGCGTCATCGTTATACTGATTATATAAATCGCAATCAGTGATATCGAATATAAGAACAGTAAATAAGGCATCAATCTTTTTCCTTCCACACGGTTAGAGAGTGATCTATAACCATATCCCCCTGCCATAAAAGCGATTGTCTGCGGGATAAAACTCAATCCGATCTGACTCTCATCATAACCCAATTCTTTGAGAAAGAAAGGAGACCCGGTTAACCAGGCAAAAAACGAACCCGAACAGAAAGCGTATATCAACACATTGCCCACATAATATTTAGACCCTAAGAGAGAGAAGTAAGAGCGATTTGTCTTCACCAGATCTTTTGGTTTCTCTACAGTACCTGATGATTGGCTACGCATTAGCGTAAAGGTATATACCATCAGCAGGATTGCTAAAATCGCTAGGGTGATAAATATCGATCTCCAACCAAAATGCTTGAGCAGATACACGCCAAGCAAAGGCGCCAATGCCGGCGATAAAGCCACCATAGGCATGATTGTGGCAAAGATCCGATTGGTCTGAGCAGCAGGATAACGTTCTACAACCAGAGCTTGCCAACTCACAGCAGCAGCACATACCCCTATGGCCTGTACCAGGCGCAACGATAATAATAACGAAACTTGATGTGTAAAAAATATACTCAAAGAAGCGAGTGTAAAGATTGTCAATCCCATGAGTATCGTTTTAGGTTTACCTACACGATCAGAAATTGGCCCCCACACCAATTGAGCAAGTGCATATCCTGCCAAAAAAACACTTAAACTTGCACTTATACTGCTTTTATCGGTCGAGAAATCCATGCGCATCACATCAAATGCCGGCAGATACATATCTGTCGCAAAAAAACCAATGATGCTCAATCCGACCAAGTATACCAAAAACAAAAAACTATTCTTCTTATCCGCCATGACGATTCCCTAAATTTGTGCAAAGGTAATCAATAGGATTTTAATAGCGTTCGAGCCCCACAACTATTCAATTCTGCCAAAATCATCCCCCAACTGCTCTACATCAAGTTTCTTCAGCTCTGCCAATCTGCAAAAGTTTTCATAATTGTCAAACATCCGGCGGCTTATGATGAGCATATAATTTAGTTGATTAACCTTCATCACCTCCAGCAATACATTTACGACATTTCCATGTAGTATTAAAACATCAACTTTTTGTAGTTTTTTAGGACTTTTAAGCTTATTTCCATGTGCTTTCTTGAGCATAATCTTTTTCCGTTCCAAGGTGGCATAAAGCATATTTAAATGGTAATTATTGGAGATTTTAATCACCCATGGATTATCGAATACGGCATTATCAATATCGTGCAGTACCCATTTTTCACCATTCGCAAAATAAGCATAGGTAATGATTTTAGTTCTTTCAAAAGCAACAGCTTTCCAGAGCGGTATTTGCCCTTCCAAGTGCCATTTCTCGTCGTTCAAAAGCATTTGAAAATAATCAAACAAATATTCCACATCTCCAGACGCTCGCCATAACTTAAGCAATTCATGATTTTCATCAATAGACGGGTGTAACTTCGATTTCGCTAATTTTTCACCCAAATCCCCTGCTATGAAAGCCTCTTCTACCTTAAGATCTGCTGCAATGGGTTTATCAAACACATCCTCTTCCTCCACAGACACTTCGGCAACAGCCTGCTTCTCCATAACCTCTTCCTCCAATGGTTCAGCTACGCTTGTTTGTAGCAATACAGGTGCTTTAGAAATATGGAACAATCGTATTTGGGGTTTGTAATAAAGCGTAATAATATAGAGCAATGACGGAATGAAAAAGAACCAAAAGTCACTGTTAAAATAATGCTCGGTGAAGACCGATTGATGGTTGCGTTGTGCTAACAAAAAATCGACGACAAACAAGTGAATAAACACAACCACAGCTGTACTAAGTAGTACAAAAATCAACATTTTGATATATTCTTTTTGTTTCCCGTACCAAGAATCAGCCTTGTTTAGCTGTTTGTATATCCCTTGCACAAGAAACAAATAAGCGTACAGCAGTCCAATAGTGCCGATGACCATCTTTACAAACATCGGTTTTTCCAAACGATCGATAAGGTCATCCCAAGCACTGCCTAGATTAATCAAAAGGGCAAACAGTATAATACCAGCAAGACTATAAATCCGCTTCACTAACTCATTTTTAATCATGGAGAAAATAATTTATTCAAATTACAAATTGGTTCAGTAGCGTCCTAAACGTTGAAAAAAGTGGCGGTGTTTTGCTATAGCAAAGTTGCTATATTTAAATCGTCAAATTTTAACACACCGCCATGGTAAATTTAAACGTTTTTAGTCAGATTTTATCACTTATCGACCGCGAATTATTCAAGGTTTTGGTTGCTAAGCACAAGAGTGACAAACATTGTAAAGGGATCAACAGCTGGACGCATCTTGCTAGCATGTTGTTTTGCCATTTTTCTTCTGCAGATTCAGTTCGTGATATCAGTAATGGCTTACGTAGTACGACTGGTAATTTGAACCATTTAGGTGTTGGTAGAGCACCCAGCAAGTCCAATATTTCCTATATCAACAAGCACCGCACCCATGAACTCTTTAAAGATCTGTACTTTTCGCTATTAGATAAGCTATGGCAAAAGGATACCCATTTGCGCAAAGATCTAACGCAATTAAAGCGCAAGGTTTATCTGATGGATGCCAGTATCATCCCTTTATGTTTATCTGTATTTGACTGGGCTAAATTTAGAAGCACCAAAGGTGCTGTAAAACTGCACACTGTGCTGGATTATGATGGATGTCTTCCTGTTTTCATGCAGATTACAGACGGGAAAGTTCATGAAAGCCAGCGTGCGGGTAGCTATAGTTTTTCCAAAGGAAGCGTTGTAGTGGTGGATAGAGGTTATGTGGATTACAACTGGCTCGGGGATTTGGACAGCAGAGGTTGTTATTTTGTTACCAGGAGTAAAACTAACATGAAGTACAACGTTATCAAGTCATACCAGAGTGAAGCACTCCTTGAAAAGGGAATCATTAAAGATGAGATCATTGAGCTTTCTGGTCCATCAGCAGATAGATACAACTCTAAACCATTACGCTTGATTCACTTTTGGGACAGCAGCACAGACAACCAGTACCACTTTCTGACAAATAATATCCAATGGAAGGCATCACTAGTAGCTAACATTTATAAACAGCGATGGCAGATCGAGATTTTCTTCAAGCATCTGAAGCAACGCTTAAAAATATCATCTTTTGTGGGTACTTCTGAAAATGCGGTCATGATCCAAATATGGACTTCGTTGATTGGAATATTACTGCTCAAATACCTTCAGAAGAAGGCTAAATACGATTGGAATCTGTCTAACTTGGTCGGGTTTATCAGGATGAATATATTCGTGAAAATAAATATATGGCAATGGATAGATGATCCTTTTATCAGGCCACCAGTTAAGGGTAAAAATGGACAGCTACAGATATTCTCAGACTAAAAAATAGGGTCAAAATTGAAATTATCTAAAAATAGATACTGTTTCAAGGGAAACACGCGCCTAAAATTTATTTAGGACGGAAGTGAAATTGGTTCTTTACGATTTTACAAATCAATATAAAATCGATTATAAAAATATAAAATCATTTTACATAAACAAAACTATTTCCTACAGTATAATTAAATATTTTAAAAACGGCGTATTTTTAACATCCTAAGCGATGTACACGATGTACATTTCGGAAAATAAATAGCAAAAAAGTGTACATTATCGAAAATACCTGTACAATGCTCTTGTTTCGACTTCAAAATGTTCCGATTTTTATAACTGTATTAATTATAAAAATAAAATATGAAAAAAATTCTTAACAATGAGGGAGTCGGCTTATTTCAGGAGGAAATGTTCCAACTTACTTTATCAGAACAACAATTTCTGATTACGCAAATCCGCCTTGATTTCGCCCTATTCATGGCGACCCATTTTGATTTACATAAAAATCAAATCATCCAGATCAGCAGTATGTCCGACTCCTTTAAATCGATGCTTGCTGAGGGCATTGCTACGACTTGGGAATCTGGTCAACCTATCAACTTTTATAAAGAGACCCTGGCCGTAGACGATGTACCCGATGCAAAAGATATCATCATGTCCGATCCCAATTCACCACTTATGATGATGAGCTCGGTCAATCCAATTCCACTACCGCTTATGGTTCTCATCCGATATCGTCCTTAACCCAATATTAATCTTGTAAATCAAAATAAACTTAATAAATTATGAACAACTTAAATCAATCGCGTTTCTATCTTTTAAACGCTAAACCTAAACTACATCACAAAATCATACAAGATCGATCAGTAAAAAGCAATGATCATGAAAGAACATAAGGAAAACCTGATCAAGCATTATATAAAGACAAAGCTCAACTTAATGCCTGATCGCGAGCAATTATTGTTTGAGCGTATAGCTCCCATGTTCACGATCCAATCGGCCCTAAAACTCCAAGATTTGGAATCACCGGGCCCAGCCAGTGAAGGGCGCGTTTGGTATTCTGCGCAAGCTATGGTTCACGGCTATTACTACAGCAAGAAAAAAGATGCTATTTATGGGACACAGATCTGGAAGAAAAAAGAAGCTATCCTATTTGCATCGAGCCTGTTGAACGGCACCGATCGGACTAATTATGTACAGATGCTCGAAGACGGGATCGTCACTTCGATTAGCTATCCGGATATGCTGACCATTCGCAGTGAATTTCCAGAAGTATCTGCCGATATCGAACAGACCATCCTTCAGAATGAGCAAGCCCATCAGCATCGGATCCAGTTGCTCAATGAGCCCTCTTTAGATCGCATCATGAGGTTTGAGAAGGAAAACCCACTGTTCTGCAGCATTACCAACCTCGACATCAAGGCGATGCACGTAGGTCTAAAAAGAAAAAGATACGGTTACATCAGGCGACAGGTTTAACTCCACATCAACTCTTTTACGGTACAGCTGTAAAAGAGTTGATGTTTAACTATTCAATTATGATCATCATATTCAGCTCCATACCTGCATCCAGCACACGGGCGAATCCTTAAACCATCTTTTTCAGCACCATATCCACCTCATTAATCATCACCAAAAATCAATAAAAGTGTACATTATAACAATTTATCAAAAAAAAGTAACCATTTTTCAGATTTCAATGGCCCCTAAAGTCATTTAAACCCAGATTTTTAAAATAAGTGTCCTATATCATTAAAAAAAGTGACTTTCGTCACTTTTTTTTCACGGGCTATGCATTATCTTTCTGAAAACCATTTTATTATTAATCCTCACTATGAACGATTTAAAACAAAAATTACTTTTAAGCTATCTACAGTCGAAACTTCTGGTTCCAGCAGCAAAGCAACCGGACCTGATGGAACGAGCCGTTCAGATAACTCGTATTCAAAAAGCGCTCAAAAATCAGGTACTAGAATCTCCAGGACCAGCAGCAGAAGGTCGCGCCTGGCTATCTGTCAATGCTATGGTACACAGCTATTATTTTAATGAAAAAACGCAAAGCAATATCGGTACCTACATATGGGAAAAGAACGAGCCCATTATCTTCAATAACAGCCTTTTTCAAGATATGCCGCGCAATCATACGATTCAGATGATTGAAGCTGGACCTGTACTTTCCATGTCCTACCAAGACCTCCTTGACCTGCGCAATGCATTTCCAGAAATAGCACAGCATATGGAAGAATTGAGCATCCAGAAAGAGCAAAGTTATCAAGACCGTATCATCCTGCTCAATGCACCTACACAAGAGCGTATTATCCACTTTGAAGCAGATAATCCATTATTTAGTCAAGTAGCCAATTCGACCATCAAAGCCATGCATCTGGGCATCTGCAGACAAACCTACGACAGGGCTAAAAAGCAGATCAAGAACCAAAAATAACCATAAAGACAATCCCTATCTACCTATCTACCTGATTGTCCACCTAAATGCCCAATGTCCACCTCATATTCCGCGCTATTTTTCCACCTTTTTATCCACCACAGGTTTGGTCGCAGCATTCGCCAACTCCCATGCCGTATAGAAGATCAACTGTGCTCTTTTGCAGAGGATATCAAAATCTATCTTTTCAATTTCATCGCTAGGCTTATGATAGTCTGCATGAAATCCACTAAAATAAAAGGTAACCGGTATACCTCGCTTCGCAAAATTGTAATGATCAGATCGGTAATACAATTGAAAAGGATCGTTACGCACATTATACCGTTCATCCAGTTCAAGCTTTGAATAAGTGGTATTGGTTTCTTTCACTATCCGATCCAGATCCGTACTCAGTCGATCCGCGCCGATGATGTAAATATAATTATGATCAGGATGCGGCAAAGTATCCGTCCGTCCGATCATATCCACATTTAGATTGGCTATGATCTTATCGAGCGGCACCACCGGATGGTCCACGTACCAGGATGAGCCCAACAATCCCTTTTCTTCGCCAGTAGTCGCCATAAAGAGGATACTACGTTTAGGTCCCTTCCCCGCCTTAGCGGCCTGTGCAAACGCATCCGCCATAAGCAACACTCCAGTAGTACCAGACCCATTATCGTCAGCACCATTATTGATGCTATCACCTTCGGTATAATGATTTACCCCCAGGTGATCATAATGCGCACTCAGCAACAGCACCTCATTTTTCAATACTGGATCGGATCCTTCCAAAAAACCCAATACATTGGCAGTATGCACCGTTTCCACTGCTCGAGAAGCCGTAGCCGCAAAGTCGGTTTTAAAGACAAAAGGATAGGGCATGTTGGTTTCCGTCAGTTTTTCCCGGACAGCAGCAAGATCGGTATGAGCAGATTTCAAGAGCGCATCCGCCACTTTTTGGCCGATATAGATCAGCGGCATCCCTTGTGCCATCGCTTGCACTGCCGCTAATTCAGGCGAGCCCTGCAACAGCATCTGCTCGTTCGAAAGGTGTTGCATAAGACCATCCGACTTATTATCCACCACCGGTTCCACCATCAAGACCGCTTTAGCCTTATGAAAAGACAAGTATTTAATTTTATCCTGAAAAGAGAAAGCTGCATCTCGCGGTCCAGACCCGAGCAACATGACCACCTTACCCGTTATAGCTTGATCCTGAAAATCGTTGTACGATTCCAAACCGTCATCAATAACCCCATAACCAGCAAAGAGTATACTATCCGTTTTCAGCTGAAAACCAGTCATAGAAACCGATGCGGGCATATTAAAAAAATCGACCACCGGTTTAAATGCAGCCCCTTGAACCCATAAAGATTCAGCTAATGGGATGCGCCTGGCTTCCACTTCCTGCCTATATCCCCCATTTACCAGCCCCTTTAGCCCTACTTTATGGTAATAATCGGATATATATTGGGCCGCTTTATCACCACCTTCAGTTCCAGCCTCCCTACCCCGCCATGCGTCAGCGGACAGTACAGTAAGATGTGCCCTGGCATTGCTGCTATTGATAACTTGAGCATAGCCTAGCGCATCCTTGTTTTGCGCAAAAGATGCTGTACAGAACAGTAAAAAAGGCAAGAGTAAAAATTGTATTTTTTTCATATCAATTATTGAAAGGTTATTCCTTGAAATTATTGGCAACAATCACATCAAAGCGATAAGTACACATAAGTAGGTTCCCACTTTTAGGTAGTTCCCTAATGAATAATTGATAAATTTTGACAATGCCATACTAAACTTTCCGGGTAGATCGTACACAAGACTAAAGAATTACGCATAGCAACCTGTATATAATACAGGTTGCTACTAATTCAACCGCATCAGTTATGACAGATTTTTTATAATTAGCAAGCTAAAAATGAGCATGAATATTTTTCAAGTTCAACCCAACTTAAGTCGTACAAATTTATTTAAGTTTGTATCTATAATCTAAAGGCTATGACAAATACGACCACACAAAATAAACTGAAACACGAACAGATCCAATACATCGAATTTCTATCGAAGGATCTTCAAGAGATCAAAAAATTCTATACGGCTAGTTTCGATTGGAACTTCACTGATTTCGGACCAGACTACACGGCCTTTGAAGGCGACTATATCGATGGTGGATTTACAACAGGTACACCCGCAAAAGGAAGCATACTGATTGTTCTTTATTCAAAGGATATCGAATCGACCTTGAAAAAGGTAATTAATGCCGGTGGTATCATCGCGCAGGATATTTTCAGTTTCCCCGGAGGTAAACGGTTTCAATTTATCGATCCAGATGGTAATGAATTGGCCGTTTGGTCTGAATAAAACCGTACCACCAGCATGAACCGTGCGGGTCGTTCAATGGGACTCGCCTGTATATGTTCCGAAATGCAGTATCATCTGCACGAAAATCAAAACTGGAATCAGTTTTAGGGCAGTATATTTGTACAAAAATTAACTGACTTGAAACAATTGACCATATGCATACTTTTACTGACGTTCTTATTTCAGACGTTCAGCAAGATTGGTATGCTCGTCGATTACAAGCTCAATACAATAGCATACGCTAAATTCTGTCTCAATAAAGACAAACCACTCATGCACTGTAACGGTCAGTGCGTACTGATGCAGAAATTAAAGAAACAGGCTGAAAAGGAAACGAAACAAGCACCTGTAAATCTAGACCAACTTGCCTATATCCATCCTATGGATATCTTCGACTTCAAAAAAAACAAATACAATCCGCAGATCCGTGTTCCAAAATACGATTTGAAAGATAATATGTACACCTTTCAATTTGCAGAAACCATCTTTCATCCCCCACTCTACACCGCTTAATGGCATAAGTCAACTGAAGAAATCTGTCCAATAAGTTTTTTCATTTTTCACGAATCATATAGAACTGCACACGCTATCAGGAGCGCCAAAAACAACCCTAAAGCGTATACAGACACGCGCTGTATGCTCATTTATTGAGCTAGGAATATCCGATGCGTGGCATATTGCGCATGCCGAACATCTGCTGTTTGTGGTAGTACATTTCAGGGTAAATCTGATGCTGACCTACACCATGCGCGTGTGCACAAAAATCAATGTGAAGCTTATGAAAAATAGTGCTAGCCCAGCGCAAGATTTCGTCAGTAACCGAGTCGTGGATAATCTCTAAAAATTATATAAACACATATTTTATTAAAAATGAAAACAATTACACGAAGTATAACAGTAGCTGCTAAGCACTTGTATCTAATACCGCTAGTCTTATCCATGTACAGTTGCAACCATACAACGAAACAAACAATAGCAATAACTGACATGAGCAGTTCAGATTCAACCGTAGATCTATCCCACATGATACAGCTCGCGGATACGTTATATGACAGTAAAAAAATATCACTCTGGGCCTCCGATAGCCTATCAAATAAGTTCGAATCCCTATACCTTAAATATGAAAATGATAAAACGAAATCGGCTGCCTCATTAGATTATCAAATCGTGATGGATATGGGAATGATGTCACATCCGGGACCATCTTACCCACTAGTGAATTTAGGAAATGGAGTCTACCGTGCTGATGTGGTCTTTAACATGGCGAATATAAAAGATATGGGAAAGGGGTGGCTATTCAAGACCATTGTAAAAGAGGAAGACAAAACAGACACATTAATATTTTCATTACCAGTACACCAAGACTCCTTTACGCGTACCCTACTTACTAAAACAAAGCGTAATGACCAGCTATTTGTATCGTGCTTACTTCCTCAGGAAGTTAAAGTAGGGAAACAGACCATAGCCTTTGTCTTGAGTAAAAAGGATAAAGAAATCTTGTCCAATGTCGATGACTATACAGTAGCGATCGAACCTTTTATGCCCGCGATGAAACATGGTTCTTCAGAAAATGAACATGCAAAAAGCATTGGAAACGGAAAGTATTCAGGGATGATCCATTTTTCTATGCCTGGAGAATGGATCGTTAAAGTGAAGCTTATGAAAGATAAGGAAACCCTATCGGAGGATACCCTCATTTATACCGTCAAAGTAAAGTAACACCCTATAAAAATTATATAAACACTAATTATATTAAAATGAAAACGATGAAAACAGAAGTACGTAGCAAAATCGCACGCGCAGCAATGCTGATCCTCCTCCTATCCTTATTTTACGCATGTAGCAAGACTGAAGCTCCCTTACCAGACCAAGAAAAAGTAGGGCAATTCTCTATCGAATTTGACAATATCGTAGGTGAAGAGACTTTAGCTTTGGAATCAAGGGTATATAAAAATGCAAAAGGAGAACCTTTCAGGATCAAACTATTACAATATTTCATCAGTAATATCAAAGTGTATAAAACGGATGGAAGTAGCTATACCGTACCCCAAGATTCGAGTTATTTTTTAGTGAATGCTGCAGATCGGACAACACGATTTACAAAAGTAAACGTGCCTGAAGGAGATTACAGTAAAATCGAATTTGTGATCGGTGTAGACAGCCTTAGAAATACCATGCCCGTAGAAAAGAGAACCGGTGTACTTTCCTTCGATGCAGAGGAAGGACATGGAGGTGGCATGTACTGGGGCTGGAACAGTGGCTACATCTTTTTCAAAATGGAAGGCTACTGTGATCTCATTTCGGATGATCAACAAGGAGATCCTACGGGAAATAAACAGTTCAAATACCATATCGGTGGATTTGGTGGTTACAGTGCCCCTACGATCAACAATATCAAAACGGTTACTGTAGACCTTAAAAACGCAGGCACAGCACAAGTGAGAGCCGGATTACGCAGTAATGTCCACCTATTTGTCGATATCATGAAAGCGTTCAATGGTCCCCATACTTTTAGTATCGTAGCGCACCCCAATGTTATGTTCAGTGATTACAGCGTCAATATTGCCAATAATTTTCCGAGTTTATTTACGCATGATCATACTGAAAATTTTGTAAAGAGTGAAGAAGAGCTATAGAGGATGAAAAAAACAGCAGTGATTATTGGACTTTTAGTCTTGGTTTGGGCATGCAAAAAAGGAGAAGAATCGCTTCCAGAATTGTTCACAGGATTCGTGAAGCCGAGCAATTTTCCAGAGCCAGTGTATAATTTCGCAAGAAACACGATCACAAAAGATGGATTTGAATTGGGCAAACGCCTATTCTTTGAGCCTAGGCTATCGCGCAATAATACCATCGCCTGTGGAAGCTGTCATATTCAATCTTCGGCTTTCACCCATCATAGTCATGATGTGAGCCATGGTATTGACGACCGTCTCGGCATACGCAATCCCATGCCCATCATGAATATGGCTTGGCAACAAGAGTTCTTTTGGGATGGTGGAGTATTCGACCTCGATCTGACAGCAGTAAATGCCATAACCAACCCGGTAGAAATGGATGAAACCGTTCCAAATGTGCTCAAAAAATTACGCGCACATCCGGATTACCCGGCGCTATTCAAAAAAGCATTTGGGACCGCCGAAATCACAGATGCGCGCTTTTTTAAAGCACTCTCGCAATACATGTTAATGGCTGTAAGCAGCAATTCAAAATACGATCATGTCATGCGCAAAGAGGAAGGCTATTCATTTACAGATCAGGAGCAAAAGGGCTATCTCTTCTTTCAGAAAAACTGTTCATCCTGCCATAGCGAACCGTTATTTACGGACAGGAGCTACCGCAATAATGGACTTTCCCCTAATCGTGCGCATGACACAGGTAGAGATTCTGTAACCTTGAATGCTGCAGACAGATACAAATTTAAGGTACCCAGTCTTCGGAATCTATCGTATACCGCACCCTATATGCACGATGGTCGTTTCTTGACCCTCAATCGCGTGGTCGAGCACTACCGCGATGGCATGGTAGACTCTCCGACCTTAGACCCCATCTTTAGGCGTGCTGACGGTTCGCTGGGTATAAGCATGACCGATGAGGAAAAGAATAACCTGATCAGCTTCCTCAAAACATTGGATGACCGGGATTTTGTAACCAATAAACTATTGGCCGAACCCGAAATAGGATCAGGATTTGTCATGAACTAACTAACTAACTAACTAACTAACTAACTAACTAACTAACTAACTAACTAACTAACTAACTAACTAACTAACTAACTAACTAACTAACTAACTAACTAACTATGCACACTATAAAAATAGATACAAATGAATAATAACAATCGAATGGGAAAATATATGCGATACATCTTATTGACACTATTGGCCTGCGGTATCGCGATACCCTTTTCAAAAGCATGTGACATCTGTGGATGTGGAGTAGGAAGCTATTATATAGGTATCCTCCCCGATTTCAACAAGCGATTCGTCGGTCTTCGCTACCAGCATAAATCCCTCCTCTCCCACCTTGGACCAACCGGCAATCGCACACCACTTACGGCTGATGAAACCTATCAAAGCATGGAGATGTGGGGAGCCTGGAACATCGGGCAGCGTTGGCGGGTAATGGCCATTCTCCCCTATAACTTCAATGCCCGTAGCATTAAAGGCAGTGGAGAGCAGGGCGAAAAAAATGGATTGGGAGATGTCGTAGCCATGGGGTACTTCAAAATATTCGAAGAAGCAACCAGCACCTCATCCAATAAAATGTTGGTCCATTCGCTCTGGCTAGGTGCAGGCATAAAAGCCCCTACAGGCAAATACGACGCAAGTGAACGCAGCAATACCGCGCAAGACGCTCCCAATAATTTTCAATTGGGGACAGCCAGTACGGATTTTATGGTCAATCTGGCTTATGATGTCAGATTAATGGATGTCGGCTTGAACGTCAATGCCACCTATAAAATGAATACAGAAAACAAGTACGATTACCGATATGCCAATAAATTTACGACCAATGCCCTCGCTTATTACAAGTTCAATATCCAGACCAAAGTCCGTATTGCACCCAATGCTGGCCTAATCTATGAAACCCAAAGTAAGGATGTGGTCTATGGAAAATATGATGTGGCACAATCTGGCGGGCACTCCACTACAGGCGTTATAGGGGTAGAAGTCAACCTTGGGAAAATATCCTTTGGTGGCAACTACCAATCACCGCTCGACCAGAACCTTGCAGACGGTCGCGTACAAGCAGGAGACAGGTTTCTCACCCATGTATCCTATAGCTTCTAACAAGCTTATTTAACTTGCACAATCATCATCGCGCTATCCTTAAATACAGAATAGCGCGTGATGATTTCAGGACAGCAACACATCTATCCTATTGGCTCCTTATTGCATCTTCCTAAACTCTTCAGGTGTATGCCCATATTTTTTCTTGAAGAAGGTTATAAAATAAGATACATTTTCAAATTATAGGGGGTATAACAAAACGTATTAAAATAGAAAACGGCAAAAACGGTTAAAATCAATGTTAATGATATTAAAAACGGCGTTTTCCTACAAAACGCCAGCCGTAGGCTGTAAAAACAGATCGTATCTAACCTACCATCTACTACCATTTCATTACCATTTATAACGGCGCTTTACTACCATTACATACGCATACTACCATTTAGGTACTAAAAACCCTTTAAAACGGCTTAAATAACCTTTAAAAAGCTTATTGTTACTATCAATCCTTTCTAATATTGCCAGTATTCCCAACGGATCACTGGCTTTTTTGTTTATGCCTACAAAAGTCTGTTTTAACAAAAAAATGTGTTTAGGGTTATGATTAGGGTTACACTTAGGGTTACAAATAATGTTGAATAATTGCTTGAGTTTGGTTGTCTGTTTACATAAATAGAACAGTTTTACATTAAAAATGCCGTGAGTTAGGTGGTCTTATTACATTGATTTTTACATATAACACTCTAATTGATTGATTATCAATACTGATATAAAGTCGTAATATTAATATACTGTTTATGAGTACAATTCGTTCCTTAATCTAAGCTTATACAGCCAACTACTAGTGCAATATTTTGTATATCACTCAATGGGACTTCGAAATCAATGTAATCTTTGTTGTCAGATCTACAAATAACTTGATCTGGGTTATTGCTAGGTAATAGTCTTTTTATCATTGCGCCCTGACTCTTGCTATCTATGATATAAACCTTGTTCCATTGAATGAACAAACGTTCCCGGACAAATCTACACGCTACTACATCTCCTGAATTGTATCTTGGATACATAGATGATCCACGGACATACATAAGAAAATCAACACCCTTATCATCAAATAAAGGAACACTATAACGTTCATCTATTGTATCAAAATTTAGAGAGTATCCATTGTTGAGTGCGGCACCAGCGAAGGCTTCTACAGGAATTAATGGTATTCCATTTTTTGAAGAAATCGCTCTGTTTTTAGTATTGGAGTCTTTAAGAATATTTCCTTGTCCAGTAAGTAACCACTCAGCGTTTACGTCTGGTATTATCGATAATATATTTTCTATTGCGGTTGAATTTAAAGGTGTTTCCTTGGCTTTACCTCTAAAAGAAGCTGACGTCATACCTATTTGTGTATAGAACTTTTCTTTAGCAATCCCTTTTAATTCAACAACTTGTATAACTCTGTCTTTTATCATCGTAAATATATTTACTAATTCACTTGTTTTATCGAAAATTTATTTTCTATATTTGTGTTATATCAAACACACATTAAGCAATGAACAAACTTAGAAAAAAACCACAGAATTACAATGATGACGCAGTGAAAGAGTTGATGATCAAGTATGGGTTTAAGCGTAATTATATACTGATGTCTATTCGAGGTGAACGCGTTGGGACTGTCCCTGTCAAAATCCAAGATGAGTATTTGCAAATGGATCGTGCTTCTAAAGCTGCAATCCAAAAGAAAATTAATGAATTATAAATGGCAACAAAATTCCCGAAAGCGTAATCCAGCCATCGCCGTTGGACGGGAACTAAACAAAAAGTAATGATGATGCAAATAAAATCTTATCAATACTATAACAATACACTCTGCATACCTGCAAGTCTTCTTTATGAGGACTGGGGACTTATAAGTTATACAAATTACAAACAGAAATGCTTTAAAAGTCAACTTATTCGTGTTCGTGAAGGCAGAGGAAAGGGCAATGAAGCATTATTGAGTTACCATGATCTTCCACAGGAGTATAAAATGGCATGCAAGAAAAATTTAGGTGATTATAAAGAGGTTGTCGTAGTGAATCATCTTGAACCTCATATTTTACCCGATGTGAAAGCAATTGATTTTTTCGCAACACACCGCTATCCAGATGGTAGAAAACTAGATGATAAGATCAAGATTGAACGGGCTACCAACTGCTGTATTTTAAACGCTATTAAAACTCTTTTAACTGACCCAAAACAGTCGACTAAGGCTTTTGGCCCTAAAAAAAGTAAAATCTGGGATAATATTTCAGATGCTGTGAATAAACTGAATGAAGGGAAAGATGAGAAAAAGTGGTTTTACAATTTACCGACTTCACCTGCACGACTTCGAAGCCGTTATAACCGTTATCTGAAAGAAGGCTATTCTTCTTTTGTGCATGCCGGTGAAGGTAATGTCAATACGATCAAAATCAAAGGGGAAATAGCTGACTATATTCTTGCGGTCTATTCACTTCCAAATAAATTCAGTGTACCTGAGTTGCTGGACATGTACCGTATGGAAATGGACAATAATGGCTGGCCTTCTTTGAGTGAAGGTGCTATTAAAATGTTTTTGGATAAGCCTGAGAATGTTAGAATATGGACTTTATCACGTGATGGTAAAGATATCTATGACAAGAAATTCAAACATACAGTATCTAAAGACAAAACACGCTGGTTTCCGAATGTGTATTGGGCTATTGATGGTACCAAACTGGATCTTACTTACTATGATCCGGAAAGCTCTACAAAGATGAGTGCTTACAAGCGTATCGATGTTGTATTTGATGTGCACAGTGAGAAAATAATCGGCTGGAGTCTATCGGAAACAGAATCGCATGTGGATCACTTCACTGCTATTAAAATGGCAGTACAAACAGCTGGGTACAGACCTTATCTATTGACCTATGATCAGCAGTCCGGACACAAATCTGCTAAGATGCAGGAACTGTATAGCAGAGTAATTGCAGATGATGGTGGTACCCATTACCCTCACCGTGCATACGGACACGGTAATCCAGCAGATAAACTACACGGCATGCTACAAACTGAAGTAACAACCAAGTTATGGAACTCGGATGGTCAAGGTATAAGAACCAAGAAAGACAGTTCTCATCGTAACATGGAATATCTACAACAGATAAAAGATAGCCTTCCGACTAAGGACGCTGCCATCAAACAATGGGAAGCTATAGTGCGCACCTGGAATGAAGGAAAACATTCAACACTCCTTGTTGAGCGTAATAAGCTTTATCAGGAAGAAATGCCGGTGTCTGAAGAAATCCAATTGGAAGATATCATGAAGTATATCTGGATCGAAGAGAAAAAACGCCCTGTTACCTATCGTGCACATGGTCTTGAACTGACGATCGACAAAAAAGACTACCTATTTGAAGTGTACGATGATGAAGGTAATATCGATATCGAATTCAGACGTAAAAATGTCGGTGCAAAATTTATCGTTCGATACGATCCGGGTAGCCTGGATACATTTATCCAATTGCTTCAAACGAATCAGGCTGGTGAAAAATTCCTTGTAGCCTATGCAGAACCAAAACGAAAATTCGATCCTGTTCCAGCAACGATGCGCGACGGTGAGAAAGTGATATGGCAAAAAGATTTTGACGTACGTGATAAGGAATACGAACGTGACCTGAAAGCTGTAGCTGCACTGCAACGTCGGACAGGTATCACTCCAGAGCGCATGTCCGCTGACCAAGAGTTACACATCAAAATGCATGGTAGAGTTAAGAAATCTATCAGTATGGATGTGGATAGAAAGAAATCATTATTAACCGAAATATAAATCGAAAGTTATGACGAACGAAAATAAAATGATCATTGCCACGGAACTACAGCGTTTGGCAGGTTCGGGGAAAATCAAATCAGTTAAATATAAATATTCTCAAGTTGAGCTCTCCGCTCGATTGGGGATCAGTAATGCTACAGTAAGCAAAATGATATCAGGACAATGGAATACGATTTCTGATGCTATGTGGCGCAAGGTTCAGGCTATTTTGAAGATAGATATTGATTGGAATACCGGTGATACATCTAACTATGTCAAATTACTGGAGCTTTTGAAGGCTTCACAAGATCGTCATTTAACTGTGGGTATTTCTTTCAATGCAGGTGTTGGGAAATCACATGCTTACGTCGATTATGAACGCTACACTGGTAATGTCATTTACATTGAATGTAAGAACTATTGGAAAACAAAATCATACATCGTGAATCTTTCCAAAGCTGCTGGTCTAGTCGCTGAAGGAACTGTCGAAAGTATGATCGAATCATTTATCGATCACGTCATGGGACTCGAAAGTCCACTGATCATCATTGATCAAATGGATAAACTGAAAGATGGTGCCTTTGACCTATTTATGGACATGTACAATGATTTATTTAGATGTACTGGCTTTGTTGTATCGGGTGTGCCTGCTCTTAAGAAACGTATTGAAAGAGGTGCTAAAAATGACAAAATCGGATATCGTGAAGTGCTATCTAGGCTACATGGCAATTTTCTTCAGCTAGATCTTCCTGATTTTAACGATGTAGCAGCAGTTTGCATGGCGAATGGTTTGGATGATGCAGATGAAATCGAAAGAATCCACAACCTATGTGAAGGTGATCTGCGTATCGTACGTAAAGAAGTCGCTAAATATTTTTTGTTGAACGGTAAAGAGGTAGCGTAAATGGCAGGCGAAATCAAGTTAGCACCAATGTTTAGCTACAGTGACCTCGAAAGGATCAAATACAAGACAATGAAGTTCGAAGGTGATTGGGCAGATACGATTGGGGATGAAGTAGAGCTGGCAGGTGTATGGATCATATGGGGACAATCTGGTAATGGTAAAACAAAGTTTGCGCTTGAATTGGCCAAATACATTTCACGATTTGAACCTGTATACTACAATTCTTTGGAGGAGAAAAAAAAATTATCATTCAGAAGAGCCTTACAAGTAGCCAATATAGCCTCTGTAGGAAATCGGATTCAATTTCAGTCAGAATCATTTGAAAGGATGAAACAGCGATTAAGAAAAGAAAGAAGCTTCAAGGTTGTATTTGTTGATAGTCTTCAATATTTAAGGATTACCGTCGAACAATATTTTGAATTAATTGCGGAATTCCCAGATAAACTTTTCGTTTTCACCTGTCATGCTCAAGGTTTACAACCTAAAGGTGATCTAGCTGACGAAGTAAGATTTGATGCAGATGTCAAGTTACGCGTACACCAATTCGTAGCTACACCAGTTGAAGCTACTAGATATGGAGGAAATACCCCATATGTTGTTTGGGAAGAGGGAATGCGTAAAGCTCAAATGAAACTAACGTAATAAACTTTCAATTATGAAAACACTTACAAAAAAACTTAAAACGGCTGTTGCAAAAGCACCAAAAAAATTGAGTTTGATTGAGAAAACCAACTTACTCAATCAAACACAGCTAACTGAGATATGTGGCATGTTGCGATGGACAGAGCAACAATATTGTGATCATCAGTTTGAGCAGTATGAAGCCTTCCTTAAGCGTGCTCTTTTTGGTGCTCATCCAAATATTTTTAATCGTGTTCGGTACTCCACTTTAATGCGCGGCCTATGGAATAATGAATGGATACGACGTAATAAAGGATTCTTACCCCTCGCTAGATATAGCATGTTCGAGGGTATGGAGGTTGACAAAAAAGGAAGATTGCATCAGGTAAGTCCTGATGAAGAGGATCTGGAACGTGTCACAGATGACTATTACACGATCCACAATGGAAAGCTATTGTACAGTAATGAAACATTGCTTATAAAATTTCACCACGTACTTAATTTAATATACAGATCAAAATGAAAAAACTAAAGTTCGCAGTCATATGCTGCATTCTGATCGTCCTGACGATTGCCTGTAAAAAGAATCCTGCTGTCGAGCCAGAGCCAATTAAACATCCTGCTAAGTGCATGGGATGTGGCGTCAGAGATAGCGCTAAAGTTGACATCAACATACACGTAAAATGAAAAAAATAAAGTTCAAAATCAATCAGCATCAGCTTAAGGTTTGGATAGCATGCTTAGAACTTGGTTGGCGTGAACCTTCGAATGAAGCCCCTGCAATTGTAAGAATGGTATTTCATGCTTTATCAAAGCTGATCCATAAGCTTAAGTTAGAAGATATCATGAACAAGGCTGAATATAATTTCAGTATTGACAGTGTAGAGGGACTGGCTTTTATAGCGCATATGCAAGGATATGGGACCTATTTGGTAAGTGAAACGGATGCTACAGTCATCAATGGAATAATCGGAATCATTGACTCTAAAACAAAGTAAAATGGAAAATCAAAAAACACAACAAACAGAGAACAAAAAAGAAACATCTGTAAACGAATTGATCGAAATGCTTAAGCAATTGCCAAAAGATGCTATAGTTTTTGGAGTAGTGAAATCCGGTAAATCGTCTTTGGTATATGCACATGGAAACCCAATTAGTATTTCAGCAGAGCTTTGTAGCGCCCAGGATAAAGATGAAAAAGTAAAAGGTATTCTACAGGTTGCTGTAGATGGATTTCGGTTAGCTGAAGAAACAGGTGCAATCAATTTTATTAAAAGGTCAAAAAGTAGTAGCGATGTCAACTAAAATTTTTCAGAACGTCAATAATAGCCTGCCGGCATTAATGACAATTATCCTAATTACTCTTAAGATTTTTCAGGTTTTTGAATTAACCTGGATTGAGGTTGTAGGACCACTATTGTTTCAAATAACATGTCTAGTAATCGCATGTATTGCAGTTTGGATCAAATCAGAAATTAGAATTAGCAAATTAAAAAGATGAACGATATATCAAGATTAACAGCAGATGAGCGCAAAGCACTTATGGCTGAATTAGCAAAGGAAGAAAAAGCTGAAAAGAAAAAAAGGTTAAATGCTAAAAAGAAGTATGAAAGCAATAAAGATACTTCTATCGAAGAGCTCATGGAAGAGGCTGTAGAATTGTCGCTTACAATTGCTCGTTTCAAAAAGAAAGCTCACGCCGTGATGGATATCCACCGTGAAGCAATTAACGAGTACGGTGGTATTCGATCAAATAGTCAAGGCGGTTTTACGATTGAGAATTCTCAAAACAATAAAAGAATTATGAGACGTAGAGACACGGATCCATCTTGGGATGAGCGAGCAAATAAAGCTGTTGAGATAATTAAAGATTTTCTTTTATCAGAAGGCATCAAAAAAACTTCAGGAAAGATCCACCCAATTTTGATGGGTTTTATTCAACGCAATAATAATGGAGATCTAGAATACGCGAAGGTAATGGAGTTGCTTGAGTACGAAGATACTTTTCAGGATCCACGCTGGGTGAAAGGTCTACAGCTGATCAAAGAAGGTTACTCCATTACCTTCAAAAAGTTTGGTTATGAGTTCAAGACCAAAGATAAAAATGGAAAATGGAACAGATTGGAATTAAATTTTAGCAGTCTTTAATATGAAAAAAATTTATTTCGAAGACCAAGGTCAGGATTTCCTTTGGTGGATAATTAATATGGACGGTATAGTGACTGATTGCGGGCCATTCCAGAAACATATTTGGACAGGTAATACAGTCGTAGATCATGATCATATCAAAGTTGGTGAAACGATTGATATCCTTTTAAAATCTCCAATAGGTATGCGAGGGCTTAATATCAGAGAAGTGAATTACAAAATTGAAAAAATAGAATCAATATGAGCATTTACAGCGAAATATCAAAAAGAATCGGATGGGACAAGGATACTAAAGTATCCATCCCTTCTGTAGAAGATGCAAGGGATCTGCATCACGAAGTAATGGTGAACAAGTCCGAGGATGCTTACGAATCGGTCTTCAGATACCAGCGCTTTGCTCCATCTCCAGATGGTGGTGACGATGAGGTAGCAATGAGGTTCATTCACGTAGCTTATGAGGAAGGAAGGAGGTTTTTCTTATGATTTTCAAAGATGAATTACCCGTAATACTCATTTTCATGGTGGTAATGGCTGCGATTGTTTTAGCATTATTTTTTGTCAAACAATCAAAAACTCCATTAACAAAGGTGGAATTTGAAGAAAGTGATAAAAACCTAGTTACAATATGGTTAGATCTGGGCGGTATGATTGTAAAATCGGATGAGGAAAGTAATTACTGGGAAGGGCATATAGTTATAAATCCCCAAAATTTAAATGTAGGAGATCAAATGGTCATTTACAATCTATCAGAAGATGCAGTACGTCGCAGTAGTTATTTGGTACTAAAGGTGAAACAAGAGAATTAGTATGCAGATACACTTCACAGACGACGAAAAAGTCGAGTTCCTTTTATCTCTAGGTTACATGATCATGGATACTGTGGAGGAATACGAGCATAATATTTATCAAAATCAATTTATCACAAAAAGCAGAGTGATAATCAAAGCTTACAAAGAAGAATTCGATGATTTAGATCGAGCATTTGAAAAAGAAATCAAAAACAAATTATTAAACAGATAAAAAGATGGATTACAGAGAGATCAACACATTCGAGAAAGCACTCGAAGTAAAAGGTGAAACATTGGATCAATTCAATGAGCGTACAAAGGGAATGGATATCGATACTGTCGGTTATGAAAAGGTGAAAGTCATTGTTTTTGCACTGAATGGCGGTAAACATGTTAATCTGGGATATTTTCCTTGGTTTTATAATCCAACTGGTTCGTCTTCCTCGTTTTCGTGCTACGGCTACGACTTCGGCCACGACTGCGCGGGTGTCGGTGCCCGCCATCTTTTAGTCGATAGTGAGAGAGCAAAATTTGCGGGAAAAACATTCCCAGTGGAGTATAGTCAGTATATCAACGGTACAAACGATTAATCATGGAAAATCTAACGATCAGTAAAGAAAATGCAGTTAAGGCTTTTGATGAAGCGAATGCAAAAGGTAAGCACCTATTGAAAAATCTTTTTGGAGAAAAAGTATTTGTCAAAAATATCATTGACCGTATCGATAGTTTAGAAGCAGCTCTTGCTTACAACGGTAAAACGATAGAACGATTCAACTGGGAAACTGAGCGCGACACAGATGCTCAAAAAGCAGATAAGGAGATCGAGGAAATCGCTTTGGCTTTACGTGAAGGTAAAGAACTTGCAATGGATCAAAGATGGTACTATCCATATTTTAAAAGAGATGCTGGTTCGTCTTCCTCGTTTTCGTTCTGCGACTTCATCTACGGCAACGACGGCGCGGGTGTCGGTGCCCGCCGCTCGGTGGATACATCGGAAAAAGCAATCTATATGGGTAAGCAATTCATTGCTATTTACAATAGATCTATAGGACCAAATAAGAAATAATAATGAAGGTCGTGTGCTGTACTGGTTCGTCTTCCTCGTTTTCGTACTACGACTACAACTACGACAACGACAACGCGAATGTCAGTGCCCACAATGCTAATAAATAATAATAACAGCACAGACCTTACCGTAAGGTAAAAAAACACTAATTCCTTGCAGGGCGTTGGTAGCTCAACCGAGCGAAAACGACCTTTTAAGCAAAGGCGCAACAATGAAAAGAATAGGTAACATATACGACCAATTATGCAGCATAGACAACCTTATCCTTGCGGATAGCATCGCAAGGAAAGGAAAGTCTAAGCAGACCGGTATTATTGAGTTTAACAAAAATTTCGACCAGAATATCGCTGATATCTATCGTGAGTTAGTAACCAATACTTACAAGACTTCCCCATATAAGCACCGTACCATTTATGAACGGAAAGAAAGGGAAATTTCAATCCTTCCATATCGCGACCGTGTCGTGCAACATGCTATCATGAATATCCTTGAACCAATGTTTGTGTCAGTTTTTACACGTGACACATATAGCTGTATCAAAGGCCGAGGCGTTCATTTGGCCAGTAAGGTATTACAGAAGTATATGACAGATGTCGAGGGTACGATGTATTGTCTTAAGGTTGATATCAGGAAGTTTTATCCAAACGTAGATAATGGGATCCTAAAATCCATGTTACGTAAAAAGATCAAGGATAAAGAAATGCTCCAGCTATTGGATGGTATTATCGATAGCGCCCCTGGTCTTCCAATCGGCAATTATTTAAGCCAGTATTTATCCAACTTTTATCTGTCCTATTTCGATCACTGGATCAAGGAAGTATGTAAGGTAAGCTACTTTCTACGCTATGCTGATGATATTGTTATACTGCACCACGATAAGAACTATCTGCACCGATTGTTTGAAAGGATACAAACATATCTTTATGAAAACCTAAAACTATCATTGAAACCCAACCGCGGTCCATTTCCAACAAGTCTAGGCATTGACTTTGGAGGATATGTACACTACCATACACATGTATTAATGCGAAAATCCATCAAGCAGGCTTTTGCACGCGCAATAAAGGCTAAAAGACCAAAAGAAAGTATTTCTAGTTATATGGGCTGGGCAAAGCACTGCAATTCCAAACATTTAATCAAAAAACTCATACATGAAAAACTTTAGTGATTTGAATATTCAGATCGAGCACTTTACCGGAAAGAAAATAGAGATTGAAGAGGTTGTCAACCATACCATTGAAGTATTGGACTTTAAAATCGAACCATCCAAGTATCAGGATAAAGGAAACGGCAATAGACTGGTTCTACAGATCAAACATGAAGATAAGGACAGGGTGATCTTTACAGGATCTGTTATCCTCCAGCAGCAATGCATAAAGGTAAAGGAAATGAATGGTTTTCCATTCAAAGCAAAGATCGAAGCGATCAAACCACGTGGTTACAAGTTCATATAATTTTTAACAAAATAAAACAACACAACTATGTTATTTTTCCAAGATAGTAAAATAGAAAATCTATCCGTACATCACGTCGGAAATAAATTAAGAGAGGAATTTTATATCCTACACGATCCCTTTTTTCAAAAATTAGCTCAAGATGAGGATTTAACTCATTGCTTATTAAAGTTCTTTTGTCAAGGTTTCATGAAGATAAATGATGTGTATCGTTTATTTCACCCAAATGGAGACCTAGAACTTAACGAAGTATATTATTACATTTCACAGTTTTTTAAAGGAATGTTAAGTATGCATGGGCTATCTATTGAGTTGACGAAGTTTTTATATGAGATTAGTTGTCATCCTAAAATTAAAAGTTCTGATTTTTATGTGGTGCAATTTAAAGATATACAGTTTGAAGGTGAATTGTTTGACGCTATTGGATTGTTCAAATCTTACAGTAAAAACACCTTCTTACAGGTTAATTCCGATGCGGCAGGAATAGATTTTAAAATCACGCAGAATGCAATCAATATGGATAGCATCGATGAAGGTACCTTAATATTAAAAAGTGAGAAAGATCTTGGTTATAAGGTCTTATTTGTTGATGGTAAAAACACAGTAGAATCCCAGATTTGGAAAGATGATTTTCTTAAGGTAAAGGTTAGAAATGATAATTATCAGCAAACATCAAATGTCATCAAACTTGCAAAACAATTCATAGTCGAAAAGATGGATGATATGTTTGAATTGGAAAAGGCTGATAAAATAGACATGATCAACAAGACTTCCCAGTATTTCAAAGAACACGAAAAGTTTGATCAGGAAGAGTTTATGGAGGTTGTTTTTGGAGATAATGCAACAGCAATAGCTTTATATAGTGACTATAAGGATACATTTAGTGAAGAATATAATGTGCCCATGGATAGTTCATTTGATATCTCTGAAAAGGCTGTTAAGAAAATACAGCCCTCATTAAAATCAGTAATCAAGCTTGATAAGAATGCTCATATCTATTTGCATGGCAAACGTGAAATCCTTGAAAAAGGATTTGATGAAGAAAAGGGAATGAATTTTTATAAAGTGTTCTTCGAAAATGAATCTTAATAATGCCTAGAGATTACCGACGTTTTTACGCCATGTGCAAGGCGCTTGGTAAAACAAAGGAAGAGGCAGTATTCGAATTCACAAATGGACGTACAACGAGTAGCGGAGCATTGTCCGATAAAGAGTTTAATGAATTGTTCAATATGCTGGCTAATCATCAGCAGGTTCCCAGTATGTGGGGACCTGCTCCTGGAGATACACAGAGGAAAAAAATGATCGGTCTGGCCAGAAGTATGAACTGGGGCGAGACTACTGATCAGGTACTGATCAAGCTCGATGATTTCTGTCTGAAGCAAAAGAAAAAAAGGATGAATGCATTGTCTGTTTATGAACTTGGATTGATATTAACGATACTGGAAAAAATTTATAGTCAATATTTAGGAGGGATAAAACGATGAAACAAGTGTATAAGTTAACTTCAGGCAAACTTGATGGATCTATTGTACTGATCTATATTAAAGGTCTTTTAAAGACAATTGAAATAGATGTTAAAAGCTCTTTAAATGAACCTCAATTTAGAGGGCTAATGTCGAGTGTTGCGTACCAAGAGGATCAGGTTGTCTCCTGTAGCCAGGCGATCGGACTTGATTGTGAAAAGATAATAGAATTGGCCACTAATAAGAAGGTCGCTATGTTCTGCGTCCATTATGAAAAACACAATAATATTAAGTATAAGGCATCACGTCAAGACGGTGGAAAGATTGCCAGCATTAAAATTACTGATGAGATCCTGAACCACTACTTCCAGTCTGAGAACTTCATTTTTAAAGGCAAACATAGTATTTCAAATCTTGTAAGGTACTATAATGAGCTTTTGCTTGAGATATCGAAAAAAGGAACAGTAGGATTTCCAAACAGCTGGAATAAATCCTATGCTGATAAGTTAACACCTGGTGATCTATCTGAGTATTGGAAGCACCTGAGAGGTCTTGGATTATCACCTAAACGGGATCGAGTGGGAAATACAATTGATTGGGTTAAAAATTAAAGTATATTTGAAAATATTATTAATCTATAACAGAAGAAAAATGAAAAGACTTTCAGTTTTAATTTTAGCTTTATTGCTATTTGGAGCGTGTTCCAGTAAATTGGATAAAAAATTTGATGTAAAATCTGCTAAAGAAGATATTGAAGATATTAAGAAGAAATATTCTGACCAATATACACAAGAAGATTTTGACCAAATCGGAAAAGAGCTATTTGGAAAAGCTATTACAGCTGCATTCGCTGGTGAAAAATTCGAAGATGGTAAAGGAATAAAAATAGATAAGACATATCGTGAAATCCTTGATTCAGCAAAAGCCAAAAGGTTAGTTTATGAAGATAAATTAAAAGCTTTTAAAGTTGACTCAACTAAATTCACAAATTTGATTAGTATTAATGTAGATTCTGCCAGATATTTAAAAAAGTCTGATTACTATGAGGAGTATTATTTAGTTTGGATAACAGGAAAAAATAATTCAGGAAAGGAAGTTGCTGCATTTGAGGGTGAAATTAAATTTGCTGATGCACTTGACAAGGTTTTACTTGATGCTAATTTAAAAAGTTTGGAAACATTGAAGCCAAATGAAATATACAAACAAGATGGTGCTTATGATTTGAATTTGTTTAATACAGAAAACGATATTTTAAAAAGTGTGCCATTTAGTAAATTGAAAACAAAATGGAATTTGAAAAATATAGTTTATGCGGATGGCACTAAACTTCAAGCTCCTGAAGAACCGATAAAATAAGATAAGCCCTGATCATTCAGGGCTTTTTTTGTTATACGATATTTCGTATATTTGTTATTCTTAATTATAGATTTCATTTATACTATGGCTAGACCTGAGACAATCAGACTTCATTCAGATATCCGTAAAGAATTCGAAAGAATGAGTGCAATAAAAGAGCACGGGGTAACAAAGTTTAGTCCTGCATACATTCTCAAAGATATTGCTGTAAGATTTTACAAATCTCCAAAAACCATTGAAAATATTGTTTTTGGAAGGACTTCAATCGTAGACAATTATCAAGCTGTTCTTTTTGCTTAAGGAATATCAAATTTTTGTACCTCAAGATCCTTAAAACCACCTTCACCAAATTCTTTCATGGCAGAATAGTCAACCAGTTCACAGTTGTACACAATATTCCAAAGGTTCCCAGCACCACCGGTATCAATTGGACTATAAGAAACCCTCCTCATTGACGAATAGCTTTGACCGCTCGACCCATGTAATAATTGATTAACATGATCCATCATGTCCAGGAATGCAAGCGCATCACTTTGATTATAGGCTCCTCTAAAAGTATCCAAAAATGTTTCGTAATATATAAAGACATCCACCTGCATGGTCACTTTTTGTATTTTATTTCCCTGGTCCTGCATCGAGTTACTTCGAAATGCTAAAAAAATAGCTGGAGCTGGAAATGGGTGCTCTTCTTCCATATGATATACCTGAGAGTTCCAAAGGTCTACCCAGCGTAGATCTGGAATGTTTAATGTTAGCTTATCTGCTAATTCTTTATATAGTTCAACAAAATTTTGCATATTCAATTAGTGTTTAAAACGTTTTTCAACTTCATTTAAAAACCAGTTATCTAGACCTTCCATCATCAATTTTGATTCCCCAATAAATTTTCTTTGTGGAAACTTAATGTCTAATTTTCGACTATGTGGTTTCACCTGATATCTTTTACCACCTTTAGTACGATGATGTGCTCTTACGTATTGTATGACTCGCATACGCTCACCATTGTTATGGAGTGCTGCATATGGTACATGTGATCCAAATTCCATACTGTTTTCGAATTCTTCACTGATAAGTGATTTACGTAAAAATGATGTATCAACTAAAATTGCTCTTCCCGGACTTTTGTCTGGAGACTTACGAGGTTGCCATGATTCAAAACCTGCATCCGTAAAACCCTGATTTTGGAAACTGTCATCAAACCATTGAAGACAATATACCTTTGCGAATAACCGAACATCTTTTTTAAGACTATCAGCGATTTCTTCAAAATTTGGAATGTTTGGATTACTCATATTTTATGTATATTTGTAATGAGGCTAAACACGCGGCTTATCCCAAGTGTATACCCCTCTTAAAAGCAGTTCTTCAGGACTGCTTTTTGCGTTTATGGATCCTTACTTCGTTGCCATCCGATGAAACAATAATAACCTCCTTAATAAATTCGTGAACATCTTTATTTAAAATGCGTTCAATTGCATTATAGGCATTTTCGACCGTATCTTTATTCACAGAAAGATCAATGACAACAATTTCACATTCCTGTTTATTGGCCTTGCTCAATGATTTACTATAATTTTTTGATTCGGGTGTTTTTCGATCAGCCATTACATCATTTATTAAGTATTCAGGATTTTTATATCCTTTAACAAGGTGCCCGTCAAGATGAGGTCTTATATATAGGTGTGCATTAAGTTCATCGACCAAAATTTCTCCGATCCTAATATTGTCAATCAGGTCTTTCGGATCTGCAAAAATGTTAACTTCCAATTTTTTTGATTTTTCATTTTTATAAGCTGTTTCATACGGTGCATTCAATTTTGACAGCTCCATGTTCCGGATTACATTATGATCGCCTGCTACAAGTTTGAAAAATGTTCCTTTTGTTGTGAAGATCTCTCCGTCCAATGCAACATTACCTTTGAAATTAACTTTAGGCATTGCCTTCTCTTCATGTGTAGTCATACTTTCTGCTGTAGGCACCACATCACATCGACATCGCCAATCTAAAGGTGGATAGTATTTAGCCCAAAATGAATCGTCAATCGGTTTGATAACACCATCCAGTTTAGCATGGTCATCACGTACATTACTATCTCCAACTGTCCTAAATTTCAAATTTGGGAAAAGGTCTTTTGTTTCCTGTATTTTGTCCCACTTCTGAGCCATCTGTGCCGCTGTTCGAGCTGTTTGATACTCAGACTGAAGATAGTTTTTATTGAATTGATGCCCGGTCTTTTTAGCCAATTGGGAAAATTCATTGAACGGTCTTATTTTCCCCTGGATATCGTATAACAAATGGTTGATAGCCTCAAGCTGTGCATAAGTTTTTGCTGAAGAAAATGTATAAATGTTTTTCTTCAGCTCCAGTGGCAGTTTTCCTTTACCATCAGCAGGAAAAGTCCCCCATTTTTTACCATAGCCTTTGGCCGCTCCGGCGTTGAGTTCATTGTATGTCTCACTGATCATAGATTGATTTAGATCCGAAGGTTTTATTTTACCTTCATGAAGTTGCTTTGCAACCTGGTCTATGAGTCTGTCAAACTTTGAAAGATCAAGAGCTGTGATATCAATATGATCATCACAGCTACAGGATTGATAAAGCGCAGTAATTTGAGATAGCAACGCAGTTACTTCTTTTTTACGCTTTTTTTTTTAGTATCCTCGGTTTCTTCAGGATTTGCTTTTTCTTTTTGAGACTGTATGGATTCAGTCATCAGTTGTTTGATTCCGGTCACTGGAATACCCGTCATTTTTGCAACCCACTCTATATCGATATCGTAAAGTGAACCGAGATTGACAATAGCATCGATAAGCTCTTTGACTGAAAGTACTTCTGTATTATCCCACTTAAAATAATGATCTTTTAATCCAGCATATACTGGGCTTAAATTGACAAGTCTGGGTTTAATCTCAGCATTGAAGAAATATTCAAAAAATAATTTATCACTGTTGAATCTATCTTTAGCTAACTTATACTGAATTTCGACACTTCCTACAAAACCTTTCTCATCCGTCAATCCAGTACCCCCAAGGACTCTTTTACTGATCAATTCATCACCTCTTTTTTGTAAAGACTCGTGAGGCGCAATACTATTACCTCCCATTGTCGGAACTTCAATCTTTTCATTACCTCGGGTAATCATGAAGTTGTTCCGCTTAAATTTCATGGCCGCACTGAAAAGTTGTCTTAATCGTCCCTCATCTTCCCGATCAGTATTGATAAATAACGGAGGAACTCCATATTTGTCTATTAAATCCAACCAGGCACCCATTCCTAATTTTTTAGCCAATACAATTGGAGCCATCCATGTAAACATACCAAGATCCATATCTTTACCGATCTGCACATAAAATCCTTTATAAGGTTGTTCTTGATAGTTAAACCCCGTGGTATCTCCTGATCTCTTGATGATAATTCCTTTTTTTGTATTAAAATATGGTTGCTGGATTTCAGCAATTGTTTTTAATTCTCCAATGTAATCGCCATCTGTATGTATTTCATACATTTCGAGCATTTTTCGTCCTCTAAATTTTGACATTAAAGCAAGCTCAATGAGGTCATAAAACCATGGCCTTTCTAATAGCCAATTCAGTTCTGTATTTTCTTCGTCATTATCATTGACGAGTTTAAATGGATGACTTTTTGTATGTAAAATTCGACTTTCGACCACACTGGCTAAATGATCATCTAGCCACATGTTATCATGCAGTTGAAAAAGTAATGACCAGTCGGGATTGTCAGGATCGGTAGCGGCCATTACTGCCAGTTTCCAGTCTTCAACGGTTTTAGCGCTCATCATTACAGCCTGTCCCTCTACGACGGATGAAAGAGGACCGCTTGAAGGTTGTTTAATGGCAGCCTGAATACGGTCTTCTATCTGGGTATCGATGCGCTCGGCAAAAATCTGGTCAAAAGGTGCGAATATAAAATCAAATAATCCCATTATATATAAAAATTAGGGTTAGACAAATTGCCAAATAAACTATCGCTTAATGCCTGCCCCGACTCATCAGTGATCATGGGTAGGTCAGCTAAAACGGTACGGCCTGAATTAATTTTCTCTAATTGCTCGATGGCAAAATCATAACCGGTTTTGATATCGGACGAAACTTTGCGTGCGGCATTTCTTCCAAACACTTTTTCAAGTACTATCTGGCAGATAATATCAACTAACAATTCATTGCGTACAGGAGGATCTCCAAAAATAAGATCCACTTTATAGCGTCCGGATAGATAGGTCTTAGCTAATCCAATTGCTCTTTTCTCGGCCTTTTCAAGTGTGCCTTCAATATCATCACTGCTTTCTTTGATAAAGCGATCGTAACTATCTGTAGTCAGATCATCTCTGCTGATATAAATCATATTAAATCCTTTCGTTATTGGGTTCCATTGACCCGCATATTATTTGATCACTTTCCTCTTCATCGTTGATCGGGATATGTTTTTCCAGTACTTCTTGTGCCTGATCATCGGCATCAGGGGCATCGTCTTTTGTCGTGTAATTAGGTTCGATGCCATATAGAAGGTGTAATCCAACCTGTGTATCGTTATCAGATTTCATTCTGATATTATACCGGATCCTATTATTTTGATAGCGTGGTACCATGCGCTTGATACGGTCATACTTTTTACCTCGAGGCGTGTCTATCTTGCTAATGTTCAACCGGACCTTTTTTTCTTTCTGAACCTCTTTTAAGACCCTTTGTACCTCATCGTTCCAAAATTGCGACTCGAACTGCCAGTGGATGATCACCGTGGATGGTAAAGTGCTCTGTACATCACACATGTACTCCACTGCTGGAGCCATTTTTGATTTTTTGACATAACCTTGTATATACCAGAATAAGTTATCCTTACATAATCCCCATATTCTTATGGCGTTATAATCACTGGTCTCTGTTCCGGCATAAGCGACATCCCAATGCCCGACAATTATTTTAAAATGATTGAGGTTCGGCATTTTGTCCCATACGATCCACTCTGATTTAAAATCCTTACCGGTCATTTTCGCCTCATGGTTGTATTCTGCCAATGCGACAAGAACTCCCATGCGTTTTTCTTTCTTTCGATAATATTGTGGAGTATATTTCGACGTCCATGCAGGTTCGTATGTAATCGGGTTGTACGCTTTTACCTCATGTACGATCCAGTCTGGATGAAGATCAGCCAGCATACGCAGGAACATAACAGGTGCAAACCAATTGTTGGAAAAACATAACCGTTCAAAGTCACCGTCCATGGAAGGAAGTAATTCACCTTCTACCCATTCGACCATTTCTTTTTGGCGCTTTTCGTTCTTAATTGTCTCTTTGGTCTCTAAGTCATCTAAATTGTAATGCTTTGGTCTTTGTGTTCCTACACGTATACCACGGCAAGATTGACCAAAACCAACGGCCTGAGCGATAAAACCTGAAGAGGTTATCCATAAACTATCCTCCCAGCTGCCAAACTTTTTTTGTTCGCCAAAATCTGCTATAATTTGTGGGTTACCCTCAAACTCTGCCCGGAGATCTTCTAAAAGTCGAACAGCACGGGATTCACTAACACCAACCAGAACGAAATACATTTCTCCTTCTCGGAGCCATAACCAGAAAGGGATGATAACATTATTCCAAACTGACTTTGCAAGGCCACGTCCCCATTTTGCGAAACCTGTAAAATTTGGGTCATTGGCCACAAGCCATGCATATTCAATCTGAAAGGGTGCACATTCTGATGTTGCATAGTGAGGAAAGAAGCGCTGAACACAAAATTCAGGATCGTCTTTTGCACGTTGAATGGCTGCTTTTCTTTCCTCTTCAGTTTCAAAAGGATTTACCTTTCCCGATTTACGGACTAGCTCAAGCTTTCTGAGATACCGCTCCTTTGCTTTTTTATCGGCTGCCTTCATCTATCCAATTTTTAAAGAAATGGTTTCGACATGCAACTGCTGAAAATCTATGGTGGATAGGTATAGATCACTATTGTACTTTTTGAGATCCGAAAATATGGATTCCATTACCTCTAAATAAATCTCTAAGCTGATCCTTGTGCTTTTATCCAAGCCAGTAAGTGCTTTATTCCAGTAGGCTACCTCAAGTGCCATTGATGCCGCCTGTGCATCCAGTAATAATTTATCGGCTTTATCACCTTTTGCTTCAGCTGCTCTGGCTTCCGATTCCACCGACAATCTTTTTTCAGTTAGATTACCAATTACCCTTTTTATATTTTCAATTCGCTTTGGCCCGGTATTGTGTTCAGCTTCCCGTTCAGCTTTCCAACCACCTTTGGTAATCCAATTGCCTACGGTCTTTTCCGTGACCTTAATGACAAGCGAAATTTCCTTAGCGCATTTGCCTTGGAACACGTACATATTATGTGCTGTATTACGCTCGCTGTCCTTTGATCTTCCCATATCTCTTTCCTTATATAGAGCAAAAATGAAGGATTAGCATCGGATTGAAAAAACGTGATTTTCAATTAGTATATGTCTGATACTAATTTAGTTGTGATTTAAAACTAAACTGGAATGTTGATTTTTTTTTGACTCGCTTAAGCAGTTTTTTTGTATCAAATAATTGGAACAAGAGACTTTCAAATGAGTGTAAATAAGAAAATAAAAATCACAGCGGAAGCGCATGCAGGCCGTGGTTACATCCGCATTACCGATATCATTGGTACGTATTCAGAAACTGGAAGTGCCGCCGTCATACGTGCTGCTGTTGATGCATTTCTTGCACAGGGTATTAAAGGAGTCAGCTTATATATAAGTAGCGGTGGAGGTAGTGTCTTTGAGACTTCGGATATCTGTCACGAACTAGATCGCTTCGGGCCTGAAAATGTTGATCTATATCTTGGAAGTTTAGCAGCTAGTGCTGTTACCTACATGGTTGCAAAATATTATACAACGGCTGACCCTTCTACCAAATTAATGATCCACCGTCCGGAAGCAAATATTCATGGTAATGTGGATGCTATTGAAAGTGAACTGAAACTTTTGACAGATCTAACCGATGATTACAGACGTGGATATGCTGTTAAAACTGGCCTGACAGAAGGTGAAGTAGAGGCACTATGGAATAAGGGCGATTTATGGCTCACAGCTCAACAGGCTCTTGAAATGAAACTGATAAATGCGATCGGAAAACCTGTCCACACGCCACAAGCTGTACATGATAATATGGTACAAGCTTGTCTCACTCCAGAAGAAATTGAAAACTCAGAAGAAATAAATTCAAATAATGAAATGGATAAACTAAAGATTATCTCAGCCCTAGGCCTTGCGGCCGATGCAACAGATGAACAGATCATCAATGCTGCTCAACAAGCTAAACAAGATGCTGACCGATTGACTGTGGTAAATGCGCAAGCTCAAGAAGCTAAAAAAATGCGTGGTGCTGCAATCGTTGCTAAAGCAATATTGGACAAAAAGATTACTGCAGAAGTAAAACAGACTTATGAAAATTGGGCCGCTCAAGACCCAGATGCTGTTGAAGCGGTCATCAATGCAATGACACCAGTTCCACAGTTGAGCAAAGTCATTGGTGATACTAATCTTAATCAAAATGCAGTTGCTGACCGTAAAGACTGGTCATATGCTAAATGGCAGGATGAAGATCCTGAAGGGTTGTCAAAACTTCATGACGAACAACCTGAAGAATTTGAAAAACTGCTAAATACGTCAATTTAACATCATTTAAAATATAGAAAATGGAATTAGTAAGTGGATTATATCTGAATAAGTTTGTTGCTCCCCAACTCCTTAAAGACTTCAGAAATTATAAAGATGATTTTGTTGGCGTGATTCCAAATGCGCCACAGGGAGCAGTTACCGCTGATGGCCTAAGAGCTAATAAACTGATCAATAATGTTGATCTATTGGTTAATAATACGCAGCCTTTGGTAGCTAAATCGATAGCTGGTCAAAATGGTGTTGTGCCCTGGGATAAATTAGACACCACTCCAAGTAGTGTGACTGATAAAGACATTCGTGCTTTATCTTTTGATCTTCGTGCGGAAACAAGAGTTTTGCATGACCAGTCTTTTAAAGTTGGTTATCGCGACTATATTATTCAAAAGTTAGCCCCTGAACAGGCAGGTACAGGAATGGTTTTTCTAAGAACAACCGGAGATGATGATGGGAAAGGTCGAAAAAGATTGACTTTTGAAGATTTAATAAACTTTGAATCGGAAATCAATTTATTGAATTTAACGGATTTAAGTCAATGGTTCATGAATTTAGCACCGGTCCACCAAAACGATTTAAAATTAGATGCGGCCGGAACGACAAATCATCGAAACGGAATTCGCATCAATCCTGTGACAGGTGAAGTTAATGGCTTTTATAAGCTGAAGATTTTTGAGAACAATGCAGCTCCATTATACACATCCGCTGGTGTATTACGCCCAAAAGGTGTTGTTAAAGAAGCTGGTGATCAAGAGGCTTCTATTTTTTACTATGCTCCAAATACCACTAAGTATTTGAATCAGGTCAAGATCCTTTATAAACCGGAAACGATCGATACGGAAGGCGCTGATCCTGAGAGCAGATTCAGATTACAGGTTTACGGTCTTGCAGGTAAAACACAGGATCACGGCTTTGGCGCATTGATCTCTGGTAATGTATAATTATGGGTACCTGGGATAAAGTAACTGACGAAAGGATTGCCACGCTTGATAAACGTGTGCAGCCTTTTGCTACTCGTTTCATCAACAGGGTATATACTGAACTTGGTTTTACGCTAAGGGTAACGCAAGGAAGACGAAATATTGCTGAGCAAAATGGTTTTTATGCCCAAGGCAGAACTAAGCCAGGGAAGATCATTACAAATGCAAAAGGTGGGTACTCCTATCATAATTTTGGACTGGCACTAGATGTAGTCGTCATAAAGAATGGTCAGGCCGATTGGACTGTGCTCAATAAAGATATCGTAAGAATTGCGAAAGAAGAGGGTTTCGAATGGGGTGGTGACTGGAAATCATTTAAAGATTACCCTCATTTCCAGATGACATTTGGACAAAGTTTAGAACAGCTTCGCCTTCAGGCAGGCATTAAATAAAAGAGATGCAACATTATAAAATTTTATCGAACCAGCTACTCTATAAAGTAGTACTGTTCATCGGACTAGGGCTAATTTTACTTGCCACAGCCTGCGGATCCAGAAAAACTGGATCATCAATTCCCCTTGTATTGCACCAGACAATACATGATACGGTAACCGTAACAAAAACGGTCACTGAGAGAGATACTGTGTTTATCACGAAAGTTGCTAATACAAATTTTAAAGTTGATTTAAAGGATTTAAAAGAAGGCTTTAAATCCGGGAGCCAGAATAAAAATGCTATTGCAGGAATAAAGGTGAGTGATGGAAAACTAGAAGTCGACTGTACCTGTGATAGCTTATCTATTTATGCAAAAATCCGCGATCAGATTACTGAAAAAGACCGACAGAGAATTGATACCAAAACTATTTTAAAAACGGAACATGTACCCTATATACCCTGGTATATAAAATCACTGGCTTGGATTGGGGGAATTGGTATAGTCATTATTGTTGGCAGAGTACTTCTTAAAAAATTAAAAATATTGAAATGAAGACATTAACATTAAAAGAACTGAATGCGAAAGCAAGCAAATTTTTTGAAAAAGCTCATGTTTCTGAAATATTTGCCACTAGTGACGGTCAATTTTTCTTCAATAAAGGTGATGCCTCCAATCATGCTGGACCTAAGGGAAATGTATTTGATTTCAAAAAAGAAGATTTTGAAAGTTCTGAAGAAAATGAACCGATCAAATTGTCTGCTCAAGAAGTAATCAAATTTATTCTTGAAGCTCAAAATTTAGAAGACCTGGCTAAGTATGCAACCGATGAACGTAAGACAGTAAAAGCTGCTTTTGAAAAGCGTTCTGAAGAACTGGAGACTGACGTTGATCAGGAAGAAGAAGAGGTCGAGGTAACCCAGGAATTGTTGAATGCTAATCCTGATCTGGTAGATCTAGGTGTTGCGATAGGTGAAAAAATTAAAATCCCAAAAGTGTAATGGCGCAGTTAGGCGGTGTTACGGTTGATAGACTACAAGGTGGTCTTCAACGTCTGGCTGAAGGAACGGACAACCATGTCGCAATGATCGTTATTGGTATTCCTGTTGGCGCAATTGCTACTGCTGTCAATAATGCTGGAAAAGGTGTTGTTTTAACATCAGCTTATGCTGCTGAAGAAATCGGAATAAATGAAAGCTTTGACGCGAATAACAGTTTAAAACTTCATGATCAGATAACCGAGTTTTTCCGATTGGCACCAGAAGCGACGCTATATCTTTTTAATTCGGTTGTTGAAGCAGATTTGATCGGATTCTTAAACCAGAATAAAGAGATCAAAGGATATGCTTTGTCGGTTAAACATGATCCCGAAATTTTAACCCAGGTTACAACTGTTGTAACTGCTCAACAGACGATCGTCAATAAGTTACTATCTGAAAATAGATTTATTGATTTCGTCGCGGTCTGTTTTGATGAACTGGAGGATTTTACATTAAATCTGTTTACACTGCAATGTGCACATGTATCGGTAGTTGTTGCCTGTGAAAAAGGCGATAAGCAAGTATCGATCGGTTCTGTCTTGGGGATGATTGCGGTTAGAAAGATTTCTGAAAATTTAGGATCGGTTGATATCGAAAGTAAACCCCGTGCAAAACGTGGTACAGATGATTACACGTTAACAGATCAGGTTGAAAAACGCTGGTTGGAATCTTTTCTTTCAGATGGACGTTCCATTGCTTCTTTGGATAAGGCAGCGTTAAAAGCCATCATCGATAAAGGTTATATCGTTGCCTCCAGTTATGAAGGATATGCCGGACAGTTTTTTGAAAATTCTTATACAGCAATTGACCGTGGTTCTGACTATGCCTTCATCGAAAATAATCGGGTTTGGAATAAGGCAGCTCGATTGATCAGAGCGACATTATTGCCACGTGTAAAATCAAAAGTAAAAAAAGATCCTACTACTGGATTTATTGCAAGTACAACTGTAAGTTATTGGCAGACCTTATTAGAAAAAGCGCTGAATAAAATGGTCGCTTCAGATGATATTTCAGGATTTGAAGTAGCGATCGATTATAGACAGGTCGTCAATGATACAAATCCTGTAAAAGTTCAGGCATTGATTGTGGCCGATGGTATCGTGCATGAGTTTGAAGTAGCTGTTGGTCTAACAAATAATATTTAACCCTATGTCACAGAACGCAACAATTATAAACAAGTTTGGTACGATGACGGGATGGAATTCCATCACGACCAACTTACTTGGACGGGATGTCGAAGGCATCAACACATTGGCTTACGATGATAACGTTGCCAAAGAAAACGTGTATGGTAATGGAGATATGCCTATTGGCCGATCACGAGGTAATTATGAAGCAAAGGCTTCTATTACGCTTTATAAAGAAGAGGTAGATGCTATTCATGCCTCACTACCTAAAGGTAAACGATTACAGGATATCGCACCCTTTGACATGGTTGTGGAATATATGCGTGAAGATGGCTTTATCACAAAGGATATCATCCGAAATGCTGAGTTCACAAATGTCGGTGTCGATGTTAAGCAAGCTGATGGTACAATAGCTACACAGTTCACCCTTATTATTTCACACATTAACTGGAATGTTATTTAATGGAAAAGCAAGTCATAAAACCATACGGTCAAACCGAAATCGATAACCATGCTGCTAAAGTCGGTGGTGCCCGTAATTTGAGAGAAATCATCATTGAGACAGATGATGATATGGAATTTCATTATTTGGTAAAAAAACCCGGGCGATCGGTCATTCAGGCAATTGCTGATGCTGAGAAAAAAAAGGATATCAATGTACAGCAAAAAATCATCCTTGGATGCGTATTGGAAGGAGACAAAGAGGCTTATGAATATGATGGTGCAATATACAGTCAGTTGCTTTCAAAAGTTGGCCAATTGATGGAATCGGCAAAAGGTACCATAAAAAAGCTTTAGACCAGTTTAGTCTTTCTCTGGAAGATGGAACTGGCGATGATATTGCAAAAGGCAATGCCATGATTCGCCATCTAGGTATAGATCCATTGGCTCTTGATGATGAGGACTGGGCTAGAATCGTAAATGAATGGCTTTATATCCAAGGGAAACTTCAGGAGGTACAGGCAAATAATACCCGGGCAATATTGGAAGATGTTCTTTACACGCTCGCTCACAAATTATACGGAAACAAAAATTAGAAAATGTCAAATTTCATAACAAAATGGATTTTAGAATTTGGTGATAAAGTTACCGCCCCCATCAAAAACATGATGAAGGGCGTTAATGCTGTGACCGGATCTGTTGATGAAATGACTGACAGGATCAAGTATTCTGAGAAAGAAGCGAAAGAAGCTCTTGTTAATACAAAAGATCATTTCAATGATTTAAAGGCGAAAATAAAGGAAAATGAAGCCGAACTGGGTAAGCTTGAAAAAGCTTATGAAAAGGCAACACCTGGGCGTACTAAAGTTGCAGCTCTGGCAGCACTTGAGGCACAGAAGAAAAAGGTCACTGAATTAAATACAGAGCTTCAGGAGACTGAAGAGGATCTGAAGGATATCAATGATCAGTTGGATGTCATGAAAAAAAAGGATACCAACTGGAACGCAATGATAACCGGAGCAAATCAGTTCGCTGAAATCATTGGTCGTGTTTCGGATAGTCTTAGTTTTTCAGTTGAAATTCAAACCTTGACGACTGATGTGCAGCGCATGACTGATCTGTCAGGTGCTGCACTCGACAGCTTTGTGATGAAAAGCCGTGAGATCGGTGATGTCTATAAACAAAATTCATCTGAAATCGCAGTTGCCGCTAATGCAATGACAGAACAGATCGGCGGCACTTACGAAGAGAATCTCGCCCTGATCGAAGAGGGGTTTAAACGGGGTGCAAATGTCAATGGTGATTTCCTTGATCAGATGAAAGAATATGGTCCACAGATCAAAGCGCTGGGAATTAGTGCCTCTGACGCGATCGCATTAATTGCTAAGGCTGGTAAGGATGGAGTATTTTCTGACAAGGCAATTGATGCTTTAAAAGAAGGTGGTCTTGCTATCCGAGAAATGGGGCAAACACAGATCGACGCATTAGCTGGTATCGGACTCAAGCAAAAAGATCTAGCTGGTAAAACAACAATGGAGGCCTTGCAGATCATTGCTAAAGGTATGAAGGGCGCGACTGCGCAGGCAAAGCAATTGGTACTCGCCGATATATTTAAAGGAGCTGGTGAAGATGCCGGTGCTGCACTTATCGAAGGCCTTGCTAATGGTATGCCCAAGCTTGAAGACCTTCCTGCTGTTGAAGAGGCTGGTGCTGGATTCTTACGTTTTTGGTCGAATGTCACTACTAAAGCAGGTCAGATCGTTGGGGATGTTGGAATCTATGCGCAAAAGATGGGACCATTTTTACAGGTCTTAGCCTCTATTATTCCAATTGTTCAGACCTTGACAAAGGCAACATGGTTACAGACAGCGGCGCAAAAGGTCTTAAACTTTGCCATGAGCATGAATCCCATTGGACTGATCATAGCCGGTATCACTGCTTTGATCACGTTGATCTATTTTGCTATCGACAGCTTTGATTCCTGGGGTTCAACTGTACTTGCTTTCATGGGACCTATCGGCTTTTTAATATCAGGGATCCTACTCATTAAGCGACATTGGGATTCTATCGTAGAGGCTTTTAAATCTGACGGAATTATTGGTGCTATCAAGCGGATCGGTATTGTTCTAGTTGATGTTATTATGCATCCGTTGCAAAGGATCTTAGGTTGGGTTGGTGAATTGACTGGATGGAAATGGGCTAAAGAATCAGCAAATGCAGTAGAAGAATTTCGAAAAAAGAATAATCTGATTACTGTTAATGAAACTTCGGAGAAAAAAGAAAAACAAACCGAAAATAAAGCCTCCGTTAACGATCTAATAAAAGCAGATAAATTAAGTTTCTCACCAGTCAAAGATAAGACTAAGAAAGGTAAAGGAAACGGTTCATCAGATGGATTGAATGTTGGTAGCGGATCTGGTGGAATCAAATCCATTACTATTAATGTAAGTAATATTTTCAACGCAGATAAAAGTGTAAATATTCGTGACCTGGCTGATAAAGTGGCAGGAAGAATCGCAGACAGATTACAGGATGCAGCAATTAATATAGGTTCATAATGGCAGATATAAGATATAATGTTTCACAGCTTTTTCAGTTTGCTTTTGGCATTAATATGCCGATCTACATTACCGAACCGCTTTTAAGTAATACACCTGCAAATATCAATTACATGGGCATTAATACATTGCCCGAGTATTATAATGAAGAATCAAAGCAGAGCTGGATGGGTACGCCTATCATGTTTCAGGCATCCTTCAAAAAAGGCAGTTATAAACGCTATAAATTGAACGGTGAGCTGGAGATCGTTCAGCTAAATGATTTTGCTTTACCTCCAGCAACAATGTTTTCGTTCAGAAGAGCTAAGAATATCACTAGAACGAACGTGTTAGGATCTAACGGTACGGTGAAAGAAATATTCGGATTTGACGACTGGATAATCGATGTGAGGGGGCTTTGCTTAGATGAACCAGATAACTCAGCACAGGAACAGTTTGCGAAATTGTTGGAGTGGGAAAATTTAGCCGATGCAATCGAGGTCTCTGGATCTCAATTTGGACTCCGCAGTATACAACGCGTGTGTATTTCCGAGTGGTCTGAAAATATACCACAGGGTCAACCAGGTGTCGTTGCTTTTCAAATGAGTCTCATTGGTGATGATCCAATGGAATTTGGTTTACCTAATTACGTAGAGCAATGACAACACTGGTAATGGTCTGTAAAATTGTCTTTCCTGCAATGCGCGAAAGGAAGGAAATAGTTATCCATCGTTGCGCATCGATTGAATTTGAAAGCACCTTTAAAGAGATGACATCAAGAGGTACTTTAACTTTACCTCGTAATATAAAGTTCTTTGATAAGTACAAAATAAGAGATGTATTCCATCGTGGAGATCCTATCGAGATTAGCTTTGGGTACAACAACAATATGACTGAAGAATTTAAAGGGTATATAGCAACGGTGTCTGCTGATATCCCGATATCAATAGAATTTGAAGATGAAATGTTTAAGGTCAGAAACTTACCGGTCAACTTTTCAGCTAGACAGATTACTTTGAAAGCTTTGTTAGAAAAAATTGCACCTGGTTACAAAGTTGATGCTGATGAGATCCAACTTGGATCTGTTCGGTTGGCAAAAACAACTGTCGGAGCTGTTATCGAAAAGCTCCAGCAAGATTGGAACTTCTTTACCTATATGAAAGGTAAAACTTTGATATCCGGTAAATACTACTCTTTAAAAAGCGATGAAAAACCCTTTAAATTCCATTTGGAAAGAAATTGCGTTTCGACAGCTTTAAACTATAAAAGAAAAGAAGATGTACTGATCATCTTCAGGTATAATTCGACAGATCGATTCGGAAAGAAAATTGAAGTTGAATTTGGAGATAAAGATTACAACGTCGAGGTATCACGTAACTATCAAAATATAAAAGTTCGTGCTGAACTTGAACTTTTAGCACGCTCGGATTATAAGAAAGCAAAGGTCGATCGTTTCGATGGTTCCTTTACTGCATTCGGTTTGCCATCGGTTGAACATGGTAAAAAGGTTGAGTTGAAGTCTGGATTATATCCTGATCGTGATGGTGTCTATTACATAGAAAAAGTGATGAAGACATTTGATGTCGGAGGTATTAGGCAGCAAATTACATTGGGAGAAAAAACGGCATGAGCATAGAACGATTAAATAGTCTATTGGGTAATAAGATCAAGAACATGTCTGAAGTGCAGACAGCTTGGTGCACTGTTAAAAGCATTGACTGGGATAATAAGCTTATGGATGTCATTGGTATCGTCGATGATCTGGAATACTTTGATGTACTGCTCGGGCTTGGTTCTGAAGACAAGAAGCCTGTTATAGGTTGCACCTGTATTATTGGAATTATTGGAAACGAATCAGGAAATAGCTTTTTGATCTATGCTGAAGAGCTTGAAGAAATTGAAATAAAAGTTGGCTCAACTTTATTACATGTGAAAAAAGAAGGATTCATTTTAAAGCAGAATTCAGAGTCTCTTAAAACTGTTTTAAACGATATGATCGACGAGCTGAATAAAATTGTTGTGATCCAGGGACGAAGTATAAATGTGCCGGCGATGACAGTTATCAAACAAAGGTTAAATAAAATATTAATCGGTTAAAAATGGCAATTACTGAACAAGAATTATCCAAAATACTTCAAGATGCATTCGATTTTGATTCTGACAAAGAAGTTAATCCAGCTGAAGCTAGGAAAAGACTTGCGGAAAAAATAGCATCTGGAGTTGCACAGTTTGTAATAGGCCGTACAACAGTTGTTACTGGTACTTCAGCTACTGGAGGTCCTGTAACGGGTAAGGGAATAATTCAAAACGTATAGTATGGCTGGCAAAGGAATTTTACTAGGTAAAGATTTAGATCTACAGGTGCATAATGGCTCACTGATCGTTGGAGATTCGACAATGCAGGAAGTATCGATCATATTACAGATGAATCAGGGTGAACAAAAATTCTTTCCGGCATTGGGTGCAAACATCATTCAGCTTGTACGTGCTAAGTATTCCCGATTTGATATTGAAAACCGGGTCAAGGTTCATTTGGAACTTGATGGTAAAAGCTATGATCAGATTAAGGAACAGATAAAGACAATAATTGGATGACAGAGGTATACTTAGCACTGGCCGCTGCGCTTGGTGCTTTCTTGACTAAAGCCGTTGAATGGATATTTAACCGTAAGAAAGATTCGACAGAAGTAGAAGGTAAAGAAATCGATAATGATATCAAGTTGGCAGATTACTATAAAGTAATGCTTGATGACCTTCAAACAAGGTATGAAAAAAAGTATCAGGATATCGAAGCACTCTATGAAAATAAGGAACGAATCCTAAAAGATGAAATAGCGCTACTTAATCGCAAGGTGAAGATGCTGAAAACCGAAAATATGGAATTGCGTAGACGGGTAAAAGAATTGGAGGCACGATGAATACAATCAATATTATTGAAAACCAAACACTCTTTGACCTGGCTGTTGAGCAGACGGGCTCTGTGCTCTCTATTTTTGAAATGGCCATGGCCAGTGGTAAGAGTATTACAGATGATCTTATCCCAGAAGAACAGGTTATTGTTCCCGAGTCGAGATATATAATAAAGGATATCGTCGACTATTTTAGAGGTAAAAATTATAAGATAGCGACTCACGGGACGTTGGATAATTTCGATTCTTTCGGTGGAATCGGGTATTGGATATTAGAAGTAGATTTTCAAGTTAAATAAAATGGCTAGAACATTAACAGAAATAAAAACAGCAATAAAAATCACCTTTATGAATAATGAGGTGCTTTCTAGCACATATTCATTTGACGTAGGATCTGATTTTGATACAGAATTTTCTAAAGTTAGTTTGGAAAATATATTGATCGATATTATCTCATTTTCGACTTGGGTATTAGAGAAGTTATTTGATCAGCATGCTCAAGAGGTCTCTGATCAGATAGCGAATCTTAAACCTCACTCGTTACGTTGGTATCGGAGCAAAGCCCGTGCATTTCGGTTTGGTTATGGACTGATCGAGGACAGTGATCAGTACGATAATACCGGTTTGACAGATGAGCAGATCAGTACCTCGCAGATCATCAAGTATTGCGCGGTAAATGAAGCGGTAAATGAAAGCCGTCTGATCATCAAGATTGCAACAGAAGATGCAAATAATAATTTGGAACCGATAAATGCAGAACAGCTCACAGCATTCAAGGAATATTTAAGTGAAGTCAAAGATGCCGGAAATACAATAACGGTCACGAACTATTTGCCCGACCTGCTTTATCTGAACATGGTCATCTATTATGATCCTTTGATATTTGCTCCAGATGGATCGCTTTTGCTTGATAGCACACGCCCAGTTGAATTGGCAATCAATACCTTTTTGAAAAACCTGCCCTTTAACGGGGTTTTGCAATTGGTTAAACTGATCGATGCATTGCAGCAGGTTGAGGGTGTGGAAATACCACATCTAGTTTCAGCTTCAAGTTCTTGGATCAATCCAACGTCCGGAGGTTATGGTAATGCAGAGGCAATCAATGTTTATAAGATTCCGGAAAGCGGATACTTTAAACCGAATAATTTTTCAAACATAAGTTATCAGCCGTATGGATAGAATATTTTCAGTTGATTTCAAGAAGTTGATCATTAATCTACTTCCATTGTTCTTTAGGCGCAAAGGGATTTTTGCATTAATTGAAACGCTGTCTTCAGCTATGCGCACAATTTATCTCATGTTCTTGAGTAAACGTGATGATCATAACAAGGACCTGGCTATTACACCGCAGGTGTTTTCTTTAAGAAAGGTATTGAATGATTATTTCGATGCCGGTGATCGGTCGATACGCATTGAGGATTCTAATTTACATGAGCGTTCATACATCTTTACTGATGGAGAGCAGCGACCCTTGTTCCTAGGTGAAAGGGCAATCTATACAGCAGATGAATTACGTTTCGGGACTGGCTTTGTGGTCATAGTCCCAGAAAGCTTAAACAATGTCGCAGAAACGGCACGTTTGAAAGCAATGATAAATAAATACAAATTGGCAGGTACAAAATATACGATAAGATATGAATAAGGTGAACTTTGAACAGACAGGCGGTTTCCCTCTAGAGACAAATACATTATCTTTTTTACAATCAGCTTATGGCTCTTTGGCTGGTCTTGCTGATCTGGGTGGACAGAACTATATTCTGAACGGCTGCGACACCGTAGGTGCTAACGTTTCAAATGGGACAGTAGTTATTGATGGAGAAGTTTTGCCGTTCATAGGTGGCGCTAAATTAGCGCGTGTAATCATTGAGGAAACTGTCGCGGAAAAAACATTTGAGGATGGTGTTAGTAAACCGGTGTATTATACCCGAGTTGCAAAGATGGTCGCAGCGGGTGGAGTTTTAGATTTTGATAGTTTGAAAAAAGTATCCAATCTGTTGGATATTGCCGATCGGATCAAGGATCAGCAGGTCGTGCAGTGGACGCCTGTAAGTGATAATGAACTTAATGTTATTGATCCGGGATCATCTAGATGCTGGATGTTCAAGATGGGAAAATTAGTTGTACTAACAGGTGATGTTGCCTTTACTTATGTAGCACCTGGGCTACAGCGAGGGTTTGGTATTACTGGATATCCAGTAATTGGAGATACGGCCGGCATTCAAAGAGGATTTATGAAAATTTTCAAAGTTCCGGATATTGATTCTGCAACTTTCAATGATATGTGGAAAAATTCGAGTGGGCAGAACCTTTATTTTTCTGTTAGTGCTCCGGAAAACACAAAATGGTCAATTAGCTTTTCAATCACCTTATTTACGATCTAACAATGAAACAACCCATAAGTAAATTAAAAGAGTTTTTCGGGGCATTTAAAATGCCTACAGCGAATAATTTCGGGGATCTGGTTGATTCGTTCTTTCATAAGGACGGTAAGATCCCGGCAAGTCAGGTTGAAGGGTGGACGGATGACTCTGCTGTAATTCTTGAACCTGGTGTAATGGAATTACCTACACTCGAAAATAAAAACAAGAGCGTCCGTGTATTGGGTGGATCCGCTGGTAAAACATATACTTATCAAGGAACCCCCTTGGTTATTCAAGCGAACCATGAAGCTATTTTGTTTTGGGACGGTATTGCTCATATATGGAAAATTCAGGATCAGGCACCATTAGCATTGCCTTCTGGTGTGCCGGTTTTAAATCCTACAGGTAGTGGATTACCAACCGAAAAAGCGACAGCTGATTATGCAGTATCGAAAGATTATCTGATTACCGGGCAAAATGCCTATAACTATCTGCACGATGTTATACCGCCTTCTTATGTAGATGCAACAACTGGTGATTTAAGAACAAATCCAGATTGTTCTGCCTCGAAAGTTTATCTAAGAAAACCCGGACAAAATGTTGTTAATATACAGCACAGAACAGGTAATGGCGGACTTGTATACTATTCAGCGACAGGTGTGAAAATAAAACCGATTGATCCATCTGGAGTTGAATATCCGAGTTTTATTGCTGCGCTTAATGGGATTTTTCCATATCCGCCCAGTGCAGTATCCCATCAGTTTACATCAGGTTTTAATGGCGTTACAAATAAACAGAATATAACGATGACAGATTCGGCGAATGCCGACGCGTCAGTAAGGCCAGAATTAATTCCTGTAACTCCCTTTGTTTCTCAGTTAGCTCAGGCAACAGAAGATAATAGTTCTTACATAAATGAACTAAATTCGTTACCTCCTAATGAAAGGTTTAACGGAAAGGAAAATACTGGTAATCCTGAATTTTTCGGATCAGCTACGGAAGCGGTTAACGCATTTAAAATAGATGTTGTACCGGATTCAGAGAGTCCTGTAAAAGATAAAATTCCCTTTAAAAGAATTTTCACAACAACCATGACCCCGGATGGGTTAGGAAATTACCGTACTATATTTTTAAGTTTAGGATCAAACAGACCCAGCCAACTGGACTTTTCTTTCTGGACAAAAAAAACTCAATTTCAGGCTATTTTCACCGGGGCATTTCAGACTTACTTAGGACTCTGTGCATATTCTGTGAATGTAGGTTTACTGCTTACAGGTGGTGAAATTATTGCAACCCGTAACAGTGTTTATCCAGCCGAGTATCAGAATGCTGTTTGCAAATTGAAGATTATTAATCAGGTTGGTGACTGGATAAGGATAAATATCAATTATTCTGAAATAGTATGGAGAACGGCATTTAATGGCACAATAAGTTACTACTTTCTTTTTAATACGGGTTTCCCAAATGGAAAAGAGTTGTATTTCACTGACTTCACTATACTTCTAAATGACAGAGCGGTCGGAGATATTATTTATCCAAAATCATCAGATAGCCTATCGACTAATGTTATTTCCTTAACGGGCATTCAGAATAATGTAGATAATCTGAATCAGAAATTTAATGATCTAGCTAATGACTTTAAAAAACCGGTTCATCTTAATTACAGTGGTGGTCAAATTTACGTATCAACAAGTTTTAATACAACGCATAATTTAGTGCGCTGGCTGACTTTTAACCGGGAAAATAATTTTGATAAAAATCCAAATATTAACATGGTCCAAGAACACTTGGCCTTAAAAAATGGTGATCCGAAAGTAATGTCAAGTTTGGTTAAATCATCTGGTGATGATATTTGTCCGGTCTTCTTTAATGGAAGTTTTATAGGCGGTAATCATGGCTGGAATCAAGCTAAGACTCTGACCTTGACAGCTCACGGTAAAACATTTTCGGATATAGGATCTATTTATACAGATACTATTATAAATGATTTTATTATACTAAGGATTGTAGATGCAAATACCTTGTGGATTTGCTCATTAAATAAAGCTACTGATGGGTTTTCTTATACATTTGTTAATCCTGTGGGTACATTAACTTATAAAGAAAATGGAACAAATACCGGTTCAATATCAGGTTATTCAGTTGAAACTTTAAGTAATTTAATTCCCTGCATTTCGGTATCAGAAAAAAAAATTCTTCTAGATGGTAAAGTTGAAGTAACGACAGCAGGCGATTATTATGCAGATTACATTGATGTTGTTGAAAGTTATTATATGTATGACCTGCCATCTATCCTAAATCAATTAAAATTAAATAGACCTGCTGGAGGATATCTTGAAAATGTACTATTTAATACGTTACCTGGCATTGAAGCAATTGCAAAACATAATATTGTATACAGGTTTGCAGATAAGGGGCTTACAGTAAATCCAGTGAATTTTATTTCATTAAAAAAACTAAACTTTGTTTTTCATGGCTTTACTCAGGCCATAGCTATGGCTTCGGGAAATATGTACATTCCTAAAACTAAGCCAGTAACTATAGCAGGTAAAACCTATGATTTTACAAAGATTGAATCTTGGACAAATGCCCCCACTGGAGTTATTGACATTGTTCCGGCTACTTGGGAAAATCCTCTTTCGCCCCCTGATCGCTGTATCAATTCAAATTCAGCTGTCAACTTTGCTACAGGCTTTATTCCTGGTCTAGGTAAAGCAATAGATAGAAAGGATAATGTAATTGAAGCATGGGAATTAAATACATCAAAAAAGATGTATCCGAGAGGTGATTCCATTGGTCGAGTAATGAACCCTTATGAAAGTTCTTCTATAGTTGCATATCGATCATTTACAAACCCAGCAGATAATCCTGCTGGAAGAACTAGTTTTTACTACCTAAACCAGGGATCTATCGTTTATCTATATCTTGATTATCATGGTTCAATTATCGATAAAATATCAGCTAGAACTGAATGGATAGGAAGAAAGATTGAAATTGTTGAAAAAAGCAACAATGTGCATATTTTATCAGATATCGTAGCAAATTCAATTGAAATTAACTCCCTGGCAACAGAAGTTTTATATGGGTACTTGGTATTAAAGTTAAGTTAGTATGTAAAGGGGTAAAAAATGTCCCCCGACAAATTAAAATTTTCTCACGATCTTAAAACAGCAACAGCCGCACTGCCGGGGGACTAAAGTCTTTCGATTGTGTGGCTGTTTTTTGTTTAATAAATCGTGAGAATGACAAATATAATATAATCATCGTGAATAAATATCATTTAATGCTTGAAAAAATCATTACCAAGGGTAAAGAACAGGCGAACAAAAAAGGTAACATCAAATTCTTACTAAATCAAAAACTTGAATTGAAAGGAATTGATCTATTGGAAATATTTGAGGGACATGGAATAGCTCGAAAGAAGCTTTCTGCTGAACTGGAACTATTCCAGAAAGGCGAACGCCTTACTGAGTCATATAGATCGGCAGGGATCACGTGGTGGGACTACTGTGGCCCTATACTTGTAAATTCATATCCTAGTTATTTTGAACAGCTACCGGACTTGATTAAAAAAATCAATAAAGAACGTAGAACTTCAAAAAATTACGTCCTGTTTTTGGGTAGGAATGACGTTGAAAGTAACCAACAGCCATGTCTTAGCTTGATACAGTTTCAAATTGATAATGATAAGCTTATTGTATCAGCATATCAGCGTTCGTCTGATGCCAGTCTGGGATTACCAGCTGATTTGTATCATCTTTATCTTATTAGTCGACAAATAAACATCCAGCTTAAGTCTATTACACTATTCTTGGGTAATGTTCACATCTATGAAAATAATATCGAAGGAACAAAGTGCTTGTTGAATGGTGAAGATGTTAAATTCAATTTAAACGTCAATTAAATGGGTTTTAATTGTTTATTTGAGATATTCTTAAAACTATATCTAGCTAAATATTCAGAACGTTTTGTTTTCAAATTGGATACATTCCGTTTTTGCGTTTATAAAATCCAAGTTCAAAAGATATCTCAGCTATTTGCTTATAGGTATGAATGAGCAGCCTTTCAGCTTCCACAAGTACACGATCACGGATCATCTGCCCAGCAGATATTCCCCGCCGTTCCCGGCAGAGGCGATTGAGATAATTGGCCGAAATAAAAAGCTGGTCCGCATAAAAAGAAGGAAAGCGTTGATTGGCATATCGCTCTTCCAATAAGCGTTCAAAAGAAATAACCTTTTCTTCCTTTTCATCTTTCGGCAATGACACCATTTCGGGACAGACATTCCTATCCAATGTTTCTAAAATAATAGTTAGATAAGACCTTAATATATTTTTAGCATCAGGATGCCTGTAGCGATACTCCCTTTGCATCGTTTCCAAAATCACATTCCAGACCTGCCTCTCCTCCGGCACCAGAGCTTGTGCTTGCATTTTCTGTTCCCTCAAGAAAGAAAAATGAAGATGCCCATCATCATGCTGTTGTGTAAAAAGACAGGCTTCAAACAGCAGCACCCAACCTTCCCTTTTCTCATTTTCATCTAATACCCGCAACACAGTACTTGGACTAAAGGAAATTACCTGCATACTTTCCAATCGACAAGCATACTTGTCCATGTTGATGTTTATAACACCCGATGTCAAATAGATGACCGTATAAAATGTCCGTCTATTGGGTAGATGCAGTTCTTGAAGACAGCCCAAACCATCCTTTTGAAGGTTGTAAACAATAATCCCATTATGAGCAGGGTCAAGATGACCCAACGTTAATGTATTGATATTTCCGGTTTTGATAACCATAGATAAGGTAAAAATGTGAAGTGAGATTCTAGCGGAGTACGACGAGTCGTTTGCCCATATACTGCAAAGACAACGTGTATCGCACGTATTGTTCTCATCAGCAATTCGATAAAATAGCATGATAAAGCCCTGAACGCTAAGTTTCAAGAACTAAAAAAATCAACATAATAATTACGAAAACTAAGCTCTTTTAAGCGAGGATAGCCGAAGAATTAGCTGTAAAAACAGATAAAGGGAGATGCTGTGGATTGGGGGGACGCAGCATTCGATTAAAAACATGAAAGGTATAAAGTGTATTTCTCTGATCAAAATTTGGTTGTTGATCCAGATCCTCTTGCAACCATGGCGATATCAGATCGGTGGTTGATGCAAGCACAAAAAAATTCGCTTCTTTTATTTTATTCTCAATATTTTTCTTTTCATTATCGCGCGCTTTTTTCATTTTCTTCATCAGCACACAGTTACCTTCACAGTGTAATTGCGGGTTGCCCCTATTTTCACAGAGGTATTGCGCTATATAATCGCGATTGACATAAAAGGCACTTATAATCACAAGACCCCAACATGCTTGGATAAGCATGAGTACGGATAGGATATATAAAAGTGTTCTTTTCATGAACTGCAAACTTAGATAAATTAATTGAATTCCTTGAAAATGGAACTACAAAGTATTATCGAGTACAAATTTAAAAACGATACAGGTCGAAGAGATGATCTATTGTTTACAGTTCGTATTGTAATGGGACACCAGTCCCTATCTCACGATTCAATATCTCTTCAGGAGAAAGTTTTTCCAGATACATCACCAGCGATCTCAGGCTATTGCCATGAGCAACGATCAATACATTTTTCCCCTCTTGCAACACGGGCATGATCGTCTTTAAGAAATAAGGAACAGTACGGTTATAGGTATCTTTCAGGCTCTCACCTCCAGGAGGAGGGATATCGTAAGACCGACGCCAGATATGCACTTGGTCATCACCAAATAATTTAGCTGCTTCTGCTTTATCCATCCCTTCTAGATTCCCATAGCCCCGTTCATTCAAGGCAGCATTCTTAATAACCGGAATATTTTGAAGTCCACAGACATCTTGTATGATCGCTAACGTATGCTCTGCTCTTACCAAACATGAAGTGAACGCCACATCAATAGGAATATCTTTGATCAGCATACCTGCATGATAAGCCTCTTTTCTACCCTGTTCTGAAAGGTCCACATCTTTCCATCCCGTAAATCTGTTTTCAAGATTCCATTGCGATTGTCCATGCCGAATAAGAATTAATTTCATTGTGATCTATCGTTTCATTATAAGCACTATGGTCTTTCTACTACAGATCTTAAACCAATTATTATAATGAAAAACAAACGATAACCAGAGACCTTTCTATTTCACGCAGAATTCCGCTCTCCCACAATCTCGATGCCGTAATGAGCAGAAATTGAAAAAAATTTCCATCATCAAATCGACATTTATTGAGAAACAGGATTTATTCACCATGATACAATAAAAAATGCGCACTTGTAACAATAAAAGAGTCGCAAATGACCCATTAATTTTGCAACAGATGTAACAAAAAAAGTGGGTCATTTGCGGTAACACTCCCTCCGATTTCTTCTTTATCTTAGTCTTAGTTCAAATAGCCAGTAAAACGGAATTAGGACTGCAACAATTACTAAGATAGCTCTTTTGTCAAATATCACCCTTTTGGGCGTCCATATAGAGCATTGTAATTGACAAGAAAGCTAAGCTGTTGGAACCATGCTTTTGATTGTTTTTTTCATTTTCGGTTTTTGATGTAGGCCCGCGCCACTTCCCTTACAAAAGAGTAAATGTTGGTGCGGTGCCTATTATCAAGTCGAAAAGCAAAAGCTGGCAAACGATAAAAGGGCGATGCTGAAAACCCTGCAATAGAGTAAGCGAAAAGTGAAACTTAGGTTTACAAAGTATTGGACGATGAGAACATGGTATCTTTTTACACCCAAGCAAGGCACACGATTGGACCCAGTGGATCCCCTTCAATACACACGCTATGTGGTAGGCAAGAAATCGCCATCCAACAGAGACTGTTCCGATAAGATCTATGCCATCAAAGCCTGCTTTGATTCCGCCGGATTACCCATCATTGATGAATCGCTTCAGAGAGAAATGGCTGCAAGCGTTCATTCCGGTCGCGATGGAGAGAACATCATCTTAAAACAGGAATATTATATCCCATAAGTCTACCTCAACATCAGGAGTTTGCCAAAAATCCTATAACAGAGTAAGCGTTACTTAAAAGTTTAAGCTTTTTGATCCATAAAAGCACTACAATTATGCCTTGGTACTTTTATACACTAACTACACCCCTTTCAGACCCTTGCGATCCCAATAATTATACATTATATGGCCCTACAGAACCCCCATGTCCCGGTGCAAACATATATCTCTGTGCTATACGAGCCCTTGATCATATGGGCAAGCCTATTATTACAGCTGCATTATGTGCGGAAATAATTTATGCACTTCAAAATGGAATAGAGACCCCTAATGTACTTTTGAAACCTATCTAAAAACAGAATACAATTATATACTAAAAAGCACAAAGGAATCGTAAAGGTGAAGATCAGCTATATGGCAGTCAAGAGTTTACTAACAAAACAACTAAACAAAATTTCCTCTACCCAATAGTTGATGATGATAATCTTGAAAGTCGCCGAGTATCTATGGGGCTACCTCCTATGGATAAATACCTACCCGGATGGGATTTAGAAAAGTATAAAATGGATTTACCTGAGATAAAGGAAGCTGTAAAAAGGTTGAAATAATTGAAAATATATCTTATCGTATTCTTATTATAGTTTTTCGATTTCGTCGATGGAAAGGCCAGTAGCTTTAGCGATATCAGCTATAGCTAGCCCCATTTTCTTAAATTCTAATGCAATAGCCATCGCTTTTTCACGTTCAACTTTCTGTTTTTCTGCTTTGAGTTTAGCACGTTCCTCTAATCGTCCTTTTTCAATACCAGCTGCTAATCCAGCCGACATTCCTGCCGACATCCCTGCTTCTCTTTCTTGTTTTTTAATTATGACCCGTCCTAAAATAGCTATACAGTTTATTTAATAAATCCTGGTTTTAACTATACAACTTTCGACATTAATCCGAAATAAGCTATACAGCATATTCGTCAAATGTAATAATTTCACTCGAAGAATGTAAATCTTCTTCATTTGTCAATTCCATAAGTTCTTTTTCGGTAACGTCGTAATTTTTAGAATATGCTTTCCATCTTTTCCTCAATGCCACATTCTGGCGATGAGCTTCAGATGGTGTGAGATAATCACAGCTGCTATGAGGTCTAATATTATTATATGAATCAATGCTCTTATCAATATATAAGCACATCTCGGGAAATGATAGTTTTTTGGTATAAAATTCAAATTCATTTTTTAGTATCCCATTAACACGTTCTGCCAATGCATTTTCGTAAGGACTTCCATTTTCAGTCATACTAACAGCTATTTTATTGGATCTTAACTGTTCTACATATAATGTACTACAATACTGAGTTCCTCGGTCAGAATGATGGATAAGAGGTAAATCTATCCATTCTCTATTGTTCACTGCCATTTCAAGGGCTCTCACACAACCTATCGTAGTCATATCCTCACGAAAGCAATAGCCCATGATTTTTCGAGAATAAGCATCAGTAACAAGACTAAGGTATCCCCATTTATCTATAAGCCTAATATAGGTAATATCACTAACCCACAACTCTTCTGGCCGACTAATTACTAACTCTTTTATGATATTGGGATATTTGCGTAGATGATGACGAGAGTTCGTTGTCTTCACGTTACGCCGTCGCGTGCGAACTAAGAGACCATGCGAACCGATCAAATCGAATAAATAATCTCGGCCAACTTCTATATTATGAGAAGCTAAAATAGGTGACAACATGAAATGAAGCTTGCGTACACCTACTCGTGGTAAATATTCACGTATCTTCAAAACCTCCTGTAAAATAATATCATCTACAAAATTAGACGCACGTGAGCGCCAAAGGTGATCATAATAAGCATGACGACTCTTGCCAAACAGTTTGCATAAATTACCTATCCCTATTTTTGGAAATAAGTTCTGCAGGACTAAGACTGCTTGGCACCAGACTTTTTTCGGATATTAATATTTAACTGTTCTTCGGCAACATCGATCAAAGTGTTTAAGGCAGTAATTTTTAATTGAGCGGCAGATAAAGCAGCTTTTAATGCTTCTAGTTCACTATCATTTACCTTACACAAATCTTCATCTTCCACGACATCAGCTTTTAAAATGCTAATATCGACATTTTCTTTCTTAAGTAATCTAACCCATTTTGCAATGGTATCATGACCGTGGATATTGTAAATCTCGTTAGCTTCTGAAATGCTTAGCGTACCTTGCATAATCTGAAGAGCGATAGAACGACGCTGGAGAGGTGATAATTTAGTATATTTTGGAGTGCACACATCCTGAACAGTATACTTTATCATCCATTTACTCAATGCTTGGCCACCAACGCTTAATTTTTCGCAAACTTGTCGTTTGGAATAACCTTTCTTTAATAATGATAACGATTTTTTTATGACTGATTTGTCATAATAAGGAGTAGATTTGAGTTCGGGTTTCTTTGCTTTTATTTTGTTCATACACTATAATTAGTGTATAACTATTCTAGGACTAGACAATTTGATAGGAAAGGTATTTGAAATGTATAGAGGTGTGTATCCCCTGTTCCAAATATTCGCAAGGCCTACGTTGCTTGCGGTCGCCAGTAAAGACTGCAATGGTCTCCACAGGTACGTCAAACTTATCACGAATACGGTAGTGATATTGAAAAATACGATACGCGAAATCGCAACTATTACCTCCTTCAATCTCGGTATGTACCATGATCCACTTCTCCGTACCATCTTTCAAATAAACCTTCGCTAATAGATCTGCGATACGCTTACCATCTGAACGCTCACGGTCGGGGATGATCTTAAATAATTCCTTATTCTTAAAGGAGAATCCACGATCAAAATCAAATAACTCTTTTGCATTCGGATACATAAAGAGTAGAAAATCATGAAAATTTTCCTCGAATACGCCTTTGAGCAACTCATCATTCTGCTTACGCGGAATAATACCTGGCTCTGTCTCTCTTGAATTCATAAATTCAGTGAATTGGTTATTACACTAAAGATACAAAACAACATTCATAAAAACTAATTAAATTAGTTTAAAATACTAAATAAAACATCATTTAATTTAATGCTCATATGACCAATATTAGGGACGAATGACTAATACTAGGGATTGAACGACCAATACTAGGGACGAATCACCAAATACCAGGGACGAACGACCAATATCAGGGATGAATGACATTTTAGCCACTTCAAGTGTATAATTATTAATACCAATACTTATTTTAACCAAAATAATATATCTTCGTTTTCACCAAAAAATTATCGAAATGCAAGACCACTTATATTTACTAACCGTTGTACAGGGATATATTAATTGGAATGTGGATAGTGATATCTTCATTATTCCTTTTATAAACCATCCAATTAAATGGTACGGTATATTTTGGTTGATTGGCATTGCAGCAAGTTATAATGTTATCAAACGTGTGCTGAGCAAAGATGGGAAGTCGACAGATTTTTTGGATCAATTGACCCTTTATATCATCGCCGGAACGATTATAGGTGCACGCTTAGGACATGTATTGTTTTACGACCCGCAATATTATTTAGCAAACCCATTAAAAATAATTGCCATATGGGAAGGTGGATTGGCCAGCCATGGCGGTGGTATCGGAATATTGGTCGCAATAGCGCTATTTGCGAAGAAAAATAACATCAGTTTTTTATGGATGGCCGATAGAGTCGCTTTAGTTGTCCCGTTGGCTGGAGGTTGTATCCGCCTGGGTAATTTGATGAATTCAGAAATGATCGGTAAACCTACAGATGTGCCTTGGGCTTTTATTTTCACTAAGATAGACTCGATTCCGCGTCATCCAGCTCAGTTATACGAGGCAATATTTTGTTTTCTCCTCTTTGCAGCAATGATCGTTAGTTATAAAAAGGATTCTTTCAAAAATAAAAATGGTAAATCCTTTGGTCTACTGCTTACTGTGCTCTTTAGTTTCCGATTTATCGATGAATTTTTCAAGATCAACCAAGAAGCATTTGAAGATACAATGGCAATAAACATGGGACAGATCTTAAGTATTCCATTCATTATTATTGGGCTATATCTACTTATTTTTAATCATAAAGTTAATACCGGAAAATAGATTCGTGACCCGTACACCACAGCAATCAGATTAACCGTCTTTACGTTTGCACCAAGATGGGAAAGGGTTACGATAGCACCGTAATATTTACTAATTTAACTGCAGAATTAAATAAACACTATACAATTGAAAAAGATATTATTACTGATCACTTCTGTAATTTTAACGATTACAGCGTCATTTGGACAGATCCACAAACCTGTAAAATGGACAGTTGCTAGTAAAAAAATAAATAGCAAAGAGGCCGTGCTTTTCGTCAAAGCAACTATCCAGAATGGTTGGCATATTTATGCTCTAAATTTAAACGGTGATGGTCCCATACCAACATCGTTTTCTTTTCAAAAATCTGCAGATTTTTCATTAATTGGTAAAACTTTAGAACCATCACCAAAAGTAAAACACGAGAAAGTGTTCAAGATGGATGTCGGTTATTTTATTAATGAAGTCGTTTTTCAGCAAAAAGTAAAATTGAATAATGATAAAGGGGTTGCCAATGCTAGGGGTATAGTTAAATGGCAAAGTTGTGATGCCACGCAATGTTTACCACAAGAAGAATACGCTTTTATAATACCAGTTAAGTAAAGCTTTTCTATTGCTTCAGTTGGTCAGATGGAGAACTATTGCATAAACTAAAATATTCAAGAATGTTAATACAGGAAGATAAATTCATAATCCGCTTTATCAGCAGCTGATTCCTCAATAAATTAAAACTTCAATCGAAAGCCAACATACTCCTGCATCTTCACCCCGAAGAGCCACTTGTCAGCTAGGTTATTACCTACATGGGAGAGTTCAGCATCCATATTAAGTATTTCTGGGTGAAAAATCATCATAAAAAACAAGGAAAATTTCAAACTTCCCGATTTCACGCAGAATTCTGCTTTGCAACAATCTCAATGCCGTAATTAGCAGAAAACGAAAAAAACCACTATCTCCAAAGTGACATTTATTGTACAACAGTATTTTTGTATTGAATTGGAATAAAAAATGCGCAATTGTAACAATAAAACTGTCGCATTTCTTACATTTTTTTTGCAACATCTGTTGCAAAAAAAATGTAAGAAATCTGCTAACGCTCCCCCTACTTTCCTCTTTACCTTAGTCTTAGTTTAATTCACCAGATAAAAACTGACATTATGATTGCGACATTTATTACATATATCATTGCTGCCACGTTCGCCCTTCTTTGGGCATACATAGCGTTACCAAAACTTGCTAGGCTCAAGTCATTTGGCAGAATCTTAGGGTCACAAGCCATACCGAAATGGACTGTTCCAATTTTGACTTGGCTTATCCCTTTACTAGAAATTTGTGCTGTCTGTCTGTTGCTGTTCCCGGAGACCATGTTGTTGGGCTTGTATTTCTCCTTCGGATTGATGTTGATCTTCACGCTCTATGTCTCCGGGATTATTTTTCAGATCTATGACATCTACCCCAGCTCTTCGGGTGCACTATTCAAGAGAATGACTTGGAGAAAACATCTCAAAGTTAATATAGGATTGACATGTATTGCCTTAGTGGGCGTCCTCATGGAGCAGTTTAACTTATTTAGAAACTAAAGTTTACGCTTTTTGATTTATAAAAGCACCACGATTATGCCATGGTTTTCATACACCCCTGCTGCAAAAAAGTAGACGACCAAAAAGCTAAGAATCAGTACCCCCTATATGGTGATCATCCACCACACCGTGAAGGGCCACGTTATGATCTGTACCATTCCAGCGATGGATGACCGCAAAAAACCGATCATCACCTGTTATCTGTAGAAAGAAATCTGCTGCGCAATGTAGCCCCATAAAAGTACAACCAATGTGTTAGTAAAAGGTAGTGATTTGGAGAGTGCGATTAATATTGAAACTTTATCATAGTGTTATTCATAATTGTTTATTCCTTGTGTTATGATGTTGGCCCCGTACCACTTGCTCAGAAGAGTAAACGCTGGTACGGCGCCTAACATCAGACAAAAGGCACAGTAGCATGATATAAAAGGGCGATGCTGAAAACCCTAAAATAGAGTAAGCTGGGATTGGACTTTAGGTAAAAGCATTGCGCGATGAGAAATTGGTATCTATATACACCACAACAAGGTATTCCTCAAGACCCAACAGACCCGAGTCAATATACCCTAAATGTAGAAGGTACCAAGCCACCATCCAATAGGGTTACGGGGAAAATATATGCTATACGTGCCCATTTTGATGCTGATAAATTGCCAATCATCGATGGAATGATGAAACAGGAATTAGCGATGGCGATATACTATGGATGCAATAGAGAGCACATCATCCTACGCCATGATCTATGAACGCTAATAGGTACAAGATTTAGTACCTAAAAAATAAGGAATACACCGAAAATCCTGAACAGAGTAGACAAAAGAAAATTTTCAAGCCTCATCATTTCACGCAGAATTTCGCTTTGCCACAATCGCAATGCCGAAATAAGCAGAAATCGAAAAAAACTTCCACCACCCAAGTGACATTTATTGAGTAATAGGATTTTCATATTATTACACAATAAAAAATGCGCACTTGTAACAATAAAAGAGTCGCAAATGACCCACTTTTTTTGCAACATATGTTGCAAAATTAATGGGTCATTTGCGGTCACACTCCTCCTACTTTCCTCTTTATCTTAGTCATAGTTTAAATCAATAACTAACCCAATACTATTATGAACAATTTAAATCAATCACGTTTCTATCCTTTAAACGCAAGACCTAATCTACAGCACAAAATCATACAAGGTCAATCCTTAAAAACCAATAGTCATGAAGGAACATAAGAATAACCTGATCAAGCATTATATGAAGACGATGCTCAATTTGACTCCTGATCGGGAGCAATTATTGTTTGAGCGTATAGCCCCCATGTTCACCATCCAATCGGCTCTAAAACTCCAAGATTTAGAATCGCCTGGACCAGCCAATGAAGGACGCATCTGGTATTCTGCACAAGCTATGGTCCACAGCTATTACTACAGCAAGAGTAGAGATGCTCCTTATGGAACACAGATCTGGAAGAAAAGAGAAGCTATCCTATTTGCATCTAGCCTGTTGAATGGTACTGATCGGACCAATTATGTACAGATGCTCGAAGACGGAATCGTCACATCCATTAGCTATCCAGATATGCTGACCATTCGCAGTGAATTTCCAGAAGTATCTGCCGATATTGAACAGGTCATCCTGCAGAATGAGCAAGCCTATCAGCATCGGGTCCAATTGCTCAATGAACCCTCACTGGATCGCATCATGCGGTTTGAGAAGGAAAACCGACTGTTCTGCAGTATTGCCTCATTACATTATAAAGCCATGCATGTAGGCCTTACTAGACAGACCTACGCTTTTCTTAAGAAGAAGTAGCCCGTAAAAAAGGTACACTCTTTTGTTATTCGAAATCAAAAGAGCGTATCTTTTCAATACCCTATCTCATCCTTATTTTACGCATAAGATACAGTACATAACAACAAAAAAGGAAGGTGTAAAAATTTCGAACCACCCTATTTCACGCAGAATTCCGCTCAGCAACAATCTCAATGCCGCAATAGCCAGAAATCTAAAAAACTTCCATCTCCAAATTGAAATTTATTGCATAACAGGATTTTTATATCGAATCGTAATAAAAAATGCGCACTTGTAACAATAAAAGAGTCGCATTTCTTACATTTTTATTGCAACAGATGTAACAATAAAAATGTAAGAAATCTGCTAACGCTCCCTTCAAAATCCTCTTTACCTTAGTCTTAGTTCAAATCAACAATAAAAGAAGATTGCTCTACATCTATACAGAATGGCTGTTATTCTTAAGATGTAAGCACTTCGAAACAGTAAAATGGGTTCGTTAGGGTTGCGATTCCGTTTAGTTGAATAATGTCATGATTCCCTAGCTCGAAAAGAGCTGGGGAATTTTTTAAGCACAGTTTAAAATTAGCATACACAATGAAAACAAACATGACCAATACACCACATATGCCAGACCTTATCCAATGGATAAAGCAGGAGCAACTGTGCCTACGCACTGCGCTACATGGCCAGTTGGTATTGTCATGCCCTATACTGGTGATCATAATTTTGCATGTTTATATATTGGTTAGGTATTCAAATTTTAGTTTTAAAAATTGGTTCGTGCCATTAAAAATGAGGTATCCACTTAAATTCGCCATCTTCCCCGGCAGGCGGGAACGGTAAAACAAAAGAGCTATCCAAATGAAACAATGTCCTGAGGTACGCTTATTTTAGAGAACACTTGAGGGTGAACTTAAAGGGCCAATGTAAACAATAAGAATATGATAAAGTTTAAAGTATTAGTATTATGCCCTGGTTCAAATTAGATTCATACGGTACTCCTACAGATGCTCAAGACTATTCATTAGTAGGTACAATTCCTCCTTCGGGATGTGATGGTACTGATCAAATCTGTGCAGTGCAAGCAACTGCGGATTCCAATAATTTTCCGCAACTAACTACTGCGTTGAAAGACCAAATGATCAATGCCTTACATACAAGGACGGCATCCACTAATGTACAGTTAAAAGATGCTTAGGATTATCAAATATAACAAGGCGTAAGAACGAGATTCCGATGCCTAAAGTATAAAACAGTAACGAGGTAATCCTTATTTACCCCGTTACTGTTTTATTTCAACTCCTCAAACACCAATACCTCTATCAATCGCCTCTCTTCCACTAGCGTTAAGCCATACTTTATTAATTGCTCATTCAATTTCTCTAAATTGGAATAATCCTTGATTCGAATATTTATTTTGGAGTTCACCTCATCCACTACTGGCGGAAAATCCCCTTGATAATCGACCATAAATGCAAGTACTCCAGTCCCCTCTAATCCACCAACACTTTCTAATTGCTTAATAGTATTTTTCCCTTCCTTTATTTTCCTGATGACCAAACAAGGCATTTCCTTTGTATCCCAATAGACTTTTAAACCAAAGAATCCATTCAGATCATTCAAAATGATCCCTGCTTGCTGCAATTCTGATCTTCTAACACGATCACAACGTTCATAAGAAACTCCGTTTTTCAATAACCAGACATTCTTTCCTCCCGAACCCTTCGGATATTGGTATTTACTTTGATCTCGAACCTTCCATAGCAAACGCTCCTCTTTTAATAAGAATGTTGGTTTCTTTATTTTACTCCAAGCGGCTGTATAGGCACCTAAGATATCCATATTATAGAAAGTAGTCTTTTGTAAAGCAGTTGTAGAATCGACAGCAATTTGAATACCTGTCGTTTCTACACCATTTTTAAAACCAAAAATCTTGACTGAACCAACCAGCTGCTCTTGCCCAAATGCGCTGCTATTCTCATCCAATCCCTCATTAAAATCAGACTTGAACGGTAATTGAATAGTACCATTATTGTATAAGGCTTCAATATTTTCCGCTTTTACAAAATCCGAATAGGTTATCGCTTGCACTTTATTGTGGTAAAGCCATGCTGTATGTGGCACACCCTTATGTGGAAAATAGCTTCTCAAAAGATTCGCAGAGTAAATCGTTGACAGTTTAACATGGTGCTCTTTCAAGAAACTACTCGTTTCAAAAAACTTTTCAATGGCCTTCTGATCCTGCCAAGTCACCAAGATTACTTGCAATTTAGCTCCCATTTCATCCTGCAACTTTTGCAACTTCGGCATAGCCGCGATGCAATTTGTACAATAAGTATCGAAAAAATCTAAGATGACCACTTTATCACTCAACGATTTGATATCGATCCTATCCTGTTTATAGTTAAGAGCGGGTTGCAATGGCAAGTCTGGTAACAACTGCCCTATTCTCAATTCTTGACTACGGTCAATTTGCTTTTGCGCCCAAATTATTGGGCACAAAAGAAAGTTTGCAATTATTACTAATATTATTTTTTTCATGGCTTTATCTTTTATTTTGAAGCATCCCTGATTCCGATATCACTAAATCAGGAATCAAGTGCGCATATTTCAAACTATTCGGTTCTAATCGAAATTCTTTTCCATCGATGACACGAACCAATGTCTTCTTAAAGCGATCATCTTGATTCAGCCGCTTTAAATCAGACCAACGTTGTCCACGGAAAATCAACTCCTTTCGACGTTCCTTTAAAATAATCCGAAGCAATTTGTCAGGATCAGTTTCTGTTATCGGAATGAAATAATCTACATCAATCCTATTCTTCAACAATGTATTGACATCGGCCAAAGCTTGTGGAACTTTTCCTGTACGAGCAGCAGATTCTGCCCGAATCAAGTACACTTCACTGGTCGTCAAGCCCACAAAGGGTTGTGCATCCGAATTATCATATGAACCTTTAAAGCCGAAATTGTCCACCTCATTAACATTCGGCTGAAAAAAGATATTCTTTCTATAATCATATTCACTATACTCCTCATAAAGATTGGTATCGATTCGAGCCTGATAATGAGACAGCAGCGGAGTATACATTCCAATAGCAGGAAATAGCACTTCCTTATTAAAGCGATCGATTGGGTAGCTTGCAGTTTGATTCAACTCTTTATAGTTCAACAGCTCCTGTTGTACTTGCAAACATGAATCCGCATAAGCATAAGCTTGTTTATAATCTTGCATATCCAAATACACGCGAGCTAATCCAGCATAAGAGGCGGCTTTATGTGGCCTTCCTTTCAGCGTTTCCGTTTTAGGAAGATGTGCAATCGCCATTTTATAATCTGAGATTATCTGCACAAAGCTTTCCTTCAAATTCGCACGTACCGACTTGTAGTCCATATCTGGACTCAAACGTAAGGGTATTCCCATTTCTTCAGCAACTGTACTTTCTCGGTAAGGCATGGTAAAGGTCGTCGCTACCTGATGGAAAGCAAAAGCACGGAAGAAATGAGCAGCACCCAAGACTTTATTATACTTCTGCATATCCTGACTTGGCCCCAATTTAGAGAGCACATCCAAGATCTGATTACTCAGATACACCACCTTATATGGGTTTTGCCATTGATTATTTAATATGACCATATCAATTGCCCAAATATAGGTTTGCTGATCTTCAAATTCCGACATAGCAGACCAGTCCGATGCATTCAAAAAATAATCATCGTTAGCCACCTCACCCAAAGTCGGATATCCAGTATTCATCGCTGTATAATCATTCAACAGCAATTCACAATGTTCCAGCGATTTTGGAACCACCATTTTCTGATCAGGTTTCAGATCCAAGAAACCAGAGCAGGAACTGCTTATCAGCACAGCTATCCCTAGGATTGTTTTTAGTAATATTCTTTTCATGATAATCGAATTAAAGGTTAAAATTAATACCTAACGAAACAGACATTGGATCTGGGATCTCCTCTCCATATTCAGAATCAAGACCTAATTTATTAGCCCGCCATATCGTTGCTGGATTCTGCACATAAGCATATACTCGCGCATTTTTAAGTCCTATACGCTTTAAACTGCTGAGATTATAGCTCAATTGAATATCGCGCAACTTAATCTGACTTGCAGATTCCACTAAAGGAGATGATATATAATACAGTTCACTCGCGTAAAGGTCATTAGGATAAGTAAAAGCAGGTACATTCGTATGTAGCTCGTCTCCTGGATGCTGCCAACGTAAAGCATAATCCGAGTGTCCCCTACCATTTTCGATGAACCAGCGATTATTAAAAGAACTCCGAAGAAACTTATGTCCGATCTGATAGGAAATATTAAAAGAAAATTCCAGATTTTTATAAGAAAAGTTATTCCGAAATGAACCAAAATAGGGTGCTTTCAATGAACCATGATTCTCCAAATCATCTATAGTTCCGCGATTCACAATCGCCCCAAAATCATTAGACACTTCTCCATCCACATAACCACGTGGCATTCCTGTTTCAGAATCCAAGCCTGCCCATTTATAGGTCAATAGACTGTACAAATCCAATCCCTCTATCGGAGTGAGCAACATACCATATGGTCCAGCTACATAATCTTTTCCTCGTTGACTCGTCAGATGTGATTTCTTCACAGTGGTTTTGTTATAAGCAAACACCAAATTAGTCGTCCAGTTAAAAGAATCTGACTTGATATTCAAACTATTGATTGAAATATCTACACCACGACCATCTAAATTTGCAGAATTCACATTCAACGAATTATATCCCGTGGTTGGATCAATCTTAGTTCCGGCTATCAAATCCTTTGGCTTTTTAATATAGTATTCGATAGAACCTGATATGCGATCCCTAAATAAAAAATCTAAACCTAAGTTCAACATCCCGACACGCTCCCAACGTAAATTAGGATTGGGTGGCGATTGCATACTCGCATATGGCTGGCCCGTGATATATTCTGGTGAAGACTGTATACTAATAATGGGATATGCTGCTGTACTGTTATTTACGTTGCCGTTATAGCCATAGGTCGCCCGCAATTTTAACATTGGGAATACCTGATCATTAATGAAGGCTTCTTTAGACAATAACCACGCACCACCCAAAGACCAAAAGGGTTGTCCCCGACCATTTGCTTTTACTCCAAATAGATTTGAAGCATCTTTACGCACACTTCCACTAAATATATAGCGACTATGATAAGTATAAGAAGCATTGGCAAAATACGAAGTATAGCGATTCGTATAGGCACCATTATATGAATAATCATATAAATAAGTACCACCTGCAATGCCATTTAAAGCGGGAACCAATTTACCAGTTTGCACAGGTTGATGGGTTAACAATTCAGGGTCATAACCCCAATAAACTGCATTTTGGCTCGTACTTCTAATCTGCCTCACCTCAGTCCCTGCGATTGCATTCACACTATGAAGATCATTCCAATTCTTGTTAAAATCCATTTGATACCTAACCTGATGGGTATCGTTGTTATTATGAGCAGTATTCAAATAATCACCTACTGGTAGGTTCCAAGTCACTTTATCGTCATCCCAAGATGCACGATAATTAATGGTCTCTCTCAAATGAACCGAAGTCATTCCTTGCCAGTTTTCTGTCGGTTGATATGCTCGTTGATATGCATATTGTATAGAGGCATTTAATGATGGAAGAAATTGATAATTGGCCTTAAAATTTAGAAACGTTTCCCGAATATTGGTCAATATATGTGTAGCATTCAACTCATCCAATGGTCTATACTTCGCATCAAGTAGGCGACCACCTGCTACTGTGTCTCGAAATATAGGGTTTCGAGGTATAGCATCTACGATCAAAGCATTACCATTTTGATCTGCCATTTGCATATAAGGAAAGTTCCCACTACCCCTTCCCATATTATTATAGCCAACCATATTGATTTGTGCTTCTTTTCTCTTGGACTCCGTATAAGTAACTCCCAGATCCAAGGTCAAATTTTTTACCGGACGTAATTGTGTATTATTCTTCACGGTCAATCGATTATAAGAAGAAGTAACCAAGTTTTCTAGATTCTTATCATACCCAACAGAAAAAGATGTATTCATTTTTTCCGAACCACCTCGCAATTGTACATTATATTGTTGGTTTACAGACTCGCGGTAGATATATTTCAAAAAATCTTCTCGCATATCAATATTTCGTAAGGCATCCAATTGTGTATTCATATCCAACTCACTCAAACCACCTTCTTTATGCCTCTTTAAAATTTGAATAACTGGTGTCAAACTAACATTATACCGATTCATCCGGCTATTCCAATAGCCTTTATCAAACAGTTCTTTTTCTACATCGATATAATCCGATGTGTTCATCTGTGGATAGTAGTACAAATCAGGTTTTTGGGCTATCGTCACATTACTATTTACAGATAACTGAAATGGTTGATTATATTTACCTCGTTTGGTCGTGATGACAATAACGCCATTCCCCGACTGAACTCCCCAGATAGAAGATGCTGCTGCATCCTTAAGCACGGTTATGTTTTCAATATCGTTCGGATTGATATTATTAAAATAGCCATTCAATAAATCAAAATTATTTACATAGGGGACGCCATCCACAACAACGAGAGGCCATGATTCAGATTGCATTGTACTCATACCCCTCACATTAATATTTAATAACTTACCTCTATTGTTTGAAAACATTTTAGATGATGATATACCCGACACCACATCTTCCAATCTACTTACAAAATCTGTTGACACTTTCCTGTTGAACAACTTATTATCCACAAACTCAAAGCTCCCCGTTGCTCTTTCTTTCGGGATTTTTTGGTATCCTGTACTCACCACCTCCACTTCTTCAAGCTGATTATCTGACGCAGTTAGTTGCATAGACAATATAACTCCGGAAGTGTACTCCTGTTCCACTGTTTTGTAACCGATATTGGTAAATTTGACCTTTCCTTTTCGGTGGGCTACAGTTATGATGAACGAACCATCATTCTTGGTGGATATCTTGATATTCTCGGCTTCGACGCGTACTGATACTCCTTGCAAGGGTTTATTGTCCACTGCGGACATTACCGTTCCCTGCAGTACATAGTTTTGTTTGCTCTGAGCTTGGCTAATTAAAGCTCCGAACGTCAGCAACAGCAGTAAAATCGGTGCAATCGAAAACCTTGCTGCACCAAAGAAACGGACAACACCTTTATTTCCAATAGCCTGACCGACCCTTTGTATCAAGTTTGAATTGATTTTTAAGCGCCTTAAAGAATTATCACGCTCAGCATGAGTAAATACTTGACTTAAAAATTTAGAAGCCTTAAAAGAGCTTATTTGAGATAACGCACCCTTCAAGCTCGAACTACCTGATTCCCGAGCAGAAGACACTCCGATGGTACTAATCCCCGTACCCTTCCAGTAGCTTCTCAGTACCTCTTTGGTACCTTTCCAGTAGCTTCGTAGTACACTCCCAGTACCTTTTCGGTACCTTCCCCGTGAACTAACAGTACTTAAACCGTACATTCTGGGTACCGGGTTCGTGCTTGCTTCTAACCTGCTTCGGACCTCACCCATCCCTTGCACACCTCCGACACATCCCACGCACATCGGCTGCCCAAGAAAAGGTAATTGGAAGGTAATTAAAAGGTATTTAGCAGGGCGTATATTCTTCGAATCTGGTACGAATACAGTACGAAGCTGACCCGAATTTGAGAACAACCTATCCTCACTAACTCCTTTCTTGTCACCGACCTTATTCCCCCTTTCTTCTGACCTTATTCTGCCATTCTTCGGCCTTTTATCCAATTTTATTCGAGTTGGCTTTGAGTTTTCATACTGTTTGACTCGAAGAAAATTCGAAGCCAGCTCGAAGCCCACTCGTAGCAAGTTAGAAGTTGATACGAAGTTGGTCAGAAGTTGATTAGAATAAACCACCTCCCTTGCTTCCCCTCTGTTTACTTCAGCACAATCCTCTGTTTCGGCTCTGCTCTTTCTCTGCCTATCCTCTGCTGTTTCTTTACCGGTTACATGGTGTTTCTCTGCTATTTGTTGCAGACTTCCTTGCTTCTTCTCTGCCGTTTCTCTGCTGATTTCTTGGTATTTTCTTGCCTTTTCTTCGGCTCCTGTTCGAGGTTTGTTCGAGTGTCCTTCGACACTTGTTCGAGACCGCTTCGACACTTGTTCGGGTGTTGTTCGACTCCGCTTCGACTGAGCTTTGGGAAACTGTCGAACAACGGTCGAAGAACTGCCAAACGAATGGCGGGCCAATCCCGAGATAGGTACACAGCTATTCCCAAGAATAGACGAGCTACCATCAGTCAAACATTGGCTACTAAAACGCACACTAGTTGCATGTGCAATATTATTTTTAAGCGCAGATGCAGCTGTAGGACATCGACGTGCTATCCCTAGCTTACTGCAGCTGTTTTTTAGATAATGAATGGACTGGAGAATACCCTTAAAATAGGTATGTACTCTTCCACCCCTAATAAAATTTTTCATTTTTTCGTAAGGTTAAATTATACTTAATGGAACGAAAGAGATCGCTTCGCTAAGTATTTAGGACTTAAAATTTGACGTTTACCTGAGGGTAATAGACATCCAGGATAGCTTCCAATCGAAGCTAGTCAGGTGTCCATAAGCTTGCGCTCAGGCTATAATAAAGTGATGGAATCGAAAAGCGTTATACGTCTGTCGTTAATTTATCATAATTGGTTATCAGCACGCTTTCATCGATATAAAGTCATCCTTGATGACTTGCACCCCTACCTAATTAAGGCGGAACTTTTGTCTGTTTTAACATGGTATCAGGAAGGATTAACTTTTCTAGTCTTCATAATCATCATCAACTGCTCATCCCAAATGAGTTCAACGGACTCGCCATCATTGGTCAAAACTGGTCGACTGCCTTGAACAACGGCCAATTTCTCGACTCTTACATCTAACTGAAAGTGTTTGTTCATATCGTTCAATATCCGCTGACGGTATTCTTCGCGCTCAGTTTTAGCAGGTACAGACAGTTCGTAGCAATAGCATGGCGTTTTTACCAATTTATCATTGGGTACCAGCTTTTCGCGCTCCTCACCAAGCACTAATATCCGATTGGTCGGAAAGTCTGCCGGTAAGCCTAACGCAAATAGGTAAATCTCATAGAGTTCCATACTGATCAAGGATATCCGCAGTACATCGGTACTGTCATTGCGCACGACCATACTGAATGATTCCGTAGCCTCCAACAAGTCTATCAACAGCGAATAATAGGGTTGTATTGGGCGCTCGCCCATGACATACTGCAATGATTTTGGAGATAGCCCCTTCACGACATCAAACCTCAGTTCCTTAAAATATCGTTCTGGTAAATCTGTTATCATAACTGGTTTTTTAATAATTGGAACAGGTATTTCACTCAAAACAAAAGACATATCTTCCCCTGAGGCTAGTACATAACTATCCCCGTTGCAAGTTTTTTGCATGATATTAGTGTTTAATTGAGCGCGAATGGGGAGCTAAAAATTAGGCACTATGCTCCCTGTTCAACCGATCAATAGTTAATAAATAAGGTGAGAAAAATGCAATTGTACGTCTTCGTTACGTGTTATAATGGGCTATCAGTATTGCATCTCATAATAATAAATAAAAAACCATTCACATAAGTATAGATAAACTATACCATATTGCATTAGAATATTTGGTAATCTAATTCTTTAGTGCTACTTTTAAAGTGTCTGACGCTTGAAAGAGCATTTTAAGAATTATTAACTAAATAAGGAATTGCTATAGCATGAATCGGTAAAAACCGTAATCAGGGTTTTATCTTTTGTACGGTTAAATACAATTATAAGTGCAATCTGCTCTTGCCCCTTTTTGTTTTTATTTCCAAGATTTCTTCATTCAGGTGGAAAGATGGTGTTCTTTGGCGGTGGTGAGCAGTAAAACCTACTCGCCTGATCTTCGATCCGGTAAATGGGGCTTTGAATTGGTTTTTTAATCGTTCTCATAATTTATTTGTTTATGAATGAACGTTGATTTTATTGAAGATTAAGAACCACTTATAAAATAAATAAGGGTGTCCTCACAACTTCAGAACCAAGGGGACCAACCCTACTATAAATTTCTTTATAGTTACCATCTGAAGTTCACGTGAGAAGCACCCTATAACTTTAAGTAAAGATAATAAACTTTTTAAGCATAGGGCGATTTCACGGTTTCTTCATTGGTAATTTGGTCTTTTGGTATGAAAAAACATCGTTCATCAAGGCTATTAGCCGTGATAATTAAATCGCTTAAACAAATATAGTAAAACAAATAGATTAAACAAAATAATCTAAACTATTTTTATGAAGACAGAAATGGAGTACAAAGTTGAATTTGGCAAACAAGTTAAAAAATATCTTGATGCATCTGGATTAAGTGAAAATGACTTAGCAAAACTGCTTAATTCAAGTATTAAAAATGTAACAGAAATAATCAGCGGTAATGTTGGACTAACCATTGACAAGATGATAAAAATAGGTAGTATATTTAATGTTACATATTATAATTTAGCTAATCCAAACTTCCCTCTTCCTAATTTCACGGATTTAGATGAACTAACAAAAGATTTAATCGAAAAAAGAAAAATTACAGGTGTCAAAACTATAGATAAGAATCATGCACTAGCCAATGAACTTAACCGATTAATAAAAGAAGGAAGCTTAAACCAACCAAATACTGCAAAAAATCTTCTGACCCATATGACTCCTTCCTTATGGAATAGAAATCCAAGTGAAATCACAAGTTTACTGAATAAAGCACCTCGAAATGAAAGTATTGTTTTAATACGGCCTATAAAGGGTCTGAATTATTACATTCATAAAGATTTTAAGGGCAAATACGCTACGCTGTCCGATGAAGAAATCTTAGCCTTGGTCGTACCGTTTGAATCACCAGATAATGAAAAGAATAAATCGTAAGTTCGGATAAATTCCGAACTTTTGTTGTATATTTGCATAGATTCTTATGAGAATTATAGGAAAGAAAATACTTCTAAAGTGTAAAAAGAAGAATATTGGCAATAAATTACTTTGCCAAGAAATCGATAAATTAATTGATGTCTTAGAATTATTTGAACCATACAAAACTAAACAAACCATCAAAGATTTAAGACCTGATGCTGACTGTGTACATAATGATGGCTTTTATTTCTTTGACATTCACATTCATAGGACACTTATATTAATTGAGCTGGACGATGAAGGAGAAGCCACTATCATGTGGGCTGGTACGCATCAAGAATATGATGAAACATTCAAAAACAACAAATCGACCATTGAAAAATGGCTTCGAACTAAAAACTACATAGACTAAATGAAAACACATTTTGACATTGAAAAGTTAGTAGAGAGTAATTCAATATCTAATGAATTGGATTATGAAAGAGCTTTGATAGCTGACAGAAAACTAAGATTGCTATCTAAGGAAAGTGTTCATTTTAAAAATTTGAGATCGAAGTTACGTGATTTGATTGAAGCTTATGAAAATGTCGAGTGGAACGATGTCAATAATATTAGCGATCAAAAACTAGCTGAAAGTGATAATTACGAACGCATTGCGGAATTTGAAAGATTATTTATCGATAACAGAAAGCAAGAAATACGAAAAAAACTTAAGAAGTTAGAACTAACGCAAGAAAATTTAGCTACAATTTTGGGGCATAAAAGCAAAACACACATGTCAGAATTGATCAATGGTATCACACCTTTTACTCTTAAAGATCTCGTGATAATCAATCGTCTTTTAAAGATTGACTTAAATATTTTAGTTCCAAATTTTCTATCTCAAGAAGAACAGATGCGTGTGAAAAATGCTGTGAATACCTTAAATAAACCAAATATAAAACTCAGTAGCGATGACCTTGTAATGTCCTATTGAGTAAACAGAAAAACCAAATTATAAAACTTGATGAGAAAAGCACTATTCATATTAATTATTAGCTACTTAGGTATTTTAAAATCTTATGCTCAAGTTACTCAATTTGATATTGACAGTACCAAATTCACAAAGGATATAGCATTGCAGCTTGACTCTGTTTTTTTAAAAGATCAAGAATTCAGAAAACAATACATACAATTGGCGCAAAATGGTGCTGATGAAAAACAGTTATCGGTAACAAGAAGTAATATGAGAAAGGTCGATTCTCTCAATCTCATAACAGTGACAACACTACTTGATAATGAAGGCTGGCTTGGTCCGCAAGATGTTGGCATGTTTGCTAGTCAGGGTTTATTTCTAGTAATACAGCATGCAAATCTAGCTACACAAGAAAAATACTTTCCTATGATTGAGAAAGCTGAGAAAGCTGGTAAAACACTTTCAAGTAATCTAGCGATATTGAAAGATAGAATTGCAGTCCGCAATGGTGAAGATCAGCTATATGGCAGTCAAGGGTTTACTGATAAAACAACTAAGAAAAAATTCCTCTACCCAATAGTTGATGTTGATAATCTTGAAAGCCGCCGAGTATCTATGGGACTCCCTCCAATGGATAAATACCTGCCCGGATGGGATTTAAAAAAGTATAAAATGGATTTACCTGAGATAAGGGAAGCTGTAAAAAGGTTGAAATAGTTGAAAATATCTAATATAAGACCTAACTAACTCTTTGTTTAAAAACTTGATATTCCAAAATGGAACTTCAAGTTGGGGATGAAGACGGAAAGTCTAAATATTTATATTGCTCTGCCATATTTAGTACATGTTTGCGTTACGGGTTTAAATTAGGCCCTTATCGCAATTAAAAACTTAAAATTGGACTCAAAAAAGAATAGATTCATTATTAATATCTAAAATTTGATGGTTCTTAATTGGTATTGAAAATAAAGCTGGAAGAATTTGAATCACCCTATCTTCCTCTAAGTTTACACAGTGATGAAAGCGTAACACATACATCTATGGTTGCATAATTGGTATAAATCTTTATTATCCTCGATGCACATTAAGTAAAAGAGGAAATTAAACAGAGTCGTGGTGTCGTAATGATCGATGATCTTGACCTTCACTTGCATCCTACTTTAGGCATAACACTGCACCTTTCTTAAGATTAACTTTACTTTTAACACGCACTAGCTTTTTGATGATTCGTTTTGAACCATCGGCATATTTTTCAATAATATGTCCATCTTCAACTACCTGAACAGGTAATTCTAGTGCTTTATTTTCTCTATTCGCCACTAATGAAGCTTCTCTAGCTACTTTACTTAATAATAGACGATCAAGTCTTTCGTGAGTTCGTTTTAAAACTACTGATTCCATAATAACCTCCTATATCAAATATACTAAAAAAATTGGGCACTATAGTCTAATCTGACTATACAAACATCTGTTGCAATATGGCTTTCTTAAAATGTTTAGTCTGCTGTATTCAATAAGATTACCACAACAGCATTCAATAAGATTACCACAACAATTAATTATTTGGTCACCAAAAGGAAATAATAGCGCTATTTCATTCCCCAGTAATACGTTTTCCTCAGAAATCCTTTTATTTTCAGTGGCAATTTAGCTCGCTCTTCGAGCCTTTTATCAATTCCAGAAGCTAATTCTGCTGACATCCCAGCTTCTCTTTCTTGTTTTTTAATTATTTTTATAAACCCCTATGTTGATAGTGCCTCCAGACGATTGGCAAATCAATAATTATAAATTATGTTGTTTTGAAACTACAATTAACAGAATAATTGTAGTTTCAAAACAACAATTTACAGCTATATTTATCATATACGAACAACAATATGGAAGCGCTTATCAATTTTCAGGATAAACTAGAGAAACCGCCCCTACCTGAACGTAATAAGATTGGTTATAAGGTCGGTAAAGTAGAATAGATGGAAAAGCAAAGCCACATCTTACGACGTGGCCTTCACTAAACATATGAAATTAACTTAACTTACTTGTACAAATTGATGGATTGAGATTCTTTCCAGTTGCAGCAATGAAAATGCCTATAGCTTTAGCCATTTTCTTTTTGTCAACATCTACCTCAAACATCATTCGTCTTTCAATGATGTGACCGGGTTGGACAGTGCTGCTTTGATGGCATGTGTACTTACCGTAATGAGTGCCAATACTAATATGCCCGTTCCCGATAAAACAAAAATACTCCAACCAATTGGTACTCGGTAGGTATACATTTGGAGAAAGAAACGATCTGTAAATAAATACGAGATCGGGAAAGCAATCAAACAGGAGACCAAAACCAATATAACGAACTCCATGGATAGTAACCTCGCAATAGAAAATACGGAGGCTCCCAGCACCTTGCGTATTCCAATTTCCTTCTTGCGATTTTCGGCCATAAATGCCGATAGTGCAAACAGACCTAAACAAGAGATCATAATGGTGATCATCGTAAACAAACCTGCCAAAACACGATAACGCTGTGTATCTGTAAATTTCTGAGCATAAGCTTCATCTAAAAAGGTATATTCAAATGGATATTCGGAATTATACTTTTTAAATATGGCTTCTGTACGTTCCAGTGCTGCTGAGGTTGTCAAAGAAGGATTAAATTTGATATGCACGATATTAAACCAACCGTTTGCACCCAAAATAACCATGGGAGGAATCGCTTCAAACGGAGAATTTAATATAAAATCCTTTATAACACCCACAACTTTCCAATCTTGACCACGCTGCTGGACGAGCTGCCCCAGTGGGTCTTTAAATCCCATAGCTTTCACCGCAGATTCATTGAGTATAACCGCAGCGGAATCAGAAGCATATTTTTGAATATCAAAATCTCGTCCGCTCACTAGTGACAACCCAGCAGTCTTGACAAATTGATCATCAGCAGAAATCATATCGAAGATAATCTTATCATTTTGATCTTTACCTTGCCAACCAAACCCCCAAGTGCTACTCCAATTTTCTGTAAGTGGTGAGCTCGTTCGGGTAACTGATTCGGCGACACCGCTACTGAGTAATTCATGTTTGATCAATGCCATATTCTTCTTAATGGCTCCTTCTTCATAAAGATAGATGAGGTTATTCTTATTGTATCCATTTTCGCGATCTCTTCCAAACTCCAATTGTCGTTGGATATTGAGCGTACATATTACTAAGGCAATGGCTACTGTAAATTGAATCGCAACGAGCAATCTTCTTGGGCTAAAGGTGGCATTGCTGTTTTTAAATGTTCCTTTCAATACCTTTGCAGGCTGAAAAGAGGAAAGAAAAAAAGCGGGATAACTACCTGCCAATAATCCGGTGATAAGGATAAATCCGAAGAAAGAAATCCAAAAAACAGGTTGTGTAAAATCAATCATTACCTTCCGGTCTAACAGCTCATTAAAGGCCGGCAGACATGTCCATACAATTAAAAGTGCTAATGCGCCAGCTATAAATGCCATCATGATCGCCTCACAGAGAAATTGCAAAATAAGTGAACGGCGATAGGCTCCAGCGACTTTACGTACGCCAACCTCCATTGCCCGTTTCTCACTACTGGCAGTACTCAAATTCATAAAATTAATACAAGCAATCAATAAAATAAATCCGGCAATATACAGGTAGGCCTGAACCATATCGATCTTTCCTCCGACCATTTCTCCATTGACAAATTTGGTGTACAGCCACCAATCTGGTAGGGCTTGAAGGAATAATTTCGTATCCCCTTTCCCCTCTCGATGTTTGGTCGTAATATCTCGAATTTTTGTATTGATTGTAGCAAATGAGGTTCCTGGCGCAAGTTCAAGATAGGTAATTACCGTATTGTTTCCCCAATGCTCATCCGACTCTCCTTTTTTTTCCATATAGCTCCAGGGCATGAAAAATTCAGCTTCGTTGAAACGCGTATTTTTTGGAGTGTCTTTCATCACTACTGTTATAATAGCTGGATCGGCATTCTCTAGCTTCACCGTTTTTCCGATGACATCATCCGAGCCGAACAGGCGCTTGGCCAATGATTGCGTTATAACGATATCTGTAGGATTGATCAACGCTTGCTTTTCGCTTCCCCTAACCAAAGGGAAGTCAAACATCTGAAGAAATGCAGAATCAACAAATACACCATGCCCTTTAAGCTTTTTACTGTCGGCAGTCAATAGCATCTTTCCCACATCCGAATAACGGCTGACATTTACTATTTCGGGAAACTCTGCTTTTAGCGCCGGTGCCAATGGTTTTGGTGTTAAAAACATCGTGTTGATCTCACCATTAAGGTCGATGTTGGTTCCTACCATATGCAACCGATCACGTTTGGTATGGAATCTATCAAAGCTTACTTCGTTTTGAATCCATAATAAGATCAATATAGCTGCCGCCATTCCAATTGCCAAACCACCAATATTCAATATGGAGTACCCCTTATTTCTCCATAGGTTACGCTTGGCTATTTTAAAGTAGTGTCTTATCATAATGGTCTATATTTTGTCCGTGTTCCACACATGTTAATTAGGTTAATCATTTCATCTGAATTGTATTCAGCAATAATTACAGCACTGGCAAAATAATAGCCAAAACCACAACTCACTAATTATAAGAATATTAAAAATAAATTTATGAATAAAAGTGTACGCTTCCGAACATCGATTGTTCGGAAATGAACATCGATTATCATCTTGATTAGGATAAACTGGTATTGAAAGAGATATTCATTTATAATCATCAAAAAAGCCGTCTGACCCTCCCCTCCTGGTCAACATCCATCGTATCGGTAAGCATCACTGTCAAACGGTAATACAAAGCAACCACTTCCTCAGGTTTATCTACAGCTGTTTCACCTGTAAAATAAGACCTCGGTCGAAAATCAACATTCTCCTACACCTGCTCCACGAATAGCCACTTGCCAGCTAGGCTATTGTCTACATGGGAGAAATCCACTGCTATAAGTAGAATTTCGGAGGAATAAAATCTTCAAAATAAACAAGCAAAATTTCAAACTTCCAGATTTCACGCAGAATTTCGCATTGCCACAATTGCGGTGCCGCAATCAACAGAAAACTAAAAAAACTTCCACCATCGAAGTGACATTTATTGAGTAATAAGATTTACATACCGAAATACAATAAAAAATGCTCATTTGTAACAATAAAAGTGTCGCATTTCTTACATTTTTTTTGCAACAGATGTAACAATAAAAATGTAAGAAATGCGGTAACGCTGCCTCTGTTTTCCTCTTTACCTTAGTCTTAGTTTAAATCACCAAATAAAAACTGACATTATGATTGCGACTCTTATTACATATATCATCGTTGCCCTGTTCGCCCTTCTTTGGGCGTACATAGCGGTACCAAAATTTGCTAAGCTTAAATCGTTTGGTGAAATATTGGGATCACAAGCAATACCAAAATGGACTGTTCCGATTTTGACTTGGTTGATTCCTATACTAGAAATTGCTGTTGTTTGTCTGTTGCTGTTTCGGGAGACCATGCTGTTGGGCTTGTACTTCTCCTTCGGATTGATGTTGATCTTCACGCTCTATGTCTCCGGGATTATTTTTCAGGTCTATGAGCGCTACCCCTGCCCCTGTGGTGGATTCTTCAAACACATGACGTGGAGGAGACATCTCAAGGTCAATATTTGGTTGACAGCAATTGCCCTAGTGGGCGTACTATTAGAGCAATTTAATTTATTTAGAAACTAAAGTTTACGCTTTTTGATGTATAAAAGCACCACGATTATGCCTTGGTATTCATACACCCCCTGCTGCAAAAATGACGGCGACCCGAAAGATAGAAACCAGTACACCCTACACGGGAATCATCCACCACACTGTGAAGGCCATGTGATGGTCTGTGCCATCCAAGCGATGGATGACCATAAAAAACCGATCATTACCTGTGATCTAGAGGAAGAAATCTGTTGCGCATTGGAGCACCATAAAAGCACAACCAATGTGTTGTTAAAAGGAAGTGACTGTAATGATTGCGATTGACAGTTGAACGCTGCTGTAGTTGAATGATTTAAATTGAAAAATTTAGATTGATGATGTTGGCCCCATACCAATGCTCAGAAGAGTAAATGCTGGTACGGCGACTAACATCAGACAAAAGGCACAGTGTATAAGATAAAAGGGCGACGCTGAAAACCCGATAATAGAGTAGGCTAAAGAAATTAAAGTTTATGCTTTTTGATGTATAAAAGCACTACGATTATGCCTTGGTATAAATATCAACCTCCAATTCCTTGCTATTGTAATCCATGTGATCCCAATAACTATATACTATATGGAAGTATCCCACCTCCATGTTCACCTCCAAAAGATTTTGTTTGTGCAATACAGGCATTAGATAATATGGGGAAACCCATAATTACCTCTTCATTATGTTCAGAAATTGCTAATGCTCTTCAAAATAAAATAGACACCACGAACGTACGCTTAAAAAGTACAAATGCATGTCTATGCTAAAAACTATTATTTAAGATAGTAAATAAAATTTGATGAAATAAGGAGAACGCCGAAAATCCTGAACAGAGTAGGCTAAAGAAATTAAAGTTTATGCTTTTTGATGTATAAAAGCGCTATGATTATGGCTTGGTATAAATACAATGGAGGACCGGTATGTGATCCCAACAGCTATACACTTGTTGGAAATGCCCCCCCTTCCTGTCCAAATCCAAATATTCGTCTCTGTGCTATACAAGCCTTTGACAATATGGGATCGCCAATTATCACACCTGCATTGTGCGGTGAAATTGGAACAGCGCTACAAAATAAGACGGAAAGTGTAAATGTTTTACTCTGTCCTTAATATAAGTATTGAAAGAATAAAAAGGGAGTATGTCGAAAATCCAGAACAGAGTAGGCAACCAATTAAAGTTTAGGCTTTTTGATTTATAAAAGCACAACGATTATGCCTTGGTATCAATTTACTCCTCCGGGAATTCACAAAGATCCTACAGATCCAAATCAGTATACGTATTATGGAAATGTACCATCACCATGTGCTGGGTCCAATCTTATTCTCTGTTCTATTCAAGCATTTGATAATATGGGAAAACCTATTATCACAGTAGCGCTTATCTCTGAAATAGCGATAGCATTGGAGAACAAAACAACTACTGTCAATGTGTTTTTAAAGCCTTCATAGGTATAACGCTTCAGAATTCCTTTACACTTTTCATTACTCGAGTATATAAAAGTGTAGCGAATGTGTAAACTATTGCTAAGACGTAAAAATATGATTAATAAAAGACGGTTAACAACAATTTTAAATACACAAAGCTAACACATTAAAAATGGAGAAGGCCGAAAATCCATAATCGAGTAGGCAAAGGGCGAAGCTGAAAACCCTGTAAACGAGTAAGCAACCAATTAAAGTTTACGCTTTTTGATCGATAAAAGCACTATTATTATGCCTTGGTATTCATTCACACCAATTGGAACACCTGATGTTTCAAATCCAAATCATTATACTCTTGTAGGCAGTACACCTCCTTCATGTCCAACACCAAACGAACAATTATGTGCTATTCAAGCTTCTGACAACATGAGTAAACCGATTCTTACAGACTCGTTAATTGCGGAAATTGGAAATACTGTAAATAACAAAATAGAAAGTACAAATGTACTATTGAAACCATAAGGGAGGGTTAAAATAGATTATTCTGTGTGTAAAAACAAATTATTAAGCGTTTATAAAAGCGCTCTTAACATTCTGGCTTAGCCATGCTGCCCACGCGCAGCTTAAAAAAAGAAACCCTGAAATTTATTTTGCAGGGTTTCTTAATTATACCAACAGCAACCAGGCTATTTGACATCTGAGATGACCCGAACCTCAATCTCACGCTCGGCTTCTATCAGATCCAAGCCATGGCGCTGTATCTCCTTCCGGAACCCAGCGAGGGTACCATCACTTGGCATAATATTGAAGTCTACATCAAACCCTAATCCTGTTTCATCAATCGCTGGTGGATATTTTTGAGTATAATCTAAACTCATCATCACCAAAGCGGGAATTGACATTCCCCCCTTTCCTTTTGGTAAAGTATCAGTAAGTGGTTTATTGGTTTTCACAAAAACCAAACATTTAACCTTGCGTTTTTCATAACGCCCATTAAGACCAAATCTATTGTTCAAATCCTTTAAAGCTTGTTTTGCCAATGCTTGTTTGTCGACCAGCCCTTGCTTTTCCATTTCATAACAGAAATGGTTTTTTCGATCCCATACGACTTGATTCTCTTGGTCAACATTACGAAAACGGGATACATCCTTAACCTCTAATATGCGACGCGCAGGATGAGGGAGGTAAGGTAATTTAGTGGCATCTTTCACCATATCTCCCTCTGTAACAAAAGGTTTTGTGGCATATAATAGAATTTGATAAATGGAAGAAAGGTCTTGATTAAAAAAAGCAAGACGGCTAATATTTCGTGCGGTATCTTGTTTATAAAAAAGTCCGCCTAGACCAATCTGCATCGAATTGGACGTTCCTGTCAGTACTGAATAGCCGTAAAAGGGTGATTCACTTACTTCTGTCGACAAGCCGTCCAAGCGCATCAGGGGATACATCGGGTCAAAGCTATCGTTTTTCAAGGGCCAATTCACGGTTTTCCCATCCAATACTTCCTGAATATTGGTACTTGTAATATGCTCATATCCCGTAATGGCCATCACCTTACCCTTAAAGATCCAAATCACATGGGGGTTGGTCTGATAACGGAAATAGGAGCGCAAAATCCGGTCATCAACAGCAGAAGCACGATGTACAGGTGGATTATATTCCTTTAAGAACCGATTTTTATTAAAAAAATCAACAATATGATCTTTCGATTCCCAGGTAACAGATAACAATTTAATTCGATCTCCAAATACACGCTGTAAAGAGTCCAACTTGGGCATGCTGGCGATACAGGTACCACAACTCCGCTCCCAGAAATCAAGCACCAATAACCTATCCTTATAATCCGAAGTGTGGATGCTACGTTTATCATCATTGATAATATTGTCAATCAAGATATCGGGAACCTGATCTCCGATTTTCAATTCGGCAATACCGGGAACAAGTGCTGGTCGACCATATTTATCTTTTTCCTGCGCCTGTGTAATACTTGTTAGTAATAAAAGAAAACAAATGACTGTTGTTAATTTCATAATAAAATTGTTTATATACTTATAGGTTCTTTGATTGGATAGATTCCCTAGCTATTGAGATGAAAAATCTTTATATTTAGCTTCCAGCTGAGCTGCTTAAAGAAAGAAACCCTGCAATTTATATTTGCAAGGTTTCTTGTATTTTGATTTACTATTGATAAGGGACAACCACTATGCGAAAGTTGTCTAATGCGGAAAGTCCAGGAGTATTATACACCCCCATCACTACAACTGCTACTGATTTAAAACGATAAGAACTTGCACTAAAGGTATAGGTAGCTACGAGCGAATTATCTGCTGAATTTCGAATTTGAAAAGTAATGGTATTCATACCGGTCCTAGCTGGATAGGTTTTGAAATCCGTGAATTGCTGATAGCCCAAATCATTTGCTTCCAGTGCCGTATTATTGAGTATATTGATGTCCAATTTCGGGCCTGATGATGACAGATTGACAAAACGGATATTGACGATGCTATCCGCTGAGGGGGTAGGTTTCCCCGCGTCGCGAATCACATAATCTGGAAAATTACTTTCTTCCTGAAATACGGTTTTTAAATCTGTTGGTGTACCCGATAGATACCAGGTATACACTTTCCCTTCACTCAACTGAGCGACCTGATTGTACCACATGTTTGTGGTATCACTGAGGGGTACGACCTGAAAAACTGTACTTTGGTCAGTCGGAACAATAAACATCTTATTCAAAGTAGATCCACCCAAAGCCTGGTTATCACGGATGCTGCTCCAGTTTATTTTCTTTGCAGATACATTGACTTTGGCATTACCCCCTGTCACGACGGCATTAATCACATTTACCCTGGCTAGGCCCGCCTCTGCCTGCAATACCTTTTCCTTTTGACAGGAATACAAAAATAATCCCCAGAAAAAGATCAGGAAAAATCTTATTACTTTAAATATTGTTTTCATAATGTTCAATTTCTTTTTAATGAAAGCATTTCAGCCATTCTTACCTCGGATTCTGTTCCATACCGGTCAAGTCGATGACTTCCCGAGTCGGAATCAAAAGTGTATAACGAGGATCATTGGGTTGCAGTGGCGTATACGATATGGTATTCATATCCCGACGTAGCGTAACCGCAAAAGCTGGGTCTTTGTTTAAGCGTCGTAAATCAGTCCAGCGCAATGTACGGAAGACCAACTCCTTTCGACGTTCTGTTAAAATCTGAACCAGTGCATTATTAGCACTGCTTGCAGTTCGGTTGATATAAGGTGGTACCATACGTTTTGCCATTAAAGTATTTAGATCATTCATGGCCAATCGAGTATTGCCAGCTCTGGCATAACACTCCCCTCTGATCAGGTATATTTCATTGGTCGCTAAGCCCATAAACAAACCAGAACTCTCCGTACCGTCATAATTTCCCCTAAAACCAATTATTCCGTTTGGTACACCATTCCATTCCATTCCTTCTCCGAAAAAGACTCCTTTTCGCCTGTCAGTTGCCGAATAAGAATCATACAAAGCAGGATCGATTCGTACCATTCCTGGAGCAAGTGTACCGTAAATTGTAACCGCCTGAAAAATCACTTCGGCATTGAATCTCATAAAGGATGGACCGGTAGCACTGCTATTGACCGTTGTGGAAGTTGCAGGATTACTTGTCACATTATAATCAATCAAAGTAGACTGCAATTTCAAGCATTCATCCGCCATCTTTCCGGCATTTGCATAATCTTCCATAGACAGGTAGGTCCGTGCTAACGCACCATAAGCGGCAGCTTTAGAAGGGCGTGCTTTGATCTTAACCTCTATCGGTAACAAAGATACTGCTTCATTCAGATCAGCCGTAATCCGATCATAAATCTGCTTCACTGTTCCTCTGCTCGATAGCTCTTGGGGATTTGGAGTCACGCGGATTGGGATACCAAGGTCCGTACCTGCTGTTCCGACGGTATAAGGTTTACAGAAGAGCTGTGCTAAGCTATAATAAGCAAAGGCGCGAAAAAACAAAGCGGCCCCTCGAATCATCTTATAATTGGGGTCGGTTGTAGAAAGCTTTTCCAATGTGCTCAACACCAGATTGGCATTGTAAACAACCTGATAGCCTTGAAGCCATTGCGCAACGTGCTCTCCCTGTGGATGCCAAACGTAATTATTTTTATTTTCTGCTGTATTATTTGCATCTGGAAGACTTTCATATACAGCATCGGTAAAATAATAGCTGTCCGATGCTGCTTCCCCATGGTCCGGATAACCGGCATTCATTCGAGAATAATCATCCAATAGTGCCTGACAATCGGCCAGCGTAGTGGGAGTTACCTGTGCTAGATTCGGTCGCTGATCCAGAAAGTCTTTTTTACATCCTGTCTGCAAAAATAGCAACAAGATGATTATGAATATTAATTCGTTCTTCATCATAATTTCTATACATTAATTCCTGCTAAAAACTTGCATTAAAACCTAAAGTAACCGTTCGGGGTGCGGGCGGTTCCAATAAAGATGCTGGGTCAATTCCAAACTTGTTGGCCCGCCAGATAATCCCAAGGTTATTCATAGTACAATAGACCTGCAGACTTCGCAGAACCTTATTAGCTATAGAAATCCGGTAGTCCAGACGGATGTCCTCCAAGCGGATATGATCTCCTGAAAATACGCGGGCTGAGGATGATCCGTAAAATTGGTCACGAAATCCATTATTTTCGCCAGGTCGAATGGAAGGCACTACTTCCAGTTTCGTTTCATCACCCGGCTTTTGCCAGCGATTCGCATAATCCATACTCGGGAACATTCTATAGCCCCACAGACTAGATGGACCTGAATAACCGCGACTCAGTTTATACTTAAAACTATAGCGAATATTGGCTGATAGGGAAAAAGATTTCCATTGCAGAGTATTGCGGAATGCCCCGTTATAGAGTGGAATAATAGAACCCTGATTCTCCAGATCCTGAACTTTTGAATTATTAATTATTTCGCTATAATCCTTCGTAATATTACCATTTGCATCATAGCCCAGTGGATCGCCGGTCTGCGGATCCAGACCTGCAAAACGGTAAGTATATAGACTAAAGGCATCTACCCCCTCCCGATAAGTAGTAGATCTGAGATTACCATCACCATAAACTATATAATTGCGGGCATTATCGGCGCGAGGCAAAAGATATTTGGTCACCAGATTTCGGGTATAAGCGAACAGTAAATTGCTGGACCATCTAAAAGGCCTGCTTTGCAGGTTGATGGATTGCAGATTTGCCTCAAAACCGTTGGTTTTCATATGTGCAGAATTCATCATCATACTCTGATAACCCGTACTGTTATCTACAGGAGTAGGAGCTATCAAATTGGACGAACGTTTCTGATACCATTCCAGCGTACCCGATAACCGATTGTTCCGCAGGCTAAAATCGACACCAAAATTCACCATGCCCGTACGTTCCGGTGCTAAATAGGGATTGGGAGCTTGTCCGACCTGGGCAAAATTGAGACCTGTGGTACCATTTGAAGATGGATTATACATTATTATTGGATAGGCCGCAATCGTGTTGTTGATGTTGCCCATATAACCATAGGTCGCCCTTAGCTTCAAGGTCTGTAACAGACCAGGTGTAAAGAAAGTTTCCTCATACAGGTTCCATGCCCCACCGATGGACCAATTCGGTTTGATCCGATCACTCGCGGCTATGCCATAAATATTAGCCGCATCGTTTCTACCGCTGACAGTCAGTGCATAGCGCTTATCGTAACTATACGAAGCATTCATAAAGATAGAGGTCTTCCGATCAATAAAAGAGGTTTGAAGGGATATGGGTAAATTAATAACAAGCGTTCCTCCATCACCATTTACATAAGGAAGTGGAGTCCCATAAGGTACAGAAGAGAACATCATTGGATCTGAGTTATAGCCATACAACTTATTTATATAGGGGCTACCATCAATCTTAGCTTCACTTCGTTCAAAACCAACAAGGGCATTAACTTCATGTACTTGATGGAAGGTCTGGTCAAAATTCAATTGTGCCCGTAAAGTTTTCGAGGTCCGCGGTTGAGATGTTTTACTAATCGCATCACCAATGGGTACATTGAAAGTAGCAGGAGCTGTTAAATCGGTTTTACTATAAGTCGCATAAGAATTGATAAATTCCCGCATGTACCAGGAATCGCGACTTAAAAATTGGGTCATATCATCGGTACTTTTACCATACTGATAATTGACGCTCGCTCTTAAGGCCGGGATGATAGTATAATTAGCTCCAAAGTTCATCAAGATGTCTTGCGTATTGCTTTCGCTATAATTGGTCTGGATATCGTTGAGTGGAAAATAACGCCAATCCAATAAACGACCGTTTCCAGCCACCCAGCGATACTTGTGATTTGAAACGAGACTCAAGCTTGGATTAATTAATTCCAGCGGATTTCCAGTATCATCCGCTAATCGAAGATAAGGTTCAAATGGAAGTTTATTCATGACTCTTTGTGGTCCATCCATTGTAGCAGGAGCATGATATAGGCCATTGGTATAACGAATATCAGTACTTAATTCCAGATTTTTTATCGGCTTGAAAGCCATGCTGCTCCGTAAATTTTTTCTTCGGTAAAAGACATTCACCTCGCTATCCGTATTGTGATCATAGCCACCCGATAAAAAATAAGAAAACTGCCGACCACCACCAGAAAGATTGGCGGAATATTGTTGTAATACAGCCTTACGATACAGGTATTTGGAGATATCTTTTCTTCGGTCATAGTTTCGATAAGCATTAATCTGTGCATCAATGGCAGCACGACCTGCTACATCGCTCACAGCTAAAGCGCGTTGTTGTGCCAATAAAGCAACCACGGGTGATATCGGCATGGACCATACCGTTGGATCATCGACATACCAATCGTTAACACCACGTTCAAAATTAGACTTCTCAATATCAATATAATCCGAGCTATTCATAAATGGTCCGTAAAAAAGATCTGGCCGTTCTTTGATGGTCACATTACTATTGACTGAGATACGCAACGGCTGATCAATTTTTCCTTTCTTGGTGCTAATGACAATTACGCCATTACTGGATCGGCTCCCCCAAATGGAAGCAGCAGCGGCATCTTTCAGGACAGTCACGGATTCCACATCATTAGGGTTAATATTGTTGATGTCACCTTCATAAGGAAAATTATCCAAAATGACCAAGGGTAATCGCCCAGGTGTACCAGCATCAAAGGGTGTAGCCATCTCCAAGGTACTAATGCCTCGAACCTGCAATTGCCCCAAAGCATTAATCTTTCTTACTCCTAACATGGTATTTCCTGAAGGAGCCCTATAAGTCGGTGGACTATCCACCGATCCAAAAATCGTACTGACCGTCAGTCCTTTCAGCCGTGTAATGACATCGGGCCCTACATTTCGATTGAACAGTTCATTGTCCACATGTTCAAATGAACCAGTAGCCCGCTCTTTCGGTAAGGTATAATATCCTGTACTTAAAACATTGGCCTCCTGCAATTGATTTTCAGACATTCGCATGATGACTTCGACAAACTCCTTAATATTTGAGATTTTGACCGTCCGAGTATCATAACCCATATAACTGATACGGATGTTCGCATCAACAGGTACATTAGTTAATGTAAACATACCAAATAGATCAGTTTGGGTACTCTGATTGGCTCCTTCTACAGAAACAGAAGCACTTTGCAATGGTTTACGATTTTCATCGAGCACCTTACCTTGAATGGTACGCTGTTGGGTATCTTCCCTAGATTTTGACTTAATCACCACTGTTTTATCAGAAATGGCATAAGAAAAAGGTTGGTCGTTAAATAAGCTTTCGAGCACGGCAGCCAATTCTAAGTTCTTGGCTTCAATATTCACTTTACGCGCATCTGTACACAAACCTGCTCCATAGAGAAAATCGTACCCAGTCTGCTTTTTCAATAGACTGAAGACTTGCTCTAAGGAAACATTCCGTTCTGATAAGGATACTTTTTGTCCGTAAGTGCTCCCACTTGCATGGAGGCAACCGATAAGGAGTAAAAATGTCGTTATTTTCATAACAAGCATAATATGGGGTGACAGCCAGCGTTGCCGCAACCCTTGTTTAAAATAAAAATAATCCATACTTTTGGGTTAGTTGGGTTTAATAGGTAAATTCATTTTAATGCGTTTGTTGACCCGGCTATTTGGCCATGCGTATGCGCGAACATACCGTGGCTTTTTTTGTGCCTACAGGCATTTAATCCGATCGGAAAATGAGCTGTTTTTTCATCTTTGGTTTGTTTTTAATAATCGTTCGTTCATAGATAGGTTCCTACACAGCAACTTATCCCTAGTCAAAAAGAACAACTTTATAGATAAGCCTTATTTTTATCCACCAAAACGCGATAGATTGTATTTCAGAGTCAAGAGGACATAGCGTCCCACCCGATTGCTGGTCTGTTGCGTAATACTATTCGCAGTGACCAACAGATTAACCGATTGCTGTTGATCCAAGAGGTCGTAACCATGTAATTTCATACTCAACTCTTTCTTTGCAAACAAAAATAATTCGACATAGGCATTGATTAATATGGGGTTCTTGATAGGAATGCTATACCCAGCATTGATCCGATAACTACCATCTGCCCCAATGATCAGTCGTGGACTGATTGTCCAGCGAGCATCAGTTCCCATATCCCAGCTGTATGTACGTCTACTTAAATCACTGTTTAACTCATAGCTGCTGTTTGCATAATCATAACTAAGATTTACGGCTCCGCGGATTTTTTTTCTATTGAGTGCCAGACTGAGAGACTGGCGTAGGGATATGGTACTGTTGCCTCCCTTTTGCCCACCTACAAAAACCATCGACCGGTTCTTATTTCCATATGTACCCCATCGCAATTGATAATATTGCGCAAATGGTAGGGTCACATCATAGTTGGCGCTTAGATTATAAGCGCCATTGGCATTTACATAATGGGTCTCTTGCTTGAGACTATGGAGCGTGTCGGGCAATAGCAATACATTGCTCACGACTTGGTCTTGTACAATGCTTCCGCTCAAAGTCAGATTGTAGGTATGCCCTTTCACAGGGTTCACTCGTCCCAGATTCAAACTAAGCCTGTGCATCTGTGTCGGTTTCAGATTGGGGTTACCGATGGTGACCTGCTGTAGGTTGCGAACATCCTGCAAGGGCATCAATTGTTGCACAGAAGGAGCTGAAGCAGTTGCTGTATAGTTCAGCTGCATGCTGTTTTTGAGTGATGGTGCGTAGCGAATGCTTGCAATAGGAAATAGGTTGAACATCGTATATCCTACATCCGCCTGCTGTCTACCTTCGGTAGCATGCATACGGACTGGCAACATCCTCAAACCTAAGCTATACGCTAACTTGGGTGCATCTACCCGATAGCTCAGCTCCAGCTGATGGGTGCTGAATACTGATCGGAAATCAGTGCTCAACGAATCGATACGCTGGAATACCCCCGCTTGATCGCTGTTTGTTTCCATAACCTGATCACTTGTTCTGAACGAATAATCATAACCAATATCCAAGCTGCGCTTATGCTCTGCTGTTGCATGGTCATTGAGTGGTTCGGTATATTTCGCAGTAAGCCCAAGTGTGGATTCCCCCCGATCTGCATCCAGCAAGCGGATGCTGACAGAATCTTTTACGGACTCGCCCGTTGCTTGATCGTAAAAACTTAGCTGATCTTGGATCGCACTCTGCTCTTGTCCGCCCTGTACACTCCCGGAAAAGCTGGCGTTCAAATTACGGCCCAGCTTTTGCATATTCCGGCTCCAGGATAGGGATAAGTTTCCACTTCTGTTTTTCAAATCGCTCAGCATCGTATTGTCTAGATCCTGCACGATGGCACCAGTCTGCTTGGAAAGGATGTGCGTTTCATTTTTACCAGTAGCACGCTGTCCTGTTAATTGAAAATTCCAAAAATCTTTTTTCCCGCGTGACTGCAAACTAAACTGTACTTGCTGATCTTGATTCTCATTGTCATTGCTGTTCTCCATCCGGTTATACAGAATCCCATTGCTAGTGCCGCTCTCGGTGTAGCTCTCGAAAGCTCCTGTTCTTTGGTTCATATTGAGTCCATAATTCCCGTAAACATTGCTCTTGTCCATGGAGCGTCTGTAATTGGTGCCAATACTTGTAGTTTGCTGGTTGCCACCCTCGGTGCGCGTCTTTTGGGAATTGGCATAAGCACTCAGTTGGTGCACATCCAACCATACATTACCCTGAATCCCCGCGCCAAACAGATTTTGTGTGTTCGCAGAAGTTTGAGCATCGCCGAAGATGCCTTTATTCTGTCCATCCTTGATGACAAGATTGAGCATCTTCTGAGGCTTGCCTACCTTGACTCCTGTAAAATTAGCCTGATCACCATAGTCGTCAATAACTTGGAGTTTGGCTATAATACCAGCGGGAAGTTGCTGCAAAAAATCCTTGACATTATTGGTGAAAAAATCCTTACCATTGACGCGTAGTTTGGTTATAGACTCGCCCATAGCGGTTACATTGCCGTTGGCATCGATGCTGATACCCGGGAGCTGCCGCAACAGGTCTTCCAGTCGATCATGCTCGCCTATCGTATAAGCGGCTGCATTGTATTCGACCGTATCTTTTGCGACCCGTATGGGGTCGGGTGCTTTGACCTGTACTTCTTCCAGTTGCTGTATGGCTGGATAGAGTATGATGCTTGGCAACTGATAGCCATTTTCTTTGGCAGTATAGTGCATGCTCCGTTGGTAAGCACGATAACCCATACTGCGTACTGCGATCTGAATAGTTCCTTTCGGTACTGAGCGGAAACTAAAGTGGCCATTTTCGTCAGTTCTTGCACGCAAACTATCGCTGCCTGTAACAACCTGAACGGTTGCTCCTGCTATACCTACTCGCAGTGAATCGGTCACCTGTCCGCGCAATTCAAATTGTTGTGCAGATACGTTAGTAACAAAGTATAATTGTATTAAGAGAAAACAGAAAAATAGGAGTTTATTCATTTAATGATAACTAACACATACCCTTCAAAAAAACCGCAAGGGGCTCCCCCCTTACGGTCATTAAAAAAGCTACATACAAAACAGTATTTTTATACGAACACATCAGGTTGTTCGTTCTTCTTTTCTTGCTATGGCTTCATCACGATCAGACGGTCGCCTTCTCGTTTAAATCGGACCAATCCAGTTTGCTCGAGTTTTTCGAGCAAAGTGGACAGCTGATCAAAGCGGGATACCGAGCCCGTGAGTCGAACATCTTGCACGGGGTCTTCATACACGATCCGCACCTTATACCAGCGTGCTATCTGCTGCATGATTGACCGCATGGGTTCATTGTCGAACGTGAACTTACCGTCTTTCCAAAGCTCCAGATTGGTCTCGCTCAGTGTTTTGACACGGATACCCAAGCCATTGAGCTGTGCTTGCTGCCCTGGACGTAACAGTACCTGCTCTTTGGACAGACGATCGGTGACCTTGACTTTGCCCTCCAATAAGGTGGTCTTGATTAACGGATCTTCGGGATAGGCATTGACATTGAATCGTGTACCCAACACTTCCAGCTGCTGCCGCCCAGTAGCGACTACAAAGGGTTGCTCCGTATTGGGGCTGACTTCAAAGTAGGCTTCGCCATAGGTGAGCTGTACTTCTCTGCGCCCTGATTTGGGAAAGGCTGTGGGATAACGAAAGGAGGAAGCGGCATTGAGCCAAACTCGGGTGCCATCAGGCAACAACACTTGATACTGACCGCCTTGTGGAGTTTCTATACTATTGTAAACCACAGCACTTGTTGGCTGCGAATCATCACCTCCAGCGATACGGTACACCAACTGCCCGTCGGCGGTCTTGGATACAGCTACCCCTCCCTGATTAGCGAGCTTTCCATTTTCAGCATCTGATAGCGCGATACGACTACCATCGCCGAGTATCAAGGTCGCTTCGTCCGAGCCTGGCGGTATATCTACTGTACTGCCTGTGGTCATTACTGTTTCTTGGTCTTGTTTGCTGTACAGGTAGATACCTACGCCGATGGTCATCACGGCAAAAACTGCTGCCACCGTACGTAACCACATGCCGCTCCTCCTTCTTTTACTTATCTCTTTTTCTATGATATTAAAAATCCGATTGCGTAGGTGCTGATCTGAATGTGCATAATCTACGGCAATAAAAATGGGTTGATCCAACCCTTCGCTATACCAACTATTGAATTCGGCTACCTCCTCTGGAGTGATGCGATCTTCCAACCATTTGTGGGCCAGCAATTCCATACGTTTATTTTTCATATTGTTCATCAGCACAGCTTTATGATCTCTTTAACTATAGGTTCCTTTGCTAATGCTTATCCCTAATATTTTTTTCAAAAACTTGCGCGACACCTGGAATACGGATGGCGGGGAATGATGCTTAACTATTCTAGATGATCTTTGAAGGGGATACAAGGCACACAAAATTAAAGGGTGATAAAAAAATCTTTTAATCCGGTCTTGATGGTTTTAAGGGCCCTGGTGATGTACCACTCGATGGTCTTTTCGGAGAGGTCGAGCGAAGCGGCGATCTCTTTATGGCTGCGCCCTTCGATGCGGCTCATCTCGTAGACGAGCCGGCACCGCTCTGGCAACCCCTCAACCAGTAGCTGTAGCCGCTGGTTGACTTCCTGAAACGCCAGCCATTGCTGGGTAGAATCGTCCGATAACTCGGAGAGTACAGATTCAGCAACAATATCGCTGATATGCTGATACTTGAAGCTCGCATTAAGGTATTTAAGCACTCGATATTTGACCGCAACCGAGAGGTACGAACTTAGGGAGGTATGGATTTCCAACTCTTCCCTACGATTCCAGATACTGATAAATATCTGCTGAACGATATCCTCGGCTTCCTCCAAATTGTATACCTTATTGGCAGCTGCGGTAAACAGCTTCTTCCAATAGCGATCGTACAATTCGGTGAAAGCAGGGTTGCTGCCCGCCTTTAACATCAGGATGAGCTCCTCATCCGAAAGTTTGCCTATCTCACCGCTCATAATGGATTAATAACTGACTCATTGCCAGAACAATGAATACATAAATATACTTATAATCTATCATAAATTCAATCCAGGTATTTTATCCTATACTATAGCTAACTATAAGTAGGTTCCTTTATAAGCGGCTATCCCTAGTCGATCTGGGATATATTTTTTTACTGCGATTGTGCTGGAATTTTTTCTAGTAAGAACCTATAAAAAACAAGAGGCCCCTTACGCTGGTAAGGGGCCTCTTGATGATGACTATAAATAGCTATAGATTAGGATTTTTGTCTAGCTCTTCAAATGGTATGGCGAATAGATAATAGGGGCTATTGGCCACAAAATCGGTTCCATTCGGGAATTTCACCGTACGGTGTCCTTGTCCATTGACCGTTTTGGTGCTACCGTCTTCCTTGGTGATCTGCACCTGGATCGGTTTGCCTGTATCATCGATGAACAATTTTCGCGCGACTTTTCCTTGTGTACGGATGATATCCGATAGGGAGAAGCCTTCGCCCCAAAGTTCTTTACGACGCTCGATCAAAATCTCGGCAATCAGATCTTTTCCTTCGGTACTGTTGAAAAGCTTGGCGCTACGCGCAGTACGTAAGGTATTCAAGGCTGCAATGGCTTTACCTTCTTCGCCTGAACGTGCATAACCTTCGGCTTCGATCAAGTACATCTCTGCGGCACGCATGTATACGATATCGCCGATCAGGTTGGCCGTTAATTTGAATTTTTTATACCTTAAAAATCCTTCGCGTCCTTCTAATGGATCCCATTCGAATAAACGGTAACGGATATCATTGGTATCAAATAAAGCTTTGAAATAAGGATCTGCCATATAGCTGTAGTAATACGATCCTGGAGAGGATACATCCAAATAGTGGAACGTATAACTGGCAGTATTCTGCTCGTTGGTCTGCTGATGTCCCCAGATCCATTCTGAATTGTCCAGGCTATTGAACCCTTCTTCGTATTTTGCTGGTGCCATCAGGTCAAAGCCTTGTCGTGCCTTTTCTGCTGCTGCTGCTGCTAATTTCCACTCGCCTGTCTGTAGGTAGGTACGTGCCAAAAGCCCCTGAACAACGTTTTCGTTGATCTTATATTTTTTCGGACGGCTGTAGTTGGCCAATAGCGTTTCGCTATCCTTTAGATCGCTTAGGATCAAGGTATACAATTGCTCTAAGGTAGCGCGAGGCTGTCCCTCGGTCTCGATGGTGGTAGGCTCGGTATAGATCGGAACCGTCAACGCTGTTTTATCTTTTTGATAACTGAATTGGTAGAAAGAAGCCAGATTCAGGTACGCAAATGCACGTAATACTTTGGCTTGGCCCTTCAGCCTATCTTTATCTTGAACGCTGCCTTCTGCACCATCCACTTTAGCGATGACATTATTGGCATTGTTGATCACTTTATACAATAAGGTCCAGAACGATCTGTTGCGATAGGTCGTATTGTCGTAAAGCTCTGTAAAAGTGTAAGCATCGCGGTAACCATATTTGGTGGTTACGGCAACATCGCTCCCCATCGCATCACTGGTGCGTAAGATAGCCGTATAGCCTGGATTGGCATAGGTGAAATAGGTATCGTTGAGGTAACCCCAGGTTCCGTTTACCACGGTCTCTACACCGGTCGTAGTCTTGTAGATCTCCGACTCGGCCACAGCAGTTGTTGGGTTGGTATCGAGCAAATCTTTTTTACAAGAGGTGCTCAATAAGGTAACTGCTAAAAGTATATAGGTAAATTTTAATTTCATATTCATCTCTTTTTATTCTTTATTGATTGCCAATAGACTAAAAAATAACTTGTACTCCGCCAGAAATGGTGCGCATAGCTGGGTAACGGAAATAAGTAGCTCCATTGATCGTTTGCTCTGGATCCATACCTTGGTGTCCGTAAAGCGTGAACAGATTTTCTGCTGTAGCAAAGACGCGCAATTTACTGATACCTGCTCTTTTGGTCACTTCGGTAGGGATACTATAGCCTAAGCTTACGTTTTTCAAACGGGCATAGGTAGCATCGTACAAAAAGCGGGTAGAAGCTGAAGTCCAGCTCAAATTGTCGGTCGTTAATTTTGGAACATCGGTTACCGTGTTTTCTGGTGTCCAATGGTTCAACATTTCGGCACTCCATGCTCTTCCGGGATTATTACCGGTATGCATCAATTGCACGTAATCGTTGTCCAATATTTTTCCGCCTAAACTGAAACTGACCATGGCTGCTAGATCGAAGTTCTTGTAAGTGAAACTATTTTGTACCGAACCAATGATATCGGGTAAAGAACTGCCGACAACAAAATTGCCTGCTTTACCGTACTCGGAAGTTTTTTGATCGGTCTTATTACCTTGTTCATCCGCTAAATACCATTGTGGCAATCCGTTTTCAGGATTGACGCCTGCCCATTCGCGCATATAAAAATCATCGATACTACCGCCTACGCGCAAAATACGTGTACCGGTGACAATGGATTTATTGTTGTCTGGAAGTGCTGTCACCTTGTTTTTATAATGCGAAAGATTGACATCTAGGTTCCATCTGAAGTTTTCGGTCAACACCGGAATCGTATGGATATCGATATCAACGCCTCGGTTTTGAACCGATCCAATATTAGCATCGTACCCTGTGAAACCTGTAGAAAGTGGCATAGGCATGGTAAATAATAAATCTTTACTCTGTCTATTGAAATATTCTACTGTCATGGATACGCGATTTTGAAAAGCAGCAACATCTAAACCAACATTAAAATTCAGGTTGGTTTCCCATTTCAGATCTGGTGTTGGCAAACGACTGGTTACGGTACCGCCTTCGCCTAAACTATTGGCAATGGTATAAAGACCTTGATAAGCATAATAGGTACCTAGATTGTCATTACCCTGACCACCGTAACTGGCACGTAAAGTCAACTGATTGAGTTTAGAAACATCTTTCAAGAAGTTTTCTTGTGCGATTTTCCATGAACCACCTACTGACCAGAATGTTCCCCAACGGGTTTCTGGTGCAAAACGTGATGATCCATCGGTACGTAAGGATGTGGAGAAATAGTAACGATTGTCGTAGTTATATTCGGCACGACCTAGAAAACTCAACAGTCGGTAATCGACGCTGGATCCTGTGAAATTATTCAATTGTGATGCTGCAACAGGCTCGTAAAATCCAGGTAATACAAATCCTTGTCTGCTACCATTCATATTGGCACTGTTGAAAGCATAATACTCCTGCCCAGCCAAAATATTAACATGATGCAGATCAAATTGCTTGTCAAAAGTCAAGATATTGTTCCAGGTCTGCCCTACTGTTCTCACATTGGACTTATAGACATATCCTTTGGACTCGACAGCGTCTCCTATGGTTGGATTTTGATAGTCGTGGGTATTGCTGTTGAGGTAATCTAAACTATAGGTAGAGCGAAATTTGAAGTTGTCTGAAATAACAGCTTCTAAGTAAGCTCTTGTTGAGAGGTTCTCTCTTTGGATATCGTTTTTATCTAAAGGTAGTGAAGCGGCAAGATTGCTCTTTGGTGTCGCACCACTTGGGCGATAACGTCCGAAATCGTAGACTTTATTGCCTTGTGCATCCAACACAAATGAACCGTCATCCGCGCGCTCATAATAAGGATAGAATGAAGGCACCAAGCGGGTAAAGTTGATGATATTCGCTGTATTGCTATCTTCGGATTGTGGGTATTTTTGTTGGGTACTGCTACCTGCGATGTTGACGCCTGCATTTAACCAAGATTTCATCTTGCCATCGATATTTGCACGTACATTGTAACGTTTGAAACCTGATTCAATAGCGATACCTTGATCGTTGAGGTATCCTCCTGATATATAATACGTATTGTTGGTGCCGCCGCCACTGAAACTCAGGTCGCCTTGTGTGCGGACGCCCGTACGTTGTAGAACATCTGACCATGGATCGTTCCATAACGTTTTGGCTCCGGGTACCAATTTACCATCCAATCCAACCGGTTGCGGAAATGCCGAACCGTAAGGGTTCTTGTTCAGATCTGTAATGACGCTATTGGTGGCATTGGTCGCTGCTTGCGCTGCTGTAAGTCCGTTTGTTAGATTCTTATTGCGTAAGGCTTCCCAATACATTTGGAAATAATCATCGGTAGATACTTGGTCGTAATCGCGGACCGCTCTGCCTGAATAGCCTTGTGTAAAATTGAGGTTGATAGCCGTATTTTCGGAAGAACGTCCGCTTTTTGTAGTGATGATGATCACCCCATTTGCTCCTCTTGATCCGTAAAGTGCACTTGAAGCGGCATCTTTCAATACGGAGATGGATTGGATATCATTGGGGTTGATGGAGTTGATATCTCCTGCAAATGGATTGCCATCGACTACAAATAAAGGGGCGCTCGATGCATTGATCGAACCGATACCTCTGATCCTGATCGCCGCATCGGTACCAGGTTGACCTGATGATGCGACAGATTGTAATCCGGGGATCTGACCTTCCAGTGCCTTGGAAATACTGGACACTTGTCTATTTTCAATTGCTTTTGAACTGATGGTGCTCACGGATCCCGTGATATTGGAACGCTTCGATGTACCGTAAGCAACGACCACAACCTCATCGAGGTTTTGACTGGTTATTTGTAAGGCTATCGATAGGTTTGCTCCATCTGCTTTCACACGTTGGGTTTCGTAACCGATATAAGAGAATTCGATAAGGGCATCAGTGGAAGTTGGGCTCTGAAGCGTGAATTCACCGTTTTGATTGGTGGTCGTGCCGCTACTTTGTCCGGATACTTGAACACTTACTGCTGCGAGTGGTTTGCCGGTTACCGCATCCGTAACCCTACCTTGAACATTACGCTGCTGCGCATGAAGGTGGCTCATGCTAGAAACGGTGAGGACCGTCGCTAATAATGGAAAATATTTGTTCGTTAACTGCATTTAATACTGTTTTAAATTTTAAATACTGTACTTATTGAGCATATAGCACAAATTAGGTGATGTTATTTGATAAAAACCCTTATAATCTACCAAACCAGTAGTCTTTATTTTGATGCAAAAGTAATATTTATTATATAGAATTGGTAGTCTTTTGAATTAAAAAGTTTAAAATGATTTCAAACCATTGATTATCAATCCATTTAATTTAGTTTACTCACAAACAAAATCGTAGGTGATACCAACGCAACAACGGACTTTCCATTTTGGCGGGCTGTAAGCTGATTTGGGCATAAAATAAGCAAGTAGAGCACCTTAAGAAATCCATGTTTACAAAGGATGGGCCTTGTTTTTAAGTTTTTTTAAAATTAAATACGCAGTTTTTTTGAATATCATTAAAAAATACTATCTTGCCCCTGTCTTAGGATGTTTTGGGGTATTAGCTCATTTGGTAGAGCGCTTCGCTGGCAGTGAAGAGGTGATCGGTTCGATTCCGATATGCTCCACAAAAAAGGCTCATACATAAATTATGTATGAGCCTTTTTTTATGGTATAATTTATTTAACAGTTATCTAGGACCCAGTTATAAAACTCTTTCACGTTTATCCCCATCGTTTTGAGATTAGTTTTTATATGGAATGCTGGAATGTCCTTATCCTTACTTCTATGAATAATTGACCTTAGACAGTTTGGACACTTCCACTTATCATGAGAAGCCTCTGTCGAATGATATCTACATTGCTTACTTTCTAAGAACTTTTCCCAACATTTAACCTTTACGGGCCTATTATCCCCCATTAGCAGGCTATTTTAACGGATTCTTCCCGAATTTCTGTTCCCTCAGGTAATTCAAATTCACTTAAAATGCCCTCTTTATCGATATATGCCTTTTTACTTAAATCTTTTTCAAAAAACAAGTCTCGTATCCAACCTAATTTTTTAAGTTCCATAATAACTAGGCCTTTGTTTTTATTATTAGCAATACTAAAACAAAAATCTTTAAGTACAACATTTTGCAACATATCGGTAGCTTCTTCAACACTGCTCCCATAAGCAGATAAGTTTAAAGAAGGAATATAAATAATATCATATTCTCCATCTTTAAAAGTAACGGCTCTAACATTACCGGTAATTTTATGGCTACCAAGCTTTAAATATTCTTTATCTTTAGTTTCCATTTTGGCTTACTATAATAATGATTTTGTTTGTAAAGACAATTATAATAAAATAAATAGAATAATACAAATAAAATCAGAAACAAAACACTCATCAATAAGCACTTATAAGACGGAACTGTGTTTACTGATGTTACTCTTGTAAGCAATTAAATAGCTTGACTTGATGGAATACACTATCAATACGTTAACAAAACTTCGTTTTTAAAGGGAACGCACGCGCACCTAAAAATTCGGTTCCCAGATCAACCGGGTTAAAAAGTCCATTTGAAATTCTTCCGATTTGATAGGCAAGCCGCAAACAAGGCCTACAGCGAAATTATGCGCTAATGACAACTTCACCTGTGGGCGCATGATGTACTCCCAACTTCCTTCAGCATACCGTATATCGTTCTCTATACCCAGATAATTGCTCGAATTGGGCACCATATAATGCACACTGGCATTGAGTGCAAAATTGGTATTCATATCCCGTTCTTTGAAGTTGTATTCAAACTCTGGTCCGGTATAGATCAAGGTACTGATCTGATTAAAACGTTTTGCAGCAATAAAGAATGGTGAGGAGATAAATCCTCCAAAAAGTGGTGTATTTCTAACGTCTGGAGCAGATTTTCCAAATTCCATTTCATGGAGATAACCGATGGCTAATGAGGTCTGATGCTTTTCATCTACCAAAAAAGTATACTGGGTTCCCAATTTGATACCTTCTACACGATTGGTATGGTGTTGGAAGTTGTCCTTTGCAAAAAGAACCGGAATTTCGATCTCTAATCCCAAACGGTTGGCAGCAGCCCATTCATATTCAATGAAGGAAGTATGTTCACTTCTATTTTTATAACGGCCACGCCCATAACCGACATTAAATTCGGCTTCTCCTTTTCGAGCACCCAGATCACGCATCAAATCCAAATAAAGGGGTTCTGCATGCTTTACCTTAGCGGGTAGATTCGGTTCGCTTTCTTGTGCATAAGCATAAGTACAAAGGGTGAAGGAAAAAAGAATGGTATATAATAATTTCATGATCTTTAATATTTGATACAAAACTATAGGCACATTTAGGAAAGAATTAGGAACAATCATGCCAATACTCCATACGATTAGTGGCGTTCAAGAAATAGACAACGAACACAGCTAGCAATCAAGGCCAAAACGCAGCAATAGGCATTTTCAAAGTAAAAATAAATCACATTAATTTAATATAGCTTTAACCCTAACGTCATCTCTGACTTAAGTAACTCGTATAAGGTCGATTAAAATGTACTTTAAATAATTCTAAAGATCCATGATCATTTTTTCTTTTCTAAAATTGTCATTAAACTTGCAACTGTTAATCACACCCAAAAGAGTAAGAGGATACAGGAATGTCAACCGTTAATAATGAGCGCCTAGATTTTAAACAGTTCTATTTATCTTATAAAGACAAAGTTTATAAATATGCCTTTTTACATTTTAAAGATGAGGAAATGGCGGCTGACCTTGTACAAGAAGTATTTTCTAAAATATGGAATAAATGGGACTGTCTGGATGCGGAACAAAATGTACGGGCTTACCTTTACACGGTATCGCGCAACCTTGTATTTGACGAACTCCGTAAAATAAAAGTGCGCCTGGACTATAGTCTAGCGGACAAAGATGGGGCTAAAGATATCGACAACTCTAACGAAGAATCTATCGCCTATAAAGATCTGGAGAAAATATACAAGGAAGCCATCAGTAAGTTGCCTAAAGCGCGATTGGAAGTTTTCCTACTCAGTAAAGAGGCTTTCCTAAATAATCAAGAGATAGCGGATCAGCTAGGAATATCCATCAATACGGTCCGTGATCAACTGGTAAAAGCCAACAAATCAGTCAGGCAACATATCCTTGCACATATCAAAGTCTCCATAGCCTTATTTATTTTTTTAAAAATATTTTAAGTCACCATCGTCTTATCCCCTTGCTCATCCGTATATATAGATAACGAGACGAAAAGATGAGCCAAGAAGAATTAGCATTACTATATAAAAGATTTTTATCCACCGAAATTTCTGAAAGAGAACGTGAACTGATATTGACGATCCTGCAAGACTGTGAGGAGAACGATCTGCCCACACTGGAGGAGGTTATAATGACCCATAAAGATACCGTAACCTTGGGTGCAGATCGATCGGCCGAAATTTTCATGGAGATCACGGGTGAGCATCTATCGCCATCTATAAGACCATTCTGGAAAAGAAAAGCGGTTATGGGAGCTGCGGCAGCACTGATGATCACGGGTCTTTCTTTTTTATTCCACCTTAAAAATAAAGAGATTGCCCAGGTCCAAACAGCTACTGCTATCGCCTATGTAAACGAAACCAAATTTGTAAAGCAGATCAAACTGAACGATGGCAGTACCGTTTCCTTGAGACAAGGGGCCAAACTATGGGTACTATCCGATTTTGCTACCGATACCGTAAGACGGGTTCAATTGCTGGGTGAAGCTTTCTTTGAGGTCAGCAAGCAACCTGAAAAAGCTTTTGTTGTCGTAAAATCTGGTGGTTTTGATGTCAGGGTACTGGGTACAGCCTTCAACCTGATCAATACGCCACACAAGAATCTATTGGTGCTAAACCATGGAAAAGTATTGGTTAACCATGGCAAACAACATGCTATTGTGCTTCCTGGCCAAAGGGCGGCATTTGATAAAGGGAAGCAGACTTTCCATGTGGTGAAAACAGATACCGTGCAAAGCAACAATTGGGTAAACAACCTATTATCCTTTGAACGCGAACCCCTGCAGCAGATTTTTAAAGACCTAAATAACCTACATCCTGAACAGCGCCTACGTCTGAATGAAAAGTTCGAACAAGAGATTTTTACGGGATACCTACCTGCAAATGACCTCGATAAATCTCTTGATATCTTAAATAAAGCCTTTAATACCACAATTATCTATAAACATCAGTAATATGAAACTAACCAATTACTATTTTAAAATTATTGGAGGAGGAATCCTCCTTCAAGCACTTGCCCTACAGGTAATGGCAAACGAATCGCTGCAGGAGGAAGGCATCGGATCGGTCATTACCAAAATGGAAAAGAAACTCAACGTCAAGTTTGGCTACGATGCTTCGATTTCCAATCAGCAGGTACGTGAAAATTCGGACTTAAAGCAAGTCAACAAAAGCAATATCGCTAGTTTTATCCAGTCAATTTCTAACGGGGAGTTATCGGCTAACAAAATTGACGATAAGCTATATGTGATCACCAAAACCGCTACAGCTAAACAGCACATACCAGCGGTTGCCCTTCAGCAAGCACAATCTGAAATAAAAGGAAAAATCTTAGATCAAGAAACAGGATTGCCATTAGCAGGTGTAACCATCCGTATCATAGGATCTACTGCTGCGACAAGTACCGATAACACCGGTACATTTGTATTAAAAAATGTAGCTGCTAATGAAACTGCGCAGATTTCCTATATCGGTTACGGTACCGTAGAAGTTCCGGTTTCGCAAATCGCGCTAGTAAGATTACAAAAAAGTGCTTCCGAATTACAAGAAGTTGTGGTTACAGCACTCGGTATAAAAAGGGATAAAAAATCATTGGGTTATGCGACTCAGAACATCGGTGGCGAAGAGTTATCTAAAGTAAAAGGTGTGGACATTGGGACTACCCTAACCGGTCGTATTTCGGGTGTTCGCGTGTTAAACAGTACAGAATTCAATTCGTCGCCTTCCATCGAAGTGCGCGGTTTGAATCCAATCTTAGTGATCGATGGGGTACTGTACCAAAACATGACCTTACGCGATATCCCAACAGATAACATCGCAGATATGAATATCCTTAAAGGTGCTGCCGCTGCGGCATTGTATGGCGAAAGAGGCTCTGGTGGTGCGATCATGGTGACTACAAAAAAAGGTCTAAAAGAACAAGGCGCTGAAATAAATGTCAACACCAATAATATGTTCTTCTCGGGGTTCTTGAAATTACCTGAGGTACAAACATCGTATTCATCAGGTGAAGGTGGTGTATTCAACAATAATGACTACGTATGGGGTGATAAAATGGATATCGGTAAAATCTACTCGCAATGGAATCCGAAAACCAAACAAATGGAGGACCAACCGCTTACTTCGCGTGGGAAAAATAATTTCAGCAATTTCTTGGTCCCTTCATTCGTATCCAACAACTCCCTGAGTTTTACCAATCAAGGTGAGCATGGTAGCATCCGTACTTCGATCAACCACATTTACAATAAAGGACAATACCCGAATCAACAACTGAACCTAACAAATATTTCGGTTACGGGGACGACCAAATTGAGCAATAAGGTGGATCTGGAAACGAATTTGGGCTATAACCGCAATTCTTCATCGAGTAATTTTGGGTCGGGCTATAACAACCAAGGGTATATCTACAATATCTTGGTATGGACGGGAGCCGAATATGACTTACGTGACTATCAGGATTACTGGTTGGTGAAGGATCAATCGCAAAACTGGATGTATAAAGGTTGGTACGATAATCCATACTTAACAGCCTACGAAAAAATAAACCCGGAGTTGATCAACAAAATCAATGCTGCTGTGACCTTGAATTATAAAGTGACAGACTGGGGAAAGGTGATCGTACGCTCGGGATATGACTATTATGGCACGGAAAGAACGCAACAGAATCCAATGGGGATCTACGGTACGCGTGGCGGATTTAAAGATTATGGTGGTTTCCACAACAAAGGAAAGTATCAAAATGCCCAATATAATGGATTCAGTTCCAATTCAGACATCCTCTTTACAGCGAATAAAACATGGGGCGATTTTGGATTTGATGGCATGGTCGGTGGATCTGTTTTCTATAAATTAGATAAAAACAGCAATTCGACTACCGTAAATGGCTTGTCCATACCGGGTTACTACTCGCTACGCAACTCTATTGACCCGGTCAGCACGGTGCAATCGCAATCGGAGCTCATGACCAACTCCATCTACAGTCGTCTGGCACTGTCTTGGAGAAATGCTATTTTTGTGGAAGCAACAGGCCGTAATGATTGGTCGTCGACTTTGCCTGAAGAAAACAGATCATACTTCTATCCTTCTGTTTCTGCAAGTGCTACATTGACAGACCTGTTCGACTTCAAACTTTCGTGGTTAAATCAATTTAAAGTCAGAGGGGCTTGGGTTATTTCTAAAAAAACACCTAATCCTTATGAAATAAGACAAGCATTCTCGATCAGCAACAACGTTTGGGATGGTTATCCGACCGCTTCCTACCCGAATAAGATCAAGGACTTTTCGATCGCACCGACACAAAATACCTCTTATGAGTTTGGATTTGACTTTGCGGTCTTGAATAATCGGGTCTATGGTAATTATACCCGCTACTACCGTTTGCAAAATAGTCGCGTTATCGATGCCCCGATCTCCAATATGACAGGTTTTACATATCGACTGATCAATACCAAAGAAGAGATCATGACCAAGGGTCATGAGATCACCATAGGCGGTACACCAATCAGAAGAAGTGATTTTAAATGGGATATCATCGGTAACCTATCGCAAAACATGAATTACTACCATAAGCTGGATCCTGAATATTCAAAGGATGCGCTTTATGTAAAAGAAGGGCTGCGCTACGACGTTATCGCAACATCAGATTGGGAAAGATCGCCAACGGGAGAAATCGTTCATAATGCTTCTGGCATGCCTATTTCTGCTAAATACGCAGACCAAGTCATTGGCTATTCCGCTCCTAAATGGTTCTGGGGTTTGACCAATCAATTCCGTTATAAAGATTTCAACCTTTCGCTAAGTATTGATGGTCGTATCAAAGGGATGTCTTACTCGGCCACAAATGCGAGACTATGGCAAACTGGAGCGCACCCAGATTCGGACAATGCCTACCGTTATGAAGAGGTGGTAAATGGTAACAAAACGTTTATTGCTCCTGGTGTAAAGGTGGTGTCGGGCTCTGTTAATTACGATAAATATGGAAATGCGACTGATGATACACGGGTATTCGCGCCGAATGATAATGTGGTGTCTTACGAAGGATATTGGAAGTCGGCCTACTCAGGGCGTCAGAATTATTGGGACGAAACTTTCATCAAATTGCGTGAACTGTCATTGAACTACAACGTACCGAACGCTTTTGCTTCAAAAATGAAAGCGAAGAAAGCAAGTATCGGAATTACCGGACAAAACTTATTCCTGTGGTCTAAAGAATACAAATTCTCAGATCCTGATGTCGGTTCGGAAGATTTGAGTTCGCCTTCTTTGCGATACATTGGTTTCAATATTAATCTGACTTTTTAATGCTTAACAATTATTCAATCATGAAAATAAAAAAGACATGGGTAACAATGGCTGCATTAGCACTAGTTGGTCTTTCCAGTTGCTCTAAATTTGACGAAATAAATACAAATCCTGAAACGCCAGAGAAAGTGAAATCTTCCATGTTGGCTACCCGTATAATCCTAAACTTAGGGAGCCAATCGAGTCAAAAGGGTTTTATACAACCCTACCTGCTAACCAAACAATTTGCATGGACAGAACTTGTCGAAGGTTATCAATACAATGGTTTCGGCACGATGGATATGAGCTTAACTTCCATCAATGATGCGCATTTTATGGGTAAATTTGCCACCAACGAAACGCTTAAAAAATCGTACGATGGTTTGATGCATTTTGCCCGTGCCATCAAGTTCTACGATCTGACCATGAGTGTTGGCGATATCCCCTACCATGATGCTCTTCAAGGTGAATCGGATAAAATATATTTCCCAAAATACGATACCCAAAAGGAGGTTTTCTTAGGTATCTTACAGGAACTGGATCTTGCGGATGAATTGTTTACGGCGGGCAGCAAGTTTGATGGTGACCCGATGTTTGCAGGCGATATAAACAAATGGCGTAAACTCGTGAACAGTTTTCAACTGAATGTGTTGATCCAATTGAGTAAAAAAGTGGATGATACGGATCTGAAAATAAAGGAGCGCTTTGCCCATATTGTGGCTAATAAACCCATCTTCACTTCCAATGCGGATAATTTCCAATTGGTACGCTCGGATAAAAGCGGTCAGACCTATCCTTTTTACAAGGTAGGTAACAACTATATCCTGTACCCGATGATGTCCGATGAAATCATCAAACCCCTGCAGGAACGTAAAGACAGAAGGTTGTTTTTCTATGCCAATCCTTCTGAAGCAAAACTAGCACAGGGTCTTAAGGAACAAGATTTTGCGGCATACACGGGAGTATCCCCTTCTTTAGCTTTTGATCAATTGAGTGCTATCACAAAATCCAAAGATTTTTCAAAATTAAACGACCGCTATACCGAATTGGCAACTGGCGAACCGACGCAACAGTATGGTTATGCTCATCTTTGTTTTGTAATTGCTGAAGCATCGGCACGCGGCTGGGTGAAAGAATCGGCTGTAGATTGGTATAAAAAGGGTATCGAAGCTTCGATGAGTTTTATAGCGAGCAATACCCCTGCTACCACACAATTTACACATGATATGCCCATGGATGCGACTTATATCGCGACTGCTACTGCAAACTATGCAGCTGCATTCCCAACGAACCTAGAGGCACAAGTGGAGGCCATCATCACGCAGAAATACTTAGCGAGTTTCTTGCAAGCGAGAGTAACGCCTTATTATGATTACAGACGTACAGGCTATCCGAAATGGAAAATAAACCCAGCTTCTAGCTTAAATGCTGATGCTCCGGATAAAATACCGGTTCGCTGGCGCTACCCTAGTGGGGAGTTCCAACAGAATAGTGCTAACCTAGACGAAGCTTTAAAAAGACAGTTTAACGGTGTTGACGATATCAATAACCTGATCTGGATCTTAAAATAAAGGATGAACAAAATAGCTGTGGAAGACTTTAAAATCTTCCGCAGTTTTTTTTGAAACCTAATCGTTACACTATTGCATTCAAATTCTTTCTAAATTTAAATTTTCAATCTAACACGACAATATCATACCAAATGGATAATAGAAGAGATTTTTTAAAGAAGGCTTCCCTTTTAGCTGGAGCTATGGGCCTGGAATGGGGACTGCCGGATGCCATACAAAAGGCAATGGCCATCGAACCGTTGGCAGGATCGAGTTTCCTGGATGCGGAGCATGTGGTCATGCTGATGCAGGAGAATCGTTCTTTTGACCATAGCTTTGGAACTCTGGCTGGTGTACGTGGATTTAGAGACCCTAGGGCCATACAATTGCCCAATGGAAATCCGGTATGGTTACAGTCGGGGAAGGATGGAAAAACATTCTCTCCTTTTCGTCTGGATATAAAAAGATCAAAAGCAGCTTGGACAAGCTACCTCCCCCATTCTTGGGAGAATCAATCCGAGGCTCGAAATGAAGGTAAACACGATAACTGGATCGAAGCAAAACGCTCTGGCTATAAAGCCTATCAAGATATCCCATTGACCATGGGCTTTCACACACGTGAAGACAATCCGTTTTACTACGCTTTTGCTGATGCTTTTACCATATGCGACCAAAACTTTTGTTCTTCGATTACAGGGACTACAACCAACCGTCACTTTTTCTGGACGGGTACCTGCGTACCGGGTAAAGGTGAAAAACCATTGGTCCGCAACTCGGATATCTACTTCAACAGATGGGCGAATTGGAAAACTTTTCCAGAGAAATTAGAAGAAGCTGGAGTCTCTTGGAAAGTATACCAAAATGAGGTCAGCATACAGTCGGATTTAAAAGATAGCGGCCTGCTCAGTAATTATACCGACAATAACCTCGAGTGGTTTGCGCAATATCACGTGGAGTTTAAGGACAGTCACTTGGCCTTCTTAAAAAAACGTGTTGCTGAACTTCCTGATGAGATCAAAACGATAGAGAAACGCCTGCAAGCCGGACAGGTTGAAAGTGTGCAAAAGGAGAAAAATACGCTCAAGCAAAAGAAGGAGCAATTGGCCAGTTTTGAAAATAAGCTCCAAACGTTTACTCCTGAAGCTTTTGAAAAACTACCGAAAGCCGAGCAGGCTTTGTTCCGTAGGGCTTTCCAGACCAATGAAGATGACCCAGATTACCGAGAAGCAGTTTCTGCTGAAGAGCAGGGAACAGCGATCCGTGTGCCGAAAGGCGATGTGCTCCATCAATTTAGAAAAGATGTCAAATCTGGACAACTTCCTACGGTATCGTGGTTGGTGGCTCCAGAATATTTTTCGGATCACCCTAGTGCTCCGATGTATGGTGCATGGTATACTTCTGAAATCTTAAATATCTTAACGGAAAACCCAGATTTGTGGAGGAAAACGATTTTCATCTTGAATTACGATGAAAATGATGGTTATTTTGACCATGTTCCTCCCTTTGTGGCCCCCAACCCTGCTGATCCGAAATCGGGTAAGGTGTCGCCAGGATTGGATATCTCTGGCGAGTATGTCAGTCTACAGCAAGAATTTGATGCTGGAGAAGATAAAGACAGCGCCACGGAAGGTCCTGTTGGATTGGGTTACCGCGTGCCGTTGGTCGTTGCTTCTCCTTGGTCCAAAGGTGGCTGGGTAAACTCGGAAGTGTTTGATATCACGTCTACCATTCAATTTTTAGAACAGTTCTTGAATAAAAAATATGGTAAGAACATCCATGAAGATAATATCAGCTCGTGGAGAAGAGCCATCACGGGGGATTTAACTTCTGTATTTCGTCCCGCAGAATCAGCCGCTACCAAACCATTGCCTTTCTTAGATCGAAATGCCTATATATTGGCCATCGACAAAGCAAAAACGCTGCCTTTGCCCAATAATTATCATCAGTGGTCTCCTACGGATATCGCTGCACTGAAAAAGGTAGGGAAGCAATCACCCTTATTGGCTATGCAAGAAACGGGTCAAAAACAGTCCAGTGCTTTAGCTTATGAATTGTATGTGAAGGAGGAGCTCAATAACAATGACAAACAGATCAGTCTCCATATGAAAGCGGGGAATGAGGTGTTTGGTGAGAAATCACTGAGTAGCCCATTCAATGTTTACACTGGAGACCAGTATAAGGATGGTGTTAAATTCTGGCCTTTTGCGGTATTGGCAGGACAGTCACTGGACTTCAGTTGGGATTTGTCTGATTTTAAAGATGGCATCTATGCGCTCACAGCATACGGCCCCAATGGCTTTATGCGTGGATTTAAAGGTAAAGATGAAGCTTTACAGGTGCAGGCGACTTACGAAACAGATAAAGCTGGAAAATTGACCGGAAATTTATTGATAACGATCAGAAATGAAGGAAAAGAATCCCTTACCATCGAGGCTAAAGATAATGCTTATAGCAAATGGAGCAAAAAAACAAACCTCGCTAGTGGGAAATCCGTAGCTTGGAAAATCGAATCGCAGCAACAGTCTGGTTGGTACGATCTGACGGTTAAAGTTCTTAATCGTCCGTTTGAACGCCATTTTGCTGGTCGTGTGGAAACCGGCAAACATACTAAAACGGACCCTCAATTGAGTATATAACCGAATTGCATATTATAAAAGTCGTCCTAATCTTGGGGCGACTTTTTCAATTGATATACTTCGCTACTATTTTCTCAAGATCTTCTAAATTGAATGGTTTAGCGAGAAAATCGTCTGCTCCAGCTGCTGCTGCAAGCGCGGCGATATCGCTATTGGCCGTGATATAGATAACAGGAATCATGTGGTAATCGGGGTGCTTTTTCAGCAACTTGGTCGCCTCGCTCCCGCCGATATTCGGTATCCAATTGTCCATCAATATCAAATTGGGTTTGAATGCCTCTACTTTTTCTATGATATCATGCGATGTCTGGGATATGGAAACTTCATATCCGTAATCCTCTAAAATAATCGACACGATATCTAATATGGCGGCATCATCTTCACAAATTAAAATCTTATTATTTTCCATGCTCTTATTTTTAAAATCTTAAAACAATACTGTTATTATTCATTTTTCATAAAAGACAGATTCACATTTTTGATATCACTTACTACCAAGCCGCAGAACCTCAGCTAAACTATTGATATATACTATTTTCAATTAATGCAAGCGTAAAGTAAAACGTGGACCCTACCCCCAATTGGCTTTCCATGCCATAGGTGCCCCGATGCTGACGAATGATCTCTGCTGATATATACAGCCCTAATCCTTGAAACCGAACTGAGGTCTCCTCTACGCGGTAAAACTTATCGAATATGGGTGCTTGATTTTTAGTGGGCACACCAATTCCAAAGTCTTGGATACTGACTTTCACCTCCTGCTTATTGCTTTCAGTATGTACAATGATACGATCCGAATCTGGACTATACTTGATGGCATTGTTCATTAGATTGATCAATACCTGCTCGATACGGACCTCATCGCCCAAAACTAAACTGTCCAACCTGTTGCCCATACGCTCGATGTGAAGCGCTCTGTTTTCATGCGTTTGATGCATGATCTCAATGACTGAATCGATCAGAGCATCCAGATCAAAACGATGGTAATGGATTTTTAATTTACCATTATCCATTTTTGATATATCCAATAAATCGGCTACCAAAGAACTCAGTTTATCCAATTGATCCTGCACACGATTCATATATTTGTATGTAGTGGTATTCTGTACTGAGGGCAGCGACCGATCGAGCAGCTGTACGTAGCCACGCATACTCGTTAGGGGTGTTTTCAGTTCATGCGATGCAATACTCAAAAATTCATCTTTCTTTTGTTCAATGTGCTTTTGATCATCGATATCAGTAAAAGTGCCCACCCAATGCGTGATCAAGTGATGTTCTTCGATAGGCACAATACGCAATAAATGATAACGATAAAGTTCGGATCCTAATGGTAGAATGCGAATTTCCATTTCGACACCTCTCCCCTCCAAAATATGTGTTTTTAAGATCTCTTCCACCGATGGATCTCCAGGAGGACATGCGGGATAGTCTTGCTCCGTTGCTGCAAACTTGAACCAGTTTTTATTGACAAAATCAATCTTTCCATCTTGATTTACGGTAAAGGCAATAAGAGGCAATGACTCTAGGATAAGACGTAAGTGATTTGCTTTTTCCTGAAGCGCCAATTGTGCACTTTTTCGTCCATCAATTTCAGCGAGTAGATTCTCCTGAACAGCTTTCAAAGCCAAAGTCTGTTTATGGATCCGATGAAAAATCTTGACCTTCAGCATCAATATTTCTGTATCTACTGGTTTTAAGACATAATCGATGCCACCGGACGCACTTTCTTGTTCTATAAGCAATCTGTCCTGATTTTGTGCCAGTAAAAATATAATGGGAATATCTTTGGTAATACTACAATCATGTAATTTTTCGAAAAGCTCCACGCCATCCATATCTAGCATTTCCAAGTCCAAAATAATCAAGGCATACCGATTTCTGATTGCTTTCTTCAATGCTTCTTGCTTTGATTGAGCCGTATCAACAGAGAAACCGTGGGATTCTAACAGTTGCTGTAAGAAAAGAATGTACGCTGGTTTATCGTCAACAATTAAAATCATATTGAAATTCTAAAATTAGTGCCTTAATACCCGTACCGTTTCAAAAATCAATCCAAAATAGTTTGCAGGTTAAACTACTAATCAAGAAAAATGGGAAATTTACCCCTTCGCAATAAAACAAGTGTAGTATGGAGCGTCCAATGCCTAAATGCTTATCTTAAAAAAAATGATGATAGCCGGACAATCCCCTAAAAAGCATAATGCTCCCGCCTACTCTACGTTATTTTCAACCTAGAATGTGGCTATTGATTCAGGAAGATATTCTTGTTTGCTTAGCTATTGACTTTCCTACTATAGAAGAAGTGCGCACGCCTATGTATTGCCTTTGGAACGGACTTCTTAATCCACTAAGTCGAAAGCGATGGCGAATCGAAGTAATTCGGCAAACGATTTACAGGTTGTTTTACGGATGATATTTTTACGATGGGTAGATACCGTGTGTAGCGAAATGAACAGCTGATCGGCGATTTCGGCTGACGATCTCCCATTGGTCAATAACGTGATTATTTCTTTTTCGCGTTGTGTCAAATCTGCGAATACACGGTAGTGACGACTGATAAACTCATCTTGATCGAGTGCTTTTGTAACACGAGAAATTACATTATTCATCCCAATAATAGGGGAAGCCAACAGAATGATTTTATTGTCCAGCATAGAAGTCCCGGGTATCTTAATCATTTTGCAGACGGTGTAAAACCAGGTATATTCATTTTTACCATGTACTTTGACCCGCTGAAAAAAATTATATTGTTTATCAAAATCGCCGACAAATAGGTACTGGGTCATCCCTTGAAAAATAGCCAGAGATTCCTCTTTGACAAAGTATTTCTCGTAATATTCTTCTCCTAATTGATTGATTTCTTCGACAGAGGTCTGCAAGTGCTCACATCCCCAATTATTCATATAACGGCAACCTAAGGGTTGCAATCCATCCATGTCATGTAGCATAACGGCGGCAGGTATTACTGCTCCGAAATCCACCACATCGAACTCTCCTTTCTTCAGGCTCTTGGACAACCCGAACATCTGTGTATCAAGCTGAGTCATAACATTAAATCGAAAAAGTTTATAAATATGGCTATTGTATTACGAATATATAGAATAAATGGGAATTAAAAAACTATTTCCATTTCGCATACGATGCAGCTGAATAAAAATAGTTTAAGAATCATAAAGTAGATTTTATTCCTTAATTTTACGCTAATAAATTTAGTAATAAAATGAAACGTTCGGGAACTGCTGATTTACCGTTGCACTATGGAAAAGTTCCGGCATGGCTCTATGAGCGCATGTCTGCACTGGGGCTTTCGATTGTAGAGGCAATCTTAGCAGACTATGGTAAAGATGAAGTTTTACGTCGGCTTTCCGATCCATTTTGGTTCCAAAGTTTTGGTGCTGTATTGGGTATGGACTGGCATTCGTCGGGTATTACCACCTCGGTCATGGGAGCACTAAAGCGTGCTATCAACCCGCAGTCTACCTCCTTAGGGCTATACATCTGCGGTGGCAAAGGTAAGTTTTCAAGAGAAACCCCTTCGGAATTGCTTCGCGTAGCTGAACATACAGGTCTTGCTGGCGACGTCCTAGTGCGTGCAAGCAAACTGACTGCCAAGGTCGATAATACAGCTATACAGGACGGATACCAGCTGTATCTCCATAATTTCATTGTTTCTGACCAAGGTAACTGGACGGTTGTCCAACAAGGGATGCATGATCACGACGGTACTGCTCGACGCTACCATTGGCATTCGCAAAATTTAAAATCCTTTATCGACGAACCCCATACCGGTATCAATGGTGTATCGCAAGAACGGATACTAAACTTGACGGCTAGGGCGGCAGCCCCCAATAGAGATGGAATCTTGGCCATTGCACAAACCGACCCGGCTCAGATCATGCAGGAATTTGCACATCTCGTGATGCCTAAAAGACACGATATCCGCGGATCTGATGTAGATCTGAAGCGCCTCGGTGCCCTACTATATGTAACCCGAGAATTGCAGACCGATAACTTCGAAGATCTGTTGCTGCTAAAAGGTGTAGGTCCGCGCACCATGCAGTCGCTGGCATTGGTAAGCGAGGTAATCCATGGTGGACCAGCTCGTTTTAAAGATCCTGCTCGTTTTTCATTTGCACATGGTGGCAAAGATGGTCATCCTTTCCCTGTGCCAATAACCATTTACGATGACAGCATAGCAATCATGCAAAAAGGGATAGAGAAATCTAAATTGGGACAGGCGGATAAATTAAGGACAATCAATAAATTGCACCAGATTGTTCTGCAGGCTGAGGCGAATTTCACTCCACAGTTTGATATACAAGAGATCATCGAACAAGAACGCCGCGACTCCTGGAAATATCAAGGCCGTACGGTTATGGGAAAAGCGGAGAAACCTACTGCTGACAGTCCTGGTATTCAATTATCGCTCTTTTAATCTCTTTACCAATATCCGGAGCCTTTCTTTGACGAATAAAGAGGGGTTGCTATGAAACCTAAAAAGCTCCGAAATTGGGAAATTCCGGAGCAAACTAAACCTAAAATTGCCAAAGTAAACATCTTGACGATTGCTACCTTTTAACTTTACTGCTACAAATGTCGGAAGTATATCGATTTTCAAACTACCTCAATTACGGATATCAGTATACATATTACGGATTAACCATAATAAACTATTTTCTATAGCCGTGAACAAAGGATAGAAGTAAGCAAATCGGAGATGGCCGGTGGGTATTTGGCACTGATACCTAAAAAAATATTAATCTAATTAATAATAGCCGATTTTTTCATCTTTTATTCTTAAATTTATAGTATGCAGCCAGCTATAAAAATAAAACGGGTATACGAAGAGGCCGAAAGCCAAGATGGCTATCGGGTATTGGTGGATAGGCTATGGCCACGGGGTCTCACCAAAGAGGAGGTTCACTTGGATGAATGGGCAAAAGACATCGCCCCTTCTACCCCTATTCGACTTGCTTACGCGCACGTACCCGAACGATGGGATGCATTTAAGATCCAATACAAAAATGAACTCAAGCACAATGAGGAGATTCCTTCCTTTTTAGATAAATGGGAAGACCACCCGACCATTACCCTATTATACGCAGCAAAAGACACCGAACATACACATGCCCTGGTACTTCAAGAATATTTGAAGAAGTGCTACGCAGCTCGAAAGTAATTAATTCCTAGCCTCATCTTTTATGAACAAGAATAACATTGATTTTGGTACACTTGCCATTCATCAGAAACATACGGATGGGCACCATGCCCATATCGCTCCTATTTATGCCAGTTCAACTTTTACCTTTGATAGCGCCGAACAGGGCATGCAAAGGTTTTCGGGTGAAGATCCTGGGTATATCTACTCTCGGTTTGGCAATCCGACGACAGATGCTACTGCACAAGCGATAGCAGATCTGGAAACCTGGAATATCAAAAACCTTGATGGAACACCTTTAAACGCAACTGCGCTATTGACTTCTAGTGGTCAATCTGCCATGTCCACCTTGTTTTTATCTTGTTTAAGTGCGGGCGATGCCTTATTGGCGACTCCTTCACTTTACGGTGGCACCCATGAGTTCATCATGAAAATGCTGCCGAAATTTGGTATCAAAGCCTATTTTTTGGATATGACCGACACCGACAAAATCGAGGAGTTATTAAAAGATAAACCGGAAATAAAACTCGTTCATTTTGAGTCGCCAGCGAACCCCACGATGCAATGCATCGATATCGAACGTATAGTAGCGGTTTCAAAAAAGTACGGTAAACTGGTATCTGTTGATAATACCTTTGCCACTCCTTACCTGCAGCAGCCATTCAAATATCAGGTGGATTTTATTTTCCATTCAACAACCAAATTCTTGAATGGTCATGGCAATGCAATAGGTGGCGTATTGGTAGGTCGAGATTTGGAAGCGATGAAGACCTATGTCCATCAAACACATAAACTGTTGGGGGTAAATAGCAATTCCTTTGATGCTTTTTTGGTCTTACAGGGTATCAAAACCCTGCCATTGCGTATGGAGCAGCATTGCCGAAATGCAATGGATGTGGCCCATTTTCTCTACAATCATCCAGAGATCTCGCAAGTGCATTATAATGGTCTTCCGACACATCCTGATCATGCCATCAGTAAAAAACAGATGCGTCATGCTGGTTCTGTGATGAGCATAGAGCTAAAGGGTGGCTATCAAAAATCCATCGACTTTGTAAACAAACTGCAGGTCTGTACACGTGCAGTATCCATCGGTACGGTCGATACCCTCGTATCGCATCCGGCCTCTATGTCGCATGCTGGTATACCGCGAGAAACCAGACTCAAAACAGGGATTACCGATGGCCTGATCCGCATCAGTGTCGGACTTGAATCCATTGATGATCTGCTCGCAGATCTGGAACAGGCACTGCGCTAACTTCGTTTAAGATAGAAATACCGATAAATGGGGATTGTATAGTCCTCATTTTCGTGTAAATTTGTATCTAATGAGCTATTACTTGATCACCCTTATTTCAATACTATTCTGCTCTCCGGTATGGGCACAACAAGTCGACACTTGGTATGCCTGTTACAATCAAGATAGTACGCTGATCGGATATAGCGATGCTGTCGGAAAGGTGATGATCGAACCGAAGTTTGGCGCTTATACCACTGCCAATCGCTTTGATGCTATTATTGCTGTTGCCGAAATGGGGCATACGCCTTTATCAACGTACTACCTGACTAAATCGGGCCGCGTGGTAGGAAGGGATAGTCTGCATCTGTTCGATAATGGTCCTGACTGTGAAAGTGAAGGTTTTATCCGGTTCAGAGATCCTGTGACAGGCCTTGCGGGCTTGTTCGATCGCCATGGTGACATCGTCATACCTGCCGAATACAGCGATCTGAAAAGGGTACATAACGGTATGATTGTGGCGCTGAAAGGTGCCAAAAAAAATCGGAATGGGGAAGTTTCCACTTGGACAGGTGGTCAAGAGTTGCTTTTGGATACAGCTAACAACATTTTGATCGAGAACTTTTCCTACAATCCTCAGCTCAACTTCTTTAGTCTTCAAAAGTCGACAACTCCTCCTCTGGACAGTACACGCACATCTTTTAAGGGAACCGACGGAAGCTACTACTCCTTTGTAGATTTTAAAAAGGAATTTGACCAATGGTTGAGAACGACCTTGCTGCCCGACCTGACGAAAGAAAAACTAAACCAATTGACCTACCCACAGGTAACCTGGCAAGCTGCAGAAGATTGGGTAACCAGCGATCGATCAACCTTTATCGAAGCTAATTTTGAACTGGTCAAAAGTAGGTTGGAGAAAATAACACAAGGGGATTTCCAAGGTTTTATTTCCAGTGATGGTCTCAACCCCTTTATGTTCAACACGCCAGATTTTGATGACTATTATAACAATTGTGGTGAATCTAAGGATTGGCAATATCCAACCCTGTCCTTGATCCTCAACCAGGATAGTGCTTCGGGCATTACACAAGATCATTTGGAGTTTTTAAGAACTGCGCAAGGGTATCGGTTGCTATGCGTCACCATCAGAAGTGCACAACTGAAATAAACCGACTCCTATTTTTCTTGAGGCGGAAAAAAGAACGATTTGGGATTCATCTTAAAGTAAATCCAAACGGCCTTTGCCATTTTTATCAATTCTCCAAAAGATAGGTTTCGGGAACGGAATGCAAGTGTCAATGATAATGAAAAGCTAACGACAAAATTAAAGAAACCAATGATCCCTATACCGAGTATCCCCCATATCCACATGTCTGTACTGAGCTCCATATCATGACCGAACAAGCCTAATGCAAGATTACCACTAGCAAAAGTAATGTGCCGAATATCGAGATTTAAACCCAAAAACATACCCACTGACGCTGTTGTTCCCATAAAAACTCCAAACCAGACATTGGAAACGATACCTGCCCATTTCTTTTCATAGAACCTGGCTACTTTTGCTGTTTTTTCCTTTCCGAAAACTTTCTTCAAGACCGGTTGCTCTTCGATGCGGTAATACACCGAGTTGTGTTTATCGCGATTGGAAATACTGCCCGCAATGATCCCTGATAAAAAAAGAAAGACACCTGCAATACAAGCGTGGAGTACCATCGGCGTTTCAGTTGGGTTGAGGTCATTGACCAATGTCAACCATTTTCCGGATGCTGCATTGAAATGAAAAACTTCTTGAATGCCCCATATCAAAGCTAGACTGATCGGGAATGCCATGATGACATTGCCTACGAAAGCAATAAACTGCGAACGGAATAATCGGGCGAAGAAAATAGCAAAATTCCAATACTTATGTCGATTCACATCCTGCCCAGAAGTACCATTCTCAATGGCGGCAATCAATGCCGATGCTGTCATAGCGGGTTGTTTGGTTGCCAATGTTGCTCCAAACAGGTAGATTGCAGTAAAGCCAATCGCATAATTTGCACTGTATAGCAGGGCATGTCCAAACTCGCTCGTTTCTACTTTACCTAGAAACAATTTGATGATACACATAATACCTACAATGATTCCTCCGCCACAAGCAGAACGAAACATGCGCCAATATTCTTTTTTGCTTGAGGTGATATAATGCTCCCCTGTCTGCGCGGTATGATGGGTAATTTCGTACGCCAACAGTTGCGTACTCTGTCCGATTAGTTTTCGAATATTACTCTTGCGACAATTATAACCGATTAGGGTCTGTGCAAAGGCAATACTCTTGGGTACTTGCTCTTCTTCTTTATCAATGACCAAAAAGGATATAATCTCTTTGATTCGCTCCAATTGATGTTGAATACGTAACAACGATTGATTGACTTTGATCGAGATACCAAAACGATGTGCATTGGAAAAGGCCGTTTCAATATAATTCTCACATTGTTTATGCAAAACGAGTATTTGTTTGTAGGCAAGGTCATCGGAGCTCATGTACCGCAAGTTGTTCGCCAAAAAGCGATCGTTCAATTCACTGAACTCACGCATGATCGCAATAAAGGGACTGTCAAAATTCTGGAACTCCGGAACCATCTTATTGACATCTGTCTCCATAGCTCTTCCCGTGATCCGTTGCACCAATACTTCTAATCCATAGAGGATTTCTTTGATTTCATAATTTTGTTCACTCTCATAAATCGACTTGAACATACAGATGTTAAATAAATCCAGTAATTGTTCTTGTGGAATGGCGGCCACCCAGTCTGCGTCTTTGGAGTGATAGAACACCTGATTTAAAACATATTGTAAGGTCGTTTTCGGTGGCTGCGCGGGTAGGTACTTTTCCGTAAACCGCTTCTTGATCTCATACCTAAAATCGGCATAGCTGATAATAGCAGCATCTGAAATCAACTGATCGAAATCTTTCATCCCTAAGATCCGGTGCATATACGCTATAAATACTCTTCTATCATCGGGGTATTCCATTAAATGATCCAATAGCGGAGTGATTTCTACCTGATAGAACAGTGATTTTCGTTTCGGACGGAACACATCTACCAATAAGGATAAGAAATCCAATTCGATATACGAGGGTTCATCTAATTGTGCATGGCATCTTTCAAATAGACGTTTTACTTCTTGACTGGCATTTAACTTTTCTCTCATGTAGCACAATTTCAAATGGCGTAACGATAATATCAGCTGGTGATTTTCTTCTCTGTATCTTCTAAATGTATGAAGTCATCAATGACCGTATTTCATACAAAAAATGATATAATGATGGCTTTATCTAAAAAATACTTGGACATCTAATAAAGAATTAAAGATGTTCCGGTTCAATTTTAGCTCTTATTCAAGCTCGCTTCAAATATAATGCCCTATTTCGGATGATTATTTTAAAATTACGAGCTATTTCAGTCCAACATAAAATAGCGTAGGAATCTGATCGTAAAAAAATAAATGTAGCTATTTCAACAGATTATTTTTCTTTAATCTCTGATTTTAGGTTGAAAAAGTTAAAATGTGTTAAATCAAAGGGGGCCTTGTACCATCGGGTACAATTTATGCGTTAAGTAAGTATTCATAATTTAGGTTAATAATTGGTTAGTTAAAACGCCTGGGGTTCCCCACTTCAGGCGTTTTTTTTGTACCCTATGGAATTCATTGAATAACGCAAGTCAGCATAGCACGACCCTAATTCCAATCGAACATCTCAAAAAGATCATCCTCCGCTGCTCCATGATAAAATACACTAAAGACATAATGCGCCAATAGATTTAACTTAAAATAATTATATTGCGGCTTGAAAATATGAATCAAAATACAATCTTCAGATTGTATCAATAAAGCTATCGATTATGAATCATCGCCATTACCTACAAGTTCGTGTATACGTTCTTTTTCTATTCGCACTATTTCTATTGACCAGCGCAGAGGCTAAAACTGGAAAAAGTGAAGATCAACCTATGTTCTGGACTTGGTTGGATTACAGACCTGGTCATAATTTTGACTCTGTTTGCCATGAAATGCAATATCTTGGCATTGAAGGTGTCATGCTCAATGCTCCTACTCCTGATGATTATAGAGTTGCGATTCCCATAGCTCAAAAATATGGAATCAAAGTAATAGCTTGGTTATGGACACTGAACTTGGAACATGACCGCGACCAAATATTGAAGGACCACCCTGAATGGTTTAGTGTCAATCGAAATGGAAAAAGCCTAGCCGACACAACTGCATATGTGGGATACTACAAATTCCTATCGCCTGTATTACCTGAGGTGAAGGATTATATCAAAGAGAAAATTGCGTCTTATTGTGCGGTGGAAGGATTGAGCGGTATCTCGATCGATTATAACCGTTATGTAGATGTTGTACTGCCAACAACCCTGTGGCCTAAATACAATATTGTTCAAGATCGTGAATATGCCGGTTGGGATTATGGTTATCACCCAGTAGCTATCCAAAAATTTAAAGACGAATATGGGTATGACCCAAGAACACAAAAAGACCCTTCAAGCGATCTTAAATGGAGACAATTTCGTTGTGACCAGATTACCGATGTAGCCAACATGATTGCAGATGTGGTACATGCAAGTGGCAAAACAATGGCTGCTTCGCCATTTCCTACTCCAAAAATGGCTTCTCGTATGGTAAGACAGGATTGGGGAAAATGGCATTTGGATATGGCATTCCCAATGGTGTATAGCAGTTTCTATACCGAAGACCCAAGTTTTGTAAGGGACTGTACGATTGAAAATGCAAAAGATAAGCATGAAATGACCAGTTTATATTGTGGGCTTATGGCGAGTGACAGTGATGCTATGTTCACTGAAATGGATGAGGCATTGAACCATGGTGCTCAAGGAATAGCGCTCTTTACGGTCAACAGCATTCGTGACCCTAAAATTAAAGAGAAATTTAGAAATTATACCGCACAGGCTAAAGCTAAAAAAGCAGCACATAAGGGTGTGATGCCGATCGTGGGTAACAATAAGGTGGAAAGAAACCCATTCAAAAAAGAGGGTATCATGAAATTAATCACGGCCAAGATCCAACAAATGGTTCCTAACGCGACATCGCAAACTGATCTACCTGAAGTGAAACTGTCGAGTTTCAAAAAAGTAGCTTCTTATGATGTGACCGAGCGCTACTTGGTGACGGACAAATTAAGCAACAAGAAATTTCACGTTACTTTTTATTTTTACGGGGGAATCCTTTCCGGTTGGAATGTGGATGCTGCAGCATAGATGGTGTAGGAGGTCTAAAAAAGCAGGTGTACCGAATCGGTACACCTGCTTTTTTTGTTAGCTCAAATGATAACTTTGATTCTTAAATTCCATAGACGTATAGTACTTATACTTTTCATTATCCAAAGGATAATCCCAACAGCCCATACGATGGAATATTTCCCCTCCAAAGCCTGTTTTGAAACGATATAGACCATACATAGGATGTGCTGTATCTGCCTGTGGTGCGATACCAAAGAAATCATATTCGGTACATCCTTTATCTTTTGCCATTTGCATCGCGCGCCATTGTAAAGCATATGTGGCCATATAATTTCTGTTTTCAGTAGCGGATGCTCCATACAAGTAGGTACCACGCTTGCCCGAAACGACTAAAAACATCGCAGCTAAGGGTAGACCATCCACCTCTGCAACCAACAGGTAAACATCTGCTGGAGAAAGGGTATCGTTTGCCCGAGCGGAAAGTACAATCCTAAAATAACTGATATCGTGTAAAAAGAAATTATTACGAACGGCAGTTTGTCGGTATAAGTCGTACCAAATCGCCAAACTATCCAGACCTAGGGAGCGAATCTTCACGCCTTTTCGTTTCGAAAGATTGATGTTATAACGCGTCTTGGTTTTCATAGCTCCCAACAACGTATCTTCATCTTTTTTCAGATCCATAAATATAGTATTGGAAGGCAAGATATCGGTATTGGCTTTTCTTAAGTTCCAATGATTGGTATTAAAGTTAAATCTTATCTCTTGGATCTTTTTATCAGGCACACCCAACCAGTTACCATTTAAATCGTAACAATCGTCATCTTTTGCCCAATGCGATTCCCAGGATAGGTCATATCGAATCATGATGCAGTTTTTCGGCAAACTAGAACGTAGACTTTCAGACAATTGCTCTAAGAAATATCCTTGGTTTTCTACCGATGGCTCCACCTCTGGACCATAGGGTACGTAAGCAATGCTATGATCTTGATCTACTGCTTGGATCAGGATCAATAAATCGCCAACAAAATAGGTCGTATCCTCAGATTCTGGATAGAGATCTGCAAATTTCGTTTTGAAATTGAATGCTTTTGAAGTGACTCCTTGTAGTCTTTTTACTTCAGACCAATAGGCCGTTTGTTGGATAATAGATGTTTGATAAATCTGCTTTATTTCTTTGTCTTCTAGTTCGGCAATCATGACGTATTAATATTAAATCAATGGGCATCAAAACTTGAAAAACGGTAAGTTTCAAATTTTGATGCCCAAAGCGGCAAACTTAGCCATAAAGATTTAATCGCCATACCCTCATTTGTCAGTTACATGTTAAAAAGAGCGCACTTGTATTAAAAGTATTCTTTTAAATCCAATCCTTTATCGCACAACGGCAAATAAAAGAGGTCAGATTTGACTCCTCCAAATTACGCATTGCAATAAACTGGTTTGGTAACCTCGGACAAAGAAGTATCTATTTGGCTTATTTAAATAATTCCAATACTTCGGCTACACTTACTTTGCCGAAATAGGCCGTTATATCTTGTCCTTCGAGCAGTTGGGCAATATGGGCAATATCATGTTTTTCTCCAATCAATATGTTTTCCAATTCTTCAATTGGTTTTGAGGCGAAAAAATCTCCAAATATCTTCGCTTTTTCGATATGACCCTTGTGCACATCCAAATGTACTTCGATGAATCCGGCTGGTATCTTTAATGCTTTCTTAAAATTGTAATTTGGTGAAGCCCCGAAGTTCCACTCCCATGTAGCATATTTGTCTGCTACCAATTTTTCGATTCCCGATATATCTTCATCGGTTAGGGTATACATCGTAGCCTCTGGATTATTTTTCATCATCTCGGCAATCAACAGCTGCTTAAAAGGTAATGTGCTGATGTTTTCTGGGAGGTACTCGCTGAGATTGATCACCCGGGCACGGTTTGACTTCACAGCCTTATCTATGAATTTCAGTGGATTCACTTTCAAAGCATCGCCCAACACCTCCATATGTGAGTCTATTAGGAGCGTACCATGCTGGATCATTTTTCCGTTTTTAGCGAGTTTAGCATTTCCACTAAATTTCTTCCCTTCTACCAACAAATCGTTTCTTCCTTCCAGTTTCGCAGGGATATCCATCTGATTCAATAAGGATACTACGGGTTGTGTAAAGGTTGAGAAATCCATAAAATCATTGGTTCCTAAAAGGGTATGAAAGGAAAAGTTCAGGTTGCCAAGGTCATGATAAACGGCTCCTCCACCCGACATCCGTCGCACGACTTTGATTCCTTGATCTTGCACATAATCGAGGTTAATTTCTGCTAAGGTATTTTGAAATTTACCGATAATGATTGAAGGTGCGTTTATGTATAATAAGAAAATATCTGCTTTTGGATATTTATACAATAAATATTCTTCAGACGCTATATTAAAATAAGCATTATTGGAGGGAGAATCAATGATCAACATATATCTAAAATTTCAACAAAAATAGCAAGATTTTAATAGAAAAGAATGGTCTGAGGTTGAGGTTAATAAATAAAACAGGGTGACCTGTAAATATAGGACAGTTGGAATGATTGGATACCAAGGTGCCTAATTATTTGAGAAAATGCGTAAATAATGTGACTTTTTGCTTTTATGTCTACACTGCTATATTGTGTATCTAAGCAAATTTATCTAAGTTTACAAGAGAAGAGAAGTTAAAATAATATTAGAATACTTTTCGACGAAGTGTATAGGTTTGCTATTTTCAGCAGCTATGCTTCGTGCAAATTAAATTAATATAAATAAATATCTTAGGATTCCACTGAAATTCAATAGATAAAGCATATTAAAGAAACAAGGGATGCCAGAAGAAACAGAAAAAAAAATAGCGATCTTGATCGATGCGGACAATATCTCTTACAAAAAAATAGAAGAGATATTAAACGAGGTAAAACGATACGGGATCCCTACGATAAAGCGTATTTATGGAGACTGGACCAGTCCTTATGTTGAAAACTGGAAAGACAGCCTTTTAACACATGCGATCACTCCGATCCAGCAGTACAGTTATACGCAGGGCAAAAACTCAACCGATTCGGCTTTGATTATCGATGCCATGGACATCTTACACTCGGATCGCGTAGACGGTTTCTGTATTGTTTCCAGTGATAGCGATTTCACACGATTGGCAACCAGATTACGTGAATCAGGTAAATTAGTGATCGGTATAGGTGAAAGAAAGACCCCGAAACCGTTTATATCTTCCTGTGATAAGTTTATCTATGTGGAAATATTGGAGAAAGAAGTCTCCAAAAAAGTAGTAAAAAAGAAAAATACGAATACGAATACGAATACCACCACGACCCCTACTCCTGTTGATCAACATAAAATTTCAGCTTTGGATGAAGAAACACTGGAACTGTTGAAAGATACGGTGGATGATACTGCAGATGAAAGCGGTTGGGCATTTTTAGGTGAAATAGGAAGTCTATTTAATAAAAGGAAACCAGACTTTGATGCGCGCAATTATGGATATGAAAAGATATCCCATCTTTTTAAAGCGTATAAAGAGGATTTTGAAATCGATGTCCGTAATTCGGAAAAGTCGAGAATAAAAAATTACTACATCCGCAATATCATTAACAAACCCGTATCAACTAACGTCGAGCCTATTCAACCTGCTCAAACACATACAAAGCATCAGGAAAGTACGACTTCAACTCAATCGGCTCATACGCATGCAAAGCATCAAACGAAAGCTGCTCCTGTTCAAGCTGAAAATGTACAGAAAAAGGGTCAGCAAAACAATACTCCTGCTCCAGTTGTAAACACGAAGAATCAACAAAAAGCTGCTCCTGTTCAAGCTGATAACGCACAGACAAAAGGTCAGCAAAACAATGCTCCTGCTCCAGCAACAAACGCTAAGAATCAACAAAAAGCGGTACCTGTTCAAGCTGACAACGCACAGGCAAAAGGTCAGCAAAACAATGCTCCTGCTCCAGCAGCAAACGCTAAGAATCAACAAAAAACTGCACCTGTTCAAGCTGAGAATGCGCAGACAAAAGGTCAGCAAAATAAAGCACCTGTTCAAGCAGCAAACGCCAAGAATCAACAAAAAACTACTCCTGTTCAAACTGAAAATGCACAGACAAAGAGCCCACAAGATGATACTACTGATCAAACAAATGCATCAACAGGGACAAAGACTCCTGGTACTGCTTTGGAAACAGCAATTATACCTACGAAAGGAAATCTGATTACTGCGGAAGATGTCACTAAAAATCAAATCAGGATTACAAAGGATTTGAAAAGCTTGTTCCCAAATAAAACAAAAAAGATAAGAATACGGATTAACAATGAATATGAGTGTGCTTTTTCGTATAGAAGAGATCGTTCACATGTCCTTAGTTTGGGACAAGAGGCCGCTCATGAATTAGCACTTGAAGCCGGTGCATCGCTTAAATTGACAAAATTGGGTGAAAACTCTTATCAATTAGAGAAGATAAGTAAAGAAAGTAACTAGAATTATTATAGGTTCTGTAATATTATTATTGCAATACATTAAATAACGATAAGTATAATTTCTGGCACAACATTTGAAATAACTTTTATTCATAATTTAGATTAATAATTGGTTAGAAAATGCCTTAAGCTCCCCGCTTTGGGCATTTTCATTTTTAATGACCATTTTTTAACTTTATCTTACAAACCCGCTATTCATCCCAGAGATGGGGGTGGGAAGATCAAAATCAATATTCCACTTTAATTGTTAACATCGTATAAAAGAAATGATATGGATAAACAACCTCAAAAAAAGACGAGTGATCACTTGGCAAATGAACGTACCTTCTTGGCCTGGATAAGAACTAGTATTGGAATCATGGGATTTGGTTTTGTCGTTGTAAAATTCTCTTTGTTTGTAAAGCAAGTCAGCCTAATGCTAAACAACCCTCAACATAGCAGTCAGAAAGGCTATTCTGCCGAAATTGGTGTCACCTTAGTAGCGCTTGGTGCCATTACGGCATTAATGGCTTACCTCAACTATAAAAAAGTAAGAAAAGAAATCAATGCAGATGCTTTTGAAAGTTCCAACCCACTCCTATCGGTAGCGACATTTGGACTGATATTTATTAGTGTATTGCTCATCTGGTACCTCATTGACAGTATTTAACCCTATAGTTATCTGCCCTGTATATGTTAGTGTACTATGCAGAGCGTTTTACATCATGACAGGACCTGAAACTTACTAAGATTCTAAGTCGGAATTCTTCTTCTCCGGACAATTAAAACCATATTCTAGGGACAGTAATTATGAATTGCAAATATTTTGTAACGAATTAACGTGAGGTTGTACTTACTGATTGATTAATTAATAAAACCAAAAATAGATACTTAAAGAAAAAGCAATGAATAAAATCTTGACGAGTTCACTTCAACCTTTGGCGACAGCATAATATGGTGGTGGATTATTTGGTTGAAAAAGCATTTCTCGATTTGTTGGAGGTCCACAAGGGGATCTTGCACAAGGTTGCTCGATTATATATGGACAATCCAGAAGATCGAAAAGACTTGCAACAGGAAATCATCATCCAATTATGGAAATCCTACCCCAAGTTTAAAGGAGAGAGCGCATTTTCTTCTTGGATGTACCGAGTGGCAATCAACACCGCTATTTCCTCCTTCAAAAAAGAAAAACGGCGAAGTGATGTTTACAACTACAACACAGCAAAAGAACCAGAACAGGAAGATTATGACCCCGAAAAAGACCAGCAACTGGAGGTCTTTTATCGCGCTATCCAACAGCTTAATGGGGTGGAAAAGGCTTTGATATTTTACTTTATGGAAGGACTATCCCATCGTGATACAGGTATACAGCTCGGTATAAGTGAAGGAAATGTACGTGTAAAACTCAATAGAACAAAAGAAAAATTACAGCAAATCATAAAAAAAATAGGTTATGAATCTTGATGAATTAAAATCGGCTTGGAATGCAGATAACACAGATAATGTGCGTATTCCATCTCGAATAAAGAAACTTGGTGCAGCTAAGCTTCCTTTGGATAAGTTGAAACGTAATATGAAAAATGAATGGTACATACAAATCGTAGCAATAGTTTTTCTTGCATTTTTCCCATGGCTGCTCAGGCTTCATCCTGCATATCATATCATTTATTATGCGTCTTATACATTTCTAGTTCTTATTTCAGCTTACTACCTAAATCTATTTCGCTTATTTTACAACAAAATAGACCATTATTCAATGGGAACCAAGGATAGCTTATTGGAAATATACTATGAATTTAAACTCAATATAGAACGATACCATGCATTTGGTTTTCTCTTATTGCCTATGGCAATTGTAGCTTCTGGTTTATATTTCAACAGCCGGTTAATCGAAAAGGAAAAAGATTTCTTAACGCTCCCCGCTAATACAAAAGTTTACCTGATAATTCTATCCATTGTAGTTTGTCTAACTGCTATCTTATCCATCCTCCTATGGACAAGATATTTTTATGGCACTTATGTGAAGCAATTAAAGGCCATATTGGATGAACTAAAAGAGGAAGATTTAAGAGATGGGAATTTAAAAATGAATGCTATGCAGACAAATGACACAAAAGAAATCCAGCCGAAAAAAGGAGAATAAGATGAATCCAATTTTATGAGCTATAAAAAAAAGCATTTGCGTAATCGCAAATGCTTTTTTTTATAGCTATTGATTCATGTACTAGAATCACACAAGTTGTTTGAGTGCAATTTCATATGCTCGGGATGAAAGATGTGTCTTTGAATCCGAGACTGCTCTAATCTGATCGATCGCTTGCCCGATAACACGAGAGACATCGGAGAACAGGGCATCATCACTGATCTCGACATTAGGTTGCATGAGATAGGCGAAAACACGGGCCATGCCACAGTTGGCTATAAAATCGGGAATGACGGAGACTTGCGTATCTGCATATTCCATAACGGGGCCATAAAATATCTCGCGATCTGAGAAAGGGACATTGGCACCCGAAGCAATCAATTCCAACCCATGTGTGACCAATTCACTAACCTGCTCTTTGGAAACCAAACGCGAGGCAGCAGCAGGTATGAAGATAGCAGCTCCAATCTGCCAAATCTCTTTATTTACTTCATCAAAAGAAAGTAAATCTGGACTACACAGCTCGTTCCCTTTTCGATTGAGGAACAAGGCTGTTACCTCGGCTTCTGTAAAACCTAATGGATTGATCAAGCCTCCTGCTCGATCGATAATCCCTACGACCTTAACCCCCATCTTACTCAGATAGAAGGCTGCTGCCGCTGCAACATTGCCCCAACCTTGTATGACCGCACTTTTACCGATACAATCGTTACCATAGCATCTGTAAAAATGCTTAACAGCCTCTGCTACGCCATAACCGGTAATCATATCGGCAATTTTATATTTACGCTTCATATCCGGACTGTATGCAGGGTCTTCCAAGACTTTGGAAACGCCGTACCGCAACTGTCCGATCTGATGGATCCTTTCATTTTCGCGCACATTGAAATGCCCATTCAACACGCCCTCTTGCGGATGCCAAAGGCCATATTGCTCGGTCAGGGGAATGACATCATGGATTTCATCGACATTCAGATCGCCGCCCGTACCGTAGTAATTTTTAAGTAATGGTGTGACCACTTTAAACCACCGATCCAATACTCCTTTTTTACGTGGATCTGATGGATCAAAATTGATTCCAGATTTTGCTCCACCAATAGGTGGTCCTGAAACGGTAAACTTCACCTCCATGGTCTTTGCCAACGATTCAACTTCATTTTTATCCAAGCCCAATCGCATGCGTGTGCCCCCGCCTGCAGCGCCTCCGCGTAATGAATTGATAATGACCCAGCCTTCTGCTTCGGTTTCCGTATCTTTCCATTCAAACACGATTTCAGGTCTTTTGCTTTCAAAAGCTTGCAGTAAATCTTTCATGTCTTTCATATTAGCCATTCTTGTATGTAGCTTGTTCTATTTTATAACCTTAAAGATTTCCACGTTTTGCTTGCTCGCGCTCTATAGCTTCGAATAAAGCCTTGAAGTTACCTGCTCCAAAACTTTGTGCGCCCTTACGTTGTATAATTTCAAAAAATAAAGTGGGGCGATCTTCAACTGGTTTCGTAAAGATCTGCAAGAGATAGCCCTCATCGTCACGGTCCACTAAAATTCCAAGATCTTGAATGATCTGGATCTCTTCATCAATTTGGCCCACGCGCTCTGGTAACATATCATAATAGGCTTCTGGTGGTGCTCCCAAAAACTCCACACCACGTGCCTTTAATGCTTTTACAGTCTGCACGATATCTTGCGTCGCTAAGGCAGCATGCTGCACGCCTTCTCCTTCATAAAAATCCAGGTATTCTTCAATCTGCGATTTCTTCTGCCCTTCTGCTGGTTCATTGATGGGAAATTTGACATATCCATTTCCATTGCTCATCACTTTACTCATCAGTGCGGAGTACTCGGTGTTGATCTGCTTATCATCAAAAGATAATACATTGACAAAGCCCATCACCTCTTGATACCACGCTACTGTTTCATTCATTTTATTCCAACCGACATTACCTACACAATGGTCGATATACAACAAGCCGACTTCTGCTGGTTGATAATCACTTTCCCAAACTTGGTAACCTGGTAAAAAGACTCCTTTGTAATTTTTACGCTCGACAAAGAGGTGAACCGTTTCTCCGTAGGTATAGATCCCTGAAGTAATAGCCTCGCCATACTCATCGGTCAATACTTGCGGTTCTTGATACACTTTAGCCCCTCTTTTAGTCGTTTCTTCGAATGCTTTAGTTGCATCGTCTACCCAAAGGGCCAGTATTTTAACACCATCACCATGTTTTTTGACATGCTCAGATATCGGGTGATCGGAGCGCAATGCCGTTGTCAATACCAATCGTATCTTTCCTTGGCGCAAAACGTAGGACGCACGATCGCGTACCCCTGTTTCTGGTCCGGCATAGGCTTCGGACTGAAAACCAAAGGCTGTTTTATAATAATGTGCGGCCTGTTTGGCATTGCCGACATAAAACTCGATATAATCCGTCCCATTGATGGGTAGAAAGTCTTGTGCCAAGGCTATTTTCTCTGCAAATGTCTGTTTCATAATAAGTATTATCTGTTTATTAAGGTTTGTTTTTCATTTACTATTACTCACTTAACCACGATTTGAAATAGTCTGGATCCTCAATTGCCAAAGCTTCCTCCGTGAGCATTAAGGGTCTAAAGGGGTCGATCATTACGGCCAATTCTTGTGTTTGCTTCTGTCCAATACTTTTTTCTACTGTACCTGGATGAGGACCATGCGGTATACCACCTGGATGCAGGGTTATCTGCCCTCGTTCCACACTTTTACGGCTCATAAAGTCGCCATCCACGTAGTACAAGACTTCATCAGAATCCACATTGCTGTGGCTATATGGCGCCGGAATGGAGTCGGGATGATAGTCATAAAGCCTTGGGCAGAAGCTACAGACAACAAAACTATCGGTTTCGAAGGTTTGATGTACTGGAGGTGGCTGATGTAGCTTTCCTGTAATGGGCATAAAATCATGAATAGAGAACGCCCAAGGATAATGGTACCCATCCCAACCGACGAAGTCAAAGGGGTGACTGCCGTATATATAAGGGTAGATCAATCCCTGTTTTTTGATTCGGACCTCAAAGTCTCCCATTTCATCTATCGTCTCCAATTGCATGGGTCTCTTGATATCCCGTTCGTAAAAAGGAGCATGCTCCATCAATTGTCCAAATTCATTCCGATAGCGCTTTGGCGTGCGGATGGGTGAAAAAGATTCGATGATAAACAAGCGATTGTCAGGTCGGTCAAAATGAAGTTGATAAATAATACCTCTGGGAATCACGATATAATCGCCATAAGCAAATGGAATCTGCCCATAACCCGTCTTTAAAACACCTGACCCTTCATGGATGAAAAGAATCTCGTCTGCCTGACTATTTTTATAAAAATAATCGCTCATGGACTGTCTTGGAGCAGCCAAGGAAATCTGTAGGTCGTCATTGACCAGAACAGGAACCCGACTTTCCAAATAATCATCCTTTGCTTGAATAGCAAACCCTTTCAGACTGGTATGTTTTAGGTGCTTTCGTCGTGCTATTTTTGGCGATACATCATAGGGTTCTCCGATCTGCTTGACCAAAGTGGGTGGATGGCAATGATAAACCAACGAGTAGGTGCTGGAAAACCCATGCGTGGAAACCAATTCTTCGGAATATAAGCTACCATCGGGTTTCCGAAATACGGTATGTCTTTTTGGAGGTACTTTCCCCAATTGATGATAAAGTGGCATAAGGGAATAAATTAAAAGATGAAATGAATGGATGTGGATCTATCAGTACCAAAATATCAGGGTACAGATGAATAAGAAGAGAGAACGACGTTAATACTGCGCAAACACCATATCAGCAATCAACGCCTTTGTAAAAGCGTTCATCCCTAAAATGACTCGAGTACATGTGACCCTGCTGGTGTTCATAATTGGATTTTTTTATACAATCAAACCTTGGTAGATGTATCGCTATCTCCTCTGTTTTTTGAGAATTTTTGCTTATATCAAATATAATATTTTAATTTTATATTTGATATAAATACCTGAAATTAACAGCGAACTCCCTATATTTAACTTAATTACGTCATGCATCATGGCATCAACGGGCTTTTTCAAACCAAAAATAGTGGTTAATGGCTCGGGTACCGATTTAGAAAAATATATTCGCAATTTTATGAGACTTGTAACCTGTATGTTGAATGAAAATGAGCGTCTTGCTTTTTTGATAGACCAACATATCTATCCCTGTCAGGAGGTTGATGTACATTTTCCAGACAGTATGGATCAGTACTTGCATGCAGCAGCTACGATCAAGTCCGATATGCATCATGCGTATCAGGAACTTTGTTCTTCTAGCAACAAACAGTTACCATTGACAGTGGAAGACAGCCGCTTACTCGCTCCTGTACCCCATCCAAGTTCTTTACGTGATGCCTATGCTTTTCGCCAACACGTAGCTACTTCACGTCGAAATCGTGGACTACCGATGATTCCTGAATTTGATGAATTTCCGGTATTCTATTTTTCCAATCACCGTGCTATCTGTGGCCCTGGCCCTGTAGCTTGTATGCCCAAGCATTTCGATAAACTCGACTTTGAATTGGAGGTCGCTATTGTTCTGCATAAGCAGGGTAAAAACATACCTGCATCCGAAGCGGATGCTTACATCGCTGGCTATATGATTATGAACGACATCAGTGCGCGTACCCTGCAGATGGAAGAGATGAAACTGAATTTAGGACCGGCCAAAGGGAAAGACTTTGCCACGGTAATCGGTCCCTGTTTGGTGACAACAGATGAACTGGAACAATATCGTGTAGATCCGCCGACAGGACACATCGGAGCGACCTATGATCTGGCCATGACCTGTAGCGTAAACGGAACATTGGTTTCTAGCGGCAATCTCCGTGATATGGATTGGACATTTGCCGAAATCATAGCACGTGTTTCTTATGGTGTTGAGGTATACCCTGGAGATGTCATTGGGTCTGGAACGGTCGGTACGGGCTGTTTTCTGGAGCTCAACGGGACTGGAAAATTAAACGATATCACTTACCCGGAACAATGGTTACAGGAAGGTGACCATATACAAATGGAAGTGACCGCCTTAGGTCAATTGCACAATCAAATTGTTGCAGCAAAAGATTAACATCATCAATAAATCAGCACACAACTACTTATGGCACAAAGAAAAACAACGGTTATCGACCCCAGCACGCAGCAAGCAGTCTTTGACAACTTGATCAAATATGCCATTGCCCCTCGTCCTATCTGTTTTGCAAGTACCATAGACGAGGCAGGTGATGTCAACTTAAGCCCCTTTAGCTACTTTAACCTGATGTCGCAACAACCACCTATCTGTGTCTTTTCGCCTTTGCTTCGTATGCGGGATGGATCTACAAAACATACGTTGGATAATATCCATGAAATACCAGAAGTGGTCATCAATATCGTCAACTATGCCATGGTGCAACAACAGTCGCTCGCGAGTACCGAATATGGGAAAGGCATCAATGAGTTTGATAAATCGGGGTTTACGCCGATTGCTTCCGAATTGATTAGACCTCCTCGTGTGGCAGAGTCTCCGGTACAATTGGAATGTAAAGTACATGATATCATCACTCTCGGAGATGGGCCTGGTAGTGGCAACTTGATCATTGCCGAGATAGTCCGCATGCATATTCACGAAGATCTATTGAATGACCAACATCAAATAGACCAGGATGCCTTAGATCTTGTTGCCCGTTTAGGAGGTAATTGGTACTCTCGGGTTACGAAAGAATCGCTCTTTGAAGTGCCCAAACCCCTACGCAATTTGGGGATTGGTGTAGATGCATTACCAGAACATATCCGATTCTCGGATATCCTGACGGGTAATCAATTGGGCAGATTGGCCAATGTCGAGCAAATGCCGATTTTGACGGATGAAGCTATCTTAATGGAAAACCCCAAAATTCTAGCCATATGGGAAGAAACAAAAGAAGACCCAGCACTAAGACGTAAACAACTCCAAACGCACGCTGCCACACTATTGGATCAAGGTGAGCTGATCGTAGCATGGCAGGTGCTTTTATTGGAAATATGATGCTGTAAAAAGAAGGTTACTTACCTTCTTGAATACGTTGCTGAACACTATTCCAATCGTAGATATGGAATACTTGTCCGTTGCTCATGGCCACCAATATCCCATTCGGATATTCAGGTCCCAGATTGACATGTGTTGCATCAGCGCCATCACATTCTACTGCTGAAACAGGTATGTCAGCTAATAATTTATAGGCATTAGGGTTTCCAGCCTCACCTTCTCTTGGGTAAACCAAAAAAGAATTGTTCTGTTGGTTGGAAACCAAAATGTAACCGGTCTTTTCTCCTGTTTTATAGATAGCGATCCCTTCATGGTCGCGTTTCGCTTCTCCTTGTGCAAACAGAGCCAACTCTTCATTATTGTTCAAAGTGGGGTCAGCATAATACTTGCGAACACCCACGGTTTCATCCGAATAATAGACATAGCCCAATTCGTTATCAACAGCGATTGCTTCAATTTCTTTAGCGCCACTGTATGTACCAAATTTACGTACAACATCGGCCTGAATGGTTCCATCTGCCTTACCGCTCAATTTGTACTGCCATAAATAACTTCCGGAAGGACCCGATTTCCGACCGACGATTGCATAGATTTCATTGGTTGTAGAATCGATCTTCTTGGTATAGATAGCAACTCCCATTCCGTCGCGTTCATCTTCTCCCTTTTCTCCAACAAATACGTCAATTCCACCGCCATCTAATGGTTTTAGATCAGGAAGGCTATACATGCGCAATTGATGTGATTTACGTTCTGTGGTAATCGCAACATCAACTTTTTCGCCATTGATCACTAAGCCGTAGGCAATGTCTACATTATTGGGACGTTGTAAACCGGTCACTTTATTCACAATCTTTCCTTTCAGGTCATAAACATATAAGCCTCCGTTGATTTCCTTATCCGTACCGACGATCAAACTTTTACTCGGGTCTTGCGGATTGATCCAAATGGCAGGATCATCGGTGTCGTACTCGGTTTGTTCGGTCACTACTGCTGGTTGGAGTGCATTAGATGCTACCGGTGTTAACTTGTCACTACATGATGTCGCTAATGCTAAAACAGCAAATCCGTAAAAAAATTGTATTGATTTCATTATTTTTCGGGTTATTATTGAGTGTTATTTTGATTTAATACTGATGCTGTTCAATAATTTTGTAGCACCAGTTTTTGCTTGTATGGTTTGGACTAATAGGGTATCACCTGCTATCGTAAAGGCCATAAAACCAGGTTCAGCAGCTGCAAAAAGTGTTCCGTCACGTTGTCCTGTTGGTCTCACCTCACTTCCTGCTCCACTTAAAAACTGTGTTGTAAAACGATTCTTTGGACGGATAACCTGTAAATCATGCTCATGCCCACAAATGTAGGCTTGCACACCATATTGATCAAAAATACCTGCAAATTTCGCTTCAAAGGCTTTTGTATCCTTGCTTTCTTTACGTTTACCACCACTGTAGAGGGGATGGTGACCTACGACAATTTTCCATTTAATGTTTGGATCGGTATCCGATAACGATTCGATCAACCATTTTCTCTGAGCTGCAGTATCTTGCTTTACCAAATCGGGATATTTTTCACTATTGTCATGATAACCATCGATAAAAGGATTGGTATCCATAAAAACCATCAATAATGTACTACCGTCCTCCAATTCAAATTTCTTCTTATAGTATGGACTGGGCATATTCCATCTTCGGCTCACTTGGGTATAATCGATTTGCGCTTTGGTACTGCCCCTATAATCGTGATTTCCTAAAATCGCATACCAATCTTTATAGAGGTTAGGGTGCGTATAAATCTCTTCATATGAAGACTTCCAATGTTGATCTTGTGTACTGGCTACGCCTGAAGGATAAAAGTTATCGCCGACAGATACCACAAACTCGGCATCGAGGGTAATGGCTGCACGACCTAATTCTGCTGCCACATCCTTTTGATAATATTCACCTACTCGGCCGAAATCGCCCAAGGCTAAAAATGTAAAACCATCTTTGGGTAACGTGACTTCTGGTGTGAAGTCTCCCTTGTAACCTGATAAGCGTTCTTCTTGCTGAATAGTTGATTGTGCAAAGGATTGCTGCAATAGCAATACGGCAAATAAGATTAGTAATGTGTATTTTTTCATGGCAATCATTTGTTTTTTAAGCTATATGAAGCAATCCTGCATGACGGTTTTTGTCCATGCAGGATTAATTGTGGCATTATATCGTGGATTTATAGATCAAACTTAAGTCCTAAGTTATAACGAGTTTGATAGTATTCCATCTGGCTCGTACGTGATGCGATACCTTGATAGTAGCGTAAAGGTTGATTTGTCAAATTATTGGCTTCGGCAAAGATGCGTAGCTTCTTTGTGATTTTGTATGAAGCATTAGCATCAACAAATAGTTGCTTACCATAAAATAGATCTTCAAAATCACTTCCTCCTAATTCATCGATATAACCAGCGGTATAGTTCAATGATACTCTGGATGAGAACCTGTTATTTTCCCATGATAATGAACCGTTGAACATATGCGGTGCTGTACCGGGCAGTTTAACACCTGAGCGCTCTTCCCCTTCTTCATTGGTGATACCCTTAGCTTTGGAATTGGTGTGGGTATAGTTCACGTATACACCGAAACCTTTTAGGAAAGCTCCTGGCAAGAAATCCAACTGACGTTGGAAAGCCACTTCAAAACCATAAACATCCACATTGTCGCCATTACGCTGTTGTACAAACTCCCAATTCTCGCCTGTAGGGATTGGATTCTTTTGATCTGGAAAGCTTCCATCAAACTTATCGGTTGTGTATTGTTTGTCTACGTAAGTATAGATGAAGTCATTTAAGTTCTTATAGAAAACACCTGCAGAAATCAATCCAATGGATTTGTAATATTTCTCTGCCATCAAATCAAAGTTGTAAGAATAGGTCGCTTTCAGACCGGGATTTCCGGCAGATACTTCCATATCTTCAGATATAGCACTGACATAGGGAGTCAATGCATAATAATTGGGTCTTGCCAATGCTGTCGTGAATGCAGTACGTAAGACAAAAGAATCGTCTACATTATACTTGAAAGATAGATTTGGAAGCACATTGGTATAATTATTTTTATTATGAACACTTCCTTCCAGATCCTCTTCATCCAGAACAAAATTGCCCGTATAATCAATTTTGGTATGCTCTACCCTTGCCCCAATAATCATGGATAATTTCTCATTGATATCCTGATCCCAACGTACATAACCTGCAAATATTTTCTCCTTTGCTTGATAGTTTTCTGTCAAATATTCCTCTGGTGCTTCTTTTTCATCAAAAAGGGACGAGTTTTTAAGGTCTAAATTCCCAAGGTAGTTACGATCCACGAAAGTTCCTGGGATATACTGACTACCAGGTTGGAAACCCGCGCCACTATAGAAACTGTTTGGAACTGTATTCAGGTTGCCCATTGCATTTACGGGTTCGTATTCATAAAAGATATTATCACGAGATTTATCTTTCAAACGCATACGAAGTCCTGTTCGGATGCGTCCTTTTTGATCTTTAATGACCGAGAAAGGAAAACGTACATTGATCTTTGCTCCAAATTCACTTTCTTCGGTGTAATTATCATTTTCAGAAATTTTTCCCTGTTTAAAATCCTCCGCTTTATCACCAACAGAGGTGACTAATGGAAAACGGGTATTGCTCAGGTCTTGTGTCATCGCTACGTCTTCTACTTCGTAAGCGATATAACGTTCGTGAGGCCTGTCTTCACTTGCTACAGCATAATTTGTCGACCAATCCAGTGCAATCTTAGGACTGACCAAATGTTCGCCACCGATGGAATAGTTCTGTACCTTTTGGGTTTCTAAACGACTGTTTTTATTTTTATTATCGTCAATACCACCTTTGGTCTCGCGATCTAAATTTCCCGTTACCCCTGTTATGTTCTCCTGATCGTCATATATTGGTTTCATTTTACGGTATCTGAGGCGGTAGCGGTTTTCACGATCATCGCGCCAGTTGTACATCGCATTTGCGTACAACATATGCTTTTCATTGAATTTATAATCAAATGCCAATGCTGTACTTCTACGGATACGTTGCACATCGTATTTACGAACTTCCATATCACTCATAAATACTTGTCCCTTCTCCCCTTCTTTCCATACGCCTTCCACGTTATCCGAACCGAAGCGATTATTGTTATAGGAACCACTCAAAACGACTCCTAATTTATTATTGGCAAATCGGTTACCATAGACCAGTCCAGCTGTATAGTTTCCTTTTTCGCGAATAGGCCCGTATCCACCAGCTACAGTAGCCGAGATACGTTGACCATTGGGCGAAGCACGGGTAACCAAATTGACCGATCCACCGATTGCATCTGCATCCATATCAGGTGTTAATGTTTTATTGACTTCAATGGTAGAAACCATATCGGAAGGAATCAAATCCATCTGCACATTACGGTTATCACCTTCAGCAGAAGGAATGCGATCACCATTTATCGTCACTGAATTTAAGTGGGGTGCTAAACCTCTAATGATAATATTACGTGCTTCTCCTTGATCATTTTGCATCGTAATACCTGGTACACGTTTCAACGCATCGCCGATATTGGCATCAGGAAAACGACCGACTTGATCTGAAGAGATAATATTACTGATATTCTGATTATTTTTTTGTTGATTCAATGCTTTGGCTTGTCCCCGAGCCATATCACCAAGTACGACGGCTTCTTCCAAAGCCATCGAAGAAGAAGATAGTTTTAATGTTATATAATTTTTTTGCTCCTTTTTGACCGAAATTGTCTTTTGTATAGGTTGGTAGCCAATGTAAACAACAGATACGGTATAGTTACCCGCCGGCAGATTCAGGAATTCGAAACGGCCATTATGATCCGAAACGGTATAACGATTGCCTTCTAATAGCTTAATCGTTGCGCCGGGCAAAGAAAGGTCATCGGCATCATCTAATACTTTACCTGTCAATAGTGTGGACTGTGCGTAGGTACTCACCGTTACCATCAACAAAAACATGGTGTAAAAAATTCTCATAGTTTGCGTTAATTATATTGTCGCAAAACTATAAGTCTGGCATGATACTAATGATAACTCATTGTTACATAATTGTTAATGTTTTTAAAAACAACTTCGAGTTTAATATTACTTAATAAATGACATCACAAAATCAATTTAAAGTATCATTAAAAACATTTTCTACAAAAAATTGCGATATAAATGAAGATTAAGTTAAGCCTTTACTCCCCTAACAATAATGCAATCTGATCATTTTTCGCTAAATGTACACCATCCAATATCAGTTTAGTTAAATGTTGGTGAGCGTTGATAATATCCTGAAGTTGTTTTTCAATTTCATCGGCTAAAGGAAGGTCCTCGTCGTGAATAGCCATTTCTAAGGTTTCGATATAGGCAAGCCAATCTATCGGAAAATCACGTTTGATACTGTGATAAATTTCTGCTAGGGTCACGTCTCGCTCTTCGCCTATTCTTTTTTTTCGAATCATGCCGTAAAGCTGATCCTTCGCTCTAGATTGTGGATCTAGTTCTTGTATAACGGTTCTGGTTGCGGACACAGCAGTTCCCTGTTCATAGGCTTCTTTATCTGCAGCACCACAAAACACAGAAACAATCTTTTCCCCCACAGCCATATCGTAGGTTCCCCATTCTGGATCAAATAAAATCTGACAGGTTTTGCTATCGACAACTTGGCAGGGTGAAAGGGTTATCAACTGAATTTTTTGGTTCTGTCGTACAATCGACCTAACCACTCCTCTCACTTCAATCCCGGAAGCAAATGTTAAAAAGGCGCGCTCGTCTATTTCAATACCATAACGTTCCAAATCTGCCTCATCAAAATTTTCCATTGCCTTCTCTGCGTCCAGCAAAAGTCCCACAGGAGAGCCAAACCCTGCCGCATGGTAAGTTTTCCCATGGCCTTCCAATTGTTTGTCTGCATAAGCCAAAGCCGTGGGTCCAACTGTTTTGATATATTGGATTTCAGTGCTGGCGATACCGGCTTGAAAAACCCCAGTTACCTGCAATCCGGAACTGTATACAAGGGTACACGGATTTTTACAAGCAATGGCTTTTTCTAAACCTATTTTCCCTCCTATCCTAAAAGACATCGTATCTGCAAATTGGTCCAATACATGGCGTAAGTGTTTGAAATCTGGAGTCACAAACAATTGTGGCTGTGGCTTGGTTATATCGTATGAATATGCTAAAGCCGATAAACAGTAAGGTAACTTGGGAACTTCAATACGCATACAAGACGCACTTTCGCCTATCGAAGATAACAAACCAGCTCCATAGATTTTCGGATTAGCTATCGTACCGATCAATCCATATTCTACGGTCCACCAATGCAACCTACTCAGCAATGCCATCTCAGAAGGTTCGCCCATATTATCTTGAATAACGGTCAATTGTTTTTCAGCGGCAGCGAGTTGTTCGGCAGTGGTCCGATTACTTTCCTTTAGGATGGAGAGATTACGAATAGCTTCATAGAGTTCAAAGTCTTTTTCCGAAAACATGGCTTTAGTCCCAATTTCACCAAAATACTGTAGATATTCAGCATATTCGGGTTCTCCAATGATGGGGGCATGACCAGAAGATTCATGAATGATATCTGGTGCTGGGGTATATTCAATATGCTCAATCTGACGTATATCTGCTGCTACTACGAGTACACGATAAGCCTGAAACTCCATAAAAGCTGCGGGCGGAATAAAACCATCCACGGTTGCTGCTCCCCAACCGATCTGCTTAAGGCTATCGTTCATAGCACGAAGATCTGGTATCTGCTCAATACTCAAACCTGCTTTGCGCAAACCGGGGATATAAGGGTAATAAGCGATATCACGGAGATAGGCATAATTCTGACGCATGACATAGCGCCATACGGCCTGATCGATAGCCGTATAACGTTCATAATATTGTGGTACTATAAAGCGCTTCAAATGAAGGGGTAAACGCTCTAATACTGGGTTACCATATGTTTCCATTTACCAATTGATCTATACACAAATTTAGTTTATTTTAACAAACATAAACCATAGTATATGAATTACTTACACGAAGACTTGTAATTTAAAACCATTAAAATCACATCCAAAATCAGTAATTCTTATTTAATTGATAAGCAGATATAAATTTTGTTAAAAATCGTGTAATGAAACCACGTAAATTAAAATAATTATCGTAAAAACTAAAATAAACAGTAAAGTAATAAAGCATGACCAAAAGGGGACAACAGACTTATACTGATGATATTAATTTTTGAATTTAAGGAACATACTGATTGGATTACGCCTGTCGATAATCTTCTTTTCTGATTGCGTACCTCACATTGATGCGATTAGGTTCGCCATGATAGGCTATTTCTTCAAGTCCTATATTTTTTGCTCCTAATTTTTCCATTGCTATCTTCGATCTTTCATTTGCATTGCCCACATGAAAATAGACGATAGCTACAAAATCAAATATATAATCAAGCATCATCTTTTTCACCTGCGGATTAATGCCCATTCCCCAAGTCTCGGTCCCATAAAATGTATAACCAATGAAAATACTATTATCGTCTGCATTATAATTGTAAAAACGGGTACTTCCCAATACCGTTCCTGTTGCTTTATCTTGAACCAGATAGGCGCCTTTACTCTGCAATGCACCTTCAAAGAAGGTTTGAAAGACAGGCCGCTCAAATCTATTTTTATTGGGATGCTGCTCCCATACTTTTGGGTCTTTTGCTACGGCATATAATACTTCAAAATCGGTATCCTGAAGTGGAACTAGTCTAAGCTTGTTGTTTTCGAGAGGTTCTTGAATAGAAAATTTCACCATCGTTTATATGTTTTAAGCATGCCGATATCTCGTCATCGTAAATAAAATAAAAGGTCTACGTCAATACAATTTAAGAAATCCAGATGAACAAAAAGGGCAACGAAAAGAAAAAAAAATTAAAAACCTCTCCTATTGATGCAGAATTAGAAAAAATCAACACTTAAATCTGGAATAAAGTACTGTTTTTTAAGCCTTTTTCATTGCATTACGATAATTTCATATATTTTGCTCAGGATACTTTTTTCAAAATTATATTTTAAACAACAAATTTTATACGGTATCATCGCTAGACCGTTTTGCAATTTGGTTCAAAAAAAGACATTATAACGTAATCATTTTGTCACAATCAAAATTTAATTGGAACTGTCGCTAAAATTATACTATTTTTACATCTCTTTTATTGCTCATATTTTTTAGTAATTAAAGGAGCATGAAATAAAAGAATCGTTAAAAGTAAATTACACTAAATTTCAAAAGGCGAATCATACTTAAATGTGATAACCATAGTATATGAATACAACTCTTCCGAATAAACTATACGCTGCAATTACCGCAATTGGAGGTTATATCCCTCAAAATAAACGAACAAATTCTGACTTAGAAAAAGTATGTGATACGAATGATGAATGGATCATCAAAAGAACTGGAATTAAAGAACGTCGCATTTTAGAAGATGATTTAGCGACATCAGATATGGCAGTTCGTGCAATTGAAGATCTAGCGAAGCAGTATAATAAGAACTTACATGAGGTTGATGCTATTTTGGTAGCTACATCAACTCCTGATATGCCCATGCCTGCAACAGCGAATATCATTGCCGAAAAACTTGGACTTAACAATGTTTGGGCTTTTGACATCAATGCTGCTTGTTCAGGTTTCTTATATGCTTTGGATATGGGAGCATCACTCGTGGAAACAGGTCGCTATAAAAACGTATTGATTGTTGGCGCAGATAACATCAGCACCTATGTCGATATCCATGACCGCTCGACCAACATTCTATTTGGAGATGGTGCTGGAGTCGTATTATTGGAACCTTCTGTTGAGGGGGGCATTATGGATGCTTACATGCGAAGTAATGGTGATGGACGAGCTTTTTTAAATATTGAAGCTGGTGGCACCCAATTCCCTATCAAGTTATCGGATACCGATACACAGAAAAGATACCTACGTCAAGATGGTAAAACGGTTTTTAAACAAGCTGTTCAATCTATGAGTGATGCTTGTACACAGGTGATGAAACGTAATAATCTCACTGTGGAGGATATCAACTGGGTAGTACCACATCAAGCAAACCAACGCATCATAGATGCTGTAGGCCGATCGTTGAGCATCCCAGAAGGTCGTACCTTAAGCAATATCGAATACTTAGGCAATACCATTGCTGCAACTATTCCATTATGTATATGGGAAAATGTAAAACTGATGAAAACTGGTGACATTGTCATGTTAACAGCTTTTGGCGCTGGTTTTTCTTGGGGAGCAAGCCTATTCCGTTGGATGATATAACAAAACTATAAACTGGATTATTTTAATAGATAGTCCATATATAAAAAAAGCCCCCTGATCAATGATCAAGGGGCTTTTAACGTTAATTTCGTAGGGTAATACATGCTCTACAAAATTAACGCGGAGCAATCGTATCGATTTGAAGATAACAATGGCTTGTGTTACGAATAAGCAGATTCTGTTAAACAGACCAACGTCAAAACCGTTTTAAATAAGCTCATTTTAGGCTACCAGTAAATCATATATAATGCGGTCGTGAGCAAAATAATCAACAATGCACCGACTATAAATCCGGTATGCGGTTTGAACATGGTACGATCCACTTCCAATCCTTTTGAAACTACACCATTCCTTTGGTCGATCAAACTAATAATCAGCATCCCGATGATACAGATGACAAACACAAAACCCATGCGATCTAGAAACGGGATCTCATACAGCCCACTTGCTGGATTCAAAACAGAAAAACCACTCGCATTTAGAAATGATAGATCGGCGTAATTCGGTAAAAATTTAAAAAATACAGACAAAATAAATCCCCCTATTGTTGCAAATAAAGCTGCATTAGAGGTTGTTTTTTTCCAAAAGAATCCTAAAATAAACATGGCAAATATACCTGGTGATACAAACCCTGTGTACTCTTGAATATACTGGAATCCGCCTTTGCTATCTATACCTAAGTGTGGAGCAATGATAACGGCAAGTACCATCGAAACGATGATCGTAATCTTACCAACATTAACCAATTGTTTTTCACTTGCTTTTTTATTAAATATCTTTTGATAGATATCCAGCGAAAATATTGTTGCGATACTATTGGATTTTCCAGCTAAAGAAGCCACTACTGCCGCAGTTAATGCTGCAAAAGATAAGCCCTTAAGACCTGAGGGAAGAAGGTTTAATAACACCGGATAAGCCCGGTCAGGATTCACTTCACCATGCTGCAACATTTCTGTTTGAAACATCCCATCCTTCCAAAGTACATAAGCCGCAATACCCGGTAATACCACAATAATCGGCATCAATAGCTTCAAGAAGGCCGCAAACAAAATTCCATTTCTAGCGGTTTTAAGGTCTGCTCCTAAAGCCCGTTGTGTAATGTATTGATTACATCCCCAATAATTGAGGTTAACGATCCACATCCCACCGACCAATACGGTAAGTCCTGGTAGATCCAAATAATTTTCATTATCCTGATGTAGGATCATATGAAAATGACTGGTCGCCTTTTCCGTCATGATCTTGTACCCTTGAAAAACCCCTTCACTACCATAGCTTTCTGCAACCAATTTCAGCGCCAAATACGTAGTGGCTAATCCACCTAAGATCAAGAAAAAAACTTGTATTACATCCGTAAACCCAATTACCCGCATTCCGCCAAGGGTGATGATAACTGCAAAACAGGCAATGGCATACATGCACAGCTCTAGGCCAAAACCCGATATACTACTCACAGCGAGTGCACCTAGATAAAGAATGGAAGTCAGGTTGACTACGACATAGAGCATCAACCAGAAAACAGCCATGATCATCGCTACAGTGCCATTATAGCGCTGATGTAAAAATTGAGGCATCGTGAATATCTTATTTTTAAGATAGACCGGAATAAAGAATACCGCAACGATAATCAATGTCACGGCCGCCATCCATTCGTAAGTTGCAATGGCAAGACCCATTTTAAAACCCGAGCCACTCATGCCAATGAACTGTTCTGCAGAAATATTTGAAGCAATCAGTGATGCACCTATGGCCCACCAAGTGAGTGAGCCTTCTGCTAAAAAATAATCTTTAGAATCTGGACCATCGATCTTACTTTTTTTCTGTCGATAGACCCAGATACCATATCCTGATACAATGATAAAGTAGATGAAAAAGACCAGGTAATCTTTGGTTGCTAAAATATTATTCATACAAATAATTAGGTTTATAATAACTGAATACTATTTTTAGATATAACGGTTGACCAAATTTTCCATAAATTCCTGTTGTCCACTTATTAATTTTGGTTCTCCTTCATTTATAGCATATGTACGAAGGTCCTCTAGTGTCAATTTACCATTCTCAAATTCTGCACCTGCTCCTTTATCAAAACTGCTATAGCGTTCTCTTCGTAGTTCTCTATACGGAGAGTTTTGCAGTAAATTATCAGCAGATATCAAAGCGCGGGCAAAATTATCCATTCCACCAATATGCGCATAGAATAGGTCTAATGGGTCTGTTGAATTACGTCTGATTTTAGCATCAAAATTTACACCACCTCCTTGCAATCCACCACCTTCTAGTATGATCATAAGTGATTCTGTCAACTCAGATAGATCTGTTGGAAACTGATCGGTGTCCCAACCGTTTTGATGATCCCCACGATTGGCATCAATAGAACCCAATAAACCAGCATCAACAGCAACCTGCAGCTCATGTTGGAAAGTATGACCAGCAAGTGTTGCATGGTTGACTTCTAGATTCAGTTTAAAGTCATCCATCAGATCAAATTCGCGGAGAAAGCCAATCACTGTCGCCGCATCGTAATCATATTGGTGTTTTGTCGGTTCGCATGGCTTTGGCTCGATGAAGAATGTTCCTTTAAAACCATTCTTTCGCGCGTAGTCCTTGGACATATGTAAAAATTGTGCTAAATGTTCCCGTTCTCTTTTCATGTTGGTGTTCAACAAAGACATGTACCCTTCACGACCACCCCAGAACACATAATTTTCACCTCCCAATGCAATTGTGGCATCGATTGCGGCTTTCACCTGAGCACCTCCATGTGCTAGGACATGAAAATCTGGATTGGTCGATGCACCATTCATATAGCGGTGGTGACTGAATAGATTCGCTGTTCCCCAAAGCAATTTCACACCACTTTTTTCTTGCTTTTCTTTGGCATATGCAACGATCTCTCCCAAATGTCTTTCGTTTTGATGGATATCATCCGTATAATCCACTAAATCGACATCGTGAAAACAATAATAAGGAAGTTGCATTTTTGTCATGAACTCGAAAGCGGCATCCATTTTATCTTTTGCACGTTCCATAATCGTTGCTTTTTTGTCCCAAGGGAAGAAATGAGTACGACCTCCAAAAGGGTCAGCTCCATCTCCGTTAAAAGAATGCCAATATGCACAGGCAAATTTAAAATGCTCTGCCATGGTTCTTCCTGCTACAACTCGTGTCGGATCGTACCAACGAAAGGCCAAGGGATTGTCCGAATTTATACCCTCGAATTTTACTTGTTCTACTTCTTTAAAGTACACGTGATCTCCTGTCAAAATTTTCATGCTATCTTAATTTAAGGTTTATGTTAAAGTTTTTCTTCTAATAATTTTTTCCAGTTTTCATATGCTTCTTCATATTGAAGGGTATGTTGAGGCATTATGGTCTTATATTTTCGTAGTCCTTTAAAGGCTTCGGTTCTATCGGCAAACACACCGATTCCTAAGCCTGCACCGAGAGCTGCACCTACACTACCATCGTTCTCATAAAGTTCCACTGGCGTAGCAGTTACACCTGCAAATGCCTCTTGAAAAACAGGGCTCAAAAACATATTGGCATGTCCAGCTTTAATAATTTGTGGCGCAATACCATTGGCTCTTAATACGTCGAGGCCGTATCTGAAAGCAAATGCAATCCCTTCTTGTGATGCCCGCCAAAGATGGGCGGCACCATGTCTCAAAAAGTCCAAATTTTGGATATGAGCACCTACTGTTTTATTTTTCAGCATCCGCTCTGCACCATTGCCAAATGGCAACATACTAATCCCATCCGCTCCAATAGGAATGGTTGAGGCTTGCGCATTCATGCTTTCATAATCATTCTTATTACCAGTTATTTGGCTGATCCAGCTGTTTTGTATGCCTGTCCCATTTATGCATAAAAGCACACCTAGACGTTCTACATCCGACGCGTAATTAACATGTGCAAAAGTATTGACCCTTGATTGCGGATCATGTACCCGCTGATCGGTAACAGCGTATATTACCCCAGATGTACCGGCTGTAGCAGCAACTTCTCCTGGGTCAAAAACATTTAAGGACAGTGCATTATTCGGCTGATCGCCAGCTTTATAACAGACAATAGCTTGCTCTGATAAACCAAGCTCTGTAGCTATTGTCGAGCGTAACGACCCATAATCTGAGAATACCGGTTGAACATCGGGTACCAAGGCGCGATCTATATTATAATAATTCAATAGCGTATCCGAAATATGCTGTTTATCAAAATCCCAAAGTATACCTTCTGAAATTGAACTGACATTGGTATTTATTTCACCTGTTAAACGCATACTGATGTAATCTCCAGGCAACATGAACTTATGGATCTTTTCATAAACCTCCGGTTCATGTTGTTTAACCCACGCCAGTTTTGAAGCTGTAAAATTACCTGGCGAATTCAGATGACTACCCAAAAACCCCTTATCTTCCAGTGCTGAAAAAGCTTGCTGTCCGATAGCTACTGCACGACTATCACACCAGATAATCGCATTCCGCAAAGCATCTTGTTTCTTATCAACTACCACAAGCCCATGCATCTGATATGCAATACCGATAGCCTTGATATCAAAAGGATTATACAGACCTGATGCATTGGCCTTTTTTATGGCTAATTGTGTGTTTTCCCACCAAATTTCCGGATCTTGTTCTGCCCATCCAGCATGAAGGGATATAATTTCTGCTTCCGTTTCGGGAAATTGGCAGGAAATTAGTTTTTTATTCGTTGTCGCGTCAATTACAGACACCTTGATAGAAGATGTACCTAGGTCTATTCCCAATAATAACATAATGATTTTATTTAATTACATACCAAGTTTGGCTCCTTGCAGGAATACTAACTTCAAATTCAACTTCATAATTTCTGTTCATAGTCATGGACTTTTCCGTACCATCCAGCACTGATAGGCGCAATCCTGTATTTACGTCACTGTTCGTTTTCCTCTTTTTTGAATTTAATAATAACATACATCAAACCATTATACACATATTAAATATCCTTTCGAACCCATAAATCTCAACAAATCGACCGTCCTTTATAAGCTGTATTTTAACCTATTATAGTGCTATTTTAGCCTCTTTTATTCATTATGCACAAGATTAAAGAAAATAAAATCGAGATAATTTATACCGTTATCATGCTATTATTGATAACATTTTGATAGCGATCAAAAATAGACATGCCTAATTCATTAATAAAATGTCAACGGCTCCAATTAGGAGCCGTTTGTGTATAGTATTAAAATTCCATATATTGCTAAACGATTAAATCGCTATTACCCCTCTAAAATATCCTGCCGATTCAGCCATGCCAGCCAAAGGATCTTCCATATCTTTTTCGTGCTCTAGGCTACATTTACCCGTATAATTTACTTTGCGCAATGCTTGAACAAATAAAGGAATATCGATTACGCCACGTCCCAGTTCACAAGTGGTACCATCTGCAGTTGCTGAGGTAACATTTTTCAAATGGATATCAAAAATTCGTCTATGGTATTTCTCCAAATCTTTTATTGCATCTTGAGCATCTCGCGTGTCATGCCCCATATCAAAACACATCCCCACATTTTCATCCAGATTTTTGATCAGATTAAAAATAACAGTGGCATTCGGATACAATTTATCTTCAGGTCCATGGTTATGAATACCAAACTTGATACCCGTTTCCTTCGTTTTATTGGAAAGGTATTGTAGATCCTCTGTATTGGGTATACCAATAATCAGGTTAACTCCCACTCGATTGGCATAATCAAAGGCATCATCAATTTCTTTTGTAGATTTTGTATAGATAGGTCCTACTGCGTAACCAGTAACACCAGATTGCTCTAATTTATCATGAAAATCGGTAATTTCTGCTGCTGTACTGTTGAAAGGTAGATGAAAATCTTTTATACATAGATATTTGATATCCATCCGTTTCATCATGTTCAAAGACTCATCTAACTTAAAGTTCACAAAACTATAACCAGCTACTCCTAGTTGAAATCCATCTTCCTTTTTTTTCTTCACTAACGTAGCTGCTTGTGCCTTTAATTGAAATGTACTGGCCAGGGCTATCCCAGATATCCCAAAAAAACCCTTTTGGAGAAAAACTCTTCTTGTATTCATAATAATATTGGTATTATTAACTTGGTTTGGTTCATATTGGTCAAAACATAGTGCCGACCTATTATTAAGGTCTTAATTTAGCAATTAAGATCTGGTAAATAAAATTTAATTATCAATAGCCTGCAATCCGACGCATCACTTTCCTCTCCCTTTAATACCCTGTTACCTCTTCACTTTGCAAAACAAACCCTACTGAAATTTGGTTATTCAATTTATTTTCAGTATCTTACAGAAATGTAGGTTTAAAACAACGAGATTTCTCTACGTACGTCGTTCATTGATGCCGATATCTCCGATAACATTTCAGGGCTGCATACAGATCATCTGTTTACAGCGATTCTTTCCTATCGTAGAGAGAAAGAATCATATATCATTCATTTAAAAAAGAAATAATTTGAAACAAAGCATTTTGGTCAACTATCCCAAGAAGACCTCTACTCCCGTGAACGTACAATTCAGTATTACCAAACATGGCAAATTCAAAACAATTACCTGCTCGGTACCAACTGCCGATTCGGCACCTGTGTGGTTAGAATTACGTAAGTTTGAACTTGTCGGTATGAAGTACGACGGTAATTATGAATTGCTTTTTGAGCACAGAAAATACGAAAAAAATATGGATACCGTACTCTTTATGGATAAGGTATTTGAAAGCATTATAGCCGTAGCTAATTAAGCTCACAGATAAACAACCTTACGATTTAAATTATTAAATTAAGGGTTATAAACAGGTAAAGCTGTCCAAAATGGACAGCTTTACCTGTTTATAATAAGTTTCATCAATTCATAACTATCGCATTCTAAATTCACTCATAAGCTCCTGTGCGGTCATTTTTTGATTATACACTTTCAACTCATCCAATATCGCATTCTTTAAACTGATTTCGGACAGAGGAAAAACTAAGGTCTGTACTTTCTTATACTTGATTTCCTTCCCATTATTCTTATCCTTATAAGGCATCACTACATCATATGGTTTCATGTCTTTGACCAATTTGCCATTAACATACAATTGTGTCCCTATGTTGTCACCAGTGATGCTTACCTGACTCCACTCGTTTACAGGTAAAGAATAATCAAAGTAATACTGATAACCATCACGTGTAAATCCAAGCCCCTTATCATCACTGAATATTTTAGCATTCTTAGACTTAAAAAGATCACCTTTTAATTGCGCTGCCGGTTTGACCCAAAAAGACACCGTATACTGCTCCCCAATTTCAGCTATAGGCAACACCAATTGACTTGCATCTCCAGTAAACTTAAGTCCATTGCCCTTTATACCTTTTTCAAACTGTGTTCCCGAAGCTTGCGCATCTTTCCATTCGTTGTCCAGCTGATTGCGTGTTTGCGAATCAAAGTTCAGGTAAAGTAGCAAAGGATCATCAGCGATATAATGACCTCTCATATTCAAACCTGGAGCTTCTATGACCGATTTCTTTTTTTCATTGAAGGTAAATAAGCTTGAATGTAGATCTTCTGCTCCCCACATTTTCTCGGAAAGCACCTGCACAGCTGGGAACACACGGTTATGCACATCTTTTTCCGATATTCCATTTCCTGCGATATCATTCCATACCGCAAACATGCCTCCGTCAACGATAGGATCACCTTTTTCAAAGGTGATATCACCAATCTTTCTCGGTTCCCAATTATTATATAAGTTGTCTGTATTCAAGTAATCGTAGTAATAACCCGCTGCCGGCACGATATACAGCCATCCATCAGGTGTACTGATCTGTTGGTAGCCCAATTTCTTCATCGCGATAGGATCGGCATAACCGTTGTACCACATATTCAGACGCACATCCTTCACTGTAACAGGTGTCGTACCTTGAGCATGCGTCAATGCTCCCCAAGCGCGTACCTTCTTACCATTGCCCTGTACCACTTTGATGACAAAATCTGTAAATTTTCTAAATTTCTCAGATTCACTTTTATCATATTCATCCGTTCCGACGTGCACTTCTTCACCAATAAACACCGGGTTAGGACCTTTTGTATACTCGTCAAATATATTCTTGACCACTTCGTATGTCAACGGATTGTCTAGGTCAAGATGATCCTGTCCATACTTTTCACTACCTACACCGGGTACTGCCTGGCTGATAGCCAATGAATGAGCAGGAACATCGATTTCAGGAATAATAGTCACTCCATAACGAAGTGCTTTTTTTTGCAATGCTATAAATTCAGCCTTGGTATAATGCCCATCTTTAGAAGCTAGATTTGGATAGCGTTCATTTTCTAACCTAAATCCCGAATACGTATTATCCCAGTTATAATTAAAGTACTTTGGAAAAGCATTATCACTAAGGTGAATATGAAAATTAGACATCTTATAATAAGACATCAGCTCGACGTAATCATTTAAAAAATCGATCGTAAAAAATTTACGCCCTACATCCAACATAAATCCCCGCACCTCGTAGGTAGGGTAATCACGAGAGAAGCCTTTTGGTATTGTCAGTTGTTTATTGTTTTGAGAGAGCAGCTGCAACAGCGTTCTTGTTCCGAAAACCTTACCGTTGTAATTTGGAGCTTGAATGCTGAAAACATCATCAATTTTTAGGGAATACCCTTCATTGCCTAGGGCTTTGTCGCCTTTAGAACCAATAAAGATATCGCCTGCTTTTGGTTCTCCCGTTCGCACAGGCAAATCCAGTCCAATCAACTTTTTGATATCTTCTTTTAAAAGTTGTGCGGCTTTAGCCGACTCCTCATCCTGCTGTTGTAAGACAATTGCAGATTCTGAACGTAATTTAAATACCCCATCCACCCCATACCATTCACGAAGTGACGGAATAACAAAAGGCTGCTCTCCTACTCCTTGATCTCCATAAACACCTTTGATGACGATATCTTTCATCGGAATCTCACCAAAAGCATGGTCCGATTTGCGTACGATCTTATAAAGTACATTTACTTTTTTATCAATTAAAGGTTGTGAAATTTGACCATTTAGGTCAATCACCACTTTATTATCCGATCCGATTAAGGAGACTTCATATCCTTTTATCTTTGGAACGACCAGCTTATTATTCTTAAGAGTAGGTTGAGAAAAAAGAGGACTTAATTTTGTAACAGCAAGGCTATCGAGCTGCGCCTGTGCAAAAAGACTACCAGCAAAAAGCTGAAATGCCATTATTGCATAGATTTTTTTCAATTTCATAATTATCTTATGTAGTTTAGATTTAATGCTGCTAAAGTGCGAAAATTTATTTAAAAGTGGTTGAATTTTAGTTTAAAAGCGACGCAGAATCGACTTATTATACTGAGGGATAAGTTTATTAATGACCAAAGCTTAACCCTAGTCATTCGATACAACCAACCCTACTCTGGATTTTACCATTATAATGTCAAACGTCATTATTGCACGGAGTCTACATATAATTCTTTTACCTCATCCATAGCTTCTCTACACTATAAAAAACAATGCCCACTAATAGTAGATTGAACAAAAAACCAAATAGATAAAAACGAGAAAAAGAAAAACCCATATTATCATACATATTCTTAGTTCGTTTTTCTGTAAAATGTAATACAAATAGAATACATTGGATTGTACTAAAGCTAATGCATACCCAATGGTTTATAATGTGACATCAAACATATCAAAAAATTAACAATCAATATGTTAAAAAACTCTAAATAAAAAAAAGCTACGTCTCGCGAGACGTAGCTTTCCATAAACATATAATTACTAACCTTACTTTTGTTTTTCAAGAAAAGCGACCAAAGAAGCGAACTCTTCAACTGTTAATGAATTTGCCAAACCTGCTGGCATCATAGAATTGCTCATTTCTTTTCTAGTTGCTATATTATTCTTTTTAACAGTCGTAACCGAACCAGCGATATCTCTCAATACAACTTGATCTGCTGTTTCTTTTGTTACAAAACCCATAAAACTCTTTTTATCCTTGGTACTGATCAACACCGTTGAAAAACCTTGAGATATAGAAGCATTAGGTTTCAAAATAGATTCTGCAATTTGCTCACGATTCATGATTGCCCCAATCTGGCCCATAAATGGTCCTTTCATCGTTTCACTTTTGCTAACACTATGACAAGCATAACATCCTTGTTTTGTAAATAATGCTTTTCCTTTTACAGGATCACCTTTGATTTTAGAGATCGCTATCAAGATATCTTCGATAGAAGTTTTACCAACTTGTCCTTTTTGGTTTTTGATTTTATTTAAATCAACTTTTTTCTCTGCCCCTTCTTTTACAGCAACTTCTTTCTTTACGATATTGAAAGCAGCGATTTCCATGCGGAACTTATCATTCAGATCTGCAAAAAACTGTTTTTTTGAAGCTCCAGCCTTTACGCTTTCCGCTTTTAAGAACTGTTCAATTGCTGGAGAAGATTCCCAAACGATACCTTTGTAGTATGGTCCGTGTGAATCTGGACGAGTACCCCACCACCATGATGCATCATAAGCCGCTTCTTTTTTATACAAACGAGCTAGCGTTACCAAAATTTTATCTTTCAACTTTTGGTCTTTAGATTTTCCGTAGGCGGAAATTAATCCGTCAACTGCTCTAGCATCATGCATATAACGCATAGCCCACAACGCTAAATCAGGACTCTCAGTTCCCAAGAACCCAACACTTGGATTAACGGCATTCAAACGAACTAAAGCTTGCACTGCTAGATGCGAAGGTATAATCGCTGCATTAGGAACATGATGTGGTCCTTCGACTCCTTTTGCTGGCGCAACAAATGATGCTGGCACGGGTGTCTGTAACAAGGCATTTGCTGCTTCGATACGTCCAAGTCGTCCTAAAGCAACTATAGAAGCTGTTTGCACACGTATCGATGGGTCTTTTAAGCCGTCAATAAATGGATCGATTGGAACTTGATCCAATGTACCCAAACGATCTGTCAATGTACGTAAAGCAAATTCACGGAGCTGATCTTCTTTTGCTAATGCAACTAAAGCTGGAATTCCTTTTTCTTTTGCAACTTGCGTATAGGTATAGATAGCTGCTACGCGTGCACTTAATGCTAAACTCTTATCTTTTGCAATAGCTAGTGTTGCTGATGCAACCTCATCAGCAGGTCTTGAAAGAAGTTCTTGTGAAGCATAAAATCGGGCTGTTGCACTTCCTGATTTCAATAAATCAGTCAACTCTGCAACAGTAGATTTCTTCACATTAGGAAATGCTTTATACGTCCATCCTTTTGGAACTGCACGAGCAACATAACCTTTATCTGGGTTCCCTGAATATCCGGCACCATCCCAAGCTGCTAAGTATAATCTACCTGAACCATCTACATCCAAATCCGTGATTTGTGGCAATTTGATAAACTCTTCTTCTTTTTGAGTAAAACTTGGTCCATCTGGAGTCACATGATGCATATAAAGGAAACTTCTTCCCCAATCTGCCATCATAGGTACTTTATTGTACTTTGCTGGCCAAGTATCTTCGTCCATAAATAAAGAACCTGTACCCGAACCACCACCTAACATGGCTAAAGCAGGAATAATTTCTTCTGTAAAGTTTTGAAACAATAATGGATAACCATATTCTCCAGATTGGATCTGATGTGAGAAACGAATATCCCATCCTCCACCATCATTGGTATTATCCCGCGTAAAAATGTTCATATAAGGATCGATAGCTACGTCGTAAATATTACGTAAACCATGCGTATAGACTTCCATTTCTTTACCATCAGGACGTACGCGTAAAATACCCCCTCCTAACATCGTCAGTTTTTTACCATCAGTACCTGTTGCATTGTGAAATCCAAAGTCACCAACGGCAATATACATCCAGCCGTCAATACCCATTCTAATACCATTGGTGGCGTGGTCAGTACCACGTTCTTGAATATATTTGGTATTACTCAATCCGACAATAAGCGGTTTGGCTGCGCCATCTGCTATTCCATCTTGATCCTTATCTTCAAAAACCACCAAATCCATTCCTGTAGCTATTCCTGACGAAGCATCGAATGTGGTATGTAGAACAAAGACTTGGTCTCCTAAGATAAATATACCTCTAGGATTATCAACACGAGCAAAATCGGTATGCTTATCCATTTTCCCATCATTGTCTGTATCGACAAATCGGCGGATAAATCCTTTTCCCATATCTTTTCCTAACGATCCGATCATATCAACACCAACATACACTTCACCCGTAGGTGCCACTGCTAAACAAGCTGGGCTTGGGGTAACATCTGCACCTGTAAAGGGCGTCATGATGAGATCTGCTGGCGCTCCTGGTAAAGTTTTGACACTATCCTGCACCTGTTGTGCCGTCGAATAATTTGTGCTTTTTGTTGTTACTTTTTGTTGTTCAGGCTTTTCGACATTATTGGTAAAACCCAATAATATAGGAAAGAGAAACAATAGATTTAATGTCCTTTTCATTTTAAGGTATTAGATTGATTGATTATTGAGCAAATTACAATTATTGGATCAGATTGTTAGTATAATAGCAAGATTATTACGAAAAATTGAGCAGTATTTAAAAATCCATCTTCATGATCACAAAAGAGAGGTTGTATTAAAAAATACAACCTCTTGATTCTTCAATAACTTGACCTACTTCATTTATCTTTGGTTCTTTTTAAGGTAAGAACCGTAATCTCAGGCCATACGCCTACCCTACCTTTAAGACCATGGTAACCGAAACCTCTATTGACATAAAGGAATTTCCCGTCGCGTTGATATAGTCCTGCCCACTGCTTATAGAAATATTGGATGGGACTCCATTTAAAACCAAAGAGCTCAATTCCAAATTGCATGCCATGTGTATGCCCAGCCAGAGTCAGGTGCACATGCTTCTCATGATCTACAGTAACCGCATCCCAATGAGATGGGTCATGAGACATCAGGATCTTAAAAGAATCTGCTGGTATAGCACCTGTAGCTTGATTGAGGTTACCAAATTGATGAAAACCGCCTTTGCCCCAATTCTCCACTCCAACTAAAGCAATACTTTGGCCATGTCTATGCAACAAGACTGCTTCGTTGAGTAACAATTTAAATCCCATTTCACGATGAATTTCTTTAACACGCAATAGATTAGCCTCTTTGAGTGAAGTGCTCGACCATTTGACATAATCGCCATAATCATGGTTTCCTAGAACAGAATACTTTCCATAGGGGGCCTTCAATGTCGTAAAAAGATCAATCCAGGAATCCATCTCTGAAGCCAAATTATTAACTAGATCCCCTGTGAACAACAGCAAATCGCTATTTTGAGCATTCGCCAAGTCAATACCCTTCTGTACCCCTTTGATATTACGTAAACTACCAGAATGGATATCAGATAATTGTGTGATCGTAAAATTATCAAATGCTTCGGGTAAATCTGAAAAATAAAGAATCTCTTTTCTAACTCTATAAAAATGCCGACCTCGCGTCAATCCAAAAATAATAGCCAAAAAAACCGCACCCGCTAGTATAACGACAAGTTCACTGACGTAAAAATTTCGAGGTGGAAAATTACGGAATATCCGACCGATGTCTTCTAGTAATAGAATCGGAATGGAAAATAATTTTGGAATAAAAATAAGCAACATGGCTGTAATCAAGGTAGATGCGTAACGCTGAATATCGCTGATACGTTGCCGAAGAATTACAGTGGCTATAATTGCAATAAGGACCAAAATATCTATAACCCAATAAATAACATGAATCAAGGAATTCGAAAAAAGTGTAACAATTGCTTGATAGAAGTAAATATCTCCTACCAAGAATAGTAATAAAATCAAAATAAGTCTCTGTGCCATATTCAACAAGATCTGGAAGAATAAGGCGAATGCCGTGCCAAAACGGAAAAAATATTAGAAAAACAATTGATACAGAATGGCTGTGAAATGTTTTACCACTTCAAAATCTACCCCGTCGAGACAAGTAATCAAAAATTAAGCGTCACCTCTTTCGGGAGATGACGCTTGATCAGAAATAATAACTAAAATTACGTTATTTCAATATTTTAAAAGATTTTGCTTGTTTCAATACTTTAAAAAAAGCAAAACCACATACCATGGACATCGTAATAAAAAGCATATCGATGAACAAAATATCATATGATTTTGTTTGGAAGGTATTCCAGACCCAAAGGTTTGTTGTTATCCCATTGACAACTGGCACAGCTAGACACAAAATGGTTGAGAAGATTAACGTATGCTTGTTTACTTTAGTTAGATCGCGTAACACTAATAAATAAATGATCATCACTACCCAACTATAGAAATAAAGACTATAGATAAAACTCTGATTAACAGTATCAGAAAATTTAATCACAATAAAGGTAAATGCAGTAATAGGCAGCATACTTAAGGACATGGAGATAAACAGATTTGCAGCCCAGAAATTAAACTTTCTCTTGTATGGTGGAATATTAGGTTTCTCCCGTGCTACTAGCCAAATCATAATACCGGAAGTGATCACTACACAGCCCAATAAACCGAGAACAAAATACAAAATGCGTAAGGTGCGGCCGCCAAAGTCTCCAAAATGTAAGTGATAAACTAAACTTTTGACCCAATCGACATAGGTTGCGTCAGTTTTAGGAGATTTTAGTATGGACGGTTTCCCCTCAATAGCTTTCATGCGAACATAACCAGATCCTGCAAAATTTGCACTCGGCTTTGGTTTGGTTTCTAGCGCGATTTCCATACTTTTATCTCCATAATTGCGGATATACAGTCTCGAAATGTCCGATTCTGGCCATTCACGCATCCAGTGATTGACAAATGCGTTAACGTCCATTTTATTAGGTAATACCTGATAACTATAAGTTGCTTCCATGGGTCTGGTATACTGAAGCTCTTGATACAGCTTATCCTGATCACCATTAAAAATTAATTTACTAAAAGGTGAAATAAGGACATAGTTGACGATGAGAACAACACCCGTAATGGCGAATATGAATTGAAATGGAAATCCGATTACGCCCAAAATAGTATGCATATCAGTCCATACTGTTTTCCATTTACTCCAAGGTCTAAATAAAAAGAAATTATTTTTTATCTTATCCCAATGAAGAAACAACCCTGTTATCAAAGCAAAAAGAAATAAGAATGATACAATTCCAGCTAGAAGGTAACCAAAGGGCGTTCCCAATTGAATCGGAATCTGATTGAGTGGGGCTAAAAAATGTAATCGATATAAAAACTCACCCATATCATAGCCTTCATCATAAGAACTCTGGGTTTTATCGACAAAAGAGTGTAAGAAATAGGCTGAATCCTCATTTTTCGCACCACGTCTCTTACGACCTTTTGTTTTTTCAGTTTTTACTTCTGGTTTACTAATCGTTGTATCTTGAGAGATACTCATATTGACATAAGTCCCATGTCCCTGTCTCAATAAGTAGAAATCAAAATTTCGACCCTGTAGGTTATACTTTGTACCCATAGAGTCGAGGATATAATTGAAATCTGCAGGAGCATCTACATTGCTTAATGATTTACCTTTTTGCCATGCGGCAATATCATCTTTAAAAAAGGAGAATGAACCAGCAAAAAAGATTACGTAAAGCAATGCTGCGATCACAATACCACTGATCGTGTGGGTATGAAAGTAAATATTGTATTTTCTTTGATCCATGGAACAAGGCTAATGATTGATAATATAAGGAAGAGAAAATAGTAAGGTAAGGCCAATATAAGTAAGTGCCAGACGTTCTAATTTAGGGTCTAAAAATGCCCAGAATAATAAAAATGCCCAAAGTAAGTATCCGGTAAAAAAAGCCGTAGCAATGACATTTTCAGCAGGAAACAGTTCTGTTAACAATACGTGAAAACTTATCATAACTGTATAACCACCTATAGTTCCCAATAAAATGCGGCAAAGCCTTACCCAAGGAGATTTTGTTAAATATTTTTTATTAGCAGGCATACATTAATGGATAAATACTTCTATGAGAAATGAACATAAATAGACTCCCAATACCGCACGATAACCGAAGTAAGCAAAAGGAAAGAAAAAGACTATGAGACAAGCCATACACATCAAAATCACAACAAAAGCAAATATCCCACTCGCTACGCCAATGGTATAGATTGAGCAGACAATCGCCAAGAGGAACAGCGCTATAGCGATCACCCGTGAATGTTTTTTACGATTAGCCAGATAGTCCCAAAGTTTGGATTTATCCCTCCACGCAATACGTTTAGAAGTATTCATCCATAACAGGAATGCTATGAATAAAATAAAGCAAACAGTACTCATCATAATTAAAAAAATAAAGGAAACAAAAGGATAGAAGCAGGAAACCTCAATGAGGTTTCCTTACGTTCTATCTATTATTGATATGAAACAATACTTGAAAACTTAATGTACCTATTGAACGCGTGTTACAGCAGTTATGGAACCACCTTCAACCCTAAGGCCTTGTGTTGCTGCTGCGGAATTAGCATTGACTTTATATATATAACTCACCGCATCTGTCAAGGCTACACCTATATAAGCGTTGCCATCTTTTGCTGAATAATTATTGTAAGTAACGGCTTTTATCTTATCCAAATCCGGCATGCCTGTCACATCTTTAAAGCTTTTATTGTACACGTCTACGATACCGATATGTTTACCATCATTATAACCGCCTTTTTCTGCTTTTGTGGTCATCTGAACGACAAATTTTCCTTGACCTACATAGGTCCAATTTGTAATATTTTTACCTGCACTGACTGCTTCAATATCAAAATAATATCCTTTATCGAACTCGCTAGCTCCTGATTTTATACGTAAGATAGCAGAAGGTTTTTTCGACGTAATAGCTCCTCCTTTAGTGGCTACCGCAGATGAAAAGGCATAGACATCTCCTTGCTCATCCAAAGCTAATCCATCTCTAAAATAACGACCAATGTAGCTCATACGGTCATCTTTTATCACTTTATCCAATTTCATTTCTGGGTAAGAATACACAGCTACGTATGCACTATCTGGATAAGCAGTATCAAATGCAGCATTGCAACATGCCTGAACAGACATGTAAGGAGCATATACTTTATTTCCAACTTGTTTAATCCAGGTAAAAAATGCAGATTCACCATTTCCAGCTACTTTTTGTACATCTAAAGTTCCTTCACCAGCCAACAAGAGGCTATTGGTGTTCAAACGATAGTAATTGGCCAATGGATTGGTCATATCGCGAGGAATTTTTAACATCAGGATATCCTCATTCACAGGTGCAAAAGCCTGTACTGTCTCGGTTACAAAATTGGATAGTCGTGTTAATTTACCGTCCACGATATTATAAGCAGTCACTGCCCCAGGATTTCCTTGACCATAAAGCATGGAGAAAAACTTATTATTGTGTGTCACATAATAGCGATAGGTTCCGTCTTGCTCAATCCCCTGTCCAGCTGTGGTTACCATACCCGATTCCAAATCTGGTGCTGTCAATAAATAATCTGCTACCCCAGTCGAGGCTACAGGTGAGACAGTCAGCACATAATTTCCTTTAGGGGACTCTATCCCCTGTGTATCCTTATCGCTACAAGATATAGTCATAGTGGCTAATAAGGCTATGGCAATAGCTGATTTAATTGTATTTTTCATTTTAAAATTATTAATATTAAAAATTTGTTTTACGGTTTATTATAGAGATGAAATGTTTGTTTTATTGATGGTTGCGCTGAAAATAATAGCGTAAGTTGACTGCAAAAGAGCGTCCTGGTTTTTGCAGACTAAAATTGTCATACAGATTAGCATTGCCTAGATTACGACCTTCAAAACCAATATTATATTTACCGGAACCTAAGCTGTATACGATATTAACATCATGACTGAATTGTTTTGGAACTTGTTTTTTATCATCCGAGGCACTCCCTCGACTAGGCCAGTATAACCAGAAATCGTGCACGTATAATAAATTGTACCCAACTGTTAGTTTGTTACTCTTGCCTGAAAAATCAAAGAAGGAGACTGCAACATTAGCATTGCCAAATAGATAGGGAATATTGGGCATCTGGTCATTATAAACTGGACTCACCCCTGTATACCCTTCCTCATATTTCTGTTTATTCTGCAGATATTGATATGTTAATGAACCTCCGAAATTCAAAAAGCTTTTATAAGAATAATGGGCGTCGAGATCCCAACCACGTGTACTGACACCGTCACGATTATCAGCGACTAGCTTCGATTGATTGTTATTCAACCTGTTGTATATAAAGTCAAAAGAGTAACGATAGATGAGATTTCCAGCGACAGAAAAACGATGATCATCACCTTGCTTCCAGCCATACATAGCACCTAGATTTATATTATGGCTACGTTCAGGTTTTAGATTTCCATTAGCTTCTTGGTTTTCTAAATCACCAAAGATTTCATAAGACGTTGGCATCCTGTTGGTCATTTCATAAGATGCCTTTACTTGTAGATCCGACTGCAGAAAATAAGTTGATGCCATTCCATAACCAAATCGCGTTAATGATGTAGCCTCAGCTACGTCAAGTTTATTATTCTGTGTGATCATCTTTCCAAATACGGTTGTACTCCAATGATCTTTAACATCATAACTATATCCTAAACCCATGACATTTTTAATGGAGCGCTGGCCATGTTCATAGTTATTATTTTGAGGATTCAGTTCATCCTCTCCTTTCCTATTAAAGGTCGTAGCGACGTTGCTTAAGGCAAGAGATTGACGATCGGAAAGTTTGTAATTGACGGCTAAAGATGCGAGACCTTCATTGTTTTTATAGACATAAACTTGACGACTGCGCTCACCGTTAACCCCAGTTTCCTTGTAGTTGCCATACCAATCGTAGCGTCGGTTGAGGGTGTCAATATTCTTTTCGTTACCTAAATTAAAATTCGCATTTAACGTAACATCTAATCCTTTTATTAGATTATTTTTCTGATATTTTAAGGTTGGCATAATGGTACTCCCGCGACGGTGCCACCCTCCAAATACAGAAACCATACGTGCACCTGTTTGTATTTCTTTATAGTTTTCACCCAATGTAATACCTAGGAGAAGTTTATCTGCATAGCTTTTATTGGATACGCCTACCTGAGCAACTAGTGCTTCATTATGGTATTTATCATGAAAACGCTTTACTTTAACATTTTCTTCAATACCCCAGGTATTGGGATCTGAGAACATTGTAGTTACGGTATAATCGTTGTCTGAGTAATTTTGATAGGCATTCAACAATACCATAAAACCATTTTTATTGGTGATTCCAGCATTTATGGCTGTACGGTGGGTATTAAAGGAACCATAAGAGTAAGATGCATCCAAAAAAGTACGTGGCTTAGTTGAAGTCACAATATTAACTGCTCCTCCTAATGCATCTGAACCTAACCAAATTGGAACGACCCCCTTATATACTTCTACTCGCTCGGCTAAATTGATCGGAATATTATTGATTTGAAAAGAAGTTCCAAAATTATCCATCGGAATGCCATCCAAAAAAAAGCGAATATGGCTACCAGAAAAGCCATTAAGTGTTAGACTGGTGTTGGAACCTACTCCACCTGACTCCCGTACACGTACACCAGCTACTTTATCCAGTGCATCTGCAATATTTAATGTTGAATTATATAATTTGGTTGCATCGATAGCGGTGACATTGTACGCCTGACGATTGATCTCTTTGACTTTTGTCAAGCCCATTACTTCAACCTCATTGATATCACGACTATCATCTTGCATTTCGATAATAATTGGAATGGTCAAATGATTAGACAAAATCACTTGTGGTCTGTTTACCGTAGTTTTACCAACTGCAGTAATTTGGATATCAACCGTCGATTTGCTATTTGTGAATGAAAAATTTCCACTCTTATCCGCTCGAATAATCTGTCCGTCGATTTTTACAGTTGCGAAGGGCACTCCTACCGTTTCGGATAGTACCTGCCCGCTATAACTTTTGGTATTATTTTGCGCTATGCTATTAAAAACACATAACGACATACCAATAGTCAATATTATTTTGCTATTTTGCATTGTCTTTTAATTGTAACACTTTAGGAGATATACTACATGCTTAACGTAGTAGTAAAGGCAGCCTAATTACCGTTAGACTACCTTTGGCGCCATATTAGAATTACCGTTCTATATGGCGTTTTTTCTTTTTTATTTTACCTGAAAACTTGCTGTAAGTCCCTGCCAATTCTTACTATAGGTTTTATCATTCCAATTTCCTGATTGATCGGCCATATGACTATTTTCGATGACATAGGTACCTGGCCAAATTGCCTCTGCTTTAATTTTACCTTGATGATCTGTTTTATAGCTTTTGCTCCATCCCTTTGGAGACATCACTAAAATTTCTTCATTAGCTACTGGACTGTTGCCACGCAATAATTGAATTTCTACTTGATCATTTGTTTTAAATACTTTGTTTTGGAATATGAAATGAGCTGACAAAGGAACTGCAGAATATGCAGTGCCCTTACCTACCTGAATGTGGCTTTGCGCTAAAAATTCATACCGTGTAGTTCCACCAAGTTCTTTCGCAGGATGTGAGACGAAAATCTGATAAACTCCTTCTTGGACAGGAACAAAACTAGCTTCCAAATAATCTCCCTTGTCCGTAAGTTTCAACTCAGCTTGATTGTCCGGATTTACAAGATTCAGTTTTAACTGACTTAAATCCGAATACCAGTCTTTAGTCTTTTCTATTTCTCCACTTGCGTACTCACCATAATAAATTCGGATAGTATGAGATTGGTTCTTGATACCCATTGGATTGCTTTCAATCCAGATCGCGTGAGCTTGTACCATTTGGTTACCGCCAAAAAGTACGATCATCGCGACTAATAGTTGCTTAACGTAATACATTCTTATTTAGATTAATTAAAGATAATGGACAAATATACAAAGATTGACAAAATATCCAAATCAATTTATTATTTCTATTAAATCATTTCATCTCAGAGGAAACCAAACAGGGGTGTTGGGTGCATAAGCGATCATTTAGATAATAAAGCTACAAACAATATTAGATCTCATTTAAAAAAAATCCGTTCTTCCAATTTTTCCATCACTATTTATCGCAACAAAAAAGAGGTTGTATCTTTTGATACAACCTCTTCATTTACCCGTAAATTTAATGATATGATACAATCACTTATAAGGATAGTATCCATTTAACAATTTCATTTGCTTCATCTTCTTTTAGTGATGGATGTGCTGCCATAGCTACCTCACCCCAAACACCGCTACCTCCATTAATGATTTTATGTGATAGCAGTGCTACTGCATCCTTATTATCTTTATAACGTTTGGCGACTTCTTTATAACTAGGTCCAACGGACTTCTTATCCGTTGCATGACATGCTTTACAATCGGATGCTAATACCAAAGCTTCTCCTTTAGGAACATCTGAACCTTCTTTATGTCCCAAAGATCCATCTGCTTTATCTAAATCTTTATAGGTGGTATCACTAGATGATTTCCCCCCTGCTACAGTAACAGTTTTATTCACACGTTTTGAAGGCAATTCTCCTGCATTATAATCGATTCTTGATATACCAGCATCTGCATTTTTACTGAACCAACCATTACCATATTCCAAGATGTATATTTTACCATCTGGACCAACTTCCATATCAATCGGCGAAGCCAATTTTGTATGGGGCATAAAAGGTTCCATTTTATCAAAATCACCATTTGGCAACATCGTCACGACTTTGATCCATCCACGAATCCAATCATAAATAAATAATTTTCCATCATAATAATCTGAATAACGACTTTCTTTTGGATAAAGATCTGAATAGTATACCGGACCAGTCATAGCGTTACGTCCACCCGAACCCACTTGTGGAAAATCTACAGACTCACCATATGGATACCAGATAAAAGCAGGTTGTGCTACAGGTAATTCTTTAATACCATTATTATTGCGGGAGTTATTGACCGGCTTTTGAGGATCAAATGCTTGGCTACTTTCTCCTGTTTCATAATTATAAGGATTGTAGGCATAATTATTCCCTACGAAAAATGGCCAACCGAAAAATCCAGCTTGACGCGCTTGATTCACCTCATCGTAACCTCTCGGTCCTCTACCTAAACTATCTGCATTGGCATCTGGACCAACTTCTCCCCAATAAAGAAAACCTGTTTTTGGGTCGGTGGAAATTCGGTATGGATTTCTGTTCCCCATGACATAGATTTCAGGTTTTGTATTTGCTTGCCCCTCTGCAAATAGATTTCCTTTCGGAATCTTATATGACCCATCCTTTTCTACCTGTATTCGTAAGATTTTACCGCGTAGGTCATTGCTATTCCCTGAACTTCGTGCAGCATCGTATTGCTCATGTCCAGGACGATCATCGCGAGGGGAATAACCATTACTCACAAATTTCTGATCTTTTTCATCAAATGGAGTTGAGTTATCACCTGTGGATAAATATAGATTTCTGTCTTTACCAAAAGCAAGAGAGCCACCAGTATGACAACAGATATCGCGTTGTGAATAAAACTGAAGCACTATCTTTTCCGACCCCATATCAAGTTTATTATCTTTAAACTCGAATCTTGACAAACGATTAACAGAGGTATCCTTAGGACTATAAAATGCATATACATAATGATTATCTGCAAAGTCCGGGTCTATTGTCAGTCCCATAAAACCTTCCTCAGCATTCACATTAGGGGTTTCTGTTTTATGATATACATCTAAAAAACCTACCTGACTTACTTTTTTTGTTTCCTGGTTATAGTGGAGCAACTCGCCACGGCGTTGCGAAACCAAAATATCAAGATTTGGCAAAATAGCCATTTCTGTTGGTTCAAAAAACTCACCAACTGCTAAAGAAACTTTAGTAAACCTTTCCTCTTCTGGTACTCGTTTTGTCTTGGCTTTAGTGTAATCCAATACGTAGTTATCTCCGATAGCATATTCAATACCTCCTAATACGTGCTTAAGAAATAAATCGTCTGTATAATCTTCATCTTGATGTCCTAAACCAGTATAAAAGGATCGCCCACCATCAAAATCATGGTACCAAGCCATTGGTGTTTCGGTCATTTTTTCAGGATTAGCATAGACCTTTTTATCGATTGTCATCAACACGTTAATCTGTTTGTACAACTTTTTAAAGACATACCACTCATCGGTATGTACCCAAGTATCAGATAAAAAGCTTGTTGCAGGATGTTTTTTATCCAGTATCGTTAATTCCCCTTCCTTCACTTCAGGGTGTGTAACAAAATACCCTCCAACTAACCGTCCATACCATCCCCAATCATATTCAGCATCAGCGGCTCCATGAATACCTACAAAACCTCCACCCGCTTGTATATAGCGCTCGAAGTCCGCTTCCTGGTAACTATTCAACAGATCGCCCGTCGTATTGAGGAAAACAACAGCAGAATAGTTTTTTAAAGAATCTTCTGTAATCCAATCTGCATTCGTCGTAGTATCTACGTCAAAATTATTATCGAGCCCTAACTTTTGAAGAGCAACATTTCCTTTTTCAATAGAATTGTGATGGAAGCCAGCCGTTTTACTAAAAACCAATACGCGAGGTTTTCCCGGTCGCTTATCGTGACAAGAACTTAGAACTGATACGGTCATCAGCAGTAAGAAGATTTTTGACAAAAGTGTTTTAATCATAATTAATCTTATAGGTTGTACTAACTTATTTTGCGTTTCATTATTATTAGCATAATAATTTGCCTTAAAGGTGCAATTATATTTTCGCTCTAACTAACGCTATTTTAACCAAAATATATATTATTTTGATGGCTCTTTTTTTTTAGTGATGCTATTCGGCAACCAATGTAGCTAGATCTTTGCTCCATATCTATCTCGAGGAATATTATATTAAAATTATTACAAAGAAAATCCTTTTAGCAACGACTAATTTGCTACATTTATGGTTTATAACCTAATACTCAATATGAAATTAAACTACTTGAAGTTCGGGACAACCGGCTTATGCTGGTTATTTGGAACGACATTGTTAATGGCTCAACAGCTAACGGATCAGTCAGAAATTAAACTTAACGATCTATCAGCATTCAATGCCGCAGGAAAAACTTGGACTATTGCTGAAAAAGTAATAGCGGAACCCAAAAATGAAAATGAAGTAAAACCATTAAAAGGATTGGGCATTCTTGTCAATTCAACCTCGACGAAAATGAAGGGGTCGGATTTGTTTACAAATGCAGTGCATGGAAATATGATTCTTGAGCTGGATTATTTAATGGCTAAAAATTCAAACTCCGGAATCTACCTACAGGGAAATTATGAAGTGCAATTAAAAGACTCTTGGGGTGTCCTAAATCCGTCCTCATCGGACAACGGCGGTATTTACGAACGTGTAGATAACACTAGACCTGAAGGTTACCAAGGTTATGCTCCCCGTCAAAATGCGAGCAAAGCTCCTGGCTTATGGCAACACTTGAAAATTGCATTTCAAGCACCTCAGTTTGATGCAGCGGGAAACAAAACTGTCAATGCAAGGATATTAAGCGTTGAGCTTAACGGCGTCTTGGTTCAAGAAAATGTTGAATTATTTGGTCCAACAGGTGGTGCGGCAGATAAAGAAAAAGCCCTAGGTCCTTTACGTCTTCAAGGGGACCATGGATCAGTCGCATTTAAAAATATTAAAATATCAAAACTTACGGACGATCTAATTAATGCAAGTAATAAAGGCGGCGATACTACCGATCCTATTTATATCGATGCTCCGACCAATACGATGATAAGAAGTTTTGTCAATTATGCACCTAAAAAACTTGCTGTACATGCGATATCTGTTGGGTCGCCGCAAAAGACGCACTATAGCTATGACTTAGATAATGGGGTGTTATTGCATGCATGGCATGGCGAATTTATCGATGCTACCCCGATGTGGGATGGTAGAGGTAATGGTACTTCTAGAGCTCGTGGAGCAATTACTTCTTTTGCAAAAATAGCTGCACCTGCCGTAGCGCAACTTACTAATGCGCAAGCAACATGGCCAACAGACACTACAGGAACAGGTTTTAAAACTAAAGGATATGTCATCGATAATGAAGATAGACCACAATTTAAATATAATGTGTATGGTGCAGGAGTTACAGACATCATAACGGTTTCAAATGATGGTAAGAGTTTGAACAGATCCGTGAGCGTTGACAAACCAGTTTCAAATCTTTATTTATTATTGGCCAATGCCAGTTCTATTGAAGAGCTTTCAAAAGGTTTTTACCTGATGGATGGGCAGTCCTATTATCTCGAACTTGATAAAGGTGCTCCAAAACCTATCATTAGAGATGCTAATGGTGGTAAAGAACTCATCATACAACTTGACAAACAATTAAATTATTCTATCTCATTCTAATCGAGAGAGCACAATTATTATATGAAACACACTTTTAGAATGCTAGCAATGCTAGCTTTGAGTTTTAGTTATAGCATTTCGCAAGCTCAAGAAACACCAAAAGAAGAAGATTTCTTTAAAATTATGAAAGTAAGGATGCCTGAGGGACCTGTGTTAGAGGTAGGTGGCCTAATTACTTTACCCAATGGTGACCTTGGCATATCCACCCGTAGAGGTGATGTATTTATCGTAGAAAATCCAACTAGTAATAGACCATACTTTCGGAAATTTGCTACTGGTCTACATGAGATATTGGGTCTTGCCTATAAAGATGGTGCACTATATGTAGCCCAAAGAGGCGAGCTGACTAAACTCGTTGATAAAAACATGGATGGTAAAGCCGATGTTTATGAAACGGTCTATGCATGGCCAATAAGCGGACACTATCACGAATACAGTTTTGGTCCTAAAATAGCTGCAGATGGATCCTTTTTTGTATCTGGTAACGTCGCTTTTGGAGACGAAGAATGGTGGCGTGCAGAAAGTCGCGTGCCAATGCGCGGTTGGATTATGAACATTACTGAGGATGGAAAAATGCAGCCTTGGGCAGCAGGAGTACGTTCCCCAGCAGGTATCAATGTTATTGACGGACAGCTTTATTATACCGAAAACCAAGGGGATTGGGTAGGTTCCGGAGGTTTATGGAAAGTAAGTAAAGGTGATTTTATGGGGCACCCTGCCAGTTTGGTATGGACCAAAAGACCAGATTCACCGTTAAAATTATCATCTGAATCCTTTTATTCTAAAATAGATGAACGTCGCATCAAAAATGATCAAGGAAGATACATAAAACCTGAAAATAGAGTCAATGAGAATTTCAAAACAGTTTTTGAAATGAAAAAAGAAATTCCTGAAATTCGCTTACCATCAGTATGGCTTCCACATGGTATTCTTGGGATTTCAAATTCCGAACCCGTAAAAATTCCTCAAGGAACATTTGGTCCATTTGAAGGACAATTATTGGTTGGTGATCAGGGAATGAGTATCATCTCGCGTGTATTCCTTGAAACTATAAATGGGGAAGAACAAGGAGCGGCATTTATGTTCAGAAGTGGGTTTCGTTCAGGCGTATTGAGACTTGCGTGGGGACAAGATGGTTCATTATTTGTTGGTGAAACTAACCGAGGATGGGGTTCTGCAGGTGATGCAAATGAAGGACTTGAACGCTTGGTGTACAACAATAAGATTCCATTTGAGATGAAAGCTGTAAGAGCAATGCCTGATGGTTTTGAAATTGAGTTTACCCAACCTGTTGATTTAAATTCAGCGCAAGATTTAGCTTCGTATAGTGTTGAAAGTTTTATTTACAAATATCATCCTGTATATGGTTCACCTCCTGTTAATAAAGAGACTTTAAATATTAAAGGTGTTAAGGTTTCTCCCGATGGACTTAAAGCTAGAATTGTAGTAGATGGTCTTCGTGAGCATTATATCCATACCATTAATGTGGATGGTATCCGTGAAAAGCAAAACTTCTACTCTATTGTTCACCCAGACGCTTATTACACTTTAAACGCAATACCTAATGGAGAAAAATTAGCTTTAAGCGCATTGAGTACTAAAAACTCTGCAAATGACCCTGTGGTGGAGGTTACTGCAAAACCGATCGATAAGGTTGCAACAACCAATAACAAAGTTGCGACAGCAAAAAAGACAGCTGAAGTAAAGACGAAAGTTAACGAGGTAAAACCGAAAGTAACCGAAGTGAAAACAGTTACTAAAGCGCCAACTTATGCTGAAGTAAAGGGGTTATTGACAAGTAATACTTGCTTGGCCTGTCATAACCCTACAAAAAAGCAAATAGGACCATCTTTCACTGAAATTGCTAAACGTAAATATTCAAATGAAAAGATTGTGCAGCTCATCTATAACCCTAAACCTGAAAACTGGCCAGGTTATGCTACAGAAATGCCTCCTATGCCTCAAGTTTCTAAGGCTGACGGATTAAAAATTGCAGCTTATATCAACTCATTAAAATAATAATGATACTAAACAAGAAAGCCATTCCTAAAAAGAATGGCTTTCTTGTTTTATATGATGTCCTTCTAGTTTCGATTTTCTTAAAAGCGAACCAATAGTTCCGTAATATGATTATTTTCCACTATGCAAAGACTTCCAAATTAAATCGTAAACTTGAGTCGCTTGTATATTGCCTGTGTGTAAACTTGCGTCAGTTATTAAAACAGGATGAAATTTCTCTGGTGTATTGACACTTCCATGCGACCCTTTAACCAAATTAGCATCTAATGGAATCACATCCATTACATAACGAAACCCTGCTTTCTTTCTCAAGAGTTTATACAAAGCTCGAAACTTTGAGGACATAAACATTTCGACAGGATCATACCCTGGCTTTTTATGGATATCAACACATCTTGCATAATCAGGAGCTTTGTCATCATCGAGCCAGAAATAATAAGTGAACCAGCTTTCTGGAGATGCAACCAAAACAAACTCACCCGCACGTTCATGGGCTATCCCATACTCCTCTTTCCCTTGCTGATCCAGAACCTGAGCAATCCCTGGTGTTCTATCCAAGATCTCTTTCACCTGAGCCACTACTGACTGATCGTTGATATAGACATGCGCTACCTGATGATCCGCAACGACAAAGGCTTTGGAAGCTCCTGCATCTAATAACTCTAGACCGCGCTCCATACGTATTTGTAATAATCCTGCTTCTCTAAAGATTCGATTGATATGTATGGGATTATTTACTGGTACAATACCATACTCGGAAAGTACAATAACATTCGCACCTCTGTTTTCATAGAATACAACCAGTTCCCCGATCAAGGTATCTATTTCACCAAGCTCCTTACTGATATTATTCCAATCATTGCCAAATTTCTGTAAGCAATAGTCCAAATGAGGTAAATAGATTAGCGATAGTGTAGGATCATAAAGCTCATCTGTAATCATGGAGGCATCGGCAATCCATCTGCTCGATTTGATATTGGCACCAGGTCCCCAAAAATTAAAAAGAGGAAACTGACCCAGTTTTTCTTGTAAAATATCACGTAACTCTGCTGGTTCTGCATAACAATCTGGCAGTTTTCGACCATCGGCCAAATAATTGGGTCGTGGCGTAACGCTATAGTCAGCATTCGAATACATATTGTACCACCAAAATAGATTGGCACAAGTAAAATTTGGGTCTTCTTTTTTGGCTTTGTCCCAAATCTTTTCCACGAGCACCAATTTGTTGGATTGCTTCCAGAATTTAATTTCCGAATCAACTTCATCATACCAACCATTTCCAACAATACCATGCTCTGTAGGCTGTTTTCCTGTCAGATATGTTGACTGTACACTGGTTGTTAATGCCGGTAGCATGGGAGCTATTGCAGCTAAATTTTTCTCCTTTAGATACCGTTCTAAAAATGGGGTATGCTTTCCGATTAAGTTCGCAGATAAACCAACTACATCGATTACAACTGTTTTCTTCATCTTATACATTCGTTTTGATTACCCAATCCAGTTCATTACTAATAGATTCTGCAATGGGTATTTTTAATTGTTCTGGTAGTACCTCCCAAGTGTAGGTCTCCACTTCTAAATGATCGGTAAAGGGTTCGTTTTTTTGCAGCTCTAATAGTTCGATGATATCTTGTTGTGTGGACTGTAATGCGCCAATATCTTGTACAGATATAGGGACATGGAAGTGGGCACGCCATTGAATCACATCATGATGATCAAAATCTGCCAGTGCAGGTGTTAGGTCCGAATAGCGTATCACTTGACCATCACTTTTAAGGGCTACTACTTGATGTAGATAAGTCGGTTCATTAAACTTTTGAAAACTATTTTTAATAATTGCTCTTTGTTCACTAGATTGATCTAAGTTTGCTTTTAAAGCTGCAGATATTTGTATTTTACCCACTCGTATTCCTTTCGCTTTTAGCTCTTTTAGCACGACTGCATGGTCTTCATAACCGATTGCAAAATGGCAAACATCATAGCAAAGACAAAGGTGTCTCTTAATCAATGATTCGGCGTCAATTGCAGTGATACCAAATGATGTTGCAATATCCTGAACTGCTATCGGGAGTAAATCATTCGTATACCAATCGATAAATTCTCGCCCTGTTTCCAATATCCCATCCGGCTCAGGTTCCAAGTCGAGATGCATGATTGTACCCGTACTTTCTGCCATCGAAATCAATTCCTTTATTACTTCCACTATATTTAAGGTAGCAATCCTTTTTGCCTCCATAAAATCAGCAGTGGACTTAAACCAGTGTCTATAACTAAGTGGAGATGTCGAGATACCACCAGTCATTCCTTCGGCTAATAAAGACTGTAGAATGGTAAAGAGTCTTATCGTATAATCTTTACGCGCATCAGTAGTCCAATCTGGTGTATGTACATCCTCTTTGACTACTGTACGATGAAATTCGCCATAAGGAAAACCGTTCATCGTAAAGACATAAGCGTCATTTTCTTTCAACCATTGCTTGAACTCAATTAAATTATCCTCTTTAACGAGCTCCAAGCTCGAAATATTAGATAATCTAAGTCCTATTCCAAGTGGCTCATTTTTTGAAACAGACTGTTTGATAAAGGAAAAATTATCCTTTAAAGCTTTAAAATCATCGGCCCAATTTTTTCCTGGATGGATATTTGTGCAATATGTTAAATGGCCTGTATTAACTTTCATTTTCTACTAATTTAATGATTTAAGCCAGCTGTTACGCTGGTAAAATTTAAGACATAGTTACTTGCTGCTATCAATAACTGATGGTCCATATGATGCACCTCTTTCCCTGTACCTAGGTCAGTTAATAGCGTGATGGTCAACTTACCCCCAAGATGTTCCTGAAACTCCGTTAAACCACTAAGTATAGGTGATTCTTGATCATTAATCTGAATTAATGGATTAGAAATATCAAATGATAGATGATGCAATACATGCAATATGCGCAACAATTTATCCTCTGTTAATAATCCGCTTAAGAATGAATAGGCACTATCCAAAGCGATACCCATTGCTACAGCCTCACCATGCAAAACATGAAAATTGCTTAATTGCTCCAATTTATGTGCGCTCCAATGACCAAAATCCAAAGGTCTCGCAGATCCCATCTCAAATGGATCTGCAGATGCAATATGATTTAAATGTAATTCAGCACAACGTACAATCAGATAGTTCATGGTATCTAAATCACGAGCAACCAATTTTGTCGCATGTTCTTCAATCCAATAGAAAAATGTTGGGTCTTTTATCAATGCAACTTTAACAGCCTCTGAAATACCTGACCGCCAATCCCGATCCGTTAATGTTAACAAAAACTGATCATCATTGAACACTACAGAGGGGGGCGCGAAAGTCCCTAAGAAATTTTTCTTTCCTTTATAATTTATGCCATTCTTAACACCGATACCAGAGTCATTCTGCGAAAGTACGGTTGTTGGTATGCGGATATGCTTGATCCCACGGTGAGATACAGCCGCCGCATAACCGACAAGGTCGAGCACTGCTCCACCACCAATTGCAGCTATGTAAGAATGGCGATCAATACCGTAATGATCCACCGCTTCTACTACACGATCAAACAAGGAAGTGTCATTCTTTGAGGCTTCTCCTCCCGGAATAACCAAAATCTCTTGGATCAGCTGAACCTCTTGTTGTTGTTTAAAATAAGCTTTAATACGAGGCACTAAATCAGGGTGTGCATCAGCTACCCCCTGATCTAATACAAAAAATATTTTCCGTAAAACATCGGTAGGATTCCCTTTAAAAAAATCTATTAAAGTAGGATTATCGATGTCAAATAACGATTTAGTAAAATGTATTTTATATTCAAATTTTACACTAAAGGACTGTTCTAAAAAACTCATAATTAAAAATCACTAATTAAGTAACAGCGAAAGCTTTACTTAGTAAAATGGATAATGGTAATAAAAAAATGATTGTCAGCGCAATTTTCCAATCTGCAAAAACACTGGCCCAAGCCGCATTCATTAAAATCAAAGCAATCACACCGGCTTTAACTGCTTTTCCGATATTGGGTCCTATAGGGTTATTTATTGCTTTTATAAGTGGCTTAAAAATCATCCATGCAAAGGGTGCAAGGAATAAAAGGGTGACGGTAATATCTCCTTTGAAAACTGCAAAAAATAAGATACAAGCTATAACAAAGGCATAAAGTAGAGCTGCGAAATAAAGCATTCTTTTACTTCCTCCATGTACTTCATCCCTACTTATCATCGTGATAGAGGCAATATAAATAATAGGTACAATCGCCAAAAACCACCATTGACTCACTTCGGAACTAATGATGCTGACACCAAGTAACAGGTTTAATCCACGACAGAGCCCCATATTTAGGGGACCTAAAATAGCATGGTGTTTCGCCCATTTATTATACAGTAAACAAGCCACCATAATGGATATGGCAAGTACAGTTGTCGTCGCACCAATAAAAGTAGCGGTCCCAACCCCTATAAGGAAAAATATTGCTCCAAAAATAGTTGCACCTCTCTCGCTGATCAATCCACTAGGTATAGGACGTTCGGGACGTTCTACCCGATCTAGATTGGCATCGAAGACATCATTAAAAATAATGCCGCCACTATACAGACCAATTGTTGAAATACAAAGTAGTATAATTGGCAATGGATCATCCCAACCTATTGTTAACAAGTAACCTGATATCGCTATACCAGCAAGTACATCGGCTACTGCAGTTACAACATTTGCGGGTCTCATTAACCTGATATATCCTATTAATTTTTCCAATGCAATACCTAATTAAGTAATGATAATCGAGTTTTTATCAATTCGTGGTTGCTGTCCACCACGTAAAATAGAATTACTCGCAAATTTTTGAGATTGATCAATATTCTTAACGGATATGAAATCACTTTCATCAATCTGCCCGCTTTGACTAAAAGCCGTAATTGCATTTCGGAAACTGACCAATTCGATATCACTTAAACTAATGCCAGATTTTTTCATTAAAGCAGCAGTTTTAGGTACGGCAAGTGGATCAGAAATACCCCAATCTGCAGCTGAGTTAATCATAATCCGCTCTGAACCATATTGTTTCACAATATCTACCATACGTTCATTACCCATTTTCGTAAATGGGTAGATTGTAAAAGCAGCCCAAAAACCCCTGTCTAAAACCTCTTTAACAGTCTCTTCATTATTATGATCGACAATCACTGAATAAGGAGAGAGACCATGCTCAATAGCAATATCCATACTACGCTGCGTACCTCTTTTCTTATCTCTATGCGGTGTATGAATCTGTACAGGTAATCCTGCCTCTTTGGCAAGCTCCAACTGCAATCTGAAATATTTTTCTTCCGCAGCAGTCTGATCATCAAAACCTATTTCACCAATACCAACCACTCCCTCTTTAAAAATAAACTGAGGCAATAGTTCCATTACCTGTTCAGCCAACTTTTCATTATTAGCCTCACGCGAATTTAAGCCTATCGTACAATAATGCTTAATACCGAACTGAGAAGATCTAAATCTTTCCCAACCGATCAAGCTACTATAATAATCCGTAAAACTATCAATTCCGGTACGCGGCTGACCCAACCAAAAAGCAGGTTCTATGATAGCCACGATACCTGCATCTACCATCGCTTGGTAATCATCCGTAGTCCGTGCAGTCATATGGATATGTGGATCAAAAAATTTCATTCCACTAATATCATTTAAATCAAGAGCGCTTTGGTTTCTTTCTCCTGCATTTCTTTCTTGGAAATTGTCATTACAGCACATAATTCGTTATTTTATTTTCCTAATTCTATTAATTGATAAATTTCTGGATGAACTGTTCTATGGGCCGCTAGACGTTCTTCAACATAATCGTTTAAGGTACACGCTAGGGCCTGATTCGCTCTTTCTTTTAATCCAGTAATTTGGTTAACATCTTTTTCAGTAAAAAAAGCTTTTAAAACCAATTGGTTCCATGCAGCTTCGGTAAGTGTCTTTGCAGGAAAGGGATTGTGATACATAATTGCATCCAATACCGTTCCTATGTTAGAACGAATTCCTTCTTCACATCTGCTAACCCATTCTTCGGTATAACTTAAGAAAGGCAGAGCTGAATAAAGTGCAATCAGTTCATTCATTTCCGAAGCGATAAATAAGTTATTTATTTTATGGAGATAAACCTCTTTATTATGATCCGGTAACTGCATCAACAACCATACACGAGCCAGTCGATCCGAAGACCATTCCTGCAAAGAAAAACCAGGCAATAATGTACTTATTTCCACGGATTCTTCGGGCTGGATAATTACCTGATTTTTACCTAACATCCTTGGTATTTGTGAAAAACTTTGATTTAACTGGAGTGTTTTTTCTTCTGTTTTAATCGCCTCCACCTTAAGGACTAACCAAGACCATGCATCCAGAGTCAGGTTTTGTTTAAGAATCTGTTGGAACAGCTCATTGAGTTGTTTTTTTCTCTCTAAATCGATCATCGATATCATTTACAAATTAACAGCAACAAAATAGTTTATAGCCAACGCAGCAGCAACAATGAGAAGACCGAAAAATTCTCTCGTTTTCTCAATATAAGGTTTAGTAGCTTGCATACTCTCCACCAGACTTGGCGTTCGGTATTTCATCAACCAATCACGAACTCCATCTTTTGCAAAAAAGAGGATAACAGCATAAATAAGATAAAATACAATAGCACCAAGATATATAAATGGATAATAAAGATCAAAAACAGTCAACCCACAGCAAACGGATGCCAGCATATATATTGGTATCCATAGCCATGAATCTTTATCATTGAGATTTACATATGCAAATCCAATAAATGCAATGCAAAAAATAATATTTAAAACGCTTAGCATCATAAAGTTAGGTTTAGTCAATGAAATTCCATCATTTCTTTAACACAAATAAACAGATTATTAATCTGATTTATACAGTCAAATTGTAAAAAAATTAAGACGAATGTCAAATTACCATTAACTAGATGCTTAAACAAGCAATCATCAATTCTTTAATTTTACCTTTTTCTAGTTATTTCTAGTTCCTTCTCGCTCCGCTCTCCCCTATCTGTTCATGTAATTCTTTAATGGTACTAGAAATAAATAACATACATTATTTTCTTTTTTAAGCAATCAACAGCAATCTTGTGGTTGGTAAATGGAAATTAAATCGTTCAGAAATCTATTGCCATATCGCTTATCGCTCGCATTCTTTAAAAAAGCTTTCCATGTGCATCCAAATCGAATGGAATAAGCAATCCTGACTTTCTTAATCTAGATCAATGATTTAGAGCAATGAAACGACTATCTTTAGCTTAGTAAATAATGAAATCGTCGAAAATTGTACAATTATGATGTTATTTAGTTGATTTCAAGATTTGCTAAAATGTAAACTTAAGTACAATAAAACTGTTTAATACTTTAACGCGTAAAAATAGAATAATATGTCAAATATAGGAGTCATTATAGAAGAGCGAGCCGCAAACATCGGTAATTTTATGGTCGGTCGTCTCCTTCCATTCCATCAAAAAAGAATGGTCGGGCCATTTACATTTATCGACCATATGGGGCCGGCTGCATTGAATGAATATGAAAATCTAGATGTAGGTCCTCACCCCCATGTTGGACTATCAACTTTAACTTATCTTTTTGAAGGCGCCATCATGCATCGCGATAGCCTAGGTACCGAAATGGAAATAAAACCTGGAGCCGTAAATTGGATGACTGCTGGAAAAGGTGTAACACATTCGGAGCGAACCCCAGAATATTTACGCCATACCGACAAAGTATTACATGGGTTGCAGATCTGGGTAGCCCTTCCTAAGGAACTGGAAGAATGCGAACCTTCGTTTGAACACACCAATGCAGAAGACCTTCCGCATTGGGAAGATCAACAAGGTGTAAACTACACGCTAATTGCAGGAGAGGCATTTGGAAAAAAATCCCCCGTATCTGTTTACAGTAAACTGTACTTTATCGAAATAAAATCAAAAAATAAAGCAAAAGTCAGTATAGGTAAAGATCTCTATGGCGAATCGGGACTTTATATCTTGGAAGGTAGTATAACAGATAATGGAACAATTTTCGAACCCAAACAACTCCTTGTAGCTAAAGATGCACAGTTGTGCGAATTTGAAATTGGTGAAAATTCGACTATTTATATTTTTGGAGGAGAGCCATTGCCTGAAGAACGTTATATCCTTTGGAACTTCGTGGGTTCTTCCAAACAAAGACTTGAACAGGCCAAACAAGACTGGATCGATAAAAAATTTCCACCCGTTGCCAATGAAACTGGCTATATACCACTACCTGATTTTTACTTAAATAATAAAATATAAAAGCATGAACACCGTAAAAGCAACTATAGGATCCGATAAATACAAAACCACAGTTATCGCAGGAAAAAATAACATTATTGTTGATGAACCTACTGAAAAAGGAGGTCTTGACTTGGGTTTTCAGCCGTTAGAACTACTAGCGTCTTCGCTTGCTTCTTGTACAGCGATCACGCTAAAAATGTATACAGACCATAAACAATGGGCAATTGAAAAATTTCATGTAGCAGTTACCGTAGAACAATCTGAAGATAAAAAAGAAACAAAATTAATCCGGAAAATTAGTTATGAAGGTAATATTGATGAAAAACAACAAGTACGGTTGGAAGCAGTCGCGAATACTTGTCCAATACATAAGATTCTCCATTCACAAATAAGTGTAGAGACAATAATATTATAACTATAATTTGGTAAAGTAAAAGACTTATAGGGATAAGCCTTTTACTTTTTTTCAATAATTGAGCAATTAGTATGGCAATTGTGGCACGGTCCATGAGTTCCAAAAGGACTTAACTTTGCCTTACAATTTGTATTTCAGCATTGATTCTTACTTCATCACTTACAACGATATTACCCGCCTCGGTTACCGCATCCCATGTTAAACCGAATTCCTTACGGCTTAACTTACCAGAGACTGAGAACCCCGCTTTCGTCTGGCTATACCCATCGACTACAATGCCACCAAATACTACGTCTAACGTAATCGTTCTGGTAACACTCCCTATTGTCAATTGGCCAGTTAATTGGGCATCACTGCCTATTCCTTTATAGTGTGTACCTAAGAATTTCAAATATTTGTTTTCTACACTATTAAAAAAATCGGCCGACCGCAAATGTTCATCGCGCTGTATATCATTGGTATTAATCGAATCGATTTCAGCTACAAATACAATCTTTTGGGCTGTATTAAAATCGTCGGAAACGGTCTCTACCTCAAGGTCAAATTTCCCAAAATAACCTGTCACCGTCGTAATCATCAAGTGCTTTACTTTAAAAGACACCTCACTGTGACTTGGGTCAACCAACCATTTTTGTGTGATCATAATCTGATATTTTTAATATTTATAAATAAATGAAAGCAATCATTGTCCATCGCGAAGTTAAGAAGTACCAGTAAACTAAAAGTTGATGTAAATCAAGATTTACCCTAATCTATTGCCTCATACGAGGTGAAATTGATACCCACCCTTAAAGCTTGCAACCCCTTAACTCCCTGCAACTCTTCCAATTCCAATTCTTCCAGATCATCTAATAATGTTCCATTCTTTTGTAAATATTGTATATAGCCCAAATACTCCTTTTCATCATTCTTCGTAAAGTAAACAATTGCTATTTTACCCGGTTGGGTCAAGCGCTCGCTCGTACCTTTAAGGGTTACCTTATCAATTCTCCTCTTAATGATCTGGTAACGAATATTATAAGAACCTTCTACATCAAAACGGTGCTCATCTGTTCTAAAATTGATATCAATCAAATTAGCATTGACAAAAATAAGCTGTGTAGTCAGTAGATGTTTGCCCATCTGCTCGAGTAAACTATGCGTAATTTTCCCGATAGCAGCCATTGAAGTCAATTGCCAAAGTCGAATATTTTTAAGGTATATCTCATTAAATTTTTTATTCGGTGCAATAGATTGCCCTATGTATATATCATACTCAACTCCATCTGATCTAAATTTCTCGAAATAACAAGGGTAAGAACTTTGTAATTCTTTATCAAATAATTCCAAATAACCACTGATACCACTATTTATCAATTGAATGGAGTTTTCTAAAATGTTACGATTTTTATAGACAATACCCTCTATAGGGTGAACTGCTTTTTCGTATCCGTTGATTAAGGTATGGGCTTCTTTTGAATACTCCGTAAAATAGGTTAGCACTTCAGGCACATTCTGATTAAAGAAATCATTGACTTGGATTTGGAAACTATCCATCATCTCTTCATTGATTTCCTGTAACCATCGCCTACAGTTAAAAATCATTTCATCAAGAATAACAATGCTGTGCAGATCCTTTAACCGAACCAATAGTTTTTCTAGTAACTCTAAGTGAACGACCATATCCTGATATACTGCTTTGTTTCTTTCAATGGTTGAATTCCTGATATCAACAGCACCATATAAGGGATATACTTGTTCGAATTTAATATCGCCTATAATAGGCCTAGGTTTCCCTTCCTCCAACTGCTGTAAATATGTCCAAGCTTCTTTATTAAACTTCCACTGTACGGCTGACTGAAGGGAGGTAAACTTATCTTTTATAACCTCATTTATTTTCGTCTCAAAGTCAACGATTTCATCTTTTAATAATTGTGCAAGTAGTGTACTCGCACTAAATATACGCGCTAGAACCTGTTCATCTAAAACAACCTTCTTCTTGGTGAAAACTTCTATAACTCCTACTAGCTCTTTATTATGAGCTATCGGAATCAAGGCATAGTTTACCACATCCAACTCTTTTAATTTATCCCAGAAAAATTGTATGTTTTTATCTTCTGGCGATTGGTCATTACTGAATACTAGAATTTGAGGTTGTTTAATAAATTGATCCAATATTTCCTGAATACGATCCTCACTCATTTTATTATTCTGAAATAAGGAATAGATTATTGAATTCTTCTTATTTTTAAAATCAAAGACTACTTGAGCATTTAGCCTCAAAAAGGGTAAGAGCGAAAATTCAATATCTGCACTTCCTGCAAGTATTTTCAAAGCCTGTATGACATGTCCGTAGGAATCTGAGTTTTCAACCCCTCTAATAATCATGTTTTTGATATTTTCAAGGGCTTGTTGTGCAGTAACATCAGTAACTGTTAAAATTGAGAAACCATCTAATCGGATTTGATCCAATGGAAGTATTGATTTTATTATTTCAAAATTTAAGGTTTTTGAAAACTCATCTCTTATCTTCGAGCGGTCAATAATGGGTAATTCTCCTGTTACATTCACATCTACGAAAGAATGATCGATATGGATTCTATAGTACTTTTGCAGACCCGAAGTAGCATCTTCAAATGAATGTATCAGCTCTAAATGTTTTGCAGGATTTATACCATATAATCTTTCCAGAATAAATGCGTACAACATGTTCGTTTTATCTGATGAATCCAATGGATTCTGACTAATCCTTAATTGATCTTGGCACACATGCTGCTTCAGAAGCTCATAAAATTTATCTGTGCCAAAACATATTTTTTGTCCTATCGGAAACCCAAGAGCCCAATAAGCCTCTTCTTCTTCCACTAACGGCGGGTTTAATGAGGCATGGATTAACCTGAATATGGGTTCAAAGTGAACAATATTTTCTTCATTTACAGTTCCATGTACTTCAAATATGAGCTTAAACTCATGGAGTACATTCTCGAAAAAATTCTTCTTGATTGAAATTTCATTCCTCGTCCTTTCTTTTAAATAATTTAAAAACGGTTCAAAGGAGAACTTTGTTTCAATTTCAGGAAATTGACCTCCATCTTCATTTATGATATCGAATAATGCTGATTGCATCTTTTTAAAAGTTTAAATTAACACGGGCTTAAACATTGAATATGAATATCCTTTTTGACAACGATCGTTTGTCTCCATTTTTATCAAATCGTAAAACGAATCAATCTAGGAAGGACTCTTCTGCTATCAAAATTACTTCGTAAATTTATTTAATGACTAAATATCCTCAATTTAGAAGTCTTTTATTGCATGGCTAACCCTATTTCCTGAGGGGTATGCAATATACAAAATCCTCCTTTATTCCATGATTATCATAACGATAATAAGTAATACGAGTACTCCGATCCAGCATCATATCTACTGCAACAAAACCCTGTTTAGCATTTTTATAAAGCAATTTCTTATTGTTCTTAATAGCGGAACTTTTAGCTCCGGAACCACTTACTATTTGATATTGATCTCGATTTTTGATAAACTGCAATCCATGATCATGGCCTGCTACATAAATGTAATTTGGGTGTCCTTCGAATACCTTCCCAACGCTTTGTTTCAGACGTTTATATGTAGGATGGCGCATATCCTCTGCATTTGAAAAAGCAGTTGAACGCAATAATGGATATAATGATCCAATAACAGGTAACGGTAAATAAAGGCTTTTATCAATCAGGGTCAACGGAAATAGGTGATCTTTCAACGAATAATGGCCCCCATGTATTCCAAAAGATTGCATAGGGTGATGTGAGGCTACCAATACCATTTTGTCCTGATTCTTATCCAGTATGTTTTTTAGTTTTGCCAAAACCTCTACCTCGGAGTTACATGCGCATTCATGATTAGGATTATCTTTTTTATAAGGAAAAAGCCACCATTCACTATCATAAGCAATAATAACCATCTGATCCGAGATCGGGATTTCAATCGGGTCAGGGCATCCATTTGCTGGAATCAACCGCAAGAGAGAATCATTTTGTTGCGCTAAATAATCTCCTTGAGCCCTAATCTTTGCTAATCCATCCTTACCCGACCTGTCCCAGTCATGGTTTCCAGGGATAAAATATACGGGTGCACCTTTTGCTCGCATCGGCCCATATTGAGAACGCAAGATTTCCGCAGTTTCTACTTCCTCTTGGTCACCCGGAAGCCCCATTCCACGCGGATAGATATTATCTCCCAAAAACATAACGGTCGTTCTACCCTTTAGAATTAAATCTGCAGCAAGTGGTATGATGGTTTCTTGTTTAAAATTTATCTCACCAGCATCGCCTATAAAAATAACGCGATTGAGCACACTATCTTGAGCAATAACTTGAGTCATTGAAAAGGATAGCAAAACTATATGGATGAATTTTAACATATGATCAATTCAATTTAAATTTTATTAATGTTGCTTTATTAGTTTTATCCCCACCCTCATTTCCTATATATAGATTACCCGAATGATCGAAGGCAATGGCTTCTGGCTGATTAAAAACAGTTGGATTCAAGGGGTAAGCTCCTATCACTTCCCATTTATCATTGGCAACCACGAGCATCTTATTGATAGAGGAAAGAATAAACCATTCATTCGTCTGTGTGTTTTTAGTCAATGCCGACGGACGGAAGCTCTTTCCGTTCAAACTACTAAGACGGTCAATTTGTTCCTCATCTATTTTAAATTCACCTTTGCGGGAAACTTCGCCATCTTTAGCAAGTGCCAATATATATCCGGTCAATGTTTTAGACCCTTTATCTACCGTGCACTTTTTACATAATACATATAATAAACTATCCGCTGTTGAAGCTGCTAATGATTCATACTCCTCTTTTGGAATCAGACTCTCTGCGACTTTTACATTTGACGCATTTTTTTGACTCATATCAGCATGAGGAAAAGTATAAATAGTACCACTGCTTTCCATAACTGCCACATAGCCATTATTAATAGCAATACCTTCATAATCACCTTTTTTCGCAAACTTTATCTGTTGCAGATTTTGTTCACCTGGAGCGAAAAAATATACGATACCATGCTCATCTTCATTAGCGAAAATATATTGTGAGCTTTCTTGAGGGAAGGCTATACCAGATATTTCATGTAAGGCATCTGGCAAGAATTGCTTTTCGCCATTATTTAAATCATATCCCTTTGGACTTACAAAGCTTTTAGGGGTTTGTGCACATGCCGAGAAGAAAAATAAGCTTGCTATCGGCATACATATCCAAAATATTTTTTTACTGTTCATATGATATTAGTTTAAGGGATTTTCAATTTGTTTACAATAGTTATAAATACGATCTTGGGCACGCAGTCCTTTACTCGATAAAAATTTTATCGGTTCCATATTTCCATCCAAAAGTTCCGCAGAAGTATCGTCTTCCAGTTGTAAGGCGATAATGGTTTGTATTTCTTTTTTCAACCGTTCATTTATAATCGGAAAACAGACTTCAATACGATTAAATATATTTCGAGTCATCCAATCGGCAGATCCTAGATAAACTTGTTCGTCACCGTTATTATAAAAAATAAAGACTCGGCTATGTTCTAAATAACGATCAACGATACGTCTCACACTTATATTTTCGCTCAAGCCAGCTACTGCGGGCACCAAACGACATATACTTCTAACAATTAGCTGAATTTTTACCCCTGCTCGACCTGCTTCATATAATTTTTGAATCATTCCCTTTTCTTCTAAATTATTTACTTTTATGATAATCGAAGCAGGAAGTCCATTTTTTGCATGTGCAATTTCCTGATCTATTAGCTTAATAAAGCGCTCTGACAAATTAAATTGAGCGACCAAAAGATGGTTGAACCGAATAGTATAAGTAGATTCTTTGTCTCTTATCTCTGTCAGCATATTAAAAACTTCCTTTAATTCATAAAGAATTTCTTGATTAGCAGTCAATAATATGTGATCCGCATATACAAAAGCTGTTTTTTCATTTAGATTCCCTGTAGACAGCAATCCAAAGAATTTTTCCTGACCGTCTTTTCGTGTTTTCACCAGAGCAATTTTAGCATGTACCTTTAAGTTTGGAATACTATACAATACTTTTACTCCTGCGTCTTTTAATTTTTTAGCCCAGTAAATATTATTCTCTTCGTCAAATCTTGCTTTTAATTCTACAAAAACAATTACTTTTTTCCCATTTCTAACTGCGCTTAGTAAGGCATTCAGAATCTTTGAATCACTCGCTACCCGATACATGGAAATATAAATTTCTTCAACATCCCGACTTAATGCCGCTTCATTAAAAAACCGTAAAATAACCTGATACGATTGGTAAGGCGTATGTATTAAAATATCTTCCGTTTCAATTTCTGCAAACAAAGAAAAAGATCTGGTTTTAAAGCTATAAGGAATCGGAGCTTGTGTTCTGTATTTCCAATCTTTTTTATCAATTGGAAAAGAAAATAAATCGCTTAAATTATGATAGTTTCCTCCTTTTATTCCATTAGATCTTCGCAGATTAAAGAGCTTGTTGATCTTTTGTAAAAGTTCATCCGGAAGATCTGGTTGGTACAATAAGCGCGTAGCAATTCCAAAATCTCTTTTCTTAATTTGTTTTTCTATCTTTTCCAACAATGAGCCCTCAAACTCGTTGTCCAATTCTAAATCAGCAGTTCGTGTCACTTTCAATGCATAGATACCTGTAATAGAACCCTCTGGAAATACCAATTTCAGATTTTGCCGAATAATATCATCAATAAAGACAATATATGTTTTATCTTCATCTGAAACTTTGTAAAAACGAGCTATTCGGTCGGAAGGAATATTAATAAGACCCAATTTTTCAGTTCCTTGCTCTTCAACAGTAAAGATTAAATACAATTGATTGTTTTCAGGAAAAAAAGGCTCATCATCAAGTATCCTAATTTCCAAAAATGAAGCTATGCTTTCATAAAAATAATCCCTTGTTTGGGACGCAATAGTTTCGGGTATAATACCATCGTATACGACAAATATGCCTTCATCCTTCAAATCGGGAATGATATCTGCTACTAAAGTATTTCCAAAAAGAGCTAATTGCTTTTCTATTTGTAACTTGGCTTTTTTGTATATATTCGTCTCGTTAGGTACATAATCATCATGACGTTCCTCATTTTTAATCTTTTTCAATGCAGAAAGCACCGGCATGCGCACCCGGTAAAACTCATCTAGATTAGAAGAAAAAATTGCTAAGAAATTAATTCGTTCCAGCAAAGGAACCTGTTTGTTTCCTGCCTCCTTCAAAATCCGCTCATTAAAAGATAACCAGCTTAAATCCCGATTAAACAACCTCAAATTAACTGATTCACCATTTGTATCGTTCATATCTTAAGCATTAATAATAACGACAATAACAAAAGCAAGTACAGAAACAATTAACCCATACATGAATATATTATAAGCTAAGCGGAGTAATTTGAATTTACGTCCCAAAACAACTCCCTGGGAGTAAACATCTTTAATTAAAGTACTATAGAGGTAATCTCGTTCTTCCATCATGAGTTTCATCCCATTACTATAGCTTTCTAGGTTCATTTGGTAAAAATTACCGAAAAATAAGAGATTGACTTTCTTATTTTTCAGGTCATCTGGTGTGTATTTACCATTTGGGACAGAAGGTCTAGTTGCGAGAATCGCTATCACCATCGTAATCAGACTAGTAAATAGCAAAATAGCAGTAGGGAATACCAGATGTACATTATTATCTAACTTACGCAACAACAGTGCAATAACAACCGATAATATGATGGAGTTTACCGTAATTAAGATATTTGATTTATTGTCAGCCATATCACTTAAGCGCTGATTGTTGGTTGAAGTAATTCGAAACATGGTCTCAATACCCCGCTCTGGCCTTCGATTATTTTTTTCTTGACCGCTAATTTCCGACTCTTCTTTCTGTTGTAAAGCCTGGATATTTTGTTGCTTTTTTTGATCTAATAAGTTACGTCCATAATCGGTATGGTAATGATGAGCTTCCATCAATTTAATGGTGTTTTTACGCCACTCCTCTTTAGTTGCAGTATATCCACAAGCTTTTGCCTCTTGGCGCATCAATTTATTACGAGCTTCAAACCGATCGCTCCCAAAATGATACAAGTCTGCATCGCAGACAATTTCTTCAAGGAGATCTTTAGGAGATTGTGGTAGTTTTGTCGCCAAAATACATCCGCGAATTGCAAGAATAATGCTCGTATCAACCTGCTTTAAGTGTAAAAATTTTTCCGCTATTTCTGCACCTCTTTCTTCATGATTATCTTTACCATTAATGCAGTAACCAAGATCATGAAAATATGCCGATAGCGTCACAATAGCTGTATCTCTTTCATCGAGGTTATAATAGTCTGCCATCTTCTTCACGGCCTCTACCACCTCTTCAATGTGCGCTCGGTTATGGAAGCTCAGCTTTGAAAGGTCATGGTCATCCATATACTTATGTACGTATTGTGCTGTTTCATTTATCAATTGAGCGTAATCCATGAGGTCTAAAATTAGTATTATTTTCAGTAATCAATTGTGATTTAATGTTGTCTTCTCCTTGTCTTAAAGATAGGGATTTATCGGAAGATATTTTCTTACGATTTTAGAGATTTAACAGCAATCCTCTCCGAACGAAAAACTTAAGTATTTTTTTTAAACCCTTTTTTATTTGACTAAAACGCATTAGCTTTAGAGATATATTGCTAGTAAACAATTTCTGCGCAATATATCAACCAATATAACCTCTCAAATCTAAGGTTAGTTAAAAATAAAAATAGTTCGTCAGTAGTGAATCGATTACTGTTTTTGGAACAAAAAACCACACAAAATGAAAAGAACTTTATTGATTGTTGCACTAACTGTAGGCTACAATCTTTATGCACAACAGAAGCTTACGGTATGTGAGCCAATCAAATTAAAATGTGAACATCTAAGTAATCCATTGGGAATCGATATCCAAAACCCTAGGTTAACCTGGATGTTGAAGGACGATAGACAAGGTGCTATGCAGACCGCTTATCAGTTATTTGTAGGGACAGATTCTATAGCTGTCGATAATAACAAAGGTGAGGTTTGGGATACCGGTAAACAGTCGAACGGAGATATTATCGTTTCATATTCAGGAAAGGAACTTAATCCATTAACCAAATATTTCTGGAAAGTAAAAATCTGGGATAAGGATGGTAAACCGACGACTTCTAAGATTGTTGCTTTTGAAACAGGCATGATGGGAAGATACAATTGGAAAGGCACTTGGATCAGTGATCATCATGATATCCATCATAAAGAGGCTCCCTACTTCCGCAAAGCATTTGAGGTCAAAAAGACAATCAAATCGGCACGTGCTTATATTGCAGCTGCGGGGCTATATGAACTGTCGCTCAATGGTAGAAAAGTAGGTGAAAACTGGCTTGACCCCATGTATACCCGATTCGATAAAAGGACATTATATGTTGTCCATGATGTAACGCAACAATTGCAGTCGGGTGAAAATGCCATTGGTGTTATATTGGGAAATGGATGGTATAACCATCAATCTCTTGCCGTGTGGGATTTTCACAATGCACCATGGAGAAATCGGCCTGCCTTCTGCATGGACCTCCGCATTGTTTATACAGATGGCACTGAGGAGACCATTGTATCTGAGCAAGACTGGAAGACTTCTTCGGGGCCTATAACTTATAATAGTATCTATACAGGTGAACATTATGATGCCCGCTTGGAACAAGAAGGATGGAATACAGCTAATTTTGATGATTCAAAATGGCAGGGGGTAAAATATCGTAGTGCTCCAGCAGATCTCATTATTTCTCAACAAACTGTACCTATCCGGTTAATAACACCCTTTACCCCAAAGTCGACCCAAAAAATTGATGATAAAACCTACGTATTTGACATGGGACAAAATATGGCCGGTGTTACCCATGTAAAAGCTAAGGGTGCTGCGGGTACTGTGCTCAAAATCAAACATGGCGAGCGCCTACATACTGATGGCCGAATTGATATGGCTAATATTGATGTATACTATAGGGGAGATAAAGAGAATGATCCTTTTCAGACCGACATCTTTACCCTAAGTGGTAAAAAAGAAGATGAATTTATCCCAAAGTTTAATTACAAAGGATTTCGCTATGTTGAAGTTACCAGTAGTCAACCCATCTCCTTGCAAGATTTAAAAATCACCTCCTACTTCATGCATAGTGATGTCGAATCTGTAGGTGAGGTAAAAACCTCTTCCAAATTGGTCAATGATCTTTGGAAAGTAACCAACAATGCTTACCTATCCAATCTCATGGGATACCCAACGGATTGTCCTCAAAGAGAAAAAAATGGATGGACAGGCGATGGCCACCTCGCTATAGAAACTGCTTTATATAATTTTGATGCAATTACAGTCTATGAAAAGTGGCTAGCCGATCATCGAGACGAGCAGCAACCAAATGGTGTATTGCCAGACATTATCCCTACTGGGGGATGGGGATACGGAACAGCAAATGGATTGGACTGGACAAGTACCATTGCTATCATACCGTGGCAGATCTATATGTTTTATGGCGACAGCAGGTTATTGAAAGATTGCTATGAAAACATAAAACGATATGTAAATTATGTAGATCGAACCAGTCCTAGCGGATTGACTAGCTTTGGACGAGGGGATTGGGTTCCTGTAAAGTCAACTTCAAATCTAGAACTTACCTCTTCCATTTATTTCTATGTAGATGCGACTATATTAGCATCCGCAGCTAAACTATTTGGCCAACAAGAAGATTATGCGAAATACGATGCTTTGAGTAAAAAAATAAAAAAAGCAATCAATGATAAATTTCTAAATCGATCGACTGGAATTTATGCAAGTGGCACACAGACTGAATTGAGTATGACTTTACATTGGGACTTGGTACCTGAAGATATGAAAGATAAGGTTGCTGCCAATCTTAACAAGAAGGTAATAGAGACAAATTTTCATCTTGATGTAGGTGTACTCGGAGCAAAAGCCCTATTAAATGCACTAAACAACAATGGCTATGGAGAGACTGCCTATCAAGTAGCTGTTCAGGATAGCTACCCTTCTTGGGGTTGGTGGGTGGTAAATGGCGCCACTACGCTTTTAGAAAATTGGGACCTAAAAGCGGAAAGAGATATTTCTGATAATCACATGATGTTTGGAGAAATTGGGGGTTGGTTTTTCAAATCTATAGGCGGTATTCTTCCTGATGCTGATCAACCAGGATTTAAACATATCCTATTGAAACCTTCATTTCCTAGCACACTAGATCAGTCTGAAGTGACACATAAATCACCTTACGGATCGATAACTTCAAAGTGGACCAAAAACAAAAGGACCATCAATTATGAAGTCGCTGTGCCTCCAAATTCAACAGCGACGTTTTATCCTCCTGCAAATATAAAAGAACAAACAAACATACAACTTAGTGCAGGAAAACATAAACTCGTTTTTACCCTGCTGTAAGAAGTGCTTGACCCTACAAAAACCAAGTACCTGTTGGTCCAAGATAGTATTGATAATAGCTGCCAAAATTAGGTTGCAGCATACAATAGAAATACAGTAAAATAAAAAAAATCAGTAGTAAAATATACTACTGATTTTTTTATATGATTGGATAGCATTTTTACTATCTACAAACAGATTACTTCCCGATACAGAATTTCGAAAATATATTATCCAACAAATCATCTGTTGATACAGACCCTGTTATTTCACCTAAATGATAAAGTGACTGACGGATATCCATAGCTAAAAAGTCTGAAGTAACTGGATTATCAATACCATTAAGTACGCGTTCTAAAGATGACTGTGTATGTTGAAGAGCTTCTACATGTCGAATATTAGTCACTAAAACATCATCAGTATTCAAGTTTGCTAAATTTACTTGTTGCAATAATTCATCTTTGAGTTCCTCCACTCCTATTTGCTCTTTTGCAGAAATATACAAAGGCTGCAATACCGCATACTGTTGCTTTTGTTCAACGCTCAATAAATCAGATTTATTAATAATAGTTACAAAAGGAATGTTTAAAAGTTTCACCTCCTCAATCTGGGTTTCAATATCCTGCACCTGATCTTGTGTTGGATCAAACAGATAGATGATCAAGCGTGCTTGTTTCATTTTTGCTCTAGTACGCTCTACACCCTTGGCTTCGATAACGTCTATTGTTTCGCGAATACCTGCCGTATCAATAAATCGGAAAGTAATTCCCTTGATATTGATTTCGTCTTCAATCGTATCTCTTGTAGTGCCTGCAATTTCCGATACGATTGCACGCTCTTCATTCAATAGTGCATTTAAAAGTGTGGATTTACCCACGTTCGGTTTACCTGCGATAACCACTGGTACACCATTTTTCAATACGTTTCCTTGCTCAAAAGAAGAAATAAGCTTACTCACTACTTGATTTATCTGTTTAATCAGATTTTTCAGTTGATCACGATTTGCAAATTCCACATCTTCTTCAGAAAAGTCCAATTCCAATTCTATTAGTGACGCAAAATGAATCAAGTCGTCACGTAATTTTTTCAATTGATTGGAGAATCCTCCTCGCATTTGCTGCATAGCGATTTGATGAGAAGCAGCTGAATTTGAAGCAATCAAATCTGCAACAGCTTCTGCTTGAGATAAATCCATACCTCCATTTAAAAACGCACGTAAGGTAAATTCTCCAGCTTTCGCTGCCCTAGCTCCTTTTTTAATGAGTAAACTCATCACCCGCTCTATGATATACTTCGAATTGTGTGTGGAAATCTCCACTACATTTTCTTTTGTGTAAGAATTAGGACCTATAAATAGGGAAACCAACACTTCATCTATAATTTCTTCGCCATCACGTATGGTGCCGAAATGAAGGGTATGAGAAGATTGCTTGAGCAAATTCTTTCCTCGAAATACTTGATCGGTGATTACAATCGCATCCTTTCCTGAAAGACGAATAACTGCAATAGCGCCGTTACCACTAGCTGTGGCTAATGCCACAATTGTTTCTTGTTCCAAAATAGTGTGTTCAGACATCTTGCAAAGATAAGGATTACAGCCGTAGTTCACTGGTAAATAAACGATATATTTAAGGTATGATCAGTACATAAGTATTAAATTATACGAGCATTTTTCAACCCAGAAGTTCGCTCACTCTCATTAAACGAGGGCAAAATACCTAGAATAGGTTAGCCTAACATAAAATCATTGAATCTCTTGACATCCGAGTAGTGTTAGGGCACTCATTGGTAATGATTCGAGTATGACAGAAGACTGGTTCGGCAATTGTATGGAGCTTGTTCGCCTAATAACCGAAGGATAGTCGAAGGTCATTCGAAGCGCGGTCGAACAATCATCGAACCAGGGCCAAGGCTGTGTCCCATCAGTCTCAAATCGTTGGCACACATGGTATGGACTTGCATGGAGTTTTAAAGACTTACAGGGACTTTCATGCACTTTCACCTTCATAGTGAACCAAGGTGTACTAAATTACTTTTGAGCTATAATATTGCTTTGGTACGGTAACAACTAATAATTACTAAAGTGATTTAGGGAGTGAAAATTAAATTGGCTACCAAAAAAATACGTCCTGTTTTTTGACTTTAGAATAATTATCTTCAATAGATCGTGTACAATAATATTAATAAAGAAGAGGCGGTGGAATTAAGCGGCTACTAGCAAAAAAAGCAATTAAGTTAAAATCATGTTATTACTTAATCGCTTTTAAAAATTGTTTATCAACACCCTCTTTTCAGTATCTCTGCGCGCAGGGATACTGAAAAGAGATCTCATTCGTTATTTTTGTTTCCCGTCGAAAATAAGTTTATTTTCAATCATCCGATTATTATATTGTTGTTCAAAAGCTTGAAGTTTAGTATCCATAGTATCTAATACTGCTGGGTGCTGCTTGAGGATATCTTGCTGCATAAAACGATCTTCCTTCAGATTATGAAGGGATACATTTTTTGTCCCATCATTGATCAACATATAATCTTTGTAGTAGAAGTTATATGTACCTGCATTATTATTGATTACAAAATTTTCTTTTGTTGGATTCAATGCATCAAAACCAAAGGCAAAATAAGGTTTATTATAATTTAAATAATTCAGTACCGTAGGCATGATATCTATTTGTTGTGCCAACTTATCACTTCTACCTTTTAACTCTCCTCCTGGAGTATACAAAATTATAGGAATGGCAAAGCTATTAGCAGCAGTTTTATATTCAGGTAGCGCACTAACGGTTGCATGATCGGCACAAATGACAAATAAAGTATTTTTATACCAAGGCATGGTCGCTGCTGTTTTAAAAAACTGACGTAATGCATTATCGGTATAACCTATTGGTTCTTGTACAGGCAAGGGTCCTTTTGGAAACACACCTTTATATTTTGTCGGTACTTTAAAAGGGTGATGCGAAGATAACGAGAAGAAACTGGCAAAAAATGGTTGTTTGAAAGTATTGATTTCATTGGCCATAAATTGCATAAACGGTTCGTCCCAAATGCCCCAGATACCATCAAAATCCGCATCATTATTGTATTCATTTTTACCATAATAATGTTGAATACCTGCTAGTTTCATATAAGCAGAGAACCCCATACTCCCGTTTGGAGCACCATGAAAGAATGCCGTTTCATAGCCTTCATTTCCCAATAAATTGGCGATACTAGTTGTCTTATTGCCCGAATAAACCGATAGTACAAAAGGCTCTCCTACAGAAGGAATTCCTGTAATAACAGACGGAAGCGCATCGATTGATTTACGTCCATTAGCATAGGTATGTTCAAAAGTATATCCTGCACGAATCAAAGAATCTAAAAATGGTGTGTAACCTTTGTATTTTCCATCTTGGATATCCCTATTTAACTCTCCAAAATGTTCCTTTGCGAAACTCTCTAGAATCAAAAAGACAACATTCATTTTTTTGAATGGCTCCCTACTTTCTGGATAGTGGATAGGATTATAGATATGGTCCAATTCTTCTTGTGTAAACGTATGAATGGGTTTCAAATTTACGGCTTTCAGAGTCTTCATCATACTAAAAGGTGTATTTAATACGATGTTCATTTCCTCTGGGTTTGTCACATAATCTCCCGCATTACTTAATGTAATGGGTCTGGTACTATGTGCCCATCCACCACGAACTCCACCTATAAACAGAAATATACTTAGTAAAAATAAGGCTGACTGAATGCTATATGCTCCCCATTTAAAGGTCGCTGGCCTATATATCTGCAGCAAGTCATGCAACTTAATTAGAACGTATACCAAGACAGCAAACAATATAAACAAGTACCAATAATCAACGCAAAAATCAAAAGCTAAGGACCAAAGATTCTGCTCATTTGCAAATTGATCAAAGACTGTACCTGTGGTGCGCTTCAATGTAAAAGGGTAATATGCAAAATCAATCAAATTTAAGGCTATACCAATGGAGTTTGTGATAACAAAGATCCATTTCGCTATTTTTTGATAGGTCGCATTGTACTTAAATGGAGCTGGGATAATTTGCATCAAGAGATAGAGTACATTTAAATATAATAAAGCTACAATATCAAATTTAACCCCTCCCCATAGCATCAATGCTAAATGCTCAACACTAACATTTGGAAATAAGGAGTAATTAATCCAATAAAATCCCAATCTTAAAAAAGCGTAAATCAACAACAGCATCAAGAATCGAATCAACAACCCCAAATACGGTGCGAAAAAACCTTTCAATTTAATCATATTTTCTAATTAATATTTTAAAAACTCATGATACACTTCCTGATAATAAGCTTTTCCAATGTTCAATAAACTATCCGTTTTTGCATGGGGAAAATTACTATTTTGCTTGTAATTGATAATTTTCCCGACATTATCAAAACTAACCGCCTGCTCTGGTGTAATGACACCAAATGCATCTTTGGAATTATAAAAAGCAATCTGCGGCGTTGTTGGATTTAACAGATCTCGGCTCCAATGATAACGTTCGGAAGATAAACCCAATTGATGGAGTAAGGTCGCCACCATATCCGTTTGATTTCCTATTTTATGATATTTCTTACCTCTAAATTCTGGCTTTATTACATCTCCAAAAAACAACAATGGAATATGGAAGCGGTGTGGGTTCGACAATTCCCATTTCTCAGCAGGTAATCGATGTCCGTGATCTGCTACAACAACAAACAAAGTATTTTTATACCAGCTTTTACTTTTTGCCTGATTGATAAAATCATAAACCACAGAATCGGTATAATATGCTGTACTTCTAAATTTATCGGCATTCGTTTTAGTGCCAAATTTATAACCATCTTTCAAGTTAAATGGTTCATGATTGATTAACGTAAAAATGGTTGAAAAGAACGGCGTTTTTTCCGTATCAAAGTCATGCAGCATGCGATTTAAGACAACATGATCATACACTCCCCATGATGCACGATCTACATCAACCCCAAAGCTTGCATTATCAACCACTTTGGAAACGCCATGCATCAACATATAGGATTTAAAATTATAAAATTCACTTTGTCCACCATGATAAAATGAGCCGCGGTACCCCACGCTGCTTAGCTCTTGGCCAACAGCTGGTAAGTTTTCATGCTTATCAATATACTTGATAATACTCTCTGGACCTTGAGCAGGGAAAGCGCTAAAAATACCGACCATTCCTTTATCCGAACGATCTGCCGCAGCATAGATATGATCAAAAAAAACACCTTGGTTAATTAATTTTTCAATATTGGGTGTGACTCCCTTTTCACCCCCCATTGATTCAATCAGTCCCCCGACGAAACTTTCCAACATAATAAAAACTACATTTGGTCGATTTGTTGTTAATATCGAAATAGCTGAATCTGGATTTGCTTGAAATGCTGGTTTTAAAATAGCTTTCATTTCCGATTCATCACTATAAAATTGGTATGGACTTTTTAACCGTGTACTTTTAGAGAAATAATCACGCAGTAGCGCCCATTGTGTATTTACTGCTGCATGGTTATAGAAACTTTCCTCAGAGAAATATGCTTTACTGGGATTTAAAGTTGCTCTGCCATAGCCGCCTCGTATAAAGGTAAATAATAAGAGTGCACCAACCAAAAATTTAACAGCATTCTGCCACGGTAATTTAATGTTATAAAAGTGTACCTTTTTGAACATCCAACGATAGAGGAAGTAACCAGATACGATACCAACGATCATACCAAAAACAGGAAAAAATACTGGCGTGGACTCCGCTGAAGCAACAGCTCCTGAAGGAGATGCTAAAAAAGCATCAAAAGCACGTTTAGAGATTTTATCGCCCCATTCTCTATATATATTAATATTGATGAAAGAAACCACGAAGTAAATAACCAACAAACTAATGGTATAAACATCCAATACTTTTCTTTTAAAATGTACTTGAGGTAAGAAAGATAAAAGGCAATAAATGAAGAAAGGAATAGCACATATATAGGAGACTGCAGAAAAATCTAAACTGAGACCATGATAATAGATTCTAAAAACCTCCGACAAATTTTCAAACCCAATCTTCTCAAAAAAAGCGGTGATAAAAAGCAATCGATCGATAAAGCATATGAGCAGCCAAAATAAAAAGTATTGAGTCAGGGCCTTCAACTCATTGGCAATTCTATTCATTTTCAGTAATTTTTAAAACACGCAAATGTACGCTATTTCAGGAATAATAGATTGCTATGTGACGATTATGTTATAAAAATATTATCATATCATCAATTCTTGCACATAATATAACCTCCCCAAGTAAAGAATTATGAGTATAATGGCAAGTAATCAAGCTTAAAGAAGCAATTCCTTCTTACTTAACTGCTTCCTAATTATATTTATACTGCCATTACTAAAATCAAAATGTCAAGGAAATACACATTTTTTAAATAGAAATATTAAACTTCAATAAAACAACTAAATTCGTTAAATTTGCGAACGATTTTGAAAAAAAATTATCATGAGTATAGCAAAAACTTACAATCCTAAAGAAGCTGAAGACAAATGGTACAGCTATTGGATGGAGAATGGATTTTTCCGTTCTACACCTGATGAGCGTGAACCGTATACAATAGTAATGCCTCCTCCAAACGTCACTGGTGTATTACACATGGGACATATGTTGAACAATACCATTCAAGATGTATTGATTCGTCGCGCACGTATGCAAGGTAAAAATGCCTGTTGGGTACCGGGTACCGATCATGCATCTATTGCCACTGAAGCTAAGGTTGTCGCTATGCTGAAAGAGCAAGGAATTGATAAGAAATCATTATCGCGTGAAGACTTCCTAAAACATGCTTGGGAATGGAAAGAAAAATATGGTGGTATCATCTTAAAACAACTTGAGAAATTAGGCGCCTCATGTGATTGGGAACGCACAAAATTCACGATGGATGCTGATTTATCTGAATCGGTTATCGATACTTTTATCAAATTTTACAAAGAAGGTTATATCTATCGTGGTGTTCGCATGGTAAACTGGGATCCACAAGGAAAAACAGCTTTATCTGACGAAGAAGTAATTCGCAAGGAAGTAAATCAAAAATTATACTATATCCGTTATAAAATTAAGGATTCAGATGAACACATCATCATTGCAACGACTCGTCCTGAGACGATTATGGCTGATGCTGCTATCTGTATCAATCCAAATGATGAACGCTATGCACACCTAAAAGGCAAAACAGTACTTGTACCATTAGTTAATCGTGAAATTCCAATCATCGAAGATGAATACGTGGATATGGAATTTGGTACTGGTTGTTTAAAAGTAACTCCTGCACACGATTTAAACGATTATGCTCTAGGCCAAAAACATAATTTAGAAATCATCGATTTATTAAACGATGATGGAACTTTAAATGCCAATGCTCAAATTTTGGTAGGTGAAGATCGTTTCATTGCTCGTAAAAAAATCGCAAAACTCTTAGAAGAAGTTGATCAAATCGAAAAAATCGAAGATTACAAATCTCAAGTTGGCTTCTCGGAACGCACTGATGCTGCAATCGAACCGAAATTATCGATGCAATGGTGGTGTAAAATGGATAAACTAGCACAACCTGCATTGGATTATGTGGTTAGTGGAGAAGTAAATCTGATACCAGACAAGTTCACATCCAGCTATAAGCACTGGATGGAAAACGTGAAAGATTGGTGTATCTCTCGTCAGTTGTGGTGGGGACAGCGGATACCAGCTTGGTATAATGAGAAAAACGAATGGGTAGTTGCTAAAACTGAAGCTGAAGCTATTCAAGAGTTTGAGTCGCAAGGAAAAGCTACTGGAGCGATCCGTCAAGAAGAAGATGTACTGGATACCTGGTTCTCTTCTGGTTTATGGCCAATGTCAGTGTTCGACGGTGTCCGTAATCCTGAAAATGAAGAATTCAATTACTACTACCCGACCAATGATTTAGTTACTGCTCCCGAGATTCTTTTCTTCTGGGTAGCACGTATGATGATCATGGGGCATGCATATACAGGGAAAGCTCCTTTCAAAAATGTATACTTAACAGGTATCGTTCGCGATAAATTGGGACGCAAGATGTCTAAGTCATTAGGAAATTCTCCCGACCCCATTGAATTAATGGCACAATACGGTACAGATGGTGTACGTGTAGGTATGTTATTATCTTCTCCTGCCGGAAATGACTTGATGTTTGATGTTTCTTATTGTGAACAGGGCCGTAATTTTGCAAATAAAATCTGGAATGCCTTCCGTTTAGTAAAAGGATGGGAAACAACTGATACAGCTGCAACTGAGGCTCAAAAAACAGCTGCAAGATGGTTTGAAAGCAAATTCAATGCTACTTTAATAGAGATCGAAGATCACTTTAATAACTACCGTTTATCCGATGCCTTGATGTCTACGTACAAATTGGTGTGGGATGATTTCTGCGCTTGGTACTTAGAGTTGGTTAAACCAGCATATCAAGCCCCTATTGAAGCCGAAACTTTTGAAGTAGTAAAAGGATTTTTCAAACGCATATTAACCTTGGTACATCCATTTATGCCTTTCTTATCAGAAGAATTATGGCATGATGAATTATTCGGTGAACGCGATGCAAAAGATTGTATCATCGTTGCGGACTATCCAACTGTAGGTGAAATCGACCAAAAAATAATTAAAGAGTTCACCATCGTACAACAGATTATTTCTGAAGTTCGAAATATCAGAAATACGAAACAGATCTCTCCAAAAATTGCTTTGCCTTTAGCTATCAATTCAAGTGAAATTGAATTCACGAGTTACCAAGATAGCATCATCAAATTGGCAAATATTGAAACATTAACTTTTGTTCAGGAAAAAGTTAATGGCGCTATCAGTTTCTTAGCAGGCAAAGAAGAATGCTATGTTGCACTTGCAGAAAATATCGATGTTGATGCGGAGCGTGAAAGAATTACAAAAGAAATTGATTATTTAAAAGGTTTCTTGGTTTCTGTAGATAAGAAGTTATCGAACGAGCGTTTTGTTCAGAATGCGAAACCTGAAATTATTCAAAACGAACAGAATAAAAAAGCAGATGCTGAATCTAAGATTAAAATCTTGGCTGAAAACTTAGCAAGTCTATCATAAAAAATATTACTAAAAAGAGGCCAACTTTCTTATCGAAAGTTGGCCTCTTTTGTTAGACAGAATAGGACATAGAATCAAAAAAGCCATACTCAATAGTTGGAATTAAAATTGCATTGTAAAAACAGATCGCAAAAGAAAATTATATAGATAAAAAACAATAACGGTTAATAAATGAAAAAAACAATGTTTTTGCTCTTATTTGTCCTTACTTCTTTATTTGTTCGTGCACAAGAGCAACCTACTGCTTATGCAGTATACGATGAGTTCGATTTATGGAATTTTAGCAAAGGTGATACAGCTTATATTTTTGCTGACATCGCTTATATCCGTAGTAATGCCAGCACCAATGCTACACTCATTGATTCTATAACAGCGGGAAATAGTGTTGTAATTGCCAGCGAAGGATATAATGGAAATACTATAAGAGGGTTCCATGCACCTTGGTATAAAATAACGTACATAAAAAACAACGTTGAGAAAGAAGGGTTCATTTGGCTAGGCCTTTTGGCTCTCAATAGTATCCAGAACGAAGATGGTGAGCAATTTATTTATGGATTTAAAAAATTCAAACCATCTACTGAATATGCTGCAGCTTATTATGAGGCTCAGATAAAGGTGTTTAATAAGGAAAAGAATTGTATTGCACGTGCCGATTATCAAGCAGATGTAAATGATCAACTCGGTACAGAAACAAAAATCCTACCGGCAATGGGATTGAAAAACATCAAAAACATTCATCGCTCAGCATTTCTAAGTGAATCTTGCGGAGTATCAACCCAATATTATTATTTCGCATGGAATGGTCATGAGCTGATTCATTTTCCGAATAAAATGACAGTTTCTGACGCAGGTGTATTCTATCATGACGAAACCATTCTTTTCCCCTCAGAACATTTAGGCGACCAAAATATGATTATTAAAAGGATTATAGAGGGTGAAAACACAAGTGAAGATATGGAAGACCCTAAATATCAAGAAACTAAAAGCCAGATTAATTATATCTGGGATGGGACTACTTTGAGTGAAATCATGGAAATGCGTTGATTAACTTGTAATGATAATGCGCTATTCACCATTTAACAAAAGATATTCACCGATTGTTTCCGGCCGTTTACCTAATGGGAATGTCGATTAATTGCGGTAATAATTATCTTTGAACAAATATTAAAATAATAGATATGATCCTAATAGCAGTATTACTACCCTGGTTATCCTTCTTTTTAAGGGGAAAAATATTTTCTGGAATCTTATGTTTGATTTTGCAGTGTACACTTATCGGTTGGTTGCCCGCGGCTATATGGGCTGTGGCTTCCCGAGTTGATGGTAAAAACAAATCTAGATTTAAAGAAATTAAACGTCAACAACGTTTTTAACATTTTTTTAGCAACAATTATTGATTGAAAGTGTTTATATTTAAAAACAACATCAATTTAAAAATCAATACATTATGGGCATAAAAGAAACATTTTCTATTAATGGAGAGAATCTATTAAAAAAGATTAAAGAGCTCATTGCTGAAGGCAATGTGACCAAAATCAGTATTTCTGATAAGTCTGGAAAAGAAATTATGAGTTTCCCGGTGACTGTAGGTGCTATTGGGCTGATATTCGCACCAATATTTGCTGCTATTGGTGCTATGGCAGCACTATTAACAGAGTGCAAAATAACCGTTGAAAGAAAAGTAAAGGATACGGATGACCACGATCAAAACGCGGACGATACATCACAAAATATTGAAGTAAAATAATTTCGATACTAAAGGGAGAAACTGCATTCTCCCTTTTGCATATTGCTAACTAAGTACGGTATCCCTTACCTCGACTTGTTTCCAATATTTACTATATTGATCAATCCCCGCCAAATGATCAGGATGTACTTCATATGCTGTTATCGCTTCTAGACTTGAAAAGGTTAACATCACGTGGTACGAAAATGAATTATCAACCACGTCTCTTGCATTAGTACCTGCAGGTTTACCAATATGGCAAGATTCTACGCCTGGTACTTTTTTTAAAATCTCAAAAAAGTTTAAAAAGTCTTTTTCTTCTTTTTCCTGAATACCATCTTTTAGCCAGAAATATACACTGTGAAAGATATACCCTGCCTTAAATCCATCGCTTGTTTCCATATTTTTAATTTCTTTTTCTGTATTTGCACATGAGGCTAAAACTGTTCCTGCAGCGCCCGCAAGCACCAATGATTTTAAAAATTTTTTACGTTCCATTATTTTATAATTGATCTATCTAAGATACATAGAAAAAAACAGATGGACAATCTTAAATTCATGGTAAACAATACAGGGTATTTTATAGAAATAAGGCATTATTTTTGATTAATATCCTTAACATTGCAAATATATTTCTCTATAAGCAGTTATCAGGGAAAAACTTAAACATTCACATCCCTTCTAAAGGTAAGCGTAGCGTTATTAGGAATAAAAGTATAAACATATTTACTTGTTTTACGTTATCATATTAAATTAAGGGTTCATAAAAGACTAATACATATTTTGAATAAATTTAGCCGTATCGCATTAAAGACCCTATTATGGATTGTTGGATCTGTAATCGGACTTCTACTTCTAATTATTTTTTTAATTCGACTTCCTTCCGTGCAAAATTATATTGCAGGAAAAGTGACTAGCTATGTAGAAGGGAAAATTGGCACTCCCTTCCATATCGGAAGTATCAATATCGAATTTCCTAAAAAACTAGTTCTTGAAAACATCTACCTTGAAGACCAATCAAGAGATACATTAGTGGCTGGCGAAGCAATTAAAGTCGATATCAATATGATGAAATTGCTGAACAACACCGTGGAGATCCAACAATTGGAAGCGACAGGTATTACGGCAAAAATTCGTCGTTCTCTCCCAGATAGTAGCTTTAACTTCGACTATATTATCAAAGCATTTGCTGGTCCTGAAAATAAGGATACCAAGACCGATACCTCTTCTGCAATGGTTTTCAATATGGACAAGGTACTCTTCGAGCGTTTCCATATTGTCTATGCAGATGATGTAATTGGCACCAGTGCTGATGTCTATTTGAAACATTTCAATACACGAATCAAAAAATTTGATTTGACTAAAAACATGGCTTTTGATTTACCAAAAATCAATATTGATGGACTTAATGCTGTTGTGACACAATGGAATCCCGTACAAGAAGGAACGGCACCCAGTGTTGAAGATTTTGGTATTACAGATTCTACTGCTATCGTCACATCGCTATTACCCGATATTGGAATCAATACTGCTGACTTAAAAAATATCAATGTTCGATATGAAGATAAATCATCCAAACTAAAAACAAAGTTTGCTATACAAAAATTATATGCGGAAATCAACAGTATCGACCTTAATAAAGAACATGTTGCTATTGAAAAAATAAACCTTGACGGCTCCGATGCAGAGGTGTTATTTGACAAAATCGCACAAGTTACTAAACCAGTAACGGAAAAAAACACAGTCTCTACTCCTAGCAAAATCAATTGGGTCGTATCCGTTAAAGATATCAATATCAATGATACACACGTTTGGTATAAAGATGACAATCAAGCACGGATGAAAGGCTTCGATTACTTCAATATAAAAATACCTGCTATCAATACATCGATGAACGACCTATATTATAGTGCTGATTCGATAAGTGGTTCTCTAAAGTCCTTAACTGCCAAAGACCACTCAGGTTTCGAAATCAAAGGCCTAAAAGCTGATTTCATTTATACCAATACAGGTGCTGAGATAAAAAACCTATATGCAGCAACCCAAAACACCTTATTGCAAGATTATATCAAAATAACTTACCCATCTTTAGAAGCCATATCGGAAAATCCAGCATTGCTTGCTGTAAATGCCAATATAAAAAAGAGTCACATCGATATGCGTGATATTTATTATTTCGCACCTTTCTTGGATACCATGGAGGTTATGCAGCCATTAATGAATAAAAAATTCAATATTGATGGTAAAATAATTGGTAAGCTTAATGATTTAAACATTCCAAATTTAGATTTCAGCACATTATCAAATACAAAAATACTGGCCAGTGCAAGGATAAAAGGTCTACCTGATGTAGATAAAATGACGATAGACCTGCAACTCAAGAAGTTCACAACCGGTCGTTCGGATATAGAGCAATTGGTTGCGAAATCCATGTTTCCTAAAGACTTAGAGCTTCCTAATGCGATTGGCTTAACCGGTACATTTAAAGGTGGGATGCAAGCTTTCAATACGAACCTCGCATTAGTTACCGAAAAAGGAACCGCAAAAGTTAATGGTAATTTTGACATGTCCACTCGAGACACCACTTATGATGCCTTCGTATCGATCAGTGACTTTGATATAGGGAAAATATTGAAACAAGATTCGGTGTTAGGAATATTATCATTTGAAGCTAATTTAAAAGGACATGGACTCGACCTTAAAAAAGCTATGGCAAATGTTGATGGGAAGCTGATTCAGTTGGATGCACTAGGTTACCGTTATCAAAACATCGATATGAATGTAGAGGCTGATGCGGGAGATATCCATGCCAAGATTAACAGCATCGACCCCAATATCAAATTCGATTTAAATGCTACTGCTGATATGCGAGACCGATATCCAAAGATAAATTTTGAATTAATGGTAGACAGCATCAATCTTAAGAATCTACATTTAATGGACGATGATTTCCGTTATCATGGTAAAATAGTGGGTAATTTCGAAACTGCAGATCTTAACTATTTAAATGGAAAGGCTCACATCATCAATTCATCTATTGCCTACAATAACGAACGCTACGTCTTAGATAGCATATCACTTATTGCACGTTCTGATAGCAGTAGAAACCTACTCATGTTACAATCTGCTTTTCTTAATGCCCATTTGGTTGGAAAATATAAATTAATGGAACTAGGTTCGGCCATTCAAGATATTGCCCATGTATATTATCAACCTGGTGCCCCTGTTGTCATTCCAAAGTACGAAGACCAACAATTTGAATTTTCTGCGCAGTTGACAAGAACCAAATTTATAAAAGAGTTTCTACCTGATCTTACCGAGATGAAAGATATCACGCTAGATGGTATGTTTAACAGTAAAGATAAATTGATTCAGGCTAAATTAGAAGCTCCAAAAATTGTCTATGCGGGTACAGATATTAATAGTGTTTCTTTCGATCTTACGACCGTCGATAGCACCATGTACTATTCAGCTCTTATCAATAAGATCAAAGTGAGTAACATCGAATTGATTAACACTGTATTCAGTGGTAAAGTCATCAAAAACAACTTAGACTTCGGTCTCTGGATTAAAGATAATAAAGACAAAGAACAATATCATTTAGGTGCCAATATGAAGGTTCACCATGGAGATTTCTTATTTAGCCTTCTTGAGGACGGTTTGATGTTAAACTATGAAAAATGGAAAGTAGACAGCACAAACGTGTTATCATTTGGTAAATCGGGACTTCAAGCGCATAATTTCACTTTGGAAAACAACGGACAGTTATTAGAAATTAAATCGCAGGACACTGTTCTTAACTCTCCTATTGACTTGCTTTTCAAAAACTTTAGAATTGAAACGTTAAGTAAAATGATTGCTGCAGAAGATATGAACCTCGGAGGTGGTATTAATGGTCAGGCTACTATCTCTCGTTTGGAAAGTAATCCTGTATTCGTTTCAGATATTGGAATTGACAAATTTTATCTTGGGACGGATACAATTGGTAATGTAAACATTAAGGTCAATAACGAAAAGGAAAATACCTATGCGGCAAATGTCAGTATTACAGAAAATGGCAATAATGTGAGTTTAATTGGCGAGTTTATAAGTCCACCTAAGGGAGATGCTACTTTTAATGCTGTGTTGAATATCGCTCCTTTAAAAATGCGTACCATACAAGCTTTTAGTTTCGGTTATTTAAAAGAATCTAAGGGCGACCTACAAGGAGAACTTAAAATATCCGGGACAACTAACCGGCCAGTAATTGACGGAGACTTGAATTTCAACTCCGCAGAGTTTAACGTTGCCATGCTAAATGCATCATTCTTTATTGACAATGAGAAAATCAGATTTAACAATAAAGGTATACTATTCTCAGATTTCAATGTTAAAGATAAAAAGGGAAATGTTGGTGCATTAAATGGAACTATACTAACCAGTAACTACTTGGATTATGATTTCAATCTGAATCTTAAAACTGATAATTTTGAGGTTGTTAATTCAACCCGTCAGGACAATGACTTATTCTTTGGTAAAATGTATGTTTCATCGGATTTACGGATTCGTGGTACCTTAGATAAGCCTGTTGTCGATGGAAATATCAAAGTACAGGATAAAACTGATTTTGTTTTCATCATGCCTAATGACGACCCAGGCATGGTTGAACGAAAAGGTGTTGTGGAGTTTGTAGATAAAAGTGATACCACAGCAACAAATGTCTTTGCACGGTTGGACTCTCTAACAACAACGAAATTAACGGGAATAGATGTTACTTTAAATTTACAAACTGACAAAAATGCAAAATTCAAAGTTATCATAGATGAAGGTTCGCAAGATGCTTTAAACATTCAAGGTGAAGCAGAGCTGAATGCAGGAATTGATGCCAGTAATAAAATAACAATGTCAGGGACATATACCGTAGATAAAGGAAGTTACTCCTTTTCATTCGGTCCCGTAAAACGTGAATTCTTATTCAAAGAAGGTAGTACCATTACTTGGGCAGGGGATCCACTGGATGCTCGAATGGATATTACCGCCGTATATAAAGTTAAAGCTCCTACTCTAGAATTGGTACAAACACAATTGGGCGCAGATAATTCAAACTTATATAAACAGCGTGTTCCATTTAACGTTAACTTATTGATTACAGAGCAGCTATTTGCTCCCAAATTAGGATTTGACATTGATTTGGATGAAAATAATGCTATTGTCTCACAAGATGTCGTGAGTAAGGTAAACAATGCACTTTCACAACTTCGATCAGACCCCTCTGAGATGAATAAGCAGGTGTTCTCGCTAATTGTATTAGGGCGCTTCTTAGCTTCCAATCCATTTGAGAGCTTATCTGGTGGCGGTGGAGTCGAATCCATGGCTCGTAATAGCGTGAGTTCGTTGTTATCATCACAGTTAAATCGTCTAGCATCCGATTTAATTACAGGCGTTGAGTTAGATTTCAACCTACAATCTGAAGAAGACTTTACCACTGGAGTTGGCGAGACGAGAACGGATTTAAATATTGGGGTTTCCAAAATGTTGTTTAACGATCGCCTAAAAATCACCATTGGATCCAATTTTGAGGTGGAGGGTAATTCGAGACCTGGAGAACAGGCGGCTAATATCGCTGGTGATATTAGTTTAGATTACCAATTATCTCCTGATGGTCGATATTTTGCACGTGTGTATCGTAAAAATCAATACCAAGTGACATTACAAGGACAATATGTGGAGACAGGTATCGGTTTTATCATCAATATGAGTTATAATAAATTCAAAGAAATTTGGATGAATTCAAAAAAACTGAATGAATATAATACCCGAAGCAAAAGTTTCAGAAAACGCTTTGATGTTGAACGTATGGAAACCGACTCCGTTTATCGGGACAGTGTACGCTACGCAATCCGAGATAGTATGATGCGTGTTGATCCTGATAAATACAAGAAACGTATGTTAGATCGGGAACAAAAGCGCACAATTAAGAAAACAAGTACAGACAATAAAACAGATTCTACTGATCAAAAAGTAGATACCATAGAAGAAAAAGTGATTAGAAATGAAGAAAGGGAGAACAATGAAAAATAACAATCAATTTATAGCACTAACCATTATGCTAGGGCTTTTCATTGCCTCTTGTTCGACCACCAAAAACCTAAAAGAAGGTCAGTCTCTTTATGTCGATGGTCACGTTGACATTGAGTCGGATACGATACCTAAAGCACAGAAAGAAGCATTAGCAACCCATCTAGAAGCAGTGCTTACACCACAACCAAATAAATCATTATTTGGTTGGCGTTATAAACTGGCTTTTAATAATATGGCCGGTGACTCTGTGGGGAAAAATTTCATACGTCGACAATTAAAAAAGATGGGTGAAGAACCTGTTCTACTGAGTGATGTCAATAGAGAATATAATGAAAATCTGCTCCGAAATAGACTTGAAAATATTGGTTTTTTCAATGCTGAGGTGAAATCAGATACAACGGTTAAGGATAAGGAAGCTACGATTCACTATATTGCTACCACCAATCTTATTTACCGCATCAAAAGCGTCACGTTTTCTGTAGACAGCACAAAACAACTCGGGAGGGATATTCTCCAATCACGAGATAAATCCCTTTTAAAAGTGGGGAAACACTATAACTTGGATGATATTATGAACGAGCGTGATCGTATCGATAATGAACTCAAAAATATAGGATATTACTATTTTAGCCCTGATTACATTTTAGTAGAAGTGGATAGTACCATTGGTGACCATAAAGTTGATTTATTTGTAACGATTAAGCCCGAAACACCTGCGATTGCGAAAGCTCCGTCGCAAATTAATAATATTTACATCTATCCAAACTATACAGATGAAGGTACAGGTTACCAACGTGCACCACGTAATCCCCAATTATTTGACAGTTCTCTCTATTTTATTGACCCAAAAAACACCTTTAGAAAACCGGTTATAGCCAATCATATTTTCTTTAGAAAAGGGGATCGCTATAATCGAGGAGCGCATAACAAAACCATTAGCCATTTGGTTAATCTCAACAGTTTTAAATTTGTAAAGAACAATTTTGTCGATAGCAAGGAGGTCAAAAATGGTCTAGATGTGTATTACTACCTGACACCTCTTCCGAAGAAATCAATCCGTGTTGAATTATTGGGTAAAATGGCTTCTGTCTACAATGGTTCAGAGCTGAATGTTAACTGGCAACTTCGTAATGCCTTTAAAGGAGCCGAATTACTAAGTCTCAATGTCTTCGGAGGATATGAGACCCAAACAGGTGGAAGTGTCAGCCTTAATTCAAGCTACTACCGCTATGGTGCCGATCTTACATTGACTTTCCCTCGCATTTTGTCGCCCTTTAAGATTGACCCGAGCCGTAGATTTATTCCGAAAACTTATATCAAGACAGGTTTTGAATTTCTAAATAGAACAAAGGCTTATACCCTACGTTCACTTACATTGGACTACGGTTATATTTGGCAAGAGTCAGAAGAAAAACAACATGATTTGGGTTTAATCGAGATCACTTATGTTCAACCGAGCCGTATCTCGGACGAATATAAAGCTCAAATGGATACTGTACCAACGCTGAAACACGCGATTGAACCACAATTTACGATTGGACCCAATTACAATTTCACATTATCCAACACGATGAACAAAAATCTAAAGAACACCTTTTATTTTAAAGGTAATCTAGATTTATCAGGTAATGTAATCGGTTTAATTAAAGGTGCTAATTATAAAGAGGGAAAAACATTTAAACTTTTTGACGCCTATTTCTCGCAATATATTAAGATAAGTGGAGACGGTAGGCACTACCTGAAACTGAGTGAAAATTCGCAACTTGCCTCCCGTGTTAGTTTGGGTCTCAGTTACTCGTATGGTAACTCTCGTGCCCTTCCCTACTTAAAACAATATTATGTAGGGGGACCAAATAGTATTCGAGCCTTTGCAGCTCGAGCCATTGGACCTGGAACATTAAAGCCACAGAATATAGGAACTGATAAATTCTATGCAGACCAAACCGGAGATATCAAATTGGAACTAAATACAGAATACCGTGCTAAATTAGCAGGATTTGTACATTGGGCTGCATTCATTGATGCGGGTAACGTATGGCTTCAAAATACAGATGAAGAAAAGCCCGGTGCAAAATTCAGTAAAGACTTCTTAACAGAATTAGCTGTTGGAGGAGGTTTGGGACTAAGGTTTGACTTCACTTTCCTGATTCTTAGAACAGATTTTGCAATACCTCTACGTGTGCCTTATTTAGAAAAAGGTGATCGATGGGTGATAAAAGATATCGATTTGGGAAGTAGAGCTTGGCGAAAAAACAACCTGATGTTCAATTTAGCTATCGGCTATCCATTCTAATAAAAAGGGAGAAACAATGTTTCTCCCTTTTTATTTTACTGTTTTTTTATATCACTTAATTGTATTCCTACAATTTATTAAGTAAATTAAACAAAATTAACGACGAGGACCAAAATTAATAAGCTTATGAAAGTTACAATAGTTGGAGCGGGAGCGGTTGGAGCAACAACAGCAGATAATTTAATAAGAAGAAACGTTGCCGAAGAAATCATCCTATTGGATATCAAAGAAGGTTTTGCAGAAGGCAAGGCACAGGATATGTCACAAACAGCTGCCTTATTGGGCTTCGACTCCAAGATAACAGGTGTTACCAGTGATTATAGTGCCACAGCAGGGTCTTCAGTTGCAGTTATTACCTCAGGAATTCCGCGAAAGCCAGGGATGACACGAGAGGAGTTAATAGGAACAAATGCCAATATTGTTAAAACAGTAGTCGATAATTTGGTAAAACATTCTCCAGATATCGTTATTGTTATTGTTTCCAACCCGATGGATACTATGACCTATCTGGCACTTAAAAGCTCTGGATTACCCAAAAATAGAATTATTGGTATGGGTGGAACATTAGATTCTGCACGATTTAAATACCAATTGAGTCAAAAATTAAATGCCTCAGCAAGTGACCTCAATGCTATCGTCATAGGTGGTCATGGTGATACTACGATGATACCACTGATAAAACATGCGACTTGGAATAGCATAGCTGTGAGTGATTTTTTAACTGAAGCGGAACAAGATGAGGTCGTACAGAAAACCATGGTTGGCGGCGCAACATTAACATCCCTAATCGGTACATCAGCTTGGTATGCACCCGGAGCAGCCACTGCTGCTGTCGTGGAAAGCATTGTTAGAAACCAAAACAAACTGTTTACAGCAAGTGTGCTTTTGGAAGGAGAATTTGGTTTATCAGATATCACATTAGGCGTTCCAGTCATCATAAATAAAAATGGTTGGAATAAAATTGTACCTTTGAATCTATCTGAAGAGGAAAAGCAAAAGTTACATAAAAGTGCCGATGCTGTCCGGAATATGAATAATGTACTAAAAGAAATTAACGTTTTATAAAAAATAATATGCAACTCTTTATAAAAAATATGGTCTGCAATAGATGTAAAATGGCTGTAGGAAATATATTTAAAGAGTTGCATATCTCCTATCATGACCTACAATTAGGTGTAGTTACACTTGATTCGGATTTAAATTCAGAACAAAGGACTCAACTGCAGGAAAACCTTCATACTATCGGATTTGAATTAATCGACGATAAAAACACCCGTATTATTGAGAAAATAAAATTGTTGATTATCGACTATACTCGCCAACCTTATGATTTTTTAAATAAAAACCTTTCCGAGATATTGAGCAGTAACTTAAACGTTGAATACAGCTCTTTAAGCGCGCTCTTTTCTTCTGTCACCAGTATTAGTATCGAAAAATATGCGATAATTCAAAAAATAGAATATATTAAAGAATTATTGATATACGACGAACTTTCTTTAGCTGAGATAGCTGAAAAACTTAACTATTCGAGTACTGCCTACCTGAGCAATCAATTCAAAAAAAATACAGGTTTGACTCCTACTCAATTTAAGAATCTAAGCGACCCTACAGCCTTGCGCCAAACCCTTGACCAAGTAAAATGATTAATAAATAAATCGAGTTTCTCCTTTCAGAAAGAACATATTTTCTCTATGTTTGAAGCATGTCGATCATACCACTACAACTTTTACAATTACAGGAACAAGGCACTCATATCTTAGTTGAAGTCATGTTGTTTGATACGGTTCATCTGATGGTGTTGGATACAGGGGCTTCAAAAACAGTTTTTGATAAAAACCAATTGGAACAGATTCATGCCGAACAATTCCAACTGGAAACAACAGATACCTTATCAACAGGTCTCGGAACCAATACAATGCAAAGCTTTCTTATACAGATTCCAATTTTCAAAATCCAAGACTGGAGCATCAAAAATTATAAAGCTGCAGTTTTAGATCTGAGTTCTATCAACTATGCATACGAACAGATGAACTTGCAACCTGTCATTGGTGTTATAGGTGGTGATATTTTAGCCCCTTATGGCGCTATCATCGATTACAAGAAAAAAACGCTCAAATTGCTTAAAAGAAGGTTAAAACTTAAATAACCTTTTGTGTATATGCAGTCGCAAATATAAATAGTATGATAAAGCAATCAACACTCCGGCCACACCCATAAAATAAAGTGTGCTTCTAAGACCAAAATAGCTAGCAAAAGCTCCAATCATTAAGCTTCCTATTGGAAAAACCCCTTGAAATGCCATCACATAATATGAAATTGCGCGCGCTCTATACATCGGCATCGCATGGGTTTGAATGTAGGTGTTGATACTGGAGTTTTGAATCATCATAGCAAAAGAAACAATGGCGGTATACACAAGTGCTAAGACCAATACAGAAGAATGACCTAATAAAAACAAAGCTGCTCCTAATAATAAAGCTGCCCCCATCACTTGATAGCGCATATTAGTCCCAGACTTCAACCGAGCCATATTAATAGCCCCAATCATCGCCCCAAGCCCTGCAGCGCTCTCAAACCAAGAAAATGTGGTAGCATCCCCATTAAACATTTCTTTAGCAACAGCAGGCAATAATGAAGTATATGGAATGACCAATAAACTCGAGAAAGTCATGACAATGATAAGGGAAAAAATATGTGGAGAACGTTTTAGATAGTAGAAACCTTCGACCAGGCCTTGCCAATTACTCCCTTTACTCAAATTGTCTGCGCTTTCTGTAACATTCATCATCCAAAGTGTAATCAAAACGGGGATAAAACTCAGAAAATTAGTACTGAAACACATCATTTCTCCATAGGTACTCAACAGTATACCTCCTATTGCTGGCCCCACCATACGTGCAGCATTAAATATAGAAGAATTGAGCGCTATCGCATTGGGTAAATCTTTTCTGTTTTCGACTAAATGCACCATGAGTGATTGCCTCCCCAATACATCAAATGCATTAATTACACCTTGCGTAAACCCTAACACAGATAACCAAAGTACGTTCTCTAATTTAAGATAAACCAGTAATGTCAAGATACCCGCCTGTATCATTAGACCAATCTGTGTTAGAAAAACAAGCTTGTACTTTTTATGTTTATCGACAAAACTTCCGATAAATGGGGATAATACCAAAGATGGAAGCAATGATATAAAAGAAACAAAACCCAACCAAAAAACTGAGCCCGTTAATTTATACACCAACCAGCTAATAGCGACCCGCTGCATCCAAGTTCCCATCAATGAAATCGCTTGACCAATTATATGTAGTCTGAAATTAGGGTACTGAAGCGATCGAAATAACTGCATATCAATGAATAATAGAAGTAAATGAAAGGAGTAAAATAAGTGAACAGGAATTACTAAGCAATATTTGTGCAGTAATTTCAATTCAGCACAAGATTAGTGAATTTTAATCGATAACTTTGCCACTTAATGGTAAATAAACCAAACAATTAACAATCAATTCAATACGAGATGAAATTTTTTATTGACACAGCAAACTTAGAGCAAATCAAAGAAGCACAGGACTTAGGTGTATTAGATGGGGTAACTACAAACCCAAGTTTAATGGCCAAAGAAGGAATCAGTGGGGACGAAAATGTAATCAATCATTACAAAGCAATCTGTGCTATCGTGGATGGTGATGTAAGTGCAGAGGTAATTTCTACAAATTACGAAGGAATGATCAAAGAAGGCGAAGCACTTGCAAAATTAGATGACAAGATTGTTGTTAAAGTCCCTATGATCAAAGATGGTATCAAAGCGATTAAATATTTCAGCAAAAAGGGAATCAAAACAAACTGTACTTTGGTTTTTTCAGCAGGTCAAGCATTATTAGCTGCTAAAGCTGGAGCAACTTATGTATCACCTTTTATAGGACGTTTAGATGACATTTCGACAGATGGTTTAGGCCTAATTGAAGAGATTCGTTTGATCTATGATAACTACAGTTTCCCTACCCAGATTTTGGCTGCATCGGTACGTAACAGTGCTCATATCCTAGGTTGCGCTAAAATTGGAGCTGATGTTATGACAGGTCCTTTATCAGCAATTACAGCTTTATTGAAACACCCTTTAACAGATAGCGGTCTTGCTACTTTCTTAGCTGACCATGCTAAAGCGGCAGGTAAATAATTTCAGAATAAAACGATTTTAAAAGAACGGTCGAAAGTGCGTGTTATACACCTACTTTTGACCGTTTTTTTATCTAGGAATAATGATGTATTTTTGTCATATGAGTAAAGAGCAACAACAAGAAAAAACAGCATTTGAAAGTGTCGATTTTGCGGCTTTGCTAAAGCAATATCAACTCAAAGTGACACAACCCAGATTGCGTACTTTGGAAATTATATCTACTAAAAAATCGGCCATATCACAACCCGAATTAGAGAAATTAATAGGTAAAGAAATCGACCGTGTCACCCTATATCGCGTACTCTCTTCTTTTGAAGAGAAGGGGATTTTACATAAAATTTTTGACCTGAATGGCACTGCTACTTATGCCCTTTGCTCTACAAATTGCTCTGAACATGAACATCATGACCAGCATATTCACTTCATCTGTAGACGATGCAATTCCGTTTATTGTATGGAAGAAATCACACTCCCAAGCTTTAATCTTCCCAAAGGTTATAAGCTCGAAGCTGTAGCGATAAATGCCCTTGGTTTATGTGACCAATGCCAGGAAAAATAAAAATATTTGTTGACAATATATTCTAAAACATAATGGTTTCATGAAAATTTGAAACCATTATATCTATGGATTGAACAGCCACAAATGCGCGCTAAAAAACAATATAATATATAAGCTAAATTTTAGCTTAAGGAATTACAACACATTGTAACAAAGGTTATTATAAAAGAATAATAAAGATATTATAAAGGAATAAATTTTTAGCTAAATGAACAATTCTACACTAAAGTTTGAAATTGACTCCCTACTCCACTTACAGCATCAGAAACATTAAGCATCAATTAATGCAATAATCTGATTACCAAATAATTAACAAAGCTAAAGAAAACAATAAATACACTAAATAAAAAACACATAATAAACACCTTAAAAACACCCGTAATTCTAGATTAATATTCGTATCTTGTAAGTGATAAGGCATGAGAAATAGCGCAATCAAAGATACCAAAAACATCATGATTCATAGCAACCTTCTCCTCTACTTATAACACGATAAAAAGTAAATAAATACGTATGACGACAAAAAAAGAAAACCCATATCAAGAGGTTTTGACACAGCTCATCATCGACATCTTTGAGAAGTCAAGCAACAAAGCCCTCAACTACAAACAAGTCGCATCAAAATTGAACGTTCACGATTCCGATTCTAAAATAGCTATCGCCAATATCTTAACTTCTCAACCCAAAAACAGCCCATTTATAGAGGTTGAAAAAGGGAAGTTTAAACTTCGTCAGCTCAAAGTTTACGTAACAGGTAAAGTCGATATGACCGCTGAAGGATCTGCTTATATTATACCCGAAGACGAATTTGAAAATGACATTTTCGTAGCACCTAGAAAACTACGTCAAGCATTACATGGAGACATCGTTAAGGTACATACATTTGAGAAGAGCAGAGGCCGAAAAAAAGAAGGCGAAGTTGTCGAAATTATTCAACGAGCCAAAACAGATTTTACCGGCATCATCAACCTTTCACAAAACTTCGCCTTCTTCATTGCTGATGACAAAAAAATGCTTCATGACATCTTTATTCCACTTGATAATCTTGTTGGCGCGAAGGATGGCGAAAAGGCTGTAGTCTCCATCATTGACTGGCCTGAAGGAGCTAAAAATCCAATCGGAAAAGTCAAAACTATTCTAGGTAAAAAGGGAGAAAACAACACCGAGATGAATGCCATCTTGGCAGACTACGGTTTCCCACTAAAATTTCCTAAAAAAGTAGAGGAAGAAGCAAACGCACTACCAGAAACCTGCTCAAAAGAAGAGATTGCAAAAAGAAGAGATTTTCGAAACATCACCACTTTCACCATTGATCCCGCAGATGCCAAAGATTTTGATGATGCCATCTCGTTTCAACAACTAGAGAATGGAAATTACGAAATTGGAATTCACATCGCAGACGTCTCCCACTTTGTCATTCCTGAAACAGAATTAGACAAAGAAGCATACGAAAGAGGTACTTCTGTGTACTTGGTCGACAGGGTGATTCCTATGCTTCCAGAGCGATTGTCCAATGGCGTGTGCTCACTTCGTCCCCACGAGGATAAACTTTGCTTCTCGGCTGTCTTTGAGCTCGATGAGGATGCAAATGTACTAGAACAGTGGTTTGGCAGAACAATCATCCATTCAGACCGTCGTTTTTCTTATGAAGAAGCGCAAGAGATCATCGAAACAAAAACAGGTGATTTTTCTTCAGAGATCCTAAAACTGAATGAACTTGCTTATATCCTCCGCGAACGCAAATTCAAGAATGGCGCAATTGCCTTTGAAAGTGAAGAGGTTAAGTTTATATTGGACGAGAATGGAAAGCCTACAGGTGTCTACACTAAGGTTAGGAAAGATGCGCATAAGCTTATTGAAGACTTCATGTTACTTGCCAATAGAAAAGTTGCCGAATATATCGGAAAACAAGGAAAAGGTAAAAATAAATTACCTTTCGTCTACCGTTTTCATGATGTTCCCAATCCGGAAACATTAGCAACGTTTTCACAATTCGCAGCTCGATTTGGACATAAATTAACGATAAAATCGGATAAAGAAACGGCCAAATCCTTAAATGCATTAATGACCAAGATTGAAGGTAGCAAAGAACAGAATATGTTAACTTCCCTTGCTATTCGCTCCATGGCAAAAGCCATATACACGACTAAAGGAACAAGCCATTACGGATTAGCATTTGATTATTATACTCATTTTACATCCCCTATCCGACGTTATCCCGACGTTATGGTACATAGGCTCCTAGCTTACTACCTTGATGGCGGAAATAAAATCAATGCCGATCATTACGAGAAGATGTGCGAACATACTTCACAGATGGAAAAGAAAGCAGCGGAAGCAGAACGCGCTTCGATCAAATACAAACAAGCAGAATTCCTTCAAGAGCAAATTGGAACTGAATACACAGGTATTATCTCTGGCGTGACAGAATGGGGTATGTATGTGGAAATTCAATCAAATAAATGTGAGGGAATGATCAGGCTTCGCGATATTAACGACGATTTTTATGTCTTGGATGAAAAAAACTTTGCCATCATTGGGCAACGTAAGAAAAAGAAATATCAATTGGGTGATGAAGTACAGATTAAAGTCAAAAAAGTTGACCTTGACAAACGCCAGATTGACTTCACCTTAATAAGCTAAACTAAGTTTATCAAAAAAAGAAATTTCCGCCTCCAAATAAGATGAGACTTTTTGGAGGCGTATCTATTGCATAAATGAACACTAACCATCCAAATGTCGCAACATCTCATCGGTAAAATGTTCCATATGCCTGCCCTGTGTAAACCGCACAGCATTATAAACTCCAGACTCTCCCTTTGGAATAGATAAGGATCTCCAGTTATTCCCTTTCATCATTTTTCCCAGCATCACAATCTGTCCCACATGATAAGGATAATGTGCCAACTGTCTATTAATAGCCTCTATAACAGTATGCCCTTGATTCCGAATATGAACGATCTTACTCAAATCATCAAACTCTAGGGTTTTCAAAGTAGCAAACAGATTTTCCCACGCTTCATTCCATTCTAGAAACAACCTTGTTTTGTCTTCGTCTATCAACTCGAACTCAGCATCCCGGTTACGCCATTCTTTTTCACCATCCGAAGTCAAAAAATCCGTAAAACGAGACCTCATATTTCCGGAAATATGCTGGATAAGAACAGCAACACTGTTACTCTCCTCATTGTAACGCCAAAACAACTGGCTATCACTCAACTGATTCAAAGTACTATCAACTAACTGCTTATAGTACAAAAACAATCTCTGAACATCCTCTAAGTAATTCATATACATAGGTTTACATCTTTACAAAAGCAACAACACCCACACTGTGCTGAATGAAACTTAAATTTAGCTAGAATAAATGACTTTTTTCTAGCTAGCATAAAAAAGCTGACATTGAGCTGAAAAATCACACTGATAATATGCAACTTCACTAAAAGATTAATCGCCTACCTTGTTCTGGGAAAATATAATTTAAAGCTAAAGGGTTATCCTCCATCAACTCCCGCTTAATCTCTTCAACTTGACCGGCCTCAGGTTTCATGTGCGTGATGACAACGTTCAGCTCTCGTAAAGCCTCTTTTCCCGTAAATTGAGCTAACTTTTCCATTTCTTCACTTAAAAGTGCAGGAGTCAAATGGCCAAAAAGTAGTTTTTCAGATTGTGCATTCGGAAATGACACTTCGATCATCAATGCCTTTAGTTGCTTAGCTATTACAATTGGTGCAATAGCTTTCCATAAGTATTCCAAATCTTTGGTTCCCTCCACACGATCCGCACCAGTATCTCCTAAGTATAATACGGAAGATCCCGCTATACTTACCAAAGCTGCAGAACTTCTCATTGGACTCACATGACTCAAATCAAAAGCCTGTATCGTCATATTGGTGTTTTCTACTGAATCCACCTCTCCTAGATACAATCTTTTATATCGATATTTACGAATAGGCAGGGTTCCTTCATTTCCAAAATTAGCCCAAGTAGCATCAATGAAATAATGATTTTTCAATACATCGATCATCCCTGGTGTTGCATAGATACTTTTAGGAGCATCAGCAGGTGCATTAATTATCATACCCGCCAAATGGTCTAAATGCCCGTGTGATATAAAATAGCCCTTAATATAATCCTTCAACACCCTGGAAGCTGGCTCATTGAATGTTTTTAATGCAATTGCTTTTCTAATACCCGCATTAATAGTCCCTCCATCCAATGCTAAATATGCATTATTTTGGTATTCACCGATTAAATAGGAAGAAAGATTATCTTCATGATTACCTCCATAAACACCTAACGGAACGACTTCAAAAGTTTGACTATAAGCCGTAGTACAGAATAACATCATAGCAAGTAGAACCGTCTTTCTCATTTCCATATATCTTATTTAAAAAAACAAAATTACCATAAAAACAATAAACATATTTTAAAGTTTCCTGCGGGTAGTCAGAAAATAAGATGATTGAGATTTTAATAGGGGAAATAAATTATTTTGCCCAGATTTGCAACCTACATCAACGAGAAAAAAAAATGAAATTTAGAAATGACATAGGAGCATTGCGTGCTTTAGCAGTATTAGCAGTAGTTTTTTTCCATTTCAAAATTCCTTACTTCGACGGTGGGTTTAGCGGAGTGGACATCTTTTTCGTCATCTCTGGATATCTAATGACAAAAATCGTGCTTTCTGGATTCGAAAAACAAAACTTCTCCTTTAAAGAGTTTTATATAAAGAGAGCCACCCGAATCATTCCAGCTCTGCTATTCCTCCTTATTGGGGTAATCTTAATAGGAGGTTTTATTTTACTTCCCAACGACTTACAGCAACTTGGAAACAACTCCTTCTTCAGTAGCCTCTTTATTTCCAATATCGATTACTATCTCCATAGTGGATATTTTGACATTGCATCCCAGAACAACATACTGCTACATACCTGGTCACTATCCGTTGAATGGCAATTCTATCTTTTGTTTCCAATATTGCTTTATCCCTTTAGAAATAGCTATTCAGATAATAAAATAAGGTTTATCGTCTTTTTTAGCAGCCTCACAGCAATATCCGTGGCGTTCAACCACTATTTCAATAATACAAACCCATCTTTCAGCTTTTACATGTTCCCAACTAGAGCTTGGGAGATGCTCATTGGCGGGCTTGCATTTCTGACCGAGGGACATATACGAAAATCCATAACTTCCCCTTTAAGGAAAATATTAGCTTTTCTTGGATACTGTACCCTGATCACATGCATTCTCACTCTGAACGAGGAAAATATCAGCTGGCCTTCTTACTATACCCTCTTTCCAGTTGTTGCGACATTCTTGATTATCGTGACACAGTGTGATTTCAAAGTATTGGCTTTTAAACCTATCCAGTGGATAGGAAAACTATCTTACTCTTTATATTTATGGCATTGGCCAATTTACGTATTTTCCATATACCTGGGTTTGAACAAACCCTTCATCACCCTACCCATATTTGTCCTTTCGCTTGCTTTAGCCTGTTTATCATATTATTTCATTGAATCCAATAAAAAATTCAATAAAATTCGCTTCACACTGACCTGCACTTCGGGCGTCGTGGCAGCAGCAGCATTAGTCATGTTATTTCCATACAAAGAATTAAAAACAAATAAGGAGATACAGCACCTCACCAATTATAATACAAATTACCGAAAACACGATCTTGCCAAACAATTTAGAAAGGGCAGTTGTCACCTTGATATTGATAACACCTTCGATCAATACGATGTTGAGTTCTGCGCAAGTATTGATACCACTAAAAGAAATATTCTCCTTCTTGGTGATAGCCATGCGGGCGTTTTTGCACAGAGCCTAAAAGAACAGTTAGCAACAGAAGATGCTCACCTATTGCAAGCAACCGTTTCGACCAGCTACCCCCTTCTAGACCCAAAAGGGCCAAAAGCCTCTTGCGAACTGATCAATTACATGTATCAATCATTTATTCCTAAAAATGCTAAAGATATAGACGAGGTCATTCTCGTTGGATTTTGGGGATCGCAACAATACCCAGATGAAACCTTAAAAATCAAACTGCGAGAAGTAATACAATACTTCAAGGACAAAAAAATCCCACTCAAGATGATTGGGCAAACACCAAGTTACACCATCATCTTTCCAAACATATTGGCTTTGCAATTAAAAAACAGTAGTATAAGAGAAAAGAATTACGTCGAAGCAAGGTCTACACATATCAATAATTTTCTCAAGACGTTCGTCTCAGAAGATATTTATATCGACATTTATAATTTACCTGATGTAAAAAAATACAATGGCCAAGACCCATATATGCATGATGACGACCACTTATCCAAATACGGAGCCGATCAAATTGTTCGCTATTTATTAAGAAACAAATTGATTTAGATGCTAAGTGCAAGATTCTCAATCAAAATGTGGAAAACTAATGGTCGATGTATTTCGATTTAACAATAAAATGGTTATCTTTGCGAACTTATAATAATTTAAGGAGTAAATTAAATAACAAAATCAGGTAAATGCCTACTATTCAACAATTAGTTAGAAAAGGTAGAGTAGCTCTGGTTGACAAGAGTAAGTCACCAGCGTTGGACTCATGTCCACAGCGAAGAGGTGTATGTACACGTGTATATACTACTACCCCTAAAAAACCAAACTCAGCAATGCGTAAAGTAGCTCGTGTACGTTTAACAAACGGTAAAGAGGTTAACGCTTACATCCCAGGAGAAGGTCACAACTTACAAGAACACTCAATCGTTTTGATTCGTGGTGGTCGTGTTAAGGATTTACCAGGTGTACGTTACCACATTATCCGTGGTGCATTAGATACTTCAGGTGTAGCAGGTCGTAACCAACGTCGTTCTAAATACGGAACTAAGCGTCCTAAACCAGGACAAGCAGCGGCTGCGCCAGCAAAAGGTAAAAAGAAATAATTAAACGGAGGAAAGAAAAATGAGAAAATCAAAACCAAAAAAGAGAATCATTTTACCTGATCCAAAGTTTAACGACACTCAGGTAACTCGTTTTGTAAACAACATGATGTATGATGGTAAAAAATCTACAGCATATGAAATTTTTTACAATGCGATTGAATTAGTAGAGCAAAAAACTAGCGAAAGTGGTTTAGAAGCTTGGAAAAAAGCTTTAAACAACGTTATGCCAGCTGTAGAGGTTAAATCTCGTCGTGTTGGTGGTGCTAACTTCCAAGTTCCTATGGAAGTTCGTCCTGAGCGTAAAATTGCTTTGGGTATGAAATGGTTAATTTCATATTCACGTAGACGTGGTGAGAAAACAATGTTTGAAAAATTAGCAGGAGAAATCATTTCAGCTTCTAAAGGTGAAGGTGCTGCTGTTAAGAAGAAAGAAGATACGCATAAAATGGCGGAAGCTAACAAAGCGTTCTCACACTTCAGATTCTAGTTTTGAACTTACACACACAAATATGATTACACCGATCTTAGGTAAAAGACTATTCTTTTACCTGGATCGGTGTACTTATTTAGACAGAAAAATATACGGTCCTTCCGGGGCTTAGTGCTAAAAAATATTATGGCAAGAGATTTAAAATTAACTAGAAATATTGGTATCGCTGCACACATCGATGCTGGTAAAACTACAACAACCGAGCGTATCCTTTTTTATTCTGGTGTAAGCCATAAATTAGGTGAGACGCACGAAGGTTCAGCAACAACTGACTGGATGGCACAAGAGCAAGAGCGTGGTATCACAATTACTTCCGCTGCTGTTACTGTATTCTGGAACTACCGTGGAAAGAAATACAACGTTAACGTTATCGATACTCCTGGACACGTGGATTTCACGGTTGAGGTAAACCGTTCATTACGTGTATTAGACGGATTAGTATTCTTATTTTCTGCAGTTGATGGTGTTGAGCCTCAATCAGAGACTAACTGGAGACTTGCTGATAATTACAAAGTTCCACGTATTGGTTTCGTAAACAAAATGGACCGTTCAGGTGCTGATTTCTTGAAAGTTGTGAAACAAGTAAAAGAAATGTTAGGCTCTGATGCTGTTGCTTTGCAATTACCTATCGGTGCTGAAGATAACTTCGAAGGTGTTGTTGATTTAATCAACAACCGTGGTATCGTTTGGAATGAACATGATAAAGGTATGACTTTTAGAGAAGTGCCTATTCCAGCAGATATGTTAGACGAAGTTGCTGAATACCGTGAAAAGTTATTAGAAGCAGTAGCTGGTTATGATGAGTCATTGATGGAGAAATTCTTCGAAGACCCTAATTCATTAACAGAAGCTGAAATCTTGAAAGCTTTACGTGCAGCAGTATTAGATAATGCTATCGTTCCTATGGTTTGTGGTTCATCTTTCAAAAATAAAGGTGTTCAAACAATGCTTGACTTCGTTATGGAGTTATTACCATCACCAATGGATTCAGAAGGTGTAGTTGGTACTAATCCTGACACTGGTGTAGAAATTCTACGTAAACCAGATGTTAATGAGCCATTCACAGCATTAGGTTTCAAAATTGCTACTGACCCATTCGTAGGTCGTCTATGTTTCATCCGTGCTTACTCAGGTAAGTTAGATGCTGGTTCTTATGTATTGAACACGCGTTCAGGCAACAAAGAACGTATCTCTCGTATTTTCCAAATGCATGCGAACAAACAAAACCCTATCCCTTTCATCGAGGCTGGTGATATCGGTGCTGTTGTTGGTTTCAAAGATATCAAAACAGGTGATACTTTATGTGATGAAAAACACCCTATCGTGTTAGAGTCAATGAATTTCCCTGAGCCAGTAATCGGTTTAGCTATTGAGCCAAAAACTCAAGCTGACATTGATAGATTAGGTATTGGTCTTGGTAAATTAGCTGAAGAAGATCCTACATTCGTCGTTAAAACTGACGAAGAAACTGGTCAAACAGTTATCTCTGGTATGGGTGAGCTTCACTTAGATATCTTAATTGATCGTTTGAAACGCGAATTCAAAGTTGAGGTTAACCAAGGTGCTCCTCAAGTAGCATACAAAGAGTCTATCACTGGTACTTCTGAGCACCGTGAGGTATTCAAAAAGCAATCAGGTGGTCGCGGTAAATTTGCGGATATCAAAGTTGTGATTTCTCCAGCTGATGCAGATTACGATTTAAGTAAATCACCTCTTCAATTCGTCAACGAAATCGTTGGTGGTAAAATTCCAAAAGAATTTATCCCTTCAGTTCAGAAAGGATTTGAAGTATCAATGAAAAACGGTGTATTAGCAGGTTTCCAATTATCAGGAATGAAAGTTCGTTTGATTGATGGTTCATTCCACGCAGTCGATTCAGATTCATTATCTTTTGAATTAGCAGCTCGCTCTGCATACCGTGAGGCATTACCTAAATGTTCTCCAGTGTTAATGGAGCCTATCATGAAAGTGGAGGTTTTGACACCAGAAGAAAACATGGGTGATGTAATGGGTGACTTAAACCGTCGTCGTGGTTTAATGCAAGGTTTGGATACACGTAATGGTGCTCAAGTTATTAAAGCATTAGTTCCACTTTCGGAAATGTTTGGTTATGTAACTCAATTACGTACTATCACTTCGGGTCGTGCAACTTCTACAATGGAATTTGATCACTATGAAGAGGCTCCACGTAACGTTACAGAAGATATCGTTGCAAAAGCAAAAGGTAAATTAAAAGGAGAATAATCCTTTCTAATATAAAAGTAAACCGATCTCCTGTTGATAATAGCTCTAACGGGAGATCACTTTAAACAAAAACAGAAATGAGCCAAAGAATCAGAATCAAATTGAAATCATACGATTACAATTTAGTTGACAAATCAGCTGAGAAAATCGTAAAAACAGTAAAACCTACAGGTGCAGTTGTTAGTGGTCCTATTCCATTACCTACTGAGAAAAAAATCTATACAGTTTTACGTTCTCCACACGTTAACAAAAAAGCGCGTGAGCAATTCCAATTATGTTCATACAAGAGATTGTTAGATATTTATTCATCTAACTCTAAAACTGTTGATGCATTGATGAAACTTGAATTACCTTCAGGTGTTGAAGTAGAAATCAAAGTGTGATAGAATTGCACTGATTGAAACAAGAAAGGCTTCTAATTTAAATTAGAAGCCTTTTTTGTTTCCTATCTATGAAAATTCATTTGGATCAATCAGAACTATGAAATATACAATAGAGCTAAGCACCATCAATGAAGCAGCTAACCGTCTTACGTGCCTCAAAAAAGCCTGTCTAAGAAGATGGTTACATAGGTCTATAAACACCATTAATCATAACCGAACCTTTCGATACCTTTGAAGTATTAATAATAGTCTTATTGATTCTTTTTAGGACTCATTGATTTAAGTATCTTCGAATACGTATTCCCTTTATTATCTTCCTCACCAAGTAAGAATCCCCAAGGTTTCAATTCTTTAACACGATCCATGACAATTTTACAAATGGCCAAGATTGGGATAGCTAGAAACATACCCGAAATCCCCCAAATCAACTCTCCCACAATAATCGCCATCATCGCAAATAACGAGTTAACTTTCACTTTAGACCCTACTACTTTCGGGACAATAAAATTACTATCAATCAGATGGATAATAATCAAGGCAACGATTACGACCAAGACATGTGTAAATGTTGATGTCGCAAATGTAAGCAGCGCTATGACTAAGATTGATGTGAAAATACCAATATATGGCAACACATTGAATACGCCCGTGATAATGGCTAACAGAAGGCTGTATTTCACTCCTATGATACTCAAAGCTGCAAATACTAGCGTAGATACAATGAGCATCTGCAACAATAAACCTATCAAGTATTTTTTAACGACATATTGCACTTGCCCGACAACATCCAATACAATATCATGGTGCTCTTCATTATTGAGCAGCAAAAGAAAACGGACGATGTGACTACGATAAATCAACAAGAAAAAGGTGTAAAGAAAAGTAAATACCAATAAAATAAACAGCGATGATAAAGAGAGTAAGGCTGTACCCAATAGCAGTGTTCCACTATCCAGTGATTTGGAAGCCGTTTTATTTATAATATCCATTTGCTCATTATGCATCACTCCAAAATGGTCTGTAACCCAAATTTGAACATTTTGAAAGCCCGCCAAAATTTGTTCTTTAAAAGCTGGCCAATCGTCTTTTATCATGGACAATTGTGAAGCAAGCATGTAAAACCCAAAACCAACAAAACCAAAGAAAAGCAAAACCGTCACAATCCCTGCAACAGTTCTTGGAAATTTCAATTTCTTTTCAAAAAAATTACTGACGGGAACCAAAAGCAATGCTAAAAGTAATCCTAGAATAAAGGGCACTAATATAGTTGCCCCTATCTTAGCAAGATATCCTAAGGTAATAATAGAAATTAACGTACAGGTTAATTTTATATAAAATGGCAAGGCCAAAAACTTCGTCATAATATCCAATATTTATAAACGTAAAACAATAATACTAAAGTAAAGTTTTACAGGGCAATAAAGAAGCCCTTGCTATAAAAGCAAGGGCTTAATTTTAAAAGATTTTAGTTAAAATCGTAAGCGGTTATATTAAATTCCGAATCCAAGACCTATTGACCAAACACGGTTTTTTGCCGTACCATTTGGTCTCGGATCTAAGTTAGTCAAACCTAGGCCATAACCTGCATTAATTTGAAAACCACTAGTCAATTGATAACCCGCCAAGAAATTTACACCAAAATCTGTACGTTTTAAATCATCAGTTGCATCACTGCCAAAATTAATGTCTCTATCTCCTTTAATAGCTCCATCCAAAACTTCTCCTTTACGCTTTCCACTTAAACCAAATCCAACATATGGACCGGCTCCAACAAAGAAATTACCTGCTCCACCTGTAGGCAGCTTAACAACTAAATTTACCGGAATATCAAGAGACATAACGCTTTCTTTAGTTTCACTTGAAGAAGTCGGCTCCCATTTCCCTCCTTTATTTTGTAAAGATAATCCTGGCTGGATGGAGAAATTTGGTGAAATAGGCGCATCTAAATATCCTGTTACAAAGAAGCCTGTATTTGATTTTGTACTCCCATCATTTATAGAATATTTAGGAATGTTTACCCCCGCACGGAGCCCATATCCTAATCCACTTTGTGCTTGAGCACCAGCAGCCAATAAAAATGCTGCACCTAATGTTAGTAATAACTTTTTCATCGTTCTATTTTTTAATAAGCGTTTTTATAAACATTGCAAGATACACGCCAAATCAATAAAACCCTATTAGTCAAGCTGATATTGAACTCCCATGATTAGTTACTACTGTACAAAATAATAGACAAGTATTACGCGATTGATACATAGCTTGCAGACATCTAAATAACTTATAAAAATAATTTCAAACAAAACAGCTTGATAATGATTTGTTTAAAAAATAATTACACAATAGTCTTTGTTAATCCAAATATTAATTTTACTTTTGCATTCCCTCAGGGGAACAAATAGGGTCGGATGGCCGAGTGGCTAGGCTGAGGTCTGCAAAACCTCCTACAGCGGTTCGAATCCGCTTCCGACCTCGTTTTATTGAACAATAAAAAAATTTATCAAAATGGGAGTTACACGTTTAAAAAGAAAAGATAGAAGAAATAAAACCACTTCACGTGTTGAGGTTCAATTCTTAAGTTTAGGTAGTAATATTGAACTTGGTTCAAGATCTAGAATGAAGAAGTCAAATCAAATCGTTAAAAACGATGCTATCTTAAGCCAATTAGTTTCAGAAGCTAAATAGGTCTAAAAAATACTAAAAGGAATAGCGTTGTAAATTACAACGCTATTCCTTTTTAAGGATGTCTACCAACTGGTGGACTTTTTCTTTTGATGTGCTAAAGATAGGTTCGTTCATTCCAGCGACCTCTGCACGATCAAATATCATTTGCGATGATATTGTTTCTTTTGCCGAGCTATGAATAGCCGTCACACCTGTAGCTTTTAAAATCATTTCCATATTACTGCTATCCACGCCAGCACCGGGCATGATAACAATTCTACCTGCAGCATGCGCAACTAACTGCTTCAATAAGGCAACAGCATCTTCCGCTCTATTTTGCAATCCTGATGTCAATACACGACCTATTCCTAATCCAATCAGGACATCTAAGGAAGTAAATGGATCAACGCATTTGTCAAATGCACGATGGAACGTCACGTGCATCGGTCTAGCAGCCTCTACCAATGCTTTAGTTCGCTTTACATCAACAGTCCCATCCTTACACATAACTCCTATAACAACACCGTCACAGCCCTCCTTTTTACAGAATTGGATATCAGCTAATATTTCCTCAAATTCCAAATCAGAGTAAACAAAATCTCCACCCCTTGGACGAATCAGAACATGTATCCCAATATCTACCAATCTTCTCGTCTGAACAATTTGACCATACGAAGGCGTAGTCCCGCCGTTCTCTAAATTTTGACATAGTTCAACTCGTGTCGCTCCTCCCTGTGCTGCATAACATGCTGATTGCGGAGAATTGGAACAAATCTCCAATTCATATCCATTAATACTGATTTCTTTACCCATGAATTATATATAATATTTTCTCATCTAATTTTAGCGCTATGAAAAGGGAGAAAATTCACATGAATTTTCTCCCTCTCCTATTTATTTAAGTACATACGTGTACATACTTTTAGTAATGCATCACAAAATGGTTCGACAACATTGATGCATCGAATACCATTACCTAACAAATGTACAATAAATCCAACAATTAAGAAATCGACATTCTTCCTACAACTCTAACAATTTCCGAAAATTGATTTTTTATTTAACAAACATTTCAAACGTTTATTTGTATTTTAATTTTACGATTAAAATGAAACAAATTTTAATTATATTCAAGTAAAAAATAAGGATATTATGTCTATTGTATCAAAGGATCTTGAAATTCAGGAAAATCTCATTACACTTATTGAAGATCTCCAAAACAACATACATGACATTAGCCATCGTATAGCAGATTACGGTCAATTATATAACCAAGCTCGAAACCGGATTGGTGCATATGATGATAGGAATGAGAAAATAACAGACCAAATTGGTGAAAAGCACCACAATTTATATCATAAAAAGAAAGCGCTCAATTATCTTTTTGAAATTATAATGGATTATCGAGATGCTAATGGTATTTACCACGAATATGATGATATGATTGCTCAAGTAGAAAATATTATGCTAGCTTTTGCTGAAAAAGAGCAATATGAAGATGCCGCAACTATAAAGAAATGGCACGACCGCCTCCATAAGGCTATTTATATCGTGTAAACCATACTTAGGCTTTATTTGTTAGTCTGTTAATCGTACTTTTGCCCATCATAAAAAGATCGACATGAAAAAACCTGCTGTACAAATAGATTTACACGCTGAAGCCTTTCTTTCCGACTGGGAAGATTATACGGCTGACGAATTAGCAAATGAATCCCTTATCTATATGCGCGATATGTTGGACGCTGCTATTTATTGGGATATGCCAGAAATAAAGTTTGTGCATGGGAAAGGAAAAGGTATCTTAAAAAGAATGATCTACGATGAATTAAAATTCTATAAAGATCAGGGTGCCATCTCACATTACCATCCTACATACCATAATGAAGACATTGTCGTCGTGATTATTGGATTTTGATTCCTAAATCTTTCCCAATTCTTATCTTAACCTTGTCCATAACGAACGTATATGAAGATACTATTGATAGAAGATGAAGTCGCTTTAAGCCAAGTCATCATGGAATCCTTACTAGCGGAAAAACACCGTGTAGAGCAAGCTTTTGACTACGAAAGTGCTCTTGAGAAAATAGCCCTCTATACCTATGATTGCATTTTACTGGATATCATGTTGCCAGGTGGATCAGGTTTACAACTTATGGAGAAAATAAAAGAAAATGGGAAGGATGAATCTGTGATCATTTTATCTGCCAAAGATTCCGTTGACGACAAAGTCAAGGGACTAGAGTTGGGTGCTGATGATTATTTAGCTAAACCCTTTCATTTGGCGGAACTACATGCGCGGATCAAATCCATTATACGTAGAAAAAATCAGCATGGCGACGATATTTTGGTTTATAAAAATATTGCCGTTAACACGACAGACAGGAGCATAACAGTCAATGGAAAACCCGTCACCCTCAATAGAAAGGAATTTGACCTTTTGTATTACTTTATCATCAGGCCTACCAAACTCATTCAAAAAAACAGTTTGGCCGAATCTATCTGGGGAGACCATATCGATCAGGCCGATAGTCTAGATTTTATCTATTCCCAAATCAAAAATCTAAGAAAAAAATTAAAAGATAGCCAAGCCGATATCGATATTCAAGCCGTTTATGGAATCGGATATAAATTAATTTAATGACGAAATCACTCAAAAACTATACGATACGCTATATCACGATCATGATTTTGATCGTGATTGCCGTATGGGCGTTATTATTCTATGCCTTTATCATGGAGGAGGTTTACGATAATGTTGATGATGGATTAAAAAATCAAAAAATAGAAATTATCCGAGCGGCTTATAATGATGAGACAATCTTAAAGATTGATACATTCGGTATCAATCAATTCAAGATTACAAAAGCCTCCCAACAAATACAACAAGGTAAGAAAAACACGTTTAAGAACGACCTGATTTACATGCCATATGACGAGGATATGGAACCTTACCGCATCTTAAACACTTACTTCTATGGAAAAGACAAACAATTATATCATTTAGAAATTCGAACCTCTACTGTCGAAGAAGACGAATTACAATATGATCTCGCTACTGCATTAATTGTTCTCTATATTTTAATTATCATAAGTATCCTTTCAATAAATACCTTAGTCTTTCATCGCGCATTTAAACCATTTTATCAAATATTGGATAAATTAGAAAAATATCATTTTGGTAAATTAAAAGCGACACAAACTATAAAAAGCAATGTTAGAGAGTTTATTTTATTGGACTCGGAGATTGATAAAATGTTGGATCGTAATGAAAAGATATTCCAGCAGCAAAAATTATTTATTGAAAATGCCGCACATGAGCTACAGACACCTTTAGCGATCTCTACCAATAAACTCGAATTATTACTGGAAGATGAACGATTAAGTGAACAACAATTAATCGCCATCAGTGAGACCAAAGAAGCCCTGGAACGCATGATTAAGTTGAACAAAGCCTTACTCATGCTTTCGCGTATTGAAAACAATCAATTTGAAAGTACAGATAAGGTAATATTCAATTCTCTTATCCATCAAATTTGTGATGAGTTAGCAGACTTGATAGAATATAAAGGAATAACGGTCGAGATAGCTGACCACGGTACATTTATCCTAGAATTTAATTCGGACCTTGCTACTATTTTGCTATCTAACCTAATCCGTAATGCCATTACTTACAATAAACCGAAAGATGGTCTGATTAAAATTGATATCCACGGCGATTCTTTTTCTATCGCTAATACGGGTAATAATACAGCATTGCCTCCAAATAGTATCTTCAATCGGTTCCATAAAGAAAATAGTGCAATAAATTCAAACGGTTTAGGCCTTTCGATTGTTAAAACAATTATAGATACAAGTAGCAAAATTGAAATACACTACTCATACTCAAATAGTTTTCATGTTTTTAACATACAAAAGCTATAATTCCTAAATCTTTACCAAATCATAGGGGAACTTTGATATATAAAATAAAAGGAGAATATATTATGAACAAAATTAAAACAATAGCCATCGTCGCACTAGTAGGGCTATCGACGATTACATTTGCACAAAAAAAAGTAATCAACAGTAACGAGTTGCCCGCAAATGCACAGACATTCATCAAAAACAATTTTGCTACTAATCAAATCAGTAGTACGATTGAAGAAAAAGAAAAACTCTTTTCAAAGGAATACAAAGTAATCCTAAACAATGGTACAAAAATCGAATTTGATAAATCTGGAAATTGGGAAGAAGTTGATGGTGAAAAAACAGCAATTCCTTTAAAAATCGTTCCGACAGCGATTCAAAATTATGTAACTAAAAGTTTTCCCGATACACAAATCGTAAAAATAAAAAAATCATCACGTAAATACGAAGTCGAAATATCAAATGGTATTGATTTAGAGTTTAATAAAAAAGGAGAATTTATCCGAATTGATGATTAATTCAAAAGGAAAAGATATGAAAAAATTAATTATAGGATTCGTAGCTCTGCTTACTATCGTATTCATTACGGTATCCTGCGACGACAAGGACGATGATCACCAAATACCAAGCACCTCTTTACCTGCTCCAGCGATAGGTTTTCTTGATATGAATTTTAAAGATATCAAAATTCGTAATGTAGAGAAAAAGAATCCAAATCAGGCAAATGGAACTGTTTACAGCGTTGAATTAGTAAATGGTATAGAAGTGGATTTTGATCAGGAAGGAATTTGGAAAGAGGTAGAGTCTGATAATAATACCGCCATACCCACAGGTTTTATATTGCCATCCATTGTCAGTTATGTAACTACAAATTATACAACTGCACAAATCACGGCTATCGACAAAGTTGCTACCGGATTTGAAGTCGACCTCACAAATGATATCGATTTACTATTCGATGTTAATGGTGATTTTGTAAAAATAGTTTTATAATAAAAAAAGCCACTTTCATATCTATGAAAGTGGCTTTTTTTATTATTATCCAATTATTTTTTAGCTGGTGTAATTTTTATCTTTCTAAACTCTATGGGAGCGTGATCCCCTTGTAAATAGATTGGTCCTGGCTCACCCTCTTTGCTATCTAAAGCGCCGCCTGTGATACCCGGAATCTCTTGATTATTGATGATGGTCTTACCATTTGCTACCACAGTTACCAATCGGCCTACAAGCGTTACTTCATATTTTTGCCATTCATTTGGCCCCAAAGCCACCATTTCATTTGGTGCTAAAAACCCGTAGATAGCACCAAAATAAAGGCTACCAGGGTGCTGATCCTTAGGACTATCTTCGATTTGCAATTCATAGCGACCTCTCAAATAAATCCCCGAATTACCACCTTCTGCATATCTAAACTCTGCTTCCAGTTTGAAATCTTCAAACTTTTCATCTGTTATTAAATTAGCACCTGCTTTATCACTCGTTAAGATACCATCTTTCACCGACCAATTATTATCACCACCAACTGGCTTCCACCCTGTCAAATCTTTACCGTTGAATAGCTCAATAGCCTCACCCCACTGTACTGTACCTGTACGATTCAAATAAGGTGCTTTCTCGCCTGTAAAATTATGGCTGATTCCTTTATTTGATGTCACTGTTCCTTTTATTCCTGTTGCCGTCACTTCACCTTCAATTACAAAGTCACCTTCACCGCCTTCCCATTGAGGAGGAATAGCAAACGAGAATTTTCCATTTTCAAACTTCACATGAGAAACAGGACGAGCACTACCACTATCTCCTACATAAGTACCTACTAAAGTATTAAACCCAGACAGCTTGACCTCAATCCAAGAAGGAGCTACTTTTCCATCTTTATCCACATTTAAATCCCAACGGCCAATTAAAGCCTTCGCTAATTCAGGTACAACTTGCTGCGCTGGATTATGTTGAACTTCCTGCACTTTTTTTTGTTCTTGATTTTGACATGAACTTACACCTGCTCCCAATAAACAAAAGAGAACACTATATTTTAAACGATTTTTTAACATTTTTTAAGAATTGTTATACAGATTTAGATTTTCATTATAATTACTAAAACGAATATACTAAAAATATCAAACTTAGATAAATTTGCTTTTATACTCTAATTATAATCGCGTTAATTATTAATGGAAATTTCCAATCTATCCGCTGAATATGAAATTATTTATTCCGATGAAATATTGAATCCGAGAGTTCCGATATGACCAAAATAAAGAACATGCTTTATATCTTAAATTTTATCAAATGTAAAAATTAATTCCACTTTTAGTAAAGATATTTGTATCAACAAATTAGATACATCATGAAAACAATAGTAACAACAAAAACAATCGTTCGATTACTGATTATATGGATCGTTGTGATTGGATTAATGCTATTTGAAAACCAACTATTCAAAACCACACTGTCATCAACAACAGCGGTCGTTCTATTTATGGTGCTCCTTACTACCATTCTAACGGCATCTTTTGGAGTTGTAAAAGAAGCCGATGAACTAGCACATAAACTAGGGGAACCTTTTGGTACTTTAATCCTCACCCTTTCTATCGTTGCGATAGAAGTCGTACTCATAGCTGCCGTTATGCTTGGACCGGCGGAATCACCGACGATAGGTAAAGACTCTATATTTTCTGTGATGATGATTATCATGAATCTAGTTGTCGGACTCTGCATCTTATTGGGAAGTAGTAAACATCAAGAGCAAGAGTACAATGCGCAAGGTACGTTGACCTATTTCTCTATGATTGTGATATTAGGAGGTACTTCGCTTTTATTGCCAAATTTTATCAAAGGAAGCGGCGATGGATCATTTACTACTGTACAGGCTTTATTCATATCTACTATCATCATTCTTGTATACGTAGCTTTTCTACGTTATCAACTTAAAGGATATCACCATCTTTATATACAACCTATGGCAGGAACCCTAGAAATAAAGTATCCAAAACAAAAATTAAATTCCCAGTTGGACCAAGACCATACAAATTTAGATAATAAAAAACAGATCTGGATACGTTCTATTTTATTGTTGCTCATGATTTTACCGATTGTGTTATTATCGCATCAAATGGCTATAGTCGTGGACTATGGCATCGAAACGATCCAACTTCCATTAGCATTGGGAGGTATATTGATAGCAATTATTGTCTTTACACCAGAATCAATAACAGCCGTCAAAGCTGCTATAAACAATGAATTCCAGCGCAGCATCAATTTGTGTCATGGTGCATTTGTTTCAACTGTAGGTCTCACTGTGCCAGCTGTCCTACTTGTGGGGCTTCTAAAGGGAAAATTAGTCCTATTTGGATTATCAGACACAGAAACTGTTTTATTTGTGATGACACTCCTCTTAAGTCTAATCTCATTCTTAGGCAAGAGGACAACGCCTATTTTAGGGGTCATTCATTTAGCACTATTCGCAATTTATATGCTATTGGTATTTAATCCTTGATTGGTATAGATAAAGCAACGGTAACTGACCTCAGTTTATAACCCAGCGCCTTTAACCAAAAAAAGACTCATAACTTAATAAAATGCATGAGCATATATATATGATTTGGGGAATTAAAAACAACACGAATAAAAAAGAGTTTTCTTTATAGTTTGTTAAAAGCTATTTTGCTAAATTTAACCTATAAATTATTCAAAAAAGACGAGCATCATGTTTGAAAAAGAAATATACATCAAAAGAAGAAGCGAGCTCAGTTCCAAATTTTCATCTGGACTACTCCTATTTTTAGGAAATATTGAAAACCCAATCAATTTTGAGCACAACACCTACCCTTTCCGTCAAGATAGTAGCTTTTTATACTACATGGGGATAAAGAGTCCAAAACTGGCTGCTGTAGTGGATATCGAGGCCGGTGAAACCGTATTGTTCGGCGATGAGATGAGTATCGATGATATCGTATGGATGGGACAGCAGCAGACTCTAAACGAAAAAGCGCAATGGGTAGGCATAACAAGCCTACGCCCATTCCGTGATTTACATCAGTATTTGGAAAAGGCAAAAAAAAATAATAAGCCGGTACATTATCTACCTCCTTACCAGTCACATAATAAATTACTATTACAACAACTGCTCAACCTAGCCATTGATGAAATCAAACCATCAGTTGCTCTAATTCAAGCTGTAGTCTCTCAAAGGAATATCAAAGCAGCAGAAGAGATTGTTGAATTGGAAAAAGCTGTAGATGTAGCAGTGGATATGCATCGTTTAGCTATCAAAATGACCAGACCAGGTATGCATGAATTTGAAATCAGCAATGCCATGCAACATTTTGCTCAAAATAAACAAATGTCCTTATCCTATCCACCAATAGTGACCAAACATGGAGAAATATTGCACAATCATATCCAATACCATAAGATCAAGGCAGGAGATATGCTCCTTAATGACTCAGGAGTTGAAACAGCCTTAGGATATGCTTCGGACTTAACACGTACATTTCCTGTTGGCAAACGCTTTAATCCCTTACAAGAAGAACTATATACTATAGTATTACATGCATTCAAAACGGCAGAAGCAGAATTGGCCCCAGATGTTGCATTCAAAAATATCCACTTGAGAGCCTGTGAAGCTCTAGCCGAAGGATTGATTCAGATTGGGTTTATGAAGGGAAATGCACAAGATGCAGTAGCCAATCATGCCCATTCATTGTTTTTTCAGTGTGGGTTAGGTCACATGCTTGGACTGGATGTACACGATATGGAAGATTTAGGTGAGCAGTATGTAGGATACACCGCAGACGAACCCAAGGACACCGAAACCTTTGGTATAAAATCATTACGATTGGGGAAAAAACTAGAAGTAGGTAATGTTGTTACGGTAGAACCCGGTATTTATATTATTCCAGAACTGATACAATTATGGGGGCAACAAAATCTGCATAGCGATTACATCAATTATGATTTTCTAAGCAAACATCTCGATATTGGCGGTATACGTATCGAAGATGATTATGTCATCCAAGATTCAGGCTACCATCGTTTAGGAAAATACCTAGAAAGGGAAATCCATGAAATTTATGAATTGAAAGACCAAGGAACAGATTAAATCAAACCCTGTGTTTTAATCTAATTGGAAAAATTACAAAAAAGAGGGGATAAATGCATGAGCGTGTATCCCCTCTTTTCCATTTTTGTCTTATATCCATTCCCACTATATACAATCTACCCCTTGATTGTATTTATACTTTCATATTCTTGTTTTCTATTCGCCATACAAATTGCAAAACATTCCATAATCCAGACAAAAATCTCATACACACTTGTATTACTTTATGCTTAACTCTCGATATAAAAGATTTGTTTTTTTAAATTGAAAATCCAAGACAAAAGCTAAAAGAACCACTGAATCTGGGCAAAAGAAATTTCAACAGATACAAATGTGTAAAACTTGAATTTATAAACCTGTCTTTAAACGACTTAATTATATTTTTTAACATTTTTTTAACAAAAATTACAAATTAAAGACTACTTATTAGGTGGATTTTATATATTTGCCTTAATAACATTAAATAATGACACTTAACACCATCAATATGTGCGCAAGACGAATGCTTTTAGGAGGTAGTTTACGTTAATAATTCACTAACCGCCTCCTATAACAAAAGCCACAATAAACATCTTATATCCTGATTTTAACATGACAAAACATACAACAAATTTTGTCGTAGCAGCAGCGCTTTGCCTAAGTTCGAGCGCACTATACGCACAATCCACTATAAAAGGAAAAGTAACCGACGAACAAAATCAATCGATTCAAGGAGCGACCATAACAGATATCACTAGCAAAAAACAAGTTCAAACAGATGCAAACGGTGTATTTGAACTCATCACTAATGAGAGTTCGATTACGCTGCAAGTGCAGTTCATTGGATATGAAATAAAAACTGTACAAGCCAATTCTACGGATTTTACCCATATTTCCTTATCCCCTAGCAGTTCACAGCTTAATGAAGTTGTCGTTACAGCCTTAGGTATTTCAAGAGAGAAAAAATCACTCGGATATGCTGTGCAAGAAGTAAAGGGCACTGAACTGCAGACTCGTCCGACCAATGCTTTGAGCGCCCTATCCGGAAAAGTAGCAGGACTTCAAGTCACGACTTCCGGAGGCAATATGGGTGGTTCATCATCCGTTCTTCTTCGTGGAATCAATTCTATTAATGCAAGTAATCAACCATTATATGTCATCGATGGAACACCTATTGATAACACCGATCTCAACTCTTCTGCCACCATCAATGGCAGTGCAGGAAAAGACGTCGGCAATATGATTCAGGATATCAACCCTGATGATATCGAGAATATTTCCGTTCTTAAAGGTCCATCTGCAGCAGCTTTATATGGTTCTAGAGCTGCCAACGGTGTTATCATGATTACGACTAAGCGCGCATCCAAAGGTGAAAAAGTGGATATCTCGGTCAACACAGGCCTTGATTTTGAGAACATCGTCCGTTTACCGAAGCGTCAACAGCTTTACGGACAAGGTTATTCCACCAATTTTCAAACTCAAAATATCAATGGAACAGATTATAAAATCGTAGATTATGCTTCTGACGAAAGCTGGGGGCCCAGACTAGATGGAACCCCCGTCCTACAATGGTATAACCTCAATCCCGAAGACGAAGCAAATTACCTAAAACCATCACCTTGGCTATACCCCAAAAATGATGTCAGCTATTTCTTCCGAACCGGCATATCCAATACCAACAACTTTGCTATTGCAGGCAATAGTGGCAATACCAACTACCGATTTTCTTATACCAATAAAAATGTAAGTGGCACTGTTCCCAATTCCAATATGAGCCGCAACACCTTCAATTTTTCTGGAGGTACACAATTGGGTAAAATCAAAATAAGCTCCAATTTCAATTACATCCGTAACGCTTCTACAGGTCGCCCATGGACAGGCGCTTCAAACAGAAATATCATGTTAGAAGCATTTCAATGGGGGGCCGTACAAGTCGATTACAAAATACTCGAAAACTACAAACGTGCTGATGGAACACCATTGGCATGGAACCGTACAGGTTGGCAAAATACACCTGAGGATGAAGCAACACGGTTCATAGACAACCCCTATTGGTCTGCATATGAATCTTATATGGAAGATAGCAGAGACCGTTTTTACGGGAATATAGGTCTACAATACGATATCAATGACTGGCTAACAGTGGGTGCTAAGGTCCATGGCGATATCTATGCATTCCAATCCCAAGACCGCATAGCCGTATATTCACGCAGTACTTCGCAATATGAGGAGATGAACAATAAACTCAATGAATATAATTATGAATTCTTGGCAACCGCTAAAAAGACTTGGGACAAATTTTCTCTGATTGCTAATATTGGTGCTAATATCCGAGACAAAAAAAATAAAAACGACTATGCGATTACTCAAGGAGGTCTAATCCTCCCAAATTATTACAACTTAAAAAATGCATCATCTGTCAAAATCGACAATTTCAAATATCACCGTCGAATTGCATCCGTTTATGGAAGTTTTTCACTCGGATACAATGACCTATTTTATTTAGACGGAACGATTCGCAATGATTGGTCATCTACCTTACCTGTTGACAACAACTCTTTCATCTATCCATCCTTAACGGGTAGTTTTGTCTTCAGTCAATTAGCCCCCTTCAAACAATTGGATTGGTTGAGTTTCGGAAAAATTCGTCTCGGGTGGGCTGAGGTTGGTAACGATACAGATCCTTATCAATTGTACAAGTCTTATCTTGCTGAACAGTCTTTTGACGGTACTCCATCATATAGCTTACCGGACAGAAAACCCAACGCCAATTTAAAACCAGAGATTACAAGCTCTTGGGAAACTGGTCTTAATCTCCAATTATTTAACAACAGGTTTGGTATTGACCTGACGTACTACAACAACAACTCAAGAAATCAAATTATCGCAATACCTGTCACAAGCTCCTTTGGTTATTCTTCCAAAATGTTAAATGCAGGCAAAATCAATAACAAGGGAGTTGAAGTTGTATTGAATGGTACGCCCATCAAAACAGAAAACTTTACTTGGGATGCCACACTGAATTGGGCTAAAAACAAAAATAAGGTCGTAAAATTGGACGATCAAGTGACCTCACTAAGTCTAAGTAGCTCCTTGATTGATCTAGTAGCAGAAGAAGGCAAGTCGTATGGACAGTTCTTAGGTCAGGACTTTGTCTATACTCCAGAGGGACAGCGTATCATTCAAGAAGATGGCACTTTTATGAAAACCTCACAATTGGTACCTTTAGGATCTATTCTAGCCGATTATACCTTTGGTTTCCAAAACAGTTTTCGTTATAAAAGATTTAACCTTGGTTTATTAGTTGCTGGTAGAGTGGGGGGGAAATTTTTCTCCCAAACATACAAAGTCGGTATGTACTCCGGTATTTTGGACAAAACAGCAGCTAACAATATCCGCGAAACAGGTATTGTCCTAGACGGAGTCAAAGCCGATGTAGTATTCAACAGTGATGGCACTTACGATGTCAGTAACATTCGTGAAAACAACACCAATATCAGTGCACAAGATTGGGCACGTAATGAGTATAATGGTCCAACTGCTTTCTCTATTTTCGACGCCACATTTATCAAATTGAGAGAAGTAACCTTTGGGTACAACTTCCCAATCACCAATAGCAAATTGGTCAAAAATATAGGGATCAATATCTATGGACGAAATCTTTGGAACATTTATACCAAGAGCAAATATATCGACCCTGAATTTACGTCCAGTGGTGGTAATGTTCAAGGTATCGAAGGCGGTAATATCCCTACACCTGTTACCTATGGCTTCAATGTTAATCTTAAATTCTAGCAAAATGAAACGTACACATATATTATATACATCACTTTTAGGCTTGATTATATTATCAGCAAGCTCTTGTTCCAAGTCGACTTTAAGCAAAATCAATGAAGACCCTAATAACCCTGCTATCGTCACTACCCCAACACTTTTGGTTACAGCAGAGAAACAATTGGTCAATGCGATAAGAAGCGAAGATATCAGCCTACGAGGTGCACAACTTTTTACGCAATATTTCAGTCAGAATATCTATACTGATCAGTCGCGATACCAAATTAGCCCCAGTACTTCCGATAGTTATTGGAATGCCACTTATAGATCGCTCAACAATTTGAATGAAATTATTAAGTTAAATACAAACGAAACGACCAAGGCACTTGCATCAGCAGGTACTGCTGGTAGCAATAGCAACCAAATTGCCATTGCACGTATATTAAAATCCTATGCATTCCACTCGTTGACCGATGTTTTTGGTAACATCCCCTATCAATCCTATGGTAGCGTTGATCCAGATTTTCAAGCTTTACAACAAGATCCTGACAACCTAGTACCTAAATATGCTAGTCAAGAAAAGATATACAAAGATATTTTGATTGAGCTGCAACAAGCAGCAGATACCTTGATTAAATACCAAGCAGAAAGAACCTTTGGAAATTCAGATATCATTTATCGAGGAGCAAATGGAAATTGGGCAAAATTTGCCAATTCTCTACGTTTACGTTTAGCGACCCGCATCAAAAATAAAGATGCCGAATTAGCCAAAGTCCATATCGAAGACGCGATAAAAAAAGGAGTGTTTACCTCTAATAGCGAAAATGCTGTATTTAAATATTCGAAAACATCTCCCAATGAAGCACCCTTATTTCGGGCTACAGTAACTGCAAACCGGAAAGATTTTGCGATTTCACATGTCATCGTGGAGGCACTCCAAGGCAAGAGAGGCCCCTTTAAAGTCACCGACCCAAGACTTTCTAAATATGCAAACCCGACTACTGACGGGGGTAGTTATTTTGGTCAACCCTATGGTCTGCCGTTAGCAGCAGGAAATTTATTCCCGATAAATAAGATATCATTACCTAGTAATATCATCAACGCAGCCGACTATGGCGAAGTGTTATTAGAATATGCCGAAGTAGCCTTTCTCTTATCTGAATACAAAAACTGGGATCAAGTAAATTATGAGAATGGCACACGCGCATCTCTTGAAAAATGGGGTGTCTCTACAACTGATATCACCGCGTACTTGGAGCAATTACCTAAAGCTAATAAAGAGCATGTACTCTCACAGAAATACTTAGCACTTTTTAATCAAAGTATCGAGTCATGGTCTGAAATCAGACGTACTGGATATCCCCTCTTCCTAGTCAAAAAAGGAGATGTGGTATGGAGTGGTACGGTCGAAAATAAACCGGTAAGTTACACCTTCAATCCTGAAGTCGGAAATACAATTCCGAATCGTTTGGTTTACCCTTTGAAAGAGCAAAGTACCAACAGAAGTAATTACCAAGCATCCCTGGCTCAGCAAGGCGACGACGTAATCAGCACTAAAATCTGGTGGAATAAATAAATTTACATTCCTATAATCAAGAGCGCCATCCCAAAAAAAGGATGGCGTTCTTGATTGGTATTTGAATACCCTTCTTGGCAATTGCTCTGGATAGTTCATCTTATATCTCGCAGCTGTGATTGCATGTAAACATGATTCAATATCAACCATCCCTATTTGGTAAGGTTCAATTTCTTCATCAAGGAATCAGTTATCGGATAAATCGGTTCTTTAGCCTTCTATTCGGGTTTTCCGTATTCATCGGCATACCGCTGTTGTATAGTAAATCTGTCATATTATAAAAGATATAATTTTTCGCTAAACAACTGGTATTCAATACACAACAGCAGTTATTAAAATTTTATACATTTAGAATTCAAACGATGAAAGTATAAATAATAAAATCCTATGAGAATGCATATAAATACCTTTTATATTTAATGACTTTGATATGTCATAAATATAAAAGAAAAGTTAGAATTTTGCTTAACACTGTTAAATCATTTATGCTAAATAAAGCATGGCTAGTAAAGATCGCATACAACGTCTTAAAGACGAAAATAGAAGCAACATTCTTGACGCCTCTCTTCAAATTGTAAAAGAAGAGGGATGGCAGGCATTGAGCATGCGTAAGATCGCCGATATCATCGAATATTCGGCACCCATGATTTATGAATACTTTGCTAACAAGGATGCCATCTTAACAGAGCTTGCTAACCAAGGCTATAGACTGCTTGCCCAAAAGGTAAAAGAAGCGAAATCTACAGAAACTGATCTTGAAAAACAATTAGAAGCCATGTGGTTTAGCTATTGGGATTTTGCATTTGACGAAAGCGAACTTTATCAATTGATGTTTGGTGTCGGTACAGCCTGCTGTGGATTTGAAAAGACCTATAGATGTGCAGAATCTCATGGTAAGCTAATCAGCGATGTCATCCGTGAGATTATGAAAGATAAAAATCCTGCCGAAGAATTGGTCTGTAGAAAGTACTTTACCTACTGGTCGATTATTCATGGTTTGGTATCCATCAACCTGGTCAATCAGGGAAACGGAGATATTACCAATCAAGAAGTTTTGAAAGATGCAATTTACGGAATCACACGCTCACTGACAGATTAGTTTTTTTTACCCTAAAAAATACAACGTTAAATAACTTAACGGTGTTAAATATAACATACTTCAATTTTTGATATAACATGAAAACACATCTATTACTAGATTTTAAGAAAATTTACGCCTCATTACTTAACAGTGTTAAACAACTTAATGCAGTAAAGTACCTTTATTTTCTATCGGCTATTTTCCTATATAGCTGCACAACAGGAACCAGTAAACCCGTACCTCCGCCCCCAGCAAGTTTACCTGTAATGAGCATTTCGAGTGGTCAGGAGACTGTCTATCAAGAATACCCTGCTAGCATCGAAGCATCTGCTAATATTGAAATTAGGCCACAGGTAGAAGGTATTTTAGACCGCATCTTTGTCGATGAAGGAGCAAAAGTCAAGAAAGGTCAGCCATTATTCAAGATCAACGACCGCCCTTACCAAGAACAGCTCAACCAAGCTCAGGCGAACCTACTTTCTGCACGGGCTGATTTAGAAAATGCTGCTTTAGAAGTAGAGAAAAAGACACGCTTGGTCAACAACAAGGTATTGACAGATTTTCAACTCAAAACAGCAACCAGTGTGCGTAACGCAGCCCAAGCTAATGTTCAACTCGCCCTTTCAGCAGTCGAATCAGCTAAAATAAACATGGGTTATACGTTGATACGCGCGACTACAGACGGTTATATTGGAAGATTACAGAAAAAACAAGGAAGCTTAGTTAGTCCTGTCGATGCGCAACCATTGACTGCATTGTCCAATGTACAAGATTTGCACGTTTACTTTTCTCTTTCCGAGAATGATTTCATCGCATTCAAAAACAATACAGCAGGTAGCGATCTGCAGCAAAAGTTAAACAACCTTCCTCCTATCAACTTGGTGCTATCCGATCAAAGCATCTATGATCAGACCGGTAAGATCGATATGGTGGATGGCCAATTTGACAAAAATACTGGAGCCATTACCTTACGCGCTACTTTCAAAAATCCAGAAGGAATTTTAAGAAATGGAAATACAGGCCGTGTCAGATTACAGAAGAAATATGACAATACGCTCTTAGTACCACAAGTAGCGACACTCGAGATGCAGGACAAAATCTTCGTATATACTGTCAACAAAGAAAACAAAGTGGTACAACAGCCTATCACAATTATCGGAAAAAGCGGAGCCAGTTACCTCGTCAGCAAAGGCCTTAAAGAAGGAGACCGCATCGTATACAAAGGAATCGATCTGCTGCAAGATGGTCAATTGATTACACCGCAAGCGCTACCAAAAGACAGTATCAACTAAACATAATACGACAAACACATGCTTAAGAAATTTATAGAAAGACCTGTACTTGCTACTGTGATCTCCATTCTGCTCGTCATACTGGGTATTATTGGGATCCTGAAACTTCCTTTACAACAGTTTCCCGATATTGCTCCCCCCGCAGTACAAGTAACCGCACTTTATCCCGGGGCAAATGCCGAGACGGTACTCCGTGCTGTAGCCCCTTCTTTAGAGGAGTCCATCAATGGTGTAGAAAATATGAGTTACATGAGTTCCACAGCCAGTAATGATGGATCACTAATGATTACCGTTTATTTCAAACTAGGTACCGATCCCGATCAAGCCGCAGTGAATGTTCAAAACCGTGTTTCCCAAGCAACCAGTCAACTTCCAAGCGAAGTCGTACAAGCAGGGATTACGACTGCAAAGCAGCAAAACAGTTTGATCATGGTTTTAGATCTTTATACCGAAGACGAGAGCAAGTACGATCAAACCTTTATCACCAACTATGCGCAGATCAACATAATTCCTGAACTGAAACGTATCCCCGGTGTAGGACAAGCATTGCCTTTTGGTGGAAGTAAGGATTATTCCATGCGTGTTTGGCTCAAACCCAATCAGATGGCAACTTACAAACTGACGCCAGAAGAGGTTATGGCCGCCATTCAGGATAAAAACGTTGAAGCTGCTCCGGGTAAATTCGGTGAAAGCAGCAAAGAGGCTTTTGAATTCGTTATCAAATACAAAGGAAAGCTCAATGAACCAAGTGATTATGAAAACATCATCATCCGTTCGAATACAGATGGGTCCGTTCTAAGACTCAAAGATGTTGCGCGTGTTGAATTAGGTTCTTATACCTATGCCAGCCACACACGTATCAATGGGAAACCAGGACTTAATATCGGTGTGATGCAATTGGCAGGTTCCAATGCTAATGAGATTCAGATTGCAATCCAGGAATTTATGGAAAAAGCATCTTTAAGTTTCCCTAAAGGTGTAAAATACCTCGTACTTTACAATACCAAAGATGCTTTAGATCAATCCATCGATCAGGTTAAGCATACCCTGATGGAAGCTTTCATTCTGGTATTTTTAGTAGTATTCCTATTCTTACAAGATTTTAGATCAACGCTTATTCCTGCTATTGCAGTTCCTGTAGCGATTGTCGGAACCTTTTTCTTCATGCAGTTATTCGGTTTCTCGATTAACTTACTGACACTCTTTGCACTCGTCCTCGCCATCGGTATTGTGGTCGATGATGCTATTGTGGTCGTCGAGGCCGTGCATGCTAAGATGGAGCATGAACATCTACCCCCAAAATTGGCCACCACATCGGCCATGAGCGAAATCACAGGTGCCATTATTTCCATTACTTTGGTCATGTCAGCTGTATTCCTTCCTATTGGATTTATGGAGGGATCAACAGGAGTATTCTATCGGCAGTTTGCCTTTACTTTGGCTATTGCCATTGTCATTTCAGCGATCAATGCCTTGACATTAAGTCCTGCTCTCTGTGCACTATTTCTCAAACCCATACATCATGACCAGTCCGATACCAAGAAGCTTAACTTTAAAGAACGCTTCTTCGTAGGATTCAATGTTGGTTTTGATCGATTAACTAAAAATTATATCGGTAGTCTTCGTTTCTTGGTTCGTTACAAATGGATTGCATTCAGTGCTTTAGGTGTTATTTTACTCCTTACCGTTGTCATGATTCGCAAGACACCAACCGGATTTATTCCTTCGGAAGATCAGGGTTTTATTGCGGTATCTCTTTCTATGCCTGCTGGAGCGTCATTAGACCGCACATCAAATGCATTGGCCGAAGCAGAACAACAATTGCAACATGCCGAATTTACAAAAACATTGAATATTTTAGCCGGTTTCAATATTTTGACACAGTCAACAAGTCCATCTGCTGGGGTAGCTTTTATCCTCCTCAAATCACATAAAGAACGAGGAGCCATAAAGGATATCAATGCCATCATGGCGGATGTCAACCAACGCTTATCCAAAATTAAAGGAGCTAACTTTTTCGTCTTCACCTTCCCTACCGTTCCAGGATTTAGCAATGTGGATGGACTCGATATGGTCCTACAAGATAGAAGCGGTGGTCAGCTAGGTAAATTCAGTACCGTAGGACAACAATTTATAGGGCAACTGATGAAACGTCCGGAAATCATGATGGCCTTTACGACATTTAAAGCCGACTATCCACAGTACGAATTACAAGTTGATGACATCAAAGCCGAGCAGCTCGGTGTAAGTACCAAAAGCATCCTGCAGACTATGCAAGCATACTTTGGTAGTGCACAAGCTTCAGACTTCAACCGATTTGGTAAATACTACCGTGTTATGGTTCAGGCGGATGTAAAAGACCGTACCGAGCCTTCTTCCATGGATGGTATTTTCGTTAAGAATCGTCAGGGAGATATGGTTCCAATCAATACGCTGGTTACCATGACACGTGTATATGGTCCAGAAACAGCATCACGCTATAACCTTTTCAACTCCATTGGTATCAATGCGATTCCAAAACCTGGATACAGTTCAGGAGATGCGATTCGTGCGGTAGAAGAAGTGGCAAAACAGCATCTTCCTACAGGATATACTTACGAATTCTCAGGTATGACAAAGGAAGAGATTGTCTCAGGCGGACAATCCACCCTTATTTTCATCCTATGTTTAATATTTGTTTATTTCCTGCTTGCTGCACAATATGAAAGTTATATCATTCCATTAGCGGTCATCCTATCCATTCCAACAGGAATCTTTGGGGTATTTGCGGCCATTAGTCTAACCGATATATCCAACAATATCTATGTACAGGTCGCCTTGGTTATGCTAATTGGCTTATTAGCCAAAAATGCCATTCTGATCGTTGAGTTTGCCATTCAGGGTCGTAAACGCGGACTTTCCATTACAAGTGCTGCCTTAAAAGCCGCAAAATTACGCCTAAGGCCTATTATTATGACCTCACTCGCATTTATCGTCGGAATGATCCCAATGATGACTGCTATAGGACCATCCGCGCAAGGAAATCACTCCATCAGTATTGCCGCAGCCGGTGGTATGATCAGTGGAGTCGTACTTGGACTATTCATCATCCCAGTACTCTTCATCTTCTTCCAATATCTACAAGAGAAAGTAAGTCAGAAGCCTACTCGAGAGCAAGAATTGGACAGACCAGAAACTGTTAGCGAACCAGCACATACAACTTTTTAGTGAAACAATGACAAAATCGAAATACATGAATATAAGAGCAAACATACTGATGGTTTTCATCTTACCCCTTGTTATGTGGTCTTGTAAAACCGAAAAACTGATCAACAACAAAGATCTTGCCCCTAGCCTTCCGACTCACTTTCGTGACCAGGAAGAAGGAGCAAAAGAAATAAGTATCAGCTCCATTCCGTGGCGAGACTTTTTTCAAGACCGCATCTTACAAGATCTGATTGACAGTGCCATCCAACATAATGTAGACATGCAGCTTGCCATTAAAAACATTGAGTCATCACAGCTGATGTTTAAACAGGCAAAAGCCAACTATCTTCCCAATCTGCAATTGCAGATAAAAGCCAATAGTACCAATCCTTCCAACAACAGTATGAATGGATTGAGTCTCGGTCAGTTTTTAGGTCAAAACCATGTTGAAGATTATACAGCATCGTTAGGACTATCTTGGGAAGCTGATCTATGGGGAAAGATCAAGAGTCAAAATACAGTAGCATTGGCTTCTTATTTACAAACCGAGGAAGCAAAAAAAGCAGTGCAGACGCAATTGATTTCACAAGTAGCGCAAGGATACTATCAATTACTTATGCTATATCAGTTTCATGAGATTGCGCAACAAAATCTACGTCTCAGTGACAGTACATTGCGTATTGTCCAACAACAATATGAAGTTGGCGACATTAGTATGTTGGCTGTAGAACAGGTCGATGCACAACGTCTAGCAGCTGCCAGCCTCATTCCAGATTTCGAACAGCAGATCCATATACAGGAAAATGCACTTCAAATCCTCAGCGGTAGACTACCACAGGCGATTAAAATCGAAGAAAAACTGGCCAATATTCAACTTACAGAAAATTGGTCTGCTGGAGTACCCGCCGATCTATTAAGTCGTAGACCTGATGTTAAACAAGCAGAGCTAGCCGTGACAAGCGCCAAAGCCTATCAGCATTATGCCAAAGCAAAGATGTATCCTTCATTGGTCATCAGTGCCGAAGCAGGAATCAACGCATTCAAAAGCAGCAATTGGTTCAATATACCGGCTTCCTTATTTGGCGCTGTTGCAGGTAGTATTACACAGCCTATATTTCAACGTCGTGAACTAAAAACACAATACGAAATCGCACAAATTGATCAAGAAAAAAACGTCATCCGATTCAAACAAACGGTTATCACAGCGGTTGGAGAAGTTTCCGATGCTTTGATTTCAATTCAAAAATTGAAAGAAAAACAACAGATCACACAGGAAAGAACCAACCGATTGAAGAAAGCCATTCAGCATGCCGATTTACTTTTCGAAACCGGTATGGCCACATATTTAGAAGTCATCACAGCACAAAGCAATATGCTGCAAAGTGAATTGGAACTTGCACAAGTCAAGAAAGCCGAACTTTCTGCCGTTGTATCGCTTTACCGATCGTTAGGTGGCGGCTGGGCTCAATAATTAATAGCTTACAGTATAAACTAAGATAAATGACGGTAAAAAAATCAACAAAAAATCCGTTACAAAAAACCAGTCTTAGTACATGTTCACCAACAGAAGTAACTACCAAGCACCCCTCGCTCATCAAGGCGAAAATGTTGATTGGCAACTAGATCTGGTAGAATAAGTAAATTTACATTCCTAATAATCAAGAAAGCCATCCAAAAAGAGGATGGCTTTCTTGATTGATATATACGATAGCCCTTAAACAGACGGAGTCAATCACTCCTATAAATTAATTTTCGTAATTTTGGATAAGCAACACAATCATTCATTAAAAACGGATTAACATTGGAAGAATTACAGTATAGCAAGATATATGGTGCTGAAAATAACGGGATCCCATTAGTGGTCATACATGGTCTATTTGGTATGTCGGACAATTGGGGAACCTTTGGTCGCAGTTTCGGAGAAAACAGACAAGTGCATCTCTTGGACCTGCGTAACCATGGTCGCAGTTTTCATAGTGATGAAATGTCTATCGAAGTGATGGTAGATGATCTTTCCGCTTATATCGCGTCAATCGGAGCTGACCAAGTATATCTATTGGGCCATTCATTAGGGGGTAAGGTAGGCATGCAATTTGCCATTGACCATCCTGAAATAATGGCTAAGTTGATTATTGCAGACATTGCACCTAAAGCGTATCCACCACATCACGAAGATATATTCAATGCTTTATGTGCAGTCGATATCGGATCAAAAGAAAATCGAAAGGATGTACAAACAGCATTGGAACAATACATTAAAGAACCTGGCGTAATTCAATTTCTATTAAAAAACGTCTATATCAAAGAAGATAGAAGTTTGGGATGGCGTTTCAATTTAGAAGTGTTACAAGGTAAATACGAAGATTTCATCACCGTTGGTGTCAAGTCCGGTATCTTTAAGGGACCCACCTTATTCCTTGCCGGAGAAAAATCAAGATATATCCTTCCGGAAGACAAAGCTCATATAGAAGCTCAATTTCCACAAGCCGTGATAAAAACTATTCCCAATGCAGGACACTGGGTCCAGGCAGAGAATCCACAGGCATTTGACGCTTTCGTAGAAGAGTTTTTAGATCAATAGGAAAATTATATTTCAAAAATCCTTCTCTAGATAGAGAAGGATTTTTTTATCAATTCCAATCATCCCATTATAACATATATATAATTGCTGATGTTCTTCAGCCCTTATTGTATATATGTATATCAATTCTATCCCAAATAGATTTTATTAAGCCTCCAACACATAAATTCATTGAGATTAGAGAGATATACTGTACTCATCTTTAAGCTATATCCAGAAAATCATAAATTAAATAATGTATATTAATATACTAATTAATTAAAAATAAGTATATTTGTATATTATATTATGAATATGAATTATACTCTTGTTAAAGATGTTCTTGATTTAATTGAGAAATTTGAAATAGAAAATTTACATGCTGATGCATATAGTCAACAAGTCGATGGGTTTAAAAAATGGATTATAGACAATTCCAGTAATGAAATAGATCAGGAGCCTAATTGGGAAGGAAAAGAAAATGGTCGAAGTCCTGAAAGTGTTATCAATACTTTGATTGTACATATGAATAGGTATGCCAAATCTTATTCCAAATCAGCTATACATGGTTCAGCATTTGCCACGCAAGAGGATTTTATCTATCTCATCAACTTAAAGGCATTTGGAAAGATGAAAAAAATGGAGTTGATAAAGAGAAATGTACATGAAAAACCTGTTGGTATGCAAATTATTAATCGACTAATAAAACAAGGATGGGTGAATCAAACTGATTCAGAAACAGATAAGAGAAGCAAGCTTCTTGATATTACGGAAAAAGGATTAATGGCATTAGAGCAACAAATGAATCGAATAAGACAAGCTAGTACCCTTGTGACCGGAGATTTGAACCATAACGAAAAGATGGAATTGATTAGAATCTTAAACAAGCTCGATCGTTTCCATCAAATAATCTACGATAAAAACATCGAAGCCGAGCATCTGATTGCTGAAACTTTAAAAAGTAAAAGATCCTATTAAAACATTTCACCATATACCCAATCATTATTGGAAGAAACAAATGAGGTGAAAAGAATTACAGATAGAGTAAAGTCAATATGAAAGCAAAAAAGAAAATAGCTATTATAGGTTCTGGGTTCTCTGGGATGTCTGCAGCTGCATATGCTGCACAATCGGGATATGAAGTTCATGTATTCGAAAAACACAATCAGCCAGGAGGTAGAGCTAGGCAGTTTTCTACAGAACAAGGGTATGTTTTCGATATGGGTCCAAGCTGGTATTGGATGCCTGATATTATGGAAAATTTCTTCTCAGATTTTGGTTATAAAACATCAGATTTTTTTGAGTTGATTTCTCTAAATCCACAATTCGAAATGATTTTTGATGATGAAAAGATTTCAATACCTAAAAAATATGAAGACTTAAAAATCCTATTTGAAAGTATTGAAATTGATTCAGGAAAACAATTAGACAAATTTATGCAATCTGCTAAATTCAAATATGAAATTGGAATGCAAAAATTCGTTAATAAACCTTGTCATAATTGGAGTGAATTCATTTCACCTGAAATCTTAAAAAGCGCTTTAAAACTTGATCTATTGACCAATTTCAGAACCTACATAGCTAAATACTTTAAAAACCAAAAATTAAGAACATTAATGGAATTTCCTGTAATATTTCTAGGTGCTTCGCCCAAAAATATTCCAGCTATGTACAGTTTAATGAATTATGGAGGTTATGCTTTAGGAACTCACTATCCACTTGGAGGATTCTATCAATTGGTATTAGCGATACAAAATATCGCCGAAAAGCAAGGCGTATCTTTTCATTTCAATCATACTTTAGAAAAAATAAACTCCGAGAATGGAAAAATAACTTCTCTGATTATAAATGGTGAAAGTTATAAATTTGACGCCGTCATTGCATCGTCCGATTATCATCATACAGAAACACTATTACCAGAAAATCTTAGAAATTACAGCGATAGATATTGGAGACAAAGAACTTTCGCTCCCTCCAGTCTAATTTTTTATTTAGGCATTAAGGACATAATTCCTAATCTCAGACATCATACACTTTTTTTTGAAAATGAAATAGATGGACATATTGATTGTATCTATGGGAATAAAAAATGGCCCGAAAAACCTTTATTTTATTGTTGCTGTCCTTCTAAAACAGACCCGAATGTTGCACCACAAAATAGAGATAATTTATTCCTATTAATGCCTTTAGCAATTGGGTTAAATGATGATGAGAATACAAGAGAAAAATATTTACTAGAGATGCTTTCAAGAATTGAAAAGCACACAGGAATAAGCGATTTATACTCAAAAATTGAATATAAGAAAAGCTATTGCGTGAGCGATTTTATTTCAGATTATAATGCATACGGTGGAAATGCATATGGCCTCGCCAACACATTAGGACAAACGGCAGTATTAAAACCAAAAATTAGAAATAAAAAAATAAGTAATCTTTTTTATACTGGTCAATTGACCGTGCCCGGCCCAGGAGTTCCACCGTCTATAATATCAGGCAAATTAGTAGCTAATGAAATGAATATTCTAATAACGAATTACTATGAAAAAACTATTTGATGAACTATCTTACGAAGTAAGCAAAAAAACCACCGAAAAGTATAGTACAAGTTTCTCTTTAGGTATACTTGCATTAAAACCAACTATTCAACCTGCTATTTACGCTATCTATGGCTATGTGAGATTAGTCGACGAAATTGTTGACAGCTTTCACGATTACGATAAAGAGAAACTATTAAATAGATTGAAGATAGAGACATATTATGCCTTAAAAGAAGGTATTTCACTCAACCCTATTTTACAATCTTTTCAGGAAACATTTAATCGATATCGTATTGACAAAGATCTATTAGACCAATTTCTTCACAGCATGGAAATGGATCTGCAAAAAATAGAATACAATTCGACACTATACAATGAATATATCTATGGATCTGCTGAAGTCGTAGGACTGATGTGTTTACAAATATTCACAAATGGTGATAGGGAATATTATGAAGAATTAAAACCTTATGCTATGAAACTCGGGTCGGCTTTCCAAAAAGTCAATTTTTTAAGGGATTTAAAAGATGACTATCAAACACTGGGACGTACTTATTTTCCTAATATTGATATGGTCATGTTCAACAATTCCGTAAAAAGTCAGATTGAAGATGAAATAGAATTAGAATTTAAGGAGGCTCTAATAGGCATAAGAAAACTACCTAAATCATCCATGTTTGGTGTATATCTAGCTTATAAATATTATTTATCTTTATTTGAAAAGATAAAAAGCAAATCCTCTGCAGAAATTTTAGAAAATAGGATTCGAATTCCAAACTCTTATAAAGCCTACGTTGCATTAAAAAGCTATTTACGCTATAAAACAGCATTCTTATGAAAATATCTATCTTAATAATGCTCATCACTTTTTCACCCCAGATCAATGCACAGCCCAAATGGATAGATCTGGATATCGTACGAACGAATTACGGTAAGGCCGTATCTGATAAAAAGTTGTGCATGCTTATGATAAAACAATTACATACAGTTAAAAGCAACCCCATCTATCTGGGTTATTTAGGAGGTTTTCAGACGATACGGGCCAAGCATGTTTTCAATCCACTGAAAAAGCTCAGTACATTTAAAGAAGGAAAGAAAAATCTTGAGCTTGCCATCACACAAGAACCACAAAGTGCTGATTTAAAATTTATTCGATTGTCCATTCAAAAAAATACACCTTCTTTTTTAGGATACTCTAATCAAATGGAAACAGATATTATATTTATCAAAATACACAAAAAACAAATTTCATCCAATATCGTATTATTAAATATAGACAACCTAATGGATCATAAGTCATGAGATACAAATTATTAAGAGAGCAACAACTTAATTGTGATTTAGATACGGCTTGGGATTTTTTCTCATCGCCACACAATCTCGAGAAGATAACACCAAAAGAGATGCAATTTATCGTATTATCAAAAGACAATAATCATACTATTTATGAAGGGCAATTGATAAATTATACCATCTCACCGATACTAAAAATTCAAATTAAATGGAGAACCCGCATCACACAAGTTGATCCCAATATTAGTTTTACCGATTTCCAAGAGCAAGGACCTTATAAATATTGGAATCATTTTCACGAGTTTCTACCGAATGAAAAAGGAGTTTTAATAAAAGATACAATAACGTATGAACTACCATTCGGAATATTGGGTACCATTGCACATCAACTTTTTGTTAAAAACAAATTAAATAAAATTTTCAAATATCGTTTTGAAGTTTTAGAAAAAATGTTCAACAGAGTTAAATCATAATTATGAATTATTTAATTATACTCTTTGTTTTTATATTAATGGAAGCTGCTACTTGGCTTATTCATAAATATATTATGCATGGTTTATTATGGGTTTTACACAAAGACCACCACGACCACAGCAACATAGGCAAACTCGAAAAAAACGACTATTTCTTTGTCATATTTGCCTTGCCGACTATTATATTGATGTATTATGGTTCATTAGCAGATTTCAATCATCTATTTTATATTGGTTTGGGAATCATGCTCTACGGCATAGCCTACTTTTTTGTACACGATATCTTTATCCATCAGCGAATTAAGTGTTTTTCCAAAACGAAGAACCCTTACTTCTTAGCAATACGTAGGGCTCATAAACAGCATCATAAACATACTAATAAACATAATGGTGAATGTTTTGGGTTTTTATATGTTCCTATCAAATATTTTAAAATGTATTTTAATTCACCAAAATAATGACTGCATATACCTATTCTTTGGTTTTATTTTTCACGATTATCATTTGCTTTTTCGCATCATTTGATAAAAGGATTCTTTTTAATCATCACTTTGGCGCTTTCCTTAAAGCCTCCATACTGGTAGCCACACCTTTTATCGCTTGGGATATCTGGTTCACATCAATGGGTGTTTGGTGGTTCAATACAGACTATACACTCGGCCTTAACCTAGCAGGATTACCACTAGAAGAATGGTTGTTTTTTCTCCTCATTCCATTTTCCTGTATTTTCACTTATTTCTGTTTTGACAAATTTTTCAAACTAGATTGGTTAAGTGCTTTGAATAATATTGTCGTTTTCATCAGTGTGATTACTTGTTCAGTAATTGCTCTTTTGCATCACGATAAAATTTATACCCTTACTACCGCTGTAATTACGATAACCACCCTCCTATATTTACATTTTATAGCTCGGGTAGATTGGATTGGAAAGGCATCTCTGGTTTTCAGCATATTGATGTTAGGTTTTTTTCCAGTAAATGGTATATTGACAGGTTTCGGCTTAGACTCTCCTATTGTAAATTATAATCCTAAAGATTTTTTAGGGTTTCGTATCCTAACGATTCCTATTGAAGATGCTGTCTATGGCTATACACAATTCTTATTAGTTCTATATTTTTTTAAACTCTTTCAAAAACAACAAAATGAATTTACAAAATAAATGGATTATTCCGACGGTTTTGCTTATTAGTATATCAACACTCTTTTTTTCCTGTACATCCATTCCAAAAAGCGCCACGGCCATTCAAAATTTTGATGTCAACCGTTATCTCGGTACATGGTATGAAATTGCACGATTTGATTTTCGATTTGAAAAAGACTTAGATAATACTTCGGCACAATATAGCTTAAATGAAAAAGGAAATGTAGTTGTCCTGAATAGCGGCTATAATTTTAAAAAGAATGAATGGAAAAAAGCGGATGGCTTAGCGAAGTTCAGAGGAGATAAAACCATTGGTGCACTAAAGGTGAGCTTTTTTGGACCTTTCTATTCGGGCTATAATGTGATTGCATTAGATGATGACTACCACTACGCACTGATTGCAGGAAAGAATTTAGATTATTTATGGATCTTATCTAGAAACAAAACTATACCAGAAGAAGTGAAGTCAAATTTTTTAGACATAGCGACTCAGATAGGTTACGACACGAAGAAGTTACTATGGATCAAGCACGATAGAAACAACAACCCTTATCTGAATGAAAAATAAAGTATCCCTATTCTGGTTTCGCAGAGATCTACGGTTGGAAGATAATGTAGGTTTATACCACGCACTTTCTTCAGCATTCCCCGTTGTGCCCATTTTTATATTCGATCAAGCTATCTTGGATAAATTGGAGAATAAAAAAGATAGAAGGGTAGATTATATCCATCAAGCCTTAACAAACATTAATCTAGAATTGAATTCACTGGGTTCAACTTTGAAGACCTTTCATGGCAATCCATTAGAAATCTACAAAATACTTGCTGATGAGTTTGCTATTCAAGCCGTTTATTGTAACCGTGATTACGAACCGCAAGCCATTGCTCGAGATACGGAAATCTATGATTTTTTTGCTAATAAAAACATTCCTTTTAAGGCCTATAAAGACCAAGTCATTTTTGACAAAAATGATATTCTAAAGAAAGATGGCAGCCCTTATACGGTTTATACACCATATTCAAAAAAATGGAAAGAAAATTTAAGCCCTAAAAATTATCAATCATTAGAAATAAATTTCACAAATTTTTACAAACAGACACGCTCAATAATCCTTTCTTTGCATGACATCGGTTTTGAAAAAACAGAGTACCTTTTCAACCTTCCAACATTAGATTCCTTGATTATTGATGAATATGATCAATTCAGAGATTACCCTACCCTTCAAAAAACAACGCAATTAGGTATTGCTTTACGTTTTGGCACCATCAGTATCCGTAAATGTGTCAGATTTGGTTTAGCACATAATCAAACCTGGTTGTCTGAATTGATTTGGAGGGAATTTTTTATGCAAATCCTTTATCATTTTCCCAGAGTCGTTAATCAATCCTTTAAAAAACAATATGATCATATCCAATGGCGCGATGATGAACAAACATTTGAATTGTGGTGCCAAGGAAAAACAGGCTACCCGATTGTTGATGCGGGCTTGAGGCAGCTTAACGAAACTGGATTTATGCACAATCGGGTCCGAATGATTGTGGCGAGCTTTTTATGCAAGCATCTACTGCTAGATTGGCGTTGGGGTGAAGCTTATTTTGCACAAAATCTGAATGATTATGACCTATCTGCCAATAATGGTAATTGGCAATGGGCAGCAGGTTCAGGTTGTGATGCAGCCCCTTATTTCAGAGTGTTCAACCCCACAATTCAAGCCGAAAAGTTTGATAAAAATTTCACTTATATCCACAAATGGGTTCCTGAGTTTGGAACAGACGCCTATCCACACCCGATCGTTGAACATAAATTCGCAAGAGACAGAGCGTTGCAAGTATTTGGAGAAGCATTAAAATAAAATTATCTTACATCTTAATGATTATAAAAATGGAAAGAAATAAAGTAATTCTGGTCGATGAAAATGACAGCGTATTAGGTGAAATGGACAAAATTGATGCCCATAAACAAGGTCATTTACATAGAGCATTTTCGGTTTTTATCTTTAATAATAAGGGGGAGTTATTGCTACAGCAAAGAGCAGAGCAAAAATATCACGGTGCCGGTTTGTGGACAAATACCTGTTGTTCGCATCCACAACCGGGAGAAGATGTCTTAACTAGTGCAGAAGAGCGGTTAAATCATGAAATGGGATTACAGAGCACGTTGAAATTTTCACATGCTTTTGTTTACAAATCCGAAGTTGAAAACAACTTGATAGAACATGAATATGACCATGTCTTTACAGGCTATATAGCTGGTGAGCCAAACATAAACAAAGATGAGGTGCAGGACTATAAATGGATGAGCTTGAGTGAAATTTTGGAAGATATCAAAAATAGCCCAGAAATTTATACCTCTTGGTTCAAAATCGCATTACCACAAGTCATTATTGATATGGAAAAAAATGTACTTTAAATAGTAATTACTTGTTTCCATCAAATATTATCATCATATTTATATATACAATCTTATACACCTAGGTAAACTTGAGCCCTTTACATAATCTTTCGGAAGAAACATTGATCACTTTATTAAAGAGAAAAGATCAACGTGCTTTTAATTATCTTTATGATAATTATTCGAAAGCATTATATGGAGTTGTTTTCCGCATAATACCATACAATAATTATGCAGATGAAGTAATTCAGGATGTATTTATGAAGATTTGGAAATATTTAGATTTATTTGATGCCGATAAAGGGAGACTCTATACCTGGATGATCAACATTGCACGCAATACGGCTATAGATTATAACAAATCTAAAAATGTAAAAAATGATCAAAAAAACCAGTCGCTATCTAATATCGTAAATAGTAATGAGGAACAAAATTATTCGCAGTCGGATCAAGTTAAAAAATTAGATTACATTGGATTTAAGAACGTACTAGATCAACTTAGGCCAGAATGGCGTATTTTAATCGAGCTGGCTTACTATGAAGGATATACACAGCAAGAAATTGCTGAACACCTCGATATTGCATTAGGTACAATAAAAACACGTACACGGTCTGCACTTTTACAGTTGCAGCAGTTGTTAAAAGAATATCAATAATTTTGGATATTAAAGAATACATATCATCAGGGATCATTGAATCTTACGTCTTGGGGCTTGCTTCTGAAGAAGAAATAAGCATATTGACCTGTATTTCGAAAAATAACCGCGAAGTGCAACAGGCAATTATAGATGCACAGATTACATTCGAATTGCTTGCCGATGCACAAGCAATGGAACCTCCCGCAAAATTAAAAGATTCCATATGGTCTAAAATCAAAGGTGAAGGATCTGTAATAGAAGAGCATCAAAATCATCAATCAGCTTCAACAACAATTGATAATAGCATCGAAACAGCTAACAAGACATCAAGATATCAATGGGCTATTGCGGCAAGTGTATTATTGGCCGTTAGTATCGGTACAAATCTATATTTATATTGGAACAATGAAAACCATAAAACAGAAATTGTCAAGGTAATAACAGAAAAAAACATACAAAAACAAGCCCTTAATCAGCTGTATGACAGGTTAGCATTGCTTCAAGATTCCAACGTAAAGAAGATTTTACTAAAAGGCGTAGAAAATAAACCGACATTAGCTGCAGTTGTATTCTGGAACCAAGAAACAGCTGAAGTATATTTGAGTCTGGATAAGATGCCAACACCTCCACAAGGAAAACAATATCAACTCTGGGCCATGGTAGACGGTAAGCCTGTAGATGCAGGCATATTCCCATTAGATTCAAAAACAATAGACCTGAGTAAGATGACCAATATACCGAAAGCACAAGCATTTGCCATTACATTAGAGGATGAGGGTGGCAGACCTACCCCTACACTTTCAGAATTATGTGTGATGGGCACTATTTAATACTGAAGTTAAAAAAAGAGCTCCCAATCCATATTGGATCAGAAACTCTCTCTTTAAAATTACACACTAATTTTTAATAAATAATTGCGCAATATTCAATACGGCCTCAGCAGCTAAAGGTTCATCAAAAGATTGTGTTGCAGTAGCTAGGGATATATTTCCCATCGCGCCCTTCAAAGTTGTTATGTCAACACCTCCTTGCACTTTATTATCTTCCCCCATATATACAGGATCCACAACAGCACCAATTCCGCTATCATTTGCACCAGTTATCCAAGGTTTTTGATTAGCCGCTGCACCACCCCTTGCCCTACGCATCTGGCGAATGTGCGATGCGTGGCGAGCTTCGACAGAATGGATCTGTAATGCAGCCGTTAGTACAACCCTATTTCCGACTAATATACCCGCTTGCCCCTTATAAGCACGTACACCAGTATCTTCAAAAGCTTGTGCCAAAGCCAAGAAGGTATCATAATCACTAAAGACATTGGCAAACGTACCTCCCGCAGTAAAATCAAACGTAGGTTTAGAAACAGCTTTATCTCCCAATACCTGTTTCAAAAATTTGACATGTGCATTTTCATGATCACGAATGGTTGTTATTGCTCCTAACGGTCTACCTGCAGGAATCAGATTAGGAGCTGCTACACCCATAGTATAGTATTCTGCTTCAAGATACTCCAAAGTTAATGCATAGTTCAACACACCATTGACATCTGTTGGTGCCGTAGCACCATAAGCTTTCGTAAATAGATTATTTATAAAAAAGGGCAAAGAAGCCAAGGTGACCTTTTTTCCAAAAGAAGCCATATTCCGAATAACTTCTCTGCGTGGATTAATGCGATCGGTAAATTCCGGATCAACATTATTTATTTCGTTAAATACATTTAAAAGATTCATAACAATAAAATTTAAAGGTTAATAAGTGGGTAAATCCTTTACATCAATTTTCGATTTGATAAATGGAGCTGCAGCTTGAAGTACCTGAGTAGGACTTTTTGCAAGATCAAGACCATTTGAATTAATGACTTCTTGATTTGCAAAACTACCGTTATCAATTAAATCTCGGATTAAAGCAGCATGTCTAGCCTCCACAGATACTATTTTCCCCGCTAAAAGTAGATATCCAGTATCTTTAATCAACCAACCTGCACCATTATAGGCCGATACGCCTAGATCTTCAAAAGTTTTCGCCGTACCTAGGACACTTTCACGACTTGAAAAATTAATCCCCGAAAGGTTAAATTCCAAACTTGAAATAGCCTTGGCACCAAGCGCTTTTTTAAAAAACTCACGATGCGCAATCTCATGATCTCTAATATCCGTAAAGTAAGTCTTCTCCAGATCTGAAATACCTGAATAAGGACTATTTACCACTTGCATATAAAATTCAGCTTCCAGCTGTTCCAATGCGTAAGCATAATTTAAGATTGCGATATCGCCACTACCAAAATAAAAACCATCAGCACCCATATCGTCATCATCGTGACGATCTTTTTTACAACCAACTACGCCCAATAATGCGACACCAGCTAATCCTGCACCGGTAAATTTTAAGAAATCCCTTCTCCGAAGGTCTTTTTTATCGAGATGTTCTTCTTTATCGATTAAACACTCTTTTTGAGATGACAATTTTTCCATAACATATTCGTTTTAGTGTATAATTTTAGTCTTTAAACCTATATACGAGAACTCTTTATGTTTTGGATTGCTGAAAATGATATTTAAGAAAAAATATTAATACAAACTTTTTATAGGGATATAAAAGCCTTCTACCAACAGACCATACATACCAAAAGACAATTCCATAGGTAACTTCCTATCCTAACGCATCGTCCACTCGTCAATAACAGCTATTTAAGCAGTAGCGTCCTAAACGTTGAAAAAAGTGGCGGTGTTTTGCTATAGCAAAGTTGCTATATTTAAATCGTCAAATTTTAACACACCGCCATGGTAAATTTAAACGTTTTTAGTCAGATTTTATCACTTATCGACCGCGAATTATTCAAGGTTTTGGTTGCTAAGCACAAGAGTGACAAACATTGTAAAGGGATCAACAGCTGGACGCATCTTGCTAGCATGTTGTTTTGCCATTTTTCTTCTGCAGATTCAGTTCGTGATATCAGTAATGGCTTACGTAGTACGACTGGTAATTTGAACCATTTAGGTGTTGGTAGAGCACCCAGCAAGTCCAATATTTCCTATATCAACAAGCACCGCACCCATGAACTCTTTAAAGATCTGTACTTTTCGCTATTAGATAAGCTATGGCAAAAGGATACCCATTTGCGCAAAGATCTAACGCAATTAAAGCGCAAGGTTTATCTGATGGATGCCAGTATCATCCCTTTATGTTTATCTGTATTTGACTGGGCTAAATTTAGAAGCACCAAAGGTGCTGTAAAACTGCACACTGTGCTGGATTATGATGGATGTCTTCCTGTTTTCATGCAGATTACAGACGGGAAAGTTCATGAAAGCCAGCGTGCGGGTAGCTATAGTTTTTCCAAAGGAAGCGTTGTAGTGGTGGATAGAGGTTATGTGGATTACAACTGGCTCGGGGATTTGGACAGCAGAGGTTGTTATTTTGTTACCAGGAGTAAAACTAACATGAAGTACAACGTTATCAAGTCATACCAGAGTGAAGCACTCCTTGAAAAGGGAATCATTAAAGATGAGATCATTGAGCTTTCTGGTCCATCAGCAGATAGATACAACTCTAAACCATTACGCTTGATTCACTTTTGGGACAGCAGCACAGACAACCAGTACCACTTTCTGACAAATAATATCCAATGGAAGGCATCACTAGTAGCTAACATTTATAAACAGCGATGGCAGATCGAGATTTTCTTCAAGCATCTGAAGCAACGCTTAAAAATATCATCTTTTGTGGGTACTTCTGAAAATGCGGTCATGATCCAAATATGGACTTCGTTGATTGGAATATTACTGCTCAAATACCTTCAGAAGAAGGCTAAATACGATTGGAATCTGTCTAACTTGGTCGGGTTTATCAGGATGAATATATTCGTGAAAATAAATATATGGCAATGGATAGATGATCCTTTTATCAGGCCACCAGTTAAGGGTAAAAATGGACAGCTACAGATATTCTCAGACTAAAAAATAGGGTCAAAATTGAAATTATCTAAAAATAGATACTGTTTCAAGGGAAACACGCGCCTAAAATTTATTTAGGACGGAAGTGCTATTTAAGCCCTACGATACATGAATAGCTTTCGACAAGCAGAACATTCTCGAGCATTAATTTAGGAATGCCTAATTGGCTTTTTTAGAACAACAATAGACAGTATAGGTACCAGATAGGTACCAGCTTCGGCCCTTACCCACCTCTCACACATCGCTGGCACATCCCCCAAACACCCCTTCACCAAGCAATCGGTATTAAAAGGTAATTAGAAGGTGATTCTAGGATAGTAAAAACTCCGAAGCAGGTACGAATAAAGTACGAAGCAGGTACCTACAGAACATAAGCTTAGGAGCTTTTCGATGGTATCGAATATACAGGCTCGTTAACTAAAATACGACAGCGAAACAAAGTTTTCTGATAGTTTTTCATGAAGTACCTTAAAATCCATAAAAAAATATCATAATTTATTTTAATATTTACTTAATTTATGGTTTATTCTAAAGTCATAAGAGAAAATTATTTACAATGGTTAAAAAAACCGAGATTCTAGATCGTTATTGAACAATACGATATCAAGACAGATGATAGAACTGTAGATATTTAACCTACTCCTCAAAAAACTGATGTATTTTTAATAGGTTATTGCCTTGGTAATTAAAACAAAATGATCTTCAAAATTGTTGATATCCCCACAGGTCGGTATCATTTCATGATGAAAAACACCATTCTGCTTAAACTGAAATTTTGATAATGCAGGGACTACTTAAAATATATGATTATGACAAAAAAGACTAAAATCGGAATATGGATGGACCATTCGGTAGCCAATTTAATGGAGTACACAGGCAATCCTATTGTGACAAAAACAATCGAATGTAACTTTACCCATCAGGATAAGGAAGAGACTCTGAAACGGAGTGAAAGCACCATGCATAATAAGGAACAGGGGGAACTGTCAGATTATTACAAGGAAATAGCGGAAATCATCAAACAGTATGATGAAGTTCTTATTTTCGGTCCAACAGAAGCGAAAAATGAATTATATAACACACTTAAAGGAGACCATCAATATTCAGATATCAAGATTGAAATCAGAGCGGCCGATAAAATGACAGATAACCAGCAGCATGCTTTTGTGAGAGAATATTTCGAAGGGCAAAAAAGTTAATATCCTACACATTGTAAAAATATATGGGGAGTCAGACCCGATTAGGGTCACACTCCCCATACAACTGCAAATAATATTAAAATTAATACCAAAACAATTCTATTAAAAACATTTTCAATATTTAAGTCAAATGAAGTCATCTATCTTCATAGGCCAATACCAATAAATCGTCCATGGAAAGCACTTACGGCTCAGCGATACTTAAATTATATATAAAACAGTACTTATGATTCTTTTAAAGAGAAAATATTAGAGATTATTTTATCGAAAATCATGATTTAAATCTCATCTTTCTCAATCCATTTAATCAACTTAGGTGCTACATAACATTCCATCTTCTCGAGCAAATCTTCAATATTATCCGCTACCAACAGCATCTCTTGGTTCTCTTTCTTCAATAATCCTTCGGAGGTCATATGTGCAACAAACTGGATCAAATAATCGTAAAATCCATTCGTATTCAGGATTCCTACTGGCTTCTTATGCAAACCAAGCTGTCCCCAAGTTATCATTTCAAAAAGCTCTTCTAGTGTGCCGAATCCACCAGGAAGGGCGATAATACCGTCCGAATAGTCATTCATGATACGTTTACGATCATGCATAGTATCTACCGTAATTAATTCCGTAACACCAGTATGTTCCCTCTCTTTTGAATTAAGAAAGTGTGGGATTATCCCGACTACTTCACCTCCTTTTGCCAATGCTCCGTTAGCAACTGCTCCCATTAAACCTACCCGTCCACCGCCATATACCAAACGAATGCCGCGCTGTGCAAAGACATGTCCAACATGCATAGCTTGTTCTTCATAACAATTATTAATACCCAAACTTGAAGCACAAAAAACAACGATACTTTTAACCTTATCCATCATAACTAGAAATAATTCTGAACTTTTTTATTAAATACAAATATAGATTTACTTCTTTATGTTTAGATAAAATAGCACTTCCGTCCTAAATAAATTTTAGGCGCGTGTTTCCCTTGAAACAGTATCTATTTTTAGATAATTTCAATTTTGACCCTATTTTTTAGTCTGAGAATATCTGTAGCTGTCCATTTTTACCCTTAACTGGTGGCCTGATAAAAGGATCATCTATCCATTGCCATATATTTATTTTCACGAATATATTCATCCTGATAAACCCGACCAAGTTAGACAGATTCCAATCGTATTTAGCCTTCTTCTGAAGGTATTTGAGCAGTAATATTCCAATCAACGAAGTCCATATTTGGATCATGACCGCATTTTCAGAAGTACCCACAAAAGATGATATTTTTAAGCGTTGCTTCAGATGCTTGAAGAAAATCTCGATCTGCCATCGCTGTTTATAAATGTTAGCTACTAGTGATGCCTTCCATTGGATATTATTTGTCAGAAAGTGGTACTGGTTGTCTGTGCTGCTGTCCCAAAAGTGAATCAAGCGTAATGGTTTAGAGTTGTATCTATCTGCTGATGGACCAGAAAGCTCAATGATCTCATCTTTAATGATTCCCTTTTCAAGGAGTGCTTCACTCTGGTATGACTTGATAACGTTGTACTTCATGTTAGTTTTACTCCTGGTAACAAAATAACAACCTCTGCTGTCCAAATCCCCGAGCCAGTTGTAATCCACATAACCTCTATCCACCACTACAACGCTTCCTTTGGAAAAACTATAGCTACCCGCACGCTGGCTTTCATGAACTTTCCCGTCTGTAATCTGCATGAAAACAGGAAGACATCCATCATAATCCAGCACAGTGTGCAGTTTTACAGCACCTTTGGTGCTTCTAAATTTAGCCCAGTCAAATACAGATAAACATAAAGGGATGATACTGGCATCCATCAGATAAACCTTGCGCTTTAATTGCGTTAGATCTTTGCGCAAATGGGTATCCTTTTGCCATAGCTTATCTAATAGCGAAAAGTACAGATCTTTAAAGAGTTCATGGGTGCGGTGCTTGTTGATATAGGAAATATTGGACTTGCTGGGTGCTCTACCAACACCTAAATGGTTCAAATTACCAGTCGTACTACGTAAGCCATTACTGATATCACGAACTGAATCTGCAGAAGAAAAATGGCAAAACAACATGCTAGCAAGATGCGTCCAGCTGTTGATCCCTTTACAATGTTTGTCACTCTTGTGCTTAGCAACCAAAACCTTGAATAATTCGCGGTCGATAAGTGATAAAATCTGACTAAAAACGTTTAAATTTACCATGGCGGTGTGTTAAAATTTGACGATTTAAATATAGCAACTTTGCTATAGCAAAACACCGCCACTTTTTTCAACGTTTAGGACGCTACTGATAAAATAGCTTATTTAGTAACGAGCTAAGATTATCTTTTCCTATTCTTAAAACTAGTCAAATAAGCTGTAAGCCAAGTATTATATGAAAAGAAGTATTCATAGTAGCGAATATATGAAAAGCATTATACGTTTAAATTGGCCCATAAACTGAGATGAGCGCTGAAGTCAATATAACCTCATCACCATAAAGAACAGTTTATCCAAATGTAATATGTGAAAGAAATATTGACTATATAGTAAGCAACACTTAGGATATTAACATTAAAATTGGAACCTTCGTATAGACTGCCAATTTTTTTGAAGCGCGTTTTTGAAAGAAATTGGCAAAGAATCCCAATTTCCGAGGTACGGTTATCAATACATCGATATCATGATCGTGAACATAAGAACTTAGCCTTTCAACGAAATCTTCTCCATCTAAATAGGAATAGCTGGGTTCAAGACTATCTAAACTCGAATGTAAAAAAGACTGCTCTTCTACCAATTCAGCTGCTGTATGTTTACCTTCGATACTCACATTAACAACATGCCACTTTAACTTTAAAAACTCTTGCAATCGGAGAATTGCCTTAACGGGCAACCTTTCCTTCAAATGAGATAGATCTACTGCAAGAAGTGCATTTTTAAATATAGCTATTGCATCCATTTCCGGAACCAATAACAGATTATAAGCATGTGCTTGTATAAGCTCGTTAGTTGTGGTACCAATACTGTTTTTCCCTTTATCATCACTACCCCTCATCCCCACAACAACAAGTTCTATATGCTCATGTTGAGCAATTCGCCGAACACCTTCAATAACCGCCAAACTATCGTGTCGGGTTTCCACTTTTGTAAATGGAGAGACATTCAATAACTCCTGTTTTAACAGATGAAATTTGGCTTCCACATCTTCAATATCTGTGTCATCAATTAATGGAGGAGGGGGCATGAAGTCCCCGACATTGTAAAATCCGCCATTTACATACGCAAAAGAATGATACATAATCACTCTTTTGATTCCCGTCTGTTTTGCAATGATCAATAATTGATCAAAGGCGTGCCGAGCAGGAACAGAAAAATCTGTTAAATAAACAATTGTTTCCATAATATTGATGTCTTATATTCATTGTGACAATAATATACATACTACATTCAAAACAATTATACAATAGCATTAGTTTGCCAATTCGAAAAAATAATCGCATCACTTTTTATCCTGTAATAAATAGGTTTTAAAATTGACATGAATCGATTTTTATTGCTTAGGGAGAAATATGGGTTATCTATTTCAATTCGCTGAAATACTTGAACCAAGAAAACCTCCCATCTCAACGAATTGACTTTTGTCGCTATTATTGTTTTTTCAAAAAGTATGTTTAATTGAAAAATATACTACTCTTTTTAGCCCCTGACAGGAATAGTATACACTATAAATATGATTACGACAGCATCTTTTATTTTTCCAAATTCCAATTATCGGTCCGAAATGGAGAGGCTGGTAAACCGGCCTCATTGTATAAAACTAAATCGGGATTGTCGGCCCACCCATACCGTATAGCTACTGGAGCCGCTACTTCCAGCGCACTTACTATCAGTTTATTTCCTTGCTGTTTAATCTCTGCAGGGTAGAAGACTTGGTCTTTTCCAGCAACCGTAAAGCCTCCACTTTTCTTATTAAATTCTTGGAGGACTAATTTATTGCCCATAGGGTCAAAGTGAAGCTGAGCTTCATTTCCCTTTATATACCATTTCTCAGTAGCGTCCTAAACGTTGAAAAAAGTGGCGGTGTTTTGCTATAGCAAAGTTGCTATATTTAAATCGTCAAATTTTAACACACCGCCATGGTAAATTTAAACGTTTTTAGTCAGATTTTATCACTTATCGACCGCGAATTATTCAAGGTTTTGGTTGCTAAGCACAAGAGTGACAAACATTGTAAAGGGATCAACAGCTGGACGCATCTTGCTAGCATGTTGTTTTGCCATTTTTCTTCTGCAGATTCAGTTCGTGATATCAGTAATGGCTTACGTAGTACGACTGGTAATTTGAACCATTTAGGTGTTGGTAGAGCACCCAGCAAGTCCAATATTTCCTATATCAACAAGCACCGCACCCATGAACTCTTTAAAGATCTGTACTTTTCGCTATTAGATAAGCTATGGCAAAAGGATACCCATTTGCGCAAAGATCTAACGCAATTAAAGCGCAAGGTTTATCTGATGGATGCCAGTATCATCCCTTTATGTTTATCTGTATTTGACTGGGCTAAATTTAGAAGCACCAAAGGTGCTGTAAAACTGCACACTGTGCTGGATTATGATGGATGTCTTCCTGTTTTCATGCAGATTACAGACGGGAAAGTTCATGAAAGCCAGCGTGCGGGTAGCTATAGTTTTTCCAAAGGAAGCGTTGTAGTGGTGGATAGAGGTTATGTGGATTACAACTGGCTCGGGGATTTGGACAGCAGAGGTTGTTATTTTGTTACCAGGAGTAAAACTAACATGAAGTACAACGTTATCAAGTCATACCAGAGTGAAGCACTCCTTGAAAAGGGAATCATTAAAGATGAGATCATTGAGCTTTCTGGTCCATCAGCAGATAGATACAACTCTAAACCATTACGCTTGATTCACTTTTGGGACAGCAGCACAGACAACCAGTACCACTTTCTGACAAATAATATCCAATGGAAGGCATCACTAGTAGCTAACATTTATAAACAGCGATGGCAGATCGAGATTTTCTTCAAGCATCTGAAGCAACGCTTAAAAATATCATCTTTTGTGGGTACTTCTGAAAATGCGGTCATGATCCAAATATGGACTTCGTTGATTGGAATATTACTGCTCAAATACCTTCAGAAGAAGGCTAAATACGATTGGAATCTGTCTAACTTGGTCGGGTTTATCAGGATGAATATATTCGTGAAAATAAATATATGGCAATGGATAGATGATCCTTTTATCAGGCCACCAGTTAAGGGTAAAAATGGACAGCTACAGATATTCTCAGACTAAAAAATAGGGTCAAAATTGAAATTATCTAAAAATAGATACTGTTTCAAGGGAAACACGCGCCTAAAATTTATTTAGGACGGAAGTGACCATTTCTTTAATAATGGACCGCTATAGGGAATCTTTTTTCCATAAAGTTTATGCAAAGCAATCAAAGCCAGTCTACGACCTACTTCTTGCTTATTCTTTGGGTGAATATCCCCTGCTTCTCCAATATCTGCAATAACCGCCATTCCGGTGTTTGGCATCTGTAGCGTAGCCAGTTGCGCTTCTCTCAAACTTGCCCATGTGGAAGCTTGCGGCTGGGCAAGTTTTTCCTTGTAATTGGCCAATTGTACAAAATAAAAGGGCATATTTTCAGTTTGCCACTGCTGTCTCCAGTCTTTGATCAGCGCTGGCAATAGCTCCTTGTAAGCTGCTTCTCTATAATCTGTATTGCTTTCACCTTGATACCAGATAGCCCCTTTAATCTTGAATTCTACAAATGGTTGTACCATCGCATTAAATAACACTGTAGGTCTATTGGGGCCATCCAGTTGTATAGGCATAGGAGGTAATTGTTTCAAATCGAGAGCTACATTACATTTCCATTCCCCAACTAAAGAAAGAGTCTCGCCGTTCGGTCCCTCCAACCGAGGGTTTTCTGAACCTGCATAAATACCTCCATCACCAGCTCCATCAAATACACGAACAGCAACGCTGAGTGTTGACTGATTATTGATATTTTTTGAAATTGAATATTTCCGAATCTGATTATAACCATTGGTCTGGCCTACAAACTGCCCATTGACATAACTTATGTCATTGTCATCGACTGTTCCCAAAATCAATTTGATGTTTTTGCCAATCCAATGATCTGGTAACTTGATTTCTTTTCGAAAATAAATGACGCCATCCATACCAGGGAACAACTCTTTATCGTAATAGCTAGGGATAACAATATTGTGCCAAGAACTTACATCGATTTGTTTTGCTAACCACCCACTATGCACATCTGACTTACCTTTGTCTGCCTGCTCTACAAGAGCATTCCATTCTTCCATTTCTTGTTTATAGACTGCTTCAACATCTGAATGCTGAAGTTTATTGATAGCAGAGCTGTACTGTTCAAAAGGGGATAAAGCTTCTGCACTCATCCATGCTTCGATAATGGTACCGCCCCAAGAAGAATGTATTAACCCTACGGGTACTCCTGTTTTTTCAAAAATCTCACGTGCAAAGAAATAGGCCGTAGCCGAGAATTCTGGAATATGCTCTGGAGTGACAGCATTCCAGCCTCCTGCTTCGACTTTGGTATTTGAAGTAGGACGAGTGGATGTGGACTTCGGTATCTGTAGAATTCGAATATTGGGAAAATTGGCTGTATTTATTTCTTGTTGGTAATTTTTTATTTGCCCCCAACCAGCTAGCGGCATCTCCATATTAGATTGTCCAGAACAGAACCAAACTTCACCAATAAGGATATTATTTAACGTCAAACGATCACCGTCATCAATCGTAATTTGAAATGGTCCACCGTATGTTGGGGTTTCAAGATACACTTCCCACTGCCCCGCTGCCGAGACCTGAGTTTCGTAGCTTTTATTATTCCAACTGGTCCTAACTTTTACTCTGCCATTAGGGAAAGTACTACTACCCCAAAATTTAACTTTTTCCTTCTGCTGCAAAACCATATTATCACCCATGAATGCTGGTAACTCTACTTTGGCTTGCACCGTCGATGCTACAGCAAACCCGAGTATCAACGATAATATCATTTTTTTATAATTATTGATTTTCATTGGTTTGTTTTTTTATTAAATCATTAAAAAATATGGATACTATTTTGAAACTTAAATAGTGTCCATATAGCTTTTAAGGCTTTCTAAAAAGCTTAAGTGGTTTGTTCGCTTTCAATTGAACTTGATACACATATTTCCCTTCAACTTCTTTTAATAGCTTTGTAGCTTTAAGTGCTGTTGATGTCAATATCTGGCAGGTCTTTGTCTGCGATGAAGATATCACAACGGATTCGATTTGATTATTTTCCCAAATCATGTTCTCAATGAGCACATTTCCTCTGGCCTTCAATCCCTTTACTTGCCCATCTGTCCATGCATCTGGCAACGCTGGCAATAGTTCTATTGCATGGGTATGTGACTGTACCAGCATTTCACTCACCGCTGCTACATAACCTAAGTTACCATCTATCTGAAATGGGGGATGTGCGCATAGTAGATTGGCGTAGACACCTCCTCCATTATCGTAATCAATGTCGTCACCACCAACAAGATTAATAAAATTGTTCAATATCAAATGAGCATGATTACCATCTTTTAATCTAGCCCAGAAAGCAACTTTCCATGCCATTGACCAGCCAGTGGATTCATCTCCACGTGCGCTTAAAGTTACTTTTGAAGCTCTAGCTAAGTCGGGAGTTTCCAATACTGAAATTTGACTTCCAGGATAAAGAGCAAATAAATGAGATACGTGACGGTGCTTGTCTTGCGGATCATCACGATCTGTCTCCCATTCCTGCAACTGACCCCATTTCCCAATCTTTGGTTTCAATAATGCGTCTCGTAGATTTTTAATATGCTTTCCATAGTCAAGATCGATCTTTAAAATATTGCTTGCCGCAACATAGTTGGTAAATAAATCGTAAATAATTTGATGGTCGTAACTTACGGCATCTTCCGTAGGTCCATGCTCTGGCGACCATCCCATTGGCGCAATGACAGTTCCGTCGGATCTGTGAACTAGCCTATCGTCCCAAAATTCACATATTTCTTTTAATATCGGGTAGGCAAACTTTTTTAAATAGTCCTTATCTTGAGTAAAGGCATAGTGCTCCCAAATAGCCTGGGCGTACCAAGCGCTTCCTGGCGTATTCCATGTAAAGCTTTCGCCTCCGAAAATATTATTCTCAGTACGAACTGTCCAACCTCGAACTCCGGGAAATTCTTTTTGAGTGTGCTCTTTCTTCACTTCTCGCATACTATTGATATAATCGAGATATGGCCAAGCAGACTCGCTCAAATTAGCGACTTCGGCTGGCCAATAATTCATCTGAACATTGATATTAGAATGGTAATCTGATCGCCAAGGAGGTGTATTGCTGTTATTCCATAAACCTTGCAAATTGGCCGGTAACCCTCCTTTTCGTGATGAACTAATCAGCAGATAACGACCATATTGGTAGATAAGCGACTCCATTGCTGGAAATTGTTTTTTCTTATACGCTACTAAGAGTGCCTTGGTTGTTAAATTACCTGGAAGATGCTCTTTACCAAGCTGTATCTGCACTCGTCCATAAAGTGATGTATAATCTTTTACGTGCCGATCAAGTAGTTGTTCAAAATGATATTTACCTGCTTGCTGTAAATACCTTTCATTTGCTGTTAATGGATTTTCAGTTGTTTTCCATTGTGAAGATCTAGTATTGGCATAATCTGTCGCAGCACTTAAAAGGAGTACTATTTTATTTGCTGATCGCACTTCTAGAAAGATCTCTCCATTTTCTTGCTTCATTTCTAATACTTCACCACCTTCATTCTTCACCTGTAAACGAGCAGCATACTGCATCCCATTTCCCAATCTACCATTGAAAACAAGATGTCCTGCGTCGGATGTAGTCAACTTACAATGCGCATCTTTAAGTTTGATTTTTGCATTTAATGCTTTTCTATTTTTATTGGTATACTCCATGACAATAATCTGGTCCGGGTTACTAGCAAAATAGCGCCGATTAAACTGTTGGTTATTTTGACTATAAGACACGCTATGCAAAGCTTGATCTAAGTCGAGTTTTCGGATATAGTTTGAAAAAGGTGCAGCATCATCATCTTCAAATTGGATGAATAAATCTCCAAAAGCCTGGTACTCTCCGGTTTCCTGCTCATCTCCAGTCCATAAGCTGTTCTCATTAAATTGAACATGCTCCTGATTTACTCCGCCAAAAACCATCGCTCCTATGCGACCGTTACCAATTGGATATGCCTCGGTCATCCAATCTTTCGCGGGTTGATCTGCCCAGAGATAGAAGTTTTGTCCATAAGTCCGAACATGGAATACAGATAGGAGAATAATAATTAACAGGCTAACTTTCTGTCTTTTTAACATTGTGCTGTAACAAGTTTACTGGGCCAAGCCCAGGGGTGAAAAAATAAGATATATAGACACCATCGCTATCAAAAGGATAACGGAAACGAGATGTCTTCCTTTCCAATATGCTGTACGGTCTTGTCCGGTAAATTCAAATTGAAATGTTGATTTATAATGAGGCTGTGTTATGCTACTTCCGATCCAAATAGTGGAAGCAATAATGATGAATAAAAGAGCAAATAAGTGCAAGTAATGGAGGTCGATTTCCCAAATAAACACAAGAGCAAAATAGCTAAACATATACAGAAACAATCCTGTTTGAGCCATTGCAGGAGTTACTTTTTTAGATAGAATCCCCATGATCATTATCGTGAAAATTGGCATATTAAAAAGCCCCGAAACAGTTTGCAGATAAGTATAGAAACCATCGTGCGCAAAAAGTATAAATGGTGCAATAAACATTGCGGATATCGAAATAATCAATTCAAAATATTTTCCTTTTTTCACCAATTGACGCTCACTGATGACAATATCCCTATGTTCCAAATACGGTTTGTATATATTAAAAACAAATAAACTGCCACAACTTTGTAAACCGGCAGTATAAGTTGTCATAGCGGCTCCAAAAACCAACGCTAATGAAAAACCGATAAGAATATCAGGAAAAATATGCACAATTAAATTAGGGAAAACTGATGCTGTAGGTTGAATATCTGGTAAAAGATGTATTGCTAATAGGCCTGGAAGATTGATAAGCAATGGCATAAGTAACTTAAATCCTGCAGCCAACGTCATTCCTTTTTGGGCTTCTTTCAGGTTTTTTGCACTCAATGCTTGTTGTGCAATATAGGGTTCCATACCCCAATAATAAAAGTTTATCAATAGCATTCCCGTAAAAAGTGTGGCGAATGGAACTGCATCGTGCTTACCTCCTACCGCATTTAAATGTTCTGTTTTTTGAAGAAATACGTGTTGAATGCCAGACCAGAAATCTCCTCCACCTAAATACCAAAACGCATAAAGTGGAATAGTCAAAGCAAGGAAAAATAGTCCAATACCAAGACTCATATCTGACAAAGAGATCATTTTCAAACCCCCTAATATGCTATATAAACTTCCGATAACACCTAATGTCCATACAAGAATCCATATGCTCTGCCAATAGCTAATCTGGAAATAAGTAGGAACATCAAACATCGTGGCGAGACTGATCGCTCCACCATACAAAACAGGAGGTAGTAAATTCACAATATAACCGACAAGAATAAGCACCGATACGACAAGCTTGGTTTGCCCATCAAATCTTAACGATAAGAAATCTGGAATGGTACGAAATCCGTGTTTAAAGTAAATAGGTAGTAAAAATTCTGAAACCAACAACATGGCTACAACTGAACTTACTCCCCATCCAATGACTGATAAATTATTGATATAGACGGATTCGTTTTCTCCAATAAATTGATTCGCGCTCAAATTGGTCAACAAAAGTGCAGACCCCACCATCCAGAAACTATTACTCTTACCTGCCAAAAAGAACCCAGTAAGGGTACTAGAATAATGAGTCTTAAATTTAAACATTGACCACAAAGCTACTGCAACTGTAAATAGGCAAAAACTGGCAATTATCATATCAATCCTATTTTGCTAAGTTTTTTAAAGAGACTTTCTATCTACTAATGTTGTTGGAACGATTTTTCTCACAAGTGATCTATTCAACACAAATCTTGCTGCTTCTTGGCCGATGGCTGAAAAATTAGTTGAAAAAGTCGTGATTCCTCCACTGATAATTTCCTTAATAACATCGTCATTGTGTGAAAGAATACCTAGATCTCTTCCCAATTTCCATTTTTTTTGTAAAACTTCTTTGAGCATAACGTATAACTCAGGATTGTGTATCGTAAAATAAAGTTTTCCTTTCTGTAGATCGCCAGACTTAAATTGTTTTTCAATGTGCCCATTCAATCGATGTTTATTGAGAAAATTTAAAAATGCATTTTTAATCTCAACAGGTTCAGCTATAAACGGGAAATCGACAAGTCTTCAATTTTAAATCGACTCGTCTCAAAAAAAGACAATTTAAAAGGCATTTAATAACTTATTAAATGCCTTTTAAATTTTATATAGATACTAAGAATTAACTTGTGGCATTGTAGCATCTGTATTAACTTCTATTAGCAATCCTTGTCGATAATGCATATATCGACCATCACCCAATGGGACTGCACCATTAAAACATGGATAACCCCAAACCGATATAGAGCCTCTAAAAATATTTAACGCATTTCTAAAAGCATTTTGCATATTTATACGAATTCCAGTATAAGGATGATTTTTTTGTTCATGATTAATATCTCCAGCAGTATAGTGTGATAAATCTAGCATTGCACCATTTTCCAAAGTACTCATCTTGACCCCCGTAGTATATCCAAAAAAATCATCACGAAACCTATTCATACTATCAAAGGTGAATCCATTAGTCCTTAGTTCTAGCATATCATAAAGATCATACCCGAACTCCCCTTTGAAGGGAATTATCTTACCGTCTTCAACCCAAAAGTTGCCGATTCTACCAGTATTTAAATTAAAATTTGTTGCTGTGATTTCTTCAGAAAACAGCTGTTCTACATCTATGCGCTCAGCAGATATCTTTCCCGTTGTAATTTGAGCCCCGTTTATGTAAGTCATACCATTGGTGAGTGAATAATCTCTTTTATCCTCAAAAACATTGTAAAGTACACCTAGGTTAAGGTATAAGTATCCTGTTTCTTCATCTACTCTTCGAGAAGTTTCCGACACGTCCCAGACTCCTGTTAGAGCAGTTTTAGAACACTTAGCAGATAGATAGTACGCCTTAGCTGGATCAAGTCCTTCAAATAGACCTTCAGTCATAATCCATATGTACCCTAGGCCTTCAATTTTTAATTCTCGATGAATCAGATCCCCTGAACTGATTGCTATTTTATTAGCGTCATTCTGATAATTTGGCTCAATACGAACACCATTTAATGAAAAGTTTTGTGACTTGGCACCAACACTTAGCATTAAAGTTTCAATACTTTCAGGTCTTATATTCGTTGGGTCAAAGTAACCATCCGGATCAAAAACAAGCTCTTGAAGCTCACGCATCCGCATCGCTGCAATTCGATCATTTTCATAGCTTCTTTTAGTTACCTGAGTAATTACCTCTTTATTCTCTTTTATATCCTTTTCGACCCTTTGAGCACGCGTATAAGTAACCTCTTGGCCTATCTCAGCGGTAAACACCATTCCCTGAAAAAGAACTTCAGGAAAACAAGCAGGATAGCTTACAGAGGTTACACGCAGATTATCATCTAGTCCTATAGCACTATCGATAAATGGGATGATATCACCCTCTTCAATAATAGTGTTTTTACGTTTTAGATCAAGCGGGTCAAGCGGAGCTTCGTATATCACACGAGGCACTTTGTTACTGGCCAAATATTCAGCTCGTTTAACAGCCAACTCAGCCAAAGCAGCATCTACATAACTTTGAGGCATTCGCAAGCCGATCAGAACATATTTATCACCTACTTCAGCAATAGAAACGCCTGAGGGGTAAATGTTACCATTATCATCCTTTGTCGCTTCGTAACGAATCACCTTAGTTGTATGATTGTAGGATAATATTTTAAATTGCCTATCTGTCAGCATGCCCGAACGGAATACTACATACAATTCTTGACCGTCAATTCGTTGTCCATTTAAATCAAAATCTAAATCTGTGGTGATAGTAAAGCTCAAATCGTTTATCTTATGGACAGCCTTAACCGTAGCATTTATCAATCTTGGATAAATTTCTTTATCCTCAAAAACACCCTCACGAATACCGAATACCTCGATAGCTTCAATATTTTCATCATACCCTTGCAAAGTCAATTGTTTGAATGCATATGAAGCTGGCAAGTTCTGTGTACCACCAACAGCAAACGCACGGGTAACAATCTTACTGTTTTCGACACTTACTCTTTTTATAGAATAAAGCCCGTTGTGTTGACCGTATGCAAGTGGATATGCTCTAGCTTGACCAACTGTTTTTTTTATGGAAATTGTTTTATTCTTTATCTGCCATTCACACTTACAAGCCTCTGCGATCATGTTTAAAGCTGTCAGATGATCTACTTTATCAAAGCTCACAGTAAATGGCTCAACAGGTTCAAGATCACCAACTGTCCAGCCCGAATCAACACTATTGATTGATTCGATAAACATTGACATATAAGTTTCCAAAGTATCTGAATAATCAAAAACTAAAGCGCCTTCATCTTTAATCAAGAATCGGGACAACGTATGACGTTGCCCCTGAAACTTAATATTATATTCAAATTGATGATTCCGCTTAACATCAGGCTGTTTGTTGATCGTCATAACCTCACCTTTGTAAGTGACGTAATCACCAACCTGAAGGTCTAACGGAGAAACTGTTGAAATTGTAAAAACAAGCTCATGTTCAGCCAACAGCCGCTTTGTAAAAACACCTGCAATTAATGGTAATGATGAGATCTCTTGATTATTTCTATATACTGATATTGTTAAAGACATGTCTCTGTAATTTTTATATGATACTAACAGTTTATTGTTGTCAATTAAAGACCTATTATATAAGATTTACTTATTTTTAAAGGAAAGCACTGTTATATTTCTTGTCCTATTCTCATCTAAAACTATTTTAATCTCAAAACTATGTAGCCATAATTGTCAGCATCAGCTTTACTTTTAATATTTAAGTCACCTACAGCAACATCCCCGACTATATTGACATTATTTGTTTTTTCAACTATTTCAATTGTTTTTCCATACCACTCAGGCTTTATTTTTACAATATCTTCCAGTGTTCCATGGTAATCGAGCCAAATATTAACAACTCCAGAAAGTTCAACATAACTGTAATTAGTTCTACCATTAGGGTTATCTACAGGGTTTTTATACGATCTAAAAGCAACAGCTGAATAACTATTTCCAATGTCAGGTATGATTTGAGTAGCAAATATCTTAGGATAAAACTTTCTAGAGTTGGCTAAGTGTGCTGCATGAGCCAAAACGCTTCCGATTCTATTAATAGCCATTCCTTTACTCATAAGGTAACCGCTATGTATAACTATGTTATCATTAAGCATAACACCTCTATCAGGAGGGTTTGATGGATTTTCCCAATATTCTGGCGTCAAATAAAGTTGTACTGTTGGATCAACACTCCATGGCGTTATTTTCCTAAAATCATAAGTAGTAGCACCTCCAGTAATAGGCAAAGATTTAGGAACATACATATTGCCTGTTGCTGGAGCAATTACCTGTATAACGGAATTAAAGTCATATTTAAATCTTTTATTGGCGTAAACATTCTGCATAACCACAGTATTACCATTAGATTCATATCTGTAAACTTGATTTACAGTAAATAAAACGTCCGCGCCAACTTCATTGAAATAAATATTTGCTGTATATCCTGTAGATGGCCTGCCTGATATTAATTTTTCTATCATAGATGCTAAATCAATAACTGCATAAGTTTCATTAATATCAAATACATCACATTTACCATTAAAAGTAGTACCTACTTCTTTTCTATCAGCAAAAAATTTAGTTATTGATGGCATTGTACTAGGCCACATATTTCCACCTCCTGCACTTGTATATCCTGCGATACTTCCAGTATTTAACCCATTAGATGAATATACTAAAGTTCCAGACGGCTGTCTGAAATCATAGGTAATTCCATCATTAGCTTGATTCCTACTATTTACAAGTATTTGAGTAGCACTGATGATTTTAATAATTACTATATCGATGTTATTGGCATCTTTATATATTGATCCGATATCAGCAAACCCTTTCCCGTGACCTGCTGATACAGTTAAAATATATGTTTTAAACCAACCATGATTCCCGGCTATGTGACCTCCATTAGCTGATAACGGACAAATGTCGTCTCCTTCTGATTTTATTGCTGTGAGCGATATTTCAATGTCATTAAATGACGCCAAATAGCTAGATATAAAATTAACATTAGGGTTGTTCGTAAAGCTGGTCGGCCTGAAATGTGTTATCCTTTTAACAAGCTGTCGATCCGAACTATAAGGACTACCAATAAATAAAGAGTCGCCATTAAATTTCACATTCATACCTCCACTTGCAATATCACCTTGCTCTAGAGCAGAAACACGTGTATTGAGAGAGTTCACGCCATCATTTAAAGCAGGCACCGATACAACATTGCTTTTAAAATTTCCATCAGGATCACTGTAAAAAACACCGGCTTGAACAGACTCATTATATAGGCATGTGAAATCTGATATATCTAATGACTTATTAAAGGACTGACTGCCTGAAAAATGAAAATAATTTCTAACTGTAGTTCCAGTAAATGATGATTTCCACTGGATATCAAAATAGGTTATTCTTAATCTGATCCAACCATTAATTTCCTCAATAATCTTAAATTCTGCTTTCGCTGTAGTATATTCAGCTATTGGTGTAGTATCTGCAGGAGAGGATATTACTGTTTGCCCAGTCAATAAAAGAGATACATTTGCTCCATAAGATCTAAAACCAATGTAATTAGTAATATTACCTGTGAAAATAGATTGAAATTGAGCTTTGTTAATCCACATAGCAATAGATATAACATCAGGACGTTGTGATCCTATTGCTAGCTCAGTGTATTGATAACATGTAGCACCATTAGCAGTTAAAGTATTTGAAAAAACTCTCTTGAAATTAAGCAAGTCTTTTGTAGGGCTTGTGTCATCTGCTACAACAGTAATTTTAAATCTATTATTGGATTCAGATACATCATCAAAATACTGGGGATTAACAGTATTTTCAAATCTGTTTTGTCTCGTCACTTCGCCTTCATAAAGCAAATGATTCATTTGATTATTTAAAACAACAACTTCCTCCAATTTTGGTATTAAGCTTTCACGAATCCTGGTGGTATCTCGATTACCTTTTTCTAATACTAGAGTATTGCGAGCGTCGATATTATTAAATTTTACTGTAACCATGATTTGATTTGCACCAGAAGGGATAATAACAAGACCATTATTTGAGTTACGAGCATAAGTAGGTCTAGGTAAGCCAGTGACACTATCTATAGGTTTAATTAAAACTGTTGGCGCTGCTGAATTTCTAAATACTGTACCAGGACTGGCAGTATTACCCGAAATATACATCTCAGTTTCTCCTACAGGTAAATCCTCCCAATCTGATACGGCAAATGAATTATTTGGAGTTACTGGTCGCAACTCTCCACTTGTAGCATCTATATAGTGCCCTTCGATGACGGTAGATTTATCAAAATAATTTTCAGGTTGTTCTAAAATTTTATCATTAAATCCCTGTAAATCATCATCTATCGATTCTATTTCTTGCTTGGTTGCATAACCAGATAAATCTGGTGCAGGCAAAGGAACTTCATTAACTACTTCCCAAGTCTGAGCAAGCGCATCCCAAAACATGTCCACTTGACAACTGGGAGTAAGAACGAACGGCACACCATTATATGTCAAAGTCAAACCTTCAGCTCCTACAGTAACGGAATAACGCTTATTTACGTCGCCCATTGTTGGTAAAACATTACCAACGATCTTAACTGCATCACCTACTTTTTTACCTGCTTCGTTTGCTATTTCTTCTAATCCTACAGCTCCAGCAGAACCGTCTTTCTTTACAGCTAGTAAACCATGAACATTGGATGCTAGTTCAAGGGGTGTTTTTTCGCTTAATTCGTAATTTTTATCGTTAATTTCCATAACTAGTTTTTACTAAGATTCTTTGATTGCCATTAATTATTATATACCGTTTTAAACCATCTACTAAATATTTGAATAGATAAGGCTTCTTATTTGGATCTGTTTCAAACTTGATGGTGAATTTTGCGGAGCATTCATCGTCCAGCTCTGCATTGATAAACTCCCAGCTTGAAACGCTCTTATAACGAAGTTTAAATGCTTCGCCCCAGTCAATGATTTGAAAATCTATCGAAGCATTGATCTTGATCAATGCCAAAAAATCACGCTTTTTCTTTCTATAGTCAGCCATTGACGTCCCCTTGATCAGGAACGGAACTTCAAACTCTTGTACATCTTCAATCAGTTCTGCAGTTTCGTCATAGTCCTTACCAGGTGCGTCTGGCCATATATTAAAAAAGACCTCTTTATCTGGCGTCGGTTTTTCAAAAACAGATAGACCGCCTTCCTCTAGACAAACACCAAAGGCCGATTCGATATCTATACCATTGATTAGAACATCAGCCCCCACGTCAGTCCACATAATAACCTCCTTTTGTATTATCTTTAATTGCCTTTAATTCCGTTACAACGTTTTTCAATTCAACTACTGTAGAGGCTGTGTTTTCTTCTATAGCTTTTAAGTGGCGAACCTGAGCAACTAATTGGTCATAACTTTTCGCTTCAAATTCGAGCACTTTTTGTACAGCTAAAAGATTTTGTTTTGATACGTCGAGGTGAGCCCGAGAGATGCCTATAAACTCAGCTCCTGACTGTTCCGTCATTCGCTCAACACCTTCACTTTTTACAGATGACGAACCAGTACCACCAATCGTTCCATAGGTGCCTTCAATTATTTTTAGCGCATCTAGACCTTCTTTTACAATATCACCGTAACCCTTCTTAAAAGCGTCTATTTCATCTTGAGTTAAACCATCTTTCGAATCTTCACGAAATTTTTTGACCAACTCCTGAAGTGGTTCTTCTAGAACTGTCGCGGACATAGCGGACAATAAAGCATTTTGGATTACGTCATGGATATCATCTGCAAAGTCAGTATATAGACGTTTACCTTCCTTTAAACCCGACATAATTTTTGATGAAATACTATCAGCAGTTACACCACCAGACATCTTATCAAGAATAACCGATTGTGCTTCGTCCCACGATTCAGCTAATCCATCAATTTCATTTTTTGATTTTTGCAACTCTTCAAATAACTTTGATGTAGCTTCAGTCATTTTTTTAGAAGTATAGAGCTCCTCAAGTTGCGCATACGTGTAACCCGCTAAACCAGATTTTATATCAACAACACGTGTCTTTTTACCTATACCTAAAAAGCCGCCATGCTTTTCCGTTTTTTGACCAGTTATTTGCTCTCCTTCAGACTGAATACGTTTTAATATTGTATTAAAATCAGTTTCAGCATCAGTAGTGTGCAACTTCAAGAGTTCTTGTTGCAGCCTTATTTGCTCAACAGTCAATTCATTTATACTTTCATGTTCACGAGCGCGTTCTCGCAAAAGACGATTGTATTCAAACTCTCCAGACATTACAGTGTCTTGATATTCCTTCATTTGCTTTTCAGCAATACGAGCCGATTCTTTTGCAGCGCCGAAAAACTTTACGACACCCGATACAACTCCAGATACTGCCGATACAATTTGTCCGACAGGTCCAGCGACGCCTGCAATAGCCGAAATAGACCCGAGTATTCCACCACCACCATCAGTTTCATTTTGCTGATAATTGTTGATGCCCTTTGTCAAGTCTATGAAGCCATCTTTTATTTGAACAGTAGCACGAAGCACATTAGACACACCTTGTAGCATAGAGCCGAGCTCTTCATTAACTCGACCTATATCCTGCGCCATCTCTCCAAATGCTCCCGATAATGTCATCACACGCTCAGGCAGTCTTTCATCCAAAGATTTTGCAGCATCTTTTAGTGTCTCACGAATTTTTTTAAGCATTTCAGGAGAAACATTGATACCGCTTGCCAACATACTTTCAGCATCCTTGATTACCTTTCTTGCACCAGCATCGGTCAACTTATCAACACCATCAAACAGAGCCTTATAAGAAGATAACTTTTGGATATTAGCATCATCCAATTGATTAAGTTCTTCAACATGCTTTTGGTCAAATGCCGACAATTCTTCAGCAGTAGCTATCGAAGCCTGTCCCGCACGAGCGGTTTCAAATTCAGCGATTAAGTTCTTTCGCTTTTGATCATAGGTGACCATGAGAGCAAGCAGATCAGTGAGCTTTTGTTCCTCTATCTTTTTAGCTTCATCACTTTCTTTTTTTAGAAGTTGAACACGGTTTTCTTGACCAGCATCTCCTTTTGATGATCCAACAGCAACAATTGCATCTTCATTCGCAGATTCAAGCGATTTCATATATTCCGAAAAAGTTTCAAAACCCTTCCGCTCATCTTTGTAACGTAAATCTGCTTTCTCTTTACCTAGCTTTGATTTATAGTCCTCATAATCGGCGTATACCTGCTTTTGTTTTTCGATTTCTTTTTCGAGCTTTCCTGTATCTTGCTTATACGTCAATTCTGACTTAGCCTTTACCTCGATGGAATTGATCTCATCCATAACCGAACTATCCAATAATTCAACTGGTTTGAAACCTTTCTTTGCTTTGTTTTTTTCATTGTATGCAACAATTTTTTCATTCTCATCCGTGATGATTTTTCGGTACTTGTCAAACTTGTCTTTTAGCGCCTGCATCTCAGCATCATCAGACTCCATGCCTTTACGAGCATATTCTTTATTGACCTCATCCATTTTATCGAGAACAGATTTTCGTCCTTTTAAAACACTGTCGTATAGATTTTCTTGTGCTGTGGTAGAAGGTGTTTTTTTTGTTTTAATTTTTTGCACCTTTTCTTCAACCTTTACATACTTGATCAGGAACTCATCTGTTTTGTCTAAAATCTTCTTCTCATCATCTATCTCTTTGATTGCTTTTGCAGCTCTCAAATCGCTAAACCTACTTTTATCACCAACAGTTAACCCTTTGATTGTGCCACTGGCCAATGGTCCGCCACCAATGGTCTTATCCTGATCATCACCTTGCTTCTGGTACCTAATCTTTTCATTTTGGTTTGCATTTTGAACTTTCTGTCTTTTAAAATCTAACTCCAGACTTTTAGCTGCATTTTCTTCCATCTTTTTTTCAGCAGCACGAGCACGAGCGGACTCAAGTATAGATTTGGTCAACTCTTTGTACTGTTCGGAAGCCTGACCTGTAAGCAATATCTCACTGGTCAATTTTCCTAATGTATCAGGATATGTTTTTTGCAACTCAACAACAGCTGCTTTTCGTTGCTTAGTAGAACGGGTTACATCTTCAACTACAGTTTTTAACACCTTTAGATGTGTCAGTTCTTTAGCTGCGCCTTTAGCAGCAGCAGCCATCACGTCATTCAATGTCTCAAAATTCCGTTGCAATTGAGAAATTGTTATTTTACCTTTCATCAACTCAATGAAAAACTTAGCAATGTCCTTACCATATATCCCTATTAAGGTTATACCAACAGATATCAAAGAATTCCAACTAAATAATGACCCGACCAGATCTTTAAATGCACCCTTACCTGATTCTTTTACTTTTTCAGCTGATTTCCCTATTCCACCCAATGCTTCAGATGCCTTTTCAGCAGCTTCGGGCAATTTCCCTAAATCTTCAGGCACGACAGGAGCTTTGCTTAATTTTTCAATTTCTGATTCAATCGTTTTTATTTCTTTCCGGTACTTATCAAAAAAGGAATCATTAATTGACAATCCCAATGTGCTGTTTTCATCAGTCCACTTTGCCAGATCGGATTGAATTTGAGCAATGCGGGCACGAAGACTATTGATACGGCCTTCTGTAGCTTTACTAAGGTTCGTGAGATTTTGATTTACTTTTTTTTCAATATTTTCAATGGTACTACCAGTTCCTTCAATTGTTTTTTGAGCCATATTCATTTCAGAATCAAGCTTACTTTGGTCAATATCCCAATCAATCCCCAGTCTTAGATTTTCCATTATTATACTTTTTACGTCTTTCTTTTAAAGAATCACCCTTGATTACCAAGCTTGACCGTTTTATCATTTTCACTTGATCTACCATATACATCTGTAGATTAACCCAGCTTATCTCTTCAAGCATGTAATTTTGTGTCCAGCCTTTTTTATCAGAAATTTGATTTAAAAGACCCCAAGGGCTATGCATACCTACGGCAATTAACTCCTCTTGGTCATTTGACCCAGTTTTGGCGGTGTGATCATCTTCGATCTTACCAATCTGGTAGTAATCATAAAATCCTCCAGACCCCCATGTAGGATACTAATCTGTAAAAGACTCAGTGCTTCTGATACAGACAGGGACTCCTGTAACCATTTCGAATATGGCTTAAGCAATAGCCATGTCAAGCGTTTATCTACCAAGAACAGACAGGCCAATGCCCTATATATATATTTACCATAACGAACATTGAATAGCATTGCATTTTCAATCGATATTTTTTTCAGATCATCAATTGACAGTTGGCAGTGCAGATACCAATACCCCATTCTCATTAGTGCTCCGCCTGTAGGGCTCCTCAAGACAATTTCAACACTGCGCTTTTGAAAAATTCTCAAAAAAAGAGGGGCGCGAACCCTAACTCTCACGCCCCTTTGTAATAGAGTCTCAGTTGCTTGGAGCTCAATTTTATTTGCTTCCATAGAACTATGTTAATCTTCAGGTGCATCTGGCCAAGAAAATGCCTCCACATTTTCAATACCTGTATCTTGTACAGTTGCTACAACTGTGATTGTTACAACAGCTTCATCATTAATATCATTTTTTAACTGAGCCATACAGCTCATGTTCGGAGTGATGATTGCACTACCATCTTCAAGATCAAAATGTAAGAATTTATTGGTAGGCAATTTCTTTTTTGGTTTATGCCATGTTTTTAATCCCTCCACATCCGTTACGGTCCCCCCTAGCCATGCTAACTTCTCTTCAGCATCAACTTTTAAGATCTGGAATGTAATCGTTTCATCAGCCACACTGTAGCGAATCACTTTAGCATTATTATTACCTTGCTGATAATGCTTTGTTGCTGTCGACTCGCCATCATCATGCGATATTGTGTCTTTATAAATCTCAAGTTCCTTTGGAGTGAGCATTGCGCCAGTAGCGGGATCCATTGTTCCATACGTAGCTTTTTTACAGCCATATTGATATTTTCCCATTCTTTTTTTATTTTAATTTAAAGCCCCGATTAATTAATCATTTTCCTCATTTTTACCAGACCCTTCATTTTTCGCACCATCTGTTTCACTTCCAGTAATTTCAGTTATCAGACCTGATTCTTTATTTGAACCATCTTTTTCAAGTTGGGCAGCCAATTCAGCCTCCTTCTCAGCTATTTTAACCTTGAGCTTATCGATACCGATATTTCCTTGTGCAGCTTTGCCGTACAACTTGAGATAATTAGCTTTTAATGCCTCACGCTCCAAGTCCAACTGTTTAGAATCCACTTGTTTTCCTGTCTTTGTAACTATGTCAGGATTAGTAGTGGATTTTTCTTCTGACAATTTATTGTTTTGATAATCTGATCGACGGTGAGGAGTAACTTCAGTGTCTTTCATTTTGAATGCATGTGACTTTGCATATCCTTCAGACAAAAAGATGCGCTCATCATGAGTTGAGTAAAGAATGTCATTTGCAGGTTTTGGATATTGCGCAAATACGATTGCCAATTTCTTTTCCAATGTATTTTCTTTATGTTCCATAATATTTAAATGGCTTTTAAAACGGTTTTAATTTTGATTTAACTTTGGATACCACGAAGTATCCGAGTAAGAGTATAGCAGCTATTCCCAAGAGCCATACCCACCAAGGGATTATCATACCCTCGACCTCTTTTTGGCGGTCTATTTCCTTTTTCTTATATGAGGTTTCTTCCACTTGTAGATCAACTTTGGTTGATCTGGTTGTGTCACCTTCGTTAACGGTTTGATTTTCTTTGGTACTTTTAGAACCGCCCCTTATGACCTCTGCCTGATCTGCTTTACCTTCAACTTTTCCATCGGTATAGATAATTCCCGAAAAGTTTTCAAAGCGCATCGCAATATTCCAATTACTATCCAGCGTTCCGGACGCGTTAGTTACCCTGTATAGGCCTGCCTTTACATCTAAGTTGTTTAGTTCAAGGTTTAATGAGTTCGAGTCTATCGAACTTTTGTGCACTTGACTTTTACGGCTTTTGCAACTCCACAGGGTTACGCACACTAACAATATCCAAGCAATGTTTTTCATTATAATTCGATTGGTAATATGAACCCCTTCAAATTCAAACCCGAAGCAGTTCGAGCCCTTTTAATAGTCCGAGCTTTAATAGCCACTTGATCACCTTCACGACTCCCAGACGCATTCGTATTACCTTCAATACAATGCATGGTATTTGTTTTTAGATCAAAAGACTTCACAATACCCACATGACCAGCCGAGCTAGAACCATGTTGCCAAACAGCTATCGCACCCACAGCAGGGACATCCGACACTTTCAATATGCCATCAGCCTTAGCATTATTATATGTTGCCAATGCACCACCGTTAAAGCGATTACGTATCACACTTGAAAGAGGAACAGAAGCATAAGCCTTCGTATAGATCAACTTGGTAAAGAAAGCACACCATGCCAATCCTTTGTACCAACCCACTGACTTCAACTCCTTTTCAAAAGATGGATCATGAAAGCCAGCATTACCAGTCTTCTCAGTACGACCATTGTACCATTCCGCAGCCGAAACTATAAATTGACTAGTTTTCATTTCTTTTTAACTTAAATAATTCGTTCACTTTATCCTGAATCTGGCTGATCCAATAAGTTTTTCCTTTACCGTTGATTACGCCAAGATTTTCACCTATGCTGATAATATTCTCAGTTGCGATATGAACTGCAAGAAATAAATGCAACCAATCAAAAAACCAGTAGCCGACATTTGACCCCTTAACATTAAAACTTTCTGCAAAAGAGTTACTGACAAATAGCATTACCAGATAACAAGCCATCTTCAAACTGAAGCGACTCATCTTGGTCGAACTTGCAGGTATCTGTGCTACTTTCGACGCAATCATGCCTGAAAACACTTCCACTATCATGACGCAGACAAAGGCAATAGTGGCCAACACATCGAGTCCAAAAATCTTGTATGTCGCTACTGAAAGTGCACTTGTCGAAAGAACTACAGCAGACATATTATATTTGATTGAAGGAAATAGAGAGCTGGTCAGATCCGACCAGCTTTCATACTCAAATGTTCTTAACAGTTTTTCGATGTGCTTCATACGACTAAGGTTTGATTCCTGAAACCAATGCCCCGAAACCATGATCTTGAATCTTATCGACCAGACCATAAGCCTGAATACGGATTTCGCTCACAGGATCTGCACTTCTAGTGTCGGTCACTTCAGGATCATATAGGATTTTTAATTTATCCAAATGATACACCGTGTTCGGACTGTAAAAGAAGGTCGAGGCATCTCTATCTGTATTCACATAAGCTTCACCGATACCTTTTAGAACACCATCTGCACCGTAAATTGGGTTTTTGTTATTTTCCCAAAGATTCAATGAATAGAACCCTAACAATTCACCGGTCTGCGGATTGATACGGATACCTTCACGGTAATTATTAGTGGAAGCTCTATCATGCATTAAATCTTGCTGGTGATTACTTGAAACGATAAACTGCAAACCTTTTGGATTTTTTAAATTTAAGGTTTTGATAATGCCATAAAACTTGATCAGATCGGCATAGGTCAGGCGTAAACGTCCTGTACCATCATCTTCACCCGTTGTACGTAAAACAGGCATTCCGACTGCGTTTGCATTGGGAGCCAACTTATTCAATGTATAGTCTCTTAAGCCGAGCTGAAATGCCTCGAACTGTTTTACACGCACTTCCGCACGTTTATCAAACTGGAGACTACGAACCTCTTTATCGTCACATTCAGTCGGAGTCGTGTCAAATTTATCCCATTCGATAAGACCTTTTTTTCCAACCATCTTAGCAGGAGTAAATTCATCCTGATTGTTGACTTTAAACTCAACGTTATTGATCAACTTATTGAAACGAATACCGTCCGCACTGATTGCGGATTTATTGGCTGACCCCAATACACCGATAAAGTCATCTTTATAATTTTTAAATTCTTCAAGTAGACCAGGTGCAACAAATTGGTTCAACCAATTCCCATCTATTAATGCCATAATTTTTTAGCTAATATTTCTTTTTTGACTTTGTTAATTACTCCTTTTGATTCTATCCGAATAGCTCTGCAAATTTTTCAGGATCTTCTTTGAACATCAATTCAAGCTCTTCGGGAGCCTTGTCCTGCCATTCCGCATAAGTCCATTTTTCCTTCCCTTCGATTGTTGTCTTTTTACGGCTTGAAAGTTCAGTTAATGAGGTTTTATTGTTGACCAATTTTTCAACTTGACGAAATGCCAGATCATATTTAATCTCAGCAAGCTCTTCAAAGTCCTTGCGTTCATCTACGGTCAGCTTGGCTTTATCCAACAATTCATTGAAAACCTTTTCTTTCTCGGACTTAACAGCTGCTTTGAGAGCTGCATGCTGATCCTTTTCATTTTTAAGGGCAATTTCTGAAGCTGTGAATTTTGCAGAAAGTTTCAATACGGCGCCGTCCACTTCCTCGAGTGATTCTGCGCTTTGCAGACCATAGGTAGACAATACAGCTACACAGGCAGCACTTAACATTAATTTTGACATAGTCTTGTTTTGCTTATCGATATTTAATTTATTGACTGATTTTAGAGAAAGCGTAATTTGTTCCTCATCGAGGAGTTCCCCTGTTTTAGAATAGAGCTTAATAGAGTTGGCATTGCTCGGCACCGCTACGATCGACACTTCAAAAAGTTCAGCTTTTAAGAGCCAGTACGAGCCGTCCGGTCTTTCTTCCATGAACTGATGACTAAAAGTGATACCCATCGAGCAACCCTTTAAAAAACCGCCATCAACCTTGCTTGAAATTTTTACTGCATCTTCATCATTCAAATCAAAAACGGCATCTGCCAATAATTGATTCCCTTCAATACGGATGTTTTCCCATCGTCCGATAACGTTGTTCGTCGAGTTCCAGTGATCCGACAGCATTACTGGGTTAGCTTTGAATCTTTCGAGGTCGATACCCTCATTCATGATCCTGAACCCGTAACTATTGGTGATGGATTCATCGTTTAATACAAATGTTTTTGCCATGCTTTTTAAACTTCTTATCTGCTTTGTTAGGACAAAGGAATCCAACTTTGGAAGCTTATTGAATTAGTTGCGCAAGGATTGCACAACTAATTCAAATAGAGCCTTTTTCATGAGACTTTTGAGCAAAAAGGAGAAAGATGGCATTATCAAAAATCCAAGCAAAAGAGTATGCAAAGACATTATATGTGAAAGAAGATCTGCATCAGAAGATTATTGCAGAACGTGTTGGTGTGACCGAAAAAACAATTGGTAAATGGATTACGGATGGAGGATGGAAAAAGCTAAAAACTTCACTATTAACAACTAAAGACAATCAGATTGCCAACCTGTATGACCAGTTAGAAAAAATCAACTCAGAGATTAAGGCTAGGCCTATCGTTTATGATATACCTGCTAGTATTTTGAAACCGATAAAACTCAGAGATGCTCAGGGTGATGAAACTCTCAGATACCAAGATTACAATCCAACAGATTTCCCAATCAAATATGGCAACTATCCAAGTAATGGCGAAGCTGATATCATTTCCAAAATAACGTCATCCATTGCCAAGCTTGAGACAGAGACTGGGGTCGGCGAAACGGTCGAAGTATCAAAAAAACTAATTGCATTGATTCAACAAGATGATCTGGAATTTGCAAAGCGAGTGACATCGTATTGCGATTTACTCATTCAAACTCTTATGATTAAATAATGGGCATACAGAGCGACAGAAGATACCTTGAAGACTGGAACAGCTTTAGGGAGAATGTAAATAGAGCCACACCGATTGATTTATCTGAGACTCCTTTAGCAAAAAGACAAAGGATTGCTCGGTTAGAGAAAGATCCTGAAGCGTGGTTTGCCTATTATTTCCCTAACTTTTATACTTCAGATCCTGCACCATTTCATAAAAAATCAACTTGGTTGGTTTTGAACAATCCCGAGTTTTATCTCGTAAGATCATGGGCTAGAGAATTAGCGAAATCAGCAAGGACAATGATGGAGATTATCTATTTAGTCCTTACTAAAAAGAAAAGAAACATCCTGTTAGTTTCTGATTCTTTAGAAAATGCTAAACGTCTGTTACTTCCATATAAAGTAAACTTTGAATCAAATAATCGGATCATCAATGACTACGGACTTCAACAGACCCTAGGCAATTGGGAGGCTCACGAATTCAAAACAAAGGCAGGTGCTTCTTTTCGGGCCTTAGGCGCAGGACAATCTCCACGTGGTACACGGAATGATGCCGTAAGGCCAGATGTTATCCTCATAGATGATATTGATACGGATGTTGACTGTAGGAATAAAGACATCATTAAGGAGAAAGTGGAATGGATAGAATCTGCATTGATTCCTACAAGAGCCATTTCAGAAGCTTTACTAATTATTGCCTGTGGAAATATTATCGCAAAATACTGCTGTATAACCGAGATGGCTAAGAAAGCCGATAAACAGGAAATCGTTAATATTCGGGATAAAGATGGGAATAGTACATGGCCATCTAAGAATACGGAAGAAATGATCGACCGTGTACTTAAGACTATTGGACGAACAGCAAGACAACGAGAATATTTCAATGATCCCATTGTTGAGGGCTCTTCTTTCAAAACTGTTAAATATGTGAAAGCACCGCCGATCAACACCTGTGACTTCGTCGTGATATATGCAGATCCGTCTACATCCAATAAAGATAAACAAACGGGTAAATCAAAGAATCAGAGATCGTTTAAATCAGTGCAGGTCATCGGTTATAAATCACCCAAATTTTACACGTATTGGATTAGACTTCAGCAGGTCGGAAATGCAAAGTTCGTTTCGTGGCTTTATGGTGCATACCAGTTTTGCAAGGATAAAAAAGTTGACACTGTGAATTGCTGGATTGAGAACAATTCACTTCAAGACCCCCATTATTCTCAAGTTATTAAACCAAGGATTGACGCCCATGCTAAGGAACATGATATACCTGTCATTCCTGTGAGAAAAGATGAGCGCAACAAGCCCGATAAATTTGATCGGATTGATGGAACATTAACCCCGCTTGATGATGATGATAATCTGTGTTTCGACGAAAAATTAAAAGGTCAAGAAGATATGGAAGAGATGGATGGACAGATGAAAGCCGTTTCTCCCGACTGTAAGATCATGGATGGACCAGATTGTCAAGAAGGCGGTGTATGGCTGATACTGAATAAAAAAATCTCTAGATCTAAAAGAACGTATAAATCGGGAGCCCGCCCATCAAGAAGGTATTAATCACATTTAAACAATTAAATATATGACTCAAAAAAAGAATTGGGACGAATTCAGAAGAACTGGACTACTCCTCATCATTAATCAATTATTACATGTCTTTGGTTGGGCCATCGTACTTGAGTTCGAAAATGACAAGATTATTAATGCTTATCCAGCGCGCGTAAAGTTTCGAGGATTTGACGAAAAAAGTGCCACAAATGCATATAAACAGGTATCAAAATACTTAGAAGAAAACGCTAATCAATTAAACAAAGAAGCTAATCAATAAATCATGCCATTTCTAATAGCACAGGAGCTCAAATCCGTAATACGTGAATACAAGGTAAACCACATTGCGGACAATGACCCGGCAAACATAACTGTTGCCATAAATACAGCAATTACAGAAGTCGCCAGCCGACTAGTATCAAAAAATGATAGAAGTAAAAATGATGGCCGTCTAAAAATAGATACCAAAGCTGTTTTTACTCAAGAAGGAGATGATAGAAACCCATTGATCCTAGAACTGACCAAGATTGTAACCTTATGGTGGTTGCTCCCAAGAAGCAATGCAGGTGTGGATTGGGAAGTTGTAAGAGACAGATATTCCGCAGCAATTGACTACATAAAAGATTTAGCCACTGGGGAAGCAAATGACATGACTCTTCCAACTATTGAAGACCCTACCGATGAAGATGGCAACCCGATCAGTTCCACAAAACCGTTTCGCATGGGTTCCCGTGCAAAATTTAATCATGAATAATCATGGCAAAGAAAAAAGATAAAGAAATTAAGCCATCTAAGGCAGTTTTAAAAAGAGTCTTAGACTACAAACTGAAGAGTATTTCACACACTCGAAAAGACATCAAGGACTGGACAATGGCAACCAATATGGTCAATTATGTTGAAGAGCCATCAAACTACATGCTTCAGGAACTGCTGAATGTTATTTCCAACGATGGACATTTAACCTCACAGCGACAAAACTTGAAAGATCAAATATTTTCATCACCATTTACTATTTATCATGATGATAAGGAAGATGATGGTGAAACACGTTTACTACGCAATTCGTCTGGATTTAAAAAAATTATAGGAACCATACATGAGACTGATGATTATGCATACTCTGTTATTGAACTCAGTTTAAATAATAAAAAACTTGTTGTAGATGTTGTTCCAAGAGCAAATATTATCCCTCAGAACGGGACATTTTTGGAAGACTACACAAATAATTCCAACAAAATAAATTACAGAGAAATTAGAGAATTTGGAACTTGGATTCTTGAATTTAATAAATTAGATATTTCTCAGGGTGATTTAGGATTATTAAACAAATTAGTTCCACATGTACTCATGAAGCGTTTTGCGCAGTCGTGCTGGAGTGAACTGTGCGAAATATATGGTATTCCGCCCCGAGTTCTCAAAACAAATACTGCCGATACAGGAATGATGAACCGTGGGGAAGAAATGATGCGTGACATGGGAGCAGCCGCATGGTTCATTATTGACGAAGCTGAAACTTTGGAATTTGCAACAGGAGCTACCACAAATGGTGATGTATACCGTAACCTCATCAATCTATGTACGAATGAAATATCATTGGTAATCATTGGGGCTGTAGTTGGACAGGATACCACAAATGGCTCTAGATCAAAAGAGGAGGCAGCTCAAGAACTGCTCTGGATCAAAGCGCAGGCACGTATGTCTCATATCGAGCAGGAAATGAACGAAACTGTTATGCCTGTCCTCGCTAAGATTGGTTTGATAAAAGAAGGTGCTGTATTTAAATACAACGAAGCAGAGGACACGAATAAATTATTTGAGTATACCAAGGCTTTTCTTAACGATGCAAGATATTTCATTCCTGTAGAATTCATTAAGGAAAAATTTGGCGTTGAATTAATCGAGGTAGAAACAAAAGAAATTGATGAGACTAAAAACAAAGGGGGGCAAAAACTAAACGCTAAACTTCCAGATAATTTTTTCGACTAAGCCCCTCAGATCATCCCGTTGATCTGGGAGGGCTATCCCGTAGTGCAGTCGATAGTTATTACTGCTGTGATCAGCATCACGACCAATTTGATCTTGCAGCAGCAGTTGGAGGTAGTGATTTTGGTAAATACATCGAAAAGTTAGCTCGCGACATATGGGAGCAACAAGCCGAATTACAGGGTTATGACCCTGTATTGATACAAGCCTACGGTGAAAAATTGAGCGAAGCAATTAAAAAGGGGTACGACAAAGATTATGTAGAAATTGACTTCATTACGCCAGATTATAAAAAACTACATAGCCTAGAAAAGAATGCTTGGCAATTCAGTGCAGCGAAGACTTACACGCAGTTGAAGGAAATGTCCGATGCTTTGACTAAGCCAGATGGTTCGATCAGGTCATTTGATGAGTTCCGCATTCAAACAGCGATTATCACAGGCAAACAATTACGTCACCTCAAAATCGAATATCAAACTGCATTTGGTGGCGGTCAAATGGCTGCTCAATGGCAACGAATTCAAGAGCAAAAACACATTTACCCTTATCTGGAATTTATAGCAGTTGAAGATGAAAATACAACAGCTTTATGCCGATCGTTAAATGGCGTGATTAAGCATGTGGATGATATATTTTGGCAAATATACTTTCCGTTAAATCATTACGGATGTAGGTCAACTACCAAACAGCATCGTACAGCTACTGAGACTCCAGATAATGAAATTGTGTATCCCGACATTCCTAAGATATTTAAGGTCAATTTGGGGGAAAGAGGGCTCGCATTTCCTGAAGACCATGCATACTTTACTGGTATGCCAGCTGAAGTAATGGAGAAAAGTAGACAGTTTTTCCCATATAATATGCAGATGGACATATTAGATATTAGCGATGAGACATTAGGTATCATACGCCAACATTTTATGGTCGATACAAAAGCAAACGATTATCAACGGATGCTCAGTATTGCAGCTGAAAAAGCAAGAAAAGAAAAGATATTGGTCGATATCATGCCGACCCTTGACCCTGACACGTATCCAGCGCAAAGGCTGATTGTCTTCCCTGATGCAAAAAAAGGGAAGTCATCAGATTTACGGATAGACAAAAAACTATGGGAAGAGGAGTTTTCGACCAAGTCGCACAATATAAACAACATCAAACACGCCATCGGCGCAGGATCAAAGCAAGCAAATCATGTCATCATCACATTGAGTGAAGAAGTCGATTCAGAAATATTAAACCGATTGGTTAACGGACGTTGGAAAGATCATCAAGATTTGAAAACAATATTATTCAGGTACCATGACAAAGAGTGGATTTACAAAAGGCCATAAAAGCCAAAAGCCCTAATTTACATCAGGGCTTTTGGGGCACGGTGACCTGCATAAGCCGACCTCCGTAAAGCAAATATACAAACAAATGAGCAATCAACAAAATATAGAACAATTCTTTGCACAATTCCAAGCAAAGGTCAATTCTGTGCAACAACGTCTGCCTGACATCATTGGTACGGAAGTCGTCAACTCGTCATTGGACAATTTCCGTTCGGAATCTTTCTTTGGCAATAAGTGGCCAGTACGGAAAGATAAAAAGAATACGCGAAAGCTACTTGTTAAGACAGGAGCATTACAGCGTAGCCCTCGGATAGTATCCAGCATGATAGGTCACGTGGTAGTTGGCTCAGATATCCCATACGCATCTGTTCACAACAATGGAGATATGATTAACAGAGCTGCGCGTTCAGAGACATTCATCCGCAATAGGTATAAAACTGGTAAAAAAGGAAAAATGTTTGGAGGCATGGGAGCATTCAGTAAAGGCACAACAGCAGGACAAGGTCAAAGCTATAAAGCCTATTCTTACAGTATGCCCATTCGAAAATTTCTAGGCTCACATCCAAAACTTAAGAGTCATTTGGAAGCAGTCATCAAACAAGAATTTACAAACGAATTTAAATAACAATTAAAGCACCATTAAAATGAAAGAAAAACCAAAGGTAGATCCTGCCAAACTGATTAAAACGACACCTGTTTTCATTAAGCACCTAATTTTAATATAAGTCATTATGAAAGATCTTTTTGTTTACCTAAGACAATTATTGAAAACCTTACCATCCATTGCATGGATTGATCTGGACAAAGGACAATTGAACAACTACGAAGTAAGACCATCTATTGACTTCCCAGCAGTACTGCTCAAGCTTGAATATCCATCAACCACCAAGCTATCTGGTAAACAACAACAATGTAATGTAATCTTAACAGCCAGCATCGTGTTTGATTTTATGGATGATACCAGCAGCATTACTCCAGATGATATTTTAGAACAATCTTTGAAGGTTTTTGACATCGCTGACGAAGTGCACAAAAAATTACAGGGTGCAATGGACGTCACCGTGATCAGAACACCCTTGGATCGCGCAAGTGTTCGAGACCCCAACAGAGCTGACAAGATCAAAGTTCTTCAGTATGTCTATACCACTAAAACTATTGAATAATAAAAAAGGTCTTTGGTTAATTCCAAAGGCCTTTTAAAATAACATCAATTGTTTCGTATTGTAATCACTGGGCTTCATACTTTTAATATTCATCCACTGTCGATATGACAAGTGAATACCATATTTAGGGAATACAGTCGACAAAATACGAGTATCGGGTATATCACGCTCTTTGGCCTCTTGATATACCTGCACGATATACTGCACTCGACGATGATAATTCCGATTATTGTAGGCCATAGATTTGTTGAAAACAAAATATAATTTTGAATAAAACAAAAATACGAAATATTTAACAATAAAAAAGCCCTTAAACTTTCATTTAAGGGCTTTTTTATTGCAATAATAATATTTAAAAATCATCCGATGAGTTAGGTTTTGACAAATCTACATTCACACTTTGAATTAATTCCTTAATCTTTTCATCAATAAATCTTAAAGATTTAATGTTAGATCCTCTAAACATATATTTATCATCCTTTTGTTGTCTCTCATAAGTTGAATTAATAGAAGAATATCCATAAGTTGAATGACCTTTGCCATCTATGTTTTTTTCCTTTATGTCATAAAACTGAACCCTATACCTTCCATCTTTCACAGTAATATCAATCATAAATGATATTCTGTCGAAACCACCTGTTAAAACATTTTTTCTAGATTCAAATATTCCACTACCAACTATTTTTCCATTTTCCTTATCCTCAACCTGTTTAACTTCGTTACTATCATTAAAATTATCAGCAAACCATTTTAATGCTCGTATGTACAATACATTTTTAACTAAGTTACTGTCAACAGACACTACCTCCTCATAAAAAACTGAACCATCTTTAGTTGGCATTGTAACCCGATCAACTACTTTTTGAGCCTTCGTAAAAAGAGGTAACATCAATAATAATAAGAATATTTTTTTCATTTTCTTTTAGATTAGTACCCAAAGATATCACTTTTTACTATTTTTTCGCTGCATATCTTTCATCACCAACGCCGCACCAGTCGCTTTCTTCAACAACACCTCCATGCTGTCACCACGTTCAACCCGACCAACATCTTGTCCTGCCTTAAAATTACACTCCTTAGTATATTCTTTGTCAGCAGATCTAAACTGCTTTTCCTCTACATAAAGCTTTAGCCATTTCATGATTGTGCTACCATCCATACGCTGAAAGTCTTCACCATAAAAGCCCTTTTTAGCATTACAAAAACAAATAGCAATCTCTTCTAGTGTCAGCGATGAATGTGTAACAATAATCATTGGAGCTAAAGCTAATATCCCATCCTTAGTAATCATACGATCCAGGATAAAGTACTTTCTTAGATCATTAACCATCAAACATAAAGTTTTGACAACTGCCTCTGAATTTTCCCTATTCAATATACCGATACTTTTCGGAGCTGTTAACCCATCGAGCATCAGTTCCATTTGATCAATCATGTTTCGGACCTCAGCAAGATGTGTTTCCCTATCATCGCCTTTAAACTCTTTATCAAAAAATCGTTCAGACCTCTTTAGGTCGTCCAGTTGTTCAGACGCTACACGATAGGCTTCAAATTTACGCTCAACATGATTAGGAGAATACTTCGCCATTTGAGCCATTGTTACAGCCGTATTATTGTTTAAGTTCTGCATCAAACGCGTCGGCTTCCAAATTTCGAGCTTGTTGTTTTGTGCTTCCATTTTTAATCTTATCTATTATCTCTAACAAATTCTTATTAATTGCTCCCAGCTGCTTATACTTCTGTAGCGAAAAGTTCAAACGGTCCCAATGCACCAGAATAGCTTTGAAACTTAGAAATGCAGACTCATCCGTTTTTTCTATACTTGCACCCTTCAGTTGTGCAAGTATAGATTTCAAAGCTTGACCCTGTGAAGGGTTCCTGATCACTGGGAGGTCGAAGCTCTTCAACCATTCATGATAGAACCCCATTGCTTCATTGTGATAAGGACTAGGTTCTTCTTTTTTATCCAAACCCTTTAGTCTGGATAATATGGAGCGGAGGACAATTACCTCCGCACCCTGCTTGACTAACTTCTTTATATAACTTTCAAGCCATTTGATTTCTTCTTTTAATGTCATAATGTTACCTTATTTATCAAGCATGATATTAAATTCCTCTATTGTAATTGGAATAACTTTAAAATAATTGTGCCCGGAAGTTAAGTCGACTATAACTTTCGTTAGACTTTTTAGATCGTAGTTGTATGAAATTAGATTGTTCATTGCAACTGCTTTCAAAATATTCAAAAAGAACTTTTCATCGCGATGATATTCGAGTGCTTTAATCATATAATCTTCAGATGAAACATTTACATATGTCATATTTTTAACTCCATTTCTTCCAGCAACTCTCAAGAAATGATTAAATGTAAAAAGTGAACCATAATGAGAAGATGTGTACATACTATAAGTTACAATCACATTTTTGGAATTAAATAACATTTCATATTGCTTATCATCGCCCTCTTCTTTACACTTAAAATAAAACTCTCGAATAATTTGTAAATCTTTATAGTCAATATCAAAGTGATATCTTAATTGCCTTTTAACATGAGATGTTTCATCTTCTTTAACATCTCTTTCTTGATCGTTGTCAATAAAAATCATTTTTTTCATAATTAGCCCTCCGACAATAAAAGTTCTGTAAACTGATCATTAAACATTGGTTTTGGTAAATCCTCAACAATACGCCAGTGTGTAACATATTCAAAAATCGAATATTCTTCATTAAACTTTCTAGTGCTGCCATCAGAAAAATAAAGAACCAAATTATCGTTACTCACATCATTGGGAATTGGGCAATCATTGATACAATTCCACCCGTTATTATTTTCAAGACCCTTCAGGCTTTTGGGACGGTATGTAAATTGATCGCATTCCAAATTGCTGTCTTTTCTCCTAGAAATTCGATAGAGAGTATTATTAAGAATCTTACCACTTTCATCGTAACCAATTCGAAACTCACGAACTGAAGTCCATCCATTATATTTAAGAGCACACGTCTGTTGCTCTACTGGCAATATATCCCATACTTCGCCATAAGCTTGTTTTATTAATTCTTCCTTTGTCATAATTTTGTGTTTTTAGAACTCATCTGATAGGATGATACTTTTATCATAGGCATAAGTATCACCATCGGAAAACCTTATATCTACTTCAGTGACCGAATTTAAACCGCTATAATTAAACTGGTCATCAGTCTGATTAATTAAGACCTCCATGTTATCAGGGAGATCTTTTATCTTACTTTTTAAATCTTTAATTGTCATAACTAAATTGGTTTGTAATTACTTTATAGTATTTATTTAAATAAACCTGTAACCTCTCGGTTTCATTGCTTCAATAGTTGCCTTAAATGGAAATTCTCCCATTTCTTTGACCTTGATACACTGTTCCTGAAGAATAACCGACCCGGTAAATATTATTCGTTCTTTGTCTTCATGGCGAATACTGATCGTCATCACCTTTCCATTTCCTTTATCTGAATACTTTGATTTATCGATCTTGAAGTCTAGCACTTCAATGACTTTGTCAACGACTTCGTCCATCTCTATTTTTTTCCCTGTAAATCTTTCTGTTTGAATATTTAAATCACTAAAGTTTTTCATTTAAAAGTTTTTTTATTAAGTTTTTGGAATTACAATGTTTTGCCCATCCGAGGTAACTAGCGATACTGGCTTTTGATTTTTTTGATTTTATTGCTCTGGCGAAAGCTTTTTTAATGATCTTTCTTAAAAGGGTATGTGTATGATAATGTTCATACCCTCCAAAGTCAATTCCTAGTGACACTGGGAATGGTCCCCGATTAGGTTTTAAGCTAAGTTTAAGACGTGAGGACAGATAACTTGATATTTCTTGATGGACGTAGTGTAAATATGATTTATCAGCATGTAGGATAATCATATCATCCGCATATCTGAAGTAGTAGCGAATACCCAGTACTTCTTTGATATGGTGATCCATGTATGTCAAATAAAAGTTTGACAGGTATTGGCTGAGATAATTACCGATCGGCAATCCTTCTGAACTATCGATAATACCATCAAGCAGAGAAAGCATTTCTTTATCTTTTATTTTCTTCCTTAATAAGGATTTTAAGATTTCGTTATCAACAGATGGATAAAATTTGCGTATATCAAGCTGTAAGCAATATGTTGTATCATTAACATTCTTTAATGCATCACGTAAAGCATAGCTTGCTTTGTGTACACCCCGTCCTTTTATACAACTATATGTATCAGCAGTAAACATGCTTACAAAGACAGGCTCCAAAACGTTCATGACAGCATGATGAACAATGCGATCACGATATGGAAGGATAGCAATTTGTCTTTCCTTTCGTTCCTGGATAACTCGGTAACGATAAGGTGATGTCTTGTAAGTATTACCAGCAAGCTCTTTATAGAGATCAGCAATGTTTTGATCATAGTTCTTATCGAACTCAATCACACCTGTCTGTTTTGCCTTACCACGTCTCGCAATTCTATCAGCAAGTAAAATATTGTCGATACTGAAGACTTGTTCGTATATGTTGTTTATTCTTTTCATTTTTTCGCCTTTGCTTTAGAGGTCGTCTTCATCCGTTCAAAGATTACCAACGCCCTGAAAGATTCAGTGTATTTTTCTACCTTACGGTAAGGTCTGTACTGTTATTAATTTTATTAGCATGTGGGCACTGACATTCGCGTTGTCGTTGTCGTAGTTGTAGTCGTTGTACGAGAACCCAACAGCCGAACCAGTACAGTACACAACCTAAGTTTATTTACTTGCTCTTATTAAGAGCTAATGATCGGTTATAGATATCAATGAACTGTTTACCCATATGTATAGCCTTTTCGGACGTATCCACGGATCGGCGGGCACCGACAAACGCGTAGTCGTAGTCGTAGCAGTAGACGATGTACGAGAACCCAACAGCCGAACCAGTATTTCTTTCAAAATATGGATAGTACCAGCTTTGATCCATTGTTAGTTCTTTACCTTCTCTTAAAGCAAGGGCAATTTCTTCAATTTCCTTTTCCGCTTTTTGAGCATCAGTATCGCGTTCAGTTTCCCAGTTGAAACGCTCCATTGTTTTACCGTTATAGTCAAGTGCCGCTTGCAGACTATCGATACGCTCTATGATATTTTTGACGAATACCTTTTCGCCAAATAGATTTTTCAATAGGTTCTTACCTTTTGCGTTTGCTTCATCAAAAGCTTTAACTGCATTTTCTTTTAAAATTGTTAGATTTTCCATGTTTCAATTAACCGTTAATGTATTCACTGTATTCTTTTGTAAATGTTTTGCCTGCATAGATAGCTCTCTCATGATCTATCATAAGAAGGCGGGCACCGACAAACGCGAAGACGATGTCGTAGAAGTAGGCGCGGAACGAGAACCCAACAGCCGAACCGTTAGGATTCCAGAAATAAGGCCAATAACCTGAAGTAACATTCTTACCACCATTCATCGCCAATACAATAGCTTTTACTTTTTCGTAGCCATAAGTATCTGGTGCCATCTTAACCGTGCGATTATTGAATTGCTCCAATGTTTCTCCGTTAAATTCTAGTACTTTTTCGAATGTGTCAATTTGCTTGTAATCCATTTTTAAACCTCCTTTAAACTTTATTTAAATAATCTTTGTAAATCTTGTTTTCCATCACCCACAAAACTTTGTTAAGGGTGTTAACGTCTAATTGGTTCAACTCAACTCCGTAGTTTTCCTGTGACCAATTATTGAGCCTTCCCACGATCTCAACCGTGTTATTACCCCAGTTCATTTTTCCTGCTAGAGCAATAAGCTTCTTTCGTTGTTTATCCCCAGGAGCAACAGCATCGGGACGTTTAGTCTGTTGCCATTTTCGTACATGTATAAATAGTTCATGATACTCACCATCGTTAAGCGAACGAAGGCTATCTGTACGGCCAGAAGTAAATTCGGACACAACTTCTTTATAATCTACACCAGCTGCCTTGCAGATGGCAAAAAATTCAGGATAGTTTCTAGCCATTTTAACAACTTACAATAATGTCACATCTAACTTTTGTAACTCTAAATTTTTCATATGTAATATCAGGATCAGTACCAGCATCATTTATTCCTTGAATTACTCTATACTCCGCCTCAGCTTTGGTTTTAGCTAAGGCAAGTACTGTCACAAACGGCGGACTCATTTTATAACTAGTATTAGCATGTTTAACCCTTACTTTTACTAACCACGCTTGCTGTTTCATAATTAAACCCTCCAAAAGCTAAGACCAACACCCAGTATCATGAACTCGAATCGATTCTTACAAATCGCGAATGCTAATATCGGCATGTATAAAAAGCGATCTGTTTTCCAATAATTTCTAAAGCCTATTCTCATATCTTTAATAATTGTTTTTTGATTTCTTTATTAAATGCGTCGTGTATTTCAAATCTTTCCCCATCCTTTATCGCAACATCATGTGCCGAAAGCACCGTTCGAAATACATTTTGATAAACGCTCATTTCTTTTTCTACAGGCACTCGAATCACCGTATAACCCTTTTTGTGTAGAAATATTTTCTTCTCCTCCAAGGAGAAGAAAAGCGTTAGTTTATCCTCGTCATACATGTGGGGGCTCTTTAAGTACTATATCAACTTCATCAGGTGTAGCATCTTTCCAATAGAATTTCCTTACACCATTCCAGCTCCTGTCCATTTCCCAGTAGAAATATTCAATTTGCAATACATATTGACCATCACGTTTGATCCATTGGTATTCACCTGTTCGAAGATGATCTTCATCTTCAATATTCTGTTTGACCTCATTCTTGGTATCTTCAAAATCTCGATAAAAAGCAAATAGCACGACCAGAATTAAAAGGATGATGATAGGGACATAATCTTGCTCTTGCATAACCTACTTCGTTGAGATTGAAAACTCCAATTTAACTTCCTTACCATCGGCATTAATTCGCTTAAACCATCCTTTTACAAATGTTGATGTACGAGTCTTGAATTGCGCTTTTACGATGATATCAACACCGTCAGAAAATAACGGCTTATTAATTTTCTCCTTTCTGGAAATCAATTCAACAACGCGAGTAGGATTAAGCTCACCCTTTTTATTGGGTTTCATGAAAGTTTCAAGCAGATCCGCCAAAATCTCCCGATTTTCGTCATCAGCTCCCAGCGTTGTAATAAACTCTCTAATCTTCATGACTCCAGCATTCTCGGTACCATCAAAGCCAATGATTTCGTTATGGCCGATACAAATAGATGCCATGCCGTTTCGAGCAGAGAATGTATGTGACGACTGCGAGTCCTTGTAATCATAAAGCTCCTTTTTAAGTGCTAAAGCATTTTTAAAAGCATCAAAAGTTTCGTCAACTTTCAAATTTTGCAGAGTACCAAAATCAGCAAGATCAGGAGCTAAGAATAAAACAGTTTCATCAATCATATCCTTGTAAGCATCGATATCATCCTCTCGCTTTCTTTTAGCAGCCTTTTCTTCAGCAGCCCATTGGTTCTTAAGTCGTACCTCTTCAGCAGGGCTTAATGTTGTTTTTTCGATTGTATTTTCCATTTTCTTAATTTTTGATATTTATATTATTATTGATTTGATTTCTTACGTTGTTTTTACAGCCCATACATTTCGCTGGAGTATTGGCAGCCCCAGGATCTAAAATTTCATCCTTATCACAGGAGCTTAGCAGAACGATTATTGCACTAAGTATTACTAGTATTAATATTTTCATGTTTTTTCTTATTTGATTCACGGATTAGTTTAAGCACCACATTGTACCCTTTCATAAATGAGTCACAGTTCATCAGTTTTTTACAGGAATTCATCCAAATGTATTCTTGGAAAAGCTGTCCAACATTCCATTCGTTCGGCTCATAAGATTCCAATACACCTTCTTTGGTTACCCACATAAAAGGTTCGAGCTCATCTTTAGCCAATGGAAGAAAATCATTACTGTTTCGCCAGTTCCATTCATTTTTCCAGTATCCAGCCATTAAAGATGAATACCTGACTTCATTCAGCATTTCAACTGGATAACCCGAAAACATGGTGGTTAAGAACAGCTCATATTCGTGCAACTGGTGTGTGCAGTACAACTCTTCAGTCATTCCAATATATTGGCACACCTGCTTCATATTACTTTCAGACAACTCACGCACCTGCTGAATAGCTGATTTTTGTTTTACGATCGTTTTCATATTGTTTAAGCGTTATTAGATTTTAAATCCAGACCATGGTACAGCTGTGCTTTCATCTCTATTAAATTAAACTCTCCGCCTTTCACACGACCCGATACTAAAGCTTTCAAACCTTCAACTAAAAAAATTGCCTTGGCCCAGATCTTTATATTTTTTGCAATCGCGGTATAGGGTTCGTTTTTAACCATATGTGCTACGTAGATAAATAGTACATTTGGGAACTCTTTACAGAGCTTTTCAGCCATACCTCTTCTCAATTCTGCTAGCATTGCCGTTACATTGTCCAATACAACTATTTTAGGAGCAGTATGTCTTCTCAGTATGACCTTTAGCGATTTAATAGTCAGATATTCACTGAAGAATAGATTTTTCTGTGTCGCTTCGATACCAGCTCTTTTCATACTATCTTGAAAGTGTTGCGATAGACCTTCCTCGGCGCTCACGTATAGGACTTTTTTAATATCACTTAGCGCATTCGCTAGCATAAGAGAGCAAAGCGTCTTACCGTGCTTCTCTTTTCCATATACGAGCCATATTCCAGATGCATCAGGAGTACCTAGCACATCAGCTAAATTCCCAGTCAGACCAATCAGTTTTTCAGACTTCTTTTCGTAGGCATTTCGAGGGTTCAGTAGCCTGATTTTTGCTTCAGGCATTTCATCTTTATGCTCTTCCATATTAGCTGTGCAGTATTAAAAGAGACTCAGCACGTCTCAGCCCACCAATCTTCTTATTGTCTTCATCCTTCGTAAGACATTTAAGTATGATCTCTTTTAGCGCAATATTTGGAGCCGCATTTACTTTGAGGACATCTGTAATCAGTTGTTTATAAAAATTCTGCTTTTCTTGCAGATCAGTTGGCACCACCGTAGTATAGCGCTCTGAAAATCTGGAAAACACTTCGCTGAATCCGACTTTCTTTGAATTGATACCTTTTTTGATTACCTCACGGAGTCCTTCAGCTCCCATCAGGTACCAGCCACAAGCATTTTCAGTAGCATTCCAATATTCCTTCAGGTCAAGTAAGGCTGGGCGGTCCAGATCACCTGCTTCATCAACGATGATCATAGGTTGTGGTAATGTTCTCAAGTAATATTTGACATCTTCTTTAACATCATTAATTTTCCCTGTCGCATCGACACCGACAGTTTTTGCAAGTGCACGAGTGAATAAATGTTTAGTTTTACACTGGCTAGCATCAATGTAAAAGCAGTTCTTGCGAGTTCTAGCAAGATATTTAGCTGTAAATGTTTTACCGATACCACAGTCATCTACAAACATCTTCGATTTACTATGCGCTTGACAGAAATCAATATCCTCCTCGATGATGCAGAAGACTTCAGTCTTAGCAATATTCCATACACGCTGATTCACCGTGATGTTCAATTGTCGTCCGATGGTCAACCATTGCGCATCACGCAGAATACCCTCAGTCTCCCCGTTACGTATCCTAGAATACACCGACCCATTGATACCCCACTGCTTTGCAAATGCAGCATCAGTGCCGCTATAATTAGGTCTCACAGCAAGTAAAGCTGCACTGACATCTGTTTTAAAATTTTTTGGTAGATTCATTTTATATCTATTATTTATTTCCTAAAATCTGTTTTTCAATGACTGTCTTACAGATGTGTAAGTACCAAAGTCATCATCAAAATCATCAACATCCGCAATCTGTGGCATCACCACTGGTTCACGATCTTCATATTTGTACTGCTTTTGTTGAGAAAATATTTGATGTTTAAGAGGCTTGGCATCTTCCCTCAAGATCACGACACCATCAAGATCATCACGTTGTCTTTTCGCAAACCCATCTACTGTATTTGTATAGGCAGCCAATAAGCTTTCAGCAAGATCATCCGCAGCAGTTCTTTCAATCCTTGCACGCACAGGACGTGGCTTTTTAACCAGCTCACAGATACATTGTCCATCCACATAAGCAAATGCTTTTAAGACCTCTCCTTGATCATCATCCAACCAATACACATCAATATCTTCACCCTCGATCTGCTTCATTACTTGTATCAAGCGCTCACCTTTAGCTACAGCACCTTGATCACCGATCAAGCACAATCCATTATTCAGGCGAATATTGCCAACTTTACATGAGCTCGGAGTACGAATCCCGATATGCGGTAAAATGGCCTCGTAGTTGATTGCTTTGAGTGATGGATGTTGACGCTCTAAGAAAAAATCCCATTTAGAAACACCTGATTCAGTTGGATGCTCGGCATTATTCCATTTGTCAATATCGAGCAAACAGTCATTGACAATTTGCTTGTAGGGGATGCGTGGTACTTTTTCAATATCAACACCGGGTTGATTAGCCTCGCTCAAAGCTTTAGGTCTGGCCAACCATCCTTCGCGACCTTTTTCCATTCGATAGCGCAATTCCTCATTCACGCGCTCGATATACTTTCCTCTCGCATTATTGGCTTCCATCTTCACATAATCGAACATGACGCCTTCTTTCAATATCGTATCCTTATAAGAACTGTTCAAAGACATCTCACACTCCAACTCAGCAGGTAAACAAAGACCCCAATAAGTATAGTTGCGCACCATCTGTCTGTAGAACTCCAATATGATACCCTCTTTAGTGTCACCATGCACAGCACAGGTGATAGCGCGACTACCAACATCAACAGCTAAGTAAAACCAGACCCGTTTCCCATCAAGATTTTTGAAAGGGGGTTGTCTATCATCGATAGAAATCATCGAACCAGCAAAACGGGGCATCTCAAAAGAGTAGTAGGGCTTGAATTTGCCCATGTTTATCTGGCGGTCGTCAGAGCGTTTCTGGTGAGTGGCTAACTTGTTTTCCCAACGGTTTAGATAGTTGGTTACAGTGGAAACACTCAGTGATTTATATCCTTTAGGAGAATACAGCTCACCTGTCTTATTATTGACAACTTCGATATAGCCACTTATAAACCCCTCATATTGTTCATGTATTTCTTTAGCGGTCGGCTTACGTATTTTATCAGCAAACATGTCATTCAATAACTTCATTGTGCTATCATTGACCTTACGGGAGTTGATATTGCGATGCTTTTTAGAAATCAACGACTCATAATTGAAAGAATCATTAATCCGAGTTTCAAAGTCATTTAAAGTCGCTGTAAAACGGCTGGAAGTTGGAAGGTCATGCTCTACTTTATATTTTTTACGCAACACATCATTAAAGCTTAATACATCAGCTTTAATAGTATTGTACAGGCCTACTTTAGATCGACCTTTGCTCTTCCACTCATTCAAACGGTCATCACGTAGGCCGAGAGCAGCTTTCAACACTGAAGCATTGATGATATAGCGCTCTTGGTGGTCGAGTTTGAGATAAGTACCATCAGCAAATTTGTAAATAGAAAAATAGCGTGTAGCATCAGGATCGACCGAGTAGTATTGCTCTAAAATATGATCGACCTTACGTGGGTCATGCAGCGCATCTCTAATATCACCCGCAAGCGAATCAAAATCAACCAATAGCTGTCTTCCATTGCCACCAGACATCACACGCTTAATACCGTAAGGCTTATCCTTATAGCGCTGTATGTTCGAATAAAGCGTGCTCTCACTCTTAAAAAAGTGAGGAACAAGCTCTTCCTTCGATACAGCGACAATATTTCCTAAGATGATTGGCATATTATTATTAGCTTTATTACTTTAAACTTTTAAAACCTATGGTTCCATTATTTTCATTTGTTGTAGATATATCTACAGAAGACAAATCCATTAGCGAAGAGAAATTTCTTGAGCTAGTTTCACCAAGTCTAGATCTCCTTTCCGCGTTGAAGGGATCTTTCGACCGCAAGCCGAGCACTCTAACGTTTTACCCGCCCTCTGACGAACATGACAGGTACGGATGGTCCGTTCGCTCTGTGTCACTGATTTCGGTTGGTCGTCAGCGAGGTGAATACTTAATACACCTTTGTAATCGCCTCCCATCTTTGATAGCTCTTGAATCACCTGAGTTAATTGTGACACATGAGTTAAGTGTATTTGAATCGGAGGAATAAGGTCAATTTGTTTCACTGCGATTGAACTAGATAAATCCATTCTTTGTTGACGATATTTCTCACGTCGATGATCATTACGAAGTTTCTGCATTTCCTCAATGTCTATAGATAACCAAGCGGTCTCAGGCCCAAAAGATCGTTTGATATCAACATCATCTACAATGATGTGATTGTTTCTAATAGGAGCTGACTTACCCATTTCTCGATATTTCACTTGAGCACCCTTAACGGTGCTTTTTTTATTCTTTTTAGTTGCCATAATTTGTTTGGTTAAATGGTTTATTTTAATGCAGCTTTTACAGCCTTTTCTTGTATGTAATAATCTTTACGAATAGTTTCACAAGTGATACCTTTTTTTGTACCATCAATACTCTGGCGGATGTATGTCTTCGAGACGCCATACTTTACAACCATATGATTTATCACCACGGGGTTGTAGCTATTTCTTTTTCTACTATCTTTGCTCATTGCTCTGTTGGTTTCGTTATTGATAACTATCATTGCTTTTGTTTTTCGTTAAGACAAATATATAGACAAAATTTCAACAAAAACAATAAAATGGACGAAATTTCAACATACATCAAAGATAGAATTCTTCAAGTTGCTGATACAAAGGGTGTTTCAAAGGAAAAATTTATTGAAAATCTGAATCAAAAGTATTCCAATTATCGCGGATTATCTAAAAAATCAGCTCCTTCAGCTGAAGTTATAGCTGAAATTTCAACTAAATACCCTGATGTAAACTTAGATTGGATATTAACAGGAAGAGGAGAAATGCTAAAAGATGAACCACAAACACAAGTCTATAAATTGCGTAATGAACATACTGTAAAGCATCAGCAGGTTCCGTTATATGATCTGGAGGCATCAGCAGGGTTAGTGCAATTGTTTCAAGATAGCAACAGTGTAACACCGATAGACACGATCAGCATCCCTAATTTACCAAAATGCGATGGAGCTCTGTATATAGTAGGAGATAGCATGTATCCATTGCTTAAGGCAGGTGATATCGTTATGTATAAACAGGTTCACGATTTGCCGAATGATTTTTTTTGGGGAGAAATGTATTTAGTACATATAGATATGGATGGTGATACTTATACCACTGTTAAATATATACAGAGATCAGATATTGGACCTGAGCATATTAAGTTAGTCAGTTATAACCAACACCATTCACCAAAAGACATCCATTTATCACGCATCCGTGTAGCGGCGTTGGTTAAAGCATCAGTTCGTATCAATAGTATGATGTAGAGCATTTAAAGCCATAAAGTATACGATTCACTGTTAAATATGGTGGGGAGTGTTTTTTTTGTCCATTGCATTTTACACTAAAATGTCGTAAGTTACTCACAAGCAGTTGATTGCATGTGTTTTTGGTTTAAAAATTCAAATTACTAAGGGGTGTCGAACTATGTACTTTATAGCACTTTCATTACTTTTCCGTTCATTAACACGTCTTGAGGTATGCTTTGAAATATAGCCTAATGCGCAACCAACTGCGCAACCAACTGCATAACCAAAGTATTTTCAGCCCCTAAAATTACTACATATTGAGCAAACAATAATTGCAAGTAGTAATATTAAGCAGCCATTAAGCTCCATTTAAACAAACCTTAATCTTTTCCCCGATAACCATAAAAAAGACGCTTGAAGCGCCTAAAAACCAGCAATACCAACCATTATCAGCACCTATTTACATCAGAATGGTAGTGACCACCACAAACAATCATCAATAGCCGCCCAGAATGGTAGCGCAATGGTAGCAAATGGAACATTGTAACGTCTCGTCAGAACCACCACAAACAACAAAAACCACGTATAAACAGCCTTATTGACCGCTTAAACATGGTTTTTAGTAACATTGGCGCAATCGCCGCTTATAAACGTTTCGTTCTACCCCCTATACAGCTGTATGGTCTCTAAAATAAAAAATAATTTCCTCGTACTTTTTAATTTTTGGATATAACTCCTCAAAAATCTGATAGCTAGAATTTTCAAATTCTTGTGCTATATATGAATATCCGGCTCCAAGATCCAAAAACCGATCAATAATTAAAAGCTTTGATGCCGGTATAGACTGCAAAAGCTTGACAGAAGATTCGTTCTCAATAGGTGCAACAATATATACGGTATACTTACCTTGAATGCGATTAAAGATATCTTCAAATGTCTCTGTATTATTGTGATGAAAAAATAAGTCAACCGTAATCTCTTCTGGGAGATTAGTCCTCAACTCGGACACTAAGGTGTCCTGAAAGGTATCATAAGCATACAGCAGAACTGCAACTTTTTGTTTCATCAGTGTATTGTTACTGACTACAAAATATCCCTTTCTATTCTTAGATTCTACGATTCCGTGTGCTATAAGATCTCGATAAGCTTTAGCAAAAGTTTCCCGAGCATATCCTAAATATTGGATCATATTGTTTACAGATGGAAGACTTGAATGCACTTCGAGTTCATTGGCATCTATTGCGTCCAAAACACCTTGAACAATACACTCATGTTTCGATAATGTGTTCAAATCTTCTAACCGTTTAATCCTGTCGATAACTGGTTTGAAAATATTATCCTTGTTTTTTAACATGACAATCGATTATAGTTTAATCCGAAATAATTTACCCCCGGCCTCCTGAAATGGAATCGATTGATCAGCGGAAAGATTATATTTTATTTTCTCGAATAATTCAACTGCTTCATAATTTTTATTTTTTAAGCCAATTTCTTTCAAATCTATTTTAAGGTTACTATTGGTTGTTTTAAAGTTAAATAAAGCTACGTACAGAAATTGACCGATTTTTTTGAAGTAATATTGATTTGCTGATTTTCCTTCAACAAATCCCGTTGGTCTAAAACTTTTACCATCCCTGATGATTTCTAGAATTTCAGAATCTTGTAAATACGTATTCATTTTGTTTTGCCAATGCTGCCTCTTGGAAAAATCATCCCCTAAGATAAGCGTTCCACCTACTATACCTGAAAGTAATCTGGCTTTATTCACTTCTTCAGATTGATCATGAAATACTAAGTGATCAGCATCTATAAAATCATACATATGAGTTTGCCACCAACCATAACTGACACTATTCAGCGTATATTCCGTCTGATCTATTGTATTCCAGGCATCGCATGCGATACGTCTCATATGCGCAAATTGATTGGTTGCTAAGGATGGGGAAATTGCTGCGTAAATAAGCATTTTTCCGTTCAGGACGTCTACAAGATGTCTCATACCATAGGCATATGCCTGCATCCCTGTAGTGATATTCTTATCATAAAAATCTGTCGATTCTATAGCACCATGGGAAAGAAAATCTATTTTAATCATCTTGAACCCACAGTCGACCAATTTTCCCAAAATGACATCCATCCGTGCCAATGTACCTGGATGTGTAGGATCCAGTGCTCTACCTCCGTCAAGATTGTGGTAGCCCTTTCCTGTTTTAGTCCAAAGCTGACCAAAAGTATAATTACTTCCTTCGGCTCCACGATCTGGTCCACTACCATGTCCCCAGTCTGTAAATGGAGCCCAGTAGACACCCGGTTTCAGACCCAATGAATCACAATAGTCTACAAATTTTTTCAGTTGCGTATAATCACCTGTCATTCCACCTGGAGTCATATTGTCCCAAAAGGAGTCCAGATCAATAAAAGCTTCGCCATCATCGTTACGAAAATTCGGAATTTCGTCCGCAAAATAGCGCGCTGTTCCAGTTGCATTTTGATAATTAATTTTCTCTTGAATCACTCCCCAACTGTTCCAACCAACAGGGGTGGCCCCTGCCCATTTATGCACATATGGTGGAGATAACTGACGATGTATTTTAGCATAGTCCTCCATATTGATACGCCAATCTTTGCCATATGAAATGAAATACTTGGGAGAATAAATTTGGTCTCCATGGATAAAACCATGCCCCATAGAATCTCTTGTGATATTAACATCGGTGAAGCCTGTTTTAGTTGCTATATAATTATAACTTCCGCGGTCGCCTTTTATTTCAATACCTGATTTCCATACCGATTGATCTAAGGAGCCAATCAATAGTCCTTGATTACTTTCCTTATCATAAACTACGCCTATTTCTGAGCTTACTTTATTGTTACTAGCAAGGACTACATTTTCGTAGGAAATAAAGGTGTCATTATCAAATGGAATGGATAACTGATACAATGATTCACCTAAAGAACCAACATTAGACCTCATCAACAAAGGCACCATTTCATTACTTACTAAATTTTTTCCATTTAACTCTAATTGGATTAGAATAATCGGTTTTTGATCGTATAGATAAAAGAGTTGTTTCATTTCCAACCCATCGACAGTTTTTGAGGATACAGTATAAAGTTTACCCTTACCCAAATTGTCTTGAACATTATGTTCACTGATTTTTCTACCTTGATTTATCTTATCAGAACTGATAATTGTTCCATCTGATAATGTTGCATAGGCTATAGCATCCTTAATGAGGATGGTTTTATCCTTACTTATACTATATGTTCCGGTCTCTTTGTTATAGCTCAGTGTAATACCATTCTTTTTGACTTCAAAAGTTTGTGCTGCTGCATTAATACAAATCGTAAATATTAAAAATACGCCAAAAATGTACTTCATAATGATGTGTTAAGTTTAAATATTCGAGTAATTCATGTTATGATTGTGATCCTATTTTTATAAGTTATTTCCTACAATTCTTATTTGGTTGATCTCCCTTACTATCCTTAGTCGCCTGTTCTCTATAATTCCTGTATGAGCAATAAAGAGTTAAAAACTAACATTCTCCATCGGTTTTAGTTGCTATATTCCTCTCATTTTGGCACAAAATGATACTAGCACTGGATATCCTTTCCAAATAAATCAACAGGTATTTCGAATACTTTTCTAAAAGAAGCTTATACCAGGCAGTACATTTTATTAGGGGTAATAAAAAAAGCAGTACATATTTACGAAGCAAAATGAAAGATTCAAGAATCATACATTTATTGGTTTATTTAATTGGTAAAATAGTAAGGTTTAAAAATCTATTACAGCAAATGGTTAGAACTGTACTACACTATACTAGTGTGTTTCAAAGGTATTAAAAGACTTAATATGTTCCAAATAAATATTAAAAAATTTATTTAATGTAAATCGCTAAAAAAACGATACAGAAATCGTTTAGGCGGGAAGTACAAAGAATATATGTTTATAATAATTATCAAGACGTTTTGATAAGACAATAGCAATTCAATTATGTCTTAAAAAAAATAAATAATTTGATTTTCAATATATTATACTTACATTTGTTTTAGAATCAGGCTCTGTCTGCGCTCATCTGACTTATTTAAGTTTATCCAAATTAGTCATACGTGCTCTCTTCAGCTGCCAATTTTTGTTATACATAAAAAGTCCGCAGTACTCTTGAGCTTGACTCTTTTTCAATCTTCAAAAATACAAACATCCTTTTCTTGCTAGCAGATCGATTAACTAATGGAAGTCATACATGACATTAGTTTAGAATTAAATAATTTTTAATAAAAACAATAATATAATGCAAGAAGGAACAGTAAAATTCTTTAACGTTACCAAAGGTTTCGGTTTTATAACACCTGCAAATGGTGGTCAAGATGTATTTGTACATTCATCTGGTCTAATCGATGATATACGCGAAAATGAAAGCGTAACATTTGAAGTAGAAAACGGTCAAAAAGGTGTTAACGCATTCAATGTACGCGTAGCAAGATAAATGAATTGGAGAATTATCTTAGATTCTCCAATTTTCAATGTAGTAAATGGCACCTGTGGTTGTTTACTACATTTTTTTGATATATAACCTCCCTCTCTGACAAGCATAGTAGCTTACATCTCATATTTGCTCCTGTACAATAGATATACCCAAAACATATAATTGCTCAAAACTACCATTCTAATCGAGCATTATCGGTAATTAAATTGGCCATTAGACTGAAAGGCGCTAACAATCACCTAAAGTGATAAAGAAATATTTATTTCCGCGGTTATTTACTGGTTTTATTGTAAATGACGACACACTAACCTAAAAAATATTATACACATGTCATTTTTAGACCATGTACTTCAACCTCCTTCTTACGGATGGCAAGACACTACAGGCAAACTTATCAAACCTACCAACAAAGAAATCATCATTGAGTTCTTTAATAGACTTAATATATTTAAAGACCGTCGTAATTGGCTACCCTTTTTCAGCTGGTTAAAGGTCATTTTTCTCATACCCTTTTTCTTTATTTTCTTAACTAATTATCTCAGCTGGTGGACACTCTTGGCAACCTTCATATACAGTATGGTCATTATGGGTACGCATGGTACCATCTGGCATCATCGCTACTGTACACATGGTGCCTACAAGTTTAAAAATGCATTTTGGAGATTCTTAACTCAAAATCTAACCATCAATGTAATTCCGGAAGAGATATATGTGATATCGCATCATGTGCATCACGCAAAATCTGATCAACCAGGTGACCCCTACAATGCCCAGGCGGGATTTCTCTATTGTTTCCTTGCCGATGTCAATCACCAGCCAATATCAAAAAGCCTTAGCGAACAAGATTATAATAGAGTCCATTCCCTTATGTTACATACAGGTGTGTCAGCCAATTCATATAATCAATACAAAAAATGGGGATCATACGTAACCCCTGTATATGCTGTAGCTTCCTGGCTGTTGAATTGGTCATTCTGGTATCTGGCTTTCTACCTAATGGGTGGACATGCACTTGCATGCAGTCTATTTGGTGCTGCAGGTTTTTGGGCGGTAGGTGTACGTACATTTAACTATGAAGGCCATGCTAAAGGAAAAGATAAGCAACGAGAGGGTTCGGACTATAGTATTAAAGATAAGTCAATTAACCAGATTTGGCCGGGAATTGTAGCCGGGGAATGGCATAACAATCATCATCTATTTCCCAAAAGTGCACGCAGTGGTTTCAAACCGCACCAAATAGACCTCGCTTGGTATTACATCAAATTAATGAATAGGTTGGGTGCTGTATCGAGCTATAGAGATGACAAGAAATTGTTTTACGAGCGCTATCATAATCCATATATTCAAGCGAACCAGAGCTCAAACGAAGTTTTGGATGTATTGGAAAAAGGCAACAACTTAAAAAAATCTATAAAATCTACTGCAGAGTAAGATTATATGCAGATTACCAATTTGCTAAAATATTGAGCAATGGAACAAGCCTATCCATCAAATAGCTTTTGTTCTTTGCAATATCACCATAACTAATTACACACTAGCATCAAGATTGTTGCTAGTGACAAATGTAGGAAAGGGTATTATCGCGTTTTTCTGAATTGGAGGAGAGAACAAGTACTGAAGAAATGTAATCTATGAATAATGTACTTAAAAGACTCTAGTAATAGATGTCAATGGTACTTTCTGTTTCCAGGTCCCAGAGATATCAAACCTATAACCTGATGACAGGTTTTCAATAGTAAATGTATAGTGGCACTCACGTGTTAAATAGGTAATCTCGCCCCTGACATGCACACTTGAATATGGTGCAACAAGAAGTTGTTCCATATTAACCGTTTTTACAAAAGGCTCTAAATATTGACCCGACCTATAAGGTACCTGTCTCGACCAATAAGCGATATCATCTTTCAAAATTTCGCCCATAAAGATTAGAGAGTCTGACGAATTTACCCAATCAAAAGCGCCATACTCATCGCTGCTAAATTCAGAAAGATAGTTCACATCCTTAAATATACCCGCAGTCTCCATATTCTTTGCTACTGCAGTATGATTAGTCAACTTTATCGTATGACACCCCTCATCACTGGTATATTCCTTTCTGCTCCCTGGTATTTCTATTATTTCCTTTTTCACGAGTTTATAACCTATCCCTCTATTTTGGGTGAAAGAAATTTCATCTTGTGTTCCATCAGCAAGTATACCTATCAAGAATTTTCTAGCCTGAGTGTCAAAATTTTCCTTCAATGAGACATTGAGTAAATTATCTTCTTCTATTTTTTCTAATTTTAACCAACCTCCTGGCAATTCTACATCCCCAAAAGCATCTAAAACAAGTGGTTTTCCATCTTTATCCTGTAGTACTTCTCCCGAAACAGCATCCTTGATATAGTTAACGGTCCATTGTGTGGAATTAATTGAAATGGCATTATTGCTAAAACCGGACTTCAATTGGATATCCTTAAAATCAGGATTAAATAGTTCTGTACCATCTCCTAGATCCTCCTTATCACAAGAACTCATGGAAAAAATCAAGAATGATGCAAAACTGATAATCAATAATTTAGAATAGTTTAAGATCATTGTAATATAAATTATAGGTTAGGTAGAACTTCATAAATTTTAGTACTCCAATTTAACATTATTTTATGAATAAATGGATATAAATGAGCTTATTCTGTAATATTTTTCATAAGATATTCTGCCAAGTAGGTCGAAGTGACCTTAAAGTATTTAAATCCTTTAAAATAAAAAAACAACTCTATTCCAGAGGTATTTAATATATACAAGAACGTTACGATGTTTATTTCTCAAGAAGGAATACCACATATTATTGTCGCAATCGGAAAAAATCCTGATGTTTTCATAAACTATAGATAACGAAAAGAGGAAACGATAAGAAACAAAAAAATACAGTACGGTTAAACGTCAAGATAAAGGGTCTAATGAAGATTAAACCCTTTTTAAATTAGGCGACAAGATTTTACACATTTGAACCAGCTTTCAATAGCTTATAAAATTTTTCTTTGATTAAAAACAAATAGCTCTCATAATATATTGCAAATAATCAGACATTTAACTCTATCGTTCGCATAATTCAAACCTTAAAGTCAATACTGGCTTTCTTATAGATGGCTATAATCAACCTCCGCAGGTTACCAGCCAATTTTATTAAAAATTAATTAACGAACGAGTTCATGAAAAGTGTAAAGTAATTTTAAATCTTCTTGTAAATATAGCAGCCTGCTTCAGAAGGATGATCCAATACCATGCTGTCTTTATCTTCTTTCCATAATAACTGAATAATCAAAAAATCTCCTGCTGCTGATCCTGTAAAAAAGATTGCAAATATCAATAAAAATAAATTACCCGTTATCAATGCGATAATAGCAGGTAAAAAACCTAAAATAATAGCTGGCATAAATGCTCCAATCATATATTGTTTCACTTTCAACGGTTCTTTGCAGTGACAATATGGTGTTAGCATTTTGGCAATAATACCAAACTTGATTGATTTAAATCCATATTTAGTATAAAATGAGAATGTGATACCATGGATTAATTCATGAAGGATGATTCCTAGAGTCATTACAAAGAATATTAGTGCCGATGTATAGATGTAGCTTCCCCCAAATGCATCTTTGAATATCGCAATATAATCTTGCTTATTCCACAGTAAATAAAAAGGAATACCATATATTAAAATGATGAATATCATAAGAAAGAGGGCAACAATATTTGCCCAATAAAGATTTATGGTACGCATCTCTTTTGTGTAGTTTTCAGATAAATATTGTTCCATTGCTATGATTAACTTATTCCATTTTGTAATTGAAGTGCCTTTAATTACAAAATAGCCGACTATTAAGGTGTATTAGGTTTACTTAATTATAAAGATATAAAACTCATGTTTATGAACATAATATATTTCAATAAATGCTTATTCAAAGATACTATTCGATAGGATGGCCTCATAAAAATGTCGCAAGCTGACATTTCTCAATATAGCACTGATGTGGAAATAACAATAATATGTTAACCGATAATAATAGCGACAATTAAAATAGTCGATTGTTAAAAGAACCATTTTAATGGCTAGATGCACTTATTATTTTCACTTGATAGGCTCCATTGTAGCGGTTGCCAACCATGAGATTTTCATTAACAGTTATATAATATTGTCCCGTGTCTTGGAATCGATATTTTAGTTCTTTACCAAATGGACCATCGGCAGTTCCATCTGGTGAAAATAGTTGGCTTATCCGAATATTTGCTGTATCGGTAGGACTCTCTAGTATGATATCTGCTGAATCAGGTCTATGTACGGAAATAAAAATAGTATCTGTATTTCCAGAAATTTTATTCATTTTTTTTAACAGTCCTCCTTCGACAAATGATATTCGTGATTGCTCCACTAGCAGACTGTCATTTGAATTATGCTTTATTGTCGGATGTTGCTTATCCGTGGACGACTGACATGCAATTTGAATGATGGACATGAAAGAAACCAAAATTAATAATAGTCTAATCATAATTTTTATTCAATATAACAATCAAAAACATGAAATAGTTTGCTGTCTAATGGTTTACTATATATGTGACAAGAAAACTGCTTATAGTTATCTAGATTCTAAATAATAGACACATTGATCCCCATGTCTTCTCATAACAGATTGATCAATATTGTCTATTATCCTTATTAAAATAACTCTTGTGTCAGTTCCATATTTACCATTGCTCCTGCAAAATTTCCACTATTCACAGCAGCAGCGACAGAACGCATCTTCTCCGTGCTATCTCCACAAGCATAGACGCCATAAATGGTAGTTTTTTGAAGGTTATCAATTTTGATATACCCCTGCTCGGTAAGTTCACATCCCAAAGCAACGGGGATTTCCGAATGTTGCACAAATGGGACTGCAGCATATACTGCGTCGAACTTTTCTTTCTTACCATCAACAAAGATCAACTCTTTAATATATCCTGATTCATGTACGATTTCAACTATTTCCGTTTCGACCACATCAATCTGATTTCTATTTAGTTTCAGCATCTGCTCTGATTGGAATTGCCCCTTTTGTCCTGTTAAAATGGACAATTTATCCGTCAAATTATGAATTAATGATGCGAGGTGAATAGCCCTGTCACCATTAGCAATAATTCCAGTTTTCTGATGGCGAAATTCATATCCATGACAATATGGGCAGTGAATAACAGAAATACCCCAGCATGCTGAAAAACCCTTTATATCAGGCAGAATATCCTTAATTCCAGTTGCAAATATCAATTTGCTAGCTGTAAAAACTGCTCCACATTCGGTACTGACTTCAAATCCTGTTTTCAAAATCTTTCCTGCTATTGCCAAACCACTATAAAATTCAACAGTTTTATATTCAGATACTTGATATTTCGCTAGATTGGCAATCTCTGATGGTGTGTTTCCATCTTGGGTCAAAAAATTATGGGACCGTGGAGTCTGACGATTGCAAGGCATTCCACTATCGATAACCAAAACATTTTTTAAAGACCGTCCCAAAGCCATCGCTGCTGAAAGTCCTGCGTAGCTACCTCCAATGATAATTACATCGTAAATTTTCGTCTCTTTCATATCAAATCTAATTTGTATAAAGGTAATTTTGTATAAAGGTAATTATTATTGCAATAATGTTGCAACAACTATCACGACCAGTACTAATTAATTACTATCTGATGACACATGCTGCGTTTACGTAATATATTCATGAAATCTTACTTCAGAAATACTATCTTTATTCTTGATATATTACAGTGTTAACATATGGGATTCATGTGTTAGAATCACGATATTTGACATGCTTCTATACAAAGAGTTCGAACTAACTAAGCTAATAGATATAAAAAACTTAATCAATACTAAAACTGTCCATGACTGCATCAAAACATTTCAATATATTCGTATTTATCCTATCTGTATTGATTTTTCATTCTTGCGGAAAGGCTGAGAGATCCGAACTATCAGATTATAAATTTATAGCTACTATTAACGATGTTATATATATAGACCAAATGACATCCCTTCTTCCTCCGGATGCTCAAAGATCGCCTTACATCAGTCATGAACGATATAACAATCAGGAGTATCTAATATTTTCTACCTCCGTCCAGATCCAAAATGACATTGTAAAAGGAAACAATTACTATATCCGATTTAAAATTCCCCTTAACAGTGAAATTATCTTGAATAAACCCTATCAATTTAAACCTATTCAGGGGATGGAAACTCTAGAGGGCTATGATAATATTATCTATTTAGAAGGGAATAAACAATTTGCAAGTATTTCTTCGAGCAATTATAATATCAATATGTCATCTTATGGTGATGGTACAGTGACACTCTCTGAATATAATGTAAAAGAGCAAAGAGTAAAGGGCAAAATAGAGTTATCATTCCCGTCCCTACGCAATAATAAACAAGAAGATATTAAAGTACAAGGAGAATTTGTGTGTTGGCTAGATCTCGGATTTTAATATACGCTAGCAAAATAGCCAACACCTATCCCATGCTAAAATAATCTATCACTTCAATTAAAGTGTACTTCTCACGACTACTTTCTTGAATGCTATTATTATCTACAGCCAATCTATTGATAAGCCGCATTGGATCAGCTACATTTTCTCATACATATATAGAGATGATTCCCAATTATAAGCGAGGACCGAACCACATATAGGGATACGATATATAACTAGTGAACCAATACAGGGATTTCAAAGTGTCCCTGTATTGGTCAAAAATTTGGAAATATAGATTACCTCCAAAACAAGCGTGATAAAAGGTAAGAGCTCGCTTACAATTGCCAGAAAATGTCACAAAAATCCCACTTGAAGGCATATCACAATACTGTAACATCGTATTTCAATTATGCATCGGGTATTTCAGGTTCTACTAATTTTTTCATTTTATCCAGTGATTCCTGCCAACCTAGGTAACACATTTCTACAGGAATCATATCTGGAATATTTTCTTGTTCCACTCTTAGTTCCGTACCACAGGAAACTTTATTTAGAGAAATAGCGGTTATCATTTCTCCGGGAAGATTAGGATCGTCAAATCTGTCACTATATTTAATGAAAGAATTAGGTACAATTTCTAGAAACTCGCCGCCAAATGAGTGTCCTTTACCTGTACTAAAATTAATAAATGTCATCTTAAACTTACCCCCTATCTTAAAATCCATTTGTTGAACAGTGCATATAAAACCATATGGAGGCAACCAGGTTGCATGTGCTATTGGATCTGCAAAAGCACGGAATACTTTTTCAGGACTTGCCTGAATAATACGATGTAGGGAAACGGTATTCTTTTTCATGATATTAAAAATTTAAGGATTAATGATTTTTTGATTCTACATATTTCACAAAATTGTTCAAAATAGCTTGTCATCCTTTTTTTGAGATTTGACATCATTTGCTTTTTCTGAATCAAAAATGAGAGTGAGTGTTGTTTTTACTTTTGATTTCTACAAATAAAATGGCTAACCTTATCCCATCAGACATACTGTGTAACAATTCTTTACAAAACCCAACCTTGTCACAGATACCTTCAAAATCGAAGCCAAAACTACCATCTTTAGCTTCCATTCTATTTCTTAATTTACCATTTACGCTAACATCGTTTTCACTAACTGGACAATGCCAACTTGGACCCACACTACTCCAAAGCTTAATATCACTTGGTGAAATCCAGATTTGCCATACTCGCGCTACTTCAGCATCCACTTTATGCCCTACACTGATTTGTATTGTCAATGCTTTTCCTTTTTATTTATATTGATATAACAAAGATGCCTAAGGTATCGACAATTGGTGTATTGCAAAAACGTCAACTTTAGGGGTAGATTACGTCAACATCAATTTGTAACTTTATTGAATAAACTAAAGAATGATGAAAATTTCTATTTTCGTTCCGCAATATGGTACTATAGAAGCTATAACACCTGCATTTCGAGCTTTTAATACAGCGAATGAGTTCTTGATATATTTTGGCAAGAAGCCCATCTTTGATGTCGAATATGTGGGCTTAAATAAATTTGTGCCCGCGAATAATGGTGAATACACCATAAAAACCAATCGACTGCTTTGTGATATTACTAAAACAGACCTACTCATTATACCACCTACTTTCGGAAATATGGATGAGGGATTAAAAGCCAATGCTGAAGCTATCCCCTATTTTAAGAAGTTCTATCTAACAGGAGCTAGTCTTGCCAGTTTATGTGTAGATGCTTTTCTATTAGCAGAAACAGGGTTGTTGAACGGAAAAAAATGTTCTACTCATTGGGCATACATAAACGAATTTAAAGAAAAATATCCTCAAGTAGAAGTCGAAGACGGTGCTGTCATAACAGCGTACGATAACATTTATAGTAGTGGAGGTGCAAGCAGTCTTTGGAACTTAATCTTATATTTAGTAGAAAAATATGCTGATAGAAAAATAGCTGTGATTATATCAAAATATTTCGCCTTAGATATAGACAGGGATAGTCAGACTCAATTTGCTATCTTCAGGGGACAAAGAAACCATGGTAATGTAGATATTCAAAAAATACAGGATTATATAGAAGAAAATTATGGTAACAAAATCACGACTGATATTCTAGCAAATCTAATCAATACAGGGCGTCGAACCTTTGAAAGAAGATTTAAAGAAGCAACAAATAACACCCCAATTGAATACATTCAACGGGTTAGGATAGAAGCTGCAAAACAGTTCTTTGAAGCATCAAGAAAAAATGTATCGGAGGTAATGTACGGTGTAGGGTACACTGACAACAAAGCATTTAGAGATGTCTTTAAGAAGATTACAGGTCTTACTCCAATTGAATATAGAAATAAATTTGCTAAAGTTTTGCATGATATATGAGTATAGCGACTATTCTCTCAAAGCTTAAGACTACTTTATACTTGCCCGATAACCAGCAAAAACATTTCTCTAAAATTATGAAATTCCCCTATAATCAGAATTTACCTAAGAACACGAAAACAAAACCCATATAGAACTGTTTACATTGTAAAGTGCATGTAATTAAAGTAAAAGTATATGATCGAAAAAAAAAGAATTGATGGTGTGCTAGATTCGATAGGTAAGACTCCGATTATATATCTCAAAAATCTATCTGAAGAACTGTCAATCAGGCTATATGCAAAAATGGAATCCCAAAACCCTGGTAAAAGTCTAAAAGACAGAAGCTCAAAGAATATAATTCTTAAAGCAATTGATGAAGGAGAGATCGATAAAGACACCACTATTATTGAATCTTCTTCTGGAAACATGGCAATCGGATTATCTAGAATATGTAAACTGTTGGGGTTAAAGCTAATTATGGTCGTTGACCCCAATATCAACCATCATACCCTTAATTTGATTAGAGTATATGGTGCAAAAGTCGAAATAGTTGATAAAAAAGATCATTCAGGAAGTTATCTGAAAGCCAGACTTGAAACTGTGAAAATGCTATTAAAAAGTATACCCAATAGCTATACTTCCAATCAATATAGTAATCCTAATAATCCGGAAGCGCAAAAAGAGATTTTCAGTGAAATTGTGACCAGTCTTGGAACCTATCCTGACTACTTATTTGTATCTGTCAGTACCTGCGGAACGTTGAAAGGGATACTGGATGAAGTAAACCACACCAATGCTCATACGAAAGTCATAGCTGTCGATGCTGTTGGAAGTATTATATTTGGAGGTAATGCTTCAACGAGATATCTCCCAGGCATGGGAGCAAGTAAACACACTGAATTTGATATCTATAACAATTTACACGCACATATCTTAATTCCAGAATTAGACTCTGTCGCTGGTTGTAAACTGCTATTGGAAAAAGAATGCATATTAGCTGGTGGGTCAACTGGAGCACAGGTATCGGCTTTATACAATCTAATCGAAAAAATAGAAAGCAACGCATCGGTCTGTATTATTGTTGCAGATGATGGGGAAAGATATCTTGACACAATTTATAATGAAGATTGGGTACAACAAAAATTAGGACTTGAAAATGATATGGACGACCTCTCACTTGTTGGATGAAACGACGAGCCTCATAAATAATTTAGGTATACAAGTACTCAAACATACCTTACTTGATCAAAAATCTGACGATAATCTAAATTTTGCTGTAATAGGTGGTGGACCGAAAGGCATGTATGCTATTGATAATTTTATTTCCGAAATAAACGAACAATGCATCAACAAGAAAATGAATCTATATTGGTTCAATAAAGATTCCCTATTTGCTGCAGGCCCTAATTATAATCCAAAACAATCAGAAAATCTGCTTATAAATTATTGCATAGGGAACTTAAATGCATGGAAAGTGAATACGGAAGAACGACTCTGCTTGACTGACTGGCTTAGACTGCATATTGATAGTACACAAATATCTCCTTATCATTATGCTTCGAGAGCCCTTGTTGGCTGTTATTTAATGGACTGTTGTAGAAAGATAATAGATGATTGTCCTTCCAATATCAGATTGCACCTCATTGCTGAGGAAATAAAGAGTATAGCGTATAAAAATAAAAGACTATGGCTGCTTAACAACCAATTCGAATCCATTATATTATGCACTGGCCATTCTTTTCTGAGTGATGATATTGCAGATAAATATAAAAACAATATTTTCTCTGCCTATCCAATTGAAAATCTAGATCGGGTTAAAAGCGTCCAAAAGATCGCAATTCAGGGAATGGGTCTGTCCTTTATTGACACAGTTATTTATATTTCTGAGGGTACTATTGATGACCAATACCCACAATTCTATCCATTTTCGCGTACCAATCTGCCCATGATCCCGAGGAGGGCTGAGCTTAATAAGAATCACAATACCTTCTTCTTTTCTGAATATTGGCAAGGCTTAATTTCAAAGTCAGATATTGATTTCGATAAAGATTTTTTACCCCTGATGGACAAAGAAATCCAAATGGCTTATTATTCTGTTGTAATTAAATCTACTGATATTCAAACTATCCTCCATCATATAAATCTTATCAGTGTAGAAGAAAGATTCAGTTTAACCAATCTTCTCTTTCCGAATAAATCACTTTCTGATTTCCAAAAAGAGAATTATACCGCATGGGTCTCCGATTATCTAAAATCTCATCTTGAGCGATGTCGTCTTAGTTTCGACGAAAATCCCCTGAATAATGCAATACAAATGCTCTCTAAATTTAGACCTATTTTAGAAAAATGCTATGAGCAGGGAAAACTAACTTCAGAAAGTCATCACCGATTTGACGTACATTGGTATCCTGCGATTTCAAGAATATGTTTTGGTCCTCCCATTGCTAATGTCGAAAAATTAATCAAACTGATATCGAAAGGGAAATTAAAATTTGAATTTACGGAATGTCCTGAGGTGAATCTCAGCAATAAAACTGTGGTGCTGAAAGTGAATGGAAAACGCATAACCTGCGATGCCCTAATCTATGCCCGAATTCCACGAGCAGCTATCTCTAAGAACAACCATCCACTTTTCACCAATTTAATCCGCCAAGGTCTCGCCATTCCCTTTAAAAACGAAACCTATGCGACCGGTGGAATCGCCATAAACAAGGAAGGGCTTCTATTAAATAAATTAAAAAAATCGATAGCATTGTATGCCTATGGAACTCCAACAGAGGGGTGCGTACTTGACAATGACACCTTATCTAGAGAAGCTCATGATTTCTCCTTAAATTGGGTATCCCATAACATAACCTTACTAAAATCTACAATTCCTAATTCACGTCATTATGTTCAGCGCTAAACACTATCCGCTTACCCCTATCATTCACGAGTGGGTAACAAATATTATCAAAAAAAAAGGTACCCTATCTGCGGCTATTGAGAAACACGCGTCTCCCATCAATATACTCTGTAAGGATAGCTTTGAAAATAATATAAATTTATATAATACCGTATTTGAACATCATGGCATAAAATCTAAAATCTATTTTGCGAGAAAAGCAAATAAAAGCATATTGTTTCCCATAACAAGTCACAAAACAGGAAATGGCGTAGATACGGCCAGCTACAACGAAGTCAAGCAATGTTTGGAGGCTGGAATACCAAGCTCAGCAATTGTATGTACTGCTGCAGTTAAGAATAGAAAATTATTAGAGCTATTGGTAGAAAATAAAATCGAAGTAGTATTGGATAATGAAGATGAAATAGACCTTTTGGAAAAAATAGGTAACGAGATGGATAGGGAAATTGATGTAATTGTTAGACTTTGTGGATTTAAAAAAAATGGCAAGAACCTTCCCAGTAGATTTGGATTCCAACTGGAGGAGGCTTATCAACTTATTTCGCTACGTATGGGTAAAAACAAATCTCTGAAAAAATTTAAATTTAAGGGATTGCATTTTCACCTGAATGGCTATGATATAGAAGAAAGAGCCTATGCATTATTCCAAAGCTATTTATTAATCGAAAGACTTAAAAACGTAGGTATAAAGACACAATCTTTGGATATGGGTGGCGGCATATTGATGAATTATCTAGCTGATGAAAATGAATGGCAAGCTTTTAAGATGAATCTGAAACGTGCTATACGAAATAAAATCCCTCCAATTACCTACGGGAATGATGGTTTGGGTATGCTTGTTCACAAAGATGAAGTTATTGGCAATATGAATGTTTATCCTTACTTTAATACTATCAATAAAGACCTACTGTTAAATGAAATCCTAAATTTCCAATTCCGAGATCAAAGTCTAGGAGCGTTATTGTCACCCTTGAACACCGAAATAAGAATGGAACCCGGAAGATCTCTACTCGATCAGTGTGGTATAACAGTAGCTAAAGTAGCCTTTAGAAAATACGATACAGAAGGCAATCTATTGATTGGTTTGGAAATGAATAGAACACAACTAAGAAGTTCCAGTGCCGACTTTTTACTTGACCCAATACACATTCGCGAAGAACACGCATTAGAAAAGGCGGAAGAAGTATTTGGCTACCTTGTAGGTGCTTACTGTCTCGAGCAAGAGTTGATATTAAAACGAAAATTACTATTCAGCTATAAACCCCAGGTAGGCGATTTATTTGTTTTCGTCAATACAGCTGGTTATATGATGCACTTCTATGAATCGGAAGCACATCAATTTGACCTTGCTAAAAACCTGGTCTACGATTCGGTATCGAATACGTTATCTTAGGTTACGAAGATTTTTAAAGCTTATTTTTTTAGAAATAGATGGAGTTAAAATCTCAACACATGGTTATAATAGGAAGGAAAACATACAGTTAATAGTAACTCTTCAGATTATATATGTGATTTTAAATTAGAAAATATAGTGGTAAATTTGTATTTTGAAATCGGAAAAACCGACATCAAGGTTGAGGTTCTGATTTCAAAAATACATCGACATTCATTATGAAAAGAAAAATATTAAACTTATTTGTAACCTCAATAATCCTAGGTTTCTTGACTGGTATCACCATCGGTATATATAAATGGTTTTGATAACTTTATTGCGTGCACCATTCATATCAATAGTTCATGAAAATTGCGCTACTAGTAAAGAAATTTTAACTGAAAATCTGATAATATAAGTCGCCACAACGATATCCAATCTTGTAAATTGCATATATAGAAAACATAGACAATATTATCAATCGCCTATTCTTTTCATATAGATTTAAACTCATATATATTTAATGCTCATTTAGTGAGCATTAAATATATAATTAAAGGTTGAACTTACAAAGTTACCTGCTAATCTTTTTTTTAAGTTTCAATCTTAGTTTCATGTTTACCTGAAAAAAATCAATCAAAATAATTTGGCAAAATAGTCTAGCCCTTTTGTAGATTAATCACAAAACACTTTTTCAAACCCAATATTATCTCTTCTAATCCACTCAAAAGTGGATTTAAGAAAACTTTAAGAACTCACTAAATCATGTTAGTTATTTATAAAGGCGGGAGATGCAAAATTTTGAATACTACAAGGGTATAGTTTAATCTACCTCAAAATCGACAAATACCGCCCCTTCAAATTGTTGTTCCTGAACATTCTTAAGCGCATCTTCAATAACAATTATAGCAGGCTCTCCTCTAACAAGTGTGCTATCTAAGCCGACGAGATAATCCCATACATCTTGAACTTGAATGGGATAATAACTCGGGCTTTCATGGTCAATACCTTGCGCAGATGCGAGTATATTATAGCCTCGTAGATGCAAATCCCTTAGTAGTTCATAGTTAACAGGTAAAAATCGCATAATCCTATTAAATTAAATATTGTCAATATAAATATCCTTTGCCTAACTCTATTTTGATTAAATCATGTTTAATTCAACAATAAAGTTCTTCTTCAGATTCCGATAATATACCATATGAAACAATCAATCTTATAAAAATGTTTGGATATTACAGCTTAAAAGTAAATTTCGAATTGATTTATTTTAGCGTATCAATAAATCAAAATCCCTACGATGGCTGTAACGAAGAGAATGATAATAGGATGGGTCTTAAATTTGATAGAGCAAAATAATGCTATACTGAATAAAATTGGACTTAGATAATCTGTAAAGTTATCTTTGCTGCTCAGTGATACTGCCGCGAAAGCCATTAACGAGATGCTTAGGGGTCTTATTCCAACCATTGCATAGCCGAAATATTTATTCGTCCTAAATTTGATAAAGAAATAGGAAATAATAGAAATCATGATAAATGAGGGGAAACATAAGGCAATAGTTGTCATTCCTGCTCCCAATGTTGCTATTGTGGACGAGTAACCCGCATGCTGGATTGCACTATAACCCACATATGTAGCACTATTGATACCTATCGGTCCTGGGGTCATCTGTGAAATAGCGACAAGATCTGTGAACTCTTGCTTTGTCAACCAAGCATTATTCTCGACCACTTCCTCTTGTATCATCGACAACATAGCGTAACCCCCACCAAACCCAAAAATACCAATCTTAATAAATACCCAAATTAGTTCTAAAAAAATCATTTTTGAAAATTTTTACCGGAATTCAATTTCTGCCGAATGTCTTGGTAAAGGATACCACCAATACAACCAGCAATAACTATCCATATTGGAGAAACATTAAAAAACCACATCAGAATCAAAGCTAGCGTCGGAATAATCAATGTACTTAAAGTCATCTTATTAGCTTTAATCGCTGTAAAACATGGCGCAGCAATGAGAGCAACCACTACAGGGCGAAGTGCTTTAAAAGCTTTGGAAACATATATGTTTTCTTGAAATTTTTGAAAGAAAATAGCGATTGAAATGATGATGATAAAGGGTGCTATTATTGTACCTAGAGCAGCTACAAATCCGCCTTTAACTCCAGCAATCTTATAACCAACTAATGCTGCAATATTAGTCGCAAAAACACCAGGCAAAGATTCGGTTATAGCTAGCAATTCGTAAAATTCGTCTGAAGTTAACCAACCTCTCGACAGAATTTCTTTCTCTATGAGCGGGATGACAGCGTAGCCACCACCAATCGTAAAAAGACCTATCTTAGTAAAGAGATAAAAAAGTTTGAACATGAATAAATAGACAGTTTATCTAAAATGTATCTATGCTATTTTGCATAAACTCAGGATATCAAATGTAATGTAAATCATCGGGTTTTTAAAATGTCGTTGCCTATTTAGATCAAGTATTTTACAACACCGTACTGCAATATATTACTTTAATAAAGTTGTCTTCAAACTTTAAAATGATGGTCTTTGTCATCAATTATTTTTAATTGATAAAGGTGCATTTCCCTTATTCAGAAACAAACATTACAATAACATTAAAAATAAAAAAGTTCCCTATTCCTGTTTATGCGTTTTTTATCTTTTCAATACTTCGGCTAAGATTATTAAAGACAGCTGATCGAGCCTGTAATTAGATACTTCCATTATGTTATCAGATCATTAAAAAATAACGCTCCTTAATTTCGAAAAGATACAATAAATATATAAAAATGAATAAATAGTAATAATATGATAACCTTACTTTTATTTTAGCGTAATCTATTGCGAGTAGTTTTGTGATCAAATAATCAACAGACTATAACGATGTTCAACTTTTCTTCAAAAAAATTATTATGGCTACTATTGCCGATATCTACCCCCTTTACATGCAGAAGCAGTAAACCTTCGCATTGAATTATTGAAGATCGAAACTTTAGTTCAACAAAATTTTAACGGTCGAATTTTGGACCATACAGGAAATCCAATTGTGGGTGCCACGATAATAAACTTAACTACTAAAGCCTCAACACAAACCGATTCAAAAGGAAACTTCACTATTCGTGCAAATACAGGAGAGCAGTTATCATTGAATTTTATCGGTTATGAATTAAAAAAATATACAATAAAAACCAATGCGGATGATCACATAGTAATGCTAAGCGCCGATAATATCTTAGAAGAAGTAACAGTCTCTATTGGTTATCAAAAAGTTAGAAAATCTGATGTAACAGGTGCCATTTCATCTGTAAAAGCTGAAGAATTAAATTTAAGTTCTCCTAAATTAGGTCAGGCGCTTGTTGGTAAAGTTGCTGGTGTACAGGTTTCGCAAACCTCAGGTGCTCCATATGAGGGAACTAAAATTAGAGTTCGAGGTGTCGGTTCAATCAATGCTAGTTCTGACCCCTTATATGTAATCGATGGGTATCCTGCTGGAAATAACTTAAATATCAATCCTAATGATATCGAGACCATCGATATTCTCAAAGATGCTGCCTCTGCAGCGATTTACGGTTCTCGCGCTGCTGGGGGGGTCGTATTGATTACAACGAAACGAGGGAAGGCTGGAAAAAATAATGTCGACTACGAAGCACAGGCAGGGTTTGGACAACTATCTAAAAAAGTAAATCTATTAAATGCGGATGAATTTATAGATCTACTCATCGATGGAAGGAATAACACATATAAAGATTTAACAGTATCAAAAGGAATCAAATGGAGTGATAATATGCTTTTGGACAATAATAAATCGCGTGTGGAACGCGTGGGTAACGCCGGATCAGTTACCATCCCAGAAGAGTACTATGACTTTGCTACAGGCATCGCCAAAAAATCAAAATATGATACCGATTGGCAAGATGAATTATACAGAAATGCGCAATTTCAAAGACATAACCTTTCATTCTATGGTGGAACCGACAAAAACAGGTACTTCCTATCTGCTAATTATCAGAATCAGGATGGTATTATGCTCGGTACGGGACAGGAAACATTTAACTTTCGTCTTAATGTAGACTCTAAAGTTTCTGAACGATTAACTATAGGTGCCAATGCCTCTTTTACATATAATGATAATCAGGAGGTTGGAACTGGAAGATATGATAGTAGTCCGTCAATGGCAGCCTTAATCTATCTACCTACATTACCAGCTTATAACGAGGATGGGAGTATCGCTCAATTTGGCATGGGCTCTCTTTCTGCAAATAACTTTGGTATTCAGAATCCTGAAAACCCTTTAGCATATGTTTCGCAAATAAAAAATAGAAGAAAAGGGAAAAAGGGGTTGTACAATGCCTTTGCTGATTTCAAGATTCTAGATGGTCTGCAGCTGAAAGTGAATGGAGGACTTCAATCTTATGATGAGAAATACGATTACTTTAGACCAACAAGTTTAAGTAACGGAAATAATGCTCCTTATTCACCTGCGGCAGTTACGGATGCTTATGCAGATGCTAATACCCGTTCCGAAATTGATAAACTTGGCGAGATAACATTGAACTATACCAAGACTTTTGGTTTGCATAACATTTCTGCTTTAGCCGGATATTCGGCACAACGTACTGATATCGACTATATGGCTGTCCGTGCAAATGGCTTTCAAAATAATGCTATTGGCGAAATTACAGATAAAGGAGCAGATGCATCAAATTTTTCTCTACGCTCGGCATATAAACGTACTACGACTTTAATATCATATTTTTCACGTGTCAACTATAGTTTTGACGGAAAGTATTTCCTATCCGCATCATTTCGTTCTGACGGATCATCTCGCTTTGGGCCCCAAAACAAATGGGGTACTTTCCCTTCTGTTTCTGCGGGATGGACTTTATCAAAAGAAGAATTTTACAATGCCTGGTTAGGCGAGGGTTCGACTGTAAAATTAAGAGGTTCTTGGGGCCTCTCTGGTAATAATAATATTGGAGATTATAATGCAATCACGACATTCAATTCTCCTGGTGGCACAATCTTCGGTGGTAATGTTGCCACCTCCTACTACCCTGGCACCATCAAAGACGTAAATCTGGGTTGGGAATCTACATCACAGTATAATGCAGGACTTGACTTAGGCCTCTTAAATGGACGCTTAAATGTGATGACCAACTTCTATCTATCACGTTCATTTAATCTTTTATTTAATCAACCCATTTCTGCTATCGCAGGTACGGCATCAATGTTGACCAATCTGAAGAACTCGAAGGTACAAAACAAGGGCTTTGATTTACAACTAGACGCCGCTCTGGTGCGTAAAAGTGACTTCGATTTAGGAATCTCTGGAAATATCAGCGTGAATAGAAATAAGGTCGTTGATTTAGGTGGAGCATCAACCATCATTACAAATGGGGCCGAACGATCTTATAAAACACATATCACTCAAGAAGGAAGTCCTATTGGCATGTTTTATGGTTTTAAGGTAATGGGTATAGCTACCGAAGAAAACTATAAAACTGTTGCTCCTTCGGCAGCTTCGACCAACCCTTTACAACCTGGGGATCTTTATTTTGAAGATGTGAATCAAGATGGTATCGTCAATGATGATGACAAACGTATTATTGGAAATCCTTACCCTGATTTTACCTATGGCTTCGCATTAACTGCTCGTTATAAAAATCTAGATATCCGTGCTTCTTTTAATGGTTCTCAAGGTAATGATATCTTGGATGGTTATGATTATTATCTCTATAATATGGAGGGGTCAGGAAATAACTATGCATCAGTTGCTGACCGCTGGAAATCGGCATCAAACCCTGGAAAAGGCGAGGTCTATCGTGCATCCCGTGGTGGTACACAATCAAATAGCACTCGACTATCTACATTCTATTTACAAGATGGTTCCTATTTACGCATGACAAATATCCTCATCGGTTACTCTCTAAAACAAGCAATATTAGATCGATTGAAAGTTTCTGGAGTACGTATATATGGATCAGTGGACAATCCTTTTACAATTTCCAAGTATAAAGGATATAACCCTGAGTCGGATTATAACGATGGCGCAAACTTAACCCCAGGAGTAGATTATGGACAGTATCCATTGGTTCGTTCATTCAACTTAGGTCTAAAAATAACTTTCTAAACGCAATTTCATGAAAAAAATATATTTACTACCCTTTGCCCTCTTAGCTTTTACAAACTGTAAGAAAGATTTTTTAAATCAAGAAAATCCTAATGCCGTTTCGATAAAGAATTATTTCAAATCTGAAAACGATGTCCTATTGGCTATTAACGGAGCCTATCAAGCATTACGTTCAGGAAACACCCTTGGTGAAACTGCAGCGTTGTATAATGAGGAACGTTCTGATAATACCGGTCGAGATGATAATCAATCTGCAGCAGGAGAACCTTTCCAATTTAATGATTTTTCACTTTTACCAAGTAATACGTATCTAAAAACACATTGGGTTGCAATGTATGAGGGTATCAACCGCTGTAATATTATCTTATCGAATATCGATGATGTTAATTTCAGTGTAGTAGAAAATAAAGAGCGTTACAAATCAGAAGTTAAATTTATTCGTGCACTTATATATTTCCATCTCGTTCGTAAATGGGGCGACATCCCCTTATCAACAACGATGTTAGTATCAAAAGATGATGTTGATAAACTCGCTTTTAGGCAAAAGGAAGAAGTAATTTATACACAGATTGTACAAGACCTAAAGGAAGCTTTAACTAGCAACCTACCCAATACCCAATGGGAATATCAAGTAGGTCGTGTGTCCAAAACAGCAATCAATGCACTTTTAGGTCAGGTTTATCTAACTATGGGCGCTGGCTTATCTTTAAATAAAGGTGAAAACTTCAAACAAGCTGAAACATTTCTAGCGACAGCATATCAAATGCGTACTTTCGGAAAATTATCTGAAATCCCTTATGCGGATGTATTTGATGTTAGCAAAAAAATGACCAATAAAGAATTGATATTGCAAATTCAATATATACAAGGTGATCAAAATTATAAATCTTCCATCGCTGCTAATAATCAAGCTAAAGGTGAAAAATTCATTTCCAAAAAAGAGTCAACAGGTGTTGGTGGAAATGTAAAAGCAGATCTAGTGAAGGATTATGAAACAAAAGATCTCAGAAAAGATTTCTCAATCAAATTTGCATCCGACCCACAGGTAAATGATTATTACATCACCAAATTTAGAGATACTTCAGCTACGGCTGGAGTAAATGGATGGGGAGGTAATGATTGGATTTTGATGCGCCATGCTGATGTAATGTTATTATTGGCTGAAGCAAAAATGAATCTAGGAAAAGATGTTGAAGCGATTATATTACTAAATGAGGTTCGCGAACGTGCAGGATTACCATCTTATGCCGACTCACGAAAGGATGCAACTTACTCCGCTAATTATCCGACGTTAAAGGATGCTATATTACACGAACGCCGTGTAGAACTAGCATTTGAAAATCAGCGCTGGTTTGACTTGGTCAGAAATTATAGCGCAGAAGAATTAGTAAAGTACTTTCATTCGAAGAAACAAGAAGATTATGGTAATGCCAAAATACGCAACATTTCTACGAAAGATCGCTTTTTCCCAATTCCATATGATGAATATAAACTGAATCCTGAAAAAATGTATCAAAATCCAGGATATTAAAACTATTCTATTGATCTTGCCCCTGCTATTATAAACCATAATTTCAGGGTCAAGATTTTATCTTTATGCACCCCCTAAGAACGGAGCTTGCAACCAATGAACACTCTCCCTATAATTTTTAATTGACTGAGACAAACCTACCTATAATGAAGAATAAATTAAAGCTAGCACTAATGAGCTGCTCCTTCTTCTGGAGCTTAATATCGATTGCACTTGCACAGCAGAAGGATTTTGAAAAACTGCTCATCGCTTTTGAAAAGACTCCTAGTTCGGAGCAAATATTTGTTGCTGCTCATCGCGGTGATTGGAGAAATGCTCCTGAAAACTCCCTATTATCTTTAAAATATGCTATTGATATGGGGGTAGATATCTATGAATTAGATTTAAAAAAATCCAAAGATGGTGTATTGGTTTTGATGCATGATCGTACATTAGACCGCACGGTAAATGCAAACGGAAAACCAAGTGATTACACCTTGAAAGAATTAAAGTCCTTTCGTCTAAAAAATGGTTTAGGAAGAACAACGCCTCATCAGATACCTACTTTCGAAGAGTTCTTGATCGCTTCAAAAGGACAGATATTAATTGATGTAGACAAAGGGTACGAATATTTTCCAGACGTAATAAATATGATAAAGAAGTACGAGATGGAAAACCAGGTTATGGTGAATATAGATGCCGATATACCCTTTTTTGAAGTAGAAAAAAAGTTTGGTCAAGTTCCGAATGAAATTAAATTGATGCCTGTCATCAATTTAAATCAAGAAAATTATCAACAAACCATAATTTCATATAAGAATAGAAAAAACACCATCTTTCAATGTGTTTTTAAAGAAGAAAATAAAGATGCTTTGACGTACATAAAAGATTTGCAAAGTCAAAGTTATCACATCTGGTTAAATTCACTTTGGGCTTCTTTAAATGCTGGACATGATGATGATACTGCTGTAGACCTACAACAACCCGATCATTCCTGGGGTTGGCTAATAAAGCAGGGAGCTTCGGTCTTACAAACCGATAGACCACAAGAGCTTTTAAAGTATTTGAAGCAGCAAGCGCTTAATCACTAGAATTAAAAATAATTTAACCAATGTAATATATTCACTAGCGTATTGAACTATTTAGTCTAACGAACATTTAAAGTCCAGTTTTGTACAATCGGAAAACTGGACTTTATTTTTATAGAACCTAACGCCCCATATACGGAATACTAATACTTAAATTTAGTAACGATAATTTAAAATTTAAATCTTACCCCAACTCCAAGTTGAAAGACATCCGCGAGTGATAGCGCTTTTATATTTTGAAAATAATTAATGATATAATAATCATTGGTATTAAATTCTGAATAAATACCAACCTTTTTAATTCCTGTACCACTCCATATTCTCTCCATATTTAGCTCGATTTCATTTGAAAAAGATAAATGAGGCCTAAGCGCTGGAGACCAATAGTAGTAACCAGATGGGTATTGCGATGAATGAAATTTAAAAGGTAGATCTTCGTGAAAAGAATAGCTCAGAAAGACCCCTGGATTAAAAGGATACAGCTTCCCCCACTCTTTCATTTTTATCTCAATAGGTTTATACGCAAATTTAGCCGTCAATGTATGCAGTTCTCCCCCCTTAGAAGCTGGCACATACCCATAATTCAAATCAATATAACCTCTTTTATTCTTAAAAATCTCATATCCGAATCCTAGGCTTCCGTAACCAATGCTGCCCGCATATTGCACGATTATTGCATCCGGAATTAAAAAATTCATTCTTTGTGCAACTCCTTTACCGACTAATCCAAAAGTAAGAATACATAACGCAACTAGTTTAGAAAGATATCTGTTCAAAGCTCAATTTTTTATTTACTATTTCCACCAATAAGAATTCATTACTTCCAATAGCATTAGTGGTCACATATGGAGTCGTAAAATTTTCGAACCGAAACTCTTCAAAAACATGATTGTGTGCATGAAACGATGTCAGAAATCCAGTTGCATTCCCGAAAGTCGCGGAATAATCATCGACGAGATTTTCATCAAAATCTGAAGATGTAGGCGGAACATGAGATATCGCCACATAACTACTGACATCAGCCTGAGATCTTAATTGATTTTTAAGCCAAGGTATATTCGATACCTGTCCATCAAACTGATATTCTCGACTATTAGTATCGTGACAAATAAATTTGACACCTCCATATACAAAGGAGTAATTTGCTTTACCATACATCCTTTGGAAAGCTTCTCTCCCTCGCGAGGTAAGATCATGATTTCCAATAACCGCAACATAAGGAATATTTAATTTATTGAGTCTTTCTGCCACCCACTCCATCTCTTTAAGATTCCCAAACTCCGTAATATCTCCTGCCACGACTACAAAATCAATACCTGACATTGTATTTATCTTTTTATAGAAATTGCTCACCGCACTATGAGACCGCTGGGTATCACCTGTTAAGACAAAACGAACTGTATCGTCATGTTGACCATCTCCTAGTTTTCTAAGGTTAATTTCATTAATATCTTGATATGAACTCTTGTTGAAAATTTGATTGGGACTATATTCAAACTCACTGCATCCAACAAAAACGATGGGTAATAATAATAAAGTCGCAGCGATTAACCGCTTAATTACTTCTTCTCTAAACATTAAAAAAAAATAGATAAATCAGATAAAATAAGATAATGCCGAACCAATTGTTCTGTGAGGCATTTGTTCTACTACCATGGTACTGAGTAGGACCTATATTCCCTAACCATTTGTTAAATATCGATAGCATTACAAAGATTAAAATATTTATTGACCTTTTGACTTTAAAATTCAGAATAGGATTTATTCAGACTTTTAAATGACATAAAAACATACATGCAACATCAAAAAAATTGATAAAAAAAAACATGCTATAAAATAAATTTACATAAACAGCAAAACAACATTTTAATTGCTTAAACAACCTAAGTAACCCAACATATACATATCAGCAAAACAGATGGAATTAAAACCATAACATATTTGAAATGTATATAAATATATAATAAAACAGAAATAAAAATGAAAAAAACGTTTAAAACATCACTATCACAACATACTTAATTGAATAATAGATTCAAAGACAACTAGCTTTACTTCATGAAAAACATGAGCACTAAGTTACAGAAACAACCTATTATAAATTTAGATTATGGCATATTTAAACAAAGCACATTCAATCAAATATATCCATTAAATTTACTGACCTTATAAGACAGATTACTTCATTCTATCCAAATAAAATTGATATTAGTATAGGTAGAACGCACAAGAAACGACATCTCACGAGCTATAAAACTTAAAAGATAAATTAGAGTAATTTAGATAATCGATGTTAAAAATAAGCTGTTCAAACCAAACAGCGATTTCTTCACTTTCAGATAAATATCTCAAAGTGAAGAGAGAAAGAATCGTAAATACAGGCACATTTATTAACGTCTTAATACCATTAAAAAATGATAAGTAATTTAACAGGAATAATTCATTTGGATATTTCGAGGGTTATTTCAGATAAAATACACCAATTAAAATCTGCTTGCCAATAATTGGATATAAGCCAAAAAGAAATAAGTTCAGCGATAGCATAACTGAACTTATTTCTCATATAGAATCTCCCACATTTTGACACATAAAAATTATTACTTATTGGTTCGTGTCTATAGAGCAATCATGGTATCATTTGTAATACCATGATTGCTCTTATTTTCGTGAGCTATTAAAATTTCATTTTTTGTATTCTAATTGCATTTAGTATGGCAATCAAGGAAACACCAACATCAGCAAAAACAGCTTCCCACATTGTAGCGATACCTCCTGCACCCAATATCAGCACAATTCCTTTCACTATAAAAGCAAGGGTAATATTTTGCCATACCACACGTTTAGTTTGCTTGCCAATTTTTATAGCTAACGGAATTTTAGATGGTTTATCATCTTGTATGACCACATCGGCAGTCTCAATAGTAGCATCACTACCCAAGCCCCCCATAGCAATACCAACGTCGCTCAACGCTACGACTGGCGCATCATTGACACCATCTCCAACAAATGCAACGCGTTGTTTTTGATTTTTTATTTCTTTAAGCTTGTTAACTTTATCTTCAGGTAGCAAATCTCCAAACGCATAGTCCACTCCTAATTTTTCAGCTACATGACGAACAACGCTACTTTTATCGCCACTCAGCATGGTCGTCTTAACATTGAGTTCATGTAATGATTTGATCGTTTGCAAGGCATCCTCTTTAATACTATCAGCAATCGTTATATAACCGACAAAATTACCATCATAGGCAATGGCAATCAGGGTATACACAATGGCAGCCGAATCGAAATCATAAGTTATGGAAAATTTATCCATCAACTTAAAATTACCTACAAGCAGTTGCTTTCCTTGCACCGACCCTCGCAATCCAAAACCTCCGATTTCTTCCACATTATTCAAGCTTATGCTATGATCAACCTCTCCTGCGTACTGATGAATAGCGGTTGCTACTGGATGGGTGCTGTTACTTTCTAGCGCATTCACCATCTTTAGTATTTCAGCTTGGTCATAAGCCGGATTAAAATTAACTTCCTGAACCTGAAAGACACCTTCTGTCATCGTTCCAGTTTTATCCATAATCACATGATCAATATTGGCAAGTGTATCAAGGAAATTGCTCCCTTTAAACAAAATACCATTGCGACTTGCTGCGCCTATACCTCCAAAATATCCAAGGGGTATGGAAATCACCAACGCGCAAGGACAAGAGATAACCAAAAAAACCAATGCTCTATACAACCAATCATTAAACTGATAATCCGGTACGATTAGTGCCGGTAACAAGCAGATCGCAATCGCTAGTAAAACGACAATTGGAGTATATACTTTTGCGAATTTACGAATGAACAATTCAGTAGGAGCTTTTTGGGCCGTAGCATTTTGCACCAATTCCAATATTCTACTCAGTTTGCTATCTGTATATTCGGCTGTCACCTTCACAACACTAACGGTATTTAAATTAATCATTCCAGCAAACACGGGCTCCCCTTTGGATTTGCGATCGGGTTTGCTCTCCCCTGTCAAAGCCGCAGTGTTGAAAGAAGCTGTATCTGATAATAATTCTCCATCCAAACCTAGCTTTTCTCCAGGTTTAAGTTGAATTATAGCACCTACCTGGACCTCTTTAGCTTTAATCGTTACGGGTAGATTATCCATCAAAACCGTCACTTCATCAGGCCTTTGATCCAATAGCGATTTGATATTTCCTTTAGCTTTAGAGACTGCTAAAGTCTGAAACACCTCGCCTATAGCATAAAATAACATAACCGCTACTCCTTCCGGATATTCACCAATAGCAAATGCACCAATAGTGGCAATAGCCATTAAAAAAAATTCAGAAAAGACATCTCCTTTACGTATACTCACGAAGGCATCCTTAATTACCGGCATTCCAACCGGTATATAAGCTACAAGATACCATAAGATACGAACCCAACCGCTAAACCAATCTTTCATTATCCAATTATCCATAGCGACAGCGGACATCAGCAGAACGAAAGATATCAATGCAGGAGCAAACAATCCAAAGGTACTACCAGCTATAGTATCGTGATCATGTCCGTCATGATCGTCATGTACACTATGGTCATGAGAGCTGTGGCTATCCTCTGAGCGTGCACTAGAGCCTTCAATCAATTCCTGAGCGCCAGCTTCTCTGTATATTTTCGTCGTTTGCGTGCAGCAAAGTTGATTACCTGCTGCATCATAAGTATGCTTATGTTGTGTACTCATCTTTTATTATTGTCTAAGTCCATTTAACGAATTAATTATTGAAACAAATATAAGAGACACATCAATGCAATGCTATTGCATAGTTTGATCCATGCAGTCTTGACATATACCTTTGGCAAACAATCTTACCTCATCAATACGAATGGAATTATTATTCGGTAAGGAAAAGACAATATCCGCCCGACATGTAGTTTGTTTACATAATTTACAATAGAAATGTAGATGTCTATCTTTATGCGTTACTTCATTACAGTCATCGTTACAAAGCATATACTTGCTCGTATTATTTTCTTGAATACTATGAACAATTCCTTTTTCTTCAAAAGTCTTAAGGGTGCGATATAATGTTATCCTATCTGCTGGATAAAAATGTGCCTCAATTTCGGAGAGCGATAATGCAATAACCTGTGTCGCCAAAAAGTCATACATCAAAATCCGCATACTTGTCGGTTTTGTGTTTTTATCCCGTAGCTTATTCTCTATTTCATTATTTAACATACACACTTACTTTTTAATTACATCTTGCCTTGAGTCCAGAAACAACTATTCATACATGGTACCAATATCACTTACCCTATTATGCCATAAAGAAAATTCCATCATAAATATATGACCTGTGCTATTCACCAACATATAAATATAGACATAAATACATATATTGTTTTTGCAATAACATAACCTGTTAGCTAACCCTATACAATTTAGATACCATTATTTTTGCATGACCATCATGTGCTGTAATTTTAAATATAAACCGGGTATTTAACTAGACTACAATACATGACTTCCTGCATAAATACTTTTGAACACTATTGAGGTTTCAAAAAAATAAATACACGAATTAAATGGAGGGATTAATTGAATAAAAAATTGGCAAAAGATTTAAGGAATAATCGTGCCTAAATTTAAATTCTGATAATAAGATAGATATAACTAATAGAGTAAATACTAACCCTTTCAATCGCCAATTAAAGAACGTCACAAGGACCTTTCCCACTCGTGATTACTATACTCCTTTTTAAGTGTAAAATGCGACTTACTAACTTATTTTAATCAAAAAAAAGGACTATCATGAATTTAAGTTAATGGCTTTGTGTCTAATTTATTAAAATAAGTGATTTTTGAAAGAAACATCGTTGCCATTTTTTCACCTCTCAATATTGCTTCTTCTGCTTTTTGTCCATCAAAAAATTCACGTACAGTGCTACGCCAAAGGTCCAACCAGGCATCAAAATGTGCTTGGCTTAACGCCATAGTTGCATGTGGTGGAAAAGGACTCCCAAAATAAGTGTGCTGTTCAAGAAGGATAGTTTGCCAGAATTTATACATTTTCCCTAAATGCTCTTCCCAGCGCCCCTCTAAAGAATTTGTAAAAATAGGACCAATGAGATTATCCAATCGAACTCTACCATAAAATGTATCAACAAGTAGTCGAATATCTTCCAATGAATCTATGTCTTTCTTTTCCATATTGCGCATCCTTTAATTACTGTTGATTACCTGATATCAAACGAGCATGTACTTACAAATATACCAATAATTAAAAGAGTATAACGTCTTTTATAATAGTATTTGTTAGGCTTAAACAAAACTGATATGAAAACAAAATAATGTTCCGATTTTGCTGTACAATACCGTATTATTTGCCGTAACACTCCCCATTGCGCTAAAAAAGCATTAAAAAAGGAGATAAACAAAGGCATGACCAAAAGCTGTTTGCTCATGACCTAACATAAATTTCTTTTCCCAATCATCGAACACAACCAATAAGCTTTTATCTAATTAGGTATAGAAAAAAGCATCTTTAAAATAACTAAAGCAGAAATTATCATAATAGATAGCTAGAAAGTTCAATACCCAAGCGCACTAAAAAGTGAATTGTCTAACAATCCATATGAATGACACTTTGAACGTGCATGATATGTAATAAATACCAATTAGATCAGTATCTTTGCACTCTTGGTTACAATTAAAAATAAAGTCAAAAATGGGTGTTTTTTCCAAAACTTGTGAATATGCCATGCGCGCTGTATTTTATATCGCGCAAAGCTCCCATGAAGGTAGAAAAGTGGGAATAAAAGAGATTGCTGAAAAAGTGAAGTCTCCCGAACCTTTTTTAGGAAAAATTCTTCAAAATCTGAGTAAGGTGGGGGTAATACAGTCATCGAAAGGACCAAATGGGGGATTTTTCATTGATCCTGAAGGATTAAAAAAACCCATTGCTGACATCGTCCTTGCCGTAGATGGAGAACAAATTTTCATAGGATGTGGCATGGGGTTGGATTATTGTTCTGAAAAAAATCCATGCCCGCTGCATAATGATTTCAAAAAAGTAAGAAATCAACTTAGTATCATGCTTAGAAACACCAGTATTGGTCAATTTAACCTCGAATTAATCAAAGGAAGCGTAACCCTGTATAAGTAATGCTAACTTAGTTTTTATCTACTACAACAACTTGAAGCAGCTCTTTTTTGTGTTTATGTGCTACCGCAGCACCGATAAGCATTGACATAATAATTGATTTCAAAATCTGCTTTAGCTATATTAATTCCTTTTTCAGAACCTTCAACTTCCAAGACAAAAGTAACGACTGCTAACAATATTGATCTGTACATACTTCTACGAACTCCTTTATTTTATAGACTAAGCTTATTCGTATTTAACTCACTGATACACTAGATTCTACTTTCTGATTCGAAATTAAAAATAAGAGAATACCCTTTTATTACATTTATACCACTAACAGATAAAATTCCGTAAATGAAAGAAATATTAGGGTGAAACATTATCTAATAATGAGACCGTCGGTCTCGAGCTGGTCAAATACCATTAATACACCAATAACTCGAATTTGCTCTTGCTCATATTCAGTCCGGGAAAAATAACGCACAGCACCAATTTCGTTACTTGGCTGGATCTCTTCTCGAAGATCATAGATAAAACAATCCTGCTCCATGATGACACTTGGATTTTCACCATAAGCTGGAGCTGTGATATGACAATAATAACGTAACCTTTCGTTATCCAGATCAACCAACAATTCTTCGAGTACCTCTCGCCTCAGAGATTGTACGGAATCTTCCCCGTGATCTACCTTACCTCCAGGAAGATACCATGCTTTTTTATTATTACTATAAGCTAAGAGTAATTTCCTGTCCTTTAATGTAACAAGACCTGCGGTGAGAAGAGTGGAATTTAATTTGTGCATATAAAAAAAGTCTGATAACAATTCATCAAATAAAATACAAATAAACTATTTAAAGTATGAAATTCATTTGCTTTTGTCCACTAATTTAGAAAATTAATATAACTTTATTACACTTACTATAACGCTACACAATGATATCTATGCGCAAAGAAAACTCAACAAATTCTCTAAATGAAAAATCGTTGCAGACATTTTGTAACGTTCATAGGGTACTTTCTCAAATCAGTGGAAGATGGAAAGTATCGCTCATTCTTGCCTTACAATATGAAAACTTGAAGTATTCGAGTTTTAAATCAATACTTCCTGATGTATCTGACAGAATTCTCGCAAAACAATTAAAGGAATTGGAAGATGCTAGCATCATTTATAATGAAAAAGATAAAACCCAATCGCTTTATATATTAACAGAAAAAGGAAAGAAAATTGTGACAGTGCTCATTACTTTAGGGAATATTGATAAAAATTAGAATTTAACTTGCTCTAAAAACTCAATCACTTCTCCATTCGGACTATAAACCAAACTATTATGGACATTAACCGTCTTTTGTTTATTCACTAAATCAATATCAAAAACGCCATGACTCAAATCTCTCGCACCTATTTTCAGAGCTTCATCCCTCGCCGTAGCCGCATCCTTAACTACGAAACAAATATGAAGAATTGAATTTTCTAACATCTCCTCATCGATTTTTCTTTTTCTTCCTTGTGCAGGTATATCCGCATTCCCGTCACAGATTTCGATATAAGCGTTTATTCTTTCATGAAATAACATCACGCATCTCTCAAGTTTAAATTCCGGTAAAGACCACTCATGCAGCGTTTTAAAACCTAAGTGTTTGTAAAAATTTACTGTCTCATCAAATTTAGGAGCCTTCAATGAATAATGATGAAACCCAATAATGTTTTCTGATAATTTCATACTGAATATTTTAAACAAACTTATGAATCACTTTACATTCGGTAAAGAACTTACAAAATTGTTAGCATATCATTACTGCATTAACAAGAACTAACTTCCTAAAAAACAATTTAAAAAAAAACGATTCTCACAAAATATTGTTAATGTGTAAAACATGCAAATAATGGCAAAATCTAAATTTTTACGATTCTTTAATCTACATAGTGGCGAAGATAAGAAGGAAAATGTACTCGAAAATGTTGTAAATAACATTTCTTTCCGCGGTGCAAATCTTTGGATTTTGGCTTGTGCCATTGTAATTGCATCCGTAGGATTAAATGTAAACTCGACCGCAGTCATCATTGGTGCGATGCTCATTTCTCCTTTAATGAGTCCGATTGTAGGCGCCGGATTTGCTTTAGGAGTATATGATTTCCCATTATTAAAAAAGTCATTAAAAAATTTATTAATCGCCACCTTTGTAAGTTTATTGGTATCCTTTTTATATTTTACATTAAGTCCTTTTAAAGATGCACAATCTGAATTATTGGCTAGAACGTCGCCCAATATATATGATGTATTAATTGCCTTTTTTGGTGGACTTGTTGGCGTTATCGCGATAACACGTGTCGAAAAAGGCAACCCCATACCTGGAGTTGCAATTGCGACAGCATTAATGCCTCCTTTATGTACAGCTGGCTATGGTCTCGCCATAGGAAATTTCTCCTATTTTGCAGGTGCATTATATTTATATACTATTAACTGTTTCTTTATTTGTCTCTCTACCTTTATCATCGTAAAATACCTCAATTACCCAAAAGTAAATTTTGTGGATTCAAATCGGGAAAAGAAAATAACACGAGTTATTACGCTTATTATTCTCGTACTTATCGTTCCCAGTGTATATTTTGCCTACACATTATTACAACAAAAACAATTTGCTCAAAAAGTCAGCAATTTCATCCAAAATTCCTTTACAGATAAAGGATATACTGTCGTCTTTGAAAGAACTAACTATAACACCAATCCCAAAAAGTTAGAATTAGCATTTCTAATCAAAAAATTCAGCAAAGAGGAAGTTGAGGGCTTAAAAGAGCAATTAAAGGATTACGGCATAACCAATACAGAATTAATCATCCGCCAAGATAATAATGATCTAAAAGCAGATATACTCAATGAGATTAATAAAAAAGAGCAGAATCTTTCTGATAAAGACTTAAGAATAAAACAATTAAATGCCGAACTGAACAAATATCAAATCAACACACCAAATTTGCAACAAAATATCCAGGTATTATTCCCTCAAATAACGAGTTACAGCATAGGGATCCAAAACAAAATAATTAGTCAAGATAGCGTCAACAACACAATTTCATTAATCTATCAGACGGATAAAAAACTAAGCCCAGAAGAATCCTTAAAACTAGAAAATTGGATGAAAATTCAATTTCCAGAAAGAGAAGTTACAATCATTGAGAACAACTAGAATATCGACCATAAAAACTTGAAATAAAAGTATTTATAAAACTTATTTTCTTGCCATATGCCAAGTGCAAGCATAAAAATATGATGTAAATTACAACGGACAACTATGGGTAAAACCTCACTTTTGCCTCACTAAAATACTGGAGTAAATGTTCCTAAATATAAATAAATGAAAAAGAATAAAATAATTTTTTGGTCCGCTACGATTGTTATATTTTTATTTGAAGCAATCATGCCGCTATGCACCCTCATCTTCTCTCCCGAAAACTTTAATGTCGGAACGAAACCTTTGGGATATCCCGATTACTTCACTTATGCCCTCATTATTTGCAAATTACTTGGAGCGACTACTCTAATTATCCCCAAAATCCATCCAAAAATAAAAGAATGGGCATATGCCGGCCTAACCTTTAATTTGGTATTTGCTGTTATCAGTCATGCTGTTGTAGATCATAACATTAGCTATATACTAGCTCCGGTTGTAGTGGGTGCTATACTAGCAGTGTCTTATATCTATAACCAAAAAATAAAACCCATAGACTAAAACAAAGAAATAATAGCTACAAAGGTTTGATCATCTTTAAAACCAACACGTAAAATAATATTCTCTTTACGAGCTTTCATTAATAATGATTTTTTGATAAAACCATTATTAATGAAAGCTTTTATATAAAAACTTGCGCTAACAATCCTATTTTTCAGCTCAGTTTCTTCGGGTTTACGACGATATAATCTGAAAAATTATTTTTTTTATATTATTCTTTGCATCTTTTTTTGTTACCTGTCAATCTGTAGGTTCCCAACATCATTTTTTGAGATTGCTATATTAAACACCAATTATACAATGATTTTTTTCTGAAGTTCTGGTAAATGATTGTGCCAAGTAAGAGTTGAATATCCAGATATCGCATCAATTAAAACAAAGGAATGAAGCTAATCAAATTTTGAAGTGAAAATTCTTTCTATTGAAAAAGCAACTGTAAATATAGAAAGGATACGTATAACCGATGAAAAAACCATCCTTTACAGAAAAGTTGATTGAGATATTCGAAAAGTACTCCTGTTTATAAAATGGATATGCGAACTTGAACGACAGACAAGGTTCTTGAAGGTAAACAAGTATAATCTTACAACGAATTCAAAGTAACTACATACCTAAAGTAGATTCTTTATTTAATGAATTTTATACCTTTGAAAAAAATGTTCTGAAAAAAGTCAATTATAATTTAAACAGGGAAAAATAATCGTAATGGAAAAAGAAACAAAAATATATCGGAACTCAAAAAAGACAAAAAAACTATTATTGACTTCTATAGGAGTATGTATCATTTTGTTAATTGTTATTATATACAGCGCAGGAATATTTGATGGCGAGTTGAAAACTAAACCACTTGTATTTTCGTCTGCCGCATTTTTAATCATGCTCATTCTTCTGCTGAAGACCCTCCTAAGTTTAAAAGATAAAAGTCCCTTAATTGAATTAAATAATCAAAACTTTTATGGGAAGACCACGCCCTTGTCAAAATCTTTTGGAATTGTGAATTGGGAAGATGTCGCTGATATCCAATTACAAAAATCAGGGGGCGACACGTTAGTCGTTGTCACGTTAAACAATCCTGAGAAATACGAGGGCAGACTTTCAAAAATGCTTTGGAATATGGCCTATAATAACACGACTAATCAGTTAATGCTAATGTATTCATCTTCTGAGATTGACATTGACCACAATGCACTATTCGACCTATTTAGTAACTTTTGGAAGAAAAGTACGGATTAAAAAGCTTAAATCATTTCTTTCAAGTTTTACAATTGTTAAAAGTCCTGAAATCTAAGACTTTTAACAATTGTAAAACAAAAGCCTTATTAAAAGACACCCATAATTCCCTGCATTTGAATCGAACCTATGTCCCCCCTATGTCCAAACCATAGCATGATAAAATTGTTCTAACTCAAAAAAAATCCTACAACTGCTAATGACCTTATATAAAATAACAAATCTTTAAGCAGCCATCGCACAAATGACTAATCAGCAATTTACAAAAAACAGGAACATACTATTTCTTACAATTTTGGAATATTAATTTTTAACCCTATTCTCTTTTCTGAAATAACAAAATTTTAAAAAATAAATTACGCCAATAATCTGGGCTAAATGGTGCACTTCTAAAAGTTATTTTAATTTCCAGCATTAGTCATAGCTGACAAAATAATGTACTGAGAGCCCATCTAAGCCCAAAACATACCAATAAATTAATATTCTCCAAAATAAATCAAACTATAACATCTTAGTTAATCATACACAAGCTATTAATACTTTTTTGTTAAAAAACTATTATCAAATTTCCCTTATTATTAAAAACACGATAAAAATTAGCTATTTTTATGGCGCCATAACCATCTACCGCTATTAATACCGAAAGGTGTTACTGCTTTGTTATGGAAGCTCCTGCTATCATCTCAAAAACATCAATGAAAAATTTAACAATAATTGGATTAACGCCATTTGAAAAGCCTGACGTCAACCTTATGCCAAAATTGTATCAGGCAGGTGCATATCCATTTTTAAGCTTAGGCAATCAGTTAACAAGTGCTCAAGAATCTCTAGATGAACTTGAACAGTTAGCTATACCTGCATGTGGAATTTACATTCCTAACGCTGAATTTAAATCACTCCAGATTCCAGAAAAAGTAAAGTATATCATACTTCCTGCTGGTAGTTCGATACAACTGACTTCGGATATACCGATTTTGTATCAAGTAAATAGTATTGAGGAAGCTAGACAAGCCGAGAAATCAGGTGCAAAAGGTATTATTATAAAAGGAAACGAGGCCGGTGGTTTAGTCGGTTACGAATCAACTTTTGTGTTATTTCAACGCGTAATTAAAGAAATTCAGACCATCCCAATATGGGTGCAAGGAGGGATAGGGCTCCACACAGCTGCGGCGGCCAAAGCCTTGGGAGCTACTGGAATTGTATTGGACAGCCAGTTGGCATTATTCCCTGAAAGTGTAGTTCCCAAGACATTCAAAGAACTATGTTCAAAGCTGAATGGCACAGAAACTAAGGTTATTGCGAACCATCGGGTATTGGTCAGACCAAATTCCCCTAAATTACCCGAAAATATCAATGCTCAAGATCTCGTACAATATTTCAGTGATTTAGACCCTACCCAAAGCTATATCCCCATGGGACAGGATATTTCACTTGCCATAGATTTATATGAAGATTTCAAAAATCTAAAGAAAATGATTTTTGGATTCAAGGAAGCTATGTATGGGCATTTAAAACAGGCGAAGACGTTAAACATCATCCGTCAGGACAATATTATGGCGAAGCAACTTGGCTTACGTTATCCGATTGCTCAAGGACCAATGACACGAGTTAGTGATGTTCCTTCATTTGCCAAGGCCGTTTCTGAAGCGGGTGCACTATCTTTCGTTGCCCTATCTTTACTTAAAGGAGAAGCAGCAAAAGCTTTAATTACAGAAACTAAAGCCCTTGCTGGGGGAAAAACATGGGGTGTTGGCATTTTAGGATTTGCTCCTCAAGAATTAAGAGATGAACAAGCTTCCTATATCTTAGCGGCAAAACCTCCTGTGATACTAATTGCCGGAGGAAGACCTGCACAAGCGAAAATATTCGAAAAAGCAGGAATACAAACCTTCCTGCACGTTCCTTCACCTGCGCTATTAGATATTTTCTTAAAAGAAGGTGCTAAAAACTTCATCTTTGAAGGTCGTGAATGTGGTGGTCACGTTGGACCACTCTCAAGTATGGTCTTATGGGAAAAACAAATTGAGCGCATTTTAAAAGAAGAGCATCCTGAAAACATCAGTGTATTTTTTGCAGGTGGGATCCATGACTCTTTTTCAACTGCTTTTGTTTCCATCATGGCAGCTCCATTAGCAGCTAGAGGTGTCAAAATTGGGGTATTAATGGGAACAGCTTACCTCTATACACAAGAAGCGGTAAGTACTGGGGCCATCCAACAAGAGTTTCAGAATCAAGCCCTCGATGCAAAAGATACGGTCTTATTAGAGACAGCTCCGGGACATGAAACACGTTGTTTGAATACTGCTTTTGCGGCTCATTTTAATACCGAAAAAACGAAACTACTAACCGCTGGTGTAGATAAAAAGCAGGTCTGGGAACAACTCGAAAAACTAAATGTAGGTCGCTTACGCATAGCGGCTAAAGGTGTGGAACGTCAAGGCGATAAGCTTATCGATATACCTAAAAACAAACAATTAGACTTAGGTATGTATATGATCGGTCAAGTCGCTACGATGCAAAATCAAGCAATGTCCCTTGCCGAGCTCCATGAAAACGTGAGTACAGACAATTTTATACATATTCAAGAGGCCTCCTTACCTGAAGAACCCACATCATTGGAAAAACCATTGGATGTGGCTGTAATTGGTATGGAATGTATTTTCCCAGGTGCTAAAAACTTGGAAGAATACTGGCGCAATATTATTTTAGGAAAAGACAGCGTAACGGAAGTACCTGATGAACGCTGGAATAAAGATTTATATTATCACCCAGATGTAGATGGTCCAGATGTATCCCATTCAAAATGGGGTGGATTCATTCCTAAAATAGATTTTGATCCTTTGGCATTTGGAATCCCACCTCAATCTCTTGCTGCTATCGAGCCGACACAGTTATTAACATTATTGGTCGCTAAACGTGCCATGGACAATGCTGGATATGGAGATAAAAGTGTTAACAGAGAAAATATATCGGTTATTATCGGTGCTGAAGGAGGTAACGACTTAGCCAATAGCTATAGCTTTAGAGGATATTACAAGCAGGTTTTTGGAGAGCTCCATGAAGAAGTAAAGATTGCATTACCGCATACTACTGAGGATTCCTTCCCTGGTATTTTAGCCAACGTTATCGCTGGTCGTATTACGAATCGTCTCGATCTTGGTGGGCGAAATTTCACTGTAGACGCAGCTTGTGCATCATCTCTAGCAGCTGTTGATTTAGCCTGTCAAGAATTGATTTTAGGTAAATCGGATATGGTATTAGCGGGTGGCGCCGATTTACATAATGGTATCAACGACTACCTGATGTTTTCAAGTACTCACGCTCTTTCTAGAAAAGGTCGGTGCGCGACATTTGATAGTGATGCCGATGGTATTGCATTAGGTGAAGGTGTTGCCATCATGGTATTAAAACGATACGAAGACGCTATACGGGATGGTGACCGCATCTATTCTGTGATAAAAGGTGTGGGCGGATCAAGCGACGGTAAAGCTCTTGGCCTTACTGCTCCAAGAAAAATTGGCCAAGTACGTGCGCTAGAACGGGCATATGCGCAAGCGGGCATCAGCCCAGCACGTGTTGGATTAGTAGAAGCTCATGGAACAGGAACAGTCGTTGGAGATAAAACGGAGCTGAGTGCACTGACAAATCTATTCAGCCGCTCGGGTGCTTTGCCTGGCCAAACTCATTTGGGATCTGTAAAAACACAAATTGGGCATACCAAATGTGCTGCCGGATTAGCTGGACTAATTAAGGCTTCATTGTCCGTATATCACGGGATAAAACCCCCTACTCTTCACCTTCAGCAACCAAATGCTTATTATAATGCAGAAACTAGCCCCTTTGCATTTTATGCTGAAAGTGGATTATGGACAGAAAAGAATCGTTATGCTGGAGTTAGTGCCTTTGGTTTCGGTGGAACAAATTTCCACACCGTAATTGCAAATCATCCTATAGAGAACAGTACCGCTACTCTTCAAGCTTGGCCATCAGAACTTTTTGTCTTCCGTGGGAATACCTACGATGCAGCTAAACATCAATTGATACAGATTAAATCCATATTAGACACCAACGATGATATCCCTTTAAAAAATATAGCCTATAGCTTAGCCACTGGATCTATAGATCCAGTTCAATTAAGCATCGTTGCCGATACTGCAGAGGATTTGATGATGAAAATCGAATTGGTACTCTCTGGTATTGAAAGTAAAGACACATACATCGTCAAACAAAAAGCTGGAAAAGTTGCCTTTCTATTCCCTGGTCAAGGTAGTCAACGTATCAATATGGCTCGCAACCTATTTGTATTATTCCCTGAAATGCGCAAACTACTAGTAGGACATCCTGAACTGGAACAAGTCGTTTTCCCTTCTGCTACTTTTGATGACCAGACACTGAAACAACAAAAGGAAACCATTAAAGATACCCGTTTAGCGCAACCATTATTGGGTATTATCGATCTTGCTATTGCTAAATTTCTGCAATCTTTAGGTATCATTCCAGATATGCTTGCAGGTCATAGTTATGGTGAATTACCTGCTCTATGTTTTGCTGGTGTATTTGCCGAAGATAAATTGGTAGAATTAAGTACCAAAAGAGCTCAAGCTATTCTAGACGCAGTAGAAGATGGTGATGCAGGCACGATGGTGGCCATAAACGCAACAGCAGGTCGTTTAAAATCTATTGTTGAACAAGTAGAAGATTGCTATTTGGTCAATTTTAATGCGCCATCACAATGTGTAGCAGCCGGAAGCACAATCGGCATCCATAAATTAATGGACCTGTTAAAGCAGGAACGCATTTCTGCTAAAAAACTGGAGGTTGCTTGTGCTTTTCATAGTCCCCTGGTCAATCAATCTAAAGAACTGTACCAAACGGTCCTAAATGATATTTCTTTCCAGAATATGAAAATTCCGGTTTGGTCCAATACCTCTGCCGCATTATATCCAACAGATAGCACGGAAATCAAAACAAGATTAACAGATCATTTAGTTGAACCTGTTCGTTTTGTTGAAGAGATTGAGGCCATGTATGATGATGGAGCCCGTATATTTATCGAAGTGGGTCCTGGAAAAGTATTGACAGGCTTGACTAAATCTTGTTTAGATAAAGACGAGGTAACGCTCCATGTCGAAGATAACAGCCATGATAAGCTGCCCCATCTGCTGGGAATGCTGGCACAATACTTAGGTACAGGGCGTAGCTTTAACATTAGTCAACTTTTTGATGGTCGTGATGTTGCTTTTATCCATATTGACCAACCTGAACTTTATAAGAAAAATTCTGCTATTTGGCGTGTTAATGGACAATCTGCCCTACCTACTACGGGTACATTGCCTACCAATGGCGCTTTACCCATATTAACTCCTTTGCAAATGAACAACTTTGCCAATCAACCGGCATCTGCATCTGAAAGTCAACTTGCTACCGAACGCATGTTGCAAGAGTATTTGAATAGTATGAAACTACTGATACAAGCGCAACGTGATGTCATGCTGACCTTTTTAGGTCAAAATCCAGGTGTAAATCCAATGCCTGTTCCTACTCCAATCTTGCCTAATGTCGTTATTGAACGTCAAGCAGCATTACCTGCAGCTCCAATTGTACAACAATTACCAAGCGTAAGCCAAGTAAGAACAGCTCCGGTAAAAGATATTAAAACGATATTACTACAGGTTGTAAGTGAAAAAACGGGCTATCCGCAAGAAATGTTGGGTATGGAAATGGATCTTGAAGCGGATTTAAGCATTGACTCCATCAAAAGAGTGGAAATCATTGGAACTCTCCGTACTGAACTGAACCTTTTCTCGGGTGGTAATAGCAACGAAGATACGATCATGGAACAGTTAGCAGCGATTAAAACCTTAAGTGGTTTGGTCTCTTGGTTAACAGAATTAACGGGTGAAACAGTCTTAACGGAAATACCGATAGCAACTGAATCTACAGGTTCAAATATAGCAAATTCGCCACTTACACTTCAAGAACTACAATCGGAAATTTTGGATATTGTAAGTGAAAAAACAGGCTATCCCAAAGAGATGCTTGGACTTGACTTAGATATGGAAGCTGACTTAAGTATTGACTCGATTAAACGGATGGAAATCATCAGTGACCTTAAGACCAAAATTGGTTTTGGTAATGATATGGACCAAGCAGATGATTTAATGGAAAAACTGGCTGCAATCAAAACATTGAATGGATTGGCTACCTGGATTAAAGACATGAGTCAAGATGATGAACCTGTTCAAAGCACCCTATCACGTTTGAGCCTCGGATTAGCTCCTGCAGCATTGCCACTCACTCAAAACATGGAACTCATCAAGGGAAAACGTTTTGCCATTACAAAAGATAATAGTGAGCAAGCGATAGCGATAAAAAACAGTCTGCAGAAGTATGGAGCTTTTGTAGAATTAATCGACATCGATGCTAATCTTTCTGATTTTGATGGACTGATTATGCTTCATCTTTTCACTTCAACAGTTAAACATAGTATCATTGATTATATTTCATTGATTCAGAAACTTGATTTTGATAAAGCGAAGTGGATTTATTTAATCTCAGATACTTCATCACATCTCAATGAGTTAAAAGACATCAATGTACTAAGGCATTATCAAGGTTTCTCAGGTTTATTCAAAAGCTTAGCTAGAGAATTTGAACAGACAAATTGTAGATTAATTAATTTAAGTACAATTCAAGAAACTGAACAGATTGCCGAAATAGCGCTTAAGGAAATACTGACGACAGAAAAACAAGCTGAAGTTATCTATAAGAATGAGCAACGACACCGTATGGATTTGACACCTACACCATTTCCAAATAGTTTAGAAAAGGCACATATTCAATTGGATTCTAAATCTGTCGTATTGGTACTTGGTGGTGGACAAGGTATTACCTCCGAACTCGTCAAACACATGGCAGAAGCGCATCCCTGTACCTATATTCTTGTCGGTCGATCAGCAGACCCAAGAACTGGAGCTTCTCATATGAAAGAAATAGAAGGTCTGAAAACCAAAGAGGAGATTAGAAGTCATCTCATTCAATCTGGGAAATTTAATGCTCCTGCACAAATCGAAAAGGAGACCGTAAGAATTTTCAAGAACAACCAAATCCTACGGACTATCCGTCATATGGAGCAACTTGACAGTACTGTTGTTTACGAATCGTTAGATCTTTGCGACGAACAAGGACTAAGGACCTTGTTGCGTGACATCTATGGAAAATACGGAAAAATTGATGGTGTCATCCATGGCGCAGGCTTATTGGAAGATAAACTTTTCAGACAGAAAACGACGAGTTCTTTCAGTCGTGTCTTTGATACAAAAGTAAAACCATTGCGTGTATTAGCAGAACAGTTACACACGGATTGTCAATTTGTTGTTCTATTTTCAAGTATTGCTTCCGTTTATGGCAATAAAGGTCAGACCGATTATGCTGCCGCTAATAGTGTGATGGATGACTATGCTCAAGCATTGAACCAACGCATAGCTGGTAAAGTCATTTCAATCAACTGGGGGCCTTGGAAAGGTGCGGGAATGGTATCGCAGACTTTAGAAACAGAATATGAACGTCGCGGTATTTCATTAATTCCTTTAGAAGAAGGAAAAGAAGTTTTTCTGAATGAAATAAATTACGGAACTGAGAATCAAGTATTGATTATGTCGGGAAACAATTGGTAAACATCGGTACAGAATAGTTATGAAAAATACAGATGTTGCGATAGTTGGACTATCTTGTGTCTTCCCTGGAGCAAAAGATGCACATACTTTTTGGCAAAATATTGTCAATAAAGTAGATGCTACGCAAGAAGCTCCGGAAGACCGGATCGATCCCGTTCACTTTGACAAAAACAGCAATGCGATTGATCGTTTTTATTGTAAGCGTGGAGGTTTTATACCTGACTATACTTTTGACCCAACTGCCTTCGGTATATTACCATTGGCAGTTGAAGGGACAGAACCTGATCATCTACTTACGCTCGATCTAGTACAAAAAGCGTTGGAAGATGCTGGTGTATTCCGCAAGCAAACCTCGCTTGAGAAAACAGGTATCATTATTGGCAAAGGAAACTATGCGGGTCCGGGTGCGACACGCGCTATCGAAATCGTACGTACTGGTGAGCAGATTTCTTCTTTATTACAAGAACTGTTACCGCAAGTATCTGCTGCAGATTTAGAGAAAGTTAAACATGCCTTTCAGGAAAGAAAAGGGCGATTTAGTGCCGATACAGCAATGGGGTTAATCCCCAATCTAGTTGCTTCTTTAGTTGCCAATCGATTTAATTTAGGAGGAGTTGCTTTTACTGTTGATGCAGCATGTGCGAGCGCCTTAATTGCAGTCGACCATGCGGTACAAGAACTCCATCGCGGACGTTGTAATATGGTAGTCGCAGGTGGCGTACATACTGGTCAAAATGCTGCCTTTTGGAGTATCTTCACACAATTAGGTGCTTTATCACGTCAAGAACAAATCAAACCATTCAGTCATGATGCAGATGGATTATTGATTGGAGAAGGTTGTGGCTTTGTAGTCTTAAAACGAATGGAAGATGCGATACGTGATCAAGATAAAATCTATGCAGTCATTAAAGGTGTAGGCGTAAGTAGTGATGGTAGCGGTACTAGTGTGATGAGTCCCTCAGTCAAAGGTCAATTAAAAGCCTTACAGCAGGCTTGGTCCAATTCGAGTTTAGATAAACAACAAATAGGATACTTAGAAGCCCATGGTACTGGAACCCCACTTGGAGACAAGACTGAGCTCCAGACTCTAGCACAATTTTTTGGTAAAGAAGATTCGTTTCCTATCGCTGGAATCGGATCTGTTAAATCAAACATCGGTCACGCCATGCCAGCAGCTGGCATAGCGGGATTGATAAAGACCTGTTTAGCGCTTCATCATGATATTTTACCCCCAACACTATACTGCGAAAATCCGACAGCAGACATGCAATTTACCAGATTTGCACCCGTACAGGATGCTAAAAACTGGTCCCAGTCGGGCTTACCAAAAATTGCTGCTGTCAATGCATTTGGATTTGGAGGGATCAATGCACACGTCGTACTCGAAGGCTATGATATGCCTAAAAAAGATACAGTTTTACTACTCGCTAGAACTAGCCAAGAGGAACTTCTAGCTGCATTAGGAAACAACGAGAGCACAGTAGGCCATGGCGACCATCGGCTTGCTATTTTTGATCCTACACCAGAAAGAATACAAAAAGCGATAAAGATTGTCTCCAAAGGCAATCCTTGGCGTAACAAACAGGATATTTGGTATACCGCTGCCCCTTTACTGAAAGATGGTGGCAAAATTGCCTTTGTGTTTCCAGGCTTAGATGGTTTAGCCAAAGGTGAAGTAGAAAGTGTAAGTCGCTATTTTGGATTAACAGAACCTATCGAAACAGAAGGAGAAGGTTTATTGACAGATGCTTTAGCCATTTTCAACAAATGTAGCATACTAGATAGTGCCTTGAAAAAACTGGGTATTTTCCCCGATATGAATGCCGGACATAGTTTAGGTGAATGGCTCGCTGGCTACTCATCCGAATTAGCAGAAGCCAGCTCTGTAACAGCATTAATCAATGTGCTCCATCCATCAACGTTTGAGTTAAAGGATTCTAAATTTATTGCCATAGGTACGGGTATTGAACAAATAACGCCAATCATAGCGCAAATACCCAATCTTTATATCTCGAACGATAACTGCCCACACCAAGTCATACTTTGCGGCAGCAATGCGGCACTAGATGAATTAGTCCCAGTATTAAAGTCGAAACAAATATTTCATCAAATATTACCGTTTCAATCGGGATTTCATACACCCTTTGTAGCGGACAAACTCGATGTGATTTTAGCGGGGATGGATCAGGTTCGTTTTCAACAAACAAAAATCCCATTATGGTCTGCAACAACTTTAGCCCCCTACCCCAAAGAGCAAGATGCCATCAGGCAATTAAGTGCAGAACATCTCGTTCAACCGGTTCGTTTTAGAGAACTGACTGAAAAACTTTATGAAGAAGGCGCAAGATTCTTCATCCAGGTCGGTGCCGGAGGATTAATTGGTTTTATCGATGATACCTTAAAGGGGAAAGCTTTCAGTACAATAACTTCAAGTGGACCTACCCGATCTGCACTAACCCAATTGCAGCGTGTAATCAGCGCTCTTTTTGTGGAAGGAAAAGAAGTGGCATTAGACTTTCTAGATGTAAATACTAAACCAATAAAGTCGTCAACAAATAGGATTAAGTTGCAATTAGGTTTACCTATTATTCGAGACTTTAATGAGATGAAGGTTTTAGCCAAGTCTTTTGAGACTTCGAAAAAAGTAGGTACTACATCAAACAAAGCGAATCACCCACTTGTACAAGCTTTTCAAGATAATATAACGGATATGATCAGTATGCAAGAAGAAGTACTGGCGCTCTTCCAACAGCGTTCTGAAAACAGGCTATCGAATCAGACAACTTTTCCGGTTCCAGCACAGACTAATATTGTAAGCTTACCTGCAAATACATCCGTCCTTAATAGACCCACAAGTACAAGTTTCGATAAACTTTTACAAGTCAGTTTGGCAAGTGACCCTTATTTAATCTATCATAGTTTGCTTAGACAACCTGCGGGATGGACTCCTGTAGCGGATATGGAACCCGTTATTCCGATGACTATGATCTTTGAACTATTGGCAGAAACTGCACAAGCTGAAATACAGGGAACACAAGTGCATAAAATTATGCATGTGAATGTATTCCAATGGATGAATGTGGCGAAAACATTTGAGAAAACCATAAAGGGTGAATGGCGTGCACTCCACCATGCTTATCTAGATATTGAGAATTTTGCGAATGCCGAAGTGTTTTTAAAAACATCTCCAATTCAAACTCCTGAATTCAACCTGTCTATTGGAGATCTGTTACCAATCCATAGAACGCCAGAAGAGATCTATGAGAATCACATGTTTCATGGTCATGCCTACCAAGGTATTACAGAAATCGTAGCTGTGGGAACTAAAGGCATTATAGGAATGATCAAAGGTAATGGTGGTAAAGGGTCATTATTGGATAATGCAGGCCAATTATTTGGTCTGTGGCTACAACTTACGCTAACACAAGATAGGATCGCTTTTCCTGTTAAAATCAAGGAAATTGAGTTCTTTGAAGAGATGCTTGATCAGGAGGGTATGTTTGAATGTACCTGTATGCTAACAGAGTTGAACGCAGAATTTGCTATCGGAAAAATTGTACTGAAAAGAGATGGAAAAATATGGTGCGCCATCAGCGGATGGCAAAACCGAAGACTGGAAATAGACGACGCTTTATGGAACGTTTCCATGTCTCCTTCACATAACCGCCTTTCTGAACAAATTACACCAGAAGTATTTTTCTTTCATCAGGCTTATTCTCGCGTTGCTTCCTGGGATTTTGTGCTCAAGCGTTATTTCAATCAAAAAGAAAAACAATACTACCAACAGTTGATGCCTAATAAACGAAAAACCTGGATGATCAGTCGTGTTGCGGTAAAAGATGCTGTACGTCATCTTTTACTCGAACAAAAAGGGTATGCACACTACCCGATTACTTTTGAAATAAGTGCTGATGAGGCTGGTAAACCATATCTAATTGGCGATGCTACAGATCAAATACATGTTTCATTAGCCCACAAAGGAAAAGACGCAGTAGCTATCGCACGATATGATAGACCAGTTGGCATTGATATGGAAATTATCGAAGAGCGTAGCTCGGGCTTTTACCCATTGGTATTTACTGATGCTGAACGCGCGTTATTAAAAGACAGAGATCAAGCTGAATGGACCACCCGCTTTTGGGTAGCTAAAGAAGCTTATGGGAAATATATTGGAAAAGGACTCCAAGGAAACCCTAAAGCATACGAGGTGACGGTTATTCAGAACGATCACCTATGGATCAACAATATTGAAATTAAAACTATAAAACACAATAATTATATTATCGGATGGACACTGTAAATTCAACATTAAAAATGAACCACGAAGAGTTATTCACCCTTTTAAAAGGTTTTATTACGGAAGTGATAGGAGAAGAATTTGTAGAAGAAATGGATATTACGCCAGAAAGTTCTTTTACGAAAGATTTGGAAATGGACAGTATCGAGATTGTCTCTTTTTCAGAGAAAATCAAAACACATTTTGGAGAGCAAATTGATTTTACGGGCTGGTTATCTTCCATGGATTTGGATCAATTAATCAACCTTGACCTCCGCATGATTATCAACTATATCTACGAATGCCAATAATTGACGTAAACAATAAAAAAGTTCATATACAAGAACTAAACAAAGGAGCTAAACAAACCGTGGTATTGATCCATGGTATGTTTAGCAATCTTTCTGTTTATTATTTTAATATCGCGCCCATTTTGGCGCAACACTTTCACGTGGTGATGTATGACTTGAAAAGTCATGGTATGAGTGAACGTATTTTGACTGGATATGATCTGAATAATATGTCTACCGACTTATTAGACCTGATGGACAATCTTCAGCTCGAGCAAGTTTTTCTAGTTGGTTATAGCTTTGGTGGACTAATTGCCCTGAAAACAGCCCTACTAGAGCCCGATCGTATACAAAAACTGGTCATCATGGAGGCGCCTGATCCACAAGATGAAAAAGCGCGTGATATCATCGAGGAGTATAGTAAGGAGTTTCTGGAACATTATGTAGCCAATTTCACCGACACAACAAAGGTAAAAATGGGTAAAAGACAAATGGAAAAAAATCACCGTCAATATGAATTCTTATTTCAACAGACCAGCATCAAAACAGATATGGTCACGGAGAAGCATTTTCTAGAAAACATCATTACGGCCCAATTGCCTATACCTACCTTGTTATTGTACGGAGCAGATTCCAATTGTAGACCTACTGGCGAATGGCTGAAAGAACAGATTGATGAGTCAACACTTGAATTGATACCAGGCGATCATAACATTCCTATACAAGAACCGACTCGTATAGCAGAAACCATCGTTCATTTTTTTACCAAAATCTTTATCAAAAACTATGGCTAAATATGTATTCGTTGTTCCACCTTTGACAGGCCATGTCAATCCAACTTTAAGCATCGGCGCCGAATTATTGAAAAGAGGCCATGAAGTTGCATGGATCAGCCTCGATAAAAATCTGATTTACAAGCTACCAGAAGGTGGACAGCTCCTGCTTATTCAATACGATCAAACCGACAAAGAAAAACAAGAAAGCGAGCAATACTTAGATATCATCTCTCAAAAGGTTGTTTATGGTATTGATAGTATCAAATTCTTATACGAAGAGGTTCTTATCCCATTAAATAGACATTGCTATAAGGGTATCATTGCTTTATTAAAGACCTTCCAGCCCGATTTGGTCATTACAGACCAGCAGTTATTTGCGGGTCCGATAGCGGCAAAGATGCTTGGAATACCTTATTGCACCTCTGTTACGGCTCCTGCGGCGATTAAAATCATGAATGAGCTACCAAAGGTTCACGAATGGGAAATCAATCAAATCGTATCCTTGCAACAGGAATTAGGCATCATGGGACATCATTCGCTCGCTTGCTCGGATTTACTCACATTAGTATTGACTTCCAAGCATTTCTTTGGCGAAATGGACTTACCACCAAATTATCAATTTACTGGCCCTGTCTTAACCGAACGCCGTACTTCGTGTTCATTTGATTGGGACAGATTTCATCAAGACACCAAGAGAAAAATCTTGGTCAGTATTGGTACAACATTCGACCATGAACATAAAAAAGCTTTTTTTCAAAAAGTAATCGATGCATTCCAAGGAGAGCAAATTACTGTTATCGTTGTATCAGACCCGCAGCTTTTTGATTATTGGCCAGAAAATTTTATGGTCTATGAACAAGTTCCTCAATTGGAATTACTGGCTCATTTGACGGGGGTCGTTTGTCATGGCGGACACAATACCGTATCTGAAACATTACTTCATGGATTACCCCTCGTTGTTATCCCTATTGCTTATGACCAATCTCATGTAGCCGGACGCGTGGTACGTACAGGTGCTGGAGAACGACTAAATTTCAATAGATTCAAATCACATCATTTAAAAGAAGCTGTAAATACGATTTTGGATAATCCAAGTTATCGTGAAGCTGCCCAACTCGTTAGCCGATCATTCATTAATGCAGGAGGCACTTCTACTGCCGCCGATATTTTAGAAAGAACACTTCACTCCATTTCAACTCATTCCATGGTAAAATCAAAATTCTTATTTGTAGTTCCACCATTTTTTGGACATATAAGCCCAACATTAAGTGTGGGAGCAAGTCTTATTGCTCGTGGGCATGAGGTAAAATGGTTTGGTATTACCCCTTTGGACAACAAACATATTCCAGAAGGTGGAAGCTACTTTTATCCTGAAGAAGATCTTATTCCGTATCAGGATGAAATCAAACGTATTCTAAAAAGACAGGATGACGGACCTGCTTGTTCTGGTCCTGAGGTGATGAAACTGGCATTGGAGGAAACTTATGTACCATTTGCCAAGATGATGATGCCAGGATTAGCGCGTTTGATAGAAAACTGGAAGCCCGATGTGATTGTCAATGATTGTATTGCATTTGGGGGAGCACTCTTTGCTCATAAACACAATATTCCGTGCGTAACGACAACTCCAGTCCCTCCAGACGTCATGGGAGACACCGAGAAAAGCGCTCCAAAAATATTCGAATGGCAGCAAAACCTGATTAAAGGTCTCCAAAAAGAAATAGGGATTTATGAAGATGGAATTTTCATTCATTCTCATAAATTAAATTTGGTGTTTACTTCACAAGCTTTTGCCGGTTTTGATACCGTTCCATCACATATGAAATTTGTGGGCCCAGTAAAAGGACGTCCAAACGATGCTTCATTTGATTGGGAAAAGTTAAATGCGTCTACCACACCAAAAATATTTGTATCGTTAGGTACACTCTTGGTCGAAATCCGAAAAGCCTTCTTTGAAAAAATCATTGCAGCCTTTGCTGATCAGCCTGTCACGATTGTAGCAGCTACTCCGCCCGAAATTTTTGAAGAATGGCCTTCCAATTTCATCGTAAGTAGCTTTGTCCCCCAATCAGCATTAATGCCTCATATGGATATGGTCATCTGTCATGGTGGTTTCAATACCGTTAATGATACCTTCCGCAATGGATTGCCAATGTTAATTACTCCAATTGCTTATGATCATTTTCATATTGCAAAATTAATTGAACAAGCAGGTTGTGGTATCAGTATCCGATACAAACGATTACGTGTGGAAGCGTTACGTGAAACCGTTTTTGAATTATTGGAAAATCCTAAATACAGGAATGCTGCCAAAGAAGTGCTAGACACCTTTACCGCTGCTGGCGGAAATGACAAGGCGGTAGAATTGTTAGAAAATTTTGCAGAAAAAGAACAAGCAACATTAGCTACTGTATAGAGTATGAAGAGAAAATTGTTATTTGGAGAGCGTATGCTTTTGGGCGATGGAGCAGAACCGTTCAATGCTGTTATTCCATTTAGACTAAAGGGTTCCTTTAAAGAGGCAGATATACAACATGCCTTATTTAAAATTCAAGAGAAACATCCTTGGTTAAAAGCACTCATTAGTCTTGATCAGAAACAAACACCTTGGTTTGAAGTGCCCGAAAAGGGCATTTCAATACCTATACGTGTGATGACTAGAAAAACTGAAGAAGATTGGCTGCAAGAATCAAAAAAAGAATGGAATACCTCATTTGATGGTAGTAAGCTGCCAATGATACGATTCATCTGGATAAAAGGGGAAGAAGTTTCCGATATGTTATTGGTTTTTCATCACTGTATATGTGATGGCGGTTCTGCGATGTCGTTATTGCGCGAATTTCTTGCAGTACTGGATAACCCAACGGTGGATATTGGCGTAGAAAAACCCATACTCGGCATTCAAGACGTGGTGCCCCAAAACTTACTAGCTAGTCGTAAACAACAATTCAAAGCCAAGTTTATCGGCCGTCTAGCCGCTACTGCTATTAAATTTATACCGACAGGCAAAAGAGCTATCGAACGTAAGGAAGATTATCTGATTCACTGGAAATTTGATCAGGATTTAAGCCAACAAATCATCACCCATTGCAAATCAAATGGTTTTACGGTCAACACATTCTTATGCGCAATCTTACTTCAAGCATTTTTAAAAATAAGAGGTAATGCGGCCTTCAACAAAGTCTCCTGTCCTGTAGATATTAGACGATTTGCTCCACAGATAAAAGATGATCATCTCTTTGCATTTGGACTAATGATTGTATTATCCTCAAATAAAAAAATGAGTTTCGAAGAAAATCTCCGTTTGATGCAAGCAAGCGTGGATCGTAAAACAGCCAAGCTCAATCCATACATCACCATGATGGTTATGGAATCAGCCCATGATGCCTTAGGTAATTTTACCAAGTTATTGAAAAATGGAAAATCATCCAATGATTGTATGTTTTCCAATTTAGGTCGCATTCAAATTCCACATCAATATGAATCCTTTACATTGGATACTATTTTCAGTCCTACTGTCATTGGTCCTTTAGGGAACACGACTACACTCGTTACATCTACCTTTAGAAACGAAATGGACTTTTCTTTTGTTGGAAGTGAGGGTTATCTACCTCATTTTGAAGCATTGGCTATTCGCGATGAAATAAACCGAACAATAAAACTACAACTAGACTCTTTGAAGATATCATGCTAAGACGAAAATTATTGATGGTAGAAAGGATCATGTATGTGGATTCTACCACACCTTTAAATGCTGTATTCACAGCGAAAATCAAAGGAGCACTATCTGAAGAAAATTTTCAAAATGCATTAGCTAAAATTCAACAAAAGCATGCATTACTTAGAGCAACAATAGACAATAGCAACGAAAAGCAGCCGCTCTTTGTTGAGCAAAAAAATATTGATTCTATCCCTCTCCGTATCATTCAACGAAAAACGGATAAGGATTGGTTTACTGAATCGGAAAAAGAATGGTCTCGTTTATTTGTAGAAAAAAACAAACCATTAGCACAACTTATCTGGATTAAAGGTGATGGAGTATCCGAGATTCTTTGGGTCATGCCTCACTGTATCTGTGATGGCACAACAATCGCCAACTTAATGAGAGAATTTCTTTGTTTATTGGATGAACCATCCTTATCCCTAGCGACTTATGAACCCTACGAATCTATCCAAGAGTTTCTTCCAGTGGAATACAGTAAAAAAAACAAGAAATTCAAAGCGGAGTTCTATTTGGGGTTAGCGCGATTATTTTTTCTAATAAAACGATGCTCGAAAAAAAGGGCTTCAGGAGACAATTATGCCCTGCATTGGAAATTAGATCCACAAACAACAAAGCACATCACAGAAAAGTGTAAAACTAATGCTATCTCTGTGCATGCTTTTATTTGCGCTGTTTTTATGCAGGCTTTTCAACAGATACAAGGAAAGGCTGCCAAGGGCAAAGTGATAAGTCCTGTGGATATCCGACACTTTATTCCGGAAATAAAAGAAGACTATATATTTGCTTTTGCACCGACAGTCGAACTCACGCTAAAATCAGGAAGTCTGTTAGAAAATGCAAAACGAATCAAACAAGACCTCGTACATAAGATAAACAAAATGAACGTAAGAGAGCTTCTTTGGCTAGGAGAACAAATGCATCCTATCGTACAGAAAATGATAGCCATACTTCGATCAAGTCCGGGAGGTCATGATATTACCTTATCGAACATGGGTAAACTCAATATACCAAATGACTTTAAAAACTTTGAACTTGAAACACTATACAGTCCAACGGTTGCTTTCCCTTGGCTTAACTCCAATACGCTGGTTGTAAGCACCTTCAAAAACCAAATGGATTTCATATTTATGTCTAATGCCGATTTTCTGACTAAAGATCAAGCTATTGCAATTAAAGATAAGGCGACTCAATTATTAACCTCGTCCATATGAAATTTAAATTCCCCTCCCCTCGTCCAAAAAAAATAGCAAAAACGACACTCAGACTCTTTTTAAGAAAGCGTATGATGTATTATGTTGTTCCAAATATAGTGTTCAATACCCTCGTTGCGTACGCTAGTTTTCAGGAAGTGGGTTATACACATTTCTTCGCGGGTTCTCAAAGTTTAGCTCGACTCACGCTTCCCATGGCGATATTTCTACCCTTAATCCTAACAGTGGACATCATTAAAAGAGTTTCAGAGGCTGCCCATCAAGGGGCGATTGAATATCGTATAGTCGACGAGCTCAATAAAAACAGATTCATGGCTAAACTGGCTATTATGCATGCGCTGTCAACTGGCCTCTTGATTTTAAGCTTCTTAGTACTTGCACAACTCAGTTTATCCGAATATTACAAGTTAGATCCAGCTCCCATGGCTATTCTTGATGGTTTCCTCGCTGGTATACTTTCTGTATTATTTACCTATCTGCCCATTCGGAAATTGAAAAAACATTTTTATAAACCGGTATCAATTGTCACGGTGAATGAAAATGAATAAAATACATTTTACATTAAATTTGCGAAGCAATCACATGTCATATTGTTAAAACAACTTAAAGCAAATCTGTTTTAAAATAAAAAGCTCAACTAATGCTGAGCTTTTTATTAAATCTAACGTATCGTTATACAATCTTCCCGACTATCATCCAAATAACGCTGGCTTTTTATTAATTTACTTCAGCATCTTGATTTGCATATCTTTGTATTCAATCTTCATTGGAGGACCAACGTGAACTTGTACTCCGATTAATCCTTTTTCCTTGCGATTCACTTGATCATTATCCAATACCTCCGAAATTAACTTCCCATTGATATAATGCGATAGCTTATTATCTTTTGCAACAATCTCAATTTCATTCCAATCGCCTGCTTTTACCACATCAGCTAATTCCGCTGCCGTCGCTAAAGTATCCAAGACAATCAAACTACTCCAAGCATTACCTTTCGACTCACCAGGCATGCTCGCTGTTGGATTAGGAATTTCAGTTTGTTGTCCACGATAGGCCAAAGTCGTTCTGTTTCGTTCCTCATAATTTTGACCAGTATACTGATGCTTACCATCAATATCAGCCTGGTACCCTTTCAATGCATAAGGCAATTCCGTAAAACGTTCACTTCGGTAATTAATGCCACTATTGCCATTTTCGGAAATCCGGAATTGAGATTTTAACACAAAATCACCCGGTTCTCCACCTTTCCAGATCAAAAAAGTATTACTCTTTAAAGGTTCTGCACCTTCCTTAATTTCGCCAACCAATACACCACTATCCATATGCCAATAGCTGCTATCACCTTCCCATCCCGTCAATGTATTAGGATCAAGCATGGCAATAAAGCCTTCACCATTCATTGCACTATCCGCAGCAGCAATTTGACTTTGGCTTTCTTTAGTATTCCCAGCATTACAGGACACCAGCAAAAAAGAGGCTGCAACTGTCAAACAACCATATTTTATCATTTTGTTCATCTTAATGAGCTAAATCTAATTTCAAATTAATTGTTCCAATCTACGTCTGTATCCGCCCAACATTTATTCTTAGCTGATAGTAAAACAGCCTCACAGACTTTTTGTGTTTCATAGGCATCTTGGAAAGTTGGGTGACATTCTTCACCAGTTTCTATACTCTTTAGAAAATCAGCTACCTGATGAACAAAAGAATGTTCATAACCAATCGATAATCCTGGTACCCACCATTTGTCCATGTAGGGTTGATCGCCATCAGTAACATGGATGGATCGCCAACCTTTCACTATTGATTCATCCTCATTGTTGAAATATTCCAATTTATTGAGGTCATGAAGATCCCAACGTAGAGAGCCTCTTTCACCATTGATTTCAAATGTAAAAAGTGCTTTATGCCCTCTAGCATAGCGGGTAGACTCAAATAACCCTAAAGAACCATTATCAAAATGACAGTGAAAAATACAAGCATCATCAATTTTGACATCTTCCATTTTACCTGTATCCTCATGCAATCGTTGCTTCACAAAAATCTCAGTCATGGCAGAAACATCTTTAATACCACCATTCAGCCACATAGCCAAGTCAATACAATGCGCAAGAAGATCTCCTGTCACGCCAGAACCTGCAGCTTCAGCATCCATACGCCAGAAAGCTCGACCACCTTGCGGTAGGTTTTCATTTATGGTCCAGTCCTGTAGAAAATTGGTCCGATAGTGGAAAACTTTCCCCAGTTTTCCACTATTTATGATCTGTTTAGCGAGGGTGACAGCTGGTAATCTACGATAATTGTACCATACCATATTCTTAACATTGTTTTTTTCTACCGCATCAACCATCTTCCCTCCCTCTTCCAGAGTTCTGGACAAGGGTTTTTCGCATAAAACCATTTTTCCTGCTGCTGCTGCTGCCGTAGCTATTTCCATATGCATATTGTTAGGTGTACAAATATCAATAGCATCGATATCATCACGATTGATCAATTTTCTCCAATCCGTTTCAAAAGATTCGTACCCCCATTGTTCCGCAAAAGCTTTGACCTTATCCTCACTACGGGAACAGACAGCCTTTAGTATAGGTAAATATTCCAGATCAGGAAAAAAATTACTGACACGTTGATAACCATTAGAGTGGGTTCTTCCCATAAATCCACAGCCAATCAATCCTATTCTTAATTCTTTTTTCTTCATAACAAATAACATCTAAATTTTATACTGACCAGCCGTGTGCATCCCGCACTTTAATCAGTGTTTCTAGAATTGAATTCCAGGTTTCTTGCTTATGCATAACTTCATTGGGAAACATACATCCGTCCCAACAGATATGGTCAAAAGCCTTGGTCGGATTACCGTTTGCATCACGAAGCCAGTATCCTGCATCCTTCACAATATCCAGTTTACCATTCGGGTCAGTCGGCAAGCAATGTCTTCCAGTTTTATCATGCGTACCAGAGCCAAATACTGTTCCATCATTCTGTGCAACATGAAAATCAATCGTCCAAGGACGAAGCTTATCTGTCAAGAATTGAAGACCTCGTTCCAGCTCGGCTCGATCTTCCCATTGGAAATCCGTTTTAAGAATCCGATCCTGAGGCTCATTGTATCCCAGTAGGTATAAAAAAGTATGAGACATATCAGCTTGAAATCCCATATTGTCCCTATCCACCATCTCTAAAGTTTCCAACATAATTTTCCAACTTTGCATTCCACCCCAGCAGATTTCTCCTTCCGCCGCAAGCCGCTCTCCATACTCAGCAGCTACATCACAAGCACGTCTAAATGTTTCAGCAATTATCTTTGTGTTTTCAACCGGACTCTTAGCCCATTCTGCTACACTAGTAGCAGAATCTATACGAATGACATTATTGGTTCGAATACCTTGTTTTCTCAATTTGTAACCAAACTCACTTGCCTTTTGTACAACTGCAACAAAGCGGTCTCTATCTACTTGAGTACCCATCGCCGAACCACCATCAGGTGGCCATATCGGCGCAACCAGAGTACCTATTTCTAGACCATAGCCCCCAACTTTATCCACAACAAGACTTACATTATCATCTGAAGAATCCAGTTTTACGTGCGGAGTGAATAAACCAAGGTCAATACCATCAAATTTAATACCGTTGACATTTGCATTCGCTGTTTTTTGCAGTAGCTCATCTAAAGAGATGATAGGTTCATGATCCCCCTTCCCCACAATACCCGGCCAGGTCGCATTGTGCAATTTCGGAAAATTGTTCTTGCTCATATGTTCTATTTTTATATCCAGTAATTAATCCTCCACTACCAAATCCGGGTTATCTGGTCCAAAATGCTTCAACATGACAATCGGATCTGTTTTCGAATCATTTCTAATTACAACGCCCTGCATTGCTGCCATTTCCGAAACAAAAAACTCATCATAAGTCAACTGTCCGTAACGTATTAGTGCCGGTGTTTCCAACGCCCAATCATTCAACTTTCCATGCCCTTGCATCATAATCAATCCATATGCAGCATTATCCTTAATCGTAACAGTCTCTCCAGGAAAAACTGTCAATTCTTTTGCACTAAAAGCTGTGGATTTGTAACAGACCCATTTCTCACTGTAACCCTCGATTTCCATTTCCGCTTCTGGTATAACTGGTTTCGGATTCATAAATCGATTCTGCATCATGTTGGGATCCACATTAAGTTCCCAATCGATGATATCCATTAATGCATTGTAATCGCCTTGTTTATTTTCGGGAACACCCTTCCATAACAATTCCTCTGGAATGATGGCCTCATTAACCAATGATTGATACATAGCAAATACATCGGAAGCTTTTTGCGGTTCATAAGTACACATACTTCCTGGCGCATGCAATAACCCTGGAGGAACATCCCATCCCGTCCCTGGTTCTAAACGATAGGCTTGGGAATAATTGGTTATTTTATTGTCTCCTTTACTGAAGTTTTCCAAGCATTCTTTTATCTGTGCTTTAGACGTACCGGGAGCAATTCCCATGAAGGTATAAGGAAAATCTCCTCCATGATTATTGAGCTGTGGTGGAAAATAGTAAGCTTCCGGCTTCCCCTTTTGTTCAATCAAAGCGGCTTTCTCATCATTATGATGGATATGATGTGGCAGAGGCCCCATGTTATCAAAGAATTTGGAATACATTGGCCAACTTTGGTATTCAGACCAAAGCCGATCACCAATTAATCTCCCCTTCAGATGCGCAACACAATCCGATAGTAACAGTTGCTTCGTTTCGCCATCTTCCTCATAGACCACGAAACTAAGTCCTTCAAATTCTCCCGTCAACGGTCCGTTTTTAGCAGGAGTTGTAGAAGAAAACCATCGCTCATCAATTCCCCCGCGCTCACCACCTAATATATAATAATCATCCGGGTGAAGTTTTATCCTTCTTCCAGGCACACAAAATGACCTCGGTACCCAATTGGGCGCCAACCTGAAGATTCCTTTTCCTTGTTCAAAAGCTTTTTCTATGTTTTCCATTCCAACGTATTTATTTTTATATGTTTTGCATGTTATTTTTAAATGCCTGAATTGCTTCCTGTTTATCCAATATAGTTAAAGCGAGCTGATATACTTTTTTCTCCTTTGGTTTAAGAAAGACGAGCTCTTTGCATTCTCGCATCTGCTTTTGTCCCAGTGGTGGATGTGTACCAGGTTCCAAACCAGTAACATATTCACCTTGTCCCCAGTGCTGCCAATTGGTCAACCAGGGAAGTTGTTCTTTCTTAAAAGTTAGCATAACCGCAAAATTCAATTTCTCATTAAACAGACCGCATTGACAGTTTCCCTCATCGTCACTTATTGGTGATATAAATGCTGCTTCTTCTCCAGATCCTCGATGATCTTCACGCGGTTCTGGACAAATCTTAAAATCATTGCCCTCTTTAAATATCTTATTAGACTCACCAGATTCCCGCGGTTGCCATTTTCCATTCCACAGTATTTGAGTACCGGCATCCACTAAAGGCCAACCAAAATTAAAATGGTAGAGTAACATATGTGGGGCATCGCTGTTTCCAACATTTTGTACCTCATCCTCGATATATAAGGTAGGATCTCCTAAATAACAACGAATTGTACGAATCAGTTCAATATTATGACCCAGCGCATGTCCCTGCAGCATCTTCCCAGTAATGGACATTTCACGATCTCCATTTAACAGGTCGGGTTGTTTTATATGGATAATTTCAGCGGGGATATTACTAATCTGATCATGGAGACCTCGGCTTCCAAACGCATCCGTTTCAGGACCACCCACGTGAGTAAGTCCACAAGTGACCAACAATCCTCCTCCAAAAGTGCGTAACCAATCAGTATCTCTATCTGAAAAAGGTTGTGGTCCAGTTACCCCCAACTTACTGATCCAACTCAAGTTAAATTGGTTGAAATAAGCATCCGAAATGTCCATAGCCCTATCGATAACGACTTTAAAACGTAATCCTGTACCTGTATTGACCCAGGCAATACGAGTACCACGTCCGCGTCCATTATCCAGTATCGAAGTTTCGATACCTCCGACCTGTGCCACATGAGACACTTTATCCAACCAATCTTTCTTTGAAAAATCCACTTTAATTTATTTGTTTTTCTTTTTGTAAACGTCACTGTTCTCGTTTCCCCCTGCCATCAAATAGGCCATTATATCACTTAATTCCTCTGGATTTAGGACATTCAATGTTCCTGGTGGCATGATGGATACTTCCGAAACTTTGATATCCTGCACCTCTTTTTTAGCGATTTCCTTCGTTAGATGAGGTGCATATGGGTTTTGCGATATGATATAATTCTTCTCATTTTCACCCATCAGTCGTCCCATTTGCTTGGTCCCATCTTTCAAATGGAAGACCTTAGACTCATATTGATCGGAAATCACCTTGCTAGGCTCAATCATTGCTTCCAACATATCTTTGGTCGAGAAACGAGTACCCAGCTGGGTCAAGTCAGGGCCAACAGATCCACCTTCACCTTTAATGGTATGGCAAGAAGCACAGCGCAAGGCGATAAAAAGTTCACTTCCTCGTTTGAAATTTCGTATACCAGTGTTGTCATTAATATATTTGAGGGCTGTATCAATCTTCCAGTCTCTACCCGGTCCTTTGGCACTTTCTACTTTTTCTGCCAGTCTATTACCCGATTGGCTAACCAAGGAATCTCCGGAAATCTTATTATAATGAGCCAGTTGATCTTTACTTACATTGCCCAGAGCAATTTTCCGCGCTTTATCGATAAAGCCGATGTAGCTATTTCCACCTTTATAACCAAACCCTTTATAGAACCATTTGAAATATTCATCATGTAACTCTGGAGTCCAGCCTGTATGAGCTGTACTCAACATCGTTGCTAAAAAAATCTGTTGCGCAGGAGGAATATTGGCCAACATGTCGGCTATATCCAAGCCATATTGTGGATTACGTAAAATTAAGTTAGAAGAACTCATAAAATTGGTGTTGGTCGAATCATCCTTTGCCGAGTATAACAGCGGCACAGTCTTACGCACGACACCCTCATCGCCAATAGCGACCAATACTTTTCCGAGTTCACGATTGACAAGGTTTATTTTCGAAGGATATAAATCCCCTAATCGTTGCGAAAGAAGGACACGTTGTGCATCAACTGGATTACCCATTCTTGCGATACTAACCTCATAGACACGTAACAAATTTAATAACATCTGTTGCGGAAGCTTCGAAATATCAATAGTTGCCAACTTATTGAACATTTCAGCTTGAAGCGACTTATCTCCATTTCTTGCTAAAGCTAACATCGCTTCAGTCAAGCGGACTACATTTCTCTCCTCAAATACAAGGTGTTTCCATGTTTCCACTGGTTGATGTTCCACTGCTATACGTGCCGCGTAACGGATGAAGCGATCTTGATTACCAAGGTATTTCCATACTTTTTCAACCGTACCTGGCGCCGAAAGCTTGTGGTATTGCTCGATTTCTCTACGTAAAGCAATATCTTTAGGAAGTTCCTTCTTTGTTTTATTTTCTTTGATATCAGCATGTCCTGTGTAATAAACCCGATATAAATCCGACTCCAATTTTCTACCTCCAGTCAAGAAGTATAATGCGCCATCGGGGCCAATCTCGCCATCTGTCAATGCAAGTGGAGATCCTGAGACAAATTCTTCCGCTTTTGCAGAGTAACTTGCTCCTTTTGGATTTAACTGAACAGAATAGATAATACCGAAACTCCAGTCAAACGCCAAGAGACTATTTCTATACTTATCTGGAAATTTCGCTTTGCTAGCATACAAAAGATTCGTTGGAGAACCCTGTCCTATATTCAAAATACCTGGAAGATTATCCGGATAACTCGGATCCCACTTACCGTTACCAGTCCGCCAACCAAATTCACCTCCGCTGATGACATGGCAAATTCTCGTTGGACGGTACCAAGGCATCCCAAAATCCCATTCCATATCCGAATCGTAGGTAAACATTTCACCATCATCATTAAAAGTAATATCAAAAGGATTTCTATATCCACCACTAATCATCTCCCAGTGTTTACCCTCTGCATCGGTCTTAGCTATCCATCCCCCAGGTTCTTTCCGATCGGTCGCATGACCCTGTGGATCTACAATATGAGGGAATAGATTATCGTGATGCCAATTTGATGGCAAACGGTATGCATCCATCTTCGGCAGATCCGTGTGATTACCTGCAATTAAATATATAGCCGAATCTGGTCCAAGCACAACACTATGTGGTCCATGTTCACCCTCACCATTTAAGGCTAATAATTGTGTTATCTTATCCAGTTTATCATCCTGATTTGTGTCCTGTAAACGGTATAAACCACTACCTTTCGAAAACTGTTCATTAGGATTATGGTTCACCACAACATACAGACTATTGTGCGCCCACAACAACCCTTGAGCAAAACCAATCCCTACTTTCGTTGAACTGGTATCTGCAGGATTATCTGTTGGAAAATCCAATTTTTCAATCTTTGGTTTAATAGTACTATCCGAACCAATTGGCGGCAATTCTATGCGGAACAATGCACCATATTGATCGGAGGTAATCATTCTACCTTTATCATCAAAGGTCATCGCTACCCATGATCCTTGTTTATTATCCGATGGGCTATAGATATGATCTACAGCAAAACCCTCAGGTAAAACAATTTTCTTGGTCTTTGGATTCTCATCTTTGACACCCTCATCTTTAATCTGTTCACTACATGCTCCTGCTAAAATGAGCAGAAAAATGGCAAACAACATTAGCAGTATGTTATTAATTTTTCTCATTGTTATTCTTTAAGCTGATATACTGTTTTGTTTATTCATCATTGATTAATATCCCGTATTTTGTGGAATTCCATTGGTCAGCACTTCACGTTGTGGAATAGGAAACAATAACTTAAAAGGTTGCACATTATAAGAAGCCGTACTCAAACGAGAAAGCCGTTTTTTCTCCTCCACTCCGTGAGCGTTTAGGACTTCTTCAGCTTTTCCTGTACGCAATAACTGATACCATCTGTGATCCTCAAAAGCAACCTCAATACGTTGTTCTTTTGCAATTGCATCCCGCAATCCTTCTTTAGTCAACCCCATTAGCGGTTTTAGACCAGCACGTTTGCGCACCAAGTTCAGATTGGTATAAGGATCACCTACACCCGCTTCGTTTTGTGCCTCTGCCAATAGCAACAGTACATGACCATAGCGATATATTGGCCAATTTTCATTGGATCGTCCATCTTCAATATACGGTGCATGGTAAAACTTTTTGATAAAAGGTATTTTCCCACCAAATGCGACAGCCTCTTGATATTGTGTATTTGAAGGGTCGTCAAACAAGGCAATTGATTTATCTTTTCGAACATCACCAGTCTCATACAAATTGTAGATACTAGGTGTCGGAATATTGGATCCCCCCAGATTACCAGAATATCCCACTAATTTCAGCTTCCCATTTCGTGGTCCAAACATATAGATGAAATTACTGTTTTCCCCCTCCACGGATTGATCATACTGCACTTCAAATATGGACTCTTCATTATTTTTATTATTCGGATTGAAACAGTTTGCATAATCAGGCAATAAAGCATAGCCCAATTTGGTAACCTCCTGAAAAGTTGAAGCTGCTTCAGCATATTGCTTTCTTGTCAAATACACATCTCCCAATAATGTCAATGCAGCACCCTTCGTAATTCGTCCTGCATTATTCTTATCATAACTATCCGGGAGACTCGCTACCGCATCTTTAGCATGCTGCACGATTACCGAGTACACCTCATCCACCGATGCTTTTCCATCTTTAAAAGCATCAGTAGGATTTGCCACTTCCGTAGTATGTAATGGGATTTCCCCAAACAAGCGTACCAAATGGAAATATGTCAATGCCTGTATAAATTTCACCTCACCAATATATCGCTTTTTCAACCCCTCATCGGTAAAAGGGACTTTATCAATGCGACTTAAAATCACATTAGACTCTTGCACCACGCTATATAATGTTGCCCAGATTGTATTAATATAAGTATTCGAAGAGGTTATTAAAAATTCATCGATCTCTTCCCTTTGCTGTGTTCCTCTATCCGTCTCATCATACTGATAGTTGGTATTATCCGAAACCATTTCGGTCATGGCCCAAAAATCACTTGTATACAAACCTTGCAAGCGGCCGTACACTCCATTTACAGCACGAAGGACCTGTCCTTCATTTTCATAGTAATTATCACCGCTAGAAAAGCTGTAAGGTTTAACATCTAGTAGGTGATTACATGAGGATAGACTCAGTAATCCAAAAGCCAATAAAATATATTTCATGTTCATAACTGTAGACTTAAAAATTGAAATTCAATCCGAGAGTATAGATTCTTGGAACCGGATAGGCCGAATAGTCAAGGCCCTGTACTAATGGACTAATATCACCTCTATTGATATTGGTCCCTTCTGGGTTACCATCATATCCTGTGATCAAGAAAGGATTCTGAATATTTCCATAGACCCTGATATCCTTGATTACCCCTTTGATACTTTTAGAAAATGTATACCCTAAAGTGATGTTACGGACCCATACATAATCTGTTTTTTCAACAAATAGCGAGTGCGTATCGCGATACATAACACGACCTCTACCGGTACCATTTGTAGTTGGAACTAACCCACTACCTGGATTATCTTCAGAGCGCCAGCGGTCTGCCACCTCTTTCCGTACATTGAATACCCCATCAATATTATCCGTATAAAAACGAGTAGCATGCAACATCTCTTGTCCCATAGCACCTACCATCATAAACCGCAGGTCTAAGTTTTTATAAGAAAGTGTATTGGTCATGCCCCAAGTAAAATCGGGATAAGGATTACCGATTACGTCAAAATCATCATTCGGTGTTATCTCGCCATCGCCATTGACATCCCGCATACGCAAGTTACCTGGGATAGCTCCCGGAAAGGCTGCGTATTTATCTAAATCTGCTTGATTTTGATAAATTCCTTCAACCACATAACCGATAATCATCCCTACAGGTTGACCGATACGAGTGACGTTGGTAAAGTTACCTTCAGAGCTCGCTCCTGAATAAATAGGATCAGTGCTTCTTCCTAATGCAATTACTTTGTTTCTATTGAATGAAATATTAAAATCGGTGTTCCATTTAAAATTATCATGCACGATGTTAGCCGAACTTAACGAAAATTCAAATCCGGTATTCTCCACATCACCACGATTTTCCGTTACAGATGCAAATCCAGAAGACTGCGGAATCGGCGTATTAAGCAATAAATCTAGCGTATTACGCTTATAATAGTTCGCAGTAAATGTCAAGCGGTTATTTAAAGTTGCAAAATCCAAACCGATGTTTAGTTCTTTCATCTTTTCCCACCCTAAATAACTGTTTCCTAAACTGTTCATAATACGACCTGGTGCTAAACTTCCACCAAATACATAATTGCCTGTCCCGATACTGCTTAATGGTGCATAGTTAGAGATATTAAAGTTACCACTTCGTCCATAAGAGGCTCTTAATTTTAACTCATCCACCCAAGTCACATCTTTCAAGAAATTTTCTTCGGATGCTCGCCAACCCAATGCAACGGACGGGAAAGACCCCCATTGATTATCCCTACCAAATCTAGATGAACCATCCGAACGAAAAGATGCCGTCAAGATATACCGCTCTTTATAAGTATAATTTACCCTTGCCAAATAAGAGATCAATGCCCAGTCTTCAATACCGGTACCACCTGTAATGCGGGCGGCTCCATTTAAGGTCTGGATATCATCATCCGGGAACTGTGAACCGTTAAATCCTGCAGATTTATCTTTTTGAGACTGCACGGAATAACCTGCCAAGGCATTAATGCTATGACCATTTTCCGATCTATAATCATAAGTCAAGGTATTTTCATTAGCCCAGTTGATATATTGACCACGGGTGTAGTTACCACTCGGAATAGACAGGCCAGGTGCATTTTGGTTTGGTATCGTAGATGGACGGAAGTATTCTCCACTTTCATCTTGATAATCGACGTTAAAAGTCGTCTTAAACTTGAGATTGGCAAGTATGCTGTATTCAGCATAGGTGCTCATCAACATTTTCAGTTTATTACTCTTATCTACACGCTGATTCAAAAACATAACCGGATTGGGGTTACCAAAAGCCCCTGGTGAAACGATATAGGGATTGTACGTACCGTCTGCGTTATAGATGCTGGAAACTGGCGTCGCAATTTCAAAAAACTCATCCCTCCCTTGTCCACTAACACCACCTTTAAGGTAAGAAATAGTTGGTGCGATGTTCATTCCCAATTTTAACTTATTAGCAATATTGCCATCGACATTGGCCCGAACAGAGAACCTTTCAAAACCTGTATTGAGCATGACTCCGGACTGATTCAAATAGCCTGCAGAGATAAAAGAACGTACCTGTTCATTACCACCACTAAGGCTCACATTGAAATCCGACATCGGTGCGATTCGGGTGACCGCATCATACCAGTCGACACCAGCCCCCAAAGCTGCAGGATTCCGATATTCTTCTGGAATATCATTTATTGTTGGTTCACGACCTTCCTCAAATCGAATTTTATCTTCAATAGACTCTTTGCGAAACTGAGCGAACTCCGATGCATTCATCATACTGGGTCTTCCTTTTTGTGGCACTTGTTGCAAACCAGTACTTGCCGCAACACTGATTTGCAGTTTTCCAACAGCACCTTTTTTTGTGTTGATTAAGATAACACCATTAGACCCCCTCGATCCGTAAATTGCTGTTGCCGAAGCATCTTTTAATACCGTCATAGATTCAATATCGCTGGGATTGATCGCAGTCAATGGATTAGATCGTTCACTTGAAGTAGAAGGAACTGGAAATCCATCAATGACATATAAAGGTGATGCCCCCGCTCCAATGGCACCAATACCCCGGATACGGATCCTGGGTCCACCTCCGGGCGTACCATTAGAGGTACTGACCTGAACGCCAGAAATCTGGCCAGTCAAGGCTTGATCAGGACTGGCAATCGCTTGTCCACGTACGTTATTCATGGAAACTGAAGCAATCGATCCAGTAACATCCTTTTTCTGTTGACTACCGTAGCCCACCACGACCACTTCATCGATTTCTTGAGATGAGTTTATTAAAGTCACATGCTGTTCTCCTGACTTTTTAACCTCGATTTCTTGATTGGTATAACCTATATTTCGGAATGATAAAGTTTGTCCCTTATTTAGGGTTATCTCATAATGACCATTCTCATCGGTAGAAGTGGCTGTATCGGTACCTTTCACCCGTATCGTAACGCCAGGAATAGGACGTCCTTCCGCATCACGGACGATGCCGCTAACGGTAAACTGTTCCTGAATACTAACACTCGTTACCCCCGAATTATTTTCAAATAGTCTCCCATGATTTGATACCAAATCAGCTTTAATACCCACAGTCCCTGCTACTGAAATATGAGCAGAAGACAGCTGTATGAAAAAGATACCTGGAAACAATAGTGATACCTTCAAAAGACTAGATCGCCCCCGAAGGAAATTTGGATATTTTTCAGTCTGCGCAATGCGTAAATTATTGACTGTAAAATTCTTAGTTATTTTTTTGTTAAATTGATCATATTGCATAACTTTGCAAGGTTTGATGGTTTTAAGATTAAGAGTTCGACACTCTACTATTAATTTTATATAAGGCCTTAGATGAATACCGATGGTGCTACAACACTATCGGGTTTTTATTCAAGCTAGTTTTAGTACAATTTCTTCCCCCATACCTAAACCTCCTTTTTTATTAAAGTTTTCCATTCTATATTCTATAAAGATATTAGGGTCCAGAACAAAAGACACCTATAAGTTGTTTATAATCAAAAGACTAAGGCTTGCTTTTCTAAAGCTAGTTCAAATATAAAAATCCATTATAGCTTAAGCATCCTGCACTATCCTGACTGCCAATAAAAAAGTAAAAGCAATTACTTGAAAAATGGTAATGAATTAAAGTACAATCATGTTTTATATATAAAGTCACTCATTTTTCATCTCACAGTTGGAGAATAGCTAGCGCGAATAACAATTCGTAAAAATTAGAATCCGAGACTTTACGACAATGTCCCATATACTGATTACGTACGCTAAAACTTAGAAAAAACTAATCATAGTCTAGGACTAGGTTCTATTAATTTATATATACAAGGAATCGCATTAGCATTTTTGGAGAATATACTCGGAAATTACCTCCTTTAGTTTAATCATTCTAATAGCTAATGGATCTTTCGCTAAATTGAAGTCGTGACTTTGTATGCTTTTTTATTTAAATAGTCATGGGGATACTAAAACAAAAAAAGCTATCTGCTGAACAGAGAGCTTAAATATAACAACGTCGAGGGAAAAAATTAATCCAACTCAGAAATCCGAGTCTTAAAAATAAATAGTTCTCATTTTTATTCCAAAAAAAAAGCCCTAACTTTCGTTAGAGCTTTTTTGTCGTCCTCTCGGGACAATTTTCGAACCATTTTTTGGACGATCTAAAAATGCTTACATCAATAAAAAACTATTAAATATCTGAAAATCAATAACAAAATAATTTTCTGATATTTTTAGATCATGATTAGAAAGGAATTACTAATATGGTTCGAACTATTTTAATTTTTACTCTTCCAGAGTAGTGCATAAAGATGAACTTATAAAATTCCGTGTTCATATGAATGGTATTAATATTTTATTTGGATTCAGGAGATATGTGCTTCCCTAAATTCCTTTTTGTGTTGAGAATACCATTTTTGAGACCATAATATCTAATGAAAAAAGTCATTTTTTTGATGACATATATTTTAGGGGTCATTTTAACTAACCATCTCGGTGCATTTGTAATTTGAAGAACTCTACTCTTGAAGGAATTCACACTAATTATCCTCCTTTTATAGTGATCTTTCAATTATTCGCAAACGTAGCAAAGATCACTTATGGTTTGTATCTCGTCTCACACATTAAGTTTTGGTCAGTACTAGAAAGCTTATGGTCACTGAGTTCAGATGACCATAATGTAATTTTGATACGAATATAGAATTAAATATATAATCATGAGTTTGATAGAAGATTTAAATTGGCGCTACGCCACAAAAAAAATGAATGGTACAATGATACCACAAGAGAAATTAGATTACATTTTAGAGGCTGCAAGAATGGCACCTTCTTCCTCTGGATTACAGCAGTACAAAATTATTGTTATTTCGGATAAAGGTTTGCTAGAAAGAATTAAACGAGTAGCCTATAATCAAAGTCAGGTTACGGAATGTTCTCACCTATTAGTCTTTGCGGCATGGGATGAATATACAGATCAACGGGTTTCAACCGTATTTAACTATACAATGGATCAGCGTGACTTACCCTATAGCACTATGGATGATTATAAAACCACTATTTTAAACCTTTTTTCTTCAAGGGGTAAAGAATGGGAAGCCCATCATGCGGCAAAACAAAGTTACATTTCGTTTGCTATGGCAATCGCGGCAGCTGCAGAACAAAAGATAGATGCTACACCTATCGAAGGTTTTGATTCAGATACATTAGATGAACTTTTAAAGCTAACGCATAGCGGTTACAAAAGCACTGTAATTCTGCCTCTGGGTTATAGAGATGCGGAAAATGATTGGTTGTTAGACATGAAAAAAGTTCGTACACCACGAGAATCATTTATAACAGAAATGACTTTAGAAGATATTGTTGATTTAGAAGATTTGTCTAGGAAATAAAATCATGATGTTGCCCTTCTAAATCAAAAAACTACATCACTTATGGTTAGTAAAATCATCTATTTGAAAAATATGAGCAGATACTAAAGTTATAGATTTTACTAATTTGAATAAGAAAACCGTCTCCTTAATAGTCACAGTTATCGAAATACAGTCTATGAGTTCCGATTAGTACTTATTAAAGCAATCTGTTTGTAATCACCTCTTTACTAGAACCTTTGAGAAGAAACCCAATAAACTAATGTTCAAAACAGATGAAAATTTATTAGGTTTTGGTCATTACTTGAAAACTAATGGTCACCGAATTTGAATGACCATAATGTAATTTTGCCCAATACATATAATAAAATACAGAATTATGAAAGAATTTAAAGTTAATAAAAAAAGATACAGCATCACTGCGCTAGCCAGTTTAATTATATTATCATTAGTTGTCGTCGCTTTTGCGACAGTCAGAGATGATGAAGAGGTTCCTGTAGCGGAAATTGTACCACTGAGCGTGGAGTTTGCGTTACCCGTGTATAAAAAAATCACCATGTGGGACGAGTACACAGGTAGGTTTGAAGCTAGCAGTCGTTCGGAAGTTAGAGCCCGTGTAAGTGGTTTTTTAGAAGAAGTAAATTTTAATGCTGGAGAGTATGTAAAAAAAGGTGAAGTGCTTTTTGTCATAGACCAAAGACCATTTATAATTGAACTAAATCAAGTCAAGGCTAACTACACTCAAGCGTTGGCGTCCTTAAAGACTGCACAAGATAATTATACCAGGATAGAATCATTGAGGGAGACAGGTGCTTTGTCTACTGAAGAATATGACCGTAGGAAACAAGCTTTGGTACACGCAGAGGCAAGCATACAATTTGCACAAGCTAAAATTGATAACGCCAAACTAAATTTAGAATTTACCAAGGTCAGAGCCCCGATCTCCGGACTAGTTAGCAGAGATAGAGTAAACGCAGGAAATTTAGTGGATGGTGGCAGTGCAAATTCTACTTTACTGACGACGATTGTATCAACCAGTCCTATACATTTTTATTTTACAGGGAGCGAATCCGAGCATCTAAAATATGTTAGACTGGCATTAGATGGAAAACGCGGATCCATAAGATCTCAGGGGTTTCCGATAAAGATTAAATTGGCAGATGAGAAGTTTTTTTTACATAATGCCAAAATGGACTTCGTTGATAACGAGATTGACAGGCAATCGGGCACCATTGAAAGCCGCGCTATACTCCAAAATGCTGACCGTTTATTAGAACCTGGTATGTTTGGTAAAGCAAGGCTAATAAGTAGTGATGAGCATGAAGCTATCATGATTCCAGATGAAATAATCGGCACCAATCAGTCTTTTCGTTATGTATATATTCTTGGTAAAAACAATGTTGTAATAAGCAAAACAGTTACTCTGGGACCATTGCATACCAACGGTCTTAGAATCATCAAAGATGGTCTTTCATCAAGGGATAAAGTTATTACTAACAACATTCAAAAGATAAGTCCAGGGATTACAGTAAGCCCCAAAGAAATTCAAATTAAAGAAAATTCCGAAGAGGAAACTAAAGCAACAGCGAGAACTGAATAAAGATCAGTCAGCAATAAAAATTATATAGAAAAAATACTGGATTTACTTCTAAGCTTGGTGTTTAAATATTAAACACCTAAAAATAAAAGCTTCAGAAGCTAGTTCTCAAATATCTGAAAAATGAAATTTAGTCATATTTTTATCAAAAGACCAATTTTGGCAGCTGTATTGAATATTCTCATACTTATAGTTGGAGGATTATCATATATATCCCTGCCAACCTCTCAATTCCCGGATGTAGCACCACCAACTATAGAAGTGGTAGCAACATACCCCGGAGCAAATGCAAAGATTCTTTCCGAAACGGTCGGAGCACCACTTGAAAAAGAGATAAATGGAGTAGAAAACATGATTTATATGACTTCACAATCATCTGCAGACGGTCGTGTAATTCTACAGGTAGCCTTCGAACTTGGCACCGATCTAGACAAAGCTCAAGTACAGATACAAAACCGTGTTGCAATTGTAGAGTCAAGGTTACCGGAATCTGTGAGAAGGTTGGGTATTACCACCAAAAAAGTGTCCCCAGATGTACTTATGATGATAAGTCTATATTCACCAAATCAAACTTATGATGATTCTTATATGGGTAATTATGCCCTCTTACAGTTAAAAGATGAGCTTGCACGTATTAGAGGAATTGGAGATATAGTACCCTTTGGCACAGCAGAATACGCCATGCGAATTTGGCTAGATCCTGACAAGATAGCCAACTTAGATATTACTGCTCCAGAAGTGCTAGCCGCTTTAAGGGCTCAGAATGTTGAGATAGCTGGAGGTACCCTCAATACATTACCATCTGGGAACCAGACTGCGTTTGAAATAAATATTCAAACTCAAGGGAAACTGGTTTCTACTAAAGAATTCGAGGACGTAATTGTTAAATCCCAAGACGATGGGCGTATTGTCAGATTAAAGGATGTGGGAAGGGCAGAATTAGGTTCTCAGAATTATGCGACTCGTGGATATTTAGGGAAGAGTCCATCTATTTCACTGACAATCTTTCAACAACCAGGTGGGAATGCTTTGGAGACTGCTGCAGAGATACAAGCTAAAATGAAAGACCTTTCTAAAAGCTTTCCTGAAGATCTCAAATACGATATTGCCTATAACCCGACTGAATTCATTCAAGAATCCATAGACCAGGTTTACTATACTATTTTTGAAGCAGCTGTATTAGTAGTTCTAGTAATTTTATTATTCCTACAATCATGGCGAGCAGCAATAATACCAATCTTGGCTATCCCTATTTCTTTAGTAGGAACATTTGCAGTAATGCAACTAATTGGTTTTTCGTTAAATACTCTTACCTTATTTGGTTTAGTACTTGCCATTGGTATTGTTGTAGATGATGCCATTGTAGTAGTAGAAAATATGGAGCGGTACTTAAAAAAGGGATTCTCTCCCAAAGAAGCTGCTATGAAAACTATGGATGAAGTGGGTGGCGCATTGGTTGCAATTGGCTTAGTTCTTATAGCCGTATTTATTCCTACAGCTTTTCTAGAAGGTATATCGGGTCAGTTCTATAAACAATTTGGGTTAACCATTGCGATAGCGACTACAATTTCAGTTTTCGTTTCTTTGACCTTAAGTCCAGCCTTAGCAGCGTTACTATTACGCCGACATGAAAAGAAAAGCACAAAAAAAACCTTTTACCTGTTAAAGCCATTCATCTTTATAGGAGACAAATTCAACCTGTTTATGGAAAACCTTTCCGATAGATATGGTAAAGGAGTTCAAAAGTTGATTAGGAGTTCAGTAATAGTTTTAGTGATTTACTTTATCCTAATCCTTCTTACGGGGGTGGAATTCAATAGAGTTCCTAAAGGGTTCATCCCAGGAATGGATCAGCAATATTTTATCACTGTTATTCAATTACCTCCTGGATCTTCCTTATCCCGGACGGACGAGGTATTAAAAGATGTGATAGATTCTTCACTAGAAGTTGATGGGATAGAAAATGCTATTTCATTTACAGGATTTGATGCTGCATCCATGACAAACTCATCGCATTCTGCGGTTGTATATCAAACTCTTGATGACTTTAAGGTGAGGAAAGATAAAGGAATTAAATATGAAGACCTATTGGCAACAATACGTGAGAAAATGTCCCAAATTGATAATGCATTGGTATTGGTTGTCCCCCCACCTTCGGTAAGCGGAATAGGAAATGCAGGAGGATTTAAAATGATGGTTCAAGATAGGGAAAATTTAGGTACAGAAAAATTACTAGAAGCAACAAACGAACTTGCAACGGCAGCAAATCAAGATCCTGTACTGAGCAATGTGTTTACTTTTTTTAATAATGAGACCCCTCAACTACATCTGGATATTGATCGGGTAAAAGCGGAAAAACTAGGTGTAGATGTTCAAGATGTTTTTCAATCATTAGAAATCTTATTGGGTTCTGCCTTCGTGAATGAATTTAATTATTTAGGCAGGACATATCAGGTAACAGCACAAGCAGATGCGCCACAACGTTTAGAACCTGAGGATATATCAAAAATCAACATTCGTAATAACGCGGGACGGATGGTTCCTTTAGGAACAATTACTAAGCAAGAGAATACAGCTGGTGCTTCAAGAATACCTAGGTTTAACATGTATCCTTCCGCCTCTTTAAATGGTGACTTTTCGCCCGGTTATAGTTCTGGACAAGCCTTAAAAAGAATGGAGGAATTAGCGGAAGAAATTCTGCCACAGGGCATTTCATATGAATGGACAGAGATTGCGTATCAAGAGAAAAAGGCGGGTAATACTGCAGGAATAGCTTTTCTTTTAGCAGTAGTATTTGTTTTCTTATTACTTGCTGCCCAATTTGAGAGTTTAATTCTTCCACTTGTAGTAATATTAATTGTGCCCATGGTGCTTTTATTTGCAATAGTGGGCGTAGACCTAGCTGGATTAGACAATAATATTATGGTCCAAATTGGACTAGTTGTATTGGTTGGTTTAGCAAGTAAAAATGCTATACTAATCGTTGAATTTGCCAAACAACTTGAAGAACAAGGAACTGATCTAAAAACTGCCATTATTGAAGCTTCCAAATTAAGGCTTCGCCCAATCCTAATGACCTCCTTAGCATTTATTTTGGGGGTAGTTCCACTTGCATTTGCTACAGGTGCAGGAGCTGAACTTCGTATTTCACTAGGTATAGCAGTATTTAGTGGTATGTTGGGAGTTACCATATTCGGGATTTTCTTAACCCCTGTGTTTTATTATCTGGGAAGAAAATGGACGACCAAATTAAAATAAATAGAAGCTTGAATACAAAATCAGCATAAATATTAAGAAAAATGAAGAATTCAATTATCATATCAATTAGCGTGTTATTCCTAGTATCTTGTGGAGTGACAAAGCGAGATTATAAGGTGCAGAACAACATAGTTATAGCAGAGAGTTTTATTAATGATGAATTAACAAATGAAGTCTTTTTAAAAAATAAAATAACAAAAAATTGGTGGTCAGAATTTAATGATCATGCTCTAGACACTCTTATCAAGAAAGCAAGAAATCATAATCTAGATATAAAATCATCAGTTGCCAACTTACAAGCAGCTCGCGCATTCTTGAAGGAGAGCAAATTGGATAGGCTTCCAACAATAACAGCAACTGCTGATTATACAAGGACACGCCTAGGGGAAAATATTTTTGTCCCAGGAAGTAACCCTGCATATAGCACATATAATACAGGTTTTGATGTCTTTTGGGAAGCTGATGTTTTTGGAAGGGTATCTCATAAAATAATGGGGGCAAATTCAAACAGTAAACTAGCAATGGCGGATATGCAAGATATATACATCAGTATTTTTGCAGAAGTGGCCAATAACTATATGGAATTTCGCGGTATGCAACATCTACTGGACATTGCAGAGCGCAATTTAAAGGGGCAAAAAAAAACATATGACCTTACTGTAAAACTATCGGAAGCAGGAACAAGTAATAACCTTGACGTGGTTAGGGCATTGGCCCAATTAGAAATAACTCGGGCCAGTATACCTCCTTTTGAAGCAAGGATTGAGGCTTTGAAGAACAGCCTCAGTGTATTGATAGGTGAAGTTCCTGGTAATTTAGATTCTAGTATAACAAATAAGCAGCCATTGCCTAGCTTGCCAACTTCAGTATCATTGGGGGACATTGAAGAAATGTTGCGTCGTAGGCCTGCTGTTCGCCGTGCTGAGGCCACTTTACAAGGTAGGATTGCCAAATATAATGTTTCAGTAGCTGAGTTATATCCAAAAATAGAATTCGGAGGTTCAATAGGCTTCTCGGCTATTGACTTTGCGAATTTCGGAAATAAAGAATCTTTTACTTGGAGCCTTTTACCCCGTATAAGTTGGGCGGCCTTTAACTTAGGCCGTGTAAAGCAGCAAATAAAAAGGGACGATGCACTCACACTGGCCGCCCTTTACCAATATGAAAAAGTAGTTCTTGGCAGCTTAGAAGAAATCAAAACATCTTTAAGCAATTATACCCAAGGGCTAAAAAGAAGGGATATTTTGCATAAATCCTCGCAAGCTAGTGCGGAGGCTGTAAACTTCGCAAGACAACGCTATAATGCCGGCCTTGATAGCTTTATAGATTATTTAACCGCCGATAATGCTTTGCTTATATCTGAAAATTCACTTGCTTTGAGTGAAATACAGTTAGCGACCTCCTTAATTGCAATATACAAGGCTCTAGGTGGTGGATGGGAGATTGTTTCTGAGAAAGAAATAATAAATTAGAAAAAGCCGGGAATTTGATGGAAATTAAATAAGAAATAAAAAAAAACGAACTTTTAAGGGCCAATTTTGGGGTCATTTTAAGAAATAAAATAAATTATGAATAAGGCCGAAATTCTTGTTTTTGAAAACCCTCATGATTATCATGATGCAATTGGTTTTGCACATAGAAGCCACATCCCGAACTTTGATATTTTCGCTATAGAAGATATGGGGTGCCCTACTAAGATATGCATGCCTCCTTACCGTCAAGGATTTTATCAAATAGGATTACTTAACTTTACTGGAGAAAGCAAGCTCAATTTAAATACGGATTGGCTACAATTTGACAAGTACCCACTTTGGTTTATGGTCCCAGGTCAGGTAATTTCATGGGTAAGAGATGTTAATATTTCCGGGTTTTATATTATGTTTAAAAAGGAGTTTTTAATAAATTCTTGTCCTGATTTCACCACTGAGTTTCCATTTTTGAAGATGTCTGAAAATAGTTTGATGATGCTTACAAAAGATGAGCATGAAATACTTAATTTGGATATAGAGCGAATGCACTCTGTTTTCAAGAATCCACATCCTTATCAAGAAAGAATGCTTGAGGGGATACTAAGCTCGCTTCTTTATTTTTGCAAGGCAATTCATGAGAGACACAAAACTATAGAAAACCATTTATCTAGGGCACAGATTATCACAAATCAATTCGAAGCCTTAATCGATAAAATGTATGTCGATAGAAAAAACGTAAGCGACTATGCGGAGGAACTAAATATTACACCAAACTACCTGACCACAACCATTAAAAAACTCACCGGTAAAAGTGCTAAAACTATGATTCAAGAAAGACTTTTAATTGAAAGTAAGAGCCTTTTAAAATACTCGGGACTAGATATAGCAGAGATTGCATATAGGTTAAACTTTCAAGAGCCTACGCATTTTACTAGGTTTTTCAAAAATATGAGCGGAACCACTCCCAATGAATTTAGAAGAATGTAGAACCAAGTGTGAGGTTTAAGATCTATCAGTTGGTAAATATTAAAATGCTTGTGCAGTGAGAAATTGAATTTGATAAAACTGAGAATATATTATAAAATTTATTGTTATGAAAAATAAAAAGATTGCATTAGTCACTGAAGCTGGAAACGATTTGGGAAAACAATTCGCTCATATTCTTTTGGAGAACGGATACGAAGTAATTGTTGCAGCTTGCTCAGATAGTTTAGAAAATTTGTCCCAAGACAAAGATGCTTTACTTTCCTATGATCTGGTGGAAATAGATTTCACTTCTGAGCAACACTTATATATTCTAAAAGAAAAAATAAATAACACTTATGGTAAATTAGATCTTCTTATTAATAATGCGGAGATAGTGAACGGATTTGGGCATAAGATAGACCAATTGGATGTTGATGATGTGAGAAAAGTTTTTGAAATAAACTTTTTCTCCATTATTAAAACCATCCAGGTTTTAAAACCTTTATTACTAAAATGCGCATCCCCTAGAATTATTAACATAACAAGTTCTTTGGGGGATATCGACAAGATGAAGGATGAGAATTTTTGCTACTATGATTATTGTCTCACAGCGTATTCTACCTCAAAAGCCGCTTTGAATTTGTTCACACAGCTGCAGACCAAGGAGTTTGAATCTTCGAAAATAAGTATGTCCAGTTTTGATCCCATATTAATGGAGAATTGCACCCACAATTCCGCAACTATTTCTGACGCCATAAAAAATGAATTTATCTCATTGTTGACTACAGAATAAAACTTCTTAAAATAATAAAAATAAATAATTATGAAAACAACATTTAAAAATAATAAAAGGATTTCAGTGCTTGGTCTAGGACAAATGGGAAGAAGAATTGCGCAATTATATGTAGAAGCAGAATATCAAGTAACCGCTTGGAATCGGACTCCAGGGAAAGTAGATGGACTTGGCAACATTCGTCTTGCTGAAACAGCAGCCCAAGCAATCTTGGCCAGCCCATTGATTATATTGATTATATCGAATAATAAAAGTGTGTTGGAGATATTAGCAGACCTGCCAGATATTCAAATTTTCAAGAATAAAACATTGATTAATTTCACTACTGGTAGCCCAGGAGAAGCGGAATCTATCGAAAAAATCATCTCGGATGTCCATGGAGCTTATATTCATGGAGCCATACAGGCATCGCCCGATCAATTAGGATTGAAAAGCGCAACCATTCTCAGTTCTGGAAACAAAGAGGCATTTGAAAAGTATGTTAATGATCTGGCCATTATTGGTGGTAATATCCGTCAACTTAGTGAGCAAGCAGCTGCTTCTTCAGCAATGGACACGGCAACATCAACTTGGATCTATGGCTCTTTTTTAGGTCTGATTTATGGTGCGGAATTAAGTAGGCATTATGGTCTATCCCTCAAAGATTACGGAACCATCATAGGCGAAATAGCACCAGAATTCATCGACTATTTCAAATATGAAGTTGAGTTAATCGAAAGGGGCGATTTTCGAGCCACGCAAAGTACATTATCAAATCACCTTGCAGCCACTCAGCGCTTAGCCGACAGCTTTAAAGCAATCAATGTAGAACAGACCTTTCCAACTCTAATTAATAATCTACTTAAAAAAGCCGAGCAGAATGGATTGGGTGATGAGGAATTAGCGGCTCTCTCAAAGATTATTGTCAAACATTCTTAATTGCCGCTATTGGGTTAAAAAACAAGGAATACAAGACGAGAATTTTGGTTCATTTAATAAAATTTAGTTGTCCTCAAAACATTCTATAAATGTAATTGGTCTGCCTCTTTGTAGGTTTGTCTAAAAACAATATAAACTTTATTGTTTTATTCATAGAATATAAATGAGGTACTATATTATAATCATCAACAATCTCTAAATGAGTGCATTTTTGATGGTTTTTATAAAGGGAGATATAGTATCTAATTGAATGTAATTGTACTTAATCCCAAAAGTATATTTATTGAACATTATATATTAGGTGTTTTTTCAGCTTACACTTGTTTCTTGTTTCCTTTTGGAACCGACCACCAACTTTGCGGTTTATTTTGTCCAGAATTCTAGAAGACAATATCTATAATTTTAAATTCCTAGTTTGCCAGTTTGGAACTACCCTCTAGGAAGGTACTCTTCCTTCCTAACCACAAATCCTCCACTATTCTCCGACCCTAACTTTCTAATATTAGAAAGTACCCTTTTAAAGAAAAAGTCCAGGTTTTAATTATATGGGTATGCTTTGGTTTGATATCTACAAGTTTTCGTTTGATACCGGCTATAATCCAGCATAATCCATTAGCTATCTTTGTATTATAAATTTAAAACAATTAAAAAATGATAACATTATTAGTCAATCTAAAAGCTAAAAATCACGAGGATGCAGATTATCTAAGGGACATTTTAAAAGATCTAGCTATTTCAACACCTAAGGAAAAAGGTTGTATCGAGTATAGTATTTACCAAGAATCTGATAACGCACTATCCTTTCAGATACTGGAATCCTGGAATAGCCAAGAAGACATGGAGGGACATGAAAAGGTTTTGAATGATTCTGGACTTTTGAAAAAAGCCTCTGCACTTTTGGTTGGTGGGCTAAACCAAAAGAAAATAGAAAAAATATAAATTGAGACAATTATAAATGATCACTAATAATAAAAAGATGAAAACAATATTGATAACAGGAACGTCAAGCGGGATTGGAAAAGCAACGGCAAAGAAATTTTTAAACGCAGGCTGGAACGTAATTGCGACCATGCGATCTCCTGAAAAAGAAGAGGAACTTAAAAACTCCAATGCTATGTTAGTAATGAAGTTGGAAGTTACCGATATGAATAGCATCCAAAAAGCCATCGATGCCGGAATAGAGAAATTTGGAAAAATAGATGCCTTGATGAACAATGCAGGGTTTGGTACATTCGGTGCTTTCGAGACAGCAACACAGAAACAGGTTGAAGAATTGTTCAACGTCAATGTGTATGGATACCTGAACGTGACCAGAGCAATTTTGCCGCATTTTCGTGAAAACGGAAAAGGCACCTTACTCAATGTAAGCTCTCAAGGAGGTAGGATAACCTTTCCAACCTGTTCGCTATATCACGCTACAAAATTTGCAATAGAAGGTTTTACGGAGTCCCTATCCTATGAATTGATATCAGAGAATATCGAGGTCAAAATAATAGAGCCAGGAGCAACAGACACCAGCTTTGTAGGCTCTGCCAATATGGGGGAAAATGATTCCATTATCAACTATCAAAAGTTCGATAAGATCGCCCTTGAAACCTATGGTAAGCTTAATGAAAAATCCCAATCTACCTCTGATGAAATTGCTGAGGTCATCTTAGAAGCAGCCAATGACAAAAGTGGCCAATTGCGATATATAATTGGGGAAGACACCAAGCGCTTGTTGAACGCACGCAATACAATGACAGATCAAGAGTATGTGGACTATATGCGCGGAACTTATATTCCGGAGTTTTGGGATAAGAAAATCAATACTTCCATATAACCGAACAAAAGTTTACTGAGCAAGACTATACAGAAATAAGAACGAATTCATTTGAACTTCTTATAAAAAAGAGGTTCGAACGAGTTCACTAAAATAAAAAGAAATGAAAACTACAGGAAATACAATTCTAATTACTGGGGGAGGAACCGGCATGGGGCTCGAAGCCGCAAAACAATTAGATGCTATGGGCAACACTGTAATTTTGGTTGCACGAAATGGGGATCGATTGAAAGAGGAAGCAGCTAAATTGAAAAATGCTTCTATCATAGTATGTGATCTATCCATCGAGAACGACCTGGATAGACTGGTCAATACAGTTAAGGAAAAGCACCCTAATTTAAATATGGTGTTCTTGAATGCTGGCATCGCAACCAATTACAAATTATTTAGTCGTAATGATTCTTACAAGGTTAGTATTGCTGAAATGGTCACGAATTACCATTCAGTAGTAAGGCTCACCCAAGCTTTGGTGCCTATACTGGCCGATAGGGAAAATGCGGCCATTATAATTACCACTTCTGGAGTGGCTTTTGTTCCCGATTTGCAGCACCCCACCTACAGTGCTACCAAGGCCGCTTTGCATTCTTATACCCTCTCTCTGAGATTGGCTTTGGAACAACAAAAATCAAATGTCAAGATATTCGAGTTAATGGCTCCATTGGTGGACACCCCTTTTGCAAAGGGTATAGTTTCAGACCAAAAAATGCAGGCAGACAGAGTTATTGAAGAAATGATGGCGAAGCTTGAAGTCAACGAATATGAAATGCATGTTGGTTTGACGAAAGACATCTTTGAAAAGGTCAAAGTGTCCACTCAAGAGGCCTTACATTTTGTTAATGGGATTACTGGATAAGCTTTACTTTTAATTATTCATAAAATAGTTATTACATTGTAAATATTTAATGTAATAACTATTTTATGATAGTATTTCGCTCACCGTAAATTTCTTATTTTGGAAAAAACAGAAACATTCAAATCATTTTATGAAGATAAGTTTGGGGAGCGTTTAGATATACTCTCCAACGACAATGCAGATTTCTTAATGATTCCTCATGACGGGTGTATTGATGGGAAGCCCATTCTATACCGACGACGTAATTTTTATAAAATTTCCTTTTTAGACGGTCGTTTTGTAGTGCATTATGGTGATAAAAGTATGGAAACAAAAGGAACAGGACTTGTTTTTTTCGATCCTAAGACTCCTTATACCATAGAATCTTTGGAGGATAGTACAATGGGAGGACACTTAATCTTTAAGGAGTACTATCTAGACACCTACTTTAGGAATCACATAAATAAATTACCAATATTTTCAAGGGACCATAAACCCATTTTTAGTCTTGAGCAAGTGGAAATAGAAAAAATTATTACACTTTTTGATAAGATAAAGAGAGAACACAACTCGGATTATGAGTTCAAAAATGATTTGATTAGAAATTATATATCCGAGCTATTCCACTTTGCGGTAAAAAAGAAACCTTTAATTAAGACGCATACCCCAACAGATACAAAGACACGTCTGGCCAAAGTCTTTATCGAACTCTTGGATCGACAGTTCCCAATTGAAAATCCGGGTGATCCTTTTGTATTCCGGTCTCCCAGAAAATTTGCAGAAACCTTGGGCGTGCATGTAAACTCCTTGAATAGAGCAGTTCGCGGTTATACAGGAAAAACAACAAGTGACTACATATCAGACAGACTGATGGAGGAAGCGATAATACTACTAAAACATACTGATTGGAACATCGCAGATATTAGCTATGGATTAGGGTTTGAGGACCCTTCGCATTTTAACCACTTTTTTAAGGATAGGACGCAGCAGATTCCATCAAACTTGAGAATTTGAAAAGGAAACTATACTAATTTTTAGAATTCTACCTTATAGATAATCAAATCATAATTGAGGATAAATGCCTGACTTCTACTCAAAAATCATTGATTATGAAATACTCTTTACAAAACATCATTTTAGAGATTCACAACAAGGAGGAAAAGATTCTATCTCAGAGCAAGAGATTGATTGATGAGGCTTATGAAATGACTCTGTACCTCCAGGATTTGCTGTTTTCGGTCAAAAAACTCATAATCGAAGAAGGATTTAAGGACGATGTTGAAGAGATGCACTTCTTCCGTACCATAAAGCCCCAAATACTTGGCAAGTTGATTTATTACAACAAGATCTACCGGATTGAAACATCCTGTCCAGTCAGTAACGGTAAGATGTATTACAGTTATTTCTCAACCCAATTGGCAAATCTGAAACGAGATTATAGTGAACAAGTATTTAATTCAGATTTTTACCGTTATTATCGTTCTGGGCGTACTGATCGAGATGAAATCTATTTTAAGAGAGGGAATATCAATTATCATGATGGATTGAACAGCATTGTTTTTGAAATTGATTCTAGCTTCTCAACTTTCTATGACTACAAGGTGGCACGTATTATTTCTAATGAACTACTCTATACTTATCTACTGACAAAAATAAATCCCGATGAAAACCCCGATGTGATTTTACAAAATTCTGAATCTACAAAAGATATCTTTTGGACAGATAGTAAAAACGCACTTATCGAATTGGTGTATGCTCTTTATGCTTCGGGAGCTATTTCTCATGGTAAAATCGGTATCCGAAAAATCAGCCTGATATTTCAGATACTCTTCCGTATTCCTCTTGGAGATTTACATCACGCTTTCCACCGCATGAAAACCCGTACAGGCTCTAGAACTGCTTTTCTAGATCAACTCAAAATATCTCTAGAAGAATATATGGATAAAGATCTTTAATAAAGTGTTAATTCAAAGACATTCCATCCTAAGCAGTACAATCTATGTGCTGCTTTTTCTTTACCCATATCTACCAATTGGCAAAACCTCTCTTTTGAATTATAAAATCTCGTCCAAAACCTTCAAATCCATTATCACATAAGGGTTTAATAAAACTGAAAAAGTCTTCAAAAAACCACCAAACCAATTGGCAAGACTTGGCCAACAAACTCTACGATGCTCACCAATTTTGCATAGTGAACATTTAAAGACTTGTACTATGAATATTGACAGAACAGAATTTATTGCATGGATGGAGCGCATCATGGATCGATTTGATATTCTTGGTGAACATATAGACGATGTCCAGAAGCAACGGAACAGCATTGACGGTGAAGAATTGTTGGACAATCAGGATTTGCTGCAAATGCTAAAAATAAGCAATCGATCGCTACAGCGCTATCGTTCCATTGGCAAGTTGCCCTATTATACCATAAGCGGAAAATTGTATTACAAACTCTCCGATGTACATCAGTTCATTAGGGAAAGCTTTACTGCCCCTGTACCGAAAATAAAAGCCAACAAGTGACAAATACGACCAATGGAAGCCAACTAATACAAAAGAGTGGGCACTTCTTTTACATTCGGAGTTTAATTAAAGAAAGATTATGAGCGAGCAAATTATAGATAAACAAGAGTCTCCTGACCAATTGTCGGAGATATTATTGGTATTGGATAAAGAAAAAAAGAAAATCCAAGCTGTAAAAGGAATTGACGAAAACGGTAACCTGGAGACCGTGGATGCCAATAAAAAGAACCAGAATCAGTTCATGCGTGTGGACAAGAATGGTGATTTGTTTTCCAACTTCTTTTCCAATTTTTTCAGTCAGTTAAAGAATCCCACCAACTTCTCTTTTTTCAAAATTCCTGCACCATTGGTGATTGACACGGCAAAGGAAATGCAGAAACAGGTAAATCATCCAACACCTGAAGGAGAAAAACTGATGAAGCAACATCAAGTAAAAGCAGAACCGCAACAAGAGCAAAAACAAGAAAATAAAAATGAAATGGAAACAACACAAAAAACACCAGAGACAAGCGAATACCGCTACAAACCAGAACAGATTGATTGGGAAACTATGAACAATCTGGGTTTGAGCAAAGAGAAACTTGAAAAAATGAACCTACTCGACCCTTTATTGAGAGGCTACAAGACCAATGAATTGGTACCCGTCAGTCTGAATCTTGGCACTGCCGTTACCCGTATGGATGCGAGGTTATCTTTACAACAAAACAACGAGGGACAGGTAGTGGTAGCCATTCACGGCATCCGCAAAGAACCTAACCTGAACTTTGAGTTTTTCGGACATAAGTTTACAAAAGTAGACAAAGACAACCTTCTCCAATTAGGAAATATGGGACGTATGGTCGATTTGACCAATCCCAAAACGGGTGAAACCATTCCTTCCATTATCAGTGTGGACCGATTGACCAATGAGCTGGTTGCCCTTCGTACGGACAAAATAAAAATCCCCGATGAGATCAAAGGGATAAAGCTGAATGTTGAGCAGAAACAAACCTTAATGGACGGTAAACCACTTTATATCGAAGGTATGACTTCTAAAAAAGGAACTCCTTTTGATGCGAATGTTCAGTTCAATGCCGACAAACGTTTTGTAGAATTCCTATTTGATAGAGGTAATACGAATAAGCAATCCCAAAACAATCAACAGAATCAATCGCAGGAAGCTCCAAAAACCTTTCGAGGTAAAGAATTGGATAACGAACAACATCAAAAATTCAAAGACGGTCAAACGGTTTATGTAAGCGGATTGGTGGATAAAAAAGGTAAGGAATATAATGGCTATATCACCTTTAATAAGGAAACCAATAAAACAGACTTCACGTTCCAAAATCCGAATAAGATCAAAGAACAAGTGAAACCTACTGAAGCCCATAAAACGCAAACAGCAGTCAACTCCGACGGAAAAACCAATGAAGCAACCAAGAATATCAAAGAGCCTTTGAAATCGGGACAAAAAAATCCAGATAGCAAGAAACAGCAGGAAGAACAGGAAAAACCTAAAACACCCGCTAAATCCAAAGGCAGAAAAATGTAATTATTAAAAAAACACACATGAAAGCAATTATCGCAGAAAAACCAAGTGTAGCCCGTGAAATAGCCACCCTATTGGGAGCCTCCGAAAAAAAGGACGGTTACCTGACAGGTAATGGCTATTTTGTAACGTGGGCTTTTGGACATTTGGTAGGATTAGCTATGCCAGGAGATTATGGAATTTCAGGATTTGAAAAGGCAGCACTACCGATCCTTCCAAATCCCTTTTTATTAACCGTTCGCAAAGTTAAAAAAGACAAAGGCTATACCGCTGATTCAGGCGCATTAAAACAACTGAAAGTAATTGAACAGATCTTTAATCAGTGCAATAGCATTATCGTAGCTACTGATGCGGGACGTGAAGGTGAACTGATATTCCGTTACATCTATGCACACCTCAAATGCAATAAACCTTTTGAACGCCTTTGGATCAGTTCACTTACCGAAAAAGCTATTAAACAGGGTTTTGACAATTTAAAATCGGGTAGTGATTTTGATGGTTTATACCAAGCAGCACAAGGGAGAAGCCGGGCAGATTGGTTGGTAGGAATCAATGCATCACAGGCATTGAGCATTGCCGCAGGAAATGGTGTTTATTCACTTGGAAGAGTGCAGACACCTACACTGGCATTGATATGCAAACGCTATCTGGAAAACAAAAACTTTTCGGTACAGAAATACTGGCAAATACAGTTATCACATAGTAAGGAATTCATTGATTTTAAAAGCCTCTCCATAAAAAAATGGGAAGATAGAAAACAGGCAGAAGATACGTTGAAGTCTATTCAAAGGAATGGGAAAAGTGCTACGGTTACCTCTGTAGAAAGTAAAAACGTTACAGAACCAGCACCTTTGCTTTTTGACCTTACAGGTCTGCAAAAAGAAGCTAATAAAAAGCTGAACCTTTCAGCCGAGGAAACCCTGAACATAGCTCAAAGTTTATACGAAAAGAAGTTTATTACCTATCCTCGCACCGGGAGCAAATATATCCCCGAAGATGTATGGGCCGAAATCCCCAACCTCGTAAGAGCTTTGCAAGATAGGGAAACCTGCAAACAGGCCGTAACCAAGGTAAAATGGGGACGTTTCAACAAACGTATCGTGAATGACCTTCGAGTTACGGATCATCATGGACTACTGGTTACAGAGAAAATTCCTTCGGCATTATCCGCAAAGGAAAATGCTGTTTACGATATGATTGCGCTCCGTCTGCTGGAAGCCATTTCTGGAGCCTGTACTAAAGAGATAACCGATATCGCTTTAGAAGCACTGCATTATGATTTCGTATTAAAAGGTTGTAAAATATTGGAACCTGGCTGGCGCAGTATTAAGGGATATTTTTCAGAAGAGAATACCGAACCTGTACAGGATCTACCTGAACTTAAAAAAGGTGACGAAATTAAAATAAAAGAATCCACCGTTCTTGAAAAAACAACCAAAGCACCCGTACTTTATACGGAAGCAGGCCTATTGTCGGCAATGGAAAGTGCAGGGAAACAGATTGAAAATAACGAGGAACGAAAAGCATTGCAAAATATAGGCATCGGTACTCCTGCTACACGATCAGCTATTATTGAGACATTATTTAACCGTAATTACATTCAAAGAGAAAAAAAGTCACTGATTCCCACTGAAAAAGGTTTACAAGTGTATGAGCTAGTCAAAAATAAAAAGATTGCAGATGTCGCCATGACTGCCGAATGGGAATTGACCTTGCAGAAAATCGAAAACAATGAAAGTGATGTCACAGTTTTTCAAAAAGAAATGGAAACCTACGCGACAACCATTACCAATGAGTTATTGGAATCCGCTATTGCCAAAGAAAACTTGCCACAACTTACTTGTCCAAAATGTAAAAGCCAAAAACTGATTCTTAGAGATAAAATTGTTAAATGTCCAGATGAGGTTTGCAACTGGATACAGTTTCGCAATGTTTGCGGTGTACAGGTCAGCATAGCCGATGTTGAACGTTTAGTTAACAAAGGTAAAACGTCCCTCATCAAAGGAATGAAAAGCAAAGCTGGTAAGAAATTCAATGCTTATATCGTATTGAACGAGGACTACAGAACCTCTTTTGGGTTTGAAAAAAACAAAGGAGGAAAACATCCATAACAAAATTAACACTAGAGTAGAAATGCTCTAGTGTTAATTTTACAATCTCTAAATTTCTTTTAAACCTAATTCCCTTAAAAAAGAATTATGCTTATCAGTAGCAGTTTTAATCTTTTTATTTATCTCATCCAGATTTTCATTCACCTCTTTCAGATCTATTTGAATTTCGTCTTCGGCAGTACTTACGTATCTGGAAATATTAAGATTGAAATTATTTTTTTCAATCTCTTCTAAAGAAACTTTACGAGAATAACGATCTTCATCTTCACGGTATTTATAGGTTTCTACAATCTTCTCAATATGCTCTGGCAATAAGTTGTTTTGACGTTTTCCTTTCTCAAAATGCTCGCTTGCATTGATCACTAATACGTCATCGTACTTTTTACATTTTTTCAAAACTATGATAGATACCGGAATACCTGTAGAGTAAAACAAATTGCTAGGCAATCCTATAATAGCATCAATATTATTGTCTTTTAAAAGTTTGGTTCTAATACGTTCTTCTGCACCTCCTCTAAATAGAACGCCATGTGGCAAGATAATTGCCATTGCACCTTCTTTTCCTAAATAATGAAAACCGTGTAATAAGAAAGCAAAATCAGCAGCAGATTTAGGTGCTAGACCATAGTTCTTAAAACGAAAATCATCTGCCATCGTTTCTGATGCATCCCATCTTAAACTAAATGGAGGATTTGCAACAATCGCATCAAATTGCATTTTTTTGGCTGGGTTCATTTCATTTAAAATATCCCAATCATTTACTAAGGTATCACCGTGGTGAATTTCAAATTCGGTATCCTTTAGCCCATGCAAAAGCATATTCATTCGGGCAAGATTGTAGGTGGTGATGTTCTTTTCTTGCCCATAGATTTGTCCGATATGTCCACCTTCATCCTTTAGTTTCCGATGCACATTTAACAGTAATGAACCTGATCCACATGCAAAATCCAATACTTTATCTAATTTCTTCTTTTTGCCTAAAGTTGGATCTTGTGCATCCAAGGTTACAATTTCAGAAAGAATATCAGATAAACGCTGTGGGGTATAAAATTCCCCTGCTTTTTTACCAGAACCTGCGGCAAACTCTCCTATTAAATACTCATAAGCATCGCCTAAAACATCGGAATCTGTGGAGAACTGAGCAATTCCTTCGGCAATTTTAGTAATGATGGCTGCTAGCTTCTTATTACGATCTGTATAATTTTTACCAAGTTTTTCAGAATTCAGATTGATCTCTGAGAATAAACCTGAAAAATTCCCTTCAAAAGATTCATTTTCAATATAATCAAAACCATTATGTAAAGTTTCCAGAAGGTCTTTATCCTGCGTTCTTGCTAGTTCATAGATGCTTTCCCATAAAAATTTAGGTTCTATTACATAATGGACTTTGCGCCGCATTTGTTTTTCAAAAGCCTCAACATCCTCAGTATTTTCATTATACCATATCTCTAAAGAAGTAGAAGCTCCTATTTTCTTCAAAATGTCGCTTGGTGTTTCAGGATAGTCAGAACCTAATTCTTTCTTAGCTGCCTTTTCGTAATTATCTGACAAATAACGTAAAAACAGAAACGAGAGCATATAATCACGGAAATCATCTGCATTCATCGCTCCTCTTAAATCATCTGCTATATTCCAAAGGATCTTCCCTAATTGTTGTTGTTCTTTTTGTGTCATAACCTTTTCAGAAATTAAATATGTAAAACAAAATTATATTTTGTTTGTATGCCGTTAAAAATTCTAATTATATCTTGCTTATTGTCTTCCACAGGCTCCTTAAACTCGTACCTGAATACCGTTTTATGCGACATTATATTGATAATTTGAGCCAATTTATCAGGGTCGATAATTCCAATTTCTTTCAATACGTGAGAAAAATTTCGTACCCCCAAAAAAGATGCAATATTTTCTAATATTTGGCGTAAAATCGCAAAATGATATACCATAATATTATCTGAATCAATTGCTTCTTTTATCGTTTTTAAAAGTTCTAAGTGATATAAGAAAACTTCACGACGTGGACCTACCAATTCTATAATCCCTTTATTTTTCTTTAGTTTAAAGAAGTCTACTTGGCTATGGTATTTATTTGCCTTTTCCCCTCTAGTTAGCCAATCTGCAAAAATGGAAAAGAAACCTATGTGATGAGTAGTAATAATTATTTTTCTAGTTTTATAAAATTTATCCACTAAATCCATTAGACTAGAAATGGTCACAAAAATATTGTGATCGTCTAAACTAGAAACCGGATCATCTATAAAAAAATGACCTTCCTGCTTACCATCTCCCGTTAAGTCTTCAACATCAAAAAGTGCGAGGAAAAAACTCCAAATGAATGCTTGTTGTTCTCCTCTAGAAATTTTGATCGAATCCGCAAAGCCTAATTCTTTTTCTTCTTCCTTGTTATTATTTTCTTCTTCTTCAACAATCTCTTTCTCTTCAGCTTTGAGGTGAAATCGTATTATATTTATTCCTTCCTCTCGATTAGGGAAGTATTCAAATCTAAAATCGAATTGTGGTTTAAATAGGGCAAGCTTTTCATGTACTTTCAACTCATCAATTCCCGAATGAAACTCATTTAAGCTACACTTTTTTAAGATGAGTTTTATGTCAATCTCTCCATTCTCAATATCATTGTCCCAAACAAATAAATCTTCACTGTAAGCGTTATAATATACACCAGCATGATTATCATTATTACTAGCTTTTGTCACATTTTTGTGTGCAATAGATAGTCTCGTTTTTCCTGTACCGTTGAATGCGTAAACAAGATTTATATTTTTCGCATTATTAATAAGGGTATTAGCTATATTTTCCATGATACTATTATTCTATTTTAGGAAATAAGCCCTGCATTAATGCCTTTTTATGTAATTTCAGATGTGCTATTTTGTTTATTTGTTGAGTAATTAATTCATCAACTAACGATAAACATTCGGCAATTTTCTGCTGTTCTTCTCTTTTCTTTGGTAATAATAATGGTATTTTCTTCAAAACATCTAAACCTATTCTCTTCCTCGTAGAACCCGTAGATTTATTTTCTATTCTGGTTCTCACTATATCGGAATTAATTAAAGAGAAAATAAAATATTTCGAATATTTTTTCTCATTAATCGCTAATCGAATTCCATCCGATGCCATGACAAATCTCTGACTCTCTCCAGGCATTATACACGCTCTCCCCACAGGATCTCCCATTTTCGATAAGATAATATCACCTGAATAGATATTGCAACTTAGTAATTCATCTGCCTTTTCTACGGATGTATAAATTTTATACAAATCATTAAATTTTCCATCTCCAATATTTTGCAATTGAATAATTCTAATCCCCTCACTTGTATAATCACTAGCTTTTAAATTTGACCCAAAGGGACCTCCTGTAAAGCTCCATTTAATATTTTTGTCAGCAGTATCAATTAAAGAAATTTCCAACCAATCCCCATCATTTTCGAATTCAGGAAAACGATAGTTAGGTACAGTCTTGCCTTCTTGTGGGAAAAGGTTTTGCATCAAGCCTTTTTTATGGCTTTGGATTGCTTTTAGCTTTTCTTCATAACCTGTAATTACCTCATCTAAAGAAATCAAGCAATCTGCTACTTTTTGTTGTTCATCAGGTAATGGAGATAGAAACTCCACATCTTTCATCTGCTCCTTAGATAAATTATTATTTTGTCCGGTCCCAAGTTTATTTATTGTTGTATGTGTAAGAGGCTCTAATAACTTAACTAAAAATGAGTCTTCAGCTTTTTTAGCAGAAACTTTCATTGTTCTCTGATTGATATACGCATCATCAGAATTCCATAAAAAATAATTAAATCCTGCTGCACCTGTTAAACTGAGAACCAGCTCTCCTTTTTTTACTAAATAACTATTGAGATTACTTTTTTCTATATATTCTTTTGAAATAAAAATTTTATTGCCATTTTCATTTTTGTTATTAATATCAGTAATCCTAATAACTTGCATTGTATCTTCACCGTTTTCAGTAAAATCATAGGATGAAAATGGAAATCCATCTTGCAAATTGAATTTGGTACCAATAGTGTGTTTTTCCCATTCCCTATCTTTTTCAAACTCGGGGAAACGTATTTCAGGTATATTATTCATAATGTAATCCAGATATTTCACGCCCTTGGGCCAATTTGTTTAAATAAGGCACTAAATCTTCCATTAAGGCCAATTCCTTTTGGGCACGCACTTTCCAATTCAAGCCCAGTGGAGCAAGGAAATCAGTTAGTTTTTCTCCATCAAAAACCATTCGGTCCATAATTTCGGCTACAAACACTTGTAACGATTCAAAAGTTACCCCGTGTTTTTCCGCTATTATTGCCAAGTCCTTATTATTCTTTTCTTTTTTAAAATGTTCGTAGCCTTCCCGTATATTATTTTCTTCAAGAGGTTTATCCATATCCAAGCTATTGATATAGGCTATAATATCCTCCCGCTCATCCATCAGGTTGGCATTAGATATCAAAAGATTTATTAGTTGTTGTTTGGTTACTTTTTGCTTAGATGGTTTCTTTTGCGTCATCTCAGCAATTAATCCCATAATATAATCGTAATCAATAATCGTAGAAGCAAACAACACCAATTCAAAATCCAATTGCTCTACACTTGGATCAACATCTTCATCACCTTTTTTAGCTGCTTTATCTTGCTTAGTTTTTAATCGTTGAGCAGTTTCTATATACATGCTACGGAAAGAGCGCAAATCATCTTCAGGCAGCAATAGATTGATTTTACTAGCCTGTTCTTCCGTTAAATCGGTGTACTGGTCTAATTGTGTTTTTAGTCGTTGTATTTCTTTAAACTTAGTAATGAATTCCGCTCTTGCTGCATCGCCTTTGAGGTTATTTACTTCCTCTGGCGCACACTCCAAACCAAAAGAATGCATCATTTGATTTAGACTCTCTAATGCATCTTCATATTTCTCTATTACTTTTGGTGCAGGATCTACCAACCATATTTCTCTAGATCGCCCTGTGTCCTCACCAGAAAACAGGGCGATAGCTTCATTTACAGCATCTCTTTGTTGCCTGAAATCCAAAATACTTCCGTGTGGTTTGGTGTCATTCAATACTCTATTGGTTCTAGAAAATGCTTGTATTAGACCGTGGTGTTTCAGGTTTTTATCGACATATAAAGTATTCAGGTACTTAGAGTCAAACCCCGTTAAAAGCATATCTACCACAATCACAATGTCTATTTTATTTTTATGTGGATAATCTGTATTACTATATTTCTGATCTTTTATTCTCGATTGTATGTCTTGATAATATAAATCAAATTCGCCTATGCTATGGTTGGTTCCATATTGCTTATTAAAGTTGGAAATGATTTCAATTAAAGCTTTCTTTTTACCTTCAGGATCTACTTTGTTGTCTTCTCGCTCTTGTAGTAGATCATTTTGTAATTGCTTAATGTCGGCTACATTTTTAGTGTTATTACTTTCACCATCTTTAGCAACTGCTTGGGCAGGAGGTGAAAATACACAGGCAATATTTAGTGCTCTATAATCCTCGTCTGCTTCCAATCTCTGTTTTTGTACTTCATTAAACAAACGGTAATAAGCAATAGCGTTATTGATAGACCCAGTTGCAAAAATCGCATTGAAACGTTTCTGGTCGGTTACTGCATCGTGTTTTTTTAATATAGCTTCTACAACCGCCTTTTGTTTTTGACTTTCTGATAAATTAGCCGCATCTACACCATCTGTCTTAAAATAGTCCACATGAAATTTTAAAACATTTTTATCTTCGATGGCGTGAGTAATGGTGTAAGCGTGTAATTCTTTTTCAAAAATATCTTTAGTAGTCTTATAGCTGCCAGATTCGTTTTCTCTAATGGTATAGGATGCATTTTCATCAAAAATAGGTGTACCTGTAAAGCCAAAAAGTTGTGCATTTGGAAAAAAGTCTTTAATCGCTTGGTGGTTATCCCCGAATTGCGAACGGTGGCACTCGTCAAAAATAAATACCATCCGTTTATCTTTTAAAGGCAGCAGACGCTCCTTATAATTATTCTTACTTTCTGCATCTAATGCTAATCCTAATTTTTGAATGGTGGTTACAATAACTTTGTCCGAGTAATCGGTAGATAATAAACGTCTTACTAATGATTCGGTATTGGTATTCTCTTCCACACTACCTTCTTGAAACTTGTTAAATTCCTCACGGGTTTGTCTATCCAAATCTTTTCTATCCACTACAAAAAGACATTTTTCAATATTTGGATTGTCTTTTAATAAAGTAGAAGCTTTGAAAGAGGTTAGTGTTTTCCCAGAACCTGTTGTATGCCAAATATAACCATTACCTCGGTTTTGTTCTATGCAATCTACTATCGCTTGTACGGCATATATTTGATAAGGACGCATCACCAGCATTTTCTGCTCGCTTTCTACCAATACCATGTAACGACTGATCATTTCACCTAAAGTGCATTTAGAAAGGAATTTCTCTGAGAAATCAAAAAGGTTATCGATTTTTTTATTATCTATATCAGCTAGTTTGTATATAGGTAAAAATTGTTCATCAGCATTGAAACTAAAGTGCTGGTTTCTATTATTCGCAAAGTAATAGGTGTTGCTACGATTACTTACAATAAACAACTGCATGAAGCAAAGCAATGAATTATTGTAGCCGCTACCAGCCTCATTTTTATAATCCACAATTTGCTGCATAGCACGCCTTGGACTAATTTGTAATGACTTTAGTTCCAGCTGTACAACGGGAATTCCATTGATCAATATAATTACATCATAACGTTGATTGCTATTTTCAGTGTTAATCTTCAACTGATTAATTACCTCAAAATCATTTCTACACCAGTCTTTAATGTTTACCAGTGTATATTGCAAAGGCGTTCCATCTTCACGGATAAAAGTGTTTTTTTCTCTTAGTAATTTGGAAGCGGCAAACACGTCAGGTGTAATAATTTCCTCACGTAAACGATTAAATTCCGTTTCAGATAAATGCACCCTATTAAGTTCGTTAAATTTCTGTCTGAAATTTTGTTCCAAACTTTTACGGTCGATAATATCCGGACGGTAAGTATATTTTAAATCTTGAAGTTTCGCTATTAAGCTGTCTTCTATGTTGCTTTCTTTAGTCATTAGTTTCTCCGTTTATTAGATCCTAAGTCTTCAAAGGTACTGTTAATAGGCTTGATGACTTATATATTGCTCAATGAGTTTAGTGGATGTTTATTTTTTAATAGTACTCGTCACACTTCAAATTTCTTTAAGTGCCTCATCACTTCTCTTTCAACTTTTTCAAAATCAGGCAAATCATGTATTTGATCAGACATCGATTTTTGCCAACGACCTTTATATTGTGGTAAGCGTTGCTTTAATTTTGTATGGAAGTCAGCTGGGGTTACTTTTTTACATTCACATTTCTCTCGAAATTCATGAATGTAAAATTCCGCATCCATGCCATGTATTTCTAATAAATACCAGACATCATAAAAATCTCTAGGTTGCATACGTTGCATAACTGAACGAAGTTTTTCAACCAATACTTCTTCTAAAGGATAACACAATAATTGATGCGCTTCTTGGTCTGTATAAGATATAATTGCATCCACCATTATAGGTTCAAAAGTTAGCTTTTCGCTACGTGAAATATCTATCTTAACCTTTTTGTTATTTCCCTGCCCACCTAAAGGACCTATATAACTGATATAGAAATTAATCCCTCCATCTTCATGCTCATTATTATCAATTATTTCAAGAGGAATATTGGCTTCCTCTTCAATATGTTCAAAAGCTTCCGAAAACCATTCAAAAACTTGTTCGTTTGAGATTGTGTCGTCCAACAAGGTAAAATCCAAGTCTTCACTAAAACGATAATCTTCGAAATAAATCTTTTTAAGTACCGTTCCGCCTTTGAAAACAATAGCTTTAGATAGTGCGTCATGTTGTGAAATTCCTTGCAGAATCCATGAAAGCACATAGTCCTTTTCAATCTGTTGATCTCGAACACCAACTTCTCGGGCTGTATTTTGTATTTCTCCTGGCTTTATCATGTGTATATAGCAGATGTGATGGTTTCTATTTCTATATTTTGTTGAATACTCCAACGATTTAACAACTTGCCTTCTTTTGGTAATTCTGTATCTAAAATTACGTAAGAAGCCGTTTTGAGACCCTGAAGTTTCTCAATAATAGTTGTGTCAATACTTAATGTTTCTAACAAAAATCCAAGCCTTTTAATGACAGCCTGAGAATTAAACTTTTCGGCGTATTCTAAAAGCTTATTGAATTTTATTTTGTCTTTTGAAATATAGATTGCCCTTGCAATTTCAACGATTCCACCGGCATAATCAGGCTTAAAAAGACAGTCAATAATTGTTTTTTCTAAATCTGAGCAGACAACCTTATGAAAACTATCAATCCATATTTTTTTCATTCCAAAAAAATGTTCTTGGTTATGATAAATGAATTGGAAAGGGATTCCTTTTATTTCGATTTGAGAGGGACGCATTTGCTTTGCAACCACAATTTGCTCTTTTAATGAGGGTTGTATAATCAAATTATGCACTTGTAATGCTGAGTAATATCCAATATAATGATTATTTCCTCTCGTAAGAGGTTCGGCTAACAAGTGCCAATCAGGCATAAATGTTTTTGAATCTTGTTCATAAGGAATCAAATAATAAACACCTCTTTTTATTCTCATTAACAATCCACGTTTAACCATATCGCTAAGAAGCTCCTTTAATGCACTTTCACTTGAAAGAGGAAGTGCATATTTAGCTTCAGAATAGTCAAAGCACTGCTGACCTATTTTATTAAAATAGTTCAACAATTCGCCTGATTGTGTTGATATATTCTTGATTTGCATAGTTAATAAGTCAGCTAAAACCTGACTACAATGATACAAAAAATAATCAATCAAAACATTTAAAACAAAATAAACTATTAATCACAACGATACTGTCAGTTGAAAGCTGACTTGTAAACTACAAAAGATAGTTTATAAGATTAGGTGATATTTGAAGAGCTTGCGAAGAATTGTACCATAAACTACCTATTGCCTAACTCATTAGGCAAGTATTCTGCGTATTTAGACTTTAAATACTCAAGGTTTTTATCATTGTTCATAAGATTGAGATTGAGTTTTTCTTTAATAAACTCATATCTAGTCTTAGCTTCATTTAAAATATGCCCCCACGTCAGAACATATACATCATATAGATCGGTAGAAATAACGTGTCCATATTTTCTATCACTTTGCTCCAACTCGGACTCAATGTCGGATTTAATATCTTTGGTCACTAACAGAAATTTCCATTTGGTTTTTTCCTTCGGAAATCTTCTGTCTTGGCAAATTCGAGAGGCATATAGTTTAATTTGCATCAATTCTTCTACTCCAGCATCCACCGTAGGTTTCTTTAATTCAATAATTAGATTTGTTTTATGACCAGGTAGTCCCTGAGGAAACTGTCTCCATAAGCACACATCGGGTATAATCTGTAAATCAGAATTATCTTGGCTTTCAGTAATTTCTTCAAAATCAGATCTCCCTAAATGTTTTAAATACTCCTTCAAGACATTTTTTAAAGTGACATCATCTACACCATAAGTGAACTCATCCCCAAATAGCCAAGTTTCATTAACAAGAATTTTATGTAAATGCTTTCTTTCAAGTACGTTTTTGTTCAATTCTCTGTTATAAATTAACTCTTCAAGTCCGTTAATAAACTTTAATCTGTTTTTTATTTCCGTCATTGTATCAATGACTGTGGAAAGAGAAGATTCTTCCAAAATCTCCACTAACTCTTCTCTTTTATCTTTAGGTAAATCAATGACTTCTGCTAAGATTTTCTGCAAAGAATTTGAATCATTTTCTAAAGCTTCTTTGATTAAAGAAAGAGTAAGCTTTTTACTTTTAATATCTTGATTCTCAAAATCAGGTAAGAATTCATTAACCTGAAGTGCAACAATGTCAAATACTTGCCTCTTACTTTCTTCAACTAAATTATCTGGTTTTTCTTTATATGGATATATTCCTTTTTGCTTCAAGTCCGAAATAAACTCTGTCGAATAATAATGAAGTCGTTTCCTCGTATATGCCCTAGCAAACTTTTTGGATTCTTCAATTGCTAAAGTCATAAGGTCATCTAATTCCTGTAAATCAATTTTATTTTCTCTATGAAGACTTTCAATATAAATAGATTGGATAAAAATTGAAATTGGAATATTGGATCTAATCCCTAAGTTAAGCTCTCTAAACGGGATTCCTTTGGTATTACATAAATATGTTTTCTTTTTTATATCGAAGTTCCATTCAAGAATTTTAAATTTGAACCTATAGGTTATTCCTTCTTTTTCTGTTAAAAATTCTGTTTCATCAGAATTTTTAATCAACGAATCGAATTCTAAAATTTTTCCATTAATGGTAATTGAAAAATTCGGATAATTTATCCAATAAGATGCGAATTTTTGAGCCAAATCCTTTCTGTTCTTTTCATCAAAAGCTTGCTGTGCTATGTCAGGATTAATATTCTGAATAAAAACATTAAATCCAGATTCAGAAGTTTCATCTCCAAGAGGTCTTAATGAACTGAATTTAGAATGAGATAAATTATTTCGGTCAAAAGTGATTGTAAATTCCTTAAATGAACTGGAGTTTTTGTATCTACTTGTAAACACGACCATGTCTCCTAAAGCAAGTGCTTTATACCTTCCTTTTCCTTCTTTCCCATGGTATTGCCTACCACTTGGACTAGTGCTGTTAGTTTTCTTTTCCGAACCACCTAATCTACCAAACACTTCTTGTGCTTTAGTATATTCTATCCCTAATCCATTATCATTAATTTCAATCGATTCGAACCCTCCAATACTATTAGATATATATTCAATGCTTATATCTGTTGCATCAGCATCTAAGGAATTCCATATTAACTCTGATAATGCAGTTATTCCATTAGCTCTCGTCAAAGATTCTATATGATCTTTCTCTACTCCTAAATCAATGATTCTTTCCATAGCTTTTAAGATATAATTTGTTGTATTTAGCAAAACTCCTAAAACAATAAACACTTTTTGTTGAAAATTATCTAAGGCTAGCTCTTGACTACAATATTACAAAATAAAATCCTTTGAACGATTCCTCTTACGCCAAATCCTGCCTCTCAAAGCCAAACTCTACCACATCTGCAAGGCCTTTTAATACTTGCTCTAAATTTATCCATCAAGCAAAATCATAAATATTTTATGGATACACAACAAAAAGACCTGTCGTATTTCAGATTACGACTGCAAGAATTATTAAACACCAGTTTTCCTGAAAAGGCTCATGACGAAAAGTTTATCAATCAGCGTTTAAGCTGGGCTGCCAATGCTTATGAAGGTGCTTTTAGCTCGGGGAATCTCGTTGAACAATGTAATGAAATAGCCGATTACATACTTTTCGAAGGATTACATTTTTCGAAGTTTGATACCATTTTTCAAATAGTCTGCAACGAATTCGATACCAGAATGGCAGACGAAGAGTTACGGCCGTTCGCCCTGAAAATGTTCCCTGTTTGTGAGCCTATTTTCGCCAACTATGAACTAACTGATGACTTCGCATACGGTTACGAGTTTGATGAACTCTATACCGAATTAACGGGAACCATCGCAATATGGATTGAGGAGAATGGGCTTCAGTAAAAAGCAACATCTCCAAACGAACATTGATGCCCTACGAATTGTTTTTAAACTAGAAAAGGAGAACCGACATGCCACCGTAGGTGAAAGACTGTTAATGATGCAATACAGCGGATTTGGTGGTCTTAAATTCGTATTGAACCCCGTAGAGAACGAGATAGACATCAATCATTGGAGAAAAACGGAACACGATCTTTTCCCACTTACACAGAAACTCCACCAGCTTTTAAAAGAGAACGCTACCGACGAAAAACAATACCGTAGGTATGTGGACAGTATGCGGAGTTCTGTGCTCACTGCATTTTACACACCTCCACAAGTGATCGATGCCGTTTCGGCAACATTGAGAGAAAACGGTCTGGACCTGGGTAAATTCCTCGAACCTTCGGCTGGCATTGGCTCTTTTATACAATCCTTTTCAGAAAAAAGACAAGCAAGTGTCACTGCTTACGAAAAGGATTTGCTCACAGGAAAGATTTTAAAACAGCTTTATCCCGAAAGCACGATCCATATTAGCGGTTTTGAGGACATCTCCGAAAAGGAACAAAACAGCTATGATGTAGTAGCCAGTAATATTCCTTTTGGTGATACAGCTATATTCGACCTCTCTTATTCTCGAAGTAAAAACCCAGCAAAAGAACAGGCTACCCGAAGTGTCCATAATTATTTTTTTTTGAAAGGAACCGATATGCTCCGTGAAGGTGGTTTAATGGTTTTTATTACCTCGCAGGGTGTTTTGAATAGTCAGAAAAACGAGCCTATACGTCGAGCATTGATGCATGAAAATAACTTAGTTTCAGCCATCCGTTTACCTAACAATCTCTTTACTGATTATGCAGGAACGGAAGTCGGTAGCGATCTGATTATTCTGCAAAAACATACTGGAAAGCAAAACCTGAGCGAAACAGAAGAACTATTTTGTCAAAGCCAAATAACGCAATACAATACGCCAAGCAATGCCTTGTTTCAAGACAACATAAGAATTGTGCATACCGATGTAAAGCTGGATACCGATCCGTACGGAAAACCTGCATTAATCTACACGCATAAAGGTGCTGTGGAAGGAATTGCTAGAGATTTGAAACAAATGCTGCATGAAGATTTTAGAAAGCACCTGAATTTCGAGTTGTATAAAAGCGCACAAAATAAAGACCAAGTAGTACAAAACTCCATATCACAAAAGGTTAGCCCTCCTATTGCTGATCCTGTGATTCACAAATCGGAAACAAAGCCTTTATCGGCTTCAATAACAAATAAAAGTATTGCAAAAGAAAAAAGACAACTAAGCATTTTTGATCTGTTTGAAAATCCGGAAGAACAAATCGCAGTAGTCATTCCTAAAACTATCAAGACAAAAAAGCAAACCGTTCAAAGAAAAAGAGTCGTAAATAAACATCCACCCAATCTATTCAGCGGTTTGATGCAGCAACCTTATAGTCCTCCTGTTTCAAATACTCCTGCTAATGGGAATATCTCAACTCACAGTCGTAAACAAGAAGCTATCGGTGATTTGTTTTCAGTATTGAACGGAAACAACCAAGTCGAAAAGCCTGCTTTAATTAATACCATTCCCGGACCTGATCTTTACAGCAAAGAAATACAAACTTTTCACCGCAACGATTGCCTAGCAGCTGATAACGGATGGGTTGGTTATCTTAAAGATTTAGATAACGATAGACAGCAGGCAATGTTTCACCCTTTGCAATTAGCACCTTTACAAAAAGAAAGAGCGGAAGGTTATATTGGTATTCGCGATAGTTATCTCGATTTATATCAGAAAGAAGCCGAAAAACAAGCCGAACACAAAGAAGAACGGGAAAACCTTAATCATCTATACGAGGCCTTTGTTAAGAGGTACGGCAACCTCAACAGTTCTGATAACATCAAAATTATAAAAACAGATAGTGCAGGTAAGGAAGTTCCTTATCTGGAGCGCATGGTGGGCGGCGTGGTACACAAAGCGGATATATTCCATCGTCCTGTAACTTTCTCTATCGCAACATTAGTTACCGACAATCCTGATGAGGCTTTAGCATCCTCATTGAATAAGTACGGGAAAGTTGATCTGGACTATATGTCCGAAATCAGCGGACTGTCTTTCGATACCTTGAAGGAGTCTTTAAAAGAACGAATCTTTTTCAATCCACTTCAAAACGAATACGAGATAGTGGAGCGTTGGATCGCTGGTAATGTCGTTGAGAAAGGCATTGAGGTAAAAAACTATCTCGAAAGCAATCCAAACGATATCGAAGCGAAAGAAAGTCTTACGGCTTTGGAAGAAGCTAGACCAAGAAGCATCGAATTTGAGGAGCTGGACTTTAACCTCGGAGAACGCTGGATACCCACAGGGATCTATGCTCGATTTGCTTCACATCTTTTCGATACCGACGTGCGTATTCATTATGCTGAAAGCAGTGACGATTTCAACATAAAATGTGATCAGAAGAATGTCCATATTTGGGACAAATATGCTGTTAAAGCTGAAAGTCGAACCTTTGATGGAATTGCTCTGCTCAAACACGCACTGGTCAATACCACGCCTGATATTACCAAGAAAATATTCATTGAGGACAAGGAAGTCAAGGTACGGGATATGGAAGCCATACAAATGGCAAATACGAAAATTGACGAAATTCGTACTGCTTTTTCCGAATGGCTACACGCTCAAAACGATGAGTTTAAAAACCGACTAACCGATCAATACAATGATACCTTTAACTGTTTTGTACGTCCGCAATACGATGGAAGTCATCAAGAATTTCCTGGATTAGACCGTAAAGCACTAGGTATTGAAGACTTATATTCCAGTCAGAAAGATGCTGTTTGGATGATAAAGCTCAATGGAGGTGCCATCTGTGACCACGAAGTAGGTGCTGGAAAAACATTAATTATGTGTACCGCAGCACAGGAAATGAAACGTTTGGGAATGGTGCATAAACCCATGATTATGGGGTTAAAAGCTAATGTTCATGAAATTGCAGAAACCTATCGCAAAGCCTATCCATACGCTAAAATATTATATCCAGGTAAAGAAGACTTTACGCCACAAAAACGCCAACGAATTTTCGGAGATATAAAAAACAATGATTGGGATTGTGTCATATTGACCCATGACCAATTCGGAATGATTCCACAATCCCCTGAAATACAAAAGGAAATTTTGCAAGCGGAACTGAACAGTGTGGAAGATAATCTTGCCGCTCTGGAAGCACAGGGCAAGGAAATTTCAAGAGGAATGCTCAAGGGAGTAATTATCAGGAAACAAAACCTTGAAGTGAAGCTCAAAACATTAGAACATGATATTGAAAACCGTAAAGATGATGTGGTCGATTTTAAAATGATGGGGATTGATCACTTGCTTGTGGATGAAAGCCATCGTTTCAAAAATTTGATGTTCAATACCCGTCACGATCGAGTTGCCGGATTGGGCAATATGCAGGGAAGCCAAAAGGCAATGAACCTGCTTTTTGCCATCCGTACTATTCAAGAACGTACCGGAAAGGATTTGGGTGCCACCTTTCTTTCGGGTACAACCATCAGCAACTCGCTGACGGAACTGTATCTTTTATTCAAATACCTGCGTCCACAAGCATTGGAAAAACAGGGGATCAATTGTTTTGATGCCTGGTCTGCCATCTATGCAAGAAAAACCACCGATTATGAGTTTTCAGTAGCTAACAATATTGTACAAAAAGAACGTTTCCGCTACTTTATCAAAGTTCCTGAACTGGCACAGTTCTATTCAGAAATCACAGATTACCGAACAGCAAAGGATATCGGCATTGACCGTCCTGAAAAGAATGAGATATTATACAATATCCAACCGACACCACAGCAGGAAGTCTTTATCAAAAACTTAATGGATTTTGCTAAATCTGGTAATGCTACTTTACTCGGAAGGGCTCCGCTTTCTCCAAATGAAGAAAAAGCAAAGATGTTGATTGCAACAGATTATGCCCGTAAAATGTCACTGGATATGCGGATGATTAGTGCTAAATATGAAGACCATCCCGATAGCAAAGCTTCTCATTGTGCTGCAAAACTTGCGGAATATCACACACGTTTCAATGCGCAAAAAGGGACACAATTCGTTTTTTCCGATTTAGGTACTTACAAGCTTAACGAATGGAATGTCTATTCAGAAATCAAAAGGAAACTCGTTGAAGACCACGGAATCCCCGCAAACGAAATTCGTTTTATACAGGAAGCCAAGACTGATAAAATGCGAAAAGAATTCATCAACGCGATGAACGAGGGGAAGATCCGGGTATTGTTTGGCTCTACCGATATGTTGGGTACAGGCGTAAATGCTCAAAAAAGAGCTGTTGCTGTTCATCATTTAGATACACCGTGGCGACCAAGTGATCTTGCCCAGCGAGACGGACGAGCAGTTCGTAAAGGCAATGAAATCGCAAAACATTTTGCAGGCAATAACGTAGATGTCATCATTTATGCCGTAGAAAAATCATTGGATAGTTATAAGTTCAATCTACTCTACAACAAACAACTTTTTATTGACCAATTAAAATCCAACCACCTTGGAAAACGAACGATTGATGAGGGTAGTATGGATGAAAAATCGGGAATGAACTTTTCGGAGTATGTAGCCATCCTGTCAGGTAATACCGATCTATTGGATAAAGCAAAATTGGAAAAGCAGATTGCAGGACTAGAAAGTGAAAAGCAGGCTTTCAATCGTTCCAAGTTTAATTCGAAGCATAAATTCGAAGATAATACCGCAATGCTTGAAGCTGCGCAATCCCGTTTGGAACGCATGAATCTTGATTGGCAAAATTTACAGCAACGCGTACAAAAACATTCAGACGGTACGATTGTAAATCCAGTACAATTGGATGGCTTATCGCCCAATGCGGATGTAAAACAAATTGGAGCTAAACTCAATCAACTTGCGGATAAAGCTCGCACTGTAGGACAGTATGAAGAAATTGGAAGTTTATATGGATTTACATTATTGGTTAAAACTGAAATGTCGGAAAAAGAAGGTGTTGACATCCGATTGAATCGCTTTTTGATCCTAGGTGAGGGTAACATCAAGTACACGTACAATAATGGTATTATAGCTAAAGATTCTCAAACCGCAACGATGAATTTCCTAAATGCTTTGGAGAAACTTCCTGGTTATATTGAACAGGAGCAAAAGAAAATTGTTGAATTGAAAAAGGATCTACCCGTTCTTCAGGAAATAGTCAACGGTACATGGACTAAGGAAAGTAGACTAGGTGAATTGAAAACGGAATTAGCTGGAGTTGAACGAAAGATACTATTGTCTATAACTCCAGAATCTAAAGCAGAACGGGTTGAAACTGTTAAAACCGATATTCCAGAAAAAAAACTTATTCGAAGAAAGAACAGGTTTTAAATAATCCGTTCGTCTATTTTGTTTTAGCAAATTTTCAAGCAAAAGTTTTTGGTCAACAGCCAACCATTCTACAAGGTTGGCTGTTTCAATTTCACCACGGTTTAGCTGTGCAAAAATGTCTATCGGAATATCTTTTGCACTTCTTGCTCCCTTCCTTTTTACTTCGTTCATAATTGTTCAATAAGTTCTTGAATATCTATCCTGTTTGTGTAGTTTGTATCAACAAACTTGAATGTAATACAACCATTTGTATCTATTGCAAAAACGGCAGGAACAGGTAGTTCATTAGTATCGTTCTCATTGTATTCTGACAGCTCAATTCCCAAACTGCTGTAAGTAGGAATTACGTAGTCCTGAAGCCCAAACGAAATGCCTAGTTGTTTAGCCAAAGCATTGTCTTTGTCCATCAATAACTCAAAATCCCATAGGTGATTATTCTTTAATTCGTCACTATAATAGGCTGTTTGTGGTGAGATTGCCACAAGCGTTGCTTTTCCGTTTTTTAGAAGTTTTTTTATTCAATTTCATTTAGTATTCGTTTTCAATCATACCTAACCATCGTACGATATGCCGTAAGTGCTGTTCGCCGTAAAGTAGGGCAAAATTCCGTGTTTCAGGATTTTCTTTATCTTGGTAAACCTCCGTCGTTGCTTTGCAAAATCTTTTGTGAGATTAATTTTACATGCATTGATAATGCCGCTTTTCCAATGCTCGAATGTTTGTGGTATCATTTTTCAGTTTCAGTTTTAAAAGCCTCCACATATTCAAGAAATTTTTCCCTATCAATAGTTTCTTTATTCCAACTGTCATTTAGAATGAATTTTACTTTTTTATCAATCATTTTCTGAATTTCAACTCTAAATTTTTGATAAGCATAGTAGTCCGTTTCGCTTAAACGATTCATTGTATTTTGAAACCAATTTACAGGGTTGATCCAAGAAGTATTTCGGATGAATTGGTTTTTGCTCTCGTTGCTATCTTCAATTTGTTTTGCGGCATCTTTCATTAACTTATTGATAAGTCCGCTGCTTGAATTACCAATGATGCCTTCGTCCATAACAGTGTCTTTGGCTAATTTGGTTGCTTGAAGTTCTGGATAGTGAACCAACAGTTTTTTCATAACCGTATCTGCAGGTAAATCATATATTTTATAGGTTTCATCTCGGCTTGCATCCAAATAATCCGTCATATAACTTGCTGGATATTTTAAGGATAAAATTTGATGTGTAGCACCTGGAACAATGACAGCAAACATTAACCAAATAGAAGCCATTTTTATTGCCTGATTAGCACTTCCTTTTCCTTTAAGATTAATGTAATAGAAGACAGCAAACCAAAGGAATGTATAAAACAGCACCAATAAATACATATTTAAAAATGTACCAGATAAATCAAATAATGCGTTAGTGAGTGCGGCATAAACTAGCATTAGTACAAGTAGCAATGCTATTATTAAAAAAAAGTAAAAAATAAATCTTGCCAATAGCCATGTACTGAATGAAGGATTATTAACCTGTACCAAACGATCAAAGTTTAAATCCTTTTCAAGGCCTCCAATATTGAATAGCAAGATGATGAGCAAAACGGGCAACAGATAAATGATGATAAAGCTAAAATCTAACGTCCCAATAGCTAGCCTTTCTGGATTTGCCATTTCTTCCGAAAGGTCAGCATCAAAGGTCGAACTCCAATTGGTTACCTGCTTATAATATCCAAATTGTTCTGCCTGTCCGATGCTGAAAGGCATCATTTTTGAAGGCTCCTTAATTGCCGAAGCTGGGGCGTACCATATAGCCCGCATTGGTGTGGTTACATCAATCCAAGGTTTATCATCAGGTCCTTTTTTACCAGCATCATACCAACTGATTACTTCTGCGATGGTTTCCTCGTTTTTACTTTTTATATTTTCTGTTTCCGCCAGCTGTTTTTTAAAAAGTTCGTATCCGTTTTGTAAACCATAAATGGCAGCTCCTAAAAACAATAGCAAAGCCGTTATTTTAAAAGGACTTCGAGCAAAATGCCTGAACTCATATCTTGTAATTGTTATCAAATGCTTCATGTCAATTTTATTTTTTTCGAGAGTAGAAAGACTATGCAAGTAGTAATTAACACCCATATTGCCATAAACAACATATCTAAACCATAGTAGGCCATTACTTGTCCTATTGTAGGTGTTCTGTATTCAAAATCTTTTACAGATTTATAGAATTCATTATTTTCTTTCCAGCCCCAGTCACCGGTTTTAGAACCGCCATAGGTCTGTTTTTCGTTCAAGGTTCTGATTAAGTCTCTTCGATAATTTTCTGCTTGTTTCAAAAAATCCAGATGGTGCAACATATCACTTCCGCTAAAACCCATACCAGCATTTTGCAAAGAACTGAAGGGATTAAAAACCCCAGATAATTGATAGAATCTTTTCTGTTGTTGCAGCAGTTCATAATTTTTACCAAAATGTTTATCCCATACCTGATTACCATATTCTTCATCTGCCTGCATCCGCAATCCATCGTAATTGATAGTTAGCTGTTGAATGCTATCTACATTATATTTAGCTAAAATTTCTTTTTTAAATGCTTCAGATCTTTTATCGGAAGGATTATGTCCGTCCATTCCTTTGGAACGATCATCCTTCATAGCGGTTTTAAATTCCTGTCTGCTAGGTAAAGGATATAGCTTATCGGCCGTATTTCCCCATATTTTTGGAAAAAATATAGTCCATAATATCCAAACAGCAAGCATTGATGATAAGGAAGCTGCATTGCTCTTAAGTCTTGCTGAAAACCAGGTTGCTAATAAGGTTATAATGTAATAGTAAGCCGAGTATGCGAATAAAATCAGTACCATTCTAGTTAAACTATCTCCATTCATATCACTAATACTTAACAATAATTGAATGCCAATCGTGACCAGAAGCAATAACAATCCATACACCCAAACGCTAATCGTTTTTGCCAAAATAAGTTTTGAGAGCGAAGCGCCTTGGAAGACCAAAAGTTTTAATCTTCCTGTTTCTTTTTCTCTACTAATCGATGCAAATGCTAGAAAAATGAGAAAAAGAGGAATGACATACTGCAATAACAAGGACGGTTTTAGTTTACCAAATTTGGATACCGATAGCGATTGAGAAACCTCAGAATAACTCATTTCGTTCTGAACATGTCCTTCAAGTCTTAATACATTACCTGTTATCGTATTGATACCTTCATCAATGCTACTCAAAACAGTAACAGGTTTAAAGACATAGGAACCATAGTGGGCAGCACCATGCGGATTCATCTCATCGATTGATTCCCATTGTTCACGGATATGATTTTGAGATGCTTGTTGTTGTCGCTGCTGTTTGTTGTTTTGCACAATACCCAGCCAAGTGACTGCGGCAAGTGCTACGATAAAAAATAGGGTGAGGTAAACCAATATGCGTACCCGCAGCAACATTTTCCATTCGTTGAGTATAATTTGTTTCATCTATTCTTTTTTATTTTGTTAATGGTCAGATGGAATTCGCCTAAACTATTTTCAGTTTCATCAACTGATGTTTATAGCTCATTTCATAAAATAAATGTTTTAGCTCTGCATATAGTCCAGATATATTTTTTCCAGTTGGTTAGCGGTTACTTCGGATGTTTGCATTTCTTTTACCAATACACCATTTTTAAGTATGCCTATTTTATTACAGGTTTCTCGAACTCTGAAAATATCGTGTGAAGCCATCAATATGGCAGCTCCTTCGGTAGCCAATTTTTTGAGTAGAACAGAAAGTTCATTACTTGCCAGTGGGTCTAAACCACTTGCGGGTTCGTCCAAAAGGTAAACCTTAGCTTTTTTGGCATAAGCAATGGCGATGCCTACTTTCTGGCGCATTCCTTTGGAGTACGTTTCAGTTTTTTTACCGTGGGCATCTTGTTGTAATCCGCAAGCTGTTAGGAAATCTGCAAGTTCCGATTTTTTGTAGTTGATTCCGGCCAATTTGCAGAAGTAATCCAGATTTTCTATTCCAGTGAGATAAGGATAAAGACTCACGTTTTCTGGAATATAACCAATCTGTTTTCTTGCTTTAAGGGTATCGGTGCTGGTATCATTTCCATTAACCAAAGCTCTGCCATTGTCTGGTTTTAGAAAACCCAACAAGATGTTCAATGTGGTCGATTTTCCAGCTCCGTTAGGTCCCAGCAACCCATATATTTCACCTTCCGATACAGATAAGGAAAGCCCACTTAGCGCCTCTTTATCTTTGTATAATTTGCTTGTATTTTCTAATACTATCATTATTTAAAATTTAAATTATTTTATATTGATTTTTGTAATTTATTATAAACGGAATTGTGCAGTAAGGAAAATCTCCCGGGTACGACCTATTTCTGCACCTCCGCTGTAATAAACTCCAGAATAGTAATATTTGTCGGTTAAATTTCTACCATGCAATCGGAACATGGTTGCTGATTTACCAATTTTCGTATTGTAACTAATACCCGCATCCAATAAGGTGTAGCTAGGAATAAATCCACTGTTTTGAGCATCTACAGGGCGATCTCCCATATAGTTCAGGTTGCAATCTATAGCTAGATTAGGTAAGAATGATAAAGCATACCTTGCTCCAATGGTACCTTTCCAACGTGGTGCACCTTCGGTACGTTTTCCTAAAGCCGTTAGGTCTGTTACCTCTTTAAGCTCTGTATCCATATAGGCAATATTGCCCAATAAAGTTAGGCTCTGTAATAATTTAGTTGTGGTATTTAACTCAATACCGCGATGATGGAACTTCCCATTGCTGACAAAATCATTTGCTATATTCAGGTAACTGGCATCGCGTTTTACATCGTAAAATGCCATACCCAGGTTAAAGCGTTTATTAAAGTCCATTTTTAAGCCAACTTCATATTGAGTGGATGCAATGGCATCTGTTGGTTGGTTGGCATTATTTGCATTGAAGGGTGCGTAATCTCCTTTTTCAAAACCTCTGGAATAACTGATGTAACTCATCAGATTTTTGAATGGTCGATAGATTAATGCACCTGTAGGTACAAATACATTTTTATCTTGCGGAGCGGCAACAGCCGATAGGTTACGAGCCTTGTACCAAATGTAACGCCCTCCAAGCAATACCTGAAATTTGGGGTTTAGTGTAATGAGATCACTTGCAAAGACAGAACTTTCCTGTATGCTAGATTTAAAATCTATCTCCTTTTCTGCACCAAAGTCCCAACGAGACGGCTGTATTGGATTCAGTATGTTACCTACGGAAATATCACTTACACTGATGCCGTTAACGCTTTCTACAAAATCCCAGTAAGGGCTTTTATCCCTGAATTGTTTGTGAGATACTCCTGTAAACAAATCGTGTTTTAGGGTTCCGGTAGAGAATTTTCCCGCTAGATAGCTTTGCAAGGACCATGTGCTAAATACCTCCCCTCGGGATTGGTAAAGGTCGGCATGACCAATATCACCATTAGGCTGGATATTGAACAAATCTACATAACCACCGTGACGGTTCACTTGAGAATAGTTTGCTTGAGTAATAGATGTCCAGTGTTCATTCAAAGTATAATCAAATTTGGCTTCTATATTGTAAGCCTCGGTTTTGTGTCGGTACCACGAAGGCGAAAGCGCATCCCGACGATCTATTTTAGGTGGAAGAATAAAAGTAGTTGGATCTAAAGGGTCTATACGACTACTTTGATCAGCTCGTAACAAAGGATCAGACATTGCACTTTTCCAAGCCCAGTCTGCATTTACTTGTAAAAGGGCCTTTTTACTTATTTTGAAATCTGTTGCAAGTCCTATATACCTGCGTTCCAGATCACCAAAGTGATTAAAATTTCCAACTTTTTCCATCCCTGCGTTTAAACGATAGCCAATCTTGCCATTCAACAAAGACATACTATGGTCAATAGCCGCATAGTAATCCTGTAAAGTTGACGTTTGCAGAGTAAGACTGTTATAAGGTTTTATAGTTGGTCGTTTTGGTATATAATTAATGGTTCCTCCGGGAGAATTGAATCCATATAAAAATCCTGAAGGTCCTTTAAGCACATCCACACGTTCTATCAACTCTAACGGAACATCGTAATGAGGAGCTAATGTAAGTCCATCCCGACGTATGGTATTAAAATTATCCATTGCAAAACCACGTAAACGAAAATTGTCAAACCCTCCACCATAAGAAGAACTTTGTACAGAAGGATCTGAAATCAAAACATCGCGAACCGTTCGCGCAGACATTTCTCGTATATTTTTTGTTCCATAAGTTTGTATTGTCAGTGGTACGTCCATAACATCTTTGCTTCCAAATCCTCCCACGTTCACTTCAAAAGATTTGTTTAAGGGAGCGGTAATGATTACTTCCTGCAATATGGTTGTTGAATCTTTTTTGACTTCCTGAGCGAAGAGAGAAGCGGAAAACGTAACGCTCAAAAAAAGGTGAGATGATAGCGTTACTGCATTTTTTTTCACTGATCTTCGAGGTAAGTTACGCTGTAGTACACCGAAATACTTATTAATAGATTTATTCATATATTTTATGGGCTAATTATTTTATATTTGCAATTAATGCAACAGTGTTGCAAAAATAGCAATTATTCCTACAAACGCAACTATGTTGCAGTAATAATTTATTAGAAAGATGAAGCAACCAAGAAATACTGTGGCCAAGGCAGAAATATTAAGATTGATCAGCCTGTCTGAAATTGCACTATCTCATTCTGAATTACAACATATTCTGGATGGTTTATGTGATAGAGTAACTACTTACAGAATATTGGATAGATTGGTATCAGAAGGACTTATCCATAAGATTGCCAATATTGACGGGATAGTAAAATATGCCGCATGTCACGATTGTTCTGCTACGAAGCATCATCACGATCATCTGCACTTTAGTTGTGAACAATGTCATACAATAACCTGTCTTGAAGATATTGAACCTACTTACAAAGTACCTGAAAAATATAAAGTAAAGGAAGTGAATTTTACGGTGTCAGGAATTTGCCCACAGTGTTCATGATTACGATTAAATGCGTTTTCTATAAAATAATTTAAGCCTATATTGTTTTCAGCACCATTGCGTACCACATTCTAATAGCCACTATTTATAGCCTTTACTTTGATGCCCGAACATTAAATATAAAAAATGCAGGGAGAAAATGATTTAAGAGGTTTAGCCAAGATTATGGCTTTTATGAGAGCGATCCAAATTCTATTGGGATAGATGATTCTTTATTGGTTTTGCTACGATTTGGTTGAGCACCGGATATTATCAATAAAATGAAGAAAAGCGAAAGGGAGAAGAGGTTAGAAGTAAATATGTCAATTTCTTTAATCGTACTGAAGAGCTTTACACCAATTTGTTGTATTGTCAAATTCAAGTTGGATATTTTCAATGGAAAAACAAAGCTCTCATCTCGATATTCCTTTCCCTTCTTGCAGACCTGGTGCTAATCAGAGTCTTCATAAAAATTGATTATCTTCAACATCGTTGAAAGCCAGAAAGGATTCAATTGTCTAGTTTTTCTAAAAATATCACTTAAAAAAAAGAAAAATTCAAATAAGTTCATTATGTTCTATAGAACAAATAGTGTATGCCTTTGATGAATTTTCTATTTCTTATCAATAGTCCGCAATGCTTTTTTGATAATGTATCTTGTTTCTTTTGTTCCGCTTTCTTTATCCCAACGTTCACAAAGCTCTTTTACAAAATCGGGTTGGGTTTTACTGGCATCATTTAGCCAGTTGGCTACACTGTTCTGTACATATTTTGCAGGGTCGGATTTCAACGGCTCTAAGATGGGCAACGCCAATACAGGATTATGTTTAAATGCTCCAATATGTTCGCACCAAACACCACGAGGTCTTGTTGCTTCTGTTGCAAACCGTCTTATATTTTCATCTTCATTGGTTGTCCATTCGGCAAGAATCACAATACTCTTTTCTAAATCCACGGTTATTTTATTCCTAACAGCCATCCAACTGATTTCTCGTACTCCAAAATGTTTGTCTGCCGAAAATTTTTGGATTTTTTTAAGGGCTTGTGTTATGTTCAGGCATTCGTTTTTCCCGATGGTGTAGGTGGTCCAACAACGAACAAGGTCGGCAGTATGATTTGCCATAATTGCCAAAAAATATTTGTCGTTATTTTGTGTTGCCTTTTCAAAAAGGCTTGTGCCAATAGCTTCATTTATCGTGTTTACCGTTTGCTTTTTCAGTTGGTCAATATTAGACAGAATGGGTTTTAAATAATCTGTTCGTCTATGCTGTTTCAGCAAATTTTCAAGCAAAAGTTTTTGGTCAACTGCCAACCATTCTACAAGGTTGGCTGTTTCAATTTCACCACGGTTCAGCTGTGCTAAAATATCTGCTGGAATATCTTTTGTGCTTCTTGCGCCCTTTCTTTTTACTTCAGTCATAATTGTTCAATAAGTTCTTGAATAGCTATCCTGTTTGTATAGTCTGTATCAACAAACTTGAATGTAATACAACCATTTGTATCTATTACAAAAACGGCAGGAACAGGAAGTTCGTTAGTATCGTTCCCGTTGTATTCTGACAGCTCAATTCCCAAACTGCGGTAAGTAGGAATTACATATTCCTGAAGCCCAAACGAAATGCCCAGTTGTTTAGCCAAAGCATTGTCTTTGTCCATCAATAGCTCAAAATCCAATAGGTGATTATTCTTTAATTCTTCACTATAATCGGCTGTTTGCGGAGAGATAGTTACAAGCGTTGCTTTTCTGTCAGTAATCTTTCTTGGGTTTTCTTGTAATGCATTCAATTCAAGATTGCAATAAGGACACCAACTGCCACGAAAAAAGGCTACAATCACTTTTCCGTTTTTTAGAAGCTCTTTTAATTCTACAATTTCATTATTTGTATTGGACAGGCCGAAATCAGGAAATCTTTCACCTATGCTAATACTGTTTTCTTCCATATTTATGGATTTCAAATCCTGAATAGATTTGCCAAATACTTCTAAAACTTCTGTTGGAAGTTGTTTTGCTAAACTTTCATTTAGCTGCTCAATCTGTTGCCTTAAATTTTTCATATCTCGTTTCATATCTTTACAAAGGTTTAAAAGTAAATCCAGATCTACAATACCGCATATAATTGTCCCTATGGGATATAAAAGTCAATTTTATGAAAACAAAGGAACGAACCATAAAAGAAAAAGATTGCCCATTGGAATTTGCCGTAAATGCCATAAGTGGGAAATGGAAGATACCGATTGTATGGCGAATTAACAAGGGTGAAAAACGTCCCAGTGAAATGTTAAGAGGCATTGCCAAAGTGGACAGACGTGTTTTAAACCAACAGTTAACTGAACTAGTGCAAGACGGAATCTTAAATAAGAAAACCTTTAACGAACTCCCACCACGTGTCGAATATTCGCTTACGCCACTTGGCGAAAACTTAGTAGATGTGCTTTGGAAATTAAACGATTGGGGGAAAGTCTTATTGGAATATTCTAACGAAGAATAATTGTGCTTAGTTTCTTTCATTCTAAATCTATTGTTGATTTAATTTTCTTCTGTCATACCATCTTATATCGTGTTCATTTAGAACAGCCTGTGGAAATGAAAAAAGCGCTTCAGCCAATCCTTTCAAAAATCCGTTAAACTAAAACAAAATCAAACTATTTACCAAACAAAGCGGTGTAGCTATAAAAACCGCAATGTTGTTTTTAAATCTTTACTCATTTATAAATTCTTGGGTTGATAGGTGTTCACCGAAATGATGAACGATATCACTCAGAAAATAATCCTGTTGCGTCTGATTGAAAGCTGAGGTAGCATCCGAAATAACATAGGTATTGTAGCTTCTTTCGTGCCCATCTCTCAACGTACTTTCGACGCAAACATGGGTAGCATAACCAGCCAAATAGATGTTTTCTATTTTATTGTTTCGTAGGTAAGCATCTAAATTTGAACCCGTGAATCCACTTGCCCCAACACGCCCGGTAACGATAAATTCACCTTCAATCGGTTTTACCGTATCATAGAACTGTGAACCAAATTCATTGATCGGAAATGTTCCGGCAGTGGGGATGGCTTTGCGCAATCCACTCTTTCCGTTTGCCAGTTCAGGATAACCTTTTTCAAAACGCAAACCAACGTGAATAACTTCCATGTTGTTCTTGCGTGCATAGGTTAACGCTTTCTCAATATTCGCAATGGATTTTGACATCATTCCTTTGTCCGTTACCAATGCTTTGTTCAATTTACCTTCGGTGTGCATCCATTCGTTTTGAGTTTCAATCAGGACAAGGGCAGATTTTCCCATAGAAATAGAAGAATGATCTATCAACCAATTATCATGAAGCCATTTTTCCGTAATCCTTCTTTGTTCGTCCATGTTCCACTTGATGTTCCTTTCAAAGGTCACTATAGTGCCATCAAACCCGACAATGACCCAAGCATAGTCATCCGTCGATTGCCGATAACATTTGTATTTCATACCGGCAATGGTTACCCGCTTGTCGCTATCTACGAAAATTTGTTCATCGTGTCTGTCAATCCAAAGATTTTCCAGATCAACCGATAAAGACCCGTCCAGTTTTTTTAAGAAAGCTTTTGCAATTCTTTCAGTTTCGCTCTTGGAGGGCATATTCAGATTAGCATATCTTTTGTCCATATTGGTAAAACCTAAAACCTGTTTGTCCCTTTCAGAAATAATGAATGAAAAATGTTCTCCATTCATTCCCTTGTTTTCGTCTTTCTGATAACGGAAAAAAAAAGCTGGAGCGTGATCAGCCTCTATTTTTTGGACAGAATGGAAATGATAGCTTTCAGGGATGGTAAATTGTTTTTGGAATGCCTCCAGATAAGGCTTTGCCTGTTCAATGGAAATGTTCTGTGCGTTCATCTTGTGTTGTGTTAATAGCAGGATTGCTAGAATTAAAAATACTTTGTTCATTGTTAATGATCTTCATTTATTGTAAGTAATCTACAATTGCAAACTAAAGGATATTATTTTATATTTGCAACATTAATTGTAAGTTATTTACAAAATGGGCAAATTAGAAGCAAACAAAGAACTGTCATTTGATTTTGACTTTTTAGATAAACTTGTTGTAGGTATTGGTGAAGTTTCTCAAATTACCGGTATCCCAACACGGCAGATCCGCTATTGGGAAGAAAAAGGTATTGTCGGAAGTTTAACCGAAGAAGAAGGGAAAAACAGGCGATATGATTATGAGAACATCAAAAAGATGCTTCTTATCAAAGAACTGATGGATGAAGGTTATACGCTAGATGCTTCAGCTGAAAAAGTGAAGAAACGCATGGAAATGATAGAGGAAACGCTGAACAAATTAAAGAACGGAAACAAGTAACGATTAATGGCCGATAACAAAAAGACTAATTAATCTTTTTGTGCCAAATGCTGTAAGTCTGGATCATTTTTAATACGCTCCAATTCAGTTTCAATAATCTGAACAATATCCTTTTTTATCTGCTTGTAATTCGCTTCAATTTCCTGTTTCATTTGGTCATTGCCTTGATCATCTACAAATGACAAGATTTCGGGTATTTTTTTATAGGCTTTTGTCTCGGCAGCTACAGTATCATTATCTACTATAATTTCAGCATGAAAGATTTTCTGTTCGATACGTTCTTCAAAATTATCGGAAACAGCACCTACAAATATACCTTGGGTCAAAGTTGATATTTTAGAAGCGGGAATCAGACTATCTAATTGCGTTGATATTGAAGTGGATTTATCATTACGATTAATTGTCAAACTCTGGCGTTTTTGCAATACTTTTCCGAAACGTTCTGAAAGACTTTTTGCAGTTTCACCTACCACTTGACCAGAAAAAATATTACCGACTGTATTCTGGATAACCTTGGCTTCTTTGTCACCGTAATCCCGTATCAATTGAGAGTAATCTTGAAAACCCAAACAAACCGCAACCTTATTGCTTCGAGCAGTGGCTATCAGATTATCTAATCCTCTAAAATAGATCGTAGGTAACTCATCGATAATAACCGAACTCTTTAATTGTCCTTTTTTGTTAATGAGCTTTACAATTCGTGAATTGTATAAGCCTAATGCTGCGGAGTAAATATTTTGACGATCGGGATTGTTTCCAACACACAATATCTTTGGTTCTTTGGGATTGTTGATGTCCAATGAAAAGTCATCTCCAGTCATTACCCAGTACAATTGTGGTGATATCATTCTTGATAAAGGAATTTTAGCGGAAGCAATTTGTCCCTGTAGTTGGTCTTGTGCGCCACCTTGCCAGGCATCCATAAACGGAGAAAGATAGTTTTCAAGTTCTGAATAAGAAGTAAGAATTGTAAATACGTCCGAGTACTTTTTATTTAACAACTCAATAGCGTGCGGAAACGTACAATACTTACCGTTATCATAGATTTTCAAATACCAGATAATGGCAGCCAACAGAATAATTGGAGATTCTACAAAGAAATCCCCTTGCTTCTGTATCCACGAACGGTTCAGATTCAACATAATGGTATACGCTGCTTCGTAAGCATCGGATATATCCGTCAGGAAATCAGGATTGAGTGGATTGCAACGGTGGCTCTTTCTAGGGTCATCAAAGTTGATGACGTAGAATTTGGGCTGTATTTCGTATTTATCCTTATGCTTCAGTAAATGGTTATAGGCAATGGTAGAAAGGTCGTCAAACTTAAAATCGTAGATATACATCGAAAAACCTTTTTCAATTTGTTGTTTGATATAGTTGTTGACTATCGCATACGATTTACCTGATCCAGGAGTACCTAACACGATCGTTGCCCTGAAAGGATTAACGATATTAATCCAACCATTGTGCTGTTTTTTATTGTACCAAAATTTGGTCGGAAGATTGACAGAATATTCGTTTTCCATTAGTTTGGTTTCCTGCATAAAGCTTTCATTCTCCATATTGAAAACGTCATCCATGAGGTTGTTTTTCAATAGCCTACTAATCCAAACACCAGCCATCATCAAAGCAATATAACCTAACCCCATAGTGAGGATATAAAAGAATGCACCTATAATCGGCGACAACTTTAACAGTGGAGTGTTCAAAAAGAATAGCACAAAACCAATTCCCAATGCTACATAAATTTTAGACCAGGTTATCTTCTCGTTCTTCACGCCCTTAGTTCCTAAACAACTTAAAGCCAGCAATACGATTGCAAACACTTTGGTATATAAAGTATGTGAAAACAGTCCTGCTGTTCGTTGGAAATTGCCTAATATTTTATTGATAATTTCTAGTGTCCAACCACGCTCTATAAAGAAACCGTAGCAAAACCAATAAAGGTGCATTAGCACCAAAAGGATACTTACCGCTCTCATAAATGCCATAACCTTGGCTAAACCTCTTAAATCGTCTTCTCCCTGCATTTTTTTATATTTAATGTTCGGCCGTGAAATTAAAGGGTGTAAAGATTAGCTTTGAAAAGTAGGCGGTGTTTGGCGGTAGGTGGCGGTATTTGGCTTATTTTTACTTTTGACCTCTTGTGCGTTTTTTCTTTTTCTTCATCTTATTTGCAAAATCCTGTTCCTCATAATCCTCACCCTGTGCTTCAGGAAGCAATCCTCCAAAAGCTTCAATCAAACCATCTCCGTGCTTTTCAGGGAAATTTAGAAAGTCAAATAATTGATGAGGTTTTTCCACAGCTAAATCTTCCATATCATTTGATTGTGATAATTTAGGTTGAGATTCGTTAACCTCTTTTATTCCTGGTTTGATATTATGGTTCCAATAATCATTAAAGGTATTTGCAGAAAACTCTTTTCCCAAACGAGAGCCGTTCCAGATCGTTTTTGAATTGTGGTCAATAAAAGTCATTCCGTAAATCCGACATGTATCATTCCGACGAACGACTACATTAATTCCCAATTCTCCTAATTGCTTTTTAAAACTCAACTCATCAGTTGTTGATTGCAGAGCAATGGTAACGGCTGATTTTAAGGTCTGCTTGGTCGGGTGGACTTTCAAAGTCGTTTTACATTTTTCAAAATGCAATTCCAAAGCAAGAAGCCCTGCATCCTTACCGAAAAGAGAAGCTTTAAATGGATTCCCGACTTTTTCATCTTTCTCATTTAAAGGTATATATAATAAGCCTTGTCTCATTTTCCCGTGTAGTTCGCCTTCCACTTTTTCGGTGGTAATATTAAAAAGGGAAAGCAAGGCATTATATTCTCCCAAAGTTTGGAACTGGTAATACTTAGGCAGATGACGGACAACCGAAGCTATTTGACTTTTTACGTCTCCTTCTTGATAATTTACTGGTTGAAAGATCTTGTCATTCTGTTTATGTTCTTTTTCCGTAGCGGGTATCAACCTGTATTTTCTTTCCAATTCACGGCATACGTTCATTGATCGTCTTTTCTCAAATTTATCCGAAATCTTTTTACCTTCTTCATCCACACAAACCGATACAATATGGATATGGGTTCGGTCTATATCGGTATGTTTGAAAACTACAAAAGGTTGTTCGCCATAACCCATCTCCTGCATATATTCTTGCGCCATTTGTTTGAACTTTTCATCACTTACCTCATCTTTCGGGTCGGGATTGAGAGAAATATGTAACGTATGCTTTTCAGTATTGCGGTTGGCTATCAGATAAGGTTCAAAAGATTGCACCAATTGACTAACAGAATATTGTCCGTGGGGTGTTTCTATTATTCTATTGGTAAACAGAATTTGCCCATTTTCTTTCTCCACTTTGAGCTGATTGTATGCCAATGCTCCATACAAACTACTTCCTCTTCCAATTTTGGCTATCATCTTTAATACTACTTTTTTAGATGTTTTTCTTCAAATTCTGCTGTTAACTGAACAATTTTTTGACATAATGCCGCCATTTCAGCCGTCTGTTTTTCTAATTTATAAAGATATGCAGCTGCCTTTTTATCGGTAAAGTTCTTATACAGCAGCTTTACAATCTGATTATAATTCACCCCAACGGAGCGGAACTGGCTATGAAAAGAGGTCAGTCGCATATAATAATCCAGCACAGCTTTGTCTATTCTGACCATTTTTATCTCTCTACCAAACAGTACAGAAATGATGAATCTTGCCTTATTGGTCATTCCTGATGCTTCAAAAAGAAATAATAATTTAGCGTTTTCTTCGTCCGTCAGGCGAAAAACGTGTCGGTGGATGCTCGGATCACTTTTCGGTGTCCGTCCACCTTTATTCTGTTTTCTATTACCGTTTTCATTCATTATTTATTCATTTTTAACCGAGTTTCAGCGAGCTCATCGTTAGATAATTCCTGCAAAAACCCTGACTTCGGAAGGTGTTTTCCAGCCCCTGCAGGGGCAAGTGGTTTTGAGGCACGAACTCAGTTTCGAGTGCCTCAAAACACAACTTGCCGTGTTCTGATGAACACAAAAATCCGCCCTCCGGGACGGATTAAATAAAACAGGGAAAAACAGCTTCGGGCTGTCCCCATTCTTACCTAATATCTCATATTGCTTTTGCACAAATCCATTACTAAAAACCATTACACAAAGTAAATGACTGTTCGTGAGAGTATTGCAATTCAATACTCAGACAAACTCTGCCTTTGAGTGCCGAACACTTCCATATAGCAATCAACGGATAAATCAATCGCTTTATTTGCCGTATAATTTTAGTGTAGGTAGCAAAAAATGTATTCCAATTGGAAAGAAAATCAGGTTTGCAAACAACCGGTTTGGAATAAAAGCATAAGGTTTTAAAAGTGTAAAAGCATAAAAGCGGTAAAGCAATTTACCTTTTGCCAGGTTTGTTACTTGCCAAAGAATGTGCCTGATAAGGCAAAAATGAAAGCAGATACCTGTGCAGTAAAATATCCAAAAAACAATGCTGGAATATTGGAAGGAGGGAATATTCAAATACACAAATATCCAAGCCTGAAAAAAAAATAAAGCGTGTAACAATAAATTTTTAAATAATGGAAACAAGAAAAGAAACTTTGAAAATCAGTTTCTCCACCCAGAAAGGCGGTGTGGGAAAATCTACGATGACCACCTTGCTCGCAAGTGTGCTTCACTACCGATTAGGTTTTAACGTATTGGTAATGGATTGTGACTTTCCGCAGCACAGCTTAACTAATATGCGAGAGCGGGATAAGAAGACAATTATGCAGAATGATTACCATAAAAGGGCAGCAATGAAACAGTTCCAAACTATCGACAAAAAAGCATACCCGATTATCAAATGCAAGGCTGAAAATACTTTGGAAAAAGCATCCGAATATGTAAGCCAGTCAGCGGTTCAACCAGACGTTATCTTTTTCGACCTACCGGGGACAGCCAACACCAAAGGTGTATTGACTACATTAAAGACAATGGATTTTATCTTTTCGCCCATTACAGCAGACCGCTTGGTCGTGGAAAGCACATTAGGCTTTACCAAAGCCTTTCTCCAACTTCCAAAAACTATTGAAGGCAACGAGAAACAAGAACTTTGGTTATTCTGGAACCAAGTGGACGGCAGGGAAAAAACAGGTGTATACGATGCCTATCAAAGTGTCATCAAAGAACTCAACCTGCCAATAATGGAAACAAGGATCACGGACAGTAAGCGTTTCCGAAAGGAAACAGACGACACTGCCGGTTATGTATTCAGATCAAGTTTACTTCCTGCCGAAACACAGCTAATGAAAGTAACCAAAATGGATTTGTTTGTCGAAGAATTTTTAAAAATCGCACAACTATAAAAGCACTAGGCTATGGCTAAGGATAACAAAAACAACGCTTTTGAAAAGCCCGATGTTGATGAGGATTATTTGATGAATATCATAAGTGGTGATGAACCTATTTCTCCACCCATAAATAATCCCCAACAGGAAGAACCAAAGGAAATCAAAACCAAACCGAAAGAAAAAGCCAGAAGCAGTTCATCAAAGAAAGTGGACTACGAGGAAACTTTTTTAGTCAATCGGTTTCCCTCAGGTCGTAACGGTAAGGTCGTTTACATTCGCCCCGAATATCACGAAAGATTGCTCCGCATCGTTCAACTGACTAGAGAAGAAAGAACAACGCTCTACTCTTATATTGATAACATTCTTGAACACCACTTTAGGGAGTACGGGGACGATATCACAGATTATTTCAATGAGCATTTTAAACCCATTTTGTAATGAAGAAAGATAAAAAGAAAAGGAATGTAGTTGTAACTGGCAGCAGGTGCAGTGTAACAACTAATACCACAAAAGTAACCTATGAAAAAGCATTTATGCAAATGAATAAAATGCAGAAAAGAGGCAATAAAAGTATATACCTAAGCCCTGAACATCATGAACGTTTAACCCGCATCGTTCAGATTATAGGCGATGATAAAATACCCTTGTTCGCCTATCTCAATAATATTCTGGAATATCATTTTAAAGTATTTGAAGATATGATTACAAAGGAGTTCAACGAAAAATACAAGGGCTTATTTTAAAAACTAACGTTATGGAAATAGTAATCATGATTTGCCTGCTGATAATCATTGCTCTGCTTTTACAGGATAAGATTGTCATTAAGAAAAGGGCGAAACCAGAACCAAAGCAAGAAAAGGTTAACCTCGATTTACCTGATATTATGGGGCGACCCAAACCTTTAAGAAGTCATTCGGAGCCAAAGAGTGCCAGTAAAAGCCAAATTGAGAACCCAGAGATAAACCCTGATAACTTAGACATTGAATACGACGAAAATGAAAACGTAGGTGTTCAAATTCCGCAGGAAGAGCTGGATGAAGTTTTCAGTAATCAACCCGATTTCGAAGAAGAGGAAGAAGAGTGGAACGGGTACGGAATATCCGGTGGCGATAACGGTTTTGCCCAAGGGGTTACTTTTGAAGAACTAGGTGCCGTGGGGATGCTGCTACAAAAAGAAAAACTGGAGCCATCTCAAAAGGGAACAGCGATAGCCATAGTTCAGAAAATACAAGGAACTGAATTATTCAGTCTACTGGAAAATTCCATAGAGGGTGCTTCTAGAAAGATAGCTGAGCTACTGGATAGTTCGCTCTCGTCTGAAACGGAAACCAGTTCTTCCATTTTGCGGAAAAATGATTTGGAAAATTTTGACATTGGGGAGTTTATATAGACTTCCCTTTGTTTTTTAAAACAACGAAGCATGGAAAGAGAATTGCCCAGTATAAATATCGAGGGAACAGATTTCTTGGTCGATATAAATAAGGTCGAATTAAGGGAAAAAGACAATCCAGTCAATACTATTTCAATTTACGAAATGAGGGATGTAGAAGATGGCTACGCTTTTGACTATAGTTTACAGGATAAGAACATTCCAAGCCTTATTAGTAACGGAAGAGAAATTTTAGTAAAAATACCGGAACTCGTTGTGCTTGATCCAGCAGGAATGGCAGAGAAGTATAAGCTAAGTCTCGAAGAACTAAAAAACAAAACAGACTTCGACTTAATGGTCGATCAAACGGCATTCGATGACAGAATCCAAAAGGGTATGCTTCCTACAATCGAAATTCAAGGTCATATATTTTATGTTGATATACGCATGGATATGCTTCGCCCCAAAGATGATTTCATGTCAAGAGGAATTGTCTTTGATGAAATAGATCATTATTTCTCCGAGGAAGCGAATGCTTACATCATTCCCTACAACCCTAAAACACGCGAATTTCAAGAGTTAGATTATGATAGTATTCTGGAATTTCCAAAAGACCTTATCGCCGTTCAGTTTCCCTTCCAAAGAGAACTTGATCCAATTGGCTGGAACCGAAACGGTGGTTGGAATATCAAAGAAGATTTAAAACGTATAGGTTTAAAATCTCATTTTGAAGCAAAGACAATTCCCTGGAAAGAAACATACCTACCACAAATGATAACAGAAAACCTGAAGGTGCTGAAAGAAAAATCTATTAAGGAAGGACTCGAAAACAAACCTGTTTCATCTTCAAAAAAAGAACAAGGAAACAAAGGGCGAAAAATGTAACCTCTTTAAAAGAGGATTATAAAGAAGCACGTCGGACATCATTTTGTTTCGACGTTTTTTTATGCCCAATTACTAATTAAAACGCCACTCACTGCCAAGTAACCCCTCTCACTACCAATTTGTTATAGCGCTTCCATTTTCACAACACCTTTGTTCCGAAAGCCCGCAAGAAGCGGGAATACAATAACAAATTAATGTGTTCAATCATGAAAAAACAAAGAAAAAAAGTTTTGCTGACAGCTACCGTAATGCTCTCAGGAATCGGTGCATTCGCACAGGGGAATGGTACAGCAGGTATCACGGAAGCTACCCAAATGGTAACCTCTTATTTCGATCCCGCCACACAGCTTATCTACGCTATTGGTGCCGTAGTCGGACTCATCGGAGGTGTTAAAGTGTACAACAAGTTTAGTAGCGGAGATCCCGATACCAGTAAAACGGCGGCATCGTGGTTCGGTGCCTGTATCTTCCTTATTGTAGCTGCTACCATTCTTCGTTCATTCTTCCTTTAATCCTTTGCCCTATGAGTAATTACAACATCAACAAAGGCATTGGAAGAACGGTAGAATTTAAGGGGTTGAAAGCACAATACCTATTCATCTTCGCTGGCGGATTACTTGGGACATTGATCCTAGTCATGATACTTTACATGGCTGGGGTTAATTCTTACATCTGTCTGTTTTTAGGAATTGGTGGTGCTTCGCTAATTGTATGGCAGACCTTTTCACTCAATCAAAAGTACGGGGAACACGGATTGATGAAAATCGGTGCGATAAAACGCCACCCCCGTTACATCATCTGTCGCAAGCCTGTACACCGCTATTTAAAATTCACCGCTAAATCAACCGCCGTATGAGAAATGTAGCAAAAGCCACTACGTTGGAAAATAAGTTTCCTTTGTTGGCAGTAGAAAATAATTGTATTCTGTCCAAGGATGCAGACATTACCGCTTGTTTTGAAGTACGTTTACCAGAACTGTTCACGGTAGCCTCAGCGGAATATGAAGCGATTCATTCCGCTTGGCATAAAGCGATCAAAACTTTACCTGATTATACAGTCATCCATAAACAAGACTGGTATATCAAGGAAAACTATGCGCCAGATATTGCTGGTGATAGTTTGAGCTTTTTAGGTAAATCCTACCAGCAACATTTCAACGAACGCCCTTTTCTGAACCATTATTGCTATTTGTTCTTGACCAAAACCACCAAAGATCGGATGCGGATGCAAAGCAATTTCTCTTCGCTTTGCAAAGGTACGCTGATACCAAAGGAAATCAGAGATAAGGAAGCGATCCACCATTTTATGGAAGCCGTTGCGCAGTTTGAACGTATCGTGAATGATAGTGGTTTCATAAGACTACGACGTCTAAGCGAAGACGACATCATCGGTACGGATGAAAAACAGGGATTACTCGAACAGTACCTCACCTTGTCAAGAGATGGAGGAACACCCATGCAGGACATCGCACTCGGAGCTGAAGAAGTTCGTATCGGAAACAAAAGATTGTGCTTGCACACCTTGTCCGATACGGACGACCTGCCTGGAACAGTATCAGCGGATACCCGTTACGAAAAATTATCTACTGATCGAAGTGATTGTCGTTTGTCGTTCGCTGCTCCTGTGGGATTGCTGTTAAGTTGTAATCACATTTATAACCAATATTTATTCTTGGATAACAGCGAAGCCAATCTACAAAAGTTTGAAAAATCCGCAAGGAATATGCACTCTTTAGCTCGATACAGTCGAGCAAACCAAATCAACAAAGAGTGGGTAGAAAAGTATCTGAACGAAGCCCATTCGTTTGGTCTTTCTTCCATTCGAGCACATTTCAATATCATGGCTTGGTCGGAAGATCCGAACGAACTCAAACAGCTAAAAAACGATTGCGGTAGTGCTTTAGCATTGATGGAATGCAAACCCAGACACAACACTACTGACGTAGCCACTTTATATTGGGCAGGAATGCCAGGCAATGCCGGTGATTTTCCGAGTGAAGAGAGTTTCTATACGTTCATTGAACCAGCTTTGTGCTTCTTTACCGAAGAAACGAATTACCACAACTCGCCCTCTCCTTTCGGTATCAAGATGGCTGATCGATTAACTGGGAAACCCATCCATTTGGATATATCGGATTTACCAATGAAGCGTGGAATTATTACGAACCGCAACAAGTTTATATTGGGGCCGTCAGGTTCAGGAAAATCATTTTTCACGAATCACATGGTGCGTCAGTATTATGAACAAGGTGCGCACGTCTTGTTAGTAGATACAGGAAATTCGTATCAAGGATTATGTGAACTCATCAAAGGTAAAACCAAAGGCGAAGACGGGGTTTACTTCACCTATACCGAAGATAATCCAATTGCATTCAACCCCTTTTATACGGATGATGGAGTGTTCGACATTGAGAAACGGGAAAGTGTTAAAACACTCATCTTAACCTTATGGAAAAGAGATGATGAACCACCGACTCGCTCTGAAGAAGTTGCCCTTTCCAATGCCGTAAGTGGTTACATTGAACGCATTAGACAGGAGTCTATTTTTCCGTCATTCAATGGTTTCTATGAGTATGTACAAGGCGACTATCGTAAGGTACTTGAAGAAAAACAGGTTCGTGAGAAAGACTTTGACATTGCAAATTTCCTTAATGTATTAGAGCCTTATTACAAAGGTGGTGAGTACGATTATCTGCTCAATTCTGATAAACAGTTAGACCTGCTTTCCAAACGCTTCATCGTTTTTGAGATTGATGCAATCAAGGATCATAAAATTCTATTCCCCATCGTGACCATCATCATTATGGAGGTCTTCATCAATAAGATGCGTCGCTTAAAAGGTATCCGTAAACTCATCCTAATCGAAGAAGCTTGGAAGGCCATTGCAAAAGAAGGAATGGCAGAATACATAAAGTACCTTTTTAAAACCGTTAGAAAGTTTTTTGGCGAAGCCATCGTGGTAACTCAGGAAGTGGATGACATCATCCAGTCTCCCATTGTAAAAGAAAGTATCATCAACAACTCCGATTGTAAAATCCTGCTCGATCAGCGCAAATACATGAACAAGTTTGATGATATACAAGCAATGCTCGGCTTAACTGAAAAAGAAAAGGCACAGGTACTTTCCATCAATATGAATAACGATCCCTCACGACTTTACAAGGAAGTATGGATTGGATTGGGTGGAACGCATTCTGCGGTGTATGCGACAGAGGTTAGTACGGAAGAATATCTCGCCTATACCACCGAAGAAACTGAGAAAATGGAAGTGATGCAGTTAGCATCAGAACTAGACGGCAATGTAGAACTCGCCATTAAACGGATCGCCATCGAGCGACGTGATAAAGCAAATCAATAGTCATTAACAATTTAAAATTCAGAAACAATGAAAAAAATCATGTATTTGGTGTGTGCGGTATTCCTATTTGCCGTAGCACCATCAGCAAAAGCACAGTTTGTAGTTACCGATCCTGCAAATTTAGCATCAGGTATTCTCAACTCTGCGAATGAAATCATCCAGACCTCTTCCACGGTAAGTAACGTAGTGAAGAATTTTAAGGAGGTCGAAAAGGTATATAAACAAGGGAAAGAATATTACGACAAGTTGCAAGCCGTGAACAACCTTGTTAAAGATGCACGTAAAGTACAACAAACCGTACTCTTAGTAGGTGACGTGTCCGAAATGTATGTACAGAATTTCGGAAAGATGATGAACGATCCGAATTTCTCTCCGCAAGAATTGGCGGCAATTGCCAATGGCTACTCTGCGTTGCTTAATGAATGTACGGAACTACTGAAAGAACTCAAACAGATTGTAAGCTCGTCGAGCCTTTCGTTAAACGACAAAGAGCGAATGGATATTATTGACCGTGTGTACAAGGAAGTAAAGGAATACCACAGCCTGGTACACTACTACACCAGTAAAAACATTTCAGTAAGTATCCTTAGAGCAAAGAAACAGAACAACACCCAAAGAGTACTTGAACTCTATGGAACTTCCAATCAAAAATACTGGTAGTTATGGAATTCAATAACCTTCACGAAGTCCTACGCTCATTGTATGATGAGATGATCCCTCTGTCCGCCGATATGGCGGCAGTGGCTAAAGGTATAGCGGGCTTAGGGGCTTTGTTCTACGTCGCCATTAAAGTATGGCAGGCATTAAGTCGGGCAGAGCCTATTGATATGTACCCATTGCTTCGTCCTTTTGCTTTGGGCATCTGTATTATGTTCTTTCCTACTATTGTGCTCGGAACTATCAATGCCGTATTAAGTCCGGTAGTACAAGGTACTCATTCCATCCTCGAAAATCAGGTACTTGATCTGAACGATTTACAAGCAAAAAAAGATATTCTCGAACGAGAAGCTATGTTGCGAGACCCCGAAACTGCCTATCTGATATCAAACGAAGAGTTCGATAGGAAATTAGAAGAACTGGGCTGGTCGCCCTCTGATTTGGTCACCATGTCAGGAATGTATTTGGATAGATTTTCTTATCAAACAGAACAAACTGTCAAGAATTGGTTTCGTAATCTATTGGAGATCCTTTTTCAAGCAGCAGCTCTAGTCATTGATACCATACGGACGTTTTTTCTAATAGTCCTGTCCATTTTGGGACCAATCGCCTTTGCCATATCGGTATGGGATGGTTTTCAATCGACACTTACACAGTGGCTCACTCGATACGTCAGTGTTTATTTATGGCTGCCTGTAGCAGATTTATTCAGTGCTATGCTTGCCAAGATACAAACCCTGATTATCGAAAGGGATATTGGGATGCTTGCCGATCCGACTTTCATTCCCGATACCTCAAATACTGTTTACGTCATCTTTATGATTATCGGCATTGTGGGATACTTTACCATTCCGACCGTAACAGGCTGGATTATTCAAGCTGGAGGTGCTGGAAACTTTACCCGCAATGTGAACCAAACTGCAATGAAATCAGGAAATATTGCTGGTGCTGGAGCAGGTTCGGCAGCAGGAAATATCGGAGGCAAATTAATGGGAAAATAAACAATTAAATCATTCAAGAAAATGGAATTTAAAACATTAAGAAATATCGAAAACAGTTTTCGCCAAATCAGGCTGTATGCCCTTGTATTTGCCGTACTCTGCATAAGCGTGGTAGGATATACCGTATGGAATTCCTACCGCTTTGCAGAAGAACAACGCCAAAAAGTCTATGTACTTGACAATGGTAAATCGTTGATGTTAGCACTTTCACAGGATGCGTCCATCAACCGTCCCGTAGAAGCAAGGGAACACGTCAGACGTTTTCATGAACTATTCTTTACGCTTGCACCCGATAAGAATGCTATCGAAAGCAACATGAAACGAGCATTCAATCTTGCTGATAAAAGTGCCTTTGATTACTACAAAGACCTTTCAGAAAAGGGCTATTACGGTCGTATCATATCAGGGAACGTGCAACAGCGCATTGAGGTAGATAGCGTGGTATGCAATTTCGACACTTATCCTTATGCCGTACGAACCTATGCCAAACAATTCATTATCCGTTCTAGCAATGTAACCAAACGCAATCTGATCACTACCTGCTATCTGGTCAACTCCGTCCGTTCCGACAACAATCCACAGGGCTTCAATATCGAAAGATTTGCAGTGATAGAGAATAAGGATATAGAAGTTATTGAACGCTAAAAATTAAGGATATGGAACAGAAATTTGATTTAGACAAATTTGCCAAAACCCTTACTGATAAGGGATATGACGGTTATTTCCATACGGAGAGCTGTTGTGCAGGTAAGTTAAAGGACAGCATCAGCGAATTTTTGGAAGCTTGGAACAACGGAAAAGAAGCTCCATTAATAAAAAATCATCTGTATTTATCTACTTACCTCGAATGGAATGGCGAAGACAAGCCAAGCGTTCAGTGTAATATGTGGGTAAAATATGAAAACAGAAAATTCGATTTACAGGATACAGAAATGCATATAAAAAGAACAGACCGATATGGACAATTGCTAAAGCAATCTAAACTGACAAATTTTACTGCAAATTCGTTTCCGACAGTAAAAGAGGCCATTGCCCAAGTAACCGAAAAGCCTAAAGCACAGTCTTCTCCTCGAAAAAGAGGATTTAGAATGTAATGCCCCTTAATAATTAAACTATGAGAAAATTGCGAACAAATATGGACAAGTGGTTTGCCAAAATGGACGGACGTTGGAGAGCGTTATCCGTGGGAAAACAACACAAGTACACGCTATACTTTTTTACTGGGTACCTACTGCTTACCGCAGGGGTCATTTTCAAAGTATGGTACGATACGGCTAAGTCTGATAACAGCATAGTTATCGAGCATATTGAAAACCCTGTCCTCAAAATGAAAGAAAGTCCTACACTCTTGCAGGACACATTACAGACAATCCTAAAAAATAAGATTTATGAAAGAAAATGAGAACAAAAAAACGGTTGTACGGGTAACGGAAGGTAACCAAAACGAAACCGCTGATGTACTGCAAGGCAGTACACAGAACAAAATTGAAAAGCTTAAAAAACCACTGATCTTTGGTTTGATGAGTGTCGTTTTTCTTGGTTGCATGTACCTGATTTTTAAACCGTCGTCCGATAAAAAGGAAATCGAAAACGTTGGTTTAAACGATGTTGTACCACAAGCAACCGGTGCAGGAATGCCTGCCGATAAAAGCAAAGCGTACGAGCAGGAAATGTTAGAACGTAAGGACCAGGAAAAGCGGGATGCGCTATTATCCCTTTCAGATTATTGGACTACCGATGAAAAAGAGGAAACACCCAATCAGTTTGCCGAAGAGGAAGAAAATTATAACTATGGAGGGAACAGCCGTGGAAACAGCAATCCCGCTTTGAATAGTTATCGCAATGTACAAAGTACCTTAGGTTCTTTTTATCAGGATGAAAATTCCGAAACGCAAGAACTCCGTAAGCAATTGGACGAATTAAAAGAGCAATTAGCGGAAAAGGATGTACCTACGGGTGTAACGGTAGATGACCAATTGGTATTAATGGAAAAATCCTACCAGATGGCAGCAAAATACCTTCCTTCGGGTACCAACACAACAGAAACTGCACCATCCAGCATTGCAACTACTCCGAAAACTTCGCCTCCTACACAAAAGGAACAATTTGTGGCATTTACCTCTGCAAGAAAGAACAGCGTATCAGCCTTGTACCGTGAACCTACCGACAGTGTCTTTTTAGCGAATTGGAGTGACAACAGAAACCGAGGTTTCTATACCGCTGGCTCAACACAACAAGTGATGCAACCTAAAAACAGTATCAAAGCTTGTGTACATGAAACGCAAACCATTATTGGTGAAAGTGGCGTTCGTTTACGTTTATTGGAAACTGCCCAAACTCCTAATCATACGATCCCCAAAGGAACCATTTTAACAGCTAACGCTAAGGTTCAGTCGGGGCGCTTGCAACTTAAAGTTACTTCCATAGAATTGGACGGCAATATCATCCCTATTGATATAACCATTTACGATTTGGACGGTCAGCAGGGATTGAATGTACCATACTCGCCTGAAATGAACGCCCTTACTGAAATGGCAGGCAATATGAGCCAAACTTCGGGAACCAGTTTAATGATGACCAATTCAGCTGGACAGCAGATTGCGGCTGATTTAAGCCGTGGGGTAGTGCAGGGAATTTCAGGATACTTTTCCAAAAAAGTGAGAACACCGAAAGTAACTCTAAAGGCTGGACATCAGGTCATCCTTGTATCTAAAAAATAATGTTGAACTCAAATAATAAAACAATGAAAAATCATTTAAAAACCTTTTGGGCAATTGCCCTGATACTCGGCTTTGCCGTACAATCTTATGCGCAAAACAGCATGAGAACACCACTTGCAATGGGCAAGATTGAACCCTATCGTTTAGAAGTTTCCTATGATAAAACTTCGCACCTAATTTTCCCGACCGCTATAAGATACGTGGACTTGGGAAGTGACTACCTGATTGCAGGGAAAGCGGAAGATGCAGAAAATGTATTGCGTGTAAAAGCTTCGGTAAGGGATTTTGAGACTGAAACTAATTTTTCGGTCATTACAAATGATGGGCGCTTTTACGGCTTTAATGTACATTACAGTTCCTATCCGGAGGCATTGAGCTACAATCTACTGACAATGCAGAAGGAAGTAGACAAAGCCAATGGAAACGATGTTCTTTTCGAAGAGTTAGGTAGCAGTTCACCGTCATTAGCAGGCTTGCTTTTGGAAACAATATTCAAGGAAGACAAACGTATTGTAAAGCATATCGGGGCTAAAAGTTTCGGCATTCAGTTTCTCTTAAAAGGAATTTACATTCATAACGGAAAATACTACTTCCATACGGAATTAGGAAATCGCACCAATGTTCCTTTCCAAATTGACTTTATTAATTTCAAGATAGTGGATAAAAAGGTTGCCAAACGTACGGTAGTACAAGAAAGACCAATAATTCCACTACGTACTTACAAGCCATTGAATGAAATTGGTGGAAAAACAATCGATCAAAACGTATTTCTATTGGATCAGTTTACGATTGCCGATGACAAGGTGCTCCTGATTGAGATTTTCGAAAAGAATGGAGGTAGACATCAATCGCTTGAGATAGAGAATTCAGATCTGATTAAGGCTCGTTTGATTAACGATATGCACTTGAAATTTTAATAACCCTTTAAAGTAATTATATGAAAAAGTATATCTATACAATGATGCTTATTTTAATGGGCATCACATTGGCACAGGCACAACGGATGCTACCTAAACAGAAAGGATTGGAAGTAAATACGGGTATATTATCCGCTGATAGAATTGGTGACGATTATTACATCAATATCGGAATGACGGTAAATGGTAAGAATGGCAATTACCAACTTTGGGCTTTGGAATACACACAGCAATTCCACAACTATAAAGAATTAAGCATACCAGTTGAAACTTACACCGCAGAGGGTGGCTACAGCTTCTTTCTTTTGGGCGATGCCCGTAAGAACATTACACTGAATGCTGCAATAACTGGCGTATTCGGTTACGAAAGCATTAACCGTGGAGAAGCAATGTTATATGATGGAGCTAAAATATTGAATGAAGATCACTTCATCTATGGAGCAGGCGGACGGCTCTCTTTTGAAATGTACCTATCTGATCGTTTTGTGCTACTCCTACAAGGGCGTACAAAAGTATTTTGGGGTACAGATTTACAACAGTTCCGACCATCAGCAGGAGTCGGATTAAGATTTAACTTTTAAAACATAAAACAATGATAGCAATATTTAATAAATTCAAGATTGGGCTATTAGCAATCCTGATAAGTTTGGTTACATTGATATCCTGTAATAAAGACGAACTAGAAATACAGAACGATTTTCCATTTGAGGTAAAAGTAATGCCCGTACCCAAAGAAATTGCTAATGGTAGCACAGTGGAGATCAGGATAACTATACTGCGAACAGGTAACTACAGTAACACACAATACTATCTTCGGTACTTTCAGTTTGACGGACAAGGAACCTTGGCATATCATGACGAACCACCGTATTTACCAAACGATTTATATGGACTGCCAACGGAACAATTCAGGATATATTACACTTCTACGTCCACGGTATCACAATCCTTAGAGGTATGGATTTCTGACAATTTCGGAAACGAAAAACAAGTGAGCTTTCAATTTAATAGTAGTGATTAAATGTAAATAAAATAAAGACAAAACCGACTTTTTAGGTCGGTTTTTTGCTTTTCAGATTCCTTTTTCAGCTGTTTTTGTTTAAATTTACTTTGATTAAAAACTTAAAGGATATGGATACAGTTACAGCTCAATTAGTATTTGGTATTGTTGTTACCGTTATTGGGATAGGACTTATTTATTGGATAAACCGTAGAAAATTTTACAGGCGAAACGCCGTAGGTGCCGAGGGATTTTCAAGCTTTGAAGCATCTGTATTTACCCGTTTTATAGAGCGCGTCGGCAAATGGTTCGCTTACGCGTTGATTATTGTGGGTGTTATTTGTTTCTGGACTTATTCCCAAATTAAGAAAGAGAAGGAGCATCAGGAAATAAAAACAGAGCAACCTACTTAACGATGGTATTATCTTACTATTCAAAATAACGTTTAAAAGTAAATTGAAATAGATTAAAAAAACTAAAAGCCGACTTGTAAGCAAGATTAGGCTTTTAGTCTTTATAGTACGTTTTTACAAGTATCTTTCGGTTTCATTTATTTCAAGATCATTAATACTAGCGAATCTTTTCACCATTAACCCATCTGCGTCAAATTCCCAGTTTTCATTTCCGTAAGCTCTAAACCATTTTCCTTTCTTATCTCTGTATTCATATTCGAATCTAACAGCAATTCTATTTTCAGAATGAGACCAATATTCTTTTTTAAGTTTGTAATCTGATTCCTTCTGCCATTTTTCGGTTAGGAATTTCACAATTTCTTCACGACCATTAATAAATAAGTTTCGATTTCTCCATTCACTATCAATAGAATAAGCTAAAGATATCTTTTGGGGATTTTGAGAATTCCAGGCATCTTCTGCAATTTGAATTTTTTGCTTTGCTGTTTCCAGAGTAAAAGGAGGAAGTGGGTGTTTTTGTTCCATATTATTGAATTTTAGATTATGTTATTTATTATCAATTTTGATTTATTGACTAGTTCATCTGATTTAAATAATTGACTTTCTATGATAGAGCTTTCAAAAAGAAGATAGGTATGAGTTGCTAGTAATTCATCTTTAATCAATTCCTGAAAGAAGTTTCTTAAATCACTTTTATGTGCTTGAATAACTGTTAGTATCTTTTCTTGTTCTTTTGATATTTCAGATAGAATATTTAGAAAACTACACCCTCTATAGTTCTCCTTGTTATTCATGTAGGTTATAAAATCGAACGCTAAGAGTGTTTTTTCTTTAGTATTTTTAGATTTTGAAATAAAATTGGATAGCTCAGCAAACCAATAATTATGTCTTACGTTTAGAAACTCAATACATAAGTCGTCTTTCGACTTAAAATGCTGATAGAAACTTGCTTTTGCAACTTTAGCTTCACTTATTACTTGATTAATTCCTGTACTATTATAACCTTGTTGATGGAATAAAATGGAAGCAGTTTCTACTATTCTTGCTCTTGGAAAACTCATACTTTCTTTAATTTATTTTACAAAAATAGAAAATTAAATACAAACAGACAAGTCTGTCTGTATTTTGATTTTATTTTGGGGAAGTAAACTAACTTTTGTTCTGGTAACCCTTAAGTATTGGAGCGACTTTAGTATATTTGTGGGTAACATATAGAAAAAAATCTTAAAGTGTTTTTACTTTAAGTCCCACATTGAAAACTGGTAATTTTTAAGACAACGGGACAATAAGAAAGAACGCTCATGCCATAGGCGTGGGCGCTCGCTTATTCGTTGTCGGGTATACCAGTGCCTCAATGTCGGTAAGTGTAGTGGCCTGCGCCTTAATTTTTCGCAGTGCTCCACCATTTTAAAAAAAGACACTATGGACACTGAAAGAATAACCAAGCACATTAGCATTGCATTTATCAACGATAAAAGTCCGATTATAGATGCGATTAGCAAAGACCTCTTAACTTCTGGGTTTGACATATTTTTTTTATCAGAGAATATTGAAGACGGAATAGTTCAATTATCTGAATTAAAAGCACTCCCCCAGGTTTGCATTATCGATCTTGATTTCTACGATAAGAATGTATTAGCTCAACTTCATGGTTTAAAAACTCAATATCCTTCAATAAAACTTATTGCTCATTGTGATACGGACGACGAAAAGATTGTAAAAGCTCTTTTAGAAATTGGTTGTGTTGGTTATCTTCTTGTTGGAAGCGATGTAGACGATTTTAGAAAAGCTATTGGGAGTGTCTCCAATGGCTAAATATATTTTGGTTTGGGAGTGGTGAAAATCGCTGAAGAATATTTTGTCAATACGTAACGCCCCAATTATAATAACGTAAAATATCTGTTCTAATCAAGCGACGTTCTTTTGCTTCTTTTCTTGGTCTCAGATATGAAAAGAAAAGATGTCATTTAACCCGTCATTTTTCCAATGCGATACTACCTGCCGGCTTTTATTTGTTAATTATGTTTTCATAATCTGATAAATATTTCCATATTTCCTCTATTTCGGGCCATACATTATCCGTAAAATCAGTATCTGTATTGACTAAAACTATTTTGCCTATTTTGTTTGTAGGGTTAAAATACATTGCAGTGAAAACCCCAGGATCAGAACCATTATGACCAATCATTTCATTTTCAATTTTAAAAAAAGCATCACGAAATTCGATGAAAACCCCATAATTTTCCGTTTTTCCATTATTCACAAATTGCTGCTTTTCAAAAAGTTTTTTATAACTTTCTTTACTTAACAATTTTCCTTTTCCTTCATATCCCTTTATTAGCTCGGATAAAAATAATCCCAAATCATTGCTCGATGTGATAAATCCTCCATCTGCATACGTTATAAGGGAATATTCGGCTATCATTTTTCCTTTATATGCAAATAATCTTGAGCGTTTTGTTGGGTCAATATCTATCGATGTCCAACCAGAATTACTCATTTTCAAGGGCTTCAGAATATAGTCTTGAGTAAACGTGTGATAATCTTGCCCAATTGCAGATTCTATGACCAAAGCACAAAGAGCCGCCGCAATATTTGAATATTCACGTTTTTCCCCAGGTCTTGAGTTTAAAAACGTACTTTTTTGGTACCACTTTCCATCTTCCGTTAGACTATTTTGTATGAATTCACGTAATTCAATATTTGTTTCTGGTTTGTTGAAATAATTGTAAACTCCTTCATTTTCATCGTGTTTGTCTTTTATTAAAACATACGATTTTGCATAAACTTCATCAAGGTCAGTAATTGAAGAGGTGTGATATGCTAAATGCTTAATTAGGATAGGAACTTCTGGATGGTTTGGATTGATAATCTTGAAAGGTAAGTATTTATTAATTGGGTCGTTAAGATTTAACTTTCCAAATTCTTGTGCTTTGAGTAACGAAATTCCTATCAAAGTTTTAGATATTGAAGCAATGTTTTGAGTTGTATTAGATGTATATGTTTTATTTTGCTCAATATCTGCAAATCCGAATCCTTTATCGTAAATCAATCCTTTATCGTTTACTATAGAAACGGAAAAACCTTTAATTGCATCTATTTGATAAGCTAATTCTAAGTTTTTGGTTAGGGTATCATTTATTGTACTATGATTTTTTCGACTTTTCTGAAGAGTTTTACAAGAAAATAACAGAGTCGAAGAGATAAGAATTAAAAGTATATTTTTCATTTTTTATAATTAAAGACGATAGATTTTTTATTCTGTTACAGCAGTTGCTTTAAGCTTGCAGGTAACATTCAAATACAAACAATTTGAAATTAGAGTTCATTTTTTAAAATGCAAACTTAAGGAATTAGAAGTCACTTTGACGAGCATTCAGGTAAAATCCATCATCAATATTGCGACGTTCTTTTGCTTCTTTTCTTTGGTCGCAGATCTGGAAAGAAAAGAAGTCGATCCAAAATCAAATATTGGGATACTGAATATCCCACGAAAATATCTCACAACCTGTTTGATGAAATGTAAGGAAGGGAATTATGGAGTGGTGCATTTTGGCAAAGGGATTGCACCTATTAAATGCAAAAATGCGTTTCTGATCGAAGTAAGGAATTGCTTTTTTGCCACCCGACCCGATAGTTATCGGGGTTGGGTCAGGCAACTTTTATTGGTTGGGTACTAAAATCTTTCAGATTGTGAAAAAATCCCCTGTATGGGGTCATACCCTTGCGGAATAAGCTCCATAACAATGAGCAACCCATTTGGGTCAAAGAGGAATTAATAAACAAATCCTGTTTTTCCAATGCTTCGGCAAGACTGCAACTTGGTGTGTCGTCTGATTGCTCGGATTGTTTAAGCAATTCGCCAAATTCGACGGTAACAAATGGCAAGCTTGAAACCGTTTCGTATTTCTCTGAATCGGGTTGTTTTATAGCTCCAATGGTAGATAGAAGTACTTGCCCTGTGTGTTGGCTATTTCCAAAGTCCAACCAATATTTGGGTGTATCTCTGTAATTTCTGCTGTTGCTGATTTCTTTTAGTATTTCGGCAACGCCAAACCTCGCTTTTACGTTATCCACACAAGTGATGTAAATTGTTGCCTGTGCATATTCGGGCAGTCTTCTTAAACTGTCCATTTCAAATTTAATGGTTTCCGCTTTCCAATTTGTACCCGAAAAGCGGTTTGCTCGGTTTATGAGCGCAACGGATTTGTACAATCCTGTTTCACACTCTGCAAAACGTTGTCTGCCTAAATTGGCATTGGTTACAATATCATCGTCCCAAAGACGGATTTGCAGACCTGCGTGTCCCAATTCTATTAAACTGTGGTTCATTTCCATTAAGGCGGTCAATACTTTTGAGCCTGTACCACCTGCGCCAATAAGATTTACCGAAATCGGATTGGTGGGACTTATCAGATAATTATCGGTAAAATGTACTTTTAGTTTCTCGGTATTCATCACAATAGATTTTTAAGTGTTTTGTTATTCTTTTTCAATACTTCTTTTGGGAAGGGTTTGCCTGTTTGAATCAGGTCTTTCCAAAGTTTTACACAATTGCCTTTTATAGGGCTGTTTCTTCCCAATAAGTGACTGAAATAACTATTGAAAAAATAGTCTTCCCAAGCCTGTATAAATTCCTCGACCGAAGCGGAGTTTTCAATGTTGATATTGACCGAACCCATACATACTTTTCCATCTTCATAGATGTTGAAAAAAGGAGTAAAATATAAAGAAGTTTTCTCGGTTGGTCGCCTATCGCTTGCCAATGCAAATACCGATAGACTATTTTTGTTGGCATACCAAATCATTGGCGGTACATACGCTAATCCGTTAGGGATGTCAAGACTGTCGACAAAATACAGGTGTCGCCTTTGTGCTTTAGTGTACCATAGTACCGTGCCTTTTTCACTTGGATTAATGTGCAGAATATTTGTCGGAAAAATTCCATTGGATTTTAAAAAGGCTTTATCCTTGTCCTTTTCAGTCTGTAATGCCCTTGCCAATACATTTGCTTCTCGCTGGGTCAAAGGGTGGGCATTGATGGGATTGCCATTTTTATCCATATCAAAATACTCTACATATATATCTGTATTCGCTCCTTTGGTTTCATAGAATACCAAAGCGGATTTAGGGTGGTATAATGTCCCAAAACTTGTGGTTATGTCGTTTGTATTATTCATTTTCTTGATGTTTCGTAGTTATACAATAAGTCACATATATCGTTTAAAAGGGCAAATATTCTGTTCTCAAAATCGAGGCACGTATTGTTTATATTATTTCCGTCAAAGCGTTTGCAAATGGTCGGTTCCTGCATTGCTCCGTACTCGTTAAACTCGTTGTTGATGCTGTCGGAAATGCTCTCGTATAACCATCCTTTAGTGTGCGATATAAAAGAAATGTACTTTTCCATAGCAATGATTTCGTTTTCGTTTTCGTCCTCTTCGTTTTCGGGGTCTTCATTAATCGGTGCATTTCGGAAAATGCTTGCCTGTGGATACTCTGTATATAAATCAAAAGCATTGCTAGCCATCTGCCAACAATCGTGGTCAAACGTATCAAGGCTTTTAAAAGCATTTAAACGCTGTTGAAATACCTTTAAGTTGATACGGTTAAATAGTTTTTGTTCTATGCTATCGCCAATCAATTCCGTTTTTGCAAATTCACGATTGTACACTTCGGTTTCTTCCGTTTCATCGTCCTGTTCCACCCAATCTTTGTGCATTTCGTACATCCAATACAAATAGCTGTCTTCCTGTCTGTAATAGGGAACATCCGCAATGTGGTACAGATAAGAGCAAACGGAAATGAGCAATTGTGCATTCTTTTTCCGCTTGGGGTCGTGTAGCATTTGATAAAGAGATTCAATCGGAATATAATAAAGCGTTGTTCCTGTGTTGTATTTTTCCTCGCTTATAAAGTAGGTTTTCTTACTATCCTGTACCAAACGTATTTCTTCCCAATTCAGCACACGTTGTTTTAGCTTTTCTTCTAAATCCCATAGAGCCAATACCATATTGTAGGGATATTCAAATTCGGAGGTCTGTATTGGGTTTATTTTGTAATGCTCAGCAAGTTGGGAAAGGGACTTGTAAAAATCCCTCTCCGTTTTTGCTGTTTTCTTACAAGCCTGTACCGTCTTGGTTTCTCTCAGTTTGGGCAGGAAAGAAGTTCTTAGAAAACCATTGGCAACATTTCTGTTGGTACAGATTTCCGTTTGTCTTTCCGAATTTCGTTTGCGTCTTTGGCTTTTTGCATCCAATTGGCGAACTCGTTCAACTGTTGGAACAATTGTCTTTGTTGCTTTTTTTCGGGTGGACTGATTGTTCCCGATATGATATGTTTGCGCATAATTCATCATTTTATAATTTTGGTTTAACCTTTCGTACCCATTACGCTCTCAAATTTGTACTCTACTGCATCATCCTTAATCTGCGGTGCAGATATTTTGGCGGTGGTCAGTATTGGGTATGTATTGGCGTAAAAATTCAGTACACTTTCCACGCTCCAACGTGGTTCGGGGTCGGTTAATCGGATTTCCTGTCCTTTATCCATGAGTATAAAAACTCGTTCTAATTGCGTTGCTAATAACATAATTTCCAATTTTTAGATTAATATTCTTGTTCTTCTTGTTCCGTTTCATCTATCGGATAATCAGGCAAACTTTCTTCTTGCGGTTGTTCGGTTTTTTCCTCTTCTGCCATTGCTCCAAAAAGACTTGGTGTACTAAACTTGTTGGACAATGTTGTTTTGCGTTTACGTATCTCGTCCGCCTTTTCGGGAAACTCGGTTATATCGGGTACTTTCATCCACGCTTCACGGAATTTGCCCTCTTTCTCCAATTCGTCCGTTTTTGTCATTCCCTCTTTGAATTTCTTGTCTTTGGCTTCCTGTTCTTTCTTCTGCTTGTCGGCTTTTTCCTTTTCCATTGCCGATTGTTTTTTGGCTTCTTCCAATTGCTTCATAAAGGCTTCCATATCTACCATTAATCCCGAAGCGGTCTGAATGGGTGCGGTTATCTGCTGAAAAAATCCCTCGTCCAATTCTTCTGCCGTTCCCCTTAAATTAAGTGGGGGTATCAGTCGCTTTGCGTTATCTCCGCATTGCTCATTCTGTACAATTAGAGAAACAATAAGATTGTTTTCTGCTCCTTTGGCTATGGTAAGTTGCAGATTACCTGTGAAATCCAACTGTGTTATCTGATTGAAAAAATTCGTGTTCATCGTTCTAAAATTTTAATGGTTGTTTACTCGTTCTTTTATTGCTGTTAACTTCTCGTACATATCCGTCCAATAAGCGTTCTGTCGTTTATCAAAATCTGTATATTTTTTATCCTCGTGCCTAAATTGTGTGTACCGTTTGGTTATACGAATTGCTTCATTGAGGTCAGTTACTTCGATTGGATAACCGTTTAAATCCGTTACTTTCACAGGTTTGCTATTTTACGTTCCAACAGGGTTTCTAAAATCTCACAATCGCTGTCGTAGTCTTTGCCATCAAAATGATAGGTGTCGGTTTCTTCGTCAAACTGATACATTTCGAAATCCTCGTCTTCCAAATAAATATCCGTGAGTAGCCTGTCAGAAAATGTCGCTCTGCCATATACAAGGTTGCTTATTTCTTCATAGTCCTGTACAAAATCCACTTGGTAGTATTCTGCTATCTTTTGGACAATTTCAATATTGGGCGACCATTTTGTTTCGTACTGAAAAATCCCTGCATCGCCCTTATTCCAATAGCTATCGAAGAAATAGCCTCCGTTTTCATCTGTGATAAAATCGGGCAATTGTCCCCTTTCCGTTTGCTCTTCCTTTTCCTTCATTGTTTGGAAAAGCTGTTGTATTTGTTGGATTGCTTCCTCGTTTCCCTCGAAAACAACCGTATTACTACACCAATTGGCCATAATGTTTAGTTTTAATAGGCTACCACCAATTAAGGCGGTAGCCTGTAGTTATTAATTAAGGTTTAGAATTTCCGCACCATCCGTTGTAAAAGATGTACACAAGTCGAATGCTTTCTGTGATTTGAGTTGTGCCGTTCCACCTAGCACAATACTCTGTAACTTGGCTTCATCATCTTTGTAGTTGCGTACATTCTGATAGTAGCCTGTCACGGCATTGTACGCCCCGAACAACGTGCCTTTTGTGGTGTCCATTTGTTGTGTATCGCTTGTCATAGCATAAGCAAAGGCATCATTTACCACATTTTTGAATACGGTGGAAACTTCGTCTTCTGCACCTTTTTTCAATAGATCCAATGTTTCTTTATTTGGACAAAGTGCCAATTGGATGAGCTTTCTTACCTCTAGGTCAGTAACCTTTACCTTAGTCCATCCGTTGAATATGCTTTCTAACTGTGTGCTTAGCGTGTTCGCCAATCCCATTATTTTATGGGCATTTTCAATACGTTGTTTTGCTCCCGAAGTGTGCTTGATACGTACTACATTGGTCATGTTGCGAAGCGAAGCGTTAAGCGTGTTTTGGCAGACAATCCGAACGGGTGTGAATGCGGCTGTAATACTTCCGCTCCCATCGTGCGAAGTCGTGAGGAAGATATATTTCTCGGTTACGTCATCGCCATTGCCTACACGGATATAGTCGGGTAATTTGGCTGTAATAAATATGCGCTCTCCATTGCCCAACGCTCCTGCGGTTTCATAAAGAATACCCTCGCCACCGCCTACAATAGCATCAAAGAAATTAAAGGCTTCACGGTTTTGTACAATGTGGTAATCCTTGCCCACTACGCCCAATACGGCATTGTTGTCAGTGCGTATGTTGGCAAAATAGTTGGGAACCTCTAATTCGTTACTGCCTATTTCGATACCGTTAGCCGTTTCGATAATACCAGAACCTTTGGTAAACAGTGGCGTTTTGATGACTTCATAGTCTAGCCCAGCGTGCTTGATTGCTTCAGCACTGGTTGGGTACTGTTCTACGATTTGCCCCAAACCGTGCCATGCTTTTTCTTTTACGCTAAAAAATGAATAGCGTCCTGTCTGCTTGTTGAAATTAATGTTGTGTGCCATGATAAAATAATTTAAAGGTTGAAAATTAATTGAATACTCGTTGTTAAAATGGGAGGTCGTCCTCTGTTCCTTGTTCTGCTGTCTTGTTGCTTTTGGGTTTTGCAGTAGCCTGTACAGTTTCTGTCCTTCTGCTACCTCCGTGCAGTTTGATTTGCGAAGTATGGAAATTCAGTCCTGCTCTTGGCTCTCCGTCATTTCCTACCCACGCTCTTGTGCTTACTCTGCCTGTGAGTTCTACCAATATGCCTTTTGTGAGTAGCTTGGCAACATTGGGCGTAATCCAATAGGAGCAATCGAAATAGGTTGTTTGCTCGATGCGTTCGCCCTGTTTGTTACGATAGCTGTTGTTGGTCGCTACCGAAAAATTTACTACTTGCTTGTCCTGTGACGTTGTACGTACTTCCGCATCCCTTGTCAGTCTTCCTGTGATGTTCATGATTTCTACTTTTTTGCGTTATTAAATTTGTTCTGATTTGTTTTTTTTTGATTTATTCGGCAATGAGAGGAGGTGCTGAAGTTTCGTTTCACTCTTTTACTATTTCCAATGCTATATTTTTTTATTTCTGATATTTTTTTTATTCGTCTAAAGAGCCGGAGTATGCTTTGTTTCGTTTCACGAGCATAAAAGGTTTGTGTTTAGCAGCAACAAGGTTTTGACAAAAAAATACGACCCGTATGGGTGGAGATTATTTTGCAAACCCGGAGGGCGTGACCTTTTTGCTGCGTCAAGAACACGGAAATACCTTTGCTCTTGAAATGGGACAAAACAGCATACTGGCTCTTAGATAAAAACCAATGTGGAAGCCAATGGAAAAGGCATTTAGGAAATGGTCTGTGTGAGTACAAAATCTGCATCTGTGCAGCAGAATTTCTAAACGAATATTATTTGTAGTATTGTGGCTTTGGAAGCCACTGAAAGGGTGTTGAAAAAATATTGAAGAGGATCGTGCCAGGGCATTTTTTCAATATCCTTGACCAAGCATCCGATCAAAGCTCTTTTATGAGCGTTGGCATTTGCGATGGAAAAATAAATGTGCTTTGAGGATAAAAAATAAGGGCATAAAAAAAGCAGGACTATTTAAATTTTCCCAAATTAGACTTTCAAGTTAGCTCAAGACGATACCTATCTTACCATTTAGCCAACCACATCCTTTTAAAGCCAAGGACTACGAGTAGTTTACCCGTCTAACCTTGATTGGATAACTTTCAAGTCAAGGAATAATCAAGGTAGAATAGGCAATGAAAGAGGTATCGAAAAATATCAGAATGACACCGGAAAGGATAATCAAATTACTCCAGAAGGAGGATATAACATTGAGCGAAGCAGAAGCAACCCAATTATTGATGTTTCTAAGAAAGATAGCGAGAATAACGGTGACCAAATATTTAGAAGGAAATGAATGTTGAAAGAGGTAAGATAGCGGATCTATATGTGCGTGTAAGTACTGATGAACAGGCAGACAAGGGGTACTCGCAACGTAGTCAAGAGGAAATGCTGAGAAAATATTGTGGGAATCACTGCATAGAGATAAGAAACGTGATTTATGAAGACTATTCTGCCAAATCATTCAGCCGACCTGAATGGAAAAAACTACTATCCAATCTAAGAAAGCATAGAAACAAAATAGATCTTATCTTATTTACCAAATGGGACCGATTTAGCCGCAATGCGGGGGATGCTTATCAGATGATAAACGTACTTCGTGATTTAGGTGCAGAACCACAGGCGATGGAGCAACCCCTAGATTTATCCATTCCCGAAAATAAGATGATGCTTGCATTTTACCTAGCTGCTCCCGAGGTAGAGAATGACCGTCGAGCATTAAATGTGTTTTATGGGATGAGAAGGGCGAAAAAAGAAGGGCGCTATATGGGACTGGCTCCGGTGGGGTACAAAAATAAAATTGACGGAAGTGGCAATAAATACATCGCTCTGAAGGAACCTGATGCCACTATTCTCCATTGGGCATTCGAGGAATTATCGAACGGTACTTTCAATACGGAACAGATCTGGAAAAAGGCAAGAGAAAAAGGATTAAAATGCAGTAAAAATGCTTTCTGGCAAATTATTCGAAATCCATTATATTGCGGAAAGATCTTCCTCCCCAAATTTAAGGATGAGGAAAGTTGTTTTGTCCAGGGACAACATCAACCTATTATCTCAGAAGAACTATATGAGAAAGTCCAAGAAATATTGGATGGTAGAGGGAGAACATATCGTTCCAAAATACAAACTCGAAACGATTTCCCTTTGAGGGGCTTTCTGATATGTCCAATATGTGGAAACCTGCTGACTGCAAGTAAATCAAAAGGCAGAAATGGACATTATAGCTATTACCATTGTCGCAAGGGATGTACTTACAGAATCAGGATAGAAAAATTGCATCAAGTTTTTGAATATGAATTACGGAGATATATACCCCGAAAAGAAATTTACGATATTTATCGAAATATAATAGCTGAAACCTATTATGAGCTTACGCAAAGTTCACAGGTTTCGAAGAAACAAATACTACATCAATTAAAAGACTACGAAAACAGGATATCCCATATTCGAAACCTATTGGCGACCCAGAAAATAGATCCATTGGATTACCTCGAAATCAAAAATCAGTATAGCTCAACAATTGATGACCTGAACAAAAAACTAGATACACTTTGCGGTAGTATTCCTTCTATCGAAACATTATTGGAAAAAGATATAAATAGGCTCATGGCCTTTGACAAAATCTTTGCGGCAGGGAATATCGAAGACATTCGTTCTCTTATTCAAACACTATATCCCGAAAAGCTTATGTTTTATGGAACATTAATTGGGAGAGCAGAGAGAAATAAAGTCTTAAAAAGTGCGTATAACTACGATCCAAAGGTTGTGCATAGTATATAATGCACTTTGAAATTGAATCAATTCCATAAACCATTAAAGTAAAGCACTCTACTGAAGAGTGTTTTTTTGTTTTATCCTTTTAAGTAAAACAAAAATTAAAAGTATGTTCCCATTACTACTGTTTTGAAATTAACTTTTAAAGGACACTAAGGTCAAACAAAATCCGTAAATTAGTGTCATTAAAAGCCAAAAGCAGCCAATGCACGACAAGACTTCAGAATACAAGAACTTGTTGGCTGCTCTCTCAATAAAATTAGACAGTATTATGGGGCATATAGCAGACTTATATATTCGCGTTAGCACAGATGAACAGGCAGACAAGGGATACTCTCAACGGAATCAAGAAGAGATGTTGAGAAAATATTGTATTTCCCATCAGATTGAAATTCGTAATGTGATCTATGAAGACCATTCAGCCAAATCATTTAACCGTCCACGGTGGAAGGAATTACTCCAAAGTTTAAAAAAACGAAAGAATAACGTCAACCTAGTCCTGTTCACAAAATGGGATCGTTTCAGTCGAAATGCTGGAGACGCTTATCAAATGATAAATATATTAAGGAAACATGGTGCAGAACCCCAGGCGATAGAACAGCCTTTAGATCTATCTATACCAGAAAATAAAATGATGCTGGCATTTTATTTGGCAGCACCCGAAGTGGAAAATGATCGTAGGGCATTGAACGTGTTCTACGGGATGAGACGCGCAAAGAAAGAAGGACGCTATATGGGACTGGCACCGGTTGCATATGTAAACAAAACAGAAGAAAACGGCAAAAAATATATTGTACCGAAAGAACCTGACGCTTCGATCTTACGATGGAGTTTCGAAGAGATTGCAAAAGGGGGCTTTAATACCGAACAGATATGGAAACAAGCTAAAGCAAAAGGTTTAAAATGCAGTAAGAACGCATTTTGGCAGGTTATCAGAAACCCGCTTTACTGTGGCAAGATTTTCATTCCTCAATTTAAGGATGAGGAAAGCCGCTTTGTTCAAGGACAGCACGAGTCGATAATCTCTGAATCACTTTATTATGAAGTTCAGGATGTTCTAGATGGTAGGGGCAGAAATTACCGCCCGAAAGTTAAAACCCTTGACGAATTTCCTATGAGAGGCTTTTTGATTTGTCCAGATTGTAAAAAATTACTCACGGGAAGTAAATCAAAAGGTAGAAACCGATATTACGCCTACTACCATTGTGTAGGCGGTTGTAAGCACCGAGTAAATGCAGAAAAGGTCAATGATGTGATCAAAGACGATTTGTTGAAATTTATACCCAAAATAGAAAACAAGGAATTCTATCAAGAAACGATTTGTAAAGAATATCTAGAGCAAACCGACCAAATGGACTTAGAACAAAAAGAAATCCTTATTCAGATTAAAGACTTTGAAGATAGGCTTTCGCATATGAGAGACCTTTTGGCCACGCGACAGATTGATGCGGAAGACTACCGTGAGATAAAGTCACAATATAATATGAAAATCTCTGCATTTGAGTCTCAACTGACAACGCTCAACAACGATATGGGCAATGTACAGAGTCTAATAGAGCAAGGGTTATCAAAAATCATGGAGATCAGCCATAACCTTGAAAATGGAAGCTTAATAGAGATCAGAAATGACATTGGTTCGATTTACCCTGAAAAAATGCAATTTGATAATAACGGAGTTCGAACCGCTAGACGGAACGATTTCATTCAACATATCAACCTGATTAACAAAAAGTTAGGAGCAAAAAAAAACGGGACAAAAGTAGATTTTTCTACTTTGTCCCGTCAAGTCGGGGTGGCAGGATTCGAACCTACGACCTCCTGCTCCCAAAGCAGGCGCGATACCGGGCTACGCTACACCCCGAAAAGGTATCCCTTTTGTTTTACTGTGTTGCAAATATACAGCGTTTTTTCAATATGCCAAATGATTTTTTAGCTTTATTCAATAAATGCCTGATTTATTGAGAAATAAAATATTATCAACTCATCCAACAGCAACTCTTAAACAACAAAACAGGGATGTGTAAAACTTTTTAAAATATATCTGAGCACAAGGTCTAATTATTAAAAGGGTTTTTCTATCTTTGCATCAAACTAAGGCAGCTTAAAGCTTTTTGAAAAAAGTATTTCTTAAAGTAAAAAAAAAGCTGTAATATTGCATTCCGATTTTTACAGGCTAATAATCGTATTTAATTACTCAAAATCATGGATTTAGTAAAATTTGTAGAAGAACAAGCGGTAATCATAAATGAAGTTCCCGCATTTAAAGCAGGAGACACCATAAGCGTTCATTATAAAATTCGCGAAGGAAATAAAGAGCGTATCCAAATTTACCAAGGTGTGGTTATCCAATTGAACAGTGAAGGTGTTAATTCAACTTTTACTGTACGCAAAATTTCAAATGGCATTGGTGTGGAACGTATTTTCCCTGTAAATTCGCCAAACATTGAAAAAATTGTAGTAAACAGCTACGGTAAAGTACGTCGCGCTAAATTATTTTATTTACGCGGTCTTACTGGTAAAGCTGCTCGTATTAAGTCTAAAAGAATCTAATTACGACTACGCAAGTATAAAAAAAGGCATTGGATTGAGTTCAAATGCCTTTTTTTATTACCCCTCCCTTCCCCTTTTAGCAACATTTTCTTTACAAGGTAGATTACTGCTTTTATGCTAAATCTTTTTAGTCTATCTTAAGGCCCGAAAAGACTATCATGAACAAACTTATATCTATTCTCGCATTGCTATGCTGTTGTATCAACAGTTATGCCCAAAATTCCATTCAAGAATTTCTAGCGCTACAATCCATTCCAAAAACATATGCCGTTCACAAAATCACTGAACCCATGCAAATTGATGGTAAAGATCTTGAAAACAGCTGGTCTAAAGCAAAGACCATAATTAATTTTGAAGATATCCAAGGAGGTGAATTCAAGAAACCTGCTTATAAAACCGAAGTGAAAATGCTTTGGGATTCGACTAATTTGTACATTTATGCTAAACTTTATGAACCCCACATTTGGGCAGACATTTACAAACATGATGAAATCGTGTACTTGAACAATGATTTTGAAATATTTTTAAAACCCAATCTACATCAAGCAGAATATTACGAAATAGAAGTCAACCCCCTTCATACTATATTCGACCTCATGCTTACCAAGCCGTATCGTTTTGGTGGACAAGCTATCACACACTGGGATGTTAAAAATTTAAAATCTGCGGTACACATAAAAGGGACTCTCAACAATCCTAAAGACACAGATTCATTTTGGTCGGTTGAATTCGCTATCCCTCACCAATCACTCTACGCCTTTGGTAAAGCACCTTTTCCAAAAAATGACGACTATTGGTTATGCAATTTTTCACGCGTACAATGGCAACATGAACTCAGTGATAACCATTATAGCAGAAAAAAAGAAAACAATAAAATATTAGCAGAAGACAATTGGGTCTGGTCACCCATCGGACTAATCAATATGCACTATCCCGAAAGGTGGGGATATCTACAATTTGTACAACAAGCTACAGAGCAAGACCCTGCTTTGCCTGACAGCTATAACGTAACTAAGTTAGCGTGGAATGTCCATTATCTACAACAATTGTTCAAAAAAGAAAACCGTCATTACAGCGAGCAGTTAACAAAACTCTCATTATATAAGGAGTATATCCTTCCCTCTACGAAAGATTTTCAAATCAACATGGATTTAAATAAGGACAAGCAGAGTTATACAATAAAAATTATCGACAAACTTTCAAAAAAAATTCGAGTGTCCTTAGATAACAGAGGCCATTTCGACCTCCATCCTTAATATCGATACATTAACATGCTGGCTATTATAATTTGATTATAATAGCCCTGTTATTCAGCCAAAACAGCAAATCAATCCGAGCAATAATCTTACACATTTCCGCTAGAGCCCCACTCCTGAGTCCAGACGTATAATCTCGCCAGTAGCTTATACCTCCCTAAACAAAAACAAATTCTAAAAGAAAAAATGCAACCTACACAACCCATGCTTTCTGCTACCGCAACGAATTGCATCAGAAGCTATCGCTAACCGCAATGGAAAACCAGAACCGAACAACATATGTATATACAGAATCGTTATCGTGCATACATACTGAACGCTGCTACGGCAATACCATCGAATAATAAAACAGCGGGGATGTTATCCAAACAATTAGCATCAACAAAAAGAATACAAAAAATAAACTAATATTGTTATTTTTACAAACAACAATGTATAAGAATATATCCTTTTTCCCAAATCTCAACGCGTTCCGTTTTTTTGCTGCATTGCTTGTCATATTCCATCATGGCGAAGTCATCCGTGCAAAAAACAGTTTCACTAGCTTTGAACACATCAGTTTTTTTCAAAATGGAAGCACCGCCGTAAAATTTTTCTTTGTTTTGAGCGGCTTCCTCATCAGCTATTTGCTCATAAAAGAAAAAGCTGCGAAAAATACAATATCCATTAAAAACTTCTATTTGAAAAGAGTTATCCGCATATGGCCTTTGTATTTTTTATTAGTTGCCATTGGAATTATAATCTTTCCGTTTCTGTTTAATATCCTACATATAAACTATACCTTTCCTTATCATATAGAACAAGTATGGCTTTTATTTGTATTATTCCTACCCAGTTTAGTTACATTCAAATTTGGCTCCCATCTATTGGAACCCCTGTGGTCCATTGGAGTCGAAGAATGGTTCTACATTATTTGGGCGCCCCTATTTAAATGGATAAACAATAAATTAGCCCTAATCTTAGCGGTATTTTTGATTAAAGTAATATTACTTATTTTCTGCTTCAACAACATCATCACCAATACACTTGCGGTACATCTCATTAAAACCTTTGCTTTCGAGTCAATGGCCATAGGTGCATTGGGAGCCTATTTGCTCTATCATACAAATATCAATGTAAAAGCCTGGTACAAAAAACATGTATTCGTTAATTACCTTTTATTAGCTACATTAATTGGATATTTCTTTTTCCGAAGCACCTGCATTGCTTTACTGGGATTTGATATATTTAGCCATTGGGTATTCTCATACATCATACTTAACATCTTATTTCTTAACCTCATCGTTTATGTAGGTGTTGTTTTAGATACTAGGTCGGTTTTCAACAATAGCTTCTTAGACTATGGCGGTAAGATATCTTACGGTATTTACATGTACCATATGATTGTTATTTTCGTTGTCATCCATCTTGGAAAGAACCATTTACTAAATCTAGATCCCATACTAAGTTTTATCATTTTTTATAGTTTGGTACTAGCTGGCACATTTCTTACAGCACATTTATCTAAGAAATATTTTGAAGATTTTTTTATGAAATATAGGTCAAAACTGAATTCGTAAAGATTAAATTTCGTGCAATCAGGATGTAAAAAAAACAGTTATTTTAAATTAAAGATAAAAAAAAACGTCGTCTTCCACAAATATTCTTATCTTTGTATCCCGTACATAAAGCAGATATTTAGGCCATTTTAGGCCTTATATTTTGAAATCCATTATTGATATGACTAAATATATTTTTGTTACGGGCGGCGTTACTTCGTCGTTAGGGAAGGGCATTGTTGCATCTTCTCTTGCTAAACTTCTCCAAGCACGTGGCTACAAGGTTACGATCCAAAAATTCGACCCTTACATTAACATTGATCCAGGAACACTAAATCCATATGAGCATGGTGAATGTTACGTAACGGAAGACGGAGCTGAAACAGACCTTGATTTAGGTTATTACGAACGCTTCCTTAATGTTCCCACTTCACAAGCGAACAATGTCACGACAGGTCGTATCTATCAATCTGTAATCCAAAAAGAACGTGCAGGCGAATACTTAGGAAAAACAGTTCAAGTTATTCCACATATCACAGATGAAATAAAAAACCGTATGCGCTTATTAGGTGAGACAGGTCAATATGACATTGTGATTACTGAATTAGGGGGTACTGTCGGAGATATCGAATCTTTACCATTCATCGAGGCGGTGCGTCAATTAAGATGGGAATTAGGCACGCATGACTCTGTCGTTATTCACTTAACATTGGTGCCATATTTAGCTGCTGCAGGTGAATTAAAAACAAAACCAACACAACATTCGGTTAAGACCTTATTGGAATATGGTATCCAACCAGATATTTTGGTGTGTCGTACTGAGCATAAATTAACACAAGAAATTCGCAAAAAACTAGCTTTGTTTTGCAATGTGAATATCAATGCTGTAGTTGAATCTATCGATGCCCCTACGATTTATGATGTACCATTAAATATGATGAAGGAGCAATTGGACAAGACTGTTCTTGCTAAATTGAAACTTTCTAACAAAAATGAGCCAGATTTAGAAAGCTGGAAAGCCTTCTTAGGTAAATTAAAAAACCCGACCAATGAAGTTAATATTGGCTTAGTGGGTAAATACGTCGAACTACCTGATGCTTATAAATCTATCGTTGAAAGCTTTATCCACGCAGGTGCTGCCAATGAGTGTAAAGTAAAATTACAATATATTGCTGCAGAAAGTGTCAATGACCAAAACGTCCAAGACAAATTAAATGATATGGATGGTGTTCTTGTTGCACCAGGATTTGGTGAACGCGGATTAGAAGGAAAATTAGCTTCTATTAAATATGTTCGTGAAAATAACATTCCTTTCTTTGGTATTTGTCTAGGCATGCAATGTGCGGTTATCGAATTCGGTCGCAACGTATTGGGGCTTAAAGATGCCAATAGTGCGGAGATGGATCCTGATACACCTAACCCAGTCATCAATTTGATGGAAGATCAAAAAGAAATCATCAATATGGGTGGTACTATGCGTTTAGGTGCCTATGACTGTGATGTCAAAAAAGGTACAAAAGCATACAGTATCTACGGTAAAACAAGAATATCAGAGCGTCACCGTCACCGTTATGAATTCAACAATGCTTATTTAGAGCAATACGAAGCTGCTGGAATGATTGCATCAGGAATGAATCCAACGTCAGGTTTGGTGGAAATTGTTGAGTTGAAAAACCATCCTTTTTTCGTTGCAGGACAATTTCATCCAGAATTAAAGTCAACTGTTGCAAATCCTCACCCACTTTTTGTTAGCTTTGTAACCGCTGCTTTGTCGAATAAGAAAAATAAGATACAAAAGCAGGAAACAATTAAGTAAGTTTAATTTAAAAAAATGGATAGAAATACCCTTATTGGTTTACTTCTGATGTTCGGAATCATAGCCGGTTCATTTTACTTAATGAAACCGTCCGACGTAGAAATAAAAAAAGAACAAGCTCTACAAGATTCGCTAGCTCGCGTTAAACAAGGTTTAGCACCATTAGCAGACTCTACGATAGCTGCTACAGAGATCGCAACAGTACAACCTGTTGATTCTGCTGCTTTAAAACTTCCTTTTGGTGCAGCAAAATTTGGAACTGAGCAAATCATCACTTTAGAAAATGATAAAATCATTGCTAAAATCAGTTCTAAGGGTGGTCGTGTAAAATCTGTAGAATTAAAAGGCGAAACAAATTTTAATGGTAAACCATTAATTTTATTTGAGGGAGACCACAACAGATTTGGATTAAAATTCAATGCATCTGGAGAAAACATCAATACCAATGATCTATACTTTGCAACAGCAGATACAGATGTAAAAATTAGTGGTGAAGATGCTAAGTCAATCAAACTTCAATTGACGTATGGAGTTGATCAGTATATTGAATACGTATACACCTTAAAAGGTGATGGTTACAATATCGGTCTTGATATCAACACCAAAGGTATCCAAAACAAGATTGATCAGAAATCAATTGCTTTAGACTGGGAAACCATTTTACTTCAAAAAGAGCAAAATATTGATTCAGAACGTCAAAAATCAACTGTTTACTACAAAGAAGTAGATAACGTAGATCATTTATCAGAATCGAAAGATGATGAAAAAGAACTGAAAGAAAAAGTAGAATGGATTGCATTCAAGCAACACTACTTCTCCAATATTCTTTCTAGCAAAACTGGATTTTCTACTGCAAATGTAAATGTAAAATCTACGATTGAAGATGAAGTTGTTAAGCTTTATAGCGCTACAGCACAGCTGGATTATGCGACTCAAAAAGATAACAGTTATTCGTTAAGCTTTTTCTTTGGACCAAATCAGTATAAAACATTAAAAGCAGAAGGTCATGATTTTCACAAGATCATCAATATGGGTTGGGGGCCGATGCGTTGGATCAATCAATTCATCACTGTTCCTGTATTTGATTTCTTAGATAATTTTCACCTTAGCTATGGTATCGTTATCCTAATTTTAACCTTATTATTAAAATTAGTATTATCACCATTGACATACAAATCTTACCTATCCATGGCTAAAATGCGTGTGTTGAAACCTCAATTAGATGAGATTAAAGCTAAAGTAGGTGATGACAATGCCGCTTTGTTACAACAAGAACAAATGAAATTGTACAAAACAGCAGGTGTGAATCCATTAGGAGGTTGTCTTCCTTTGGTATTACAGATGCCTTTTACAATTGCCTTTTTCTACTTCTTCCCGAATTTATTCGAGTTGAGAGGTGAAAGCTTCTTGTTTATGAAAGACATGTCTACATATGATACCCTATTCACTTTCTCTCCAATTTTTGGTGTGAATCACGTATCATTAATGTGTGTGTTGATGACATTAACAACTTTATTGACCACATGGTACAACAATGCAACTTCGGGTGCTACAGGACAAATGAAATACATTGGTTACTTTATGCCATTGATTTTCTTCTTTGTCTTAAACAGTTTCCCTGCAGGTTTGAACTATTATTACTTCCTAAGTGCTATCCTAACGTTCTTAACACAGTTAATCATTCGTTCAATGGTTAATGATGACAAGATCTTAGCGAAGTTAGAAGACAATAAAAAGAATCCTAAAGTGCAAAAGAAATCGTCGTTTCAATCTAGAATGGAAGAAGCGATGCGTCAAGCACAACAAAATAAAAAGTAATAATTTTTATTACTGTCTTTAAAGAGGAAGCCCATATGGGCTTCCTCTTTTTTATTTAAAAATGTAGCGTTCTGTTAAACCAAACGTTATTATTATTGTTTAACAAGTATAACAAATCAGATACAAAATGAAATTAAATCAGATTTTAGTGATGGCTACGCTTATTGTAGGATTAAGCAGTTGTTCAGTTTTCAAGAAAAATACAGATCACAAAAATGTCTCCACTACAGAAACTATGCAATTAACGGGAAACAAATGGCAATTGATAGAAGTCGATGGTAAGGCTGTCGCTGAAAAAGTAAATGGTCGTACACCATACATTGCATTTATGGATAGCACCTACAGTGCAAATGCTGGTTGTAATATGTTAAATGGTGGGGTAACACTTTTGGATAATAATAAGATTAAATTCTCTCAAGGAATTTCAACCATGATGGCTTGTCCTGAGTTTGAAATCGAACAAGCTTTATCAAAAGTGATTATCAATGCGGATAACTACAAATTAGATGGAACATTATTCATGCTAAATCAGGGAAATAAGACAGTCGCCAAGTTCAGATTGATACCTGCAGAAACTACAGAGCAATCTTTATCAGGCACTTGGGAATTGGATTATATCTCAGGACCCCGTATTGCATTTGCAGGTTTATACCCAAACACAAAACCTACGATCACGTTTGATATCGATACTAAGAAAGTTTCAGGAAACGGAAGCTGTAACGCATACAATGGCACTTTCAAGACCGAGAACAATCACATCAGCTTCGGTCCAGTAGCATCGACAAAAATGGCTTGTGAAGGTTCAGGTGAAGACGTATATTTTAATACATTAGGTAAAATCAATACATACAGTGTTTCAGGAAATACATTGACTCTTATTGTTGGAGACATCTCCATGATGAGATTCCATAAAAAATAGTAACACGATAAATAGAAAAAGCGCTAAAATATTTGGAGCTTTTTCTATTTCATCAAACCAACGGCCTATCCAATATACCTCCTATAAAAACAATACAGGGTCAATGTAACATCAATATCTTTATGTTACAAAAAATTCATACTGAAATACAGTCTTACTACGCGATAGCTCTTTTATATGTAACACTTTATGTTGTATATGCATGACAATTTATCTATGTTTGCTTATATATAAGCACGTTCATAAATCGGTTCATGAGCAGATTATTTAATATATAGGACTATGAAATCATCGATTAAGATTATCAACAATTACGAGTACAAAAAACTCTTTTTGCCAGATGTAACTGACCATAATCTATTCAATGAAAGCAAAATACAAGTTTATCGCATTGAAAATTATCTCAGAAGCATTCTCATGCCTGTGATTCCTTATCGTACCACATTCAACTTTCTTATTTTTGTTACCAAAGGAACACTCTCACAGCATTTAGAATCTGGATCCTACACCTTAGCTGAAAATGAAGTTATCAATGTTAAACAAGGAAATATCACCGCTACTTTATCAATTTCAGATGATGCCGAAGGTTTTTTTATTGTTTATGAAAACGAAATCGTAACCGATATTGAACTTGGAATAAATGACATTCGTTTTTTCAATTCTCATCCCTTTACCCCACTTTCAGAACATGTATCCACCTGGATTCAAAAAATGCTCACCTTATTGGAAGAAGAGCTTTTTACTGAAGGTAAAGTAATGGAAATATGCATTTCCATGCTACAATGTATCCTATTAAAAATCATTAAAACAGATTACGAAGTCAAAGCTCCTATGAGCAGACAACTGGATATTGCCTTTCGGTTTAGAGAATTTGTACAGAAATTCCATATCGACCATAAAAATGTATTATTTTATGCCAATCTCCTGCATATATCGGAAAACTATCTCAATAAATGTGTGAAAGAAGCCACCAATAAGCCTCCGAAACAATGGATCAATGAAATCAGTATTTTACATAGCCAGATTTTATTACAAGATGCAACAAGAGATATCGCAGGAATTGCATTTGAGTTGAAATTTCAATCACCCTCCTATTTCACGCGCTTATTCAGAAAAACCACTGGGTATTCACCCAGTGATTATCGCAAGCATAAATTTTTATCCGATTAATGCTTCTGTTTATAGGGCAGATTCCAGATAAGGTCCATTGCCATGTAATGCACTCCAAAATCCACTTGATCATAACCTTTAATCAAATCGTTCATATATCCTACATCGAGATGCAAAGGACTATTAGGAATATCCGTCATATAATAAAGCCCTAAGCGCGCTTCCTTATAGGCAAATTTTGACCAAGAAGCAGTTGGCTTATTCAGCTTACTAATCGCAAATAATCCTTCTGCACTCAATGCCAGCTCTTGGTTGTTCTTATCGGACAACTTCAGATTCAACTGCGATTTAAGACGCGTTCTGAATTGAAAATTCTCTTCGGCCTTCTGAAAATCATCAGTAAAGAATTTTCGAAACTCCTGTCTAACCGTATTTTTCCATTTCCAGCGATCCGCAAATTTAAACGTATAAGCATAGCGACCATATAGCCTAAATTCTTGCTCTACACCTTCATGGTGGTAAGGTACATCTGCATCATACACATCTTGGCGACGATAGCTCAATGCATAGCTATATTGTTGGTTCTTCGCAAATTTATGCGTTACCTCATGATTTAACACCCATATAGCCTGTTTGTGAAATGGATTAGAATCATCCGGAGTACTTTTTGTACCCAAGCCAATATAAGTAAGGGCTTCTTTTGTCCCAGTGCTATCCAATTGACGTTTTAGACCCAGTACCGACCAGGAAGCTGTCTTAGCCTTTCCCAATCCTGGAGGACTTACCTGAGCTTGCGAAAAAGTAATCTGACATGCCATTAAAAATAGCAAGGGTATTATTTTTTTAAATTTGTTTTTCAAAATTCTCATTGCATTTTTTCAATTAATAGCGTTTAAAACTGAAAGTCTCATTAAACTTATCGACCATCCTTTTATCAAAACGCTTGATGGGTTCCATTGCCCACATGGCTACTACAAATGGAAAGGTCAGTGTCGTCCAGCCAGCATGTACTAAGAAATGATCAAAATAAGTTGCTATAAAAACTGCTACAAGTACATACAACCCATCTCGAACACGAGGTCCGCTTAATGCGATTCCGCAAAGCAGTGCATTGAAACTAAATGTCCCATTATTGACCATAGCCCTCGATTCATGCCCATGATTTGATAAGTAGACACTGATTACCACAGCAGCAACACTATATAGAGCTGCCATGGGGTTACTCATAAACACCCCCAGAAAAAAGATCAGTCCTGCAATGACACTCCCTTGGAAAATAACTTGACCAAATGCGTGTCCCTCAATGAGGAAATCATCTATTTCTTTAATATCCACAAAGTGATGCGGAACAGTATTCATGGATAATTGAGGAATACTCAGTAGGTACAAGGCGATCCAGGTCACCATGACAAAAGGGAAAGTAAAGGCTGGTAAATTTTTCTTGAGGGCAAAACCCATCATTAAAGTACTCAAGACTGAGCCGAGGACCAGTGTGGTCCAGATCCAAATATTTGTTTCAAAATAGAAGACCAAAGCGATTCCAAACAAGGTTGCGTTGAAACCGAATAAACCATTTTCAATATCCTCTTCCTCATACTTCATGATTTTCGCTGTCACAAATCCCACAAGATTTGCGATTATGCCAGCGACTCCCATTTCGATCGAGTCATATAAAATGGCGCCTATAAATAATATTCCTGTCCAAGCATTACCTTGCAACATGATCTGTCCGAATCCTCTTAAAAAAGCTCTTATAAAAGCTAAAATTTTGTATCTCATTTTGAGATGATTTACTTTTTAAGACTATCAAATATAGTCTCAAAAAAATGATTAAATAAGGAGTTCAGCATCCCATAATTCTTGCTGAACTTCCTGAAAAATATCGAATAACTGTTCAGCGCCATTACCCAAAACCCGAATCATAAAACCCGTTTGTTGTAATGCACTGATACCAAACTGTATATCTGCAATCGATTCATATTGCTCATGAAATTTCTCAATCCACTCCTGCACAGGTTTCCCCGCACTATTGATATAGAAAAATGTTCCTTGATGCGTAAAACCTTCCAATAAACCAATATCTTGTATCGGCATCTTGTCTGGCTGCAACAACACATTATCTTTCAATACCAAACGGCCATCAATATAGCATTGGGTCAAGTTTTGGAAATGGTGATATTCAAAAACTTCTCCAGACAACTTACGCCCACATGTCACGATATCACTCAAAATAACATGACAATTCTTTTGCATATGAATAATGTTATGGCTTAAAAAATGAGAGGAATTTTGAGGAACAATTGGATGAGGAACAAAAGAGAAGACAGCGCCTTCACCCAGATTCACTTCCATTTTTTGCACCGATTTTCCTTTCATATGAAAAAGACGCTGATAAGCCTGCGTTTTTAATTGCAACTTTGCGCCAGGATCAACTGCTATCTGGATGCGATGGTCATCACCATCCAACAATCCTGGCGATGAACTCATGATCATTAAGTATGCTGCCTTATCCCTACGATATTGACCTACAGGTACAATTCTAAAAGGCTGGGTCACATACGCATCTTTAAGATAAGATTTACCTTCACGATGCGCCACATTAATATCTAATGAACAAATCATATTAGCGCAATAAATTAGGTTCTTCTACATCTTGCAACAGTGCATATTTTTTGATCCATCCAATGATTTCATCCACTCCTTCACCTGTTTTCAAATTGGAGAATAAGAAAGGTAAACCTTTTCTCATTTTCCGGCTATCATGCTCCATCACTTCCAAACTAGCACCAACATAAGGTGCCAAATCCATTTTATTGATTAATAAGAGATCCGATCTTGTGATTGCCGGTCCACCTTTACGAGGCATTTTCTCTCCCTCCGCCACATCAATCACAAAAATGGTGATATCAGCTAAATCTGGGCTATATGTTGACGTTAAATTATCACCACCACTTTCAATCAAAATCAGTTCAAGATTAGGAAAGCGCTCTGCCAACTCTTCAACAGCTTCCAAATTCATACTAGCATCTTCTCGAATAGCCGTATGCGGACAGCCACCTGTTTCTACACCAATGATACGTTCAGGAGGCAATAAGCTATTTTTAGCCATATACTCAGCATCCTCTTTCGTATAAATATCATTGGTGATAACAGCCAAATCCAATTCATGGATCAAGCGTCTGCTCAGGCACTCCAATAGGGCAGTTTTTCCTGATCCAACCGGACCACCTACGCCTATTTTAACATATTTTCTATTTTCCATTTGTTCCAATTATTAAGAAATATAAACTCTCGAATATAATCGCTCATGTTGCATACAGCGAATATCAAATCCAATATTACAAAGACCTATAAGATCACGATCCACTTCCAGGGTTTCATTGCACAAAGTTATCAGGTCATCGTGTAGATAAAACAAGATATCTTGACCATCCAATTGTCCTAAGGGTACCAATTTCACTGCATTGGTTACCATCGTAATGGCAGCATTATAATAATAGCCATGCAATGCCTCTCGTATTGGAATTTCCAAAAGTGCTGCCAACATACCGTATACCAAGCAATAATGGCTATCTACTTTCTTATCCTTAATCAGTTCTCCCCATCTTTTGAAAATCGGTTGATTTTGATATCTAGAAAAAATTTTATAAAGTCTCACCCCCAATTTTTTACTGGCCTCTCGAATTTCCTTCGGACTTTTCAGAGCCGAGCACTCTTCATCCAAAGAACAGAGCAGGTCCATGTCGCCATTACAGGTCGCATCATAAGCCAATCGCATTAAAGCAGCATCGTTGTACTTCAAATTGTACCACAGATTGTGTCTGACGTAAGACTCTGCTGTTACTTTATTGTGAACAATCTCCTTTTGAACGTAAGTTTCCAAACCATTTGAGTGGGTAAATCCACCAATAGGTAAAGTAGGGTCAGATAAATGAAGAAGCTTACCAAGAAATTTATTTTCCATATATTTTATACTTTAATAAACAAAGGGATATGCTTTGTTGAAAATTTTAGTTGCCGATGATGATTAGCATCCACATTGGCGTTGAACCGATAGAGGAGCTTGCGCTGCATCAGCGTATAAGTCAGATTTTGTTTATCCAGCCAAGCCTGCATCGTCCGTTCATAAGGGATCAACAATTCGTTACCTGCTGTAAATAAGGGCAAGTGCTTGTTCCCAATTTCGTAACTGACAAAAGCTATTTTCAAATAATCAACCGTTCCTATACAGATAGTCTCACAAGGGCGAATGGCTACGATCACTACTTTTTCAGCATCCTCATACAAGATATCCCCATCATGTAACTGACTCGTATTGCCAATCAATTTGACCGCTATTTCCATCCCCTCTTGGGTCAGGAGACGCTGGATACGCTTATCCGCCTGATACCACTCTATCCAGAGCAGATCCTGTCTTTTCAGCGTAGATTCCCTACTTAAGTTCCTCGTGATTTCTGTGATGATGATCATGTATGCTTTTAAAAATAATTTTATATAGATTCCAATTCGTACTGCTGCATTAATTAGTCCAGCTTACCTGTATGTGCAAATGGTATCCTTTTTATCAAATATGGCACGTATATCCCCGTGCCATAATAGCATTTTGCCTAAAACAAGAAGTATAGTTGGCCCAATGCCACCGTGTCGATAGGTTCACATTTTATAATTTCACCATCCACACTTACCTCATAATTTTCTGGGTTAACCTTAATATCAGGTGTTGCGTCATTATGTATCATATCTTTTTTGGAGATATTTCTACAATTCTCAACAGGCAACAACGTTTTCTCCAAGCCATACTCCTCTTTGATTCCTTTTTCAATTGAAATTTGAGATACAAAGTTGAAACATGTTGAGGTCAACGCTTTACCATAACCGCCATACATTGTTCGCAAAACAATCGGTTGCGGAGTAGGTATAGATGCATTTGCATCGCCCATTTTTGAAGCGATAATCATTCCTCCTTTAATAATCATTTCTGGTTTAGCACCAAATAAAGCTGGGCGCCAGATGACCATATCCGCTATTTTACCAGGTTCGATTGAACCTACATATTTAGAGATACCGTGTGCTATAGCCGGGTTTATTGTATACTTAGCGATATATCGTCTCGCTCTGAAATTATCATTATTATTTTCGATGTCCTCAGGAAGCGGGCCGGTCTGTTTTTTCATTTTATCAGCCGTTTGCCAAGTTCTCATGATCACCTCTCCTACACGACCCATAGCCTGCGAGTCTGAGCTCATAATACTAAAAACACCTCGATCTTGTAAAACATCCTCTGCAGCAATCGTTTCCGGACGAATGCGTGAATCGGCAAAAGCCACATCTTCAGGAATATCCTTACTTAAATGATGACATACCATCAACATGTCCAAGTGTTCGTCAATTGTGTTTTTAGTGAAAGGACGAGTCGGATTAGTCGATGCCGGCAATACATTTGGATACATAGCCGATTTAATTATATCAGGAGCATGACCACCTCCAGCACCTTCTGTATGGAAAGTGTGGATGACACGACCATTGATCGCATTCATTGTATCTTCCAAGAAACCAGATTCATTCAAGGTATCGGTATGAATAGCTACCTGCACATCATATTTATCGGCAACAGAAAGGGCACGATCGATCGTTGCAGGAGTAGCTCCCCAATCTTCGTGAATTTTCACTCCCAATGCACCAGCTTCGATCTGCTCAATAATCGGTTGTTCCGTACCTACGTTTCCTTTACCGAAAAACCCAAAATTCATAGGTAATGCTTCTACTGCCTGCATCATCTTACGTAGATTCCATTTTCCTGGCGTTACCGTTGTGGCATTACTACCATCCGCAGGACCTGTTCCTCCACCTATCATGGTGGTTATACCACTATACAAAGCAGTCTCCGTTTGTGTCGGGCTGATGTAGTGAATATGCGTATCAATACCTCCAGGCGTAACTATGAATCCAGAACCACCATGTACCTCTGTTGAAGCACCGATAATCATATTTGGCGTGATGTTATCCATCGTATCCGGATTACCAGCACGCCCGATACCGACTATTTTACCATCCTTGATTCCAATGTCTCCTTTTACAATACCCCAATGATCAATGATAATTGCATCCGTAATAACCAAATCCAAAGTACCTTCATCACGGGTATGCACAGATGATTGGCACATACCATCACGGATTGTTTTACCTCCGCCGAATTTAGCCTCATCCCCATAGTAAGAATAATCTTTCTCTACTTCTATTATGATTTCGGTATCACCCAAGCGCACTTTATCGCCTCCTGTTGGGCCAAATATTGCTGCATAATTTAATCTACTAACTTTTAAGCTCATGATTTTTTGTTTTTAAAGCCTTTTGCATCCGCTTTTTTCAAAGCGTTCATTTTTGCCACCTCTGTTTCAGTATCGCCATTGACTAAATCATTATGGCCATACACTCTTCTTGCCCCAGCATACGGAACTAATTGTACTACTTTAGATTCCCCTGGTTCAAAACGAACCGCTGTACTTGCTATAATATTCAATCGTTTTCCAAAAGCTAAACCACGATCGAATTCCATCATTTTATTGACTTCAAAAAAATGATAATGAGAACCCACTTGAATTGGTCGGTCTCCCGTATTGACGACTGTCAATGTTGTTACTTCTCTACCCTCATTGCAGATGATATCGCCATCTTGAATGAAATATTCTCCAGGTATCATAATTAAATATTTTTTAAATTAACGAATAGGATTATGTACGGTCACTAACTTGGTTCCATCAGGAAAAGTAGCTTCGATCTGTACATCATGAATCATCTCAGGAACCCCTGGCATAACATCTTCACGTTTCAATAAAGTGGCGCCATACTGCATCAGTTCAGCAACAGTTCTACCATCGCGCGCACCTTCCATCAATTCACTACTGATGTATGCAATGGACTCTGGGTAATTTAATTTAACGCCTCTGGCCATACGCTTCTTAGCGAGTTCACCAGCAAAATGAAGCAATAGCTTCTCTGTTTCTCTAGGTAATAAATGCATATAATTACTTTTTTATATTAACTTATATAAGGTATATTTACTTTTTATTGCACAGCAAAGTGCTCATTTGATGTTTGTTAAAAACAAAAAAAACTTACGTGCGAGCGCTACAAGCTACATGAAAAGGCCTTAGCACGATTCATGACTTATAGCAGGAGAAAAATTTTAGTTTAGACTAGATGGGTATTTTGATACACCTGAATAATATGTATCGTGGATTACGGATTACTCCCGTTGGTTCAGTTGGAAATTTAAAATTCTGTCTCTCATCTACAGATATGTTCATCGCAGATAACCAAACAGGGATAATGGTATAGTACAACAAAAGACTAACTTCATTGACATCTTGAAAGTCCTTACATTCCCATACATCCAGCATATCCGAAAAGAGTAACGCATGATGTTCATTAGAACTCAATTCCGGCAAATGTCCAAATGCATAATTTGTCGATAAAAGTCTAATCTGATGCACAGCTTTCACATCTTCATGCAAATGCGTACTTCCTTTGGTCGAAACCAAAGCAAACAGCATGACAAAAAGTGTTAAAACACAACGAAAAATCGACTTCATCTCCATATTAATTTCCAATACAAAAGTACCAACTAAAACAAACCATTAATAGCACAAATCTTGAATTAAATAGTCCATATTATGTCTCAAACTAAGATTTAACTGTTTTTTTTCATTAAAATGCATATCCCAGAGAAACCATTATATTTCGAGGGGCTCCCGGAAATGCTCGGGTGTAATCAAAGCCACCCAAAAAATAGTATTTATCGAATACATTATTCATATTCACGGCCATCTTCAATGCGCCGATATGGTAATAAACTGCTGCATTCATTGTCGTATAAGATGGCCAATAACCCCATAGCGCATTACCTTCACTATCTTGACCTATCGTATTATCCATCCGGCGACTATCCACATAATAAACACCAGTGCCGAAACCTAAACCTTTCAACATATTTTGTGAAAAGACATATTTCAACCAAGCACTAGCCATATTTTTAGGAGCACCCGGTAGTGATTCTCCCAATTCCGAAGCGATTGACGAAGCTTTTACATCCGTATGGTTGTAGGTATAATTTGCCATAATTTGAAATTCCTTGGTCAACTGCCCTCTTAAATCCAACTCAATACCTTCTGATAACACTTTTCCAGACTGTCTATACTCAGAAAAACCCGAATTCAGAATTGCACCAGTTGCAATCAACATATTACTACGTTCAATATGGAATAAGGAAAGATCCACCTGTAGTTGATTTTTTAAAAAACCCGTTTTGAAACCTGTTTCAAGCTGAAAACTACGCTCAGGTTCAAAAGGTTTATCAGCACCATAGTTTTGATATTGGTGAATAAAACTAGCGCCAACAGGAACAAAACCCTGTGAGTAACTAGCGAAATAATTTATCTGTTTATTCAGTTCATAGGTCAATCCCGCTCGCGGCAACCAAGCATTTTGAGCAGCTTGAGTGCGCTTTTGTCCATCTATCGTCTCCGACACATAATGCTCGTGACGTAAACCCAATATTACTTTTAACTTATCTGCAATCGCCAGCTGATCCTGTATATATATTCCCGTGGTCTTATAAGGACTTAAAAAAGGATATGCTACATTTTCACGCCACACGTAAGACGTTAGGTCATGTGTTGTATACATCGGATTATTTAAATCAAATATCAAAGGTACAACCTGCCCGTTAACAGTCTGTTGTCTTGCCTCGCGCAATTGATTTTCCTTATCTCCCCTATATTCCGCAAAATCAACACCAGCTACAATATGATGATCTATGATATCCCCCTCACGGTCCCATTTGAGATAACCGACCACATTGTCCGTATAATCTTTTCCATGACGATCAAAGAACCGCATATTCATAATCGTATTTTTAGGTGCATCTGCAAAAGTATTTAAAGTCCGATGTTCGTTGACATCCTCTTCATATACCGATTTCATATAACTTAGGTGCAGACTCAAATTGTCTGCAAGTTTCTGAGATAACCTTCCGCTTAGGGAAAATGTTTTAGAATTATAAAAATCAGAAGGCTGACTCAAGGTAAACGAACGCGGTAAGGCATAGAAGTCATTTGCTTTGATACCCATTCCACGATCAAGATAACCATCAAACTGACTATAAGCTACATCTACATCCACTTGCGTACCTGTCGCTGGTTTAAATGTAAAAGAAGGTGCTATCATGATACGTTTTTGTCGATTGACATCACGAAATGTTTTGGTGTCTTCGTATCCAGCATTGAATCGATATAGAATACGTTTTGCACTATCCAAAGGACCACCCAAATCAAGTGTTGTACGCATCGTCTGAAAACTACCTGAGGTAAATCCAATATTTCCTTTAAATGACTCCAAAGGTTTCTTGGTAGTCATGTTGATCGTTCCACCGGGTACGACATCACCAAACAAAGAAGCCCCCGGCCCTTTCAACACTTCTATGCTTTCCAGATTAAGGGTCAACGGCGTATTGTAATAACTATTACCATAACCATATCCCGAACGCAAACCATTTACTAAACGTACGCCGGTCTCATACCCACTTTTAAAACCACGAATGATAACATCATCATAAGAAGAAGCTTCGGTCACACCAGCCAAATCTTGAAATAGAGCACCTGTCGTAAATGCTTGCTTATCTTCTATAAACTCATGACTTAACACCGCTACAGATTGTGGTAGATCCTTAAGTTTTCCAGAAAACTTGCCTCCTAATTCCAAATTATTAGTCAGGTACGAATTATTACGTCTTCCAGTTATCAACACTTCCTCCAACATACGGTCATTTGGAGTCAATCTGATTTTCAGCCCAGTTTGCGTATTCCAATTCGTCGTCGTCAGATTTATCTTTTCACTTCCGTAACCAATAGCCGTAACATCCAAGTCCATCGGAAGCAAAACAGCCTGAGGGAAAACAAACTTGCCATCCACATCTGAAGTTGTCGCTTGCAACGAATTGCCCAATGATAGGGTTACTCCAGATAAGGGGCGCCCTGATTCATTAAAAATCATACCATAAACTGCTGTGCTATTTTGTGCATGAACAGGCATTGAAAAACAAACACTTATTGCCACTGTAAAAACCAACGACTTAAACTTATACTTCATTGTAATATTTTCTATGTTTTTGAAACTATCATACGCTTATAGCCTTCAGACATACACGACTATTAGTTTCGTTCTTGAGCTCACGAGCTCGGTATATTATTATATTAATCTGCGAATACAACATGACCTTAAGGCATCAAAAACAGTTCTTTAGACAAGATGTTATCTTGTAATTGATTGATTACCGGAAGTTCACTCACCATCAACTCCATATGCATCGTTGGAAAACCCGATTCGTCACAATAATCCAGTAAGCGGAATCCCTGCTTTAACCAGAACTCATAAGCACCGGTTAAAAATGGGTGGGTATGTAGATAAAGCCGCTCTATCTGCTTTTGCTTGGCAATCTGCATGAGTTGCTCAAACAATAAGCTCCCCAATCCCGTTCTTCGGTAGTCAGGATCAACAAACAGACGTGCTACTTCCACTGTCTGCTGCACGTCTATATTCAAATGAGGAAATCGGTAATCATATTCCATCATACCAATTACTCCAACCAAAGCGCCTTCTTCATTTCTAGCCTGTAAAAAAGTACCTGTATGATTATGTAAGAAAACAGCCTCAAAATCTTGTAAATCTTGAGGTATCTTATTTGGGTCCAACATCGGAAACAATAGCCGCCTAAAGGCTAACACATAGGGCAACACTTCTGCTACATCCAACTCGCTAACGTTATAAATTGAAATATTTTCCATTAATGATTTTCATTAAGCTTTGGAACAAACATCCATTTGCCCTGATTTTCCAAACTCAACAAGGACAATTCATAAGTTTCTTCCAACAGATTCTTCACTTCTTCCTGTTCCATTCCATTGATATCGAACAAGCTATTATCACGCATCAAATAAAATTGATCTCCAAACATAAAAGCCAGATTAGGGTCATGCATCACACATAAAACTGTTGTTCCTTCATTGACCAATTCTTTAGCCGTCCGCAATACTGCCATTTGATAATTGAGATCCAGGTGATTTGTCGGCTCATCGAGCATCAATATATCCGGTTCTTGTACCAAGACCCGACATAATAGAATCAACTGTCTTTCACCACCAGACAATTCGGTATAAGGTTTGTTTTTCAAATGCTCCAGACTAAACTTCTTCAATATGGCATCAACCGCTTCATAATCCTCAATACTCGGTGAAAAACGTGAAAAAGAAGCGCGACCAGTCAATACGACATCCGACACTTTAAAAGGAAAGGTCGTTTGATGAAACTGATTTAAAAAACCCAAACGCAATTGAACTCTGTTGCCTACTTTAATTTTTTTCCGATCCACATTACCGATCAAAACCTGACCCTCATAACGTTTCTCCAAGCCAGCAATCACATTGAATAGGGTTGATTTTCCACTACCGTTACGTCCCAAAATGATGGACAACTTTCCTTTCGGAAAACGCACATTCACATCACGCAGTACAGGTTCATCACCATAGGAAAAAGATAATTGTTGTATAGCAATCGAAGTATTCATCTAATCAGTTAATTATGAGCATTCCAGCTCCGTTTGTTTTAAATTTTATCAAGGTCTTTTTGGCAACCTTTCGATCTAATTGAGCATTGTGCAATTAAATCATGAATTCCAATTCATCGCGTTGCGACGCATCAAGTAAATAAATAAAGGCGCTCCGATAATCATAGTAAATACCCCAATTGGAATTTCAAATGGCATGACCGCTCGTGAAAAATCATCAATTAAGAGTAGAAAGGTTCCTCCGATGCTGATGTTGGCCCATACTGAAATATTGTTATTAGGACCAAAGATCATACGACTGATATGTGGTACAATTAATCCAAATAGACTGATTACCCCTACAGCTGCCACCGAAGCTGCTGTAATCATGGTAGCAACAGCAATTAGCACCAGTTTAATAATTTTTGGATTGACTCCAACAGCAAGTGCTTCCTGATCACCCAGAGACAATAGATTCAATTTCCAACGGTACAACACAATCACAAATAGGCCTATTGCAATAGGCCCTATGGCAGTATATACCTTAGACCAAGAAGCCGTATGTAAATTACCCATGGTCCACTGTATAATAGCCTGCAATTTATAAGGATCACTCATATATTGCAGCAAAGTCAATAAGGCCGTAAATACCCCCGATATCACCATACCGGCCAACACCATCCCTACAATAGAAGTTCTAACCCCCGAATACGAGACCAAATAGGTCAGCCCCACTGCACACACACCAAAAATAAAAGCAGAAAGATTAACCGACATGATTGGAAACAACATAGCTAAGGCTGCACCAAAAGCAGACCCTGAAGAAATCCCGAGTGTAAAGGGATCGACAATAGGATTTCTAAAGATAGATTGAAGCACCCCACCTGAAGATGCCAAAGCAGCACCAACCAGAAATGTCAACAACACCCGAGGCAGTCTTACTTGCCATAAAATAGTACTCAAACTACCATCTTGAAGGGTCGGATCCTGTAAAAACCCCAGCTGTATCGCCATTCTTTGAAACAATTCGATTACGCTTATATTTTGGGTAGAGCCGATAGTAAGCGATAGCACAAAAAGAAGAACAGGCACAATGACCAACAGGACAATGATTTTCAACCTTCCCATAATTATAGCAATCCTTCTTTACCGTACATGATTTCAAAAGCCTCTTCTGTCTCTTGATTTAACTGCTCCTCAGTATAAACTGGAAAACACCAATGTCTCACCTGTTTTGCAAACAATAGAAATTTAACGGTATGCGGATCAAATGGAAATGAAGGCGACATCACATATACCTGTTTATTTTTCACAGCAGGAAGATCAGCCAATTCTTTCAAGTCATATACATCAGACAATTTGGAGTTCCACAATATAATGAGATCCGGATTCCATTTGTACATCGTTTCCGCACTGATGTTTGGCGCTTCCATAGACAAAGGGCATGCATTTTCAGCTCCTGATAAACGAATGGCCATATCAATCAGACTTCCTTTGCCAGAAGTAGACATCACACGACCTTTAGACCAAGCGTAGTAAACAGACTTAGCATCGTCTATCTCAGGCACGCGCATGCGTTCTACTTCAGCTTCCACGTAGGTCACGATTTCCTGTGCACGTTCTTTTTTTCCTACTAATATCCCCATTCCGAGCAATTCTGCCAAAATACGCTCATCATCCGCAGAGGAGCAGCTGTAAACCGGAATACCCAAATCTTCCAACTGCTGTATATTATCTTGATCTGTATTGAAAGTAATTACCAAATCAGGTTGCAATGCTACTATGCTCTCTACATTATTAGACTGACCACCATAAGTGGGCGTCGCTATGGTCTTTTCAGCTATCCTTTTATCAAGTTTTGACAAAAAAGCATAAGTATCTTCCATTTGATATACCTGTTGAGGAATCCCCACGATACAATCACCGGCCTGCAACATGTACAATTCGTCCAACAGCGAAGGAAATAGCACCACCACCCTTTTAGCTTCCTGCGGGAGACTAATGACCTTTCCACGACTATCAATAGCGCTGAAAGATTGTAAAAGCTCCTTGTTACTAGCATGGTTACAAGCTTGCAAAACACCTATAAAAAACAAAGCTGCTACCCCAAATAATTTATGATTTACTTTCATTCCTTAAATTTTTAATAAGCTGACGCACAAGATTTTCCGACAGCAGTGTTTCCTCCTCCAGTTGGACCTGTGATTGGAATTTTGCGAACAACTGTTCATACAATCGTCCATCATATGGCACCCGATAGGTATCTTTATTGATACCAAAAAATAAAGGCAAATGCCTATTACCGATATAATAACAGAAGTCTGCAGCCTGTACTAAATCAATCGGTTCAAAGCAGATGGTCAAAGTTGGCTTGATTGTGATCGTAGCCATCAATTGGCCAGCATGGAATAACCCATCCCCCGAACGCCACTCTTTACCACGCTCCAATTGCAGAAGTATGGTTTGTCCTGCAGTCGTCACTCTGGTCAATTTTCTTTTATGCACTTCAAACCATTCCAGTTGAAGTTGTGCCATCACTACATCAGTAAAATCCTCCCTTGGCACCACTGCATCAATTTCTACAGGCTGTACTTCCATATCACTTATTTAACCTCAGCTTGAAGTCTCGCTTCTTTTTTTTGTTTCACTTTATCTTTTAACCAGTTGCACCACTCATCGATACCTTCGCCATTAGTCGTACTTATTGTCATAATTTCGATATTTGGATTTACCTCACGTGCATCTTTGGTTACTGCCTCTACAGTAAACGGTACATAAGGAAGCAAGTCAGATTTTGATACCAACATCAATTCACTCGTCAAAAACATACGTGGATATTTTTTAGGCTTATCGTCCCCTTCTGTCGTTGCCAATAAAGTCACACGGTAATCTTCACCGAGATCAAAAGCTGAAGGGCAGAGCAGATTACCTACATTTTCAATAAACAACAGATCGGTACCGGTTAAATCAATGTGATCTAGGGCTTGCAAAATCATCTGTGCTTCGATGTGACATACACCACCGGTCACGATTTGCAAGGCATTGATACCCACTTCACGCATTCTGATTGCATCACGTTCTGTTTCGGGGTCGCCCACTAAAACCGAAATATGAATATCACCCGCAAGTCGCTTACCTGTTTCTTGCATTAAAGTTGTCTTCCCAGACCCTGGTGAGGAGCAAACGTTGATAATGCAAACATCCTTCAGTCGCTCGCGGATTGCATTGGCCACATAATCATTGGCTTTTAATAAATGTAAGGTTGTATTATCGCACTGTACCGAACCCACGCGGTTTCCAGCACTTTTTGGATTAGATGTGTTAGTAGACATATTATTGTTTTTGTTTAAAAATTACTTTTGAAATATACAATTCGTTCCCTTGAACGATTGTTGACGAAGGCTGCCCACAAGGGCATACAAACCGATGGTATAAAACCGGAAAATCTTTATCACAAGACTCACAATGAGCTATTATCTCATTGACGAGAACCTCCAGCTCCATTTCCGCATAGGAATTGTTATCGGCTATGAACGCATCAAAAGCGTTCTGGATCAAAACAGGTTGTACATTTGAAAGTAGCCCTGCAGTGACTTGAATCTTTTGGATATCTTCCACTTTAGACCCATAATGGCCCTCCAATGTATCGAAGATATCCTTGACAATACTAAGCTCATGCATAATAGTATATAATCTAAGAAATATGAAAAAGTTTTGTGACAGTAGCAATCAATCGAACATCGACCCTACTTTACGTATAGAATATATTTGGCCGGCAGGCTAAAAAGGAATCTTTATCTGTTCAAAAAGCAGAAATTTGTCCGTTTCGACAGGCAGATAATGGAGAAATCTGTAATCGTCCTCAAAAAGGTTTTCATTGGAATAGAGCAAATTCATGGCCAAATCATATACCACGAGCACTTTATCCAAGTTAAGATCTTTGTCTAGGTCAAAGTCTAAATCCCAAAAATATGTTTGTTGAAAAGGAGTGCTTTTATTGACCGATAAATGCGAAGTGCAATAGTCCACGTCTTGACCTCCAAGATCAAATATTCTTTGGAAAGTGGATGAACAAGCAATATCTTGAACACTAACATGAGTTGTTGACCCTAACGATTGAAAGGGAAACAACCAAACTGAAAGCACAAAAATAACTAACCTGAACATCATTTATAACAAATTATTAACTTGCTGTTTTTAACCTAACAAAGTTAATACGAATAGTAGCAATTAGACTAGCACAAATCAGGAATTTCGTTTCACTAAATAGGATAAACTGCTCGTATAAATGATAATCGTACTTAATTATTGCTCCAACATACCATTATAATAATCCAATTTCTGTAGGAGTTCATCATATTTGGTTAATGAAATTTGCACGTCAAACTCCTGTACACCAAATAATTTAACATAGCCCATATCATTACTCTTCTTATAATTCATAAAAGATAACCAATTAATGAGCTGCCGCCCCTCATCAACTTCAAGTAACAGATGTGGAAACAGACCCTTTATCACAGGTAAATCACGTTCTTCCAAAACATGGGTATTTCCATTCATCAACCTCACCTTTAGTACTTTTTGGCAAATATAGATTCGTTGCACCTGCGTGATTGATACCTCTCTCCATCCGTAATCATCGATTACTCTGATTTTCTTGACCAACTCCGCCACTATATCCTCAAAATGCTGTTGCCGGGTGCAAAGTGCTTGATAACGACTTTCCATTCGTTCGATTGTTTGTTGATAATCAAGCATCTGGATTGCCAACTGATCTGAAAAATCTAAAACCAAACGATCACGCTGCAATTGAGCTTCCATTCTTTGTATTCGTAATGTTTCTTCATTATTGGCAATAAGGTCCTTTTTCATCTCCTCATACGCCCATTTATGTTCCGCAATAGCATATTGATGAGCCGTTTCCTGAACATGATTGTTTCTTTTATATTCTCGTTTAGCTACTTCATCGGCACGCACCTTGAAATAAACCAAGAGCGCAGACATAGTCAACAAGACCAAAAGGAGATCCCGTTCGATAAAATTATACTTGCTCACATCGTGTATAAATTGGTAACGGAACAAACTATAAAAATAAACTTTAAAACCAAAAGCTGCAATAAACAGGGTCATGCCCTTAAATATCCAGCGAACCAGTTTCTTCTTTTTTAAATAAGGATCATGATCATAATAATAGAGTAGAAAGGATAAGATGTAGACTAGGGTAACAAAAAAGATAAAACTGTAGGTATAATTGATCAAATAAACATCTTTTCCAATAGCATCAATGATATTTACATTTGTAAATAAAAATACAACGATTAGCGTGATAATCCCGGCGAGCAAAATATTTGCCACTATATTGGAATACCAAGACTTCAAATAGAGATCTATGCTTTTCATAATTAGTTAATATTATAGAACTAATATAAAAAAATATCATCATAAAATAATAAAAAAATAAATATTTAACTTCACATCTATATTAAAACAATGATAATAATCGAAAAACAATAAAAAAATAAACCTATTATCATACTCAAAATATTCTTTATCGGTAAAAAGAATAACTCTCATTAACTTGCAATCAGATAATAACCTTTTCACTTCCAATCACTCGTCTTTAATTTGCAATACTCATGCAAAAAAAATTGGTCAGACCAAAAGAGAGAACTCCTTCAGTCTAACCATATCCCAACGTTTAATTTAGATTAACCTGTAAGTTAAAAAGAGGATAACGCTAATATGCCATTCATTACAATTCTTCATCATGCTGCGTACGATCAAGACCAAGTTCTTCTTCGTTTTCAAAGACACGCAATGGAGTAATCATATCTGTCACCTTAATCAACAGTAAGGATCCGAAAAATGCAAAAACCGAAACGGCTATCAGTGCGACAATATGTGCTACAAATAAACCTGTCTCACCAAAATACAAGCCATTTGTAGTCACTGCACTATTCACGTTGCTATTGGCAAACACCCCCGTCAGAACCATCCCCACCATACCGCCTACGCCATGACAAGGAAATACATCCAAAGTCACTTCCGTCCTAAATAAATTTTAGGCGCGTGTTTCCCTTGAAACAGTATCTATTTTTAGATAATTTCAATTTTGACCCTATTTTTTAGTCTGAGAATATCTGTAGCTGTCCATTTTTACCCTTAACTGGTGGCCTGATAAAAGGATCATCTATCCATTGCCATATATTTATTTTCACGAATATATTCATCCTGATAAACCCGACCAAGTTAGACAGATTCCAATCGTATTTAGCCTTCTTCTGAAGGTATTTGAGCAGTAATATTCCAATCAACGAAGTCCATATTTGGATCATGACCGCATTTTCAGAAGTACCCACAAAAGATGATATTTTTAAGCGTTGCTTCAGATGCTTGAAGAAAATCTCGATCTGCCATCGCTGTTTATAAATGTTAGCTACTAGTGATGCCTTCCATTGGATATTATTTGTCAGAAAGTGGTACTGGTTGTCTGTGCTGCTGTCCCAAAAGTGAATCAAGCGTAATGGTTTAGAGTTGTATCTATCTGCTGATGGACCAGAAAGCTCAATGATCTCATCTTTAATGATTCCCTTTTCAAGGAGTGCTTCACTCTGGTATGACTTGATAACGTTGTACTTCATGTTAGTTTTACTCCTGGTAACAAAATAACAACCTCTGCTGTCCAAATCCCCGAGCCAGTTGTAATCCACATAACCTCTATCCACCACTACAACGCTTCCTTTGGAAAAACTATAGCTACCCGCACGCTGGCTTTCATGAACTTTCCCGTCTGTAATCTGCATGAAAACAGGAAGACATCCATCATAATCCAGCACAGTGTGCAGTTTTACAGCACCTTTGGTGCTTCTAAATTTAGCCCAGTCAAATACAGATAAACATAAAGGGATGATACTGGCATCCATCAGATAAACCTTGCGCTTTAATTGCGTTAGATCTTTGCGCAAATGGGTATCCTTTTGCCATAGCTTATCTAATAGCGAAAAGTACAGATCTTTAAAGAGTTCATGGGTGCGGTGCTTGTTGATATAGGAAATATTGGACTTGCTGGGTGCTCTACCAACACCTAAATGGTTCAAATTACCAGTCGTACTACGTAAGCCATTACTGATATCACGAACTGAATCTGCAGAAGAAAAATGGCAAAACAACATGCTAGCAAGATGCGTCCAGCTGTTGATCCCTTTACAATGTTTGTCACTCTTGTGCTTAGCAACCAAAACCTTGAATAATTCGCGGTCGATAAGTGATAAAATCTGACTAAAAACGTTTAAATTTACCATGGCGGTGTGTTAAAATTTGACGATTTAAATATAGCAACTTTGCTATAGCAAAACACCGCCACTTTTTTCAACGTTTAGGACGCTACTGATCCAAAGTATCATCGATACGGGTCTTACTCCGTAAAAAAACAACAAGATTACTGACCAAGGCAGCCACTAAACCGATGACAAGCGAATGTGGGATACTGACAAACCCAGCTGCAGGTGTAATGGCTACCAAACCAACAACCGCACCAATACAAGCACCCATAGCTGAAGGCTTTTTCCCCCTAATGATATCGACAAAAATCCAAGCGATAGCAGCAACAGCTGAAGCTGTGGTCGTCGTGGCAAAGGCGTATGCAGCCAAACTATTTGCACCCCCAGCAGATCCTGCATTGAAACCAAACCAACCAAACCAAAGCAGTGCCGTACCCAAAATCACATAACTAATACGAGCAGGTGAGTGTGTCGGCGTTATACGTCCTTTCAAATAGATGGCAGATGCTAAGGCTGCCCATCCAGCGGACATATGCACGACAGTCCCCCCTGCAAAGTCCAAGACCCCGTACTTTGCTAAAATCCCTTCCGAATGCCAAGTAGCATGAGCTAAAGGCATATAGATGAACACACTGAATAACAAGATGAATACCATAAAGGAGTTGAAGCGCACCCTTTCCGCAAAAGCCCCTGTGATCAGTGCAGGTGTGATAATGGCAAATTTCAATTGAAACATAGCGAAAAGTACAAGTGGAATTGTTGGCAAAGCTGGCCAGGTCGCATTGCCCAACATCCCTTTCATCATATAAAAAGTTCTTGGATCTCCAATGATACCACCTATATCATCTCCAAAGGCCAAACTAAATCCAAAAATAACCCAAAGTACCGAAATTAGGCACATACAGATAAAACTTTGCATCATGGTAGAAATGACATTCTTTTTGCTGACCATCCCACCATAAAAGAAAGCCAAACCTGGGGTCATAATCAATACCAAAGCAGATGATGCCAGTAGCCAAGCCGTATCTCCAGTGTCCATCTGTACTCCCCCAGTATCAACAACATCTAAAGATGGGGTCAATAAGCCAATAAAAGCCAAAAAGACCAAAACAAAAAGCGGGACGAATTTTTTCATAAGATTCTACATTTTTTATTTAACATTTCAATATTAAAATCCATTATTTCATATAAAAACAATAAACATTAACTATAATAACTAATTATATGACAAATATAATGGCAAATAATTGAAAAATCAATAAAAAATAAAATAAAATTATATATTTACATAATAATTTCACCAAAACAAACAAAAAACACAAAAATTACTAGTATTAAATGCTAAAAACAAGTATAAATAAGATAAAACTCTAATATTTAATGGAAAAACAGTAAAAAACTAGAAGTTTTTAGTGTTTTTAAATGAAAAAATGACATAAACACATTTAAAAACAAGTAAAAATGAGAAAATTAACCCTAACCCAACTGCTTTTAGCACTTATGACTACAGCATCCTACGCACAATCTCAAGAAAGTAACCTCTTAGGCTTGGAAATTTCAGGATCAGTGGACACCTATTGGAAATATGATTTCCAGAAACAATCAAATATTCAGACCTCATTTACAGAAGAAAATAATTCGGTATCAATTGGAATGATCGACCTTGCATTGAAAAAAAAATCCGGAAGAGCATCTTTTGTTGGTGAATTATCATTTGGACCAAGGGGACAATACCGCTCCATCTTAAATGCTAGTGACCAAAATAGTTTTCACATTCAAAACTTATTCATTTCTTATGCCTTAACGGAGAGACTGACCATGACAGCTGGATTCATGAGCACGTTTATTGGTTATGAAGTCATTTGTCCTTCTTACAATTTTCATTATTCTACTTCTTATCTATTTGGAGCCGGACCTTTTCAAGATGGTGGTATCAAAGCACAGTATGTCTTCTCTGATCAGGTAAGTCTCATGGTCGGACTCTTTAATGACTGGAATGTATACCAAGATCTCAATGGAGTTTCCCATTTCGGATCACAATTATCCATAACGCCAAATGAAAGATCCAATTTCAATCTAAATTTCTTAACAGGTTCATCACAAGGTGGAGCTAGCAATTACAGTTCGGGCACATTGATTGATTTCGTCGGTAATTATGCTTTCACACCTTTATTCTCATTGGGTGCCAATGCTACCGACTACGACCAGAAAGGAGGAGGTGGGTACTCCGGAATTGCCCTTTACCCAATGGTCAATATTAATAAAAATATAGGTATAGGCTTGCGTGGTGAATATTTCAAACTAAAAGATGCCCCTATCTTAGAAGCAGTAGGTAATGAAATATTCTCTACAACATTGACGGCCAACTTCAAACACAATGGCTTTCATTTTATCCCCGAAATCAGATTAGACAATAGTAGCGAGCAAATATTTGTCAAACAGAATCTTACGCCCACCAAGAATGCAGGACAGTTTTCCTTGGCATTAGTTTACGATTTTTAATCAAACACACCTGAATCCATTACTTTTTATGACATGTTCCCTCTTCAGCCTTGTCACATACAATAAGTACAATGATATTTTATAATCAGAAAAATAAAAAAGTATTTAGCATTTTCACGTATTTATTCTATTTTTAACTGGGCCATAAGAATAGTCGGAAACAACGAATAATAACAATGAAAACCAATGCAGCTCGGATTTTAGATCATCTACAGATTACTTATACAATAAAGGAATATGAAATCAATGATAGGCATCAAAGTGCAACAGATGTTGCTGAAATTTTAAAAATACGACCAGAAAGCATATACAAAACACTTGTGCTAACTGGACAAAAAGATCAGTACCTCGTTGCAATTATACCAGGGAATGCGCAAGTTAATCTGAAAAAATTAGCCTTTATTTCTGGCAATAAAAAATGTGAAATGCTAGCTATGAAGGACCTACAACAGGTGACTGGCTATATCCGAGGTGGCTGCTCCCCTATCGGCATGAAGAAAGCATTCCCAACCTATATCGAAGAAATTGCTACTTTAGAAGACAAGATCATCATCAGTGCAGGAAAAAAAGGTTATCAGATCATGCTTAAACCTGATGACCTGAGCAAAGCCACAAAGGGTATATTTGCAGATATATCCGACAGCCTATAGCATGAAAACAAAGCACACATAAAAAAGCCACTTCCTAGGAAGTGGCTCATAAAGTCTTATCGGTTATTTAATATAATATCATTTGCAAACGCGCTATACGATATCGCTTTGACGATAATGCGTATGCGTTTTATTACGCCCCACCAAACTACCACCTATAGCACTGGCGGCACCAACTAAAAGTGCAAAGAATCCAAAAATAGCAGCTTTACCAAGGGCATCACTAACCTCTTCGCCTACTTTTTTAGATTTTTCAGCAGCTTCAGCAGACAATTCTTTTATTTTCTGTTTTGCTTCTTCAGCTGTATTGATCCAGTTATCAACAATCTGTTCTGATTCTACTTTTGATTTACCCGTACGCTCTGCTACAACATTTACTAAAGCATCTTTATCAACATCCGACATGACGCTATCTTTTAGATTATACAATTTACTGAGTAACGATTTAGAAACATCATCGGCATTATCGGGATTCTCCCCAATTTGACGACCTGCTTTTTTTGCTTCCCCAACAGCATTTTCTGCTTTTTTCTCTAAATTACCAGGCTGTAGTTCCTTCTTCCCCGTTTGCTTCAACAAAGTAGTAGCCTCATCTTTCAGTTTTTTCAAATCGCTATGTCCCAAGCCCAAGTTATCACCAACCATAGCAGATACATCTGGCAGATTATCTTTAAGCGCACCACCAGCAGAAGACAGTCCCTTTCCTAAGACATTGCCTATACCACCGACCAGACTTCCCAGTGAAGTTGTAAATAAGTACAAACTAAACAATGCAAATACACTCCACGTAAGCACCCCATGTAATATACGATCCACCTTACATGTTGTAGAAGACAGCCATCCACTCACCCATCCTCCGGCAAAAAGAGAGATTAAAGTTGTTAAGATCCACCAGACCATTAATCCTGTCCCCATCCCACTGAATGGGGTATTATCTGAAGTAGGCGTAAAACTGACAAAACCAATACCTACCCCCAATAAGGTCAATAATAATTGCACGATTATCGTCACTATTACTCCCGCGATTACCGCTCCCCAAGAGATTCGTTTAAAATAACGCGGAAAATTTTTATTGTCATTCGTGTAACTCGTTTCCATAAGAATAAATTTAAATTTTTTAAAATAATTCACTAAACTTCACCTAGACTTTTAAACTACAGTTAACTTATCAACAGTCCATTAACCCTTTTGTTTTAGAAAAACTCACTTCCGTCCTAAATAAATTTTAGGCGCGTGTTTCCCTTGAAACAGTATCTATTTTTAGATAATTTCAATTTTGACCCTATTTTTTAGTCTGAGAATATCTGTAGCTGTCCATTTTTACCCTTAACTGGTGGCCTGATAAAAGGATCATCTATCCATTGCCATATATTTATTTTCACGAATATATTCATCCTGATAAACCCGACCAAGTTAGACAGATTCCAATCGTATTTAGCCTTCTTCTGAAGGTATTTGAGCAGTAATATTCCAATCAACGAAGTCCATATTTGGATCATGACCGCATTTTCAGAAGTACCCACAAAAGATGATATTTTTAAGCGTTGCTTCAGATGCTTGAAGAAAATCTCGATCTGCCATCGCTGTTTATAAATGTTAGCTACTAGTGATGCCTTCCATTGGATATTATTTGTCAGAAAGTGGTACTGGTTGTCTGTGCTGCTGTCCCAAAAGTGAATCAAGCGTAATGGTTTAGAGTTGTATCTATCTGCTGATGGACCAGAAAGCTCAATGATCTCATCTTTAATGATTCCCTTTTCAAGGAGTGCTTCACTCTGGTATGACTTGATAACGTTGTACTTCATGTTAGTTTTACTCCTGGTAACAAAATAACAACCTCTGCTGTCCAAATCCCCGAGCCAGTTGTAATCCACATAACCTCTATCCACCACTACAACGCTTCCTTTGGAAAAACTATAGCTACCCGCACGCTGGCTTTCATGAACTTTCCCGTCTGTAATCTGCATGAAAACAGGAAGACATCCATCATAATCCAGCACAGTGTGCAGTTTTACAGCACCTTTGGTGCTTCTAAATTTAGCCCAGTCAAATACAGATAAACATAAAGGGATGATACTGGCATCCATCAGATAAACCTTGCGCTTTAATTGCGTTAGATCTTTGCGCAAATGGGTATCCTTTTGCCATAGCTTATCTAATAGCGAAAAGTACAGATCTTTAAAGAGTTCATGGGTGCGGTGCTTGTTGATATAGGAAATATTGGACTTGCTGGGTGCTCTACCAACACCTAAATGGTTCAAATTACCAGTCGTACTACGTAAGCCATTACTGATATCACGAACTGAATCTGCAGAAGAAAAATGGCAAAACAACATGCTAGCAAGATGCGTCCAGCTGTTGATCCCTTTACAATGTTTGTCACTCTTGTGCTTAGCAACCAAAACCTTGAATAATTCGCGGTCGATAAGTGATAAAATCTGACTAAAAACGTTTAAATTTACCATGGCGGTGTGTTAAAATTTGACGATTTAAATATAGCAACTTTGCTATAGCAAAACACCGCCACTTTTTTCAACGTTTAGGACGCTACTGAGAAAAACTGATTAAATAGAACAAAAAAATAGGTGAATCAAATAAATCACCTATTCAAAATTAATTTATAATCATCAGTAGAATTAAATTATAGTAGTAGTTTTTACAAACTTAAATACTCGAATTATATACGAAATCATAATGTCCTATCAAAATTTAATCTATTGGATAAAAATAAATTGCATCTGATTTTTTTCAGATCGATTGAAACACAACAAATGAAAGAAACATCAAGAACAGCGATCATAAAATCAATTATTAATTCCTATTTTCGCAGGATAATCAATCGTGAGTTGATCAATTTAATGAACAGTTTTATAAGTTCAACCCGATTAAATTACCGGATATATAAAAGCAGGCTCTGCTCATGATTGATGCATCGCCATGAATAAAAACTCAATACGAATGAAACATCATGAGCTTAAATCAGTATACCAACATCAAAAATAAACGCTCGTGATCGTTTTATTACTATTGGACTTAGCGGAACAATTTAATTGATTGTAAAACAGATAATAAATCAATAAACCGAGTGAAACGAGCACCTAATTAAAGCTAACACTCATTATTAAAACAATTTATACGAATGAAAAAAATTACTGAAAATCTTCTTTTTAAAGTAATAATTGCCATCATTTCCGGCATTGTGCTGGGGCTTTATCTGCCTGAATCATTGGGACGCATATTGACCACCTACAACTTCCTTTTTGATCAGTTTTTAAAATTTTTGATACCCTTGATTATCGTGGGATTGATTATTCCATCTATTGCACAACTGGGCAAAACCGCCGGGAAATTATTATTGACAACAGTACTGATAGCTTATGGATCCACTTTATTTGCTGGACTTTTTTCATACACGGTCAGCATGAGTATCTTTCCAACGCTACTCCAAAATCAAATCAATACAGATTTGGTTACTGCTACCACTAAAACCCTGACTCCTTATTTCACGATTGAATTTCCACCACTTTTTGATGTCATGTCAGCACTGGTGCTCGCTTTCTGTATTGGTATCGGTCTCTCAAAATTGGAAAACTCAGCCTTAGAAAAGGTATTTATAGATTTTGAAAAAGTGATTAGCTTTTTAATCGAAAAAATGATCATTCCTTTGCTACCCTTTTTCATTCTCGGCATTTTCTATGATATGACGTACACAGGCAAAGTGTTCACTATACTACATGTATTCATCAAGATTATCGGCATTATCTTTATCATCCATATCCTATTATTGGTCATTCAATTTATTATTGCAGGAGTTATATCCAAACAAAATCCGTTCAAACTATTGATAGGCATGTTACCCGCATATTTCACAGCATTGGGTACGCAATCTTCGGCAGCCACTATTCCCGTTACGCTCAATCAGGCAAAGAAATTAGGCGTGGATGAGGATATTGCCAACTTCAGTATCCCCTTATGTGCCACCATCCATCTAGCAGGCAGTACACTCAAGATCGTCGCTTGCGTATTGGCACTTATGATGATGCAGGGTATCGCAATAGACTTTTTCCAGATGATGGGTTTCATCTGTATGCTTGGGGTTACCATGATTGCAGCGCCAGGTGTACCCGGGGGAGCTATAATGGCAGCCATTGGTATCATAGGCAGTATGCTCGGTTTCAATGCCGAAAATCAAGCGCTTATGATTGCATTATATATCGCGATGGACAGTTTTGGCACTGCTTGTAATGTAACAGGAGATGGCGCTATTGCCATCGTATTAAATGCTATTTTCAAGAAAAGAAAACAAGAGGAACCAGTAGAAGTTACTGCATAAAAGTAAATAGAACGACTCATAAAACATCAAGGGGTCGAAAAGGGACACAATATACCACTACTCGTTCGAAATATAGAGATACAAGAAGGGCTGATTAACAATTTAATCAGCCCTTCTTGTATTTGCAACTTATTGTCATCCAAGACATATTAAAAATGTTTATTTCTTAATCCTTACCAATAGACTTTCACATGCCTTATTGCTCAGCACCTCATGCCTTCCATTCGCGTAACTGATTGTAATGCTGTTATCAAAAGCCTCGATAGCATCTATCGTAATTACAGCCCCCAAAGCCAACATCCGACTTGTTAAAAACTTAAGCAACTCTTCCGAAGAATGACTAACAGCCTTAAAGACGACCACGTCACCAAGTTTACAGTCACTCAATTTACTGTATTTCTCCGCCACCATCTTGCCCTCTGTGTCCGGTATAGGAGAGCCATGTGGATCCACAGTCGGATACCCCAATAACTTGTCCATCTTGTCGAAAAACTTAGGCGATTGTATATGTTCAATCTGTTCTGCGATATCATGTACTTCTTCCCATCCAAAACCCATCATATTGACGAGGTACATTTCAGTTAAACGATGTTTCCGTATGATCAAAGCAGCCTCCTTTTTCCCTTTTTCCGTCAGTTTCAAAGGTTTATAACTTTCATAAACGACAAAACCTTTTTCAGAAAGGCGCTTCATCATGCTATTTACAGTAGGCATCCTGATTTCCAATTGCTTGCTCAGTTCATTCATACTTGCCTCACCTTTCACGCTGGTCAATGCAAACAGGGCTTTTAGATAATTCTCTTCTGTCTGTGAAATCATCCTACAAAACTATGAATTATTAGCACAGTCTAACAATAATGTTAGAAAAAATTTGTTAGTCCAATCTAACTTATTACTTTTGCACACATAAGTTTACAATTAGCCTCATAAAAGACCTGTATGGGAGTTTATCAATTCGGCTAATAAAACTGTACATCTTAAGAGATTAACCTAATAACATTTATATGATTGATTCTATTATCACCTACCTAGAAAGCATTGACCCCATATTGGCCGCATTGTATGCGACTTTATTCACCTGGGCTGTAACCGCTTTGGGAGCCTCCTTTGTATTTCTATTCAAGAAGATGAATAAAAACATCATGGATGGCATGTTGGGTTTTACAGGTGGTGTCATGGTCGCAGCAAGTGTCTGGAGTCTACTTATCCCAGCAATAAACATGAGTGAAGGTACCGGCTTTGTGCAGGTCGTGCCTGCAGTGGTGGGTTTTTTGATCGGCGCAGCATTCCTTTTTAGCATCGATAAGGTATTACCTCATCTGCACATCAATTTCAAAAAAGTCGAAGGTGTCAAGACTCCTTGGCAAAAGACAACTTTGATGATTTTAGCCATTACTCTCCACAATATTCCCGAAGGACTTGCCGTAGGAGTACTTTTTGGAAGTGTTGCTGCAGGGGTTCCAGAAGCCACAATTGCGGGCGCTGTAATTTTAGCGATAGGTATAGGTTTGCAAAATTTCCCTGAGGGTATCGCAGTAGCCATGCCTTTAAGAAGAATGGGCATGAGCAGACGCAAAAGTTTTTTCTATGGCCAAGCATCCGCTATTGTGGAACCAATTGCAGGTGTATTAGGAGCCATGGCAGTTGTTACATTTACACCGATACTACCCTATGCACTAGCATTTGCTGCTGGAGCGATGATATTCGTGGTTGTCGAAGAAGTGATTCCCGAAGCACAGCAGAACAAGAATTCAGACATTGCCACCATTGGCTTCATTGGTGGATTTATCTTAATGATGACGCTAGATGTAGCACTAGGTTAAGCAACAATAATAAACGATATCGAAATAACCCATTGTCATTTCGATATCGAATATCACCCCAAGCATAAAATCTAGCGTACAGCTTTCACTTCTAGTATAAAAGTCTTGTCCTTTATTTCGACAACCTGTTGTCGATCCATATTTTACTATGTGTCTTCAGTACATCAGCAGGCTCTATCGTATTTAAGATAAAACCATCATCATCGAACAAATACATCGCGACATCTTCATCATCAGCAATTGTCACGACACTAAATATTGCATCTTGATCGGTATAGTTGATATCCGACCTTAAGATGCGGACATTATTTTCCTTCATCCATATACGTGCTTCCTCATTGCTATATTGCTTAATCGATTGACGGTCGATATCAAACCGCTCCGACTCCTTTATAACCTGTTCCGGAAAAAAATCATCCAAATATCTCACATAGGTGGCTTTGTCCTTATTTCTAAGGGCATAATTTCTTACGATAAGCCGCTGCGGATTATTATCAAAATCGAATGCTTTAGGGTTCTCCAAGAATCCATAATGAGCATTATAGAGATTGATTCGCGTATCTTTATTAATGATTTCATTTTCCATACCAATGCATTTTGAATATGGAAATAACAGTTGAGTGCGATGATTTGTTTACTTGTAATTTCATTTTCCCTGTATCATGGTTGTCCCTTACATATAAAAACTGTACCTTCGTGATTCAATTATCATATTGTGCCTCAGGCATATCATATTATGTTTAGTTCTTGGTTGATCTAAACATCCTGTAATCCGAGACTAATTGCTGTTTTGTCGACACACTTTTTCACTGTCAGTATACACTGGCGGGCAGCATCTTTTTTGAGATCAATTTTTCTTAATTAGCTCGGTTCGTCTGTATGCCGGGGCTTTAAGAAAAAGAAGGAGATTATGTCAGAAAACAAACTACCGAGTAGTAACAGATTTGGATTAGTGATCCATAAACCCGTATTTATACCCACATTGATTATCGTGGTGGTCAGTGTTGTGCTTGCCTTATTATTCCACAAAGAATCGCAGTTAATCTTTCAACAGGTTCAAGATGTCGTATCCGAAAAAGGCGGTTGGATATACACCCTTTCGGTCAATGCATTTATTGTATTTTGTCTTTATTTGGCCTTTGGAAAATACGGCAGCGTCCGCATAGGAGGGCCTGATGCCAAACCTGAGTTTAAAGTCTCCGCCTGGTTTGCCATGCTATTCAGTGCAGGGATTGGTAATGGCCTTGTACTTTTCAGTATTGCCGACCCCGTCAGAGATTTTGTAACACCTCCCCGGCTCCCCGCCGGCACCGACCCATCAGTCATCGCACAAGAAGCTATCAATTTTTCATTCTTACATCACGGTATTCACGGCTGGGCCATCTATTCCGTCATTGGACTCGCACTTGCTTATTTTACCTACAACCGTAAGATGCCTCTAACCATACGTTCAGCTTTCTACCCAATCCTTGGTGACCGCATCTATGGTTGGATAGGTGACACCATTGACGTTGTTGCAGTCGTTGCTACCTTATTCGGTCTTGCCACCACCCTAGGATTTGGTGTGGGACAGATAAATGCAGGCCTCACCCATGTTTTTGGTATACCATCCAGCATCTTTATCCAATACGGTGTCATACTCGGTATTACACTCATCGCCACCCTATCCGTAATATCTGGAGTAAATAAAGGTGTCAAATTTTTGAGTGAGCTCAATATAGGTATTGCCGTCATCCTATTCCTACTGGTATTGATTTTGGGTCCTACCGCTTTTATATTAAAAGGATATGTTCAAAACATTGGTAGCTATCTACACAATTTTGTAGATTTGGCAACATGGTCAGGCAACTATGGCGATAGCGGTTGGCATAATAATGTCACCTTGATGTACTGGGGCTGGTGGGCTTCATGGTCGCCTTTTGTCGGGACATTTATCGCGCGAGTATCACGTGGACGTACCATTAAACAATTTATACTAGGCGTATTGTTACTACCAGCATTAGTTACCTTTCTTTGGTTCTCGGCATTCGGAGGCACCACCATGTTAGGTCTGCTCGAAGGGGATTTTGCGTTGGTAGATGCCGTGAAAGACAATATCTCGACGGCGCTATTCGTATTTTTTGAGAAATTCCCTTTTTCCATCATCTTCAAGATACTCGGCATGTTACTGATCTGTAGCTTTATCATTACCTCTGCCGACTCTGGTGCGTTAGTTGTCGATAGCATTACTTCTGGAGGGCAGCGCCGTACACCTGCTATGCAGCGGATCCTATGGGCTTCGTTATCAGGTATCATTGCCGCAGCACTACTAACCGGAGGAGGCTTAGACACTTTACAAGCAGCCGTTACGATCTCAGGCTTACCCTTTGCCATCTTATTAGTTATCATGTGCGTATCGTTATTCATCGGTATACGTGAGGATTTCAATATGGATCTGCGACGTACAAAAATGAAAGAAACCGAATCCTATAAATCATCCATCGCTAAAATATTGGATGAAGAAAGACAAGCCTTACAGCTGGGTCATGAGGATGTGGAATCAACAAATGCTAAGCCGACCGGGCCTATAGAGGTAAAAACAGACGAGAATAAATCTAGTCAATAAAAAATAAGACAACATGAACAAATCAATCATAGTAGCGCTAGATCTTACGGATCATGATCTCACGCTTATCAAGTTTGCACAACAGGTCCAATCTACTTATCAGATTGCTAAAGTACATTTTGTACACAACATCAAAATATCAGAGTTGGACGAAATCCTGAGCGATATGATGGAGGATAGACAGATAGGTCCCATGATCTCAAAAAATCTTGAAAACAAAATCAAGAGTATTTTCAAAGAGTCTGACAGTTACGATTTGACCTTACTGGAAGGAGACAATACCGAGTTTGGCATCAGCGAATGGGTAAAAAAGATGAACAAACCGACCACAGCATTGTTGGGTTGGAAAACAGTGGAAAACGGCACAGGTGCCATGGCGCAAAAGCTTATCCGCATATTTCAGGGCGATGTCCTATTGATACCACGAGATACATCGTTCAAAATGCAGTCCATCCTGATTCCAACAGATTTAAGCAGCAATTTTTCAAAAGTAAAGAACAAAGTAGAAGATTTGTTGCCTACAGGCAGCCCTTTCCAAGTATCAATAATCAAATCTTTTAATATACCGAGCGTATTCTTTCCATTTATCGACGATCAGGAAACCAAAGTAAAAGCCGAAAAACTGATTATGGTCCAATATGAAGCTTTAAAGAAAAAATTAAAGATATCCGATACTTGGAGTTTCAAAGCCGTATATCAAAATGGAAAAAGTATTTCGGACATCATCCTACGCGAAAACAAAAACTGTAGAGCAGATATGCTTGTCATGGCTGCCAAAGGAGCCAGTACGATCGCTACTATATTTCTTGGAAGCACGACCAATGAGATCATCAATAGAGATCCCTTCCAAGTGTTATATATTGTCAAATAGTAAAATTATAAAAAAACACTCCAGCAATGCTGGGGTATTTTTTTATATCACATTAAGCTCTAAAAAGACCCTTCATCAATTATGCCATCAACCAATCCGCCAACAACTCATTCTTTTGCTCCACATAAGGTTCTCCTACTCCAAGATTCGATGGCCAAGTACGAGACTCTGCTATTTTAGTACCGGCTATTTTATATTCCTTTTTTAAGTATGTGCTGATAAGCGAGCATCAACTTAGTCTGTACGTAATAGCGGTGCCCTTCCGTTGCACCTTCAAAAGGTAGGATTTCGATTGATTCTAATGCTTTATCTGCTTGGATATATTCAGATATTATTAAACCAGTGTTCGAGCCTGCTTCGCCCCTTCTTCGCAGCGGTTCTACCATTTCCCTACTCTACACCTACCTGCCTCCTACTGTATCTGTAGGGAAACGGTAGAGCAACTGTAGGTAAACAGTATACATTTCCCGAAGCCTTCCCGAATAAAGGGCGAATAAAAGGCGAATATGGGATAAGTATAGGGCAATGGTGGAGTTATAAAACAAAACAGATGGAGTAAAAAAGTAGACCCACCGTTACCATCTTTTTGAACGAAAATCGAGTCGAAAAATCTATAAAATAATTTGCCTCTATGTCCAGCAGAATCTCTTACTAATAACAGCACAAATTAAAGTCGAAAGGTAAAGCTCTGGATACTACCGTGCCCTACAGTACATAGTTTTGCTTGCATTCAACTTGGCCAGATACTGTTCCGATGTAAGCAGCAATTAAAATCGCTAATCTTGCCGCAACAAACAAAACGCACAATACGATTATTCCTAATAAGCACACCTGTTCCTCACGTCAAGTTTAAGCTACTTTTTAAGGAGGCTGAGCAATCATCATGCTCAATGTGGGTAAATACTTGATGTGAAAAAACAAGCGCCCGTAAGAGATTGTGTAAGGTAACCGCAGTGGCATCCAATACCGAATTATTTACCATCCCATAAAGCAGCAACCCGAATGTACTAATCTCTGTACCTCTCCAGTAGCTTTTTAGTACACTCCTCGTGAATTAACAATACATTGTTAATAAAGGATTCGTACTTGCTTCTAACCTGCTTCGGACCTCGCCCATCCTTTGCACACCGCTGGCACATCTCCTGACCAACGGCTACCCAGTAAAAGGTAATTGGAAGGTAATTAAACGGTAAATTGGAGCTAGTATAAGTTCCGAAGCTGGTACGAATACAGTACGAAGCTGACCCGAATGTGGCAACAACTTATTCACTAACTCCAGAAGAAAAGCAGAATATCTTTCTTCCTCTGCTATTTGTTCAAACTCTGCTCGAGTATTCTTCGACACTTGTTCGACTGCTGTTCGACACTTGTTCGAGACCGCTTCGACACTTGTTCGGGTGTTGTTCGACTCCGCTTCGACTGGGCTTCGGGAAATTGCCGAACAGCAGTCGAAGAACTACCAAAGGAATGGCGTCCCAATCTCGATTGAGGTACAAAGCTGTCCCTAATGTTCTTCGGACTATCATCAATGACTTATTCTTCTGAAGTAATTCCTTTTTTATGTCCCTAAATTTTTATTCAAAAGGTAACTAGGCTCTATTTTTATTGAGTATGTCGTAAGAGAGCTTTGTGTAAAATTACGTGGTCAAGAATATCTCGTCATCACAACTTTATACCAAGCTTGGTGATAGGTTAAGATGTAAAATGGTTTTATGAAAAGGTGTTTATTATAGATAGCATTGCAGATACTTGTCTCTAAGAGAGGAGCTATTATGTAAGAAAAACGATTACTGCAATTAGAATTGGCTTTAGGTATTAAGGTCCATATAGGTTTCTATTTTCACAAACTAATTACTTATCCCAGATAAAAAGCAACCTTATTAACATATAATAGTGACCTCCCGCAAACTGTATCTAGCAAAAGCAATAAGGTGTTCCTACTAAAGCGTCGATATCTTAAGATCAAGGGGCAATTATTGCAACAACTAAGCATGCTAACTGTTATGAATCGAAGTTTTCACCATTCCATGAATCCGTAAGTATGAGAAATTCTCCACCTACATTTTCAATCATTTCTTTAGCATTCGATTCTTGACCACACATTATCAAAAAACACATTTACGTTATTACATTCGTTTTTTTAGGGCGTGATTTGTTTTTGATTAAGAATGTATTTACCTTCCCTTCTGGTCGGATTACGGCCTTGTTAATCAACTATATCAATTTCATATCATTCAATGTTCACAAAATATTGGAAGTAAACATCCACAATGCAATTGTGTAATTTATATCAACTATTATATTAAATACCTAATTTATAAAAGAATGCACTGTTTAAGCACCTATCATCATACCTATTTATTAAAGCATTTTATAGGGCTTTTCTTTTTGGCACTATCTATAATCAGTTGCCGCAATACGAGCACACAACAAGTTACACTTGAAATTGATAAAGCTAAGCAACAAGCTATTGTAAACAAATACCTCATAGACAGTGCACAGCAATATAGCTACTATTCAAAGGAATGGCAAAAATATATAGATATGGGTTTAAAAGAAGACTCTACCATAGCTTATCTATGGCAACAAAAAGCAATGCCTCTATTTAAACAAGGGAAATATGAATTGGGTATGAAATACCTTGATAAAGCTGTTCTTTACGACAAAGACAATTACCTCAACTATAGGGGATTTATCAAGTGCATCTTTGCTAAAACCTATCGAGAAGCAATAGTCGACTTTGAAGAAGCCATTAGCCGTCATGGGGACAGTCATGTAATGGATCACTCCTATCGGTTTTACATTGCATTGAGTCTATTGCAGCTAAATGAATTTGAAAAGGCAGAGGCTATTTTAAAAGAAGTGGTTGATAAAATGTTGCAAGAACGTGGTGAAGAATGGGTGCATCACCTAGAGTTGTTCTATTATGGCATCTCGCAATATGAACAAGGGAAATATGAAGCGGCAGTGATCACCTTTGATCGTGCGCTAAAAAGATACGAACAGTTTTCTGATGTAAAATACTATAAAGCGATTTCGATGGCTCATCTTGGTAAACTCGAAGATGCCACTGCTTTACTTGAAGAAGCGAGGGTAAACAGAGAAAAAGGATATACAATCAATGAAGATAATGTCATTTATGAACGTTATCCTTATCAAATCAGATTTGATAAGAATAGCCTATTTCAGTAACAAAAATACCGTATCTTAAAAAGTTTGTCTTCCTAATGGCATAAAGCATGTTGAGACCTTACTTGTCAATGAAAAATGGCAACAGCAATAATAACAGCAAATATCTTAATCATAAATGACTTATAATTACAATTCATATTAAAAATATCCTGTCAGATCACCAACTACAGTCAATTGGGTACCAACACTAAATTTTAAATCTCATGGATATCAAAAACTGCCTTGGTCTGAGTTCGAAATAACTTTGCACAAGTTCATAATCCGAAGAAAACTGCTGCAGGTAATTTTTATTATTCAAGAGATTGGTTCCCGTCAGCTCTAAATCTGTACGCCAATGCGTTAGCCTAAACCGATAAGTCGCATCCATAAAATATTGACTCTTTTGTGCCTTGACATTATTCCCATACAAAGAATTGGACATCGTAATCAAATGTCGATCATGGGGAGCAAATACCAGGTTGAAAAAATGATTGTTATACAACAGCTCATTGCTCAGTCCACCTGCCAATTGATTATGGGTGCGCCCCATAGAAACTCTATAATCTCCAGAAATCATAGATGAGGATGAATTGATCAACTCAAACGTGAATGACTGACTGTTAACATGTTGTTTGACCAACTGCTCATTGAGCAAATAGTCTGAAACACGCCAATTTAGGCTTCCGTTCAACTTGGCTATGGTTTTGATACCAATAAAAAACTTGGAAAGTCCTCCTCTTATCCCTTGATGGAGGCTCTGCGCATCTTGATTATTAATACTGGTCGTACTCCGCCCCAAGCTATCCAATACTGTACTAAACATATAATCGCGCCAGCTCTTTGTGTAATGATAACCCAGATTGGCAAAATTCGCCTTCAAAGTGTTTTTATACTCATAATGTATTCCTGTACTGAGGTCTTCATTCTTGAGCAAGCGCACATCATACTTTTGGATACTACGATACTGACTGATGATATAACCATTATAGAAATTGTCGAGTCCACCAAAGTTCCTACCTCCACTCAGGTTTGTACCGACACTATTTTTACCGTTAAGCACATAGGTTACCGAAGCAGATGGATTCCAACTGCTCCGGAATTCATTTTTCATACGCTGTATGCCTTGCTGTTTGACATTATAGTAATATTGACTAAATGGCAGATTGAAACTGTACCTAAACTTACGTACTTCTTTTCCAATTTGGAGCGCCAAGCGCAGCTGTAACTGTTCGTTGTTCATATCATTGAAATAGCCGGTATCCAAAACTCGAATATCATCTTGATCCTGTACCTCGATATGACTGTTCAGCTTACTGTTGTTATAATTCAGGTTAACGCTGGGAGAAAAGGTCCATCTTTTGATCTTGCGTGATAGACTCAATCCGTTTTCAAAATTGAAACTCTTAAATCGGACAATTTGCCCCATCCGATCATATGGCTTCCCGGCATTGATCAACGATTCAAATTGACCGGGATTGACCGAAAGACGTTGGGGTGTATTGTGCCACTCTATAGTGGAGGTGTCATTGACCAACTGTTTTCCTATAAAACGGGCGAGTGAAAAAGCATTGAGGAAGGCTTCATCTGAAAAGTTCTTGTCCTGATGCATAGGGGTATCTTCATTAAAAAGGATATTCCCGACACTGTTGTTCCAATGTTTACGATAATTGGTACTGTTGCGGAGATAAACGTTTGATTCATTTTTCTCGACCAATACCCCAATATTCAGTTCGTCGACACCATAACTATTGTCTACCACTTCTTGGTTGCGAATCACTTCATCGCTTGTAAAATACTGTGTCATGGTCGTACCTTGGCGCTTTCGATTATCATGGAAATAAGAAAAATTACCTTTAACTTCAAGACCGTTCTTCAACTTTTGAATCATATTACTACTCACTAAAAAGATCTGATTATCCAACCATTTTTTCTGATCGAAACCAGGAGTGGCCACCTCTCGAATGGAGAGATAGCTCGGGCCATCAGAAAATCTTGATCGGGCTGCAAAATAACCAGTACCTGAATAGAATGGTTTTAACTGTTGTGACACATCATCACCAACATTGTTCGTCTGAAACGAATTGAGAGTTTGAAAGGTCTTTGCAAAGGACATCGGCGTTATATTGGCATCCCAAAGTGCGGGAGTTGCACCCAGACCAATTTTTCCTGTACCTGTTGTAGTAAATTTCTTGAGCTGAAGATTAAGTGTGGCGCGATTGGAAAAAACCAACTTATCCAACATTTTAATCGGCTGATGATTTTCAAGTATCTGTACTTTCAAAACCGCATCTGCTGGAAGATTTTGATTGATAAGACCGTAACGACCCCCCATCATATCCAGTCCATTGACACGATATTGTTGGATAGGTTTGCCTTGATACAAAATCTGACCTCCACGCATCTCGATGCCCGGAAGCTTTTTGATGATATCGGCAATAACACGATCTTGCTTACCCGTAAAGGAGGCAACATCATAATTGATCGTATCTTTTCGATTGTAAACGGGTACATCAGCCACCTTCACTTCTTGGATTTTTCTCACCTCCGCCTTTAAAATATACGCATAGCTCGCGGCAGCATTGACAACATTGACACTACGCTTGGCATAGCTGAGGTGATTGAAATCCAATTGTACCGAGTCTACATCGGTGACTTTGACCGTAAGTTTGAAGATTCCAGCTCCATCACTTTTTGAAAAACCTAACAGCGCTACCGAACCGATCTTTTTATAGGATACCGTAACATTAGCGATCGGTTTTTGATCTTCAGTGAGTAATTTCCCTGTAATAAGAATCTGGGCAAACGAATGGACACCAATCAGTATAAAAATGACTGTAAAAAAGAGTTTAACTTTCATGGGAATCTTTTGCACATCAAATTAATGCCGTTCGATATGGTTATTATCTGTTTTCATTTCTGCACGAATATTTACTTTACTTTCTTCAGATAATCTGGCTCCAGTTAATAGCGCATATTCGGTCATATTGTTTCTTAATTTTTTCCTTTCCTTAAAAAAATTATCTTTTGTTGTCTTTTGGAGAACAAGGTCTGGGCGTAGTTGATCTAAAGTGACTGATACCCCATTTACTTTACTGATGGAGACCATATCGAATGTAAAATACTTATCTCGATCTGATATGGATAACACTAAGCCAGGAAGTCCACAGAATTTGTACGGCCCATCTGAAATCGGGATATCCATCGTGAACCAAGCGACCCATGTTCTTCCTCCCCAATCTGTCGTGGCCTTTTGGCAAACAAAATTATGTATATGGGCAGTATCCGGATGTATTTCCCATTGCATATCCACCTTCTTTTCCTCGTAGTAGGACAGTTCATTATTTCCTTTAAATCCCATCCCGTTTACGGGTTCATAGGTGGAAATAATATCTTCCCGCTTTACAATTAAAAAGTTATTGGGTTCTATACGACCATACCTGTAGAAAGACATATTACTACCTTGTGCCAGCGCCAATGCTGAATCACCTCTAAATTTTGATAGGGTCTGAAAATGACTCTCATCATCACCGATCATCAATTGTGTAAAAACACTTTTTCGGGAAGCACTGGAGATACTATCATTCTGATAGGTAAACTTATACATAATCTTCGTATCAAATTTCGCGGGTTTTTCCTGAGCCTGAACATTGAAATGGAATAGTGAAAGAAATAAAAGGTAAAAAAGGTTTTTCATATGCTGGTACATTATAATGGGTTAAGTTTAATCCTTGACTCGTTCTTCTTATAATTTCTTTAATTTAAGTTACGTCTAATAGAGGTCTGAATCTCTACACTCAATTCTATTAACAAAAACTACCTATCCTAATGCCTAAGTTTTTATCGAACACAACCAATTACAAAGGTTCAGGTATTATAAATGGTCATTGTATTTTTACTTTTAAATAAAGCAAGGCCATCCATAAATGAAACATTTCACTGAATTACAGACGATTGACTTTACTTCTTTGTGGTTGTAATTATTTAAGTTTATACTCTAAGATAAACAACTACCCTGATATATTAAAAAAATAAACGAAAACAATCGATTGCTTAATTTTTAACAACATTTCAAACCCTATTTTGAATAAAATAGTATAAGTCTAGAAACTATAATAAATCAGAAATATATCCTTATAATTGTTCGTATTAATTTATTTCTTATTAAAGTTAACAAATCTCTATTTTTTATATGAAAAAGTACATACTCTTATTAATATCAAGTATCATGATCAATTGGGCGAATGCTCAAGTGTCAAATTCCAAAGCTTTTATGGAAGCTTTTAAACCCCATCTTGGTAATTACTATGAGGGGACTATTATCAAAGGAGGTAAACAAGGTGATGGATTTACTGGTGAACGATTATTGATGCAGGTTATGAGCTATGATGATAGAGAGGTGAAAGTTCCGTTCTTTGTTGGTGAAGATAAATCACGTACCTGGATATTTTCTTGGAGCAATAATCGTGTAGAATTAAAGCATGATCATAGATTGTCGGACGGTTCTCCTGATCAAGTAACTTTTTATGGAGGTACAGCTACCAACGAAGGTCAACCACATATGCAAATGTTTCCAGCAGATGCGGAAACAGAAGAGCTTATTGATTATGCAGCATATAATGTCTGGTGGGTAACCATCGACGATACCAAGTTTACTTACAACCTAAGTAGAATAGGATCCGACCGCGTGTTTTCAGTTGAATTTGACCTAAAAAATCCTGTTACATCAGATTTTAAACCTTGGGGTATTCTCTAATTTATATTTTTACAAATGGAATCCTTATTCCAATTTGATTAGACAGCTGTGGTATAAATCAGTGTTATATAACTAAATCGCATTCATTATGCAGTGATTATAAATGAGCTGAATTATATTCCCATATATGTAAAGCGATACCTCACGGTATGTCCTCCACTAAGCACATGAATCAAACTTGGTCATCGGTATAAACTGACGGATGGGGATTTTAAAACAAAAATAGTTGAATGAATAAAAGGAGTAGATAAAAAATAATCGAGCCATAACAAGTATGGCTCGATTAATCATCACAATAAGTAACTAGAAATTATTTAATCAGGATTTCTCAAGTTTAAATCTTACACTGTATTTTCTAGTTATTAAAAGTAAATATGTAAAAAATTAAGCTTTTACACCTAAGTTAATACCGATACCTTGACCAAGGCTAAGACCTAAACCAATGTTAATAGAACCTAATTGCAAGCCTAATTGTAAGCCCAATTGTCCATCTAATTGTAAGCCTAAAAGTAAACCAAGACCACCAATTAATCCACCTTCAACATTAGTCATTTCGTTCATGTTCAATTCTTGAACACCGATTGTGTTTAACTCTAAATTATTCATTTTTTTGTCTATAAAAAATTATTCCTACTCTATTATTTAAGCCTTTTCGGAGAACTGCCTTGTTGTATTAATGCACTAAATTAGTGTTGTTCAATGCTTAAAAAAAGCATTGAAAGTATTATTTGAAAAATAAAAGGAGCCTGCAGAAATGCTTCTAATCTGATTATTATCAAGCTGTTGAATATCAACCCTAATCTGGATTGAATAATCTTTTTCATAATAATAGGTATTCCTTTTTCGATCGTATTCTAAAGGGGCGCCAATCTCTTTCATATACTCAATAATACGAGCAAGTCTAGATACAGAGAGTCCAAGTCGATTTGCAAATTCAGCCTGTGTCCCAGTTCTACCTTGACGAATCAAACTATCCATTAAGTTAATGCGATCGATATATTTGAATAGTTGCATAATCTTTTGTTTTAATGTCGTTAATATGAAAACTTGATGTCTCCAGACACATGATAGTGCAGCATCAAGAGGCTAAATAATGTATTGTATCGGGCTCGAATCATTTCGGCTTCCGATTTTATCAGGTTATTTTTACTGTTATTGATATCATAGATGGAAACTTTACCTGCCATAAAACTACGTCTAGAATACACCAACGATTCTTTTGTCGCAGAAAATGCCTCTGTCGAAATTTCATATTGCTGTTTACTTTCCTTCCAATCGAGCTGAAGCTTTTCTAAAATTTGTATCTGTTGTATTTTTTCATTTTCGCTCAATAATCCGATTTCCTGCTTACGTAAATTGACTTGCTGTAACTGTCTTTTAGTCCTGCCCTTGTTAAATACGGGAATCGTTACCGCTATAGCTATCTGCTGTGCAAAATTATCTTTGGACTGGCCAAAGAATGGCCGTTCATTTGCAGTTTTGAATGCGTTAAAATAGGTAGTGCCTAAACTTGCGGATCCTTTGACCATCGGATAGTCTGCTGCTTTAAATAGTTTAGATTCGATATCTAGTCCAATTAATTGATTTTCATACTTGTTAAGTATGGGATTATGTCTTATTGCTTCTTGGATGAGATCTGACTTTGTTCCTCTTATACCTGTTTTAAAAATCTCGGATTCTAAAAGAGGATCATACACCCTTAATGCACTATAATCCGCATAGTTCATATGCTGGGCCAAGGTTAATTTGGCTTGCTGAGTTTCTTTATGATATTGTTGATATTGTTGTTTTTCTCTTGCCAAATTCGCTTTTGCCTCAAACACTACAGCTGGAGCAGTTGCCCCTATCGCAGTACTCTTTTCAGCTTTATCCAATAATTGCACTGAAAAGTTGATTGCTGAATCTTGTGCATCAACCAAAGCTTGTGTCAGCAGAACTTGTAGATAACCCTGTACTATCTTAAGTGTCAAATCCCTTTTTAGAACTTCTTTTTCAAGCTGTTCTTGTTCTGCCTCTACGGTCGCTTTTTTTGCTTGATTGCGCAGATAATTAAATTGATACAGGGTCATCTCGGCATTAATCCCCATATTACTATTAAAATTATCATTGCGACGGATGGTACCAAACACATCCTGAGAATGGCCAAATGTACTGTACCCATTGAAATAACTTCCAACTGCAGGAAGTCGCTCTCTATGGGCCATTTCTTGATCTAAATTTTTAATAGCCACTAAAACATCTTGACGTTTTAGTGGAAGATTATGTTCGATTGCATAAGACACACAATCTTCCAAGGACCATTGCTTTTGTGCAACTGCCATTCTTACTCCCAAAGTGAGTAACAAAGCGATGATTAGTATTTTTTTCATCAATCTAGAATAACGGATTGCTTTTTCCACATATCTCTATAAGCTGACGCTGTCAATAACAGTTGTTCATGACTACCTTGTTCGACAATCTGACCATCTTGCATAACCATGATGGTATCTGCCCCTGCTATGGTACTCAATCGGTGAGCAATAACGAGCATGGTTTTACCGGCTGCTCTAAATCGGTCAAAAGCACGTTGAATAACCAACTCGGTCCCGGTATCTAACGCTGATGTTGCTTCATCAAGAATCAAGATATCCGGATCGCGATAAAGTGCTCTAGCAATGGCAATACGCTGTCTTTGTCCACCGGATAACATAGAGCCATTTTCTCCTAAATAGGTTTCGAAACCTGAGGGTAGTTTTTCAATGAACGACATCATATCCAATTCTTTAACGACAGTCATCAAACGTTGGAAATTTGGAACTTCTTCCCCTACAGCAATATTTTCGATAACATTACCAGAGAAAAGATCAATCTGCTGCGGAACGATTGCGATGCGCTCTCGAAGAGATTGCTTAGAAATATAATTAAGATCATATTGTCCAATATGAATCTTCCCCGATTGGACAGGATACAATTGCTGGATCAGTGCTCCTAAAGTAGTTTTGCCACTTCCACTCTCACCTATGATAGCAGTCATTTTGCCTTTTTCTATTCGACAACTGAAGTCTTTGAACACTTCGACTCGAGATCCATAGGAGAACCGTATATTTTCAAATAAAATATCACCGACTTCATTGCTCACCAAATCCAGTTTACCTTCATTTTCTTCTCGCTCAAGATCCATAATTTCAAACAAGCGGTCGGCAGCAATCAATGCATTTTGCAATGTTTTATTCATTCCGATCAATTGACTAACGGGTCCTGTTAAGTATCCGATCAAAGCATAAAATGATAACAACTCGCCCGGTGTAATCGTACGATCAATCACATAATAGGATCCAGCCCAGAGTAAAATAATTGTAAACAGGCGGGAGAGAAATTCACTCGATGTCCCAGAGAAAAGTCCATTCAATACGGACGAGTAAATGGTCTTCAAGAGATAGGTGAATTTGTGATCAGTACCGCTATTGAAATAGGTCTCCATACCAAACTGTTTGATGGTCTTGACTGAAGTGAGTGATTCGACTAGATGCGATTCCAGTTCAGCTCCTTCTTCCATAAGCCGGCGTTCCACTTTTTTATTCAACTTATTGGTTAACCAATAGACAAAGAAATAAAAAGGAATGACCAATAAAATAATCAATGCCAGTTTCCAGAAATAAGAGAACATTAAAGCAAATGAGAACACAACAATTAAAACATTAACGACGGCCTGAATGGCAACATCATTGATAAATGCCCGAATTTTGACTGCATCATTTACTCTCGATATAATCTCTCCGACTTTCATCGTGTCAAAAAAACGCTGTGGAAGACTTAGTAAATGTTTGTAATAGCCCAAGATCAGGTAGCGATCAATCCGTTGTCCGGTTTGTAACACCATGACGCTTTTGAGCGTACCGATGATTACTTGAAAGAACAAAATAACCAACATGGCGACCGAGAGTAAATTGAGTAAACGAACATTGCCATCTACAAGTACAAAATCGGTAATCTTTTGGATATAAAGTGAAGAGGACAAACCGAGTAAGGTATAAACAACTGCACCGACTAATGCTTGTAAAACAATCGATTTATGTGGTTTTATCAGATTCCAAAAACGATTGTAAACATTAGTTTTCTCATTCCGCTGCTTAAAATATTCATTGGGTTCTAATAAGATCAACACGCCAGTCCAGATTTTCTGAAATTCTTCTATACTGTATTGTTGGACTTTCCCCAGACCGGGATCCATTACCGTGACCTGACCCTTATGGACTTGATAAATGACAATATAGTGCTGCAATTGACCATTTAAAACGACGTGTGCAATCGCTGGTAAAGGGATTTGTGGTATGGCATCTATAGCTCCTTTCACTCCTTTAGCTGTAAACCCTAATTCCTGTAATCCTTGGATCATGCCAAGTACGTTGGTACCTCGGGTATCGGTGTGGCAATGCTGTCGTATTTTTGCTATTGGAATATCTGACCCATAATAACTTGCAACAGAGGCTAAACAGGCTGCCCCGCAATCACGGATATCATGTTGCTTAATACGGACTGGAGATTTTTTCATCAGAATAAAATGTTTTAAAATGGCGAACGAAAAAAACAGTTATGAAGTTATTTTATTACCTAGATTGGGATTAAAGAGATCGTCCGCCCGATCAAACAATAATTGCCAAAGTGTCCGATCGACCAGAAAAAAACGGGCATTAAAGGTGTTACCTTTACCAACTGTAACTTTACTACCATTGGGCAAACTCAAGTGATTGCCATCTATATGGCAACGAACTTTAAAAAATGGCGCATTATTCTGATTGGCTACCAGATTGTAATCGATGTCTTGAACTGAACCTGTGAGAAACCCCCACTGATTATAATTATAGGTATCTATCTGAAATTTGACCGCTTGCTTATCTTTAATATAACCAATGGCATTTGCTGGAACCATACATTCGGCTATTAAATTATCTTCTGGAGATATTTCTAATATATCTTGTCCTTGTATGATTTGACTTCCTTTTTGAAAACCTTTCAGGTTGACCACTGTCCCGCTTAAGGGTGCTCTGACGATATAGTTTTCTCCATCTATTTCAATAGCGTCTCTTTCTGTTGAATTAGATTGATATTTTTGTTGCAGTTCTCTCAACTTTGCACTCCATTGTGCCATCTGTTGTTTTTCAATTGACAAAACCTGATTTTTCAATTGTTCATATGTATACCTACTTTTATCAAACTCCGCTTGAGCTATAATACCTTGACTGAATAAGTAATCGTTACGTTCAAATTCGCGTTTCGCTAATGTCAATTGTGATTGCACTTCGGACATGCGTTGTTTCATAGAAACAAGCTCCATCTGATATAAGCTACTTTGTAAACCAACATGTTTCCTAGATAATAAAAACATCAAATCAGAGATTTGTTGTTGATAATCGGCTGCCATATGTTGATTGAAAGACAATTTATTTTGTAGTTCTTTTGAGACAACCACAAATAAAGTATCCCCTTTCGTCACCCGTTGATTGTTTCCACTGATCTGGCTATCCACAATACGACCACTTACAAGGGAAATGATCTTCGTATTCTCTGTTTGCGGCCTAATAATTCCAGGTGCAGAAATAGATATCGGAATGCGTACAAAAGGTAAAACAGCAAGTGTGACAGCAACAGCAATTAACAACAAAATATAAATAATATTGGTTTTGTGCATAGTGGTATTTAATTATCCAAATCTCTCAAATAAGAATATGACATACCACAACTACAAGTTGTATTTTATTATATTTACCTTATCTTCAAACAAGATTAATTAGTAATATAAATGCAATTTTTTGACGTATTTCCAACTTTTCAAGAAGCTCCTTATTCATATATTATAGTCCCTATCCTGATGATCAGTAGCATCCTAGGTTTTTACACTAAACCCTATTTTCATGCTTTACTTTTACATCCTTATGAACTCGCAAGAGGTAAGCGCTTACATACGTTGCTTACCTCTGCATTTATACATAGAAATTGGATACACTTGTTGTTCAACATGTTGATTATATATGGATTAGGATATGACATGTTTGGAAACATCATGCAAGTATATGGCTCGGTATCTGCATATTTACTAACACCACTCTTATTTTCTCTACTCATTATTATCCCTAATGCATTTCTGGTATTAAATAAAAGAAATGATTTTTACTTTACCTCTATAGGAGCTTCTGGACTTACATTTGGCCTTTATGGTTTCTCAGCATTGTTCTTTCCTTTACAAAAGATTAATCATTTATTCATTCCTTGGATTCATAATGCTGCTCAATATTGGCTCTATATATTGATTGTTTTGACCCTTTTGTCATGCGTGAAAATTTCCAAAATAAATAGGTCGTTACACATTGTTGCTTACTTATTAGGTTCAATTATTGCATTAATAACTAGAAATGAGTCTATTTATGAATTTACGAAAGCCTTATTTCTTAAATTCTAAAGTATTCAAAGAATATCTCCCATAAATTTGACCTTTTCTGATTTGACCTTTCGCCACCTGCATTGATTTCCTTTTGTTCTTTAATACTTAATGCGATAACCTTGATTTTTTTATTTTTTTTGTCCACGTTTTATTATTTTAATGTTCTCAAAAATACGGACATATAAAAAAGTATACCACAACCTTGGGTTTTAAACGGTATTTAAATTACACAGTCTCGTCAAAAAAATTCAAACCTATTTTCCAAAATATAATCCCTTCCACTATTCAAATGATTCAGTTTTTAGTCTAGAAATTTCAAGAAAATGTACCCTTTGAATCCATAAAAACATAGGATTAATACTTACTCAAATTTTTAATACTTATTAATTTTATAACTTCAGGTTATATACTTAAATTAGCCTGTAGAAAATTACAGTATAAATTATGTCAAAAGCTGAGATTGGAACTTTCATAAGACAGAAAAGAGAAAATCTAAAATTATCGCAAGAGGCTGTTGCCTTTTTCTTAGAAATATCACAGGCTGCATATTCTAAAATTGAACGGAATGAAACCAAAGTAAAAGTTGATCAGGTTTATAAAATTGCGGAGTATTTTGGTGTAAGCATTTACGAGCTTTTACCTCCTTCATTAGCAAGCGATGTTACAGGTGAAAATATACTTGGTTTAGGATACCATTATCTTATTCTGGGATTTAAAAAAATAACATCATTCTGTAAATAGTTCCAGTATTATTAAAATCGTCAAGATCTTAAATAAAACAGCCACATCTGATGATGTGGCTGTTACTAAACATGATAATGAATACGAAAGAAATTGAAACCGCTATTTCACAGCTTCCAACAATTTGTGGAATATCGCAGTATTATCATACACTCCTTGAAATAAAAATGATCGTGCACCATAAGCAAATACCGGAACGAAGGCATTTGTATGATCGTTGCTACTAAAATTAACAACTACACGTCCAGATTTACGATCTGAATCCAATAAGGTAAGTCCCCCCGTTTCATGATCTGCAGTTACAATAACCAGCATCTCTGGATCTTGATCCGCCAAACGCAGGGCTTCAGCAATCGTATTGTCAAAATCCAATGTTTCCATGATTGAATATTTAAGATCATTGGCATGCCCAGCATAATCAATCTGCGCAGACTCTGCCATCAGGAAGTATGGTTTATTTTCACGAGAAAGGAACTTGACACCATCCAACATCGTTTTTGTCAAAATTGCTGGCCGACCATCTTTAACCGGTTTAAGGAATTCGTCCGAAAGAAAAACAATTTGCTTACCTCCTGCTTGATCTATGGTATTGTCTAAGACCGAAATACCGGCATATCCCTTCCAGTTATTTTCCTTTTTTAACCAATCTGGCTTTCCTCCAAGAATGAAATCCATTTTTGATTGTGCAAACTGTCCTAAGATGGATTCACTTTCATTCCGTTCCTGCTGATGGGCATAGAAAACTGCCGGGGTAGCATCCGTCACATCACCAACGCTTATAACACCAGTCTTCCACCCTTTGTCGGCTAAAACCGCAGCAACGCTTGGAAGTCCCTGGCCATGAGCATCCACGGAAATAGCCCGATTATTAACCTTCTGCCCCGTAGCAATGGCAGAACCTCCAGCGGCAGAATCGGTGTTATCAGCATTTAAAGCCTCGGTCTGTGAAAGTCCAACAGTCTTAATCTGTGTCATATTCAGGGATCCACCATTTGCTAAAGTCGCTGCCTTTACTGCTGCAAGCCCCATACCATCTCCAACTAATAGTAGAATCCGCTTCACTTGGCGGTCCTTCGCATCATACTGAAAACTGGGTTTATAAACATCATGCGGTTTATCCAATTGAAATGACGAGCGTGCACGCTGATCAAGAAATAATTCCAAAGACTTAGGTTGATCTGTATTGATCCAGTAGACACCCTGATTGATGAGCTGCTGCCAAGCATTCGGACTATCGTGTGTTCCATAGAAACGAAAACGAAGTCCTAGAGAATCTGCTTTAGCGACCGCTTTCTCAATTGCTGGTATATTTTCAGGCAATCCCTTCCCGTTCCAATCCGTATAATCTTTTAGGTCAGCGCTGATCAACCCTGTCTGCGCTAAACTCACCGCATCATAGGTCCAATTGACCTCACCATCAAAAAATAACCATTTGGGATAGTTTTTGAAACCTTCAGGCGAAGGTCTTCCTCCCGTAACGATTACTTTAATTGCATTTGGATTTTTAATCGGATTAAAAATGTCACCATATTGCTCCACTTCTTTTACAAGGATGGGTAATAACCTCTTATAATCTTCTTTTATGTCAATCAATAGCTGCAAATGCTTGGTACTATCCGTAAATGCAGTATGGCCATTTTTACGGTACAGCGCAACAAGAGGTTCCAAATATAGCGCATTAAGGGTGCGTTCATTTTTGATTTCCTTTGCATCATGAGCCACCATTAATTTGCCATTCCGAAGAAAAACATCAGCTTCGATAGACTCCATACCGGCATAATAGGCCGTATATAAAGGCTGAGCTTGCCAATAATCATTATGACTATGCCCGGCATAAACACTTTTGTTAAGCTGTCCTTTGTCCCGGTTGAACATCAATTGTTCAAACTTTTCATTGAGGGTCTGTGCCTTTGAGAACAAAGGTCCGCCGCATAGACAAGCCGCTATCAATAATACGCTCCATTTATTATAAATGGCACCTTTCAAGCTTACCATCCCTGATTTTGTTTAATGATACCGTTGCTATTGTCAATCTCTTGTTGCGGAACTGCCCATACATGGTGAATCTTAGGATCAAATTTACGACCTGGAAACACGATTGGTTTGCCTGTAGCAGGATCTACCATAGCATAGGTATGCAGAGGTTTAGCATAAGTAGCTGCAGCATCCCCCCAGCGCACCAAGTCCCTGTGACGATCTGTAAACTCGCCGGCCAACTCGTTACGACGTTCGCGTTTTAAATCTGTCAATGTCATACCTTGCATTTCATCTAGATCAGCACGTTTACGCAGCAGATTAAGTTCCTTATCCCCTGCACCTGTACCGTTTAACATGATCAGCGATTCTGCCTTGATTAAAAGAATCTCTGCAAAACGAATTAGGGGTACATTTAAATCTGTTGCCATATGATCTCCATTTGGACTCACATGTGAACCGATCGGAGATGGGTGAGAAAAAGGTTCCATATACTTATTGAACTGCATATCACAGGTCGCCGATCCAGCAGGTGTAAAACTACGTTCTTCACCAAAAAACATGAATTTATCGCCAGGTTTTAGAATAGTCGCTTCTCTTCGCGCATCACCCTTCTCGTAAGAATCATAAAGCTCCTTAGTCGGTAAATAATAACCCCAGCCATTATAAAGACCCCATGCACCATTGGTCAACATGACACCTGGTAGAATAGAACCCCAACCAGACCTTCCTGATGGAGAACTGGTTGCCGACCAGATGTATTCTGTTCCCCAGTTATTGGAAGCCTTAAATACGTCTGTAAATACAGGTTCTAAGCCACGTTTCCCCTGATTGATAACCGAATCTGCATACAGATTTGCGTTTTTATAATCTTTCTTATACAAGTACATTTTCGAAAGCAGCGCCCATGCAGCAACTTTGTGTGCACGACCATAGTCCACTTTGGCCAGCTCATCGAAAAAAGGCAATTGATCAGCCGCACTTTTTAACAGTTTTTCAACATGAAGATAATTTTCTTCAATATTAGCTGCCCGAGGTGTAGCCAATTCATTATCCATATTCTCGACAGTTACTATGGGTACACCCGCTCTTTCGTCAGCATAATTAGCTGCCAATTGAAAGTACATATAACCTGCGTTGAAGTTAGCTTCACCCAATATGCGCTTTTTTAAAGCACCATCCATACTTATAGTTGGAACATATCTCAAAATATCATTAGCACGCTTAATGATTGCATAGCGATATTGCCACTGCGGTTCAGTATATCCGCCGCCAACATAAGTGCTGCTAAAATTACGTACATTTTCTGCTTGCGCATTATTTCTGCCTGTTACCATGTCATCACTCGCATTGATAAACCAAAAGAATCCACGTCCGTAAAATTCTTCTTCGTCATAATTGGCGTATAAAGCATTGGCACCTTTTACGGCATCTTCAGGTGTTTTCCAATAATTACCCTTAGATGGTGCTCCTTCTGGAGTAATGTCCAATTTATTGTTACAAGACTGCGTGAAGGTCCCGATACCACAAGCCAGCATTGATAATGTGATATACCTTGTTATGTTTTTCATTTTAATATTTTTTAAATCGCTGATGAAACTTGCAAGAGCCAATTATTTTCATCAATTGTTTATTTTTAATGATGTTCAAGAACTCACCCAATACGACCTAATCGGATGAGTTCCTGTTTATAGATGCTTTAAGCTCACGGTGATTTCATTTGAATATTACTTTTCATGACCGTGTTCTTTATATTGATCGGGACTAGAAGGATACAGATGCTCCGATCATGAATGTACGTGCTTGTGGATAGCGACCTGAGTCCATACCATAGCTATCCATACCAATCTCAGGATCCATACCCGTATATTTTGTCCACGTAAAAAGGTTACTTGCCGAGGCATATACTCTTAATTTTTGAACTTGATATTTCTTTGTCCACTCCATGGGCAGCGTATACCCAACAATTAAATTTTTCAAACGTAGGTAAGAACCGTCTTCCACATAGAAATCAGATACCTTAGAGAAATTACCATTTGGATCAGTTACGGATACGCGTGGAATATCTGAATTGGTATTTGTTGGCGAATAGGCATTCTTGATATCTTCAAACATATTATAGGGTTGACCTGATGCTGCATTCAATCCTGTATATTTTAATGCATTGAATAGCTTATTGCCTTGCACACCTTGGAAAAAGATATTGAAATCAAAGTTCTTATAGCTGGCATTAAAGGTAAGCCCATAATTGAAATCAGGATAGGCACTACCCAAAAACACGCGATCTTGGTCATTGATAGCTCCATCACCATTTTGATCTACAAATTTCATATCTCCAGCTTGTGCATCTGGCTGTATTTTTTGTCCATTGGTATTTTTGTACAGTTCGGCATCTTCCTGAGATCTAAAAAGTCCTGCTGTCTCTAAGCCATAATATGAATAAAGTGGTTGTCCGGGTTGCACCATAATCGGACGAAGAATACCTCTGTAGTTATTTGACAAAAATTGATTTGGAAGTCCTGCAGCCAAATGCTCAACCTTATTATTGATCTTATTAATCGAAGCGCTTACATCGTATTGAAAAGCTGCATTGGATTTACTACTATAGCTAAGCGCAAGTTCGATACCGCTGTCTTTCACCAAACCTCCATTGACCGTTTTTGTCTTCACACCAGTGGTACTCGGTAGCGTGATATTCATAATCATATTATCTGTATTCTTGACAAAGTAGTCTGCATTCACTGTTAAACGATTGTTCAACATTCCCAGATCAATACCAATATTGGTTTGTTTTGATTCTGCCCAGGTTAGATCAGGGTTGGCCATCACTTCCTCGGCATATCCTGGCAAAAGGGATGGTTGATCACCAAACCAACCTTCTACACGTGATAATAATGGACTTACCGCAGTTGGATCTAATGACGCTAAATTACCCAATATACCATAGCTACCTCTCAATTTTAAAGTATTGATTACTTGGGAATCTGAAAGAAAAGATTCGCGATGGAGTGCCCATGCCCCAGATATGGCGCCATAATTCTGAAAACGATTCTGAGAGGCAACCAGCGATGAACCGTCTCGTCTACCAATCAATGAAAGCATATAACGGCCATCATAATTATAATTAGCCCGAAATAGATATGAAATCAATGCTTGCTTATACAATCCATCTTCAATGGGTCTAATATTACCCGCATTCACCATGTAACGATAAGTCTTGGATTCATCATCAAAATTTTCTCCAGTGACATACGTATATTTTGTCTGTTTTTCTTGATACATATAACCTAATAAGCCATCGAAATGATGTTTATTAATATCCTTTTCATAGGTCAATGTCTGCTCTGCCAAGATATCTGTAAATCTTATCGTCTGTTGCGTCAAAGAGTTTGACATCACTGGTTTTCCAATCTCTGGCACTTTTGAAGTAAATTCCTTGTAATCGGTAAACTGCTTAGTATAGGCAAAATTGGATTTGAATTTTAATCCCGGCAATAATTTCATTTCTACATAGGGATTAATCAGTAGATTATGTACAGGATTGTCCACATCCAATCTACTTAAGTATGCAACAGGATTGATGACATCACCATAACTACCGGGACCATATTTTTCGGGAAGACCCGAAAATTTACCATTAGTATCATAAACTGGAACATTTTGCGGATAGTGCAGCGCCGATAGAATAGCACCTGTATATCCAGAACTGGTATTTGCTCCCTGTCCATTTGTGAAACTATAAGCTATATTTTCACCTAACTTCATCCAAGGGGTAATCTGGGTTTGCGAATTCAGACGAAAATTATACCGTTTCCCATAGGTATTGATTAACACTCCCTCTGCATCACGATAATTAAAAGCAGTATAGAATGAAGACTTCTCATTTCCTGCACTCGCTGACACATTGTAATCCTGAGTTTTTGCGGTACGAAATATTTCATTCATCCAATTAGTTCTGGTAATCTGCCCATCGGGATAAAGACTTGCATCAAAAGCGGGATCGCGTTTAACACCTGCATTATCTGCCGCCAAATTAGAAACCATGGCGCGATCTACAGCATTAAGCGATTGCAACATATTGTGCGCCTTCTGTATCCCAAATTTAGCTTCGGCTTCAATTTTCAATTCGCCTGACCGTCCTCCTTTTGTCGTGATCAAAATCACACCACCTGACGCACGAGCGCCATAAATAGCGGCAGCAGCATCTTTCAAAACACTGATTTCCTTGATATCATTTGGATTTATCTGTGGTACACCATGAAAGATTGTTCCATCTACAACATATAATGGTTGCTCACCATTAATACCACCAAGTCCTCTGATATTTACTCGTGCTGCCGAAGTGGGATCACCACCTTCATTGGTGACTGTTACACCTGGGGTTTTTCCTTGGAGCACCTCACCTATTCCTGTAACCGAACGACTAGAAACGCCCTCAAGATTGGTCGAAGAAACAGAACCCGAAACTGTACTTTTTCGCTGTGTACCATAACCAACAACAACAACCTCTTCGAGTTGGCTTGCATCCTCTTCTAGTGTAATCTGTATACTATTACCAACAACCAGTTGCTCTAAGGTCTTATAGCCTATAAAACTAAAACGCAATGTCTCCCCTTGATTCGATGAGAGCTGGAATTTACCGTTAGAATCCGTCACCACAGTTTTACCAGATTGAATGTTTTTAATCGTTACACCAGAAATAGCCTGCCCATTTGGCGATAAAACGGTTCCATTAATCTGATTCTGAAAAACCATGCTTCCGATTGTAGACGGGAAAGGCCTTTTTACGGAGAATGCTTGCCCTTGGGAAGTAATGCCAAGCATGAGTGGTAGTATTAGTAATTTGTTCATATGTTACTGAAAGTGTTTCGGCGAAAGTAGAAAACCCCAATTACCCGAACATTAATCCTATGTTAAGAAAGTATGAACAGCTCTTTAATCCTTTTGAATCAAACATTTATTTTACAATTTAGATGATCGTGTCCAGTATTTACCTTGTCAATAAACCTCATCCGATTAGAAAATTCGATTTAGTACACGATTAATCGCTATTTTCTTATCTCATAATTTAAACTGAAATAACAGAATTGATTCCAGTTGTTCAACAAATTCTGATCACCCTGTATTTAAAAAAATAATTTTCGTTTGTTATATCAATGGACTTTTTAAAAAATACTGGGCGATACCTAAACATCTTAAAAGGTAATTCCATCCATTGGAAAACAGACATTATAAAATCAACTGCATATAGTTGAAATCCATAAGATTTAGTATTTTGATGCATGCCATTAACCCTTAAACTATAAGAAGGAAAAGGGAAATTAAAGTTAATGGCATGACGAATTAATGAGTATAAAAAGCCTTATCAATAAGAACAGGATCGCACCATCATAAAAATTAAAAAAAACCTGACCATAATATTTGATTTTATAAAAATCTAACTTACATTTGATTATACTGAATGACTTTGTAGCTCAGCTGGTAGAGCAATTGACTCTTAATCAATGGGTCGAGGGTTCGAACCCCTCCGAGGTCACTGAATAGGCTTCTCTATATAGAGAAGCCCATTTTAACACCTATTGACCGTAAATACCAATACCTATTATAAATTTCTCAAGGGAATAATCAAATCACCATTGTTTTTGTTAGATTTAGCACATGAAGCTTATCATATTTGATTTAGACGGAACATTGTTAGACACACTTCAAGATTTGGGCGATAGCTGCAATAGGATACTTGAGGAATATGGCTATCCAATTCACCCTCTTCAATCTTACAAAAAATTTGTTGGTAATGGAGTTCGAACTCTTATCGAACGAGCATTACCTGTAAATGCAAGAACAGACGATACCATAACACGTCTACTTGTCGCATTCAAGGAACGATATGAAGAGAAGGCTGATAACTGTACGCAACCATATGCTGGCATCATGCATTTATTACAGACACTTAAATCATCTGGTTATCTGATTTCGATTGCTTCCAATAAATATCATGAGGCTGTTATTCCATTGGTAGAAAAGTATTTTCCTGAGATTTCATTTGATCTAATCTTAGGGCATCGAGCGGGGCATCCTGCTAAACCAGATGCACATATTGTGTTCGACACGCTCAATAGATTAAACATACAACCTGCTGATTGTTGTTATGTAGGTGACTCTTCTGTGGATATGGATACTGCTAAAAATGCAGGAGTATGTGCAATCGGTGTGTCATGGGGCTTTCGAGATGAAGAAGAGTTAACAAGACATGGAGCAGATTATATTATTGATGAACCCCAACAACTCTTGGATATTTTGAAATCGTCTTTATAATATTAATTGATATCGCTATAACCCGAGCTATTATTCCGAGGGATTTTTCTTTACACATCTTCCCCTAGGTTCATCGCCCTCAAGGAGTACAATTTCAGAATGTAGAAATTTTGCAGCATCTGCTGAATCTTTTACCTTGGAGGTACTGCGAGCTATCATTTCTGATTCATATTCTATTAATACACTTTGCCTCAATCCCGCTTTTTTCCAGTGGGATGACCGACATCCTCTTGAGATATCCCGAGCCAATTCGAGTGCATCTAGCAACGCCTGATTCGCTCCTTGTCCTTTGAATGGACTCATAGGATGGGCAGCATCGCCAATCAGTGTTACTTTCCCACCTTTCTTTAACAATTCTGCGTCGAGCAATTCTCGGTCATACACCGGATATCCCGAAACTTGAGCTTCCAAGGTAGCTGCTAAAATCTGAGGAATTGGATCGTGCCACGGTGTCCTAAGGCACGCTTCTTCTTTGAGTGCTTGAGGTCCTTTAGCACTTAAGAGTTTGGCTTCGTCTTCTGGGATTGGAAAACTTAATTGCCACATCACCGAATCTGATGTATATGGCATGATATAAATTCGTTCGTTTCCGTTTGCAGTTTGAAATACCGTAGCTGAGTCAAGCAAAGAACTTTTAAGATCTCCAAGCGCTGCCAAAGGACAAATACCTAATATCACCATACAGCCTAGATAACGTAAGGGTGTAATATCCTCACCAATCAACAACCTTCGCACTGAACTTCGAATACCATCTGCTCCAACCACAAGGTCTGCTCTAACATTCTTTATCTCCCCATCCACTTGAAAACTTAGCCCAACCCCCTTGTCTTCAGAATCCTTAAAATCTACTAACTGATGTCCCCATTGTACCGCATGATGATCACCGAGCTGCTTTAGAAGCGCTAAGCGCAGAGATTGTCGAGAAATATGGACATTGGAGCGTTTAGCAGACGTTTCTACATCCGAGGGTATCCACTTTCGCATTCCCCATTCACCAATCACTTTTCCTTCTGTCGTATGAACAACATGCTTTGTTGAGATCACCCCTTCTTCTAACGAAAAAATGCCCAATCCCGCAATCGCTTTACTTGCTTGCTGTAAAGTCAGCCCGTAACCCTGCGACCTGGCATTGAAATCGCTGTCGCGCTCATAGAGGGTAAACGGGATGCCGCGATGTAAACAGGCCACTGCTAAAGCTACTCCTCCAATACCGCCTCCAATAATAGCCACGTGTGGAAAATTTTCGTTGTCTGCAATCGGGTGGCTTGCAGATTGTATCAAACCAGTTCCGCTGCAGTTGAGGCATGTATATAGGTGTCCCTTTGGGCGAACTGGAGCTATTCCTTCGCCATTTGTTTTTTCATATTGATTCCATGCTTCTTGATAGCTTAGCCGTACTTTCTTGCTAATTTTCCGACTTTTCTTACCGCGCCCTTGACATTCCTGGCAGATACACCACCTTGCTCCTTCTTTTTTTTCCACTCCTATTTTTTAACTTTTCGTCTCTATTTTAAGAAATACTTAACCATATAGTCCGCAATAAGATAATACTGACCACGAAGTTAACGATTACTATTTAATGCATATAAGTTTATACTTTTTCAGCATACTGTAGCTTGTGATATTGAAGCAAAAATAAGATAAATAATGGGGAGGACTCTTGGTTTACCCGTAAAAATTGTCTGTAAAAAAACAAGGGCAATGTTAACATTGCCCTTGTAATTGTTATTAATCTATTGCTCCTTCGTTGGCCGTTATAGGCCAACCTGGATTTTGGTAAAGGGTTGAGCTTGAAGCTGAACCATCTGTCGATGTAATCGTAAAATGTTGGACTGCAATGGGATTTAAGTAGTGTGCATTGGCCCACTTGTAACCATTCAATACTAAGTTATTCGCCGAGTTATTGATGCGATAGGGGCGTAGGTATAAGCTTTCTGATTTAGCTGATACATTGGCCGTTTTCCCTGGCGTATTGGGTTCGACTAGCGTGGAAACACCTGAAGTATTGACATACCAATGTTCCATATCGCTCCATAGTTTGAAACCTTCGACGATGTAAGGCGACGATTTTAACTGATCAAGTGCGCGCCATCTCTTTAGATCTTGGTAGCGGAAACCTTCGGCAACCAATTCTAATCTGCGTTCTCGACGAATATTGAACAGAATCTTATCGGAAAGTAAAGTACCTGAACTATAAGCTCCAAAATCATCTTTGGCTTCTTCATTCATATCAGTATTATTAACCGTATGCATAAAGTCTTGATTGACACCTGCTCGATTGCGGATTTTTTGCCAATATGCTGAAGCCTTAGCATCGATAAAATTATTTTTAAGATAACTTGCTTCTAAATAATTTAAATAAGCTTCTGTAGCTCGAAATGTAATGGAACCTGTAGAGCCCGCTGATCCCGGAAGTTGTGCAGCTAAGTAACTCATACCTTTTTTAAGTGCATAACCTGTAACATATCTGGTTTCTGCAATATCCAAAATAGCTGGATTTGACTCCAAAATTGGTGTGCCATCGGTATTCATTTTATCTTTTACGCGTAATTCTCCAGGTGCTTTCATAAAAATCTGCAATCTATTATCTCGGCCTGCTTTGATGTTTTTAAAATCGTCATCACCTAGATAACCTGATCCATTAGCATATATAGGAAGTCCATTGGCCATGGTAAAGGATTCCACTAAGCCTTTGGTATAACCCGAGTTTCCACCGTTTTGGTTCATATAATGATTCACATTATGTGTAACGCCCAATGAAAACGAGTAGGATCTCCACATCAATACCTCTGAATAGTTAGACATATCGACATCCGAAAACATGTTGTAATATGGATTGTTAGACGAATTTTGGCCATCATCCTTGATATTGGCAACTAATTCAACTTTATCTGCAACTTGTTCTGCCGCAGCCATAGATTCGGATAAGAAAAAGTTGATTTCTTCGGCCAGATTGATACTGAAATTGGGGTGCGATTGTGCTCCTGGCCATCCTGGGCCTCCGGGTACTCGTGCAGTATTGCCATGGTACTTCAACCAGCTTCCCTCATATAGTCCAACTCTCGATTTAAACAGAAGCGCTACATCTTTAGAGATACGATTTTTACCATTGGGTGGAGAGACATTGAGCAAATTAATGGCAGAATCCAAATCCGCTAAAATAAATCGGGCTACTTCATTTCGAGGATTTCTCACCGATGCCGCTGTCAATTGGCCCATATTGTCAATCAATGTATTTTTGACAATCGGGAAATCACCTAGATTCTGTAGCTTACTGAAATATTCAAATGCTCTCAAAAAATAGGCTTCACCAATATAGTGTTCAATATTAGGAAGGTTACCGGTTAACTTATTGGATTTCCATTTTGGAAGAACCATTTCTAAAAAGTAATTAATATGGCGGATACGTGTAAAATCGTAATCTCCGCCTGTTGCAGAAACTTTAAACTCTCCTGGTACCCATATGGTGCTGTAACCACTTGCTACCTGATTGTCAGTGTGATTATCTAGCACGAATGTTCCCATACCCCAACCTGCATGTGAAGGGAAATTATACCGTGTCACGGTATAGGTGGCCAGATCTGCTTCAGTATTTAGGTACTCCTTGGGTGTGACATCGGCTAATGGAGCGCGATCTAAATATTTATTACAAGCTCCCAAAAAGATACTTCCTATGGATAACCCTACTAATCCTATTGTATATTTTATATGTTTCATAAATTGATGTTCTTAGAAATTGACATTTAAGCCGAAAGAATAAACCGTGGAGAATGGGTATGTCTTTCCATCGTTCCAACCCCCTAAGCCTACAGTTTCTGGATCAAACACTTTTGACATCTTTGAAAAAGTCAATAAATTTTCTCCTGACAAGTAAACCCTGAGTTTGGATACACCTATTTTCTTCAATGCTTCCTGACTAAAAGTATAACCGATCTGTGCATTTTTTAAACGCATATATGCCGCATTTTGAATATAGCGTGTTTGTATATTTTGGTTTTTAGTGGTATTGAAATAAGGTCTAGGTAAATAGGCCCCTTTATTTAAATCCAAGATACCATTTTGAACCATCGTAGAGTTTTCATCTCTGTAGAAATCCATATTCTCCTCAAAACCTGCTGACTGCCACATACCACCGGTAGCACCCCAAAAATATGCACCATTGGGCATATAATCTCTTTTTCCTATACCTTGTAAGAAAACACGAGCGTCAAAACCTTTATATGCCATGCTTAAGTCTAAGCTAAAGCGGTAACGTGGAGAACTATTACCTATTATGCTTAAATCCCCATGATCTTGAAGTGTATTTGCTCCATTATCCACTTTACCATCACCGTTCAGATCGGCATACATAATATCACCTGCTTGCCACTGTGAGGCAAATGTTTGTTTGGTATGGGCTAAATGCGCATCCATTTCTCCCTGACTTTGTGCTATACCTAAAGTTGTATAACCCCAGATTTGATTACTTGCCCTTCCGCTGTACCATTGCGCCAAATCACCGTATTCATTTGGATATTTAGTGACCACTTGATGATCATCTGATAAAACCCCACGTACGCTATAGTCAAATTCTCCGATACGGTCTTTCCAAGATAGCTCGATTTCAAAACCCTTTGAATACATTTCAGAGTTATTTACTCTTGGAACTGCCGTACCTAAAATAGCTGGTAAAGTGGGTGCAGGGCCTATCATGTTAAAAGTGTTCCTTTTGAAAACCTCTAAAGTGATACCCAATCTATTCCTTAATGCCTGCACATCTAGTCCCACATTCCAACTGGAGACGCGTTCCCAAGTAAGGTTTGAGGAAATCAAACCAGGAGAATTAGCAGTATTGGTTTTTTGTCCATTTAATAACCAGCTTCCATTATTGGTTGATACCGGCATAAGCTCATAAAATGGATACCAATTATTGGTATATTGATTCCCAAGTTCGCCGTAAGACCCCCTTAATTTAAAGGCTGATATTTGATCTTTCCATTTCCAAAAACTTTCATTTGCGACGTTCCATCCCATCGATACGGAAGGAAACAGATTCCACCTCAATTCGGTAGGAAAACGTGAAGATCCGTCATAACGTCCATTGACCTCAACTAAATATCGATCACGATAACTATAATTGATACGACCAAAAAAACCAGCAGTGGCCCAATGTTGGTATGCTCCTGATGTCAGTGGGTTTTTAGTAGCGGTATTGAGCGTTGGGATATCATCAGATATTAAATCGGTCATACTACCTCTTAATGAACGGTTTTTTTCCAGCTCGGAGTTGAAACCTACCAAGAATTTAAATTGATGGTCATCTGCTATCGTTAAACTATAATCTGTAAAGATATTCGTGCTAAAGTATTCTTCTTTTACACCTACCTCAGTGACTGCAGTATTACCTGCGGAATTATAACCTACTGCTAGCGGAAATGGCTCACCATCCGCTTTATAGGCATAGGCCTTCAATAATTCACTATGTGAGTTTGTGTTACGAATGCGGTAATTTACATTCGCATTAATATTCCAATCTTTTGTTGGTTTTATGAGCAATTGCACTTGTTGATAAAGGAGATCTTTCACCTCATTAGACCGTCCACCATTTAATAATTGACTGATCTCTGAAGGTTCCGAATAATAGCCATTGTCATCTTTTACCGGTACAGTAGGCCATCGTCTTGCAATATTATGGTAGTAGAGATCGTTCATATGTGCCGCTTTACCATAATCTTCTCTAACAAATCGGGTATTGGTCGTTAACTCGACATGGTCATTGACTATAAAGTTCAATTTATTTGCAAAAGTATAACGTTTGAATTTATCATCTGAATAACGATTCAAACCACTTTGATCCATATAGTTACCAGAGGTGAAATATTTTATCTTTTCACTCCCTCCATTGATACTAAGGCTATGCTCATGTGAAGTAGAGAACTTACGATAAAACTCATCAAACCAATTGGTATTGGCGTTGGATCCTGTATAATATCCCCAATCACCACTTGCATTAGGTACACTGACCGTATTAATGGTTCCTTTTTGATAGGCATCGATGCGATCAAGTACGTCTTGCGAAAACTTAGCTCCTTCACCATCATTGGCTGCAGCCTCATTATAATAGTAAGCAAATGTTTTTGAATCCAACATGGTCGGGAGTCCCATAGGTTTGCTTAGTCGTATATTATTGTTATAATTAACGACCGCCTTGCCCGATTTACCAGATTTGGTTGTGATCAAAATCACACCGAAAGGTGCGCGCGATCCATAGATGGCTGAGGAAGCTGCGTCTTTTAAAACAGAAATACTCTCGATATCATTGGGATTAATGGCATTGAGATCTCCTTCCATCCCGTCAATGAGCACTAAAGTAGAAGCGGAAGAGCCTACGCCGATTGTTCCACCACCGCGAATATTGACACTTAAGTTTTGATTCAATTCTCCGCCTAATCCAGATGTCTGCAAATTCAGACCCGGTACCAAACCTTGGAGCGCCTGTCCTACATTTTGCACCGGTCTAGATTCTAATTCTTTTGATGATACTGTAGAAACAGCGCCTGTTAAATTTGCTTTCTTTTGTTTACCATATCCTACGACAATAACTTCATCCATACCATAATTGGAAGATGCTAATTGAACCAAGAGGTTGGTTTTGCCAGAAACTTGAATTTCTTTGGTTACATAACCTACCGATGAAATAATTAAGGTCGCATCGGTGGGTACATTTGATAATTGAAAATTACCTGATCCATCGGTAGAAGTAGAATTGGTGGTTCCTTTTATAATAATCGTAGCTCCTGGTAAAGGTTTTCCATCTTCATCTTTTACCTGACCCGTCGTTGTTTTCTGATTGCTTAAATTCTCCCGTAATATTGTTTGTTCTTTAGTGGGGGCAACATGAATGACAACTGTATTGTCCATCAATTCCCAAACTAAATTTTTACCCTGAAGAATTGTATTCATCGTTTCAGGTAGAGAAGAATCATGTATGGTCGCCGTAATGGGCATATTGGCTATAGCATCTCCTTTAAACAAGAAAGATACTCCTTTTTGTTTTTGTATTGTTCTCATCACGTTTTTCAGAGATTCCCCTTTCACGTTAAGTTGAATGGTTTGGGCTTTCACGCTTGCAATAACCTGAAAAATAGTAGTAATCAGTAAAAGTGCTATTAGCTTCATCGTAATGAATAATCGGAAAGCAAAGCGACTATCTAGCCACCTTACAATTGGTTTAAAAAACATATTTTAAAATGTTAAATTGGTTATTTAATTTGTTTCATGAAGGATTTCCACCTCCTTATCGGTAATTTATATTCATCATTTAGGATGATTGATGTCCCACCACCAATCAGTTTTTATTAATATCAATAAGTATATCTTGCTTTTATAGAACCTCCTTTCTTAATCAGAACCTATTATCTTCACTATTCTTCAATTAGCAATTTTATATGATTTCCATTGCTGAGAATGCTAAATTTAAGTCCACTTTTCTCCAGCATGTACAAGACAGATTTTAAACTTTTAGTTCGATCTATGATGCCATAAAATGGTATTGGTGAATAATGATCGGGATATTCGATTTCAATGCCATACCAACGTCCCAATTGTTCTAATACATCTTTGGAATCGGTGCCATCAAAATAAAACTGACCTCTTTTCCATGCTGAGATCTGTTCTAAATCCACAGTTTGTATCTTCATCTGAACACCATCACTGGTACTTTGCTGCCCTGGTAATAAAAATTGCTTTTCAAGTCTGGAACCATTCATACTGACAGCAACTTTTCCTTCTAACAGAGCTGTTTTAGTATACTTTTGATCAGCATAAGCGGAAACATTAAACTTAGTGCCCAAAACTTCGATGGTTTGATTTGCAGACTTGACGATGAATGGTAATCTTTGCATGCCATTTTTATGTTTACTATTCGGAATTTCAGCTCCCACAACTTCAAAAAATGCTTCCCCTTCAAGTTCAACGATACGTCTATCTGAATCAAAACCGATGGGATAGGTTAATCTGGACCCTGAGTTTAAAAAGACTTTTGTACCATCAGAAAGCACAACTTGATAACTGCTTTTTAAAGGCACTTCGAGTACCATTTTTGTCGATTTATCAAGATAGTCCTCTCCGAGCTCGAGGGTCATTCCGTATAGCGCACTGTCTCCTAAATGTATACCCTCAGAATTATCATTTAAAACAATAATACGACCATCAGGCAAAATGATTTGTGCCTTGGTTGTTCCAGCTGCAACATCCGTCATCTCGCTAAACGTAACAGTACTATATTGAACATGGTTGTATTGTAAATAAAAAATCATAGCAGTCACAGATATTGTAAGTACGATGCTCGCCGCCCAATATAAAATCGTTTTTTTATATGTTTTTCGACTACTTCTAGATTGAATGCCATCCGCTACCCGTGCCATCAGCTCTTGCTCCTTTTCCCCATTCATCCAATCTTTTTCTAAATTTTGGAAACGGTCTAAATCATCCATCAATGTTTTCGACTGCCCTAAAGCATTTAAAAAATGTTGATTTCTAACATCTTCGTCTAACCAAACATTTAAATCGAGCGCTTCATCCTCGTTCAATCTTTCTTGAAAATATTTCTTAATTAATTTTGAAATATAATTTAGGTTGTTCATAATTACTCGGCTATTAACAGTATATACAGTTAGGGAGGTAAAACCTAATCAAAAATTTCACCGTTAAACCTAATTACCTAAATAACAGGAGAATAAAATAACTCCAAACCAATTATTTGGTTTATCTAATACATTACGTAAATGCTTAATAGACTTAGATTTGGCATTAAATACAACCTGAGGAGTGGTCTCCAGTAAGAGACAGATTTCTTGAGTAGAATATCCCTGCATACAACTCATTCTAAAAATATTCCTTTGTTGCTCTGACAACTTAGCAAGCTCTTTCTCTACCTGTTGTAAAAACTCATCGTATATGATTTGCTGTTGTATATCCGTATCATCGTAAATCAACAGATTATCCAATTCATAATCAAACGGTGGAACGTGTTTATTTTTCTCCACTGCATTTAAACAAGCATTTTTTGTCACCTGGTATAGAAAGCGAACGGCATGTTGATCAGATTGAAATTTTTCCTGATAATTCCAAACCTTCAAAAAAGCATCAACCACCAGTTCTTCTGTTAATTCTTTTGATTGTACAATATTATAAGCGAAAAATGATAATGGCTTTAGGTACAACTTCATGAATCTATTTAAACCGTTCTCATTTCCATTTTTAAGTTCAATGTACCATAATGCATCAATTTCCATTCTGACTCAATCTTTAAAAACATTTTTCAAACCAACATCCTGACTTCAGTTAACCCTGTTTATGTAGGTGGATTAAATTGGTATTGTTTTCTAAGATAATACAAAAACATATCATTATGTCATACTTAAGGATCGCTGTTTTAAACTATTAGAAAATCAATCAGTTTCCAAATCTGATAAATATTACCACTTTTAAATAGAAGGTAAATTGATGGAAGGTCTTAATAAGTCACACTAGGCATGATTTTCTAGCTACACACTTGTTCCATATGCAACTAAGCATTTGGAGAAGACTAGTTTAAAATAGTATTTCGTTTCAAATTTTGCTATAGATTTGAAGGTTTTGCTAAATGGATATTTCCTTATTTCCAAACAGTCTAAATGGGTGTTTAGCCATCTAATATTGACTAAATATTGGTGAATATCTGAACAATAAATTGAACAGGTGTTCTACTGTCAACAAACACAATATTTCATTTCTATTTTTTCATATTTTCTATTACAATCAAATTATAAAAGACACAATCAATAAAAAAAATTTTGGTTTCGCAGTATTTTCGATGTAAATTTCGCTGATGATTTCACTAAATAAATTACCCGTAACGCAAAGAATTTTAGTGAAAATCTGATAAAAAAAACGATTATATCGAATGTAATTAAATCATATTTGTAACAAAAAATATACGTTTCTAGCTTAAAACGTATTGAGAAGCATCCCTTTAAAATAATGTTTTATTTAAAAGAGATGCTTCTCAATACGGATATTCGTTTAAAATAGTCTATTGGTTATGCTTAATAATTTTGGGTTCTAAAATCAAATAACAACATACATAAAGCACATGGCAAACAAACAGTGCTAGACCCGTCAATAGTAATAAATCGGCAGGGATAATGTTGGTGATAGCGGAGATACAAAAGGTAACGACCAACTGTAAAGAGCCTAATAAAGCGGATGCAGAACCACTGTTCTCATGAAACGGTTCTAAGGCTAATTTAGTCGTTGTTGGGAATAAAATCCCCAAAGTCAGAATCAAAAAGAATAATGGAATCAATAGCACTATAATTGGTTGTTTAGCAATACATAGTCCCAGAAAAACCACGCTAAGTATCAATCCTATTAGTATTGTACTTTTAATGATTTGGCGTACAGATAACCAGCGTGATAATACCGAATTAGATAACCAGGCTCCGATTACTAACCCTATGGCATTAAAAGCAAATATATAACTGAAATATTGTGAAGTGAGGTTTCCATATTCCATAATCAAATATGGTGCATTCGCTAAATAAATCATCAATATACTATAAGTCAAGCTACCAATTAAGGTGTATTTCACAAACGTTCTGACTTTAAGTACGCTCTTAAACTCCTGCAATAAGTTTCCTTGTTTTCCAATCGTTTTAACTCTAGTTTCAGGTAGGAATAGGATAACAGAAAACAAGCTAAATACACCTAAAACCAATAGCGTAATAAAAGTTGATTGCCAATCGAAATGTGAGACCAAAAAATTTCCGGCAACCGGTCCAATAATAGGGGCTACACCTGCTATAATAGCTAATAGGGAAAAGATATGCATAGTCTCTGCCTTGTCAAAATATTCGTTTACAATGGCTCTTGCGATCACAACTCCTGCACAGCCGGCAAACGCCTGGAAAAACCTAGCAATCCAGAACTGTTCGATAGTAACGGAGTATATACACGCAATAGTTGCTACAATAAATAGAAGTAAGGATATAATCGTCGGCCATTTCCTTCCATAACGATCTGACATAATTCCCCAAAATAGTTGACCAGCAGCAAATCCAGCTAAAAACGTAGATATAGAAAACTGAACGGCTTTCAAATCTGTTTGATAATACTGTGCAATTTTTAAAAATCCTGGCAAATACAAGTCGATACTAAAGGGCTCTAAAGCAGACAAAAGTGCTAAAATGAGCACGACTACGAGTTGATTTGTTTTTAAGTTACCCATGTTTCTTTTTTGTGATTACAAAGGTAATTGTGAATTTAGTTCAAAACTTATGCTAATGCGACTTATCCTTGGACTTTCTTCACCTGTTCTCTAAAATTTAGTGGAGTCTGTAGGGTTAATTTCTTAAAAAAACGATTGAAATAGGAGACCTCAGAGAAACACAGTTTATGCGCTATATCCTGAATATTTTCGGTGCTATGGCCTACGAGCCTTTTAGCTTCAAGCAGTAATCGATCTTGCAGTTGTTGCTTTAAACTTTTTCCGATAGAAAGGAGGAGTATTTCGTTCATCCGCTTAGTAGAGAGTGCCACTTTATCCGCGTAAAACTCATTTTTCCGCTGCGTGATGTAGTGTCGTTCAATCAACTCTAAAAGTTTATGAATACGCGCGTCAATAGTAACATGACTTTGCTGCACTACAGGTAAATCTTGTAGATGAAGAATATACAATTGTAAATATTTTTCTAATACGGCTGCCCGTTTTAGTGAGTGAAACTCCATTTCAATCAAGAGATGTAAATGTTCGAAGAGCTTCTGCATTGGAAGAGTTACATCAAATTTCAGGTGATTATGTCCTGTAAACGCTTTTTGCTTGGCTTCATTAAACAAAACGCGATGAAAGTAATCCATGTCTATCGCTAAATAATACCCAGAAACAGCAATGGGATCAAAATAATGTACTTGTCCTGGATAAATAATCCAAATCTGGTTGGGCTCTATTTGATAGGTCGTGAAATCAATTTGATGTTCTTCTCCAGAAGCACCGGTAAACCAATAGATTTGATAAAAATTGTATTGATAGTGCTGTTTAAAATCAAACAATTCTAAACTATTTTCAATTCTAAAAAATTCGATTGGAATATCTTTATCCTGTTGTTGTATCTGGATGACTTGCTTTCTCGATTTCATAAATACTGGACCTTAGTAAGCTATTTAAAACAAGTAAATTTTAATTGCAAAAATACTAAATATCAACAATAGTATCCTATAATTTTACTGCTCACCAGCTCATGTACTTTTACAGTATTGGCCCAAATGTTTGTCCATATATCATTAAAACTTGTTTTATTCTTGACAATCCAGATTACCTATATCCTGTTCTATTTAAAATAAACTTCAATGATATTCATACAATTTTTGGAATATCATCTTGCTCTAATTGATTCCTTTCCGATATACCATACGCTATAATTACCTTTATAAAACTCACAAAGACGTGTAAAAAATTATGGTAAATCATAAATATTCATATCTTTACATATACCTAAAAATCTGTCAATTACGCGAATATTCATTGTGATGTATCTTGATAATGAAATTAAAAATTTCATCATAATCATTAATTATTCAAAAGCAGATCTAAAAATTAAATTTCAAAACTTAAAATAATGAAAATATATAAAAATATACAAGTTGTGGTACTCCTGTTGATTATCCTATTCCCATCAATTGTGCTAGGGCAAGCCAGTTCGAAACCCTTTGATGGAGCTAAAATCGAAGTATTTCACCCCGACCTCAAGAAAATAATGGACCCATCCACAAAAATCGAATTGCTGGCCGCTGGTCTCGAATGGACAGAAGGGCCGGTTTGGAACCATCAAGGAGACTATTTATTGTTTAGCGACACGAGACTCAATACCATATATAAATGGTCTTCAAAGAATGGTCTAGAGAAGTTTTTAGAACCCGCAGGATATCAAGGTGCTGATATCTACAGTGAAGAACCAGGCACAAATGGATTATTGATCAATCAAAAAGGAAATATAGTGGCATGTGATCATGGTAACAGACAAATTGTCGAAATTGATCTCAATACTAAAAAATTTACACCCTTAAGTACTCACTGGAATCAATTGCGGTTTAGTTCGCCTAATGATATTTGTCAACATCAACGTGGGGATTATTTTTTTACTGACCCTCCATATGGACTCCCAAATAGAGAACGTGATACTTTGAATAGAGAAATTACTGCTAATGGCGTTTACAGACTGGATCGTTCAGGAAAAACCACACAAATCATTACAGACTTAACGAGACCAAATGGTATTGCACTGTCGACAAAACAAGATAGGTTGTATGTCGCCATTAGCGATCATAAATACCCTTTTATTATGGAGTATCCTTTAAATAATAAACTGGATATTGGAAAGGGTCGGGTTTTTGTAGATTTTAGATTAAAATTTCCTTCTGAACCGATGGCTGCGGATGGTATTAAAGTGCATTCAGATGGATATATATTTGCTGCCGCTGGAAACGGAATTATCATCTTAAATAGTGATGGGGAATTACTGGGTAGAATTAAACTTGGTATTGCTACTGCAAACTGCAGCTTTGGAGGAGATGGATATTTATATATAACTGCTTCAGATAAACTATTACGTGTTCCACTTCAAAAAATATAAGCCGAAAAAAATAGGCCTTATCCTATATTTACATCATACCAGTCATCGACAAGCTCCCTCTTAATAGTTGCGTACCATTTAAGAGGGAGCTTATCTGCATGTAATATAAGAATATCATCTAGCTACCATATACCTACCTGAATCTACACAGCAATTGCTCTTGGTAAGAATAGTCATTCTTACCGATTCGAGAACAGCTATATTTTTCAAATCCACGATAGCTGCAGCTCGTCTTTACCGGATCATAAATATGGATTATATGCCTTTATAAAATGAATTATATACAGCATAACCATCTTTAAATCCGCTGAAGTGACAATACAATTAACAACACACGCCCAAAAACCCTACTCCTATTCATCAAAAATATTGTAGCTAAAAGTACCTCTTTGGTTGAGGAAAGAAAAAAAATCATTGAATGGACGACTTGAGCAGGTAAAGACAATATTTAATTTGAAATATAATTAATAATTATATAGATTTGTTTTAGATAATAGTAAGACTATTTTAAACCATTTATATAAATCAAGTTCATTAATAGAATAAAACTTGTTTTCAAAATAAACGATTTAAATTATAATCGGGAACATTTTATCAATTATATTTTATCATATACCTAAAAACAATAACCTCCCATGACTAGATTTACACAAAAGATGATGTTAATCCTGTTGATTTTTTCCAGTCAACTTGTCGTTAACTGTTCCTCAGATGATGATTCAATTAATGAAGTAATTGAAAATTCGACCATTTGGATGGATGATTTAGAGTCATCACTTGGTACAGGTACAAAAGCCAAATTGAATAGTTGGATAGACAAGGGTTTAAATTCAACCAAACTCAAAGATGCTTTTTCCAAATCAAACGATAAGTCGGGCTTAATGACTAATCTAGAATCTGCTATCAGCATTTATCACCAACGGGTATTCATTGAAGATTGGGATAATATTCCTGGAATTGCTAAATTTGATTACAAATCAAATGGTTTATCATCGGGCATAACAAATCCTGATTGGAATAATCCAGATTTAGATTTACCTGCTATAGAAGCGGCAAACTTTGTTGATGCTGCTGCAACGGTATTACCTGCCGGAACAAAGATTTATCGTGTCACTGGTGGTAATCCAGCGGGCGGATATTGGACAAGAGAAAAACCTAGCTCTATTGGAGCTGTAATCGGCGGAACTGCTGTTCAGCCGGCTTGGAATGATTTTAGCAAGTGCTACGAATATGAGGTTCCAAAAGAACTAACGTTGAAAGTGTGGCAAGGTATAACAGCAAGACAACCTATCGCGATGGGGGTAATCAACCCTCACTTACCTGGGGGAGATGTGCAACTGTTTCTCCCACCAGTTGTTAGGGACGAAGCGTTTAAAAAATTAGTGATACAAACAGCATTACTATGGTAAATTCTGAGAAAATTAAAAATGATTACTTACAACTGTTGCGGTTGATTGAAAAAGAATCTTTAATAGATACATCTATTTCGAGATACCTGAACTATTTGAACAAATACAAAAACAAGTTCATAGACCAAAGTAATCTACAACATAAAGAGGAATTAAAGGAATTTTTAAAAGGAGCAAATAGGTTCTCTGACGAGTTTTCCTTCTCCGATCAGAATATTTCTCAGATTCGGTCATTGATCAATAATCTTTATGAAACATTAAATCACTAGTAATAAGAGCTGTCAATACACAATAAGAAAACCTCTCCATTGCTGATGGAGAGGTTTTCTTTTATAGCATTAAAACTGCTCCACCACCCTAAATTAAGGGAAATACGAGAACAATGAGGAAATTGGTATGTCGAAGTTTATCTTTGTAAAACATTTTATAATTGATTACAAATGGATTTCAAAAATTTACTCAAACAAATTGATTTCATAAAAGAAATTGACAAAGTCAAGTATATCCAAAGGAAAACCAAGTTGTTCAATAGCGATCGAAAAGAAAACGATGCTGAACACAGTTGGCATTTGGCACTCATGGCGATGGTTTTAACGGAGCACTCAAATGAATCTATAGATATTTTAAAAGTGATAAAAATGGTTCTCATACATGATATTGTCGAGATCGATGCCGGAGATACATTTATTTACGACACCAAAAAAAACCACGCTAATACTGACGAAGAGAGATTAGCCGCTAATCGTATTTTTGGTTTATTACCGAAGAAACAATCGCAGGAATTCATTGACATCTGGGAAGAATTTGAGGCTGGATTAACATCAGAAGCTAAGTTTGCAAAAGCAATGGATCGCCTAGAACCGCTCTTACAAAATACGTCAAATAGCGGTGGGACATGGAATGAATTTGGTGTCAGCTATAGCAAAGTATACGAAAAAAAGAAAGTCATTGATGCGGGATCTAGATCAATATGGAAGTATGCTGAAAAACTAATCAATGAGAGTGTAGATCAGGGTATTTTGAAGAAAGATTGAATCGCAAAATTAGGTTTACTGCATGAGCTATTTCATGTTTTTATCAAAGTAAGTTTCGATAGCGACCCTATTAGAATACGTATCGAAACGAGTCAACTGCATAAAGTTGTTTTTTTATAGCGCATTGTATAGATTTGTCTTCTCTATACCTTCAACACAAAAAGACGATGCAAATTTTCTATGTAATTTTCAACGGAAAACTGATTCCTGAACACGAAGCCCAACTGTCCATCAATGATCTCGCTATCGTCCGTGGATATGGTATATTTGATTTTTTCAAAACTGTCCAAGGTCTTCCGATCTTTTTAGAAGATAACCTAGATCGCTTTTATCAATCGGCATATTTAATGGATCTCCCCGTCAACTATTCAAGAGAGGAAATTAAACAATTCATCAACAATTTGATGCAAGCTAACAGAATACCAGACTCTGGCATTAAATTATTGTTAACAGGTGGTTACAGTACTGATGGCTATAGCATTGCTGAACCTAATTTAATCATTAGCCAACAACCGCTGAAACGCAATATCACTTTGGAAGAACGGGGCTTAAAGCTGCTCCCTTTCGAGTACCATCGCCCATTCAGTCAAGTTAAATCCATTGATTATGTCATGGGAATACAAGCATTGAAAGAGGCCAAGAGACACGGTGCTGACGATATATTGTATGTACAGAATGGTTTAATTTCAGAATGTCCACGTGCCAACTTCTTTTTGATAAGCTCGGAGGGGAAGTTACTAACCGCAGCGGACGATGTCTTACCTGGTATTACACGAAAGAAAATTCTTGAAACGGCGAACAAAATATTGGATATCGAAGTCCGGGACATCAGCCTAAGGGATGTAGCGGATACCGCCGAAGCTTTCATAAGCTCTACTACTAAAAATATTACTCCAGTCATATCATTAGTTGGTTTTAAGGATTTTGGATTACAGGCGGGTCCGATTACAAAACAATTGCAACATCTCTTGCAAAATTTAATTTACAATAAATAGCACGTAAATGATTAGGAGAATATGACAGCAGTTACTGAATATATTGTACACAAATTGCATATTTTTGTAACAGAATTCTATGATTTTATGATGCTGATAATTTTTCCATAGCCCCTTGATTGCGCATGCTGTAAGGGCGTTACCCCGTCATGATCGGGGATATCCATTCTGGCACCTGCATCTTTTAAAATCTGAACAATTTGTTGGTATTTTTCACTACCATCTCCTAATACTATTGCTTCCATCAAGCCGGTCCACCCTAAACGGTTAACATGATCGATTGGATAGCCTTTGGTATTTACCAATAGCCTGACCGTTTCTACATGCCCTCGTTCGCAGGCTGGTATCAATGCCGACCCATTATAACGATTGAAAATATCGAAGCGTGCACCATTATCCAAATATAATTGTACCAATTCAGTTTGTCCACTTGCTCCAGCATACAAAAAAGGACTATCATAATTGTCAGATTGCTGATTTACATCAGCTCCAAATTTCACCAACAACTTGGCCATTTCAGTTTGTTTATTAACAGTCGAAATCAATAATATAGAACGATTCGTATCGTCAACGGCATTCACATTAGCCTTATCTTCTAAAGCTGCTGCAACGCTTTGAATAGCACCTTCTTGTACTAATTTTATAATATCCATATCAGTCATTTCTCCAGATTTAAGGGAGTTTGATGGTGCAGCACGACAGGAGGTAATAGACACCATAAACGTCAATAAAAAAAAGATAATTTTCATACAATAGTATTTAAAACACAACATTACCCTTATATACCAAAGACTTAACCTGAGATATCCGAGAAACAGCCTCGGCAGAACAACGTGCGTCTATAAAAACCAAATCTGCATCATCTCCTACCTTTGGCCATTGTTGTACCCCTTTATCATCCAAAGGTAAGATACCTGCCGTAGCTAGTTTTAACATTCTAGATAAACCAAATTCTGAAGAATAACCATACAATTGTGCCGCAAGATTAGCTTTCTGTAACACGCTCCCCGTACCGAATGTGTTCCAATGGTCCACAATACTATCATTTCCGGTCATTACTTCAACGCCATATTTCATCAGTGTAGGAATTGGCATGATGAGCCCACCAAACGGTATAGTTGAAACAATACCTATTTGAGCATTTGCTAATTTTTCAGATATTTCTTCCTGCTTTGCTTTATCCAGTCTTGCTAGTACAAAACAATGGCTGAGATACGTTTTCCCTTTTAGACTTGGATTTTCGTTTACTTTATTGATTAGATATTCCATCGTATCTAATCCTGAATCTCCTGACTCATGTAGATGTATATCAATACCTTTACCATTATCTAATGATAATTGCACAGTAAAATCTATTGTTCTTTCAATCGCACCGTCAATAGTGAAAGGATCTACACCACCTATAAAATCAATATCCATTTTTGCAGCCTCTTTTAAGTAAGATGCCGAATCCGTATAAAACACACCGTGCTGTGGAAATGCAACTAGTTCAGCTCCAAAAACTTTCTTTTTATTTTCTAACGCTACTTGAAGATTTTTTAATGAATCTAGCTTAGATGTCGGTTCGATATTGACATGACTCCTAGCAAATGAAGTTCCCTTTGACTGTAACAGTTCAATCATCTTTTCTGCCTTATGGGTAGCATTTTTCAACATATCGGGCAATATCTGCTGCTCTAACGCAATCATCCCCTTTACACCACCTGAACCTCGTTTAATGGCTTGCCATTTATCGCCATAAAAAGTTTTATCCAAATGGATGTGCATATCCTTAAATGAAGGTAGCATTAACATTCCTTTCGCATCTATTGCTGCAACCCCTGGTTGGTTACTGCTGATTTTGCTTATTTTTCCATCTGCTATTTCGACAGAAAAAAGCTCGGTTTTGGTAGCGATAACTTCGTCGCCAGCATACTCAAAACCAGTTTCCAGAAGAACGTTTTTTAACGTATAAACCTTGGTCGACTTTAGACCTTCGCTATGATATTTCATTTCGTTCTGACTTGTCTCTGCATGCAATATTCCAGGTACTATGGTCAGTCCTGCTAGACTTAATGCTGAATTTTTAAGAAAGTTTTTGCGTGATATACCTAATTTTTCCATAATTATTATACTCGATATGATGACATTTCTGTTTTAAAAGTAGATGTCGTTCACAAAGTTACATATTCAATCACTTCCGTCCTAAATAAATTTTAGGCGCGTGTTTCCCTTGAAACAGTATCTATTTTTAGATAATTTCAATTTTGACCCTATTTTTTAGTCTGAGAATATCTGTAGCTGTCCATTTTTACCCTTAACTGGTGGCCTGATAAAAGGATCATCTATCCATTGCCATATATTTATTTTCACGAATATATTCATCCTGATAAACCCGACCAAGTTAGACAGATTCCAATCGTATTTAGCCTTCTTCTGAAGGTATTTGAGCAGTAATATTCCAATCAACGAAGTCCATATTTGGATCATGACCGCATTTTCAGAAGTACCCACAAAAGATGATATTTTTAAGCGTTGCTTCAGATGCTTGAAGAAAATCTCGATCTGCCATCGCTGTTTATAAATGTTAGCTACTAGTGATGCCTTCCATTGGATATTATTTGTCAGAAAGTGGTACTGGTTGTCTGTGCTGCTGTCCCAAAAGTGAATCAAGCGTAATGGTTTAGAGTTGTATCTATCTGCTGATGGACCAGAAAGCTCAATGATCTCATCTTTAATGATTCCCTTTTCAAGGAGTGCTTCACTCTGGTATGACTTGATAACGTTGTACTTCATGTTAGTTTTACTCCTGGTAACAAAATAACAACCTCTGCTGTCCAAATCCCCGAGCCAGTTGTAATCCACATAACCTCTATCCACCACTACAACGCTTCCTTTGGAAAAACTATAGCTACCCGCACGCTGGCTTTCATGAACTTTCCCGTCTGTAATCTGCATGAAAACAGGAAGACATCCATCATAATCCAGCACAGTGTGCAGTTTTACAGCACCTTTGGTGCTTCTAAATTTAGCCCAGTCAAATACAGATAAACATAAAGGGATGATACTGGCATCCATCAGATAAACCTTGCGCTTTAATTGCGTTAGATCTTTGCGCAAATGGGTATCCTTTTGCCATAGCTTATCTAATAGCGAAAAGTACAGATCTTTAAAGAGTTCATGGGTGCGGTGCTTGTTGATATAGGAAATATTGGACTTGCTGGGTGCTCTACCAACACCTAAATGGTTCAAATTACCAGTCGTACTACGTAAGCCATTACTGATATCACGAACTGAATCTGCAGAAGAAAAATGGCAAAACAACATGCTAGCAAGATGCGTCCAGCTGTTGATCCCTTTACAATGTTTGTCACTCTTGTGCTTAGCAACCAAAACCTTGAATAATTCGCGGTCGATAAGTGATAAAATCTGACTAAAAACGTTTAAATTTACCATGGCGGTGTGTTAAAATTTGACGATTTAAATATAGCAACTTTGCTATAGCAAAACACCGCCACTTTTTTCAACGTTTAGGACGCTACTGATATTCAATCTAATGAAGCACTTTCAAAATCTTTAATATTACTTGAAAAATCATCTTTTTGTCCAAATGCATTACCTTAACTCCTTAGTTCGACAAAAATGATGTGCGGAATAAACAGCAGTTATGAGGCTATCGAGTAAAAGCAAATTAAAAAAAACTGAAACAATTCAATGCTATTAACTTCTACTCCTATAACGTAGCGGTCCCCATAAGGAGTATTAACCACAAAATTTTAATAATAATTGTTATATGAGAATCTGGTAATAGTCGAATCCAAAGATAATATTGATTTTCGGCTTTAACAATCAATGTCACCTATGCTCCATTAATAAAGGAACATGGTTGATAAAGGATGAGTACAAAAGTACCCAAAAGAGAATCTACTCGCTTATTTCATTAAAACGATTTGCCCTTCTAAATGTCCCGAGGTCATTGAAGCGTACGCCATATTTCTTCATAATCTTGTGCGCCTGTTTTCTAGCGATGTGTCTAACATAGAAAGATTCATTGACGACAAAATGATGAATGCCATGCGTCCAACCAAAAAAGAAACAGAATATCTGAAATGGATAAGTCCACCAAACTGTTAAAATTTGTGTTTGTTCAATCACATTTCCATGCTCAACATCTCCAAAATAATGTAAATTTGAAGTGATAAAGTGGAGACAAAACTGTCGTAATAGATTTGGAAGTAGGATAATAAAAATAATAGGGTTACACCAATTTAATATTGATTTAATCATTTCTGGAAGAACAAAACCAATATCAAATTTTCTATTCAAAAAGTCCAGTAGCAAATCAGCTCCAAAAAAATACAATATAATATGAGAAGCGATTGTTAGTGGGATCAAGCCAAAGACGCCACACAATTTTATTTTATGAGCAGTTTCGAACTTCAAATTTCCATTATCCACTTCACGCTTTATATCAGAGAACAATCCCCTGACCCGCAGTAAATTTCCTATTACCAAATCTGGTGTAAATAAAAGTCGTTTTAGGTTCCACTTTTCACCATTAGTAACCCCTCTTTCTTCAACGTCATGCAGGGTTCCTGAAAAACGATGATGATGCAAATGTAGTGTTCTTCTAAACCATGGGTTTAATGTCAATGGTCTCAATATCCAAATAAAAAATAACATCAAATTATGAACGAACTTATTACTTTTAAAATAGATATAATGTATTAGATCATGTTCTAATTCGTGCAACACTCCAAATAAAAATGCATTCACAACAATTAGACTCCAGGTTGGCACCATATCGATATACCACAAGTACCCCATTAATAAGCTAATGCTTATGGAGAACAGGAAAATCGTAAGCCCAATTGCGTTCTGATATTTTAACATCGGATACTTCGATTTTAATACTTTATAAGATTCTACAATCTCTTTTCTGATTTTACTTGTTCTTTCTTGATGCGTCACGCTTGTCTAAATTGAAATTCACTGCAATGTACCCATTATTAGATAAATAATATGATTCTAACTCAAAAGCAAACAAAGAACTGACATAAGTCGATTCTCTACTCCACGTGATTTTACCTGCTCAAGAGTAACTATATTGATCATATATCTTGTTCTAGATGAATTATTGTGAAGTTAGCAGTAAAGGAATAGGTATTAATATCTTATACCTTGCATAGACGATCTATCAACCCATTTGGATAAGTTAGTTTTTTTGAATTAACAAGAAACGGGACCTTTGGCCCCGTTTCTTGTTAAGCGCTATTTTTTAATCGAACGATTTAATTACTTTTTGATAATGATGTTGCCATTTAATTATTCATCTGAAGCTTATCAGATAAGAGTTTCATATAGAAACCACCTACCACACTACGAGCCTTAAAGTTTTCACGAATTCCTGTATTTGAATCGTAAAAATCATTAAGTGGCACTCGTGATTCGGTCTCAACTGCATGTCTGTAAACGGGTTTCACCAAGGCTTCAAACTCTTGACTTGTTGGGGCAAAGGTTGCTGTCCACAAAATCCAATCATTTTTTGTATATGCCTTTCTACTATCCAACGGTATACCAAATTTATTTTGCTTTGTTAGATAATATTTGATTTCGGTATCATAGACTTTCTGTGGAAATAAATTCAATCCTAATACCTTATCCCAAATTAAGTTATATTTTTGACTCCACGTATTTTTATCATCGAATGTAAGCGCATAGTGATCGCCTGCATCGGTCAATTCAATCCATTTCGGAACCATTCCTTCGGCAATTGCTCGGTACTCCTTAGCTGTTTCAGTTTCACCTAGCTCCTCAGCCATTTGCGCATAACTGGCAATGGCTACAATCGCTTTTACTGAAAGGTTGGCATTACGTGCCAAATGACCTGCAAAGTCATCAGTACACAATTGGGTTTTGGGGTCAAATCCCTCCTGGACAAGATAGTTAACCCAAGTGGTAAGTGTTTTCCAGTGTTTCTTAGCATAGCTGGCATCATGCTGCACTTTCGTAATGGCTGCTGTCAAAATAATCATATTACCCGATTCCTCAACTGGCATAGGTTCGCCATATGTTTGACCATTTGCCAAAGGATAGGTACCCAAATCATGTGCTGCCCACGGGTGCGGGTATTGACCACTTTCGCTGAAGTAGAATATACCATTCAACATTCCCTTTAATAATTCAGGGTTGTAGATAAGATATAATGGAGCTGAGGGATATGTGACGTCTACCGTGTTAATAAAACCACCACTATTATTCTCCTTTGATAACCATAATAATTCGTGTTTTGGACTCTGTACTAATGTATGAGCAGCAATACTCTGACGATAAGCCAATGCCGTCAGGTGCGCATATTCATGCCCCCCCGATTTAACTGCATCGCTATAGACCTCTTTATCAAATGCACTGCATTTGTTCATAACAGATTGGTATTCGCGAGCTGCTATAGCGAGTTGATTTTCCATGGTCTCTTTTCCTGAGTTATTCCACCAAGGTCTTAGATTACTTTTAAAATATTGAACAGCGTATATTTCATCATAACCTAACTCAATGAAACGCTCCACTTCGAGATTGCCAACTGTACCAAAAGGAATAACCGTATTCAATGATAATGAATATCCTTTAGATGCTGTAGAAAGGCTAGATCCTTTTCTAAAATGATCAATAGCAGATGCTAGCGGAGTTATAAATTGTTCGGCGCCAAATACTTTTGGTGCAGCTACATAAAAGTATCCCCAGTCGATACGCATATCATCCGCACCTTTTTGTAAAACTGGCTGTTCAGTGGTACCTGTTTTTAATATGGATAATTTATCGGTTGTATATTTCTCCGCCGTTACTTCTTGAGCAGGATTATATACTGCAATATTTGATGATGCACCTAGCAATACTTTTACGGCATGTTTTTTTCCGTCATTAGCCTTTACACTATAAGTAATGTAAGAAACTGGTCTCGACAATAAACTTAAATCATCCATAAGCAATGGTGAAGTGAAGGTAAGTTTCAAATTGACTTTACCAGCTTCAAAGTTATATATCGTTTGAGTGGCAGTAACTTCTACATTTTTCTGCACAGCCGCTTGTATTTTGGGTCCAGTTTCTTTCAACCTATCAACTAAGCCAAAATCAAGGAACCGCCCACCAGCAGTATTCGCTAATTTTATAGCAATCACATTTTCTCCTACTTTCAAATCAGCTTTATTAATCGGTAAATATTGAAAACTATTCGTCCAACCAGTTTTCTCATATACCATTTTTCCATTCAGAAACACCTCGATATTGTCGTCATGGTTCATTTTTAAAAAAAGTTCATTGATATTGGCTGGATTGGCAATATTGAATGTACGCCTTACCCAGACATCATCTGACTTCCATAGAGTTTTTACATTTTTTTCATCATCACCTATAGGTGATGTGCCAGATTTCCAATCATTTGCTTTATAACCAAGAGAGGACCACTCACTGTTCGGCTTAGTTTCAGTATATTGAACAGAATAAGGTTTGTCTTCAGATGTGCTGAGAATCGTTTTATAATTAGGTTCTTCTTTGCCTAGGAAGCGGTAGATGTTTCCATCGACATTAATCAATCCCAATAAGGAATGATCCGCACCTGTCCAATGTTGGGTGGTGGATGCATTCAATTGATCGGTAGTCGACCAGATACTAAAATTGGGATTATGAGTAATTAGCGGGTATGCGGGTGCTTTTCTATCCTGCGCCTGCAGTTGAAAGACAGTCGTCATTAAACAGCATAGTAAACCCCATGCGTTCATTTTTTTACGTTTGTTCATAGCATTAATCGGGTTTTGAAAGGTTTCAACATAATATCAAGATGGACGATAATCTTACCAATACGAGCATCTGCATTAATTTTTAAGTTTATACAATTTCAGTTTGTTTCTAAACACCAAATTAAGTTCTAATATTTTAGAATCAACAGACACTCCGTATCATTTTATGCTCAATTCTTATCAAGTTATAAATGCGAAACAATTAATTTCATTTAGAGGTTGACGACAATCAGCCTGATGTTATAGGTAATGACTCATCAAATAAGAATTGCTTAATCACACAAACTTATTGAACTTTGGATGTGATTAAAATTAAGCGAACCCTATAATTTCTGAAGAAAGAAATCACTATAAGAACGTATAAGGAGGGTTCTTAATATCCATTACTCTCCCTTTAATAAATTAATTACTTTTTCTATTGGCCGCCCAATAACTGCTTTCCCTCCCTTTACGACAATAGGACGCTCAATAAGTATAGGGTTTTCCAACATAATATCCACCCACTCTTCATCAGTTAATGGCATATCCGCGTACTTTTCCTGAAATAGAGGCTCATGATGACGAATCAACTCCAGTGGTTTTAGCTTGAGTAAAGTCAACAATTCAAGCAATTCATCTTTTGTAGGAACATCGTGGATGTATTCCTGTATCTGCAGGTCCAACTGATGTTCTTGCAGTAAATCCAGTACAGCACAACTTTTACTGCACATTTTGTTATGATAGATCTTTATCATGATTCCTATTTAATAATCTTAAAAATTAAATCGTAGCAATTACAAGCAACGTTACATATTAACAGTTATGAAGCTGCGATATGCTAATTTAAAAACTAATCGACTACTTTTTCTAAACAATTCTTTTATATGTTCTATTCTATTAACAACAATAATATAAAAATGAACAAAACATAAAAAATGAGAAATGAAACTTTGAAATTACCAGCTATCACGCGTGGGGCTTTTGATAAAAGTCTTCCTTATATTCACCACAATAACTTAGCATTCATAAAATTATTCAATTGACATTATCGCAACCCATCCTTATCATGAAAGAAAGAATAGATAATATTATAAAAATGGAAGACCATTTAAATAAACTACAAGAGCTTGTTACAGAAGTCGAAAAAATGCGTGAAAAATGGGCAGGTGCACAAATTGATTTTCAAGAATTGATCTCTTATTACAATAGTAGCGTATGGAGAGATGATGTCGAAGCTTATGACCAAGGCACCATACCTTCTGATGTGCGCTGTGGTGTATTAAGCGAAGATGCTATTTATAATCTGATAGTAGAACAACATAGTTTAGCTATACAGCTCATAAAAACTGCTGCAAATATTTTAGATAATTGATAATTCTGCTTTGTCAAATTATAGATTCACAATAAACTCACTGACAAAAACTAATAGAATTACTAAAGCATTTCATTAGCTGCACAATATTTAAATTAAAAAAGGAACTTCCCATTGGATTGAGGAAGGAAAACTTACTGAATGCCAGGCGCGCTTGAAGGTCATAAAATATATAAAGTCCAAACTATTTTTATGATTTGAACTTTATATATTTTACTTCTACTTTAAGATTCGCCCTTCAGCCATTCGTTGACTAAAGATCTATTTTCATCAACCCAAACTTTAGCCGTCGCCTCTTTATCCTTGCTGGCTTCCATTTTCGTTAACAAATCGGACATTGTTTCAAGTTCAAAATGAACATGCGAAAAGAAATGTGTGAGTTCAGGCTGATCAAGAGGAAACTCTTTCCTTGAGTAAATTTTAATTTGCTCTGTCGTTCCTAAAGATTTTTTTGAATCTTCCAAAAACTTCAATTTCATCTTACCAAACATCCAATGTGGCTGCCAACCAGCAACTACAATCCAACGATGCTCCTTAATTGCATTTTGCAATTCAGTAATCATAGCCACAGTAGATGAATTCACCTGCCTGTAATTCAAACCATACTCTTCTATCGTCCGATCCACTGCTGCAGTAATACCCGCACCCTTTTCGATTCCAATAATCTGCTTTTTAAATTGTACCTCATGGTCTTTTAATTCTTCAATTGCATTAATCGTAACATAATCTGGTACTACAAGTCCATTCTTCGCGTGATCATAACTAGTTCCCAATTCTACAAGATTTGGGAATTTAGCAATTTTATCACCATGAGTTAATGGAAGCCAGACATCCATATAAAGATCTGTATCCCCATTATTCATGGAAGCTAATATCATATCTGGAGTCGCCCTCTGAATCACGACATGGTAGTCCAACTCTTCGAGAACCGCTTTGGCTACATAAGTCATAGCGACACCTTCTGCCCACCCGTCAACCATTCCAACGTTAATGTATTTTCTATTCTTGACAGGACTACATGCACTTAGCAGTAAAATAACGCTCCATATCAATACTATTTTTAATTTTCTCATGTTATTTTTTATTCTTAACAAAACCCTGAGTTATCCGATCCAGAATAATTGCTAAAATCACAACAGATAAACCACTTTCAAAACCAAGACCTATATCTAAATTGTTAATCCCTTCAAGAACCTTCTCACCTAAACCTCCTGCAGCAATCATTCCGGCTATAACGACCATCGATAGCGATAATAATATGGTCTGGTTTATTCCTGCTAAAATAGTTTTGGTCGCCAATGGTAATTCAACTTTAAATAAAATTTGCCTATTGGTGGCACCAAAAGCACGGGCGGCCTCTACTATGTCTTTCGGCACAGCTTCTATTCCCAACGTAGTCAAGCGAACTGCTGGTGGCATCGCGAAAATAATCGTTGCAAATGCCCCAGGTACTTTTCCGATACTAAAAAATAATACCGCTGGTATCAAATATACAAAAGCGGGCATTGTTTGCATTAAATCTAGCATTGGGCGGATAATTTTAGCAGCAAGTTTATTCTTCGCAGCCCATATCCCTAGTGGAACTGAAGCAACCAAAGCTGTCAAGGTTGCTACCAAGACAAGGGCTAGAGTCTCCATAGTTTCCCGCCAAAATCCCATTAAGTAAATCAATGTCAACCCCACCAATGTGGTTACTGCCACACCTTTACCTGATTTCCACCACGCTAGGCTGGTAAAAAGAGCTATTACTATGAAAAATGGAATGGCTAAGAGTACCCATTCAATCCCCAGAATGGAAGAATTCCCCGTGTTCTTAATAACATCGAACAACGGTTTCAAGTTATCTGTCAACCAATTGACAAGTACCTCTATATACTGACCTATATCTATTACTTTACTCATTTTATTGATTATTTGCTTTTTCTTTTAATTCGTTAATTTCCTCTTCATTAAATCTAGTTGCTTCGATAATGAGCGATGTTTGCGTCACTATTCCCAACAGTCTGTTCTGATCATTGACGACTGCAATCGGAGATTTAGTTTCTGAAATCAAAGGCAACATCTCCTCAACTGTTACATCTTTAAAAACTGAGGGTACATTCGAATGAATAATAGAGGCTACTGTTGGCTCTTTGCGTTTCGCCGATTGAATAACCTCATTAATATTTACAAAGCCCAAAAATGTATCATGTAAATCTACAACGGGTAGAATATCCATCCCTGTGGATCGCATTTTACGAAGTGCACCTTCAGGTCCATCCTTTTTAAAACGTACGACTGTTAATTTTTCAAACATTAGTGAACCCGCTGTGATGATAGATTTACGATCTACTTTATCTACAAAAGCTTTCACATAATCACTTGCCGGGTTTGTCAAGATATCCTCTGCTCTACCTATTTGCTCAATAACACCGTCTTTCATAATTACGATACGATCACCTAACTTGATTGCTTCATCCAAATCGTGGGTTATGAAAACAATTGTTTTCTGCAAAGTATCTTGTAGGTCAAGTAACTGATCCTGCATTTCAGATTTAATCAAAGGATCTAATGCCGAAAAAGCTTCATCCATGAGTAAGACCTCGGGGTCATTTGCTAAAGCTCGGGCCAATCCTACGCGTTGCTGCATACCGCCTGAAAGCTGGGATGGAAATTGTTGTTCAAACCCGCTTAATCCTACAATTTCAAGAGCACTTTGAGCCTTAGCTTCTCTTGTTTCTTTATCCTCCCCCCTTATTTCTAAACCAAAAGCTGCATTATTCAAGACTGTATGATGGGGAAGCAAACCAAACTTTTGAAAAACCATGCTCATTTCAGTTCTTCTTACTTGCAAAAGCTCCTTATTATTCTTACTCGTAATATCATCGTCATTGATAAAAACTTTACCCATGGTCGGTTCGTTCAAGCGGTTCAAACAGCGTAACAAAGTAGACTTACCACTACCGGACAGTCCCATGATAACAAAAAATTCGCCCTCATAGATTTCAAAATTAGCTTTATTGATACCTATTGTACATCCCGTTTTTTCTAGAATAGTTTTCTTTGAATAACCTTCATCCAGTAATTTAAGTGCTTGCTTTTTCTGCTTACCGAAAACAATGGTTAAGTCTTCGACTTTTATCTTAACTTTTCTACTATTATCCATCTTTAAAATTTATTTAAACTTAAATGAATCGTCATTTCACATATGGCATAATCAACAGATAAGACACCCATGTTATTGCATAACATAAAATATCCCATAATGTTGAAATAGTTCGACCGAAAATCTAACTTTTGTTCAATCCACTTAATAATTTAACTCAATTTATTCCCAGTACGAGGAAGAGAAATCATGAAAAAGAAAAAATCTTTTATAAGATGAGATATTAAAAAACATCTCCAGTATACTTTGACAAGTATATAGCGAAGAACTTAGATAATGCTCCAAAAAAGAGCTTAACAATAACGGAACAAACTCATGCCTCCGTGTCTAACGACAGGACAAAGGTAGTAAAAATAAATTTAAGCCCTTAAAGATGAGCTAAGACACTGTGAGACAGAGTCGCTAAAAAAAACACTAATAACCAACGAGTTAATACAAAAAGTAACACTTCATCACATTAAATTACATACAATAGGACTGCCTTTCATAATCGAAAATCAACGATTACCTTGGTCAATAAAAGCATTAAAAGTGAACATCAAATAACCTTAGCAAAATTATCTATGATTTTCATTAAAATGATAGCTTCCTCTATTGAAGAAGGATTTGACTCGCTATCCAAAAAATAATTCACTGCACTCCTTATCATAGGGTATTCAATATTTTCAGGATGAGTAAAGGAAAATTCCTGTTCTCCGTTCTCATTTTTTATAATCAGCTTATTTCCAAATATGGAAAACCTCAAGCTCCCCGAATCTCCTATAATTTCACAGCAGTCGATTTCGTCTTGTTTAGCAACATTAAAACACCAACTACCGTTAAATAAGATTTTGTTGTCGAATAAAATAGTACCCGTAGTTTGGTCTGCAACCTGCTGGTTAGAAACCTGTATCTGACTAAAACCACTATAAGATAAAGGAGGGCCAAAGAAATAAAGCATCAAATCCAATTGATGGGGGGAAAGGTCTAAGAAATATCCCCCACCCGATATTTCAGCATTAGTCCTCCAACCGACTTCTTCCTTTGTAGCCAAGGCATGGGTCCTATTCTGCCATAGTCGCAACGTAACTATACGGATGGTACCTATCACGCCTTCATCAATCATTTTTTTGATTTTCAAAAACATAGGAAGTTTCCTTCTGTAATGTGCCACTACAAGTTTACCATTATATTGATGAACAGCTTTTCCTAATAACGTAGCTTCCCTGGCATTGATAGTAACAGGTTTTTCGACATAAACAGCTTTACCTAGTTTTAGAGCACGTATTGCATATTCAAGATGTGAAGAAGGTGGAGTCGCAATGTAAATCGCATTGACTAATGGGTTACTTAACAAACTATCCGCATCTGAATACCAAAATTCCACTTGATGGCGGTGGGCATAATCAGCTGCCTTGTCAGCATTTCTACGCATTACGGCCAAAAGCTTACTATCCTTTATTTTATTAAATGCTGGACCACTCTTCTGTTCAGTAACGTCTCCACAACCAATAATTCCCCAAAATATTTTTTTATCGTTCATATATAATTATCAGAATTTAAAGCGTAAGATTACCGAAGATCTGCTATTATTTAATTTCATAACAGTTCTTATTAACGTCCATTCATTTTTGTTCAAACTATTTAATGAAATATTAATAGCATCTCCGTACTTTTAATTTACTTGAATATTAAACAAATGCGCTAAAACCAGTAATACTTCTGCCCACTATTAACGAGTTAATCTCTTTAGTACCTTCGTAAGAATAAATGGCTTCGGCATCAGCTAAAAAACGTGCAACGTTATATTCCAATAAAATTCCATTTCCACCCATCACTTCTCTAGCCTTTGATACAATATCTCTAGTTCGTAAGGAGCAAAAAACTTTAGCTAATGAAGCATGCTCATCTTTCAACTCGCCATTATCTTGTAATTCGGATAAGCGATAAACCAAAGTTTGCATTGCTGTCAAATTTGACAACATCTCAACCAAGTGATTTTGAATCAATTGAAACGAAGCAATTGGTTTGCCAAACTGTTTCCTTTTTCTTGTATAATCTAAAGCATTCTCATATGCCCCTCTGGCACAACCGACCGCCATCCATGCTACTCCTGCCCGGGTCATCTGCAAGACTTTTGCAGTATCTTTAAAGCTATTTGCATTTTGTAATCGATCAGATTCTGTAACTAAACAATCAGTGAGGGTGATTAATCCATTTTGAACGATACGTAATGCCATTTTGCCCTTAATCTTTTCAACAGCAAAACCAGTATTTTCTTTTCGTACGATGAATCCTTTAACTTGTCCATCATCAAGATCTCGTGCCCATATAATAGTTATATCTGAAAATGTAGCATTGCCAATCCACTTTTTCTGTCCATTTAACACCCAACCTCTCGCTGTCTTTTTACACGTACAGGTCAACCCTCCCGCAGCTCCAGATCCTACCTCAGGTTCCGTCAACCCGAAAGCACCAATTATTTTCATCTGCTGCATACGAGGCAACCATTCTTCTTTTTGTTCAGCGGATCCACATAAATATATTGACCCCATAGCTAAGCCACTTTGGACACCGAAAAAAGTAGCAATTGAGGCATCCACACGCGCGATTTCCGCAGCAATTACACCCTCCATCAAAGAACTTCCTCCTGCACACCCATATCCTTCATATGTATATCCACAGATATTTAATGCTGCAAATTTTTCAATAATTTCAAAAGGAAATTCATCTCTCAGCCAATAATTATTAACAATTGGGCTGATTTCTTTCTCCATAAATTCGCGAACTTTCAATTGTGTCAACCGGTCTTCTGGTGATAATTTCGATTCCACATGATAAAAATCCCCGTTTATAGGAGGTAATTCTTTTTGCTTACCCGTTGCAGTGAGTAATTTCATAGCTCCCTTCAGTTGGTTATCATCCATTTTGGATACCGCATGTAGGACCTGACCTAAATCAACTTTTTGAGAAACCTGTTGCAATTTTTCTAAATCAACTGTTTTCAGTAATTTCAATATGCTTCTAATTTTATCAAACATAGTCTCATTCTTTAGTTTAATTATTTACAATTTTCCTCTTCAAGATACATTTTTTATTGGGTAAAGTGCTAAAATCAGCAACTATCAATTAGAACAATAAAAGAAAAACAAACCATAAGTCACTGGCTACCAAATTGAAAAAATAAAACTTGATAATATTTTATTTCTTAAGGTTACCTTTTAACATTTCAAGTATTAATAAGTATAATAACAATTTTGTTTCCATTAATTTAGAAAAATCAAAATGAAAAACACATTCAAATTCGCTTTCTTAGGATTAGCTTTAACAGTAGCTTTCGCTTCATGTGGTGGTGCTGAAACTAAAACGAATACTACTGATGATTCGACTGCTAATCTAGTTGACTCTACAGAAACAGCAATTGATTCAACTTTAACTACAGTTGATTCGGCTGCAATAAATGTTGACACAACTGTTACTAAATAATTTTAGTACTGATAATGAACTAAATACTTACATTTTCACAATGTGTTATTTAATTCAAAAAAAAAATAAAATAAATGGGTTACCTTTTCATATTTAAGGTATAAACCTATGAATAAAGAAATTTAATAAAATTTAATAAAATCAAAATGAAAAATTCATTCAAATTCGCTTTCTTAGGATTAGCTTTAACTGTAGCTTTCGCTTCTTGTAATGGTACTGCAAACAAATCAGAAACTTCTTCTGATTCAACAGCTATCGATTCAGCTAACGCAGTTATCGATTCAGCTAATGTAGCTATCGATTCAGCTAAAACTGTAGTTGATTCAGCTAACGTTGCTATTGATTCAGCAAAAGCTAACTAATTTCAGGAAACTGATTTTAAAAAATATAAAAGCCCCAAGTTTTGGGGCTTTTTTTTGTTATATACGTCTGATTAAATTGATAAGCTGCGTGCAATTTTCTACCTTTGCATAAACAAAAACGTATTATGGCCTTATCATCGCTCACCGCCGTATCTCCAGTAGACGGTCGTTATTATAACGCAACTCAAGAATTAGCGGCTTATTTTTCAGAATTTGCGTTAATCAAACACAGAGTTTTAGTAGAAGTTGAATATTTCATTGCCCTTTCACAATCAGGAATTGAACAGTTAGGTCATTTTGATGGATCTCTTAATGAAAAACTACGCGATATTTATAGAAATTTTACAGAAGAGGATGCTATTTGGATTAAAAATACTGAAAAGGTTACCAACCATGATGTAAAAGCAGTTGAATATTTTTTGAAAGATCAATTCGAAAAACTAGGCCTACATGATTCCTTAGAATTTATTCATTTTGGTTTAACCTCTCAAGATATCAACAATACAGCAATACCATATTCTTGGAAAGCTGCTGTTGCAGATGTCTATACCCCTGCGATTGAAGAGTTGATAAACAGATTAACGACATTATCTTCAGAGTGGTCTCATGTATCGATGTTGGCACGTACGCATGGGCAACCCGCCTCTCCAACTCGATTAGGTAAAGAAATCAAGGTTTTTGTAGAACGTTTACAACGCCAATTTGAACAATTGAATGCGATACCATATTCTGCAAAATTTGGCGGTGCCACAGGTAACTTCAATGCACATCATGTAGCATATCCTCAGACGGATTGGGTCGATTTTGGAAATAAATTTGTTAATGAATCTCTAGGATTAAACCGTTCACAAACAACTACTCAAATTGAGCATTACGATAATTTTGCTGCTAGTTGCGATGCATTCAAACGCATTAATACGATTTTAATCGATTTATGTCGCGACATCTGGACATACGTTTCAATGGAGTACTTTAAGCAAAAAATAACTGCTGGACAAATTGGTTCTTCTGCAATGCCACATAAGGTCAATCCAATTGATTTTGAAAATGCAGAAGGAAATTTAGGAATCGCAAATGCACTATTTGAACATTTAGCTGCAAAACTACCTATCTCACGTTTACAACGTGATTTAACAGATTCAACTGTACTCCGAAATATAGGCGTTCCCTTTGCACATACACTTATTGCCATCAAATCAACGTTAAGAGGTCTAAATAAATTGATTTTGAATGAAAATGCCCTAAAAGCAGATTTAAATAACAATTGGGCTGTTGTTGCGGAAGCGATTCAAACAGTGCTGAGAAGAGAGGGGTATCCTAAACCTTATGAGGCTCTGAAAGATTTAACACGTACAAATACGCATGTAACGGAAGAAACGATTGCTGAATTTGTTAACAATTTAAATGTTACTGATAAAATAAAAGCGGAATTAAAATCAATCACTCCGTCTAACTATACGGGTGTAACACTTTAAGCTTTTACGCTTTAATGACTAAGATCAACTGATATTTAGCTTATATTTGTTATTTGAAATAGACACAGATTAATATGGCAACAATTAACGTATATACAGAATCCACTCCAAATCCATCTACGATGAAATTTTTGGTCAATAAGTTATTGATCAACGGTAGTTTGGATTATGCAGATAAGGATAAAGCACAAGAATCTGCCTTTGCAAAAGAATTATTTAAATTCAATTTTGTAAATGGTGTATTTTTCGCAAGTAACTTTGTGACAATCACAAAAAGTGAGGATGCTGAATGGAGCGATATCGAAGCGCTTTTAAAAGACTTTATTAAGGGTGCTATCGAATCTGAGCTTGCTGTAAAACCTATTGAACATACGGAAGAAGTGGCTTTTGAAGGTACAGAGGTTGAAATTAAAATTCAACAAGTTTTACATGACTATGTACGCCCTGCTGTAGAGCAAGATGGTGGAGCAATTGCTTACAAATCTTTTAATGATGGTACCGTGACTGTAGAACTACGTGGCTCATGCAGTGGCTGTCCTTCTTCCAGTATTACTTTAAAATCTGGTATTGAAGGTTTAATGAAACGCATGGTTCCAGAAGTTGTAGAAGTTGTAGCGGAAGCGATGTAAGTCAAGATATTTTATAAAAAATAAAGGCCGTCCATGTTGGATGGCCTTTATTTTTTATAAACAAATTTAACAGACACCAAATAACTTTCTATAAGAGTGGACTTCCCTTTAGTTTCAATTGCTCAATTGTAAATTCTATGGATAATAATGATCTTAAACTGGTAATATATCATAAGCTGATATCCTGTTTTATCCCATACAAACCGTAGATAATAAGTACTCTTATATTATTTTACAAAAATAATATAAGAGAAAACAATTGTATTCTAAATGAGACCCTATCAAAGTCAATTTTGAATAGTTATTTTGACTTTAAAATTTACATTTTATACCCCCACTCTGTTAAAAATGACTAACTTTACGGCTAATTGTGAAATCAATATAATAAAATGAGTGCAGATATCAATAAACTAGAACAAATTGCATCACAAGTAAGACGTGACATCGTACGTATGGTACATGCTTGTCAATCTGGCCACCCAGGTGGTTCATTAGGTTGTACGGATTACTTTGTAGCCCTTTATTTCAATACGATGAAACATAATCCATCTTTCAATATGGATGGCATCGGAGAAGATTTATTTTTCTTATCAAATGGTCACATTTCACCAGTTTTTTACAGTACCCTTGCTCGTGCAGGATACTTTGAAGTAAGTGAGTTGGCAACTTTTAGAAAAATCAACACTCGTCTTCAAGGGCACCCGACAACTCACGATAACCTTCCTGGTATTCGTATTGCATCTGGTTCATTAGGTCAGGGACTTTCTGCTGGAATTGGTGCTGCTCAAGCAAAAAAATTAAACAAAGATTCAAACCTTGTTTATGTTTTAATGGGAGATGGCGAATTGCAAGAAGGTCAGGTTTGGGAAGCAGCAATGTATGCTCCTCATAATAAAATTGACAATCTAATTGCAACAGTTGATTACAACCGTGCTCAAATAGATGGTTCTACAGATCAAGTACTTTCTTTAGGAGATCTTCGTGCTAAATGGGAAGCTTTCGGTTGGGATGTATTAGAAGTAGAAAAAGGTAATGATATGGCTTCTGTAGTTGCTGGTCTTGAAGAAGCTAAAGCTCATACAGGAAAGGGAAAACCCGTAATTATATTATTGCATACTGAAATGGGGAACGGTGTTGACTTCATGATGGGATCTCACAAATGGCATGGTGTAGCTCCTAACAATGACCAATTAGCTTCTGCTTTAGGTCAATTAACAGAAACTTTAGGCGATTATTAATTTTTAGATAATAGATATTAGCCATTAGATTTTAGAAATTTTGATAAGATCTAAATACTATCTCCTAATATCTAAATACTAGTAAACAATGAAAAAATATACTTTCACAGAATCAAAAGATACCCGTTCAGGATTTGGAGCTGGATTATTAGAAGCAGGTAAACAAAACGAAAATGTTGTTGCTTTATGTGCTGACTTAATCGGGTCATTAAAAATGAACGATTTTATAAACGAATTTCCAGATCGTTTTTTCCAAATTGGCATTGCTGAGGCTAACATGATGGGAATTGCTGCTGGTTTGACAATTGGTGGTAAAGTTCCATTTACTGGTACTTTCGCTAACTTTTCAACAGGTCGTGTATACGATCAAATTCGTCAATCAATCGCCTACTCTAATAAAAATGTTAAAATAGCAGCTTCACACGCTGGTTTAACTTTAGGAGAAGATGGCGCTACTCACCAAATCCTAGAAGATATTGGTTTGATGAAAATGTTACCTGGAATGACAGTGATTAATCCATGCGATTACAATCAAACTAAAGCTGCAACTATTGCTGTTGCAAAACATGAGGGACCTGTATATTTACGTTTTGGCCGTCCGGTAGTTCCAAATTTCACGCCTGCTGATCAAGAATTTGTAATTGGAAAAGCAATTACATTGAATGAAGGTACTGATGTAACAATTATTGCAACAGGACATTTAGTATGGGAAGCTATCCAAGCTGGTGAGCAATTAGCAGCATTAGGAATTGATGCTGAAATCATCAATATCCATACGATTAAACCATTGGATGAAGAAGCAATCCTAAAGTCAGTAGCTAAAACGAAATGTGTTGTTACTGCTGAGGAGCACAATCGTTTAGGTGGATTGGGTGATAGTGTTGCGCAAGTATTAGCTAAAAACTTACCAAGCCCGCAAGAATTTGTAGCTGTAGATGATAGCTTTGGTGAATCAGGTACTCCTGCTCAATTAATGGAAAAATATGGCTTGAATGCTGCTGCAATTGTTGCTGCTGTTCAACGCGTTATTAACAGAAAATAAATCAAAAATCACAGAGTCAATATATGGAAGATGCTTTAATTATTTCAAAATTTGCGAACGAAGCTACTCGCGAAGAAGCATTTAATCATCTGCTTACGAAATACCAGCAAAAAATCTATTGGCATGTGAGAAGAATGGTCATTGATCATGATGACGCGGATGACGTTGTTCAAGACATTTTTATCAAAGTCTGGCGCAATTTGGCAAATTTCCGTGAAGACTCTCAATTGTATACGTGGCTTTATCGCATCGCGACCAATGAGTGTATTACATTCTTAAATAAGAAAAAACTTAAGCAGAACATATCGTTAGATGACGATAGTTCTGCTTATTTAGCAGACTCTTTATCTAGCGGTAGCTATTTCAGTGGTGATAAAGCACAAATGAAATTACAACAAGCTTTATTAACCTTACCAGAAAAACAAAAACTTGTCTTCAACATGAAGTACTTCGATGATATGAAATATGATGAAATATCTGAAGTATTGGGAACTAGTGTTGGAGCTTTAAAAGCATCGTATCATTTAGCCGTAAAAAAAATAGAAGCTTTTTTTCATAACAACGATTAAACCTTTTGGGATTTAGGTACTCTAAAGATTACTATGAAGGAAAATAACACATATCATGAAGGAATGGATGCACCTAATCTTCCCAATTCATTACGTGTAAATCCCTTTGACACGCCTGAGAACTATTTTAAGGATTTAAATACGTCTTTAATGTCTCAAGTCAAATTGGAGCTACCATGTAAGGAAAAAGAAGCTTTTGATATTCCTGCTGGTTATTTTGATAAACTTCAAGAAAATATCACCTCTAAAATATCTTCCGAAAATTTAAAGGAAAAAGTTCAAAGTGATGGCTTCACCCAGCCACATAATTATTTTTTTCATTTGCAAAATGATATTTCATCTAAAATATCAGAAGATAATTTAAAATCTAAAGTGACACATGATGGATTTGATATTCCACCTTCGTACTTCAACGATTTTAATACACAAATCGCCGCTAACATAATAGAGGACAATTTAAAACAGATAGTTGAACGAGATGGTTTTGAGGTTCCTAAGACTTATTTTGATAATTTAACAGCTAAAATCACGAAGTCAATTCATGTTGATTCTACTTTAAATCTTCCTAAAGAAGCGACTATTCGTTCTATAAAAAATAAAACTTCTTGGAGTAAATATGCCGTAGCAGCATCTTTAGTTGCTACATTAGGAATTGGAAGTTATTTTGGAATCCAAAATAAGAATTCATTACAAGATCAAAACAATCTAACTCATGTCTCCGATCAGGAAATCATTAATTATCTAGCACAAACTGGGAATAGCGATGATTTACTTTATGTTGCTAAATACATAGATGATGCAGATATCGACATGTTAGGCACGAATGGTGTAATAAAGAACGAAGATATAGAGGATTACCTTAAATATACGTTATAATGATGTCAAAAATTAAGAATATACTTATTGTATTGTGCTTTTGTATTATAGGTTTTTCATCAACTTATGCACAAGACAATGCTCGATTTCAAATGATTGAAAATGAAAAAGTAGCTTTTATTACGCGCGAATTGAATCTAACTCGAAAAGAAGCACAAGACTTTTTCCCCATTTACAATGAATATTCTAGGGAAATGTGGACTGTAAAAAAAGCCAAAACAGGTAATACCCCTAAAAAGAACAGCTTACGAGGTAGCTCTCGTGATGTCATTGCTTATGATGCTAAAGAATTAGATATAAAGAAAAATTATCGGGAAAAATTCTCAAAAGTAATAGGAACCGCACGATCTTCTCAATTCTTTCAAGTAGAACAAGAATTCCGAGAATATTTGATAAAATCGCTAAATAAACGGAAAAAATAATTATTAATACGTACATAGAAAGAAGTCCAAAAGACTTCTTCTTTTTTTTAAAACAACGATAAGATGTTAAGTAACCGCGAACTTTTTTTGCTAAATACTGCTCAAACTTCCAATTCTCCTAGAATGATTGAAATTGCAAAAGCGGAGGGAGTTTATTTATATGGGCCAAATGGCGAAGAATATATGGATTTAGTATCTGGATTCAATGTAAGTAATATAGGGCATAGAAATCCAAAAGTTATTCAAGCAATCCAAAAACAACTTGAAAAATATTTACATGTTACTGTATACGGAGAGTTTGTACAAGCACCGCAGGTAGAGTTTGCTACTGATTTATTAGCGATACTTCCCAAACACTTTCAATCTGTCTATTTTACGAACTCTGGAGCCGAAGCTGTGGAGGGAAGTATGAAAGTTGCTAAGCGTTTTACAGGTAGAAGACAAATTATAGCTGCTAAAAAAGCTTATCACGGCAGTACACAGGGAGCGCTAAGTCTTATTGGTAATGAACAATATCATAGTGCATATGCTCCACTACTACCAGAAATAGAATTTATAACATTTAATGATGTTTCAGATCTAAAGCTAATAACTGAAAAAACTGCGGCAGTAATTATTGAGGCTATTCAAGGTGAAGCTGGTGTACGTGTACCTGATGTTGACTATATGCAAGCATTACGAAAACGCTGCGATGAAACAGGAACATTATTAATCTTCGATGAGATTCAAACCGGTTTTGGAAGAACAGGAAAGTTATTCGCTTTCGAACATTATGGTATGGTACCAGACATCTTGATGCTTGCCAAAGGTATTGGAGGTGGTATGCCTTTGGGTGCATTTGTAGCTTCTAAAGAAGTTATGGATGTAATTAAAGACAATCCCATGCTAGGCCATATCACTACATTTGGAGGGCACCCCGTCAGTTGTGCTGCTGCAAAAGCATCACTGGAGGTCATATTAGAAAATAAATTAGTAGAACAAGTAGCTGAAAAAGAACAACTATTTAAAAGTCTATTAAAACATTCTAAAATCAAAGAAATTAGAGGAAAAGGACTCATGATGTGTCTCCAACTTGAAAATTTTGATCAAGTATATAATGTAAGTAATTATTGTGCACAACAAGGGATCATGATTGATTGGTATCTCCACTGCGAAACAGCATTGCGAGTAGCACCTCCTTTGACCATATCAAATGAAGAAATTGAGAAGGCTTGCAAAATTATCCTAGCAGGTATAGAAAAATATGCTTAGTTTTTTTTATATTTAGTTTCCTAACGAAGAGCTAAATATGAAAACAAATCGCAGATCATTTATTACAAAAACTATTATTGGCGCTAGTTTACTAACTAACGCCAATTTGCTTACTGCTCAGGCAGAAACGCTAGCCGGTTTAAAAAAATCGAAGAAAATAAACATAACACCAAATGACGTCATCTTATTTCAAGGTGATTCCATCACCGACAATGGTCGAGATAGAAATAATAAAAATGTCAATGATAACGGCGCCCTTGGCTATGGTTATGCCAATCTAGCTGCCGCCAGTTTATTAGAGAAGTTTGCCAGTAAAAATATCAAGATATACAATCGAGGCATCAGTGGAAATCGAATACCTGATCTCCAAAACAGATGGCAGGAAGATACTATTGACCTCAAACCTACAATTTTGAGCATTCTGATTGGCGTAAATGATTTTTGGCGCACTAAAGATAGTAATGCAATTAATACACCTGAACAATTCAAAAAACAATATCAGACATTAATACAACAAACCTTAGAGAAATTACCAAATGTGAAACTGATTATTGGTGAACCATTTGGGGTGAAAAATGTTAACCATGTAAAGGACGATTGGTTTCCTGAATTCGCAGGATATCAAGCAGCCTGTGTAGATATATCAAAAGAATTTGACACAGCTTTAATTCCATACCAATCTATTTTTGATCAAGCTGAGCGTGATGCTCCTGGATCCTACTGGACAACAGATGGGGTACATACGACCATGGCTGGAGCGAGCCTAATGGCAAAGGGTTGGTTAGATATCATAAAATAGAAAAGGCGCCTAAATAGAGTGCCCCCAAAAGTTTAGACAAATTTAGTTATTAGATTTGTTATTATAATGAGCTCGATATTCCATCGGGCTCATTCCGTTTAAATTGAGTTTTATTCTGTTGTTGTTATAATATTCGATATATTCTCTTATATCTTTTTCAAGTTGATTAGTTGATTCATATTTCTTTTGGTAATACAGTTCTGATTTAAGGATCCCGAAAAAGTTCTCGATTATAGCATTGTCCAGGCAATTGCCTTTTCGGGACATGCTCTGTATAATTCCGTTTTGTTTTAGTTTTTTTTGGTATTGTACCATTTGGTACTGCCATCCTTGGTCGGAATGTAGAATGAGTCCCGAAGAGTCAGTATCAAGTTTTCCTATGGCCTTATCAAGCATTTCCATTATCCCGCGAAAGTTTGGTCGATCACTTAAATTATAACTAATAATCTCCTGATTGAACAGGTCGATGATCGGTGAAAGATATAGTTTTTTGTCCCTGACCCGGAATTCGGTAACATCGGTCGACCATTTTTGAAAAGGTTTCACAGCTTTAAAGTTTCTCTCAATGATGTTTTGCGCTATCTTTCCATGTTCTCCTCTGTAAGAACGGTATTTTTTAACCCTGATCGAACTTTTCAGACCAAGGTCCCCCATCAATCTGTAGACAGTCTTGTGGTTTATTCTATATCCATCCTTACGAATGCTCAGGGTGATACGACGATATCCATATCTTCCCTTATGAACAAGATAGGTATTTTTGATCGCCTCTTTGATATGAATATATCTGTCCTGTCGATTATCATCTTTGAGATAATAATAGAAGGTACTCCTTGCCTTTTGCATGCAGATCAGAAGAATCTCCAAGCTAAACTTTGGCCTTAGTTCCATTATGGCTTGCGCTTACTGTCTTTTTGAACTAAGGCATGTAACTTTTTTAGCAAAGCATTTTCCGCACGTAGGTACTCCAGTTCCTGCTGAAGTTGTTCCTCCCTAGTCAGGGGAACCTTAGAAGCTCGCTTCTTTCGTTTGTTAGGTAATCTGTCATTCTTTTCCATTGGTGGTCGGCCTTTAACTTGGGGCTTTAATCCCTCAAAGCCATGTGCTTCAACCTGCTTCCGCCAATTAGCAATAATAGAAGGGCTAGGAAGATTGAAGCGCAGCATGGCCTCCATCAAAGATAGATTTTCTTCTTGAATTATTTGGAGTACGGAGATTTTAAAGGATTGGGAATATACTGCATTACCTCCACGGGGCTTTAAGCCTTCAATGCCAAACGACTCGAATTGCATTTGCCAACGCCTGACCATCTCTCGGGGTAGGGAATTTTTTTTAGCAATGGTTTTTGCTGAACCCTGACCCTGAACGATCATATCGACAATACTAAGTTTGAATTCCAAACTATGTTTTTTGTTTTTTCTCATAAAAATGCCCCCAGAAAGTGTCTAACTTTTTGGGGGCATTGCATAAAGGCGCCTTTTCTATTTTATGATACCATGCTATTTTTATATTACCTCTTTATAAGGTATCCTTTGCAAATTGGGTAAAAAATAGGCAACTACACCTATTAATGGTAGATATGAACAAATATGATAGATAAATTCAATTGAGGTATGGTCAGCCTGCCAACCTAACAATGCCGAACCTAAGCCTCCCATTCCAAATGCAAAACCATAGAATAATCCAGAAACCATTCCTAATTTTTTAGGTAATAATTCTTGCGCATAAACGATAATTGCTGGGAATGCTGATGATAAAATTAAACCGATAATAACCACCAAAACTCCAGTCATCGTATAATCGGCATAAGGTAAAAACAAAGCAAAGGGTGCTACACCCAATACTGAAAACCAAATGACATACTTTCTTCCAAAGCGGTCGCCAAAAATACCTCCCAATAATGTTCCTGCAGCTACCGCAATCAAAAAGTAAAATAAATATACTTGTGCTTGAATTTCTGTTATACCGAATTTTTCCATTGTATAAAATTGAAAGTAATTCGTAATACTTGCGATATAAAAATACTTCGATATAATTAACAACATCAATATAAAAACGGTCATATACACGCGGGTGTCAGATAAATCAGGTATTCTAACTGTGGACTTTGAATTTTGGCTTCTATTTTTAAGTTTTTCACTGTACCAATTCCCTATATAATACGAAACAATTTGTCCAACTATACCAATTGCACAAAACCAAACAATAGAAGACTGCCCCCTTGGCAACACCAAATAAGCAACAAGAATAGGTGCTAAAGCAGTTCCTGCATTACCGCCGATTTGAAAGATTGACTGAGCCATACTACGTTTACCACCTGAAGCCAAATAAGCTACTCTAGAGGATTCTGGATGAAATATAGACGAACCGATACCAACTAGAAATACAGCGCACAAAATCATCGCATAACTTGGTGCATAGGAAAATAAAGCCATGCCAGCTATAGAGAAGCTCATACCAATAATCTGCGAGTATGGAACTGGTTTCCGATCAGTGTATGCGCCCACCACAGGTTGAAAGATTGATGCAGCTATTTGATAAACAAGTGTAATAATACCAATTTGAGAAAAGCTTAACTGATGTTCTTCTTTCAATAGGGGATAAACTGATGGAATAACCCCTTGGATTAAATCGTTTAATAAATGTGCAAAACTAACTGCAAGTAAAATAGAAAATTCTGGCCTGATTTTATTTTTTTGTTCTTCCATAAGCATAAAGAAGAGGTTACTGTACGCAGCAACCTCTTCTGTTTATTTTAAATAACTCTTACTAATAATCCTTTTAAGTACTCTCCTTCCGGAAAAGATGCCCTTACTGGGTGATCATCGGGTTGATGAAACTGTTTGATAAACTGTATTTCTTTACCAGCATCCAGCGCAGCCCATGCCAGAACCTGCTTAAAGGTATCGATATCCATTGCTCCAGAACAGGAAAATGTTGCTAACAAGCCCCCTGATTCCAAGAGCATAAGCCCTCTCCTATTTAAATCCTTATAGGCACGAGAAGCACGTTCTAAAGATGATCTGGAAGGTGCATATTTCGGTGGATCTAAAATTATTACATCGAATTTTTCATTGCCTTCAGCAAAAATTTTCAGTTGCTTATTGACATCTGACTGGATTGCGGTATAGTTTGTTGTATCATAGCCATTCAAAATCATGTTACCATTGAGTGTTTCGATGGCCAATGCCGAACTATCCACAGATGTTACACTTGCAGCACCTCCTCGGAACGCGTTTAAAGTGAAACCACCTGAATAACAAAAGCAATCCAAAACCTTTTTACCTTTTACATAATGAGCCGTTAAAGCCCTGTTTTCACGTTGATCACAATAGAACCCTGATTTTTGACCATCTACAATATTTACTTGATATCGAATACCATTTTCAACAATCTCAACAAATTCGGGAGGAGTTTCACCAAAAATAACACCGTTAGTATCCGGTAAGCCTTCATATTCACGAGACTTAAGGTCAGACCTCTCATAGATGCCTTTAGGGCTTAATAATTTATTAAGTTCGTCTATTACAACATTCTTAATCTTCTCCACCCCTGCTGCGTGCACTTGTATAGAGATATAATCGGCATATTTATCAACGATTAAGCCCGGTACAAAATCAGCCTCAGCAAAAATCAATCTAGCTGTATCATTCTCTCCTGCAACCAACAAATGACGGCGAGCTTCAACAGCTTTTTGAATCCTTGTCCTCCACCATTGGTCATCAATTTGCTGATCCGGATGCCACTCTAATAAACGAACAGCAACACGAGATGAATCGTGAAAAAGGCCAAAGGCTATAAACTCATTTTCTGCATTAAAAACAGTAACGACATCCCCATTTTCAGGTGCACCGTCTATACGCTTTATTGCACCAGAAAAAATCCAAGGATGAAGCTGCCAAGCTGCTTTATCTTTTCCTTTATTCAGAATAATTTTTTTCATCGACACAAAAGTACAGGTTTTTCGATGATTTGAATAACTTCTTGTATGCTTAATTTATCCGTGTACTTTCGAGGTTAACTTTTGTAGGTATTAATTGAGATCAAATAATACAATCGGTTCATTAGAATGAACCGATTGTATTATTTATTAGCAATCAAATAGTTTTTGAATGCATCAAATTCAGCAGGTAATACCACAACATCCTTCGTTTTATGTTGAAGTTGTTCTACACCTTCAGGCAACTTGATTTTTTTGAAAACCTCTTCTGAAATTGCATCCGGGAATTTACAAGGATGGGCAGTGGATAAGAAAATCGAACCATAAGACCCAGGATGTTCACCTCTATACGCCTGAGAACCCAACCATGCAATTGCCGTATGTGGGCAAGCAATATAGTGATAAGTATGATGCAACTGCTCCATAGCAGCCTTTGTTTGCTTATCAGTATAGCTGTAAGAGGTAATCATCCTATTCAGGTTTTCTAAATTATTCTCAAATAGATCCCGAATTCGAACCCAATTACTTGGGTCTCCAACATCCATTGCATTTGCTAGTGTTTGTATAGATGGTTTGGGTTCATATAATCCATTCCTAAGAAAACGAGGAACAGTATCATTTGCATTAGTAGCTGCAACAAATTGTTCTACAGGAAGTCCCATTTTATAAGCCAGTAATCCTGCTCCAATATTACCAAAATTACCACTGGGAACGGTAAAAACAACACGATCGATTCCCTGTGCTTTTAGTTGTGCGTATGCGTAGAAATAATAGAATGTCTGTGGAATCAATCGGGCAATATTAATAGAATTAGCAGATGTAAGTCTAAGACATCCATTGAGCTCCTGGTCATTAAAAGCACGCTTAACTAAAGCCTGACAATCATCGAAAGTACCGTCAACCTCAATTGCTCTTATATTTCGACCATTAGTTGTTAATTGTAATTCCTGAATCTCAGAAACTTTACCCTTAGGATATAAGATCGTTACGCGAGTACCCTCAACACCTAAAAATCCGGAAGCTACCGCCCCCCCCGTATCGCCCGAAGTTGCGACTAAAACATCTAGTAAAGCATCATCAGAAGTAGAAAAATAAGCCATTACCCGACTCATAAATCGTGCTCCAAAATCCTTGAAGGCATAAGAAGGCCCATGAAATAATTCTAAAACGCCTGTATCTGCACTTAAGAATTTAACCGGAGCATTAAAGCTAATCGCATCTTCAATTATATTTTTTAATGCATCAGAAGGAATATCATCCTCAATAAAAGTTTGAGCAATTCTAAATGCTATTTCCTGAATTGAATATTGTTGAATATTTTTTATAAAATAAGGATCCAATTGAGGTATCACTTCTGGCATATAAAGACCTTTATCTGCAGGTAAGGAGTTGAAAACCGCTTCTTTAAATGATACACGTAGTGCTTTATTATTGGTACTATAAAATTTCATAATAATTCTAATTTAATACTTTAGGTCCTTGAATATTTACACCAGATACGTAACCAAAACTCTCTATGTCAGCCAAACCAAGATGAGCTTGAATCTTGTCCACAATTTGTTTAGCCTTATCGCGATCTCTCGTAAAAGCCACCACCGAAGGTCCAGATCCAGAAATACCAAAACTTAATGCCCCATTTTCCAAAGCAATTTGTTTCATCTCATAAAACTGAGGTATTAAAATCGCACGAGTAGGTTCTATGAGCACGTCTTTCATACTTCTAGCAATCAAGTCATAATCTTCTTTAAATAAACCGGCCACTAATCCTGCAATATTTCCCCATTGTATAACTGCATCTTTTAACAATATTTTCTCTTTGATTAATTGCCTTGCATCTCGCGTAGGTACATCTACCTGTGGAAATACAACAGCTGCAATTAGTTCCTGAGGAACGGGCAGCGGAATCAAATCCAAAGGATCGTTCCCTCTTATTAAGGTGATGCCTCCAAATAACGAAGGAGCTACATTGTCTGCATGACCATGTCCACAAGCAAGACGTTCCCCTTCTACACAAAAGGGAAGTAATTCATCTTTGGATAACGGATCTCCCAACATTTTATTGATGGCATATAATCCTGCAACCGTACTGGCTGCACTGGAACCTAACCCCGATCCAATCGGCATATGTTTATGCAATTCAATCTCGACTCCCACCTGATCTTGTAGGTCCAAATGTTGTAATAAAAATTGAACACAAGCGGATACTGTATTTTGATTGGTATCTAGGGGAAGTCGTCCATCGTCGCCAGTTATTTTAGTAATAACAACACCTGGCTTATTTGTTTTACGCATGACGACCTCATCACCTGGTTCTTCTAGAGCAAACCCTAAGATATCAAAGCCACAAATCATATTCGCGACTGTCGCAGGAGCAAAGACTCGAACTTCAGCCAGCATAGTATCAACGTTTATTTTTTTCTTCAAGTATGAAGTATTCATAATCAATATTTTGAAACTGTTGTTTATAACAACAGCTGTGGTGAAACTTTAATTACGCGCCAACATTTACTAAATCAGCAAAAACCCCCGCAGCCGTTACTTCTGCTCCTGCGCCAGGACCTTTGACAACCAATGGTCTTTCTTTATAACGTTGTGTCGTGAACGAAATAATATTATCACTTCCAGACAGGGCATAGAAAGGATGTTGACTATCGACCAATTGAACCGAAATAGATACCACACCATCCTCCAATTTTCCGATATAACGAATGACTTTATTCTCAACACGAGCTCTTTCTTTTAGCGATTCAAAATAATCATTCTCATTTCTCAATTCCTCATAAAAATTCTCAACAGAATTTGCATTCAAACAAGATTCAGGTAAAATAGCTCCTAAATTTACATCTTCAGATTCGATAGCATACCCTGCATCTCGTGCTAAAATCAGCATCTTACGCATAAAATCAACACCCCCCAAATCATCCCTTGGATCAGGTTCTGTATACCCCAAACCCTGAGCCTCCTTGACTACATCATAAAAAGAAACCTCATCTTTAAAATTATTAAAGATGTAAGAAATTGTACCAGAAAGAATAGCCTCAATTTTCACTATTCGATCTCCGCTTAACATCAGATCTTTTAAAACACGGACAATTGGAAGTCCAGCACCCACATTTGTTTCATAAAAAAAATCTACACCATGCTTGTGAGCCGTTTCACGTAAGACCTTATATTGTTCGTATCGCCCTGAATTGGCAATTTTATTGCAGGTGACGATAGAGATATTAGCTTTAAAAATTCCTTCATAATAAGTAGCTGGAAGTCGACTAGCTGTATTGTCAATAAAGACACAATTAGGAAGATTAAATCCTTTCATACGCTCTATGAATACAGACAGATCAGCATCTTCACCTTGCTCTAATAGTTCTGTATCCCAATTTGCCAAATCAACGCCATCCAATTTGAATAACATTTTTTTACTGTTTGAAATACCAACAACTTTAATATCGAGATCATTATTCTTCAATAAGAAATCATATTGATTATCCAATTGTTTAAATAACGTAGAGCCGATATTACCAGTACCCAAATTAAAAACATGTAATGTTTTCTTAAGCTCTGCAAAAAATGCATCATGTACTGCATTCAGCGCCTTTGACAAATCATTTTTATTAATAATAACAGAAATATTATATTCTGAAGACCCTTGTGCTATTGCTCTCACATTGATACCATTACGCCCTAACGAAGAAAATAATCTTCCTGACATCCCCGGTGTCTTTTTCATATTCTCGCCAACAATAGCAAGGACAGATAAGTTATTCTCTATTTCAGGTTGGATTAATTTATTCGCCTGTAACTCCAATTCAAATTCATTTTCAATCAAAGTTTTAGCACGTAAAGCATCTTCCGGGTTTACAGCAAAAGTAATACTATGCTCAGAAGAAGATTGAGTAATTAAAACAACGTTAATCTGCTCTCTTGCCAACAGCGTAAATAAACGACCACTAAACCCCGATTTGCCGATCATACCTGAGCCACTCAAATTAATAATTGCTATTTCCGCTATCGAAGAAATACCCTTAATCGGCAACGATGTCTTACCACTCTCAAACTGAATAAAAGTTCCTGCAAAGTCGGGTTCAAAAGTATTACGAATAACAATTGGTATTTTTTTCAAAAATGCAGGTATCATCGTTGGCGGATAAATTACCTTTGCACCGAAGTAAGACAATTCCATAGCCTCCGTATAGGAAAGAACCGGCAATGAGAACGCTTTTTTAACAATACGAGGATCCGCTGTCAACATACCGTTTACATCAGTCCATATTTCGATAGCAGAGGCATTCAGGACAGACCCAAAAATAGCTGCTGTATAATCCGAGCCTCCTCTACCTAAGGTGGTAATACGACCTTTTTCATTTGACGCAATAAATCCAGTAACGAATAACAGCTGATCACTATTTGTTAAATACAAAGAATTAATAAGTTGCTCTGTCAGAACATCATTGACATGAGCATGTCCAAACTGTGAATCTGTTTTAATATAATGTGAAGCATCTACGAACATAGAGGTCTGTATATGTTGCTCCGAAATTTTTGAAATCATAAAAGCAGAGCAACGTTCACCATAACTCACGATTAAATCCTTGCTTTGTTCACTCAATTCTCTCAATGCAAAGATTCCTTGTAACAATTCTTCTATTTCATTAAAGAATAGCTTCAACTTTGTGAACACCGGATTCTGATATTTAACCGTGATTAATGCTTTAATCACGTCGAAATGCTTGACCTCAATTAATGAGAGTTCCTCATGAAATGACTTTCCTTCGGAGGCATCCACAGCCATTTTTGTAAGTAAGTTGGTCACACCAGACATAGCAGATAAAACAACCAATGGCTGCTCTCCTGAATCGTACGATTTCTTAACGATATCAAGTACTGCTTTGATACTTTCCGCAGACCCTACCGACGTTCCTCCAAATTTTAAAATTTTCATAATTATAATTACTGTTTAGTTTTTGTTTTTATTTTTATGCATAAAAAAAACGCCTTCACTCAGAGAGGAAGGCGTTTTCGAAATATCTTGTCTACATTTCTATACAACGAAACTACCTCCTCCTAAGTTTTATCCCGGTGGTAATAATAATCGATGTAATAATTGTAGTATTTTTCATTATTCTTTGCTTTACTTCCGTAAATATAATACAATATTTAACAAGTATCAAAACAAAATAATGTTTTATTTGACATTTATTAATAAAAGTGCCCTTTGGGTATCAATTACACATTTTCAAGTTCCTAAACTTAAAATATTTTTGTAACTTAAAATTGACAGCATATTTTTAATCAATAAATTGCATTTCAATAAATAAAGTGTTAAAAACGTTAAAAGTTCGTTAAATACTTGTTACCTTTTTTGCAAAGTAAGATGAGTTGTATTATATTCGCAACAGTGATGTCCAAAATAGTTGACATCCCATCAATAAAAGTAAAGAATAAGTTAAAGTTGTACATAAAAGCGATTTAATGAAAACAAAGAAAATATTAGCTTCAATGCTATTTATAGGCTTATGTCTAGTGTCGCAGGCACAATCAACGAAAACCCAATCTAAACCGGAATCTGACCCGGACAATCTCGCCAAAGAATACTTCTCACAAATCATGGGAGTTGCAGTATCAGCAACTACAAATACAAAATTATATCAATTTGTTTACGAATGGTTAGGAACTCCTTATCGCTTAGGTGGTGACTCAAAAAGAGGTATTGATTGTTCGAAATTCTCTTTAGAATTATACGACAAAGTATTTAATACGACGTTGGGTTATAATAGCCGTAATCAATATTCACAAATTAAGACTGTTAAAAAAGATGAATTAAAAGCAGGTGATTTGGTATTTTTCAAGATTAGAAGTAAAAGTATTACACATGTTGGAGTTTATATCGGAGATAACAAATTCGCTCATGCTTCTTCAAGTAAAGGCGTTATGATCAGCAATTTAGGAGAAGCCTATTGGAGACGTTATTATTATGACGGAGGTAGACTTCCTGATGATAACAAATCACTTACAGCCGATATATTAAATGCTGAAAATTCAGAGAAATTCAATTAAAATTGAATTTTATCAAGATAAGATAATGTCCGAATGTTCATGCATTCGGACATTTTTTTTGCAAAGATTTTAGTACTTTTACCGTAAATAAATTTATTACCATTATGTCGTCAAAGAAAACGCTCATATTAGATAAAGAACAAATAAAGCAAAAATCAATACGCATAGCCTATCAGATTTTAGAAGATAATTTTGAAGAAGATACATTAGTATTGGTTGGCATAGCTGATAGAGGATATGTTTTTGCACAACGCTTACAGAAGATATTGGCAGAAATATCAGATAAAAATATTGAGCTTTTAAAAGTAACGATGAACAAAACCAGTCGCTCCTTAAAGGCGGAGACAGACTATCCTATTGAAACTGTAAAAAATAAAACGTTAATATTAGTGGACGACGTATTAAATAGCGGAAGAACACTAGCCTATGGTCTAGGAGTATTTTTAAACGTCCCTATTAAAAAAATGAGAACAGCTGTACTTATTGATAGAAGCCACCCGAAATTTCCAATCGTAAGCGATTATTATGGGTTAAAGCTATCTACTATACTAAAAGAGCATGTAGAGGTTAACCTTGAAGGATTCGAAGCAGAGGATGATGCTGCCTGGTTAGTTTAGTGACTATGCTATCATATATAAAAGGCAAGCGTCCAGCTATTATTTATATAGCTGGACGCTTGCCTTTTATAGAGTCTTTTATAGTTAACCTTTATTAATCTTCAATTTCATACCAGGTTTCAATCTCGAATGCGACAAATTATTATCAGCTTTCAATTTTAATAATGAAATTCCCTTATTACTTGCAATACCAGAAAGCGTATCCCCCTTTTTCACTGTATATACCGAAAAATTTGATTTCTTTGCTGAAGAAGCATTTGTTTTTTGAGCCAACCTATTGTTTACACCACCGCTTTTGACGAGCAATGAAGAACCTACTCTAACATTTGAATTTTTTAGATTATTCCAAGCTTTAAGGTTTTGAACACTAACATTATATTTTTTTGCAATAAAAGCTAGATTCTCACCCTTTCTCACTTGATGTTTTTTAGCGGCGCTAAGCTGGCCACTAACGCGAATATCATCATTAGCTGTTTCAACGACTTGAATAGGTTTTTCTACGGCTGTATTTAAAGCGAGATAAAGCTGCTCCCTGTTGATATCTTCGATTAATTCTGGAATAATTAAGCGCCGATGAGATTCATCTGAACCATTGACGATACCTTTTTTATAGGCAGGATTTAATAATTTCAAACTTTCTTCTGAAACATCAATTGCTTTAGCCACTTCTGATATTGAAACAAACTTATCAATTTCTAAAACTTGCGTATTTAATGCCAGATCACTCTCTTTTGCTTCTATTCCATTATCTTGTGCATATCCTAATGTATAAGTCATTGCGATATAAGCTGGAATATAATTTCTAGTTTCTTTAGGTAAAAAAGGTGCAACTTCCCAAAATGAAGGTTGAATTTTCCCAGATCTTAAAATGGCACGCTTAACCCCACCTTTTCCACAATTATAGGAGGCAATCGCTAATAACCAATCTCCAAATTCAGCGTAAGCTTCTTTCATATATTTAGCAGCAGCATAACTAGAAGCTATAGGATCTTTACGCTCATCAACGTAATTATCCATCGTTAAGTCATACATCTTTGCTGTTCCATACATGAACTGCCATGGTCCTGTAGCCCCTACCCTTGACACATCATGCGGATTTAAAGCCGATTCAATGATTGAAAGATATTTTATCTCTTTAGGTACACCTACCTCGGATAGGATACGTTCATAAAGCGGAAAATAATACTGCGCCAAACCTAACATACGAGACATGTGCCCCGCATAATTTTTAGAACTGTAAAGGTCTATATATTTACGAACATACTGGTTATAGTCTAACGGTACTTCGCGTGCTAAGGCATTCAATTTTCTAACAACATGGACATCATCGATATCAAAGACTACTCCCTCGACATCCTGTTCACCAGCGTTCACGAATTTAATACTATCAAGCTGTTGTAAAATAGCCGCCTTCTCACGATCAAGACTCGCTAAAATAATCGCTTGTGTAGAATTCCTCATCTCATCAATAGAGCTTTCTTGTGCAAACAAACAAAAAGTACTGAGTGCAAAACTTATTGCTAATAGAGTCTTCTTTCTTTCAATCATCTTTTTTAATTATGGTTGACAAATAGACCTAAAAAATATAGGTCTAGATCATGTATGTTACAAGAACATAACTTTTTACAATATTGGGAATTGTAGAAAATGAAATAAGATTTTACTGCTCGTAAAATCTTATTTCTAAAATAACAATTGAGACTATTTATTCTCCGTTGTTTTTTCTTTAGTATCCTCTGTAGAATCCTCTTTCTGTCCGTCTTTGAATTCTTTTACACCTTTACCTAATCCACGCATCAATTCAGGAATTTTTTTACCGCCAAATAATAATAATAATATTACAACGATTATAATTAATTCCTGACCTCCAATACCCATTATTAATAACCCTGATGTCAACATAACTTATAATTTACTGTTTTTCAATATTCATTTAAGTATATACACTTATACCTTAATAACAAATGTACATAATAATTTTTATTTCTATATTTTTTTAATTCGCTAACCATGATTGCGGATTCATCGGAATTTGTCCTTGCCAAATCTGAAAATCCAACACCGGTGCATCCAAATCTGGATCATTTGCAACGGTTCCGATTGCTTGTCCTGCCGAAACTTTCTGTCCTTTAGATACATTAAAACTAGCTAAATTACTATAAACCGAGAAGAATTCACCGTGAGAAATAATAATTACTTTAAGACCGTTAAGCGTCAATGTACTGGTAACAGTTCCTGAAAACACGGCTTTCACACCAGCTCCACTACTTGTCTGCAATTTTAATGATTCGTGACTCACAGAAACATTCCGCCCCGTTTTATCGGTACCAAAACTTTGTAATATTTTCGCATTCGATACTGGCCATGGTAATCGTCCACGATTTGATCTAAAGTCTGCAGAAAGACGTGCAGCTTCTGGTGTAGCACGCAATACTTCAGAATCTGATTTTCTTGCAGTAGACTTAGTTGCTTCCTTAGGCGCCTCTTTCGTATCATTTTTCTTAGCACTTCGTGCTGCAGCAGCTTCCGCTGCTCTACGTGCCGCTTCTTGCCTTCTTCGTTCAGCCTCAATCTCTCGCTTAATAATCGCTTGAATAGCCGACCTCAACTTACGTTCTTCTTTTTGTTTTTGCGTAATATCACTTTTCACACCTTTTTCGGTCGTTATTAAAGAACTGAGTTCTTTAGAGAAAACTGCACGTTGCTCTGCAATCGTTTTTTTCTCTTGTTCTTGTTCATTTAATAATTGCTTATGTTTATTACGGTCAGCTTGTAATTGTGCTATTTTTTGTTCTATTTGTTTTTTAGTCCCCTCTATTTCACTTGCCTTTAATTTCCGAGAATCATTGAATTGTTGTAAATATTTCACTCGACGGAATCCTTGATTAAAATCTTTTGAAGCAAAAATAAACATGAGCTTATTATAAGCATTACGATTACGGAAGGCAAACATGACCATCTTTTCATAATCGTTACGCATTTTCTCCAATTCAGCTTTTAATTTATCAACAGCATTTGTGTTGGCATTAATCTGGCGATTAATTAAACTTAGTTCCGTGCTAATCGTTGATATTTTCTCTTGCCTCAAATTAATTTGACTACTCAACGCACTTACCTGCTTTTGAGTCAATAATTTCTCAGTTGTCGTTTCTTTTAGCGTTTTTTGCAACTCCGCGATTTCACGATTTATTTTCTCCCGTTTTTTCTCAAGCTCAGCTCTAGTTTGCGAAAAACCGACCCCCAGCATCAAAAAAAACGCAATTATACTTAGTGTTGTTCTTTTAAAATTCATCTATAGTAATCTTTTACTAGCAGTTGATTCTGAATTTAATATGATTCGATTAAAAATAGTCTCAAATGCGAAAGTAATAAATCTTAAGGATTATCGTACAAATATTACTTAATTACTTTGTATTTGTTAGATATGGCAAATGGCATATCAACCGCTTCATTAAACGAAACCCTACTGTAATTAAAATTCGCCATAATACGCATATCACCTCCCAAAATTAATAACTCAAGCCCCATTGGAAACAACATACCTGCATGATTAGCATAATCAGCATAACTAGCTTCCAATTTTTGTCCTTTACTCGTTTGTTCCAAACGAAATGAATCCAACCTATTTTGTTGATTGACCAAGTATAGATAAGATAGCTCATTCTTCTTACCACTTAACTGAATTGGCAAACTTACTTGATCAAGTACAAAGTTGGTCGTACTTAATAAATTGCTTGAAAAATTGGCCAAAAACAAATCTTGAACATTAGCAAAAGTCAAATCGTTACTAGCATATTGGTACAAATAACTGAATGGCTTAGCAATGTATTCACCCTGAAATTTATTCAGGATCTGAATACTATCTGGTGTAATCAAAACTCGACCGATTTCAATACCCAATAAAGCTGTAATAGATATCCAAATTCGCTTATCTTTCTCAATTCTAATATTAGCCGTCACATCATACGAAGACTTACCTAAAGTTACTTTGCTCTTAGCTTTTCCAGAGAAAGTTGTAAACTTAAGATTTGACAACAAAAATTTTTCAACAATTGCATGCTTTGAATCAGTTTTCTCCAGCACCTCAACCTGTCCTATATTATTTTCTTTTTTTAGTGTTTTTTTCCTCGTACTACAGGATGCACATATCACGAGCAATAAAATAATAGCGACAGATCTATTCCACATAAGCTTTCTTATTTATCTTTTCCTTCAACTTCTCTATGTTGGTTTCAGAATCGCCTCCTCTATCTAACGCAAGTTTCCATTGCTTCATTGCTTCTGCTGTCTTTTTATTTTTAATCAAAATATCACCATAATGCTCCAATAACACTGCAGACACAGAATCCGAATTTTTCATAGCCTTTTCAATCCATAACAATGCATCAGCATATTTTTCTTGTTTAAATAAAACCCAAGCATATGTATCCTCTAACGTTGCATCATTCGGTCTTAATTCATTCGCTGTCAAGGCAAACTTGGCTGCATCTTCTAAATCCTGATTTCTTAACGACAAATAATAAGCTAAATTGTTCATAGCACCTACATTTGTACTATCGAGATTAATCGCCTCTCTATACGCCACATCCGAAGCAGACTGCATATCAAGTTTATGATAAATATCCCCTAAACCACTGTAAATATTAGATTGAAAAATTTCATTCTCATTCTGCCCATTATTTAATGCTGCTTCCATCAAGTTACGTGCTAGTTCGTAATTTCCCTTTAAAGTATATGCAATTGAGCTGAAATATAACAGAACAGGATTATTAGGTATATTGTGCAAGGCTTCGCCACCATGTTGTATTGCTTGATCATATTGTTCCAAAGCTAGATCAACACTAATTAACATACGCCAAGCATCAATTTGATAAGGATTAATACCTACTGCAATAGAAAATGAAGACTGCGCACCAACCAAATCATTGCGCATCCAATTCACCTGTCCTTTAGCAACATGACTTTCAGCAACGCGAGGATGAACATCTACCAATGCATTCGCTAGTTCCTGGGTCTGAATCAATGAAAAGCCACTATTGGGTGTCAATAAGGTTAGAATAATTCTATTCTTTTCTCCAAAATCAATATTCTTTGATAAAAACGCTTGTTTAAGATATTCAAAAGAGAGCTTACTTTTCCCCGATAAACGATACTCATCGGCTAGATCTAAAAAAAGATAATCATCCTTAGTATTTAGAATCCCTGTATTCAATATACCTATCGATTTTTTAGGTTCTTTATTACCGCGGTATGCTTGCGCCAATTGGCTATATACTTGTGCTAATGGAGACTTTTGGACCACCCAAGGCTCGAGCAGCGTAATGACAGATAAAAAGTCATCCTTAGCTAGTAGCAGGGTCGCACCAATAATATCTAAAGTATCAGTAGGTGTCGATGCTTTTCGAGTATCCTGATATAATGCCAGCGCTTCATCCTTCTTCTCGCTATTGAACAATAGCATAATCTTTTCCCGTGTCAGAGCTGCTTTATTCACTTGATCCTTTTGCATTAAAATATCCAACGACTGAATCGCACTAGTAAGATCACCTTTCCCTTTATTGATATCAATATTGAAACTTAGATATTCATTTTTAGAATCGATTGCTATAGCCTTATTCACTTCTTCCAAAGCGCGATCAACGTTCCGCATTTGCCCAAACAAAACAGCTTTTGCGAAATAGACATCATCGGCCTTAGGGTAAGCTAATGTAATCGCGTCTAAAGAATCTAAAGCTTGCTTAAAATCGCCACTCCTTAGAAAAACTTCAATATTTTTCAATTGTGAGGAATAAGGCTTTTCTTGTATGCTGCTTTGCGCAGAGACTGACTGTCCAGCAGCAGTTAACATTGTAACTAATAAAGCGTATTTTAAATATTTCTTAAACATATGTTGTCCTTCTCGTTCTGCAATTCATGTGTTAATTATGTTGCAATATACTAATAAAGGACAACTGTAAATAGCGCTATTGCATTTCAATTGGTTCTTTTTGATAATTATATTTTTCATAGAAAGTTTAATTAAGGTAATAATAGCCGTATTCAGAATGAAAGTCCCTAAAATAAAGGAAAATAGATTTTCGGAATTAAAAAATTAAAAGTACCTTTGCAGTCCCTTGAGACATAGGGAAAGAAGTAATAACATTTTATTAATTATTTAATTAAAAGCAAGTGAATACGTTAAGTTACAAAACTGTCTCTGCCAACAAGAACACCGTCAACAAAGAATGGATTGTTGTTGATGCTGAAGGCGAGATTTTGGGGCGCTTGGCAAGCGAAATCGCGAAAGTGATTCGTGGAAAGCACAAGCCATCGTTTACCCCTCACGTAGATTGCGGAGATAACGTTATTGTTATCAATGCAGAAAAAATTAGATTGACAGGTAATAAATTGGGCGACAAGACTTACGTTCGCTACACGGGATACCCGGGTGGTCAACGTTTCATCACTCCTAAAGAATTATTGGCTAAACACCCTGAACGCATCATTGAGAAAGCTGTTCGTGGTATGCTTCCTAAAAACCGTTTAGGTCGTCAATTGTTTAAAAACCTTTACGTTTATGCTGGAACTGAGCACAAACAAGAGGCGCAAAATCCAAAACCAGTTAAATTTTAAGGAGAATCGACATGACAACAACTAATACTTCAGGAAGAAGAAAAACTGCTGTTGCCCGCATTTACTTAACTGCTGGTAGCGGAGTCCTTACTATTAATGGTAAAGACTACAAAGAATATTTCCCAACATTGCCTTTGCAATACATTGTTACTCAATCTTTAGAAGTAGCAGGTCAAGCAGGGAATTTTGATGCGAAAATAAACGTTAATGGAGGTGGAGTTACTGGTCAAGCGCAAGCTGTCCGTTTAGCTATTGCGAAAGCATTGGTTGAATTAGACCCAGAAGTTAAGCCAGCTTTACGTGCTAAAGGTTTAGTAACACGTGATGACCGTATGGTTGAGCGTAAAAAACCAGGACGCAAGAAAGCTCGTAAGAGATTCCAATTCAGTAAACGTTAATCAAAGGAGGATCAAAAAATGGCAAGAACAACTTATCAAGATTTATTGGATGCAGGTGTGCACTTTGGTCACCTTACTCGTAAATGGGATCCGAAAATGTCTAAATACATTTTCATGGAGCGCAACGGGATCCATATTATCGATTTGAACAAAACTCTTACGAAATTAGAAGAAGCTTCATCAGCTATCAAACAAATCGTAAAATCAGGTCGTAAAGTTTTATTCGTAGCAACGAAAAAACAAGCAAAAGAAATCATAGCTCAACAAGCGAAAGCAGTTAACATGCCTTTCGTTACTGAGAGATGGTTAGGTGGTATGCTTACAAACTTCACAACAGTGCGTAAGTCCATCAAAAAAATGTCTACAATTGACAAAATGCAAAAAGATGGTACATACGATGTATTATCTAAAAAAGAGAAGTTGATGATTCAACGTGAGCGTATCAAATTAGAATCACTTTTGGGTGGTATCGCTGATTTGAACCGCTTACCGGCTGCTTTATTCATCATCGATGTGAAAAAAGAACACATCGCTGTTACTGAAGCAATCAAATTGAGCATCCCTACTTTTGCAATGGTTGATACAAACTCTGACCCTTCAAACATTGATTTCCCAATCCCTGCAAATGATGACGCTAGTAAATCTATTAGCTTAATCGCAAGCATCATTGGTCAAGCAATCCAAGAAGGTTTGGACGAACGTAAACGTGATAAAGAAGACGAAGCAGAAAAAGAAGCAGCTGCAGCTAAGGCTAAAGTTGATACTACTGAAGCTTCAGAAGCTAAACGTCCTCGTAAAGCGAAAGACGGAGAATAATATTTTTTATTCCAAACCGGATAGCGTAGCGTTGGTTTCTGGAAAAGAATTCTTTTCTTGGACTAACCTATCTGTCCGGTTTTTTGGTTTATCTTTTCTGTAACAAGAAGGGCTAAACTTTATATTAACTTAACACGATTTAGGTTAATATTGTCAAGAAAATAATAAGTCAAAAATTTAAAAAGAATATATCATGTCAGTACAAATTTCTGCATCAGATGTAAACAAGTTGCGTCAACAAACAGGCGCAGGTATGATGGATTGTAAAAAAGCGTTAGTAGAAGCAAACGGTGATTTCGAAGCTGCTGTAGATTACTTACGTAAAAAAGGAGCTAAAGTTGCTGCTAGCCGTCAAGACCGTGATTCTAACGAAGGTGTTATCATTGCTAAAGCTGCTGCTGATGGTAAATCAGGTATCGTAGTTGAAGTAAACTGTGAGACAGATTTCGTAGCTAAAAATGCTGATTTCGTAGCTTTTGCTGAGTCAATTGCTGAAGTTGCTTTGGCTAACAAACCTGCTTCTTTAGAAGACTTAAAAGCTTTAGAAATTGGTGGTACTAAAATTGCTGATTTATTAATCGAACAAACTGGTAAAATCGGTGAGAAAATTGATGTTTCTAAATACGAAACTATTTCTGCTGAGAAAGTTGTTGCTTATATCCATGCGAACTACCGTTTAGCGGTATTAGTAGGTTTATCTGCTGACATTGCTGGTATAGAAGAAGCGGGTAAAGATGTTGCTATGCAAATTGCAGCTATGAACCCTATCGCTATCGATAAAGATGGTGTTGATTCTAATACAATCGAGCGTGAAATCGCTATCGCTAAAGAGCAAATCATGGCAGAAGGTAAACCAGCTGAAATGGCTGAGAAAATCGCTGCTGGTAAATTGAATAAATTCTTCAAAGAAACTACTTTGTTGAACCAAGAATTCGTAAAAGATAATTCTAAATCTATCGCTCAATTCTTAGATTCAGTTTCAAAAGGTTTAACTGTTACTGCATTCAAACGTGTACAATTAGGTGCATAAGTCTTATTAAGACATGAATAAATTCATGTCTTAAGCAAATAGATAAAAAAGGCCTGTCCCTCATGGAGACAGGCCTTTTCTATTTTCAACTTTTCTCATTCTTTCCCAAAATCTAAAGTTAACATGTTTTTAATATAATCATCACACTTCATATTTCCGTCACCCACACAAGATTACTAGGTTTATTATCATGTTAAATACATACGCTATTTTCATAAAAAAGAAAAGATATCCCTTAAAAGAGATTTACGGCATGCTCAGTTATTTTTTTATGTGAACAAATAAGATTTCTTGACCGAAAAGAAAGCATGTTCTGGTTACTATTAAGATAGCAAATTGTAAATAACTCGAAAGTGAAATTTATTTTGCGTAAATTGGATAATATTGATTATAAATCACTAAATGATATCTAAATGAGTACAACACAAGGTATGCTTCGTGATGATGCACTAAAAGGAAAAAACATATTGATTACAGGTGGTGGTACAGGCCTTGGTAAAGCCATGACGCGATACTTTTTACAATTAGGTGCCCAGTGTATCATCACAAGTCGAAAAGACGATGTAATCCAGCAAACCGCCAAGGAACTTAGTATCGAAGCATCAGGTAAATGCATAGCGGCTGCTTGTGATGTACGTGACTATGAACAAGTAGAAAAAGTTATTAACTATGGCATCCAAGAGTTAGGTTCTATCGATATATTAGTCAATAATGCTGCTGGCAACTTTATCTCTCCCACTGAAAGATTGAGTCATCGCGCATTTGAATCTGTTTTAGGAATTGTTTTACAAGGTACCATAAACTGTACCTTAGCACTTGGTAAAATTTGGATTGCTAACAAAGATCAAGATAAAGCCATACTCAATATCGTAACCACCTATGCAAGTACCGGTTCAGGTTACGTTGTTCCTTCGGCATGTGCCAAATCGGGTGTAATCGCTATGACCAGATCATTGGCTGTAGAATGGGGTCGTAAAGGTATCCGTATCAATGCAATTGCACCGGGACCTTTTCATACAACAGGTGCCTTTGACCGTCTCTTTCCAAGCAACCTCAGTGATACCCTCAATCCTATCAATAGAATTCCGCTCGGAAGAACCGGAAGCCTACAAGAGCTAGCCAATTTAGCCGCTTATCTCGTGTCTGATTATTCCGGATACATCAATGGTGATGTCATTACAATCGATGGTGGTGAGTGGTTAAAAGGTGCTGGTGAATTCAATGGACTAGATGCTGTGACAGATGAGCAATGGGATGTCGTAGAAAAATTAACGCGCGGAGCAAAAAGCACCTAAATAAAAACGCTCGTATTTCACACAAAGGCTAAACAATTGTTCTTTTATTCAGATATTTGAATAAAACAACGAGTGAATGAAAAAAACAGTCTTCATAGCCTTTCTCTTTTTTAGCATTTCATCTTTATTTGCCCAGCATATAAAAGAAAGCACCATGGACTCTTTGGTCCAAAAATCATTGTCTACTTTTAATGTACCAGGAATTGCTGTTGGTATTGTAAAAGATAATCAGGTAATTTTCGCTAAAGGCTATGGCATTGCCGATTTAAATAAAACGAACAAAGTTTATGCCACCACTAATTTTGGCATTGCTTCCAACTCTAAAGCTTTTACAACAAGTGCACTCGCCATGTTAGTAGACCAGGGGAAACTAAATTGGGATGATCGTGTTCAAAAATATATACCAGAATTCAAGATGTATAATGATTATGTAAGTGAAAATTTCACAATTCGTGATCTATTGACACACAGAAGTGGCTTGGGCTTAGGTGCTGGAGATTTGATGATATGGCCAGATGGCCATGATTTCACCCCTAAAGATATTATTCATAACATACAATACTTAAAACCTACCTCGCCCTTTCGTACAAAATATGACTACGACAATCTACTGTATATCATTGCTGGAGAAGTTTTAGAAAAAGTATCAGGTCAAAGTTGGCAGAATTTTGTTCAAGACCAAATTTTCACACCATTAGGGATGAATCGTTCTGCACCAAACTGGAAATTATTACGAGACAAAGAGGATGTAATTTCACCCCACGTTCCTATAGCTGGAAAGAATCAGGTCAGCAGCCGTTATACCAATACCATCTTGGATGCAGCTGGAGGAATTTATTCAAATGTCAACGATCTCAATAAGTGGATGATTTTTCACCTTAATAATGGGGATAATAATGGGAAACAATTGATTTCTGAAAAACAATTAAAAGAACTAACTACGGCACAAACCATCATGCCTGTACAAACGGTGGCCCCATACTATTCCCTATTTAGGTCTTATGGTTTAGGATTTCGTCTCACTGATATAGCTGGTAAATTGGAGGTCTCACATACAGGCGGCTTGGAGGGAATCGTAACACAAATTATCATGCTTCCGCAACTAAAGCTTGGCATAGTGGTCTTGACCAATCAACAAGAGGGGGCAGCATTCAATGCCATTAGTAACAGTATAAAAGATTTCTATCTAGGAATTCCCGACCAGCATTGGATCACTACTTATGAAAAGTCAAATGCATTAACTGTCGAACATGCAGACCAAATCACGCAAAAAACATGGCAAATCGTTGAAGATAATAAAAAAACAAAGCACCAGCATGACCAAGACATACAAGGTCGATACATGGATAATTGGCTTGGTGAGGTATCCATTCGGCTTAAAAATGGTAAATTAACTTTTGCTTCTAAACGTTCTCCACAACTTACCGGCGAGCTGTTCTATTATAAAGACAACACGTATGTTGTCAAATGGCATAATCGTTTTATGTATGCAGACGCGTTTATATATTTCAATATTCTAGGTAACAACAAGGTCGAATTTACAATGAAGCCCATTTCACCCTTAACAGATTTTAGCTTTGACTTTCAAGATTTAAACTTTAAAAAACAAACCAATAATGGAACAAATTAATAATCCCCTACATGGGCAAAGATTAGATGCAATATTAGAATATCTAGTCGCATATTTTGGAGGATGGGAAGGCTTAGGTGAGCGTATCAATATTCGTTGCTTCAATGAAAATCCGAGTATTAAATCATCATTAGTTTTTTTACGAAAAACACCATGGGCACGCAAAAAAGTAGAAGAACTCTATGTCAAATTGTATTTATACGAAAACAAATAGTGAATGCAGGTACCCATATTGGATACCTCCTCAATAAAAAATACAAATAAATATATAAGATTAAAAGCGAGGCATTGAAGAAAGAGAAATCAATTATAAAATCTTCAAAATAAAATAACTAACTCCTACAGAATATAAAAACCATCAATTGAAAATAGTTGTTATATCTGTATAAAACGTAGCACACATGGATAATAAAAAAATTGGTTGGATAGGTCTAGGTAACATGGGATATCCAATGGCTAAAAATCTTGAAAAAGCAGGTTTCCCACTTTCAGTTTTCAATCGAACAGCAAGTAAATCAGAACCTTTTACAGATCTTTCAGAAGTGTACTTAAGCGCTACAGAATTAGTTAAAAACTGTGACATCATCTTTACCATGGTCTCTAATGATGAGGCAATTCGCGACCTTTATCAAGACATCCTCCTCATAGAGGACCTAACTGAAAAACTATTCATTGATATGAGTACGATATCAAAAGAATTATCATTATCCTTAGCGCAACAATTAGGAGAAAAGGAGGCCCGTTTTATTGATGCTCCAGTTGCTGGCAGTACTGCTCCAGCTAAAGAAGGGACATTGATCATTATGGCTGGTGGAAACAAGCAGGATATTGAAGAAGCTTTACCCTATTTGCAAAAGCTAGGAAAGGCAGTCAAGCATCTTGGGCCAGTAGGAAGTGGTATTGCGGCTAAACTTGCAATCAACTATTTCCTTTCTATTATTTACCAAGGCCTTGCCGAAACTGTACTATTTGCTGAAAAAAGCGGAATATCTAGATCTGACATGTTAGCTATTATAAACGAAAGTGCAAGTGGTAGCGGAGCCACCAAGGTGAAGACACCACAACTCTTACAGGAAGATTATTCTCCAGCTTTTGCATTAGACTTTATGCTAAAGGATATAAAATTAGCAAAAGATGAAGGTTTAGACTCACCATTAAGCAAAGTGTTAATTGACAGCTATCAAAAAGCGCACGATGCAGGTTTAGGAAAACAGGATGTAATCGGAATAATCAATTATTTAAAATACCTGTAGTAACATCAAAGATAGAAAATGAAATATGTGCAAAAACCCAAATGCTAATTAGAAAACCTGTTAATCAGATTTTTAAAGCATTTATAGACCCTGAAATTACAGTTCATTTTTTTTTCTACCAAGAATTATAAAAAGTTACAATAATGACTTGAAATAGGAAATATAAGTACAACAACTATAATTGAAAATAATCATTGGCCACAATCTCCAAGATATTTGTGGCCAATCCAAAACCTGAGTTTGATTTAACCTATCATTTTTTTATCACAAATTTAATTGACACCTACAATCAGCAAATAAAGCCTATTATTTATAACTTATTCTTGGTTTTAATCTCTACTTTTGAGTATGACTACTGAATACTACGAAGGGGAAAAGTTGACTTCCATTGATTTTAAAAAAAATCTTTTTGAACAGGCTGAATATGACAATTGTAGGTTTGAGAATTGTGACTTCTCTGCCAGTAAACTTAATAATAGCATATTCACAGATTGTATATTCGTAGATTGTAATTTTTCACTGGCTGAGCTATCTGGCACGACATTTCAACAAGCCATTTTTCGTGATTGCAAATTATTAGGTTTACAATTCCAACAGTGCAATACCTTTGGTTTGTCTTTTATGTTTGAAAATTGCAACATCGATCATGCTTCCTTTTACCAATTAAAAATAAAAAAAACAACATTTAAAGATTGTCAAATGCGAGAAGTAGATTTTTCTGAATCAGATCTCACTGGCTCTTCTTTTTATAATTGTGACTTAAATCAATCCATTTTTGATCAGACAAATCTAGAGCAAGTAGATTTTAGAAATGCAATTAATATCACCCTTTCGCCTAATAAAAATAGGTTAAGAAAAGCAAAATTTTCATTATTAACCCTACCTGGGTTGCTTATGGAATATGATATTAAAATCGAGTCTTAAATTTTAAACTTTTATGCTCTTTTTTTGTTTTCTTGATATAGAGAGGAGATTTTAAAATGTCTAAACAGAACAAAAAGAACGAGGAAGATAAAGAAATTCAGATTGCTGATCAATTGGCATACGATACTGATAAGCAATCTTTCGAATTAGATGTAGAGGATAGCGATCCTGATTATGATCACCCAAGTGATTATGAAACAGTCGCAGAAGGAGCTGCTGACGATGACTCCTCATACGACAATTCTAACCCGTATGTCGGCGATGAATATGCAGACTTGGACGACTTGATAGCAGACGACTTGAATGAAGATGGTATGCGCATAGAAGGCGAAGTTAAAATAAAACCAATTGATAAATTACTCGCTGAAACTCCAGAAGATTTCCGCAACGATTTAGATGAAGAAGGTTATCCAATTAACGATAAAAAGCCCTAGTTGAAAAAATACTAAAATGTGATAACACAATATTGGTTTGGTAAAAACCAATAGATAAGGAGATATTCATACAAGGAGCTATTTTCTCATTCAATTTGTAACTAAATTGCAATGTGGATTATTGTTTTTTGCATTTTAAAAATTTAGCTTTCAAATTTTATATCTTTAGCTCATAATAACTTATTTTATGGAAGTGAGCAAACCAATTATCAAAATTTCAAATCTGCACAAATCTTACGGGACAAAAGAAATATTAAAAGGGATAAATCTTGATATCTACCCCGGTCAAGTAATTGGTTATATCGGCCCCAATGGTGCAGGAAAGTCTACAACAGTAAAAATTCTAACTGGATTAATCAATGATTTTGAAGGTGAAGTAATCATAAATGATATTGATATCAAGGAAGATCCTCTGGCGGTAAAAGCGCTTATAGGCTACGTTCCAGAAAACGCAGAACTCTATGATGTCCTAACACCTATGGAATATCTAGACTTCGTCGGTAAGTTATATGGTATGGACCATACTATCATCCAACAAAAGGCCCAACAATTGTTAATCGCATTTGGTCTTGAAGCAAGTATGAATAACAGGATGGATACGTTCTCAAAAGGAATGCGCCAAAAAGTACTATTGATATCTGGTATTATCCACAATCCAAAAATCATTGTGCTCGACGAGCCTTTATCTGGATTAGATGCCAATGCAGTAATTGTTGTCAAAGAATTAATCTCCCTATTAGCCAAAGAAGGCAAAACAATTTTTTATTGCTCACACATGATGGATGTTGTCGAAAAAGTGTCTGACCGCATTATGCTCATTTCTGAAGGCAATATCATAGCCGACGGTACATTTGAACAATTAAAAACAAATCAAGCCGATTCTCTAGAACAGATTTTTTCCAAACTTACAGGGAAAGAAGATAGCAGTGTAGATGCATCACATATTATTTCAGCCATTCGTTAATCTAATACCATGCAAAAACTTACGTTAAAATTCATTTTACTATTCAGTAAATTATGGACAGCCATGGGCATAGATGTCGCGCAGTTAAAATTAATCATAGAGACAAAACTAACGATAGATGATCGACGTCCTTTAGCTTCGTTTTCGCAAAACAAAAATAAAAAAGCTTCCAAGTATTCCACTTGGTTTCAATTTTTTATTTTCCTATTCATGGGATTCATATTCTTATCTTTTATCGTCGTTATTGAAGACAAATTTTTAGCAGCATCCTTATTTCTAACTATGCTATTGTCGATGTTATCATTATCCCTGATCTCAGACTTCTCAACCATTCTACTCGATAATAAAGACCAATACATCATTCTTCCAAGACCTGTAAACGATAAAACAGTTGCTTTTTCAAGAGTGCTTTACATGCTCATAAAGATTTCGACTCAACTACTGGCAATGTCATTGCCCGGTTTGATATATATTTTTATAAGCTGGGGTATTTTCCCAGCTATTATTTTCCTAATTCAAATTATAATAGCGACTATAATCGCGGTTTTCTTTGTCAATATTTTCTACTCTTTATGTCTCCGTTTCTTATCCATTCAAAAGTTTAAAGATGTCATCAATTACCTCCAAATATTCTTTTCAATTTTTATTTTCCTGAGCTATCAAATTGGGCCAAGAGTCATGCAGAATATCACAGAGGGGGAAACCAGTATAGATAACCTCAAGTTGCTTTGGTTTTCTCCAGGAACCTGGATAGCATCATTCCAAGCGTTGATAAACAAAGATTTCACGGTATTGTCAATAAGCTTTTCTGCGCTGAGCATGACACTACTTATTGTCTCTATATCAGGTGCTTCACGATTATTCTCAAAAGATTTCAATACTAAAATCGCGCAATTGGCAAGTGGAGACGCTCCAGTCGAAAGCGATAAAATCGACCGTGGAAATAAGAAGCCATTTTATAAAAAACTGGAAACAATCTTTACTAGCACACCCTTAGAAAAGGCTGGTTTTTCAATTATATGGTTGATAACTGCGCGCTCAAGAGAGTTTAAAATGCAATTGTATCCAACTATGGCCTACTTACCGATTTATTTTGTATTTCTATTCCTGCAAGGAAAAAGTAGTTCAATGACTGAGCAGATAGCTCGTCTGAATACCTCAGGTATATACATTATGCTTTTTTATCTTTCCTTATTGACGGTATTAACCGTATTCCAGTTGATCACCAAAAGTAATCAATACAAAGCAGCATGGATTTATTATGCGGCCCCCATTCAACAAACGGGCGAACTGATGTCAGGCGTTTTGAAAGCTGCATTTATAAAGTATTTCATCCCTTTCAATCTTATTTTCTTAATGATTTGTATACCGATGTTTGGCGTACATGTTTTCAATGATATTCTTTTGGCAACAGCCATTGGGGGAATCGAAAGTGTCTTGGTCATGTTATTTTTAGTCAAATCATTTCCTTTTTCCGAAGCAAGTGAAAATGGCAAAAGCAAAGTATTTATCAATCTATTAGTATTAGGCTTATTGGCTCTTATAGGATTTTTACATATCATTATTCATCAGTACGAAATGGTCATTTGGGCAAGTGCAGCCATTGCATGGGCCATATTTTTATACATGCTGAAATATCTGAATAAAGAAAATTGGAAGAGTTTAGCTTTTAACGACAATTAAAAAGAAGACTCCAATCTTAAGAAATATTAATTATCTTTATATTAATACTTTATAAACAAAAAATTATGTCAACAATAACTGTCAGTGCCGATATACATGCTCCTTTAGAATTCGTCTGGAAGCTATTTACTCTTCCAGAACATATTGTCATTTGGAATGCCGCCAGTGAAGATTGGGAAACAACATCAGCAACCAACGACCTTCGTGTGGGTGGTAAATTCAGCTTTCACATGGCTGCTAAAGATAAAAGCTTTAGCTTCATTCTAGGAGGACAATATGATGAAGTAAAACCTTTACAACATATCGCCTATAGCTTAGAAGATAATCGAAAAGTAAGTACAACATTCTTTGAGAACAATCATGTCGTAACCATCGTTCAGAGCTTTGATAGCGAAACCACACACTCCGAAGAACAGCAGCATGCCGGTTGGCAGGCTATCCTTAATAATTTAAAAAAATATGTAGAAGAACAAGTAGTAAAATAAAATGTAATTTAGGATTTAGTTTTTTTCTATTTTCTTAGAATAACGAGAAAAGGATAAATGATAGATACTTCAAAAAGATATAAAATGAAAAAGCTTCAAGTAAACTTGAAGCTTTTTTCGTAGCGGGGAGCAGGATCGAACTGCCGACCTCAGGGTTATGAATCCTGCGCTCTAACCATCTGAGCTACCCCGCCGTTTTTCGGTATGCAAATATAGCAATAACCCGTCATAAAAAAAGCTTTTTTTGTTTTTTTTTCATGTTTTAACAGTCTTAGAGACTAAAAAAAACGCAATTCCTTTATAATGAAACAAATACTAATTGTAAAAAATAAGCGGAGTAGTAAATAAAAAATCATGTATCGAAAAGGCTCCCTATCTTTCACAACTTTTTAAATAAAACTTTTTTGGAAAATAATTGCAAAGACAAAATAAATATGTATTATTACAAATAATACTATAAAAGTATAACCAATACGCAATAAAGGATTTAGAGTTTTTGTAGCGGGGAGCAGAATCGAACTGCCGACCTCAGGGTTATGAATCCTGCGCTCTAACCATCTGAGCTACCCCGCCGTTTTTGGGAATGCAAATGTAGTTTTTATTTATCATAATAAAAAATAAATATTCATGTAATATGGCTGAAAAAATAAAATTAACCTTAGAATATATCGTAAATTCTTCACCTAGAATTTTATTCCCCTTTTTACAGGAGCCGAATGCCCTATCACAATGGTTTGCTGATGACGTGAATTATCGAGAATCTATCTATGACTTTGTTTGGGACGATGAGAGTCATAAAGCTAAAATAGTCAATATTAAAGAAAATAAACTCATCCGTTATAAATGGCTCGAAGATGAACCTTACTACTTTGAATTAGAAATTGATCAAGACGAATTAACAAATGATGTCGCATTAAGGATCACAGATTTTGCTAAAGAGGATGATGTAGAAAATCGTAAAATGATCTGGAATAATTCAATAGAATACTTACAAAGTGTGATAGGAGGATAAAAAAGTATATCTTTGCATCTAAATAAGGCCTATTAAAAATAGGCCTCTAAAGCTTCAAAAATAATCAAAGCTTTAGCAAGGAACACATGATCGGATGAAAAAGATTTATCTACTTATTCTTAAATCCTTTATAAAGCCATTTCTCGTCACTTTTTGCATTGTGATGTTTGTGCTTTTAATGCTTTTCTTATTTAAATACATTGATGATTTAATAGGCAAAGGCTTCGAGTGGATTGTCATTTTAAAATTGCTAGGCTACGCATGTGTCACGCAAATTTCAATGGCCATGCCACTTTCTATGCTATTGTCATCCATCATGACTTTTGGAAACTTGGGTGAAAGCTATGAGCTTGTTGCCATCAAAGCTGCAGGAGTATCGCTTAGAAAAGCCATGACCCCACTATTCATATTAGTGGGTTTCTTCAGCTTAAGTTCATTTCTTTTTTCAGATTACATTCTACCCATTGCCAATCTAAAAATGGGTTCATTGCTTTATGACGTTAGGAACAAAAAGGCTGACTTTTTAATTAAGCCGGGAATCTTCAACAATACCATACCTGGATATTCCATTCGTGCAAAAGGTAAAAATGAAAATGGAACGATCCTTTATGACCTTATGATTTATGACAATCAAGGTGGAAATGCAGGAAATACCGTTTTAATTGCTAAAGAAGGGTTTATCTACAACTCACCTGATAATAGTTATATGATCTTAAAACTAAAAGATGGTATACGCTATGAAGATGCACGCGTAAAAAGCTCAAAAAGTTACGACCCTCGCCAACAATTTACCAGATTTAAATTCAAAGAGACTGAACAAAAATTTGATATGGAATGGAATAAAATGCAAAAAACAGATGAAAATCTGTTCAAGAGTCACCATGCCATGTTAAACTTAAAACAGCTCAAAGTATATACCGATTCGAATAAAGTTAAGTTAGACAGCGTGAAACATATGTTATCCAATACAATGGACCATCGTTTCAATCTGTTTTCTCCATATTTCAATGCTAAACAGGGGAACGAAACGATAAAACCTGTTCAAGTAAAACCATTCAATGATCTTATGCAGGATATCGTCAGTCCTGAACAGCGAGTTCAAATTACCGCAAGTGCTTTAAGTCAACTTAATTATATGAAAGACGATCTTAGTAATAGATTGCCCGATTATAAAGACTTAAATTCAAAAGATATACGCTACCAGATTGAATTTCATCGAAAATTCACACTAGCGGTGTCTTGTTTACTACTATTTGCTATTGGAGCACCCTTAGGAGCTATTATTCGTAAAGGAGGATTAGGTCTTCCTGTCATCATGGCTATTATCTTCTTTCTGATTTATCACATCATCTCAACGGTGGCAGAAAAATCGGCTAAAGACGGTTCCATTTCACCTATCCTAGGAATGTGGATGGCCATTATTGTATTGTCTCCCTTAGCAGGATTCTTAACCTATAAATCCACGACAGACTCTGCCCTCTTCGATATCGACCAATATAAGATAAAAGCCGAGGCAGGATTGAAATGGCTTAAGAACAAACTAGCTAAAAAGAAGCCAAAAGTGCAATAATAAGCTCATTTTGACTTATACATTATAAATAAAATAGAATACTATACTACCTTTGTATATATACATTTAAGAGATCGATGGAGTTCAAATTAAACACGATTGAAGAAGCAATCGAAGATATAAAAGCTGGCAAAGTGATCATCGTAGTGGATGATGAAGACCGCGAAAATGAAGGTGATTTTGTTACAGCAGCTAGAAATGCTACACCAGAAGTCATCAATTTCATGGCAACACACGGAAGAGGTTTAGTATGTGCACCTTTAACGAAACAACGTTGTGATGAACTGAATTTAGAATTAATGGTAGGTAAGAATACCGCTGTTTACGAAACTAATTTTACGGTTTCTGTTGACCTACAAGGATATGGTTGTACGACAGGAATTTCAGCTTCCGACCGTTCAAAAACAATCAAAGCGTTAATCGATCCAAACATCGACCCTGTCGAGCTTGGACGCCCAGGGCATATATTTCCACTAATCGCAAAAGATGGTGGTGTATTACGTCGTACAGGTCATACAGAAGCTACTGTAGACTTGGCACGTCTTGCTGGTTTCGAACCAGCAGGTGTATTGGTTGAGATTTTAAAAGACGATGGTGAAATGGCAAGACTTCCAGAATTAATGGAAGTAGCAAAACGTTTTGATTTAAAGATTATCAGCATTGAGGATTTAATCGAATATCGTTTAAAACATGATTCCCTTATCACTGAAGAAGTTGAAGTCGATATGCCAACGGCATTCGGTGATTTTAAATTAAAAGCTTACACACAAAAAGATACAGGCGAGCACCATCTAGCACTTTACAAAGGCGAATGGACTGAAGAAGAGCCTATTTTAGTACGTGTACATAGCTCATGTCTTACTGGTGATATCTTTGGCTCTTGCCGTTGTGATTGTGGTCCACAATTACATAAAGCAATGGAGATGATTCAAAAAGAAGGTAAAGGTGTTATCGTATACATGAATCAAGAAGGCCGTGGAATAGGTCTAGTAAACAAATTGCAAGCATACAAACTGCAGGAAAGTGGTATCGACACTGTAGACGCCAATATTCAATTAGGCTTCAAAGCAGATTTACGCGATTATGGAATTGGCGCTCAGATTTTGAGAAATCTTGGTGTTACCAAAATGCGCTTAATGTCCAACAATCCTACAAAACGAGCAGGTTTGGTTGGATATGGATTAGAAATCATAGAAAACGTAGCTATCGAAATCCAATCTAACCCTTATAATGAGGAATATTTAAAAACAAAGAGAGACCGAATGGGTCATACCATTATGAAGAATCTTTAATTATATTAAAAAAGGGAGTTCGAAAGTTCTCCCTTTTTAATTTATAACTTTAAATGATGAAAGAAAATCCTAAACAACTCATATTATTTGATGGGATTTGCAACCTCTGCAATAAGACTGTTAATTTTATCATCAAGAGAGATAAAAAAGATCAATTTAGATTTACATCCTTACAATCTAAGATTGGGGATAGCTATGTTCGTCATCTACCTCCAGGCACAGACTCTATCCTATATCTCAGAAATAATAAAATCTTTACAAAAAGTACCGCAGCCCTATATATTGCTAAAGATATAGGCTATCCGTACGCCTTACTTTTTCCTTTAATCTTTTTACCAACATCTTGGCGAGACAATTGTTATGATTATATCGCAAAAAATAGATACCGTTGGTTTGGAAAACAAGAACAATGCGAAATACCCTCCAAACAAACGAGCAAAAAATTCATTTAAAATAAAGACGCTATGAAAAATCCCTTATTGCTAAATCAAGCTTATATAAATGGAAAATTCATTTCCCACATACACACATTCGATGTCATTAACCCTGCTACAGGAAAAGTAATAGACTCCGTTCCTGATCTAGAAGTAAAAGCGTGTCAAAATGCGATAGCAGCAGCAGAAACAGCTTGGAAAACCTGGCGTTCATTATCCGCTACACAGCGTAGTATCTTAGTTAGAAATTGGTACGATCTGATCTTAAAGAATAAAAATTATTTAGCAGAAATTATAACACTTGAAAGTGGTAAACCCTTGAAAGAGTCATTGACAGAAGTTGAATATGGGAATTCATTTGTTGAATGGTTTGCAGAAGAAGGAAAAAGAACATATGGTGAAACAATACCTTCTGCTCAAAATGGAAATCGCATGATAACCATAAAGCAAGGAATTGGTGTAGTCGCTGCCATCACACCTTGGAATTTCCCCTTAGCAATGATTACGCGCAAGGTAGCCCCTGCCCTTGTTGCAGGCTGTACCATTGTATTAAAACCTGCCTCACAAACTCCCTTTTCCGCTATTGCATTAGCTAAGTTGGCAGAAGAAGCTGGGCTTCCTAAAGGTGTTTTTAATGTCGTAACCAGTAAAGATAGTGCCGGTTTTGGCAAAGAGCTGGCAACAAACCCAGTAATAAGAAAACTATCATTTACAGGTTCAACGGAGGTGGGGAAATCCCTAATCGCACAATCTGCTTCCAATATCAAAAAAGTATCCATGGAATTGGGAGGCAATGCCCCATTTATTGTATTTGACGATGCCGATATAGATGCCGCAGTAAAAGGGGCAATAGCGGGCAAGTTTCGCAATTCAGGACAAACTTGTGTTTCCATCAATCGTTTTTATGTCCAAGAAAATGTATACGAAGAATTCGCAAAAAAACTTACCACAGCAGTTAAAGAACTTAAAGTAGGAAATGGCCTAGATAAAGGTATTGAAGTTGGCCCACTAATTAATCTGAAGGGACTTGAAAAAGTTAAAAACCATATTGATGATGCGCTGCAACATGGAGCCAAAATCACAACAGGTGGTAAACAATTAAAGGGTTTATTCTTTGAGCCCACTGTATTGACTCATATATCGCATACAGCACGTATTGCCCAGGAGGAAACATTTGGGCCGGTATGTGCATTGTTTAAATTTACAACTGAAGAGTCTGCGATTACATTATCCAACGACACCCCATTTGGTTTAGCATCCTATTTCTATAGTCAAAATGTAAATCGATGTTTTCGCGTGTCCGAGCAACTGGAAGCGGGCATGGTTGGTATTAATACCGGTTTGATTTCAAATGCTGCTGCCCCATTCGGTGGTGTAAAAGAGTCAGGAATCGGTCGCGAGGGATCAAAACATGGATTAGATGAATATATGGAAATAAAATATTTATGTTTCGGTGCATAATTCGGATAACAACTAGACAATTAGTAACTAAAAAAGAAATCACGTGCCTACACAGACACTTGATTTCTTTTTTAGATAGGAAAGCTAGAACCGACTATTTTGAATAGCTTGCTTCAACATACGGAGCCGCTAAAAGGTAATCGATACTCTCTTTAAGGCCTGTTTCCAAATCAACAGAAACTTCTTCTAGTTCCACAAATATGTGCTTCACACCAGCTTTTTTTGCATTTTTAAAGATCGCATCAAAGCCCACTATTCCACTTTGTCCTATTTCGCGGCGATCTTTGATATGAAGTGCTTTAAATCTTCCTGGATATTTGCTAAAGTAATCAACTGGACTAGATTGTCCCATTACCGTCCAATATACATCTAATTCAAAAAATACATCTTCAGGATTTGTATGTTCGATCATATAATCTAGCATCACAACCTTATCCTCTACTTTTTGAAATTCGTGCGAATGGTTATGATATCCATACTTCATTCCATTTTGGCGACATAATTTACCGACCTCATTTAGATACTTACACTGTAATTCCAAATCCTTTATCGTTTTTGGAACTTCCATCCATGGCGTAACAATATATTCCATCCCGGCAGCCTTATGAGCTGCTATTGCTGCTTCCCACCACTTCATTGCTTCAGAAAAATTTCCAGATGCTAATTCTTCTTTTGAAAGATTTCTAGTTGCATGCGAGGAAACTACGCGCATCCCAGCTTTTTCAACTTTATTTTTAAACTCTTGTGGAGTGTTATTATAAAATTTACCATCACTAAATCCTGCTGCTTCTACAGAAGTATACCCCATAGCAGACAATTTCTGTAAGACAGGAAAATAGTCAACATCATTCTTAATCAAACTTCTCACTGAATAAAGCTGTAAGCCAATATCTTTCTTTTTCAATGTTTGCTGAGCAAAACTTTCGAAGCTCAAAAGACTTGTTCCTGTTACCAAAAGAACAGTAACCAAAAATTTTAATTTTTTCATAATTTATAATCGTAAAATAATAGCAACCCTTTGATTATTGATAGGTCGGAAATCACATGTTATAATGTTAGCTTCTATAGGTAGCTAGAACATACATGTAATATTATACATTTTTTCAAAAATATACAACAGCATACAGCAATTCTGAGATAACAATTCGAGTACAATTGTTATAAATCATCAGAATCTCAACTTAGAGTCCGATAATTAAAAAGTTCTCTATTCATATACTGCCAATCCTTTAACAGCCTACTTTATTTTTTGATCAAAATTCAGACATAAGAATCATAAATACATCATTAATTCTGAGCCAAAACAACTAGAAAAGCTTAACTGAAGCATTAATTTATAAAATAGATCCGACTTTGCGAATGAGATATAAAGGCAGGGAAAGAATAAAGGTGAAATAGTAATACCAATCTGGTATATGTAATGGAAAAACATTAAAGAAAAATTAATGCAATAATTTCCAAATCAAATCTTAAATTTAGAAATAATACCACTGGAAATACCAGATTTATGGATAAAGACTTAATTTAAGAACTAAAACATTCAGTTTATGATCTATTCCAAATCAAATTTACTGTTTCCACAATAATATATATTCAAATAATTTTTCAATGTTTCATATTTGCACAGCCTTTTCCAGACCGATAATCAATATCTGCCTCCTTGCTGTTACTTTATTATCTATAAGTTGTCAATCAAATATTTCAAATTTAAAAACGAAAGATTATCAGGCGATTTCAAATAGGGATACAGCCTATCTGAGACTGACCAAACATGACAACTTTTTTTATGGCCATTATTTGGTTAATTATGGAGGCAGTTCAAAAGATTCAGGGGAAATTAGGGGAAATATACTAGGCGATACCCTTAAGGGTGATTATTTCTATTATCCTAGAAGTGGGGGTGTCAAAAAAAGATCCCCTTTCGCACTACTGCAAAAAGGTAGTACCTTAAAATTAGGAACTGGTTCAGTTATGAGTTTTATGGATATCCCCTACTATTCACCAAGTATACCCATCAATTACGATGATGTTAAATTTATTTTCCATGAAATAACAACAAAAAATTAATGCTATTTAGGGAACTACTGTAAACAATAAAGCATCATACCTATGAGATAGGTATGATGCTTTATTAGTCCATCAGATAATGATGGATGAGTAAATTAGTTGTTAATATCCGTGTAGATTTACCTCGTTTGTTGGCTTAATTTCCACTGATTTACCCATTTTCTTTTGTATAACACCAAAATGCTGTAAATCCTCGTCAGTTAGCAACGTGATCGCTAAACCAGTATCATGAGCACGACCTGTTCTACCAATACGATGTACATAATCCAATGGAGAACGAGGTAACTCAAAATTAATGACAACAGGTAAAGCATCAATATGTATACCACGGCCAATTAGATCTGTAGCGACCAAAACTTGTACATCACCCTTTTTGAAATAATCCAGATGGTCCCTTCTATTACCTTGCGATTTTTGACCATGAATAGATAAGGCTCTAATTTTATTCTTTATTAATTTATCAACCAATTTATCAGCTGTACGCGTAGATGATACAAAGACGAGTACTTGATTCATCTTGTTCTCTTTAATCAGATACCGTAAGAACGGACCCTTAGTTTCGGAAGTCACATGATAGGCAATCTGCTCAATATGATCAATGTGAACATCTTCACTATCGATTTCTATGACAATCGGATCAATTGCAAGTATTTTATTAATTTCCGCTATTTTATCATTTAATGTTGCCGAAAATAAAGTAGTTTGTTTTTTCTTAGGCATTAAAGCGAAAAGTTGCTTCAATTCGTCCTCAAAACCCATTTGAAACATTTTATCTGCCTCATCAATAACCAGGTGTTGAATCTGACCAATACTTAATGCTTTACTATTTATCAAATCAAGCAAACGTCCTGGAGTTGCTGTTAAGACTTCTACCCCTAACATACCCTTCATCTGTGGATTGATAGATACGCCGCCATATACTGCCATTGTTCTAACCTCTCGTTTTAGATTGGTAGTAAAAGCTCTAAAAACCTCATCAATTTGAATAGCCAATTCTCGTGTAGGAACGAGTATCAATACTTCTATATTTCGATCACGTTGAACAACCTCAGCTTGTAGTTTTTCTAAAATAGGCATCACAAAACAGGCTGTCTTTCCCGATCCCGTTTGTGCAATTCCCATCATATCCTTACCGGATAAAATAACTGGAATAGCTTGTTCTTGAATAGGAAAAGGTTTGAGATAACCTAACTGCTTTACAGAACTAATGATATTGTGCGATAAACCTAAAGACTCAAATGACATAACAATATTTTATTTACTGCAAATGTACACTATTATTTATTCTCAAAAGTTATGGATAAGGTATCAATTACTCAGATGGCCTAAATGCGGTAATAGAATCACAGGGTCTATCGAAAAGATTAACCGTTTAGAATAAAGGTAAAAGAATTACAACATCACAAAAGCCAAGGAAACCCTATTACTTACTCCCTTTAGAAATACGATATTTTTTATAGGCTTTAATCAAAATCATTAATAAAATAGCTAGTGATAAAAGTCCCGCAACACCGTAAATCCAATTTAAAGCTGATTTCAGTACGACTGTAAAAACAATGGCGAATAATAACACCGTAGATACTTCATTCCACATTCTAAGCTTTGAAGAACTCAGCGTAGATTTCTCATCTCTTAGGTTGAATAACATATGTTGGCTTATAAAGTGGTAGGCAATCATGCCCGCTACAAGTACCAACTTAACCTGCATCCAACCCATTTGCAATAATGCAGGATTAACGTACAACATCACTAAAGCAGAACTCACCGTTATATACATAGCCGGTGTAGTAATGACCCACCATAGACGATTTTCCATGATTGAGAATTGCTTGTGCAAGATGGTATATGTTTCTTTTGATTGTTCTTTTGCTTCGGTATGGTAAATAAATAATCGCGGCATATAGAATAAACCGGCCATCCAACAAATGACAAAAATAATATGTATCGCTTTAGCGTAAAGGTAAACCATGATTGTAAAAAATTAGGACAAAGATAGTCGAATATTTATTTACTTGGAGAGTTGATATCACTGAAAACAAAACAAGGAACAAAATATTGTTCCTTGTTTTGTTCATTAATGGATACGAGTTAGTATCTAAATTCTTTAACCACTTCGATAGCGTATTTTACATTATCAAATGGAATGTCGGGCATAATTCCATGTCCTAAGTTGAAAATAAAACCATTTTCACCACGCATGCGCTCAAACAATTGAAGGATTTTTTCTTTGATTACTTTTTTATCAGCATATAAAACAAAAGGATCCAAATTACCTTGAACAGCAATACCAGCAGGCAAAGATTGTTTGATATTTTTCAAATCTGCATTCCAATCTACTGAAATTACATCTGGCTTCGATTCTGCCATAATCGGAGCGAATACAGAAGAACCTTTACAGAAAGAAATTACAGGAACATCTTGACGGTTCAATTTAGAGATAATCTGATTATTGTAATAATGAGCAAACTCCTTATAGTCATTCCAAGATAAAGCTAATGCCCAGCTGTCAAACAACTGAATTGCATTTACACCTGCAGCGATTTGCATATTTAAATATTCTACCGTTACATCGGCAATCTTCTGAAGAATAATATGCGCCAACTTAGGCTCATTATTCAACATCAATTTGGTCAATTTAAAATCTTTTGATGAACCACCTTCGACTAAATAGCTCAAGATCGTAAAAGGTGCTCCAGCAAATCCGATCAAAGGAATACTACCATTCAAACGCTGTTGAATAACTTTAATAGCATCAGCTACATATTCCAATTTAGGTAGACAATCTGTTACCAATTTATCTGCATCAGCGTAAGAACGTACTGGATTGGCAAAACGAGGACCGACACCTTGTTCGAAACTCAAATCTCCACCCATTGCCTCTCCTGTTACCAAGATGTCAGAAAACAAAATTGCAGCATCAATCCCCAATAGATCAACAGGCAACATCGTAACATCAGCTGCAATCTCAGGAGTTTTGCACATTTCCAAAAAGGAGTATTTATTTTTAATCGCCCAATACTCAGGCATAAATCTACCAGCTTGACGCATCATCCACACCGGTGGGCGTTCTGTCTGCTGCGAGCGTGCAGCGCGAATCAATAAATCGTTTTGTAAAGTAGTAATCACTATATATGTTTTGAAATTTCGTTTTGTATTTTCCCAACTATACTGGCCTGACGTTCAGTCAAATTTAATTTTCTAGCCACATCAATATAAGCCTGAGCACGATCATAAGCCTCTTTTCTTAAGCTGATATTGGATAAATTAATCAAGATCATTCCCTTTTCATTATCTTTTTTCCAAGGTAATCTTGAAGCCAATTGGAAGTGATATTCGGCTTCATCTATGCGATCCTCATGTAGCGAAATAGTACCCATCATAAATTCATAAATATTACGACGTCCTTTTCTGAGACGATCAGGGTTCTTCACTTCTGCCAACAGAGTCTTTGCTTTTTCGTAGTTCTGCTTATGAAAAGAATCACTAGCCATCGCTACAGAGCTTTCTCGCAAATGACTCCACACGAGATAACAAACACCGCCCGCAATCAGGATGGAAATTTGATAATGTCCCGCATAGATGCCATAACCGATGAACAATAATGCAATAATAATAACAGCTACACGAGCCTTCAATGTCATCATAAAATACTAAGCGTTGTTGTCCGTAAATTTATATCCGACACCACGAATGGAATGAAAATAAATCGGATGCTTTTGATCAGGTTCAAAATATTTACGGAAAGTCAAGATAAAATTATCAATCGTTCGCGTAGATGGATAAACATCATAATTCCACACTGTCTCCAATATTTGCTCACGAGATACAGCTTCATTACGGCGCTCAATCAATAACTTCAACAGCATGGTTTCCTTCTTTGTTAAAGAAGTAATTGTCCCATCTGCATGATGCAATTCATAGGAATTAAAATAAATTGTTTTATCTCCAATCTGATAAGAATTTAATTCTTTCAAATCGTCTGGTTTTAAACTTCTACGCACCAAATTCCCTACCCTTAAGATAAGTTCCTCTAAGTTGAAAGGTTTTATTAGATAATCGTCAGCACCTTTTTTAAGGCCTGTTATACGATCCTCACTACTATTTTTAGCTGTTAAAAACATAATAGGAACTTCCGTATTTTGAAGTCGAATAGTTTCAGCGACTTGAAAACCATCTATTTCTGGAATCATGACATCCAAGATGATTAAATTAAAACGTTCTTCCTTGAATATTTTCAAAGCTTTTTTTCCGTCTGTTGCTGTTGTCACACGGTAACCTTCTAACTCCAAATTTAACTTGATAGCCTCTAACAAGTGTTCTTCGTCTTCTACGAGCAGTATGCGTTGTTTACTTTGCATTTTTATCAAATGTTACTTCAAAAATACTCCCCGAAGGAGCGTTATCTTTTACCTTAATATACGCGTTATGCTTTTGCAAAACGGTCTTTACTATATACAACCCCAAACCTGTACCTTTAGTTTTACGCGTCGCTTCACTTCCAACGCGATAAAATTTATTAAAGATAAGTTTTTTCTCATTATCACTGATGCCAATTCCATGATCAGCAACAGAAAAAACAATACCTTGGGCTTCATTGGTCAATTTTACAACAACATTCGCACAAGGTGGCGAATATTTAATCGCATTTTCAATCAGATTGGTAACCACATTGCTAATCGCAAATTTATCTGCATAAAGCATAACATCCGCATCCAATTTGGGTTTCAACACCTGAGTTCTACAGGCATTTTTCTGTAGGCGATCAACAATTTGCTCTACTAATTCGGTTAGGTTAAACTCTTCCTTAGGAAGATTAAAGTTACGACTTTCAAGCTTAGTAGTAAGCAATACATTCTCAACCAGATCATCTAGACGTTCAATATCCTTTAAAGAATTCTTTAAAAAAACTTGTTGTTGTTCTTTATCCAAATCCCGCTTTAAAATCGTTTGAATGTATAGCTTCACCGAAGCTAATGGCGATTTTAACTCATGCGTTATCGCTAACAAAAAATTCTGTTGCTGTTGCTGCAATTTCTGTTCGCGTACAAATAACTTTTTCAAACGCATCGCTCCCCATAAAAATATCAACAAGAAAAAAATACCCTCACCAATAATCATCGATTTCCTTTGTGGCTGAAACCGAGCAAGCATAACTCCCCACCAAATCAACTGAGAAGTAGCGTAGAATACAAGAAAATAAAATAAAACAAGTGCTTTTTTCATATAATATATTGCAACAGAACAAAAATAACGATAAAGAGATGTATAAAAAAATGTGTAGGACTTTATGACACTAAGAGGAAAATCATGTACCTAACATTTCTTTCTATTAGGCCTATTACACTATATTTGTATCATGTTTAAACAAGATAAAAAAGATATCTTCTTCGATTTGGATCATACCATTTGGGATTTTGACAAAAATGCTGAAGAGACATTGGATGAACTATATTATCAATATCGCTTTGACCAATTATTTGAAAAAGAAGAAGCTACTGAATTTATTGAAACCTATACGGTTAATAATCATCGACTTTGGAATCTATACCATCATGGTAAAATTGATAAAGCAGAATTACGTCGCGCACGTTTTGCTGATACCTTTACAGCATTAGGAGTAGACCCCAACTTATTTCCAAAAAGCTTTGAAGAAGAGTACTTAGCAATTTGCCCTCAAAAAACAAACTTGTTTCCACATGCCCATGAAACCCTGAGCTACCTGTATACCAATTACAATTTACACTTGATTTCAAATGGTTTCAAAGAAGCGTGTGAGGTAAAATTAGCAAAAAGCGATCTCAATAAATATTTCAAAAATATTTTCATTTCAGAGGTAGTGGGTGTAAATAAACCTGATCCCAGAATTTTTAATTTTGCATTAGATAAAGCTGCTGCTCAAACAAATAGCTCTATGATGATTGGTGATAATATCGATGCAGATGTTCGAGGTGCTATGAATGTGGGAATGGATGCTGTTTTCTTCAATCCCGGTCAAATGGATAAACCTAAAGATATACCCTATATGATTTGCGACCTAAAGGAATTGCAAACCATCTTATAAACAAAGAGCTGAACGGTAACTGCGCATAGAATTTAACTGCTAATGATTGCTATCCTTAATGTAAAATAAGAAGCTAAGCCCTTATCGCTCCAGTCAGACTAAAAAAGAAAAATACCGATAGAAAAATATTTTCAGTAATGCCATAAAAAAAGGGTGCTTGGAAAATCAAGCACCCTTTTTTTTATGGCAACAATAATTACAATTTTTTCACTGTGATATTTTTAAACCAAACATCATCGCCATGATCTTGGAAACCAATTACACCCGACTTCGTTTTACCACCAACATTCTTCAACAACTCATATGCTAATGGCCAATTCGCTTCACTGAATTTACTCTTTTGAAGCAAATCAATCCATGATTGATCCCAAAGTGTATATTCTACGACTTTTACATCATTTTGCCATTGTTCCACTTTACCCTTATTCACGACAATTTTAACCTTATTCCATTCACCATAAGGTTTTCCATTTTGAGGTTTTGCCGGAATCATATCATACAACGATGTAGATTTACGATTACCATCAACACCCATCTTCGCATCAGGATGATTTTCATTATCCAATACTTGACATTCCGGGCTAGAAATATAGATAGGTTGTCCTTCAATTTCCTTTGCTAAAAAGAAAATTCCCGAATTAGCACCCTTAGCTACTTTCCATTCTAATTCCAATTCAAAATTTTTAAAATCATGTGCAAAGATTAAATCTCCACCTTCATTATCGCCAACATTAACCTTACTATCAAATCGAATAGCGCCATCGTCTATAACCCATTTTTTAGGAATTACTGATTTATTATAACCGCGCCATCCTTCCATAGATGTGCCATCAAAAATGACATAAGCACCTTGTTTATTTTTCTTAAAACCCTTTAAATCTACCTTTGGTAGATCCAAAACCTTATACGTTGGAACTTCTTTTTTCTCTTGTGCAACAGCAACTGTAACTCCAGCAGTACTTGCGAGCATAGTGGCTGCTAAAACGATTGTTCTTAATTTCATATCTGATGTTTATAATAATTAAATGTAAAAAAAAATCATCAAAATGAAGAATAAATCTTAATATTCTTCTCCACTGATTTCATTATTATTAGTTTCTTTTTTCTTAGACTTGGTCAAATCTTGACTACCAAAGCGATAAGACACCGACAACGTAAACATTCTCTTCATCCACTGTCTCTCAAAATTAGAAATCAATTCTGGAGTCTCTGTATACCCTTTCATCTTTCTAGAATTGAATACATCACGTACATTAAACATCACCGAAGCTTTCTTATTAAAAACATCTTTTTTAATAGCAATATCGACACCTTTCATCGCATTCAATTTACCCTGTGCCATCACACGAGAAGAATTGTACTCGCCTCTCATCTGTGCCGAAAAAGTAGGTGTAAATTTATAATTCATCGTTAAGTTTGAATTGTAACCAAATCCGTTTCTAGCTTTCAACTCATACGCTTCATTTGCCTTAAAACTAGTATGAATAAGATTCAGATTCAAGGTCAAATCAAAATCTTTTGTCGCATTGATTTTAGAAATAAATTCAAAACCAGATAAACTACGGCTCGTTAAATTTTCCCAAATACTATATGTTGTACTGCTCTCTGAATCTATTCTAAAAACATAAGGCTGTATAACATCATTTGTATGATTAAAATATGCGGAACTCACTAAATTCACTTTACCAAACGTCTTCGCATAACTCAGTTCAAAAGCATGAACATCTTCGGGTTTCAAATTCGGATTTCCTTGACGGCGATTCATATCATCCGTTACATCTGGAAAAGGATTTATCTGCCATCCCCTAGCCCGCTGTACTCTTCTAGAGTAACTCAATTGCAACTTATCGCCGCTATCATCAAGATCATAGGTCAAAAATACAGTTGGATACAACCTGAAAAAATCTTGGTTGCCATCAGTTATTTCTGGTTTTTCAGGATCTTTTGAAAAATAAGTAGATTTTAACTCAAATTGTTCCCCTCGCAAACCGATCTGGTAACCAATCCTATCATTTAACTTGTTTTGATAATTCACATACAAGGCATGGACAGAACTTGTAAAATCAAAATCATTACTAATGGAATAATCTGGTAAATAATCACCATTGCTTACACTTAAAGAATCAGAAACTAAAGTTTTAGAAAATTGCGTATCAAAAGACTTTCTAATTTGCGATCGGTAACCGGTCTCAAACTTACTCGTTTCCGAGAATGGTATCACATAATCAGCCTGAAGATTGATTACCTTACCATTTTCAGAAGTTATATTTTTCCTTCCACTACCTGAAGTAGGTCCACTAAAGAATTGTACAAAATCATTTGTTCCATCTTCCTTATCATTACCATAACTCACATTGGCCGTCAACTCTTCTCCCGACCGTTTAAATTGATGTCTAAAATCAAAGTTCAGATCATAACCTAAATCGTCTTCAAATTGTCTAGAGTTACGATCACTAGTTCCCGATAATTGCGGATGATCGAAATACCGATAATTCAAATCTTCAGAACGGTCACTATTCCGCACACTCAAGTTAGCCGATACACCCACAGTCGTTTGATCGGTCAAATAATAATCTACGCCAGCTTTTACATTATGCCCCTTACCTTTACGAGAAGATTCAGAATCATTATAGATACGACTACCATTCCCTATAAAAGTATTGTCAACCTTACCACCACCCAGCATATTTCGGCGATTATAATTATAACTGCCAAAATAATTAAACTTCTTATCCCTATAATTAAGGGCCAATCCAGCCATATAATTATCATATGAACCTGCCGAAGCATTGACAGAACCATTTAATCCGGTACGGATATTCTTTTTCAGTACGATATTAACAATACCTGTCTGCCCTTCTGCATCGTATTTTGATGAAGGATTAGTAATGATTTCTACTTTATCAATGGAATTAGCTGGCAGACTCTGTAACAATGCAGTCACGTCGTTACCCGCCATAGCAGATTCCTTGCCATCAATTAGAATTTTAACATTTGAGCCCCTAAGACTTACTGTTCCATCTTGATCAACTTGCAACGTGGGTACATTGGCCAACAAATCAGTTGCCGTACCGCCTGCACTAACCAAACTTTCGCCTACATTGAAAATCTTTCGATCAATTCCAATTTGCATCGCCGGCACTTTTCCCTCCACGACAACTTCGTTAAGCATCTCACCGGCAGGCTTAAGAATCAATTTTCCAAGATTAAGGTTAGAAGAGTTTGATATCACAATATCCGATTTAATAAGTTCAGCGTACCCCACATAGGTGATCCGTAATGTAAAAGTACCATCAGGCACACCTTGAAAAGTAACACGGCCATTATTGTCTGATTGAGCACCTTTCAAATAAGCTTGAGAAGCTCCAGTGAGCAAAGATGCACTTGCATGATTAATCGTAGCACCAGTTTTTTCGTCTACTAGTACCGCAGATATTTTTCCAGATTGCGCGAACGTTAATATTGGAAATAATAAAATCGCAATTAAAAAGGTAAAGGGATAGGAATGATTTTTAGATAACATAATGTAGTTATAAGCTGTAATATTACAAAAATGGACTTTTTTGTTGAACTAAAACGACTCGTAACCACTTTATTACTTAATAAAATGATGTAATATTTTACTTAAATAATTTATTCTACAGAAACAGTTAGACCTTCTGCTTTCAATATTTTTCTATAGATTTCCATCTCTGTCATAGACCCCTCCAAAACGGCACATTTACCTTCATTATGAACTTTAAATGCAATTCTTTCCGACTGAGGCTCTGAATACTGAAGATGATGCATCATACAAAAAATAACATGATCAAAAGTATTGATATCATCATTCCACAAAATCAATCGATTGGAATCTTTTACTGAAGCTAAGATTTCGGATAAAGAATAGGTTTCTTGTGCAGTTTCTGTACTCATACTACAAAAGTACTTTAAATTTCAAAATTTACGTAATTTTACTTAATTTGAACTTAACATAAATATAATCATATGTTTCAATCCAAAATTGCAGGTATAGGATATTACGTACCCAAAAATGTTTATACAAATCAAGACCTTACTCGTTTTATGGACACAAGCGACGATTGGATTCAAGAAAGAACAGGTATAAAGGAGCGTAGATACGCCGATCGTATAGGCGAGACAACCACAACAATGGCTGTCGAAGCATCAAAAACTGCTATTGAACGAGCAAATACAACAGCAGAAGAAATCGATTTCATTATTTTTGCAACACTATCTCCCGATTATTATTTTCCCGGATGTGGAGTACTCCTACAGAGAGAAATGGGAATGAAAGAAGTCGGGGCATTGGACATTAGAAACCAATGTTCAGGATTTATATATGCATTATCAGTTGCCGATCAGTTTATCAAAACTGGTATGTATAAAAATATTTTAGTAGTCGGTTCCGAAAAACATTCATTTGCTTTAGATTATTCGACAAGAGGTCGAAACGTATCCGTTATTTTTGGAGATGGTGCCGGAGCTGTCGTACTCCAACCAACAACCGAACCAGGTAAAGGAATATTAAGTACGCATTTACATTCTGATGGTGCCGATGCAGAGAAACTTGCTATGTATTATCCAGGTGCATCGGGAGGTATATGGCTGGACGAACAGCCAAAATGGCCAGAACAAGAGCTCGGAGGAATGTTAATGACAGCAGAGATGCTGGAAGATGGAACAGCATTTCCTGTCATGGACGGACAAGCAGTCTTCAAAAAAGCAGTAGTCAAGTTTCCTGAGGTGATTGCAGAGGCCCTAACAAAAAATAATCTAACGACACTAGATATTAACTTATTGGTACCACATCAAGCAAATTTAAGAATTTCACAATTCATCCAGAAAACCCTTAAATTAAGTGACGATCAAGTGTTTAATAATATTCAAAAATATGGTAATACAACCGCAGCCTCAGTTCCTATTGCATTATGCGAAGCATGGGAGGCTGGAAAAATAAAAGATGGAGATCTCGTTTGTCTAGCCGCATTTGGTGCTGGGTTTACGTGGGGATCTGCATTAATTAGGTGGTAGAAAAAAAGGGGATTCATCATCCCCTTTTTTTTCCCAAATTTACAGTCCATCTCAACTTTATATTTAATCGGTAGGAACCCAACTATCGCGAAAATCTTTGCTAATAAAATTAAAGGTCAACATGGCAGCACCGTCGTTGGAAAGAACAGGATCCCGTAGCACGCCCAATTGCATGGTATTTTTGTTAAGGGACATAATCCGAACATCACCCCAATCCACCACAATACCATCTTGAGGTTCACCATGTAATGGCGAAGCATCTACCATCCGTAGGGTTTTATTCTCGGTATCGATTGAAAATGAACCCTTTTGTTTTTTGCCAAGCATCTGATGGTTAACAATAACATTTGCACCTCCTTTTAAATTAAAGGTCATTTCTCCATAATCGCCAGCAGGCATAATCCAAGTGTTACCCTTCCACTCAGGATCCCAAAGCCACGAATCGCTATTCAAAGGTTTTCCATTATCATTGACATTTCCCCACCAATCACCTGTTCCATAAAAGTATAATGGTCCTTTAAAAGCTCGGGAAAGTCCATTTTGATCAAGATCGAGATACCAGGTTTTTTCTTCCCCTGCCCCACCTGCCAACATGGTCCAAGTTTCATCGCTTATAAATTCGGCATACATATCATCGACCTTGAAAGTAACAGGCTTTCCATAAACCATACCTCCGCGGGTTTCAACACCAAACGTCACCGTATATTCTCCGGGAAAGGGTACTTTTAAAGTTACCCGTTTTTCTTGACTGCGCCCTTGAGGATGCTCCCATAATGCCGTATATTTGGCATCCATCAAACTGGTCAAATAAACGATATTGGGATTGTTTCCATCATGCTCAATTTTATAAGAAACACCCTCTACTAACTCCGATGACGTTACATCGATATCCCCTAAAATATAGTTATCTGGAGTACAAGCTCCAAGCAAAACTATCGCCGTAAAGAGATAGATGCAATATGTTACTATTTTTTTCATAATTCAGTATAGTATAAAATTAAATTAATTCCATCCATCATTTTGCTTTAATACCCCATTAGATAAGGTTATCTGTTTATTAGGAATTTGCATAAAACCACGTGTTTTTAAAAAATTATCTTTCGTGACGGTGACTTTTTCAGGAACGGAACCGCTGAGTACATCCTGCGAGGTTTCAAGTATTGAAGCCGCACTATTTAATCCCTGTCTTAAAATATCCCAATAACGGATTCCTTCAAAAGCAAATTCAAATTCTCTTTCTTTTATGACTGCAGCCTTGGACACAGCAACAGATGTAAAGCTAGCTTTATACGCTCTTTTACGTACATCATCAAAATACTTTTGGGCGTTACCCGAACCTAATTCAGCAGCCATAAGCAACACATCAGCATAACGGATCACGAAATAATCTTGATCTTGGGATAGTTGCATATCTTTTTCTCCACCGGTATTTGACGTACCATCTGGTAAAGCAGTAGGGGAATATTTTTTCACCGCAAATCCAGTATATTCACGTTGATCTTTAAGGTCAAAACTAGTAATTCCCTCACCATCAATATCAATAATAGAAGCAATTTTTCGAGTATCATTATTATCAAATTTATTGAAGAACTGTTTACTAACAGTACAAGCTCCCCAGCCCTGACCATATGGAGACCAATTTTTACCTCTCATTCCTAAAAATACTACCCAACGATTACCATCAACATAACCATTGTAATTTGACGTATTATTAAACTTCTGAGCAAATACAATTTCCGAATTTCCTTTTCCTGCAGACTTCGATATATCCAACGAATTGTTACTTATGCTTGGAATATAACTAGCCGCCGGCCAGAGGGCGCTAAAGTTTTCCACTAATGCAAACTGACCACTATTAATCACATCTTCTAATCCCGCCAAAGCTTCGGCTTTAGTGATGCCTATATCTTCGGTGCCATAATATCCTGAGTAAAATAAATACACCCGCGCTAATAATGCTTTTGCAACCAAAGGTGTTGCTCGCCCATCGTTAGTTCCTGCTACAGATTTTGGATAGGCATCTGCAGGAATATTACTTGCTGCAAATTTTAGATCCTCTACAATTAATTTGTATATATCCTTAGGGTCAGCTTGCGGAATATTATCGCTTGTAGGACTTGTCAGCAAAGGAATCTTTTCGAATAAACGAACCAAATCAAAATACATCAAGGCACGTAAAAACTTTGTTTCCCCCTCAATCCGAGCTCTTGCGTTTAAATTCCCAGAAAAGTCCGTCCCATCCAACTTACTCAACAAGGTATTAGCTCTAAAAATACCGGAATAATAATCCGACCAAGTACCATCAAAAATATTATTATCAGAAGACGATTGTGAAATATCAAAACGATCAATTGCTTGAAATGCACGACCATCTGTCGTACCAGTTCCTCCAAAACAATGATCGGCCGCAACCTCTGCTGTTAAATAAAAGGATTGGTTACCATTGGATACCGTACGCTGATACCCATCATAACAGCCCACTAAGGCCATATCTGCATCGGCTACTGTCTTATAGAAATTACTTTCTAAAACGCTTGTCATAGGTTCTACATCTAGAAAACTAGATGAACAAGAATTAAATAACAATGCGGTCATTAAAAATGAACTGTATATATATTTAGATTTATTCATGATTTTAGAATTTAAAATTTAATATTTAGACCGAACAATACACTCTTAGGTCTTGGATAATAACCTAAATCAATACCTGAAACCCAACCATCTGTTCCATACCCAATCTCTGGATCCATACCATCATACTTTGTAAAAGTGAACAGATTTTGTCCCTGTACGTAAAAACGAATTTGATTGGCATATTTCCAATTGATGATTTTAGACAAATCATACCCCAATGAAATGTTGCTGATTCGCAAAAAGTCACCATCCTGCAGATACAGATCAGAGAATTGCCAGTTGACATTCGTCTCAGTGACACGAGGAATGGTACCTGAAGTTCCCTCACCAGTCCATCTGTCCAATATACGAGTTGTATAATTCGCTTGCTTGTTAGCATGATTTCGATACGACTGCACAATCTTATTACCTACGGATCCATACGCATTGATAGAAAAGTCAAAGCCTTTGTAATCTAAACCAAGATTAATTCCGTAGGTAAAACTTGCCATACCAACGCCCAAATTCACTTTATCAGAAGCATTGATTATCCCATCACCATTCTGATCCACATACTTCACGTCACCTGGCAGCACATTAGCCTGTAAAATACCGTTTCCAGAAGTTCTCCATGCATCTATCTCCGATTGATTTTGAAATAAACCATCAGTTTCATATCCCCAGAAATAGCCGATTGCCTGACCGTTTTCAGCACGATAAAATTCCTCCGAATTATCATACAGCATAGCTGTCTGTCCATGGATGATCCCATCCTCAGTCGGAATCTGACCCACTTTATTTTTATTATATGCACCATTGATACCAAAGCGGTATTTCACCTCATTGATCCTATCGGACCAATTCAATCCCAGTTCAACCCCAGTATTTTTGACATCCCCGCCATTGATATAAGGTGCTTGAGTACCCGTAGTTGCCAATACCGGCGCAGTAACCAACCAATCTTTCGTAGTCTTCACATAATAGTCAGCAACAACATCTAAACGATTACGCATAAACTTAGCATCGAACCCAATATTGGTCTGTTCTGAGGTTTCCCAAGTCAGACTTGGATTAGATAACCGACTTGGATAAGCTCCAGCAATATTATTATTTGCCGTTCCAAATACATAATGAGCACCTGGATTAGAAGATGTAACACCCGTAGAAGTACTTATTGGCGCAGCATATTGAAAATCATCAATATCTTGATTACCCACTTGTCCCCAAGAGGCTCTAAATTTCAAAAAGTTTATCGCACTCAAATGCTCACTGAAAAAATCTTCAGAAGAAATCACCCACCCTGCAGATACCGAAGGAAAATATCCCCAACGATTAGCACTCGAAAATTTGGAAGAAGCATCCGCTCTTAGCGTAGCATTTAAGAGATACTTTTCTTTATAATTATAGCCTATACGCCCGAAATAAGATAATCTTCGCTGTAAATTATCAGGTTTACCAGATACGGTACGCGTCTCCACAACATTCCCCTTCTCATCCAAATGAGCCTGTCCAGTCGTATTATCCAAATAAGCATGCGCAAAATCATTAAACTGCGACAAGAGGTTCCAATTCGACCCAGAAAGGTAAGTGCCTTGATAACGCAAAGACTCCATCCCTACCATCGCAGAAAATTTGTGATCGGTATTCACATTAAAATCATACGATGCTGTATTTGTCCAGGTCAAGGTATGCCCTTTGCTCATGTTTTGAGATGTTGTCGTATGATCTTGGTTGTAGGTATAAATTGAAAAACGATACATCGGAGTAAAGCTTCTATATTCGGATGCAAAATAATTAAACCCTAATAGCGACCTGACTTTCAACCCTTTGATTGGCTCAATTTCAGCAAATATATCCGCTAACAATTTCTGCCCATCATTATTATTGTTGGAATTGGTCATCATACTACCATAGGGATTACTATCCCCATTATACCAAGGAGAATTGGAAGTATCATTAAAGGGACTACCGTACAGGCCATTGTCCGAGTAAACAGGAGAAAGTGGAGATGTAGCAAATGCTCCACGAAGTGTATTGCTATATTGGTTTCCCACAGAAATACCTCTATTTTTAATGTAGTTAAAATTAAGATGTTGACCTATTTTCAGAAAATTATTCAATAGTTTATGCTCTGAATTACTACGGAAGCCATACCGCTCATAATTAGACACATCCTTACCACCAACAATTCCCTCTTGAGCAATATAATTTAATGACATCGCATAGGTAGATTTTTCAGAACCACCAGTCAATCCAACACTATAATTGTCAGTTTTGGCATTATCTTTAAACATATAATCCAACCAATTGGTATTCGTCAAACCATCCATTGCATCAAAATCAATGAGCGAAGCACCAGAATTGAGTGATTGTTCATTCATGATCACTTTATATTGATCAGCATTCAATAATTTTGCCTTTCGCGCTACATTTTGGATACCCGTGTACCCATCGAAAGACAAAACACTTTTCCCCGAAACGCCCATTTTTGTCGTTACCAAAACAACCCCATTTGCACCCTGAGATCCATAAATAGCGGCAGATGCAGCATCTTTTAATACATCTATCGACTGTATATCAGCAGCATTCAATACCGCGATATCACCCCCAGGCACACCATCGATGACATATAATGGTCCAGAATTACCTATTGTACCTAGACCACGAACCACAACCTTCATATCCGCTCCAGGCTGGCCTGAAGTTGATGTAATGGATACCCCCGGAGCCTGCCCTTGAAGCGCTTGCAAAGGATTCACCTGATTACGCTTTTGTAAATCTTCTCCTTCTATTTTAAGATTTGCACCCGTATTTAATTTCTTCTTTTGAACACCATATCCAATAACTACCACCTCATCTAAATCGGAGGTCACAGGTTCCAAACGAATGACCATATTTACTCCAGTGACAGGAATTTCCTCCGTTTTATACCCTACATAGGAAACAATCAGAATAGCCCCCTTTGCCGCTGATATCGAAAATTTCCCAGATTCATTACTGCTTGTTGCGACCGTCTGATTCTTAACTTTAATACTGGCCCCCCCGATAGGCAAGTTAGAATCAGTAGAAACAACAGACCCCGTAAAAGATTGTGCGCAGACAAGCGAGGTCATGCCCGTCATTACTACGACGGCAATCCCCTTATTAAACAAATGCTTACTTATCATATAATTTGATTTAAAAATTGGTGGTTATTATTTTAATTTAGTCTTTAACGATTTACCCGTATAAGAAATCATCTTTGACTTTTTAGCTTTTAAGTCTATCCCCGTGGCATGCTCAGCATCGACAAAGATGACATTGAATTTCCGATCGTTCAACATACCGTCAAACGTGCCAATGCGATCTGCTAAAAACAATGTTTTAGTCTTGTTATCAAACCTTAGGTCGATACGAGCATATTTTCCTTGCTCATAATTATAATTGACTCCCTCATCTTCATAAATCGAAAATTGCCCATCAGCGCCATCGTAAACATAGAGATCGATTAAATCTTGTTTTCTTTCCGATGTATATTGCATGGTCTCACCTACGGGTAAGATTGATCCCGCTTTTACAAAGACAGGCATACGATCATAGGAAGCTTGGACCACAATATTTTGTCCCCCGCTAGTGACCTGTCCGGTATATAAATTATACCAATCCATCCCCTCTGGTAAATGTACTGTTCTAGAAGTAGCCCCCATTTCAGTAACTGGATTGATCAATAAAGATGGTCCCCATAAGTATTGATCATTAATATCAAAACCATTCTTATCCTTAGGGAAATCCATCGCCAGTCCACGAATCATCGAATAATCATCAAAGAAAGTCTTTGCCGCTAAGCTGTAATTATAAGCCAGCAGCCTATACCTAAGATTGATGTAATAGACCATGCTTTTATAAGCAGGATGATTTTCTGGGGCAATATTAAAAGGTTCACGATATGGAAACTGACCATGAGCACGAAATATGGGTAAGAAAGTTCCATATTGAAACCATCTTGTATTCATTTCACGCCATTCTTCCTGATCAGTTGTATTCGGCTCATGGAACCTATTCTCTACTAAGAAACCTCCAGCATCCATGGTCCAGTAGGGTGTTCCAGACATCGAGAAATTAATTCCTGCGGAGATCTGATCTTTCATATCATGCCATCTCGAAGCGATGTCTCCACTCCATGCGGCTGCGGCATACCGCTGTTGTCCAGCAAAAAATGAACGAGTTAAAATAAATACCCGCTTATTTGGGTCAGTTTCTCGTTGCCCCTCATAGATTCCTTTGGCATTTTGTAGCGGGAATGCGTTGTAATAACGAACAGATGACCCTATACTTGGTTGAAATACCGACTTACGCTCATCCAGATCAATATTTGAATGAACATCAGGTTCGCTGGCATCCATCCACCAAGCATCTACACCTATTTGGAAAAGATTTTTATCCAATAATTGCCAAAACCCATCGCGCGCGCCTTGATTAAATGGATCATAAAAAGTAGATGTATACCCCTTTCCAATCCAATCTTTACGTCCATCATAAATATTTCGGGTGTAAATCCATTTGTTATCCTTAAACAGATTGTATACGGAAGACTCTTCATTGATTTTGGGCCATGCCGAAATCATCAACCTATAATTTTGGTCGTGCAATTTTTTAATCATTCCAGATGCATCAGGGAAGCGTTTTTGATCAAATTTTTGACTTCCCCAATCAGGTTCAGACCAATAAGACCAATCCTGTACGATATTATCAATGGGAATTTTTCTCCTACGGAATTCTGAAGCCACCTCTTCCACCTCGGCCTGCGTTTTATAACGTTCCCGACTTTGCCAAAAGCCAAAACTCCACAACGGCATTATTGGCGCTTTTCCTGATAATTGTCGATACCCAGATACTACATCATCCATAGATTTTCCATGTACAAAATAATAATCAATGGCATCCCCCGCTTCAGAATTAAAGGAGAACAGATTTTTACGTTGTTCTGGGATAGGGCTTTGCCAATTTAAGGTGAAATAAGATTCTCCTCCATCGGGTAACCATTCCATACGAATATCATGATCAACACCTTTATTGAACTCGCGCTCAATTTCAAAAGTTCCCGCATTCCAAGATTGCCTCCAACGGTCGGCAACCAACTCCCCATCTATCCAAACTTTCATATAGCCTGAGTATTTAAAATGAAGAATGTGTTTACCTGAGTATGGCGACGAAATACGGCCTTCATAGATGACCTTGCTATCTACCAGTTTTACATCTTTGGGAAACTTATGCTGATCGGTCAAGTAACCATATTCAATAATCGATTCCGGACGTGATGTGAAAACCTCATCAGGTTTATTCTTATTGATGTAGGTTGCTGTCAACCATCCTTGTTCCCCTTCCTTAGAAGTCAATTTAAATGCATTGAGTGGTAATAAAGAACGTACATCTCCCGCTTTCGTGATCGAATAGTTGTGCCATAGCAGCCCATAGTTGTTTGTCGAAATCAAAAAGGGTATTCCAATTTCAGTATTATATTGTAGTAAAGTCACTTGTTTACCGCGATTGTAATTCATTACAGCGCTTTGATGTTGCCCTAATCCATATATACCCTCAGTCGTGTCAACAACAAAATCTTGATTCAATTTGTAAAAAGCATCGCCACTATAGCTATCTGCAATAAATGCATCTGCATTTCTTTTGGACTCACTAAACACTCTTTTCCCTGATAAATCGAAAAATTCGACTTTACCACTGAATAATGAAACTTTGGCAATAAGATCTGCTGTTGTCAAGTTTACAGTCGAATCGGTGGATTGAACTGCAAATGATTTAAGATCACGGTGCAATGAATCCACAATGACCAAACTCGCTTGCGTAGGAAATGGATTACCATAAGGTAGAGCAGTAACGCGAATAATGTTGTCGGTAATAGCATCAAGATAGACATCCTGATCAATAGCAGTCTCGGACTCTTTAAAACTGACCTTTACGCCAGACTGCGTTTTAATAAAATTTGATTTGCTTACCTGTCCATTTCCATGATGGACTAGAGCAAATAGCATAATACCGCTCAAAGCAAACTTTAGGTTTTGCATATATAAAAATGATTTATTGGTTTATTTTATTGGTATTTTTCCCTTTACCATATCAATTGGTAAGGTCAAATATAGGTATGTACAGGCCGCTAGTAGGGGTATCATTTGTTAACAATTGGGGTACATTATGTTAACAGACCTGACAAAGGAATTTTAATAAACAAGACAAGACACTACACTACAGTATTTTACGATAATAAGATGGTAAGTTCCCAAAAGTGGTCTTAAAATATTTACTAAATTGTTTTGGATTGCCAAACCCTACTTCATACGCAATTTCAGAAATTGAAAATTTTGAATGCTGTATAAGATGCATTGCTCTTTTCAATCGGATATACCTAATATACTCCGTCGGAGAATACCCCGTAATGGCTAATATTTTTTTATAAAGACCTACCCGAGTCATATGCATTCTTCCTGCCAATATTTCGACAGATAAAGTCGAGTCTGACAAATCCCGTTCGACTTCAATAATTACTTCCCGAATAAATTTCTCATCGGCAGATTCAATCTCAGGTTGACTAAGTTCTATAGCGATTTGTTTTTGATATTTCTTAACGAGCGAAGATTTTTGATTCAGCACACTCGCAATTTTTGATTTCAACAATTCAAAATTAAATGGTTTGAGAATATAATCAGAAGCACCGGCTCGAAGAGCCTGTAGTTGAATATGCTCATCCATGACTGCTGTAACCATAAGAACAGGAATATGTCGGTAGCGGTCCGATGATTTCAAATAAGTGCAAAAATCAATTCCACTTTCATCCGGTAATTGAATATCAGCAATGACCAAATCATATTCTTTTTGAGACAGGTAATCCTTCGCCTCCTTAACAGAGCAAACACCATCAATAAGAAATTCATCCGTTAAATTTCTTTTCAAATAATCTAAAAATTCCAGATGATCCTCAATGAGCAAAATTTGATTTTTCTTGGCCGTGTGGTCTGACGCAACCGCTATGGGCATACTGACCGTCTCTATTGGTATTGCGACAACAAAACTAGTTCCCCGCCCCTCTACACTATCAATTGAAATATTTCCATTCAGAAACTCCACATAATCCTTAACGATAGAAAGACCAATACCTGTCCCTTGATTCAAACGGCCATTCTTTACATCATATTGAAAATAACGATCAAAAATTCGAGATTGGTATTCTTCGGGTATCCCAGGACCTTCGTCCTTAATTTCTAATCGCCAAACATCAAAATCATTAATTTGTTCCTCAATAGTAACCCCAACAGTCACCTTACCTCCAGACTTACTAAATTTAATTGCATTTGACAGTAAATTGAAAAGGATACTTTCAATTTTCCCTTTATCAAAATTACCTAGATAATGCTCCCGGTCATAACTTGCCTCTATATACAGAGAATTTACTTCGGCCAATTGGAAAAATGGTGCAATCTGTTCTTTATTAAAAAGAATCAAATCACCATATTCATCCATACGGTTAATCTGATTTTTTTCTAACTTTCTAAAATCCAACAATTGATTAACCAAAATCAATAAACGCGAAGCATTCTTATTGATCAGCCTTAAATCTTCCTTCTTCTGCACATCTGTTTCCTTTTGCAGAAGCTGCTCAGAAGGTGTTAAGATTAAACTGATCGGAGTCCTAAACTCGTGACTTACATTGGTGAAAAAACGAGTTTTCAACTCGTCCAGCTCTCTTGCCTGTAAAGCCTGTTCAGTCACCAAAATCAATTGGTTTCTGGTCTTTGAACGTAATTTCAACCAAGCCTGCCATAAGTAAGCACAAGAGATCAAAACCAGTACATAGAGCAATAATGCCCACGACGATTTCCAAAAAGGAGGCGCTATAGCAAGTGTCAATAATAATGTTTTCTCAGACCAACTTTCATTATCCACAGAATGCCTAATATAAAATTTATATGATTTTGAATCGAGATTGGTAAAATTTGCTTTCATGGTACCAGTCTCAAAATCAAACCATTCATCACTTAATCCATCCAGCTGGTACTGATATATACGATTATCCTGTTGCAAATAATTAAATGATGATAATTCAAGTGAAATAGCATTTTGATTATATGGAAGTTTTAATTTCTTCACATCAATCAACGACTCATTAAGAATAACCTGACCATTTAAGCGTTCACCAACATTTATTTTGCGATTAAAAAGATAGATATTAGATAATACAGGTCTTAAATTTTCCTTTGAACCCCAGATCATATTAGGGTCAATGATATTATACCCCTTGGGCCCACCAAATATAAGTTGTCCATTACGCATCTTCAAAGCCGAATTTTCATTAAATACATTGCTCTGAAGCCCTTGCTCCTTATTAAAATTACGAATTACAAATTGACTAGCATCTTTAATGGGAACGATTTCAGACAAACCCTTTGCCGAGGATGCCCACATGTTATTCTTGTTATCTAAAACCAATGTCAATATACCATTATCGATTAACCCATCCCCCATATTCAAATATCGGATAGTATCATTTTGAATAATATTTATACCCTCCTGCGTAGCCACCCAAATATGCCCCAACTCATCCTCCTTGATATCATAAATCAAATCATTAGAAAGACGTAATTTCCCTTCTCTTTCATTAATATGTTTAATTTGACCATTTGGTGTAATCAATTCAATACCGGTAGCAGTTCCAACCCAAATGTTTTTTTTAGAATCTTCAAACAGAACTGACACATATGTACTGGAAATAGGCTTTCCCTCACGAGAACGGAACGGAAAAAATCTTTCATGTTCCTGATTAAACAAATATAGACCAGCAGATAACGTTCCTATCCAGAAGCGTCCTCTTGAATCTTCAAATATTTCCCATACACTATCCCCCGGTAAACGAGCTGGTCCAGTACCCTTATCATATGTTTTAAACGTTTTACCATCGAATCGGCTCAATCCTCCATGATAAGTACCTACCCAAAGTATATTCTTATTATCCAAATAGAGACTTACTACAACATCACTAGGTATGGAATTTTGATCGCTCGGATCGTGTTTATATTGCTTATAGATTTTATTTTCAACATCATAATGGAGTAAACCACCACCATTCGTACCGATCCATAAATTATCATGATCATCTTGAATAAAACGATTAACATCATCAAAAGGTAATGTTTTAGAATTGCCAGCATAATTTTGGTAAACAGGAAATAACAATAAGTTTGGATGATAATAACTTATTCCACCCTTATACGTTCCAACCCAGATTATCCCTTTTGGATCCTTATAAAGAGAAGTGATACTGTTGTAAGGCAAACTTCTTAAATTATATTCTTCATGACCTATAATGTCAATAGATCCCGTCTTCTTATCAAACACATTGATTCCCCCATGATCAGTAGCTAACCAAATCAAACCATGCTCATCTTGAACAATATTTCCAACAAAAACATTTGACAGCCGTTCTTTAATAGGAATGATTTCATTTGATCCATCTTTAATCCAAAATGCACCTATTGGGATATCTTTTGAATGCACCCACAAATCTCCTTCTCCATCTATAAAAAGACGATAATTAACACGCTGTATATCAACCGGCAAAGCAAATTCCTTTATTCGTTTCCAAGATCTATTATGGATTAATTGAACCAAGCCATTGTCATATACAACCCAAAAAGATTCTTTCGAGAAATTCAAAACATCAACAATTTTTCGACCTTTTATGGATGGGAAAAATCTTGCTTTTTTTAATTGAGTATCGAATAAAACAAGTGAACTATCTTTATATAAGACCGCGAATTCATTATTGCCGAAAGAACGAATAATCTCTGGGTCGCCAGAAGGTAGATTCCAAATACGTAGAATAGAGTCAATATTTTGAGTAATAGTTCCTCTTTTTTGATCATATACATTCATTTTCGAATGCGTACGAATCCATATTTGTCCCTCAGGTCCCTCAAATAATCCTGAAATGGGATTGCTACTCAACCCAGAACCTTTGTTGGATGAATAACGAAAATTTGTAAATTGAAGTCCATCAAATCTACTCAATCCAGATTCTGTACCAAACCACATATAGTTATACTGATCTCGTAGCGTACAATTAATATGATTATGAACTAAACCTTGATCTGATGTAATATTTTTAAAAGAATAGCCTATACCTTGACTGAAACAAAAATTAGTAATCCATGAAAAAATAAGCATAAAGCTCAAAAGTAGGGCATTACGGAGCATCAAATTTACAATTAGTAGTTTAGCACCAATGATAGCAAAAATATAATTAAATAAAAAGAAAATATTCCCAGACAAATGTTTATTGCCATCACATCGCATATTTGCGATTGATTAAATGTAAACCAATCTAGCAGTTTAGCTATCAGGCATCAACTTATATCGATAAACCAAGTGGTTACTTTATCGGAACATGCTTATTCAACGTAATATGCAGAATCATGCTATCCATTAACAGCCTATCGCTACGAATAGACGGTTTTCAATAATTAGACAATCAAATCCTACAATTTATTATTAAATTTAGTAATGGAAAAAATAGATCGAGAAGACATATCTATTACTAGCAAACACAGTAATAGATCAAAAGAGCAGATAAAAAAGCTCCTAGAACAATATGTATATGCGAACAACGAAGATTGGAGAAAATTCATAAATCTATTTTTACTCATATTAGGAATAGGATTTTTTGTATCTGGAGTCATATTTTTCTTTGCATACAATTGGGCTGACCTCAATAAGTTCATGAAAATTGGAATTGTACTTATCTTACTTATAACGACTGTAGTTTGTGGAATCCAATTAAAGATAAAGGAGTCTTATAAAAATATGCTTCTTACCGCTGCTTCAGTAATCGTAGGGCTATTATTTGCAATATTTGGCCAAATATATCAAACTGGAGCTAATGCCTATGATTTTTTTCTAGCTTGGACACTGTTCATTACCATCTGGGTCTTAGCAATTAATTTCTATCCCCTTTGGCTCCTATATATGATTTTATTCAATACCACAATCATACTGTTCAATGAACAAGTACAGAACAATTTTGATACGAATGCATTAACAACACTTATTTTTCTCATCAATGGTATTACCTTGGTCGCACTCCTAATTTACAGTAAAAGGAAAAATAACAACATTCCACTCTGGTTTAGAAATACGTTGGTACTTATAGTCACTACGATAGCTACCATTGGTATGATCGATATAATTTTTTACGCTAAATTTCCAGAAGGTTTATTATTAACCTCCGGTACGCTCGGTTTCTTTATATACGGCATAATTTACGCACTCTCGACTAAAAGTACTTTCTTTATAGCGACCATATCATTCAGTCTATTAATCCTAATCAATAGTCTACTGATTAAAATTTTTGAAAACGAAGCTGTCTTAATCCTGGTCAGTATTGTTGTCATTATTGCGACAACGGCAATTATTAAATTATTACTAACTCTTCAAAGAAAGTGGAACAATGACAAATAATCAAGAACTATTAAAAAAGATAGAGGCACTAACCCACGATAGCGAAGCTGGATTTCAAATCAATAATCAAAAAGTCGTTGAAGAGTATCAGCATCTGAAAGAAAATAGAACCAACATAGCCATAAAAATATTGTCGATACTTGGAATTATCCTAAGTGTTTTAAGTTTTTTAGCTGCATTACTATTTCTCAATCTGTTGGATGAAAAATTAAACCTGATTATCAGTGGTGCCCTATTACTAATCCTTTCGATAGTAGGCCTTAAAAAATATAGCAGTATTATCATTGACACTGCGAGTATAACATTGTACGCAGTAGGAGGCTGGATGTTGATTTATGGTCTCGATACAAATAATACAAACTTGATATTAGTATTATGTATAGTGATTAGCTCATGCACACTCGTAATCGTGCAGCGCTATCTCTTATCTCTTCTTAATATGCTTTGTATCATTTACGCCATATTTGCTTTAATAGCTAATAACTTTGAAAATATGATTTACTTCGCATTTGCTAATGCTTTAATCGTAGTCGCCTTATTCTTAATTTCAAATCATGAAGCATTCATAATTTCGAAACGAAACTTCATCAGTCAAATTCAACAACCTTTACGAACAGCATTATTCTTATCCACCTTAGCAACAACAGCGTACATTGTACTTTCACATTTCGACACCTATGAAAATAGCGTAAACACTAGCTCAATAGCCTTATATCTAACATCGATTACCTATGCGGTTGCAATTATATATATGATTCACAAAATCATGCTCAAACTTGGTATCACTAATACAAAATTGCGCATCACGATCTATACACTAAGCTTAATGATTTTAATTGCAACTATAATCAATCCGGGAATATCAGCATCCATTTTCCTTATTTTACTATGCTTCTATTATCAATATAAGTTTGGTCTTTCATTGTCCATAATTGCAATGCCATTTTTTCTATGGCATTTTTACTACAATCTCAACTTTACATTATTGACCAAGTCCATCCTATTACTTGCCTCAGGAGCATTATTTATAGCCGCATATTTTGTTATCAACATCACTAAAGACCAACATGAAGAATTATAGAAACTGGATAATCGCTGTTAATCTACTGGCAATAATCGCTTATTTTAGCTATACAGTAATCGAAAAAGAACGCACATTAAGACATGGAAAACTCATTCTTCTAGCATTGGCACCTGTAGATCCTAGATCACTTATGCAAGGTGATTATATGCGTTTAAGGTATAGTATCGCAGACAGCATAGACCTACATACAGCCGCCCCGAGAGGTTATCTCGTTGTTAGGTTGAATGAGCAAGGTATAGCGAAAGGAATTCGGATACAAGACGATGCACTCCCCCTAAACAAAGGCGAAATATTAATAAAATATACCTTATCCAATAGAAACGCCTTAAACATTGGCGCCGAATCATATTTCTTTCAAGAAGGGCATGCTGTAAAGTATGAACATGCTAAGTTTGGAGGACTTAGAGTAGATGAAAAAGGAAATAGTTTATTGATTGGACTTTATAATGAAAAGGAAAAATTCATTGAATAAAACATAAAAGGCGATGAATATAATTCATCGCCTTTTATGTTTTTATTATTAAGCTTTATTATCCATTTGACAATGCTGCAGCACCAGAAACAATCTCTGTCAATTCTGTTGTAATAGCAGCCTGACGAGCTTGGTTGTATGAAAGCTTCAATGCTTTTAACAAATCCCCAGCGTTATCAGTTGCTTTGTCCATTGCAGTCATACGAGCCCCATGCTCAGAAGCATGAGAATCCAGAATAGCTTTGTATAATTGGGTTTTAATAGCTTTAGGAATTAATTCCTCGATGATCTTCTCTTTTGAAGGTTCGATAATATAATCAACCTCAGCAGTTTTTTCCTTAGCCGAAAGGTTCTCCTCCGAAGGAAGTAATGGTAATATTTGCTCAGAAGTCAAGATTTGTACCGCTGCATTCCTGAATTGGTTATAAACCACTTCTACACGATCAAAGGTACCTTCTTTGAATTGTTCCATTACAAATTCAGTGATTTTTGAAGTGTTTTCAAAATTCAAATCACCGAATAAATCACTATGATTGGCAATAATATTATAAGCAGGCCTTTTAGCATAGAAATCATAACCTTTCTTACCTACAGCGATGATACTCACATCACCTTTACGTAATTGATCGGCATATTTTTCAGCAACTAACTTATTAGTAGTCTTGATTGCATTCGCATTAAAAGCACCAGCCAAACCTCTATTTGAAGAAACAACAATAATCAACACTTTATTTGGTTCACGATCTACAGTGTAAGGAGAATTACTTCCTTCTACACTTGCAGATACATCTGCCAAAATCTCACGAAGTTTATTCGCATACGGACGCAATTGAACAATTGCATTAGTAGCACGTTTTAATTTCGCTGCAGACACCATTTTCATCGCTTTAGTAATCTGCTGTGTTGATGTTACCGACGCGATACGGATTCTTACTTCTTTTAAATTTGCCATATTTAATTTGAGATTTGAGTATTGAGTACTGTGTATTGAGTATAACTCGCTATACTCAATACTCTATACTCATATCTAATTAATATTTTGATGCTAAATCTTTAGCTACTGTTTCTAATACTGAAGTTAACTCATCAGAGAATTTACCCGCTTTAAAAGCGTTTAAAACCTCTGGATGACGTTGCTCTAACAACGTTAAGTACTCTTCTTCAAATTCTCTCACTTTATTTACTGGAACAGAACGGAATAAACCTTTTGTACCCGCATAAATAATCGCTACTTGTTTTTCAACAGAAACTGGAGAATATTGAGCTTGTTTCAAAATCTCAACGTTACGAATACCTTTGTCCAAAACTCCTTTTGTTGCTGCATCTAAATCAGATCCAAATTTCGAGAAAGCTTCTAGCTCACGGTATTGTGCTTGGTCTAATTTTAATGTACCTGCAACCTTTTTCATCGGTTTGATCTGCGCGTTACCACCTACACGTGATACAGAGATACCTACGTTAATCGCTGGACGAATACCCGCGTTAAACAAGTTAGATTCTAAGAAAATCTGACCATCAGTAATTGAAATTACGTTTGTAGGGATATAAGCAGAAACGTCACCCGCTTGAGTCTCGATAATAGGAAGAGCAGTTAATGAACCACCACCTTTTACCAAGTGTTTGATAGACTCAGGAAGGTCATTCATATTTCTAGCAATCTCGTCAGAAGCATTGATTTTCGCAGCTCTTTCTAATAGACGACTATGTAAATAGAATACATCACCTGGGTATGCTTCACGTCCCGGAGGTCTTTTCAATAATAAAGAAACCTCACGGTAAGCTACCGCTTGTTTTGATAAATCATCATATACGATTAACGCTGGACGACCTGTATCACGGAAGAATTCTCCGATTGCAGCACCCGCCATTGGCGCATAAAACTGTAATGGAGCTGGATCAGCAGCTGAAGCAGCAACAACAATTGTATATGCCATAGCACCACGCTCTTCTAAAGTACGAACGATGTTCGCAACTGTAGAATTCTTTTGACCAACAGCAACATAAATACAATATACAGGTTGACCTGCATCATAAAATTCCTTTTGGTTTAAGATCGTATCGATACATACAGCAGTTTTACCTGTTTGACGGTCACCGATTACTAACTCACGTTGTCCACGTCCTACTGGAATCATGGCATCAATTGCTTTGATACCTGTTTGTAATGGCTCAGTTACCGGTTGACGGAACAATACACCTGGAGCTTTACGCTCGATTGGCATTTCATATGTTTCACCTGTAATAGGTCCTTTACCATCAATTGGCTGGCCTAATGTATTTACAACACGACCACACATACCTTCACCTACTTTAATAGATGCTATACGATTCGTACGTTTGATAGTATCACCTTCTTTCACGATGTCTGAAGGACCTAAAAGTACAACACCAACGTTATCTTCTTCTAAGTTTAATACGATACCTTGTAATCCGTTATCAAATTCAACCAATTCACCGGACTGAACTTTAGTTAAGCCGTAAATACGAGCAATACCGTCACCAATACTAAGTACGGTACCAACTTCCTCTAGTTCGGCTTCTGATTTAAAGCCCGACAATTGTTCTCTTAAAACTGCCGAAACCTCATCTGGTCTTACCTCTATCATTGTTATTATTATAAGGGGTTCTTGATTTTATTAAATGTTAAAATCAACGCTATGCGCGTTGACCTTCAAAATATCTTTCTAATCTATTTAATTTACCTGCAATACTTGCATCATATTGTTTGTCACCAATAGTGATTACAAATCCACCGATCAACGATTGATCAATTTTATTAGTAATCAACACCTGTGCATTGATTTGATTTGCAATAATTGCTTTTAATTCTGATAAATTAGTATCAGAAAGTGGTGCCGCAGATGTAACTGTAGCATTTACAATTCCTTTTACCTCATTGTACGCACGAATAAATTCATGAGCAGCAGCTTCAATTACTTCAGCACGACCCTTTTGGATCATAATATTGAAGAATGATAAAATAGCGGGATTGATTTTATCTTTAAATAATGCCTCTAAGATATTTACTTTCTTATCCAATTTAATGATTGGATTAGACAATACTGCACGTAGCTCAGGATTAGCTTTCAAAACAGCGATAAATTGTTCCATATCTGTTTTGATAGCGTCCAAACTACCTTGTTCATTTGCCAAATCAATTAATGACTTTGCGTATCTCGATGCTACTTTAAATACTGACATACTTCTTTAATGATAAAATTTGAATGACCGATTAGTTTACTTTTACGTCTTTAAGCAAATCTGCGATTAACATCTCTTGCTTATTTTGGTCTTCAAATTCTTTGCTTAATACTTTGCGAGCGATATCCAATGCCAAAGTAGAAACTTGATCTTTCACCTCAGCCATAGCCTTATTTTTTTGCTCGTTGATTTCAACCGAAGCCTGAGCAATCATTTTCGCACCTTCGGTTTGCGCGATGGTTTTAGCTTCAGCAACAATCTTATCTTTTATTTCTTTTGCTTCCTTCAGGATTAAATCACGTTCTACGCGAGCTTCCTTCAATAAAGACTCATTTTCGTTTGTTAAACGAGCCATCTCTAATTTAGCTTTTTCAGCAGATTCCAAAGCCTCAGAAATACCTTGTTCACGCTCCGCTAATGCAGCTATGATAGGTTTCCAAGCAAACTTGCCTAATAAAAAGATAATGATTAATAAGATGATGACTTGCCAGAAAAACAAACCAAATGAAAACTGTTCTATTAATTTTTCCATTGATGTATGATAATATTTTTTGTATTTCGTCTAATTGAAAGTATTATCTATGACCAACCGTCATAAATAATACTTTTAAATTCATTGGGTGATTATTTACCTAATAATAACGCACCGAAAGCTAAACCTTCTAATAAGGCTCCGATAATGATCATCGCAGTTTGGATTTTACTAGCTGCTTCTGGTTGGCGAGCAATTGCTTCCATTGCTGAACCACCGATTTTACCTAGACCTAATCCTGCTCCGATAACGATTAAACCTGCTCCAATTAAATTGTACATAATAAATGATTTAAATATAATTAAACAAAAAATTCTTAGTGATGTGCCTCGTTGTGTTCTTCAACAGCCATTCCGATAAATAGGGACGACAACATGGTGAAAATAAACGCTTGTAAAAATGCAACTAAAATTTCAACTACCATAAGGAAACTTGTCAGTAACAATGAAACACCGATACTTCCGCCTACCGATAGCTGCTCTTGCAGCAAATAAACAACGGCAATTAAACCCATTACTACAGTGTGACCTGCCGTAATGTTGGCAAATAAACGAACCATTAAAGAGAATGGTTTTGTGAACAAACCCAAAAACTCGATTGGCATTAAAGCAATTTTAAAAGGAACTGGTACTCCTGGCATCCAGAAGATATGTTTCCAATAATCCTTATTTGCTTTAAGATTGATAAATAAAAATGTAAAGATCGCTAGACAAAAAGTAACCGTGATATTACCCGTTACGTTAAACCCTAGCGGAGTTAAACCCAAAAGGTTTAAAACCAATATCATAAAAAACACCGATAACAAATAGGGCATAAACTCTCTATAACGGTGACCGATATTTGGAATAGCCATCTCATCACGTACGTACAGTACCATAGGCTCTAATACGCGTCCAAAACCTTTTGGCAAGTTGTTAGCACCTTTCTTGTATGTGTTTGCTAAGCCTAAAAAGCCCCAAAACAACAATACAGTAGTTAAAAGTAAACCGACAACATTTTTTGTAATTGAAAAATCTAATGCTTTTTCATTTGTTGGATGATGTGCTTCGTCGTAATTAAGTGTTCCTGCAGCATCTGTCTTGTATATTTTTCCATGATACAATTTGTAAAACTGACCATCTTTCTCTACAACATTCTGTCCAAAATTGAATTCTGAAGACATAAACACTTTAATTCCTCCATCAATCAAGATAACAGGTAATGGGAACCCAAAAGTTTTACCCGCCTCTTTATCTGTGAATAATGAAAAATAATGATCATCTTGCAAGTGATGCTCGATGTAAGATGAGATTTCCTCACTTTGAGATTTAGGCTCTTCGCTTACTTCATTAGCTTTAGCCAAAAACGGATTAACAGCAAATAAAATCACTGCAAAAAAAAGAAATGCTTTCTTAACGCTCCCCATGTTCTGTTTTTTATTTTTGCGCAAAAATACAATATTATTGTCAATTTTTGCGATTAATTTGAACTTTTTATTAAAACTACTTATTGACTGATTCGACATCCTTATTTATGACCTTAAAAGCAACTAATACGTCAAAAAATAAGAAAAGAAAAAAGACGACTAAAAAATTATATTCGAAGATATCATCGGATGAATGATTCATTCCCGCTCTAAAATACACATAACTCAATGCAGCTTTGAGTGTGATCAATCCTAAAAAAATAAAACCTAAATTTTTAGGCATCACCGCATCAGAAATCAAAATAACAATCAGTATAACCAACGATGCAAGCGATTCAAATGTATACAAACTATATAACTCAAAACCGGTAAGACTTTTAAAGTCTGCTATTCCAAATGAAGGTAACGCGTAATGGTGCACCCCAAATAGGACAACAGTAAAAATTAAAAGTAGGGCAATAAATTTTATGTAATTATTCATCTCTATTCAATCGATTAGCTTCTCGTATAAAATGATAAAGTGAGGCGAAAATACCAATAAATGTACATATTTTCATGGCAAGACCATTAGAAAAATGGTACTTCTCATCTAACCATGTGCCTAACAAATACATCAAATAAATGGTAACACCCATTTGAAATGGTAATGATATAAAAACCATCCATTTATTTGGGTTCTTATTAGACTTTCCCATGGCTATTTATAGCTAACTTTTACAAACATACACATATTTTGAAACATCTTAATCATGAAGTGGAGTTTCTAAAACTTTTTGTCCGATTTTAATATGCGGATAATCCACACTTGCGCCTAATATCATCTTTAATTCTGATGATGATTTTCCTGGATTTGCCTTTATTGCATTAACGATAAGCTCCAATTTATCTTGCTCAATCAATTCAGTAGCTTCCACTTCTGTACCCACATAATGAATTAAATGACCATAAATAGTACCCGCAACCATCCCTCTTTTTACCGCAATTTCTTCAATGGTAGCACCATCCTTATACAGTTCCAAAGTCACTTGTTTGGTATCTAGCTTTTTAGCACTTTCTCCCTCTTCTTTCTGTACGACTAGATCTTCTTTTTCCTTTGTTTTAGATTGTTCCTGCACTTGCTCTAAAGCTTCCTGAAAATCATCTTTTTTCGAGAGTGCATCAGCAATAATCAAACATTGTTGCAGCTGCTCCCTCTTGCGCTTAAAATCCAACAATAACTCCTTAGCCTCGTCGATATATTTTTTTGTACGTTTCTTAATCTGCCAATCTTTAACATGCTTTTCCAATGCCGAAATCAGATCTTGATCCATTTTTGGCAAAAACCAATTCACAGCAGAGGTCGTACGCTCACAGATCAAGGCATAGTCCACATGTTGATCGGTCTTTTTCAACAATTCGTATAATTGCGTGATAAATTTATGCGCTACCTTTTCCTGTGTCGCCAAATTAGACTGCAGGGTAGACCAGAAAGCTTCCGCCTCCACTTTACCATCAATATTACGATCGGCTAAAGCCACGACCTGCTCTTGACAAGAACTGGTCAGATAATCCCAACGAAAACATTGGATTAGATTTTGAGCCAAGTAGGTTCTTTGACATTGCTCTAGAATTTCCTTAACATCGGTTTGAAATGAAGACCGTAAAGCAAATTCGACCACTTGACTATCGGTACGTATCGCATAGTTAGGGATGATAGATTTCAGCACAAGTCCATTCAAACTGGTCAATCTACTCAAAGCAACATACACCTGCCCTGCTGCAAACGAAGTGCCTGCATCTATAATCGCTTTATCGAATGTCAAGCCTTGGCTCTTGTGGATAGTAATAGCCCAAGCCAACCGTAACGGGAATTGTGAAAATGTTCCCAATACCTCTTCTTTTATCTGATCCTGTCCCTTATCATAATTATACTTGATGTTTTCCCAGGTTTCTCTTTTAGCAGTTACCTCCTCACTTCCATCCGGAAAAGTCACAACGACCGTTCCTGCTTGAAGATTAATATCCTTCACAGTACCGATTTTACCATTATAATACTTCCGATCTTCACCAGTGTCATTGCGAATAAACATCACCTGCGCACCAATCTTCAACGAAAGGATCTCTTCTGCTGGATAAGCCCCTTGAGAAAATTCATCCTTAACCACAGCTTTCAAATTAAGCATCTTCCCCGCCAGATTGGCCAATGCTTTACCATTAATATCATCTGCATTACGGTTATGTGATGTAAGCGTAATAAATTGATCTCCCTCCTTTGGTTCAAAATCGGGTTTATAATATGTATTAAGTTCCTGCAACATTTCGGTATCGCAGTTATTGTTTCGGATTGCATTTAAAATCGAAATAAATCCTTCATCCTGCTGACGGTAGATTTTATCCAGCTCCAATAAAATAGGTGGGTTGTCGCGAAGAACTTTAGCATTAAAAAAGAAAACAGAACTATAATGATTGCGAAGAACCTGCCACTCATGATCACGAACGACTGGTGGCAATTGATATAAATCTCCAATAAATAGTAATTGTAAACCACCAAAAGGACGCATATCGCGACGTACAGACTGCAGAATTACATTAATAGCATCTAATGTATCAGCACGAACCATAGAAACTTCATCAATCACCAACAATTCCAACTCCTGAAGAATCGTACGGCGTTGTTTAGTCAATTTAATGGTGCTGAACAATCGGCTCTTATTGTAAATATGGCCATCTTGCTCATCCCACTTCAACTCGTGGTCTTCTATAAAAGTTCCAAATGGCAACCAAAACAACGAATGCAACGTTGTCCCTCCCGCATTCATAGCTGCAACACCAGTAGGCGCAGTAATCGCCATTTTTTTATAACTGTGGTCACGTATATATTTCAGAAATGTCGTTTTACCTGTACCCGCCTTTCCCGTAAGAAAAATATGCTGATTCGTTTGATTAACAAAAGCAACAGCTTGCATAAAAGACGTATTTTCACGATCGATTTTAAATTCTGACATATTGATATTTTAAAGTAGGATTACAAAACTAGTCAAATATTCTGAGAGGATATAATGATAACAACGCTACAATTTATAGCAACCACAACTTACACTCCTCAAAGGTTAGCATAAATTAGGAATCGAATAATACGACCCATGTGTAATAAAAAAAATAGCTAAAACGTTTATGCTATTTTTATTTAAAAGATTTTTTTTATATTTAGCACTGAAATAAACGACATTCTCACTAAGAAACATATTATGGTAACTGATAAATCAACGCTATTTGAAGAATTAGATAAGGCGTTAAAAGAAAAGGGATTTGAAATTGATAAATCTGATCAAACAAGACCTTGGGGTGGCTTCTTTGTTATAAACGAAGACCAAGCTCAAAAATTTGCAGATGAGTATTTCGACGGTTTAGACATTAAGGATTTAAAAATATCCGGTAAATTAAGCCCGAAAGTGCTTGTTGTAGCACCACAAAAAAGATTGTCTTGGCAATATCATCACCGTCGTGCCGAAATTTGGAAAGTAATCCACGGGACTGTTGGTGTTATGGTTTCAGACACTGACGATGAATCAGTGGTACAAACCTTAACTGCTGGTAGTGTAATCAAATTACGTCAAGGTCAACGTCACCGCCTAATCGGATTAGATGGATATGGCATCCTTGCTGAAATATGGCAACATACAGATATTGAAAACCCATCTAATGAAGACGATATCGTTCGTGTTCAAGATGATTTTGGCAGATAATAAATATTGCTAGACAAATAGTCAACCAATAACAAGCTACATATAAAGAAATCATGGAACTTCACAGTCCATGATTTCTTCTTCCATCTTGTTCCATTGCTGTAAAATAATGGCTATCTAAAAAATCACCACAGCTCGTATAAAGATACGTCTCCTATCAAGATATCATTTTTGGATACTAAATCAACTTTATTGACTCAATAAAGCGACAATAATGACGATAAATAAAACAAGAAATGCAATCTTCCAAAAACTATAAGGTCGTTGACCATACACCCTACCATTAAATGCATTAACCATGATTTGGTAACTTTTACCCTTATATCGATAGGCTGACAACCAAACCGGAAGTAATACATACTTCAACTTGACATCCTTATAAACAGAATCAACATCATCTATTTGCTGTGTATCTCCTCCAATATCTGCGCGCACCGTGTTGGCGATTTCAGCATCCATTATATTTTTGGCAACATGGCTCCCTGCAATATGATCGATACTAAAAGTCTCTGCCACAAATCCACTTAAATATTGACTATTGAATGGTTTTAGATGCTGCATATCCCAAGGGCCTATCTTCGAAGCAAAATCATGAGGTAAAGATGTTGACGCACTGACCAATACATCTTTAAAACGATTATAAACATGCCCTGAAGCATGATGCCATCTTGTCCGTTGTTCCTGATAAGTTTCAGTTTTACCATCGGCCGCCCTCCGGGTTCTTGTTACATAATAATATTCACCTCGCTGCCCTTGATAAGATGAACTCGCATGGGCATCATAAGACCAAAAGGGAATATAAACTCCCTTTAACCGATTGTTCTGTGCGCTAAAAATACGTTTAAAGTTATTTGGCGCAAACCACAATCCACCCGACCATTTCTTGAAAAGAGAAAATGCTTTATTCTCTTCAATAAAAAACGGAATTAGAGCATGTGGTTTCACAACGCGTTTCTCCTGATGGTCAATCACCAATGGAGAAGCACAAAAAGCACATAAATCTGCTGTAACATGAGGATCCAAAGTTGAGTTTGCACCACAATTTTGACAGTGCACAACCTCAGCAGTGATCGTAAATCGAGCATCATGAATATCCTGCATCGCAGCAGTGAACTCATCGTAGTCAACAGCATCAATAACAGCATGAGCGATATCGCTTTCTATAATCTGATTTTCAGTCCCGCAATAAGCGCACTTCAAATATGATGTCCCAGGTTGATAGGCTAAAATAGCACCACAACCCTGACACTTCAAATCTTGGCTTATATCCGATGTTTTTTCTACAAAACCCATAATTGCTTACTGGACTCCTGGAATTGGGGGCGGCATAGCGTTGAATAAACTTTTCAATTCTTCTATTTCACGCGCTTCCTTCCAATTTTCCATACCTGCTTTCCAAACCAATGTTTCAGCAAGTAGTTTTCCACTCTTAACCTCACCCTGTAATTGTTCTATTCTAAATGGCCCTTCTTGCACACCATTTAAAGCTAAAAAATATTGAACCACCATAGGTATTGCAGGAGGAACTTCTCCGGATGGATGATTTCCATCAAATTTATTTTGCTGAAAAACGCCTGTCATTTGACCGGCCATTCCCGCTCCCAAACCTACGCCCAAGCCAGCTCCCATAATACCACCACCACTTGGGTTTTCTGCAGCCTTTTCCATGGCATTTGCAGCTTGAAACTGGGCATAAGAACCTAAGTTGCCAACAATACCCATACTGCTTCTTTTGTCCAACACTTTTTCAACCTCTTCCGGCAATGAAATATTCTCGATCAAAAATTTAGTTAAATTCAAACCGATTTCTTCAAATTCAGGATTTATCTTCTCATGCACAAAAGTCGAAACCTCATCATAATGAGAAGCCAAGTCCAAAACAGCAATTTTCGACTCCGCGATAGCATCCATCCCTCTGGTGACAGCAATATTACGCAGTTGCTCATGAATACCCTCTATAGTAAACGTTGAATTAGTCGATGCAATCTGCTTTAAAAACACCGCTGCATCCTTAACCTGAAAAGCATAAGATCCAAAAGCACGCAATCGTACAGGACCAAATTCAACATCACGAAGCATAATAGGGTTCTTAGTACCCCATTTCTGATTCGTAAACTGTCTTAAACTGATAAAGAATACATCCGCCTTAAATGGACTATTAAAACCGTATTTCCACCCCTGCAAGGTAGTCATGATGGGCATATTTTGAGTGGTCAAAACATGTCTACCAGCTGTAAAAACATCGGCTATTACCCCTTCATTCATAAATACCGCAACCTGCCCCTCTCTGACAGTGAGCTGTGTATTCATTTTTATTTCATTCTGATACCTCGGAAATTTCCATACGATTGTATCAGAACTATCATCGACCCATTCAATGATATCGATAAACTCATTTCTTATTTTATCAAACAACCCCATAATTACGTTTATTACGTTTCCTAAATTTAGTTAAATATTCAACATTCTAATGCAAATATTTCGACAATTTATCGCAATACATTTAAACCGGAACAAGGATAAACACCGCTTCCAGTTTAAATAGTTGATTTAAGATATTGACTTCACTTATTTAATCTTTATTTTGCTATTTTTGCTACACACCGAAGAATAATTAAAAAACATGAGTACTTATAACGAAGATAGTATACGTTCCCTCGATTGGAAAGAACATATTCGCTTACGTCCCGGTATGTATATTGGGAAGCTAGGAGATGGTTCTGCCTACGACGACGGTATTTATGTCCTATTAAAAGAAGTAGTCGACAACTCTATAGATGAGTTTGTAATGGGCGCAGGAAAAACAATCGAAATTACAGTCAATGACAATAAAGTTGCTGTACGGGATTATGGTAGAGGTATACCAATTGGTTCCGTAGTAGATGTTGTTTCAAAAATCAATACAGGGGGTAAATACGATAGTAAAGCCTTTCAAAAATCTGTCGGCCTTAATGGTGTAGGTACTAAAGCTGTCAATGCCTTGTCAGGACAATTTACCGTGCAATCATACCGCGAAAAAGTAACACGCGTAGCACAGTTTAGTCAAGGAGAGCTGCTATCAGATGAAGAAAAAGAAACCACACAGCGAAATGGTACAGCAGTTATATTTTATCCTGACGAAACCATATTCAGAAATTATAAATACCGCTTAGAATTTGTGGAGAACATGATTTGGAATTATGTTTTCTTAAACTCAGGCTTGACGATTAATTTCAACGGACAAAAGTTCATCTCTGAAAATGGGTTAAAAGACCTTTTAGAAAGAAATATCGATACGGAATCAATGCGCTATCCAATCATTCACCTCAAAGGAGAAGATATTGAAATAGCGATGACCCATGGTCAACAGTATGGAGAAGAATATTACTCTTTTGTAAATGGACAACATACCACCCAAGGGGGTACCCATCAAGCAGCCTTTCGTGAAGCATTGGTTAAAACCATACGGGAGTATTATAAGAAAGAGTTTGAAGCTTCAGACGTTCGTTCTTCTATTATTGGCGCTATTGCCATAAAAGTACAAGAACCCGTATTTGAATCGCAAACTAAAACCAAGCTAGGTTCGCAAAGTATTGGTCCAGATGGTCCTACAGTAAGAACATTTATCAACGACTTTGTAAAAAAAGCACTTGATGATTACCTGCACAAAAACTCGGATACAGCGGATGCCTTATTGAAACGTATCTTACAGTCCGAAAGAGAACGTAAAGATATTGCGGGAATCAAAAAACTAGCAAATGAACGTGCAAAGAAAGCATCGCTACATAATCGTAAGTTACGTGATTGCAAAGTTCATTTTTCGGATAAAAATGAACGCAATTTAGAAACAACCTTATTCATCACAGAGGGAGACTCCGCTTCTGGTTCCATTACAAAATCGCGTGATGTACAGACACAGGCTGTCTTTAGTTTAAAGGGAAAACCGTTGAATTCATTTGGCATGTCCAAGAAAATCGTATATGAAAATGAAGAATTCAACCTCCTACAACATGCTTTGAATATCGAAGATGGCTTAGACGGATTACGCTATAACAATATCGTATTTGCCACGGATGCCGATGTCGACGGTATGCACATCCGTTTGTTGCTTCTAACATTCTTTTTGCAATTTTTCCCGGATCTTGTCAAAGCAGGACACGTATCCATTTTGCAAACACCATTATTCCGTGTGCGCAATAAAAAAGAAACCATATACTGCTATTCCAATGAAGAAAGACAGCGTGCAATTGCTAAACTAGGAAACAAACCTGAAATCACACGATTTAAAGGTCTTGGTGAAATTTCACCATCCGAGTTTGGTTTATTTATTGGAAAAGATATGCGTTTAGACCCTGTATTCTTATCAAAAGATAATAAGATAAAACAACTTTTAGAATATTATATGGGCAAGAACACTCCTGATAGGCAAAAACACATCGTAAACAATCTTCGCGTTGAGTTAGATTTAGAAGAAGAACTAGCCAAACTAGCACAGCAAGCGGGTTAACCCCCGCTTGTTTTCTATCCTACTTCACCCAAGGTTACCATCCAACAACTCCAATCCACAGCGACTCGATGTCGGGAATTAAGAAGTGACACCTACCTAGACTAAAATTAATAATCAAAAAAAACCTAAAGTTACGTCCAATTCTAGGATTAAAAAGTGATCTATATCATTTTTAAAACACACAAGCATCACTTTTTGAGATCAATTTTATTCCGTATTTCGTATTGAAATAAAATTGATATGACGCACTCATTCCATATTCCCGTTTTGGGACTAGCCTTTTCAATAGACTCTCCTTTAAAAGTTGCTCGATTTGGCATTTCTTCTGTAATATCCATCGTAGATGATGAGTTAATAGAACGTATTCGAGCATACTACTGCAATAGCTATCATAAAGAATACCTCCCGATTACAAAAGCAGATCAAAACTACAGATCCCTAAGAATAACATCTTACCTAAATCTTGTTTCACAAGCAGTAAAAGAACAAATTGATCATATGCGAACAGAAATATTTGAACCAGGTTCAGCTATCGATCGCTATTTTCAACTTATTCCAGAATCACACCCAGCAAAAAACTGCTATTACAACATGTTGTTAGAAACCAACTATGTCGAAAAAGCGAAGAAAAAGCAAAGCTTAAGATCTTTTATCCAAGCAGGAGATATTGATGTGAATATCATGTCTAAAGTTGATAAGATAAATCACGATAAAAATGGAAATCCCTTAGATGAAAAATGGTCCGATGCTTTGGCGGCATTGCAGGGATTTGCAAACTCAGAGTTAAAATCTTCAGTCATTCTATCAGCCGGTATGAACCCAAGGCTCTATAGTTATTTAGCCGAATTACCTTCATTCTGGCAGAATGAGGATGGTACATTCGATAAAAAATTAACATTAAAAGTCAGCGATTATCGATCAGCTTTAATTCAAGCAAAATTTTTAGCAAAAAAAGGAATTTGGGTTTCCGAGATTAGAGTCGAATCAGGTTTAAACTGCGGTGGACATGCCTTTGCCACTGATGGTTTTTTATTGGGCCCGATATTATGTGAGTTTAAAAATAAAAAACTCATATTACAACAAGAGCTGTTCGCTATTTATCAACAATATTGGACTCAAAGAAACAGACACTTCGCAGATGCTCCTCCAATTAAATACACCGTGCAAGGTGGGGTCGGCACCGCAAGTGAACACCAATTTCTGCTGAAACATTATGAATTTGATGCCGTAGGGTGGGGTTCTCCTTTTTTACTTGTACCAGAAGCGACAACAGTTGATGATGAAACATTGACGGCATTGACAACTTCGGTAGCAGATGATTTTTACATTAGCGGCGCCTCTCCCCTTGGAGTTCCATTCAACAACTTTAGAAAAAGCACTGCAGAACGTTTGCGGAAAAAGAGAATAAAAGAAGGTCGCCCAGGTAGTCCTTGCAAAAAAAAATACTTGGTATCAAACATCGACTACGGCGCTGAACCTATTTGTACAGCATCTCGCCTTTATCAAGACAAAAAGATTAAAGAACTAAAAGCAAAAAAACTAGACCAAGTAACCTACGAGCAGGAATTCGCACGCATAACAGAAAAAACATGCCTTTGTGATGGACTTGCAGCACCTGCATATTTAAAATATAATATTTTAAAACCCAAAGAGCAGGATGCAGTGTCCATATGCCCTGGTCCGAATACCGTCTGGTTTAAACAGAAATTCTCACTCGACCAAATGATCAATCACATCTACGGAAAAGACGATTTAATAAAGAACGAAAATCGACCATTTTTTTTCATCAGCGAACTGGAACTATATGTAGCCCATATCAAAAAATACGTAGAACTGAACTCCTTTTCTGTGGATGATAAAAAAATAAAATACCTCGATAAATTCAAGAATCAATTGATTGATGGAATTACTTATTACAGAAATTTAACACATGATTTAAAAGATTTTTCACAACAAATTATAAATAGTATACCGCAACAACTGGAGAATGCCGAGACAGAACTAGCTGAAATAAAATTCCAATAGTCTGTTTTACCCTAAAAATCTATTCTTCACGGATTGCAAAAGCGATTACTGAACCAATCAGGAAGAGAACAAGCAACACAAGTTATAAAAGAAGAAGGGGCAGCTAATCAGCTGCCCCTTCTTCTTTTATAATGTAATTCCAGTTACTTCGCAACTTTTCTGAATTTACCAAAAACACCCAAAGGTAATTTCGGTCCTGCAGTAGCCTGAAGATAAAGTTCTCCAACTTCCAGATTCTCTACTTTCGGAAATGCTGTACGAATTAAGTTCTCTACGATAACAGAAGAAAAACCTAAAGAATAAGTATTCAATATCAAGAAATGTTCTTTAGGATCCAATAATTTCACTACATCATGCATCATCTCCATGATATGATCCTCAAGCTTCCATTTCTCTCCTTTTGGACCATGGCCGTAAGCCGGAGGGTCCAAGATGATACCATTATATTTATTACCGCGTTTTACTTCACGCTTCACAAATTTCAAAGCATCCTCTACAACCCAACGAATATTATCAATATCCGATAATTCTTGATTTTCATTAGCCCAAGTAACAACTTGTTTAATAGAATCGACGTGAGTCGTATCTGCACCAGCAGCACGAGCAATCAATGATGCACCCCCAGTATAAGCAAATAAATTTAATACTTTAGGTGTTTCAGTTTCAAATGCACGTACAGATTGAGATATATAATCCCAATTTACCGCTTGTTCTGGAAAGATACCTACGTGTTTGAATGATGTCAGCCCGAGACGAAACTTAATCGCAACATCATTATTTTTATATTGGATATGCCAGCGATCTTGCACTTTAGGGTTCTTTTTTAACCACTCCCCTGAAGTAGCAGAACGACCCTTGAATTTAATATCATGGTGTTTATTCCATTCTGCTTCCGTCAACGTTTTCGGCCATACAGCCTGTGGTTCTGGACGAATTAAAACTAAATCACCAAAACGTTCTAATTTCTCGAAATCACCACAATCGATTAACTCGTAATCTTTCCAATGTTGTGGTGTTAATAATTGTATATCTGTAGTAGTCAAAATCAATAATTTGGCGCAAAGATACGTAAATCTAAAAACAAATATGCAAAGATGAGTAGATTACATCGTTTCTTTTGCACGCTTCATCAAGGGACTTGCAAATACAAAATTATTGAGCTCCTCGACATCCGACCGCATCATATCTTGATTTGACCCTTCCCAAAACTTTTGTCCCTTATAGAGATATAAAATATATTCGCCAATTCCCATAACCGAATTCATATCATGAGTAACCACAATCGTCGTCGCATTGTATTCTTGTGTCAATTCCAAAATCAACTCATCGATCAAGATTGAAGTTTCAGGATCCAAACCCGAGTTTGGCTCATCGCAAAAAAGATATTTAGGACTCATGGCAATTGCACGTGCAATGCCAACACGTTTCTTCATTCCTCCAGATAATTCCGAAGGAAAGAGTTTATTTCTTCCTTTCAAGTTCACCCTTTCCAAACAAAAATTAGCACGATCCAATTTTTCTGATTTAGACATCTCCGTAAACATATCCAAAGAAAAAATTATATTTTGTTCAACAGTCATGGAGTCGAATAAGGCAGAATTCTGAAATAACATCCCGATTTCTTTTCGGATAGGAATACGGTCTTCAAAACTTAATTTAGAAAAATCCTGACCATTAAAGAGCACGCGCCCCTTATCAGGTTCATGCAAGCCCACCATACATTTTAATAACGTACTTTTTCCAGAACCCGAACCGCCAATAATCAAACTCACCTTTCCCGGCTCAAAAGTAGCGTCAATGCCTTTCAGCACCTCATTACTTCCGAAAGATTTATAAATATGCTCTATTTGTATCATAATATGTTAAAGAGAATTAAAGCATCAGCGCCGTAATTAAATAATCCGCTGCCAAAATTGTTATACATCCGATAACAACAGCTTTTGTACTTGCTTGCCCCACTTCTAATGCACCCCCACTAACAGTAAATCCTTTATAAGCTGATATGGAAGTAATAATAAAACCAAAGACAAATGCTTTCACCAAGGCAACAGTAACCGTAAATCCATTAAAACCCTCTTGAATTCCCATGATATAGTCCGAAGGTGTTACAGCCCCCGACAGAGCTCCCCCTAAAAGTCCGCCAACAATAGAGCAAAAAATTGCAATAGTAACCAATACAGGCACCATCGTGATACCCGCCAATATTTTAGGTAATATCAAATATCCAGGTGCATTAATACCCATGATTTCAAGTGCATCTATCTGCTCGGTCACACGCATAGAGCCTATCTGAGATGAAATAGAGGAGCCAACACTCCCCATAAGAACCAAAGCCGAAATCGTTGGACCCAGTTCCAAAATATTGGAATCTCGATTAATGGACCCAATTATTGAATTTGGAATTAAATCAGAAACCAGTTGAAAAGCAATTTGCATGGTCATTACCGCTCCTATAAAAGTGGAAATAATAAGTATGAGTCCGAGAGACCCAAGACCTATTTCATTCATGGCGTGCATGGTTTCCTTCCAATAAATTTTACCTTTCTCAGGCCTTTTAAAAACCGAACGTAGCAAAAGCAAATAAGAACCAATATGGTGAAATATCATATATTTTTACAGTATTTATTTCTTTAAAATCTAATATACCATTATAACACCATAAAATACAAATTGGTTTTTTATAATATGGGCATAAAAACATAATCAAAGATAGGCAATACTTATAAAAATGAACTAATTTCCCTTTCAACAGAAAACGCACAATTCAGTTACCGATGAAATGAGATATTTTACCGAGATTAGTACATAAATAACCTAATTCATAAAATCAAAAATTAATTTTAGTTTACATTTGTGCTAGAGCAAAACAAAATACTAAACGATTAGACTATGGATGCTAAAAGAATCACAACAGGTATTATATTTTTATTCATTGGAGTCATCCTACTTTTAAGTAAAATGGATATTATTGAGTTCAATTGGTTTGAGGTTTTTCGCTATTGGCCATTACTCATTATTTTAGTAGGTGTCAATATACTAGTCCCTAAAAAAGATATTGGTTATATCATATCCATCGGGACGACCTGCGTTATATTAGCCATATTTACGTACATCGGAATAACGACTCCAAATCAAAGTTTATTGTCCCGTATCATGGATCATAAAAATTTGAATATAGATTTAGATAATGATGAAGACTTTACAGGCACGTCAAACTTTGTTTCTGCTAAAAAAACTCTAAATACGACTCATGCAACAGCTAACATTGACCTAGGCGCTACCCAAATCAAGTTAAAGGACACAAGTGATAATTACTTGTTCGAAGCAGCAAACAGCTCAAACAATTACTTCCTTTCATTAAATTCAGAAACAGCTAAAGATAGTTCTGTTACCCTGAATTTAAACGGAAAAACAAAAAAAGGAATAAACTCAAAAGGCAATGCCACGGTCATCAAACTTAATAAAAATATCATCTGGGATTTGAACCTAGATGTTGGCGCTGCAGACATTCAAGCTGATTTATCAAATTTCAAACTTCGGAATCTATCCATTGACGCTGGAGCTAGTAATTTAGACCTCAAATTGGGTTATCCTCAGATGCTAACGAATATCAACATTGACGCAGGAGCATCTTCTATACAAATTGCGATTCCTAGAGAAGCAGCATGTCAGATAACAACAGAAATGGCACTTTCCTCGGTACATTCCGATGATAGCTTCGTAAAAGGAAATGAAAAAGGAACCCTTACAAGTTCGAATTTTGAAAGCGCAAAAAACAAATTCAAAATTTCTATTGATGGAGGCATCACTTCTGTATCGATAACACGGTATTAAAAGAGCTTAAATAAGTGCAATAGAATATCTAACTTTGCATTAGATATGGACACAAGTAAACTTTTGACATTACCAGGTATTTATTGCAATTCGCAAACCACTTATTCAAGATGGAAAACGAGAGAAGTGCAAATTGGTGATGTACCCATGGGTGGGGATAATCCCATACGTATTCAAAGCATGACAACGATCGACACCATGGATACTATGGGTTCGGTAGAACAAACGATCAGAATGGTCGATGCTGGTTGCGAGTATGTTCGAATAACGGCACCATCGATAAAAGAAGCCAATAATCTGGCCAATATAAAGAAGGAATTACGCCTCCGAGGATATCATGTACCATTAGTTGCAGATATTCATTTCACACCGAATGCGGCTGAGGTAGCTGCACGTATCGTTGAAAAAGTTCGTGTAAATCCTGGAAACTATGCAGACAAGAAAAAATTTGATCAACTGAGCTATACAGACAGTGAATATCAAGCAGAATTAGACCGCATTTATAAAAAATTCAAACCTTTAGTCAACATCTGCAAAGAGTACGGTACAGCTATGCGAATAGGGACCAATCATGGCTCACTTTCAGACCGTATCATGAGTCATTATGGTGATACACCAGAAGGCATGGTAGAATCAGCAATGGAATTCATTCGCATTTGTGAAGATTTAAATTACTATAATTTATGTATCTCCATGAAATCGAGTAATCCACAGGTGATGGTGCGTGCCTATAGACTTTTGGTCGAAAAGATGATTGCCGAAAACATGAACTATCCCCTGCATCTTGGTGTTACGGAAGCTGGTGATGGCGAAGACGGCCGCGTTAAATCTGCCGTAGGTATAGGAACATTATTAGAAGATGGATTGGGCGATACCGTTCGTGTATCTCTGACTGAGGAACCTGAAAAAGAAGCTCCAGTTGCGATAGCTTTGGTCAATCGGTACACGAAAAGGAAGCGTGATATTGAAGCAATTAAAAATCCAGAAATCTTAAAATTAACCGAAAATAATAGCGCTCAACCCTACATTTCAAAAGAAGTGAATACTTTTGTCGGAGGCTCATTAGTACCTCGCGTAATCGTAGACATTTCTAACGAAAATCTAAAAGATGTCAATTTCCTGTCCAAAGCAGGCTATCGTTATGACACCTTATTAGATAAGTACCATATGGGCGAGCAGTCTGTAGATTTTGTATATCTTGGCGATCAGTTGCCCTCATTTAATATGCCGGCCAATTTAAAGCAATTATATAATTACCAAACCTGGAAAAACATTAATAATAAAGCGAATATTCATCCTTTATTTACTTTAGAAGAATTCAACCAGGCTTCTGATAAAGATGCTGCACTAAATCTTATTAAAATAAAAAATACAGATCTAGCAACCCATTCATTCGAAAATTTGCAACTCGACAAAACTATTATATTTCTATTAGAAACAACTGCAGTACACGGAATGGCGGAGCAACGTCAATTCTTCAGAAATCTACAAGAAATTGGTCTAGATAATCCGGTCATTATTAAAAGAACATATGAAGCTGCTGCTTTTTCAGGACCAATTGGTGATATTATGAACCCAGAGGAGCCCATTTCAAAACTTCAGCTATATGCAGCAACTGACTTGGGTGCATTATTAATTGACGGATTAGGCTCAGGTATTTGGATTGATTCGCCCGCTACACCATTAGATAAAATAGTATCCTTATCTTTTGGAATCCTTCAAGCTACTAGATCACGGATATCAAAGACTGAGTATATCTCCTGCCCGAGCTGTGGACGTACATTATTTGATCTACAAGAAACGACCCAGATGATTAGGAATAGAACAAATCATCTAAAAGGTTTGAAAATTGGTATTATGGGATGTATCGTAAATGGTCCTGGTGAAATGGCTGATGCAGACTATGGTTATGTTGGTGCTGGACCTGATAAGATCACCCTATATAGGGGACAAGAGGTCGTTAAGAAAAATGTAAGTTCTAGACACGCACTTGATGAGCTCATCAATATCATCAAATCAGATGGTTTATGGATAGATGAAAACGAATTACCTGACTAAAAGAAAAAGGCTTAAATGATATCATTTAAGCCTTTAATATTTTTATGAGCATATTTTATTTGCGGACCGAAAATCTCTTCACGACCGTTTCCGAACCAGAAACGACACGCACAAAATAAAAACCATTATTGAGCTTACCACTTTGATCAAAAGATAGATTTTGATTTCCAGCTTCTAGCGTACCATTCATAAGCTGTAACACCTCATTACCGAGTGCATCCATGACTTTAATGGCAACTGCGCTTTGCTTACCTAATTTGAATGATAAACTGATCTGTTCGGAAATGGGGTTATAAAAAACCTTAACATTATTGATTAACTTATCCACATCCTTCGTGTTGTCAGGAGTCATTGCATTATAAGTTAAACGATCAGGTTTATCAAGCGATGATAGCACATCGAATGTCAGAAGTTCTGTCGTATTGGAAGCTTGTAATACAGATGCATAACCTAAACTACCCATCGACGTAATCGTGCAGAGCAGACATAAATAAGCTATTTTCTTAATATTAATATTCATTTGTATAATACGACTTCTTAAATTGGTTATAGTTTAATCAAATATAATATTTCTAAACCAATATATCAACAACAAAAATAGGTTATTTGTTTAGATTTTATCACCTTATTCGGTATAAATATTTGTCATTTAACAATTTTTAACAAGATTTGTCGTTGTCAAACAAATTGCTAAAATTTGGCACGAGTTTTTCACTTGCAACGAACCTTCATATTCGTGGTAAAACGAAGGTTTTCACTTAAAAAAATATAAAAAATGACGACAAGTCATCAAAGTACTGCACAAAAAGTAAGCCTTGCAGGGCTTCTCATTAGTTTAGGAATCATATTTGGAGATATTGGGACCTCTCCACTTTACGTATTTAAGGCTATCATGAACAAAGGTGTCATCGATAAAAACCTAGTCCTAGGCGGGCTATCCTGTGTATTCTGGACAGTAACCTTACAAACAACTGTCAAGTATGTCTTAATTACATTACAGGCAGATAATAAAGGCGAAGGAGGTATTCTATCTTTATTTTCTTTAGTTCGCAAAAGAGCACCATGGTTGATTTTCCCAGCGATGATAGGAGCAGCTACACTCCTTGCCGATGGTATGATTACTCCAGCCATCACCATCTCTTCTGCTATTGAAGGTTTGGATATTAAATATCCTGGATTACCAACCATTCCAATTGTAGTAACGATCATTACCGGGCTATTTGCGATTCAACGTTTCGGTACCTCAGTAGTGGGTAGAATATTCGGTCCGCTGATGTTTATTTGGTTTTCTACCATCGGCATATTGGGACTAAGTAATATTCACCTCGAACTGGAAGTCCTCAAAGCATTAAACCCCTATTATGCAGTCAAATTATTAATCGCCTATCCCAATGCACTATTTATTATTGGTGCCGTATTTCTATGTACCACAGGAGCAGAAGCCCTCTATTCAGACATGGGACACTGCGGAAAAAGTAATATCCGCATCAGTTGGATATTTGTAAAATTAACATTGGTCTTCAACTATTTTGGGCAAGGAGCTTGGTTACTTACCCAAGAAGGAAAAGTATTAGGTGAAAACAATCCTTTTTATGCCATCATGCCCCATTGGTTCCTTGGTTATGGAATTGCAATTGCAACCATGGCAGCAGTAATCGCCAGTCAAGCCATGATATCAGGATCATACACCCTCATATCAGAAGCGGTTCGCTTAAACATATGGCCAAAGGTGGCAATCCGATACCCAAGTGACCATAAAGGCCAGTTATATGTACCTTCAATCAATTTGATTCTTTGGGCGGGCTGTATGCTCATCATCAGGATTTTTGGAGAATCAAGCAATATGGAAGCCGCCTATGGATTAGCCATCAACTTAACATTCCTAACAACGACTATTTTGATGACATACTTTTTGGCATCAAAAAAAGTCAATAAATATATCATAGCACTCTTCACAGGATTCTATCTGTCTTTAGAGTTGATGTTCTTAGTTGGAAATGGAGTTAAAATTGCCCACGGAGGTTGGCTAACCTTATTATTAGCCTCACTCCTATTTCTTATAATGTACGCCTGGTGGAATGCAAGACGAATCAAAAACAGATTTGTCAACTTCATCAATATTGATAAGTACTATCCTATTATCTCAGAATTGAGTGAAGATAAATCGGTACCACCATACGCTTCACATTTGGTCTATTTGACAAGTGCAAACTTTAAATCCGAAATTGAATCGAAAATCATTTATTCGATATTGAATAAAAAACCAAAGCGTGCAGACGTTTACTGGCTGGTTCACGTAGATGTTATGGATCACCCACACACACGTGAGTATACCATAGACCAGTTGATTCCTGGAAAACTAATTCGCATTGATTTTAAACTTGGATTTAGAGAAGAGCAACGCATCAGTTTATTGTTCCGAAAAGTAGTGGAAGATATGGTTAAGAAAGGTGAAATCGATATAACAAGTCAATATGACACCCTAAAAAAACACAATATTCCAGGAGATTTTAAATTCGTAGTCTTAGAAAAAGTTTTATCAAAAGGCAATCAATTAAGCTGGTTTGAACGCATCATTATGGAAATATATGGGTATCTCAAAAAATTAAGCCTATCCGAAGAAAAGGGATTTGGATTAGATGCAAGCTTTGTTACCATAGAGCGAGTCCCCCTTAGTTTACCACAAACTTCGACTATTGAGTTAAAAAGAAAGAATAAATAGCCTATATTCAAAATGATATAAAGTGCCTCCAATAAAGATAAATTGGAGGCACTTTTTTTTACCAAAAACCGAAGGTGTTACTATAACCATATAAAATACTATTAATATATCGGCTAAAAGATCTGTAAATAATCATTCCAAAATGTTTAAAAAAAAGCAAAACGGATGATGCTATAGGTAAATTAGTGTAACCAATTATTATTTAAGGAATGTCTTAAAATAAAAGCTTATTTTTGCATCAAATACAACATTATGGCAGGACCAGTAACAACTCCCACGAAAAAACTTCACCCTAGAAATAAACATCTTGATGCTTACGACTTTGTTAAATTAACCAAGATTGTTCCCGAGCTCAAAGCATTTGTCTTCATCAATGACTATAAGACGAAAACAATCGATTTTACAAATCCAGAGGCGGTCAAGCTTTTAAACAAAGCATTACTCCAACAATACTATAATATTCAATATTGGGATATCCCAAAAGAAAATTTATGTCCTCCTATTCCTGGTCGCGCAGATTACATACATTATGTAGCCGATATCTTAGCAAAAGCCAATAATAATGAAATACCAAAAGGTAAACAGGTCAAAATCCTAGACATTGGCGTTGGTGCCAATTGTATTTATCCCATTGTAGGAAACCACGAATACAGTTGGTCCTTCGTAGGATCTGAGATTGTAAAAAAAGCATATAAAAATGCCATTGAAATAGTACGTTTAAATCCGGAACTTAAGAATAACGTACAAATCAGATTACAGAATAATCCAAAAGCAATCTTTAAGGATATTATTCTTGAGAATGAAAAATATGATATGGTTATCTGTAATCCTCCATTCTTCTCTTCACAATTAGAAGCACTGGCACAAGCAGACCGTAAAATAAAAGGGCTAAAACCAGTAGAAGAAGACAAAATAGTTCAGAGTTTTGCAGGACAAGGAAGCGAGCTGTGGTGCGATGGCGGAGAAAAAGCCTTTATCGGTAGGATGATTTTTGAAAGTCAGTTCTATAAAGACCAGGTAAAATGGTTTTCTACTTTGGTAGCACACCGTGAAGATATCAGAATCTTACAACACAAGCTAAAAAAGCTCAATGTGGCAGAGGTAGAAGTAATCCGAATGGAACAAGGAAATAAAATAGGTAGAATCCTCCTCTGGAGGTTTTAGTATATAAAAAAGCTCTAAACAATGTTTAGAGCTTTTTTTATATACGATCAATTCCGTTAAGACATGCTTTCCTTATTTAGTTTCGAATGCTTATACCCATATAAGAAATAAATAATAAGTCCTCCAATAAGCCAAATAATAAAGATAATCCAATTACTGGCCCCTAGCTCTGTCATTAAATATAAATTAATCAAAATACCGGTAACTGGTAAAAGGGAAAAGTTCATCTTAAAACTATAGAAACTTAAGACTAACCAAGTCAACCAAAAGATGATAACCAACACTTTATGTTTAATAATATCCATAAATGTAAGGTTTTTCCATTCCGTAACCACATCTTGGCCATATATCCAAAACAAAACGATTGCGGCAATCAATCCAAATCCAACCAGATATTTACCATTCACATAAGGAACCCTGAATTTTGATTTTTTTGATATGCCTGAATAATCCATGTACAGTACACCTGCACAAACCATGATAAAAGCAAAGAAAGTACCTACACTCGTAAGGTCAACAAAGAAATCCATTTTAAAAAACAAAGAAGGTACACCAACCACTACCCCTGTAACAATAGTTGCATAAGAAGGGGTTTTATACTTCGGATGTACACGAGCAAAGCGCTTCGACATTAAGCCATCGCGGCTCATGGTCATCCAAATTCTAGGCTGTGCCAATTGGTAAACCAACAGAGCACTTGTAATAGCGATAACAGATGTAACGGAGATGATCCCTGCCATATAGTCAAATCCAACGTATTTAAACACAAAAGCTAAAGGATCCTTTACGTTCAACTCGGTGTAATTTACCATTCCAGTCAGAACCAAAGTAATAGCGACATATAGCACAGTGCAGATGACCAAGCACCATATCATGGCTTTGGGTAAATCACGCTGTGGATTCTTACATTCTTCTGCCGTCGTGGAAATGGAGTCAAACCCAATAAAAGCAAAAAATACAGCTGCAACGCTGCCCATTACACCATGCATTCCATTCGGCGCAAAAGGTGTCCAATTTTCAGGTTTCACATAAAACATCCCTCCAAATATAACTGCTAAGATGATTCCGACTTTAATAATGACCATAACGGCACTGGCGCGTTGCGACTCTTTAATCCCAATATAGACTAAAGCAGTAACCAAAACTGTAATGATACCTGCAGGTAAATCAAATATAATCGGTATATCTCCGATTCGAGGAGCGCTCAAATAAGCCTCTAGCCCGTGTTTATCTGCTGCCGTTAAACTCGTTGCACCACTTTCTGCAAGTTTTTGAGCGGCGTCTAACGCATAACCTGGAGCCAAGGATAACCATGCCGGTATATGCAGACCAAATCCCTCCAACATGGACGCAAAATATTGAGACCACGATATTGCAATAACGGTATTAGAAACGGCATATTCTAGCACAAGCGCCCAGCCAATAATCCAAGCAAACAATTCTCCAAAAGCCACATATGCATAGGTATAAGCACTACCTGAAACAGGTACAGTACTCGCAAACTGCGCATAGGAGAGCGCCGTAAAGACACAGGCAAAAGCAGTGAATATGAACAATAGCGAAACCGCGGGTCCACCCTCGTAACTAGCCAAACCAATTGTACTGAATATTCCAGCACCAACGATAGCGGCAATACCTAGCGAAACCAAATCTCTTACACCCAGTACTTTTGCAAGTCCAGACCCCTCTCCATGTTGGGAGTCGTATATAATCTGATCTACACTTTTCTTTCGAAAAAGTCTTTTAAACATGTAGTTTATGTTAATATGTTAAGTAATTTGGTTACGAAAATAAAAAAAATAAGACTGATACTAGTACGACAACACAAATACTATTCAAAATCTATCATTTCGTAGTGAATATACTGATAGACATCATGGAAATCCTTCAAATCTTCCTTCATATACTGCGTCAACTTATTACTCACCGCTATAACACGTTCCTCTTTCAAGTCAAAAGACCACAATCGTTTACAAATCTGAAATAATGCGCGAGTAACCTGCGCCACATCAGCATATTCGTAAATATATTGCGACGCTATGAAGCGATCAAAAAAAACATCAAATTTTGGCGTATCCTTTAATTGGCTTATGTTTAAAAAAGAACGTAAAGCATCTCGATTTACTTTCTCCAAGGCCACATAAAATTTTGAAACTGAAATTGCCTTATGCGCTATTAGGAGGTGGTCCAGCAGTAATTCTAGTGCAATATGAGCAAAAAATGAAGGTCTTATTGGCAATCCGGCTAACTCATCTTTAATAAGCACCTTAATGGCATGTGTATGGTGAAAAAAATAATCCGCATTATGGAACAAACGATCAACTTCGATATGCCCATTCCATCCCTTAAGCAAATCCATATGGAGGGGGTTTCCACACAATTGATCTTCAAAATTATTGGGCTTGATCACAAAATCTTTATCCGCATTTTTCAATAAGTCAGGCAATAAACTACCCACAACCCGTTCTGGGCTTGTCGCGAAACGTTCGAAATAAAAGTGTGACAAAAAATTCATAACAACAATTTTATACCTATCGCAATTATTTAACGAGAAATATTGACTCAATATACAGCTTAATCTCTTATATTTGTGGCTTATATTAAAAATTTTTAACCCATTTTACACAATGAGCTTTGTAGAAGAATTACGCTGGAGAGGCATGCTTCAAGACATTATGCCAGGAACTGAAGACTTACTAAATAAAGAAAAAGTATCTGGTTATATTGGTTTTGATCCAACAGGAGACTCTTTACACGTAGGTCACTTGACACAAATCATGACGTTAATTCACTTCCAAAACGCAGGACATCAACCTGTTGCCTTGGTAGGTGGTGCAACAGGAATGATTGGAGACCCTTCTTTCAAATCTGCTGAACGTAACTTATTGGACGAACATACATTAAATCATAATGTGAATTGTTTGAAAAATCAATTAGGTAAGTTCCTAGCATTTGGAGAAGGTGAAAACGATGCAAAAATGGTTAACAATTACGATTGGTTCAAAGACTTCAAGTTTTTGGATTTCATCCGTGATGTCGGTAAATTAATTACTGTTAACTATATGATGTCTAAAGATTCTGTAAAAAAACGTTTAGAAGGCGAAAATGGCCTTTCATTTACAGAATTTTCGTACCAATTGATTCAAGGTTATGACTTCTATTATCTCTGGAAACACCACAATTGTAAAATACAAATGGGAGGATCTGATCAATGGGGAAATATCGTAACAGGTACTGAATTCATTCGTAGACAAGATCAGGGAACCGCTTTTGCAATTACGACACAATTAATAAAAAAAGCAGATGGTCAAAAATTTGGTAAAACAGAATCAGGTGCTGTTTGGTTAGATGCAAAGAAAACCTCTCCTTATAAATATTACCAATTTTGGTTGAATACTTCAGACGATGACGCAAAAAGCTGGATCAAGATCTTTACGTTAAAATCGAAAGAAGAAATTGATGCCATTATAGCTGAGCACGATGCGGCACCACATACAAGAGCAGTACAAAAGGCATTGGCAAAAGATATCACCATTCGTACACACTCGGAAGAAGCTTATGAAACAGCTATTAAGACTTCTGATTTTCTTTTTGGTAACGGAACTTTAGAATTCTTAAATGGTTTAGATCATGAAGCTATTTTAGATGTATTCGAAGGTATTCCACAATTCAATGTTTCAAAAGAAACTTTGAGCACAGGAATTAACATATTGGATCTACTGGCAGTAAACACCCAGGTATTCCCTTCTAAAGGCGAAGCGCGCAAAATGTTGCAAGGTGGAGGGGTTTCGATTAATCGAGAAAAAGCGACAGACATAGAACAGGTAATCAACACATCCAATTTGATTAATGATCAATATATCATTGCGCAGAGAGGAAAGAAGAATTACTATTTAATAATTGCTGAATAGGCATATTTAAGTTTATAGAATAAAATGGCCGATCAAAATCGGCCATTTTTATTTTAAAGTTTTCAGAAAAAAGCTGTATCGGTTGAATACTAAGCTTTTATAAAGATAATCAAAAAAGTCAGGTAACGATTTGGTAACGGTGCTTATTGCTTTGCTTTTCAATGTGTTTCCGCTAGCTCATAGCTAATATATAAAATTTATTCTTCTCAAATCCATACAAAAATTTTAAATCTTCGGTTTTTACATTTAATGTAACAGCCCTATAAATCTTTGTCTATATATTCTTCCAAATAAGATTTCAGTTGGTCTAAAAATGCGGTTCGGGAACCTACTCGATATTTCATTCGATGAAAAGAATTGTGCAAATCTCCCAATATAATCTGGAATAATTTTTCTAAAGTCAGACTGATTTTGCGTATTCCTACTTTACCGTAAGAAAGAGAACCATTCGCATACAGTGCATAAATCAGTTCTGTCAAGGCATTTTTGGTATCCGTCCAAAGAATACCATCGGATGAAATATCCCTTGGAGAAAGAGAACCTGCTATTTCATCATCGTTAATTTTTTGGAGTATATAAGTATAAAGTAGCTCATTTGCTATTACCTGAGCCACTCTATTATCATAATAAGTTGAAAACAGTGGGTCAATTTCAAAAGCAAAACTGTTCAGACCATCGTGGAAATTGATGTTGCCTAACCTGAAGTATGTTTCATCACGGTCGGTTCTTCCTGAGCGATAGTATCTGTAAAAATCGGAATTGTAGATGTGCTCCCTGTATTCCTGTTTTAATTCCTGTTACTGTTCTAAAAAATAACTTGTGTACATCTTTCCTCCGTCAACTGGACAGGTTGTCTGCATCCGAAATACTTTATTGTGGTAAATGAGTTTGGATAGTATGTATGGCTTAATGTTACGAAAGAAATTGATTTCCTTCCAATGGTTTTTAAAACCCTGCCTTATAACATCTTCTTTTGTTAATGTCAAAAATTCTGGCAGGTATATCATCATTTGGTATGCTTTATCAATAGCATTGATGGCAAACAGCGAAATTGCATTTTCTTTTCGCAGTATCTCTGAGATAATATGATTTAATGAAGATGCCATTTAAGTTAGTTTATTTACCATATTATTAAGACAACCATTTCAAATTATAAAGCAAAAAAATAAGTATATTATCAGGCTGTCGGTTACAATCTCCAAATGCTGCTTACGGTCTCTAACCTGTTCAAGGTCACTTTGAAAAAATAGTGTATACAGTTATTTTATGTTTTCATTCCAATAATAGCTATCAGAATAAATCCTTTGTCAGAATATAGCTGCACCTACCCTTATAATCGATACTCTCTCTGCAATAGCGGTTTCTATGTATCTACTCATACCATTGATAATTTCAGAAAATCCACGTCTAAAGTATTGGGGTTATAATTAGTTATTGTATATTTTGGAGTAATTAGAAGCTTTTACCCACCTCTTCAACTTCACCATTAAAAAACCTATGCTAAATATGTTCTTTGCTTTAAAAAATTACAAATTTTCAGTTTACTTTATCTATTCAATAGCTTTCGGCCTTTCTCTTGAAAATGTTTGAATGCTTATTTGAAACGCAGATATTGAATAAAAGACTCACTTCCTGTTTCAATTTCAACAGATAGTCGTGTATTATCTTCTACTTTGAACAACATTCCCTGTTCCGAAAATGGTGTGATTTGCATTTGTACAGTAGTCCAAAAGTAGTTCTCCTTTATCCGAAAATCGTTAATTGAATGCGGGATTATTGTTTGATGTAACAGTCGTCCATTTTTATATATCTTCATTTTGTTTCCTTTGGTAATTTTTTGTCCAACGTATTCTAAATACAGCTCTATCTGTTTTCCATCTTTTTGGATTACGATTTCTCCAAGTTGAATTTTGGGAAGCTTAATCGACATACTTATAATGAAGATTACTATGAGAAAAATTAAAATAAATATGTTGCCAAATCGAATGATTATAGTAGGTGTTTTTCCTATAATATTTCGAGTCTTCTCACTTTTCAACTCTATATTTTCCATTGTGTATATTTTAATTTCCTAATTCTAATTGGTTTTTGATAAGTTGAAAGTAATATCCCTTACTTTCGATAAGTTTCTGATGAGTTCCTTGTTCACAAATTTCCCCGTTATTTAATACTATGATATTATCGGCATTGATAACAGTATTTAAACGATGGGCAACAATTAAAACAGTCCGATCTTTAATAAATGATTGTAATCGTTCTGTAATTCTTTTCTCGTTATCTGAATCCAAAGCATTAGTTGCCTCGTCTAAAAAAATATACTGTGGCATTTTATAAACTGCTCTTGCTATTAAGATTCGTTGCTTTTGTCCCTGACTTAATCCCCTTCCTTCGAGACCTATCATAGTATTGAGCTTTAGTGGCAGGCTGTTAATAAATTCCTCTAGGTTTGCAACTTCGATTGCATAGCGTAGGCGTTCTTTATCTACTTCATCATCTGAAATGGAGATATTTCGAGCAATCGTATCAGAAAATATAAACCCATCCTGCATTACGGCACCACATACTGCTCTCCAAGTATCCGTATCAATAATGTTTAAATCATCTGCACCCAAATATATAGAACCTTGGGAAGCTGGATAGTATTGTAACAATAGTTTAATAAGGGTAGTTTTTCCACTTCCGCTTGCTCCAACAATAGCTGTAGTACTACCTTTTTTTATATTTAAATTAATATTCTTCAATGTGGGGCGGGTTGAACCTATATAGCTGAAAGACACATCTTCAAGAATAATATTCTGTACATCAGAATTTATATGCCTAACTTGACGCCCATTGTTTTCGTTCACTTTGTTATAGACATCTGCAATCCTTTCCATACTTATCATAGTATCTTGCCTATTATAAACAAACTGAGCAATTTGCTCTATCGGTAAATTTAATGACCTATAATATACTGAACAGCAAGCATCGTCCCTAATGAGAGGTCACCACTAATAACCGCATAGGCAGATAAGAAAGTAATAATTACATTTTTACTTTCATTAATAAAAGTACTTCCTGCCATTTGTTGTTGGCGAATTTTCAATGAAATGATATTCAAGTCCAACAGTTTTGCTTGTACATCTTCCCATTCCCATCTTAGACGTTGCGAACATCCTTGTAACTTTACTTCTTGCATACCATGTATCAACTGATAAGTTTTGTTATCATTGATGGAGCGCTGTTCGAACAATTGGTAATCCAATATTTTCCTTCGTTTCATAAAAAGTAATAACCATAGAATGTATAAAATACTTCCGATTGTGAAAACTGAAAATATTGAAAAACTGAATGATAAGAGAATTCCTCCAAAAACCAGTAGGTTGATTACTGCATACAAGACCGTCAAAGATTGCTGTGTGATAAACTGTTCAAATCGTTTAAAATCGACGAACCTTTGTAAAATGTCTCCCGTAAGCTTTGTATCAAAAAAGCTCATAGGAAGTTTCATTAACTTTACCAGAAAATCCGAAAGCATGGATACGTTGATACGTGTGCCTATATGTAAAAGGAGCCAGTTTTGTATAAATTCTGCTACCATTTTACTTAACAACAGAACAAGTTGAGCTATGAGAATGACATTAATAAATGCAATATTTTTATTATAGATACCTATATCCACTATCGCCCTGGTTAAGAAAGGAAAAATAACTTGAATTAGACTTCCAATCAGCAGACCGATAAGCAATTGATAAAAATATTTTTTATATTTTAAGAAGTATGGCTTTAGAATACCGGATCCCACTGATTTCTTTTTACTTTTTACAGAGAACTGATCAACCCCTGATTTCTTTTCTATGACCAAAATCACCCCTTTATCCTCCTGACCCGAAACTGTACTACACCAGTTTTCTTTAAAGTCCTTTTCTTTATACTTCAATAATCCAATATCGGGATCAGCAATATAAAAGGTATAGCCTTGTTCGGATTTCTTGATTTTGTATAGTACTACGAAATGTTCTTGATTCCAATGAATAATTGCTGGTAAAGGCTGTTTCTCTATCAGTCTTTCTGTCGTAATTTTTCCACCAATAGTGGTGTACCCGTAGAAATCTAAAGTACGTGCAATGGCGGATAAAGACACTCCTTCTCTTGTCGGATTACATTCACTTTTAATCTCCGATAAATCGATGAATTGATTGTTGTATTCGGTGATCATTTTGATACAAGCCGCTCCGCAATCCATCACGTCATGCTGTATACATATTGGAAACTTTCTCATTTTGCAATTCTGTCAAGTTCGAGTTGGTTACTATCGCTTGGTTTAAATAAAGTCTTAAATTTATTGATATTGAATTTTGCGGTTAAACCAATCATTCGTGTATCTAAATTAAGTTTCTGTCCATATTCGACCAGTCCATATCGCGAAATAGTATTTGGATTGCCTTTTCGTAAAATGTCATTCCCGAATAATGCAAGATCAAGTTTCCCATCCAATAAAGTCACATTAACTGCTAATGTCAATCTATAGGTAGGGTCAAATAAAGTATTGACATAACCATATTTACTACTCATAGCAATGTTTCCGACAAAGAAAACATTGGGGTTTAATCTATATATGTTTGCACTAATCAATTGGTATTGCGTTTTGTTATTAGATGTCTGACTCCCTAAAAATTCATATTTTAGAAACGGAGCGGAAACATCAGCTGTTAAATTAGAAATGAGTTTACCGAACATTTTACTGTACGTAGCATTGAAATTAACTGAGTAGCTATTCGGAATGTTTATTGGTGTATTTACCCATATGTTTTTCTCCTCATCAAATGGAACAATAGTATATGCAATGAGATTGTTACGATATGAAAAACCTCCATTAACGACCAAACCATTATCTAATGTTGCTCCTAAAGAAAAATTATGGGAAATCGTCGGCTTAAGGATTGGATTTCCTTGCTCGTATAACGAAGAGCTCAGGTAGTTTACTATAGGATCTAAATCCTCAAAGTTTGGACGGCTTATTTTGCTATTGTAATTGAAATTAAGCTGAGTAGATTTAGAAACATCATAACTAACAGATAAAGAAGGAAATATATTGGATAACTTTCTCGGTTGGTCAAACACTGATCTATCATTATTGTAATATTTTCCGATATTCCATTCTCCCCGTAGTCCCACTTCAATGAAAATATTATCTAACTGTCTTGAAAACGTTCCATAAACGGCTGACGTTTGCTCATTCAGTTTTGAATTAGTAATGAAAGATAAATCTGTATCGGAATTATTGAAATCTGATAAAGCGTGGTTACGGATACCTGAATAGCGGATACCTAACATCATGTCATAATTATTGAATAATTTAGTACTGTATTCTGTTCTGACAGCATAGGTATTGAATGTAGAATTTCCTTTTAAGAAGCCTTTATTATAAAATTGCTCTGTTGGATTCTGTGATAATATATTTTCAGTTCCGTTATTCGACTGGTGGATGTAATCCGCATAAACCTTTATTTGGTTCAGAGAATCAATTTTCCACGAATGGTTCATCGAAAGAGCAGGGTAGTTTTTAGAGTTAATAGAGCTCCGGAATATATCTAAATAGCTAGGGTTAGATTCACTACGATTTTCAAAGCCAGACACATTTAGTTTCTTGTCTTCAATGTTCATGTTATATTGGAAATTCAACTGATTTTTGTCATTGAAAACTATTGAACTTGACAAGTTTAACGAGTGTTCTTTCTTTTTATCTATAGCATCCGAATAATAGCTGTTACTTATTTTGCTGTTGTTGATATTTATGTTTTGAAAATTTTCAACCTTATCGTGACTTTTTCCATCTCCAAACTTGTAGGAAATAAAATTTGAGAATTTTCCTAATTTATGATTTACATTTATGGTTTCGTTATGATTATATTGCCTTTTTACGCCACTTCGATGGATGAGCTGTAAAGACAATTGATCCTTTAATTGGTCTTTGGTTTCTATTAAAAGAACGCTATTATAAGATGCGTCATACTGTGATGACGGGTTGCGATCCAGTGTTATTTTCTTTATCCTATCTGGGCTTAGGTTCGCAATTTCCTCTATGTTCTTAACCTCTCTACCATTTAGTATAATTAATGGTTTACCACGACCTACAACAGATAGATCACTACCAGAAACAGTTAGACTGGGCATCAAAGAAATAACATCAAGAGTTGAGGCTAGTCTGCTCAATTCAGAGTCAGCAACATTCATACTAATACGTCCTTTGTTATTGTTTATTAACTTGCGACGAGCTGTAATTACAAGTTCATCCAAGACAACAACTTCTTCTTGTAGTAGAATATTATCGAGAACGTTATCCGCCTCTATGTTTATTTCTTTGTCATAATCCAGATAACCCAAATACTCAACTTTAAGCAGATATGTTCCTTTTTTGGATACAGATACTTTATAGCGCCCATTTTTATCAGTAATACCCCCCTCTAATACACTGCTAGACGGTATTGTGGCGAGTGATATCGTAGCATATTCAATAGATTCATTCTTTTCATTTAGGATTCTTCCAGATATGGTATATGATTCTTGCGCTTTTGATGTTTGGATAGTAAGAAAGGAAATCAATAAAAGTAATATGGTTCTCATTTCAATGGTAATTAGATTATTTTTGTAAAAAAGAAGCAACGGCGACAGCCGTTGCTTCAAACCTATTCAAGAATAGGTTTAGAATTCGTATTCAACTTCGTAAGTTGTTCCATCGGGTCTGGTAACCTTTACTTTGATTTTACCACCACCCATTACGTCATTTAATTCTGATGTTAACACATCTTGAGATAAAAATACATTGTTCATGCCTTTTAAGTTTTTAAATTAGATAATTTTTTATTAACTCCGTTGTCAATAAGTATCGAGGCACCTTCGTCCTAATGACAATACAAACATATTACCAGATTGATCGAACAGACATAATGGTAATATAATATCAACCTAAGAGGGTTGTTATACGCAGTCTCCAATAATAGCCCTATATTTATATGTGGGCTTAAATGGACTCTATATGAGTTTTTGTTATCTTTGTTAGCCATATATTTAAACTATGTATAAGAAAAAAATATTCAATAAAAATATACTTCAGTGGTTTACCTCCATTGCAATCATAGTAGTTTTAATCTTTCAGTGTTATTCGATGGTATCACAGTATGATTATTTATCAAAAACATTAAGTAGCTTATATGAGGAAGCACTTATTACTACTGTTGACAAATATCGGGCGATCCAGTTCAGTAAGTTGCCTAAAAAATCACAAGGTATTTCCCTAAAATATAATTTTGAGAATAAATCAGGATCTTCAATGGATTCTTTAATCAATACCGATGATTATGTACTCCAACTACGTACTGAATCTGAGGAAGAAAAGCTAACTCCTGATCAGGTATTGTATAAAATCAACAGCTACGCAATCGCTAATGCTCCTTTTGATATTACTGAATTGGATAGTATTATGTCTGAGGTCATGAAAGAAAAAGATATACTTTGTGACTATGATTTAATAGTCTATAGCTCGAAGGAAAGTAAAGAATTAGATGCTACAAACAGAAGTATATTTAATGAATCCTCATCTACCTATAGTACTTCTAAGAAGGAACTGGATATTACAAGAGATGTACAGATGTATTATGAAAACCCAGCTTCTATTATTTTCCAGAAAATGCTCTATTATCTTATGTTCTCTGCGATAGTTCTCATTGTGGTAATTTGGGCAGTTTATTATCAATGGCAGATTATTCAGAAACAGAAAATGATAGAAACTGTCAGACAGGATTTTGTGGATAGTATGACACATGAGCTCAGACATCCGTTACAGGGCGCCCTGTCTGTTGCTGAAGTCATGGAAAATCCTTCCTTTATGGAAAGTCCAGAACGCAGATCAAAAGCTATTTCCCGTATAAAGACGAATCTTGATAATATAGATCAGCTTCTGGAGTCTATTGTGATAAAATCTTATTCAGAAGAATTATGGTTTGAACCGCAGTTAGAAGTTGGCAATTTACATGATGTCATAAATGAAGTCATAACCTCTTTCGCATTAAATTATATAAAAAGAGTAGATTTTGTAACTTACTTCGACGAAAACTTGACAGATGTAATTTTTGACCCCATTCATCTTCCTAATGCGATTAAAAATCTGATAGATAATTCAATAAAATACTCAAAAGAGAAAGTTAGGATTGAAATTTCTGTTATTCTAAAGGAGAAATGGATTCATATAACGGTCGGCGATAATGGGCTGGGCGTTAAAGAAAAGGATCTTCCAAAGATATTCAAGAAATTTTATAAAATAGAACACTCAAAGAAAAATCACGGACTTGGGTTAGGTCTTAGCTATGTAGAATGGGTATGCAAAATGCACAAAGGAAATATAAATGTTGAGAGCAAATATAATGAAGGATCTAAATTTACTATATCTATACCATTTATCAATGAATAAGAAAATACTAATTGCCGAGAATAACTCAGATTTCTCGTATGTAGTTCAATGGCATTTTGAGCAAAAGGGATTCATTGTTCTCGAAACAAAGTCGGGACAGGAAGCTATTGAATTATTTGAGTCCGAAAGGCCAGATATTGTGCTGTTGGATATTAATCTGGATGATGAAGTTGATGGAAAAAAAGTTGCAAAAAAAATAAGAGATCAGGATAAATATACTCCAATCATTTTTATGAGCGGAGAAAGTAAATCTCCTGCTGATGTAGTTGAAGGGTTTGAAATCGGGTGTAATTTCTTCCTTAAAAAGCCTGTCGCAATGGAAGAAATCGAAGCTCATATCAACACAGCATTAAAATCTATGCCAAATCAAAAAGTTTTCAAATACGAAAAGTGCGATATCGTTCCAACTGAACGAGTAATCCGTTTCGGCAATAATCAACGAGAGTATTTATCAGATAAGGAGAGTAGAGTTTTAACTTTGTTGTGCGATTATATTTCAGTAACCGTAAGCTCGCTTAACATTCTTAAAAATGTCTGGAATGACGAATACATGGAAGAATCACTTCGAAATATTATAAGTTCTCTTCGCAAGAAACTCACGAATAAAGGGCTGAAAATTGAGACTGTAAAAAATAAAGGGTACCGTTTGGAAACAATATAAAATTTAAAAAAAAAGAAGAATGAAAGGATTACAATCCCCTTCCTTTCTTCTTTTTTTTCATACGCTTGGCAAACTGTTCTTCCTCGTTATCCTCGCCGTCTGCATCAGGTAGCAAACTGAATAATCCTAAATCAGAAATATCCGAATGCTCTTTTGAAAGAATTTCAAAAAGGTCTTTTGTCGGTAGGTTTTCTATGTCATTTGCTTTGGAGACAGAGCTGACCTGTATCTTTAATTCGGGTTTATTTCCATTGTTCCACCACTCGTTAAACACATTAGCAGATAGGTTTCTGTCTAACTGTGAGCCGTTCCAAACGCTACGGCTTTCGTAGTCAATAAAGGTCATACCGTAAATTCGTCCTTCATTGTTTCTGCGTGTAATAGTATTAATACCTTGTTCTGTAAGTTGCTTTTTAAAATCTGTTTCGTTACTTGTGGTATGTATGGCAAGCTCCACCGTATTTTTCAGAACAAACCTTACAGAGGTCGTTTTCATTTTCTCTTTGGACTGCTCAAAGTGTTTTTGCAGATGTGCAACGCCTGCATCTTTCCCGAAAAGTGATGCTTTGAACGGATTGCTTACCTTGTTTCCGTTCTCGTCCAATGCCACATAAACCAAACCGTTTATCCTCTGACCGTTCCGCTCGCCTTTGACTTCTTCTGCTGTGATGTTGAAAAGTGATAGTAAAGCATTGTAACTACCCATAGTAGAAAAGTTATAATACTTTGGTAGATACCGTACTACCGAAGCAATCTGACTTTTTATGTCGCCATTTTTATGATTTACAGGCTTGAAAACTTTATTGGCTTGTTTCTGCTCTTGTTCAGTTGCCTTTTTCATATTATATTTCTGTTCCAAATCCCGACAGATTGCCATTGAGCGTGGATGGTCGTAATCATCGGGTATTTTCTTTCCGTCAATACCTACACAAGTCGAAACAATGTGTATATGCGTTCGGTCAATATCCGTATGCTTGAAAACAATATAGGGCTGATTACCGTAACCCATACGCTCCATATACTCCTGTGCCATTTCGGTAAACTGTTCATCGCTGACTTTATCTGAAGGATCTGGATTCAACGAAATATGCCGTACCGTCTTTTCCGTTTTGATATTTGCCGACAGGTACGGCTCAAAACACTTATTAAAATAGGCTACAGAATACCTGCCGTCGACCGTGTCGGGTATCTTGTTCAGTAATAAAACCGCTCCGTTTTCCGTTTCCACTTTCTGCTGATTGTACAAAATAGCTCCGTACATATTGCTTCCCTTTCCGATTTTTGCAATCATTTTTCTACTCTTTATTTAGATATTTTTTCTCAAATTCCTCGGTAAGAATTAAAACCTTTAGCAATAATTCTTTCATTTCTTTGCTATCCTTTTCTAATTTATAGAGGTATGCAGATGCTTTTTTATCCGAAAAATTGGTATTCAAGAGCTTTACAACCTGATTGTAATTTGTTGCTATTCCTCTGAACTGTCCGAAAAATTTGGTCAATCCTGCGTGGTATTCTATCGCATCCATATCAATTTTTACGGTCTTTACCGTCTTTTGAAAGATACAAGCCGTAATAAAATGTGCTGTAATCTTCATTCCCGACTGGTCAAAAAAGGCAAGAAACTTGGCGTTATCCTCATCATTGAGGTTGAAGGAATACCGATGTACCGCAGGGTCAATCTTCGGTTTTCTTCCTGTCTTTTTAATCTGATTTCTGTTTTTCTCTTCCATAATAATCCATTTTAATTTTTAAACAAACGGGCGACTTCGGAGCCGTTTCCAGCCCCCTGCAAGGGCAAGTGCTTTTGAGGTGCCGAAATTCATTTCGAGTACCTTAAAAGATAACTTGCTCTGAACAGGAGTTCAGAAAATCCGTTTTGCAAACGGATTGGAGTTAGCAGGGAAAACCCATCGCTTCCATTACAAATTTCGGCAAGACTATTTGAATAACAGTGGTTTATAACCACGACAATGAACGCCAAATGCTACCTCTGAGTGCCACCCTAACGTAGATTGGGACTGCTTTTACTTCCTTTGCATATAGTTAGCTGGCTGATTGGTTATATCCTTAATTAAATAACTAATCAACATCAATCCCGATAGCAAATCAGCGTGACTGATAGCAGGCTAATTGCAGTTTTTTTGGTTAGTGGAACGGCTAATTAAGCGTATGCAAGTGCATCGGCAGATATGTTGTTACATAGGTGCAACAGTACATACAGCTGACTGTTTAACTAACTAAACAGCTAATTGTAGATAACATTAAAAAGTAGCGATATGATACACGAAGAAAACAAAAATCAAAAACCCGAGACGGAAGATTTTTCTATTGAAAATTTCCTAACCGATGAAAGGAAACAACCTTTGACGGAACAACAAGCAGTAACACATCGGGAAGATTTTGCCAAACCCAAAGTAGATGAGGAAGCCATCATGCGTGTAATGGCAGGCGAAGAACCCGAGGAAACAGCAACGGAACAAACCAAACCGTCAGCGAACAGCACGAAAAAAAGTACCTCCAAGCCAAAGAAGCTGACCAAAGAGGACTACTGCGGACAGTTCTTTAAAATTCCTACCACAACGGCAAGCAAGGGCAAATCGGTCTATGTACGGCAGGAGCACCACGATACATTCAGCAGGCTTACAAGCATTATGGGTATGGACAAACTGACTATCTATGCGTATCTCGACAACATTATCGAATACCACTTTCAGGAGTTCGGAGAATTGATTAGCGAAATCTATAACGAAAAACACAAACCGTTGTTCTGATAACGGTTTTGTAGGCAAAGAGCAATATAATCTTTTGGATATTCCTCGCTGATTGTGCCAATGAACGCCAAACAGTGCCACTGACTACCGCTTTGGGCAAAGGCTTCGGTTTCGGGATTAAATTCCCGAAAAACGAAAATTATGTTGCACAAAGAAACAGTCAGCAGTGAGATGTGGGAACTTCTCCAAAAGCTGATGAAAGATGAAATGCTGAAAGATTATTTTTTAGTGGGCGGAACTGCTCTCGCTTTGCGATTGGGACATCGATTAAGTATTGATATTGACCTGTTCAGTAGGAAAACATTTGACCAGAACGCAATGTTTAAATATCTTGAAAAAACGTATGGAGCCGAATTGGTGGAAGAAGGTCTTTTCAATAATACGGTTTTGAGTTTTATAGGCAATATAAAAGTTGATATTATAACTCACAATTATCCGCTGGTGGCTCCTGTGGAAATTAATGACGGGGTCAGAATGGTATCAAATTATGACATCGGTGCAATGAAACTCCATGCAATTCATCAGACAGGTGACAGGTATAAAGATTTTGTGGATATGGCATTCTTACTTGAGCATGCTCCATTAAAAAATTATCTGGACAGTTATCACCAGAAGTATAACCAAGATCCTTATTGGGCATGTGTCGGTCTAAAAACCTATGATAGACTTGAATCTCTTAAGGGTGTTGGTATATTAAAGGGGAAAGAAAAAACCTTTAACGAGGTAAAAGCTATTCTGGAACAAGCCCTAAAAATCCCTTTGCAAAGAGTTGAATTACTGAAACAAAAAGACATACCAAAAATGACTAAAAAACCCAGATTTAGAAGGTAATCATATTGAAAATCAGTATATTTGTATATCTGTAAATAATCGTAATGACATGGGGGAAATTATAGTAAAGAGACCAGATCTGCACCCTAAATTCTTTTGGGATTTCAGGTATGATGAAATTGAATGGGAAGCCTATAAAATGGTTATAGCCCGTATCATAGAACGTGGTGGTCAGGAAGAAATTGATGAGCTTGTCCGATATTATGGCTACAATAAAGTATTTAAGGCTATCCGTGACGAAATTTACTTCTTGCCTAATTATGCAATTGATAAGGCTCTGAAATTTTTTCCAGAACTCAAAAAGGAAGAAATGTACTGTTATCTGAACCGTAAGGATAAACCTTACCATTGGATATAAATCCACAATTTTCAAACGATGGGGTTAAATAATGACAGAGACATTCCAAATCTTGACCGAGTATTTTTTTGGGATTTCGACATCGAAGCAATGAACTTTAAGAAAGCCTACAAGACTATTATAGCCCGTATCATAGAACGTGGCGGTCAAAATGAAATTGACGAGCTTGTCCGATATTATGGTCACAGCAAAGTAATCACGGTTATCCGTGACGAAATTTACTTCTTGCCCAATTATGCAATTGATAGGGCATTGAGGTTCTTCCCAGAACTCAAAAAGGAAGAAATGTACTGCTACCTGAACCGTAAGGACAAGCCTTACCATTGGATATAAATTACAATATTAAAATCTTATAGAGGGATAGGTTGAGAAATCAGCCTATTTTTTTTGTTATCCAACAGCTTAATAGTTCCGTTCAAAAGACACAATAAATATCCTGCTTATCTGATTATGGTTCTTGGTCTAGCCCCCCCCTCTAAAAAATTGTTTCCAAAACAAAAAAAAAGAAAAAAAAGAAAGCCATTTTAATAAGGCGGACAGGTGGAAAAACCAAAAGGAAACGGAATAAGTCCCGAAGGGTGGCGGGCAACACAGCAATTCGGCGAAGCCACCTTATTTGCCCTGCCATTATGCCGTAAGCTTTTGGTTGGGTGGTGCGGTGGCTGTCCGCCTTATCTTTGCTACCTTTTTATTCTTTTTAATCCATTCCAATCAAAGAAAGGATACTAAAAACACGTATGGGCTAAGGATTGGGTGTTTTTGGTATGCTTTCCTTTATCCGTACAAAACTCTTTAAATGTGTGGAGATTTGCGAGGGAAATTTACAGTGTTTTGAGGATTATTTTGCCTTTTATATTGTACCAACACAAGCCAAAGACTGCCACATAATGCCAAATGAAAACAACGCATATCCCTGTGTTTTATATTGGGCAAAATTTTGAACCTATGGCACAAAAAGCAACCACCGACAAAGAGCAATCTGAGAAAAAAAAGAATACATCTTTTATGCAGCTCGATAAACACAGCGACCCGATTTCCAATTTCATCGCCAACTTTAAACGTCAGTTCAGGGAAGCAAAAGGCTTAATAGATTGGCGAAAGCTGTTCAGAGGGAAACGTGCAGAGCAACAAAAACAACCAGCCGAACCTGAAAGCATCATTGGTGCTACAAAAACGGTTATCCGTTCGGATTTTAAAAACGATGAGAAAAGTCAGACCATCCAGACCAATAAGAAGCTTGATTTAAAAATGGACAATGCAATCAAACCACAACAAGTTCGCCCAAAAAGCAATAAACCAAAATTGGGATTATAGTCAAGTATTTGGCATCTGTACGCCAAATACCGCCATTGAAAGCAACATTACAATGACCTATGTGAATAGCTTCTATTTTCGAGGTTTAAATGATGCAGATATGGAAATAACGGTTTTAGACATTCAGATTTTGAAAGCATTGCACAGGGAAGTAAAGGAGGTTTCCGTATTGATTAAGGAAATGACTGCACCCTACAAAGCACTGCAACAGGCAACGAAATGGCTCGACCATCAGGAAGCCTGCCAACTGCTGAACATCAGCAAACGGACATTGCAGACATACAGGGCAAAAGGCATTCTTGGGGCAACGCAAATCAATCGGAAAACGTATTTCAGATTATCCGAAGTGGAATTACTTATGCAGGGAGAGCGAACATTAAAAAAGCAAAAGAAATGAAACAGATTGGAAATTCAAACGAGGATATGCTTGTCTTGCTCGAAGCTGTGGTAGGCATCAAAAATGAACTGCTGTATATCAGGGAATATTTCCACCCATTACTAAAAGGGGAAATTTACCTTTCAGGCGAACAGGTTTGCGAAATGCTTCACGTCAGCAAACGAACGTTGCAACAGTACAGGGATGACGGACTGATACCGTTTATCAAGCTCGAACGGAAAATCCTTTTCCGTGAAAGCGATATTATCAGGGTATTGGAAGATAACTACCAGCGTTAGCCGATTGTCTGAAACTGAAACTGTATCGGTCAATTAAAGAAACAGCCCACTGCATAAGCGGTGGGCTGTGGTGTTTTTAAGGAATTGTGATATAATGTTACAGGCTTGCAACAAAAGACTGCTCCAATCCTTTAAATTTATGTGATACCTTTCGCATATCCTTGCCAACTTTCTCGTTAAGTATCTTGGCGTAAATCTGTGTGGTGGCAATGTTTTTATGCCCTAACATTTTGCTCAAACTCTCCAACGGAACACCCTCACTCAAAAATAGGGTGGCAAACGTATGGCGTGCCAAATGAAAGGTTACTTTCTTTGCTTTAAGGCAGTCAATCAGTTGGGATATTACCTTTAGTCTATCATTACAGGAACTGTTAGATGGTACAGGAAATACCTTTCCATCCTTTGCCAATCCTGCATACTTTTCGATAATCATTTTCGGAATATCCAACAGCATCACGTTTGATGATGTAGCCGTTTTTTTTCTTCGAACGATAATCCACTCGTTACCATCAAAGAAATCCTGAATATTACTGTTTTTAAGTCCTTTCATATCTGAATAGGAAAGCCCTGTAAAACAACTGAAAACAAAGAGGTCTTTTATTAATTCATCTTTCTTTTTCTCACAGTTGAACATTACAAGCTGTTCCAACTCGTTCCGTAACAGATAACCACGGTCTTTGTCTTTTTTGGTGTTCTTATACTCGCTGAACGGATTAAAGGCAAGATGCTTTCTGTTCATTGCTAATCGGCAAAGCGTGGTAAATCCAATCATATACAGCCAAATAGTGTTGTGTGTCAAACTTTGGTCGTCACGCAGGTAATAATCAAAGTCCTGCACAAAATCAGGTGTAAGGTCATTAAATGATAAGTCAGAGTAACCGTATTTTGTAAGTGCAAAATTTCGAAGATGTTTCAAAAGTATTTTGTATTTACTGCGTGTACCATTTACCCGAAGTCCGCTGTTTACTTTTTTCTCATAGTCAGAAAGGAACTGTTCGTAAAATTTGAAAAAGGTCAGTTCTCCGCTTTCCATACCTAGGAAAGCATTTTTGAGTTTAGCACTGTTTACCGCTCCCTCATTCTTTAGGATTTTGGAATAGCATTCCTCGATACCCAAACGGATTTTATCAAGTTTGCCGTTTACTTCCTGGGCTTCTCGGCTTTTACCCAAAACCCTGCCGTACTTCAAATCCCAATTTGTTGCGGAAATATCCAACTTGGTACTGAATGCAGACTGCTTACCGTTTACGGTAATCCTGCACATAACCGTAACCTTTCCGTTTTTCTTCGGGGCGTTCTTTTTAAGGTAGAACAATACCTTAAATGTTGATTTTTTTGTCGTTTCCATACTCACAATTCTTAATGATAAAATTAAACCTATGTGAGCTACGGAACAATATGAAGAACTGTGCAAAAAGCTGAAATACAGTATTTTAAAAGGTTATTTCCAATATTTAAAAGTAACGTTTTAGTAACCTTACTTTTGCCAAACCTCGCTTTTTACTGCTTTTTACCTCATTACCAAAAATCATAAAACGGCTGTAAAGCCTTTATTTACAACCGTTTTGCCTGTTATTAATCTTTGATGTATTTTTACTGAAAATTTATTTTATAAACTTTTACTATCTTCATGCTTTAAAATAATTACATACCATACAACTTTTATATCTGATGAGAAAAATCGCACTACTTTTCCTATTGTATGTACTTACGGCTACAGTAGGCTATGCACAAGTGACGTCTCAAACTTTATACACAAAAAATGGAAAAGAAACCAAAGAATTAGATAAAGCATATTACGCTAAAATCATAATGTTACCGAACCAAAATAGTAAAGATACGCTAGTTGAAGAATTCTATATAGCAAATAACAAATTAAAATTACAAGGAACAGTAACAAACCTATCTGGTTCAAAATTCAAAGGAAAGAAATATGAACTCTTTGAAAATGGTAATCTAAAATCAGAGCTGATGTACTCAAACCATTCTCAACAGATTGATACCGCATTCTATTACCATGAAAACGGAAAAATAAAATCAATACTGTATTACCCTTTCTCAGTAGACACAAAAGGAAAATATAAAATCGAAACCCCTCTCTATTTAATCTATGCCGATTCAACGGGTAAAATTCTGTTAAAAGACGGATATGGCTTCGCAGTTTCAGATGACACCTATACCTACGAGGAGGGAAATTATGTAAACCACAAAAAAGAAGGCGAATGGAAAGGGCACTTTAGTGGAAAGCGATACACCTTTACAGAAACTTTCAAAGAAGATAAACTTATTTCGGGCATTACAACAGATTCAGTAGGTCATAAAACACCATATGATTCGATCAATGGCTCTAATCCTCCGAACTATCCTGGTGGAATTTCAAAATTGATGCAATTCATCGGTCAAAATTATAATTATCCAACACCAGCATTACATGCTGGTATAAATGGCGTTGTAGAAATCCAATTCATTGTTGATAAAAGTGGTGAACCAAGAGATTTTAAAATAAAGAGAGATCTCGGTTATGGAACAGGAGAAGCAGCACTACGAGTGGCAAAAAAAATGAAGAAATGGGAACCTGGACACATAAGAGGTATAGCAGTAAATGTAAGTTACTTTTTACCCATTCGATTAAGTACATCCCGATAAAAAAGAGCCTGTTCTTTTCAGAACAGGCTCTTTTTTATAATCAACCAATATTATAATTAGATTTTTATTTATGCTTAACAATTTGAAGACTATACCTTTTATCAATATCGTTACTCGACTTTAATCCAGAAGCATAAATAGTATATATTTCCTTCTCTTCAGGTCTGAAATCGGCTAGAAGTTCAGACATACCTACACCATTTACTTTTAGTTTATATACTTCAGAAATCGCGATTTCCTTAAAATTATCCAAGTCCTTATAAGCCTTGTCTTTCACGGATAAACTATCTGTATCGTTGAAGGTAAGCGTCAATTTAGGAGCTTCAGAACTCAAATTCATGAATCTAAATTTAGCAAACCCACTTCTTAAGGTTCCAAAATCATCCTCAGTAGTCAAAATTTCAATTTTATCCTTTCCAATCACATAGAGGCTGTAATATTTCCCAGGTGTTAGATCTATTTTTTGGCTCACTAACGCTGAATCGCCAACAGTAGCATTCGGATCAAATACACGAACCAACCTACTACCAGGATAAGCGTTTTTATAATTCAAAACTCGATTGTAAGAAAAAACTCCCTCCCAATTATTGTTCAATTTATTTTGATCTAATCCAATATCCAATCCAGTAGAACCAGGAACAACATTCACGGCAGACACAGCTGATATTTCTCTATAAGAGTAATCATCATCCAGTTTATTACATGAATTTAGAGCCAGCATAAAAACTATTATACCAAATCCAAAAAATAATGCTTTTTTCATCTTCATTTTTATTATTTTGAATAAAATTCAACGATCGTCTACATAAAAGACGTATGTTATAAATAAAATGCTACAACAAAAAATAAAAGGTTTGTAACACAATTAAATTTCCTTCTAAATACTTAAGTTTGTATGAAGGATAACTGTAAAATATTCATGTCAAATAAAGGAAATACATTTAGACCATCTAGCGCTAATACATCATTTAAGAGGATTTCTAAAAAAGAAACCCCCAAAAATAAGAAAGTTGAAAATAAAGAGGAAGTTCCAGCTAGAGACTTAACAGAATTGCAGCAAAAAATAATTAAAATTTTTGGTGCATTTCTCATATTATGTGCTATTCTGTTAGGAGTTGCTTTTGTTTCTTATCTGTTTACTTGGTCTGAAGACCAGAGTTATATTGCCACAAATAACGGTGGTTGGGGCACGGTACTCTATACAGCAGAAGAAATCGATAATCCAGATGTAGAATTACCCGTTGTACATAACAGCTTAGGAAAGTATGGTGCTTTATTCGCAAATCAATTTATTTATAACTGGTTCGGAATAGCATCGTTTTTATTTGTATTGGTTTTCTTTGTCATTGGCTATAAATTATTGTATAAAAAATCAATACTCCCTGTTTACAGAACCATTATTTATTCCTTCATTGCCATTGTTTTCATATCGCTCACATTAGGGTTTTTGCATAGCTTCATTGATAAAGTACCACATATTCTAGAAGGAAAATTTGGGTTTTGGACAAACAAATTACTTGAAGCACAAATAGGTACGGTAGGTGTAGCAGGAATATTGATCTTTGCTTATCTGACAACATTGATATTGGTTTATAATCTAGATTTGAAATTTAGTATTTTCGATTCTCGTAAAAATAAAGAATACGACGAAGACAATATTGATATCGAGGAAGAGGAAGCTATTTATACCAATTCAATTCGTCCATCAGAATCGAATCCATCAGAAACGATTGCTTCAGAACCGATAAGCAATAGAAGAGGGTCGTATAATCCAGCTCCTAGCCTCAATGAAAAATTTCAATCCCACAGAAACAATGATGCTCCACAGAGCGAGGAACCTCTTGCGAATAAAGAGATCATATTACCTGTAACTGAAATAAAACCAGAAAACAAAATTGTTATTCCATTTGAAATCGAGGCTCCTGCAGCAAATAAACAAGAGACCTCCCCTATCGAAGAGAACAGCATTTCATTTACTGTTGATCAACCAGTTGAGCTAGATCCCATCATTGAAGAAGTAATAGATGCTAGTCATGAACTGGAAGTAGAATCACTCAAAGAAGAGAAGACGATAACGGCAAATGATCTTGTAGCACAATTTGGTCAATATGACCCTAAATTAGATTTGCCAGGATACCAGCACCCAACTTTAGATCTATTGAGAGATTATGGTTCTGGAAAGATTACCATAAACCAACAAGAGCTAGAAGCGAATAAAAATAAAATCGTCGATACCTTAAGAAATTATAACATCGAGATTGAACATATCAAGGCGACGATAGGTCCAACTGTCACCTTATATGAAATCATTCCTAAACCCGGTGTTCGTATTTCAAAAATTAAAAATCTGGAAGATGACATTGCCTTAAGTTTAGCAGCACTTGGTATCCGTATCATTGCACCAATGCCTGGTAAAGGAACCATTGGTATTGAGGTGCCAAATAGCAGCCCAGAAATGGTATCCATGAAATCTGTTATTGCAACGGAAAAATTCCAAAAAACAGATATGGATTTACCTATTGCATTAGGAAAGACCATTTCCAACGAAGTCTATATTGCCGATTTAGCAAAAATGCCACACTTACTTGTAGCTGGAGCTACTGGGCAGGGTAAATCCGTCGGTATCAACGCAATTTTAACATCTTTACTTTATAAAAAACATCCAGCAGAATTAAAGTTCGTATTGGTCGATCCAAAAAAAGTAGAGCTTTCTCTATTCAAAAAAGTAGAGCGACACTTCTTAGCAAAATTACCAGGAGAAGAAGATGCTATTATTACAGATACAAAGAAGGTTATCAACACGTTAAACTCACTTTGTATTGAAATGGATCAACGTTATGACCTGTTAAAAAATGGGCAAGTACGTAATTTAAAAGAATATAATGCAAAATTTGTCAATCGCAGATTAAACCCTGAGGAGGGTCATCGATTCTTACCCTTTATAGTTCTTATAGTAGATGAGTTTGCCGACTTGATGATGACGGCTGGTAAAGAAGTAGAAACGCCCATTGCACGTTTAGCGCAGCTAGCCCGTGCCGTTGGTATCCACTTAGTAATTGCCACCCAACGTCCTTCAGTTAATATCATTACAGGTACGATTAAGGCGAATTTCCCAGCACGTTTGGCATTCCGCGTATTATCCAAAGTAGATTCACGAACTATTTTGGATTCCGGTGGTGCAGATCAGTTGATCGGACGAGGAGATATGCTGCTATCAACGGGTAGTGATTTAATTCGTATTCAGTGTGCATTCGTAGACACGCCAGAAGTAGAGACGATTTCGGACTTTATAGGAGGCCAACGTGGATATCCGTCGGCGTTTATGTTACCTGAATATGTTGATGAAAGTGGTGATGGCTCAGGTTCAACAGATTTTGATTTCACGGACAGAGATCAATTATTCGAAGAAGCAGCACGCATGATCGTCATGCATCAACAAGGGTCGACCTCACTTATCCAACGTAAATTAAAGTTGGGCTACAATAGAGCTGGAAGAATAATTGATCAGTTGGAAGCTGCCGGAATTGTCGGACCTTTTGAAGGTAGCAAAGCCCGTGAAGTGCTCTATCCTGATGAATATTCTTTAGAACAGTTTTTAGAAACATTAAGGAAGAATTAAAAATGAAAAAAACAAAAGCTATTTTACTAAGTCTAATAGCCTTAGTATGTACAATTCCAGCAATTGCACAACAAGATGCAGCCGCACAAAAGCTATTAGCAGAAGTCAGTAAAAAGTATGACAGTTATCAAACGATACAAGCCTCATTCTCTTTTTCGGTGGTTCAAGCGGCAAACAAAAATGGTTATTCGGACGCAGGTACACTTTATTTAGATAAAAAGAACAATAGGTACCACATTTCAATGAAAAATCAAGAGTTGATTTCAGATGCAAAGAGTCTCTATACGATCTTAAAAGATGAAAAAGAGGTTCAGATCGCTGAAATAGAAAACAGCAATGATGCAATTGACCCCAGTAATATCTTTAGTTTTTATAAAACTGGATTCAAGTACAGGTTAATTGCAAATGAAAAATCTGGTACAACACTTTTAAACGTAGTCGAATTGACAGCACTAGATACTAAAAAGAATTATTCTAAGATCAAGCTTCGCATCAACAGTTCTACAAAACTTATTCATGATGCGACCATCTATGATAAAAATGGAGGGCAATATAACTATACCATAAAAAGTCAAAATCCAAATAAAACGTTGGACAATACTTTATTTACTTTTAACAAAGGAAAATACAGTGGATATGAAATCGTCGACTTAAGGTAAAAAATAGTGTATAAAAAATAAAGGGCTTGAATAAATTCAAGCCCTTTATTTTTTATAACAAGTTTTCCTTCTGATCATCTAAATCAGCTCGGTTAGCATACCGAGTATAGCCATGCTTTTGAGGGTTTTCAATAATTTCTTTCATAGAAATCAACTTGTAGACGTAAGCACCGGTTTCATTATTCAATTTCAAATCGTAATAACTATCCTCCTTCTGACGTCTGATAGAACCTCTAAGACTACCACCACCGACATTGTAAGCAGCTGCAACAAGTGTCCAGTTTCCAAACTGTTTGTATAGTGATTTAATGTACTTAGCTGCCGCATGAGTAGACTTAACTAAATCTCGTCTCTCATCAACACTTCCATTTACTTTCAATCCATAAAGTCTGGCAGTAGCAGGCATAAACTGCCAATAACCACCAGCTCCCTTAGATGAAACAACTCCACGGTCCAGTCCACTCTCAACAAGCGGAACGTACTTAAAGTCGTCAGGAATGCCATAGGATGCTAAAATCTTTTCAATCTGCGGCAGATGAGTCGCTGCTTTTTTATGAAGACTGTAAGAGCCTCTCTTACTGAAAGAGAAGTTTTTAAAATATCGCAACAATTTACTTTCAACATGTGGCCGATTAATCGGCAATGTATCATTCGCAAATGTTAATGAACTTAAATAATGATCATAGTTATCATTATCTGCATTCTTTTCCTTTTCATCTTCCTCATGAGCAAGATTACTTGGCGCTATCATAGCAATGATCTTATCATCACCTGTAGCAATTGTGTTTGGGTTTGAGTACAATTTTGACAACACTAACGCCGACAAAATCAGACTACAACATAATACTTTTTTTCTAAACATTCACTCCCTTAATGCTACCCTATCCACGATAAAATCGATCAAAAAATAGCTTGGTACAAATTCAAGGCTACAAAGATAAATACTATTTACTTAAAAAACAAACACTTACCATTTTCAAGCTTTAAAGCAGTTTGAACCTTGATTATTTTGTAACATTTCATCCACAAAATAAAATAAATGGATTTAAACCTAAAAAAAAAGAATATTATAACTAACTTTGCCGTTCACATTATTTTATAGTAATAAGATGCCATTCAGCAATAACAGGAACAGTCGTGATGACAAGTCCAAAAACTCAAGAAGTACCTCAGAAAACTTCAAACCAAGAGGCGATCGTTCAAAGGATGATAGATCCTCTAATTTCAAAGAAAGTAAAAGACCGAGAAGTACACCATTCGGCACTAAAGATAACGCAGACAGACCATATAATAACGACAGAAAATCTTTTGGAGGTGATAGACCTTTCAAAAAATTTGATGGCGATAACACCGATAGAAAAAGAAGTTTCGACAAACCTTTCAATAAAGACGGTAAATCTTTTGGCGGCGACAGACCTTTCAAAAAGTTTGATGGCGCTAACTCCGACAGAAAAAGAAGTTTCGACAAACCTTTCAGTAAAGACGGTAAATCTTTTGGTAGCGACAGACCTTTCAACAAGTTTGATGGCGCTAACTCCGACAGAAAAAGAAGTTTCGACAAACCTTTCAATAAGGAAGGTAAATCTTTTGGCGGTGACAGACCTTTCAATAAATTTGACGGTGCTAATTCCGATAGAAAAAGATCATTCGATAAACCTTTCAATAAAGAAGGTAGAACTTTTGGCGACAAACCTTTCAATAAAGAAGGCAGAACTTTTGGCGACAAACCTTTCAACAAAGAAGGTAGAGCTTATGGTGACAAACCTTTCAATAAAGAAGGTAGAACTTTTGGCGACAAACCTTTCAATAAAGAAGGTAGAACTTTTGGCGACAAACCTTTCAATAAAGAAGGTAGAGCTTATGGCGACAAACCTTTCAAAAAGTTTGACGGCGATAACTCCGATAGAAAAAGAACATTCGACAAACCTTTTAACAAAGAAGGTAGAGCTTTTGGTGATAGACCAGATAAAGAAGATAGAACTTTTCAAAAAACTGAAGGAGAGCAAACAGATTTTAAACGTTCTACAAGAGATAAATCAGATAGACTATATAAATCTTCACATAAAAAATTCAGTACTGAAGAGGAGCGTAAAGAAGGTGCTACGGAGAGAAATTTCACGGAAAGACCTAAACGTACTAAATCTTCAGCGAAAGATGACGGCACAATTCGTTTGAATCGCTACATCGCTAACTCAGGAGTATGTTCTAGAAGAAAAGCAGATGAATTAATCGCAGCAGGTGTTGTTAGCGTTAATGGCGAATTCGTTACTGAATTAGGAACGAAAGTTGATCCAGCTAAAGACGACATCAAGTATAATGGTGAGCGTTTGAAACGTGAAAAAATGGTTTATGTTTTATTAAACAAACCTAAAGATTATATTACGACAACAGACGATCCACAAGAACGTCATACTGTAATGGAATTGGTTTCAAAAGCAACAAAAGAACGTATCTACCCTGTAGGTCGACTTGACAGAAACACCACTGGACTATTATTGATGACCAATGATGGTAATTTAGCTGAAAAGCTATCGCACCCTCGTAATAATATTAGCAAAATCTATAACGTTGAACTAAGTAAAAACTTAACTCAAGGTGATTTTAATAAAATTGTTTTCGGTCTTGAATTAGAAGATGGTTTTGTAAAACCAGATGATTTAAGCTACGTAACAGGTGGAACCAAACGCGAAATAGGTATTCAGATTCACAGTGGTAAAAATCGTATCGTTAGACGTATTTTCGAATCTTTGGGTTACGAAGTAATCAAACTAGACCGTGTTGTATATGCTAATTTGACTAAAAAGGATTTACCTAGAGGTCGTTGGAGATACATCGAAGAACGTGAACTAGTTCAATTGAAGCATTTAATTTAATATTAACTCCTTTATATAAAAAGCAGCTTCACAGCTGCTTTTTTGTTATACTCAATTTTTAAATTAGAATATATTACATAATTTAGCAAAAACAAAATAGAACATGACTGATCCAAAAACATTAACATCCGTAGCTGAATTTCATAAAGTTTTCCAACATCCTATATTAGAAAAGCCTACAATACCCAATGAAAAAAGAAGTGCTTTACGGGTATCTTTGATTGCAGAAGAATTGAAAGAATTGGAAGAAGCTATTCAGAATAATGATCTTGTAGAAGTAGCTGATGCTTTATGTGATATACAATATGTACTAGCAGGTGCCGTTCTGGAATTTGGACTAAAAGACAAATTTAATGAATTATTTGAGGAGGTTCAACGCTCAAATATGAGCAAAGCATGCCAATCCATAGCAGAAGCAGAAGCGACTATCCAACACTATAAGGATACCAAAGATGTAGATAGCTATTATAAAGAAGTAGACGGGCTATTTTTAGTATTCAGAACAGAAGATAATAAAACGTTAAAATCGATTAATTATTCTCCAGCAGATTTAAAAACAATCATAGAAAAATAGAAAAAGGGTTGCTATATATAGCAACCCTTTTTCTATTTTTCTATCCAATATATTTAGAGCCCTGTATCGCTTCTTTTCGTTCTAACATCTTATCAATATAGGTCTGAATGGCAGATTTTTTCATTCCCCAATTTGGCGCAATCAATAAATCTTGATCTGCTAAGCCAAATAAACGTTGAATAACAATATCCGGACGCAATAATGGAATAAATTCAGCCAGAAAATCACTATACTCTTCTATGGAAAATACATGAAAAGGCTCTCGCTTATATTGTACTCCCATTATAGATCCCTCTACAATATGTAAGTGATGTAACTTTACAAATTTGATCTGAGGATGCTTATTAATTTCATCCGCATACTTCAACATCATTTCTTTAGATTCCCAGGGAAAGCCAAAAATAGTATGTACACAAATCTCTAACGGACTATTTTCCACCAACTTTAAAGCAGTTTGCAATTCTTCATGCGAACAACCCCGATTGATCCTATTTAAAGTATCATCATAAATTGACTCCATACCCATTTCTAGGTCAACATCATATCGATCACAGTAACTTTCCAATAAAGCGACTTTCTCAAAATCAATACAATCAGGACGCGTACCTACAGACAAACCAACAGTGTCTTCAGGACAGACCGCTAACGCTTCATCATACATGGCCTTAAGAAAATGCGCCGGCGCATAGGTATTGGTATTTGGTTGAAAATAAATTATAAATTTATCCGCACGATATCCCTCCCTAGCTCTTTTAATACCTTCTTCTACTTGCTCACGAATTGTTGGCATTTTCCGAGCCGATTCAGGCGTAAATGAATCTACATTACAATATGAACAGCCCCCATAACCTTTACTTCCATCACGATTTGGACAAGTAAAATTGCCATCTACAATGACTTTATATACACGTTGACCATTATATTTCTTCTTCAAATAAGAACCATAATGATTATATGGCTTTTGTCCTATATCTAATAATGTACTCATAAATACAAAGATAGAAAGATTTCATAGCATTTAATTATTTCAATTATATAATATACGAAGTCTAAAGAGATTCTTTTGACAATTTAGTATCTTTATCAGTTATACTAGGAAAGCTATGAAAAAATTAACTCTTAAAGATATTGCAAAAGCGCTAAATTTATCAGTCCCTACCATTTCCAAAGCCCTTTCCGACAGTCATGAAATCAATAAGGATACAAAAGAAAAAATTGTAGCATATGCACAACAGCATAACTACCAACACAATGCTTTAGCAAGAAGTTTGAAAACTGGAAAAACAAATATCATCGGGGTAATTGTATCTACAATCAGTAATTCATTTTTTTCGGAGATCCTTGAAGGAATTGAAGAATCATCGCTTTTTCAGCACTACAATATCATTATTATGCAAAGCAGAGAAAGTCCCGACATCGAGAAGAAATGCATTGATATATTGTATTCAAAAGGTGTAGATGGCATATTGATTTCACCAGTATCCCACGATGCCAATTTAACCTACTTACAACAACTGCACAACTCCAGCTGCCCTATTGTGATATTTGACCGTATCAACTATGGTCTAGATACCTTTAAAATAGGCATAGACAATAAAAAAGCGGCAAAAAAAGCAACAGAAGAGCTCATCTCCAGAAATTACCGTAATATCCTACACATCACAGGACTGTCCAACGGGGTAACGAATGAAAGACTGGCGGGTTTTCAAGATGCCTTAAAAATCAATAAAATCACTTTTCAAGAAAGTAACCTTTTAAGATGCGACCTATCACATATACAAGTTGTAGAAGATGAAATATTAAATAAATTAGATGAATTAAAAAATCAACATAAAAGCCCCGATGCAATTTTTACCGCGACCGACTTGCTTACAAATCGTACAATAGGTCTATTAGCCCAACAAAAGATTAAAATTCCTGAGGAAATTGCCCTGATTGGCTTTTCAAACACCAATTATGCATTTTCATTCAATCCTCCCCTTACCTGCATTTCTCAACCAGCTAAAAAAATAGGAAAACTTGCTTTTGAGAAAATGATTGAAATTTTAGAATTCCGCCTTAAGAAAAGAGAAGTTGTTTATGAAACGATAACGCTAGATGCTGACATTATTATTAGAGAATCAATCTAAAATATTCCTGCATATTCATGAGAAGAGAATACAGTAAAATAAATTATAATAAGGGAATATAGCTATTCCCTTATCCTTAATGTCTACCACGATGCTTATCGTATTTACGATGCTTTTGGTGTCCCTTTTTATAATGTTTATTATGCCCTTTCTTATAGTGCCCATGTTTATGGCCTTGTTGATTCCTGTGTCCATGACCTTCGTAATATCCAACACAAGAGCTAGCCGATAACAATAACATTAATCCTCCCAAAAAAATTGCGAACTTTGCCTTCATAACTAAAATATACTTTGGTAACTATAGCCAAATACTATACCAAAGTATAGCTAAAGTAGAAAAGACAGTTCAACATTAATGTAAGACACTCGCTATAAAGTAGTTTATGCAACATATAAATTTCACACAAACCAATACAAAATAATTATAGCCTATCTAATGTATCTCAGAATGAGAAATTCACTTACTGATTATATACCGTATGTTTAAACAGACGATACTTTCAGCAATAAATATCCGACAACATGTAATAATAAATTATAGCTACGAAAAGGCTTACAGATTCGCTGAACTAGCACGAACACTAATATATATACCAATACCATTCAAAATAAGCTTAGATGAACAAAAATGCTATTGTTGGAGAACTTGATCAGCTATATCATCCTGATATGTTACTATAGCAGCATACAAATCGTTCTTCAACTTTCTTTCCTGAATCCCCATGATCATGAAGGGCTTAGGTGTTATTTAATTCCTCAGGATCATTTTCCAACTTATAAAGCTCCGCAAAATCTTCTATACAGTCAATGTTTGGAGTTTTTGCTAACTTATTAGCCTAATTTCCAATTACCTGATTGGTATCGTCAGCAGATAAAATAAAATTATGCTAGGCTTATTATCCTTTATCCCTGAAAAAGCATTAGAAAAGGATAAAAAACAGGTAATAGTAGTAGAATAAATAGGTTTCAACAGCATCACATAGAGCCAGAGATAATCGCTAATATGCAAGGACTTCAGTATAAGAAATGGTACCGACCTAATTTCCAGTCCATTGCAGTGTTTTGAGGCAAGGCCATCGGTTGCTGGGTGATGTCCGGTCCAGCGGTGCTGTCCCCCAGAAAATACGGAACACAAAAAAGCCCTTGCTGTACTGCAAGGGCTTCTGTATAAAAAAAGGCACCGACCTACTCTCCCACCTGTTACGGCAATACCATCGGCTCTGGCGGGCTTGACTTCTCTGTTCGGAATGGGAAGAGGTAGACACCGCCGATATAGGCACCTAAAATAAGGTTATCAGAATATAGCAACAATATCCTTAACGGATAAAAGTCACCATCTGATCTATAGACAATTGAAAGAAAAACTAAAAGAGGAAGACAACAGTGTCTGCGTTGCTTGAGAAAGCTTCGGGTGATTAGTATTGCTCAGCTATGGTATCTCTACCTTTACACCTGCAACCTATCGACGTAGTAGTCTTCTACGGCCCTATAAGGAAGTCTCATCTCGTGGCTAGTTTCGCACTTAGATGCTTTCAGCGCTTATCTATTCCCGACGTAGCTACCCAGCCGTACACCTGGCGGCATAACTGGTTTACCAGCGGTCAGTCCATCCCGGTCCTCTCGTACTAAGGACAGATCCACTCAAACTTCCAACGCCCACAACAGATAGGGACCGAACTGTCTCGCGACGTTCTGAACCCAGCTCGCGTGCCACTTTAATGGGCGAACAGCCCAACCCTTGGGACCTTCTCCAGCCCCAGGATGTGACGAGCCGACATCGAGGTGCCAAACCTCCCCGTCGATATGAGCTCTTGGGGGAGATCAGCCTGTTATCCCCAGCGTACCTTTTATCCTTTGAGCGATGGCCCTTCCATACAGAACCACCGGATCACTATGTCCGTCTTTCGACCCTGTTCGACTTGTTGGTCTCACAGTCAAGCAAGCTTATGCCATTGCACTCCTCGTACGGTTACCAAGCGTACTGAGCTTACCTTTGAAAGCCTCCGTTACCTTTTTGGAGGCGACCACCCCAGTCAAACTACCCACCAAACAATGTCCTCGATATAACCGAGTTAGAAACCGGATACAGAAAGGGCGGTATTTCAAGGTTGATTCCATGACTCCTAGCGAAGCCACTTCAACATCTCCCGCCTATCCTACACATCCTGTACCCAATTCCAATGTTAAGCTATAGTGAAGGTGCATGGGGTCTTTCCGTCCCGTTGCGGGTAATCGGCGTCTTCACCGATACCACAATTTCACCGAGCTCATGGCTGAGACAGCGCCCAGATCGTTACACCATTCGTGCAGGTCGGAACTTACCCGACAAGGAATTTCGCTACCTTAGGACCGTTATAGTTACGGCCGCCGTTTACTGGGGCTTCGATTCAATGCTTCTCTTACGATGACATCCCCTCTTAACCTTCCAGCACCGGGCAGGTGTCAGGCCTTATACTTCATCTTTCGATTTTGCAAAGCCATATGTTTTTGTTAAACAGTCGCCTGGGCCTTTTCACTGCGGCTTCTCCATTGCTGGAGGAAGCGCCCCTTCTCCCGAAGTTACAGGGCCATTTTGCCGAGTTCCTTAGCCATGATTCACTCGAGCACCTTAGGATTCTCTCCTCGACTACCTGTGTCGGTTTACGGTACGGGTTTTTATAACCTGAAGCTTAGCGGGTTTTCTTGGAAGTCTGTTTACCTGCTCTATCAACGCCGCCGAAGCTTTGCTGTACTATTGGGTTTCAGCAGGGTCGGCGGATTTGCCTACCGTCCCTATACCTACGCCTTTCAACGAACTATTCCGTCAGTTCGCGGCAGTGTCACTACTCCGTCACCACATCGCAGTTATAAAAAGTACTGGAATATTGACCAGTTGTCCATCGGCTTACTCCCTTCGGATGCGCCTTAGGCCCCGACTAACCCTGATCCGATTAGCGTTGATCAGGAAACCTTAGTCTTTCGGTGGGCGGGTTTCTCACCCGCCTTATCGTTACTTATGCCTACATTTGCTTTTCTATACACTCCACGACCCATTACCAGATCGCTTCACCGTAAATAGAATGCTCCCCTACCAGATGTATCTAATGATACAAATCCATAGCTTCGGTAATACACTTGATGCCCGTTTATTATCCACGCCCGGCCGCTCGACTAGTGAGCTGTTACGCACTCTTTAAATGAATGGCTGCTTCCAAGCCAACATCCTAGCTGTCTAGGCAACCGGACCTCGTTAGTTCAACTTAGCGTATATTTAGGGACCTTAGCTGATGGTCTGGGTTCTTTCCCTCTCGGCCTTGGACCTTAGCACCCAAAGCCTCACTGCCGGCCATATCTTATAGCATTCGGAGTTCGTCTGGATTTGGTAGGATTTGACTCCCCCGCACCCAATCGGTAGCTCTACCTCTATAAGACTCTATGCCGACGCTGTTCCTAAAAACATTTCGGGGAGTACGAGCTATTTCCCAGTTTGATTAGCCTTTCACCCCTACCCTCAGGTCATCCGAAAACTTTTCAACGTTTATCGGTTCGGTCCTCCATTACATGTTACTGCAACTTCAACCTGCCCAAGGGTAGATCACAAGGTTTCGCGTCTACCTCATCTGACTATGCGCCCTATTAAGACTCGCTTTCGCTTCGGCTGCGTGGCTGAACCACTTAACCTTGCCAGACAAGAGTAACTCGTAGGCTCATTATGCAAAAGGCACGCCGTCACTGCACCTGGCAGCTCCGACCGCTTGTAAGCACACGGTTTCAGGTTCTTTTCACTCCTCTGTTCGAGGTTCTTTTCACCTTTCCCTCACGGTACTAGTTCACTATCGGTCTCTCAGGAGTATTTAGCCTTATCAGATGGTGCTGACAGATTCCCACAGGGCGTCTCCGACCCCGCGGTACTCAGGGTACTGCTAGGCTAGCATTCTATACGTGTACCGGGCTATCACCGTCTATAGCTGGGCTTCCCATCCCATTCCACTTCTGTTTGCTAATGCCACATCGCAGCCCTACAACCCCACTGATGCCGTAACATCAATGGTTTGGGCTCTTTCCCGTTCGCTCGCCACTACTTGGGAAATCATTATTATTTTCTTCTCCTACGCCTACTTAGATGTTTCAGTTCAGCGCGTTCGCGTATTATACAACATACCTTCAGTATGCTAGGTTGCCCCATTCGGAAATCTTCGGATCGAACTCACATTTGCTAATCCCCGAAGCTTATCGCAGCTTATCACGTCCTTCATCGCCTCTGAGAGCCTAGGCATCCCCCGTGTGCCCTTATTTACTTTCTTCACCTCATAGCCCTTTTGCTACTATGGGTTGCTTTTTGATATATATAACCATGATGCTACGCATTAATCCGTTCGGCCTTGACCGAGGGTCTTCATAATACATCGAACACATCACAGTATTGTCTCTACTGTTGTCTTCTCTTGTAATTTTTTTCTTTCAATATGTCAAAGAACTCTTTGTCGCCCTTATCATGAACACAATATCTTGGTGTTCGGGCAGACCTGTGGAGAATATCGGAGTCGAACCGATGACCCCCTGCGTGCAAGGCAGGTGCTCTAGCCAGCTGAGCTAATTCCCCGTATCGTTTTATGGTAGTCCCGAGCAGATTTGAACTGCTGACCCCTACATTATCAGTGTAGTGCTCTAACCAACTGAGCTACGGGACTAGCTTATCATTCTCTCTCTGGACCATCCTACAGGGATGGGCACATTTCTTCAAATGTTTCTTTTTGTTTCTAAAATATAAATCATGTGTATACGTAACGAGCTTCAATCTTGAATGCTCTAGAAAGGAGGTATTCCAGCCGCACCTTCCGGTACGGCTACCTTGTTACGACTTAGCCCCAATTATCGGTTTTACCCTAACACGCTCCTTGCGGTTACATGCTTTAGGTACCCCCAACTTTCATGGCTTGACGGGCGGTGTGTACAAGGCCCGGGAACGTATTCACCGCGTCATTGCTGATACGCGATTACTAGCGAATCCAACTTCATGAGGTCGAGTTGCAGACCTCAATCCGAACTGTGAATGGCTTTTAGAGATTAGCATCATATTGCTATGTAGCTGCCCGCTGTACCATCCATTGTAGCACGTGTGTAGCCCCGGACGTAAGGGCCATGATGACTTGACGTCGTCCCCACCTTCCTCACTGTTTGCACAGGCAGTCTGTTTAGAGTCCCCGACATAACTCGCTGGCAACTAAACATAGGGGTTGCGCTCGTTGCGGGACTTAACCCAACACCTCACGGCACGAGCTGACGACAGCCATGCAGCACCTAGTTTCGTGTCCCGAAGGACTGATCCGTCTCTGGATCATTCACTAACTTTCAAGCCCGGGTAAGGTTCCTCGCGTATCATCGAATTAAACCACATGCTCCTCCGCTTGTGCGGGCCCCCGTCAATTCCTTTGAGTTTCAATCTTGCGACCGTACTCCCCAGGTGGATAACTTAACGCTTTCGCTTGGACGCTTACTGTGTATCGCAAACATCGAGTTATCATCGTTTAGGGCGTGGACTACCAGGGTATCTAATCCTGTTTGATCCCCACGCTTTCGTGCATCAGCGTCAATGCTAACTTAGTGAGCTGCCTTCGCAATCGGAGTTCTAAGACATATCTATGCATTTCACCGCTACTTGTCTTATTCCGCCCACTTCAAATAGATTCAAGTCCTACAGTATCAAAGGCACTGCGACAGTTAAGCTGCCGTCTTTCACCACTGACTTATAGGACCGCCTACGCACCCTTTAAACCCAATAAATCCGGATAACGCTTGGATCCTCCGTATTACCGCGGCTGCTGGCACGGAGTTAGCCGATCCTTATTCTTCAGGTACATTCAGCTACTTACACGTAAGTAGGTTTATTCCCTGACAAAAGCAGTTTACAACCCATAGGGCAGTCATCCTGCACGCGGCATGGCTGGTTCAGAGTTGCCTCCATTGACCAATATTCCTTACTGCTGCCTCCCGTAGGAGTCTGGTCCGTGTCTCAGTACCAGTGTGGGGGATTCTCCTCTCAGAGCCCCTAGACATCGTAGCCTTGGTGAGCCGTTACCTCTCCAACTAGCTAATGTCACGCGAGCCCATCCATATCCTATGAATATTTGATCATCGAGTGATGCCACTCAATGATGTTATGCGGTGTTAATCTCTCTTTCGAGAGGCTATCCCCCAGATATGGGTAGGTTGCTCACGCGTTACGCACCCGTGCGCCACTCTCATCGGTTCGTAGCAAGCTACTCCCCGAATCCCGTCCGACTTGCATGTATTAGGCCTGCCGCTAGCGTTCATCCTGAGCCAGGATCAAACTCTCCATTGTAAAATGAAGTGTAAGATCAAGACTATTTATAATAAATAGAATTGTCTTGTATTTTATTTCTAATTCTAAAATTGAACAGGTTGATTTTTTTTAACTTTCGTCGTTTCTCAACACTACTCGTTACGTTACATGATTATATTTTTAAAGAACTTTTTCCGCTTCCGCATCTCGCTTCGGCTATATGATGTCGGCATTGCGCCGTTATCGATCTTGTTTTGATTCCCTTCGTTTCCGTTGGGACTGCAAAGGTAGAGATCTTTTTGGTATATCCAAAATAAATGTGAAAATTTATTTTTGGAGACCTTTTCGATTTCTGCGTCTAAATAACATAGACCCTCTTTTTTTCATTGTCAGCCCTTTCGGACCGACCGTTCCTCCCTTGCGGAGTGGTGCAAAGATAGACCATTTTTATATTCACTTCCAAACGTTTTCTTACTTATTTATTGAGAAAGGAGGTAACTTGCTGTATCATTGGATGATTTATTTCTGAAAGAGCCGAACAGAGGGCTCGATATCGACCAAAAAGCAGGTGCTATGGCCGATCGCTCCTTTATCATGGCCGATCGCATGCTTCTTATTACAGCGCTATAGATTAAGTGTGGATGATTATCAATCGACTGGAATAGCAGATTGCTCCTATACATCGCATATAGTATCTAATTATTGCACCTCTATAAAAAGTGGGGATGGCTATCAATAGACCAGGATCGTCAATCTCTTCTTATACATAGCATATAGTAAACGCATATTGTACCGCTATAGATAAGCATGGACACAACAGCAGATATTCAATATGCAGATCCTACTTGGATTATAACCTAAGTAGTATGAACTAGGTACCAACTTCGGTATTAAAATAGGTGTAGATTAGATATAGCTTGGTGTTAGTAGGGGGTTAATAGAGATATACCCCTATTAACCCTCTACTACCCCCCTATAATCCCACTCTTAATACACTATTAAATATGAAGTTGGTACTAATTTGATATCAACTTATTAATAAGCTGATTTCCGAACCTTAATAATCACCTAAAGGATTTCAATTGCCATGAATATAGACACCATAATAAACGCTTTCATAAATGAATAAATAAACCATCCACTACTTATAGCTCATAGCGACATGAAAGTATTCAGAAGAAAAACGGATGAAGTGTATTCAGTAAAGAGGTATAGGATAAACAATACGAGTTTAGTATAGAACCTAATCAAAAGATATACGCAGATGATTCTTACGATATATGACTAGTTACACTAACACTAGAAAAGGTCATCTCTTTCGAAATGACCTTTTCTAAATATTTTATAATAACTAAAACCATCCATATGGTTTCTTATTTTTTGAAAACCCAAAAACGTTGGAGAGTATAATTAAAACCTAAAGAAACAACAATCTCCACAATAACCTTGCACAATAAGGGGTGCAAGTGCCACTGATCATCCAGCAAATAAATACCAGATGATTTCAAAATAATACTTCCTGCAACAACGATAACAAACTTAGAAAGTTGCTTGCCTAACGGAGTAGATGTGTTATTAAAAGACCAATAACGATTAATAACGAAATTAACAATGGCTCCTAAAGAGCCACTGATAACATTTGAGAACGCTGGTGAAAAACTCAGCAGCTTATAACAAACTGTATAAATTCCAAAATCTGAAAGACCACCTACAAAAGCTGATAACTGTGCCCTAAAGAATTCTTTGAGTTTTGCATTCATACCTTATAAATTTTCAGATTCTTTTCCCTTCTTCTCTTCAGCGTCTCTGATATCACCAAAATCCAATAATTTTTTCGTGTCTATGGTATTGATAATAAAAAGAATCGCACAGATTGCCATAACCAAATAATGGATAGTTCCTACAAAGAATACCTCGATGAGCAATACCGCACAGATGATGACTCGGATTTCGGTCGGTCCGACTATACCAGCATCAATAGTATACTTATCCGTAACCTTGTAGCGCAATAAAGATAAAATCATGGCCCAACCGTACAAAGCCACTAAAACAAAGCCTGTTAGCTCAAAATTACCCTTTGCATAAAAAACGTAGCCCAGTCCAATCATGACCGTACTGATCCAATCCATTACAATATCCAAAGAAAAGCCATACCATTTACGAGATTTATCCCTATAGTATGCAATACGCCCGTCAAGTGAATCACCAAACCATTGTACAAAGAACCCGACAATACCCAACAGCAAATATTCAATATGTAAATATTTGGCTAAAATAAAGCTTGCCATAATCATTAAAGACCCAAACAAGCCAATTGCCGTAAGACCATCCGATGAAATCCAGTTTGGTACACGGGGGACCAAATACGAAATAAACTGTTGTTCCGGATTACTCAATATATTTGTTCTTTTTCTATCTTGAAAAAGTTTCTTATTTATTTTTTGACCACTCATCTCTCTTTTTATTATAACCATTTATGATCACGGTACCACTGAAGTGTTAACTTCAGTCCTGCATCTAAATCATAGTTAGGCCTATATTGAATATTTTCTTTTGACAAACTGATATCACATGCCCAACTTGGAGCTGTCAATTCATTTAATCTTTCTGGATATAATACGGGTATTGAATTCGAATTTTTATAGGCCAACTCCATCACCCGTGCTACACCCTTAACTAGCGTAAATGGAAGGTGAAATCTGAATAGAGATTTAGCACTATATTTCTTAAATATTGTAGCCATTTCATAACGGTCATAAACGAATCCGTCAGTAATGTTATACACTTTTTTACCTCCTGCATCGAAGAAGCAAGCATTTAGGATCGCATGAGCCAAATCTTTTACATAAACAAAAGTCAATTTCTGCGGTGTTTTTCCGATATAAGCATCGAAACCCGCATTTAAAGTTTTGAATAATATAAAAAGGTCCTTCTCTTTCGGCCCATATACCGCAGTTGGACGAATAATGGAAAGTTTACTATCAGCATGCTTATCAAGCATACGCTCCGCCAACACTTTACTCCTACCATAAGCCGTAACAGGGCGATACTCATTTTGCTCAGTAATCGGATCGGCATCATAGGCCACGGGACCTATAGCTGCCAGACTACTAATAAAAACAAAACGTTCAAGAGGTATTTTGGACTCAAAAACCGCATCAGCCAGATGTTGGGAATAACCAACATTCACATCAACTAAATCCTTTTCATTCTTTGCTCTTGTCATCGCTGCAGCATGAACAACATAGGTGTATTGCTCTTGCTCCAGAAGACCCTTTATTGCATCCTTATCTTTAAAATCAGGATAGACAAATTGATCGACAAAAGACTTTATTTCACTAACGTCACTGGTTTTTCTCACCGCAGCATGCACCTCCAGTCCAGCTTCACGAGCAGCTTGAACAAGGTGATAACCGACAAAACCACTTGCGCCAGTGATTAAGATTTTTTTTCTCATAGCGCTTGCTCATACAAACGATAGCGTTTGTATAATTCTCCATTGATTTGCTCGATTGCATGATTCATCATATAATTAGTATCAAGCATCCAAGAACATTCAGCTCCTTTGACAGTAAAACCATCACCAGAGTTTTTTATTATCCTACCATAAAGGCAAGCTTCAATTCCCAATTTACGATATTCATCTAATACGCCTAACATTAATACACGTATCAAATTCACTTTTTTCAATCCAAATAATAGTTTAAAAATCCCTGTTGGCAATAATCTGCCGCGCTTGATTTTAATTAAAATTTGATTGATATCTGGAATTCCCAAAGCAAACCCAATGACCTTGCCATCCTTTTCTGCCAATAAAGCATACCTTGGATCAACAATCATTTTCATCTCCTTAGCAGCGTAATTAAATTCATCTTCCGTAAATGGGACAAAACCTAGATTTTTATCCCAAGCCTTGTTATAGATTTCTCTAATCTTCTCTGTTTCATTTTTAAAATCCTTCAAATTCATTTGTCGGATTTTAATTCCTGAACGGTTTAATCGCTCTTCCAATTTCTCCAACAGAAGCACAGAACGCTTGCTTGCTTTATTTTCCATCACAAGATATGCACGTAAATCAATTTTCTTTTGAAAACCTGCATTGGTTACTAAATCTGGATAATAAGCAAAATTGTAAGGCATCATCGCTACAGGTGGACTATCAAATCCTTCGATCAATAAACCACAAGTATCATTGGTTGTTAAATTAATTGGGCCAATAATATTATTGCCTCCCTTAGCTTTTACCCAATCCTTAGCTACCTTAAATAAAGCATTTGCAACCTCTTGATCATTAATCGAGTCGAAAAATCCCCACTGCCCTTCTTGAACTTCATTAAAAGCATTATGGTTTACATTCCAAATCGCCGCAATACGCCCAACGAGTTGCTGGTCTTTGTATGCTAAAAATAATTGAGTAGAAGAATGATTGTAGAAAGGATGCTTACCTGGAGTAAGCAAATCGTACTGAGCAAGATATAACTCGGGTACATAATAAGGATTTTCCGCATATAAACTATGCGGAAAATCTATAAATAACCGTTTCTGTTGCTTAGTTTCAACGGGGATAACCTGTATCATAATAGACACTTAGATTAAAGATTCAACATCTGCTAATTTGAAGACTTTTACCATCTTCTCGATAGCCTCATCAATTTGATCAAAGCTATGCGTCGCCATAAGAGAGAAACGAATCAATGATTCTTCTGCAGGAACAGCTGGTGAAACAACAGGGTTCACAAATACCCCATCATCTTGAAGCATTTTGGTAACCCAAAACGTCTTCTCGTTATTTCTAATAAAAATAGGTAGAATAGGGCTTTCTGTTGCTCCTAAATCAAAACCACTTTCTAATAATAATTTTTTAGCGTAATTTGTATTTGCCCACAGTTTCTCAATATGTTGAGGTTCTGCTTGTATAATTTCCAAAGCTTTTAAAGTAGAAGCTACAGAAGCTGGGGTCATACTTGCACTAAACATCACCGAACGAGCGGAGTGCTTCAAGTACTCAATTACATCGGCATCTCCAGAAACAAATCCACCTAAAGAGGCAAATGATTTACTGAAAGTACCCATGATTAGATCAGCACTATCCGTCAATCCAAAATGGGATGCAGTACCTGCGCCATTTACTCCGATAACACCTAAACTGTGTGCATCATCCACCATGACAGTTGCGTCAAACTCATCTGCAATTTTAATCAAATCTGGTAAGTTGACAATATCCCCTTCCATACTGAAGATTCCGTCCGTTGCAATTAATTTGCCGCTTTCCTCTGGTAATCTCGCAATTTTAGCACGCAAATCATTCATGTCATTGTGTGCATACTTGATTACTTTAGAAAAAGACAATCTACTTCCATCAATGATAGATGCATGATCGCGCTCATCCAACAAAATGTAATCATTACGACCTGTAAGACATGATAATGGTCCTAAGTTTGATTGAAAACCTGTACTGAATAAAATAGTAGACTCTTTCCCCACATAAGCCGACAACTTCTCTTCAAGCTCCACATGAATATCCAAAGTACCATTTAAAAAACGAGATCCAGCACAACCGGTTCCATATTTTGCTAATGCATCTTGAGAAGCCTTGATAATACGTTCATCCGTCGTTAATCCTAAGTAAGAATTAGAACCAAACATCAAAACACGTTTGCCATCAATTTGTACCTCGGTATCCTGTCTCGACTGAATCGGTCTAAAATAAGCATATAAGCCTTTAGCCTTTAGCTCACTAACGATTTTAAATTGCGATATTCTCTCGCCTAATTTTCCTTTACTCATGCGATTAAAAGGTGTTTCTTAAATTTTATAATTGTTCTTGATTGCAATGAACGCCAAAATACCAGCCTCATTATCAACACTTTCAATTCCTACTTCCAAATAGATTAACACAAAATGACTTCATAATACTGTACGAAATACAGTATTACATCAAAAACGATGCAAACATACGAAAACAAAAGCTGACTTTCACTTAAAGTAAGTCATATTTTTCACATATAAATATCGTAAAAATAATTTTAATTTAACACTTAAATTAAATTCCAAAATTTCACAATGCTGAAAAAACATCATTATAATATTTATATTTGCTTTTCCTCGTATTACATGCAACAAACTTAATTGGTTTTTGTATTAAAATGGAATAGGAATAAATATATTAAGAAATTATGGCAATATCATCAGATATCAATATAAAAAATAAAAGAGCCTCATACGAATACAACCTGCTTGACAGATATGTTGCAGGGATTCGATTATTAGGAACTGAGATTAAATCAATTAGAGAAGGGAAAGCGACTATTAATGACAGCTTTTGCAACTTTTTTCATGATGGTCTTTACTTGCGAAATATGCACATTGCAGAATATTCACATGGTTCTTTTTACAATCACGAAGCAAAACGTGAGCGTCAGTTGTTGCTAACAAAAAAAGAATTGAAAAAATTACGTTTAAAGGGGGAGGAGAAAGGTTTCACGATTGTACCGTTACGTATTTTCATCAGTCCCAGAGGATTTGCAAAAGTAGAAATCGCGCTAGCTCAGGGTAAAAAAGACTTTGATAAACGCGACACGATCAAAGAAAGGGAAGGAAAAAGAGAGTTGGATAGAATTATGAAAAAATAAGTTCATCCGCCAACATGTATGCCCCTGGTGTCACTCCTACCCTGCTTTTAAAGAGACGAACGAAATAGTTGACATCATTAAAACCAAGACTAAAGCACGTTTCTTTCACACTTTTCGTTTTTCGTAACAAGCCTTTTGCTTGTTGAATACGGGTACGAATGATATATTCTATGGGTGTTATTCCCAATTCGTTCTTAAAAAGGCGAAATAAACTAGAACGACTCATATTTGCCTGCTTTTCCAATACTTCAACAGAAATGGATTCGGAAAGGTGGGCATGTATATAGTTTCGGATATGCGCCAAAACAGTATTATTCTTCATCTTACCAAGTTCCAAAGACAACATAGTTTGCGCCTGCAACAAACGAATGATCAATTCATTGAAGGTCAAATCAACTAAAGCATCTTTCAAGGGGTTGCTACTGGTAATGGTTTGAAAAAGTTTATTGATCAATTCTGCTAACTCCGGTGTGTTGTACAGGTGAAATAAATTTGAATCTAATTTTCCTTCTGCCAGTACGAGCGTCCTCGGGTATTTTTCATTTAAACGGTTGATTACTTGGTCGATTTTAGTTTTACTTATCGTCAAAGCAGTGCATTGGGTAGGATCACTTAGACTCGCGTCGGGAAAATCAATATGCATCTTACTATAAGCGGGTAAAACCATGGTTTGTCCAGGCAAATAATCAAAAGAATCCACCTGATGCAGATGCATGACCTTTTTACCATGTATCATATTGATGATGACCAAGTCATCAAATTGCAGCGGTACCATTTCCGAAGACTGATAGGTCTCAAAAACATTCAATTCCAGATTTTCTAGCGTAAATGCTCTCCTATTTTCTACCAATGTAGAAAGTTCATGACGTGCAGAAAAAGGCAACGAATGTACAAGCCTGTTATTTATCATATTCCTATCTTTTAATATAATCGGTTGGTACTCAAAGATAATATTTTTAAAAGATAGATGGAAATATAATGCTATCCTTTGGAACCATAATGCTACAAATAAAGAAAGCTATTCATTAAATTTGAGTTGAACAGTTTGTAAAACATATAAAACTAATTATTATGGCAACAATTCAAAGACCATCGTTTAAAGAACGTTATGGAAATTACATCGGCGGAAAGTTTGTTCCCCCTACATTAGGTAAATATTTTGATAACATCTCTCCTTTAGATGGAAAAGTATTCACACAAGTTGCGCATTCTACAAAAGAAGATTTAGACTTAGCCGTTGATACAGCAGCTAAGGCATTTGAAACTTGGGGAAAAACTTCCACAACAGAAAGAAGCATCATTTTAAATAAAATAGCAGACCGCATCGAGGAGAACTTGGAGTACATTGCTGCAGTTGAAACTGTTGACAATGGAAAAGCTGTCCGTGAAACCCTAAATGCCGACATCCCGTTAGCCATTGACCATTTCCGTTATTTTGCTAGTGTTATCCGTGCAGACGAAGGTTCTTTGAGCGAGCTAGATCAAAATACAGTTTCGCTCATTGTACATGAACCACTTGGTGTAATCGCACAGATTATTCCTTGGAACTTCCCAATCTTAATGGCCGTTTGGAAATTAGCTCCAGCATTAGCTGCGGGTAACTGCGTCGTATTAAAACCTGCGGAAAGCACCCCTACGTCTATTCTAGTATTGATGGAATTGATTGGTGATTTACTTCCTGCTGGTGTTATTAATATCGTCAATGGATTTGGTGGCGAATTGGGTCGTGCCTTGGTTACAAACCCTAAAGTTTCTAAAGCAGCATTTACAGGTTCTACAGCAACCGGCCGTATGGTCATGCAGTATGCAACAGAAAACATCATTCCTGTAACTTTGGAACTGGGTGGTAAATCTCCGAATGTTTTCTTCAGCTCTGTCATGGACCATGATGATGCGTACTTGGATAAAGCCATCGAAGGTGCCGTTTTATTTGCCCTTAATCAAGGTGAAATCTGTACTTGTCCGTCCCGCTTACTGATTCAAGAGGATATCTATGATCGTTTTATAGAGAAGGTTATTGACCGTGTCAATAAAATTAAAGTGGGTGACCCATTAGATACCGAGACCATGATGGGTGCACAGGCTTCTAAAATCCAAAAGGATAAAATCATGTCCTATATCAAATTAGGGAAAGAAGAAGGTGCTGAGCTCTTAACCGGTGGTGATGAAAACAACTTGGGGAATGGTTTAGAAGAAGGCTACTACATCAAGCCAACTTTATTCAAAGGGCATAACAAAATGCGTATTTTCCAAGAAGAGATATTCGGTCCTGTTTTAGCGGTGACTACGTTCAAGGATGAAAAAGAGGCTTTAGAAATTGCTAACGATACCATCTACGGTTTAGGAGCAGGAGTATGGACACGTGATGCGCATCAATTATATCAAATTCCGCGTGCTATTCAAGCTGGACGTGTATGGGTGAACCAATATCATTCATACCCTGCTGGAGCTCCTTTTGGAGGCTACAAACAGTCTGGTATCGGTCGTGAGAATCACAAAATGATGTTAGATCATTACCGTCAAACAAAAAACATGTTGATTTCATACAGTAAAGAAAAATTAGGATTTTTCTAAGCTTGAAAAACATAAAATAAGAAAATGGGGTTATCACGGTAATCCCATTTTTTAATGAGGTTAAAATGGTAAGAAAAGGTGAATGACCCAAGTGAACACACAGATTAAAAAACAATAGGCTATGACAAATCGATTAGCGGTAACAGAAAAGGCATCGGCACTGATACAGGAATTGGAGAAGAAATACGGGGACCTGATGTTTTATCAAGCTGGAGGGTGCTGTGAGGGTACACAACCCCAGTGCTTTGAAAAGGGAGGGTTCTACCCCAGAATGAATGATGCGATGATTGGGCTAGCAGGAGGTTATGAATTTTGGATAGACCGCGATTTATTTGAATACTGGCAGTTTTCACATTTCACCCTTGATGTGCTCGACGGATTTGGTCCTGGAGGATTTTCTCTAGAGTCGTCTCTGGGGAAAACATTTAAAGTGCACTACAGGCTCTTTACTGAGGAGGAATTAAAAGACCTAACCCCTATAAAACGAATGGAATAACCTGTCAACGTTATTCCATTCCTACATTTACGATAAGCTTGTCTTCGTTATCCCTCGATATCCAATCCCTCTAACACAGGTATCGGTTTTTTATTGTCATCCAATGCGACAAAAGAAAAAACACCCTTCACGGCCAATTCTCTTCCATCTTTGTACATATCTTCCAAAAATATTTCAACTTTTACTTTTAAACTCGTTCTTCCCACGTGTATGACTTCAGCAATGGCTTCAATCATACTACCGGCAGGAATTGCTTTTTCAAAATCAATCTTATCCGAAGAAACTGTCACCAGTGCTTTTCTACAGAAACGTGTCGCACACATAAAAGTTACTTCATCCATAATTGCCATGGCCTTTCCACCAAATAGCGTTGCGTGATGATTTGTTGTAAACGGGAAAACAGTTATAAAATGATGTGTTCTCGACTGTTCAATTCTTTCTTGTAATGTCATTTTTATTTAGTTTCTTCCTTGTTCTACGTCTACTCCAATACCTTTTAGTAACATTGAAGCATTAAATATTTTGCATTCTCCTATTTTCAATTTATAGTCAAAAAGCATCTCTCCATCAATAACTTGAATATCAAAGTGATAATTTTTCACTAATTTCGGATACTCATCTGCTAATGTTGAAAGTTGTAAATCGTGCGTTGCCACCATCCCTCTTCCCTTTTCTGAGATCAGTTTCTTGATAATAGCACGTGAACCCAAGTATTTATCGACCGAGTTTGTTCCCCTCAGCATCTCATCGATTAAGAAAAAGCTATCGGGGCGCTGTGCCACTGTTTCTAAGATAAACTTCATGCGGTCCAGCTCTGCTTTAAAAGTGGACGTGCTTTCGTTCAGATTATCTTTGATACGCATATAAGAAATCAGATGAAAAATTGGAATTTCAAATGAGCTTGCTGGTACTACAGCACCTGCATAAGCCAATACAGCATTGATCCCAAGCGTCCGTAGGAATGTGCTTTTACCAGCCATATTGGAGCCCGTTACTAAAGCGATTTCATGATCTTCATTGGTATACGTATTGGCGATTGCCTTAGCAGTAGGAATGAGCGGATGAAGCAAATCAACAGCTTGAAGTGGAGTATCTAATGCTTCTAAAATAACGGGAGTAGCCCAATCCGGATGGTTACGCTCCCAGGTTCCCAAACTAACCAATGCTTCTACTTCAGCCAACGTATCGAACGATTCTAATATATCAGCTTGATACTTGGCCTTCCAATCCACAATAGCCAACACCTGCTTAAAATCCCACAGGAATATCAAGTTTAAAATAGTACCGACCATCATATTATTACGCGCATCCAGATTATTGATCAGTTTGCCGAGTTTTTTAAATGCCTGCGAAACAGAATCTGATGAGCCTACGATTTTCAACCGCTCTTGCAGTTCTTTATTACGCGTCGCAGTCCATGTTCTATTTTCGACCAGCTCCATACTAGCTGCATAAGAATCCAACAGATTTCCAACTTTATCAATTCTGCTGGAAAAAAAAGAAATTTTACCCCCGTTGACCATAGGCCACAGGATATGTACTAATCCAACTATTACCGGTAAAAATGCTATAGCGGGAATAAAGACGGCTAAAATCACCGTACTTAAAAAGAAAAATGGTGCTATTTTAACATATAGGCGCATAAAAGAATTGCCAAATGCAAAATCGTCGGATTGAAAGTACGTAGCTAAAAAAGATTTAACATCCAGTTTTTGATTCAAATTGGATAAGAGCTTTGCTTGAAAATCTTGGCACCAGTTCATATCTTTCGCCATTTCACTTGCTGCTTCCTGTCGCATCAAAATTTCACTACGCTTGGCATCTTGTAGCAACCAGCTTCCTAAAACAGCAATACTTGATTTTGTTGTTGACCGGTTTAACAGTTCGAACAAAGAGTGCGCTCCTACGATATCCAAATCGGCACTATAAGGATGCTTATTATCTTCCAAGTGAGCACCATTATCATAGATGTTAATCCCCTTGTTTTCTATTTCTATCTCATTCACATTGACAGCAAGCAATGCCTTCTGATAGTCGCTCCGCTTTTCCAACTTACTTTGTCTATTCACCAAGAAGGCAAAGAGAAAGATAAGCGCAAACAATAAAATCAAAACCAGCAGCAGATTTTCCAACTGAAAAGAATAGAATAAAGCAGCACCTCCTAAAAGGATGACCGCTAAACGATAAAAGCTATTCTTATTGATCGCTAACTCTAGTTGTTTTACTTCTTGTTCAATCTTAGCCTTATTGCTAAGGTATAATTCCTGGATTTCATTTTTCATGATATGAATTGGTCTTTTGAAGGTAATGAAGTGATCATGAGCTCATGCGACTTCATTGTGGTTTGCAAACTTGTCAAGCTCAAGATAGCTTTCATGTACTTATAAACTAAAAAAGCTTGGCTTCTACCAAGCTTGGTCCCCTACTAAGGGAACAAATCTAAATGTATCGAGTTCGATTCGATCAAAATCGTTTTCACCAGCGCGAATGATGGTTACCATTTTTTGTTCCTTTTCATCTCCAACGGGAATGACGAATATCCCTCCTATTTTCAATTGTTTCAGCATGATTTCTGGAACAAAGGGAGCCCCAGCAGTAACGATAATTTTATCATATGGTGCATGCTGCTCAATTCCCCTAGAACCATCGCCACAGAAAAAATGAGGTTTGTAACCCATATAGGGCAACACCTGTATCGTTCTATTGTATAGGTTTTCTTGCCGTTCTATTGTGTAGACATCAGCGCCGAGCTCCATCAGAACACAGGTTTGATATCCCGACCCCGTCCCTATCTCTAAAACCTTATCTCCTTTTTTGACATGTAGCAATTCCGATTGGTAGGCAACTGTATATGGCTGTGAAATCGTTTGGCCATCACCTATCGGAAAAGCAATATCTTTATACGATTGATTCCAAAATGTCTCATCAAAGAAAAAATGGCGAGGCACTTTTCCAATCGCATTCAGTACATTTTGGTCACTGATACCCCTTGTCTTCAATAGTTGCACCAATTGCTTACGAGCACCTTTTTCCCTATAATTATCTACAAATTTATACGCCATTATGACTCAAAAATACTATTGTTATTTTACAATTACCACTACAAGAACTTTTTCATAACTAATCTATTAACCTGCAAGCCCTTTCATTTGAAAAGGATAATTTTTGGCTATTTTTGTTTACCATGAACTAAGCTAATAAGGGTCTACATCAATCACAACACGTGCTCCAGCATTTGCTTTATCGGCAATAAAATCGTTCTTTACCAGCTTGATCAAATCTTTTACTTTCACAATACTGATATTATTTCTTTCAATCTTTAACGTAATGGTCTGAATAAAGTAGTTTCGTACTCTTCCTACCAGTGGCGTTTCGGGTCCTAAAACACGTGAACCGAGCTGCTGTCGCAATCCTGATGCAAATTTCTTAGCGCCATCATAACATTTTTGGATATCCATATGCTTGATATCAATTCGGATGACGCGATAAAATGGTGGATAGGCAAAATTCTTACGTTCTTTAACTTCCGTATCAAACATCCCTTGGTAATCATGTGCGACCACCTGCTCCAAAACGCGATGTTTTGGTGTATAGGTCTGAATGATTACCTGCCCACCTGCTTCTCTACGTCCGGCACGTCCGGCCACCTGTAAGAAAAGTGAAAAAGCCCTTTCATATGCTCTGAAGTCAGGAAAATTAATCATCGTATCGGCATTGATAATCCCGATTAAACTAACGCGTCCAAAATCCAATCCTTTTGCCACCATCTGCGTTCCGATCAGGATATCAAACTCATGTTCATCAAATGCACCTATGATTTTATCAAAACCATTCTTACCCTTGGTGGAGTCTAGATCCAAACGTGCAATACGTGCATTAGGCATCAACAACTCCAATTCTTCCTCTACCCGCTCTGTTCCAAAGCCCTTGCTTTCGATATGTGGCATCCCACAAGCAGGACATATTTTAATCGGAGGTTCCACATGGCCACAATAATGACAATGCATCATATTTGAACTTTTATGATACGTCATACTGACATCACAATTGATACATTTAGCTACGAAACCACAGGTATTACATTGAATAATGGTGGTATGACCACGTCGGTTTTGAAACAGTATCACTTGCTCCTTGCGTTCCAAAGCAGCTTCTATTGCCTTCAATAAAGTTCCGGAGAAATAAGAAAACATATTTTCCTTTCTTCCTTCCATTGGAATATCGACAATATGGATATCGGGTAGTTGCGCATTACCAAAACGCTCTAAAAGTTGTACAAATCCATATTTATTTGATTTTGCATTATAAAAACTCTCAATAGAGGGTGTTGCAGAGCCCAATAGAACTTTAGTCTGATGGATATATCCTAAATAGATTGCTGTATCGCGAGCGTGATAACGTGGTGCGGGATCATACTGTTTATAGGAGCTCTCATGTTCCTCATCAACAATAATAATTCCCAGGTCTTGAAATGGTAAAAATATAGAAGAACGTGCTCCAACAATAATCTGGAATTCATTTTTCATCACTTTATGCCATACCTCAGCACGTTCATTATCATTAAACTTAGAATGATAAACGCCCAACTTATCGCCAAAATGCAATTTCAACCGAGCGGTTATCTGTGCCGTCAAGGCAATTTCGGGTAATAGGTATAATGCAGACTTACCCGCTGCTATTGCTTGCTCGATAAGTCTAATATAGAGTTGTGTTTTTCCGGACGCTGTGACTCCGTGCAACAAGGTAACATCTTTGCTTTCGAAACAATGTTGAATCTCTTCATAGACACGCTGCTGATTGGTATTAAACTCAAAATTAGCATCCAATTCTACATCTTCCCCCTGAAAACGACTGACCACTTTCTCCTTTACTAGGAATACACCTTTATCGATTAATGCCGTAACAGCCCCTGAGCCACATCCCGAAGCTTCCATGATCATCTGTCGGGTTATCTCTTCGCCCTTTTTCAACAGTTGCATAAAAGCCAATACGGCATCTTGCTGTTTTGGAGCTCGATTTAATGCATCCAGCAACGTGCGTTTGCCCTCTTCCTCGCGAAATTCTGGAGCAAAGGAGAAAAAAACCTTCGTTTTTGGTTTATACCTTTCTGTTATCTCTTCGGAAATCAACACAATACCCTTATCAAACATCGTTTTCAATATCGGAAATACCGATTTTTGACTTAATAGCTTAACGATATCATTGACTTTCAATTCTCCAGCTACCTCAAGCGCTTCGATAATTAAGTATTCTTTATCCGTCAAAGATGAGCGATCGAAATCGTCGGGAATTGCCGATACGATTTTAGTTTCGCTGGCGAGTTTCAGTGCCGACGGCAGTGCTGCCTGCATAACCTCTCCCAAGGAGCACATATAATAATCAGAGATCCAATCCCACAGCAATAATTGCGCACCATCAACGATAGGTTTCTCATCAATGATATCTAATATATATTTCGCTTCGTAGTGTTTTGGTGCTTCTTTGCTTATTTGCTTGACGATGGCAGAATAGATCTTATTCTTACCAAATTGCACCATAACACGAACACCGACCTGAATCTTATCGTTCCATTCGACAGGAATACGATAAGTATAGGTATTGGCTAAAGCTAAAGGCAAAATAACATCGACAAAAACAGTCGCTCGGTCTGTGAAAAATAAATTTTGAGGCTCTGGCATGTTCATTTCAAGTATCATGTAAAATTACTAAAAATAAGCCCTCGAAAAAACGTTAATTTCTTCGAGGGCTTATTTTCACCGTATAAATAGGGTTATGCTATGATTTATTCTTAAGAGCTGCAACAAATAAGGCTACCCATCCCACAATAAAGGCTACGCCACCCAATGGTGTAATCGGCCCTAATATAGCGGGGTTGCCAAAACCAGTTATTTCCCTTACGCTTAACAAGTATAATGATCCTGAGAAGAAAAGCAATCCAATAATAAAAGCAATGAATGATACCCGAATAGATGCTGTTTTAGCCCGTGAAAAAGTGGATAAAAACAACAAAGAAAGGGTATGATAAAAGTGATACTGGTTGGCTGTTTTCCATGTTTCTATATGTTGCTCACTAATTTTTCCTTCCAAACCGTGTGCTCCAAAAGCGCCTAAAATAACTGCTAGTGTACCAAAAAATGCGGCCACTAGGATAATTTTCTTATTCATTATTTAAAATTATGTCTCTATTTTATTAATGCTGGCTAAATGTATCAAATCTTCCTCACAAAAGCAGAATAATTATTAAATTTATTGTTACAAATGGAGTTCTAACGTTAGATAAGTAGAGTTCTGAATATTTTTTTAGTAGGTTTGTTATTAGATATGAGAAATACGATTATAGTTACTGTTTTACTTTTTATAGCCGTAGTTGCGGCTACGGTCTATTACTTCTCAGACAGCAGCAGCAAACAAGAAAACGCAACAAAAACGCTCCAATATTTACCGGCAGATACTTATTTCATTACAGCCTTCAAGAATAATCAAACGACGGATACCATCTTTCGTAATTTCGAATTATTCGAAGCCATTCAGGGAAAACAGGTTTTTGAAAACCTCAAAACATTAAAACAAGATTTTCTGGGTTCCGAATCGCTAAAGGGAAAGGTGCAAGATACCGAAGTCATTCTTTCCTTTCATCCCAGTAAAACCGGTATCGCGACTTTATTCAGCATCGCATTACAGGAAAAGTTGAACAACACAACCTTAGAAACGATATTTCATGGTATAGATTCAAAGTACAAACAAAACCATGTCGACACCTTGGGTCACCGTATCTATCGTTTCGATAAGGGTATAAAAGACTCCGTGCTGTACTGTACACTTTATGAAAACGTGTTATTTGCAGGTTATGAACCTGCTCTTCTCTATCAAGTATTGGATAAAGCTGTTCCAAAATTAGATGCAAAACAGATTGCGTTTTTCATCAACCATAACAGTAAGAATACACCCCTGAGTCTTTATTTCAATAACAGTCAAATTTCGCCTCTTGCAAAACAAATGATGCGCAGTAAATTTGGTATCTACCTGCAACAAATAGACTCCTTACATGGAAGTACAGCTTGGAATCTAAACTTCAAAAGTGATGCTCTCATCTTTAAAGGGGAAACAAAGCTTGATTTAAATCATCGTACTTATCTTCATCTTTTCGCCAACCAATCGGCTCAGGTACAAACTTTAGCCAATTTTTTACCAAAAAACACGGCATCTTACCTCAACTATAGCCTTTCCGATATCGGTAGTTTTCATCATGCTCTAAATGATTTATTTGTCTACCGCAAGGAAGCTGACAAAATAAAGAGTCAACAACAGTTAATCGAAAAAGAAAGTAAAGTTGTGTTTCAAACAGATATACTTCCGCTGTGGAACGATGAGTTTGCGATAGCTGCATTAGATAACGATGTCCTATTGGGCCTGGTGAGCTTAGCGGACAGTAGCAAATTTATGGAAACAGCTAAAAAGATAAGTTCCAACCAAGGTGATTCTATCTATCAGTTTAATTATTCCAATATCCTATATGCTAGTTTTGGAGATCCATTCAAATCTTTTCAACGTCCATACTTTACCCGAATAGGCAATGTACTGGTCATCGCTAATCAAACAGGGATACTGAGAAAATATCGTCAAACCTATTTTGAAAACCAGCTGATGTCAGGCACTGCCATCTTCAAGAACCACAACGCCATTCATAGCAACCGTGCCAATGTGACATTTTATATCGAACCAAGCACGGCTAAAAATAGCATCATCACTAATTTAAAATCAGAATATGCACAAGATTTTAAAGATCAGGATGACTTTGGTTACCAAAATTACTACTCTGCATCACTTCAATTGAGTGGAAATGAGGGTGGATTTGTATCTGGTTTCTATGCCGTATATAAATCTAAAAACCGCTTAGGAGGCACTCCAGAATGGACCTTTCAGCTCAATTCAAGGTTGATCAACAACCCTTGGGTTTTTGATCAAAGCGAAAACAGTAAGTTTATATTGCTCCAAGAACAAGATCATACCGTCTATGCTTTAAGTCCATCTGGAAAAGAACTTTGGAAAACTTTATTTCAAGGTGAGATTTTGGGACAGCCAATTCAGTTGCAAGACCGTAGTATAATCTTAAATACACGTAGTCGTCTCTATCGATTTTCGCCTGATGGAAAATTGCTACCAGGTTTTTCAATTGGATTAGCTAATAATGCTACTGCAGGATTGACACTGACCAATTTTAATAATGAAAAAAGAATCTATATTCCTTGTTCAAACCAAATTGCTGTTTATGATTTGAATGGTAAAAAAATTGAGGAATGGAAAAACCCTACTTTAGATAGCAGGATACTTTTCGACTTAAAAGCTGCTACGATAGCAAACCAACATTTTATCGTCGCTGGGACGAGTCAGGGTTCGGTTTATTTTTTCAATGAAGGTGGAACTTTAATACATAAGCAAGAGCTCAATGTGAATGGGCAGACGCTGAAAAATCCGATAGGCATTATTACAACTTCGGATAAGAAAAACTCATATATAATCGTTCCTAAGGATAAAGGGGAGTTAATAAAGGTGCCCTTCGAAGGCGAGCCTATCAAACTTAAGGTTGGGGATTGGGGATCGAATTTCAGCTTCAATTTTGAAGATGTGAGTGGTTCTGCAGACAAGGATTATGTTGTGCTCAGTGAGAACAATCTTTCGGTCTACAATCAAAGGGATGCAACAAAATATTTTGAATACAAGTTTGTGGATGATGTGAATAATACCCCCACTTTCTTTAAGGTGACGAATAACAATGACTTAGTGGCTGTTTCTACCAATAATCGCATGATCTATATTTTTAATGAAGACGGACTTGTTCGCGATGGGTTCCCTATAGAGGGTATGTCCAAATTCTATTTTGGACCGATCGATTTTGGTAATAATTCGTCCTATTTAATTAGCTCTAAACGAGATCATAAACTTTATGTTTATAAGTTTTAACAAATTGTAATTCAAAAATTTAAAAACATAAATTAAACTTTTACAAACGTCTCAAATGTTTATAAAAAAATGCAGAAAATATATTTTTTTTATAGTAGGTTTGCAGACTTAATACGGATATGCTGACATCAGAACAACTAAAAACACGATTATCAGAACCTAAAAGAATTGTAATCACGACGCACTTCAAACCAGATGGCGATGCGCTTGGTTCTTCATTAGGTCTATTTTATTGGCTAAAAGCCCATAAACACGATGTAAGTCTTATCGTCCCATCCGATTTCCCTGCCTTTTTAGATTGGCTACCGGGTTTGGAACATGTACGCATCTATACGCGCAATGTGCAAGAGAATCAAAAATTAATTGCTGATGCTGAATTGATTTTCTGCCTTGATTTTAACGGTCTTGGCCGCATTCACGATATGGCTGAACCTATTGAAAAAGCAACAGGTATAAAATGTATGATCGACCATCATCTGGATCCTCAGGGATTTCATGACTATGCTTACTGGGATCCTAAAGCAGCTGCGACAGCACAACTGATCTTTAGATTTATTAAAGATGAGATGCATGACGAACAAAACATCTCTGCTGATATGGCGACCTGTTTATATACGGGTATCATGACCGATACGGGATCATTCCGCTTTCGATCGACGACCTCCGAGATTCACCGCATTATCGCGAGCTTAATTGATTGCGGCGCACAGAATTGGGCGATACACGAATCTATCTACAACAGCTCTTCCGAAGGACGTTTAAAATTCTTAGGCTACTGTCTGCTCAATCGTTTGGAAGTATTCCCGGAGTACAATACGGCGATGATTTATGTGACGCAAGAAGATCTAAAAAGCTTTGAAGTGATAACCGGAGATACAGAGGGCTTAGTGAATTATGCTTTGTCTATTAAAGGAATTCGTTTAGTTGCTTTAATTATTGACAGAACTGAACAAATTAAATTATCTTTGCGCTCGATTGGCGATGTTCCATGCAATGAAATCTGTAAGACATATTTCAATGGAGGAGGTCATCTCAATGCGTCGGGAGGAAATTCGTACGATGATATACAAACAACCATCGCTACATTTAAATCTGCTTTACCAAATTATAAAGAAATATTAACAAAATAAGATAGCAATTAAACTGAAATGAAGAAATCAATTCTATTATTCACAGCAGCAGGACTATTATTAACTGCATGCCAAAATTTTAAAAAGGCTGAGGGAGGCCTAGAATACAAAATCGCTAAGGATGCTGGTGCTGAAAAAGCGGTATCTGGAGATTTATTATCAGTAGATATAGTTGTAAAATCGGATAGAGATTCACTATTAAGCAGCACTTATGATAAAGGCACACCTGAAATCGTACAATTATACCCAGATAGCATCATCAAACAAAATCCTGGAGATCCAACAGGTCTATTCAAGTTGGTAGGTGAAGGTGATAGTTTAGTATTCAAAATCAATTTAGATTCGATGACTGCTAAAACACAACAACCAAAACCAGATTTTGCAGACAAATACATCATCTATACTGTTAAAGTACAAAAGCACTTCAAAAAAGGTAAATTAACAGATCAAGAAATTGGTGATCAAGTAACTAAATATTTTGAAGCTCAGGTTGCGAAATTAAAAGATGCTGAAGCTGGAAAAACTGCAGCATTCTTAAAAAGCAACAAATTAGAGCCGAAGAAAACAGCTTCTGGTTTACAATATGTGGTTACGAAAGAAGGAACGGGTAAAAATGCAGTTGTAGGTGATACGGTTGTTGTTAATTACATTGGTAAATTGACGAATGACAAAGTATTCGATACAAATCAAGCAGATTTAGCGAAAAAACATAAAGTTTTCAATCCACAAAGACCTTACGAAGCATTACGTTTACACTTAGGTGTTGATGGTGTTATCACAGGTTGGACTGAAGCATTCCAATTGTTTAACAAAGGTACTAAAGCAACGTTGGTTATTCCTTCAGCTTTAGCTTATGGTGAGCGTCCAGCAGGAACTATCCCTCCATATTCCCCTTTGGTATTTGAAGTAGAAGTTGTTGACATTATCCCTGGAAAAGCACCAGCTGCTGCACCAGAGCCAATCCCAGCAACAAAACTGACTCCAGCTACTCCAGCAAAAAAGTAACTAAAAAATAAAGCATAAATAAAAAGCGCTTACCGGATATCCGGTAAGCGCTTTTTATTTATGCTAGAATAATCGTCTAATCTTCGCTCGTGATGCAACACATCACAGCTGGACCATTACTTTAATAGCTTGATCAATTCAATATGCTCTTGCATAATGGCATGATCAAATGCCGTATTACCCCTATTATCTTTGAAGCTTTTGATTGCTCCATTTTCCAGTAAGAAAGCGCCTATATCCTTTTGTCCGAATGTAGCTGCATAGATCAATGCGGTAGCTCCATTACTATTTTTTGTGTTAATATCTGCTTGGTTTTCCACCAGTAGTTTAACCATCGGAAGATTACCTTTAAAAGTGGCTCCCATGAGCGCCGTATTGCCATGCTTATCTTGAAAATCGACAGCAGCTCCTTTACTCAGTAAATAAGGGGTTACGTGTTCGCTGTTATTATAAACTGCTAATATGAGTGCACTGAATCCTTTTTCATCTACAGCATCTAAATCTAAATTTGCATCTGCCTGAAATAAACTATCCATCATTGCTACATTGTCAGTTCTTGATGCCAAGAATATATCTTGAGCATTCAGCTGGCTCATGTAAATCAAACAGATCAAAAATAATATAACTTTCTTCATGTCGATAAATATAGGGTAAACTATTTTGCTAATAAAATTTGCATCTCTTTTCTATCCATTTTCACTACATCTGCTAGACGTTTTCCATAATTTTGGTCCGCTTGATAAAAGAATGCTATCATTTTAGCAACAATTACTCTATTTTTCACGGAGCTCAATGCGCCACCCAAGTTATCGATTAAATGATCTTGATCTACCTTACTGAAGGAGCGATAAAGTTCACCTGCTTGTTTGAAATTATTTTCTTTATCAATCTTACTCTGTACTGTGGTTGTTCCTGCTGGAAAAACGGTCTTCGAATATTTAAATTTAGCATGATCGACTACTGCTGGTTGATTGGTAGATGGTTGATAATTGACATCCCCTTTTTGCTCACGGATAGACATGTAGCCGTCTATATTGTAATTCGTAATTTTGTTTTTAGGAGCATTGACAGGAATCTGCTGAAAATTACCGGTCAAACGATAACGTTGTGTATCAGAATATGAAAATAAACGTCCTTGAAGTAATTTATCTTCCGATGGCTCGATACCATATACCAATGTTCCAGGAGAAAAGGCCGCTTGCTCCACTTGTTGAAAATAGTTGGATGGATTTTCATTCAGGGTCATCGTACCTACTTTAACTGATTTTGCGACTTGTTCAGGCCAAACTTTTGTGACATCAATTGGATTAAAGTCCAATGCTTCGAAATCTTCTTTTTTTAACATCTGTACATAGAGGTCCCATTTCGGGAAATTCCCCTTCTCGATTTCATGATATAGATCCAATGTAGCATGCTCTATACTTTGCGCTTGAATCAGGGCTGCTTCGGCTGCTGTTAAGTTCTTAGCTTCTTGCAAAGGCACCCACTTGTACTTCACATAGGTTACTTCTCCTTGTTCATTCACCCATTTATAGGCATGCACCCCATTACCCTCCATCTGACGGTAATTGGCTGGTGTTCCATAATCGGAAAATAACCAAGTCAACATATGGGTAGATTCTGGCAGATTGGAGAAAAAATCAAATACACGATTCGGATCTGAAGCACCATTGGTAATCGGCGATGGTTTAAATGCGTGCACCATATCTGGGAATTTAATAGCATCACGAATGAAGAAAACAGGTAAATTGTTTCCAACTAAATCATAGTTACCTTCTTCTGTATAAAATTTAACTGCAAATCCACGTGGATCACGATACGTTTCTGGCGAACCTTGTTGATGTGTTACGGTAGAAAAACGTACAAATAAAGGTGTTTTTTTTCCTGCTTGACCTAAGAAATTTGCTACTGTTACTGCTGAAAAATCTTGAGCAGCCACAAATTCTCCAAATGCACCGGCACCTCTAGCGTGTACAACCCTTTCTGGAATGCGTTCGCGATCAAAAGCTGCAAGCTTTTCAATCAAATGAATATCTTCCAATAATACTGGGCCATTGTTACCCACTGTTTTAGAGTTTTGGTTATCCCCTACTGCTGCGCCTGAGTTTGTCGTTAATTGTTGTGCAAATGCTCCTGTTGATAATAATACCAACCCTACTAGTAAATTTCTTTTAATCATCTTTATGAACTTGTTTATTTGACATCACAAATCTACCCTCGTGACGATCATAAATCAAATCTATATAATCTATCAGTTATCATAAATTATGATGATACAACACATCCCTCTGATTTACATGTGATAACACTTTAAAGTGATGCATTGCAATGCCCGAATGCTTATTATCTGTTTTTTAGTGTGATAAATTTTGTTAACAACAGGAGCGAGAATGCTGCTATTTAGTCAGTTTTAGCATGAAATGGCTCTAATTATAGGTTTCTTATGTATTTTTTGCTGCCAATGATTTTTTTTCATTTTTCGTGAAAAATAAAAAAAGTAGCTCCAAGTAGTCTATATTCGCAACAAATAGGTCGGATATGCAACTAATTTTTAAAGCATTGCACTAATCTGCATGAGCCTGATAATCGTTAAGTTTAATCGGATTAGGTCATATCATTCAAAACTTTTATTTTTACGCTAGCTATACTTTAACGCATGTTACTTACAGATACCCACACGCATATATATTACCATAACGAACAGGATACACTAGCTGCACAAATGGAGCGCTGTTTTGAGCACAATATTCATCGCCTATTTCTTCCAAATGTCAACAGTGAGTCTATTGCTGCCGTGATGAATACCGTTGCAGCTTATCCTCAAAATTGCTTTCCTATGTTAGGTTTGCACCCCTGCGATGTGAAGGAAAATTATGAAGCTGAATTAGCTAAAATTTATGCAGCCTTACAACAACATGAAGTGTATGCAATCGGAGAAATCGGTTTGGATCTTTATTGGGACAAATCGACTTTAGCGATTCAAATAGATGCGTTTCGCCAACAGGTGCAATGGGCTAAAGCACGCAACCTACCTATAGATATTCATTGTAGAGAGGCCTTTGATGAGCTATTTGTGTTATTGGAAGAACTGAAAGATGATAAATTATTTGGGGTCTTGCATTGTTTCACGGGTAATCTTGCTCAAGCGCAGCAAGCCATCGACCTCGGTTTTGCATTGGGAATCGGTGGTGTGGTCACGTACAAGAAATCTGGCCTTGACGAAGTCGTCAAACAGATTGACTTAAAACATATCGTATTGGAGACTGACGCTCCCTATTTAACTCCTGTACCGTTTAGGGGTAAACCGAATGAAAGTAGCTATTTACACTATATCGCACAGAAAATAGCGGATATCCACGAGGTATCAATGGAAAAAATAGCAGCAATAACAACTGAAAATTCAAAAAGAATATTTGGAATCTAAATCATATCATGCATAATATATTCATCATATACACAGGTGGCACGATCGGAATGGTCAAAGATGAAAATGGGACATTTGTTCCTTTTGACTTTGAGTTGATCATGAAGAACCTTCCTGATCTCAATCGATTAAATTACAAATTGACAGTCCACTCGTTTAGCCCCATTATTGATTCTTCCAATATGAAGCCCGAAATATGGGTGGAAATGGCACAGATTATCAAGGATAACTATGATGAATATGACGGATTTGTTATCTTACATGGCTCGGATACGATGTCATTTTCAGCTTCTGTACTGAGTTTCATGCTAGAAGGCTTACAAAAGCCTGTGATATTATCGGGCTCGCAGTTGCCAATTGGAGAAATCCGTACCGATGCTCGTGAGAATATGATGACAGCATTGGAAATAGCATCGACCAAACACTTTGGCCGATCGATGATTCAAGAAGTTTGTATTTTATTTGATAATAAATTATTTAGGGGCAATCGTTCTTTCAAATATCATTCAGCAAAATTCGAAGCTTTCCGATCACCTAATTACCCTGTCTTGGTAGAGGCGGGTATTCACCTACAGTATAATCAAGATGCTTTGCTCAACAATAGTGGCAAAGAGTTTATCTTACATACCAAACTGGATGACCGTGTTGCTGTCTTGAAACTATTCCCTGGCATTAACGCCAATACCATCAAGTCCGTATTGAATGCTGATGTTCGTTCGATTGTTATGGAAACTTTTGGATCAGGAAATACCACAACGGATCAATGGTTTTTAGACCTACTGAAAGAAGCTATCGACAGTGGCAAAAACATCTTGAATATTTCGCAATGTAAGGTTGGGTCAGTGGAATTGGGTCGGTACGAGACCAGTACGGGACTTAAAGCGATTGGAGTACTCAATGGTTACGATATGACATTTGAGGCCGCTGTCACTAAGCTCATGTACTTACAGGGGGAGTGTGAAGACCAAAAAGATGTTGCCTATTGGATAGAAAAGAATATTAGGGGTGAATTGACCGTAAACGATTAGGATAGGTTTGATAGGAGATATGAAATTTGAATGCTTATTCCAATCTCATATCTCCACCCTAAAATCAGCTACTTCATGTAAGCGAGAACTTCGGATACTACGAAATTACTTCCTCCGACAAAGATGAGATCCCCATCTTGATAGGCTTCTTTGGCGGCATCAAAAGCTTTTGTCACCGGACCATAGGCCGCCCCTTTCAATCCCAATTGATGAGCTGCTGCTGCCAACTCATCGGAAGGCATTGCTCTTGGCATATCCGGATTACTAAAATAATATCGTGCGTCTTTCGGTAATAAAGGTAGCATATGTCCCAGATCTTTATCCTTCATGGCTCCGATTACAAAATGTAATTGTTTGAATGAAGTTTGTGCTAGGTTTTTCAACACCTCTCTTATTCCATCTTCATTATGACCGGTATCGCAAATAATAAACGGATCTTGACCAAGTGTTTGCCAACGACCTTGTAGTCCTGTAAAGGATTGTACTTTGCTCAAACCGCTCTTAATCGCTTCGAGTGGTATCGCATACCCTAACGTACGTATTTTATCGAGTACGCTTAGCACGCCCAATATATTTTTTGCTTGATAAGTACCTTTTAGATCCAATGCATATTGTTCTGTATTTCCCTGCAAGTCGGATACAGTAATCAATAGATGATCTTGATTGACGGCTTGAATGACAGATTGCAATTTTTGAGAAGCAAACTCAAGCTGAGCATTTTCCTTTTTTGCCTTTTCAATGAATGTAGGAGCCGTCTCGACGTTATACTCCGAAACAATAACTGGCGTATCTTTTTTAATGATTCCCGCTTTCTCGAAAGCAATTTCTCCCAATGTATTTCCCAACATATTCATATGGTCAAAACCAATATTTGTAATTAAGGAAACGAGCGGCTGTATCACATTGGTAGAATCTAGGCGTCCTCCCAGACCAACTTCAATGATCGCTATATCTACTTGTTGTTTTGCAAAGAAATCAAAAGCCATTGCGACGGTCACTTCAAAGAAAGAAGGTTGAATCTGTTCGATCAATGCAAAATGGGTGTTGACAAAATCGACAACAAACTGCTGATCGACCATTTGTCCATCAACACGGATACGTTCTCGAAAATCCAATAAATGCGGTGAAGTGTACAGGGCAGTTTTATACCCCGCTTCGGAAAATACAGATGCCAACATATGGGATGAAGACCCTTTTCCGTTTGTTCCTGCAATATGAATGGATTTGAATTTATGTTGCGGATTGCCCAGCGCTTGAAGTAACGCCAGCGTATTATCTAAATCCTTCTTATATGCGGATGCCCCGTCACGGGTAAACATAGGTAATCGAGCATACAGATACTCGATTACCTCATTAAAATTATGCATTGACACTAAATTTTATCTTAACTTAAAATTGAATACAATTCTTCCTGTTTGAGAGTCAGGTGCATTTGGCAATTGATTCAAGCGAGCTCCACGGACAGCTCTTTCACATTTCTCCAGTAAACCTGGATCAGTGATGGTTGTACCTTTCACACCTGCACGTGCATAAATGATGACACCAGCTTGGTTCACACGAAACTCAACGGCAACTTTACCTGCTTGCTGTCCTTTATCATCGATTTGAGGTCTCTGTGTAAAACTTCTATTTTCGATAGAAAGCATCATGTTTCCGTCGCCAGAACCACCTTCGCCATAATTACTGGCTAAAGGATCTCCAAGTTTACTTCCTTGGTTTCCAGGTACTGTGCCGGTACCATCGCCTGAGCCCGTACCGTTATTCTTTTTACCTTTATAAAGTGCATTTGAATTTACAGCAGGTTTACTATCCTTCACTTCTTTGGTTGTTTCAGGAGCTACGGTCTTCACAGGTTTTGAAGCCTTTGTTACCACAGGAGCATCCTCCACATCTTGAGTCACAACAGCTTTGTCAGCGACCTGTTGCGAAGGTGTCGGGGTTGGTATTTCTTCAGGAACGACGCGGTCAGGTTTTACAATATTGGCATTGGGATCTACAGAAGGTTCTTCAACACTCATGTAATCTTCTCCCATACCTTCCTCTGCAGTACCGTAATTCACAATCATACCTCCCATACCGTATTCCTCAGGTGTTTTGGTACCAAAAATGATAAAGAAACTTATCAGTACCAAAATCCCCATTATAGCAGTAGCGATCCCTAATGCTTTGGGGAAGTTATTTTCCTCGTGTTGAAGATGGTAAGCCATGTATTATATCTCCTATTTCTTTAAATTTAGAACATTAAACTTGTTAAAAGTTTAATGTTCTTTTAATCTTTCTTTGGTTCAGTCGCCAATACAACTTTTATTTTCAAGCGGTTGGCAATATCCATCACCGAAATAACATTTTGGATAGGGACAGTATTGTCCACATACATCATGATGGTCAATTCCTCTCCTGTTTTCATTTGCGATTGGATCGCTGCTTCTAATGCTTCATACGGCACAACAGCCTTTTCGACATGATAAGCTAAATCCGATGTAATGGAAACCGTCAATGTTTTTTTCGATACCGACTGTTCTCCTGCACTAGATTTTGGAAGCAGTAGCTTCACGACCTGTGGATTGGAAACAGCAGATGCCAACAAAAAGAATAACATCAAGAAGAACATGATGTCGTTCAATGCTGAAGTATGTACTTCTGCTGCTGGTTTATTTTTTCTACTTCTTAGATTCATTATACGAAATTTTAATTGATTAATTAGCTATACGACCGGACGATTATACGCCGGCTCATCTAATAAATCAATAAATTCAACTGCATCAGTCTCCATGCGTAAAATTAAACGCTCCACCATCATGTTTAAGATATGGTAACCAATATACGCTACAATACCAACTGTAAGACCTGATGCTGAAGTCACCATCTTCACGTAAAGACCACCAGATACGGAACCGATATCGATACCACCTGCCATCTCTACTTCATGGAAAATCGTAATTACCCCAAAAATAGTTCCTACGAAACCAAGCATAGGTGCAATACCTGCGATAATCCCTAGAATATTGATATTCTTTTCCAATTTCGCAACTTCGAGTTTTCCTACATTTTCAATAGCCCCTTCAATATCTTTGATTGGACGTCCCACACGTAGCAATCCTTTTTGCAACATGCGTCCTAGAGCAGAATGGCTTGAACGGCAAACGGCCAAAGCGGCATCCAATTTTCCTGAAAGCACACTTGCTTTTACTTGAGACATTAAGGAAACATCATATTTCGCAGCTTTACGAATAGTCAGAAAACGCTCAAAAAAGATGATTAAACCAATAAAAAACAAAAGTATGATGGGTACCATGATCCATCCTCCTTTCATCATCATTTGGATTAAACTCAAATTCTCTTCTTTTACTACAGGAACCGCTTGTTGTGCTGCTTGATTAATGGTGTCCAAAAGATTGCTGTCGCTTTGAATCAATGACATAATAATTTATAATTTTAAAATTGTTTATATTAGACTATTTTGATATTTTCTCAACCCATGCTCCAGGGAAGGTTTTCACGACAGTTGCCTGATCACGATCTGCTTCTTCTTTCGACATATAGGTATTCCAAATCACCCGTTTTTTATTCTTTTTAAATTTGCTATCTATCGCACGTACTGTCGTATAGCCTTTTTTACGCAACCTGGCCACTTCTTCTGCCGCCAATTCCATTGACTTCGGAGTCGCGATGACCAATTGATAATTGGGATGTGCTACAGGCACTGACTCCTTCACTAACAACTGGGCTTCTGGTTCTTGTTTCACAACCACTGCTTGCGCAGTACTATCCACTTGTAAGCTATCCACTGTTAAAACAGAATCTTGCTTCATTAATTGTGTACTGTCTACTTTCGGTAGGGTATCAACCGGTGCTGCAACAATAGGTGCAACAACTTTTTGCTTTCCAAACAATTGGTCCTTCAATGTTGGATTGAGCATGAAAGCGACTATAACCGAAACCACAATGATAATAGCAGCAGAAATATAATACCAGACTGCATTTGATTTGGTATTTCCGTGCTCATAGCTATCAAAAGACTCTTGTCCTACGGGGGCCTCTTCCGCAATTACTGGAGTTTCAGCCTCAATACCAGTCACCTCATTTGCTACTGTTGGTACTTCTACCACTATCGGCACGATTTCCTCTTCTGCTACCGTATCTGCTAGTGGTTTTTCTTCTGCTATTACTTCCGTAACAGTTTGCTCTTTTTCAACAGGAACAGCCGCAATAATTTCCTCCAATTCACGATCAGGAATAACAGTTTCAATCTCCGCGACAGCAACGTGTCTTATGGGTTCAAAATTGAATCCTGATAGATCCAACGGTTTGAAAACTAAGCTAGAGCCGTAACTTACGATATGACCTAAATCTTCTAGTTTAGCTTGTCCGTTTTGAATCAGCTGATCCTTTAAATCGGCTACCGCATCTTGCAAAACTTGCGTTGCGGCATCTTGATTTAAATTTTGTTGCTGTTGTATATAATGAATAAAGTTAAATCCATTCTCACCTGCTGCATCAAATTCTACATAAGAAATTGGCGGTAAAAACAAGTCTCGCTGCTTATCGAACTGTGCAGCTGAATGTTTTCTTTTGAACACCCCCAAGCCCTTAACGTAAACTTCTGCGTAACGCTTTAATAGATTATTGATGTTTTTCCCTAAATTCATTCTTGTTCCTTATTTGCTTACGCAAAGTTATCATCTTCTTGTATTAAAAAGAAAAGTTTATACCGCCAATTACATTAAATCCTAAACGAGGATAGTATAAGTAACGTTCGTATTCTGTTCCAAAGATATTATTTGCCTTTACAAAAATCCCCAATTGTTTTTTAATGCGGTATTCAGCCCCAGCATTGAAATCTGCAAAAGAAGGAATCGTTACTTTAGAACGAGTAGGTGAACGATCTGTCTGGCTATTATAAGTATATGCCAATGCAGAAGTTTCTCCTTGTGTCGATAACTCGGCATCTACAAAGAATTTATCCGAAATATTAAATCTAGCATTAGCTAAGAAGCGAAATTTTGGTAATGACCATGCTTCTTCCGTATCTTTTACTTTATAATCATCGATATTCAGTTTACCTCCTAAGTTAACCAATTGCGACAGGCGGATATTGATTTCACCTTCTAGGCCAAAATGAGTAGCCTTACTTGAATAGCCATCATACATCACGTCGAATTTGTAGGGTACAAATCCACCATTTGAAGCGACCTCATCACTATTGACAAATAGTGCAAGTCCTTCTAACTGTTTATAAAAGGCTTTTACCTTATACCCAAAGTTAGCTCCTGCATTTCCTTTTAGACCTGCATATACATGCAATTTCTCTAAGGTATTACGCACATCGATATTGCTATTTAAATACGGGTTTTCCTTAGCAAAAGTGCGTAAAGACCCTTGTTTAACGCCACCATTTGCTCCTGCAAATAAGTATACATACTGTGGCACTACAGCAAAATCTGCTTCTACAGTTGGGAACACATTAAAACGGCTTGTATCACCAAACTCCGAAACCAAATTGGCTCCTAAAGTCACGTTATAATGATCACCTTTGAATCTGATGTATGGGTTGACGGATGCAACATGATTTTTAGTCGGGTTTACATCATCAACAGAATTGAAGCTAGCACTTAGATTAGCACCCACATTGAAGGTATTAACCTTCTTGTTGACATGCCCCGACAACGCAAATGAATTCTCTTTTGCATTGTACTTATCTTTAAATAAGTAGGCATCTGCCTTCGCCGAATAGCTGACAGCTCCTTCTTGGTTAACATCTGTATTACTGGTCAATTCACCATTAAAATAGATATCATTAAAAGCTTGCGCTTCTGGAGATGGGTTTAATAAATTTGCGTTACCATCAAACACTTGACCATAGAAATTGGTCGAATAACGGTTGTACCCTAAGGTACCGTTCACGGTAACAGGGTCATAAACACGACGGCCAAAAATACCGATATCTTGTGTTGCAAATTTTTGACCTTCTAAGCTCCCTTTTTGGTTCAGGTGTTTTGCAAATAAACCGAAACGTGTATTCTCATACCGATCTACTGCTAAATAGGCTTCGCCGAGAATGGTATTGTAATTCCCTACACCAAATTTAACATAATTACTCGTCTGATCGGCTAATTGAGAAAACGGTAACTCTTTTACATTTAACTCTCTTAATCCCGTATTGATATCGAGTTTCTTATCTGTTATATTCGTATAGGTCAATTTAGGCTGATATTCTCTTTTATTGGTCATATCAGGACTACGACGGATTTTTACCGCATCTGCAAGAATAGGTTTATAATCACGTACGACATCAAAAGAATCGATGGTCACTGGTGTAGCAGGATCAACTTTCTTTGGTGTTTCTTGTGCAAAGGAGTGCATTCCAGCTCCCAATAACAAGGTTGCTAATGTATATTTCTTCACTGTTGTATTGTGCAACTTCTTCATTATTTCCTATTTCTTTTTGTTCAATTTTTCTAAACGAGATTTTGCTTCTGGCAAAATATCGTCATTACCGTCATAATTCTCTATCACACTTTCTAGCGTAGATTTCGCTTGGAAGTTATCGCCTTTACCAATATAGGCATCGGCCATCAAGATAAAGCTTTTCGCTACCCAGTAATCATATGATGAAAACGAATCAGAAACATCAAAAGCAGATTTGATTGCAGTTTCATAATCTTTGTTTTCATACTGCATCAATGCCACGTTATAACGCGCTTCTGCACCGATAACCGTACGACTTTTTAGTGCCGCTAAATTAAACTCTTTTAAGGCTTCGGCACGCTTGTTTTGTTTCAAATAAGCTTTACCTGCGTACAATGAAGCATTTGCGATTTCCTCTTCTGAAGATTTCTCATAATTCCTAACCGCATTTGTGTAATTCAAAGCTTCTTTATAATCGCCTATCTCAAAATAGCTAACCATGAGGTTATTGATTGCATAACTGTAATTGGACTTATATTCGGAAGTCAATTCTAATTTTTTCAACAATTGAGTTGCCTCATTGTATTTCTTTTGTTTCAAATACAAACGCGATACGCTCACTAAAGTACGTTCGGTATAAGCACTTGTCCAATCGTTTAAGATGATATTGTAATCGTGTAAAGCTTCATCGGTATGACCTAAAGCAGCATTACTTTCGGCACGGATAAATCGGGCATATTTCTCCTGAATAGGTTTTGGAAATTTATCGAAATACGCATTCACCGCTTCAACTGCTCCTTGATAGTTTGACCTTGAAAACAACGTTGTCGCAGTAGAGAATGTACGGCTATCCTGTTCAGATGTGGTCAGGTTACCGATATTCGTTCCTGTTGCGTACTTGATATATCCGGTTGCATCGCTATTATCCAAATAAATATTCTCAATGGAACGCATCGCTTGTTTCGCCTCGTCTGTCGTTGCATATTGATCAACAACACGTTGGAAAGTTTTTAATGCCGCTTCGTTGTTATCTTGATTATATTGAACCAAACCGATCGTCACCAAAGCACGCGGCACATAACTACTACGTGGATATTTCTCCACCATGGTTTGCAGTCCAGCAATCGCTTGATCATGCTGTCCCATCAAGAAATACGTGTAAGGAATCTCGAATGAAACGTCATCAGCATAGTTTGAAGTCGGGTACTTAGCAATTACAGAATTTAACGTTGCTATTTTAGCATCGTTATTTCCTTGCAACCCTTGAATGATCCCGCGTTGGAACAATGCATAATCTTGACTTGCAGCTTTAGCATTGATCAACTTATCATATTGTACCATGGCTTTACCATAGTTCTTAGCTGAGAAATAAGAGTCTCCCAATCTTGCAACAGCGTCGTTACGGGTATTTAATTCGATACCTTTGGTGCCTCCTGTTGCTAAAAAGCGTTCAAAATAGTTTGCCGCCGTATTATAATTTGCATTTCTAAATGCAGCATATGCTAAGGCATAATTGGCATAGTTGTACACATCGGTCTTACTTGCAGCAGGTAAACGTAAGAATTTATTGAAATTAGTGACCGCTTCACCATATTTACGGACTTCATACATGGCTTCAGCTTTCCAATATGTAGTCAATGCATATATTTCTTCGTCATAGCGATTCGCTTCCGAACGCATGAATAAGGAAATGGCGTTTTCAAAAGCGCGCTCGTTATAATATTCGAGACCTCTATAGTAAGTTACTTTTTGATAGGCAACGTTCGCTTCTTTTCCTCTTTTTTGTATCGTTTCTAGGATATCTACGGCTTCACGATAATTTTTTGTACTCAACAATACTTCAGCCAACAATGTTTTAGCTTCTTCTTGACGCTTTGATCTTGGATAAGTTTTCAAATATTCTTGCGTCGATGCTAATGCTACTTGGTGAAATTCCAACTCATAAGAAAGTTTCGCATAATTGAACAATCCTTCTTCTTGTAAGTCTTTATCAAAGTCTAATTTTGATGCCTTGAAAAATGCATTACGAGCAGCTTGCTTATTTCCTTTTTTCAAGAATGCATCTCCTAACGTAATCATTGCACTTTGATAATAGGCATCTGGATCGGTCATTTTCTCCAATTCTGTAATAGCCTTATCGTAATCTTTCAATTTATAGGCGATATAACCGATTTGGTAACTATCCTGATTGTTTTGAGTCTTTCCTTGATCTTGAGCTTGGAACTTATCGTAATAGTTTTTGGATGATTTTAAATCTCCTTTGATAAAGTATGTAGCCGCAACAATACGAAACATATCTGTTTCATTCTCTTGTTTGGTACTTTGCAAAATAGGGAGTGCATAATCCAAAACATCATCATAACGTTTATCCAAGAAATACAATGCTGTGATGTAATACGGATAACTCGTTTCAAATGTTTTCGAACCATTCAAACGTTCAAATTCATTTAATGCTGTTTTATATTCTGCATCTAGATAGCACAGGTAAGCGTGGTAATAGATAGAAGCTTCTTGATATTCTGACCTTTGATCTTTAAGCGCTTCAAATAATGGTTTAGCAGCTGTATAATCTTTGGTCGTAAAATAAGAGTAACCCAATTTGAAGCGGTACTCGATACTTTCTTTACCTGCAAGATTTTTGCTATCAATCTTGGTAAACCATTCAATTGCTTTCACATAGTCTTTCTTAGCATAGTACGATTTTCCAATTTGAAAATATGCTGCCTTCGCATTCGCACTCGCTGGATAGTCTTTGATGTATTTCAAAAATTGCGCTTCGGCATCTGTTTCCCCTAACTCTAAAGCACATACTGCCTGAAAATAACGGACATTCTCTTTTAGTAGCGTTAGTTCTTCTGTTTCATCCAATTGTAAACTAGACTTGGTACGTAAGGCTTCCACGCGATTAAATTGTTCGGAAGCAGAGGTGAATTTACCTCTTTCCAACAACTCCATTCCGGATTTATAAGCTTTGTTGATTTGTTGCCATTCTGTTTGCTGTGCTAAAGCTGGTGTCGCCATCAAACTTAGCGCAAACCCTACCTGGTAAATCTTTTTATACATAATATGTGAAATATTTTATACGTTTTATTGTTTTAATTGCGGCTACCTTGCTGAAAAATAGCGAAGTCAATTCCACAGTAATCTTCAAAGTACTAAATTAAGCCTAAAATAAGAAGTTTTGCTCAAAAGTTATTCACAATTGTTAACATTATCAATTCTATAACGTATTTAATACAAAAAAAATATGCCTGATTTAAAAATAAAAAACCAGGCATATTGTTCGGTGGTGACTTATGAAATACTAACCACGTTGTCCCGCCAATAGATATAGTACAGCCATGCGGACTGCAACCCCATTTTCAACTTGATCCAATATAATGGAATGTGAACTATCCGCTACATCGGATGTAATTTCGACCCCTCTGTTGATTGGACCGGGATGCATAATGGTAATTTCTTTATCCAGTGAATCCAATAAGCCTTTATTTAAGCCATAAAGCATAGCATACTCCCGAATGGATGGGAAGTAAGCAATATCTTGTCTTTCCAATTGTATGCGCAACATGTTTGCCACATCGCACCAATTCAAAGCTTTCATCAGGTCATGTTCTACCTTAACCCCTAACGAGGTGATGTACTTCGGAATTAATGTGGTTGGTCCACAAACCATGACTTCTGCACCTTGTTTTTGAAGACATAGGATGTTAGAAAGTGCCACGCGTGAATGTGTAATATCGCCGATAATAGCGACTTTACGACCTGCTACATCACCGAAACGCTCGCGTATAGAGAATGAATCCAATAAAGCTTGAGTTGGGTGTTCATGTGCTCCATCACCAGCATTTACGATCTGTGCATCCACGTGTTTACTTAAAAACGTACCTGCTCCTGCATAAGGGTGGCGCATCACGATCATATCGACCTTCATCGCTAATATATTATTAACCGTATCGATTAGGGTCTCCCCTTTGCTTACCGAAGATGATGATGCTGAAAAGTTGACGATATCTGCTGAGAGCCTTTTTTCTGCTAACTCAAATGATAAACGAGTACGTGTTGAATTTTCAAAAAAGACATTTGCGATCGTAATATCACGCAGTGAAGGAACTTTTTTGATTGGCCTATTTAAAATTTCTTTAAAGTTGCTTGCTGTATTTAAAATCAATTGAATATCAGATTCGTTCAAATCTTTGATTCCTAACAAATGACGTGTACTTAATTGTTCAGCTGTTGATGACATTTTATAATGTATTCAGATTTTCTTATTCTATTTTTTATCTGTTACCAAGATGATACTATCTTGATTATCCGACTCCTGCCAGTTCACAATTACTTTCTGTGAATCAATAGAATCTACTTGTATTCCGATATAATCGGGTTGGATGGGAATCTGTCTTGAAAAACGGCGATCTACCAAAACCAATAGTTCCATACGCTCAGCCCGGCCGAATGTTTGGATTGCATCCATTGCGGAACGAATGGTTCGACCAGTCCAAAGGACGTCATCCATTAAAATTACCTTTTTACCTTCTACAATAAAATTGATGTTTGTGCTGTTAGCTAAAATGGGACCATCGTTACCTTTTCGACGAAAATCGTCACGATAAAATGTGATATCCAAATCACCACTTAAAATTGATATACCCAACATTTTCTCTAGTTCTTTGACAATGCATTTGGCTAAGAAAGTTCCACGAGGTTGTATACCAATTATAACTGTGTTTGAAAAATCTCCATGATTCTCAATCAATTGACGACAAAGTCTTTGAATGGTAATCTGAAATTTTGGTCCATCTAATAAAATCGACTGCTTCATTATATTAGTTGTAACTACTTGATTGTGAGTTGTTTTAATTTTTAACGTGTACCAAAATGTGTACCTAAGGGCTACCCCTCCTTACTTTTCGCTTTAGCTGTAGCTTTAGCGTACTGATTAAGTTTTTTCAAATTTCGCATTTTTCTATCATTATCCCTACCATTATCTTTATCTTTTTTCAAATTATTAATAAATAACTCTTCATATACTTCTTTAGCAATACTATTGGAATTGGTGATATTGTATTTTGCTAAAGTATTTTCAACTATTTTAAAAATTGATAAAGATTTGGATTCTTCAAAATGATATTCTAGGTGCTGATAATCTATGTATATTTCTCGTATACTTTCTTTAAAATTACTAATAAGAATAGATAGATATAAATCATCTTCATTTCTATAAATCATATCTTTAGACATTATTTCTTTCAATTTAGAATCTAAATATTCAAAAATTTCTAAATAATCTTGATTGATTAGGTTATAGGCTAAAACCTGCATTTCCGACTCAGGAAGATATTTAGAAATTAAAAAAAGATGACTAGCTGGCGCTAAAAGATTATGTACAACTTGTTTCATGCACTAAATTATTATTATAAAAAAGATTAAATATTTTAAAAAGCTCAAAAATCCATTCTTATTAAAAAATCTTTTAAGCTAATTTCTAGACCTTTAGAAATTTCATATAGGTAAAAAATTGATGGATTAATATTACCAGCTTCAAGTCTTTGGATAGACTGCTGGTCTTTATTTATTCGGTGTGCAAGTTTTCGCTGAGACAAGCCCTTTTCAACCCTAATTTCTTTAATCAATACACCTACTTTCTTAAGAACTGATTCTTTATCCATAATCAGATAAATGACGAAGTTATAAAGGACAAAACACACAACGGATTAGTTGTATTTTGAGAAATATTTATTTACTTTTGCTCACAGTTAATCAATTTTAAATGAAAAATATTATTAAAATCATATTGGTAGGCGGTCTACTCGTCTTTACAATAAATTTCTTTTTCAACAAATCCACAGAAGAATTAGCAAAAGAAGTATGTGATTGTTATAAAACTGTCCGAAAAATTCAAAATTTCGATGAAAAACTAAAAAAAGGTGCGGAATGTAAAAATCTTTACATGGACAATCTAGATAAAGTCAATGAGATAGCTAGCGATATGGATTACGAACAAACCAAACAAGAGATGGCGAAATTCACATTAATATTGGAAAAATGTCAATAAGAATATTAATATTTTAAATTATTAAATTTATATAAAATTATGAAATCATTAATCTTAGCCCTTGTCTTATCATTTACCTCAATTACTTTTATAGGATGCACGGGTGCATCTGACAATAGCGAAAATACTTCTGCAACATCAAATGTGTGTAAACGTTGTGAAGGTAGCGGAGTAATTGCAACTTACAGTACACTAGGCTGTAAAGACCCAATAAACCATTACCAAGGAGATTGTAAAGCTGAGGAACATACCTCCAGTTGCACTGCCTCAGGCTCAAAAACTTGTCCTTGCTGTCATGGCTCAGGAAAACTCTAATAAAAAAAAGCCCCTACATAAGGGGCTCTATATAAAAAAAAATTATTACAAAAATAACTGAACAACAGTTATTTAAAATTAATGATAGTATACTGCTTTAAAGCTATACAGCTTTTGCTAAGTACTTATCATTTAGACGTTTTTGATTAAAAATAAATTTGCTATCGATTACTACAACCAAATTATATTTTATTTTAAACGCTTCGAGTTTATCCATATTTACTGTATTTTTATTCATATTTATTATATTAATATTTAATATATTATCATTTTCAAACTTATTAAATAGACCTATCCAATTGGAATACTGCAACTTATCTATTTCTTTTTGTTTCCTACTGTATGTGTTCCATTGTTTTGTTATATAAATTAAAGAACCTAGAAATGTTTTAATAGGCTCACAATAAGGCGTATCACTCAATAACCAAAATTCCTTTATTCTATGGGTAAAAACATCAATATTATATAAATTAATTAATGCGTGCACATGCCAATTCCCTTTTTTATCCTCTTCATAAGTCCATATTGCTCTATCAATTATTTTTTGGCTATAGAGATGTTTAAAATATTTCTCGGTATATCTAACTAAACTCTTAAGTGACCTAGACTTTAAATGTTGCATTGGTAATTTAAAATCATCACTTAAACCCTTATTTATTTCTTTTATTTGTCTATTTACTGAATTGATGTTATCGTTCAAATTTGAGGTTAAAATATCTTCCTTTAGAACACAAAAATGTGAGAATAAAAAATGTCCAAAGAAATTTACGTATTCATCCCTGTAATTCAATTCATCTTGCTTACGAAGCGCATATTCATTTTCCAACCTTTGCGTTATACGTGCAATTTGACGACTAATCTTTTTTACAGTATTATAATAATGGGCATCATACTGCTTCCGTACATTATTCTTATGTTCATCGGGCATCTTATTTCTTCCCATTATCTATTTTATTTAATTGTCTCTTTAATTTAGTTATAGTTTGATAATAATATTTATTGTACAAGCTTTCCGTTATTTTCAATTGCTCAAAGGTTTTGACCCTTGGTCTACCTCTTGATTTTAATCTTAATTCATTCATTTTAAATATATTAAAAAATAAATCGTGGACACTTTTTTTACACAACTAATTGTTGGGTATCCATTAAGCTCCAACGATTTATTTAGGTATTAAACCTTGACAATAAATAGTTCATAAAGCTATTTTTTGGTAGTTTATTTTTTAATAAAAAATCAAATAAAAAGTAACCGACTGATTATCAATTAGAATTATTTTTAAATAAATCATAAGACTTAAAATAAAAGCACGAAAAAAAAATCAAAAAAATTTTTAATGCCTAATTTAAACATGTAGCCGCTCATATAGTAATAACAAGTCGCTTTACAGTATCAAATAAGCGGATACTATCAAATAAATGACAATAATCGTCTGTTCAAGCACTATGTATTAGCTAAATTATTTGAGGTTATTTCGAAATAAAATGAGGTTATTACGAGGTTTTTAATAATACTTTTTCACATTAATGATTATATAACTGATGAATTTTATTATATAACATGGTGGGTCAATAAAGTACACCCAGTTAAGACAAATAAGGCTGTGTAGTGATATAATTAACCAATTTCATTACCAATATAAATAAATTAAAAAAAGCCCATATAAGGGCTTAAATTGATTAGGAATTTACATCGGCGTACCATATTGACGTACTATTTAAATACAGGTAGTGGAGGGAATTCTATTTTTTTTGCCTTGTAGTCTTTCGCATACGTACCTAGCTGTTTAACATCCCTATGCCCTGTGATACTTATGATTTGATTTGCACTAAAGCCATTGTCCATCAAAAATTTAATACCTGAATGCTTTGCACTATAAAGTGTCGTATTAGCATGTATTAACGTAGGTATATTAGCTTTTAATTTAGTTTTTTTTAGGTTGGAAAATAGTGCACTGAATGTGTTTGCCCTGCTTTGTACAGAACCAAATAATTGTATTTTACCATCAACTCTTCCAAATAGAAAATCTGTTGGAAGTACATTATTTGAATCTAAATAATCTATTAATATTTGTCTAAGATGCGGTGCTATTGTAATTGTTACCTCTTCATTATTTTTTATTATTGATGCAGGCAGATAGATTAAATTCCTCTCTAAATCAATAAATTCTCTTTTAATTTGCACTAAAGTTTCAACCCGATTTAAAGTGAAAAAGATAAATTGATACATTACACCTAAATAATAATTTGATGCCTTTAATTCATTTACTAATGCTTCTAAATCTTCGACATTAGTTGCTTTATGTATCTGTGTTTTTCCTACATCTATATTTTTAAAAGTCTTCATAGGGTTGATAATATCCAAATCTTTGAAGTTAATAAGGTGATTATAAAAGCCTACAAAAAACCTATTATAATCATCTCTGTATTTTTTTGAAAATGGTTTTTTATTTTCAGTAGTAGAGAATAAATATGTATAAAAATCTGAAATATGAAACTTATCCACTTTTGTTAGTTCAATTCCTTCCAAATTATTTAATTCTAGCCAGTTTTCAAACCCATTAACCTTACTTGTGTATTGCAAGATTGACTTTGCATTAACTGTATTCTCATTCTCTTTAAATTGGATAAAATCCCTCATTAATTCAATGATTGACTTATCCTTCTCACCCACAAAAAAACAACCTTTATTAATATCAAAAATATCTGTTGTCAAATCTTGCTGGATTAACTCAATTCTTCTTTTTGCTAAAGCTTCCCTTTCTTTTATATTTTTCAACACCACACCCGTAGCATTAACTTTCTTTTTACCTTGTAAATCTAATTGAAAAAACTTACTATCATTTAGCCCTTCGGAATCATAATATCGTTTTATTTTACCTTTTGTATTGGTGTACTTAAAAGAAACTTTCCATATCCCCGTAGTTTTTTCTTTATTAATAAAGACTTTACCTATTTTATTTTCAATATTTTCAACTCTCATTACCAATCATTTAACAACTAATTTTCATTCAATTTCATGTGTACCAAAAAGTGTACCTAACCTCTATTTAATGTATGTTTTTAGCACTTCTACAATGGCATAAACACCGTTTAAAGTGTTTTAAAGGTAGGTAAAATAGTTGAATGAAGTCGACTGTTTCATTAAGGGAATGTTTAAGCAAACGTACTACTTTTTTTGAAAAAATGCGAATAAAAGATGAACTTATTATCGTTCAGTGAAGATCAACTCTTAAATTAAAAAAACAATAAATAAAGGCTTGCTGCAGTAAGTCGTCATTCTGCATTCCTTATTGGCAATAAGAAATAGGGCATTTCCTACATGAACATGAGGCAAGATTAGCGTTGTAATTGCTTCTTCTGCCTATTAGATGATTACCCCTTTGGCACTACTCGCTTATGAATCAACGCATACACAGGAAGACCTAATACAATTAAAATAAATCCTGGCCAGGTATAATGTGGTTTATACATAATCAATAAAATACAAAAAGTTGCGCCAATGATCAAATAGATCAACGGTACAAAGGGGTAACCCGGTATTTTATAAGGGCGTTCCAATTGCGGTTGCTTAATCCGTAGCCAGATGACTGCAAATACGGTAATCATATAGAAAAGAACGATTACAAATGATATCATGTCGAGTAAGTCACCGTACTGACCGCTCAAACACAGTAAAGAAGCCCAGACTCCTTGTAGCCATAAGGAATGTTCCGGTACTTCATGTTTATTATTCGGGATAGCCTGCTTCAAAAACAAACCATCTTTAGCCATCCGCTGAAATACACGCGCACCTGAAAGTACGATTCCATTCACGCAGCCAAAGGTTGATATCATAACCAATACTGCCATAATGATGGTTCCGGTTTCTCCCAGTATTTTATGTGCTGTTGCTACGGCTACACGATCATTTACAGCAAATGCTATTTCGTCCCTACTTAGCGCAGCAAGATACACGTAGTTACAAAGCAGATACAATACCATAACCAAGGATGTTCCGATCACCATAGCGCGCACGACATTTCGTTTTGGGTTTTCGATTTCTCCAGCTACGAATGTCACGTTCTCCCAAGCAACACTACTAAAAACAGAACCCACCATCGCTGCTGCAATGCCCCCTAAGAGAAGTCCATCATTGATGTTGGTCCATCCCAATCCTTTGAGGTTTTGAAAGGAATCTAGGTCATAACTCAGGTTTTCTGAAAAATGGTTTTCTTTGATCATCAACACTCCCCCTACTATCAAAAGTACCAGTGCTATTATTTTTGATGAGGTAAAAAAAGATTGAATGATCTTGCCGCTCCGAACTCCCTTGGTATTGATGAATGTCAGGAGTAGAATAACGACCATAGCCAGTATTTGTATCCAAGTAATCTTAAATGTGCCATTTTCATATAATGGAGCAGCATCATTTAAGTCTGGAATCAAATATGCGGTGAACTTTCCAAATGCAACCGCAACTGCTGCTATAGTTCCCGTTTGGATCACAGTAAAAAGACTCCAGCCATATAGGAAGCCTGTCATTTTTCCAAAAACTTCGGTTAAGTAAGTATATTGACCTCCTGCCTTTGGGAATAATGCGGATAATTCACCGTAACAAATAGCGGCAGATACTGTCATGATTGCGGTAATAACCCATACAATTATCATCCACCATCCTGAGCCCAACTGTCGCATCATATCCGATGAAACAATAAAAATTCCACTTCCAATCATAGACCCCATTACAATCATAATGGCATCCCAAAGTTTGAGTTGTCGATTCATATATTTTAGGCTGGTTACCTTTGACAAACTTACAAATATTATTGAATAACAGCGGGTTGACTAAAATAAAATCTGCTATTTCTCGGATCAGATAGCTTGTTCTATTGCAAGCAGTATGTGGGCAAACTGTTGGTTACAATGATGATCCAAAAGTGTAGATCTTCCATTCATTATATATTAAAGCACCCTAACCCGTAGGTCAGGGTGCTTTAATATAAAAAGACTGCTTATTCAGCTATTTTTTTATTTGTGCTAATGGAAATTCTATTCCACGCATTAATGGTGACTATTGCCATAATTATTTGAGCGATATAATTTTCATCAAATAATTTACTGGCTTTTTCATAGGTTAAATCCGAGAGTCCATTTTGATGAATAAAAGTGACCTCCTCCGTCATTGCCAAAATCACTTCCTCTTCTTCTGTAAATAATTCGGACTCCTTCCATGCATTTAGCAAAAATATACGTTGGGCTGTTTCCCCATTCTTCAGGGCTTCTGTAGTATGCATATTGATACAGAATGCACAGCCATTCAATTGAGATGCACGAATTTTAATGAGTTCTAGGTGAGTTTTTGACAGTTGTGAATTTTGAATGAAGCTTTCCAACGAAAACATTGCTTTGTAGGCATTGGGTGTTATTTCTTGAATATTTACTCTATTTTTCATGGATGTATGATTATTGTTTGTATTTATCTCTCTTCAAAGCTATTCTAGCCGTTACTTAATGGATTGTCGCGTGCTTACATCTGTATGTAGTTAAAAGCACATACAGATAGTGTTAACTAAACCGATGTAGGGTAAACAAAAAAACACAACAACTGTTTACATAAATAGTCTCATGCATACTGGATAATAAAAATCCCCTTTCAGTTTTAAATCTGAAAGGCGATTTTTATTATCCAAAAAATTTGGTGGGATCAAACCCATGTTCTATTAAAACATCATCTGGTACTCCTGTCCAGACTCCGGGGGTATTTCCCTTAAATCCTATGGCTTTCACACCGATTTCGCTGGTGTAAAATCCCGAAGAAGTCAGGTTACGCATCAACGAGAAGAAGGCGACTCCTTGTCGCATCTCGGGTCTCGCTAATTCAGGGTATGCAATATCATCCACAAGAGCCAATTGCTCTTGTTGCTTACAATTCACGAAAGCTTGGCCATATCTTTTTTGACATTGTACGTCCAACCATTTTAATCCTCCACGCATCGGTATTTTATTATCGGGTAGATCTTTGACGATAAACTCGATAAAATCTGGTACACCTGCATCCGAAGCACTTCCAGAAGATGCATCTTTAGGGATAATGATATCCGCTAATAATGTGATGGTTGCAAACTCATGTTCATTAAAAAACTTTTCTTCTTGCAAAGCTTTTGTACGTTCATATTCAAAATCCTGTACCCCTGGAAGCTTATCTGCTGTATCTACAGCACTCGTTTTTGTATTATCATTTTTACAGGAGGTGGCCAAAAGTCCAGTTCCTGCAGCAATCAGACCTAATGCTTTTAGTGATTCTCTTCTATTCATGAGTCCTAGCTATTTAAGTTTTTCTTTTCTTGTAATATATATTCTGCAGTTCGCATGGATAGGGCTAAAATTGTCCATGTTAAATTTTTATCCCCTTGTTGAACAAACGGTCCTGCATCTACTACATAAAGATTTTTACAGTCATGCGCCTGTCCCCATTTATTCAAAGCAGAAGTTTTCGGATCATTCCCCATTCGGGTAGTCCCACCTTCATGGATGATTTTTCCAGGTGCTTCTAAACCGTAAAGTGTATCTGCACCAGGAATGGTTGAAGTAACCACCGCACCCATTTCGTACATGACTGATTGAAAAGTTTCCTGCATATGTTTTGCTTGAGCGATTTCCTCATTTGCCCATTTATAATGGAAACGCAATACTGGAATCCCAAACTTATCGACTTGATTAGGGTCGATTTCACAATAATTATCAATTCTAGCTAATGCAGTTCCTCTTCCTGCCATACCCACATTGGCACCGTAGAAGCTATTATAATCTTGCTTTAACGATTCTCCATATCCACCTAACGCTTTTTGTTTACCATCGGTTCCTTTAGCATTATTATTCACACTAGGCACCCAATTTAAAAACCCGTAAGAAGGCATATGGAGACCTCCACCGTATTCGATATGGTAGCCGCGAGGGAAATTCAGTTTCTTATTATCTTCCCACCATGGTGAATAGATATGTACGCTTCCTACCCCATCTTCATTATAACGTTTACGATCTAACAATTGCGGTAAAAAACCAGAAAGACTAGCACCTGTAGAGTCGTGCAGGTATTTTCCGACAACTCCACTGCTGTTTCCCACACCACCTGGATGCGCCTTAGATTTAGAGTTCAGCATAATACGTGCACTTTCACATGCACTAGCTCCTAAAATTACCGTTTTACCTTTTACGGAGTATTCTTGCATATCTTTCGTATCCACATAAGATACGCCAATGGCAATCCCTTCATCATTTGTCAGTACTTCACGTACCATGGCATTATCAATAACCTTTAGGTTACCCGTATTTATCGCTGGGATGACCAAACAAGAAGAGGACGAAAAATCGCCATACACTTTACACGCACGTCCACATTGACCACAGTAAAAACAAGTGCCTCTACCTTTTATTTCTTTAGAAACTTCCGTCAATACTGCTCCACGACCTGGAATAACAGGTACACCTGCTTTTTTGGCTCCTTTTGCGATATACAACTCATTCAATCTTGGTTTTGGTGGTTTCATAAAGATACCGTCAGGTTCATTATGGATACCTTCTACGGTTCCGTATATCCCAATCATACGATCGACACGGTCGTAAAATGGTTTGACTTCATCATAAGTAATTGGCCATTCTTCGGTAACGCCATCTTTGGGTTTAAAATCATCGGGTCCCATCCTTAACGATATCCGGCCCCAGTGATTGGTTCGCCCCCCTAACATCCGTGCCCGGAACCACTCAAAGTCGGTACCTGCTACTTTTGTATAAGGTTCACCTTCTAACTGCCAGCCACCAAATGCAGCGTCAAAATCGCCGAACGGACGGGTAGTCGAAGCACCACGGCGGGGAGATTCCCAAGGCCAGCGTAATTGTAGCGAATCTTTTGCGGGGTCGAAGAAAGGTCCAGCCTCCAACATCAGCACCTTTAGGCCTGCATGTGCTAGGATATATCCTGCCATTCCTCCACCAGCTCCTGATCCAACGACAATAGCATCGTAAACTTCTGAACTCTCCTTTATTTGATAATTTACCATAATTAACTTTTAATATTCTCAAAGCGATACATCCTATCAATAGCTACAGCAGGACCATCCTAAGCTTCAAAATTGTTTGGTTATAATTCCTTGTTGAATGAAAGGACAAATTATCTAAAATACTTGAAATTTCAAAACAATTTTATCGATTTAGCTCTTTGTAAACAAGCCTTTACAATTAAGGAGGCTTTTAGGGTATAGTGACGCCAATACTCTAAAAGCCTCCTTAAAAAAAGAGTATAAAAAAGAGGCTTACAAAATTTTGCAAGCCTCTTTCTCGTTTTTTTAAAGCTATTCTACATGATACTGCTCCTTGTAAGTTTTCTCAAGCTGTTCCACTTCCTGCAATAATTTAGTCTCTTTAGTTTGAGACAAGATGCTCTTGTAGATAGCTAAAACTCGAAATGCGGTTTTGATATTACCGTATTCAAATTCAGGTTTCGTTCTTGCAATATCTTGGTAATAGGCTATATTCTGTTTCAAGAATACCAGATTACGGTTGACAATATCATTTGCCTTCTGGTTCTCACCGACACTGTACAAGACATTAATGATCGGCATGTAACTTAATGTTTCATTCATGATGAAAACGCGCTTCGGCAATTTCTCATAGGTCAATACCGCTATTTCTTTAGCTTCTTTCTCTTTCCCTTCTTCTAGCAATTGCGTAGCTGTACTGCCCATTACTCTATTCGTAATAAGGCTCAACATACGGTAAGATTCTGGATCTAAATAAGGCGAAGTAGCCATATTACCCCATGCGTATTTTTTAGTAATATCTGTAAAAGCCGCATCAGTATTGACAAGAACTCCTTCGTTTTCCTGCTCCACATGTATCGGCATCAAGCGATAAGCAAAACCCTCTTGCACTAAATACTTATCCAATCCCAAATAATTTTCAGTAGGTACAGTAGCTGCAAAATAAATAGGTCTTTTCCAATTATTATTCGCTAAAACTGATAAGATCGATAATTCGGCACGTGTTACATAGTTTTTATTATACGTCCAAGTCAAGGTATCTACGATTGCATTTTCCCATTCTTTTGGTACCACTTTATTTTGAATAACCGCATTTCGATCGATAGGTAAAGCTAAATTTTTCGTTGGTAAGAAGTTTTCAAACTCACCAGACGTTAATTGCGCTTTATTTTTAGGGTCGTCAGAAAGCATGATTTGTAAGACTAGATCCAGATCAACATATCCCGGAACTTGTAGATCCTGATAATACATCACATCGCGTATCCCTTTCTTAAATTTCTCTTTATCAATATCAATTGGCAATGCATCTGCATCATTTACCTTATGTTGCATTTGTGCCATATACCAATCGGCACTTAATAAACTTAAGTTTACCACACGGATATCTGGTCGTACACCTTCTACTTCCTGCACATACCATAGTGGGTACGTATCGTTATCACCATAAGTGAACAAGATGGCGTTTGGAGCACAAGATTCTAAATAATCCCTAGCCAAATCTCTTGCTGTCAACTTATGCGAACGATCATGATCATCCCAGTTTTCTTTTGCCAGCAACACAGGCGCGGCCAGTAAACAGACTACTGTTGTTAACCCAGCAGCAGTTTTCGGATTCATTTTCTTCCCTAGGAATTCGGCTATTGCAAATACCCCTAGGCCAATCCATATCGCAAATGCATAGAACGAACCCGCATATGCGTAATCACGCTCACGAGGTTGCAACGGACTTTGATTTAAATAAAGCACAATTGCTAGACCAGTGAAAAAGAATAACAATCCAACTACCCCTGCATCTTTTTGTCTTTTTCCAAAATGCCAGAATGCACCAATCAATCCAATGATTAAGGGTAAAAAGAAATATTTATTATTGGAAGGATCTGTATTCAAAGAATCAGGAAGAGCATTCTGCCCACCTACTAGCATTTGATCTATTGGTTTAATCCCTGATATCCAATTCCCTTCTGTAAAGGTCCCATGACCTTGTTGATCATTTTGACGACCAGCAAAATTCCATAAGAAGTAGCGGCCATACATATGTCCAATTTGATAATTCAAAAAGAACTTCAAGTTATCTCCAAAAGTCGGTGATTGTCCCTCTCCGAGATTCAAGTAATCTTGATAATAGCCAGGGTGACCATCACGGTTACTATATACGCGTGGGAACAATACCTCTTTATCATAGGTATACGTAGAACCTGTCTGTATTTTTGTATACTTATCTTTATCTTTTCGATACGAATAAGTTGGTTCCATTCCTGTAATCTTGGAATCAAAATTAGGTCCTTTAAACAGCGGCTCGCTCGCATACTGCTCGCGTCCTAAATAACTTAAGAACGTAAATGCATTTTCAGGATCGCTATTATTTAGGGTTGGGTTGGCTTTTGCACGAATCATGATCATCGCAAAAGAACTGTATCCAAAAATAATAAAAGAAGCACTAAGCAATACAATATTTAGAATAGGTTTTACTTTTTGGACAGAATACCAGATTCCGTAAGCCAATAAGGCAACTAACAAAATCACAAAGAATGTGAATCCGGTGCCAAATCCTAATCCTAATGTATTGACGAAGAATAAATCGAAGTAAGCTGCAAATTTCACAGAATACTGAATGATACCCCATAAAATAACGGCCAATACCACAACACCTAATAGGAATGCTTGTATCGCTCCTTTGTTTGTGATTATTTTTGCTCTTTTAAAGTAGATCACTATTGCGATAGCTGGGATGACCAATAAGTTCAAAAGGTGAACACCAATCGACAGTCCCATCACATAGGCGATGAAAATCAACCAGCGGTCAGCTCCGGGCTCATCTGCATGGTTTTCCCATTTTAAGATTCCCCAGAATACAACAGCTGTACATAGTGACGACATGGCATATACTTCAGACTCCACAGCGGAGAACCAAAAGGTATCTGAGAACGCATAAGCCAATGCACCTACTAATCCAGAACCAAATATTTTTATCAGATCTGCAGTTGCGTATTGACCATCTGCAGATTTTGTGACCACTTTTCGCGCTAGCGCTGTGATGGTCCAAAATAAAAACAGAATGGTGATACCGCTACATACTCCAGATCCCACATTCATCCAAAAAGCGATACGTGTGACCTCTCCTCCTGCGAGGTTGGAGAATAGATTTTGGATCATCAAAAATAAAGGAGCACCTGGCTGGTGAACAACTTGCATTTTGTATGCGGAGGCGATAAACTCGCCGCAATCCCACCAACTCGTTGACCTTTCGGCCGTTAACATATAAGTGACTGTAGCAATGATAGCACAAGTCCACCCTAAAACATTGTTAATTTTAGTATAGTTCATAAATTATACTGTATAAAGATTATAATACGTTCCGAAAATAAGGATATTTAATAAGAAACGACTAAATTATATTTTTTTCTCCTATAAAAACTCCGATTTGCTTCTGTCTCTTGAGCCGATTTTCACATTTTTAAGTATGCTTAAAAATGTTTTTAAAAATTATTAGCCTGAGAATCAATTAAAAGGCATTTATCATGCATTTTTTATTTGCAGAATTGAAAAAGCAACGTATATTTGCATCATCAAAAGTGACCAACACGCTTCCATAGTGTTACACAATTGATCGTGTTTGCCCGATAGTATAAAGGTAGTACGACAGTTTTTGGTACTGTTTGTCTAGGTTCGATCCCTGGTCGGGCAACATTTTAAAAAGGCTTACTTCGGTAAGCCTTTTTTCGTTTTACGCTATTTCACTCCATATATACATTTGAAGTCTGATCATTCGCAGCACCATTCAACTACGCTTCTTCAAATCCGTTTTTATCCATCGCTCAGGTTTCAACCGTATTTCTAAAGCAGCACCTAACAGAACTCCATGAATCATCTGCCTAGGACTAGCAGGATATAAAAGCCAAGCTACATAATATAGATAGCAGATAAATACTATACGCAGCATCTTTTTGTCAGGAAATACTTTCCTTATTTATGCTATCGCCACCTACTTTATGAACACCAACTGGTACCTAAAAAAATCGCTTTATCTTTTTCTCCTCATAATGAGGGCGATTTAAAAATATTTAAAATATTTTAACATTCAAATTTTGAAATTAAAAACATTTGCCTACCTTTGCAGCATCGCAACGATAAGGAATGATATATCACTCCAAGTTATTAAGATAGATTGCTCGATAGTATAAGGGTAGTACGACAGTTTTTGGTACTGTTTGTCTTGGTTCGAATCCAGGTCGAGCAACTTTAAAAAGAAAGAAATGGATTGTTATAAAAAGCAATCCTTTTTTTTTAAGTCATTAGAAAGTAATTGGCAACACACAAACAGAAAATTCTATTCTAATCCACTATATCAAAAATAAAAAACCATGCCTTTGCAATTCAACACGGTTAAATTATTCGCAGGTTCTGGCACTACAGAATTAGCAGAAAAAATCGCTACTTCCTATGGGAAACCTCTTGGAGATAAAACATTATCTCGTTTTAGCGATGGAGAGATCCAGCCATTTTACAATGAGTCAGTTCGTGGAAGCGATGTATTTATCGTTCAATCTACGAATCAACCAACAGACAATCTATTTGAATTACTGTTGATGATTGATGCTGCAAAGCGTGCTTCTGCACATTACATTACTGCAGTGGTTCCTTATTTCGGTTTTGCTCGTCAGGATCGTAAAGACAAACCACGTGTGGCTATTGGTGCTAAAATGATTGCGAATTTAATTACAGCTGCTGGTGCACACCGCATCATGACGATGGATTTACACGCTGCACAAATCCAAGGTTTCTTTGACATCCCAGTTGATCACTTAGATGGTTCTATCATCTTCGTACCTTACATCAAATCATTAAATCTTCCAAACTTGACGATTGCATCTCCAGACATGGGTGGTTCTTACCGCGCACGTACATTTGCAAAATTCTTCAATGCAGAAGTTATTATCTGTGATAAACGTCGTAAACGTGCAAACGAAATCGAATCTATGTCTATCATCGGTGATGTAACTGGTCAAGACGTTGTTTTGATCGATGACATCTGTGATACTGCTGGTACTTTATCAAAAGCTGCGGCCTTGATTATGGAAAGCGGTGCAAAATCTGTTAGAGCAGTATGTACACATGCTGTATTATCAGGTAAGGCATATGAAACAATTGAGAACTCTGTATTGTCGGAGATGATCGTTACAGACACCATTCAATTGGATACTGAAAAAATGAAACAGTCTACTAAAATTAGAGTATTGTCGACTGCAGAATTATTTGGTAAAGCTATTAAAAACGTTAACCAACACGGTTCGATTTCTGATTTATTCAGTATTGATTAATCAGTCATTAAAAACCATGACATAGCAAAACCTTTCTCTTCACTGAGAAAGGTTTTTTTTATTTATAATAATAGCGCTCTCAAGATATTATTATAAATAAAAATACATACCTTTGCACCTTAAATTTTAATTAAATTAAACATGAAATCAATTGCTATTAGCGGTTCTGTAAGACAGAACGTAGGGAAAAGAGATGCGAAAGAATTGCGTTACGAAGGTAACATTCCTGCAGTTCTTTATGGTGGTGCTACACAAACTCACCTTTCGGTATCCGCAGCTGATTTGAAACCAGTTCTTTACACTCCAGAGGTTGTATTCGTAGAATTAAACATTGATGGAAAAACTGTAAAAGCTATCGTTCAAGACGCTCAATTCCACCCATTAACTGACTTAATTACGCATATCGACTTTTTAGAGTTGAATGACGAGAAAGAAGTTACATTAAATATTCCTGTAACATTAACTGGAACTTCTCCAGGTGTTAAATTAGGGGGTAAATTAGTTCAAAAATTACGTAAATTACGTGTTAAAGCTTTACCTGCAAACTTACCTCAAGAAATTGAAGTTCCTATGGAATCTTTGGAAGTTGGTAAATCATTCCGCGTAGCTCAAGTAGTTTTAGAAAACGCTAAAGTATTAAACAACACTGACGATACTATCGTATCTGTTATCATGTCACGTGCTTTACGTCAAGCAGAAACAGAAGCTGCAAAAGCAGTTAAACCTGGTAAAAAATAATCTTTCGAGATATTTTCTAACAACTTATAAGAGGCATCGAGATATTCGATGCCTTTTTTTGTTAAGAGAACTTTAGGAAATTAATTCTTAACACCTTCTTAACATTGGCTTCATTACGAATTAACAGTGTATCGTTAATTTTGAAAACAACTTCAGGCAATGCCTTGTTTTATAAAAGTAATGAAAAAACACATTTTTGGATATCGTCAGATATTCTTATTCCCCATCCTTCTATTGATTCAAAGTTGTTCAGATGCTGATCATGCAATCAAGATGAAAGGTTCAGATACCGAGGTGAATTTAGCGGTCAATTTAGCGGAAGAGTTCTCTAAGGAGAACGCTGATTTCAGTATCGCCATCTCTGGCGGCGGATCGGGTCTCGGTATAACAGCATTGCTGAATGGCCAAGCTGATATTGCCAACTCTTCACGACCACTCACTGAAGATGAAATCGAACTATTTAAAGAAAAGAATATTTCTTTAAGGACTGTTGTGTTTGCTGAAGATGCGACAGCATTTGTAGTGAATAAGGAGAATCCCTTAGACTCGATCGATTTAAAAAATCTCGCGGAAATCCTAGACGGTACTCAAAACAGCTGGAATAAATTATCAAACAGCACACTGCCGATCACCATTTACGGCAGACAGAGTAGCTCTGGAACCTACTCGTTTGTCAAGAAAAAATTAAAGATCAGTTTCAGTCAAGCTGCCAAAGAAATGACAGGAAACTCTCAGATATTAGAAAGTGTGAAACTGGATAAATCTGGTATTGGTTATGTTGGTGCAGGTTACATTTCTCAAAATACAAATGTCCAACAAGGTATTAAGGTATTAAAGATCATCGATAAAACGAATACGGCAGTTTCTCCCTTGGATCAAGAAGCAATTCGTGAAAATCGTTACTATTTCCAGCGTCCATTATTCCAATTTATTCCAGAATCATCGTGGAAAAAAGTTGAACCCTTTATTTCATTCGAAAAGGGAGTCGGGGGAAAGGCACTGATTGAAAGGTCTGGGTATTATGTTATTGATTAATAGAGGTTATGAAGTATAAAAATAGAATTTTAATTGACCGTGTTGCACAACACACCTTCAAATTGACAGGATATCTTGTGTTGGCACTTCTAGGTGGAATCTTCGGTATGTTACTATACAATGCCATCTCCTTCTTTCTAGAAGTAAAGCCATTGGACTTCTTGACAGGTCGAGAATGGAACCCAACAGCTGCTACTCCCACTTATGGTATATTACCACTGATCGTGAGTACCACCATCGTTGCCTTTGGTGCTATGGTAATCGCTATTCCTTTAGGCATAGGTACTGCAGCCTACATTTCAGAATATGCGAGTCCAAGAGTTAAAAACATATTAAAACCATTAATCGAGATGCTGGCAGCGATACCATCTGTTGTCATCGGTTTCTTAGGAATCGTATTGGTAGGACCTAAGATTGCATCACTCACAGACCTGCCGAATGGACTAAATGCCTTAAATGGCTCTTTACTTCTGGCCATCATGGCACTACCCACTATCATTACCATATCTGAGGATGCGATACATGCGATCCCTAAAACCTATCGTGAAGGTAGCTATGCATTAGGTGCAAGTAAATGGGTGACATTGATAAAAATAACCATTCCTGCTGCGGCACCAGGTATCATTGCTGCTGTGATGTTGGGACTTGGTAGAGCCATTGGCGAAACCATGACTGTTTTAATGGCAACAGGTAATGCGGCACTCTTTCCACAAGACTTTTTTGATTCAGTCAAGACCATTACAGCGACAATCGCCATCGAAATGGGGGAAGTACCTTTTCAAACTACACATTACTTTGCCCTCTTTGCAATTGCAATCGTCTTATTCTTTATGACACTGATCGCCAATTTAGTAGGTGAATACTTTATTAATCGTTTTAGAAAATATCATGCGGCTTAATTTAAAAAAACTAACTCCCATTATTGAGTGGGGTTCTCTTCTCCTTTCTACAGGATTGGTATGCTTTTTCTTAATTGTCATCTTGTATGAAATCATTTCAAAAGGTTGGTCAGCGCTTTCTTGGTCTTTCATTAGTGAGCTGCCGACAGATGGCATGACCAAAGGTGGGGTGCTATCCCCTATCATCGGAACTGTTATCTTAACGATGATAACCGCTCTTTTTGCTATCCCATTTGGCGTATGTTGCGCGATCTACTTAAATGAGTATGCTAAAAACACATGGCTAACGCGTACCATCAGAGCATCCATCCGTAATCTCTCGGGTGTTCCATCCATTATTTATGGTCTATTTGGATTAGCATTATTTGTGCAGGGCCTGCATTTTGGAACCTCGTTGATATCGGCGGGCTTGACATTAGGCTTACTCTCATTGCCTTACATCATCACCACAACAGAAGAAGCGCTATTGCGCATCCCTGCCAGTATGCGAGAGGCTGCACTGGCAGTTGGTGCCACAAAGTTTGAGTCGATCAAAGACGTTGTTCTTCCGGCTTCATTGCCCGGAATATTAACGGGAGTGGTCTTGACATTATCCCGTGCAGCGGGAGAAACAGCTCCTATTTTATTTACTGGTGTTGCATTTTATATCACAGATGTATCGGTCAATACCAGTCAAGAATTTATGGCGTTACCGTATCACCTCTATATGCTATCTACGCAACATCAATCTATTGAAGAGGTGCGACCATTAGCCTACGGAACTGCACTTGTCCTTATTATCGTGGTTTTCTTAATGAACTTAACCGCATTTTACATTCGTTATAAATACAGAAAAAATGACCAATAATTTATATACCAAAGATCTTAATATCTGGTTTGGTTCCAAACATGTTTTAAAAGGAATTGATATTGAGTTTCCAGAGAAACAAGTAACCGCTTTAATCGGTCCTTCAGGATGTGGAAAAAGCACCTTACTTCGATCCTTTAATCGCATGCACGACCTCGTTCCTGATGCTAGGATTGAAGGAATGGTCAGTATCGATGGTCAGAATATCTATGAAAAAGGCACATCAGTTACGGATATCCGTAAACGGATCGGTATGGTTTTTCAAAAGGCAAACCCTTTCCCTAAAAGTATACAAGAGAATATCGCTTATGGATTAAAGCTGAACAATTTGGATGCAAGTCCAGCTGTCATTCAAAAAGCTCTGGAAGAAGTGTATCTCTGGGATGAGGTGAAAGATGATTTAAAAAAACCTGCGACTCGTTTATCTGGCGGTCAGCAACAGCGCTTATGTATCGCGCGTGCCGTTGCGCTTCGTCCTGATGTTATCTTAATGGATGAGCCATGCTCGGCATTAGACCCTGTGAGTACGTTGAAAATCGAGGAATTGATCCATAAATTGAAAGAGCAATACACCATCGTAATCGTCACACACAATATGCAACAGGCACAGCGTGTGGCTGACAAGACGATATTCTTGTATTTAGGTGAAGTCAAGGAAGAAGGTCCTACCTCTGAAATCTTCAACAATCCGCAACATGAGATTACCAAAAACTATATTAACGGACATTTCGGATAGGCTATATTTCCTATCCTATTATTTTGCGTATTAGGAGATCGGAAATCTTATTGTATATGAAAAGGTTTCCTTACTTTTGCCTGCAAAGTACTAAACAATGAATTATCTTATCGTAGGATTAGGCAATATCGGACGTGAATATGCCGACACACGACATAATATTGGTTTCATGGTTGCAGATCAGCTTGTGAAGGAGGCAAATGCTTCTTTTTCGACCTTAAAACTTGCAGCATATTCCGAATATAAGCAAAGAGGACATAATGTCTACGTCATCAAGCCAACTACTTATATGAATCTGAGTGGTAAAGCGATGAATTATTACATGCAACTACTGAAGGTGCCTATCGAAAACACCTTGGTTATTGTCGATGACTTAGCCATTCCTTTTGGCTCATTGCGTATCAAACCGAAGGGTTCTGCAGCAGGCCATAATGGTTTGAAATCTATCGAATCTTTATGCGGTGGGCAAGCATACCCTCGTCTTCGTTTTGGTATTGGCGACAATTACCCTAAAGGGAGACAGATAGATTATGTATTGGGCCCATTTGATGCTGAAGAGCAAAAAGAATTACCGCAACTCATTGATCATGCTGTAAAGATGATCAATAGTTTCATCAATATCGGCATCGAACTGACCATGACGAATCTGAATACAAAATAAAAACAAAGCCGTTAAATTTAACGGCTTTGTTTATTTACTGACTATCATAGCAAACCTATTTATCAGGCTTATTCTCTTCTTTTTTATAGCCTATTATAGTAACTTCCTGAAGTTTGGTCGCTTTTGATTCAACAATGGAATCCTGTCGTTGCCTTTCTTTGGATATTTCACTATTAATTGTTTTTTTAATTGTTTTTGGAATATCCGGCATCGCGTTTTTAGAAGCTTTAGAAGTTATTATAATCACACCATTAACCGCGCGGTCTCCATACAATTCTTGAGCAGAAGCATCTTTGATTATTTCAATCGCGGCAATATCCTCAGCCTTGATATCTTTCATCTTTGCATTATATATTTTTCCGTCCAAAACAAATAATGGATCCGGTTTATCAGATTTAACAACTTTAATCGACTTGGAAGTATCTTGTACAGCAATCGTAAACCTTCTATCTCTAAGTTCTACAACGCCATTCTTTCCTTTTTTACCATAAAGTTGAATAGCCTTTTCACCGGTATAGAGTGCCTTTACACTTAACTTATCTTCAGGCACCTTATTCACTTCATCCATAGCTACTTCTTTTCCTTCCAAAAGGATTAAGCCAATTTTATTTCCTTTAGCATTAATGAAGCCTTTAGGCGTATGTTTGTAACTGTTGTCATCTCCATTTGATTTCCCAGCATTAGATTTCGCTCCGGATTTAGTTGTGATTTCAATAGCACCATCTATCGCTTTTACCCCATATTTCGAAACAGCACTATTCCCTTTAAGAACAGACATTGATTCTATATCGTTTGGGTCTAAATTCGCGAAATCATCTGCACTCACTTTCTGGCCATCTACTACGTAATACACATTACTATTTAAAGTAGCATTCCTTATTTTCACTATCTCAGGATCTTCATTACTAGGAACAGCAATACGACTGGTATCAGATTTTGTTCCAACGACGACAATAGAATTATCAACAACTGCTACACCAGCTACTCGACCTTTTAATGTATCTTGCGTTATTTGAACAAGTGAATCTGCAGATTGAACTGCTGATACAATGGGTTCCAAACTTATATCCTTGGCAGCATCTATCACCTGCGTAATTTTAGCTTCTGCACTATTTAAAGTAAAAGCTCCAGCAGTTAATACCAATACAGGTAACATAAATGCATATTTGCCTATTTGTATTTTAGCCGATTGTTTCTTATTCATCATCATAATCCTTCTTTTAAGTGTTTTAAAACTAAATTGATTCCCCAATGTTACGGCACCAGCATGTTGATTGACGTGTAATAAGCTATATTGATAAGTTTGCTTATCAACACCATTACTGATTACTTGCTGGTCTGTCAAAAATTCTAGGTTTTCACGTATGGCTTTACGCATCAACCATACTAAAGGATTGAACCAACTGCATATTAACGTAAATTCACTGATCAAAATATCAATGGAATGTAACCCCTTGACATGAATATCTTCGTGCTTGAAAATATCCAGTAGCTCGGGTTCCGCGTGATGATCACGGTTGACGTATATTTTATTCAAAAATGAAAAAGGCACAATGGGTACAAAAACATTCCTAAAAAGATAGGTCTGCCATTGTGCAGGTTCTGAGTAAATATGGATACGCAATAAGCTAACCATCTGAACCACAAATCGGAAAGCGAGCATAGCTACCCCCATTATCAGAATGATAATCAATAAATTGTTCAGCGTATAACTGGATTGCTCCGTTTCATCACCAAGGTACAGAGACCAGTCCATCGCGATCTCCCCAACGGATGGAATAGGTTTACTGAACCATGATCGTATATCCAAAAATGGATATGCGAATGAAAATAGAATGCCTGCTAGAAAATACATGCGGTTAAGCTTATAAAATGTCAGGTCTTTAAGTAAAAAAATATAACCTAAGTAGACGATACTTAGCAATACATTAATTTGGATAGCATAATTTAGGATGTTTTCCATAGTTATTTACTTTTGTTGTCTTTAATCATTTGGACGATTTCCTCCAATTCTGATGCCGATAGCTTTTCTTCCTTTACAAAGAAGGAAACCATTTCCTTATAGGAATTTTTAAAATAATCACCCACAAAGGAATGCATAAATTTTTCCTTGTAATCTTCCTCAGAGATCAATGGCTCATAACGATTAGCATTCGCATACTTGACAGATTTTACAAACCCCTTTTTCTCCAGATTTTTAACCGTTGAAGCTAATGTAGTATAAGGCATCTTCTCCCCTTTGATATTATCCAAAATCTCTTTCACGAAACATGCCTTAAGATTCCAAATGGCTTGCATCGCTTGCTCTTCTTGTGCTGTTAACTTTTCCATACCTGATTATTAAACTACTAATTTTAAACAAACCTACGAAATATTCGTAATAAATCATTGAAATTATTTTATTTTTCAAAAAAGTAATGCTCAACTTTCTATTTTGAATCAAAATAGAAAGTATATCTTCCAGTCAAATTTCCATATCATTTCTTCCTTTTTTATCTAAATATTGTTTCCAGGCATATCATTTTTTAGTTGCATCACTATGGTCAAAGCCATTTTCTAGTTATTGCTATTGTGACAATTTTGTTAATCCATAAATGCACGTTCAATTTTTTATAGATTTGAAAAATACATATTTCAATAACGCATTAGGGTACTTCTATTATGGATTTCGATTTTAGGTTAAAAGTTTTTTATGTTGCAGCCAACACGCTCAACTTTACGAAAGCGGCATCAGAACTGTTTATCTCTCAACCTGCAGTAAGTAAAAATATTCAAGAAATTGAAAACACAATCGGTACACCCTTATTCGAAAGATTAGGAAATCGTTTAGCGCTTACACCCGCAGGAAAAATTCTCTACCAACATGCGCAGGTTATTCTAGAACAATACAATCAAGCTACGTATGAAATCAACGAAATCATGGGTAAGCAAAATGGCAACTTATCTTTAGGGATAAGTACGACGATTTCGCAATATGTCATTCCTAGGATGCTGGTTGAATTTAATCTCCAATATCCTGAAAATGAAATAAAAGTAACACAGGCCAACTCCAAACGAGTAGAACAGTTACTTATTAAAAATGAAATACATCTTGGCATTACGGAGGGATTTCCGGATAATAGATCCCTGAAATTCACCCCATATATCAAAGATGAAATCGTGCTAGTCACAAGAAATTCGAATCCCTTATGCAGTAAAGAAGTACACATGCTCCATGATATCTATAAATTATCCCTCGTTTTCAGGGAAGCTGGCTCGGGCACACGCGATATCATTGATACCAAATTAAAAGAGGCGGGAATCTCGATTCAGCACCTCCATACCGTAATTACCTTGTCTTCCTCAGAAAGTATTAAACAATACCTGAAATACTGTAATGCTGCGGCCTTTCTATCCATTCATGCCATTCAAGAAGAACTCAAAACTGGAGAACTCAAGATCATAGAGTTTGAAAATTTTAATATGGAGCGCTATTTTTACATCACCCACTTAGTAGGAGGTTTGGCAGGTTTACCACTCAAGTTTATGAACTTTATACAAATGCATAAAGCAAAAATATACTCATAACCATTCGTTATGACAGATAATAATTTCGACTTATCATCGCAATTTTTAATCAGCTACATTTGTTTAAAACCTAATATGAATGGAAGAAGAAATAAAAAAAATTAGCAGAAGTAGCAATACGATTATTGTCATTACCTCAATCTTGTTATGTTTAATTATTTTGTCTACCTATATGACAAATGCTTTACCTCATAAAACAGGAAGTAGTACGATAGAAAACGGCGACATAATCAATCATGTGGATCAATTAAAAGAAGTTCCATACGAAGATAATGCCGAAGACCAACTTGCTCTTTATGGTGAAAAACTGATCAAAGAGACCTATAATTATTTTTATGAAAAAGATGGTGTTAAAATTGGGAACCACTTGGCCTGTACGAACTGTCATCTCAATGGTGGTACTAAATCATTTGCAGCACCTTATGTCGGTCTTACCGGAGTTTTTCCAATATACATCGGCAGAGAAGACAAAGTGGAGTCTCTAGAAGAGCGGATCAACGGTTGTTTTGAACGCAGTATGAATGGCAAAGCCATCGACGTGAATAGTAAAGAGATGCGCGCAATCATTACCTATGTGAAACATATTAGTAAAAATACACCTAATGGTAAACGCATCGAGGGACAGGGGTTCGTGAAAGTAACTGTTCCAGAGCGCGCTGCCGACCAAAAAAATGGTGCAGTAGTTTTTCAACAACAATGTCAGAGCTGCCATGGGGAAAATGGTGAGGGCGTAAAACTTGCCAACAGCAAAGGTTATCAATATCCACCTTTATGGGGAAATGATTCGTATAATGACGGGGCTGGTATGGCTCGATTATTAACAGCGATGAAATTTATCAAAGGGAATATGCCCTTGGGTGCCAGTCACGACAATCCGATCTTAACCGATGATCAAGCCTATGATGTGGCAGCTTATATCAATTCGTTTTCAAGACCAATAAAAGCGAATAAAGAATTGGACTATCCTAATCTTGCAAAAAAACCAAAAGACTCGCCTTATCCTCCCTACAACGATGAGATAAGTGCTATTCAACATAAATATGGACCTTTTAATTTTTAAAAAATGAATAAAACGATTATCATTCTAATCCTTGCCGTATTATCTATGGGAAAACTATCGGCTCAAACACAAGACGAAGTATTACTTAAAAATGCATCCTTTCAGGGAGCAACAGCTGATAAAAAAGCCTATCACGCCATTTATCAATTGGATAGCAACGATCCAAAAACGATTGAAAAAGCGATACGTAATATCAACAATGTCTTGGACGACCCAAGGCTAAAGGGGAAATTAACACTTGAACTGATCGCCTTCTCAGGAGGAACGGAAGCATTTTTAAAGAGTAGTTCAAAATATGAAGAGCAATTCAAAAAATTAATCGCAAGAGGTGTTGTTGTAGCACAATGCACCAATTCTCTTAAAGAACGAAACCTTACAAAAGAACAACTTTTTGATTTCATCGGCTATGTGCCTAGTGGAAATGGTGAACTTGTCATCAGAGCGCACCAAGGATGGACGATCGTAAAACCATAAACAAACAAGATATCATGAAAATTATCATCAAAACTATACTTGCCCTATTATTGGGGACACCCCTTGCATACGCACAAGATTATCAATTCCACCCACCATGGAATACTCCGCCCGAATCCGCAGTAAATTTCACCATACCGGGTATCGACAATATCCCTGATCTCTATGGTGAAATCGAAAATCCACAATTGGTTATTTTCTTTGCTGGAAATCAGTTCATGGTCATTGATGATTTAATCAAAACGTTCAAAAAAGAGTATCCACAATATGAGCGTATTTTTGTCGAAACATTGCCTCCAGGAATCTTGGCTAAACAAATTCAGGGTGGATCACTTACGATTGGAAATCTAAAGATTACACATACGCCCGATGTTTATACTGCTGGTAAACGACGCATTACAGAAATGGCCGATTACTTTGACCAAACATTGACCTATGCGACCAATAAATTGACATTAATGGTTCCAAAAGGAAACCCTAAAAACATTAAATCCTTAAAAGATTTACAACGAAAAGACGTGCGCATCAGCATGCCAAATCCGGCATGGGAAGGTGTAGGTGAACAAATAAAAACAGCTTATAGAAAAGCTGGTGGCGAAGAACTCGTAACAGCAGTTATGGAGACAAAAGTAGCTGATAAATCTACTTATCTAACCAAAATACATCACCGTGAAAGTCCATTAAGAATATTGGAGGGACAGGCTGATGTAGCTCCAGTATGGTATTCGGAAACATTTTTTCAAAAAATGATTAACCATCCAGTGGAAAGTATCACCATCCCGGATCATGAAAACATCACCGCCAACTATATGGCTGGAAAATTGAAGAAATCGAAAAACAAGCAAGCAGCAACTGATTTTATGGCTTATTTGCAATCGACGTCAGCAAAAAACATATACAAAAAATACGGATTTCAGGTTGATTAAAATCAGTCGACTTACTCGTCATCGTACAGCAAATAAAGCCATCCTTCCAAAGCGCTATAACCTTCGGAAGGATGGCTTTATTAATAGTATGCGCAGACAACAATATGCTTGCAAACCTATAATTTTTAACTTCTCTGCCAAACAAATGCTTTAGGATAAACAAATGGCGTGAATTAGTAATAATTGAGATTTTTAATTAAAAATAAGTCAAATATGAATACATTATGGCATTATTATTACGAATATCTAGTATATTAGCTATCAATTTTATTACATTTGCATAAACACATGATAACATAAGAAGCTTATGTCTGAAACAGCATCTATTATTTTAAATGGTTCGTCATACGAATTTCCAGTTATTACTGGTACAGAAAACGAAAAAGCAATTGATGTCTCAAAACTGAGAGATCAATCTGGATATATTACATTAGATCCAGGTTTTAAAAACACCGGAGCGGCAAAAAGTGCAATCACTTTCCTTGACGGTGAAACTGGTATCCTAAGATACCGTGGATATCCTATTGAACAATTAGCTGAAAAATCAACTTTTTTAGAAGTTGCATACTTATTGATATATGGAGATCTTCCAACAAAAGCAGTTTTAGAGCAATTCAGAACGGATATCAAATCACAAATGATGATCCACGAAGATATGAAGAACTTCTTTGCTGGTTTTCCTTCAAAATCTCATCCAATGGGACAGCTATCTTGTCTTGTAGGAGCTTTATCAGCATTTTATCCTGAATCTTTAAATCCAAATCCAACACAAGAAGAAGAAGATAAAACGATTATCAATTTATTGGCTAAAATGCCAACAATTGTTTCTTGGATTCAAAAGAAATCTTTAGGTCACCCAGTTGTATATCCTAAAACAAATTTAGGTTATATCGACAACTTCCTAAATATGATTTTTGGTGAAGTCAACCAAGACAAAACTTTTGACCCAGTTGTAATCGATGCCATGCATAAGTTATTGATTTTGCATGCTGACCACGAGCAGAACTGTTCTACTTCAACTGTTCGTATCGTAGGTTCATCAAATGCTAACTTATACGCTTCTGTATCTGCAGGTATCAATGCGCTTTGGGGTCCTCTACATGGTGGAGCTAACCAAGCGGTAATCGAAATGCTTGAAGCAATCAAAAATGATGGCGGCGATGCAGAAAAATACTTAGCAAAAGCAAAAGATAAAAACGATCCTTTCCGTTTAATGGGATTTGGTCACCGCGTATACAAAAACTTCGACCCTCGTGCTAAAATCATTAAAAAAGCATGTGACGATATCTTAGCGAAATTGGGAGTTAATGATCCTGTTTTAGAAATCGCTAAAAAATTGGAAGAAGCGGCATTGAATGATCAATACTTCATCGACAGAAAATTATATCCGAACGTAGATTTCTACTCAGGTATTATCTATCGCGCTTTAGGTTTTAATTCTGAAATGTTTACGGTATTATTTGCATTGGGTCGTCTTCCAGGATGGATCGCACAATGGAAAGAAATGCGTGAAAACAAAGAGCCTATCGGTCGTCCAAGACAGGTATATACAGGTCCAACAGAGCGTGATTATGTAGAGATTACACAACGTTAATCTTAAAAAATATTACTTAAAAAAAGCATCTTTCGAGATGCTTTTTTTATTTCCAATAACAAATGTCTATTAAACCAGTATATATTTTTATTTTCCTTCTCTAAATTCATAGCTTTTCCTTAAATTTGCCTACTAGAAATCACTTATTAATAATCATTACAAATAAAATTTGTTAGATTTATTCATCCATATCCTTGTTCCTGTCGCTATATTCATGTTTATAGCGGTTTTTACGTTATTTGCGGTATACGCAGAACGAAAAATCGCTGGATTCGTTCAGGATAGATTAGGTCCTATGGAAACCGGAAAATATGGCTCTCTCCAAACGATTGCTGATATTTTAAAGCTTTTGCAGAAGGAATTAATCACGCCTCTTTTGGCCGATAGCATTTTGTTTCGAATAGCCCCAATTGTTATTTTCGTAGCTGTATTTACGGGTTTTTCTGTAGTACCTTGGTCTCAAGATTTTATTCCGGTCAACACACATACGGGTTTATTTTTAATTATGGCCGTTGTCTCCATCGATGCTATTGGTATATTAATGGCCGGTTGGGGTTCCAATAATAAATTTTCTTTACTTGGTTCCATGCGTGCCATTGCACAAATGGTTTCTTACGAAATCCCTGTTGGCTTGTCTTTGATCGCTGCTGTGATGTTGACGCAGACACTGAATCTGAATGATATCGCCACGAATCAAGGTATACATGCGACAGAGGAAGTCAAGTTTCTAGGATTCTGGTCCGTTAATCATATTGGTGGCCTATTCGCTTGGAATATCTTTCAGGCACCCCATATGATCGTTACCTATCTCATCTTTTTCATTGCCACGCTAGCGGAGTGTAATCGTGCTCCATTTGATATTCCGGAAGCAGAATCTGAGTTAGTAGGTGGTTTCCATACCGAATATGGAGGAATACAGTTTGCATTTTTGTTTCTTGCAGAATACGCGATGATGTTCTTAGTCTCCATGTTGGGTGTTGTCTTATTTTTAGGTGCTTGGAATACTCCCCTACCCAATATGGGGGTTGTTAAATTGGCAGATTGGACGACAGGATTTGCTTGGGGAATATTTTGGACTTTTTCAAAATCCCTCATTTTAGTCGGCATCCAAATGTGGATACGCTGGACATTGCCCCGTTTACGAGCAGATCAATTGATGAATCTATGCTGGAAGGTGTTAACACCACTAGCATTCTTGTGTATGGCCATTTCCGCAATTTGGAGAATTTTAGTAGTTGTTTAATTTAGGTTTAGCTCAATATGATATTCAAAACTGTTTTCCACGCATTAAAAACTGCTTCCAAAGGTCTTTCTTTGACGGTTAAGCATCTATTTGGCGCCCGGAAATCACGTCAAGAATTGGATATTACGAAGGATAATTATTTTGATAAACAGCATGGTATTGCCACTGTTCAATATCCAAAGGTTAAAATGCCCATTCCAGAGGTGGCACGTTATCAACTCGATGTAGAGATTGATGATTGCATCGTTTGCGATTTATGTGCAAAAGCTTGTCCAGTAGATTGTATTGCGATTGAAGCCATTAAATCTCCTGAGGTTATCGGTAAAACTTCTGATGGAAGCGTAAAAAGATTATATGCTGCAAAGTTTGAAATTGATATGGCAAAATGTATGTACTGTGGATTATGTACGGTTGTATGTCCTACAGAATGCATTACGATGACCGATCAGTATGACCGCAGCACCACAAAATTAACAGATTTAATATATGGCTTTTCGGATATGACCGAAGAGCAAATTGCGGAACGAAAATCTGACTGGACAAAATTTCAAGCTGAAAAGGAGGCAGCCAAATCAAAATAATGACATTAGAACTCTTTTTATTCTATGCATTCGCAGTATTGGCCGTAGGGTCTGCCCTATTGGTCGTCAGTTTGAAAAATTTAGCCCGCGCCCTATTCCTATTTTTCGTCGTCTTATTTGCCATGGCTGGACTCTATTTATTTGCTTTAGCAGATTTTGTGGCCATAACCCAAATCATGGTTTACGTTGGTGGGGTTTTAATCTTGTTGCTATTTGCCTTTATGCTTTCAAATAAGGAGCTGCTGCAAGATTTGCAACAAACAACAGGTTCCTTATTCTCCTTACCTACTTGGAAAGTAGCACCTCTAATCATTGCTTTCTTAGGTATCATGCTATTTGGCATCATCGAATGGCAGGAGTCAACTCCAGCATGGATAACCGCCGCTATCCAAAACAATACGGTCATCAAAAGCACTGACAATAATATACACCAATTGGGTCTTAAGTTTATGACACAGTATGTGCTCCCATTTGAAGTAATTTCTATTTTCTTAATGATGGCCTTAATTGGTGCATCGCATCTATCACGAAAGGATTTACAAAAATGATTACACTAACACACTTCTTAGTTGTTTCTGCCTGTATCTTCTGTATCGGACTTTATGCGGTATTGTCGAAGAAAAATGCCATTATGATTTTAGTTGGTATTGAATTGATGATCAATGCAGCCATTCTCAATTTCGTTGCATTCGGAAAGTATGACAGTGTCAACTACGGAGGTCAGATATTCGCTTTGTTCGCTATTGTACTCGCAGCTGCTGCTGTAGCAGTAGGGTTAGCGATTATCCTTAACGTATACCGACACTACAAAAGCATTAATCCGGATGAAATTCGTGAATTAAAAGATTAGCATTGAACATTATATTTGACATATCGCCTCTTAGTACCGCACTGTTTACTGTAGCGATGCCTTTATTGGCATTTTTATATCAAGCAATTATAGGTAAAAAAGATTCCACAGGTCTTGTGGCTACGATCGCTATCGGGGTCAGTTTTATCTGCAGTTTACTCACATTCCTCCAGGTATGGAATAATGCTCCACTAACATCCGAAATCGAGTGGTTTACAATTGGGCAAAGTACATTTACGGTTGGTATATTATTGAATAACTTGACTTCGCTCATGTTATTTCTGGTATCTACCATTGCTGTTCCGGTCCATATTTACTCGAAATCGTACATGCACGGTGATACAGGAATACATCGCTATTGGATGTATCTGAGTCTATTTTGTTTTGCGATGCTTGGTCTTGTTATCATGAACAACTTACTCCTCATGTATATCTTTTGGGAGCTTGTAGGATTTGCTTCTTATCTATTGATAGGATTTTGGTTCACGAAAGAATCCGCTGTGCAAGCCAATAAAAAGGCATTCCTAGTCAACCGCATTGGTGATCTGGGTTTCCTGATTGGTATTGCTATCGTCTATTCCCAATTTGGCACTTTAAATCTGGTCAGTTTATTTGAAACTGGAGGCTTAATCGATCTTACAACCGTTGAATATGGTCTATGGGTATCACCACACAATAGTATGGACGCTAGTTGGCTGACCATCGCTGGAATCTCCTTCTTCCTTGGTGCCATGGCGAAGTCGGCACAGTTTCCATTACACGTATGGTTACCCGACGCGATGGAGGGTCCTACTTCGGTTTCTTCATTAATACATGCGGCGACCATGGTTGCTGCCGGTGTATTTTTAATGAGTACTTTATTCCCGCTGTTCAATGAAACAGTACGCTTGATGATAACTATAATCGGCAGTATAACCGCTATTACTGCTGCATATTTTGCTTTAGCACAGTATGATATCAAAAAAATACTAGCCTTTTCTACCATTTCACAATTGGGGTATATGATGGTTGGAATTGGTATTGGTACTTGGGATGCCGCAATTTTCCATTTATTGACACATGCCTTTTTTAAATGTTTACTATTTTTATGTGCTGGAGCTGTGATTCATGAAATGTCGCACCTAAAAGCACATAGTCAGGCTGATTTTGATCCGCAGGATTTAAGAAATATGGGGGGACTACGTCAATATATGCCGCAAACCTGTATTTTGATGGTTATCGCTTCATTAGCGCTGGCAGGCTTTCCATTAACTTCAGGATATTTATCGAAAGACAGTATTATTATTTCAGCTTTCGAATGGGCTTCTACCCATGGGCCTATTTTTCAAATAGTCCCAATTGCACTAATTATCGTCAGTATTTTGACGTCATTTTACATTGGTCGCCTTATTTTCAAAGCATTCTTCGGAACATTACGCATTAAACATCTTGTTGGATCTCTTTCACCTTTAGGGGAATCTCCAAAACTGATGTTATGGCCGATGTATTTTTTGGGGATCTGTTGTTTCTTCCCGCTATTTTCCATCAATCCAATCTCCTATCATGATTCTTGGGTGATGGATGGATTATTGGTCGACTACCCTTACGAAGCTAATCACACGGCTCATTTGGTGATCCCAGTGGTTTTAACCCTTGGCGCATTATCCGCATGGATTGTTGCGTGGAGATGGTATGTCCAAGGATTGTACCCTTTGAATGCACATAGTTTTGCTAATCGTCTATCCTTAAATCAGGGATATCTCAATCAATTCAATGAAAAAGTTATTGTAAGTGGTGTACTGCATTTAAGTAAACTCTCTTACTGGTTGGATAGAAACATCGTTGATGGCTTTATCCATATTTTCACAAGATTCATACAGCATTTGGCTCACTTCAGTCACTGGCTGGATAAAAATATTGTTGATGGTCTTGTTAATGCTGTTGGTAAAATCGCACTTATATTAGGAAATTTTGCGCGATCGACCCAAAACGGAAAGCTACAGACCTATTTATATTCTGTATTCCTACTTGTTATAGTTGGTTTAATTTATCTTTTATTACGTTAGAAATGCCTACACTATCCTTATTGATCTTTTTACCGCTTGTAGCAACAGCCCTCATACTGGCGCTTCCTACTCGCTTCAAAGATTCTTATAAATACATTGCCCTCGCCTTAACGACCATACAATTTGTGTTAGCAGGAATGGCCTACTTTTCCTTTGATCCCACTCCAACGGGTATCAATACGCTTGAAGGCTATCAATTGGTTGAACAATTGTCTTGGATTCGCCTTGACTTGGGCGCTGTTGGTAAACTGGAGATCGATTATTTACTTGGTGTCGATGGTATTTCCATGCCTTTATTGGTTTTAAGTACGTTTGTCATGCTAATGGCTATAGGCGCTTCTTGGAATATGAAGAAAAGTGTAAAGGGTTACTTTGCTTTGCTTATGCTATTGAATATGGCAGTCATCGGTATATTTTGTGCGCTGGATTTTTTCTTATTCTACTTATTTTACGAAGTGATGTTACTTCCTTTATATTTCTTGATAGGAATTTGGGGAGGAGAGCGAAGAGAATATGCGGCAATGAAATTTTTCATCTATACGTTGCTAGGTTCTGTTTTTATGCTTTTGGTTATCGTGGGACTCTATTTCTCCGTCATTAATCCGATAACGGGTGCCCATACGTTTAATATGATTCATATGATGAATCCAGACAACTTTGTAGCAGGTTCTATTTTTGCTATCGATGGTTATCAAGAGATTTTTGGGATATCAGCACGTTTGATTGGCTTTATTGTACTTTTCTTTGCTTTTGCGATTAAAGTTCCGATAGTGCCGTTGCATACTTGGCTTCCTGATGCTCACGTTGAGGCTCCGACACCTGTATCGATTATCCTTGCGGGTATTCTTTTAAAAATTGGTGGTTACGGCATCATTCGCGTTTGTTTCAGTATCTTTCCTGATGCCGCTGCAGCTAGTAATTGGTGGCTGGGGTTAATTGGTGTTGTGTCCATTTTATATGGTGCATTTAATGCTTTAGCACAAAAAGACTTAAAGCGCATGATTGCTTACTCATCTGTTTCGCATATGGGTTTCGTATTATTAGGTTTAGCATCCTTTACGGCAGAGGGTATTTCTGGAGCGATGTTTCAAATGATCAGCCATGGTTTTCTATCTGCTGCTTTATTCTTTTTAGTAGGGGTTATTTATGACCGTGTACATGATCGTTATATCCCACATTTTAGAGGATTGGCGAATATCATGCCTAAATACACTGCTTATGTTGCGATTGCTTTCTTTGCTTCTCTAGGTTTACCGGGTTTTTCAGCATTTATAGCGGAAGCATTTGTCATTATCGGTACTTTCAATTCGGCAAGTTTAGGTACGGGCCTTCCACGATGGATGGCTATTGCTGGATCTATTGGAATCCTGATGAGTGCAGTTTATCTACTTTGGACATTACAACGGATGTTTTTTGGGGAAACCCGATTAAAAGGAGGTGAAGGATGGCATACCGCACTAGTGGATTTAACAGCACGAGAACAGCTTATATTATTTCCAACATTAGCCCTAGCGCTGATCTTGGGAATATGCCCTTTTATAGTATTTGATCAAATGAATGCTTCGGTTGTAAATTTGGTTGCTTTTATTCAACAGTATAACTAATAAAATGTCAGCATTTGCTTCTTCAATTTCGTCAATCTTAAACCATATCATAGCAAGCCTTCCCTTGTTTAAGCCGGAACTTGCCCTTATGGTTGCTTTTGTGTGCAGTATTGTTTGTAGCTTATTTGTAGATAAAATATGGAAACATAGTTCATTTGCTGTTACCATAGTGGGACTGCTATTCAGCTTATATTTTCTATTTGGGCAACTGCATTTCGGGATGGGGCAGTCTGGATTTTTTGACATGATAAAAATCGATAAGTTGTCTATCCTATCTCGGGGCATCATATCGCTATCCACCCTGTTGATCGTTATTTTCATTCAGCAGCGATTTACCGAGCAAAAACGTCCCATTGCAGATCTATATGCTGTTTTAATCACAGCAACGTTAGGGTTATACTTATTGACCTTAAGTAGCAATTGGTTGTTGCTATTTATCGCTATCGAAACGGTATCGATCAGCTCTTACGTGATGGTAGGTTACTTTTCCAAAACGAAGTTTGAAGCTGAGGCAGCCATGAAATATGTACTTTTTGGTTCTGTCTGTGCAGCAGTTATGTTGTATGGATTATCGCTGATCTACGGTTTCACGGGAAACTTGAATTTCGATTCTGCACAACATATTCAAGGACTCATTGAAGCTCCTAAAATCATGACGAGTATTGCTTTTCTCTTTTTACTTACTGGTATCGGGTTTAAGTTGAGCTTTGCTCCATTTCATGTCTGGAGTCCTGATGTTTATCAAGGTGCACCAACGCCTATCACAGCATATCTATCAACGGTACCAAAAATAGGTGCGCTCGTACTTTTATCCCGCCTATTGGCAAGCTGGACTGCTAGTCCGTTCTATTATTCAGAATTCTTGACTACCGTTATCATCATCATTGCAATTGCCACTATGCTTATTGGAAATTTAGCAGCATTAAAGCAAGGAGATGTCAAAAGGATGATGGCTTATTCATCTATAGGACATACGGGTATATTATTGATGGTATCGCTTGTCTATACACCAGAGGATCATAATGTCATGCTGTTCTATCTCGCCATTTATGCGCTGATGAATATTGCGGTTTTCATATTTATAGATCAATTGGAGCAATCACTTGGAACAACTAATATCACGTCTTATAAAGGTTTGGGTAAAAGGTACCCTATCATCTTCGTGAGCTTCTCTATCTTGTTGATTTCCTTGATTGGTCTCCCTCCTACTGCAGGATTTATCGGGAAACTGCTTGTTTTTTCTAAAGTTTTCGAACAGTATCAAACCGCACAGGAAGTTTCCTTGTTACTTTTACTTATCGTAGGTGCTTTAACCTCCGTAATTTCGTTATTCTTTTACTTCAAAATTCCATTACAAGCATTCTTAAGAGAGACTCCAACGCATATTGCGCTATCCAAATTCAACGGATTACTGCTATTTATTGCTGTTGCATTAAGTATCTTGGTCATTCTACTGGGATTATACCCGAGTTTACTTTTGAATCTCTTAAAATAGGTTCAATATCTTTTATACTGATATTCTGGATATAAAATAATGCTGGATAGCAGCGGAGCGCGCGATAACAGCGAAGCAATCCTGCGGATCTTTTGAAAACAGATTCTAACAAATAAATTAGTTTTATTAATGACGCAATTAAGATTGTAAATAAAACAAATTTATCTAAGTTTGCACTATGATAAGTGCATTAGCTAACACTATTTTTCAACGTGCAATCGCAGATTACCATGTTGAAAACGAAATTGACCAGGTCATTCAAAATCCATTTGAATCGTCATCACTAGAACATTTGTTGTATATGAAATGTTGGATTGATACCGTCCAATGGCATATGGAAGATGTCATCAGAAATCCACAGATAGATCCCAAAGTAGCTTTATATTGGAAAAGGAGAATTGATGAATCTAACCAACACCGCACAGATACCGTGGAATATATAGATAGTTATTATCTATTAAAATTTCAAGAAGTTACTCCAAAGGAAGAGGCTAAAATCAATACCGAAAGTCCAGCTTGGGCGATTGATCGTTTGTCTATTTTAGCCTTAAAGATCTACCATATGGAGCAAGAGACAAGACGTGAAGATGTAGAACAAACTCATATCGACGCTTGTCAAATCAAATTGAACATCTTATTGGAGCAGCGTATCGATCTATCACAAAGTATTGATGAATTGTTATCGGATATTCAAGCAGGCAAGAAATTCATGAAAGTATACAAGCAGATGAAAATGTATAACGACCCGAGTTTAAATCCGGTTTTATATCAGGCTGGAAAATAATGGCTTTACCTTCTAAAATAATTGTTACTCGTTTTTCTGCCATGGGAGATGTTGCCATGGTGGCTTCTGTATTGAAGGAATTTGTAAAACAATTTCCTTCGGTATCAATTATTATGGTAAGTCGTCCGCTATTTAAAGCTTTCTTTGAGAACATTCCCAATGTGCAATTCCATGCCTTTTATCCTAAAGATAAACATAAGGGCCTGAAGGGAATATTGGCTCTAAAAAAAGAATTAGCTTTAGAAGGGGCTGACGCACTAGCAGATTTACATTTTAATCTGAGATCACGCATCTTAGCCTTTCTATTAAAACGCTCTGGCCTACAAGTGAAACAGCTGGATAAAGGTCGTGCAGAAAAAAAGATGTTAACGCGGTTGAAAAACAAAGTTTTAACTCCGTTGAAACCTACTGTTGAACGCTATGCAGATGTCTTTCGTCAATTGGGTTTTCAATTCGTTTTACAGCATCAACTGGAGCCTAAAAAATTGCCATTACCCAACTTAGCACATGCTTTATTTTCAGATGATGGAAGTAAAAAGATTGGGATTGCACCTTTTGCCCAACATCCATATAAAGTGTTTCCTCTTGCAAAAATGCAGGAGGTTATTGCTAATTTATCACAAAAAAACGTTGATATATTTATATTCGGTGGAGGTAAAACGGAACAAGATCAAGCACAGAAATGGCAAGCGCTATATCCTAATGTACACAACACCATCGGTCGTTTCACGCTTAAAGAAGAATTAGCACTAATTGCTAATTTGGACCTAATGATTAGTATGGACTCATCGGGTATGCATATGGCTTCATTAATGGGTGTCCGTTGCATATCTATCTGGGGAGCCACACACCCGTTTGCAGGTTTTCTGGGGCACGGACAATCTTTAGATGATTGCATCCAAGTAGCGCATCCAAATAGACCTAACTCAATTTATGGCAACAAGGCTTGTAATTGTGATGGGATAGAAGCGATTGATCTGGTCACTCCGGAAATGATTATTAACAAAATCAAACAGATTATTTAAAAGGGGAAACAGCTGCTGCCCTTTTAAATTTTATAGTATAATAAAGATGTTGAAAATAGGATTTGATGCAAAACGTTTCTTTCATAATCAGACCGGCTTAGGAAATTACAGTCGTGATCTGATTCGTATCCTCCGTACGTATTATCCTGAACAAACCTATTTATTGTATACACCAAAACTTGGAAAATCCCATTATAATAATTTGGTTCCGAGTGATATCGTTAAGCAACCTACTGGCTTTATAAACAACATCTTATCTAGCCATTGGCGTTCAAGCCGTATTGTGAATGATCTTGATCTGGACAAGGTCGATATCTACCATGGCCTTTCTGGTGAAATTCCAAGAGGATTGGAAAACACTTCAATTAGATCGGTCGTGACCATCCATGATTTAATTTTCATTCGTTACCCCGAACTTTATAAAAAAATAGATCGTACCCTTTATCATAAAAAATTCAAATATGCCTGCGATCATGCCGATCAAATCGTAGCAATAAGTGAGCAGACAAAGCAAGACATCATCGCGTTCTTTCATATCCCAGAGAGTAAGATTAAAGTCATCTATCAAGGATGTCATGAATCATTTAAAACAGTTAAAACGGAACAGGAAAAGCAAGACTTAATTAGCAAACTGGGGTTACCGAAAGAATTTATCTTAAATGTAGGGACCATCGAACCTCGAAAAAATGCGCTATCTATAGTCGAAGCAATTGTTGATAAGGATATTTCCTTGGTTATTGTTGGCAAACAAACGTCTTATTCAAAGGAAATCCAAGCCTATGTTACGCAACATCAAATGGAAGATCGGGTGATTTTTTTACAAGGCTTAAGTATGCAGGAATTATCCGTACTTTATAGCCTTGCTACAATTTTCGTTTATCCATCCATTTTTGAAGGCTTTGGCATACCGATTATTGAAGCATTGTATAGTGGAACTCCAGTGATTACATCGAAATCAGGTGTTTTTCCGGAAGCTGGTGGCCCCTTCTCCTGCTATGTCGACCCCAATGATATTAATCAGTTGGGCGAAGCGGTAGATACCATTCTAAATTCCACGGAAAAACAGCAAGAAATGCGTGAAAAGGGCTTGGAATATGCACAACGATTCAATGATGGTTTATTGGCTGAGCAATGGATGAATCTTTATAAAAATTTAGGTAATGAAAATAGGATTTTTTAACTCTATAAAAACTTGGGGTGGTGGTGAAAAGTGGCACTTTGAAGCAGCTATTCATTTTGCTAAACTGGGGCATGATGTTTATTTTTTTGGCGATCAGGACAGCAAATTAAGAACAAAGTTACTTGATTATCCTGCGATTACTTTTGTAATGGTCAATTTAACAAATTTTAGTTTTTTGAATCCTGTAAAACGCTATTCATTAATTGCCAAGTTTAAGGAGTTAAAACTCGAAACACTGTTGATCAACAATCCAAAGGACTTGAAGATTGCTGCTTATGCTGCACATATAGCAAAGGTTTCCCGTATCATATACCGTAGAGGATCGGCTATTCCCATTAAAAATACATTTTTAAACCAGCGTATTTTTGGAAATTATATAACGGATGTATTAGCAAATTCGTTAGCTACAAAAAAAACGATCTTAGTCAATAACCTGCAATTATTTCCAGAAGAAAAGATCAAGATCATTTATAACCCGATAGACATAGAGGCATTTGACCAATCAACCTATCAAAAAATTGTCCCAAATAGGCAATCAGATGAACTCATAATAGGTACTCTCGCTAGACTATCTCCTGAAAAGAACCAAAAATTGCTGATTGACTTATCAGTAGAACTTTCACGGCAGGATATCAACCATCAGATTTATATCACAGGTAAAGGTGAATTAGAGGCGGAGCTGAAAGCCTACAGCCATGAAAAAGGTACAGATAAGCATGTTCACTTTTTAGGATTCACAGATTCTCCAAAGAGCTTTTTAATAGACCTAGATATCTTCATTTTACCTTCATTATGGGAGGGATTTGGCTATGTATTAGCAGAAGCTTCACTAGCAGAAAAACCTGTGATTGCTTTTAATAACAGTAGTGCGCCTGAATTAGTCTTGAATAACATCTCAGTTTTCCTAACAGAATTGAACAATATTCCACAAATTGTGGGAAAAGTTAAAGATTTACAACATGTAGAACTTCGCCATAAAATGGGTATTGCTGGTCGCCAATTCGTACATCAATCTTTTGATAAGAAGAAAATTTATGAGAGCTTAGAAAATTATATTTTAAAGGGAAATTAGCCGTGTTTCCTTTTATGATAGGCCTCTTTCACTTTTAAACATTTCAAGAAAACATAATAAGCCGAAAGCTTACTCCAATAATATCCTTCAATACCATTTAAAAAATTGAGATTTAGGATGTATTTTCTAAAAAATTGAAACTTCGGTTTAAGTAAAACCTGTAAAAAAGAGTAATTCTTTCCTTTTTTTAATGCTTTCTCCACGTTAAGGGTCGTATAGCTATTCATGGTATTAACATAGGCATGATATGAAGCATAGCTATCATGTAGCATATAGCCCTCGAGGACACCTATTTTTCCATTAGTCTGCAATACTTCATGAACAGCATCTGTTGTAAATCGAGCACCATCAGATACTAAACGTAAAATCTTTCTGCCTGACTCATCACCATATCTGAATATTTTACCCATGAAAACCTGTCTTCTTTTTATATAATATGCCTGATACTCCTGATCACTTTCTAGGATATGTTTGATGCTTGATATCAGTTTATCATCCAATACCTCATCAGCATCAATGGACAATTTCCATGGATATTGACATGCATCCAATGCCGCTTGTTTTTGCCTACCAAAACCTTCGAAATTCATCTGTATCACTTTAGCGCCAAACTGTTCTGCAATTTCTACAGTTCGGTCTGTACTAAATGAGTCTACGACAATGATTTCATCACACCAGGTTAATTTTTCTAGGGTTTTTCCGACATTTTTCTCTTCGTTAAAAGTAATCAGAAACACTGAAATCTTAGCTTTAGGCATATTTTTTGAATTAGAAGTCATGAATGGCACAAAAGTATCAAATTTCAGTGAATAATCATTTTACATAAATTAACATTTCTATTGTAACATAAAGAAGACATTCCTCGTTATCATATAAAAGATAATAAATCGTCCATGCGAAGTTTGAAGAAGGGTACTAATAGTCATTACCGCTTTCATCATGCAAAGCTGGAAGATTTAATAAAATTTCTATCAATAAGATATTAACATGTTCTTCAATTATTTAGAAGATGATGTATTCATAGTTTTATAAATTATAACCGAACTACAGTGGATCAAAAGATAAGTGCATTAGTCATAACTTATAATGAAGAGAAAAATATCCAAGATGTAATCTCCTGCCTAGATTTTGCAGATGAAATCATTATTGTAGACTCTTTCAGTAAGGACAATACGATTAATATAGCAAGGCAAAATAGTAAAGTTCGCGTATATCAACACAAATTTGAGGATTTTACAAAACAGAGAAATATAGCCATTTCCTACGCCAAACATGATTGGATACTATTTTTAGATGCTGATGAAAGATTGACGAAACCGTTACAGAAAGAGATTAATGAAACAATAAATAACCCAAGGGCACTAGACGCTTATTATGTCTACAGAACATTTTTCTTTTGTAATAAAAAAATAAGGTTTTCTGGAACTCAGAACGACAAGAATTTTAGACTTTTCAAAAAGTCTAAAGCGAAATTCTGTACCCTGAAAAAAGTGCATGAAACTTTAAATGTCAATGGTACTACAGGCATTTTAGAGCATAAGTTACTCCATTATTCCTTCTCTGATTATAAATCTTATAAAGACAAAATGATTCACTATGGCGTTTTAAAAGGACAAGAACTTTATTCAAACCATAAAAGATACAATATACTTACGCATTTTGGGAAAACAAGTTTCAGATTTTTTAAGGCATACATCATCAAATTAGGTATACTGGATGGAAAGCACGGCTTGGATCTTTCTTATTTACAAAGTTTGAGCGTGCACGAAACTTATGTATCTTTGAAGCGAAAAGAACAAGTATGAAAATCTGTGTTGTAAGTTTTGATTTCTGGCATTATGATCACTATATTATTGACGAATTATTAAAAAAAAATATCTCAGCTTCTCATATCAATATTGGGGATTATAAGTATGCGAATATTTTTGAAAGAATTTCCAATACATGCAGTAAAATATTCCTAGGAAAGAATTTAAAACATATAAACCGTCAAAAATATGTTCGCGATTCTTTAAAATCTTTAGGACATCAAGATCAAATTTTAATCATGAATCCACATACCCTAGCGTATGAAACGATTCAATATATCAAACAGCATACCAGTCATCTGATAGCCTACCTTTACGACAACCTCGACCGATTTCCAGTTCACGATAAACTCCATTTATTTGATAAGGTCTATTCTTTTGAGGATGAGGATGTGAAAAAACATGGCTTTGAAAAGTTAACGAACTACAATTATTTAGTAGATTTTCATCGTAATAAAAATGTACCTGAGCTGGATATTTTTTACATAACATCCTACGATAAAAATCGAAAAATCATTTTGAAAGATCTCGTTAATCGATTTCAGCAACTAAATTTAAAATTTAAAATCGTAACTGTTGGAAAAAAAGTATGGAAAGAACAGCTCCGCCAATTCTTTTTTCCAAAGTCAAAACATACAGCTTGTGAGTTCCACAGAAAACCAATATCCCATACCCATGTTTTGGATGCTTATCATAACACGCGTGTTATTCTAGACCTCATGAGACAAGATCAAACGGGTTTAAGCTTTCGGGTTTTCGAAGCCATGGCATTGGAAAAGAAAATGATAACCGATAACCCTAGTATAGTACATTATGACTTCTATAGACCTGAAAACATCTTGGTACTCAATGATGAGCATAGTACTCTAAGTGTGGACTTTGTATCCTCTCCATATGTACCGATTCCAGATGAAATCTATCATCAATATACTTTAGATAATTGGGTGACCAAGGTATTTAATCTCTCGGAAAAATAGGCCATCAAAAATGCATGATTACGTCGCCAAAATAGACTAATTCCTAAAATCTAATAACGCACTAATTTTCAAGCATATTCTTGATCCAACGGTCAAAATTGTATTTCTGTAAAACTTCATCTTCAATTACAATGTAGGGCTCATTTATAAAATCAGCTAAAGAACGAGTTTCATTGTCTAGAATATAAATGTTATTTGGATGATAAAAATCGTAATTCTTCACATCTACATTATTGGTTACTAATTTCCGTTGGTATCCAATTGCCTCAAATACCCTAAATGATAAACCTGTATGTACATTCGTTAAAAAATCGACTACAACTTGATTTTCTAAAGTTAGTTTAATCGTCTCTTCATAATTTATAGGAGTATCTATAAACTTTATTCCATCACACGTATAATGATTTGTGATATTTTCATCCTTAGTGAATAATAGAAAATTTGGAATACCGTCGTTTTGAATGATACATTTTGCTGTTCTCTGGATTTCCTCCCATCTACATTTCATGAAACTACCAATAAAGAAAAATGTCTTCTTCAATGGTATTATCTCTTTATGATTGAGATGTCCAAAGTAAAAATTGGTAGCTGACAAATAATTAGAGCTCTCAGAACTAGCGTCCCTTCTATCAAAAACATAAAAACGATCAAATAACCCAATCAATGGCTTTATAGCAGGATATCTCTCGACACCATCCCATTGATAGGCTATTGCTTTATTAGACTTCGAACAAATTTCTTCGATGACTTCCTTTGGATAAATATCCGCTCGAATCAATAAACAATAATCAGCTTTCCCTTCTATCCGCTCTAATTTTTTTAATACAGCATTTCCTAGTGATTTGAACTTTAATTTATTTTTATATCCCTTATCATTGAAGATTGATTTTCGAAAAAGGTTAACAAAACGATCCCATAAATTTTTGTACTTAAAGACATCGTCATCATAGCTAATATCGATTACCTCAAACCCCAATTGTTCTAACCTGTCAACCATGACTTTATAGATACTAAAAGTTCTGGGCATACCCAGAATAAGCTTTGGCTTCAATTTATTCATTTATCAATAGTTTACGAACAGAATTTACAAAAGTAAGTTTTCTCCGTGTAGAAAGAAAACTTTAAATTAGCTCTTAAGAAATCCCTATTGAAAATAATATGTCACATTTTAGCAATACAATTCGTTTAAACAAGAACTATGACTAATAAAAAGAAAATTATTTTAGGTGCGCCTACACATTTCAATTTCAGTAATTCAATAAAAACGGGATTACTTGAACAAGGATTTGAAGTAATCGATTTGTCACAAAGATTAGACACGCCCTTTAAATATAAAAATATCCTTCAAAGAGTTCATAATTTAATTAGAAAGGTATTCTTAAAAGACCGATCATATAAAGAAAAGTTGAAACATAAATCATTTCTAACCTTATTAGAAAATGATTTAAAAAACGTAGATAATGTTGATTATGCATTATTTATTAGGCCGGATCTATTTCCCATAGAATTTATTGAAAAAGTAAAACACAAAACGAAAAAATTAATAGCGTATCAATGGGATGGATTATCTCGATTCCCACATGTATTAAGCTATATTCCCTTATTCGATTTTTTTCATGTATTTGAACAGGATGATTTAAAAAATCATCCATCAACAATAGCCTGTACAAACTTTTATTTTAAAAAGGGAGAAATTCCAATTGTAGAAAACTTTAATAGAACCTATTATCTCGGAACATTTTTCCAAGATAGGATTGAAGTTTTAGCAAAAATAAAAAGCAGTCTAGAACGATTAAATTTCACAAATGAAATAATAATTTCTTCAAGTTCAAATACTCAAAAAGCTTTAATTAAAGAAAAAAGATTAGAATTTAAAAAGAATGCCATAACTTATGAGGAGAATTTAGAAAATGTATTATCATCAGAAGTACTGATAGACATTCAAAACACACTTCACGATGGATTATCCTTTAGGATTTTTGAATCAATAGGATATGATAAGAAACTCATCACAACTAATCCCAATATTTCAAAGTACGACTTTTATACACCAGATAATATATTGATCTGGAATAATCAATCTGATTTAGAAATTAAGAAGTTTTACGAACAACCTTATCAAAGTCTAAACACACATATAAAACAGAAATATTCTTTTGAGAATTGGATTAAATTTATTTTAAAAATAGATGGACATATCCCAATTGATATCCCAAGATAATTAGAAATGGTTAAGCTAAAAAATAATAGTAAAATATACATATTATGCCCAGGTGAATCCTTATCAGGAGGTCCTGAGGCATTGCATCAATTAGGATATTACCTTAATAAAATGGGTTACAATGCCTATTTATGCTATTATCATAAATTTACCACTAATCCTAGATATACTATCTATCGGCCACAGATACTTCCTATAGAAAGTATAGAAGATGATTGTAATAATGTAATTATTACTCCAGAAAGTAGCACTAAATTATTAAGAAAATACACTCATTCAAAAAAATGCATTTGGTGGTTAGGAATTCAACATTACGACGGATTTGAAACTTTTCCTATAGGAGTAAAAGCAATTTTAAAACAAAAATGGAGAATTCATACACCAGTACCATTCTGGAAAATAAGACAATTATTATTAAAAATCATCTCAAAAAGAAGATTTCAATCAGACTCTTTTATTCCAGACAATAAGGTTACGCACTTATGTGGATCTGAATTCGCATATGCTTATGTAAAAAAAACATTTAAAATTCCTTATTACCTAGTTGAACCACTCAGCTTACCATTCTTAGAAAGAAAAGATAATCCAATTCTAAAAAAAGAAGAACGAAGCAAGACGATATTATATAATCCTTCAAAACCTTCAATTATTATGAATAAGCTTTTAAAAAGGAAAGATTTGAAATTTACCCCGTTAGAAAATATGGATATATTACAGATGCAAATATTATTTCGAAAAAGTCTCCTATATATAGATTTTGGCTTTTTTGGGGGGCCTGAAAGAATTCCTAAAGAAGCAGTTTATAATGGCACATTGCTTTTAGTTGCTAGACGTAATGCTGCAGTAAATTCTCATGATGTTCCAATACCTGAACAATTTAAGATTGAAGATTTTAATAATGAGACAGTTATTGTTGAAAAAATAAAGTACATGCTTGACAACTACACAGAATTAATCACCTTATTTGGACCATTTAGAGAGAAAATATTAAATTTAGAAGCTAATTTTCAACGACAAATCAAGAACATATTTATCATTGAATAGTTTATACATATACTTTTCTAAAATACAACTTACATTAAAGTTAGACATAAAAACTGCATTATTATATCATTAAATTTTCAATCATGTTGCCTTATATAAATTCTTTTTAGCTATATTTATATGAACAAAGCGCACTATGGCTAAAAATCTTTACATCGTCCGTCATGCCAAAGCTGAACAGTCATTCTCTAAAAGAGATTTTGACCGTATCTTAATAGACAAAGGCATAGAAAGAGCACAACGCGTTTCCAATCACCTCGCATTACAAATGCAAGCCGATTCAACAACACTCTGCATTACATCTTCAGCCGAAAGAGCTTATCAAACTGCTGAAATATTTATCAAGGCGATTAAATACCCACAGATTGCCTTAATCCAAGAAGATAAACTCTATGAAGCCAGTTATTTGGATATCCTAAAATTAATAAACCAAGTTCCTCCTCATATCAATACCCTTTTTATATTTGGGCACAATCCTGGATTATCTGACTTCATCGAATACGTCAGTAATGAGTCAATCCCCTTATCAACATCACAGGTTGTACATTTGGTACTCGATGATGGTATTGATTTTAACAGCTTAAGCTCCAATACGACATCGCTTTTAAATACCATAGTATAATTCATTTTTGTACCTTCGGATATGGCAAATCAACTGCAATTTGAAAATTCACCGTATCTGAAGCAACATGCGCACAACCCTGTGCATTGGATGCCATGGGGTGAAGAAGCGCTAAAGAAAGCTCGAGAAGAAAATAAACTGATCATCATCAGTATTGGTTATTCTGCATGTCACTGGTGCCACGTCATGGAACGTGAAAGCTTTGAAAATGATGTCATCGCGCAGACGATGAATAAGTTTTACGTCCCCATTAAAATAGATCGAGAAGAACGTCCAGATATCGACCAAGTATATATGACTGCTGTACAGCTCATGACGAATGCTGGAGGTTGGCCATTAAACTGCATCTGTTTGCCCGATGGGAGACCCATTTATGGTGGCACGTACTTCAAATCTCATGATTGGCAGAATATTTTGATTCAAATTGCGCGAATGTGGGAAGAACAACCTGCTGTAGCGTTGGAATATGCTGACAAATTGACAAAAGGTATTCAACAAAGTGAACGATTGCCGATAAACCCTATACCTGAACAGTATACCAAAGGAGATTTAGAAGAGATCATTAAACCTTGGAAAGAACTATTCGATGTAAACGATGGCGGATATCATCGAAGTCCAAAATTTCCACTTCCAAACAATTGGGCATTTCTGTTACGCTATGCGGTATTGGCTAACGATAGAGAAACGCTAGATCACGTTCACTTCACCTTACAAAAAATAGCTTCTGGAGGTATTTATGACCATATTGGTGGAGGTTTTGCTCGTTATTCAGTCGATAGCGAATGGCATATCCCCCATTTTGAAAAAATGCTGTACGACAATGGGCAGCTCATTTCACTCTATGCAGAAGCATATCAACAAAATCCAAACCCGTTGTATAAACGCGTTGTAGAAGAAACAATCACATGGGCAAAGAACGAAATGTTGGCTCCTAACAAAGGCTTCTATTCTGCCTTAGATGCCGATAGCGAGGGTGTAGAAGGTAAATTCTACGCATTCACCCTCACAGAAATCAAAGCGGTATTAGGTGCTGATGCAGATCTGTTCATTTCGCACTACAATATCACGGAACAGGGCAATTGGGAAGAAGAACATACCAATATCTTGATTAGCGACATCGAAGCTGATAAACTGGCGCAAGAAGCAGGTTATACCGCTGATGAATGGGAAAATTATTTACGAGATATAAAGAAAAAATTATTTGATTACCGGAAAAAACGTGTACATCCAGGACTTGACCATAAGCAATTGGCAACGTGGAATGCATTGCTTTTAAATGGTTTAATCGATGCATACCGCGTATTTGACCGACAAGAATATTTAGATTTAGCTTTACAGAATGCCGAATTTATAAATAATGAACTGATTGCAGCTGACTTCAGTATGCTCCACCAACCTCAAGATACCAATCGCAGTATCCCTGGGTTTCTTGATGATTATGCTTTTACCATAGCGGCATTTACAGCATTGTACGAAGCTACATTTGAAGAAAAGTGGTTAATGAAAGCTAAAGGATTGATCGATAAGACGATTGAGTTGTTTTATGATAAGAATGAAAAAACCTTCTTTTATAGTGCATCCAATGCCGAGAAATTAATCGCACGTAAAAGTGAAGTCATGGATAATGTCATTCCGTCATCTACCTCGACAATATGCCGTCAATTAAAAAAAATAGGACTACTACTTGATAATGAAGACTATACATCAATATCAGGACAAATATTTGCCAATGTATTCCCACAAATCAAGACATATGGCTCTGCCTATTCAAATTGGGCAATATTATTGTTAGAAGAATTATACGGATGTAACGAGATCGCAATCACTGGTGAAGATGCATTAGCATATCGGAAAGAACTAGATCAACATTACATTCCAAATAAAATCGTATTAGGTGGGACAACAAGCAGTCTACCATTATTATTAAATAGGAAAGGTTTAAATTCAAAAGCATACCTTTGTAGAAATAAAACATGCAGTCTGCCACAAAATACGATTGCAGAACTTATAAAAATAATAGAATAATAACGGGGAAAATCCCAAAAATCAAAACAAATGGCAATAGTAACTAATGACGTAGTAGCGTTAACTTACAAACTTCACACAATCGAAAACGGCGAGAAAGTATTCGTAGAAGAAACAACAACTGAAAATCCTTTAGACTTCTTATATGGTGTAGGCATGATGCTTCCTAAATTTGAAGAAAACATCGCTGGCTTAAATGTTGGTGATACTACTGCTTTTGAATTATCTGCAGAAGACGCATACGGTGAAAAAGACGAGCGTGCTGTTGCTCAATTGCCAGCAGATATGTTCAAAGAAACTGGCTTACCTCCAGTTGGTGAAGTTATCCCATTACAAGATAACGATGGAAATCAATTCCGTGCAGTTGTAATGGAAGTATCTCCTGAGGTTGTAATTGCTGACTTAAACCACCCAATGGCTGGTAAATCATTACATTTCGAAATTGAAATCTTAAATGTACGTCCTGCAACTGAAGAAGAGTTATCTCACGGTCACTCTCATGGTGTAGATGGTACTCAAGGTCACTAATCTGGACCCAGATAAATAATAAAAAAAGCGGATGTTGGTTTTACCAGCATCCGCTTTTTTTATGTTTAGGAAAAGCATTGGTCCTTCAAGATATACTCAAATCAACACTTTGCGCTTAAATTTATCAGTTTCCATATATCTCTTATAACCTACTAGCAACATTTCATATAATTAAGGGGATACTTTCTTTAATCATATAATAGTAATTTGTTGTACATCATTATACGCCGACCCCACGCCCGACGTTCATTTAAAGAAAGAAATACTAACACAAATTTCATATACCAATTAAAACATCAATTAACAATTCTATAAAGTAATAATTGAAAACAAATCATCAATTAAAAAAACAATTTTAGCTAATATATTATTATTTTTCACTTTCTTTGTTGAATACCACTTCCGTCCTAAATAAATTTTAGGCGCGTGTTTCCCTTGAAACAGTATCTATTTTTAGATAATTTCAATTTTGACCCTATTTTTTAGTCTGAGAATATCTGTAGCTGTCCATTTTTACCCTTAACTGGTGGCCTGATAAAAGGATCATCTATCCATTGCCATATATTTATTTTCACGAATATATTCATCCTGATAAACCCGACCAAGTTAGACAGATTCCAATCGTATTTAGCCTTCTTCTGAAGGTATTTGAGCAGTAATATTCCAATCAACGAAGTCCATATTTGGATCATGACCGCATTTTCAGAAGTACCCACAAAAGATGATATTTTTAAGCGTTGCTTCAGATGCTTGAAGAAAATCTCGATCTGCCATCGCTGTTTATAAATGTTAGCTACTAGTGATGCCTTCCATTGGATATTATTTGTCAGAAAGTGGTACTGGTTGTCTGTGCTGCTGTCCCAAAAGTGAATCAAGCGTAATGGTTTAGAGTTGTATCTATCTGCTGATGGACCAGAAAGCTCAATGATCTCATCTTTAATGATTCCCTTTTCAAGGAGTGCTTCACTCTGGTATGACTTGATAACGTTGTACTTCATGTTAGTTTTACTCCTGGTAACAAAATAACAACCTCTGCTGTCCAAATCCCCGAGCCAGTTGTAATCCACATAACCTCTATCCACCACTACAACGCTTCCTTTGGAAAAACTATAGCTACCCGCACGCTGGCTTTCATGAACTTTCCCGTCTGTAATCTGCATGAAAACAGGAAGACATCCATCATAATCCAGCACAGTGTGCAGTTTTACAGCACCTTTGGTGCTTCTAAATTTAGCCCAGTCAAATACAGATAAACATAAAGGGATGATACTGGCATCCATCAGATAAACCTTGCGCTTTAATTGCGTTAGATCTTTGCGCAAATGGGTATCCTTTTGCCATAGCTTATCTAATAGCGAAAAGTACAGATCTTTAAAGAGTTCATGGGTGCGGTGCTTGTTGATATAGGAAATATTGGACTTGCTGGGTGCTCTACCAACACCTAAATGGTTCAAATTACCAGTCGTACTACGTAAGCCATTACTGATATCACGAACTGAATCTGCAGAAGAAAAATGGCAAAACAACATGCTAGCAAGATGCGTCCAGCTGTTGATCCCTTTACAATGTTTGTCACTCTTGTGCTTAGCAACCAAAACCTTGAATAATTCGCGGTCGATAAGTGATAAAATCTGACTAAAAACGTTTAAATTTACCATGGCGGTGTGTTAAAATTTGACGATTTAAATATAGCAACTTTGCTATAGCAAAACACCGCCACTTTTTTCAACGTTTAGGACGCTACTGGTTGAATACTAAAAAATGAAAATGAAAAGAATAAATTTAATTTGCACGTTAATAGCATCAACGCTGCTACTAACCAATTGTCAAAAAAAAGAAGTTTCTGATGAAACTTTATTAAACAACAACTCTAAAAACCAAGCTGCTGCCGGTGATGGCGAATTTGATGTTTTAGGCTATGGTTATGATGTCACTAAAGAATATTTGAACTCGAAGTCAGTATCATATACCCCAGTATTGGATATGAAAAGGTTAAAGGCTGACCATCTGGATAAAATCAATATACCAACTGCAGGCTCAGGAGATGGACGATATTTTTATGGAGCGACCGCCAAAGATTTTGTCAGCGACATTAATGTGCAAAGAACATTCAATGTATCAGCAACTATTGGAGATGAAAAACCTCAACTAGATGGACAGCAATACTTTACACCTTCCTTTGGAACAGAAAATACCGACCATAACATTAAAGATACTAAAAGTAGATTTTCATATGGAAGATATGAACATATTAAAGTAGTAAAGTCAATCCAATTTGCAAAATTTGTCACTACAGACTTATTGATAAATTATTTAAATAATGATTTTAAAAATAACATTAATCAATTAAGTGCCGATCAATTAGTTGATATTTACGGTACTCATGTACTTTTAGACATTACTGTAGGAGGTCGAATGCTTTTTAATTTCACAGCAAATATCAGCAGTGAGAAAACTACAGAGACAAAAAAATCAAAAGTTGAAGGTGGTTTAGGATTTTTTGTAAAGAAATTTGGAATTAACTTCAAGTCGAGTAAGACGACGGAAGAGATAACCACGAACTTTAATGAAAGTCGTGAAAGACAAATGAATATTAAATATCAAGGTGGATCAAATTCTGGGACAAGCGTTACTTTCAATTCCGATGGTTATTCTTCTGAAAGTATCAATATAGGGTCATGGGAACAAAGTGTTACGGATAGGAATTGTGCACTTATAGATATCACTAGAATGGTTCCTATATATCACTTCATAAGTAATCCTACGAAAAAGGCACTGGTAAAAACTGCAATCGATAAACATATTAAAGAAAATCAAATTACAGAACTTGGTGAAGTACCTGTATATTCCTTATACTATGATGGTTATAAATATAATAAAAAATCCTCTCTCGATAATCATGTCTTAAGTTTAAACCCAAGCATTGAAGATCAAAAAATGACAAATGAAGGCGTTATATTCTACGCTTTCAACAAACAGAAAGCAGGAACAATTCCTATTTATAGATTTAGAAATGATAAAATTAATGATAACTTTTTCACAAAAGATTTAGCAAATTATTCTGATTACAGAAATGAAGGAATAGTATTTTATGCCTTTCCTTCGTCAACTACTTCAATGACTTCAAATCTTACACCTATTTATCGCCACTGGAGTAATTTTCATATGGACCATTATTATACTCCCGTGTCAGGAACATTTACTAATTATACATTTGAAAAAATAGAATTTTACGGAATTAAAGCAAATTAAATTTTGAGTGATTTTCACACTAGAAGCTTTTAATATCAACTTTAAAATAAATGAATATAATTAATACACTATACTGTGGTGTAGATGGTACTCAAGGTCACTAATCTGGACCCAGATAAATAATAAAAAAGTGGATGTTGGTTTTACCACCATCCGCTTTTTTTATGTATAGGAAATGCATTGGTCCCTCAAGATATACTCAAATCAACACTTTGTGCTTAAATTTATCAGTTTCCATATATCTCTTATAACCTACTAGCAACATTTCATATAATTAAGGGGATACCTTCTTTAATCATATGATAGTAATTTGTTGTACATCTTTATACGCCGACCCCACGCCCGACGTTCATTTAAAGAAAGAAATACTAACACAAATTTCATATACCAATTAAAACATCAGTAGCGTCCTAAACGTTGAAAAAAGTGGCGGTGTTTTGCTATAGCAAAGTTGCTATATTTAAATCGTCAAATTTTAACACACCGCCATGGTAAATTTAAACGTTTTTAGTCAGATTTTATCACTTATCGACCGCGAATTATTCAAGGTTTTGGTTGCTAAGCACAAGAGTGACAAACATTGTAAAGGGATCAACAGCTGGACGCATCTTGCTAGCATGTTGTTTTGCCATTTTTCTTCTGCAGATTCAGTTCGTGATATCAGTAATGGCTTACGTAGTACGACTGGTAATTTGAACCATTTAGGTGTTGGTAGAGCACCCAGCAAGTCCAATATTTCCTATATCAACAAGCACCGCACCCATGAACTCTTTAAAGATCTGTACTTTTCGCTATTAGATAAGCTATGGCAAAAGGATACCCATTTGCGCAAAGATCTAACGCAATTAAAGCGCAAGGTTTATCTGATGGATGCCAGTATCATCCCTTTATGTTTATCTGTATTTGACTGGGCTAAATTTAGAAGCACCAAAGGTGCTGTAAAACTGCACACTGTGCTGGATTATGATGGATGTCTTCCTGTTTTCATGCAGATTACAGACGGGAAAGTTCATGAAAGCCAGCGTGCGGGTAGCTATAGTTTTTCCAAAGGAAGCGTTGTAGTGGTGGATAGAGGTTATGTGGATTACAACTGGCTCGGGGATTTGGACAGCAGAGGTTGTTATTTTGTTACCAGGAGTAAAACTAACATGAAGTACAACGTTATCAAGTCATACCAGAGTGAAGCACTCCTTGAAAAGGGAATCATTAAAGATGAGATCATTGAGCTTTCTGGTCCATCAGCAGATAGATACAACTCTAAACCATTACGCTTGATTCACTTTTGGGACAGCAGCACAGACAACCAGTACCACTTTCTGACAAATAATATCCAATGGAAGGCATCACTAGTAGCTAACATTTATAAACAGCGATGGCAGATCGAGATTTTCTTCAAGCATCTGAAGCAACGCTTAAAAATATCATCTTTTGTGGGTACTTCTGAAAATGCGGTCATGATCCAAATATGGACTTCGTTGATTGGAATATTACTGCTCAAATACCTTCAGAAGAAGGCTAAATACGATTGGAATCTGTCTAACTTGGTCGGGTTTATCAGGATGAATATATTCGTGAAAATAAATATATGGCAATGGATAGATGATCCTTTTATCAGGCCACCAGTTAAGGGTAAAAATGGACAGCTACAGATATTCTCAGACTAAAAAATAGGGTCAAAATTGAAATTATCTAAAAATAGATACTGTTTCAAGGGAAACACGCGCCTAAAATTTATTTAGGACGGAAGTGTTAAAACATCAATTAACAATTCTATAAAGTAATAATTAAAAACAAATCATCAATTAAAAAAACAATTTTAGCTAATATATTATTATTTTTCACTTTCTTTGTTGAATACCAGTAGCGTCCTAAATAAAAATTAGGGTTAAAAAAATCTCATTATTTACCCTCAATACGCTTGTATTTTGAGTTTTTACAATGTTATACCCTCTGTTATTTTCAAAAGACACCTAATTGTCCATTTTTATCTGGGATTTTATCCTTTATAAATGGATCATTTGCCCATTTCCAAAAGTCAATTTTCACAAATATATTCATCCTGATAAAACTGACCAAATTGGATAGATTCCATTTGTAGATCACCTTGTTTTGAATGTATTTCAATAAAAGTATCCCGATCAATGCCGTCCATATCTGGATCTGAACTGCATTTTCCGAAGTTCCAATAAAGCTTGTCACCTTGAGTCTTTGTTTGAGATGTTTAAAAAAGATCTCAATCTGCCATCGCTGTTTATATATCATAGAGACCATGGCAGGTTTCCATTGCAGGTTATTGGTTAAAAATTCATACTCATTACCTGTTGTGCTGTCCAAAACGTGTACCAGTCTAAGTTTTTTGTTTCCATAACGTTTTGATGCCGTTCCCTCCAAGGTAATGATCTGATCCTTAATGATGCCGCTTTCTCGCATAGCCTCGCTCTGATAGCTCTTGTTTACGCTGTATCTCATATTGCTTTTGCTACGCGTAACAAAATAACACCCCTTGCTGTCCAAAACGTTCATCCACTGAAAATCAACGTATCCACGGTCCACAACAACGACACTTCCCTTAGGGAAAGCAAAGCTGTTTGCCTTTTTGCTTTCATGTACCTTACCATCGGTAATCTCCATGAAAACCGGAAGACAGCCATCATAATCCAGGACAGTGTGCAGTTTGGCAGCCCCTTTATTGCTGCGAAATGTGGCCCAGTCAAACATCGAAAGGCACAGTGGGATCACGCTGGCATCCATCAGGTATACCTCACGTTTCAAGGACCGTAATTCTTTTCGATGATTAACATCCTTATTCCATAGGCTGGAAAGAAGAGCAAAATATAGATCCCTAAACAGATTAAAGTCCCGATGCTCATTCATATAAGAGATACTCGATTTACTGGGTGCTCTGGAAATGCCCATATGGCTCATGTTGCCAGTAGTACTACGTAGACCATTGCTGATATCACGTACCGAATCAGAGGATGATAAATGACAGAATAACATGCTCACAAGGTGGGTCCAACTGGTAAGGCCTTTCTGATGCTTGTCACTATTGTAGCTACTTACCAGGTTTTTGAAAATATCCCGATCGATCAACGACAGAATCTGGCTAAAAACATTTATATTTATCATGGCGGTGTGTGATTTTTTCCAATTTCAAGTTAGCTATTTTTTAAATAGCTAAACACCGCCTTTTTTAACCCTTCTCCAAATCGTTTAGGACGCTACTGGTTGAATACTAAAAAATGAAAATGAAAAGAATAAATTTAATTTGCACGTTAATAGCATCAACGCTGCTACTAACCAATTGTCAAAAAAAAGAAGTTTCTGATGAAACTTTATTAAACAACAACTCTAAAAACCAAGCTTCAGGTGCTGACGGGGAATGGGATGTTTTGGGGTATGGAATAGATGCTACTGCTAACATGCTAGAAACAAATAGCATGTCAGATGTATCTATTATTAACATTTATCAATACGCCAATGATTTTAAAGATAAAAATGATCCAAACAAAGTAAAAGTAACTGGAATTAGCGTAAATAGAGTTGGAGGAGGTTCTTACGATATCTTTACAGGATACTCTGCCCATGATTATTCTAATGATGTTAATACTAAAAAATCTATTGGAGTAGATGGAAAAGTATCAGTACCCTTTTCTTCTGACCCCTCAGCTCCAAGTAAAAAATTATTAAATTTTACAGGAAACTTCTCCAAAAACAGTGAGGATGAAAACAAAACTAGCATTTCTTCAAAATTTTCCTATGCTATGTTTGAATATTGGCACAGAGTAAAAAGAATTGGATTTACAGAAGATGTTACCACACAAACATTATTAAAGTACTTAACACCCGAATTTAAAAACTATATAGCTACTAAAACTGCTACGGAAATCGTTAACAGATACGGCACACACGTACTACTAGATATTAGCTTAGGATCACGAATAAGAATAGACTATAGTGGAGAAGCAATTAAAGAAACCTCAGACACAAAAAAAATATCAACAATAAAAGCAGGACTTGGCGTATCTGTTTTGGATATGTTTGGCTTTAATATTAATACGGATAAAACAAAAGAAGAAGTCACCAGACTTGCCAACGAAACTATTAAAAGAGAATATCATTCCAAATACTATGGTGGAAACAATACAGGTACAAGTATATCAATCGATTCAGAGGGCAAATCAAGTTCAAATTTTAATCTCACAAGTTGGCAACAGGGCGTAACTGAACGAAATGCAGCGTTGATAAGTATCGATAAAGCTTTGTTTATTTATGATTTTATTACTGATCCGGTTAAAAAAGCACAAGTAAAAACAGCCGTTGAGAAATATATTAAAGATCGCCAGCCTATAATGGAACCGGATTACACTTCACAACTTGTGTCTGTTAAATCATTTATTGCAAAAGCAGGGAAACACCATTATTTAACAACTACTACCGTTGGGGATTTTAATTATTGGCGCGAGGAAGGTCCAATATTTAAAGCATATAACAAAAATATACCAGGAACTGTTCCCATATATGCTTTTCATAGCCAGGGCAGAAGTAGCCACTTTTATACGACAACATCGCCAGGCGGTGACTATAATTGGTGGGCATGGAAAAATGAAGGTGTTGCATTTTATGCTTATAAAACACAAGTAAGTGGAAGTATTCCAATTTATGAGCACTATAGTTCAAAAGGATTAGACCATTACTACAGCCCTGATCCAGGCGCAACATTAGGAGATCCATCATATTGGACCTCAGTTAGTGGCCCTGTTTTTTACGCATATCCATTAAACTAACTTATTGTTATAAATAATGAACAATGACCCGGAGATAAAACTCTTCTAGTCATTGTTTATTATAATAAATAACAATAAATGAGCTAACGTTGATAGATTTGTTTAGCATTTCATTAGAACTATAAATTGGAAAACCTTTTAATAAATTTTAATCGTTTATATTAGTAAACAGATTTCACTAAATTAATTTACACCATTAATGAATTTAATTTTCAACAATTTAACATACAAAACGGTATCCATAGTAATATTTTCAATCCTATTATTTTCGTGTAAAAAACACCCATTAGAAGATACCCCAGTTTCTCCAGAAACAGGTACTCGAATGGAACTAACTATCGATTCCTTGTATCTTTATGCTAAAGAAATTTATTTATGGAATGAGGCTTTACCCAGTTACGCTACATTTACACCTAGAGATAAATACAAAAATATAACACCTGAGATAAATGCGTTAAGAAAGGAATTGTTTGATATTTCACAGTTTAAAATAAATGATAATACAAATTTGCCTTATGAATTCAGTTATTATGGTTCTCCTAAATATAGCTCAATTTTCGAACAAACAAAAGTAAACTTAAAGGCCAATTTATCCTCTTCAAGAAAAACAAGCAACAATGATTTAACAATAATCCAAATAAATAATATTTCCTATTTAGCGATACATGAATTCCCACAATTGCGTGAAATAAAATCTGATTTAGATGAAATATTTTCAGAAATTTCCATTCAATCACCCAATACCATCGTAATCGACCTTCGTTATAATCAGGGAGGATACATCGAGACGGTAGAATATCTAGCCAACTTAATCGCGTCCAGTAAATTAAAAGGAAAAGTAATGTATACCGAAAGTTACAATCCTACACTACAATCAGGAAAAGCTAAGATTTTAAAACATCAACCTTACACAGATAGTAACGGAAATTCTGTAATCATTAATGGCAGACAGGCAAATATGGCTGATGTTGATTATAGCGAAAAAGGTAATACTTACTATTTTGATAAAAAAAATAATTTAGAAAGTGTCAAGAACATATATTTTATTACATCAGGCACAACTGCATCAGCTAGTGAGTTGTTAATAAGTTTATTCAAGCCCTATTACGATGTCAAATTAGTTGGCCAAAAAACATTTGGAAAGCCAGTTGGTTTCTTCGCAGTCAATATTGACAAATACGTCACATACATGAGTAGCTTCTTAATAAAGAATGCAAATGGATGGTCGAATTATTTTGATGGTATGCAACCTAACATTGAAGTTGAGTTATCATCTAATCCAAACTTAGGAGATCCCAATGAAGAGTGTCTTAAAAGTATAATTCTCGATGTAAATGGAGATTTGAACATGCCATTAAAAAGTGAAACTGTTTTCAGAAAAAGTCCAAGTTCTAAACATAAATATAACGAAATAGGTAATAAAGGCATGTCTCTTGAAAATAGATTAAAACTAAAGTATTAAAAGGATTATCATTTGGTAAAAACCCATATACAACTATCTATAATTAACTTCCGAATTTTCGAATAACCATAAAATTAATTTAATATTAACAATTATCAATTAATTCACATATTCCTATATAAATACTGATATTTTATTATACTTTTGCATCAAACAAATTATATAATGAAAAGAAATAAACTTATAGGCGCATTGATTCTTTCAATTGCACTTCTTACAAATTGTACAAAAAACGATCCTTCATCAGAATCGTTATTGAATAATAACGCTAATAATCAAGCTGCTGCCGGTGATGGAATATATGATGTTCTAGGATATGGTTATGATGTTACTGGAGAATATTTAAGCTTGAAATCAATATCATATACTCCAGTACTTGATATGAAAAGATTAGCGACCGACCATTTAGATAAAATTAATACACCAACCACAGGTTCAGGAGATGGACGCTATTTTTATGGAGCAACCGCTAAAGATTTTGTCAGCGACATCAATGTACAAAGAACATTCAATGTATCAGCAACTATTGGAGATGAAAAGCCTCAACAAGATGGACAGCAATACTTTACACCTTCCTTTGGAACAGAAAACACCGACCATAACATTAAGGATACTAAAAGTAGATTTTCATATGGAAGATATGAACATATTAAGGTAGTAAAATCAATCCAATTTGCTAAATATGTCACTACAGACTTATTGATAAATTATTTAAATAATGATTTTAAAAATAACATTAATCAATTAAGTGCCGATCAATTAGTTGATATTTACGGTACTCACGTACTGTTAGACATTACTGTAGGAGGTCGAATGCTTTTTAATTTCACAGCAAATATCAGCAGTGAGAAAACTACAGAGACAAAAAAATCAAAAGTTGAAGGTGGTTTAGGATTTTTTGTAAAGAAATTTGGAATTAACTTCAAGTCGAGTAAGACGACGGAAGAGATAACGACGAACTTTAATGAAAGTCGTGAAAGACAAATGAATATTAAATATCAAGGTGGATCAAATTCTGGGACAAGCGTTACTTTCAATTCCGATGGTTATTCTTCTGAAAGTATCAATATAGGGTCATGGGAACAAAGTGTTACGGATAGGAATTGTGCACTTATAGATATCACTAGAATGGTTCCTATTCATCACTTCATAAGTGACCCTACAAAAAAGGCACTGGTAAAAACTGCAATCGATAAACATATTAAAGAAAATCAAATTACAGAACTTGGTGAAGTACCTGTTTACCAATACTATTCATCTAAATACTCTAACCATTATTTTTCTAAAGACAATTATACCGTTTTACCTTCGGTAGATGGAAACTATAAAAATGAAGGGATTGCGTTCTATGCATTTACGAAACAGAAAGCTGGATTAATTCCTATTTATCAGTATTATTCTTCCAAATACTCTAATCATTATTTTTCTAAAGACAATCATACAGTTTTACCTTCGGTAGATGGAAACTTTAAAAATGAAGGAATTGCATTCTACACATATTCAAAATTCAATAGTGAAGCAGCTCCCGTATTTCAGTATTATTCATCCAAAAATTCAGATCATTTCTTTTCACCTGAAAACACCCCAGTAATAGACGCTGGAGGAGGTAATTTTAAAAATGAAGGAATTGCTTTTTACGGTGTAAAAACTAATTAACGTGCTACTTATATTGTTAGGTTACTAATCTGGACCCAGATAAATAATAAAAAGCGGATGTTGGTTTTACCAGCATCTGCTTTTTTTATGTATAGGAAATGCATTCAGCTTAAAACATATGCATACTAATGGTGTCATCCACTCGAATTTTGTAAGCCGGCGTTTGAAATCGCCGATATACTGATGGCTCACAAAAAACAACCTCTTTTATTTCTTTATCAAACTTTAATACTATAGATAGTATTAAAGTATCCAATGCTTTAAAAGTTTCATGACATTCCGGTAGACGAAATATCTTCTATACATCAAATGGTTAAAACATCAAAAAGGTTATCTCAAGTAATTGTTAGATTGTCATTTTATTGTCAAGGTGATTCTATGTTGTAACAATTGTCTCCGATGCCCCGTTATATCAGTTCATAATTTAGGTTTATAATTGGTTAGTAAAACTCCTGTCGCTCCCCGCTTCAGGAGTTTTCTTATTTTTAGGACAAATGTAATGGACTACGCCGCTACTGCTTTATTTCCCAATAACCATCACCTTTGGGTGTTGCACAATAAGATATGCTGACCGCAACAATTTAATCTATCTTTTGATGCTTTTCACTGGTTTTTTTAATGTATTCGCAAGAATGGAGCTTCCTTACCTGATTGCAATGTTATCAAGAGTAAGTGAATTTACACCTTCATCACTAAAAACAGTTAACAAGACAATTATTAATCGATTATAGAAATAATGCTACTACACCACTTTCTTCATGATTAAAAACCAGCTTTAAAACAAAGCATACCACTTTCCTTAACTAATTGTTGCCTTTTGCTAGTCACTTCTTCAGTTTCAGTAATCACTTGTTATAAATAAGTAGTCACTTTATCCAAACAAGTGGGCACATGTTCAGAAAATCAGGACACTTATCGACAACAAGTGAACATGTATTGCAAACAAGTAGTAACTTCTGCTAAACAAGAGAACACTTATAAAGAAGAAGTGACCATATGTTGTAAATAAGTGAACAGTATTATGAAAGAAGGGAACACTTATCCAAAAGATGTGAACACTTATTCCAAAGAAGGGAACACTTATCCAAAAGATGTGAACACTTATTCCAAAGAAGGGAACACTTATCCAAAAGAAGAGAACACTTATCTCAAAAAAGGGAACACTTATTCCAAAGAAGGGAACACTTATCCAAAGAAGTGAACACTTATTCCAAAGAAGGGAACACTTATTCCAAAGAAGTGAACACTTATTCCAAAGAAGTGAACACTTATTCCAAAGAAGTGAACACTAATTCCAAAGAAGTGAACACTAATTCCAAAGAAGTGAACACTAATCTCAAAGAAGGGAACACTTATCTCAAAGAAGTAACTAGTAAAACCGAACAAGTAACCCTACTTAGGCCTCCCTCGCTCAAACTTGATCGCACAACAGTCCAATAAATTAGCATGCTAACCATTATTGATCATCGTTTAATGTAGCATTTTATATATTAGATCTTTGTGGCTCGTAGCATCTCTCTCTTCCCTGGCGCACCTGGGACTTTCTCAATAGTAAAGCCCAAAGCTTTCATACTTCTTTTCAGGTTACCTGTGATGGCATAGGTAACGAATACGCCACCAGGTTTAATAAATTTTGCTACATGCGCCAAAGCTTCATCCGACCACATCTCAGGCTGATGAATAGCAGCAAAGGCATCGAAATAAACAACGTCAAAGTTTATTGCTGAATCGAAATCCATCAATAAGGTGTGATTGATAGATAAATTTGTTTGTCCATTAATTTGGATCTTTTCTGTTAATGCCTGATTATAACCCGAAATGTAGTTTTTCCAGTTTTCCTCAGATACGAATGCACCATAGCCCATTTCTTGTATAACTTCAAGTGGTAATGGGTAACCTTCGATACCTACATAATCAACTTCAATAGTTGAGGCCTGATCTGAGAGGTAAGCCAATGTTTGGGTGAAATTAAGCCCCGTACCAAAACCTACTTCAAGAATTGCAAGATTGCTAACCGCATTCTTTTGCATATAATAGTCCAATCCCGCGTTAATAAAAACATGTTTGCTTTCTTGAACTGCACCATGCTTTGAATGATAGCACTCTCCTATTTGTTCATTAAACAATGTTTTTGAACCATCTCCTGTTGTAACAAATTCCATTTCAGCCATATTTAACAAAAATAAAAGAAAAGAAGTTAATCTGTACTCATAATGATCGATTCGATTCACATATTTTTCCGAAGTCGTATCGTAGCTGTAGTTAATGAAGTGCTATATCCCTAAATTGATCAATACTAGGGTAAAAATATAAAGAGCATATGCTAAATAACTTGACATAGAACATTTCAGTATAATTATTTGTATATTAAACTACTGAAACATAAGAAACTATGAATAATTATTTCGAAAAAACGCTAATTTGTATTGGTCTTTATATACTTTTAAGCCCATTTCAATATTGTTCGGCACAGTCAACTTATTTTAAGGATGTGACTTTAACTAACCTCCCTCAAGATGCGAAGGCACATGCTTTGGATGTTATCCTTGTGGATGTCGATCACGATGGAGATTTAGACTTAGTTTTGGCTTTGGAATCAGAACCAAATCGCTTGTACCTCAACGATGGAAAAGGTGGTTTTACTTGGAAAAAAGGTGTTTTTGCAGAAAAACCACATGATACCGAACATGTACGTACGGCTGACTTTAATAAAGACGGTTTTATGGATTTAATTTTTGTTGCTGAGGATGATCAAAACCATGAATATTATCTAGGCAAGGGCGATGGAACTTTTGTAGATGCTTCTGACCGTTTACTGGGAAAAAGCGAGGCCAATGGATTGGATATCGCGGATGTCAACGGAGATGGATTGGTGGATATCGTAATTGGCAATACAGGGAAAGCACCACAAAATTTCTTATGGCTAAATGACCCTGAACGTCCGGGTTATTTTATAGACCATACTACAACAGCTCTTCCTCAGGTGAACGACCAAACACAGTCCGTAAAATTAGCGGATTTGGATGGTGATGGACATGTGGATATGGTGCTTGGAAACGAAGTGCCTCCAAACCGGATATTATATAATGATGGAAAAGGAAATTTTACAGCGCATGATGAGGGATTGCCTTTGAAAGTACCCCTACATACCCGAGAAGTAATTGTGTTCGACGCCAATGGTGATGGAAAACCCGATTTACTTTTTGCAAACCTAACAAGTAATGGTGGCGCTAAGGACAAAGACCCTCGGGCACGTTTATGGATCAACCAAGGAAATCGTCACCTTGTTGATGAAACGGAATCGAGAATTCCGGAACAACTCTATTCAACCTATGCCGCCGCAACCATTGACTTTGATAGCGATGGACATCAGGACATTATTTTGAGTGCTATAAAGATACCCCCTTTTGAGGAGATGCAGGTTCAGGCGTTACGTAATGACGGTTCTGGTCATTTTTCTCTAGTTACTGATCAGGTAATACCAGAGGTCACACGTGGTAGAAGCTGGGGTATTGCCGTTGGCGATGTGGATGGAGACGGTATTGATGATATGATCATCGGTGGATGGGGTTCTCAGGTACGCTTATTACTTGGGCAAGTACGCAATTAACCTATCACTATTATTATACTAGCTTCAGAAAATAAAAAAGGCTGGGAAAATCCCAGCCTAAAAAGTAACTTTAAAAAGGAGTAAGTTTTATTTACCCATCATTTTATTCTTTTTTATATCATCATAAATCACTAGCATCTTATCCGATTCTAGGATTAACCCACGGCTCCTGCCATGCAGTCTATTGGATTCGTTGTTAACATTCACTGCTATTACCCTCCCTTTATAAAACTGAGTTACCTCGGGAAAAATAGTATGCCCCAAATATATTCTTTTTGCATCAAAAGCGATCAGCATTTTATCCAACTCTGTTTCACTTAAAGGATGATATTTTTCTTCCGGGCGAACCATACCACGATACCAAAGTGGTCCCTCAGTAGCAAAAAGAAACTTACCTGCAGACGATTTCTGACGTTCTTCTTTCACTTCAAAGATTTGAGCACGGACAGCGTCGTTCACCGCGGGAATGGTCCATTGTGGATCGAGCATGGAACTACTCAACCCAGCATGCACAAACAGATGATCATCTATTTTCTCCATCGTGTTTCTAAGCTGTAACCATTTTCCCAATTCGGTATTTATAGCCCAGAAATCTCGGTAGCTTTTCCCTAATGAATCGGCCAGAACATGATATTTATCCTGCATGTATTTATAATTACCTCGCAGGATCATTTCTTCATGATTTCCTAACAAAAAATGAACGCTTCCTCCTACTTTTTCAGCTTCAGCCTCTAATTTATAAATCAGCCAAAAAATAGGTAGTACATCTTGACCACGATCAAATACGTCACCATTAATCACAAGATCATTTTTACCGAAAACCCATTCATAGTTATCACCAATTACTTTTTGAGCTTTTAAGATCGAATAGAAAGATTCGAAATCACCATGGGGATCCGAAATCACCATAATATTACCTTGGCTTTTATAGGACCATTCAGGAGTTTTTATAGGATGTAGAGATACCTCAAAACGATGCTGACCATTTTCGGTCGTGACCGGAAATGGTTCTTCTGCACCTACTTTAATTTCGATTTCGCCATCTTCGACACGCACGAGCTTAATTTCCCCTTCTTCATGAAAGAGGTAAGGCCCATCGTATTTCCCTAATGACTTTGCATTTTGTGCATGTGCATCATCAAGGGTGAAAAATACCGCAACGAAACAGCAAAACAAACGCGTTCTAAAGGAAGTGATTCCCATTTTCGAAAAATGTTTCATCTTATTGTACATGATTTACATTCTTAATAACCATCATTCTGAATAATATTGATATTGGCATCAATTTCGCGTTGTGGAATCGCCATCAATGTTTTAAAGTAAGTGCGATCGAATGATTTTGTTTCTGCTCGCAACAAAGGCGATACATGGGCATTGCCTTTCCTTTCTATCCGCATATTATTACGTAAGGCATCAAATAACCGATGTCCTTCTCCCACTAATTCTCGTCGACGCTCTTCCATAACACGCGTTAACGAAACGACTCCACTAACTGTTTTTTCAGGGTTAGCACGTGTTACAATAGCATTTAAATATTTAAGAGCATTTGCATTATCACTCAATTTAACGGCTGCTTCTGCTGCAATGAGATATGCCTCGGAAAGCCTAAGTACGGGAATATCCGCAAATTCTGGATTTTCACCATCAGAGGTATTTCCAGGGTATTTATCTAAGTAATAATAATCGACATTCTTGCTACTATATTTTGTGATTATCGTATTTCGAACGTCTTTCGGATCATTTGCTAAGAGGTTCATGTAATCATCCGATAGGATAATATCATTATACCCGTTACGCCATAATAAATAACCCATTCCTTCTTTTCCAGGACCACTCTCAGTCTTTACAATGGACAATTGAAATAAGACTTCACTCGTATAATCTTTCGACCAAACAGAGGCATATTCATCATTTGTCCAAAGTTGATATTGACCCTTTAATGATGTTTGCCCTCCTTGTGCATCTTGGATCAATTGACTAGCCTGAGTGAGAGCTTTTTGGTTTTCTCCCATGTATAGGTAAGCTCTCGCTAATAATTGAGAGGCTGCAAATTTGTTGATTTTACCATTCTTTTTTGCTGCACTCAATAACTTAACTGCGTTTTCAAGATCCTCAACAATCTGTACGTAGACCTCCTTTACTGTATTTCGAACAGGTTTATTTGTCGAAATATGCTTTTCTATTTCAATCGGTATACCCAATGAGGCGCCATTGTCTTCTGTATAGGGAGCTCCAAAGACTTTCACCAGATCAAAGTGTGCCATGGCTCTAAGACTAAGAGCTTGCCCTTTAATATCCTTCAATTCATCGGATAAGTCCTCCTGAGGCAATCCAGCTACATAAGCCAAAACACCATTGGTGTTACGTAATACACGATAGGGTTGATACCATAATGATGATGGAGTATTGTCTTTATTTAAATCGAAAAGGTAATATTTTGCAGCTCGCTTTGTATCACCGTTTGAAAGCATATCTTCACCAGTAACATCACCATAATAAGTCATACGCGCACCGTAATACTCATGACCACGCATAATGTCGTATATACCATTTAAAGCATAATTGGCATCTCTCGCAGATTTGATAGCCTCCGAACTTTCGGTAGAAGTACTAGGCTGAGCTTTTTCTAACCATTGGTCTCCACATCCTACTAATAAAGTACATGATACAAGGACCGTTGATAATATATGTTTCATAGTCTGTTTTTTAGAATTTAACATCCAAACCAAAAGTCACTGTCTTTAGTTTAGGAGATTCGAAATATACGGTACCATTTACTGGCACTTCTGGATCATAATTTTTGTATGCCGCAAACGTTAAGAGGTTGACTCCGGAGCAATAAGCTCTAATGTTACTAACTTTGAGACGACGTGCGATATGTTGTGGTATGGATATACCAAAGGTCACATTCTTCAATCGGATATGATCTGTTGAATGTACACGGCGCGTATTAGCCACACTACTCATATCGTAAGTGTTACCTACCATAAACATTTCAATATCGGTATCATCACCTGGTTGCTGCCATCTTCTTTCATAATATTGCGGAATATTGTCATAACCTGTTTTTCCAGCTAATTCTGTTTTGCTTGCTCCGCTATCATATGAATATCCTCCTAAAGAATAGGTCCAAGTGAAATTTAGATCCAAAGTCTTATAGCGAAAGGTATTCGTAAAACCACCCACCAACTTAGGATCTACACTTTTGTAGAGGATACGATTTGCTTTGGTATAATCTTCTGTGATCGCTCTAGCATCGAGATTTTCTGGATCATTAATATAATATTGAGGTACACCAGATTCCTTATTTATTCCTGCAAATTCAATTAAATAGTAACTGTACCATGGCTGTCCGATACGATGGGTCATGGTGCCCTCTCTTAACTCGGCACTACCATCTGCTAATGCCACGGTTTTATTCTTATTCATACCAAAATTGAGGTTTGAAGTCCATTTAAATGCTTTATCTCTTAAAATATCAGCATTTAAATCAATTTCAATTCCCGAATTACGAATGGCTCCTATATTCGTTAAATATGATGAGAAGCCAGTTGTGTAGGATGTCGGCATATCATTCAACAAATCTGAAGACTGTCTTTTATACCACTCGAACGTAAGTCCCAATCGATCGAACAAACGTAGATCCATACCAATATTGAGGTTATTTTGTTTCTCCCATCTAAGCGCTGCATTACCAATTTGGGTCTCTCTGATACCAGGATTATTACCATATGGATAACCAAAGCCTGTTAAATCCATATACGTATAATAACTGCTTGGCAATGTTCCGTTTGTACCGTATGATACTCGGATTTTACCATCTGATACAATATGATTCAAAGATTCCATGAAATTTTCATTCGAGAATTTCCAAGCTCCAGACAAGGACCAAAATGTACCCCAACGACTATTGCGGTGGATACGTGAACTGCCGTCCATACGAATACTGCTTCCTAAAAAATACTTATTATCGTAATTATAATTTGCACGCGATAGGTAAGAGAGTAAGCGCCATTCCAAATTGGAACCAGATAGATCGGTAATCACTGAACCATTGGATAGCACAACTTTATCTACGGATGGAAAGTTATCTTTTGCCCCATCGATACCGTCCCTTTTATAGCTATTTACTTCATAACCTGCCAATACATCCAAATGGTGTTTAGAAGCAAAGTCCTTCGTATAAGTAAGGCTATTACGCCATACGATCTGATTGTAATCTGTAAAACTTGAACTTAAGGAACCATTTGCTTTTTCACCATCTGATGACCTCGGATCTGACCAAGAGTTGTACTTGGTGGTGGTATGATCAAGACTAAATGTGGTATTAAAGACTAAGTCATCAAAAAACTTATAATTTGCAAATACGGTATTGAATGAACGATCGCCTTGTTCTCTACGATAATTATACAAGGACGCGGCCTTCGGATTACGTTCTCCATTAGAGAAGAAGTCGGTAAAAAAAGTTCCGTCTTCATTATAAACAGGTTCTGAACCCGTTACCTTATGTCGTGTTGAATAAATAGGGGAAGTATAGGTACCACCTTCAGCATTGACATCTTGTGCAATGTTTGAATATAAAATATTAGCACCAAGCTCGAGTTTATCACTCATTTTATACTTTACGTTCAAACGTCCTGAAATCCGTTCGAAGCCCGACTGATAGGTTAATCCCGTTTGATTGGTATAGCCCATTGATGTATAATAGGATAGTTTACCATCGCCTCCAGAAGCAGAAAAATCGGCATTTCTAAAAGGTGAATTCTCTCTAAATAAAACTTTTTTCCAATCAGTCCAACCACTCCATGGAACAGGGGCATACTTATCGATATTGGTTTGAGCATAAGTTTCAATAGCAGTTTCATCCACAACCTTATCCATGTAACGTGCACGATTTCGAAGCCCTTCTAACAACATCTCTCGGCGTTGCGGTCCATCCATTACTTCTCTAAAATCTGTCGCTTGACTTGAAAGTCCATAACCGCCCCTAAATGAAAATACCGGTTTACCTGCCTTTCCTGATTTAGTTGTGATTAGAATAACTCCGCCTGCTGCTCTTGATCCATAAAGCGAAGCTGCTGCTGCATCCTTTATCACTGTGATTTGCTCAATATCTGCATTGCTTAATGTGGACATAACATCCAATCCAGCATTATTTGAACTGCTTGATGCAATATCACCCGACATAACAGGAACTCCATCTATGACAAATAGTGGTCTGCTTGAAGCATTGATAGAGCCCATCCCTCTAATGCGAATATCTGCTGAACCACCTGGCTGCCCCGAAAGTGAGTTTATCTGAACCCCAGGAGCATTTCCTTGAAGCATTGTTGAAAAGTCTACCGCAGGAACATCAGCCATACGATCGGTACGAATAGTGGATGCTGCACCTGTATAATCTGATTTCTTAATAGTACCATAGCCCGTAACAATAACCTCTTCTAAATTCGCCTGACTAAATATTAAACTTACGTTTACGACTTCATCGGTAGCCTCGACATCTTTTCTTTCATAACCCAAAAAACTAAACATCAAGACAGATCCGCGTGGAGCTGTTATCGCGTAATTTCCATTTTGATCGGTAGCAACCGTGTTCGTAGTTCCTTTAATAGAAACTGTCACTCCCGCAAGCGGCTTCCCGCTTTGATCCGTTACCTGCCCACGTATGCTCCTTTGCTCATGTATGGCACCCCCTTTATCATGGGTGCTCACATCGCGGTTAGCAGACGCAGGATGCCCCAGTTTGACGACAATTGATTTACCTTCTTTTACATAGGTAAGCCCTCTGGGTTCCAACAAGTCGGAAAGTGCTCGATCTAAAGGTACCCGGTCAAAATCCACACTTACAGCTGATGAATTTTTGACAATTTCCGATTTACATAAAACGGTAAAACCCGTTTGTTTTTTAATCTCTCGGAATACTTCTACAATAGAACTATTCTTCTTCTTGATACTTACCGTTTGAGCGAAACTTCCTGCATGAAGCTGTCCAACGGTAAACAAAAGAAGCATAATAATCATTTTCATAATAATGAGGTATTTATACTTTTTCATTACATTTGATTGGTTTTGTTAGTTTAATAAAAACAGTTAAGCAAGTTTAATTTGATTTTCGAACCAATTGCTGGGGAAGTACCACCTTCCTCAGCTTCTTGAGATTACGAAATATGATTTAGTGTATGTCACCCATTATTTCATAAGTCGCACCCTCCTTCCTTCAATTTTAACTTTAATTTTATCATCGGTCATTTTAATGATTTTCAAAACCTTATCGAAGCTATCCAATCTTGATACCGACCCCCATAATGTTATTGTTTGTAGACTTTGATCGATTTCGATATCCAAATCATACCATCTAGCCACTTGCGCTAATGCTGTACCCAACAATTCATTGTTAAACATAAATTCATCGTTTTTCCAGGATACACTTTCGTCTATAGGCATTTGTTGCACGATCAAATTAGCGCCATTATTAATGGCTTGATCTCCTGGTTTGAGCTCTTTCACTAGACCTTTAGGAATTGTTACTTTTACCTTCCCTTCTAACAAGGATACCTTGGACTCATCTTCATCAGGATAAGAGTATACGTTGAAATGTGTACCCAATACTTCTATTTTTTCCTTCGCTGTAGCTACTAAAAATGGTTTACCGTGAGATTTCGCAACTTCAAAATAAGCTTCGCCATCTAATTCTACTAAACGTTGTTCTCCGGTAAACTGAACGGGATAACGTAACCGTGTTTCAGCATTCAACCATACTTTCGTACCATCAGAAAGTACAATTTGATATTGCCCTCCGCGTGGCGTTGATAAAGTCATCATATTAGTTTTATCATAAACAGGAACTGAGGTTACAGAACCATCGTTATACGTGATGCTATCTCCGATTACGATACCTGCATGGCGCTGATCTAATCCTAAACTTGTACCATCAGAAAAATGAAGGGTCGCTCTATTTCCGCCTGGAAGAATATTTTCTGCTAACCGAACGACCTCACCCTCGTCACTAACAAGAGGATCTGTATATTTCAGTTTCCAAATGCCCAACAAAGTCAGGGCTATGAAACAGGCAGCCACAGCATACCATACAATCGGATTTTTCTGATTTCTTGATTTCTTGGGAATGGGTTGTTCAATACGATTTATGATATTGGATAGTACGCGTCTTTCTCTTTCAAGGCCGCCTATTTCAATTAATTTCTGGTACTTCAACAATTCCCGATTTAAATTGTCTGATTCCCCTAATTTATCGACCATTTCACGTAATTCTGGATATGCTTCAAGCAAGGTTCGAAGCTCCATATCATTATCTGGATGGATCGTACCTTTCAAATATGCGCGCAGTAATCGAACGGTGTTTTCTATATCATGCATTGTGTTTACTCTTCGTTTAATGATAGAAACACATGTTCTTACAAAATCTTACAAGAAATTATAAAATAAAAAAATAGCACGAAAATTAAGAAGTTACAAAAACTACTTTAACCCAACTAGCGTTAAAAAAGAAATGAGCATTAACGAATTTTTTGCCTTTAGTAAGTGCCTAATAGTACTTATAGCACGTGATCGATTGGTATATACAGATGTAGGGCTCATCGCTAATTCAGCAGCTATTTCGTCGACCGTTTTATCCTCTACGTAGGTCAAATTAAAAACTTGCTTTTGTTTTAATGGTAATTTTTCTACCTCACTAAAAATAGCGTGAATAAGTTCGGCATGAATCATCATGGAAAAAGCATCCTTATCATCTGTAAGTAAGTCTTCGTACTCGGAGATGGGCTCTTGTACACCTTTCGCACGTTGTGATCTGATTGCATTGAGACTGGCATTTTTGGCTGCTATATAGACAAAGGCTCGAAGACTTTCCATGGCATGGAAATCCATCCTACGATTCCACACCTTGACAAAAACGTCTGCTAGAATTTCTTCTGCAAGATCTGTTTCCTTAATATAACGCAGGATAAAAAAAAATACTTGCTTGTTGAGTCGATGGTAAATGGTCACAAATCCGGTCTGGCTGTCTCCTTTCAAACTTTCTATCAACTGTAAATCTGTCATAAGGTCGTATGAAAATTAGAGCAACCTCTTTGCACTAACAACTTAAAAGCATAAATTACAAGTGGTAAACAGGTTAGAATTACTATTTTGGTCTAAATTAGAAAACACTTTTTAGAATATCAAGGAGTTAACAATAATTTAAAACAGGAATAAATGGCACGATAGACTTTATAAGGCGCTTTCACTTACTTATTGCGATAAAACAACGTTCAATCGTAAAAGCAATTTTTTATTTATCACCCTTTATATGTTAGTGATTCGTACACAAGTAGCGTGAGTCCTCTATTTACCAAGATCTGCTATAACAAATCGTATTTCAATCACAATTAACAAATAAAAAGAACTAAATTAGTGTGCATGATGACATATTCAACCAACCTATTCTTCCGAAATTATGGCAGTATAATCTTACTTATCGTAGGTATACTGATAGGAAGTCTTATCGGCATCTATCTACCACAAGTTGTGACCTATATCAAACCTTTAGGAGATATTTTTCTAAACCTTTTGTTTGTTGCCGTTATTCCACTTGTTTTCTTTGCGATTGCTTCTTCTATCGCAAATATTGAAGGCACAAGTAAATTGGGGAAAATTCTCGCCGCAATGAGCTTTGTCTTTATCATATCGATCCTCATTTCTGCAAGCGCCACTATCGTAACCCTCTATCTTTTCCCCTTGGAAGTTCCCCATGCACCACAAGTGGAAACGATGTTAAATGATAACCCAAATGATACTTGGGGGGATAAGATGGTTCGGTTTTTAACTGTCTCCGAATTTTGGAAATTATTATCACGAGAAAATATGTTGGCTCTTCTGATATTTTCATTCTTAATTGGCATAGCAACCCGAAAGTCCAACGCCACAGCGCTTCCGTTTAAAGCATTCTTAAATGCTGGAAATGAGGTTATGAAAAATCTATTGATATTAGTCATGAAAATAGCACCGATCGGGCTAGGTGCATATTTTGCTTATCAAGTAAGCAGTCTCGGCCCACAGCTTTTTGGTTTTTATGCGAAACCTCTAGGACTTTACTATATTTTTGGCAGTGTCTATTTCTTTTTAGCTTTTAGCGTATTCGCTTTTATTGCTAATGGTAAATATGGCTTTGTCACTTTCTGGAAGAATAATATTATCCCAAGTTTAACGGCAATAGGTTCTTGCAGTAGTTTAGCTACTATGCCTGCAAACTTACTTGCTGCAAAAAAAATTGGAGTACCCGACGCTATCGCCAATGTGGTCATCCCCTTAGGAACAACCTTACATAAACAAGGTTCGAGTATATCGTCTATTTTTAAAATATATGTGGCATACCTCATTATCGGGAAAGATTTTTTTGAACCTCTAACACTTATCATGGCTTTGGGCATAACTTTGTTAGTGAGTATTGTAGCAGGTGGAATTCCTAATGGAGGCTATATTGGAGAAATTTTAATGATTTCGGTACTCGGACTACCTATTGAAGCCATACCTGCGGTTATGATTATCGGGACTTTAGTAGATCCACTAGCTACAATATTAAATGCAACGGGAGATACTGTTGCCAGTATGGTCGTCACCAAGCTTACTGGAAGTAAATTCCAACCTGCAATGCAAGACAGTTTAAAAACGTAATCCATAAAACAGGCTGCCGTATTGATGGGTATTATAAAGCAATTCTTTGGATTCACGTGATTGAAAAATATAAGACAGTCCAATAGATGATCTCCCTGTAGCGACCATAGCTCCAATCTTGTGACCCATTACCATTTTTTCAATTGTATACGGATACCTTACTGTCGAGTGTTTTATTAATCCCCCTTGAGTGGTCGCATTATAAACCTGATAAGTAACCGATGGGATATAGTATAAAAAGAATTCCTTTGCTTTTGTTTTGCTCTGCACATGCCCTTTTGTAAATAAAGACTCATCAAAAGACCGTAAATGACCCCAACGGATAGGTACGCCAATACTTGCATTTGTATGATTCATCCCTAGGGTTGCGGACCCTAATCCGGAAATATCAAAGTTCTTCCGGAGGGATGTATATAGCAAATATTGGTATTTGATACCCAAATCTAAACCGAAGGTATTGGGTAATTGCTCTTCCCAACCAGAAACCTCATAAATATTAAAAACACGATGGATAACCTCTTGAACTTCCTTCCCTTTTGCTTGTGGACCAATTTGTCCTAATTCAACTTTCAGACTCAATACCTGATTATGCCTATAATATTGGTTCAATTCGCCTGATAAATAAAAATAACCCGCAAAAGGTCTATCCCATTTTTGGGATTTTTCACTTAAATTAACGCCATTGTACATCTTCTGCCCAATTTCGATATCCATCACCCGATTGAGCGTCTTCGAAGTATCTGATTTTAATGCAAATCGATAATTAATCTGGATACCATTGGTGTAATAACGGTCTTGTGCAGTAAATAAATACACATCATTGTCATTCTGTAAAATGAGTTCATGTTTAAAAGATCTTTCTTGTGACCAAGCCAATTGTAAAGTACATAATGCTAAGAGTAAAAAAGCTAAACGCAGTCCAATTAATTTCATTCCATTCACAAGATTGTAAAATTTAAGATATAAACTTAATTAAAGATATCAATTAACATTCAATGGTTCTCACTTAGAATGATTTAAAGCACGTTATTCAACATCTTTAAGTCTATTTAGAAAGGTTATAAATAACTCCACAAAGTTGCAAATTTAGATACTTCGCTAATCTATTTGTAATTTTGCATTCGGTAAAGTGTTAAATTTTTAAAAATGAAAAAAAGTTCCATTATTTTAATCGCCCTCATTGCTGTTGCAATTGCTATGATTCTTGTAATTTACACCGATTCAAGCACCTATTCAACATTTTCAGAAGCTAAAGAGAAAAAGACAGAACTCTATGTTGTCGGCGTACTTAATAAAGATAAAGCATTGCATTATGATCCAAAGACTAATGCCAATCATTTTTCATTCTATATGTATGATAGCGATAGTACTGAATGCGAGGTCGTATTTAATGGTTCGAAACCACAAGATATCGAGCGTTCTGAACAACTTGTATTAACGGGGAAAATGGACGGTAACGTTTTCCATGCCTCAAAGATTTTGATGAAATGTCCTTCAAAATATAACGAGAACGAAGTAGAAGTTTTCGAAACTAACGCTACCGCTTTTAATTACTAATATTCATAATCACCACATAAATGGACGTAAACTACGTAGGCGAGAATCTATTGCCTGGAAAAATAGGTCAATTTTTTATTATTCTATCATTCGGATCAGCACTACTATCTTTCATAAGTTATTATTTTGCTACAAAAAATAAAGAGGATAAATCATGGCAAAAAATTGCTCGGATATCTTTTTGGGTAAATGCGATTTCAATCCTAGCGATTGCAACTACGCTATTTTACATCATTCACAATCATTTATTTGAATACCACTATGCCTATGCACATAGTTCTAAAGCTTTACCCACGCATTATATCATTTCCAGTTTCTGGGAAGGTCAAGAAGGTAGCTTCTTGTTATGGATGTTTTGGCAAAGTGTACTAGGTGGGATACTACTATTTAAAGCTAAAGATTGGGAAAGCTCAGTGATGACTTTCATCATGCTCTGTCAAGTATTCTTAGCTTCTATGATCGTAGGTGTCCAAATCTTCGGATTTCACTTAGGTAGCTCCCCTTTCATTTTATTAAGAGATGCTATCGAAGGTCCTATCTTCAGTCAACCAGATTATCTATCATTAATCCATGATGGAAGAGGATTAAATCCATTATTACAGAATTATTGGATGGTTATCCACCCACCAACGCTATTCTTGGGCTTTGCTTCCATGATTGTTCCATTTGCTTATGCTGCTGCTGCGCTATGGACCAAACGTTATAAAGAATGGATCACTCCAGGTTTACCTTGGGCACTCTTTGCTGTCATGATTTTAGGTGTTGGTATTATTATGGGGTCATTTTGGGCTTATGAAGCGCTTAACTTTGGTGGCTTCTGGGCTTGGGATCCTGTAGAAAATGCATCTATTATCCCTTGGTTTACATTAATAGCTGCAGTTCACGTGATGATTGCCTATAAAAATTCCGGTCATTCATACTTCACAGCGACATTTTTGGCATTAATCAGTTTTGTATTGGTGATTTATGCTTCTTACCTAACGAGAAGTGGTATCCTTGGTGAAACATCCGTGCACTCTTTTACTGACTTAGGCTTAAATGTTCAATTAATTGCTTTTAATGCCACCTTCTTCGTTATCGCTATCGTTGCATTGGTTGTACGTAAAAAACATATGCCAACAACCGAAAAAGAAGAGGATATCTATTCACGCGAGTTTTGGATGTTCATCGGTGCATTGGTATTGACCGTAGCATGTGTTCAAATGATTTCGTCAACTTCTATTCCAGTATTCAATGCTATTTTCGGAACAAAGGTTGCACCACCGTTAGATCCTATTCAACATTATAACAAGTGGCAATCGGGTTTTGCTGTTGTTATCATGATCTTAACTGCTATAAGCCAGTTTTTGAAATATAAGAAAACGGACCCTAGAAAGTTTTTCGCAGCTACTATTGCATCTTTAATCGTAGCTATCTTATTAACTGTTGTGGTTTCCTATATTACAAAAACCTATACGAATCTAATTTTCATCCTCATCACCTTCTCTTCGCTATTCTGTATTCTAGCAAATATTCGTGTATTAGCGGATGCAGTGAAAGGAAAGTGGAAATTAGCGGGTTCATCAGTTGCACATATAGGTTTCGGCCTGTTATTGATCGGCGCGATGGTAGCCGCTTCTACAAATGAGGTTATTTCGATTAACAATACAGGCTACATCGCAGTTTCGGGATTCGATAAGGTTGAAAAACCTGGTGATAACCTTTTCTTAACGGAAGGAGAACCTGTGCAAATGGGCGAATACCGTATCACTTATATTGGAGATAGTATTGCGGAACCAAACGTTTACTACAAAATCAAATATGAAAGTATTGATGAGGAAAGTGGAAAAGTAAAAAATTCATTTGTACTCATGCCATTTGCTCAGAATAACGAAAAAATGGGCGGTTTGATTGGAACTCCTGCTACAAAGCATTACTTTACACATGACGTATATACGTTAATAACAGCAGCTGCCTCTGACTTACAAACGAAGAATGCCAATATTCCTGAGGATCAAAAGACTGGCTTCGAAGACTACGAGGAGCCTGCAACTTATGAGGTCAATGTAGGCGATACTTTACGTTATAGAAATGGATTCTATGTTATCGAAGGTATAAACCGAAATGCACAACTGGAAAACATCCCTAAAGGAGAGAAAGATGTAATCGTCGGCTTAAAGATTAAGGTTGTTGCCTCAGATAAAAAAGAGTACAATGTAGAGCCCGTCTTTTTAATCAAAGATGGTACATCATACGATTTTAATAAGGATGTTAACGAACAAGGATTGCGCTTCCGTTTTTCTAATATTTTGCCTAAAAAGGATAAATTAGAAATTATGGTTTATCAGAAGCCACTCCCTGAAAAGAAATGGATTGTATTCAAAGCAATTAAATTCCCATACATTAATTTCTTCTGGTGTGGAACAATTGTGATGACTATTGGATTCTTTATGTCGATATTCAAAAGAAATAAAGACGCAAAACGACTGGATAAAAAACAAAAATAATGAATATTGTCATCTTAGGAAGTGGGAATGTAGCAACACATTTTGCGCATAACTTCCAGAATAAGGGTCACAAAATAACACAAATATACAGTCAACAAAAGGCCAATGCTCAAGCATTGGCCTTTACTGTAAATGCTGCTTCCGTATCGGACACTGCTGCTATTAATTTAGAAGCTGACCTATATATTATAGCCGTTAGTGATCAGGTGATCAGCAATATGGTATCTGCCCTTCCTGCAGATCTACGTGGTGTAGTTACCCACTGTTCTGGTGCTACGGATATGGCTATATTAGCCAAATTCAACCGATATGGTGTTATTTACCCACCGCAATCCATATCAAAAAACAAAGAGACAGATTTTAGCTTAATTCCATTTTGTATCGAAGGAAATACATATGAAACTTTCAACTTACTATTTGAATGTATCCATGAAATGGCTCCAAAATCTATACCTTGTGATTCGGTTCAACGATTAGCCATTCATATCGCTTCGGTATTCGCCAATAACTTTAGTAATGCCTTGTTCCAGATTAGTTGTGAAATTTTAGAACAGCATAATTTACCCTTCGATTTGATCCGCCCAATTATACTAGAAACAGCTGAAAAAGTACAATCAAGGCTTCCAAATGAAGTTCAGACAGGACCGGCCATTAGAAATGACACAAACACGATAAAAAAGCATTTAAATTTTATCAGAGAACAAGATGATTGGAAACAAATCTATCAACTATTGTCACAAGAGATTGTAAAAAGAAAAAGCTAATTATCATTTCTTTACTAAGTTTTTAAAACTACTTGCTAGCTCCCTAAAATTTTCGTTTACATCAAGTAACTTAGTACTTTTGCTGTATTGAAAATGAATATTGGTTCAATATTTGAAAGCTTATCTACAATAAAATTTAAGCGATCTTTGAACATGATAGCTGTAAACACATTTTCTATTTAAAAAAAATAAAGAGTCTAAATACAATTTAAATTATGACCGTTAGAAAATTAATTCTTGGCACCATGACTGTAATCAATTTGATTATAATCTCCTTTGGTCTTATTTTTACACCACAATGGTTTTGGTTATTAGTCATACCGATGCCGCTTCTATTTGTGGCTTTATACCACAGTTTTCAGCATAAACATGCCATCTTGCGTAATTATCCTTTAGTAGGTTATTTTCGCTATTTCTTCGAATCAATTCGCCCAGAATTACGTCAGTATTTTTGGGAATCTGATACCGATGGACGTCCATTCAATAGAAGACAGCGCTCCATTGTTTACCAACGCGCTAAGAATGAAAGAGAGACAGTGGCTTTTGGTATGCAGACTGATCCACAGACCGTAGGTAACGAATGGGCTGCACACTCGGTGTTTCCGTGTCATATTGAGAACCATGATTTAAGAACTACAGTTGGAAATGCTGCTTGTAAGCATCCCTATAGTTTAAGCTTATTCAATATTTCTGCAATGAGTTATGGCGCTTTGAGTAAAACGGCTATTACAGCATTAAATAAAGGTGCACAATTGCAAAATTTCGCACACAATACAGGTGAAGGTGGTATTAGTGATTATCACAACAGCGGTGGCGACCTCATCTGGCAAGTGGGTACCGGTTATTTCGGATGCAGAACACATGATGGTAAGTTTGACGCTGAACTCTTTAGGGAAAAGACATCACGTCCTAACATCAAGATGATTGAATTGAAAATATCGCAAGGTGCGAAACCAGGTCATGGAGGAATTCTTCCTGCAGCTAAGAACACCCCAGAGGTAGCGGCAATTCGACACGTCATCCCGGGAACTGATGTGATGTCTCCTCCTGCACATAGTGCATTCTCCAATCCCATTGAAATGATGGAATTCATTCACAAGATGAAAGAATTAAGTGATTTCAAACCTGTTGGATTTAAGATGTGTATCGGTGATAAACAAGAGTTTATTGAGATTTGTCGTGCAATGCAGACCACCCAAATATTTCCAGATTTTATTGCTATTGATGGTTCTGAAGGTGGAACAGGAGCTGCTCCATTGGAGTTCACAGATAACTTAGGAATGCCTCTTTATGATGCATTAGCTTTTGTAACAAAAACTTTAATTGCATTTGGTTTGAAAAAGCACATCAAATTATTGGTGTCAAGTAGAATTGTGACTGGCTTTGATTTATTAAAAGTTATCGCATTGGGAGCAGATGCTTGCTATAGTGCTAGAGGAATGATGTTCGCACTAGGATGTATTCAGGCATTGAAATGTAATGAGGATACCTGTCCAGTTGGGGTTGCTACACAACAACCGCACTTATACAAAGGATTGGATGTGAATGATAAATATGTACGTGTAGCGCAGTTTCACCGCAATACCTTACGTGCTACAGTTGAAATAATGGAAGCTTGTGGTTTCAAAACGATATCAGACGTTAGCGCTGATAAGTTCTTTAGAAAAATCGATGCTGTAAATACAGCAAGTTTTCAAGACATCTATTTTGGCAGAGAAGGACGATTAATCGAAAGTCATACAGACTTTGAAGCAAAAATATTTTAAATAAGAAATAGCAAATAAGAAAAGGCCTTTAATCGATTAAAGGCCTTTTCTTTTACTTTCTTAAATTACAGATTACTTGTTGAAGCGTTACTTGCGCCATTCCTATAGTCTCTGGACATACACCATCTAATGCCTCAGCAATAGTCTTATTAGCCTGCTGCATACCCATTTCTTTCAGTTTACGGGCTGATTTAGTGAGGTAAATTAAATTAGATCTACGATCTTCTTTATCATTCACACGAATAACTAGGTTTAATTTTTCTAAATTATTGATTAGTCTAGTAATACTTGGTTTGTCTCTAAAGGTCCTTGTGGCCAATTCTTGCTGCGTCAGTCCTTCCTCTAGCCACAAATTGTACAGAATACTCCATTGCTCAGCTGTAATATTGATTCCCACATCTTTTAAATTACGCTGCATTCTACGCGATATCGCAGTTGTCGCTTTGCCAGTTAGAAAATCATAGAATTCTATCTTTCCAATTAAATCTTCATTAAGCATAATAATCAAAGTCTTTTTAGGTTATAATATATAATACTTTTTATCCAAAGAGGAGACTTATTTTCTAAAAAAATAAAATTAACTACGACTCCCTGGTTAAATAGGTTTATATCTATAAATATATAACTTTACATGGTATAACAAAAATTTAAATTGATTTTTTTTGTATCTTCATGACATGGAAAAGTTTATACCTCTCTTAATCGGATTAGCAATTTTTGGCTTCAAATCATACCAAAACTATGTTAAAGAACAGGAAGCAGCATTAAAAAGAAAAAAATCAATGGCTCCTGTACCAACAAAAGCTGAAAAACCTGTTCATAAAACATACGTTAAGGAAACAAGGTCGGATGCACCTAAGCCTTCCTATATCGAGGAAATAAAAGAAATGAACGAAATCCAACGATTTAAAAAAGACCGAGAGGAGCATCGTTTAGCCATGAGTAGGAAAACTAATCTGAATGGAGAAAATCAAAAAAAGGATATTCCAACTGAAGATTTTGACTTGAGAAAAGCTGTAGTCATGTCCATTATATTGGATAGACCCTATCAATAATATCGCTTAATCTATTGTGAAAGAATCAGCGTCTTGTAAAAATGGAAAATTTCTACGGGCTTCCTGAAGATCTCTTGGCTGAAGGGTGAACGTATACAAATCCTCATCCTCAGGCTTGTAATATACCACATCTCCTAAAGGCGAGATGCACATGGAGCCTCCTGAATAATAGACATCATTACCATCGTGTCCTACACGATTTACACCAACCACAAAAGCTTGGTTTTCGATAGCACGTGCGGGAATCAATGTGCGCCAATGTGCTGAACGTTTATCTGGCCAATTGGCTGTATAAACCAATAAATCATATGCGCCACCGATATTTCTAGACCAAACTGGGAAGCGTATGTCATAACAGATCATCGGACAGATATTCCATCCTCTGATATTCACGATGATGCGCTCACGACCTGGCGTAAAGTATAGATTTTCTTTTGCAAGCCCAAATAAATGGCGTTTATCATACTTTACATATGTACCATCAGGAGACATCCAAACAAAACGATTGTAATATTTCTCTTCCTCTACAATAATCAGTGAGCCTGCAATAACACAGTTTAAACTCTGAGACATATGAAATAACCATTTCATGGTTTTACCGTCGATAGGTTCTGCACACTTTTCCACATTGTTGGTAAAGCCTGTATTAAACATTTCAGGTAAAATAATGAGATCCGTCTTTTCCCTCAAATTCGAAAGTTTAAGGGCAAGGTTACTCAAGTTTTTATCAACATTTTCCCAAAAAAGGTATGCTTGAAAGATTGTTACTTTTAACGGTTCCATTTTAGTTGTTTCGTGTAATATGATGAACTAAGTCTACAAATTAAGAATTTTTTAAATAAATATAGACAATTTATAAATTTTGCTATTGTTCTCTAATAAGTAGCTGATTCGATAATGTAATTAACGCCTCCTTCTTATCATTTGGTATATTGATAGCAGACAATCTTTCAAATGCTTGTTTGGTATAGCTATCTTTCAACTCATCAGCTGATGATTTAATAGCATACTTTTGATACAAGTGCAATACACCAGCAATTTTGTTAGGATTATCTGCTAAAGTAGAAGCTAATAATAAGTCTAACGCTGGTTTATCTTCTTTTTCAACAATTTCAAGTAATCGAACGAGTAAGTAAGTCTTTTTATTTATTAAAATATCACCTCCAACTTGTTTACCAAAAGTTTCGGGATTACCATAGGCATCCAAAACATCATCTTGGAGTTGAAAAGCAATACCTATATTTTCACCGAACTCATATATCAGTTTTTGATCTTGGAGACTCGCCCCAGCTAAAATAGCACCCATCTGCAGCGCACCTCCTAATAAGACAGAAGTTTTGAGCTTAATCATCTCCAGATATTGCGACATGCTGATGGATTCTGCATGTTCATAATCCATATCCAATTGTTGTCCTTCGCAAACTTGCATAGCGACACGATTGAAGGTTTTCAATAATTCAGGGATGTATAGTGGTGGACAATTCGCCAGCTCTTGGTATCCCTTAACCAATAATCCATCACCAGAAAGAATCGCAACATTGATGTCCCATTTCTCATGAACGGTCTGTTTTCCTCTTCTCAATGGTGCTTTATCCATAACATCGTCATGGACAAGGGAGAAGTTATGAAAATATTCTATCGATTTTGCAGCAGACAAAGCATCCATAATTTCTCCTATTCCAAACATCTCAGCGGCCATCAATGTTAAAGTCGGTCGAATACGCTTTCCTCCTAAACTTAAAAAATAACGAATAGGATCATATAAATTGGAAGGTTGATTCGGAAATTGACTGTTTTTAATCGAGTCAAAGATTAGTTTTTGTAAATGCTGCATAGTATCTTGTCATCGTCACCTAATGATATGCGAAGATAGGAATTATATGAACAATCTTTTGATAAGTCCGGTTGAAAACCGTTTTATTGACACAAAATAGTACACTTCTATTATAAAAGAATCCTTGGTGGGGGAGCAGAAATCCATACGGAGAAACAATCACGAACGTGATATAAAATAAACGCTCAGAAATAGGTTTATTTTATATCCGATGCAATTATAATTGTACATAAAACAAATTTATCTAAGTTTGTAAAAAAGCAAGTACCCATGCGCATTTTAATCATCCATACTTTTTATCAGAATCCAGGAGGAGAAGACACCGTTTTTCAACAAGAAAGCAAACTGCTTGCTATGGATAATGAGGTGGCTTTGCTGACCTTTCAAAACAAAAAAGGATGGAGAGGGGCTTTGCAGACTCTTTCTTCTTTTTGGAACGTTTCGGCGTCAAATCGTGTCAAAAGAACAATCAAGGAGTTTAAACCTGAAGTTGTCCATATCCACAATACTCACTACGCTTCTGGCCCCATTATCCTACGTGCAGTTCACCAGATGGGTATTCCACTTGTAATGACATTACATAATTTTCGTCTCCTTTGTCCATCGGCCATACTTTATCATGATAAAGCATTGTTCCTTTCTAGCTTACAAGAAAGTTTTCCATGGACGGCTATCAAACTGGGTGTCATGGACAATTCTGTTATTAAAACTTTTGTTCTTGCTTTGAATTATTGGTTTCACAGAAAAATCGGGACATGGAATAGGGTAGATCGATACATCGCACTCTCCAGCTTCGCAAAAAACTTGTTCATAAATTCGACCTTAAATGTTCAAGCTCGCAAGTTCAGCATCAAGCCCAACTTTACTTTTCCAATTGACAAGTACAATGCTACTTATGCTGATTATTTTATCTATATTGGAAGATTGACGGAGGAAAAGGGTGTTTTAGATTTATTGGAGGCATTCTCTAGAATTAGCGATAAAATACTGATCATCGGTGATGGAGAATTGAAGCAAGAGGTTTTAGATGCTGCATCTAAAAATGAGAACATAAAATACTTAGGCTTTAAATCGCGCGATGAGATTATACCATTGGTCGAAAAAGCAGCGGCTTTGATCGTACCCTCTATTTGGTTTGAAGGTATGCCTATGACTATATTAGAAGCTTTTTCAGTAGGAACACCTGTGTTAGGTAGTAATATTGGAGCACTTCAAGAATTAATTATTCCAAATAAAACTGGTTTATTGTTTTCTCCACAAAATGTGGATAGCATATTGAAAACTGTAAGCCAATGGAAAGATTACAATTCTGAAGAAAAATTTAACATTAGACAAACAACTAAAGAATTCTATTTTAGTAATTTTACTCCTGAGGAGAACAAAGAGAAACTATTACATATCTATCATGAGGCAATTCACGATAGCACTAAATAATAATTAAGATGAGTATTATAATTCTAGATAAGTTAAATATTGCCCCGGCCATACAAGCTGCATTAGAAACTGTTTATGATCCTGAATTAAAACCAGCCAATATCGTGGATTTAGGCTTGGTATATGAAATCATAACTAAAGAAAATGGCACTGCCAAGATTGTCATGACGTTGACTGCTCCGGGCTGCCCTGTTGCGGGTCAAATAATGGATGAAGTACAGAGTAAAGTTGCAGCAGTACCAGGGGTAACGGAGGCACTTGTTGAATTAACATTCGACCCACCATGGACAAGAGATATGATGAGTGAGGAGGCCCAATTAGAATTAGGCTTCTTATAAGAAAAAAGGGAATCTAGTGCTAGATTCCCTTTTTTTATGCTATATTTATTTATGACATCGGACCTGATTCCAAGTCACTTAATTTCTTAATTGTCTTGGGCTTTACCTCATCTTTACCGAATAACTTAACCCAAATGGTGCGTGATTCTTTCGTCAACAATGGTGAAACAATGGATAGAATCAACACATAAACGACAACAAAAGATTGGATAACAGGCAATAATGCTCCGGCCTTACCAATATTAGCCATAATGATGGAAAATTCTCCTCTGGCTGATAATGTAAAACCAATATCAAAAGCGGTTTTATGCTTCATACCTGAAAATCTTGCTGCAAAATATCCAGATGCTAGATTTCCTAGGATCGTGACAACTGCTGCTATGGAAGCCCATAAAACGGCTCCTCCAAGCGAAAGCATATCTATAGACAAACCAAAACTAAAGAAGAACATGGCTCCAAAAAAATCTTTATAGGGTAACACCATTGCTTCGATTTTTTTAATATACTGCGAATCTGCTAGTACCAAACCTGCCATCAATGCACCAATAGCCTCTGCTACATGTATTGTCTCCGAAAATCCTGCCGTTATAAACAATAAAGCAAATATGACAAGGACAAATAATTCGGAAGATTTGACTTGCAGTAATTTGTCAATAGCGGGAACTAATTTTCTTCCTAAAACTAAGAATGTTAAAATAAATCCTAATGCGAGTAAAGAAGTCCCAACAACTGTCCACATCGAACTGCTCCCTGTTAATATCAATCCTGAAAGGAACGAGATATGCATAGCAATGAATAAATCATCAAACATAATCATCCCCATGATTACTTCTGTCTCTGGATTTGCGGTACGCTTTAAGTCGGTCAACACCTTCGCAACGATAGCGGTGGATGAACTGGTCATAATACCACACAACACCATCATCTCTTTAAAGGGTAAATCCATCATCCAACCGATTAAGAGGCCGGATACGAAATTGAGCAATACATATACCGTACCACCTGTTACAATAGATTTTCCCGATTTAATCAAACGCCCAACAGAAAATTCGAGTCCTAGATAAAATAAGAGAAACAAAACGCCTAAGCGTCCCATAAAATCAATAAATGGTTTACTTTCTGTAAAGGTGAGATCAATATGACCGATTTGAGGAGCATGTTGCCCCAATACCATACCAATTAATATAAAAAAGGGAATGACAGAAAACTTCAGTTTATTAGCAATTAAACCAACAAACGCAACAAGGCTAATGGCAATTCCAATTTCTAAAATAAGTGTTTGTGATGGCATAAAAATTTACTTTTCTTAAACGTTATAATAATATTTCCTTTAATAATTTAATATTATTCTTTTTACCAGCTATAACGAGCGTAGTCCCCGGACTGATCATATAATCGGGACCTGGGTTAATAACCGTATTATCACCTAATATACCTGCAATGATGGATGCTCCTGTACGTTGACGTACCTCGAGCTGTCCAATCGTTTTATTAGCACCTTCGCATTTACCTTCAACTTTATACCACTCGATTCTCAAATCATCTAAAGCGACTTCAATTGTCTCTAATGCTTTTGGCTTATAGGATAATCCTCCTATAATCCCTGCTACCTGTCGAGACTCTTCGTCACTTAGCGTCATGACACAGCGTGATTCGCTTTCTTCCTCATCATAACGATATAATTCTCTTCGACCATCGTCATGAATAACCACGACCATATTGTCTCCAGCTTCAGTTTCAATTTGGTACTTCTTCCCTATACCAATAAGATCCGACTCTCTTACAATAGACATATTTCTTTGCTTTTTATAAAACTTAATTTTTACTGGCGGATGTAAATGGCATATCGCGCAGTTTCATACAAACTTAGATAAAAATTCATTCATATCAGCATTTCTAGCGACCAATAAATAATCAAAACGCAATAAAATTGGCAAATAAACGAACTAATTCACAGGCATATACTACAAAAAAGCTGCTCATTTTTTAATTGAGCAGCTTGAAATTATTTCGCTTCTATCATTTCGTAAGTTCCATCCGACCGAAGCTTGGGTTGTCCAATGGCAAAGCTTTTAGCATGATAGAAAAGATAAATCCAATTTTCAGGAGCACCTTGTTTCCAATATTCTTGGCGCAACTGTTTTGAAAGACGACCATTGTCATCATACTTTGCGATATGATTATGAATAATTTCTTCTGGCTTTGGCAATACATCTCCGCCAAAAAAATAATGGTTATCACCTGTTTCAATATGAAACACTTGATGATTGCGGGTATGTCCCCCACTCCGTTTAAATGCAATCTCATGGTTAACGCTCCCCGCACCTTCCACTAGGTTTAAATTACCACTTCGCTGTACGACATCAAAAATCTCCGTGCGATAGGATGGGTTAATACCTGAATAAGCATCCTCCCATTCCCCACGTTGTACGATATACTCTGCTTCTGGAAATGCTATCCGACCAACACCGTCCTCAAAATTCACCATACCGCCCGCATGATCTTTATGCAAATGAGACATCAGTACATATTTCACATCTTTAGGTTCATATCCCATCTTTTTAAGGTTTTGGTAAAGCAAGAGCGTTCCGTTTTCATCCTTTAGGCCGAGTCCTGTGTCACATAAAATTGGACCATTGGGGCTTTCTATCAAAAATGGATGAACCTGAATAAACATGGAACCTGGTCGATCGGTCGCGTTATGAAGGGCTGGGTCAAATGGAATAAATTTTTTCGAGGCATCCACTGAAAATGACCCTTCGAATAAGGAATATGCTTGCATTATCTTTAAATTATTGGAAACTTGCGTGTTATACAACACACGACCATTCCCCTATTCTATAATTAGGTTAGTCAATAGACAAAACGTATATTTACACATAATTACGATGCAAAGATATGCAAAAAAGGTGGGTACTAAAATCTAAAAGTGAAGTCAAAAAAGTCAATCAATTAAGCAATGAACTGGGTATTAATCCAGTATTAGCAGAATTATTAGTCAGTAGAAATATTGAAACTTTTGATGCTTCCAAGCAATTTTTTAGACCTTCTTTAGATCAACTCCACAATCCATTCTTAATGCAAGACATGGAAAAGGCGATTGCCAGAATTACGACAGCAATCGGTCAAAATGAAAAGATTTTAATTTACGGAGATTACGATGTGGATGGAACTACTGCTGTAGCTCTTGTATACAGTTTTTTTCGAGAGTTTCATTCTCGTATCGAATTTTACATTCCAGATCGCTATGCAGAAGGATATGGAATATCCACACAGGGTATTGATTATGCCTATGAAAATGGCTTCTCCTTAATAATTGCTTTAGACTGTGGTATTAAAGCAAATGATAAGGTCGAGTACGCCAACTCTAAAAACATTGACTTTATAATTGGTGACCACCATTTACCTGGAGATGAATTACCAGACGCTTGTGCTGTACTGGATCCTAAAAGGAATGACTGTCCGTATCCGTATAAAGAGTTATCGGGTTGCGGAATAGGTTTTAAACTTATTCAAGCATTCATCATGAAAAATGATATGTCGCTGGATGTATGCTATCAATATCTAGATTTAGTAGCTGTTAGTATTGCATCGGACATTGTCCCAATCACGGGTGAAAACCGGATCCTTTCGCATTTTGGACTCATAAAACTCAATACCAATCCGTGCTGTGGGCTTCAGGCATTAATTGATCTATCGACAAATAAAACGAAAATATTTACGGTAAATGATATCGTATTTCAAATTGGACCACGTATTAATGCCTCAGGGCGAATCGACCATGCAAAAGATGCCGTTAAATTATTGATTTCAAAATCATTACAAGAAGCAAAAGATTTCAGCATCAACATCGATGATCAAAACAATCAACGTAAGGATTTTGATTTACGTATAACAGAAGAAGCTCTCGCTATAATCGATGATAATGATTCGCTTAAAACCAGAAAATCAACGGTACTCTATAAGGCTGATTGGCACAAAGGTGTTATCGGTATCGTCGCATCACGATTGACCGAGAAATACTATAGACCAACGATTATACTGACAGAGACGAATGGCCATATAGCAGGATCTTGCCGTTCTGTGATTGGATTCGACCTCTATGAGGCTTTAAGCGAATGCAGGGATTTATTGGATCAGTTTGGCGGACATAAATACGCGGCCGGATTAACCATGCAGGTTGGGAACATTAAATTATTTCAAGATCGCTTTGAAGAAGTCGTAACAAAACTAATCAAGCCTGAAATGCTAACCCAGGAAATCTTAATTGACATGAAACTACATCTGCAAGATATAGATGCTAAATTTCATCGGATATTAAGTCAATTTGAGCCTCTGGGGCCTCAAAATGAAAGTCCCATATTTTTAAGCCAAAAGGTAAATTTAATCGGATCTGCATATCTAGTAGGCACGAATCACTTAAAAATGACCATTAACCAAGAAAACTCCCCTGCTTTCGACTGCATCGGTTTTGGCATGTCCGAACATATTCAACATATCAATAGCGGCAAACCTTTTGATATATGCTATAGCATAGAGGAAAATGTTTGGCGTGGTAAAAAGAATTTGCAATTAAATCTAAAAGGAATTCGATATTAAATATATTTGTTATAAGATTGTTATCTTGAGTTAAAATACTTATCAAATGATACTAAGAGCAGAGCATCTCATCAAAAAATACAAACAACGGACTGTTGTTAACGATGTTTCTTTCCAAGTAGAGCAAGGCGAAATTGTTGGGCTTTTAGGTCCAAATGGAGCAGGAAAGACGACTTCTTTTTATATGATCGTCGGATTGATCAAACCCAATGAGGGTCATGTCTATCTAGATGACCAAGAAATAACACAGGATGCGATGTATCAACGTGCTCAAAAAGGAATTGGTTACCTTGCTCAGGAAGCATCCATCTTCAGAAAACTATCTGTCGAGCATAATATCTTATCTGTACTGGAGATCCATTATCCGAATAAAACAGAACGTCTCGAAAAACTGGAAGAACTACTTTCGGAATTCAGCTTACACCGAGTACGCAAAAATAGAGGCGATTTATTATCTGGAGGTGAAAGACGCCGAACTGAAATAGCACGCGCATTGGCTGCAAATCCATCATTCATTTTATTGGATGAACCTTTTGCAGGTGTAGACCCTATTGCTGTTGAGGAAATACAAACCATTGTAGCCAAACTTAAAACACGAAATATAGGTATTCTAATTACCGATCATAATGTACAGGAAACTTTATCGATTACAGATAGAGCCTACTTATTGACTGAAGGAAAAATTATGCTGACGGGAACACCTGAGGAAATTGCTAGTAATGAAATGGCTCGTAAATTCTATTTGGGACAACATTTTGAACTTCGTCGCAAAAAGCTACATACCTAACATTAATTCTCTTAAATATGGCAATATTAGACTCACTATTCGCTTGGTTCATGAAGAAACGTATTCATCAGATTGAACTCTTCATGAAGTATCCACATGATGTACAAGAAGAATGGTTTCAAAGTTTAATATCATCAGCTGAAGCAACGGAATGGGGAAAGAAATATGATTACAATAGTATATTAACACCCGAAGAATTTAAAAATAGAGTTCCAATTCAAGATTACAACTCGTTGAAGCCCTATATTGATCGCATGATCAAAGGGGAGCAAAATATTTTATGGCCTTCTGATATTAAATGGTTTGCCAAATCATCTGGTACAACATCCGATCGAAGTAAATATATTCCTGTAAGTGAAGAGTGCCTTACTGAATGTCATTTTCAAGGGGGTAAAGATATGCTGACCATCTACTTCAACAACTGTCCGGATAGTCAAATATTTGCCGGAAAATCGGTCGTATTAGGGGGTAGTAGCCAAATCAATAGCTTCAGTTCAGATTCTTACTACGGTGATTTATCTTCCATCCTCTTACGCAATCTTCCATTTTGGGCGGAATTTAAAAGAACCCCGAACTTAGAAGTTACCTTATTACCGGATTTTGAGGAGAAAATAGAAAAAGTAGCTCATATTACCATTCACGAAAATGTGACTAATTTGGCTGGTGTTCCTACTTGGAACATTGTACTGGCGAAAAGAATTTTAGAAATAACAGGTAAGGATAATCTACTAGAGGTCTGGCCAAACTTACAGTTTTACACGCACGGTGGTGTCAGCTTTAAACCCTATCGCGAACAATTTAAAAAGCTGATTCCTTCGGATAAAATGTATTACCTGGAGAATTATAATGCCTCTGAAGGATACTTCGCACTTCAGGATTTATCCGACTCGGAAGACTTACTTTTAATGCTTGATTACGGAATTTACTACGAATTCCTTCCTATTGAGCATTTATATGAGGAAAACCCTAAAACTTTAGGGTTGCATGAGGTAGAACTCCATAAAAATTATGCTTTGATAATTTCTACGAATGCTGGCTTATGGCGTTATTTGATTGGTGACACTATTAAATTTGTATCCCTGTCACCTTATCGTATCCAAATCACCGGACGTACGAAACAATTTATCAATACTTTTGGGGAAGAATTGATCGTCGATAATGCGGAAGATGCGATTAAACAGGCGAGTGAGCTTACCCATGCAATAGTAAAAGATTATACCGCTGGTCCAATCTACTTTAAAGAAGGTGAGCCGGGTGCACATGAATGGATTATTGAATTTGAACAACAACCGGATAACTTTGAAAGTTTCTGTAAAATATTGGATGAAACGTTAAGAGCTATTAACTCGGACTATGATGCCAAACGTTATAAGAATATGGCATTACAATTTCCGGTTGTTCACAATGCTCCGACCCATACATTCTTTCATTGGATGAAATCAAAGGGCAAACTTGGAGGACAAAATAAAGTCCCAAGGTTATCTAATAATCGTGATTACTTAGAACCTTTGTTAACGATATTAAAAAAATAGGAACGATTTCTTAATATCATTCCTATTTCTTAATTCTTTAAAACCTGAAAAAGAATGAAGTTCTTATGGTTTAATTGCCGTTTTATAAAGGAATACAAGAAAACCTAAAATAAAATTTAATGAAAATCCTTTTTTAGTGACTGCAGTATTTTCATCAAACTCATCCTCTTCCAATGCATTATTTTTACTGTTTACTTTCTGCATGGTTCTATACGATTAATTTGTTTTATTGAATAAATGATTAGAAATGTGTACCCGACAAAATCCACATACCTAACACACTGTAGATTACCTACAGGTGATTTCAAATAACATGCCATACAATGGTTTCTATATTAATTCATATAAATTTAATACGGATGAAATTTAATCACACAATAGCTATTAGGAACGGATAAAATTAAATCCATATAGATGAGGTAAACTGTAAGCTGTCTATAAAATAAAACGCAATCTCCTAAAAACTAGACAACTTTGCTAAAACATAATCAAAATTAAGCTTTTTGAATAAAAAACGGAATAACAATTGGTTTATCACTCAAATTCATAGTTTTTTTCATACTTTAGCATAAGTAATTTAAATATAATGAGCGCGACAGAAAATTATTCAATTCGCGTAGAGCCCACACAACAATCGAGACTCTCGCAAGTAGATTTTAACAATCTAAAATTCGGAAAAATATTATCCGACCATATGTTGGTCGCAAACTATGAAAATGGAGCATGGACGGACGTCAGTATTGTTCCATATGGCGAAATTAGTATTAGCCCATCTATGTCAGCACTTCATTATGGTCAAGCAATCTTTGAAGGTATAAAAGCCTACAAATTTCAGGATGGCACCATTAGTGTTTTTCGTCCTGACAAAAACTGGGAAAGATTCAACACTTCTGCAGCTCGTTTAGAAATGCCAGAAGTACCTCAAGAAATATTTTTAGATGGTCTAAAAAAACTATTAGCAACAGACAGTAGCTGGGTCCCTAATGCACCTGGAACTTCGCTATACATCCGCCCATTTATGTTCGGTACAGAGCCTGCATTGGGCGTACACCCATCTAATTCCTATAAGTTTATCATCATCACAAGCCCTGTGGGTGCATACTATAGTACGCCATTAAAATTAAAGGTGGAAACGCATTATACACGTGCTGCTGAAGGTGGTGTTGGTTTTTCAAAAAACGCTGGTAATTATGCATTATCATTATACCCTACGCGCTTAGCAAATGATGAAGGTTTTGACCAACTGATGTGGACAGATGCATCTGAGCACCAGTACATTGAAGAAGCTGGAACAGCCAATTTAATCTTCCGTATCGGAGACAGCATCATTACTCCTCACGGTGATACGATCTTGCACGGTGTAACGCGTCGTACCATTATGGAACTCGCAAAAAAATGGGGCTATAAAACTGAACAACGTAAGGTATCGGTAAAAGAATTAATTGACGGAATTAAAGCTGGTGTTGTATCTGATGCATTTGCAGCAGGCACTGCAGCGACATTAACGCCTATTGCAACGATCGGTTACGAGGGAGAATTATTCCAATTACCTCCAGTAGAAGGTCGTGATTTTTCGCAAAAAGTATTATCCTACTTAGATGATTTACGTTATGGTAGAATTGCTGACGAATTTGGTTGGAACATGATTGTTGAATAACAACATGTAACCACAAAAAAACGCTAGATTATTTATGATAATCTAGCGTTTTTTGTTATTAACACAAGTTATCCACATTATGTTAATAACTTATGTGAAAACGTTTATAACTGTAAATAGTCTAGGATACCTTGTTTATCCGTAGCATCAAACCACCTAGTATCTTGGTCTTTTTTAAACCAAGTAAGTTGTCTTTTCGCATATCTTCTGGAGTTTTGCTTGATTTTATCAATTGCTGCTTCCCAAGAAACACGCTCTTCCAAAAAATCGAAAATTTCGGAATACCCCACAGTCATCAAAGCTGGCTTAGCCTGATAAGCAACTAATGCTTTAACTTCCTCTAAAAGGCCTACTTTTATCATTAAATCCACACGTAAATTAATACGCTCATATAAAGTTGCACGCTCCATATTCAGCCCAATGGTAATAATATTAAAAGGCCTTTGAGCTTTTGTATTTTGGAGAAAGCTAGAGAAAGGTAGACCTGTTGTTTCATATACTTCCAAAGCTCTTATAACGCGTTGTACATTTGAAATATCGACCTGATCGTAATAAATAGGATCCACTTCCTTTAAGTAAGTTTGTAGGGTGCCTATTCCCTCTTCTTCAAATCGTTTATTCAGCTGGTCACGAGTTTCAGGTAATGCCTTTGGCAGATTATCCAAACCTTCACATACTGCTCTAACAAATAACCCCGAGCCTCCGACCATGATAACGACATCTTTCGTTTGAAACAAAGTTGCTATTTTCGCCAATGCATCTCGCTCAAAATCACCAGCAGAGTAATCTTCTTCAATTGAATGGGAGTTAATAAAATGATGGGGAGCTTGACTTAATTCATCTGGCGTTGGTTTGGCAGTACCAATACTCATTTCACGATAAAATTGTCTCGAATCTGCAGAGATAATTTCTGTATCAAATTGCTTTGCAAGTTTAATTGCCATAGCAGTTTTCCCTACCGCTGTAGGTCCTACTATGGCAATTAGCGTTTTTTTATGGTGTTTTATTAAATCCGACATTAATATTCGTCAAACGAACCACTACTCTCTTCTTCAGATTTTTCTCCTTCTTCCTCTTCATCCTCCCCGTCGAATAAATCAAATTCTTCATCGTCATCCACACCATATTGTGTTTCATCGACTAAAACATCTTCTTCATCGTCATCTTCTAAAGGATCCTCAACTGGGAAATTGGCTGCTGCCAAAGATTTTGGTGCAATACCAATCGTTTTAAAAACTACTGGATATTCTTTTCCTTCTTCCTCTTTCAAAATTTTAATCAGCTCCACATGAAATTCATATGGTCTATCAAAATTATAGATGTAATAAAACTTCTGGTGAGGATCATCGATAAACTTACTTAAACGAATATTTTCCATAAGTAAAACACCGTCTGAAACTTTACGAGCAATCGGTAAGAGCGCAATTTCAGTTCCTTTCTTCCATTGATCATTGCTTACATAGAAGGACGATGTAAGGTCAGCTTCATAAGAAGTTGTCTTATGGATCGCCTCATGTAATTCTAAAAAAGTTTGTTTTGAAAGCATATCGATTTCTCTATACACATCCTCATAATCTTCAAAAGTGACTCTGAATCTATAAATAGCCATTTCTAATATTCGTTTTGTTTGTTAACAAGATGAGCCTCAATTAAGTATTGAAGCGATTGAATTATTTTTTATTTAACAGTTGTATTCAAATCCCATGCCTTTCTAATAGTCAAGCCTAAATCTTCTGCTTTATTGACCATAAAATGATAGGCTTCAATCTTGGCATTAGGTATTTCACCTTCCAAAATTGCTTCGCGAATAGCATTTTTCATTTTACCTACCTCACGTCCTGGACCAATACCAAATACTTCCATAATATCTTCTCCTGAAATCGGAGGCTGCCAATTTCGGATTTGATCGCGTTCCTCGACATCTTTAAGCTTTTGCTTAACCAATTCGAAATTCTGACGGTACTTCTTCTTTTTATATTCGTTTTTTGTCGTTACATCGGCATGGCACAATTGCATCAAGGCATCAATATCATTGCCTGCTTCAAAAAGTAATCGGCGTACAGCAGAATCAGTAACGATATCTTGTGCCAATACTATTGGTCTTAAATGCAATAGAACAAGTTTTTGAACGAACTTCATTTTTTCATTCAACGGAAGCTTAAGCTCTGCAAATAATTTAGGAACCATTCTAGCTCCTTTATCTTCATGGCCATGAAATGTCCATCCTAGCTTCTTGTCAAATCTCTTGGTCGCTGGTTTGGCAATATCGTGCATGATAGCCGCCCATCTTAACCATAGGTCATCTGTAGTTTCGCACACATTATCCAAAACTTCTAAAGTATGGTAGAAATTATCTTTATGTCCTTTCCCCTCTATGATATCGACACCGTAAAGGTTTTGCATTGCAGGGAAAACTAATGGCAAAAGGCCAGTATCAAATAGATATTTAAAACCAATAGAAGGCTTTTTCGACAAAATTATTTTATTAATTTCATCAATGATCCGTTCTTTGGAGATAATACGAATACGTTCTTTCGTATCTGTAATTGCTTGAATAGCTTTGACATCAATTTTAAAATTCAACTGAGTGGCAAAACGAATCGCACGCATCATACGCAAAGGATCGTCCGAAAAAGTAACAATAGGATCTAATGGTGTACGCATGGTACCCAATTCAATATCTTTGACTCCATTAAATGGATCCAAAAGCTGTCCATAATTATGTTTATTCAACGAAAATGCCATTGCATTGATGGTAAAATCGCGACGATTTTGATCATCTTCCAACGTGCCATCTTCTACAATTGGTTTTCTGGAATCACTGCGATAGGACTCTTTACGAGCCCCCACAAATTCGACATTTAAGCCCTCATAAACTAGCATTGCTGTTCCAAAACTTTTGTAGACAGCAACTTTAGATTTCAACTTATTCCCTAAAGCTGTAGCAAATTCAATTCCACTTCCTACAACAACAATATCTACGTCATTATTAAAGGGCCGTCCCATAATACGATCGCGCACATAACCGCCAATGACGTAGCACTCCGTATTTGTTTTCTCGGCTAACTCTTTAATGATTGGAAAAATAGGATGTTGTAAATTATCACTCATAGCATGAATCTAGGTCCTTAAAAAAACACTAGGATGCAAAAGTAAGGAATTTATTATAAATAGACATTAGTCTTGTGATATAAGCACACAAGACTAATGATTATGGTATTTCTTCTTAATCACGATCTCTAGAAAGCTTACGAAAAGCTAAAGGATTTTGAGATAGTTCTTCTTGTTCACGACGACGCTTTACAATATGAACCGCTTGAAATAGCGCTTCCATAAAAGATTCGTGAGCCGCAACATTCTGTCCTGCGATATCATAACCTGTACCATGATCCGGAGATGTGCGGACAATGGGAAGGCCAGCGGTGAAATTAACGCCGTTTCGCTTGGCTATATGTTTAAAAGGTATCAATCCTTGGTCATGATACATGGCTAATACCGCATCAAATTTTTCATATGCATGATTAGCAAAAAAACCATCAGCAGGGTAAGGTCCAAAACAAAGCATTCCTTTCTCTTTCGCCTTTTCTATAGCTGGTCGAATAATCAGATCATCCTCAGTACCTATTACGCCATTATCGCCTGCGTGAGGATTAAGACCTAGCACGGCAATTTTTGGTTTTTGAATCCAAAAGTCTTTTTTAAGACTTTCATGCATCAATTCCAATTTATTTAAAATAGATTCTTCTGTAATATGCTCGGCTATATCTTTTACAGGGATATGTCCCGTAACTACACCAACCCGCAACTCTTCACAGATCATGAACATCAACACATCATTCGCTTGTGTCTTCTCCTGTAAGTATTCTGTATGTCCTGGAAAATGAAATCCTTCTTGCTGTATATTATGCTTATTAATAGGAGCCGTCACAAGTGCATCAATTTTCCCAGCATTCAAGTCATCAACAGCTTTTTCCAATGAAATAAAGGCATACTTTCCGCCGATTTCATTTTCTTCTCCTAGCGTAATCTTAACATCCTCTTGCCAACAATTGATCATATTGGCACGCTTAGGATTGGCTTGTTCAGGGTCATTGATGACATTAAAACTAAAATCATTGACGCCTAAAGCTTTTCTATGAAAAGACGCAACTTTTGTATTACCGTAAACAATCGGAGTAAAAAATTCTAATACACGATTGTCCAATAAGGATTTTATAATCACCTCCAATCCGATACCATTGATATCGCCTACTGTAATACCTATTTTTAATTTGTCAGCCATAGTAAAAAATGAAATTATTGACTCAAAAGTAATTAAAATTATATGAAATACTCAAGCATCAATTGAAATATCAATTCGTTTAAACAGCATATGCTGTAAACCATATCTTCCATTTTTATAGCTACCTGTATCCAGGTAGCCCATTTGTCGATATAATTGGTAAGCATTTACATTATCGATATTCACTGTGAGTACAATCTCGTCTATATCTTCAGATAATCCTTTTACAAAGTGATCCAGAATAATCAATGCCTGTTTTGCAATTCCCCGACCTTGATAAGCAGGATTTAAAGATAATCCTCTCAATAATATTGAATTTGGATTACCCGTTACGAGAAGATGATCCTTAGTACGATCTAATACGAAAAACCCAACGGGTTCTCGTTCGTATAAAATCGTTATTGGGAATTTATTCTTGATTTTCTGAACCCCATCGACATTAATATTTTGATGTACCGTTTTAGTAAAACGAACCTGACTCTCCTCTAATTCATAAGACAATCGTTTAAAATGTCGATCATCATAATGCACAAGAGATACTGTTGACAAATCCATACGCATTATCTTACCTGTTTATTATCCTCTACAAGTTAAGTATTATTCCTCAATAAATAATTTTCGATGGAAGCGAAGAGATCGATAGCTTGTTTTTATTATATGACTTAATTAAAATTGGGAATAAAACAAATTTATCTAAGTTTGTACCAAATACGATCACATATGAGTACAGTAAGAGCAAAAAAACATTTAGGACAACATTTTTTGAATGATAAAAATGCAGCACAAAAAATAGTTAATGCATTGGATCCAAAGCTAGGGTTCACGCAGGTACTAGAAGTGGGTCCTGGTATGGGTGTTCTTTCCGATTTCCTATTGCAAAATGATGCATACGAAACATGGATGATTGATGTTGATGATGAGTCAATCGAGTTCTTAGCGGATAAATATCCACAATTGGAGCACCGCTTAATTCATGGTGATTTCTTAAACTTAGATTTCGCACAGCATTTTGGAGAAAAGATGGCCATTATTGGTAACTTTCCCTACAATATCTCTTCTCAGATTTTATTCAAGATCTTGGATGAACGGAATCGTGTTGTACAGATGACGGGTATGTTTCAAAAAGAAGTAGCAGAACGTTGTACAGCAAAATCTGGTAGCAAAGAATACGGTATTTTGAGTGTTTTTTTACAAGCTTACTATCATGTGGAGTATCTATTTACGGTAAAAGCTGGTGCTTTTAACCCACCTCCAAAAGTACTTTCTGGCGTGATTCGTATGACTAGAAACGAGCGTGCAGCATTAGATTGTGATGAGAAGCTATTTTGGCGAGTCGTAAAATCGGGGTTCAATCAGAGACGAAAAACATTGCGAAATTCTTTATCAGCAGTTGTTCCAAAAGATAAAATGTCAGACAACCCGCTTTATGAATTGAGAGCAGAACGACTGACAGTCAATGACTTTATCGTACTAACAAATGAAATATCTTCTCAACTTTAAGTAAAATCATAATTTAACCTTGATTAATATGGGTCTGAACACGACTTTTATGTATGTAGCTTTAGGTGAAAAATTCACATATCACCTTCAGACAATATTCAGTCTACTCAGTATAGTAAAATTTAAAAGTGACCCAACTAAATATGTGGTCTATACCGATCATCCGGAATACTATAATTGGTTATCACCATTAATTGAAATTCGTGAGATTGATACGCCTACATTTGAAAAGTGGATAGGCCCTACACAATATTTCTATCGGACCAAAATTAAAGCCATGCAAGATGCTGCATCTAAAGACGATGGGCATCTTGTATTTTTAGATAGTGACACCATGGTCATTAGAGATTTGACGAGTCTGATAGAGCAGCTTTCAGCTGGCCAAAATTTCCTTCATGTGAAAGAAATGCTCATGTCCGATAGGCATATTACAAATGAGCATAAAAGAATGTGGAAAATCATTCAAAAGACAGAAATCAATCATATCTTAATGGATGAATCCATTCGCATGTGGAACTCAGGTATCATCGCGTTAAATCATCAAGATAAAATCAATTTATTAGATGAAGTACTTTTATTTAATGATACGCTATGCGAGCAGAATATTGTCTGTCGTGTAAAAGAACAATTTGCATTCTCAGTAGTTTTAGAGAAGCACGGAAATCTAAAAGTTGCTGACGCATGGATACTGCACTATTGGGGAAATAAAGAGGAATGGCATCAAAAAATCCTAACATATATTTGCCCACAGTTACTAGCGGGTATGACGCCTGAAGAAGTTGCCTCAAGTATCGATCTAAAAGAATGGACGAAAATACCCTATCATAGACATGTGTCGTCCTTTAAAAAACAACTTTTAAAATTCAGCGCTAATAAAAAAGATCGTATCTTGACCATTGAATAATTAAAGTCGCAGTGTGTGAAAAGGTTTACCATCATCGGTGGCGGTGTTGCAGGATTAACGGCAGCAATTGGCCTCAATAAAATTGGCGTACAAGTATGCATTTTTGAAGGTGCAAAGGCATTAGCGGGCATTGGAGCTGGATTTGGCTTAGCAGCCAACGCCATACAAGCGCTAGATTACTTAAACCTCAAATCAGGGGTTACTCCTTTAGGTCACTATTTAGAGCATTATAATATTTTAGACGAGCGTGGCAGAACTCTGGTATCTCCAGAAACCAAAGCAATAAGCGCACAGTATAGTCAAGATAACTTTGCTATACACCGTGCCGATTTACACCAATTTTTATTGCAACAAATTGAACCGACAGACCTACATCTAGGGAAAAGAGCCTTTAAAATAGAGCGGCATGATGCGGGTATTGATATTTTCTTTGAAGATGGGACCATGCATCAAACCGATTTCCTAATTGTTGCCGATGGTGTGAAGTCCAAAATACGTCAACAACTCATTCCGAATGCCACACCACGCTATGCAGGATACACCTGTTGGCGAGCAACCATAGAGAATACAAATATAAACCTCAAAATTGGATCCGAAACATGGGGCAGCAAAGGTCGTTTTGGAATGACTCCACTTGTTGGGAACAAAATCTACTGGTATGCTTGCATCAATGCAGCAGAAAACAACACTCAATATAAAAATTATACGGTCAATGACTTAAGGCACAATTTCGCGTCGTACCATCAACCCGTGGCACAAATTTTAGATGGTACAAAAAATGAGCAGTTGATCTGGAATGATATTATTGATATCGAGCCTTTACAACATTTAGCTTTTGGACCTATTCTCCTTATAGGTGATGCCGGTCATGCAACGACGCCTAATATGGGACAAGGTGCCTGCCAAGCGATCGAGGATGTGGCTGTTTTGGTCGACGAATTACAGAAAACACAAGATGTCATAGTCGCTTTCCAGCATTTCGAAAAAAGAAGATTAAAAAGAACGCGCTATATTACAGAAACTTCTTGGACAATAGGTAAAATAGCCCAATGGACAAATCCGATTGCTATTGCTACTCGAAATGCTTTGATGCGTATCTTGCCCGAAAAAATTAAACAATATAAATTGAAAGCACTTTTAAGTGTTGATTTTATGAACATAAATAATCATTCATGAAAACAAATGTATTAATTGTTGATGATGTCCATTCAGTCCTAATGGAAAAACTTGAACAGCATGGTATTAAGTTCACTTACAGCCCAAACTTCACGCGTGAGGATGCTGAAAAAGAAATTGGATCCTATACAGGCTTGATTATCAGGTCTAAATTTCAAGTGGACCGCCAATTCATTAATCTAGCTCATAATCTTCAGTTTATTGCACGATGTGGAGCGGGCATGGATAATATCGATGAAGCTTATGCCGAATCGAAAGGAATCAAACTAATCAGTGCAAACGAAGGAAATCGAGATGCTGTGGGTGAACACATGATTGGGATGCTCCTATCTTTGATGAACCATTTAAACAGGGGGAATCAGGAGATAAAAACGGGTTTATGGCGTAGAGAATCCAACCGTGGATATGAATTGAAAGGAAGAACTGTGGCACTCATTGGCTACGGTCATAATGGCCAAGCTATGGCCAAGAAACTCTCGGGATTTGATGTTAACGTCATTGCTTATGACAAATACAAAACTGGATTTTCAGATCAATATGCCAAAGAAGTTTCGATGGAAGAAGTTGTCAAACAAACTGATATTTTGAGTTTTCACATCCCACTAACCAAAGAAACGAAAGGACTTATCAATGATGAATATTTGTATCATTTTCGCAAACCCATCTTTTTTCTTTTAGGTGCACGTGGTGGAATTGTTCAAATTCCTGCCGTATTAAAAGCTATGGATGAGGGCAAAATTATCGCAGCAGCGTTTGATGTACTTCCGGTAGAGAAATTCCCCGCACTTCAAGAGCAACCTTGGTTTTCAGATTTAGCGAGCAGGGATAATGTTTTGCTAAGTCCGCATGTAGCAGGCTGGACATTTGAAAGTTACTACAAACTTTCGGATGTAGTGGCGGAGAAGATTATTTCCCTTTTGAAATAATCTTTCCCCTTTGGCTTTAAATCATGCAAAGCATTGTACCAGTACAACAACAAGGAATTGGAGTACCAAACTAACATCTAATAAATAAGCATAGTGGTAATGCTCATTGGTCTTAAAGACCAAAAACCTTAATAAGAGATAAATTATTGCATTGGTAAGCAGAAGCCCAATTTTGAAAACCAATAGATAAGGTGCTGCTAAGATAAAGAGACTATGTACACCCAGAAGCAAGTAGCATAGTCTTTTGGCCCGCCCCTCCCCTAACATACTCGGCAATGTTCGTAAGTGATAATAAGAATCCTGTTTAATATCACGAATATCAAAAGGCAAAGTACAGATAATCAGAAATATGAATTTCAAAAACGCGAGATAATACAGTAGTTTGGTGTTCACAAAAACCGCATTACCATACAGTTCAATATAAGGAAGAAATACACTGCTCAATACCCAAACCAATGCGATATGAAATATTTTCATAGCAGGAACTTGTCTCAATCCCCCCCATCGACCATGCAGCGGAATAACAGGAAGGCTATAAAGTACACTTACAAAACCTATAACCCCTAAAAAAAAGATAACATATGGATGTATATGAAATAAACACCACAGACAAATTAACGTCGCGATGATCGTATTTATCCATAATAAGCGTTCATACTTAAAAACCCACCTTGTCCGAGCATAAACAGATAACTCAGGAGACTGAGGTTTTGATAAGATCAAGCTGAAATTATAGAGTGCAAGCGTAGCTGCCCCTTCAATCAAAACGATATAAAAATCAATTTCCTGACCGAGTATAATGTACGTGAGTACACATTGAGAGCCTGCGGCCAAAGCAATTAGTACATTACTGAAAATTGAAAAATAATACACCTTTTTTAATACATCCATACTAATCAATCCATTATATCATCAGCAATATAACAATAGTGTTATAAAAAAGTTAAATTTCAAATTATAAATTTTATAAATTGCCAATTGTCGCAAAAAAAACTAAATTAGCTGATTCCAAATGAACTTGTTTAATCAACCAAATAAGTTTTTTGGTATCTAAATTAATAAAACCAAAATATGAGTCTACAAATCAAATCGTTTGAAGAATATCAAGAAGTTTATAAAAAAAGTGTGGATAATCCGGAAACTTTCTGGGGAGAGATAGCGGAAAACTTTTTTTGGAAAAGAAAATGGACAAATGTTCTGAATTGGAATTTCACAGAGCCTAATGTGAAATGGTTCGAAGGTGGTAAATTGAATATCACAGAAAATTGTCTAGATCGTCACATCTATAATTTAGGAGATAAGCCGGCTATTATTTGGGAACCAAATGATCCAAATGAAGAACATCGAATTTTATCTTACAAGCAACTATTACAGAAAGTTGAGCAATTTGCCAACGTTTTAAAAAATAATAATATCCGCAAAGGAGACCGTGTCTGTATCTATTTACCGATGGTGCCCGAACTGGTTATTGCAACATTGGCATGTGCACGTATTGGTGCTATTCACAATGTTGTTTTTGGAGGATTTTCGGCACAATCTATTGCAGACCGCATCAATGATGCTGCTTGTAAAGTCGTCGTGACCTCTGATGGTAGTTACCGTGGTACAAAAGTATTGGAATTAAAAAGTATTGTTGATGATGCTTTGATGCAATGTGAATCGGTAGAACGCGTAATCGTATTGACGAGAACGCGTACTCCTGTATCCATGATCAAAGGTCGTGATGTATGGTGGGAAGATGAAATCAAAAAAGTAGAAACGCAAGGAAATCCTGCATGCCCGGCTGAAGAGATGGACTCAGAAGATACCTTATTCATCCTTTATACCTCAGGTTCTACAGGGAAACCAAAAGGAGTAGTCCATACAACAGGAGGCTATATGGTCTACACGGGCTATACTTTTGCAAACGTTTTCCAATATCAACAAGGTGAAATTTATTTCTGTACTGCAGATATAGGCTGGATTACGGGACACTCGTATATTGTTTACGGACCACTTTCTCAAGGAGCTACTTCATTAATGTTTGAAGGTACACCAACATATCCAGATGCTGGTCGCTTATGGGATATCGTAGACAAGTTTAAAGTAAATATATTATATACAGCACCAACGGCTATCCGTTCATTGATGGCCTTTGGAGATTCGTTTATAGATGGTAAAGATTTGAGCAGTATCCGTAAGCTAGGGTCTGTTGGAGAGCCTATCAACGAGGAAGCTTGGCACTGGTATAATGAGAAAGTGGGTAAAGGAAAAGCTCCAATTGTTGATACCTGGTGGCAAACTGAAAATGGTGGTATCTTAATCGCTCCTATGGCCGGTATTTCACCAACCATACCAGGATATGCCATGTTACCATTACCAGGGGTACAACCAGCATTGATGGATGAAAGTGGAAAGGAAATTGAAGGAAATGATGTTTCTGGAAATTTATGCATCAAATTCCCGTGGCCAGGTATGTTACGTACGACTTGGGGTGATCATGAACGTTGCCGCCAAACTTATTTTGCTACTTATGAAAATATGTACTTTACAGGTGATGGTTGTTATAGAAGTCCAGAAGGTTATTACAAAATCACAGGCCGTGTCGATGATGTATTAAATGTATCTGGACACCGTATCGGAACAGCAGAAGTAGAAAACGCCATCAATATGCACTCCGATGTTGTAGAATCTGCAATTGTAGGTTACCCACATCCCGTTAAAGGACAGGGAATTTATGCCTATGTTATTGCGAATCATCACATCGATGAAGAGAGCACGCGTAAGGATATTATGCAAACCATCACCAGATTGATCGGTGCTATTGCGAAGCCAGATATTATCCAATTCGTTTCGGACCTACCGAAGACGCGTTCTGGAAAAATCATGCGCCGTATCCTACGTAAAATTTCTGAAGGAGAAACTTCGAATCTAGGGGATACCTCTACTTTACAAGACCCTACGGTGGTGGATTCCATTATCGAAGGAGCTAAAAAACTGAAAAAGTAAGTTTGATTAACGTTTAAAAGAGAGCCGTCGGTTAAATCCGAGGGCTCTCTTTCTATTATGAAAGTTATTTCGAATTAATTACCAATTGTAATCCAACTCCTAGCATCACTTACAGATACTAGATCATATACTTTATCAGCAGTTTTAATTTATCTTTCCAGCTAGCTCAATACTTGGGTTAATTTCACATAACTGTTTAATAAAGTCCACTTGATCTTTGGGATTGACAAATACATCTTGAAAGTTACCATAATGAATCAATAGACCTTTCTGCATAGGACTAAAAATTCCTATGCCCCAGAAATGTGTATAGGTTTCAATCTTACGAATTGTAGTAATGTCGATATCAATCTTACCATTAATTGATCTACCTTGAAATGTTTTTCCATCAATTTGATATGCTGGGAATAAAAAAGTAAAATACCATACTACCACTGACAGACATCCAAATAATATCAGACCAAGGTATCTTCCTTCCTTCAGCGAGGGGTATGATAACCAAATCGTAAAAGTGACCATAAGAAGTCCCCAAAAGTATCCTATTGGTGTATTCCGTGATTTATATTTTATAACCATAAGAGTATATTGCTTAACTTCTATTTTTTTTTGCATAAAATGCCGTAAGCGCCTATCCGAATCTGTTTTATTTCAGATGAAACGGAGTTATTTATTTTGATATACATTTCAAAAACTTACTTACTATTTACTTGAAAATTATATTTCAGAACAATAAAGTCGCCATATATGTGCATAAATAAAATTCCATAATTTATCAATTCATTCTTAACATAATCCAACTACAATGTAACCAATGATTGACAGGATTCTGTATAGAGCTTAATATTCGCTCCATTCAATTAATCGACAAGTTTATAACCTCATTTTCCATCTTACTAAACAAAATCTCTTCCAGTTATTCTTTTTCATAAACACTATCTAATGGTGAACCATATTCATTTACCTCATCACGGTCTAACCAAAAGGTCGCTAATAAAAAAAATTGGCACCAAAAATTCAGGTTGACCTGCAAATAGTTCAATTTCATAAGGTTTTACTAAACATCTTTTTCAGGAAAATGCAGCTTGACAATCACTCTTGGAAGACTTTCTATCATTAAGTTAAAATTATTAGTTTTGAAACTACGATACCAAGCGTCCGTTATTTTATGCGCAATTCACAGTAAATAAAAAAGATAATTTAAAAACTGTTGCATGATACTATATCAAATTCATTACTTTATAATAGTAGCATTTCAAAATGGAAGTTTAGATAAGTAATTTCAATGTTATTTTTTAATTAGCTTAGAGTTTGCAATAAATTTATAGTTACTTTCAATATTAATTCTGATTTGTTCAATACTTAAGGGTGTTGGTTCGACTAATTTACTATTAGCATTATTATATAGTAGAATTCCTTCATAATACACCGGTACGAAAAAGAAATTACCAATTGATAACTCACGTTTGAAATAATCAATATCATACATGAAGAAGTTAATATCAGGCCGTGATTTAATCCTCCGCTCCAACTCTTCTGCCAGTTGATATTCTTTTATATTGGTTTTTATTGGTAATAACTATTAGATCATAACCGCAAATGTAAAAATAACGAATGCCGTCCTTTACATAAACCTGATCTTTATAATTCCCTCTTGCATAACTACCATACAGGATAATCATATCAGGCGACACAAAGTCATTTATCACTTGTTTAATGGCTTCAATCTCCTTAAGCTTATGCTCGGATAATGTTATGGGCAATTGAGTATTCATACCCTAAAGATACAGATTAGCAACCGAAAGACAATAAATCTAATTACAATTTACTAACAGCTGCGTATCAATGCAATCCTACATCAATTAGTTAAAGCCAAAATTAAAGAATCTCCGAAACAATAGATATTTCGGAGATTCTTTAATTTCAAGACTTTTCGAGTCGTTTTTTCTAAAAAAAGATTTTATAAATTTGGAACTGGCGTCGGTACTGGACCAGAAGGTAATCCACACCCGTTGAACGGATTATTTAATGGGGGTAGGGTGGGATATGGACAAGTTACACAAGAAGCTATAACACGAGTATCAATACAAACTCCATTTACGATTTCATAAACAGAAGAATCATTATTTGTGTAAAAACCACTTGGTAGAATACACGTGAAATTTACGTCTGAATAATACAAATTATTATTGGAAAATATTTTTGTTGAATGCGCTGGTGTACGACCACTAATGATCATTTCAATTCTCACCAAGCTTTCACCGAATTTAAAATTATCTATTCCTATATTAGGTATTTTAAAATGAGGAATATCCACCCCCCCAGGATCAGTTCCAGAGTTTGGTGTTTCAGTAGTTACATCAAAAGGTATTGCAGGTATTCCGCTATTAATACAGTTTTTTTCAATACAATCAGCTGCGGCTACAGTATAACAACTCTGCATTCCAAATGCACAAACTATTTTACCTACAGTTCCCAGTGCATACAGTGTTTTTTTAGCGCATTCTATTACACCTGCAAATGAACACTCATTTTCTAGTCCTCCAGAAGAATTAGGTACTCCAATAATAATATTTTCAACTCCATTAGTAATAATTGATTTATAAAATATTTCGCCATTTACTTTAAATACAATTTCACCATTGATATTTGAAATGTTTTGATTAACATAATTAGTGAGTTCACTTTCAGTTATTGCTGATGGAATATTTAAATTTAAACTTAATTGAGATTGTACTATTGCTTGTTGTGGAGTTGGTGTTGTTTCATTACTACTTATAATGGATTTAAGGTTTAAGATAGTTTGTTTCGAAGGGTAATTATTTACCGTTTCGGTTATTTGTAATGAGTCATTTTGCTTGCACGAATAGGTTAATATTGTTGTAGCAAGGAGACAAATGATCGCCATCTGAATTGATTTTAGACGCTTCATATTTTTTAAGTTAATTATGCTTGGTATATAATTATTTTTCAAATACAGGGAAATTATTATGAGAAAGTACACAGAACACTTTCTCATAATTTAATTTCATTTTTATTGATTTTTGCCTGTAAACGTAAAATTGGGATGTTCGATACTGTTAAATTGAGACAATATCTGACCTGTGGATGTGTCAACAAAGTACTCCATTTTAAATGTATCCGTATTAATTCTTTCTTGTAAGAATTGAGCTAGAGATACATATATAGCAGCTTCATTTCCACCTGCAGGTGGTATAATGTTAAATTTAAACTTTCCATCAGTCAACGTATAGGTATAATTATAAGTCAATGTTGTTGAAGAAGTTCCATAAGTAAGATTAAATACTATTGCTAACCGCTTATTCACTGTGTCAAAATTGAAATTAATTGTTCCCAAAACTAAAGGTGATCCTGATATATTCCAACCTCCAAGTGCTGATTTAATTGCAGCCCTTCTAGTCACAAAATCAGAGCTCCAACCAGCATATGTAGTTGCATTTTGAACGACAACCTTAGTAAAGGTTTTTCCTAATGCATTTAAATAAGGCACAATAGACGTCGTATTTGAACTTACTTCATAGGTCTTACCATCTCTGTCAATAGCAGATATAGTATTACCCTCCCATATAAAACTAGTTAAATAAACATTGTTAACTAATACCCCGTCGAGCACTTCTATTCCATCAATCGAATGATAAATTGAATTAGAGATAGATAAATACGAATCATCGGATTGTAAAGAAGTAAATTTAACAGATTTACTAATGAAGTCAAATGAAAATTCTGTTTTTTGTCCCCCGATTGTGATCGTTGTAAATGGATTCAAAGTAAAGTAATTTTTATTTTTGGCTATACCATTCTTATATGATCCATCTAAATAAGATTTTTGCTCTAATTCTGTTGCTTTAATCAAAATTAAAGAATTCAAATATTTTTTACCGATGAATATTACCGAGTCTCCTGAAATACGATCAAAATTAAATTCAATATCGCTCTGATAACCTTTCCCTGCTACACCTCCAGCTACTCCAGGTACAGGATCTTGCATCAAGGTAATATAATTATAGGTATCAAAAATTAATGACGCTGTGGAACCCCACTTTACACGATAAGTAGATGCTACAGATTTTGTTGCTGACTCGTCAGAATAATCACTTAACATTGTTAATTTATCATCTTCGCCAAACTTAATATAAAAACCATATCCTCCTTTGGCATTAGTTCCCATGCCAGCAATCCATCCATATGGTGCTGAAACTAATGCTGATTTAACCTCAGCAAGTTTTTCACCAATTCGCTCTTCTGGCGTCGCTTCGAAAGTAAGATCGGTTTTATCTTTGCTACAGCCCATAAATAGGACCGCAGCAAAACATATATATACTATTCTTTTCATAAGATTATTTTAAAACAACTGGTCCATAAAAATAGTTACTCGCTACACCTTTTTCGTAAAAACCTCCATAAGTTCTATACAAAGGAGAAGAAGGGGTAATTGTTGATGGTAACCAATCAGCGATAAACATTCTATTGGTCAAATATGGTAATAGATTTGCTTCAAATCCGTCATTAAATATATCCCCATTAGTTCCATAAAAAGTACCATTAAGCGTAGATTTTGTAAATAAAACCTCCCAAGTAGTCGGATTGATATTCATACCAAAATAGAAATCTGCACTATAATTAGTTGTTGCAGTAGAGCTCGTTCTAAAACCTATACGAACGACAACATTTGAAGCATCAGTAAATCTAAATTCAATATAATCGATCACTCCAGCAGGAAAAGGATTCACAGTATTTACTCTAAATGCCGCTTGAAGATTAGCTACTATATTTTTGAATGTCGCCGGGTCACCGTATTTATTCAAGTAAGGCGCATTTACAGTATAACGAATTGTCGAAACTTTACTATTTATCAACCAATTTGACAATGATTGAGAAATATCAACAGGATCAACAGCATTATAATTGTCTGCTAAAGATTTCTGCACAGCCGCTTGCAAAATTTTGAAATCAATATTATAATAATCCTTAAAATATGATGTAACTAACTGCTCTTTTGCTCTTAATTTTGAAGCTGCTACTGCATTTGTTGTAGAACAGTAATTTTCAAAAGCAATCTGACCATCGACTAAAAGAAATGAAGTCATTTCGGCAAAATCTTCTCCGAAAGAACTTCTCGAATATCGAGTAATAAAACCTAAACTCTTTGCAACAGCAGCTGTGTTGGCAGCACCAGTCCAGTCAGATGTATAATCTGCTTTAGAAATTTGTTCAAAAGCTGGAGGTATAACTATATTCTGATTTAAGATGTGTGTAAACTCATGGTGAATAGTATGTATAGGACGCTTAACTTGATCTGGATTAGTAAAATCTAAGCTATTTAATTCGTATAATACTATTCGTCTACCATTATCGGCTGTACCTAATGTAATCGATCCATTATCATTATAGGATGGCGAACCATAAAGCACAAATTGCTTTGGGGTATATTTTTTAATAAAGGCCTTTCCTGCAACCTCTTCATAGGTCTTCAAAAATGTCTTCAATACAGCATCCATCATCGGTTGTACTTTTTCAAAATAGACCGGCGAAATATCACGATTGACATCTGTAAAATTTCGTTCAAAGCGATAAACGACTTCAATATTATAAGGGTCAACAAAGGATGTTGTCAACCAATTATCAATTTCGTTATTAGCAGTAATATCTGAATTATATTTTGTTAAATCAACATCCAAGTTGTCTTCATCTTTGGTACAAGAAACAACATTCAATATCATCAATACAGCTATAATAGAATAAAATATCTTTTTCATAAAAATAAAATTATCTCGGGTTTAATTCTATTCCTGCAATCTTGGCATCTTGAGGAATTTGAAACATACGACGATTGTCATCAGGATCTAATGTCACAAATGTCTCTGATCCATCTACCGCCAATTGATTGTGTACTACTGGAATTCTATGTCTTAAAATATCAAACCAACGCATACCTTCACACATCCATCCAACTTGTTTAAATTGCAGGACTGTTTTTATCAATGCTTCTTTATCATCAGTAACATTAAAGAAAGCTTTTGATTTATCTACAGTAACCGCATGGTTTGTTGAATTAAAATTTGTAATACGAACACTTGCAAATTGGTTTAGATCTTGCAATGCTTCACCATAATTACCTTTTTGAATGTACGCTTCAGCTCTATTCATTAAGCCTTCGTCTGCAATAAATAAGGGCTGCATAATATAAGGGAATCCTATACCTGCGGCTACATTAGAATAATAAAAATATTCTTTAAAGACATAAGTAGTATAATTACCATCAGACCATCTAAGACCTTTATTATAAAAAGCGGCCCCCGCAGCAGTATTTCCATTATATATATTCTGAAAAACTGTCGTCCCAAAACCATAGCGTGTATTCCCTCCAATATTACTCCGCTGATAGGTGCTATAAGTATTTGCTAGTAAAATATTATAATTCTTATCTGCTTTGGTTAACTCAGTTCTAAAATCTTCTGAAGTATAATTTCTAAAAGTACTATTCCATGGACGCAATGACGTCAGGTAATTTCCGTTTGGAACAGCTAGATTAGCATGTTCAATAACTTTATCCCAGTCACCTTTAAATAAGAAAAAACGAGATGCAAATAGATGTGCTGCAGCCGGGGTAAAATGATATTTAGGAACCTGCCAAACTCCGCCATTTAACAATGCAATCCCTTCTTCTAAATCTTTTTCAATCTGCGCATACACTGACGCCACTGTTCCTCTTTCGTATTTGGCAAGAACAACAGTTTCTGGCTCCAAAACATAGGGAATTCCTGGTGAACTATTATCTTTTCCAATTTCGTAAGCTTTCGCAAAAAAAGTAACAAGCATAAAATGAGCATATGCTCTAGCAATCAATGCCTCACCCTTATATGGAAGTACTTTGTCTCCAAAATCGTTTTCTTGGATAGCTTTAAGAGCCTGGTTTGCATTATTGATACCTTCATAACAAGAGTTCCAGTAGATAGTCGGTGTATTATTACCATCATCACTAATATCTTTCCAATTATATAAACTGACAAAAGGTTCGTCATTATGCCCTACAGAGGGCCCCTTATCTACAGCATTATCTGAATAGGTCTCTGCCATCGCTAAATAATCGCGTCCAGGATATGCTGACCCAACTAGTTGTGCCACCTTTTCAACTGTATTTATATCGGTACGCATGTCAGGATATTCATCCAAATATTTATTACACGAGGTAAAAATAAAAGTACTTGCTAATAAAACTGAGAATACTTTTATATTTGGTGTTTTTATTTTCAATGTTTTCATGATTTTTAATTTCTAAAATCCAACTTTTAATGAAAGCGTATATTGTCTTGGTATAGGCATAGCCACCCCTCCATTATTAAAAAACTCTGGATCCGCCCCATTTAATTTCTTATCTGAATAAAGTAATGCAACATTATTTCCAACAAATGCTAACTGCGCATTTGCAAGTTTTAATCTTTGCGTAAAACTTTTTGGTAACTGATAAGAAACACTAATATTTTTCAATCGTACAAAATCACCCTTAGCAACACGTTCTGTTGAATAATTATAAGCATTATAAGGATAGGTAGCATTAACTGAACTTCCATCAGAAGCGACAACCCGTGAATCCGTGGTGAACCGATCCAAAATAGCAGGAATATTTGTTATAAGTTCATCTCCTGGCATAATCCAGCGATTAACAATATCAGTAGACATTGCAGTTAAATCATCATAATTCGAAGATATAGTAGGTTGAAGACGTACATAGTTACCTGTTGCAAATGTAAACAATGCAGACACTGTGAAATTTTTGTATGCAAATTGATTAAAGTAACCTCCTGTAAAAGTAGGATCCGTTGGCCCTTCATATTTTAAATAGTCAATATCAGTATCTTGTAACCAAATCGATGTTTCGTTACGTTCGCCTAAACTTCCAACAAAAGTAGGGTAACCATATTGAGAATTTAGTCCATCAAACTGAAGGGAATAAAGCCCTCTTTGCGCATTTCCTTTTAAAGGTGCACCTTCAGCTCTAACGAGTGTCCAAATATTTTGATTGATGTCTAAGTTTGTTACCTCATTTTTGTTTATTCCAAAATTGAATTGAGTACGCCATCTAAATCCATCCGTATTTTTGATAGGGCTTCCGCCAATTGTTAACTCTACCCCATGAGCTTTCATCTCACCATAGTTAGCAACTTTCTCATATTCACCACCAATACCAGATGTACGCAAAGGACCAATTAGATCAAAAATATTACGCTTATAATAATCGAAGGTTACATCAATCTTTTTAAATAAGGAAAGGTCTGCTCCAATATTGAATTCGTAAAGTTTTTCCCAAGTCAATTCCGAGTTTTCTAAACCTGAATTATAAATCAGTGATTCTTTCTCATTCTCATAAGGTCTTTTAGATAAAGTACTATAGAATATCGCTGCTGAATTTGTAGCATTACCCATACTTGCCACTAAACCATAAGTACCTCTAATTCTAGCTCCAGAAACCACAGACTCGATGGGTTGAAAAAACTTCTCTTGATCAATATCCCATGCTCCAGAAACATTCCATGTCGGCAACCAGCGTGATGTTCGTGATTTACCCATTAAATTTGAGCCATCATATCGAACAGTTCCATTTATACTATACTTACTCTTATAAGCATAAGCAGCACGAGCAGCATAAGCAACGAATCGATCTTTACTATATCCCATTCCAAAATATGGATCTCCTCCTTCTGCTGCCTTTTTAAAATATCTATAATTGGTATTAACTAATCCTGCATTATCATACTGATAGCCAACACCATCATAATCTGCAAATTGTCTATCTGTATAGCGTAACTCCATTGATGTAAAAACATTTAAGCGATGATCTTCGTTAAATGTTTTATCAAACTCCAGATTATGTCTAAAATAATAATTCTTAATATTATTAAGAGTTGTATTGTAAAAACCACCCTCAGGAAGTACTACGACAGCTTGTTCATTTGGATAGTCAGGATCGGGGTATAATAGAATATTACCATCATTAACAGTAGGATTTGCGTTAGCTCTAAATCCCTCAGCCATATTGGAATTATCTTGCACATGATGCTGGCGTTCACTTTTAGCATATCGATATGATCCATCTGCAGAATAGGTTAAATACGGTAAGAATTTATACTTAATACCTCCTTGAGCTTTTAAATCTAACATGGTCAATTGCATGAAATTATTCTCTAACTCATTCAATATATTAAACGGAGCATAATTTCTAGTGAAATATTCTAAACTACCATCTTCATTATAAGGGGTAATTAAACGACTCGTATTTAATGCATAAGAATAAGGATTAATATCAAAATCTCTTGAATATTTACCATATACCGGATCCGATTGTCTCGTTAATGTTCCTGGTGTTTGTTGATCTCTAATTGAACCATTCACCAACAATTCCACACTAAATTTATCACTTAGCTTAAAATTGTTACGCATATTGGCCGTATATCGTTTTACATTATCACCAATAGTCATTCCATTATCATTCATAAAACTCGTAGAAAAGTAAGTCTGTGACTTTTCAGTACCAGAATTTACACTGATAGAATGCTCTTGTAATAATGAATTTTTAAATAAAACATCAAACCAATCCGTATTTGCCTTAGCATAACGCGTCAGATAATTTAAACGATCCTGTTTTGTGTTTTTTAAAGCAAACGAATCTGTATTGGGATTATAATCATACATTTGATTATACATCTTATAAAAGATACCACCATCTTTTGCATTAGCAACAGCGCTATGACTATAGTAACCCTTATTTTCCATTTCAAGCAAAATAGACATTTGCTCTGCAGAATTCATAATGTCAAACTGATTGTAGTTAGGCTTTAAATATGTTGTAAAGTTTCCAGTGTAACTCACATTTGGCTTTCCATCTGTATTTCGTCCTCTTTTAGTATTGACAACAATTACACCATTCATGGCACGTGCACCATACATAGCAGTTGCAGCAGCATCTTTCAAGATAGTAAATGACTCAATATCATCCGGATTTAATCCAGCAACTGATGAGCCAATTAATGTATTGGCATCTCCCGTTGATAGGGCTTCATTAGAAATATTAACCACATCTTCTAAGATAATTCCATCAACAACCCATAATGGTTTGTTATCTCCTGAAAGTGATGTCGCCCCTCTTACTCTTATCTTAGGTGCAGCACCAAATGTTCCTGAAACATTTTGAACAGATACACCAGCAACTTGACCTTCTAACATTCTAGAAACATCAGGAACTCCGCTACGCTCTGCATCTTTGGCATTTACTTTACTTGTTGCACCTGTAAAAAGCTTACGATCGATATTCTGATAACCCGTAGATATTACGTCAACTACTTCTAGTTGCTGATCCTTACGATTCATCGTAATCGAAATAACTGATTTACCTTTTAAAGGTACTTCAATTGGACTAAATCCAACAAAGCGAACCAATAGAACAGCATTTGTTCCAGCATTGATTTTGAATTGGCCATTTCCGTCCGTGCTCACGGAGGTATTCGTACCTTTAACAGTTACACTAGCTCCACTCAGCGGCTTTCCTTCTTTATCCTTTACAGTTCCCGAAATGGAATTCTGTAACACCTCGTATTTCACTTCACTATGATTAACCAGGTTATTATTAATGGTAATCGTATTGGCAATAACCTTATAAGAGTAGTTATTCTCACTTAAAACTTCTTGAAGCGCATCTTCAAGACTTACATTCTTTAAGTTTAAACTAATGCGTTTAGCCCCTCTTGTAACATCATCGCTATAAAGAAAACGATGCTTGGTCTGCTTGCCAATAGCTGATAACGCATCCTCTATCTTAACATTCTTAAGATTCAGATTAACTTTCTGGGCAATACCCTTGGCTTGGACACCCGTTACGAAAGCAAACATCAAAAAGGTACTAATTTTCATAATACGTAAAGGTTTGCAAAATAGCGAGTCATGAGAGTCCCATGGTCGCTTTTTGCCAAATGGTAAGTTATTCATACATTTACATTTGGTTAATGAGTTAATTTATCTGGTTAGCTTCTTTAATTAAGAATAGATACAGGGATGCTGCAACATCTCTGTATTTTTTGTTTTTATTTCGTGTATTAATTTCCCATAATATTTTATTTATTTCTAATAATCAATTGATTCCCATCTATTTTAAATTTTAAATCACTCACATATTCCAACATTTCAATAACTTGAGAAAGAGGTACATTGCGATCAATGGATCCTGTAACGATTTTATTTTTATTAACATCATGCTCAAATCTGACTTCCAAGTCATACCAATTGGACAATTGATCTACAATAAATTTGATGTTATCCTTTTTAAAATAAAACTCATTATTATACCAAGCAAGATCTCGATTCAAATCTGCGGTACCCTTTTCAAGTATTCCATTAGCAGATTCCGAAAACTCCCCAGGAGCTAATAAGATAGATTGGTTCGCACTAGCGACTTCGACTTTTCCTTCTTGCAACGTCGTTCTTACTTTATGACTATAGGCATCCACATTAAAATGAGTTCCTAATACCTTAATGTCAGTACCATTTGCACGCACAATGAAAGGACGATTGACATCTTTTGTTACTTCAAAAAAAGCTTCTCCCTCTAATTCAACACTGCGCTCTCCAGCAGCAAAAAGCACAGGGAATTTTAATTTTGACATGGCATTTACCCATACTTTACTACCGTCGGACAACTCAATCTTATAATACCCTCCTTTCGGAACAACTAAAGTATTGTATTCCAATTCGCCAGTTCCTACCCCTTTTTCATATGCTAACTGTTCATCTTTGAGTTTAATATTATTGGAGATAAATTCACTTTTTGCCTTCGTTAAATCTAATTGATCACCATTATCTAAAATCAAGACAGCCTCCTGCGATGCTGGCTTAACATCATTTTTATGTACTTGGGAATGAATAGCGATGATTTTGGAATGACTTCTGGAAATATTTTGATTTAAGTATAATAAATAGAAACAAACCACAAGACATGAAGCAATAAGAGGAACCCAAATTTTCAGGTTAAACTTACTTTTAAACGGAAGAGTATGGCTTTCTTTTTTTTCTAAATTGTCCCATGCAGCTGCCACATCAATACGTTTGAACAAATTCAAATCATCTCTAATTGACTTGCCATCTTTGAAACTATCATACAGCTTGCTGTTTTCAGCATTTGAATTACGCCAGTTTTCTAATAATACTTTTTCCTCGTCAGAGAGTTTCTCTACCAAAGATTTCTTTATAATTGCGGCTATAATAAAAGGTTTACTCTCCATCATATAGTGTAAGGAAACTTTAACAGGAAAAAAGGGTGACAAGAAATGAAAAATATTTTTATATCTGTTTTAAGGAACAAAAAAAGGTCGAAATATATACTTTTGAATTGGAAATTGCGATAAGCATCTGGACACATGCTTATATTAGGAAGTTAAACATAACGAAATCCATTAGAATAGCTCATTGATATAAGCCATACAAATCTCGTACTCACAAAATTATCGAGAAAATAGGGTTTCTAAGAAAATTACTATCGGTAAAAACTCCGGGTTCATCTTCTGCATCACGAGTTTCATGCCACGTTGTTTCTGGGTTTTCACCGTGTTGACACTTATATTGAGCTCTTTAGAAATCTCTTGATTACTTAACCCTTCAAAATAGCCCATCCTGAATACAACTTGACAGCCAGGAGGCATACTTTCCACGATCCGGTGTACCTCAGCAACGACCTCCGAATGGATGATATTTAATTCAAATGAATCTTGACTCGATTCATTGAATGGTGTGGCTAACCAATACTTTTCAACTACTTTCTCCTTCCTTTTACTATTCAAAAACGCATATCTAACTGAAGTGTATAGATAGTTCTTAATCGCAACTTGATTTACGGAAACATGTTCCTGATTATTGAAATAAGAAATAAATGCATCCTGCACAAAATCCTCCGATTGGGTAAGATCTCCACAAAGTTTCCAGGCAAAATGACACAAGCTTCCATAATGCTCCTCAAATAGTTGTTTATTAGCGATACTTGTCATCTAAAACATGTTTCTTGTGAACTTGAAAGTAATTTAAAGGCTTTCTAAAAATTGATTAGCGAAACGCTTAAAACGAATATAATGTTAAATTTTGTTAAATACTATAGTCCTTTAAAAATTATTTTTTTAATAAAGTTGCTTCTCCAAAATATAAAAAACGCTCAATTTTCCTTATATTGGAGCGTTTCACAAATTAAAACAAAGACTAAATGCTATTTACCGTTCTAATAGGACTAATAACATCGAGCCTTATTGTTCCATTTGGTAAATTCATTAAAACCAAATGGGGGATTATTCTCGCAGCCATACCCTTACTTTTATTTCTCTACTACTTGCAATATATCCCGTTAGTAAATTGGGACAAATCCTACGTGCAACACATTGAATGGATTCCATCCTTAGGGGTCAATTTTGATTTTAGATTGGATGGATTATCGCTTTTATTTACTTTATTAATAACAGGAATTGGAACTTGCATATTTATATATGCAAAATCTTATCTAAAAAATGACCCATACATCGATCGTTTCTTTGGCTATCTATGCATGTTTATGTCTGCCATGCTTGGGCTGGTACTATCTGATAATATTTTTCTGCTATTCACCTTTTGGGAATTGACAAGTATAAGTTCATTTTTCCTGATTGGATTCAATAATGAAAAAATAGCATCCAGAAAAAGTGCGCTTACGGCTTTAAGTGTAACGGGTTTAGGTGGTTTTTTCTTATTAGCTGGCTTAGTTCTTATTGGCAATATCGCTGGTACCTATTCCATCTCAGAACTCGTTTCAAAGGCACAACTTATCCAAGATCATTATCTATATCCGTATATTTTAGGTTTGATTCTACTGGGGGCAATGACCAAATCTGCTCAATTCCCATTTCATTTCTGGTTACCTGGTGCTATGAAAGCGCCAACTCCTGTATCTGCATACCTACACTCTGCTACCATGGTAAAAGCGGGAATCTATTTACTTGCTAGATTCTTCCCGATCTTAGGGAGCAACCCTGCTTGGACTTACAGTCTAATGTTAATAGGTGGTATCACGATGCTTTATGGAGCTTTTCATTCACTATTCAGGACAGATATGAAAGGCGTACTTGCCTATTCCACTATTTCTGCCTTAGGAATTTTAGTCTTTTTATTAGGAATCGGTACGGAGGAGGCGATCATAGCTGCCGCTGTATTTATTGTTGTACATGCCTTGTATAAAGCCACATTATTTTTAATTACAGGTATCATTGACCATGAGGCGCATACGAGGGATCTTACCGTGCTGAGTGGATTAAGAAAAGTATTACTTCCTGTGGCAATCGCAGGCTTCTTAGCTGCTATATCAAGTGCTGGAGTACCCCTTACATTCGGATTTATCGGTAAAGATTTAATTTACGAAGCGACATTAAATAGTGACGAAAAATTAGCGATTTACCTAACTTCTGCCGCTGTATTAACAAATATTCTCTTGGTATCTGCAGGTTTCATGGCCGGTATTAAACCATTTATGGGGCCTATACCCGAAAGTTTTAAAAAGATACAGTTGCCCGAGAAATCGCTCTGGATACCGCCACTATTACTTGCTCTCTTGGGTTTAGTATTCGGATGTTTTCCTTCTATAATCGGAGATTGGATTGCACAGCCAACAGTCAATGGCATCATGAAAATCAATAGTGATTTTCATCTTAAAATCTGGCACGGATTCAATACAGTTTTATTACTAAGTGCTTTGACCATTATCTTAGGTACGCTAGTTTATTTCATTAATCAGCCAAGCCAGCGGAAATTGTTATGGATTGAAAAATTAAATTTCATAGCGCCACAATCCATTTTCCAAAACTGCTACAAAGCCATATACCGTTTCTCAACAAGCTATTCGCATTACTTTCATGATGGGTATCTGCGGTCGTACCTCTTAAAAATCATCATATTTGCTGAAGTTTTGTTGGCTTACCAACTTTATTTAGGTGGGCCTCTACATATCAATTGGGATTTATTATCCGCCATTAGTGTATACGAGGTAGTCACGATATTAATCGTATTCGGCGCTGTTGCACTGACCTTGAGTACTTCTTCTAGACTAACGGCTGTCGTTTCAACAAGTGTTATTGGATATGGTATCTGTTTGCTTTTTGTATTTTACAGTGCCCCAGATTTGGCGATGACACAATTTACAATTGATACATTGACGGTCGTTCTCTTTGTTCTAGTGCTGTTCAAATTACCTCCATTTTTAAACCTTGCCAACAAAAAAGTCTTGATAAGAGATATCATTGTTGCGGTCATATTTGGAGTAATTTTGGCTATGGTTGCTATTCGAGCGCTGCATGTACCAACAAATATTGCAATCAGTGAATTTTATGGTTCAAATGCTTACCTACTCGCTAAAGGTAGAAATGTCGTCAATGTACTGCTTGTAGACTTTAGAGGTTTTGATACGATGTTTGAGATTGTTGTTTTGACAATTGCAGCACTAGGAGTCTACAGTCTATTGAAATTACGTTTAAAATCATCGGAGAAAGAATAATATGAAAAGTACGATTTTACAAACAGCATCAAAATATTTACTTCCCATACTCCTTTTATTCTCTTTCTTCTTATTATTAAGGGGGCATTACTACCCTGGAGGAGGTTTCGTAGGGGGATTAGTTGCTTCTATTGCTTTTGTCTTACACAGCTTTGCACATGGTACTGATGAAACAATGCGCATCTTACGTTATAAACCACTATCACTACTTCCCATTGGATTGGGCATATCTGCTTTCAGTATGTTTATGCCAGCATTCTTTGGTTTACCCGTTATGACTGGTTTATGGTTAGAACAACCCATACCTGTTATTGGGATGATCGGTACAGCCTTACTATTTGATATGGGTATCTATCTCGTTGTTATTGGTGTTGTATTGACCATTTTATTTACTATTTCATTAGGTTCAGATTAATATAGGAATGGAATTACTACTTATTTTACTCATAGGCATCTTGTATGCTACGGGCATATATCTCATATTAAGAAGAAGTATGGTAAAATTACTTCTGGGTATCATGCTACTCGGTAACGCAACAAATATTTTGATATTTCTCCTCGGTAATATTACAAAGGGGAAACCACCCATAATTCGGGATGGACTAAAGGTATTTCAAGATATATATGCTGATCCTATACCACAAGCATTAATTTTAACAGCCATTGTCATCAGTTTCGGTTTGACCTCTTTTGCCATTGTATTATTAAAACGTGTATATGCATTAATTAACACGGACGATTTAGATAACTTAAACACTCCCGAAGACGAAGATATATGATTGACAATCAAATTATAGCAACAGTACTTGTACATTTATTTACAGCAATCATACAGCTTGGTTTTTGGCGAAAAACTGCAACACAAAGAGTTTTAAGCATCGGCGGTAGCTTCATCAGTTTAATTTTTGCAATCAAATTATTTGCTAAAGTATTCGATGGAAATATTCTTATTATGCATGCAGCCAATTGGGAAGCTCCATTCGGAATTGTATTTGTTGCAGATCTATTAAGCGCCACATTGATACTTTTAACAGCCATTGCAGGATTATCCGTCTCTATATACTCAGCTACTGGTATCGGTCGTCAACGGGTACTATACGGATACTTCCCCATCTTCCATTTCTTATTGATGGGCCTAAATGGTGCATTTTTAACAGGAGATATTTTTAACCTTTATGTGTTTTTTGAGGTTATTATTATATCATCTTTTGTTCTAATGACCTTAGGGGGGCGTAAAGCGCAATTAGAGGGTGCTGTAAAATATATGGCCATGAATATTCTGGCATCCACCTTTTTCTTGACTGGCATTGGTCTTCTTTATGGTATATCAGGTTCTTTGAATATGGCTGATCTAGCACTCATTGTTCCCAAGATAGAAAATCGTGCAATTGTTGATATAACGGCAACCTTCTTTTTGATTGGTTTTGGCATCAAATCGGCAATTTTCCCACTTTACTTTTGGTTGCCCTCCTCTTATCACACACCTCCTTCTGCTGTTGCTGCAATATTTGGTGGATTATTGACAAAAGTAGGTATCTACGCACTATTCCGAGTTTTTACATTGATATTTATTCCGAATGAATTTATTCGAAATCTATTTGTAATACTGGCTATTCTAACCATTTTGACTGGTGCTTTTGGTATGCTGATCAAAACTAATGTGAGACGAATTTTTTCTTATCTCATTGTTTGTCATATTGGTTTTATGATTGGCGGATTGGGTATGTATAGTAAATTGGCTCTTCTTGGCGCCGTATTCTACTTGATTCATGATATAATGGTCAAGACAAATCTCTTTCTCATAGCCGGATTAATTCGTCAAATGAGAGGTTCAATGGATTTAAAAAAATTGGGCGGTTTGTATGGCGAATACCCTAAAATATCCTTGCTGATTGCAATCGTTCTTTTCTCATTAGCTGGTATTCCTCCTTTATCCGGATTTTGGGCGAAAATATATTTGTTGCAAGGAGCTTTTCAAACAGAACATTATTTTTATGCTGGAGCACTGATATTAGGAAGTTTTATGACGCTATTTGTAATTGCAAAATTCTGGTCCGAAGTCTTTTGGAAGAAATTGCCAGAGCCAGATATGATTGAAGATAAATTCAAGGACCTCATCGGTATTCGAAAAATAGCCTTGATTTTACCAATTTGTATATTGGCAGCAAGTTCACTATATATTGGATTAAATGCCGAAAGTATTATTCAAGTTGCCGACCGTATATCATCTGAAATGTTAAACACCGAACCTTATATACAGGCTGTATTAGGTAAATAGAGAAACATATGATCAAACAGTTTTTAATGAACCTGCTGCTTTCTTTTATTTGGGTAGCACTAACAGGTTCCATGTACTATACAAATTTTCTATTTGGTTTCATGCTCGGATTCTTTATCCTATGGGTGATGAATCGAAACGAAATTGACCAACGTTACTTTTATCGGGTTCCAAAAACGATAAGTTTCCTTTTTTTCTTTCTTTATCAAATGATTATTGCAAACCTGCAGGTGGCATACGATGTAATTACACCTAAATATTTTTTCAAACCCGGCATTGTTAAATACCGAATGGATGCCAAGTCGGACTTTGAAATCAATCTCCTGTCCACTTTTATTTCCCTTACCCCTGGCACCTTGATTCTTGATGTTAGTGACGACAAAAAGATTTTATATATCCATGTGATGTATCTACATGATAAACAAAAATTCATGATGCAGTTGAAAAATAATGTTGAACGTAAACTTTTAGAAATTCTGAGATGAGCTTAACTGAATATTTAGATTACGTGGTTTTACCCATATTGATTCTTGCAACTGTAATCACTTTTATACGATTATTTAAAGGGCCACACGTTGCAGATCGTGTCATTGCCCTCGATTTAATCATTACTACTGGCATCGGTATCATCACTGTTTATAGTATCACTACATCGCAGGAAATTTTCCTTGATGTAGCCATGATTTTAGCATTGATTGCATTTTTAGGAACCGTTGCTTTTGCCTATTATTTAGAAAAACAAGATCACCATGACTGATATCATCATTGCTATACTGAGCACGATTGGCGCATTGGCCATTCTTTTTGCTTCAATTGGTATTTTACGGATGCCTGATTTCTATCTACGTCTTTCCGTAACCGTAAAAGCTGCGACATTGGGCGTCGGCTTACTCCTGCTTTGCGCTGCAATAGTCTTTCCAGATGTATCTGTTACTACGAAAACAATTGCAATCGCTTTCTTCCTTGTATTAACGGCTCCTGTGGCAGCACATATGATTGGAAGGGTTGCTTATATTACGGGAATTAAGGTGTGGAAAGGGACTGTAACGGATGAATTGGAAGGGATGTATGATGAAGAGACGCATGAATTGAAAGGAACTCCAGACGACTCTCCATCAAACGATGAATTGACTAAAAAATAATACACACTGGGGCTGGAATACGAACAGGTTTTCCAGTCTCTTTCAATAAACCTGTTTTTTCATTTCTTGCAAACGTTACGACCTCGTTGGTTGTTTGATTCGCAACCAAAAGAAACTTACCATCAGGGCTGATGTTAAAACTTCGTGGCCCTTCGCCTAAAGTAGGTTGATTCGCAACCTTCGTTAATTTACCATCCTTCGCTATAGAAAAAACACCTATGGTATTTGCATCTCCTCTATTTGTAGCATATATAAATTTACCGTCTGGAGATACTTTGATATCTGCTGCGCCATTCTTGCCAGCAAACCCATCTGGATTAATATTAATAGACTGATGAAAAAGCCAATCTTGCCCATCGCGCTTGTAAACTGCGATGTCTGCAGTCATTTCCAAAACGACATACATATAATGCTCTTTCTTTCCAAAAGCAATATGTCTTGGTCCTCCTCCAGCAGAAGTGAATACCTCAGCTGGATCACTGTGTAAAGAAGCATCATTTTTTTTAGGATTAATCAAATTATAAATTGAAACTTGATCTAATCCCAAATCTTGGACAAAGATTTCATTTCCTTTTTTTGAAAAAAAAGCCGAATGTACATGTGGTGCTTCTTGCCTTATTTTATCAACTCCCTTTCCTTCGTGTTGTACAAAATCTACAAGATCACCAATCACACCATTGGACTCTAATTTATACAATACAAATGATCCACCTGAATAATTGGATACTGCTATTAAATTTTTATTAGGACTTACTGAGACATGACAAGGATCGTCGCCTTTTGTAGGAACCGTATTCAGGGTTGTAAATTGACCATTGCTGTATGAATACGCTGTTAAATTTCCTTTATTATTTCCTTGTTCACTAACCGCATAAATAATGTTATCCTTACGGGATAAAAAAGAAGGATTAACCATTGGAGTCGTTGCAACCATTGCTATTTCACCCGTTTTAACATTGAAATCAAAAGCATAAATACCCTTACTCTCCGAATCGTTGGTATAGGTCCCGATAAACATCGGAATAGTTTGAGACCAGCCTAAAAAAGGAAAACAGGTCAAAATAAAAAATATAATCTTTTTCATGATTTCAAAATTAAAACTTTGTGTTAAAATGTAGTGTTAAAATTGGTTAAAACTACATTTTCTACATTGTAAATACTTATTTTAGCTGTTCCATGGATGTTCAGTATTCTTTTGTTATCATTGAACTTCTAAATGCTATAATCACTTGGAAATATTATTGAAATAAAATTAAGAATAATTAAGATATTCTAATAATTTTGTGCAAGCTTTCAGAACTTTTAGTTTGGACTGATTTATTTAAAAAAAGAATTTAATTTACATTCCACGAATGAAAAAAAACATATATACGTTGCTATTATTGGTATTTGTGACAGCACAAACAGTATTTGCGCAAAAACAAGTAATTGATCGAGTAGTTGCGACAGTTGGGTCGGGTATTATATTACAATCTGATGTTGATTTGCAATATGCACAATATCTTTCAGGCGGCAATAAACCAAATGAAAATTTCAAATGCGAAATGCTACAACAGCTCCTTACGCAAAAGCTTCTTTCCCAACAAGCGGTTATTGACTCTATCGAAGTTGGGGAAGCCGAAATAGATGATAACCTAAATAGTCGATTGAGATATATGTCGCAGCAAGCGGGTGGTCAAGAAAGATTAGAGAAATTTTTAAACAGATCTTTACTACAATATAAAGAAGATATGCGACCAAGTATTGCTGAGCAATTGAAAGCAAATAAAATGCGTCAAAATATCGTTCAAAAAGTAGATGTTACTCCTATCGAAGTAAAACGTTATTTTGAATCACTCAACACTGACAGCTTACCCTACTTTACTACTGAAGTAGAGATTGGTGAAATTGTCATGTTTCCGAAATTAACTACTGAGGAAAAAGCAGAATTTAAAGATAAAGCAGAAGGACTTCGAAAACAAGTCATGGATGGGTCTGAATTTGGTACGATTGCTCGATTATACTCTGAAGATGGATCAGCACCTTATGGAGGAGATTTAGGCTTTAATACCCGTGATAATTGGGTTAAAGAATTTGCAGCGATGGCCTTTAAATTGAAAGCTGGCGACATTTCGCCCGTATTCGAAACGCAATATGGATTTCACTTCTTACAGGTGCTAGAAAGACGTGGTGAAGAAGTTCATGTAAGACATATACTAATCAAATTTAAACCAACTGCTGCTAGTATAGAACGCACACAAACGAAAATTGATAGTATCTATAATTTAGTCACAACGGGTAAATTAGATTTCTATCATGCGGCTACAACGAATTCGGATAGTGAGGAAACTAAGTTCAATGGTGGGATGGTCTTAAATCAAGGTGGTGAAACACGTACTACCTTAATACCAGTTGATCAATTAGAAGCTTCGGTATTTCAAGCCATCGACACGCTTCAACCTGGAGAATATTCGAAACCCGCACAGTTTACAGATCGTACAGGAGAAGTTGGATTACGTTTTAACTATTTAAAATCTCGTATTGCACCTCATAAAGCGAATTTAGATGAAGATTTTTCTAAAATTAAAGAAGCTGCAAGACAAGATAAGGTTAACCGTAAATTGAATACCTGGTTTGAATCGAAAAGAGCAAATACCTATATCGATATTGCAGATGACTTTCAAAATTGTGATGAACTTAAGGTATGGATCACCAAATAAGTTAATGGATTTCTATATAAAAAAGTAAGGGCTTCAAATTGAATTTGAAGCCCTTACTTTTTTATATCATGAATACAATATAAGTACGCTATCGTTCAAACATCATTTCAACTAATACATTCCAATTTGCCTTAGTGACATCATCCTTTGCTAGTTCGCTCAGTTTCCATACACGGATATAGTTATACTTAACTACTTTATCTTTTAGTTTGATTGTAGCAGTACCAAAAGAGTATGCATACTCACCACTATAAGCTCGACCTACCTGCTCAGGAGTGGTGGTTATGTCCATGCGAGATTTTTTTAAATAGGCTAATATGTTCTTTTTCCCTTCTATTGGTTGAATCCAAGGAAAAAGAAGGCGTGCATCATCATTTAAAAACTCCTTATAGCCTGCTTGATTATCAGCTTTAAGCACGGCAGACATAAGCTTATCCGTCTCAAAAACGATCTCTTTACGTTGCCCTAATCGCACTTGTGAACGATGTTTTAAATACCATGATTCACTAGGTTCATAAAATGCCAATTCCGAAGCTTCCTTATTACCTAAGTTTTCTACTTCAGCACGTATATCTACCAGCCACTTGCCTTTTTTATTTCTTTTCCAAACCGTTAAATATTGTCCAAATCGTTTTCTTGCCCCTACCTTTTGAAACTCCATAGGGCCAGTTGTTATCCCAAAATCTTGACTTTTTGAAACCATAGCCAATGCAGGTTCCCATGTCATAACATCGGGAATATTAGGCCTATTGTTAAGGTAGTCAAGAGCATTGACTTCAGAAGGGACAAAAAACTTTGACTCTTTATCGATTATGGATAAAAATGCTTGATGTGGGGTGGTTGTTTTGGAAATCAGTGCAGCTTCTTTATCCGCACTGATCAAATTACCTACTTTATCGGGTATTTGTGCAAATACTTGTGCAGATAATGCACTCATAAAAACTACCGCCGATAATTTATTCCATATATTCATGTAATGTCTTTATTTAATTTGGACACTAACTATCAAATCTTATTCCAAAGTGTGCCATCTTTGCTATCCTTTAATTGAATTCCGATAGCATTCAACTCTTCGCGAATACGATCTGAAGTTGCAAAATCCTTATTTTGCTTTGCTCCATCACGCAATTTAATAACAATATCCATGACCTCATCAATACCATCATTATTTGATATTAAATCATTTTCAAGACCAAGAATATCAAAAACAAAATGTTGCAAGAATGATTTCAACTCTTCCAAATCACTTGCGCTGATTGCAGATTTTCCGTCATAGATAGAATTAATCAACCGAACAACTTCAAACAGCTCTGCAATTAAAATAGGGCTATTAAAATCGTCATCCATTGCCGCATAACATCTTGCACGTAAAACAGCTATATCTACTGCAGATTTCCCTTTAGAAGGCTTCAATTTATCCAGTAGACTAATAGCTGTCATTAAGCGTTTAAATCCTTTATCTGCCGCATCCAAGGCTTCATTAGAAAAGTCTAGCGTGCTTCTATAATGTGCTTGAAGCATAAAGAAACGAACGGACATCGGTGAATATCCCCGTTCTAACAAAGGATGATCACCAGTAAACAACTGATGAGGTAAAAAACCATTACCAGAAGATTTGGACATTCTAGCTCCATTTACCGTCAGCATATTGGTATGCATCCAATATTTGGCTGGAGCTGTGTGGTTACAAGCCTCAGACTGTGCAATTTCATTCGTATGATGCGTAGCTGCTAAATCCATGCCACCGCCATGAATATCAAATTGGTCACCTAAATATTTGCGACTCATCGCCGAACATTCAATGTGCCAACCTGGAAAACCAACGCTCCATGGTGAAGGCCAACGCATGATGTGCTCAGGTTTGGCTTTTATCCAAAGTGCAAAGTCCAATCTTCCACGTTTTTCATCTTGGCCACCAAGTTCACGTGTATTATTCAACATATCCTCTAGCTTACGATTGGTTAAAATAGTGTAATCGTAATCCTTAACATATTTTTCCACATCAAAGTAAACAGTACCATTACGCTCATAAGCATATCCATTGCTGATGATTTTTTGCACCATTTCAATCTGTTCAGAAATATGTCCTGTAGCAGTAGGTTCTATGCTTGGAGGAAGTGTATTGAATAGACGTAATACATCATGGAAACCAAGTGTATACTTCTGCACAATCTCCATTGGCTCCAGTTGTTCCAATTTTGCTTTTTTCGCAAATTTGTCATCTCCTTCGTCATTATCCCCCTCCAAATGCCCGGCATCTGTAATATTCCGCACATATCGGACTTTAAATCCAAGATGTTTTAAATAACGAAAAATCAAGTCAAAAGACACAAAAGTCCGGCAATTTCCAAGGTGAACATCACTGTATACCGTAGGCCCACAAACATACATCCCTACTAAAGAGGGATGTAATGGTTGGAACTTTTCTTTTTTACGTGTTAGCGTATTGTATAAATAAAGATTGTTTTCCATGTCTAGAAAATATCAGTTTCTATTTTTGTCTAAAATAAATTTGAAGTGGAACACCTTCAAAATCGAAGTGTTCACGTAATTTGTTCTCAATATAACGTTTGTAAGGATCTTTCACATACTGTGGTAAGTTACAGAAGAATGCAAACATAGGTGTACGTCCAGGTAACTGTGTTACATATTTTACCTTGATATATTTACCTTTTAAAGCTGGTGGCGGGTAATTTTCAATTACCTGCAACATCACTTCATTCAATTTTGAAGTTGGTATCTTTTTCGTTTTATTTTCATATACCTTAGCAGCTACCTCTAATGTTTTGAAAATACGCTGTTTTTCTGTAACTGAAGTAAAAACAATAGGCACGTCTGTAAATGGAGCTAATTTTTCTTTGATTCGCGCTTCAAAATCTTTCATCGTTTTATTGTCTTTTTCAATGGTATCCCATTTATTGACAACAATTACAATTCCTTTTCTATTTTTCTCAGCCAAATGGAAGATATTGATATCCTGAGCTTCGATGCCATCATTTGCATCTAACATCAAAATAACAACGTCTGAATCTTCCAGCGCTTTGATTGTACGCATCACAGAATAAAACTCAATATCTTCGTTCACCTTTGATTTACGTCTTAATCCAGCGGTGTCAATAAGCAAGAAATCATGACCAAATTGCTTATAATGAATACGAATCGAATCGCGCGTAGTACCAGCTACTGGCGTAACAATATTACGTTCCACACCTAACAAAGCATTTGTCAAAGAGGATTTACCAACATTTGGACGACCTACAATCGTATATTTTGGTAGTGAGGTGTCATCTTCAAATTCAGCTTCAAGAGTAGACACAACAGCATCTAATAACTCTCCTGTCCCAGAACCTGTAGCAGAAGAAACATTATAAATTTCACCTAAACCAAAGGCATAGAATTCTGCAGAATCATGGTGTAATTTTGCATGGTCAACTTTATTTGCAGCAACGTATACAGGCTTAGAACTTCTTCTTAAAAGATCCGCGATTTCATCATCTAGATCCGTAATACCTGTTGTTACATCTACCATAAAAATAATCGCAGATGCTTCTTCTATTGCGATATGGACCTGATCACGAATTGCTTCTTCGAATACATCATCCGAGCCATGTACAAATCCACCAGTATCAATTACTGTAAACTTTTTCCCAATCCATTCTGCCGTTTCATAGTGACGGTCGCGCGTCACTCCACTAAAGTCATCAACAATAGCTTTTCTACTCTCCGTCAGACGATTAAAAAGCGTGGATTTCCCAACATTTGGACGACCTACAATTGCAACAATATTTGCCATATTTTTACTATATATTATTCTCGTTACCTCACGGCAACTTATTTAAATACGATTTAACTCAGTTGGCAAAGTTACACATTATACCTGGTATTTTTGGAAACCAATCTAATCTAATCGTAAACAATAGCATTTTTTTGCGGAACTTCCCTATAATGCGATTCGAGATTGAACAAGCTTGCTACCAGTAAGTAATGTAAAGTTTTCTTTAACGTCATTTTTTATCTTTACAGTACTCCTATGCATATCTTAACCTAGGATGCAAAAAAAAGCCCTCGCTTATTTTGGAGGGCTTTTTACATTTTGATAAAGGATTTACTTATTGCAATACGATTTCAAATTTCTGAAGTTTTATATCAACAACATGATCTGACAAATTAATTAACCTGACCATCTTCGATTGAGATGTTTTCTTCGGAGACCAAATTTTACCATCCTCACTATATTCCAATTTCAAAACTTCTTGTTTTGGCACTATATCAAGATGCACTTCTTTTAAAAATTGAGGAGAAGTAATTTCTAGACCAATAAAATCTTGAGGGCTTAATTTAATAACTTCCAACAATGGACTTAGCTTCAGTACGGGCTGTGGTTTATTTCCTGCGATTACATCGTTTAAAACAGGCAAAGCCTTTAATGGCGCTAAACTTGTTAGTACTTTCCCAATAGCCTGGTCAATGGCGTCAGGTACTGAGAAGCCCTTTTCACGGAATAATTGCGCAAAATGAAAATAGGACTTTTCAACCCATGGTAATATATGACGACTCCCCGTAACTATACCCGGTTGGTATGGATTTCGATTATTGTTTTTGTCTATATCCACCAATTTGTTCCGCTCAGTTTGTAACTTCAAAAAATGAGCATAAGCATGCTGGTCGTCGTTCGCAGCCAATAAATCCAACAACGCTAAACTTGCATGGCCTAAACTTTCGAAATGTAATAACCAAGGTTTTATCTCAGTTACCAAATTCTGATTTTTCGAATTATTCAAAATATCATGAACCGCTGGAGCGAATTTCGAAAACTCAGTTCGCAATAAAGCTAAATTAAACGGCGATAACTCAATGGGAAAATCCGTTAATTGTGGCGTTTTAGCCAATAAACTGTCTAATATCGGACTAATGTCTTCAGATTCAACACGTCGATACTGATGATAACTCGGTCCAGGATCTGTATTATGTTTTGAAAATAAGGCATAAGATGCCTCCACATCAGGCAGTACTTCATGTATAGCGCGCAACCAAGAGGCTTTTGAATCAAAGGCTTTTGTATTCCAAGAATAATCTGCTACTGAAAAAACTGCTACTTTAGAAGCTTCGGCTTTATCCATCGGATTGGTAACAAAACCCGACATGTCAGATTTTATATCTTTATCCAATCCATAAACAGGTCCTAATAAAAGATGATTACGAACATAATCACTTACTGGAAAATTCCACCAGACAAACGAAGGGCGTTTAATTCTATTATTTACCCAAACTTGGCCTTCTTTGGTGATATCATGAATGACAGAATTACCAGTCCACATAATCTCAACCCTTTTATCCAATTGATCTCCCAAAATATCCAGATAAGTATTCGGTTCTAGATTTGACCACAATTTATTATATTCCGTTGGACACATGATTAATGCACCCACATCATGCTTTTTATCTACAAATTCTTTTTGTAAATAATTCAATAAACCAGCTTGCTTCTCTGCTTTTGTTCCCTCCCCAGAGATATCATCGAAGAATACTGCAAAGTGACGCACACCCAAATTATACATTAAATCAAACTTATGCAATACAGCCAAACTGTCCACCTCATTCCATTTAATATCTTTTCCTGGATGAATTGCCCAATAAAAATCAACTTCATTTTCCGTTGCAATACGCACTAAATCTTGTAAACGCTTCGCTTCATCTAATGGATATGGTTCTCTCCAACTGGGTGATGAATGATAAGGGTCATCTTTAGGACCATAAAGGTAAGTATTCATTTTCCATTCACCATAAAATCTCAATTGAGCAACTCGATCTTCAAAACTCCAAGGTTCCCCATAAAACCCTTCTACTGTACCACGAAAGGCAACATCAGGAAAATCCTGTATGGTCTGCTTCTGCAAAAATGAAGTCCGTTTGGCATCATCTAAAAGTTGTTTTAGGCTTTGGGCAGCATAAAAAGCATCCCGCTCGGTTGCATAATTTATCAAAATGAACTTTGAATGAACCTGCAGCTCATATCCCTCCTTACCAATTGCTTTTTTTAACTTCTTAAAACGAACTGGAATACCCGCTTTTTCTACATAAGAAGCGAGCACCGAAGAAACATGAGTACCCACTTTCCCTTTTAATTGTATTCCTTGATAAGGTATACGCCCTACTTTTAAAATTGTTTTTTGCGGTATAGGATAAATTTGTTGCGCTTGACTCTTTATACATAGGCATAACGTGACAAATAATAAAATTAAAAATCGAAGTTGTATGGTCATTTTTGAAAATTGAGTATTGATTAAAGTAAAAACAAGTATAACGCTATAGGCTGAATGTCACAAGTAGAAAAGTCATGAAATCGTTTGCATAAAATAACAGACCATACTAAAATGGTACTAACAAGAAATGGCTTTACAAAACTGCAAAGCCATTCATATAATAATCAGAAATTCAAATACTATTGTGTCGGATTTTGCGTCAATACTCCTGAATATGAATTGATCGCAGTCTGTGGTATAAAGTATACTACACGGAAATCGGTAGCTGCTATATCCTCAAATTGATTATGAGGTCCAGGATAATGGCGCGTTAATGCTTCACCATTACGGAAAACATCATAACTACGCTCTGCCTGAAACGCTAATTCCAATTCGCGTTCTTTATCGATCAGCTTACTTGCATTAGAAGCATCCAAAGATGCATATGCGCCATTCGTAATAGAACGTGTTCTGATCGTATTTAAATCTGAAAGTGCAGCACTGTAGTTTCCTAACTTCGCCTGTGCTTCAGCACGATTTAAATATACTTCACCCAACCTACTGATAATTGGAGAATGTAATTGGGATTCTTCACCTTCACGAGAGCATTTTGTGATATAAAATTGAGGATAACCATTATTCAATGAAATATAATAATCCAATAATCCTTCATACGTCTTTCCATCTTTGTATTTCACACTATATAAGCCTTGAGAAGCATCAATAACTGTCATTACATATGGTATTCTTTCCTCATCTTTCGTCGCTGTTTTCGGTATTACCTCAACTGCGATAATGCTATTTCCTGCTCGTTCAACTACAAACTGTGCATAACTCAATGAACTTTCCTTACCTCCTTTTACAAAACGAAATACCTCGGTATACTTACCTGTTTTTTCATCTTTAGCATAGGTAGGTTCAATAAATGATGCACGGGCATCTACCAAATGGAATTGATCCGAACGCCAATCGTTGCGGCCAGTTTCATTTAACAAATTGATGTATTTTTCACTTGCGTACATCTCTCCATAGCCAATTTCATTGATATTCGAATACATTCCACCAATACCACTATAATGATCATCTCCAGAAAACTCAGAGGCAACTCTTTTAATTGCAAAGATAGTTTCATTATTACTCTCAGGAGTGAAGGTATTATATTTCATAAACTGTTCTCTATTCAATAAGGAATAGGTACCAGAGTTGATGACTTTATCTGCATACTCTACAGATAGTCGCGCATATTCAGCATTCGGAGATTGATATGTACCACTCATATATAAATACACGCGTGATAACATTGCCTGAGCAGCACCTTTCGAAGCATATACATTACCTTTATTAATAGTTAGCAATGTCTCTGCCTTTTTTAAGTCGCTGATTGCTTGTTCATAGGTATCTTTCACCGACGAACGATCTGGAAGTTGCAAATCAAAAATATCATCTGGTGTCCCATTTACAATAGGCACACCAAGATTGGTTTCTGGGTTTTGATAATAGGGACGTCCGAAAGCACGAGAAAGATAGAAGTACATCATCCCACGGATGTAATAACATTCACCCAACTGATTATCAATTGTCGCATCAGTTCCCTCTTCCAACATTTTAATCACATTGGAAGATTGTGCAATAGCCTTATATCCAGCATCCCAAAAACTTGTTAAGCGCCAATTGTTAGCTGTTCTTGAATACGAAAGGAATTCATAAAAAGCATCTGTTGAAGAGCCTCTAATCATCATATTATCGCCTGCATACTCGCCTAAGCGATGCATCACATCTGACCATCCTTTTAACTGCCCATAGCTACCTGTAATCATAGCATCTGGGTTATTCACAATGACATCTGAATCCATCGAACCTTTTGATAAGCGATCGATATCACAAGATGTAACAGTAGCTGCTGCTACTAATATTAATAATAACTTTTTCATAAAAATCTTACCTGTTGTGATTAAAATGTAACATTAAGACCAAACATAAATTTACGTGTAGCCGGGTAGACTGAAGGTCCTGATGAACCTAAAATTTTACCAGTATCTTCATTGATCGAGATTTCAGGATCTACACCAGAGTAATTCGTAATGGTGAACAAATTCTCTCCTGTAAAGAACACACGTACATTTTTAACTTTATACTGCTCCAATTTGAAATTATATCCCAAAGTCAATGCACGTAATCTAAAGAAATCGTTATCTTCTAAGTAACGCGATGATGTTTTATTGCTATTGCTTTTATTACCATAAGAAGCAACGGGATGTGTCGCAACATCGCCTGGTTTTTCCCAACGGTTCCAGCCATCTTGCAATTTCATTTGATTTCTATCTATGTATGCGCCATCAGAATCATATTCTTGACGCGCGTAATTATAGGTTTGTCCGCCTATTGAATAACCAAACGAAGCATTTAAGTCAAACTTTTTATAGGTTACACTTGTATTGATACCACCAAACAAGTCTGGAGATGCTTTTCCTGCCTCTTGATAGGTCGCCTGTGCATAATTTGAGGTCTTAACTTGAGTAATGGTGCCATCTGTATCTGTCACTTCTTTATACCATTCGGGTGCACCAGTCTCTGTATTGACACCCGCCCAAATCGGCATATAATATGTATCTACCGGAAGTCCTGGATATAAGACTCTTTCCGCAGTACCTGAAAGACCTAGACCATCATCAATCGTAATTGGCTTAACAGAAAAACTACCATCGGCATTTCTACTTTTAATCAACTCAGTCAATTTGTTCTGATTGTGACCAATATTTAAATCTAAACTCCAAGTCAAATCATTTTTACGAATGATATCACCTCCTAAAGTAAGTTCGATACCTCTGTTCTGCATCTTACCCACATTCTTCCAAAGTCTAGTGACCCCTGTCACACCGCTAATAGGAACTTGGTATAAGATATTATCGGTATTCTTATCATAATAATCCACACTAACGCGAGCACGATTGTTGAACATAGAAGCATCCACACCAAAACCGGTCGTAAAAGTACGCTCCCAAGTTAAATCCGGATTTCCAATCTGACTAATCAATGCCCCCGGAATTCCATTATAACCCGATCCTTGGCTAATGGAGTACAAACTATATTGTGGATATAAAGCACTTGGGCGATTTCCAACAGAGCCATAGGATGCTCTTAATTTTAAATTATCAACCCAATCCGCATTAAACCAATTCTCACGATTGATATTCCAACCCCCACTTACTGAGAAAAAGTTACCATATTGTGCGTTGGTACCAAAGTTAGAAGCTCCATCACGACGGAAGGAAACTTGTCCTAAATATTTACCATCATAAGCATAATTCACATTAGACAACACAGATTGTACTGCCCATTCCGTGATTCCGCCACGAGCACGTTCCGGTAAAGAAACAACATCTAGTACCTCAAAACCTGGAATAAATCCTGTACCATAAACATCTAACGATTTGGACCAATAATCATTAAATTCATACGCTGCTAAAGCGTTTACCGCATGTTTACCCCAAGACTTATTGAATTTCAAAATCTGACTGGTGTAACGACGTGCATATTCCGTTCGATAATCGGTTAAACGACCTTGTACACTTAAACCACCACTGGAGCGCGGATCGATATAACCTGCCCTAGAAAAGCTATTATAACGGTAGTTATTGACCGATGAAAACGTCAACCAACTGTTAAATTTGATATCAAAATCCATGTTACCATTAAATTCATAATTGGTATTGGATTCTTTATTCCATTGCAGATCGTATAAGTAGTTCGTGCTTGAATTGTTCACCCAACCGTTATAACGATGTGGTACTAAATTACCATTCTGATCGTATGGACTATCCCATGGCAAATTGGTGTACATAGCTGTAGTAGAATACTGCCTATCATCAACCCCACGCTTTGCTCCTACTAAGGTTGGTTTAACAGTCAACCATTCATAGGGCTTGTAAACTGTGTTTAAGCGGAAATTATAACGATCGTATTCATATCCTTTTACGGCACCGACCTCATTATAATATCCCACAGACATATATGACCTTAACTTCTCTGTACCACCTTGGATCGAAACATTATGATTTTGGGTAATACCATTTTGTGTAGCCACTTTCCACCAGTCAAAATCACTATTCCTCAAATCTTGATTCCAACGTGAAAATTTAATATCTGATTGATTCGGAAAAGTAGCGTAATAATCGTACAATTCAGCACCGTTCATCATCTTCATATTACCATTAGTAAGCTGATTAAAGCCTACTTTTGAAGAAATATTGATGGAAGTACTACCTACAGATGGATTTTTAGTCGTTACCACGACTACTCCATTTGCTCCTTGCGAACCATAGATCGCTGTTGAGGCTGCATCCTTCAAAATAGTTAAAGTAGCAATATCATCTGGGTTTAAATCACCAGCACTTGAACCCAAGATTACACCGTCTACTACCCATAATGGACTCGTAGTACCGCTTAAAGTAGCTTGACCACGAATAACCACCCCTCCTTTTGCACCTGGTTTGCCAGTTCCTGGCGCCACATATACACCCGAAGCTTTACCATTTAACATATTCTCGACAGAAGGAGAAGTAACATCTCTTAATTGATCCCCTTTTACGGTCTGCAATGAACCTGTTAAACTTTCCCTTTTTTGGGTACCGTAACCGACAACCACAACCTCTTCTAATGCTTGATTGGATTCATCCAAGCGTACATTTAAAAATGCACCTTCCACCTTCTTTTCAACGGAATTAAATCCGATAGCGGTAAACACTAAGGTCTGTCCAGCAGTTACTTTAATGGAAAATCGTCCGCTTCCATCAGTAGAAGTAGCAGTTGTCGAATTTTCTTTAACATGAATAGTAACACCACTTATTGGGCCAGTACTCGAAGTAACAGTACCAGAAACTTGCTCTTGCAAACTATTACTTGTTGCACTAATCAAATCACCATAATCATTAGCTTGAACCATAGTCGGAGCTACAAGAGCCAACATCAAAGCCGAGGTTACGGGATAAAAATTAGTTGCAAAAAAAGGTTTTGTAAATCTTTTCTTCATCAGTAGCGTCCTAAACGTTGAAAAAAGTGGCGGTGTTTTGCTATAGCAAAGTTGCTATATTTAAATCGTCAAATTTTAACACACCGCCATGGTAAATTTAAACGTTTTTAGTCAGATTTTATCACTTATCGACCGCGAATTATTCAAGGTTTTGGTTGCTAAGCACAAGAGTGACAAACATTGTAAAGGGATCAACAGCTGGACGCATCTTGCTAGCATGTTGTTTTGCCATTTTTCTTCTGCAGATTCAGTTCGTGATATCAGTAATGGCTTACGTAGTACGACTGGTAATTTGAACCATTTAGGTGTTGGTAGAGCACCCAGCAAGTCCAATATTTCCTATATCAACAAGCACCGCACCCATGAACTCTTTAAAGATCTGTACTTTTCGCTATTAGATAAGCTATGGCAAAAGGATACCCATTTGCGCAAAGATCTAACGCAATTAAAGCGCAAGGTTTATCTGATGGATGCCAGTATCATCCCTTTATGTTTATCTGTATTTGACTGGGCTAAATTTAGAAGCACCAAAGGTGCTGTAAAACTGCACACTGTGCTGGATTATGATGGATGTCTTCCTGTTTTCATGCAGATTACAGACGGGAAAGTTCATGAAAGCCAGCGTGCGGGTAGCTATAGTTTTTCCAAAGGAAGCGTTGTAGTGGTGGATAGAGGTTATGTGGATTACAACTGGCTCGGGGATTTGGACAGCAGAGGTTGTTATTTTGTTACCAGGAGTAAAACTAACATGAAGTACAACGTTATCAAGTCATACCAGAGTGAAGCACTCCTTGAAAAGGGAATCATTAAAGATGAGATCATTGAGCTTTCTGGTCCATCAGCAGATAGATACAACTCTAAACCATTACGCTTGATTCACTTTTGGGACAGCAGCACAGACAACCAGTACCACTTTCTGACAAATAATATCCAATGGAAGGCATCACTAGTAGCTAACATTTATAAACAGCGATGGCAGATCGAGATTTTCTTCAAGCATCTGAAGCAACGCTTAAAAATATCATCTTTTGTGGGTACTTCTGAAAATGCGGTCATGATCCAAATATGGACTTCGTTGATTGGAATATTACTGCTCAAATACCTTCAGAAGAAGGCTAAATACGATTGGAATCTGTCTAACTTGGTCGGGTTTATCAGGATGAATATATTCGTGAAAATAAATATATGGCAATGGATAGATGATCCTTTTATCAGGCCACCAGTTAAGGGTAAAAATGGACAGCTACAGATATTCTCAGACTAAAAAATAGGGTCAAAATTGAAATTATCTAAAAATAGATACTGTTTCAAGGGAAACACGCGCCTAAAATTTATTTAGGACGGAAGTGTTTCTTCATAAAATTAATATCAAGATAATCAGTGAATTAGTTAATTATCATAATTTATATCCTGCAAAATAGTGTAAAGATTACTTAATATAAATTTAATATACAACGAAATCGATTGCGCAAATTAATGCAATCGATTGCAATGCAAACTAATATATAGTTAACAAGAACTAACCGAACAATTCATCGAAAATAACAACCATTTTAGCACCTTTATAACGACGGCTACACCTTAAGCATCAAGTATAACACATAAAAAAAGCAGGTATCTGTGAGATACCTGCTTTTTGAACTACTTTAAAAGGAACTAATAACCTTCATTTTGCTTTAATACGCCATAAGAAAGGTCAATTTCAGACTGTGGAATCGGCATTAAATACAATTTAGGATCCCAAACACGCTTCTGAGCTAAACCATTTGTAATATCATAGATATTATTCATTACAGCTCCTGCTATTTTCCATCTACGAATATCATAATAACGAGACCCTTCCAAGACCAACTCTACGGCTCTTTCATTACGAATCAATTCTCTTAATCCATCCTGACTAGCATAAACAGCACGATCCACTTTCGGCATGCCCGCACGAACACGTAACTGATCCAAAGCATCAAATACAGAAGCATCAGGACCTGTCAATTCATTTTGAGCCTCAGCATATGTTAACAAAATTTCAGCATAGCGAATTAAAATAATATTGACATATGAATCAACATCTTCCCTTTGTGAATAAGGATCAACTAATTTTCTAAAATTATAACCCGTTAGAGAAGTATTCGTAGATCCTTTGGGCCAAGAAAACACATAATCTCCAGAAGAAGTCAAGGCATTCCAAGGTGCTGATTCAAATAAAATTGAAGCATAAAAACGAGGGTCCCTGTTCTTAAATTCTTTTATAAAATCAGACTTATCACTTTTCGCATAGTTTGCAGCACGAACCTCATTGATTGCCATTTGCGCTGGTTGACCAGTTTTATAATTATAATATAAATTAACCAAATTCTGAGTCGGTGTTAAAGAGCTCCACCCTCCTACTGATGCATCCAAAAGTAATGTATTATTAAGATGAGACTGTGTAACACGAATTTGTTGTCTATCTAAAATAACTTCAGAATTACCTTCATTTTCATACTGAAAAATTCCTTCATAACTTCTAAGACCTAATCTGAAGTTAGTTTCATCTGCAGCATTATCAAAATCTACAAACTTTGCATAATTATCTTTCTGATTTCGAGCATCTTCTGTATTAACCCTAAATAAGGAGTAACCTAAGCCCATTACTTCTTTCGCTGAAATGGCAGCTTGTTCCCAATTATTTTCCATCAAGTATAAACGCGCTTTCAACGCCAGAGCAGCCCCTTTTGTTATTCTACCTTTTTCAGAAGAGTAAGAAATAGGTAACACTTTTGAAGCTTCTTCCAATTCATTATATAAGAAATCTAAGACTTCTTGTTTAGGCGCTTGAGGCACATTAGACTCCTCTCTAGTCAAAACTTTAGTAACTAATGGTATGTTACCGAATTTCTGAACGATTGGAATATAAGTATAAGCTCTAATGAAACGCACTTCAGCTTTATAACGCTCTTTTAATTCGCTATCCATAACCGCTTTATCCACGTTATCCAAGAAATAGTTACACGTCCGAATCGGAATATAATTCCAACCTGCATCTCGGTCGGAACCAATTGAACCTGCCGAAATCTCTGTAGAAGCACTTTCCCATGGATTTTTTGCATGCGTTAAATCAGAAGCACCATCATCAAACATTGCGTCTCCTAATTTACCATAAATCGCATTTACAGCTAGTTTAACATCATTTTCAGTATGCCAAAACTCTTCTTCTGCAACTTTGTTAGCCGGTGTACGATCTAAAAAATCTTTTGAACATGCCCCAAAAAGTAATGTCGTTGCTAATAATGAATATAAAATATGTCTTTTCATTGCTTTTCTATTAAAAAATTAAAACTTAGCTGTTAAACCGAAGGAAATAGTTTTAACACCCGGGTAACTTGCTCTTCCAGAACCTGTTTCAGGATCAAAATCACCAAGACGTTTGTCTGCCATAAAAGTAAATGGATTGTTAGAAGAGGCAAATAAGCGCAATTGTGACATTTTAATATTACTTAACACCTCTTGAGGGAATGTATATCCCACAGTAATGGCACGAATTCTAAAATAATTACCACTAAACAACCAAAAATCTGAAGTCTTGTAATTGTTAGGAGCAGCATCTGTTAAAGTTATACGTGGGAAATCTGCATCAGATACATTATTTTCTTCAGACCAACCATTTAGCCAAGCTTTTTTAATATTACCGCCATTAAAAAACGGTTGAACAGCTTCACTTTCCATATAAGTTTTCACTCCTCCAACACCATAAGTCAACACATCAATGTCAAAATTCTTATAGCCTGCACGAAAATTAAACCCATAAGTAAACCAAGGAACATCATTACCTATGATCGTACGGTCATTAGCATCAATTTTCTTATCATCATTGATATCTACATATCGGATATCCCCAACTTCTGGTGCACCACCTGCTGCTGAATAATCAATTCCTTTCAGTTGATCTTCAGAAGTGAATAAACCATCTGTTTTATAACCAAAGAAATCACCCACTGAACCACCTACACGGTTAATATAATAACCTTCAATGATTTCGTTCACGTTGCCAAGAGAAAGAATGGTGTTCTTAATTTTAGACATATTACCCGAAATGGAATATGTAAAATCCTCACCAACTTTACCATTGTAAGTTAATGCGATTTCAATACCTTTATTCTGCGTCACTCCTTGATTGTAATATGGCGTATGCTTTTTGTCAAATCCATACGTCAATAAAGTCGCTGGTTGCAATAGGATATCATCCGATTTTTTAACAAAGTAATCTGCAACGAAATTAATTTTACCACCTAAAAATGTTGCATCTAAACCAATGTTTGACATCGTTACTTTTTCCCAAAGTGCTAAACGGTTGGCTCCATACTGCTGTTCTAATCCATCTACAGCTATTCCATCGAAACTATAAGCAGCATAGCGGTCCAATAAATTATAATAATTACCAATCGCTACAGCATCTTGATTACCTAAAGTACCATAAGACCCTCTTAGTTTTAATAAATCAACCCATGATACATCCTCCATGAAAGATTCTTTGTTGATATTCCATCCTGCAGAGAACGATGGGAAGACAGCTCTTCTAACCTCTGGTGCAAATCGAGATGAATAATCCATACGAGCATTTGCTTCGAATAGGTATTTATCTTGATAAGAATAGTTAAAGCGTCCAAAGAATGAACGTAATGCCCACTCATCCTGAGTGGTACGGTTTGCTAAACCTTTATCATCTTTACTGATCTCTCCTGAGCTACCATTAATAATAGCAGAAGCATCATTACTCACAAAATTTTGTCTTCCTAAAAAAGCTTCTCTGTATACATTAGACTCTTCAGAGGCTCCTACAGTCATCTTACCATAATGATCTCCAAACTTCCGTTCGTAATTAATTGTACCTTGTATTAACAATTCTTGACGTTTACCCCAAACCTCCTTCAATTCATTGATTGGTGTACCCGTTTTATCTAAAGGAGTATTGGTATTAAAAATATTAATATTTGGCGTTCTATTAATAAAATCGAATGAATTTGCATTTGAATATTTCAATGAAATGGCTCCATCAATAGATAGTCCTTTCATAGGCGTTAAGGAGGCGTTCGCTGCTAATTGCAAATAATTATCACGATTATTTCCTCTTCCACCTTCAGTAATAGCTCTTAATTGATTGTTCTTCGTTGTATTGCCATTAGGTACTCCATTTGATATAGAGCCCCATGAACCATCAGATTGTTTAATAGCTGTAAAAGGCAAGGCTCTTCCCATTTCAACCCAACTGATCGGACTACCGCTACGATCGTAATCTTGTTTTAAAAAGGAAACGTTAGTATTAAAAGTCAATAGGTCCTTTATTACATTTGTATTGGTATTTAATTTAATATTGATGCGATCTTGCTTACGTCCTGGTACTAAAGATTCTTGATCAAAATAATTTAATCCCAAATAGTAATTCGTAATTTTACCTGGAGCGTTCACGTTCAACCCAAAGTCGCGTTGAGGAGCTGAAGATCTTAAAACCTCTTTATACCAGTCATTATTTGGATAATAATCTGGATCAGTTTGATTTTTGAACTTATTAATCACATCATCTGAAAATGTAGGTGCTTTACCCGCATTTTTCATTGCCTTATTATACAACTCAGCATAACCGACCGCATCAGCAAATTCTGGTAAATAAGATGCGCTTTGAAAACCATAATTAGCATTAAAACCAATTACAGCACGATCCCCACCACCACGTTTTGTCGTCACTAATATTACACCATTTGCAGCACGTGATCCATATAAAGAAGCTGAAGCAGCATCTTTCAAGACCGACATACTATTAATATCATTAGGGCTTAAAGCGGAGAATTCGGCACTTGTTGCAGGTATACCATCGATAATAAACATAGGTGATGGAGAACCTAAATTGGAACGACCACGTACCGTAATACCGCCTGCATTTGCTGATGCACCTGAAGACGATTTTCCTACCTCACCTGGACGGTTTAACACCGTAATTCCTGGAGAAATCCCCTGCAAAGCATTTTGTAATGAGGTAACAGGTCTATCTGCCAGTTGTTTCGGTGTAATCGAAGCTACAGATCCTGTTAAATTTGCTTTCTTTTGTGTACCAAAAGCAACAATAACAACCTCATCTAATGCTGTATTCGAAGAAGTTAATGAAATATTTAAATTACCGCCCGTATAAACAATCTCTTTAGGATCGTAACCCACAATATTAAAAATTAATGTTTTACCCGTTTCTGCATTTAATTCAAAAACCCCGGTTGTATTGGTAGCGGTCGCATTGCCTGTACCTTTCTCAGTAACGGTTACACCTGACAACACATTTCCCCTGTCATCTGTAACACTACCTTTCACTTTAATTTTTTGCGCAAAAGTTGCACTCATAACTAAAGATAAAGCAAAAGAAAGTATGGTAGCTTTTCTTTTCATAGATTAATATAATAAATGTAAATAATGATTTTAAACTCTGTATTACTTCTCGAAATAACGGTTTGTAAACACAATATTAAATTTATATTACCATATAAAAAAGCTATAACTTCAAACAATCGATTGCACATATTGCATAAGCAACTAAATAAATTTTCAATGATTCGATGTATACATTGTACACAAATAGACTGTAAAAAACTAACTAATAAATACTTAACAGCAGTATATCCTTTCGAATAAACATCCAAATATCAATTAGAATCGGAAAGCCAATTTGTAACGACAATCGATAAAAAACGGATAAAATAGGAAAATAGGAATGAAAAAATTTTGTATAATAGAAAAACCCTTAGCTTTTGACTAAGGGTTTCATGAGTAGCGGGAATCAGACTCGAACTGATGACCTTCGGGTTATGAGCCCGACGAGCTACCAACTGCTCCATCCCGCAATGTATTTTTAGAGTCCTGTCTTTCAAAGACTCTTTTAGTAGCGGGAATCAGACTCGAACTGATGACCTTCGGGTTATGAGCCCGACGAGCTACCAACTGCTCCATCCCGCAATGTATTTTTAGAGTCCTGTCTTTCAAAGACTCTTTTAGTAGCGGGAATCAGACTCGAACTGATGACCTTCGGGTTATGAGCCCGACGAGCTACCAACTGCTCCATCCCGCAATGTATTTTTAGAGCCTTGTCTTTCAAAGACTCTTTTAGTAGCGGGAATCAGACTCGAACTGATGACCTTCGGGTTATGAGCCCGACGAGCTACCAACTGCTCCATCCCGCAATGTATTTTTAGAGCCTTGTCTTTCAAAGACTCTTTTAGTAGCGGGAATCAGACTCGAACTGATGACCTTCGGGTTATGAGCCCGACGAGCTACCAACTGCTCCATCCCGCAATGTATTTTTAGAGTCCTGTCTTTCAAAGACTCTTTTAGTAGCGGGAATCAGACTCGAACTGATGACCTTCGGGTTATGAGCCCGACGAGCTACCAACTGCTCCATCCCGCAATATATTTTTGGTCAATCTTGCTTCTTAATGTAAAAAAACAAGATATCTTTACCTCCGAATTGGAGCACAAAGATATATTTTGTTTCTTTGTAATCCTAATTAAATTAAAAAAAATGGCGCATAAAGCAGGATTCGTAAGCATCATCGGAAAACCTAATGCAGGTAAGTCTACGCTAATGAACGCTTTAGTGGGTGAAAAGATGTCAATCATCACTCCTAAAGCTCAAACAACAAGACACCGCATTATTGGAATAGTGAATGATGAGGAGCACCAAATTGTCTTTTCAGACACGCCGGGTATCATCAAACCAAACTATTCGTTACAAGAATCAATGATGAATTTTGTCCAAGGATCGCTAATCGATGCGGACATTATTTTACTTGTTACAGATATCAATGAAAAATATGATGAAAGTGATGTTATTGAAAAATTAAAGAAAACAACCTCTCCTGTCGCTGTTTTAATAAATAAAATTGATAAGTCTAACGAAGCAGAAGTGATGGCTAAAGTGGAATTCTGGAAAGAAACCATCAATCCTGAAGTTATTTTTGCTATATCAGCTCTTCTCGATCATAACATTACAGGGGTGATGGACTATATTAAGGAAAAACTTCCTGTACACGCTCCGTACTATGAAAAAGATGAATTAACAGACAAGTCGATGCGTTTTTTTGTATCGGAAATGATTCGCGAAAAAATATTCAAACTGTATGACAAAGAAATTCCATACAGTACTGAGGTCATTGTTACATCCTACAAAGAAGAACCAAAAATAACACGTATTGCAGCAGAGATAATCGTGGAGCGTGATTCTCAAAAGAATATCATCATCGGTACGGGTGGTGCAATGATTAAAAAAGTCGGTACGTATGCTCGTCAAGATATTGAGGCATTTATTGACAAAAAAGTTTTCTTAGAGATTTTTGTTAAAGTAATACCCGATTGGAGAAGTAAGAAAAATTACTTAAAAAGATTTGGTTACGAAGACTAAAACAAGGTAATATTTTTAAATAAAATAGTAATCAACATACAAAAGCCCCAATAACGAAAAACGTTTATTGGGGCTTTTTATGTATAGTTACAAAACTTTGAACGATGATCAATTACGATTGAAATAAGTCAAAAGTGCTTGTAATTGTTTTAAATTCAACACTTTTTTCAACTCTTCCTCTGGAGCTTCTTTGATTTTCTTAACAGACTTAAAAGTTGTCAGTAATTTTTCCACTGTTGTTTTCCCGATTCCTGGAATTTCCTCCAATTCTGAAACAAAAGTTTTACGACTGCGCTGATTCCTGTGAAAGGTAATCCCAAACCGATGGGCTTCGTCCCGCAAGTGTTGAATAATTTTCAAGGTTTCCGATTTTTTATCCAAATAAAGTGGATATTGGTCCCCTGGATAATATAATTCCTCCAATCTTTTAGCAATACCAATTACAGTCACTTGTTTTTCTATCCCAAGCAATCTTAAGCTTTTCAGTGCTGCACTTAACTGCCCCTTTCCCCCATCAATAATAATCAACTGCGGCAATCCTGCGTCTTCCTCAAGAACACGCTTATATCGCCTGTATACAGCTTCCTCCATCGTTGCAAAGTCATTCGGACCTACAACAGTTTTTACATTAAAATGGCGATAATCTTTTTTTGAAGGTTTAGCATCTTTAAACACAACAATAGCCGATACAGGATAACTACCTTGAATATTAGAGTTATCGAAACATTCGATATGTTGTGGCAATACGTTCAACCTTAAATCTTTCTTCATCTGATTTAAAATCCGATCCACACGCACATCTGGATTTAATTTTTCATAATGAAGCAATCGCTCCTTTTTAAAGAAAGCAACATTCTTCAAGGATAAATCCAATAGTTTTCGTTTCTCTCCTAACTTTGGAATCGTAAATTTAATGTGTTCATTTTCTTGTATATCCAATTCAAAAGGAACGATAATTTCTCTCGATAAGCTCTTAAAACGTTCACGAATTTCGGGAATTGCCAAAGCGAGAAGCTCTTGTTCTGTTTCATCCAAACGACGTTTCATTTCAATGGTCTGCGTTTGAATAATAACGCCATTCATAACCTTTAAATAATTAACAAAAGCATAACTATCATCCGAAGCAATACTAAAAACGTCCACATTAGTGATGGATGAATTAACAACCGTAGATTTGCTTTGGTAGGAGTCCAACTTATCCAGTTTCATTTTAAATGCATGTGCCTGTTCAAAGTTCATATCTGAAACAGCCGCAAGCATCTGCTCTTTGATACGATTAGTAACCACGGCAATCTTACCATTCAAAATATCTTTGATATCACTAAGATTTTGATCATAATCTTCTTCAGACTGGTATCCCTCACAAGGTCCTTTACAGTTTCCTATTTGATACTCAAGGCAAATTTTAAATTTACCCCTTGAGATATTTTCCTGCGTCAATGCTAAATTACAGGTTCTAAGAGGAAATAAGTCACGAATGACATCCAATACAATATGCATCATCCCCGTTGAGGCATAAGGTCCGTAATATCGTGACCCATCCTTAATATATTTCCGTGTCCAAAATACTCGAGGAAACCGTTCATTTTTGATAACAATCCAAGGGTAGGTCTTATCATCCTTCAATAAAACATTGTACTTAGGCTGATGCTTCTTGATAAGAGAGTTCTCTAACAACCAAGCATCCACCTCAGTATCGACGATTGTGAAAGCAATACGAGTGATCTGACGGACTAAAACACGAGTCTTACCATTTAATTGCGTTTCATTTACAAAATAAGATCCAACTCTATTTCTTAAATCTTTAGCCTTACCGATATATATCAATACATCCTGCTTATCAAAATACTGATATACGCCAGGTTTATGTGGTATCCTTTTAAGTTCTTCTTTATAATCAAACACGTTCATTCCCAATAAATAAGCCAGATAACAAATTTCGAAAAACTCAATTACCTGGCTAAATACTTATATTTTATAAAATTAAAATCCTAATCGGTCATCGTTTAAGGTTTCGGCCCCAGAACTGTCATCAACAGAACCTCCGCCACCTTCCCCATATTTAGAACAGTCCGTAACGCGACTCATTCCTCCTTCCGGAAGTTCAAAATCCCCTTTCGTATAGTTTAGTTTTTTATCCGCATACACTTTCTGCATATATAAAGCAAATACGGGCATAGCAGCAGCTGCACCCTGACCATCTTGCATATTAGCAAAACTAATACTGCGATCTTCAGCACCTGTCCAAACACCAGATACCAACTCGGGAGTTATACCAATAAACCAAGCATCCGCATTATCATTGGTTGTACCTGTTTTTCCACCTATAGGATTGGTCAAATGATATTTCCATTGAATCCTTCTTCCTGTTCCTTTGGAAACAACAGACTTTAACATATCAACAATGATATATGCCGACTCACTATTCAAGGCCTTCACCACTTTCGGAGCCTTCTCATATATTGGTGTTCCATTTTTATCTTCAATCCTAGAGATTGCGTTTGGTTCTATCCAAGTACCATGATTAACAAAAGCCGAATAGGCTCCCACCATATCAAATACCGAAGCTTCATATGCGCCAAGAGAAATGGATGGGTAATTGGGTATTTCACTCGTAATACCCATTTTTTTCGTTAATGCCACAACTGCCTCTGGGGTTACTTGACTCACTAGATAAGCTGTAGCATAGTTTTGTGATAAAGCCAACGCATTAGCCAAAGTAATTGGGTTTCCCCCTTCAGCGGTCCCTCTTGGTGTCCAGTTCCCATAAGTCTGTTGATAATTAGGAATGTTATAACATGGAGAATAGCCATTATCAATGGCAACGGCATATGTAAACGGTTTAGCTGTTGAACCCACTTGTCGCGTACCCATCTTTACTTGGTCATACTTATAGTGTTCAAAATTTATTCCACCTACCCAAGCTTTAATATGTCCTGTCTTTGGCTCCATGGACATCATCGCATTACGTAACATCAACTTATTATATCTAATGGAGTCTATTGGTGTCATCACTGTATCTACCGAACCTTTCCATGTAAAAATTGACATCGGTACTTTTACCTGAAATGCTTTCTTTATTTCATTTTCAGAAAGACCACTTTCCTTCAATACGCGATAGCGCTCTGATCGTCGCATTCCCGTTGTCAAAAGCTTAGCCTTATCCCCTTTAAAAGCATCCTTATTTTTCCATTGGGCATCGAATTTCACCTGCAAAGACTTCATCCACTCTTTTTGCGCTTCTTCAGCATATTGCTGCATCGACATATTGATCGTTGTATAAATTTTCAACCCATCTCTATCCAAATCATAAGCCGTACCATCAGACCTTGTAATGGATAATCGTGCAAATTCCTTTTTGATTTCTTCCTTAAGTACAGCACGAAAATAAGGTGCCAATCCTTCTCCATAATTGGCTATCCTCAACTTTAATCCTAGTGGTTTAGCTTTAGCACTGGCCTCCTCTTCTAACGAGATGAAATTCTCTTTATTCATATTGTCTAAAACTGTATTTCTACGTATTAGCGCGTTTTGAGGATACCTTACTGGAGAGTATACCCCAGGGCCTTTTAACATACCAACCAATAGAGCAGCCTGCTCAGCAGTTAACTTATCTGGAGTGGTATTAAAATAAGTACGTGCTGCAGATTTGATACCAAAGGTATTGTATGCACCAAAATCCACAGTATTAAAATACATCGTGATGATTTCTTCCTTAGTATAATTACGTTCTAGGCGGACCGCAGTAATCCATTCCTGAAATTTTTGTATAATACGTTTAGGGGCACTTTTAGCCCGACCTTCTGAAAATAAATTAAGTGCCAATTGCTGTGTTATCGTACTAGCACCCTGTTTATTACCTGTCAATGTGTGGAAAATAACTGTAATAGTACGTGTATAATCTATTCCCGAATGATTATAAAACCGTTTATCTTCCGTAGAAATCAAAGCTTGTATTAAATAAGGAGACAGCTCACTGTATTTCACGTTAGAACGATTCTGTACGTAATATGTACCTAAGACCTGATTATCCTCTGTTATAACTTCTGAAGCTAAGTTACTTTTAGGATTTTCGAGATCACTAAAAGATGGCAATTTACCAAACAAGCCCAGTCGCACACTAAATATAAATAGAAATCCAAAAGCTACTATTCCAATAATAAATTTCCAGAAGTTACGTGTGTATCGCTTAATATCTTCTGGTTGCAGTTGGTTTTTTTTTGATTCTCTCTTCATTGAACCTTATTCTTTCTCAATTTTACTTTTTAATAAATCTCATGAATTATACTCCCCGCTACAATATCAGATAATGTGCCAAAGATTATATGTATGACAACAAAGATATTACAAATATTTTGAGGAATCTTCATTCGGCACCACATCCATCAAAAAAACACAAAAAAAGATTTCATTGTTTCATTGAAAAATAGTGTCCATTATTTGATAAACTGGCTCCCATCGATAAGACAAGCATAAATATAAGACATACGAAATTTCAAATCCCATATCAACTCTCCTCCATAATAATTTGGAATATAGTCTTAGCTTGTTATTTCAGAAATTTAGTTTAGATTTAAAAATAAATTATGGCAGCTATCTTTAGATTGATATAAATAGGAATACTTAACTTATTAAGTTTCAGGATTTGATTCTAAATTATTCAAAACCATAACAAAACAGTATGCAGGTCAACACGTCAAAAAGCTTATTCTTCATTTTTTCAACTGTACTAATAGACATTATTGGCTTGGGGATTATCATCCCAGTGATGCCCAAATTAATTGAAGAGTTAATTGGAGGCACCCTAAGCGATGCATCACGCTATGGCGGTTTGCTGATGTTTAGTTATGCATTAACCCAGTTTTTTTTCGCTTCTGTATTGGGGAATCTCAGTGACAGGTTTGGCAGAAGACCGATACTCTTAATTTCGCTTCTAGGATTTTCAGTGAATTATCTATTAATGGGGTTGGCACCTACGATACTTTGGCTCTTTATAGGCCGTTTCATCGCAGGTATAACAGGTGCGAGCTATACCGTAGCTGCAGCTTTTATTGCGGATATCAGTTCGCACGAAAAGAAAGCTCAAAACTTTGGTCTATTGGGTGCAGCTTTTGGCTTAGGGTTCATCATTGGACCATTATTAGGAGGTGTATTGGGGCATTATGGCGCCAGAATACCATTCTATGCTGCTGCTATTCTTAGTTTTATGAATTTTCTCTATGGTTACTTTTTCATTCCTGAATCCCTTAAGAAAGAAAATAGAAGACCTTTCAAGTGGAAAAATGCCAATCCAGTTGGTGCATTCAAACAACTCGCTAAATTCCCCCACTTGAAACAACTGTTTATTTGTATCTTTTTAATTAATATTGCAGCTCATGCGGTACAAAGCACATGGTCCTATTATACGATGGAAAGGTATCATTGGGATGAAAGAATGGTCGGTCTATCATTAGGTTTTATAGGGACATTACTTGCGATTGTTCAAGCTGGACTACTACGCATCATTATTCCAAAACTGGGTTTAGAAAAAAGCATTCTCATTGGATCCGCCCTCTACATGATAGCAATGCCATTAATGGGAGCTGCATATGCTCCCTGGCTACTTTTCGTTGCCATTGTCCCCTACGTTTTTGCTGGGATAACTGGAACAGCAATTCAAAGTCTTGTTTCTAATGAAACACCAGCAAATGAACAAGGCCAGATACAAGGCGGACTGACGAGTATAATCAGTCTTACTGCCATCATTGGTCCACCGGTAATGAGTTGGCTATTTGCACATTTTACCGATAAAAAAGAAGCTCTCTATATACCCGGAGCTCCTTTCTATTTGGGGTTTGTACTCACTGCAATAAGTTTTATTGTCGCCTGTTTCTTTTTCAGAAATAAAACGAAGAATTAAACTTTCTCAATTAAACAAACTGCATAAGCGACTACACCTTCTTGTCTTCCGATAAATCCCATCGTTTCATTGGTGGTTGCTTTGATGGAAATATCATCAACGGAAATACCCGCAGCTTCCGCGATTTTCTCCTTCATCTGGCCAATATAAGGCTTGATTTTTGGAGCTTCCAAACAAAGCATTGCATCTATATTTCCAATTGTATAACCTTTATCTCCGATTAATCGAACGCAATGCTTTAATAGAATTAAACTACTGATTCCTTTCCATTGCACATCAGTATTTGGAAAGTGATAACCAATATCTTCCAAATTAGCTGCACCTAATAGTGCATCGCATATTGCATGCGCTAAAACATCGGCATCTGAATGACCAAATGCACCGGCATGGTGATCCAATTCAACACCACCTAATATAAACGGATGTCCCTCCTTTATTTGATGGACATCAAAGCCAAAACCAACTTTAATTTTCATAATAGCTAAGGTAACACTTTAAATTATCTTCCTCATCATAAACTCGGTTACCAAAACAATTTGTATACTCATATATGCATACCCATAAATCTCTAAGACCAGACATCAATACGCTGTGCTTCCATCAATTTTATAACCTAATTTTAAATAAAACATGACCTATACCCGCATGTTTTACAACATAGGACTATATCCATCATTGCGAAAGAGCAAAAAAAAGCGTCTAATTTCTTAGACGCTTTTAAAAATTTCAATAATGGTCGCTACCTTAGACTGTAGTTTCTTCTTCTACAGGAGCAAATTGATCAAACAAATCATTGAAAGCTTCATAGTCATCATCACCATTTGGTTCGAAAACTTGAATACCCTTCTCATTTACATACGCAAGTATCTCTGGGTTTACACCAGCTTCTGCTATAACTGCAACATCTGTAAAATTCAACGCTCCTTTATAGATATTCACATAACTACCATCTCCATAAGGGGCAACATCATCCTTAGTCAACGCACCTTCAGGAGCTATTTCTCTGTATCTATCGCCTAGAGTTCCTGAGAACTCCTCATTATACAATGAATACATCACTTTGGCTCCCTTAAAAGTAGGGTCATCTTTATATGTTGTCTTTAAATAAGCCGGAACTAACGCTGAGAACCATCCATGGCAATGTACCACATCCGGTGACCAACCTAATTTCTTAACCGTTTCCAATGCTCCTTTACAGAAGAACACAGAACGCTCATTGTTGTCATTAAAAAATTCTCCATTCTCATCACGAAAAACTTTTTTCCGCTGAAAATAGTCTTCATTATCCAAAAAGTAAACCTGCATACGTGCCGCAGGCAATGAAGCTACCTTAATGATTAGCGGATTGTCATTGTTATCCACCACAATGTTTAAGCCTGACAAACGAATCACCTCATGCAATCGATTTCTACGCTCATTGATATTACCAAAACGAGGCATAAGAATTCGGATTTCAAATCCTTTTTCTTGCATAGCCTGTGGCAATTGACGCGTGATTTCAGAAATTTTAGTTAATTCGAGGAAAGGCGACATCTCGTGGGTTATAAACAATATCTTCGTTTTTGCCATCTCCAGTTTTTATTTATTTTATTTTTTATTAGAACAGTAAAATCGGTCTACAAAGATACATAAAATATCCCGACTATGCAATTCATTACAAATCATCGTTTTATAATCACAAATATATTCCCCACTTTTGCCCTGTATTAAAATTTCTAAAAGTGAGAATTTTCAAGACTAAAAAAGAGCTCCAAGATTACCTGGAAACAGCGCGAATCAACAAGCAAAAAATAGCTCTTATCCCGACAATGGGTGCATTACATGCGGGACATATCTCGTTATTGGATTACGCAAAACCGTTATCCGAAATCACAGTTTGTAGCATTTTCGTAAATCCTACGCAATTCAATGATCCCAAAGATTTAGAAAAATATCCAAGACCATTAGAGCAAGATATTGCTTTATTAGAAGTTGCCAAATGCGATGTGCTATTTTTACCTTCCGTCGAAGAAATGTACCCCGATCCAGACGAACAATGGCATATCAATTTAGCTGGACTTGATGAAATTTGGGAAGGTGAAATGAGACCTGGACATTTTCAGGGAGTTACCCAAGTTGTTTATAAATTATTTAGTTTAGTACAACCCGATATTGCTTGTTTTGGTCAAAAAGACTTTCAACAGGTGATGGTCATTGAACATATGATTAAAGTAAAGCAATTACCGATTACAATAGCACTCTGCCCTATCATCCGAGATGAACATGGACTTGCTTTAAGTTCTAGAAATATGCGCCTCTCTGAAAAAGGTAAGTATCAAGCTTTAGCTTTGTTCCGAACACTCCAGTTTATCAAAAACAATTTTACAAGCAAACCCTTACATGAAATACAAATACTAGCTACTGAACAGTTAGAAGCAAGCGATGGTATCGCATTGGAATATCTTGCTATTTGCGAAACGACCACGTTACAGGAGGCCGATACAATTGACGCAAATAAAAAATATGTGGCACTTGTAACAGCACGCGTAGAGGATGTACGCCTTATTGATAATATGATTTTGAATTAATTGTCACATTATACTTATTAGCTTTACATTTTTACAAGAAAAATCTAACTTTGTCACATGTTTATAGAGGTAATGAAATCTAAAATCCACCGTGTTCGGGTTACTCAAGCCGAGCTGAATTACGTTGGTAGTATCACAATTGATGAGGATTTAATGGACGCAGCAAATATTATTGCAAATGAAAAAGTTCAGATCGTTAACAATAATAATGGTGCTCGTTTAGAAACATATGTTATTCCTGGAAGAAGAGCGTCTGGTACTATTTGTTTAAATGGAGCTGCAGCAAGATTAGTTCAGGTAGGTGATATCGTTATCATCATATCATATGCACAGATGGAGATGGAAGAGGCCAAGAAACATATTCCGAGCTTAGTTTTTCCAGATGACAACAATCAACTTATAAAATAAACTCTTAAAAATAAACTTTCAATAGAAAGATACGTTTATTTTCAATAATTTAGCACTCGTATTAAGCGAGTGCTTTTTTATTATCCACATGTCGAATAAAACAAATATCAGGAATATCTTAGCATCAATGCAACTTGCATTGATCAGCTTGATTATTATTTCTGGTGTTATTTTTATGCACAAAGAGGTAAAATCAAACGGGGAGATTGTCATGCACAATCACCCTTACGATTTTACAAACGATCAGCCTAGACAGCAAGAATCCGATGACCAGATTGATTTCTTAAATGTTGTCTACCATCAAAATTTTGTTCAAAGTGAATTTATAGTTTTTGAAGAACCTATTCGAACTATCTTTCATGTATATAGCTATCAAGTCTATACGCCCGTATCCTACAATCGTATAGTCAATCATGCTTTTCTTCGGGGACCCCCAAAAATTTCTTAAAATAATATAATATTTTGCATTCATCTCCAATTAAGATGAATGTTATTCGTCGTGCAATAGTATGTCGCACAGCGGCCTGCTATGCCATATTCATAATTTCAACGAAATGATGAAACCTTCAAGAGCAAACAGCAATGAAATAGGCAAACTATGCCTTTATTTCATTACCGGGAATTAAAAAACCTGCTCATGATAGCTTCATGCATTTAAAATCGAGTGCAATGAGCCCAATAAAACAATGGGGCTAACACGCATCATTAAAACAACTATATTCTAATGAAAAATATCAACTTATTGATCCTCTTAATGATCATGATCAATATGCATACCTATGCGCAACATACATTAAAAGGTAAGATTATCAATAATGAAGGAACAGCAATTTCTGGAGCAACCATCAGCATCGAAAACGGTGATCAGATAACCTTTTCTGACACTTCAGGAAACTTTGTCTTCCAAGAACTAGATAAACAAAGACAAAGTATACAATTCAAAGCAGTCGGCTATCAAACCTTAAAACAAACGATATTCCTTACGGATTCTACCGTTCATTTCCGCTTAAACACGGACAACCTGCATCTCAATGAAGTTGTTGTGAGTGCAACACGCTATGGCGTAAGTAAAAAAGAAGCCCCGGTTATCGTACAAGTCTTAGGACCTAAACTTTTTCAAGCCACACAGTCAGTTGCTATGTCCGAAACTTTAAACTATCAACCTGGGGTACGTGTGGAGAACAATTGTCAAAACTGTGGCTTTTCACAAGTCCGTCTTAACGGTTTAGAAGGTGCTTATTCTCAAATTCTGATCAACAGTCGTTCGGTATTCAGTGCATTGAATAGCGTATATGGATTAGACCAACTTCCGACCAGTATGATTGACCGTATAGAGGTGGTTCGTAGTGGAGGGTCAGCCCTATTTGGGGCAAATGCGATTGCTGGAACAATCAATATCATTACGAAAGAACCTGTCGAAAATGATTGGCAAATTAAGTCCACCAATTCGTTGATAGGTGGCAGCAGCTGGGATAACACAGTGGACTTCAATACCTCATACGTGGACGAAGACTTAAAGACAGGAGTCACTTTCTACGGCATGCACCGCAATCGCCAGCCCTATGATAAAAATAAGGATGGATTTTCAGAGATTACAGAACTTAATAATACCACTTTCGGAACGAAAGCATTCTTCAAGCCATCGGATGTCAATAAGATAACCGTAGATTTTAGTACCGTTCAAGAGTTTCGGAGAGGTGGTGACCAGTTCAATAAATCGCCACATTTTACAGCAATTACAGAACAACTAGAGACCAATTCGCTTATTGGAGGGTTGACCTATGATCATTATCTCGCAGACTATAAACAAAAAATATCAGTTTATGCATCAGGTCAAAAGACAACGCGTAAAAGTTTCTATGGAGGATTAGGTGAGTCTCCTACAGCAGTAGATAGCTTAAGAGCAGCCAATTCTTATGGCAATACGGATGATGCATCCTTCGTGACTGGTACCCAGTACACCAATAATTTTGAAGATGATGTATTCACTGCTGGCATCGAATTCAATTACAACAACACGAATGATCAGATTCCAGGATATCAACGTATCATCGACCAAAAGACAAAAGGTTTAGGAACTTATGCGCAGTACGAGTGGAAACCATTAGCTGCTTTTAAAGCATTAATAGGTATGCGATACGATCACGTATTTGTCGACGGTCAATACCATTTGCAAGACGTAGAACGTAGCAGCAAAAAGAATTTTGGTTCGTGGAATCCACGTTTAACTATCTTGTACGACATCAATAATAGCATTCAATTCCGTGGTGGATATGCTCGTGGATTCCGAGCTCCACAAGCCTTTAATGAGGATATGCATGTAACTTCTATTGGGGGAAAACAAGTTTTTGTCTTAATTGGTGAAAATCTAAAAACCGAATACTCTAATGCCTATACGGGCTCATTGAACTTCAATAAAAACTTTGGTACGACACAAACAAGTCTTCTAGTTGAAGGCTTCTACACACAATTGAATAATCCATTTACCACGATTCTGACATCTGAATCCAATGATATCATGATTGAGGAAATGCGAAATGGAACAGATGCTCATGTTTTTGGTACAAACCTAGAACTTAACATTGCGCCATCAGGAGTATTTACCTTTCAAGCTGGAGGAACCATTCAACGGTCACAGTTTCAATCAGCACAATTGATTGCCGAAGCTAAAACTGGTCAAGAAGCAATCTTGTCCAAAGATTTCTTACGTACACCAAATGTATATGGCTATTTGAATGCCAATTGGAAAGCAACAAAAAAATTCGCTGTTGATGTAACGGGGGTTTATACCGGTAAAATGAAAATCTCGCATATACAACAAGAAATCATGAGCTTAAAAAACACGGTTGATTTTATGGAACTCAATACACGATTGGGGTACACATTTGCAGTACATAAAGATTTTAATCTCGAACTATTTGCTGGGGTTCAAAATATGTTCAATGCTTTTCAAAAAGATTTTGACAGTGGTGCTAATCGCGATTCTAATTATGTTTATGGACCAACAAAGCCGCGAACGATTACATTTGGTATTAAAATTGGACATTTTCACTAATGCGTATCTTCATTACAATAATACTATTCATTTTCTTGCGCCTACCTATACAGGCGCAAGAAATAGAATGGCTATCATTCCCACAACTTTCAGACTCTTTAGATGTAAATCCAAAACCCGTATTCTTATTTTTTCATACCGATTGGTGCAGTTATTGTCGAAAAATGGAGAAAGATGTATTCACAAATAAAGAAGTAATTAAAATATTGAACAATCAATTTTATGCCGTAAAATTTGATGCAGAAAGTAAGGAGTCATTTATTTTCGATGGACAATTACTCAAAAACAGCAACCTGCAATCAAAAGCATCATTACATGAAATTGTTGTTCTATTAGCATCTAGAAGAGAAGGATTTGCTTTTCCCACAACTTTAATTTTTGATAAAAACTTTCGAGTGATCAAACGTAAATTCTCCTATTTATCCAGTAAAAAATTGCTTGACTTATTAAAAATACATTAACCATGCGTTCTAGTATTTTGGATACATAAATGCCTCTTTGGGTAGTTTCTTCCATCGAGAGGTTTTTTTTTGAGGAAATAAAAAGCTAACTATTCACTATTTTTAATAGCACATTTACAATAATGTCAAATTTTTCTTTAAGAACTTGTAGCACATTTTAGTGATGGAACGTTTAAGTTTATATAATCAAATTAATACGTACATAATTTTATGAAAAATTTTACAAAAATTTTACTTGCATTTTTATGCATAGGCTTAGTTTTCGCATCTTGTAATAAAGATAACTTCGATTATGAGCAAGCTGAAAAAGATCAAATTGAAAGAAACAGAATAGAAAAAGCACGTATCGACTCTTTAAAAAAGATACAAGCTCCAATTTTAAGAGACTTTGCAATTAACAAATGGGGTGATAAAGCAGAGTATTCCGACTCTACAGGCATTTGGTTTGTTAAAGAGTTAGCTACAGGAAACGACACGCCATTCGCATATACAGGTACCATAGGTTACTATGGACCACAAATAAATTCTTGGTCAGCAAGTGTAAATTTCAAAGGTGAGTTGATGGACGGTAAAGTATTTGACAAAAGTTCAGACGGAATTCCGAAAAATTACAGCAACATCAACCAAGCAATTACCATTTATAAACAAGCATGGATTCAAGCATTTATACCTACAGTTGTTAATATTCAAGGTAATGATGTGAGATTCGAAGGATTATTAGCTAAAGGTTTACAAAAGGGTGATAAAATTAGCTTCATTTCACCTTCATACTATACTTTCGATCAAGAAGAGTACACGAAAGGTAGCGAAAAGGTAACAGTTCCTAAAAACACTCCTGTTGTATATACAATTGAAGTTACAGCACTTGGAACAGCTACAACAAACTAACTCAATTATTTTAAGAAATTTAAGCCATTTTTCATTTATGAAAAATGGCTTTTTTTGTATCAAACAATAACATAAGTTTTATAATTATAATTTATCAAGAATTGCTAATTTACAGGATATTTTATTTTAAAATACGAATGCTACAGAATCAAACACATGTAGCATATTGAAAATCAACCCACAAAAGAAAATGTAGGATGATTAAATTTGCACATAATAGATACAAAATGATATATCTAATTTTCATTACTTTTACATTTTGTAGCAATTCAGTAATCTCACACGTTTTATAAAAAAACTTTATTTATTAAATTTTATGAAAAATTTTACAAAAATACTATTTGGAATGTTGGCAGTTATTATTGCTTTCGCATCTTGTAGTAAATCTGACGACTATGCAAAAGTAGCTGAAGAACAAAGAATTAAAGATTCAATCAATAATGCTCGAATTGAAAGAATTAAAGCAGAACAGGCTCCCCAATTGAAATCTTTTGCGATTAAAAGTTTTGCTAATCCAAAAATAGACTCTGCAACAGGAATCTGGTATGATTTAATTGCAGAAGGTGAAGCTGATTCTTATACTTACCAATTCTACTCTGATGGCAGACTCATCTTCCCAATTACTACGGTAAATTATAAGGTAACGTTATTAAATGGTGAAAACATTGGAGCACTTGTTGATGAATCTAAAGAGGGTACTCCTGCGAGGTTTTCAACAGGTAACGTTATCCCTTTCTGGCAATTAGCTTTTTTTCCAAAAAAGTTATCTTTCCAAGGTCAAGAAATAAATATAGGTGGATTAACACTAAAAGGATTAAAGAAAGGAAGCAAAATAAAAGTTGTTGCTCCATCCCCTTACGGATATGATGAAACTGCAAATGAGAAAGTTCCTAAAAACTCTCCTTTATATTCTGAAATTGAAGTTATCTCTATCAATTACTAATAACAAAAACAGGCTTATTATTTTATAATAAGCCTGTTTTATTTTACAAGCAATTAGCATTCAAAAGAAACACTTAACCTCATCTTGCAAGAGGAAGCATAGGGAAGGTCAACTACAATCTTTCTTCATTATATGTTTAATAGATCTTTACGATGAAAAGAACCTTTTTTGAGTACCTGTTAAGAAAAAAATATATTCCGAAACAAAAAGTAGTCTAAAAAACTTCTTATCTTGGTCTTCTTATCAGAATCTTATTTTAAACAACATCGTAACATGAAAATAGCGCTAGCCCAGTTAAACTATCATATCGGTAATTTCAGTGCTAACACCACAAAAATCATTGCAGCAATCGAAAATGCAAAAGCTCAACAAGCTGATATTATTGTTTTTTCTGAATTAGCAATTGGAGGCTATCCAGCGAAAGATTTATTACTAAATACAACATTCTTACAACACTGCCAAGAGTCCCTGTCTGCTATTGCTTTGGTATGTCAAGATATTTTATGCGTTATAGGTGCCCCCATTCCAAATACTGACCCAGAAGGGAAAGCCCTTTATAATGCTGCAGTTTGCCTAGAAAATGGAAAAACAACACATATCAGTAAAAAAGGACTGCTCCCAACTTACGATGTATTCGACGAATATCGATATTTTGAACCTAACCGTAAGTTTACTTGTTTCACTTATAAAAACACCAAAATAGCCCTTACAATTTGTGAAGACTTATGGGATGATGATTTAGGAAATAATTCTTACGTCGGCGATCCAATGCAGGAACTAAATAAAGAAAATCCAGATCTGCTTATCAATATCGCAGCTTCACCATTTTCTTATATTCATCACCAGCGCCGTACTTCAGTTTTAAAAGCTCAAGTTGTAAAAGCCAAATGTCCGTTAATCTACGTTAACCAAGTTGGAGCACATATGGATCTAATTTTTGATGGTAGATCGCTAGCCTTTGATGAAAACGGAAATATTTGCTGTGAACTGAAAAAGTTCGAAGAAGATATGCAGCTTGTGACATTCACAAACAATACAATTCTGACAAACACGCCATACGAAGAAAAGCATCAACCAGAAATAGCACTCATTTACGATGCATTATTATTGGGTCTACGTGATTATTTTAATAAATCTGGTTTCAAAAAGGCTATTTTAGGTCTATCTGGCGGTTTGGATTCCGCACTAGTAGCCGCACTCGCATGTGAAGCACTTGGACCTGAAAATGTACTTGCAATACTACTCCCATCCATCTACTCTTCAGACCATTCCATTCAAGATGCTCTAGATCTGGTAAAAAACACACAATGTAAGCATCACATCCTTCCCATAAAAGATATAACACAAGCTTTTGAAGCAACATTAGCTCCGCTATTTGAAGGCTATCAAGCAGATACAACAGAAGAAAATATCCAGGCCCGTACCAGAGGAACATTATTAATGGCTATATCCAATAAATTTGGTCATATTCTTTTAAATACCTCCAATAAAAGTGAAGCTGCGGTTGGATATGGCACCTTATACGGCGATATGGCAGGCTCTATATCGGTCATTGGAGATGTTTATAAATCCAAAGCATACGACCTTGCGCGCTATATTAACCGTAATCGTGAAATAATTCCAATAAATACAATTGAAAAGGCACCATCTGCCGAATTGAGACCTGACCAAAAAGACTCAGATTCATTGCCTCCTTATGATATTTTAGATGCCATATTATTTCAATACATCGAGCTTCAAAAATCAAAAGAAGAAATTATTGCATCAGGAATAGATGAAACAACGGTCAATAAAGTAATTAAACTTGTCAATAATTCGGAGTTTAAAAGATTCCAAGCTCCACCTATATTACGTGTAAGCCCAAAAGCCTTTGGTCCGGGTCGTTCCATGCCTTTAGTTGCCTTATATCAATAATTTTTTATACATATTATTAAACTTTTATCAGTTCTATTTGTCTAACCCTAAGAAAATAACATAAATCCTATTGGTCATGAAAAAAATAATTTATTTCTTATTTGCAAGTCTAATTCTTGCTTCCTGTGCATCTTATCAATATAATACGATGCGTGACGAAAAGGTAGATTTTTCGCAGTACCATACATATGGATGGTTACCGCCTGTAGACTCCCTTTCTAAATCATATTTTGATAACGATATCGCAAGAACAAATATATTAGACGCTAGTAATAACGAACTTCAAGCAAAGGGACTTACTTATAGTAAAGATAATCCAGACTTGTTATTTCGTTATATTACTATTGTGAATAACAAGAGTCGTTTAGTGTATGGGACCTCGTACGCGTATGGCGGACCTTGGAGCTGGTATAGACCATGGTTTTCACCTTATTATGGATATGCTACATACCCTGTCGCTAAAGAACGTTATCGTTATAGCCACCTAATTGTGGAAGCTATAGACCGTAGAACAAATAAAGTGGTTTGGCAAGCACGAGGCTCAGGTGAAGTCAATAGTCCTGAAAAAGCAACGACAAATATTGCAAAAGTAGTAAAAGGAGTATTTAAGCAATACCCTACTACATTGAAAAAATAATTTCTTGATGACAAAAAAAAGCCATGAAAAATTTCATGGCTTTTTTTTGTTGTAAAATTTCACTTATATCGAGGCCCTAATTTTGATATGGAACGGAACTTCAACTCGATCTTTTGATTTGTTTTTGATCAAATCTGCAGCCATACGCCCCATCATTTCAAAATCAGTCGATATCGTAGTGATTCCATTCAAAATAAATTTCTTTAGTGGAGTCTCATTATAAGAAATGATACCAACATCTTTGCCTATTACCAATTTTTTCTGCAGAATCTTATTCAGTAATTTAACCAAATCATCTTCGATAATATTAATATAGCAGGTCCCTACCGCCACCTTTTCCTTATTTAATTCAGATACCAGTTCATGATCAAAAGCATATTGCTGACAAAACTTATAAAAACCCTTTATAATCGCTTTTGGAAAATCACTATGATCTGGAAATACCAATTTCAACATCTTATATTTACTTAATGCCTCATTAGCTTGCTCTAATGCCAAATAAATATCCTGTTCATAGTTTTCATAGACCGCTGGAAAATCTCCTGGGACATCATCTATAAATTTCCCTAATAACATAAGTTTATCAGTTGGAATCCTACGGATAATCTCTGGAGCTTTATCTCGGCCCTCTTTAAAATGTGGGAAAAGCACATAATAATCGTAGGTCTTAGTCAGGTTGGAAAGTAAATTTTTTAGGTAAGAAAGATCCGAATTATAAACAAACAGATCTAAATTAGCAAAGTCACCAAGCTCTTTGGCAAATGAATCATAAACTATTTTTTTATGAACACTTAACTTATTTAAAAACAAAGCTATTTTGCATTTTGATTGTAGGTCACTTTTATTGACATAATACCCCTTTCCAGGAATAGATGCGATAACTTCGTACTTCTTTAAATACCGATAGGCCTTTTCAACCGTATCTCTAGATATTTCAAGATAAGCACTGCACTCATTTATTGAGGGTAGCATTTCATTTTTTTTAAGCACCTCATTCTTTACTGCATCAATGATGGTATTGGCTAGTTGCAAATATTTAGGAGTTGCAGAGAAATCACTAATTTCTAGTTTTTGTAAAAACTGAGCGCTTGAATCGGTCATTTTATAATTAAGATTGAACATTAAAAATAACAATTAATTAGGATATGTTTGAAACATCATATCTTAAAATTTTAGAAAAACTTATCCTAGATCTAAAGGTATTGGGATATAAAACAGTTCTTTTTTCTTGCTTTTGCTTGGCAAGTACACCATTAATTACGACCATAACGGCACAGGATGAGTACCAATTAAATTACACTTAACTTGCATCAATAAATTGATAACAAACAGTTTGACTAGGTATTTATAATAAATATCGAATCGAACAGTGTGTTATTTTTCATCATAATTTAAGATTAATTGGTTTTTTAAAAGGCTTTCATTCTCCCCGTTTGAAAGCCTTTATTCAACACTTTCTTTCCGATACCATGTCCATACGAGTGCAACATTATAATCAATCCTAAGGAAAGCTTATTCTTCTACACATCAATTTCCTCTAAAATATCTCAATTCAATAATATCATTTGGAATAGGTTTTTCGTTCCAATGTTCATGGATAACAAGTGCAGCACCTAATGCTGTCGCTTGTGCCATGGAGGCACCAAAAATCTCTACCTCAGGAAATTCTTTTGCCAAGAGATTCATGTAAATATGGTTTTTACTAAACCCTCCATCTACAAAAATTCTAGATACCTTTTTAGCGTCCAAAACAAGCCTTGTCGACTCAACTTGAGCCTTGATCAAGTGTAGCATTAAACTATGGTAAGCCTCTTCATAATCATGATAGCGACCCAAATCCACCTTTGAAAAAATTTTCAAATCCCCTGCTATACTTTCCTTAGCTAATTTAGCTACTATTCTAGGATTGAGTTGAATATTACGAAACTTGGCTGTAGTAACATGAAAAAAATCAGCTATCCGTTTAGACTGTACCTCATGCTCATATCCGGCAAATAATCTGGAAGCTTTAACTGGCTTACCAGCATAAGACTGATAAAACAAACAATCTTTCCGTAATTCATCTACAGTTAAATCACTATGGTTAAATGGATTGAAAGAAATACACCAGGTTCCTGTAGATATAAGAACAAAAGGTTCATTAAAATTAAGCAAATAAGGAATTAAAGCAGAAGAACTATCATGAAGTCCAGCACCTACCCGATAAGGGCTACCTGGAAATGCGCCATCAAAAACCTCATCCCCCTTTACAATTGGCGCTAATATCCCCTGTATTCCTTCCTCCTGTACCCATTGATGATATTCATCTTTATTAAAGTCCCACAAAGCAGTATGGCAACCTATACTCGTCATATCAGAATACACCTTTCCTGAAACTAAAAAACTTAAATATTGTGGCAGATGTAAAGCAAACCTAACGCGTTCAAAAATTTTTGGCTGTTCCCTTTTTAATCGCAAAATCTGTAAGCCCGAATTTAAGCTGCCCAATGCAGGCGAAGAGCTTGCCAAAGAAAAGGCCTCTTCTCCACCATACTTATTATACAAATCTTGCTGAAGGGCAACTGGGAATTCTTTCAAGTAATTATACAAAGGAGTCAAAGGTCTACCATCATCGTCGATATATACAAAGCTAGCTCCATAGGAGGTGAAATTAATCGCTTTAACCTCAAATTCATTCTTCCGAAACACTTCATGAAGCGAGTCGAAAACTGACAATCTCAAACTTTCAAGGTTCTCACACGGATCTCCATCTTCATCCACAGTTTCTAAAAATCTTGCAGAACGCTCGAATACAATTTGGTAGTTTGCATCAAAAAGAAAAAGCTTTTTATTAGTTTTACCTACGTCGAAAATAGCAACTACTGGAATTTTATCGTTATTCATTCTTTAACTTTTATAATCCCGTTGCAATAGTATTTAAACCTCGCTCTTTTATTAATTTTTCCCGTAATTTCTCCTCATTAAATAGCAATACAGGATTCAAGGCTGCACCACTCCGTAATCGCGATTCGGCAACTAATGGTCGTACATCAGTACGGAAAGCATCTTGAAGAATTTCTTGTGCCTTCACAATATCATTCAATTGCTGAGCTTCTTTAAGTGCAGCACGATCGACCAATAATGCTTGTGCATAGGCAATTTTTATAGCTTCTACAGATTGCAATAAATCCACTAGGGGGTCTTTGAGATTATGCGAAGCATCAATCATCCACCCCAAACCTGTTGCATGGTCCATTCCATTCAAATCCATGCCATCAACGAGCTCATTAAAAATAAGGAAGAGTTGATAGGGTTTTATACTTCCAGCTGTTAAATCATCATCGGCATATTTACTATCGTTGAAATGAAAACCACCTAGCTTACCCTCCATCAACAACAGAGAGACTATCTGTTCGATATTAGCATTGGGTAGATGATGACCCAAATCAACTAAAGTAAACGCCTTAGGTCCCAGCTTATTCGCTAAGAGCAGCGATTGCCCCCAATCTCCGATAGTCATCGAATAAAAATAAGGCTCAAAAGCTTTATACTCCACAAACAATTTCCAATCTTCTGGCAAATGTTTATAAATTTCTTGCAAACTGGATAAAGTATTTTGAAATGCTTCACGAAAATTCAGTTGTCCAGGAAAAGATGAACCATCAGCTAACCAGACGGTCAGAGATTTGGACCCTAATGACTTACCATAATTAATCACTTCAATGTTATGATCAATGGCCTGCCTGCGTACCAATGGGTCAACATGGTGTAACGACCCATGTTTATAACTATGTTCTTGGTTAGCTTGATCTTGAAAAGTATTGGAGTTAACGGCGTCAAAAGTAATCGCTAAAGAACTTGCTAATGCTTTGATCTTATCTGCATCTTTTGGGATATCCCAAGGAATATGCAAGGAAATAGCACCACTAGATTTATTGAGCGCATGCAATAATCCAACATCCTCCAACTTTTGCTCTAAAGTACCGGGCTCTCCCGGACCAGAAAAACGTCCAAAACGTGTTCCTCCAGTGCCCAATGCCCAGCTTGGTATTGCTATTTGAAATTTCTGAAGCTTCTCTAAAACCTGTTCAACAGCTGCAATATCCTGTGAGATATATGCAAAATCTCTCTTGTGTTTATCTCTTAATTGACTATTATGCGCATCTATTAGCTGCTTGTCTAAAATCATAATTAAAATGGTTAATGGTTGATAACGTAGATAGATATCGAGTGAATTTTCACATCATCACTCGACATCTAAGATATAAAAATTAGCGAACAAATGCCATTGCAACGCCTCCATCGACATTCAAAACATTGCCTGTAGATTTATTCAACAAGCCACCAACATAAGTGAAACATGCATTAGCAATATCTTCTGGAAGGATAATCTCGTTCAGTAAAGTACGTTTCGCATAAAAAGCCGGTAACTCCTCGATGGTTACTCCATATGCTTTTGCGCGACCCGCGGCCCATCCGCCAGCCCAAATATTACTATCGGAAATTACAGCATCGGGATTGATAACATTCACTCGTATTTTTGCTGGCCCTAGTTCTGCAGCACACAGACGACTTAGATGTAATTGAGCAGCTTTTGCACTACCATATCCCGCATTGTTGGGGCCACTAACGAGCGCATTTTTACTCACAATATTAAGAATATCACCACCTATGTTTTGCCCCTTTAAAATTGGAGCTACAGCTTGAATAACCAAAAACTGACCTTTTACCAAGACATTATAGAGCAAATCCCAATCCTCTTGCGTATGGTCTTCAATCGTTTTAGAAATTGATAATCCAGCATTATTAACAATAATATCAATTCCACCAAATGCCAATACAGCATCATTGAGTGCATGTTTAATCTGCGCTTCATTGGTTACATCAAGAATTGTGGTGATAACCGCATCTCTCCCAAATTCTGCTACAAAATCTTTCTCACAGGCAGCAAGTCGCTCAGCATTGATATCATTCAACACCACGACAGCACCTTCTTGGGCCATCTTCTTTGCAATAGCCTTACCAATACCTCCCCCACTCCCTGTCACCAACGCTATTTTACCTGAAAGTGCTTTGGGGCTTGGCATACGCTGCAACTTAGCTTCTTCCAACAACCAATACTCAATATCAAAAGCTTCTTGACGTGGCAAGGCCGTATATTCGCTAATAGCTTCAGCACCTTTCATCACATTGATTGCATTAGTGTAAAATTCAGCTGCCACACGAGCGGTTTGTTTATCTTTTGCAAATGAGAATAATCCTACGCCTGGATATAAGACAATTACGGGATTTTTATCACGAATGCTCGGACTATTTTCATGTTTACAATTTGCATAGTATTGCGCGTACATCTCTCGATAGCCTTCAAACAATGGTTCCAACTTCTTTTTCAGTTCTTCCACATTATCTAAGTTTTCAGACTTGGATAAGGTGAGTACCAAAGGCTGAATTTTAGTGCGTAAAAAATGATCCGGACAACTCGTACCTAAAGGAGCTAATCGTTCTAGATCATTTGAATTGATGAACTCCAATACACGGTCATCATCTGTAAAATGTCCAATCATATGACGCTCACTTGAACAAAAACCCCTTAATATAGGAGCTAATTTTGCAGCTTGAGCATTTCTTTCCTCTTTATTTAGGCTTTCATTCTTCTGCCCTCCAAATACAGGACTTTTTTTACCATAATTTTGTTCTAAATATGTTGCACATGTTTCAATAACATCTAATGAATTTAGATAACAATCGTAAGCAGAGTCTCCCCAAGTAAATAAACCATGCGATCCCAACATGATACCTCGGATGTCTGGATTTGCTTTTAGACAGGACTGCAGCTGTAAGCCCAAATCAAATCCAGGACGCTGCCAATCAACCCAACCGATAGAACCATTGAAAAGTTCTTCCGTTATTTTCTTTCCATCTTTTGCAGCTGCTATTGCGATAGCAGCATCTGGATGTAAATGATCGATATGTTTGAATGGCAAAAAACCATGCAAGGGCGTATCTATTGAAGGTGCTTTGGAACTCAAATCAAAAATACAGTGGTTGAATAGTTCCACCATTTCATCTTCATATGCAATCCCCCTATAGACATTTTCAAGATTGCGCAAACGTTGCAGGTATAATGCTGCAAGTCCTGATTTTTTCAATGTACCAATATCCCCTCCAGACCCCTTTATCCACATTACTTCAACATCTTCATTCGTAAGAGGATCTTTCTCCCAAACCTTACAAGAGGTATTACCACCACCATAATTGGTAATTCTTAGATCTGCACCTAAAATATTTGAACGATATAATAATAGCGCAACCTCATCACCTTCCAATGATTTCGCTTTTTGATCGTCCCACAAGTAATTTACATGTTTATACGTTTTCACTGCCATATATATTAAATTAATTTTCTAAAGTTCTTGCAAATCCTACGACGCAAATAGAAATTATGATGAGCACTATTCCACCTATTATGGAACGATAAGCAGTTTGGTTCACCCCTTTCCATTCTTTTAATACAACTCCCCAAGCATTTGAAATCAAGATGATAAACGCCATATGAAGAATCCACGAACTGGCACCGTTACCTAAACGACTCTCTCCCATTCCGTAAAAAAAGAATTGTAAATACCAAGTCGTACCAGCCAGGGCACATAAAAGTAAATTCTTAGCTTTGGGAGCATCGGATTTAGTATAATCTGAAAAGGTTTTATTTTTAAATAAAAGATAGATACACCAAATAAAGTTTGTAGTAAAGCCCCCCCACAGGATAATGATGTAAGTAACGTTATTCTGATATAGAAACTCTCCATCGTTAGGATTACTACTCTTCCACACGGAATTTGCCACATCAGCAAGCGGTTTTCCTGCCTCAATGCCAAAATTGAAACAAGCACTAAGTACTCCGGAAACCAGTGCCACTACAATGCCAAGCGTGAAGTTATAATCAGACTTTGCATCACCAGACAGTGTTGATAAACTTTTTTCTTTTGACACACCTGCCTTGCCACAAAGACACACCCCTAAGACACATATCAACAAACCTATTAATATGCAAATGCCAGATTGAGTAGTAAAGAAGTAATCTATTCCGTGCTTTCCTGTCGTTTTATTAAAAAAATAATAAATACTGGGCATCAATGACCCAAATACCATACTTAAACCTAAAATAATACTGCTACCCAACGAAACACCAAGATAACGTACCCCAAGACCATAAGTAAGCCCACCTATACCCCATAACATCCCGAATAAAAAAGTATAGGATAAAGTACCAGCATGAGCATGCATGATAATCTCTGAAAAATTAGGAATAGTTAACCATGCAGCAATTGGTGGGACAATAATCCAAGAAAAAAGACCGCCTAAGATCCACATGGACTCCCAAGACCATCCTTTCACTTTCTTATAAGGAACATAAAAACTTCCTGACGCAAAACCGCCGATGAAATGGAATATTACTCCGAAAATAGCATTCATACTTATCTTTTTAGGTATTTTACATGAACTAAATTAAATGATTTCCACATCTAAACTGTTATGCACTGTTATGCACTGTTATACATAACAGCTTAGCATCCAAATACAGATCGATGCAGTTATAAGTGGAAATCTGCTTTCAATATTTTAGAAATTGTTCTTTTATTTCCGCTTACTTTCTCTAAATAATAACATTATCAAAGTTGGTCAGATCTAAAATTGGTTAAGCCAAAGCTAATCAAATTGGATATATCAAGTGTGCAATTGGGGCTTATTCAAGGTGTAAAATGGAGACATTTCACGAATTTAATTTTTTCTAATCTGTTTTCAGCTTGTATTTAGCCTGGATCCATTTCTATAACTCTTTTGTTTAAGTTGCATTAGCACAGAAAGTTTCAAATAAATGTTTCTTTTACATTTATTTGAAAAATAGTATCTATCTTTAAAAAAGAAATCAATTTAAACCAAGTGATTTCACCCAATAACACATTCATATTTACGAACAAAAGGAATAACAAGTTATTTATCTAACTAATATTTACTAAAAAAATGAGAAAACAAATTTTGTCCATAACCTTATTCTTATGTTATTTATGCGCACCTGCTCAAGACAACACCCCTGCAGAAAAAGATCACGTCGCCTATATATTTGCCAACTTTTTAGGAAACGATATTAAAGAGGAGCAACCATTCAACATGACACATGGACAAGAGATAGATCCTGATGTTTCTAGAGACCCGAAGACTGGAAAACACCACCTCTACTGGGGGAATGGATACACTGCTGTTGCAGAGTTAAATGATGATATGCTGGGCATCAACAAAGAAAGCATAAAAGTAATTACTCCAGATAGCACCTTTCGCGAAGGAATCTATGTTTTCTATAGAAAAAACATCTATTACTCTCTTTGGTCTGAAGATGACACCAAAAGCGAAGACTATCGTGTACGATATGGAGCGTCAACCTCACCAACCGGCTCCATTCAGATACCTGATAATAACCTAATTTTAACTAAAAATCCAGAACTAGGTATTTACGGAACCGGACATAATGCCGTATTGCAAACACCTGGTGAAGATAAATGCTTTATCGTATACCATAGGATAAAACCCGTCATTCCCACATTATAGCTTATCAATTATGAGCTGTATCCAATTGATTAGATACTCATTTGCAAACCAACCTTATTCACATTTAACACAAAAACAATCAATAAAGCGCCAGATATCAACATATTTGCTGATTAGATGATGATAATTTATTCAATAATCACTAATTTTAGTAACGAAAATACGAGCAATTCTTTGAAAAATTATATATTATTCCTTGACACAGAAACATCAGGACTTCCAAAAAAATGGGACAAAAAGTATAGTGATATACAAAATTGGCCACATGCACTTCAAGTAGCATGGATTATTTTTGATGCAGATTTCAATGAAGTCAAACGGACAAACAAGTACATTTACGAACCCTTTATTTTTATAAGTCGAGAATCCGAACAAATTCATGGACTAACACCACAATTTTTAAGAGAACATGGGGAGAACAAAAAAAATGTTCTACGGAAATTAGCGCATGATTTAAAAAAATATCAGCCGTTGATCGTTGGTCATTTTTTAGCATTCGACTTGCAAGTTATCGCAGCTGAATTTGTTAGATCAAAATTAAATATACCTTTTGAACAGCTCATCTATTTTTGTACACTATGGCATAGTAAAATGTATGTAAGAAATCCCAATATGGTCCATATGAATCTATCCCACCTTCATGAAACCCTATTTACAGAAATACCTAAAGATCTACATAATGCTGAAAAGGATGCAGAAATAACTGCAAAGTGTTATTTTGAAATGGTTAACAGAAATCAACTTTCCACAGAAGATATTGAAAATCAACAAGTACGATTTGTAAATTTACTTCAACCTTAATTCCGTTTCTATGAATAATCCAGATATTATTTTAGCGCTATTAAAAACTACGGCACCTTTTCATGTTCTACCAGAATCTGTACAAAAAAGTCTAGTTGACCTAATGACGAGGTTCACATTCTCAAAAGAAGCACTTATCTATAGACAAGGTATTACTGATATTGACGGAGTTGACCTTATTTATAAAGGGCAATATGAAACATTTTTTCTCGATACGGTAGAGGACAAACGTTCGATCGAAATACATGAAAGCCCATACTGTTTTGGAGGTATTTCAGTGCTTTTAAATCGTAAAAAAGCATTAAAATCCGTCATGGTCAAAAAAGGGACCATCATATATCGGTTACCTCGTAAAGATTTTATTGAACTTTGCAATGTCAATGAGGAGTTCTTCCATTTCTTCACCAATGCATTCGGACGTAAAATGCTTGAAGAAGAATTTTCTCATTTTGTGAAATCACCTGCGTCATTTGAAGAAAGCTATTATGCCGCAGATCAGCTTTATTCACGTAAGATCGACAATATCATTTATAAAGATATTGTTTCTATAGCCTACAATACTCCTATTTATGAAGTAGCAAAAACGATGTCCCAAAATAAGGTGAGCTGCATTTTCATTACAGAAAAAGATCATATTGTTGGCTACGCAACAGATATGACACTTCGTGATAATGTTATTGGAAAACAAATAAACGTTACACAGGCCATAGGTTCTGTCATGGACAATCCCATCGTCAGTATCTCTAACCAAGCTTTTCTCTATGAGGCAGTATTGATGATGTTTCGAACAAAAACAAAATATCTTTTAGTTGAAAAAGAAGGGAAATATGTTGGCTTTTTGAGTCGTAACCGCCTGTTGAGTGAACAAGGACAATCTCCTTTAGTTTTTATACAATCTGTAAAATTAGCAGAGTCATTAACTGAATTGCAGGAAAAATGGGATAAGGTGCCTAAAATTATCAATCAATTGTTAGGTCGAGGAGTAAACGCTGCCATTACAAACCAAGTCATAACGACAATAGCCGATACCATTGCCATAAAGGTGATCGAGAAAGTTATCCAAGAAATGGGCAAGCCACCCGCTAAGTTCGTCTTTATGGTAACTGGAAGTGAGGGAAGAAAGGAACAAACACTAAAAACGGACCAAGATAACGCCATTATCTATGAAGATAAAGCCAATGAACACCGTGAACTGGTTAGAAGCTATTTCCTTAAATTTGCGAGCCGTGTTTCCGACGACTTAAATAAAATTGGATTTGTCTATTGCACTGGTGGATATATGGCTAGTAATCCCGAGTGGACACATTCTTTATCGCATTGGAAAAACAATTACAAAAGTTGGATTGAAGACACCATACCTGAAAATGCAATTAAATTTTCAACATTTTTTGATTGTAGAAGACTTTATGGCGACCAAGGAATTATAGACCAACTTAAGTCATTTTTAAATGAGGAGTTACAAAAGCCAAATGACCGCTTTTTTTCATTTATCGCGAAAAATGCTTTGCAATATGAACCACCACTAACATTTTTTAATGCGATTAAAACACAAACCATTGGCGCTTCCGAATTTCTAAACATAAAAAAAGCGATGACTCCAATTGTCGATCTAGTCCGAGTATACGCACTAAAAAACAGAATTTACGAAGAAAACACCGGCGAAAGACTTAAGAGATTGGTCGAACTTGAAGTCTTCAACCAGTCACAATACGAAGAATTGCACCAATCTTATTATTACTTAATGGCGCTGCGATTAAAAAATCAAGCGAATGAGATCATAACAACAAAATCTAATCCCGATAATTATATACGAATCGATAGTCTTACTAAAATTGAAAAAGCAACTTTAAAAGAAATTTTCAAAACCATCCATAATTTTCAATTGGGAATAAAATTCAAATTCACAAACAATCTGCTGGGATAGTACAAGCTTAGAATCTAGCAATCTGTCAATTTTTCAAAATGACAGATTGCTAGATAGCCAAGTCAGCCCTATCTTGTTAAGAAACGATATTCAGTCTTTGAAGAATACGTTTGTCCAGGACTTAGCACAGTAGATGCAAAGTTGGCATGATTAGGCGCATCTGGAAAATGTTGTGTTTCTAAACATAAAGCTGCCCTAAAACCATAAGTATGACCATTTTTACCTTTAGGATCTTGATCCGTCATGAAATTGCCACTATAGAATTGTAATCCTGGTTCAGTTGTATAGATTTCCATTGCAATACCTGTTTTTGGAGCATACAAAGAAGCTACTTTTTCAAATTCTGCAGATTTGTTCAATTCAAAATTATGATCGTAACCCTTACCTATTTCCAATTGATTGTTTTTATCATCTATTTTTGCACCTATCAATTGTGGTTTGGTAAAATCAAAAGCAGTACCCGCTACAGGTAAGCTTTTTCCAGTAGGAATAAGTGTGCCATCAACTTCCGTAATTGCGTTAGCATTGATTTGAAGCTGGTGATCCAAGATCGTTGCGTCACCCGCACCATTTAAATTAAAGTAAGCATGGTTGGTTAAATTTAAAATGGTTTCTTTATCAGTTGTCGCTTCATAGTCTATATTTAGCCCCCCATCATCTTTTATAGAATAAGTAACTTCCATGTTCACATTCCCAGGATAACCCGCTTCTTTATCTGGTGAACTATAAGCTAAAGTAATGGATGTTGCTGTATTACGAACTACATCCCACACCTTATTATAGACTCCATTTGTACCACCGTGCAATGAGTTTTCACCATCATTTTTTTCTAACAGAAAGGTCTTACCATCCAAATTAAACGAGGCTTTTCCAATTCGATTACCATATCTACCCACTACTGCTCCATAAAAATTATTCGCATTCTTTTTATATTCCTCAGCCGAATCATAACCCAAAATGACATCTGTAGGATGTCCGTCCTTATCTGGAACAACAATACTCACCAATCGAGCACCATAATTGGTTAACGTAACCGTCAATTTCCCATTTTGAAGGGTATATAATTTAACTGATTTTGCATCGATCGTCCCATCAAACGAATTCAATTGCGTCGTGTCTGTGCTTTTCGAAGCCTCCTTGTTATTTCCAGATTGGCATGACATCGTGAGTGCCGACATGACAAAGAGGATTCCATAAACTTTCTTATACATATTTATTTAATTTAAAATTAACTGTTTAGTTTTAAAACTACCAAAATCGTACATATACTACTGTTACCAAAAGCAAAGTCAATACAATCATGGCTATAACTGAAGGTTCTAATTTAAACATGGTCTTATCGAGTACAAAGGCCTTTGGATTAATTTTAGGTCCCAACAAACTGACTGATATCATCGCAATCATAGTAAAGGCAAAAGCCAATCCCATACAAATTTGGAAAGGGATCTCATATACACCATTTTTATTGAGATATGCAGTATAGATCCAGGTTTCATTTCCAAAAACTTTTGTTGCAAACTCATTAAAAAAGATGGACAGAACAAATCCCGTAATTAGACCCGTAATTGCTGCAGAGCCTGTAGTACGCTTCCAAAACATACCTAATAAAAACATGGAGAATACCCCTGGACTGATAAATCCTGTATATTTTTGAATAAATGTAAATCCCCCCGCTCCACCAATACCTAACGTGTCACTCCAAGTAAATAGTACTGCAATCAATATAGAAACAACAATAGTAATCTTTCCAATCCAAACCATTTTGGATTCACTGGCCTCTTTATCGATATATTTTTTAAAAATATCCAAGGTAAATATAGTCGCTATACTATTGGCTTTTCCTGCAAGACCAGCAACAATAGCAGCAGTAAGTGCCGCTAAGGCTAAGCCCTTCATCCCATTAGGTAAATGCCCTAAAATAGCAGAATAAGCATTATCGGCATGAAAAACTCCTCCAGGAGCCATCTCTTGTTGCAATGCACCATTTTTATAAAGTACATAAGCAGCTATTCCAGGAAGCATGACGATAATCGGCATCAATAATTTAAGAAATCCTGCGAAAAGAATACCCGTACGAGCAGTTTTCAAATCCGCACCCAAAGCACGTTGCGTAATGTATTGATTACAGCCCCAATAATTTAGATTAACGATCCAGATACCCGCAAGATACATTCCTATCCCGGGTAACATCAGATACTTATTGACATCTTCTTGTGAGGCTCCGGGACCTGGTTTATCCACGATTAAGTTAAAGTGATTGGGTGAATCTTCCATAAGTTTATTAAACCCTGCTAAAACATCCTGACCAAGCCCAAAATGTTCACTGACCATAGTCAATGCAACATAGGTTGTTGCCACACCACCAATAATCAACACGACCACTTGTATAACATCTGTAAAACCAATGACGCGCATACCACCCAGTGTAATGATAACAGCAAATACAGCTAATGCGACCATGATCATATGAAAGCTATCTCCACCACCTGCCATACTCGATATTGCGATAGCTCCGAGATATAATATGGATGTCAGATTAACAAAGACATAAAGGAACAACCAAAAGATGGCCATAATTAAACTCGTTGTCTCATTATAACGATTATTCAAAAACTGAGGCATTGTAAAGATTTTATTCTTCAAATACACCGGAATAAACCAGACCGCGACAATGATAAGGGCTACCGCAGCAATAAGTTCATAAGCGGCCACAGCTATTCCCACCTCAAAACCATTTCCACTCATGCCTATAAATTGTTCTGCAGAGATGTTGGAAGCAATGAGGGAAGCTCCAATAGCCCACCAAGTCAGAGAGCCCTCAGCTAAAAAATAATCTTTGCTACTACTTGTGTTACTTGTCTTTTTACGATATATCCAGTAGCCGTAGCCAGCTACGACAAAAAAGTAGATTATAAAAATAAGATAATCTACCGTTGCAAATTTTTCCATAATTTCCCAAATCGGTTAGTTGAAAAGTGTCCCCTTCAAATTGCTATTGAAAGGAACGCTCAATTTATTATTTTTTCAACAAATAATACAATTCATTCCATTTTAATTGATTTTCAAGATTGTTCAGTGTTGTCTTTTCATCGATGCACACAAATTCAACACCTGCTATACGAGCAAAATCTTCTAAATATTCAGGAGTTAAACTTAAACTATAAGCTGTATGGTGCGCTCCTCCCGCAATAATCCAAGCACTACAACCCACTTTCATATCCGGAAGAGGTTTCCACAGTACACGGGCTACTGGAAGATTTGGTAAAGGTTCGTTCACTTCCACACCTTCCACTTTATTAACAATTAAACGGAAGCGTGTGCCCATATCTACCAAAGAAGCGTTCAATGCACAACCGCTTAGACCGTTAAAAACAAGCCGTGCAGGAGCTGCTTTACCACCTATGCCTAATGGATGGACCTCAATACGTGGTTTATCAGCTGCTAAAGCTGGATCTACTTCTAACATATGAGAACCTAAAACCATTTCATTTTGGGGATCAAAATTATAGGTATAATCTTCCATGAATGCTGTTGTTCCCGTTAACCCCGCTCCCATTACCTTGCAAGCACGAACCAAAGCCGGAGTTTTCCAATCTCCTTCACCAGCAAAACCATAACCCTCTGCCATCAGTCGTTGTACCGATAGGCCAGGCAACTGTACCATACCATGTAAATCTTCGAAAGTATCCGTAAAACCTTTAAAATTTCCACGTTCCAAAAATTTACGTAAGCCAATCTCGATTTTGGCAGCTTCAATCAAATTATCATGGAATTCAGCTCCAACTCTGACATTATCGGCTAAATCATAAGTTTCCTCATATACGTTCAATAAAGCCGCTATTTCTTCAGAAGTACTTGCATTGATGACTTCTACCAAGTCACCAATGGGATAGGTGTTTACAGAAAAACCAAATTGAGATTCAGCTTCTACTTTATCTCCATCCGTAACAGCTACATACCGCATATTATCCCCAAATCGAGCATATTTAGCTCCCTGCCAATCGTGCCAACCAGCAGCAGCACGTGACCAAACACTAATACGTTCCAAAACCTCTTCGTCCTGCCAATACCCGGTAACAACCTTTCTACCGATATTTAAACGGGTCACGATATGTCCAAATTCACGATCACCATGAGCACTTTGATTTAGATTCATAAAATCCATATCAATACTGCTCCATGGAATGTCTCTATTATATTGTGTATGCAAATGCAATAATGGTTTTTGCAAAGCTTTTAATCCTCTGATCCACATTTTTGCTGGCGAGAAAGTATGCATCCAAGTAATGATACCAATACAATTTTCTTCCTGATTCGCAGCAACTAAAGTTTCATAAATTTCATCCGTATTCTTAACGATTGGCTTATAAATAATTTGTACAGGGATTACTTCATGTGAAGATAAATAATGGGCAATTTCTTCAGCATGAACTGCAACTTTTCGAAGTGTCTCTTCGCCATAGAGATCTTGACTACCGACAACAAACCAAACCTCAAGCTCTTTTAAATTGATATTCATATTTTCAGTCTATTTACAATTGATTTTATATATTATTTTTTACTGTCCGTAATAGGCATTACGGCCATGTTTTCTTTCATAGTGTTTTTTCACTAATGCATCTTTAAGTTTTGGAGCACTAGGATTAATCTGTTCTGTGAGAAAAGCCATTTTTGCCACTTGCTCTAGAACTGCGCTATTGTACACTGATTTTAGTCCCGTTTTCCCCCATGCAAAAGGAGCATGATTGCCTACTAGCATCATTTCCAATTCTTTATAATCAAGATTATGGTTCTTAAAATGGTCTAAAATCTGAATACCGGTTTCATATTCATAATTTCCAGCTATTCTATCATCCTCCATTGGCGGAGCACAAGGAATATCGGTAGTCAAATGATCCGCATGAGTAGTCCCAAAAATAGGAATATCACGTTGACTTTGTGCCCAAGCAGTTGCATAGGTCGAATGTGTATGGGTAATACCACCGATTCCATCCCAATGTTTATAAAGAACCGCATGCGTTTTCGTATCAGAAGATGGTCGTAGGTTTCCTTCAACAATACGACCATCAAAATCCACTATGACCATATCATTTGGTGATAATTCTTCATAAGGAACGCCACTAGGTTTAATGGCGAATACGCTTTTGTCACGATCCGAAACAGAAACATTTCCAAAGGTAAAAAGCACCAAACCTAATTTTGGTAGTTGCATATTACAGTGATAAGCTTCTTCTTTAATTGAACTGTACATGTTATATTAAAAATTAAATAGAAAATGTTGAATAAGAAACGTTATAATCTAGTATCGATAAACCCACCCAATTTCTTGTAACGATTGTACCGGGCGGCATAAATATTTGCCATTTCTACTTGTGGAAAATAGGTTTTCTCAAAACCTTGGCCCATTGCAGTCATTGCATCTTCTACACGTGTATAAATCCCTGCGACCGTAGCTGCGAACATGGCCGCGCCAATAGCACAAGTCTGCTCGCTTTTATGTATTCGAATGGGCATGTTGATGACATCCGCCATCATCTGCATAATAAAAGGAGATTTTTTTGCTACTCCTCCCAGACCAATCAAGCCCTTCACAGGGATTCCCTGTTCCTCAAAACGCTCGACAATACTTTTAGCACCGAAACACGTAGCTTCTACAATAGCTCGAAATATACGAGGAGCATCAGACCCTAGGTCAAGTCCTTGAATAGCTCCTTTTAATGTTTGATCTGCATCAGGAGTACGTCGTCCATTGAACCAATCAATCGCTAATTCCGAAATTAAAGTCACAGGAATTTTGGAAGCCTCCAAACTCAAATTTTCAAGCAGCCTATCGGCTAATAAAGCTTTTATCCTGTCTAGATCAACATCAGATATGCCTACCACCTCCTTGAGTAAATTTTGAGTAGGCCAAAGTAATACCTGTTTAAACCATGCATAAGAATCACCAAAAGCAGACTGCCCAGCCTCCATACCAATCATACCCGGTATTATCGAGCCTTCAACCTGTCCACATATTCCTTTCACCAACTTGTCACGAACCTCTTCAGGAGGAGCGACAAGCATATCACAGGTAGAAGTACCCATAACCTTACTTAAATAATAAGGTTCAATCTGACCTCCCACTGCACCCATATGACAATCAAACGCACCAATCCCAACCTGAACATCTGTACTAAGCCCCAATCTTGCAGCCCACTCCGATGAAAGGTAGCCGGCTGACTGATCTGCCGTATAGGTTTCCGTAAACAATCGCTCAGTAATTCCATCTAGTAAAGGATCGATAGCATTGAAGAATGAGTTGGGAGGAAGCCCTCCGAATTCTTCGGCCCATAATGATTTATGTCCAGCCGAACAAACACTCCGTTTTATTTCATCAGCTTTTTCTCCTCCAGTAAGCAAGAAAGGGATATAATCACAATGTTCTACCCAAGTGTATAAGGCATCCCTTACTTTTTTATCATCCCTTAATACATGAAGGAGCTTTGCCCAAAACCACTCAGATGAATATATTCCACCTACATACTTTAAATAATCAATAGCACTTTCCTTCGCATGGTCATTTATCTCTTTTGCTTCTCGAACAGCAGTATGATCTTTCCACAAAACAAACATGGCATTTGGATTATCAGTAAACTCATCCAACAAAGCTAGCGGTACACCATCCTTATTGACAGCAATTGGAGTTGATCCAGTCGTATCGATTGATATCGCTTTTACAGAAGAACTATCAATATTTCCAGATTTACTTAAACATTCCTTTATTGTATAGGCTAGTCCTTCTATATAATCGAGAGGATGTTGACGAAACTGACTCAATGTGCTGTCACAAAAATGCCCCTGTTTCCATCGCGGATAATAAAAGACTGAAGAAGCTATTTCATCCCCATTGCTAGCATCAACTAACACCGAGCGAACAGAATCACTGCCATAATCTACGCCGATGACATAAGATTTATTCATGATATATTTTGAATTTGGTTTATAATTTTATAATTGAATACGATCAAGTATATTACTTCGATATCAGTACGCAGGTTTATAATTAATGTCAAATTAACATTTAATTATTAAATATGAAACTTTTTTTTCATATTTAACAAAATGATGTAAAGACAAACAGTTTGTAAAGAGGAAAATACAACTGAAATGAGAGGATTAAAATGTGATATTTATAATAAATTATGCTGTGTATAGCAAACCTGATGCTTTTATAAAGCTGTAATAGATTATAATTTAGAATTAGTTACAAGAATTGAAAAATGACATTTTTAGTTTTAAAAATTTATATGGATGGAATTTTATAAAAATGACCAAGGAATATTATTAGCAGTGGATTGTATAATATTCGGATTTACAGGCGAATCATTAGAAGTTCTACTCATCAAAAGAGATTTTGAACCAGAACGTAATAAATGGAGTCTGATGGGTGGTTTTGTGCAAACCAATGAAAGCCCTGAAGGAGCCGCCAGCAGAGTATTAAAACAATTAACTGGATTAGAGAATGTTTATATGGAACAGAGTAATGTCTTCGGCGAACCTAATCGAGAAAAAACCAATCGAGTTGTTAGTATAAGTTATTTTGCCTTAATTGATAAAAATCAATATACACATATATTAAACGATGCTTATGAAGCGCATTGGTTTCCACTCCGAGATCATCCAGATTTAATCTTTGATCATAATCAGATGATCAGTGCAGCGCAAAATAGACTTAGGATGAAGGCCGCATTATATCCTATCCTTTTTGAATTACTACCCGAAAAATTCACAATTCCACAAATTGCTGCGCTATACGAAGCAGTCTATAATATGGAATTGGATAAAAGAAATTTTAGCAGAAAACTCCTATCATCGGGATTAATTATCAAATTAAAAGAAAAAGATAAAGAGAATTCAAAAAAAGGAGCTTATTATTTCAAAATAAATACCGAAATCTACAAAGAAAAGATAATGTCTTTCTTACGCTATTTACCAAGTTGGTCAATAGATAATTAAAGATTTCCAAAAACTAACCTCCTATAAAAACCTTCATTATAAAAGCGCACACGATGAAGCTTTTTTAATGAAGGATATAGGGTGAAAAAAGTAGAAAACGACTTCATTTCTCCCTAATATACCCCAGAGAAATATCCATTTTATAAATAAATTTCAACTTTAAAAGCTAAAATCTTAACTTTTTAGTATATATTAGAAGCAATCATTATTTTTGTAAAAAATTTGTAACGTTTATTCATATATGCATATTTTAAAATCACTAGTTATAACCGTATCGCTTTTATGTGCGCAACAGCATTTCACTTTAGCTCAAACACCAGTCACTCAAGGAGCAACAACGAATGTAAATAAATTTAGTGCAGAAGGTCTACGTAAAGGTACTCTTGCAAATCAGTTTGACCATTTGAATTACATTTCAAAAAACAACTATGATTACAAGATGGTACGCAAAACGAATCTTGATATCATCAAAAAAAATGTAGTTGATTCGGTCAGCAAACTTCAAAAAGAAATCAACACATTAAAATCAGCATCGTCAAACTACGGTTCCACAACAAAGGGCTTACAGGATAGTGTCCAAATATTACAAGATCAACTAGCCCAAGAACAAGAAAAAGTAGATAGCTTTTCTTTCTTAGGTATCAGCACGAGTAAATCAACCTACAATACGATAGTTTGGTTAATCATTGCGGGACTTCTGATCAGTACAGTTACTTTCTTATTCTCTTTTCGCAAAGCAAAAGTGAATACCGATGAATATCAAAAAACTGCAGATCAGGCGCAAGAAGAGTTAGCCCTATTCCGTAAAAAAGCACTTGAAAAAGAACAAGCACTGAAACGTCAGCTACAGGATGAACTAAATAAGAGATCTTAATGATTTCCTTTTAATAAAAGAGGGGCAATTACAACATGTAGTTGCCCCTCTTTTATTAAATTATACGTAAATCAGGAAGCCTAATCACACAAATAACGGTGAAATTAATTCAAATACTAAGCTTTATGCGCTATAAATGATAGGATTTATATGTTTTTTTATAAGAATTGCTGATTACTTCTCCCCTATCCCTCAATTTTATTAATCTTCGCCAACAGGAAGAAAAAAACTAGTAATAAGGCCATTAAGAAGCATGAAGCCATTATATTAGCTTTAAATTATTTTTTCACAAGATCCAATAGAATTAGAATGAATAACAAATTGACATTTTTAAATAAAAAAGAATTTAATTGAAATTTCTATTTGTTTTTCAGCGACAATAACCTTATTTTTGCTGACCAAAAAGAGGCGGTTAATATTGCCTTTATAAAATTGATTAATAAATATTTAGTCCCTATAATATGCCCAATATTGGTAAAATAGCGCAGATTATCGGCCCAGTGGTTGACGTCAACTTCGCCGACAATGAAAATCTACCTAAAATTTACGATGCCTTGATTATCGAAAGAGAAAATGGTCAGCGTGTCGTTTTAGAGGTTCAACAACACTTAGGTGAGGAACGTGTTCGTACAATTTCTATGGATGCAACCGAAGGTTTGGTTCGTGGAATGAAGGTTGTAGACACAGGTGCTCAAATCAAGATGCCTATTGGTGAAGAAATTAAAGGTCGTGTATTCAACGTTGTGGGTGATGCCATTGACGGAATCAAAAATTTAGATAAAACTAATGGTCGTTCGATTCATAATGTTCCACCTAAATTTGAAGATTTATCGACTGAAACTGAAGTACTTTTCACAGGTATTAAAGTAATCGATTTATTAGAGCCATACTCTAAAGGTGGTAAAATTGGTTTATTTGGTGGTGCCGGTGTAGGTAAAACTGTATTAATCCAAGAATTAATCAACAATATCGCAAAAGGTCACGGTGGTTTATCCGTATTTGCTGGTGTTGGTGAGCGTACACGTGAGGGTAATGACTTATTGCGTGAGATGTTGGAATCAGGTATTATCAAATATGGTGATCACTTCATGGAAGAGATGGAGAAAGGTCAATGGCCATTAGATGCTATTGATACTGAATTAATGAAAGAATCAAAATGTACTTTCGTATTCGGTCAAATGAATGAGCCTCCAGGTGCACGTGCTCGTGTTGCTTTATCTGGCTTAACTATCGCTGAGTATTTCCGTGATGGTGAAGGTGACGGACAAGGTAAGGACGTATTATTCTTTATTGACAATATCTTCCGTTTTACACAAGCAGGTTCTGAAGTATCCGCGCTATTAGGTCGTATGCCTTCAGCAGTTGGTTACCAACCAACATTAGCAACGGAGATGGGTTTAATGCAAGAACGTATTACATCTACTAAGAATGGATCAATTACTTCAGTACAAGCGGTATATGTACCTGCCGATGATTTAACTGACCCTGCTCCAGCGACAACTTTCGCCCACTTAGATGCAACAACAGTATTATCTCGTAAAATCGCTGAGTTAGGTATTTATCCTGCAGTAGATCCATTAGATTCAACTTCTCGTATTTTAAGTCCTGCAATTTTAGGTAACGAACACTACGATACAGCACAACGTGTTAAAGAAATCTTACAACGTTATAAAGAGTTACAAGATATCATCGCAATCTTAGGTATGGATGAATTATCTGAAGAAGATAAATTAACAGTACAACGCGCACGTCGTGTTCAACGTTTCTTATCTCAACCTTTCCACGTTGCTGAGCAATTTACAGGTTTAAAAGGTGTATTAGTAGACATCAAAGATACAATCAAAGGATTCAATATGATTCTTGAAGGTGAAGTTGATGAATATCCTGAAGCAGCTTTCAACTTAGTAGGTAACATCGAAGAAGCAATCGAAAAAGGTAAGAAATTATTAGCTGAAGCAGTTTAAATTAGTTGTTAGTATTTAGTAGCTAGTATTTAGATCTCAAAAACTTAATATGAGGGTTTTAGATGCTAATCGATAGCAAAAGTCTAAATACGTCATACTAAATACGGTGTAAAGTCTAAGTACTTAATACGAACTACTAAATACTATTATATAAAATGAAATTATCTATTATCACTCCAGACAAAATAGTATTTGAAGGTGATGCAACTGCAGTAACTGTTCCAGGTACTTCAGGATCTTTTCAAATTTTGAAAGATCACGCTGCAATCATTTCTACTTTGGAAGACGGAAAAGTAATTATTCAGCAAGGTAAAGACGAGCAAACCTTAAACATCAAAGGTGGTGTGGTAGAAGCTAAAAATAATGTCGTTACCATTTTAGCCGAAGGAATTATTGAAGCATAATCATCTTTTGATGATAGTAAAAGCCTCTTATTAATAATAAGAGGCTTTTCTTTTAGCACAAAAAATCGTACAATTTTGAACAAAGCTAAAAAAGATATAAATTACAAAGTCAGCATCTCCCCATACAGATGATACCCTCCGAGTTATCAACAGCATATACCCGATGTTGATAACATATCCAAATCAGCTTATCTCAGAGTATCAATTATACGGTACTTCTTAAGCTTTTCAGAGCTTACTAACAATATGTTAATAAGAACACCTAACTCAGGAAATACCTGCTCCCAAATTTAACAGCACTATATCCCAAATCATAATTACAGCCTTTTTTTCAACAGATGTATAGAACATGTTGAAAAAGAAAACTCCATCAATAAAGCCAGTACAAGTAAACTAGGAGCCATCCATTTTCCATCTCCCTTATAGCTTAAGTTTTCAACAGCTGTATCCAATAGCCCTAATCTTATTCAGAGATATATCCTCTTTAGTAAATAAAAGCCATAATAATAGGCTACGCTAATACTCTTACCCAAAAGTTATAAGTCAAACTCTCAATAAACCAAATGTTATCCACAAAATGTTGATAAAACCAACCCATCCATAATTTCAGCATGCTGTCGAAATAGGATTTATAACAACGATAAGTATAACAGACTGTAAGCAATAATAAAATTAAAATTTCACCTTCAATTTTCGGACAATATTGCAGCACAATCATGTAATTAAAAAGAAGAAAAAATCAGGCACATAAAAACAAAAAATCATCACATTATCATTTTTTAAGAAGAATTTTCGATAAAAACAGAAAAACTCATCCTCAACTCAAGTAGACCGATTTTAAATACGGTCTACTTACTTCATTTTAAAATATCAATATAATTGAATATATTAAAATATAATTTTGTAAAAAACAATATAACCAAATTATATACTAAATCAAAAAAGTTAGGTCAGCCTATTGCCAATTATTTTTATTCGGAGTAACTTAAAGAAATAATTTGAGCGGCACATTCTACCGCGAAAAATTACATTTACCCAGGGAAACAAAAGCAGTTTATTTTTTAATTTTTACTAACGGGGGTAGATACCAAGTTTATGAAATATTACGACGAGAACACATTAATTTACTTAGACGGATCATACGTGAAAGCTTTTGCTACAGGCCTCGACTTGTATACGCAAGCATTACACTATGGCTATGGAGCGTTTGAGGGTCTACGGGCATATAACACCCATAATGGACCTCGTATTTTCAAAGCACTAGAACATTTCGAACGTCTACAAAAATCATGTGAAGCGATCAACATTCCTTATGCATGGGACAATCGTGAGTTAATAGACCGTGCATACGAATTATTAGCGATAAACAATTTACGCTCCGCATATATCCGCCCATTGGTATTCTCTGGTTCAAACATGCATTTGACTTCAGCAACTGAAGCACGAATCATGATGGCAGCATGGGAATGGGGACCATATTTAGGTCAAAATTTGTTGAAGGTAGAGATTTCAGATATTCTGCGTCCAAGCTCAAAAGCCTTTCCAACTTCATCCAAAATATCGGGACAATATATCAACTCCATTTTAGCGAGCAGTAAAGCGATCCAAAATGGATTTGATGAAGCGCTATTATTAGATCAGGACGGTTTTGTAGCACAGGCTTCAAGTGAAAACTTGTTCATAGAAAAAGATTTCAAAATCTACACCCCGCCTATCCAGAATATTTTCCCTGGTATAACGCGAAAAAACGTAATTCTTATTTGTAAAAAACTAGGAATTGAATTAATTGAAAAACACTTAACTGTTCAAGAAATTCATGAAGCAGATTCTGCTTTTCTATCAGGAACAGCAGCGGAGATAATAGGAATAAAACAAGTCGATCATATTGTATATAAAGAAGATTGGGAGCATACAATAGGTGCTTCGATTCAAAGAAGATATAAAAATTTAGTATTAGAGAACGAGAACTATGAAGTCATCATCTGATAAGGAACAAATATTGAATAAATACAGCCGTATATTCACACAAGACGAAACACAACCTGCAGCAAAAGCGATGCTATATGGTATCGGTCTTACAGATGCGGATATGGAGAAAGCACAAGTGGGCATCGCAAGTATGGGCTACGATGGTAATACCTGCAACATGCATTTAAATGATTTAGCACAAATCGTTAAAAAAGGAGTTTGGGCAAACAACTTGGTTGGTTTAACATTCGGTACTATTGGTGTCAGCGATGGTATGAGCAACGGTACCGACGGTATGCGCTATTCTTTAGTCAGTAGAGATGTTATTGCCGATAGTATCGAAACCATTTGTGGTGGTCAATATTACGACGGTTTGATAGCTATTCCAGGATGTGACAAGAATATGCCCGGTGCTATTATCGCCATGGGCCGATTAGATCGTCCAGCGATTATGGTCTATGGTGGAACGATTGCACCAGGACATTATAAAGGCGAGGATTTAAATATCGTTTCCGCGTTTGAAGCTTTAGGACAAAAAATATGCGGAAATATTTCCGATGAAGATTACGATGGTGTAATCCGCAATACCTGCCCTGGTGCTGGTGCCTGTGGTGGAATGTATACCGCAAATACGATGGCTGCAGCTATCGAGGCTTTAGGAATGAGCTTGCCTTATTCATCATCTAATCCCGCGGTTTCAAAAGAGAAAAAAGAGGAATGCTTAGAAGCAGGTAAATACATCCATATCTTACTTGAAAAAGATATCAAACCATCAGATATCATGACTCGTAAAGCCTTTGAAAATGCTATTCGTGCAATCATTATCTTAGGAGGAAGTACCAATGCTGTGTTGCACTTTATCGCCATCGGTAAGTCTGTAGGTGTAGACATCACACAAGACGATTTCCAACGCATGTCTGATGAAACACCAGTATTGGCAGACTTTAAGCCATCTGGAAAATACTTAATGCAAGATTTACATCAGTACGGTGGTATCCCTGCTGTTTTGAAATATTTATTGAACGAAGGTTTGTTGCACGGCGAATGTTTAACTGTAACAGGTAAAACGTTGGCGGAGAATTTAGCTGATGTTAAATCAGTAATCGATTACGACCAGAAAATCATTCATACATTAGCCGACCCAATTAAAGCAAACGGTCACTTACAGATTTTGTATGGAAACTTAGCCGAAAAAGGATCCGTTGCTAAAATTTCAGGAAAAGAGGGAGAAAAATTTTCAGGTCCAGCTCGAGTATTCGACGGAGAGCATGATTTAATCGCTGGTATTTCTTCTGGTCGCGTAAAAAAAGGTGATGTAGTCGTTATTAAAAATGAAGGTCCTGTTGGAGCTCCAGGAATGCCTGAAATGTTAAAACCGACTGCGGCTATTATTGGTGCAGGATTAGGTAAATCAATTGCATTAATCACCGATGGAAGATTCTCTGGAGGAACGCATGGTTTTGTCGTGGGACACATTACCCCTGAAGCGTACAAAGGAGGCTTGATCGGATTGGTAGAAGATGAAGATATCATTGAAATCGATTCCGTCAACAACACACTAAACTTAAAAGTAGATGAAGCAATAATCGCTGCAAGACGTGCAAAATGGGTACAACCCGCACTAAAAGTAACGAAAGGTGTGCTTTACAAATACGCAAAAACTGTCTCCGACGCTTCTGATGGCTGTGTAACAGATCTATAAGAGCAAAAGACCGAATAATCAACAAAAACAAAAGAATTACAAATCGAATAAATTAAAAATAATGAGTACGCTGGAAAAAACTGAAAGTAAGGAATGTACAAAGCAACCTCAACCTATTAATCAATTAACAGGTTCGCAGGCGGTATTAGAAGCCTTATTGTGTGAAGGTGTTGATACTATATTTGGATATCCTGGAGGAGCAATCATGCCGATCTATGATGCATTATATGATTACAATGAAAAATTGACTCATATTTTGGTCCGTCACGAGCAAGGTGGTATCCATGCTGCACAGGGATATGCAAGAACCTCTGGCCGTACCGGTGTTGTATTTGCAACTTCTGGTCCTGGAGCAACAAATTTGGTTACTGGTTTAGCTGATGCTATGATCGATAGTAACCCTATCGTCTGTGTCACCGGACAAGTGTTCGCAAGTTTATTGGGTACAGATGCCTTTCAAGAAACAGACGTTATTAATATTACAGCTCCTGTCACTAAATGGAGTTATCAAGTGACAGAGGCCTCAGAAATTCCTATTGCATTAGCAAAAGCATTTCATATCGCAAGTACTGGCCGTCCAGGCCCGGTACTTATCGATATTACCAAAAATGCACAAATGGAATTATTCGATTATTTCGGTTACGAAAAGTGTACGCACATTCGCTCTTATCGTCCATCTCCTATCGTAAGAAAAGAGTATGTACAGGAGGCTGCAGCTTTAATCAATAGTGCTCAAAAACCATTTATATTATTTGGTCAGGGTATAATCTTAGGGAGAGCTGAACAAGAGTTTAAAGATTTCTTAGAAAAATCTGGTATTCCTGCCGCAGCAACAGTAATGGGACTGAGCGCACTTGAAACTGATCATCCACAACATGTGGGTATGTTGGGTATGCACGGTAATTACGCACCAAATGTCATGACCAACGAATGTGACGTTTTAATTGCTATCGGTATGCGTTTCGATGACCGTGTAACGGGCCGTCTTGACAAATATGCAAAACAAGCAAAGGTGATCCATTTGGATATTGACCCTGCTGAAATTGATAAAAATGTACAGACAACGGTTGCTGTTTGGGGGGATTGTAAAGAAACATTACCACAATTGACCGAATTGATCACTAAAAATGATCATACAGATTGGTTAGCGCAATTCAGAACGTTAGAAAAAGAAGAAATTAAAGAAGTCATCCAAGATGAACTCCATCCCACAGGCGATGTGCTAACGATGGGTGAAGTTATCCATTTATTAAACGAATTGACTGGTGGAGATGCCATCATCACAACAGATGTGGGTCAACATCAAATGGTAGCATGTCGTTATGCAAAATTCAATCAATCTAAATCCAATGTTACTTCAGGTGGTCTAGGTACCATGGGTTTCGGTCTTCCTGCAGCTATAGGAGCATGGTATGGCGCTCCACATCGCGATGTTATTGCAATTATCGGTGACGGTGGATTCCAGATGACCCTACAAGAGCTGGGAACCATCATGCAATTTGGTGCTAAAGTGAAAATATTGATCCTGAACAATCAATTTCTAGGGATGGTACGCCAATGGCAGCAACTTTTTAATGATAGACGTTATTCTTTTGTGAATATCACCAGCCCAGATTTTGTTGCTTTAGCAAAATCGTACTATATAGACGGACAAAAAGTTTCAGAAAGAGATCATTTGAAAACGGCGTTAAAAACAATGTTAGATCACGATGGAGCTTATCTCCTAGAAGTAATGGTTGGCAAAGAAAACAATGTATTCCCGATGGTTGCCCAAGGAACAAGTGTTTCAGAAATTAGATTGAAGTAAAATGGAAAAACAAGAATATACAATCACGATATATACAGAAAATTCTATCGGCATGATCGGTAGAATATCAACAATATTCTCAAGAAGAAAAATCAATATCGAAAGCTTAAACACTTCGCCATCAGAAGTCGAAGGCATTCACCGTTTCACGATATTAATCACGGAAGTTGAAGAAGTTGTACGCAAATTGTGTCGTCAAATCGAAAAACAGGTAGAAGTACTCAAAGCATACTACAATACCAATGATGAAGTGATCTGGCAAGAACAGGCGTTATATAAAGTTCCTACAGATATCATTACCGAAAAAGTATACGTAGAGCGATTATTACGTCAATATGGCGCATCAGCAGTGGTGATCCGTAAAGATTATACGGTCTTTGAAACCGCTGGACACCGAGAAGAGATTGATAAGTTAACGGAAGAGTTAACCAAGTACAACTTAATCGAATTTGTACGTGGCGCACGTATAGCTATCATTAAAGAGAGCGCAGGATTTCATGCGAAATTAAAAGAATTTGAACGAAGAGAACCTTCTGAAGATGTCGTTGAAAACGAATACTTAGAAAAAGGAGATGGTGTTTTTACCATGTAAAAACGGTACTTCCTAACTTTGATTGATCACAATGAAATGTATCCAAACCATTCCCATATTCAGAATCTTCGATTATAACAAAGCGATAGAATTTTATGTGGGTTGGTTGGGCTTCACTATAGATTGGGAGCATCAATTTGACAAACATGCGCCTATCTATATGCAAGTTTCATTTTCGGGAATGAGCTTACATTTAAGCGAGCATCATGGCGACGGAACACCGGGTACACATATACATGTAAATTGCACAGGTATCAAAGCATATCACAAAGCATTACTCGATAAACAGTATAAATACAACAAGCCAGGGTTAGAAAAGACAGGTTATAATACTTGGTGCGTGGAGGTAAATGACCCCTTTAACAATAAGATCTTTTTTAACGAAGAGATTTAGAAAACACAAAAATGACACAGCATATATTTGAATTTATCATCAATAGCCGTAAAGGATTTTTACGTTTAATAGATGATTTGAGTTTAGAAGAATTAAATCAGATACCTGACGGATTCAATAATAATATCTTTTGGAATTTTTCACATATCGTTGTTTCTACGCAAACTTTGAGCTATGTTCGCACAGGCATCCGAGCAGATACTTCGGGAGTAAAGTACAATGAAGATTATAAAAAAGATACCAAACCAACACGCACTGTAACCCAGGAAGAAGTGTATGAATTTAAAACCTTGGCATTATCAACTATTGAACAGATTCAAAGTGATTATGACAAAGGTATATTCAACACCATTACACCCTATTCGACGGCAACATACGGTTCTGAGATGAACACCATCGAAGAAGTATTAATAGCGACACTTTCGCACGACAATTTACATTGGGGATATGCCCAAGCACAACGCAGAGTGATCAAAAACATTAAATAGAATAATCAACAACCATCAATAAAGAAATTAACAACAACAATGGCAAATTATTTCAACACACTACCACTTAGAGATCAATTACATCAATTAGGTCAAGCAGATTTTATGGACAACAGTGAATTCGCTGACGGTATAGATGCTTTAAAAGGTAAAAAAATCGTAATCGTAGGCTGTGGCGCACAAGGTTTAAACCAAGGTCTAAATTTAAGAGATAGTGGTTTAGATGTATCTTATGCATTACGTAAAGAAGCTATTGAGCAAAAAAGAGATTCTTGGAAAAATGCTACAGATAACAATTTTACAGTTGGAACTTATGAAGAATTAATTCCTACTGCAGATTTAGTGATCAACTTAACTCCAGATAAACAGCATACATCTGTTATCAATGCAGTAATGCCTTTGATGAAAGAAGGAGCTACATTATCCTATTCTCACGGTTTCAATATCGTAGAAGAAGGAATGCAGATTCGTAAAGACATCACGGTAATCATGGTAGCGCCTAAATGCCCAGGTTCTGAAGTACGTGCTGAATACGTTCGTGGTTTTGGTGTCCCTACCCTAATCGCTGTTCACCCAGAAAATGACCCTCAAGGTAAAGGCTGGGCTGAAGCAAAAGCATATTGCGTAGGTACAGGTGGTCACAGAGCTGGTGTATTGAAATCTTCGTTCGTAGCTGAAGTGAAATCTGATTTAATGGGTGAGCAAACCATCTTATGTGGTTTATTGCAAACAGGTTCTATTTTATCTTTCGATAAAATGGTTGAACAAGGAATCGACGCAGGTTACGCTTCTAAATTAGTACAATATGGTGTAGAAGTAATCACTGAGGCGTTAAAGCATGGTGGCGTAAGTGGTATGATGGATCGTTTAAGCAATCCTGCTAAAATCAAAGCTTTTGAATTATCAGAAGAATTGAAAGATATCATGCGTCCTTTATTCCAAAAACACCAAGATGATATCATCTCAGGCGAATTCAGCAAGACGATGATGGCAGACTGGGCTAATGGTGACGCTAATCTATTAAAATGGAGAGCCGAAACAGGTGAAACAGCATTTGAAAAAACACCTGCTGGTGATGTAAAAATTGCAGAACAAGAATATTTCGACAACTATACGCTGATGGTTGCTTTCATCAGAGCTGGTGTTGAATTGGCTTTCGAAACTATGGTTGAAGCTGGAATTAAACCAGAATCTGCCTACTACGAGTCATTACACGAAACTCCTTTGATAGCGAACACGATTGCACGTAAAAAATTATTCGAAATGAACCGTGTGATTTCTGATACGGCTGAATACGGTTGTTACTTATTTGATCAAGCTTGTAAACCTTTATTAGCTGATTTCATGAAAACTGTACAAACTGATTTAGTAGGAAAAAACTACAATGCAGGTAAAGACGGTTCAGTAGATAATGCACAATTAGTAGAGATCAATGACATTTTACGTAATCATGAAGTAGAAATTGTAGGTCGTAAATTACGTCAAGCAATGACTGCTATGAAAGCTATAAAAACTGTTTAAATTTTCGTAATTTAGACTACCAAAATTCCATTGTTTTTAGGAAATCCCTAAAACAATGGAATTTAATTGAAAAAATTAACATTAGAGAAGAAAATGTCAAAAACATTAGTAGAAAAAATTTGGGATGCGCATGTCGTTAAACGTGAAGAAGGATTTCCAGATATTATTTATATAGACACACACCTTATTCATGAGGTAACTTCACCGCAAGCTTTCGATGGTTTAAGAAAAAGAGGCTTACCGGTATTTCGTCCAAACCAGACTGTCGCAACAGCGGATCATAATGTTCCCACTCTAAATCAACACCTTCCCATAAAAGAGGAATTATCGCGTTACCAAGTCGATATGTTGACTAAAAACTGTGCTGAATTTGGTATCAATTTATATGGCCTAGGTCACCCCTACCAAGGTATTGTGCATGTTATTGGTCCAGAATTAGGGATTACCTTACCTGGTAAAACAATGGTCTGCGGAGATAGCCATACCTCTACACATGGCGCATTTGGTGCGATTGCTTTTGGAATAGGTACTTCTCAAGTGGAACAAGTTTTTGCAACACAATGCTTATTGCAACAAAAACCAAAAACGATGAAAATCGAAGTAAATGGTGATTTGCAAAAAGGTGTGGGAGCAAAAGATATTATCTTATACATCATTGCAAAAATCTCTGCAGCAGGTGGTACAGGCTATTTTATTGAATATGCTGGTTCTGCAATCCGTGCATTAAGTATGGAAGCAAGAATGACCATTTGTAATATGAGTATTGAAATGGGGGCTCGTGGGGGCTTAATTGCTCCTGATCAGACTACTTTCGATTATGTAAAAGGCCGTGAATTTGCACCAAAAGGAGAAGAGTGGGATACAGCATTAGCGTATTGGAAAACACTATATTCTGATGATGATGCACAATTTGACGCGGTTCTAGAATTTGATGCTGCAGACATCGCACCGATGATCACTTATGGAACCAATCCAGGAATGGGAATGGGTATCACCGAAAATGTTCCTGCAACACAAGCACAACCAGAATCAGAACAACCATCTTACCAAAAAGCACTGAATTACATGGGCTTTACTGATGATGCTCCAATCTTAGGAAAACCAGTAGACTATGTGTTTATCGGAAGTTGTACCAACTCCCGTATAGAAGATTTACGTGAAGTAGCTGCCTTTGTACAAGGAAAACAAAAAGCAGAACAAGTAGAAGTATGGATCGTACCGGGTTCAAAACAAGTAGAAAAACAAGCCATCGAAGAAGGTTTAGATAAAATTTTTGAATCTGCAGGTTTCCAATTACGCGAGCCAGGCTGTTCAGCTTGTTTAGGAATGAATGAAGATAAGATTCCTGCAGGTAAATACTGTGTTTCCACATCAAATAGAAACTTTGAAGGCCGTCAAGGCCCCAATGCCCGTACGATGCTCGTGTCACCTTTAACAGCTGCTGCTGCCGCCGTAACAGGTGTCATTACCGATGTTAGAGAGTTGATATAATCTAAATGCTAATAATAGCTGTTCTTTAATACATTTAAAAATGTGCCAAATTTGTCAGACAGTAGTAGTCACCGAAAATAAAGTAATCGATAGAGAAGCACAAAATGCTTCTACAATCTTTAACCAAAGAACTTTGGACCAGGATTATCATACGCTGAAATCTGCTCTAAAACCCGGATTAAGAGTTTTGGACATCGGATGTGGAACAGGCGCCATCACAAAAGATATTGCCGCGATCGTCGGTCCTTCTGGTTCTGTCGTTGGAATTGATAATACGGGAACCTTTATTACGGAAGGAAAAAGTCTATTTGCTCATATACCCAATCTAGAATTGATCCATTGCGATCTACTAGATTTTGAAAGTCTGGAGAAATTTGATCTAATTGTATCAGCAAGAACGTTCCAATGGATTTCAACATTAGATAAAGCAATTGATAAATTGAAAACGTTATTAAAACCCAATGGGCAAGTATCGATATTAGATTATAATCATGAAGCGATAGATTGGAATCCTAAAATACCAAGGAGCATGGAACATTTTTATCACATGTTCTTAATGTGGAGAAATGATGCAGGTATGAATAATAGAATTGGCTATGATCTGGAAGACATCTTTGAAGAGCACGGTTTTGGTCAGATAGAAGTTTTTAATGCCGACGAACATTATGAACATAGCAATCCATTGCACCTAGACAAACTAAAAATATGGTCCAAGGTAGCCAACTCTACACAAATGGTAGATGAAGGATATGTCAGTGATCAAGAACGTTTAGATGCCATTAAAGATTATAACGATTGGGCAGATGAGTCGGCTATCAGTATGACAATGAAACTAAGAGAAGTTAGGGCAGTTTTAAACACAAATATTTAGCAATCACCATTAAACAGAGTGAAACGAGCTTAATAATACAATTAAAAGCTAACACTCATAAATAATGAATTGGATGAAACCATCATGAGCTTAAAGTGACTCACAAATAGAGATTAGTACGCTTCTCATGATAGCCTCATCACCATTAAGTAACAAACCGAGTGAAACGAGTTCATTTATACAGTTAAGAACAGACACTCGTAAATAATTATTTGGATGAAAAAATTTGAAACAATAACAACAACGGTAGTTCCTTTACCGATTGAAAATATAGATACCGATCAGATTATTCCTGCTCGTTTTTTGAAAGCGACTACACGAGAAGGATTTGGTGACAACTTATTCCGTGACTGGCGCTTTGATAGCAACAATCAGCCTAAAGCTGATTTTGTAATGAACGATGCTACCTACAAAGGAAAAGTCCTTGTGGCAGGTAAAAATTTTGGTTGCGGTTCTAGTCGTGAACATGCTGCTTGGGCTATCCAAGATTATGGGTTTGATGTCGTTATCAGTAGTTTTTTCGCAGATATTTTCAAAGGAAATGCTTTGAACAATGGCGTATTACCTATTCAGGTAACAGAAGAGTTCCTAGAAACTATCTTTGATACGGTATTCAAAAATCCAAACACGGAGATTATTGTTGACCTCGAAAACCAAACAGTCACCTTGTCTGAAACCGGTGCTCAACAAGCTTTTGAAATCAACCCTTACAAAAAATCATGCCTCATTAACGGTTATGATGATATTGATTTCATCCTAGACAACAAAGCTGCAATTGAAACTTTCGAACAAACGAGATAATGATAGAACCTGTCGTCCATATTGCCAATTTAACTGTCCAGCACCAATATCATGTGGTGTTGCAGGACTTGAATTGGCAAATTGAACCTGGACAACACTGGTTGATAGGTGGAAGAAGCGGTACTGGAAAAACTACTTTAGCGCAAGCAATTGCAGGTCATATTCCGTACAACGGGCTTCTTAATGTCAACTTTGACAATAACTCTCCTCTTCCAGCAGAAATTTTTTATGTTCCAAATTGGTATCAATTCACCAATTTAGAAGGTGATAAAAATTTCTATTACCAACAACGATATAACAAGCACCAAACGAATGATACCTTAACAGTACAGGCAGAATTCATGCATTTTGCAAAAGAAAAACATTTGCAATTTGATGCTATAAAACCCTACCTCGAAACTTTTGGTTTTGAAGATGTCCAAACGGCACAGCTCATCGAGTTATCGAGTGGAGAACATAAAAAACTGCAATTGTTAAAGGCGCTATGGTTGAAACCTCAGGTATTGATTATTGATCAACCCTATACAGGTCTTGATCGCCAATCTCGCCAAGAACTCAACCAAGCATTTGATGATCTTGCATTAGCAGGAGTTACTTTAATATTGATCAGTAACGATCAAACAACACCTACCTGTATCCGTCATTTTGCTGAAATACAACAAGGAAAATTAAAAGTAGTCTCTTCACAAGCTGAGTTTTCAAGAGAAAAAGAACGTGCAAGAAAAGTACTTCCCCATTTTTTACAAAAAGCTCCTCAGATTTCTTCGGAAACGATGGTTAAAATGTCTCAAGTTGATGTCAAATATGGAGAAAAAGAAGTCCTAAAAGATATCAGCTGGGAAGTGAAGGCAGGAGAAAAGTGGTTATTACAAGGCCATAATGGCTCTGGTAAGTCTACCCTATTGAGTTTAATCAATGGAGACCATCCCCAGGCATATGCCAATGATATCATCCTCTTTGGAAAACAAAGAGGATCAGGAGAAAGTATTTGGGACATCAAATCGCACTTGGGCATTATTTCTCCCGAGATGCACTGGTACTTCGATCCAACAGCTAAAGTTTGGCAAAGTGTCGCTTCAGGATTTTTTGATTCCGTTGGATTATTTCGCAATTTAAGCTTTGAAAAACAACAATTACTAAATCAGGTATTGGACTTTTTTGATTTAAAAGAAGATAAAAACAAACTACTCAACACCCTTCCCTTAGGGAAACAACGTCTTGCATTATTAGCACGGACAGTGATTAAGAATCCAGAATTATTGATTTTGGACGAACCTTGCCAGGGTCTTGACTACGAACAAACACAACATTTCAATGCAGTAGTAGATGAACTGTGTACCTATGGAAAAACATTAATTTATGTAGGTCATTTTGAAACACAACTCCCAACTTGCCTTGAAAAGAAAATTATATTAGAAAAGGGAATGGTTAAATCCATTGAAGATATTTTACAATACGCATAACATGAAACCATCAAGAGCGCTCTACTCACAAACTGAAGTAAAAATGCTCATGATAGCTTCATCACCATTAAAAGAAAAATAATTCTGATGAAAAAAAATATACTCGTTATTCCTGGTGACGGAATAGGACAAGAAGTTACGATTTGGGGTAAAAAAGTTTTAGAAAAAATTGGACAAAAATATGGCCATGATTTCAACTTTGATGAAGCAATCATGGGACACGTGGCTATTGAAGCCACTGGAAACCCTTTGCCTGACGAAACTTTAGAAAAAGCAAAATCAAGTGATGCAATTTTATTTGGAGCAATCGGACACGCTAAATATGATAATGACCCCTCTGCGAAAGTTCGTCCAGAGCAGGGATTATTAAAAATCCGTAAAGAGTTAGGTCTTTATGCAAACTTACGCCCTATCTTATTATTTGATGAGCTTTTAGATGCTTCAAGTCTTAAACCTGAAATCTTAAAAGGCACAGATATCCTTTTCTTTCGTGAGTTGACAGGTGATGTTTACTTCGGAGAAAAGAATCGTTCGGAAGACAATAACTTCGCTTCGGATTTAATGAACTATAACCGATATGAAGTAGAACGTATCGCACACAAAGCCTATGAAGCTGCGCGTACACGTTCTAAAAAACTATGTTCGGTCGATAAAGCAAATGTATTGGAGACCTCCCGCCTTTGGAGAGAAGTTGTTCAAGAAATTGCAAAAGAATATCCTGATGTAGAGACCGAGCATATGTTCATCGACAACGCAGCGATGCAATTAGTGAAAAACCCAAAGAAATTTGATGTTGTATTAACCGCAAACCTATTTGGTGATATCCTAACTGATGAAGCTTCACAGATTGCTGGTTCTATGGGTATGCTTGCTTCAGCATCCATCGGTGATGGTACAGGATTTTTTGAACCTATTCACGGATCTGCACATGATATCGCAGGACAGAACAAAGCGAATCCATTAGCTTCTATCTTATCTGCAGCCCTCCTATTAGATATTAGTTTCGGTCTACAGGCTGAGGCAAAAGAAGTAACTGAAGCAGTTGCTGCGACATTGAAAGCAGGTTGGAGAACAGGTGATATTGCTAATGCAGATACACCATCGGATAAAATATTAGGCACGCAAGAAATGGGTGCTAAAGTGTTAGAATTTATTAAATAGACTGAACAGAGTTTCTAATATAAAAACGTAAAGCTATGTTACACGATCCAAATCATCTATACATCTTTGATACTACGCTTCGCGATGGCGAGCAAGTCCCAGGATGTCAATTAACTACTCCAGAAAAAATCGACATTGCAAAAGATTTGGAGAAACTAGGTGTCGATGTTATTGAAGCCGGTTTCCCAGTTTCTAGTCCAGGAGATTTCCAGTCCGTAGTTGAGTTATCAAAAGCGGTAAATGATGTGATCATCTGTGCGTTAACCCGTGCCAATGAGAATGACATTAAAGTAGCTGCTGAAGCGCTGAAATATGCAAAAAGACCGCGTATCCATACCGGTATTGGTGCTTCAGACATGCATATCAAATACAAATTCAATTCCACTCGTGAAGAAATATTAGAACGTGCTGTTGCTGCAGTAAAGTACGCTAAAACTCATGTTGAGGACGTAGAATTCTATGCCGAAGATGCAGGTCGTGCCGACTTGGTTTATTTAGCACAGATGGTAGAAGCAGTTATTGCTGCAGGTGCTACTGTTGTTAATATCCCAGATACAAACGGATATTGCTTACCTGACCAATACGGCGCAAAAATAAAATTCTTAAAAGAAAATGTTAAAAACATCGACCAAGCGATTATTTCTGCACATTGTCACAATGACTTAGGATTAGCAACTGCGAATTCAATTGCCGCAATTCAAAATGGTGCACGCCAAGTAGAATGTACCATCAATGGTATTGGCGAACGTGCCGGAAATACTTCATTGGAAGAAGTAGCCATGATTCTGAAAGTTCACAATCAAGCTTTTGGTAGTTTAACATCAAACATTGACAGTAAAATGTTCACTTACCTTTCACGCAAAGTGAGTAAAATGATGAATATGCCCGTACAACCGAATAAAGCAATTGTTGGCCGTAATGCCTTTGCACATAGTTCGGGTATTCACCAAGATGGTTTTCTAAAGCACCGTGAGACTTATGAAATCATTCGTCCTGAAGATGTCGGCTTAGAGGAAGCAGGTATTATCCTAACTGCACGTTCTGGTCGCCATGCATTAAAGTACCACTTGGAACGTCTCGGTTACACGTTAGAGAAAGAAGCACTATCACAAACCTATGAACGTTTCTTAATCATAGCAGATGCAAAGAAAGATATCTGCGACGATGATCTAAGAAGTTTATTCGCAGAGCGCGTTTAATAATAGAAAAACTTATTAAAACGTCATTTTGACAAAGGATAAATTTTCAAGTAAAAAGTCAAAAAACTTAATTACTTTTATTCTAAGTCGAGATGACGTTTTTTTATTAAAAAAAATCAATCACCTAATCACAGTAAACAAAATGAGTTTAGATTTTTCTAATTTACAAATCGACTCAGAAAGCACTTATCACCGTATCAAGGACGTCGTTAATCGGACAGCTTTGCAATACAACACTTATCTTTCTGAGAAATATGGCGCTGATGTCTATCTAAAGCGAGAAGACCTTCAAATCGTCAGATCCTATAAACTAAGAGGTGCTTATAACAAAATAATTTCCCTGGGCGAAGAGGAGCAGCAACGCGGCGTGGTATGTGCTAGCGCGGGCAACCATGCGCAGGGTGTTGCCTTTTCGTGTAAAAAACTCGATATCAAGGGAGTTATTTTTATGCCTGGTCCTACACCAAAACAAAAAATAACACAAACGGAAATGTGGGGAAACGGCAATATCGAAATTATATTGACGGGTGATACCTTTGACGATTGCCAAAAAGCCGCACGCATCTATACCGAAGAAAATAACATGACTTTTATTCCACCTTTTGATGACCCAAAGGTGATTGAAGGTCAAGGAACAGTCGCTGTCGAAATCCTACAAGATTTACCAGATATAGACGCTGTTTTTATTCCAATTGGTGGCGGAGGTCTCTCGGCAGGAACGAGCTACTACTTGAAGAATAAAAATCCCAATATTAAATGTTATGGTGTCGAACCTCAAGGTGCCGCCTCTATGCAAGCTGCATTTACGGTTGGAAAACCTGTTGAGCTTGAAAAGATCAATAAATTTGTAGATGGTGCCGCTGTTCAAAAAGTGGGCGACCTCACATTCGAGATCAGTCGTCAATATTTAGATGATATACGTTCGATTCCAGAAGGAAAAATATGTACCTGCATATTAGAACTCTATAACAAGGATGCAATCGTTGTTGAGCCTGCAGGTGCCCTCTCAGTAGCGGCATTGGAATTTCATAAAGATGAAATAAAAGGGAAGAAAGTCGTTTGTATCATCTCGGGTGGTAATAATGACATTAACCGCATGAGTGAAATTCAAGAGTTATCGCTCCTATACGAAGGATATAAGCATTACTTTATCGTGCGTTTCCCGAATCGTCCAGGAGCTTTAAAATTATTTGTCTCTGAAGTACTAAGTCCCAAAGATGATATCACTCGTTTTGAATTCATCAAAAAAACAGAACGCGAACGCGGTCCTGCTTTGATCGGTATCGAATTAAACGATCCGGAAGATTACCAATCTTTGTTACAAAGGATGACAGACAATAAATTTGAATATATCGAATTAAATAAAGACCAAACATTATTTGAGTATTTGGTTTAGATACCTTTGATAAACAAGTAAAAAAGGGGAAAATAGGCAACTATATATCCCCTTTTTTTGCAATATAATTAGTTTATTATAAGACATCCAAGTGTCCTTTCGTCGTTTTATAAGGTAATAAACGATGCATATTTGATTCATGGACCCATAACTTACTTTTATTTTTTCTACCGTTGTCCAAGAGCTGCTCCTAAAAAACCTAGATCCGGATTTAGCTCTTTTCAGTTATAGACGCTTGACTAGCGCCCCTAAATCTTATCTTTAGACATGAGAGACATTGTAGATAAATTGAAAACAATGCTCTTCCCATTCCGATGAACCTCTACAATAAATAACAAAAAATCTTATAAAAAATATCCAATACAACATTTTAAAAAGCTTGATATCAATTTTTTATGTATATTTAATTAAAAAAAATTATGAAAACAACAGCTATTTTATTCATGTTTACAATCATTTGTGCCACGGCATTTGGACAAACTGATAAAAGTAAAAGACCAAGCCCACCCGATAGTGTTAAAGTCACTACTGACGACGGAGTAACAGTAGATATCCATTACAGCCGCCCACATTTAAAAGGACGTCAAATAGGAATAGACATTGTTAAGGTCGGTGAAATATGGCGCACAGGTGCAAATGAAGCAACCACTATAGCGTTTGATAAAAATGTCCTCATCGAAGGGAAAAACTTACCTCAAGGCAAATATGGTTTATATACCCTTCCTGGAGAACAAGAAACGACTGTTATTTTCAATAAAGTATGGGACCAGTGGGGAACAAAATATGATCAGAATCAAGATGCACTGCGCATAAATGTACGCAATGAAACGAGCAATTCGCCAGAAGAGCAATTTAAGATCGATATCGATAAATCGGGTAAGCTAATCTTAACTTGGGGTGATTATTTACTTCCTATAAAAATTAAAGCAGCAAAGTAGTTCATATACCACATGCTCTATTGATCAATAAGCGGTATCCAAAAAACTAATTAGACCAATTACGGTTTAGCAAGATACGTTATAAAAAAGAAAGCTTTTTGAAAAATCAAAGAGCTTTCTATTATTAAGCAACAGTAAGCCCCTTCTTTTCATACAACATACAATCACTAGGGTTAGCGATTCATACAACATCGCTTTTATAAGGCTAATCATTTAAGCTTCAATATCCCTAACTCATCCCCCTAGTAGTGAGTAGCCACTAAATCTAGAACTTAAAAAAAAGCTATTTAATTTACTGTTTTTTTCATCACAAAAGCTGTACTTTTGCAGAACAATTTGTCACGGTATTTTCATTAAAATAAATTGTAGTTTTAGCACTACAAATAACCCGACTAAAGTTATCCACATTAAATAAGCGTTGATTACCAGCTAAATACAAGCATTCACAATGCGCAAAGCCGTATATCGATCAAGTTTTTCCACCAATGTGGAAAAGTCAAATTAACGCTTCAGATTTAATTTGTGATATTTGTTAGAGTTGGGAATTCAGCTTCTCAAAACTTATTAAAATCATTCAACTCAACTCGCCTTCTTTTAGGAAGCGCGGTTTTAAATTAAAGTATAATCATGGCAAGAATCATCAAATTCGAGAAAAACGATTGTGCACCTTGTGCTCAAGTATCTGCATATCTAGATCAAAAAGGTATCAAATATGAGTCTATCAACCCATTTGACCAACCTGATTTAGCTGCAAAATTTAAAGTACGCACAGTTCCGACCGTAATCGTTTTGGAAAATGACGAAATTCAACACCGCATCATCGGATTCAAACCTGAAGAATTAGGGGCAATCGCATTATAATTAATGCTGTATCAAATTTTTATAATCCATGATACATATTTATTACGATAGCAAAACAGGAAATGTGCAACGTTTTATGGACAAGCTCACCCAGTTCACAGGTTGGCAAATACATAAAATAACTGCCGATCTTGTTGCTGAAGAATCGGGGCATCTCGTGACTTTTACAACTAATTTCGGACAAATGCCTGAAACGACCTTAGCATTTATGAAAGCCAACGCTTCAAAAATCTATTCGGTTACTTCAAGTGGCAACCGCAATTGGGGGCAGAATTTCGGACTAGCCGCTGATCGGATTTCAGCTGACTTTGACATTCCATTGGCTTTCAAATTTGAATTGTCTGGTACAATGGAGGATATTAACCAATTTATTGACATCATAAAGAACAACTGCGATGGTAGCAAACGAGGTAGCAAAAAACTGGATATTGCTTAACAACGAAATCATGATCAAACATGAGGACGAGTTTAGCTTACATAAAGATAAAGAGGCTGTACGTGCCTATTTTTTAGAGTATGTAAATAAGAATACGGTATTCTTCTATACACTAAAAGAAAAAATCGATTACTTAATTGAACACGATTACTATATCAATTTCTACGAATGGTTCACTTTCGAAGAAATGGAGACCGTATATAATTTTGTTTTTTCAAAAAAATTCCGCTTTGCCTCTTTCATGGCTGCGTTTAAATTTTTCCAAAACTATGCACTAAGAGATGATTCTGGTGAAAAGTTTTTGGAACGTTATGAAGACCGTGTTGTGGCAGTAGCTTTATTCTTAGCACGTCATGAAGGTATTGACAAAGCAATTTCTTACGCCGAATTATTTATAAACCAAGAATATCAACCTGCGACACCAACATTCTTAAATGCGGGTAAAAAACGCTCAGGTGAATTGGTATCTTGTTTCTTAGATGAAATTGGAGACAATCTAAATGGGATTGGCTATGCTGTTGACTCAGCAATGAAGTTATCTTCTATCGGAGGTGGTGTTTCATTCAATATTTCAAAAATTCGTGCTCGTGGAGAAGCCATTAAAGGCGTAGAAGGTCGTGCAGGAGGTGTTCTTCCAATCATGAAAATCATGGAAGATACTTTTTCATATGCCAACCAATTGGGACAACGCCCAGGTGCTGGTGCCGTATATTTAAATATTTTCCATGCTGATATTGAAGAGTTCTTAGACTGTAAAAAAATCAACGTGGATGAGAAAGTACGTATCAAATCGCTTTCTATCGGCATCATTATTCCTGATAAATTCATGGAATTAGCAGAAAAAGACGAAGCTTGTTACCTCATCTATCCACATACCGTGATGCTAGAATATGGCATACCATTAGACGAAATGGATATGGACAAGATGTACGAAGAGTTGATTACCAATCCAAATATCAAGAAGAAAAAAATCAACGCCCGTCACATGTTAGTGAAGGTTGCACAGACACAAAAAGAGTCCGGATATCCTTACATATTCTATAAAGAGAATACCAACCGCGCTCACGCATTAAATGGCATTGGTAAAGTGAAATTCTCGAATTTATGTACCGAAATCATGCAGGTATCTGAGGTTTCAGAAATCAACATTTATGGTGAAGAAGATCATATCAAATACGGTATCTCTTGTAACTTAGGTTCCTTGAACATTGCTACTGTAATGGACAATAAGCGCGTTAAAGAATGTGTGAAATTGGCCATGCGCGCATTAACGATGGTATCTGATGTGACAGATATTAAAATGGTTCCTTCCATTGCAAAAGCAAACAAAGAGCTCCATTCAGTAGGGCTCGGTGCTATGAACCTACATGGGTATCTAGCAAAAAGCTTTATCATGTATGAATCGGATGAAGCCTTAGATTTTGCAAATGCATTCTTCATGATGATGAACTTCTATTCGCTAGAAGCATCTATGGAAATCGCACGTGAGCGTAAAAGAACTTTCGTAGGATTTGAAAAATCTGCTTATGCAGACGGTACTTACTTCGATAGCTATACAGAAAGAGATTGTTTACCAAAGACAGATAAGGTTAAAGAATTATTTGCTGGTGTACATATTCCAACCATCGAAGATTGGGAAAAATTGAAAGCGGATGTTAAAGAGCATGGTATCTATCACGCTTATCGATTAGCAATCGCACCAAATCAATCTACTTCTTATATCATGAATGCCACAGCTTCGGTTATGCCGATTGTGGACATCATCGAAGTTCGTGAATACGGAGATAGTACGACCTACTACCCAATGCCTTATTTGACAAATGACAATTACTTCTATTTCAAATCGGCTTACGACATGGACCAATTCAAGGTACTAAAATTAGTTTCCGTTATCCAACGTCATATTGACCAAGGTGTAAGTACGATTTTACATACAAATTCAAAAGATAATACACGTGATTTATCTAGATACTACATTTATGCACATAAATTAGGCTTGAAATCATTGTACTACACACGTACACGTAAATCTTCTATTGAAGACTGTGTTTCTTGTTCGGCATAACCTTCATTCAAAGAAAATCAATAAGCTATTCAAAGGGGTTCAAAACTTTGGATAGCTTTATTAACAAAAACATTCAATAATTCTCGCTGTAAAAATAATGAGTAAAAAATATACTGCTGTAAACTGGAATACGCCAGATAATGACTATGCTTTAATGTTTTGGGAGCAAAATATTAGACAATTCTGGATTGACACCGAATATATCCCTTCAAAAGATATTGATAGTTGGAAAGGATTAAGTTGGGAGATGAAAGAATGCTACAAAAAAGCATTAGGCGGACTTACTTTGTTGGATACACTACAAAGTCATACAGGAATGCCAAAAATCATCGACCATACGGATTCATTGCAAAATAAGGCCGTATTATCGTATATGTGTATGATGGAAGCAATCCATGCAAAATCATATTCAACTATTTTTACAACAGTATCTACTACAAACGAAATCAATGATATCTTCGGTTGGGTTGAACAAAATAAATTTTTGCAATTCAAGGCGTCTACGATTGATTCTTACTACCGTGTATTGGACAAGGAAAATCCAACAAATGAGGAGTTATTCATGACATTGGGAGCTTCGGTACTCCTAGAATCATTTTTATTCTACTCAGGTTTCTTCTTGCCATTATGGCTATGTGGTCAAGGCCAAATGGTTGCTTCTGCAGATATCATTAAGAAGATTGTTGCCGATGAATCCATCCACGGTGTTTTCGTTGGACTAATGGCACAAGAGGTCTTCAAAAAAATAAAAAATCAAGAAGAAGTAAAACAAAAGTTCATTGATTTGTTGAATGAATTGTACGACAATGAAATGAAATATACAGAAGAAATCTATACCGAAGTTGGTTTAACAGCTGAAGTAAAGGAATATGTTCGTTACAATGGAAACAAAGCATTGATGAATCTTGGCTTCGACCCTATTTTCGAAGTGAAACAGGTGAATCCGATCGTTTTAAATGGCTTAAATACAGAAACGACACAACATGACTTCTTCTCAAAGAAATCCACAAACTACGAAAAATCAATGGAGATCGTACACCTAAAAGATGACGACTTCAAAATGGATGCAACGGTAAACGTATAAGAATACTGAACCATCAGATTGATTCCCTTTACAGAAACGTAAAGGGAATTTTTTATTTATAGAAAAACACCACATTCCAAAACCCACAAGTAAAACCTCTATTACACAATCGTTTGCTTAAAAGCAATACCTAAAAAATAAGGTCTATTCGCTTATATTTGAGGTTAACCATTAATCCAATTCAATGAATAAAGTATTTACTTTTTTATTATTATCTGCTATATGTGTGCAATCTTATGCACAGCAACAGTATAGTCAGGTATTTACTAAAGACGATTACAGTCAAGTAAAAAAGAATGTCAAAGATCAAGACATTGCGAATATTAATAACGCCACTTTACAACAAGCCGCAAGACAACTAAAAGAAGGTTCCTACCCTATTCAACAACGTCTTCGTGCCTATACAAATTATCTTTCGCCAAAAACCTTGAGTAAACAACTCAAAACAAGCCCCTATTCGCAATATGAAAACCCAACAGGTATTTATTTCTCTGAAGGTGACGAAGCTATTGTTTGGGTCGGAAAAACTAATGGAGCGCCAATTGCACTTCGCGTAACGAACTGGGATGATAAAAATTTTAAACAACAAGACTACAGCCTAAAAGAAGGCTATAATACTTTAAAGATTGAAAATAAAGGAAACGCTTACATCCAATACTTCTCTGAAGACAAAGTTTCCTCCAAAAAGATTGCTATCCATATACTTGGAGGGAAAGTAAACGACGTATTCGAGTTGGGCAAGCATAACGACAAAGACTGGGACAAAATGTTAGCAAATGCAGCAGGCCCTATATTAGACATTGTTGGAAAACAAGTTCAGCTCGCCTATGCCGTTCAATCACTAAAAGAAAATGCTCCGCATCAAGGAGTTGCACTTATCCAATTATATGATTCTATTATTGGTATACAACATCAGATCATGGGGTTGGTACAAACAAAAAGAGTTCCTAAGAACAGGATGTTTGGCCGCGTAATCTGGGAAGGTTTTATGCATGCCGATGGAATTGGTGCTGCATTCCATGACAATACGATGAAAGATGTAGCAAACGTGCCTAACCTTAGGAAAAACTCTTGGGGAGTAGCACACGAATTTGGGCATGTCAACCAAGTGCGTCCAAACATGAAATGGGTAGGTACAACAGAAGTAACGAATAACATTTATTCGGTATGGACACAGTATAGCTACAATAGTCACAGTCCAAAATTAGAAAGAGAACGTTTAAAGGATTATGATGAGCCCAAAATTGGCGGTCGAATCACCGCTTATATGGAGTCTGCATTTGTACACCGTCAACCTTGGTTGACGCAAGCTGGACCTGACAGATGGGATCGTCAACGTCCCCGTGATTGGGGTGGAGATCACTTCGTAAAATTAGTACCTCTTTGGCAGTTACAATTGTATTTCAATGTAGCTGGAAAAGGAAATACTTGGGAAAATAAAAACTTTTATGGCGATATCTTCACAAAGGCCATCAACGCAGCAGAAACAGCAGACAAGCAAGATTCCTACTACCAAATGGAATTCATCAAAAATGCATGTGATGCCGCAAAGTTAGACTTAACCGATTTCTTTGAACAGTCTGGCATGCTTATCCCAATCGATCTCTGGGTAGATGATTATACCTGTGCACAAATGACCATAACAGCAGCAGACATTGCAGCAGTAAAACAATATGCAGCAAAATATAAGAAACCGACAACACCGGTATTACATTATATTACCGCAAATAGTATTGATAGCTATAAAAATAAATTAGCAGTAAGTGGAATAGCAGGAGCTGGATTTGAGAAAAAAGAAGACCGTATTATCATACAAAATGATGCGTGGAAAAATGCGGTTGCTTTCGAGACCTTTGCAGGCGATAAACTGACAAAAGTAGCCTTTGTTGGAGCTGGGTCAGAAGACGTCTCTAAGACGATTGTACATACCCCTACGGGGACGACACAAGTCAAAGCCGTTGGATGGGATGGAAAAAGAATCAATGTATTATAAAATAAAAAGGCTATCCAGATGGATAGCCTTTTCTATGCTATTTATAACCTTCGTTTTGGGTTAAGTTTTTGTTTCTCTGCAATTCATCAGGCGAAATTGGCCATAGCAGGTCAGTCTCTTTAAATATAGCACCAGATCCATTTTTAGCACCAATAAGCGGAACAAAATCAACCTTACCAGCATCAGTTGTGGAAATAACAGGGAACATCTTTGTTCTTAAAACATCATCCCACATCTTGAATTCCAATGGAAATTCTCTTAAACGCTCTATCCAGCATTCTTTCACAAAACTATCTGCCGAAAGTGCCATAAGCTCCGTAGTATATGCAGCAACAGTTTTCCCTTCGGTATTCGCACGAGCCTTAACTTGCGCTAAATAACCCGCAGCCTCAGTAGTCACACCTCCGCTTTTAGCAAGACCTTCGGCCGCAATTAATAAAGCTTCAGGATAACGGTAAAGATTCCAATCTTTTGTTCCTTTCCCTGTCGTTAATAATGCATCCTCATCAACATAGTACCAAATACCTGCTTCAGTCGATGACCAAACCTTACCCGTATTAGGATTGGTATATTTCCAATGAAAAAATTGATTAGGCTGGATACGTAAATCCTTGGGGTTATACACATTCAAAAATTGCTGTGTTGGACCATAAACACGTTCAAAGATGGAGTATTTATCAAATACCGTTACTGCTGATGCATTAAAGCCATAAGTCGGCCACCAACCGCTACTACTAATAGTTGCATTGTACTCTTGTGCATAAATTACTTCGTCCAAATCATCGGTCGTACGCAGCTTGTTATATGCACTACTCAAGCCTAAATCTCCATTGGCAGTCATACCATGAGCAGAATTTACCACTATTTTAGCCGCATTAGCCGCATCAACATACTTTCCTTGCTGTAAATAGACATTCGCTAAAGTCATTGCAGCTACATACTTCGTAATACGGTGTCCATTACTGGCAAATTTAGTCGCTGGCAATACCTCTACAGCCTCTTTAAGGTCTGCTTCAATCAACTCATAAACTTTTCCGGCCTCTGTTCTACCTAAATAAAGGTCATTATCTAAAGATTCATATACATCAATAGACAATGGAATCGCTCCGAAAGTTTTGACTAAATAAAAATAGTTATACGCTCTAAAAAATTTCGCTTCTGCTAACAACCTACTTCTATTTTGATCAGACATATCAATCAGTGGAAGATATTTTAATCCCCCATTAGCAATGTTGATTGCTTTATACGAATCATCCCAAATCGTGTTCATCGTAGAGGAAATCAAATTTGTATTATTTTGACGGGTCAACTCCCTCGAAAATAAGCAAACTCGTTCCTGCCCCTCATAACTATTGGTGAAATAACCAGTTAACATCGTATTTACGGATGCAGTAGCTCCAACATAAGCACTAGAAGCAAAAGAATAACGTAATGGTGCACCTCTCCGATACAAACTATTGACTGTTGCCTCTGCCTGTGCTTCAGTTTTATAATAAGCGCCCAAAGTAACCGCAGACTTAGGCTCTTCTTCTAAAAATTTATTACATGATGTCGTTAGCGCCAATCCTGCTAATAACAACAAAAACAATTTATTTTTCTTCATTTGATTTTTCAAAATTAAAATGTAACATTAAGACCTAACATAAAAGTTTTAGCTCTTGGATAAGCGAAAAAAGTCATGTTTTGACCGAACTGACCAGATCCCTGTGAAGTACTTTCCGGATCGTAACCTTTAAACTTACTCGAAGTCAATAAAAATGGATTATTAGCATTTGTATAAATACGCAATGCAGATACTCCTACTCTTTTTAAAACATCAGGTTTGAACGTATATCCCAATTGAATCATGTTCACACGTAAATACGACCCATCTGCTACCCATGAATCGTCCACATTTGTATCTTGACCTCTATGACCATTATTTGTCAAATAAATAGCCTGCTGCATGGTATTTGGGTTAGATCCATTATACGCATCCGTCAAGACCTCTTTCAAACCGTTTGTAATTCCAAAGCGATCATAAGTAGAATGGAAAAATTGTTGCATGACCTCTACGCCTTTTACAAACTGTAGGTCTAGAGTCATATCAAAATTCTTATAACTCAAGTTATTAATAAAACTTCCAGTCCAATCTGGCAATCCCTTTCCAATAATCTCTTTTTCTGTTGTACGTTTAGCGCGACCTATATCTTCTAATTTTGCATTTCCCGCATCAACATCAGCTTGAGTAAAGACACCTAATCTTCGGTAACCGTAAAAACTATTTAAGTTTTCTCCAACCCGAATAATACTATTAGCCCCTCCAACCCAATCATTCATCAAAATATCCTCATTATTATCACCTAATTTTAAAACTTTATTTTTATTATAATTTAGGTTTAACGTTGATTTCCATGTGAAGTTTTCATTATCCACTAAAGTACCATTGACCATTAAGTCCATACCATGATTTTGAACTGATCCAATATTCTTCATAACCGAGTTATAACCCGTTGCTCTTGGTAGTGGCGCATCAAGTAAAAGATCTGTAGTTTTCTTATTATAATAAGAAACATCAAAACTCAATCTATTTTGGAATAAACCCAATTCTACACCAAAATCAAATTGCGCTGTCTTTTCCCATTTTAAATTTGGATTTTCTAATGTGCTTACGAAGGAATAAGGTTGACGAATACCATTTAATAATACCGTACCCGCTTCAACATTAGCCAATTTTTTATATGGGTTTATTTCGGAATTTCCCGTCATACCATAACTGGTGTGCAGTTTCAAATTACTAATGGAACTATTATCCTTTAAGAAATCTTCATTAGAGACATTCCAAGCTAGCCCAGCTGATGGAAAGAAAGCATATATATTATTCGTTCCAAATTTAGAAGCTCCATCATAACGACTGGTAAAAGTTGCTGAATAACGATTATCATATGAGTAAGATGCACGTAAAAAATAAGAGTTCATTGCCCATTTATTCCAGTCAGACCCCGGTGCAGAAGGAATTGTACCGATTCCCATATTATAATATTCATAGAAGTCATCTTGAAAACCCTCCGTTCTTGAATTATCATAATCATAGGTCCGTGCTTGCCAAGACAATCCAGCCATGGCATTAATACGATGTTTATCAAACTCCTTGTTATATGTCAAATAAGTTTCCTCTTGCCAATAAAAGGTATTGGTATGATTAATCTCTGCCCAACCATTTGGAGCCGATATATTATTCAACAACACCGAAGAATAACCCCTATAAGTTTTTTGATGATTATCGATACCTAATTGAGTTTTCAGATCTAATCCATCAGCCAGATGGAATGTCAATGCCGCATTTCCAAAGATTTGCGTATTGTAACGCATCCGTTTTTGAAGATCTAAAATAGCAACCGGATTGGACATACCTTCAAATCCCAACGTTTCAGACACTGTAGAGGATGAAGAATTTGTAAAGTTCCCTTTTTTATCACGAACTGAATACCATGGTAACATTTCAATCATGGTACGACGAGCATCCTGCCCACCACCGTCTTCAGGAGTATAGCGGCCCCAGGTATGGTTTACGGATAAATTAACGGATGTAGATAACCAATCGTTTGGCTTTGAGTCATAAGCCATCTTCGCATTTACCCTTTTATTCCAAGTGTTGTTCATGACGCCCTGTTGATCCGTGTAATTTAAAAACGCACCTACAGACGATTTTTCATCTCCCTGTTGGATATTCAACTGATGGTTATGCGAAACAGCTGTTCTCGTAGCTTCCCGTTGCCAATCCGTATCATACAGCGGATTTCCATTCCCATCAAAATAATTCTTATCATTAAACCAATCTTTTCTATCCAAAGACCACGGTTTCCATTTTGGATCCTTACTTTTTAAAAATTCAGCCGCGTATTTGTTTTCATTTTCAAGACCAATCATAAATGCGTCCGTCCACTCTTGCGCATTCAACAGATCCATATAACGTTGTGGAGAACTTATCCCTACAGACCCTTGATAACTAATTGTTCTCCGCCCATCTTTGTTACCCCGTTTGGTCGTCACTAGAATAACACCATTTGCACCACGTGCTCCATAAATAGCAGCAGAAGAAGCATCTTTCAATACTTCCATACTTTCAATATCATTGGGATTGAGCAATTGAAAATCTTCCATCACCACACCATCTACCACATACAGGGGATTTGATGAAGAATTAATTGTTGCAACACCACGAATCACAACGCGATTGCCATAGGCTCCAGGTTGACTTGAATTTGAAAAGATATTAACACCAGAAGCTTTACCTCTCAAATTTTCTAAAGCACTGAAACTTTGTGTTTTTACCATATCAGCTCCTTTTACAATCGAGATAGAACCCGTAACATCTGATTTACGCATGGTTCCATAACCTACTACGACTACCTCATCCAGTTGATCTTGGGCAGATACCAATCGAATCGTTAATCCAGATGTACTGCTTACTTTTACTTCAATGGGTTTGTATCCAATAGAGGAAACACCCAATACGTCTCCTATTTTAGCGTTAACACTGAAACTACCATCTTCGGATGTCTGTGTTCCAACAGCAGTTCCTCTAACAGAAATTGTTACACCAGAAACAGGATTTCCCGTACTTGAGTCCAATACTTTACCGCTAACTTGACCTTGAATAGCAACGAGTTCTTTTACACCGGACTCACCCAATACTCCTAAAGAAGTGGTTGTCGATGCATTGACCTGTTGCATTGACCCCGCAATAACAGCTAATGAAAAAAATAATTTAGATCTTTTCTTTAACTGCAAAAATGTTCTTGCGTCAAATTTGTTCATAATTTAAAATGATTTTAGATTTATTTAATCGTTTTAGCAATTTTACTGAAAGATGCGCTTTATTGAGCTTTCAGTAACCTATTCTAAAACAAGTTTTTTGGTTTGGCTTATTTGATTAATATCCACACAGGGCATCCAATGTCCTATAGGAAAATTCGAGTATAATTATTCCATTACATCATAATAGTTTAAAACGTTTTAGCTTATAAAAAATCCAAATATCTCTATTTAAGATGATACTGGAAAATGTAATTAATGGTTTTATTGAATCCTAAATAAGATTAGGAACACAGGCTTAAAATTAGGTTTTTAATTTTAAAGATGAAGTTTTTTTATTAAAAAAACTTCATCTTTAAAATGGTCTACATATTTCCTTTTTTCATTCTGACATCGCATAATCTATCGCACGAGCTAAAAAAGCCCTATAAGTCAATGAGGGATTTTGTTCTGATGCTGAAGTCATGACAACGTCATCTGTAACAAAAGCGTTGGGCACCGAGGGAATTTGATTCCATTTATTGAGTATGGATGTTTTTGGATCTAAGCCCATACGAGCTCATTTCATGGATAACAATAGTAGGTTTTTTTTGAAAAGACCTACTATTGTTTTATTAAATTCTAATAACCCGGATTCTGTTTAAGGTTAGGATTAATAGACAATTGATTTGATGGTATCGCATAAAGCTCTTTATTTGGATCATTGCTTGGTTTATGATCCCACCACGTAGCAGTTGTGTATTTTCCAAAACGGATCAGGTCGGTCCGTCTTTTTCCTTCAAAGATAAATTCACGTCCACGTTCAGCCAATAATTCATTCAAAGTTAGCGATGAAGTGGTATATTTCGCTGCTGGCCAATTGGCATTAGAAAAAGATCTTTTTCTAGACTCATTGATTAAGTCAACTGCTGCTTGAGGAGCTGATCCACCATTTTTACGCATTAAAGCTTCTGCTTTATTGAAATAGATCTCCGTTAGGCGGTAAATGATATAATCATTTTCTTGATAATTTGGATCTGAGAGTCTTCCAGATTTATATTTATTAAAGCGAGCACCTGAATTTTCTTCCCCTTTGGTCATTCCTCCTTCACTAGTCAGATCTCCCTCACTTTCACGACGGATTGAATTGACGAAGCTCAATGGTTTTCCAGAATACTCCTCTGTACCAAGAATAGGCGTTGTCGTTCCATATTTATATTGTGGACCGAACAAGAACCAATCTTTTTTACGCAAATCATTAGCAGCATAGGCATCAAAAGCCGTAGGAATGACGACAAAAGCATTCCAACCTCCATAACCAACATCCAAAACCTCTCTCATATAATCATAACTCATGTAAAAACCTCCCCAATCGAAGGTAAAACCAGCTTGTCGACTGAATTGGAATTGGAATAACGACTCTGGGTTTGCCCCATTCGTATTACTAAACAATGAATTGATATCGGAAGCCAATTTGGGTGCACCACCGATACCACCACCTTGAGCTTGGATAATCTTATCCGATACAGCAATACATTCGTCCCACATCGCTGTTCCAGTCCATTTCTCTGCATTCAGATAGAGTTCCGATAACATGGCATAACCAGCTGCCTTGGAAACTTGCCCAATATTATCTGCTGAAGTAAGAGGAAGACTTTCTACATTTTCTAAAAGCTCAGCTTTAACAAAATCAAATACTTCTTTACGAGATTTAGTTTCCGGATTTAAAGGGTTGGCCACTTTAGTTGAAATAGGCACATTTCCCCATAAGTCAATGATCTTGATATAATGGTACGCACGCAATACTTTTAATTGTGCTTGAATCGTACTTCTATCTTCTTCAGTCAGACCTTCAACTTTACTCACATCTAATCCCTCTATTTGCGTAAGCGCATCATTGACAAAACCAACCCCAGTCCACATCAACTCCCAACCACCACGCATTCTACTTTCATTATCGGTCCAAGTGTGGTGATGTTGACGAATATGATCGCCCCCATCATAACCGTGGCGTCCTTTTTGTGGCCAAGCCACTTGATCGGCACTAAGTTCCGAATGATAATAAAACCCATTTCCACCTGTCGGTGCTAACCAAGCTTGCATATGTGTGAAGGGACGAAGCGCTGCCTGCATCACCTCACGTTTATTTTTAAAAAAATTATTAATAGGAATCTCACTATATACATTTTCATCTAGCTTGGTACATGCTGAAAAAGTAGCACCTAAGGTTACTGCAGAGATTATATAATATAAATATTTATGTGTTCTTTTCATGATTAAAGCGTATTAAAAACCAATATTTAAACCAATTGTCCAAGATCTAGTTCTCGGGTAGAAGCCACGACTGTCTATACCAGCATCAAAACCAGTGTCTTGCAATTCAGGATCTAACCCCGAGTAGCCTGTAAATGTGGCGATATTTCTTCCGCATACGTAGACATATAGACTTTTAACATATTCGGTTTTGAACTTAAAGTTATAACCTAAAGTAACATTATCCAGTTTAACAAAGCTTCCATTTTCTAAGTAGTAATCTGAATATTGTGGATCATCTTTAATTTTTGCATACTCTCCAAAAGCGGATTCAAATACATTATTTGGCAGCCATTTTTGATTTGCGAAAAACATATTGGAAGTATTTAGGATATCATACTTGAATTTTCCTCTAAAAAATACCGTCAGGTCAAATCCTTTATAAGCGAAACGATTGCCCAATGCAGCCTGAAACTTCGGAACACCATTACCGATATAGCTCAGATCATCGTCATTCATTTCACCAGCAGTTCCTGTTGATCCGTCCGCTTTATAAAATAAGAATTTACCCTCATCGTTAAGTCCAGCATAGCGTTTGCCATAAAAGGAGCCTATTTCACCTCCTTCCTCTAAACGAATAGCATCACCCAAATTCCCTGGTGAAGGTAGTCCGCCAAAAGGCATAAAGTCATTTTTAAATATGTCACTCGACATTGAAACCAGCTTATTTTTTTGATAGTTTGCTGTAAAATCTACCGTCCATTTGAAGTCTTCATTTTGAATTGGAACACCTGTTAATTGCAATTCAACCCCTTTGTTAGATACCTCACCTACATTATACCAAATTTTTGATGCTACAAATCCCGGTTGTTGTGCTACATATTCATACAATAAATCTTTTGTTTTTCGATTATAAACATCAACACTACCGGTCAATCTATTGTTCCATAATCCAAAATCTACCCCTACGTTCAATTCCGCTTTTTGCTCCCACTTCAAATCTGGATTGGGGTTTTGGGTTAGCCCATATGTTTGATAGTAAACTCCATCCTGTGGATACACGCCTCCAGTTCCCAATAGGGTCAAAGATTTATAATTTGGGAACCCTTGATTACCCGTTACACCGTAGCCGGCACGTAATTTCAAATTATTGACAAGGTCCTTATTACTAAAAAAATCTTCATTGGTAATCGTCCAACCTGCAGATAGAGCTGGGAAATTTCCCCATTTATGATTGGTTCCAAAACGGGAAGAACCTTCTCGTCTTAAAATAGCACTTACGAAATATTTATTATCATAATTATAATTTACCCGGCCAAAAAAGGCAATCAATGTATTGTCTTCTTTAAATGAACCCATTCCTGGTTTTGGTAACTTCGGATTTGTTAAAGCCGTACCCGACCCCATATTCCAGTCCTCAAATGCATCTGTCGTAAAGCCATTATTGGACATATCAAACCTTTCATTGGTACTGTATTGGTAACTATAACCCAATAATCCCGTTACGTTATGCTTTTCATTAAATGTTTCATTATAATCAATGGTCGATTCAAAGGTTTTTGACCAATTCAACTCATTCCGTTTAAATCCATAACCCATACCTTGATAGTCCGAGTTCTCACGTTGATCCCAATCTTTGATAGAACGGTATTGACGATCGTTCCAATTATCACGAACATATGAACCAAAAGCCGATACATGGAGCTGATCGATAACTTTCAATTTTAATCTTGCATCACTAGAAAATGTTTGTTGATCTCGCTCGTCTACCCTATTTGCTAAACGGTCCAATGGATTGTAATTATTAAATCCTTGTGTTTGATAAAAACTACCATCGGGATTATATAGTGGTGCTGTTGGATTTCTTTGAACAGCTTGCTCGAAATCTGGAGAATTACCACTAGTGGCATCAAACTTACCTCCTAAAAGATCTGCTTTATTAAAATTAGCTGCGATATTTCCTGTAAATGTTAATCGATCTTGTAAACCGGTTTGAGAAAAATTAAATCGACCACCAAATTGCTGCCGTCCATTTTGTTTAGCAATACCTTCGGCATTCTCATAATTTAAGGAAGCACGATACGACGATTTCTCACCACCACCACTCGCTACGAAATTATGGAAATTTGAAAAATTGTTCTTATTTATTAACTCATCATATAAGTCTGTTGATGCACCCAAATCTAGATCTGGTTTATTTAAGCCGTTAACAACAAGCTCCCGAAATTGAGCAGCACTTAGCATTTCCGGTCTCTTTGCAACACTTTCATGCTGCCCATAAGTATAATATTCAAACTTTGGTTCACCAGACTTTCCTTTCTTGGTCGTAACTAAAATAACACCCCCATTACCACGGGTACCGTAAATAGCTGCAGCAGAACCGTCTTTCAAGACATCAATGGATTCAATATCTCCCTGTTTAACCAGATCTAAATTACCGCCCGGGATACCATCAATAACGATTAAAGGGGTATTTCCTCCCTTCATGGACGCCATCCCTCTTAGCTGAATGCTCGTTCCTGAATTCGGGTTGCTACCCTGTGTTCTCGTCACGTTAAACCCGGCTATTTTTCCTTGGACCAAATCCATCGGGCTACGCATCCCACCTTGGTTAAAATCCTTTTCCTTCACGGATGCTACTGCTGAAGTTACCTCACTTTTCTTCTGCGTACCATACCCGACAACGATTACTTCATCCAATTGATCTTGTGCAGATACCAATCGAATTGTTAATGCAGATGTACCCGTCATTTTTACTTCTGTCGGCTGATAACCAATTGAAGAGATGACCAATACGTCACCTGTTTTAGCGCTAATACTGAAACTACCATTCTCCGATGTCTGTGTTCCGACAGCAGTTCCTTTAACAGAAATTGTTACACCAGAGACAGGATTTCCAGTGCTCGAGTCTATTACTTTACCGTTAACTTGACCTTGAATAGCAACAAGTTCTTTTACACCGGATTCAATCAATACTCCTAAAGAAGTGGATGTCGATGCATTGACCTGTTGTATTGACCCGGCAATAACAGCCAATGAAAAAAATAATTTAGATCTTTTCTTTAACTGCAAAAATGTTCTTGCGTCAAATTTGTTCATAATTGTTAGTGATTTAAGATTGTTTAATCGTTTTAGCAAATTTCAAAAGACATAGCTTTGTTACATCTTTTATACTCAATTACGAAAACATGATTTTAGGTGTGGTTTGTTTGGTTATTATCCTATAGGGCATTCAATGCCTTAAAGGATAATTGAGAAAAATTAATTCTTTACATCATAATTTTTTTAAAACGTTTTAGCATATAAAATATAACAAATCAGCACATCCTTGTTTAATTGATACTGGAAAATGTTATTAATGGTTTATCGAATCCTAAATATGATTAGGAAAACAGGTTTAAATTAGTTTTTTTAATTTTAAAGATGAAGTGTTTTTATAAAAAACTTCATCTTTAAAATTGCTTATATATTCCCTTTTTTCATTTCTGACACCGCATAATCTACTGCACGAGCTGAAAAAGCCATATAAGTCAATGAGGGATTTTGTGTCGATGTTGATGTCATGGCAGCGCCATCTGTAACAAAAACGTTAGGCACCGAGTGAATTTGATTCCACTTATTGAGCATAGATGTTTTTGAATCTAAGCCCATACGAGCTCCACCCATTTCATGGATATCAAGTCCAGGAGCTTGACTACCGTCGTCACGTCGGATATTCGTAAACCCAGCAGTTTGGAACATATCTTCCATCGTATCAAGATAATCTTTTTTCATCTTGGCATCGTTGTCATCATAATCAACTGCAATATGCAACAATGGAACTCCCCAATCGTCTGTCTTCTTTGTATCTAATGTGACTTGGCTAGACTCTTTTGGTATCGTCTCGCCCATCATGTGTGAACCAACTTGCCAGTTTCCCAACTTAGGGTTCAACAAATTATCCTTCAATGATTCGCCAGCACCCGAACGATCGGTATTTTTACTTCGATTAGCTCCAAAACCTGCAGCATATCCTCGAAGAAAGTCAGTCTCTTGTTTATGTAGATTTCTAAATCTCGGGATATAACCTCCACCTGCAGGACTTCGTCCCTCTGTGGTATAGTCTAACAATCCTTCATATTCGGCATAAATACGTGCGCTATAATTATGAAAAGCAACATATTTACCCAATACTCCTGAGTCATTACCTAACCCATTAGGGAAACGATTGGATTTGGAATTCAATAAGATTAAATTCGTATTGATTGCTGCTGCGTTTACAAAAATAACACGAGCATAAAAATCTATTTCTTCTTTAGTATTCGTATCGATTACACGAACCCCTACTGCTTTTCCTTTTTGTTCATCGTATAAGATCGAGTGAACAACAGAAAAAGGACGCAGTGTCATATTACCTGTTTTCGCAGCCCATGGCAATGTCACAGCATTAGAGCTGAAGTACCCACCAAACGGACAGCCACGTTGACATAAGGTACGATTTTGACATTGCACTCGGCCTTGATCAAAGTGAATCTGCTTTGGTTTGGAAAGATGAGCGCAACGTGATGAGATCACTTTCCTTTCAGGGTATTTAGATGCGATGGATTGCTTGAAATATTTTTCAACCATATTCAATGGATAACCCGGCAGAAATTCACCATCTGGCAGTTCGGGTAAACCATCTTTATCGCCTGCAATACCTGAAAATCGTTCGACATAATCATACCAAGGTTTTAAATCTGCATAACGAATGGGCCAATCGACAGCAAAACCATCACGAGCCGGACCCTCAAAATCGAAGTCTGACCAACGTTGCGTTTGTCTCGCCCATAACAAAGATTTACCTCCTACTTGATAGCCACGTATCCAATCAAAGGGTTTATCCTCCACATAAGGGTGCTCTTTATCTTTCACAAAAAAATGAGCTGCATCCTCATGAAAAGCATAACACTTGCTTACAATTGGGTTTTCTTGCTTTACCGCATAAGGCATTTCATTGCGATGCTCAAATTCCCAAGGATTCATATTCGTTGTTGGATAATCTTTAATGTGCTTAACATCACGACCACGCTCCAAAACCAATGTTTTTAATCCCTTTTCACATAACTCTTTCGCAGACCAACCACCGCTGATCCCGGAGCCAATCACAATAGCGTCGTATGTTCTATCTTTTTGACTGTCTATATTAATATTTGCCATTTATGCTTTCAATTTTACCGCAGCTTGATAAGGCCCTGGAATCAATTTATAAATCAATTTGTTCGTCATCACATATTCAGAATTTAAATATCCTTGAATAGCCCGACTTTTGAATATCTTAAAAAAAGTAACCTCATCACGCTCTTTTTCTTTTTCCAAGACGGTTATAGCACTTAAAATTTGTTCTGGAGTAAATGATTCATATTGATCCTTTAATACCTGCATCCCTTTCACAAATTCCTGTTGCTTTTCAGGACTCTCACAATCGTCTACCATCTTCATCACAAACAAATGTAAATTAAGTTCACGGCCTCCTGGAGAGTCTGTTTTAGGAATAAGTATATCGGATAACTTCGCTAGGAAATCTTCATCTGCGGCAGCTATCTTAATATTCTGTAGCACGATAGATGCTCCCCCCTGTTCTCTCAGGCAGGATGGCAATAGAGCAATTCCTCCGGCAATAATAAATAATTGCTTAACAAGGGTTCTTCGATTCATCATAATAAGGTGTTCTTACTGCTGTAATATTAAAGATAATATTAAAAATAACAAAGCTAAAACGATTAATTTTTTGTAACAAAAATGCAAAAAGCTATCTCAGGATATCATGAACCTCCTTTAAGTCTAAAAAAAGATGTGTCACAAAATCCAAACGATCCCGCTCAGCTTTTTGTTTAGTGACAGCAATGCATTTCAATCCGGCATCTATAGCTGCTCTCGATCCTGTTGCGGTATCCTCTATCGCTACAACTTCATCTTTGTTAAAACCGGAAAGCATTAATGCTTTTTGATAACAGGTAGGATTCGGCTTGGGGTCGACTACATCCTCACGGGTTACAAACCAGGAAAAATGCTCGTGTAAGTTATAATGTGTCAACATCCGGTCCACAGTCGGCCTAAAGTTGGAAGTCACCAATCCAATCTGAATATCCTGTTCAACCAAGAAATCAATCAATTCTCGAGCATGTGGCATCAGCGGTATGCTTAGCATATCTTGTTTGGCGTAATTTTCCCTTGTGGTTTTCCACATAAATTCTTCCTTTACCTCTACATCCCAAAGCTCTTTCATCGTGAGTAAATTGCGGGCCAAGGTGTGCCCAGCAAAATGCTGAATCCAGGTTTCAAAATCTAAATCAATTGCAAAATGATACTTAAGAATAGGTTTCCATGCTTCAAAATAAAAACGTTCGGAATCCACTAAGGTTCCATCAAAATCAAAAAATACGGCTTTCAAATCTTTCATGCTTTAAAAATAGACAAACCAAAGAGCAATTCCTATTCAACTATGCCACAATAGACTGAATCAGAAAGTAAATCATGATAGGAATCCCAAATTCCAAAGTACACATGAATCGGGATCCCCACATCAAAATGTCCGATTAACGGTATGGTACAGAAACCCTGACTAACTTCTGTAGGTCCAATCTCAAGCTGAATAAAGTCCTTCATATTGAAAAATGCAAAATTCATTTTATATATCTTATCTGCGTAATGAGGCATAACTCCCCATTTCAAATGCAACGTACTCCCTTGCTTATCCACAGAACAGCCGACTGGTGGAGCAAGAGGACCTCTAAAAATGAATAGTTTTTCGACATTAACATAATATTGACAATCGGCATCCAATTCCATTGTTTCCTTTAAAATGTGCCGCTGTGCCAACTGAAAAGGCCCAATCCTACTTCCTTTTGGAGCGAGATGACGGTACCCATATTGCAGAAGAGCCTTTATCGGTCCAATAAAGTTATTCGCAACTTTCATTTTCTGTTGATTCATTAACATTGCTTCAGTTGGAGGTTTCCTATTACTATTTCGCGCACCCCTAATAATATTTTGACCATTGAGCTCATAACCATATATTGAGCCCACTTTACCTTTAAATAGTCCATTAGGACCGTTTTCTTGAATTGCCATCAGTTTAATTCGTTTATTTCTTGGTTTCAAAATCACACCTATCCTACTCTATACCAAATATATACAAAATTCGGTATTAATTTAGGTATAGTTTACGCTTTAGTTAGCCTTTATAAGGGGTTAGTAGGGATATACCCCTACTAACCCCCTATAAACCCCCTATTATATCCCTATAAAACCTATATTAATACCGAAGATAATATTGATTTAATCCGAATCAATTTGAAATACTTTCTACATTTACTAAGTTTGTATATTCCGCACCCACAACGCATGTTTCCAGGTGCTTTACTTTAAGAAAGATCAAGATGAAAGTCATTGCTATAGGCCGCAACTATGTAGACCACGCTAAAGAACTGAACAACCCCATCCCACAAGAACCTGTTGTCTTCATGAAACCCGATACAGCCTTACTAAAGGACAATAAAGACTTCTATTATCCAGAATTTTCAACTGATATTCATTATGAAACAGAAGTGGTCATTCGTATTTGTAAAGAAGGAAAACACGTGAGTCATAAATTTGCAAATACTTACTTTGATGCAATCGCATTGGGGATTGATTTCACAGCTAGAGATATTCAACAAAAGCACAAAGAAAAAGGTCTTCCTTGGGAGCTAGCCAAATCCTTCGATGGTTCTGCAGTCATTAGCCCCCTGCTACCAAAAGAAACTTTAGGAGATCTTAAAAATCTTGAATTTTCATTAAAAAAAAATAAAGAAATCGTACAAAAGGGAAATACAAAAGATATGATTTTCTCCTATGAAGACCTTATCGTATATATCTCGAAGTTCATAACCCTTCGAAAGGGAGACTTAATTTATACAGGCACACCAGTAGGTGTGGGTCCTGTAGTCATTGGCGATACATTAGCGGGGTATATAGATGAAGAGAAAATGTTTAGCTGCACGATTAAGTAAGATCAAAATGAAAAAATTAAGTTTTATAATCAGTATGCTTGTGCTGCCTTTAACGACCATACAAGCACAGGACATCATCAAACACCGTCAGTTTCCACAAAACTACTTTAGACGTCCCATGGATATTGCTCCACAGGCCTCTGGTTCATTTGGGGAATTGAGAGCAACACATTTTCATGGTGGTGATGATTACCGTACCCAGCAAAAAATCAATATCCCAGTTTATGCAGTTGCTGATGGATTCGTATCGCGCATACGTGTACAGATTGGTGGTGGTGGGAACTCCGTCTACCTCGACCACCCTAACGGCTATACTTCCGTATACCTACACTTAGAAAGTTTCAACGAGGAGCTCAACGCTTTAATTAAAGTGGAGCAATATAAGCAACAGCGTTTTGATGTTGATGTCTTTTTGAAGCCTGGCCAGTTTACCTTAAAGAAGGGGCAACTTTTAGCTCATTCGGGAAATACAGGAGGTTCTGCTGGTCCACATCTTCATTTCGAAATTCGTGACACCAAACAGCAGCTTCCTTTTAATACCCAATTATTTGGACTCACCTTCCCCGATGAAACAAAACCGATTATTCGGGGATTAACAGTATACGATCTGGCAGATCCCATTTTCGATGAGAATACACCGAGAAGACATCAGACTGTTAAAGCATTAGCAAATGGCAATTATAGTTTAACTGTCAATACACCCATTTCAGTCAATGGTAAATTTGGATTGGGGATCAATACGGTCGATAGACGCAAGGGCGTTTCATTTACCTACGGTGTATATTCGATTGAACTATTTTTAGATAATAAAAAAATAAGCACCGTATTATTTGAATCTATTCCTTTCGATAAAACACGTGCTATCCATTCATACATCGATTATCCGTATTGGAAAAAATCAAAAGTACGTGTTCAAAAAAGTTTCAAGCAGCCTGGTAACCCAATCGAAATCTATGAAAATTTGGACAACAATGGCATCATGGAGCTCAAAGATGACCAGCTGCACCAAGTGCGTTATGTGGTAAAAGATGTACAAGGAAATACGACAGAAATAAATTTTGAAGTAAAGCGAGATGCAAATTATACGGTACGAAACACCCCTTCCAGTTCTGGAAAATCGTTCAATTACCTTATGGACAATGTTTATCAAGCTGAGAATGCTAAGATTACAATACCCAAAAACACACTTTACGATAATTTAAACTTTACATACAGTGAAACTGAGGGGCCAGTGAATGCCTACTCTCAACTTCATCGTATACATAATATATTTACCCCTGTTTTTGGCTCATACAGCTTGAGTATCCGACCAAATGAAAAATTATCCGCAGCACTCTTTAGTAAGGCACTTTTAGTGTCGAAAGATGGCGGTTCACAGGGTGGTAAATATGAAAACGGCTTAGTAACCGCCACGGTACGCAGTTTTGGTGATTTCTATATCGCCGTAGATACGGTAGCACCCACAATCACGGCACGTAATCTTGTCAACAACAAAAATGTTGCTGCACAAAGACAGATTGACTTCACTATTTCAGATAACCTATCAGGCATCCAATCCTTCAATGCTTATATAGATGGTGCATGGGTACTGATGCAGTATGATTCTAAAAACAGACATCTATGGCATACCTTCGAGTCCAATTTAAAGGGCGGAAAACACAGTTTTAAGCTAGAGGTCAAAGACTGGAAAGATAATGTAAGGGTTTATGAGGCGAGTTTCACAAGATAATCTGTATCTTGGATAGTAGAATAAAAACAACGCATATGGCAACACTCGAAATAGGACAAAAAGCTCCAGAAATAACGGCTAAAAATCAAAATGGAGAAAACATCTCTTTATCGGATTACATCGGTAAAAAGGTCATTTTATATTTCTACCCAAAAGACAACACACCAGGCTGCACAACAGAAGCATGCAATTTTAGAGATAACTACCAATCCCTAAAGAAAGATGGATTCGAAATTATTGGTGTCAGTATCGATAGCGAAGCTTCGCATCAAAAGTTTATCAGCAAGCATGAATTACCATTTCAATTGTTGGTAGATGAAGACCAAAAAATCGTCAATGACTATGGGGTATGGGTCGAGAAAAACATGTACGGTAAAAAATATATGGGAACGGCACGGACGACATTTGTAATTGATGAACAGGGAAATATAGCACACATCATCAAAAAAGTGGACAATAAAAATGCTTCACAACAAATACGTGATCTCTTAAAATAAACGGATGCTATAGCTATGCGACAACAGCAATATCGCATAGCTGCCGTTATTTACTGTTAATTATGATGGGAAAAACAACACCTTTCGTAATGACAGTTTTTATGTACGCATTGCTAGGTGCTAAATAAGAGTTATATTTAACTTACTCCCTGAATACGAATTAGCAATATCTAGGTACTACTATCTAAAATCTAAATACTAATAATTATATTTGCTACTTATGAGCAAACAAACAGACGACTTCTTTAAAAGTATAGTATCCCACTCCAAGGAATATGGTTTTGTATTCCAATCGAGTGAAATCTATGATGGCTTAAGTGCTGTCTATGATTACGGTCAGTTAGGTTCTGAGTTGAAAAACAACTTGAAGACTTACTGGTGGAAATCAATGGTGCAATTGAATGAAAATATAGTAGGCATCGATGCTGCAATTTTTATGCATCCAATGACTTGGAAAGCTTCGGGACACGTTGATGGATTTAGCGATCCTATGATCGATAACAAGGATTCTAAAAAACGTTACCGTGCCGATCAATTGATCGAAGATAAAATAGCACGTTACGAAACTGATGGTAAAACTGAAAAAGCTGCTGCTTTGTTGGCAGAGTTTAATGTTGCTTTAAATGCAGATGATTTAGCTGCTTTAAAAACTATTATTGAAGATCATAATATTGTTTGTCCTGTCTCAGGTACAAAAAACTGGACGGATGTACGTCAGTTCAATTTAATGTTCGCCACACAAATGGGCGCCATGGCTGACGGAGCTGAGCAAGTATATTTACGTCCTGAAACTGCTCAAGGTATTTTTGTTAATTTCTTAAATGTTCAAAAATCTGGCCGGATGAAAATTCCTTTCGGAATTGCTCAAATCGGTAAAGCTTTCCGTAATGAAGTAATTGCACGTCAATTCATTATGCGTATGCGTGAGTTTGAACAAATGGAATTACAATTTTTTGTTCGCCCAGGAACAGAAATGGAATGGTACAATAAGTGGAAAGAAACTCGTCTTAAATGGCATTTAGCTTTGGGTTTCAATCCTGACAACTACCGTTACCATGACCACGATAAGTTGGCACATTATGCTAATGCTGCAGTAGATATCGAATTCAACTTCCCATTCGGATTTAAAGAAGTAGAAGGTATCCACTCGCGTACTGATTTCGATTTGAAACAACACCAAGAATTCTCAGGTAAAAAATTACAATATTTTGATACCGAAATCAACCAGAATTATATCCCATATGTAGTGGAAACTTCCATTGGTTTGGATCGTTTATTCTTAACGGTTTTATGTAATTCTTTGGTTCAAGAAGATCTTTCTACAGCAGAAAAACAAGATTCGCGCGTAGTATTGAAATTCCCACCTGCAATTGCTCCTGTAAAAGCAGCTATCTTACCTTTGACTAAGAAAGATGGTTTACCGGAAAAAGCACGTGAGATCATGTCCGTATTGAAATTGGACTACAATGTACAATATGATGAGAAAGATTCGATTGGTAAGCGTTACCGTCGTCAAGACGCTATTGGTACTCCAATCTGTATCACAGTAGATCATCAGTCATTGGAAGACAACACGGTTACCATTCGTCACCGTGACTCGATGCAACAAGAGCGTATCGCAATTGCTGAATTAGAGAAATTTGTTTCTGATTTAGTCGGTTGGAACACCTTGCTAAAAAAACTTATATAGTCTTATATAAAAGAGATTGGGTTCGTTTCATAGAAACGAACCCAATCTCTTTTTATGGCCTTAACGCATTAGGGGCTGTAAACTACACCTCTAAAATAACGCTAAAAATCAACATCTACTTTTCCTTTCCAAATTTCATTTTTTCTAATCGTAAATCCCTGACCAGGATTACCCCCTTCTACTAACAATCCTTTAAATAATACCTGCATATTATTCTTAGTTTCAGACTCCAGCACAAAAGTTCGAATTATAATTCCCTTTTCAAACACTTGTAATTCGTATTTGATTGCCTTATTCGTATCGTGGAATCCCATAAACTGATTAAAATAAAAACTCTTATTCTCCACCGTAAAATTAGGCTCTATCGTTAAGATACTGCCGTCCAATTGACTATTACTGCTATTGCTAAACGGATAATAGTAAAAGCTCGGATGTTTTTGCTGAATACGAATGCTATCAATTGTGCTGAGGTTCTGTATATCGGTAAATTCTACTTTAATCTCACTATAAATCCGATTTAATGTCAACGTTCTTTCAATAGATTGGGTGACTTCAAATGTATCTCTTACGGCATATAGCTCAGATTCCTTTTCTTGAAACGAATTGCTCAGATAGAATCCATTTCGATTTGTACTATTTACAAAACTAATGGGGCTGTTGGCATTTTTTGTGAGTACGCTCAGATAATAAGTCCCAATCGGTAGATCAATAGCAAACACCTCTTCTGCAGAGATTCCTCCCTGCTTCACCAGCACATCGCTTTCGGAATCATAGATATGATAGTATAATTTATTTTGCACGGCATCCCCATCTGCAATACCCGTAATCCTTAAATTATCCATTTTAAAGCTACCGCTTGTCGGATTAAAATTATTCCCTGGGGGGCGTTTTCCTTCAAGAGGACGAAGTCGAATCCAAACTTCCGATTTGCCTAAAATGGGAACTCCAGTCAAAGACTGGACAAGCGATAATTTCGAAGCACCTGAACTCGCTAAATCAAGCGGGTAATGTATCGTATCTGAGAGCGATTCATAAGACAAGCCATTATCGAGAGAATAATCAATCAATAATGCTCGCGGCCCTGTCCCCGAACTATTGACATCCATTGCTAAATTGCCGAGCGATTCGATACCTGCAACTGGAAGTTTAAAGAAGATAGACTGCGCCGCCCTAAAACTAATTGCTTTACCCGTAGTAGGCCATCCAGCTGTGAAGCTGTAATCTACCAAGCCTTTATTATAATCAATAATTGGGGAAGGGTTAAAGGCGATAATTGGCTCTACGTTGCTTAAATCAAAGTCCCATTGAAATAAGATTTCTTCTTTCAAACTACCATTGGTAGTTGTTGAAGCTGCTTTTTTAACTCCGGCCTTTTTTTGTAACGGAGTCACAATACTTTCAAAATTTTTAATTTTGAACTTTACAGAAAACACATCTCCTTCTAATTCATCTGAAATTTTCTTGTTTTTTTGACATGACGAGGTAGCGGCTAATAAAGTAATGAATAGGAAAGAAAAGGTGATCCAATTTGATTTGAAACACTTTTTCATAAAAATTAATTATTTAGATTAATATATAACCTAAACATAATAATTTCAAGTGTATATCAAAACTTCGGGACGATAATTTCCAACTTTTCACTTTGACAGGTCGTCAGTTTATTAACTTTTACCACATATATTTTTGTTTGATGATTTGATTTTTTCATCAACAAAACATTATTATTACCTTCTGGACGAACATATTCACCATTAAAATCATCCCACTCGTAGAGCTGTGTACCATTCTCGTTACACCATAGGTAATTGTAACGATCATCCGACCTGTCTTTCAGCTCAATACGGATTTTATCTAACTTCTTATCCCATGCTATACGTTTAATTTCAGGTTTTGCAACCTGATCAAATACGTGAATTACAATTTTACTTTTGGTAGATTTCTTATTCTTCCAAACGCTTTCCACAAAGTATGTCTTTTGCTCTTTTATATGATTTAAACGCACATTCACACCTGTCGCAAAAGGAGTTCCAGCTAACGAGTCGGTATACCAGTTATATTGCAATCCGCGACTAGCATGCTTAAGAGTCAATACCTGTCCACCGTTAAAACAGGTTTCCAAACGATTTCCCCATTGGGATTCAGGTGCTGTCAACTCACGTACCATAGGGTTCACAATTGACCAACTTGTCTCATATACATGCTGCTCATGTGCTTCAATGCGGACCAATGAAGTCGTATCTCTCACCACAGCTTTTAATTGATTCGCCCCTAAACCAAGCATTCCTATATTCAAATAAATAGAATCTATATGCTCAGCAATTAGGTCATCATTCAGATACCATTTCACGGTGAGTGTATTGGGTGATGGCTTTAACAATTTCAAGGCAAAAACCGATAGACTATCTGTATCCGTTATTGTCTTGTTTTCAGGTCTGGCACCTACTATTGGATTCGTCTTATGATGGATCGTCTCGACAAATACTTCCTGACAAACTGCACAAAAAGGTGCAACTAAATATTGCATTTTACAAAATTCATGTGGCCTAAACCAGTTGGATTTTGATCCTTCACCACCATAGGAATACACACCAACACCCTGTGTGCCGACCCACTGTTTCCAAGGGACTTTTGTAGGGTCGGTTTCCTGGGTCCGATTGGGTCCTTCAATAGCATATTGATTACCTGCCCAATATTCATCAGCTAAAATCGCAAAGGAATGCCCAATCTCATGAACGGCAATATCATTGCTCATAAAATTAACGGTAGCAGTCGCATATTTACCTCCTGACCCCCCATAAAATGGGGAATTCACCAAAATTACGACCTGCGTATAATTGGGGATATGCTCCTTTAACACCTTTTCAATAACATCATATTTTTGGGGAACGACCAAACGATGCAAACCACCGTTATCAAAACTACTCCCAAATATGGTATTGGGTGAAGCAATGGGAACAGCGTACTTTTTTGTAAACATATTATACCTTGCTGGATACTGACTTAAATCCATATCCCCGTGAACACAGTCACTTGCATTTCCAACATGTGTAGCACCAGATTCTGGAGATGGTGTTTTAATTGCAAACACATTAAAATAATTGCTATACTGACGAAAAGGTTCTGTCTGAAAAAAATAATCGGTGAAACGTTTTGCATCTTCTTCAAAATAAACCAATTCATCCTCGGTATACCCATCTCCAAGGATCACGAGATTGACGACCTTTTGGTCCGTTCCTTGATATTGTAACGTATCGATAGCATACTGTTGTGCAGAACAAATAGGAAGAGAGAGTTGTAAAAAGAGAAAGCTAAAAAGTAAAGCTTGTAAGTAGATCTTCATTTAAAAGTTATTAGTATATGATTAATTCATGTCCTTAATCTTATGCTGTACCAGGTACTCACTGGGTGACATCTTAGTGATTTTTTTAAATACCCGATTAAAATTCACCACATTATTAAATCCTGTTTTAAAAGCAATATCCGACACATTCTCAGAAAGATCATGAATCAGCATCTTGCAAGCCTGCTCAATACGGATTTCATTTAGAAAAGTAATATAAGTTTTCCGAGTATGTTTTTTAAAATATTTACAAAATGCGTGGGGGGTCATATGTGCAATACTCGAGATATCTTCTAATGATATCTTTCCTGCAAAGTGTTTAAATGTATATTGAAAGATTTCATTGATTCGAATTCCCTCCGCATCTGAATATTTCTTTTGAGGAATACCTGTATAAAGGGAGGTCCATAGATCAACTTTCTCTGCTAAATAATCTACTAAGCTTATAAATGCAGTCAATCGACCTAAGCCGTCTTCTTCATTAATTTGCAAGAATTTCCGTCTAATAGCAAGGCTTGAACTGGCATCCAGTTTTTTACTTACATTGATGTTTTCTAGAAAAAAACGTACCTGTTCCAATTCTGGTAATAGGAGAAAATCCTTAAACCGAGCATAATCGAAGAAAATATGGATGGCATGAATTTGCTCTTTTAAGGGGGGATCCGAAATCAATTCGGACCTTTTGAACATATGCGGTTCATCGGCATCCACAATATATATTTCATCTTGTTTGAAATGATGTGTGAAATTGCCAATCAGGAAGGTCCCCTCTCCTTTTAATATGTAAGTCAGTTGGATTTCTTTATGTCGATGGTAGTTGCTGTAAAACTCGACCAACAAATCCTCTTGCACACAGACTGAGCCCTGGTTGGGAACAGGAACGGTAAACTGAACAACTTTCATCCTCCAAAATAGCTACAAAAAAAACAGATATTGTTTAATTATTCAAATTTAAACAATATAGTAGACAATAAACGTAAATCGTATTATAATTTATTTTTAACCTTTTGAATAAAATCTGGCAATGTTGGATCCTCTCCCGCGAGCTCTATAATGGCTCTAGATTTTGGATCGACCCAAAGATAGCGTGGGGTTAATGCGATATTGTAGCTATTTTTAATAAAATCGCGATCGGTCACATTTAACAAATAACTATTGGAGCCTAATCCGATAGCTTGGTTACTACTTCGCCAGCGCTCATAGTCTTCATCATCTGTCAGATACACAATTTCCACACCAAGTTTATTTAATTCAGCTTCCTTTTTAACCAAAACGGGTAAATCCATTTTTGAATTTTTGCCCTTACTTGACCAGACCGCAACAATAATCATTTTCTTATCTTTCAACTGGTCAAACTTCAGAGAATCACCCTGTAAATTTCGAGGTGTAATTTCTGGAAAAGCGGGCATGTTTCCATAATAATCTTTCACCTCCTCCACTTTAGCGATAGCGGCTTTTACCAGCGGGTGTTTCTGAATTGTAGGATCTAATGTTGCTAAAATTTCTTCATAGCGCTCGTAATTCTCCTTATTCACATCAATGTATTTAAAGGAATAGGGAATCAAAAAAGATGCTTTTTGATTACTATTTAAGACATAATCTGCGTACAGCTGTTTATCATCTTTTTTCCTTCTAATATCAGCCGACTGCTTTGACAATGTTTCGAGTCTATCTATCGTTTGATTATAAATAGATTCTTGTCCGCGGGTAATGGTCATTAGTTTAGCATTGAGGTCACCAATTTCATTTCGAATTTCTGTTAATTTCTTATCTAGGTCCCGAACTTGCTTTTCTTTATTTTTATTGAACGCAATCAGTTCATTTGTAGTCAAAGAGTTGGTTTTCACATCAACGTCATAGCTATCACCATTTTGCTTAACGGTTACAGCATAATCTACTCCACCTTCTACATAAAGCGGATACATATACCTAAAAGACTGTTCAGAAGCAGAATCTGACTTGATGATGAGGTCATAAAAGGCATCGATGGCCAACTCCCCTTCTAAAATAAAATTGCCTTGATTCACCTCAGCTCGTTGAAACTGCTGCATCGGATTTTCATGATCTTGCAAATAAACCGTCCCATGACCCTCTGGCTCTATGGAGCCTGTAATTTTATAGGTTATGGGCATACCTGTTTTCTCTTGCGGCGAATTTGACTGGCAAGAACTAAAAAAAAGGACGAAAAAAAGGGTATAATAAGTGATTGTCAGGTTCATTACAAATAAAAAATTGGTTGTCAGTACAAAATATACTGACAACCAATTTACAAAATTTTATTTATAAATTATTTTATTTGATAATCTTGGTATTCCGTTCCAATCAAAACTTTAACAAGCGCTTTGTTTGGTCCAGCTATTTTATAATCGACCACCTTACCATCCTTCCATGAAACGTCGACGGTATAGTTCCCTCTTGCTTTCAAACCTTTTACTGCTCCATCTTTCCAAGCTTTAGGTAAAGCGGGCAGTAGGTGTATAAAGCCTGCATGACTCTGAAGAAGCATTTCTGCAATACCTGCCGAACCACCGAAGTTACCGTCTATTTGAAATGGCGGGTGTGCACAAAACAAGTTTGGATATGTTCCTGCCCCTACCCCTTGATAAGTTGTTTCATTGACAAATGCTGGTTTTAGCAATTGTCTTAAAATCTCTAGAGAATGATCACCATCTTGCAACCTTGCCCAAAATAGAATTTTCCATGCGCGTGACCATCCTGTACCTTCATCACCACGTACTTCCAGCGTTTTACGAGCAGCATCTGCCCAAGCCTTATTCTTTTGCGGTGAAATGAAATTCGCAGGATACAAGCCGTATAAGTGCGAAACATGTCGATGCTGAGGCTCTACTTCCGCATAATCTTCCAACCATTCTTGTACACGACCACTTTTACTGATGACTACCGCAGGTGGGATCTGGCTCAACTTACCTTTTAACTGCTGAATAAAAGGATCATTCAGATTCAAAAGACTATCGGCCTGTATTAAATTCTCATAGAGTTCCCTTACAATCTGATTGTCAATTGTAGGTCCCATCACCACCGAAGCTCCTTTACCATCAGGAAGACGGAAACCATTCTCTGGTGATACTGATGGTGAAGTAACCAACCATCCTGTTTTTGGATCTTTCACCAAGATATGGTTATAAAACTCTGCTGCACCTTTCAAAACTGGATATACATCCTTTAAGTAGGATTTATCCTGCGTGAATAAGTAATGTTCCCAAAGGTGATTACATAACCAACCTGAGGCTGTGCTCGCTCCCCAAGAGGCGTTCTCTCCTGGTGCTGAATAACCCCAAACATTTGTCATCATATACACGACCCATCCTGGTGCATTATAGTATGCTTTAGCTGTTTTCTCTCCTGTTTTTGCGATACGTTTAATCATCGCTATAAAAGGATTGTGGTATTCCGATAAATTACTGACTTCCACACCCCAGTGATTCATTTGCGCATTGATGTTCAAATGATAATCTCCATTCCAGGGAGTCTGAATCTGATGGGCCCATAATCCTTGTAAATTAGGAGGCAGCGCATTTACTTGTTCTGGTGCAGTGCTTGAAATGCTTAGGTAACGGCCAAATTGAAAATAAAGTGCCGCTAAGCCATTATCCAACGCCGGGTTTTCAAAAAATTGTTGCAAGCGCTGCGCTGTCGGAATATCAAACTTAGACTGATCATCTGCAATCGTTAGGGCAACACGATCAAATTTTTTCGCAAAAGCTTTTGTATGATTGTTAAAACGCTTTTTTTCCGTTATTTTTTCAATCGCTTCGATATTACGTGCTATTACTTCTTGAGGATTGGTCCCATAATAGTTCGTACTTGCTGTAAAAAGAACAGTTGCTTCATCGGCATCTTTTAATAGCAATTGTTTACCATCATCTGTTAATTTACCGCCCTTGAAAACAATCTTTACCTTACTCGCAAATTGCAAGTTTTTACCACCTTTACCATCAGGTAAAGATCCTAGCAAAACGATTTCACCATCTTTGATCTGGTAAGAGTCGATGTTCTCTGCTCGTTCTAGGGCAACCGAAAAACTGATGCTTTTTTTCTTCGAGGCCGTTAAGTGAATAACGCCCACATTTTTATCAAAGGAGGTATAATACGTTCTTTTGTAATCTACTCCATGGGCCGAAAATGAAGTGTTCGCAGTTGCATTTCCGATTTGCAGGGACCTTTCATATTTTGAAATATCCTTTGCTTGGATCGCATGATTGAATTTCAGATAACCGAAATTCTGATAACAACCATATGGGGCATTGGCTCCGGTTCCAAATGCAGAGCCTTGTCCGCTACATACAAAGTTCTTATTGACCAATTCTTCTGCTTCATTATTTTTCCCTGCCATCAATAGCTGCTGGATTGCATTTACGCTTTTATAGGCTTCGTAGTTATTGGGATCTTCGGCAGATCCAGACCACATGGATATTTCGTTTAAAACCAAAGATTCTGACTGTACTCCCCCATCTGGCATCATGCCTATCAACCCATTTCCTAGTGGAAGCGTTTCCTCCCATCTTACGGCTGGTTTATCATACCACATGGTTAAACCATCTCTTTTTTGGGCTTGCGCTTGAAAGGCAGTGATGGCTAACAACGAAAACAACACTGATTTAGATATAAATTTCATTAGAATAATTTGTGTTAATAATGCTTGCTTTAATTTTATTGCTGTGCTCAGTTTTTATGTCAATGAAGCTATCATAAGCCGAATATCTAACTCGGTTTGCGAGCTGATATACGCTTATGATAGCTTCGGTTTTTTATTTGGAGTATAATTCGAATTCTGCTACTGTGAATACGTTTTTAGTCAGTGTTTCCGTTGGCACAAATTTGATGTATTTAGCTTTCGTTGCTTGATCAAAAACAATTTGTTGCAAAATTGGATTGGCTTTGATATTCGAAAACTCACCCTCTTTCAGGAGTTTCCATTGTTGATTATTGTCACTTGTATAAATTTTATATTTGGTAGCAATCCCTGCTGTCTGTCCATCTTGACGTGGCAAATAGCCAAACCCATCGACATCATCCTTTATTTCGAAGATAAAACCTCCTTCATAAGCAGGTACTGAGGCAAAAGTTTGCTCATTATGATCAATTGCTTTTGCTGATTCTGTAAAAACAGCGGGTATGTATTGATTTGCATTCATTTTCTTTAAGCCTGTATGCTCAAAAGCAAATGGCTCATTAAATTCTTTATACAAGCCAAAATCACTTAGGGTAATCGCTACAGGTGCAAATAAGTGCATACGCAATTCATCAGTTGTAATTGTATTTTCCAATTTCATCAAGCGATTCGCTCCAATGCTGGTCGCTTTAGCTAATAACTTCCATTGACCATTAACTTTATGCTCCACAATTACACTATCCAAGCGTTGTCCGAGTTTTATATTTTCTCTTATCTGGACAATATCAAAAGTTTGTTTCCCTTTTAATTTAATATCCAAGGTAGCTTGATGCTCAGCATCATTTGTTGCCCAATAGCTGTAGCGATCTTCATCTAAAAGGAATTGCGTTCCGTAATCTTTAACGGCATTTCCACGAATCGTAGATGCTTTGATCTGCGCTCCCTGCGCTAAATTGTTCTCAAAAGTTTTTCTAACTTTCTTTCCAAATGCCGCTAGCGATTTGACATCATTCTCGTGCAGTTGCCCAGAGGGCATGGGTGCTAATCCTAAGTTCATATTGGCACCACGTCCTACGGACTTGAGGTAAATCTCAAATAATTGATCTGGAGTTTTCACCTGTGCATCTTGCTCTGCATGATAAAACCAACCGGGTCTTTGCGGAACATCACATTCAGCAGGTATCCAATATGCACCATTTCTAACGCCGGATGTAAGTGTTTTTTCGTTCACCGACCCGGGTACAGCTTTTTTCCCATCTAAGCCTTCTGGCGTGAATGTAGCCCATGAAGTTTCCCCAGCAAAACCTTTTTCATTTCCAACCCAGCGCATATCAGGACCTACATCACTGAATATCATGGCCATTGGCTGTAATTTCCGAACAATTGGCCAGGTTTTTTCCTCCCAAGCATAATAAGTGTTACGATCGATTGTTCTTTTTTCATTTAAACCTCCATAGTAGCCATCTCCACCATTAGCACCATCATGCCATGATGTGAATAATTCGCCGTAATTGGACATCAATTCTGTCAACTGTGCTCTATAGGCTTCAGCATAAGCTGCTGTTCCGTATCGGGTGTCATTACGGTCCCATGCAGAAAGGTAAACTCCAAATTTCATCTTATTGGCATGTGTTGCCGTCATAAAATCTTTAACCATATCTCCCTTACCCTGTTCCCATGGAGACGATGCGACACTATAAGTTGTGGTTGCTGTTGGCCAAAGACAAAAACCGTCATGATGCTTAGCAACGCTAATCAATCCCTTGAATCCTGCAGATGCTGCAGCGTTAGCAATTTGATTGGCATCAAAATTAGTCGGATTAAAAACCTTAGGCGATGCATCGCCGTAACCCCATTCCTTATTTTGAAATGTTGTTGGTGTATAGTGAATTAAACAATAGGCATCCATTTCATGCCATTTCAGTTGTCGTTCACTGGGAATCGCCCCATATGGTTTTGGTGGGTTTACAGGTTCGGATGGCAAAACTTGACCATTCATAAAGAGTAAACTGGAGAGAAGGAGTGTGAGCATATCTTATAATAAAAGGTTTAAGATCTTAAATATAGTTTTATTTTAGAGTAATAAAAATTTGGAAAAATCATTTTCTTTAATCAATCGATTGATTATATTTATAACAATAAAAGCATTGATCATTAACATTGATAAGGCATCGAGATTATCAATAAAACAAACTCATGTATTTCATTTAAATTTGTTGTAGAACAAAAAGAAAAAACTAATAAATAAATCAATAATGGAAAATAACGAAAACAAGAAAATTACAACGGCTTCAGGAGCTCCAGTTGTAAACTACGAAGACACCATGACAGTTGGTCCGAGAGGTCCCGTATTATTGCAAGATTATTTTCTTCATGAAAAATTAGCACACTTTAATAGAGAGCGTATCCCAGAACGTATTGTCCATGCTAAGGGCTCCGGAGCCTATGGTACCTTTACGGTTACAAATGATATCTCTAAATATACTAAGGCCAAACTTTTTAATGGGATTGGTAAACAAACAAAATTATTCATTCGCTTTTCTACAGTAGGTGGCGAACGCGGGTCGGCAGATTCGGAACGTGACCCACGTGGTTTCGCAGTTAAGTTCTATACTGAAGATGGCAATTACGATTTAGTTGGAAATAATACGCCAGTTTTCTTTATCAAGGACGCTAAAAAGTTTCCTGACTTTATCCATACTCAAAAAAGAGATCCTTATACAAATTGTAAATCTGCAACTATGGTATGGGACTTCTGGTCGCTAAATCCAGAGTCACTACACCAGGTAACGACGTTAATGTCCGATCGTGGTACCCCATTTGGTTTCAGACACATGCACGGTTATGGTAGTCATACTTACTCCATGATCAATGCCAATAATGAACGTGTATATATCAAATATCACTTTAGAACACAGCAAGGAATCAAGAATCTGACGGCTTCAGAAGCAGATGAAATGCGCGCTAAGGATATGGATTATGCACAACGCGATTTGCATACGGCTATTAATAATGGTGATTTCCCAAAATGGAAACTCTATATTCAGGTCATGACAGAATCGGAAACTAAGACCTTCCGTTGGAATCCATTTGACTTAACGAAAGTATGGTCACAAAAAGAATACCCATTGATCGAGGTCGGTGTGATGGAACTGAATGAAAATCCGAATAATTACTTTGCCCATGTGGAGCAGGTAGCTTTCGCTCCAGCGCATGTGGTCGATGGGATTGGCTTTTCTCCAGATAAAATGTTACAGGGACGTATCCTATCTTACCCTGATGCGCAACGTTACAGATTAGGAGGTAACTATGAGCAGATTCCAGTAAACCAATGTCCTTTTATGACCAACAATTACCAACGTGATGGTAAAATGACGGTAAACGGTAACCAAGGATCGGCTCCAAATTATTTTCCAAATAGTTTTGACGGTAATTATCAAGATCAATCTTATAAAGAGCCTGCATTACAATTAGACAGCTTAGTGGCGGACAATTATGATCGCAACGCACCTGGTGAAGATGATCATTATACACAGCCTGGAGATTTGTACCGTTTATTGGATCCTGTACAAAAAGAACACCTTATTGAAAACATTGTTGGTGCGATGTCAGGTATTGAAGGTCCAAAAAGAGATGAAATCGTGATGCGTCAATTGTGCCACTGGTTTAGAGCGGATATGAATTTAGGACTTGGAGTTGCTAAAGGATTAGGCTTCTCTATGGATGAAATGGCAAAACATATGCCTCAGAAATAGTAGTTACAACCATTTAAATAGAAAAAGGGAATGTATACATTCCCTTTTTCTATTTAAAAATATTGGGACTCCAATTACGCACTTCAGTTAAATTTCTCTCTCCCGATGCATCCACCTTATGAATCTTGTTAGTCCAGTAAGTGTGTACAGAAAGTGAGCCCGCCATCTTTTTCTTAAAAATCGTAAATCCATAAAATTTATTCGATTAAATCGAATAAATAAAATTTACAACTTGTACCTTTACCTCATCATGAACAAAGATCAATCTAAACTCATTCGCGAACAGGCAGATCGCTCTGCAACACGAGAACACTCGGTGCCTTTATACCTCACTTCAAGTTTTATTTTTGATAGTGCGGAACAAGGTAGAGCTATTTTTGCTGATGAAGAGCAGGGAATGGTATACTCCCGTTATGCCAATCCGAATACTTCTGAATTAATCAATAAAGTATGTATCCTAGAGGGAGCAGAAGCTGGGCTGTCCTTCTCTTCGGGTATGGCGGCTGTGTTTGCTGCTTTTGCAGGTATTGTTGAAAGTGGTGACCATATTGTTTCTTCACGTGCCATTTTTGGTTCGACACATCAACTATTTACACAATTATTTCCACGTTGGGGGGTAACTACGACGTATGTTGATGCGGTCAATCCGGAAGACTGGGAAAAAGCCATTCAACCGAATACGAGAATAATATTTTTGGAATCACCTTCTAACCCAGGTTTGGAACTGGTTGATTTAGAATGGTTAGGTTCTTTAAAACAGAAATATCCTAACATCATTTTAGCTATCGATAATTGCTTCGCAACACCTTACCTACAAAAACCTTTAAAATATGGTTTTGATTTATCCATCCATTCTGCTACAAAATATATGGATGGACAGGGGCGCGTATTGGGCGGTTTGGTTGTCGGTAAAAAGGAATTGATTGATAAGTTGATGTTCTTTATCCGCCACACAGGCCCTTCCCTATCTCCATTTAATGCTTGGATCATCTCCAAGAGTTTAGATACCTTGGGTTTACGCATGGATAGACATTGTAGCAATGCATTGGCACTTGCAGAAGTGCTTGAAAAGCACGATGATATCAAAGATGTTAAATACCCTTTTCTGCCTTCGCATCCACAGTATGAACTCGCAAAAAAACAAATGAAAGCTGGTGGTGGTATTGTCACTTTCGTCGTCAAAGGTGGACAAGAACGAGCATTTCGATTCTTGGACGAACTGGATATGATCTTGTATACTTCCAACTTGGGAGATGCCCGTTCAATTGCAACTCATCCAGCCTCGACTACACATTCGAAGCTATCAGAAGACGAGCGCTTAAACCTAGGTATTCAGCCCGGAAGTGTTCGCCTATCGGTTGGCTTGGAAGATCAGGAAGATATTATTCAAGATATCTTACAGGCATTGGAAAAAACAAAATAACAATAAAGCCATCTCTAGAGATGGCTTTATTGTTATTTTGTTACCTAATTATTTTAAAGAAGCTAAAGCCGCTTCATAATTCGGCTCTTCTGTTACTTCTGCTACTTGCTCTTCATAAAGCACTTGACCATTTTCATCCAAAGTAATTACTACACGGCTTAATAAGCCTGCCAAAGGACCGTCTGAAAAGCGTAATTGATAAGCGTCAGAAAAATTAGCATCCTTATATTCTGATAATGCCACCACATTATTCAACCCTTCTGCTGCACAGAAACGTCCTTGAGCAAAAGGTAAATCTTTAGAGATACATAAAACCACCGTATTTTCCAATTCCACTGCTGCTTTATTGAAAGCACGTACCGATGCAGCACAAGTACCTGTATCAACACTTGGAAAGATATTTAATACTACTTTTTTACCCTTATAATCAGCTAATGATTTATCTGATAAATCTCCTGCTGTTAATTTAAAATCTGGAGCTTGACTACCCACTTTAGGTAAGTTACCTACCGTATTTACTGCTCCACCTTTGAATGTTACTGTTGCCATAATTAAATTTTTCAGCAATTTAACGATTTCAATTTAATCTTACCACAAAAATCATATTTATTAATCACCGTAATTACAAAATAATTATTTATCATTTTTTGCCAAAAAAGTATCAAAAAACCACAAAAATTTACTATGTTAGCATTATAAATTCAAACACAAATAATAAACCAAATTTGATGTATATGAAGAAGTTACTAATTACGCTGCTTTGTGCATCACCTTCATTACTATTGGCACAGGGGTCTCAAGTTAATGTTCAGAGTCCAAAATCTGTCGGTATGGGTGGTGCAGGTTCTGCCTACTTTATTGATGAGTCTTCGATCTTTTATAGTCCTGGAGCACTCGCTAAAATGGATCACAATTCCGTTTCTATTGCAGGAAATGGTGTTATGTTCAAATCCGCTTTTCAAGCTTCGGGAAGTAATGTTGTCGATTATACACGGAATCAAGTAACGCCTCCATTTTCTGTATTTGCTACTGTAGGACCTAAAAACTCTTGGTGGAAAGCTGGAATAGGTGTTTACACACCTTACGGTGGTGCGGTAGATTGGGGGACAGAATGGACGGGTAAGTACAGTTTAGTGAGCTTATCTTTACGTGCGATCTATATACAACCAACATTAAGTATCAAGTTAACGGACAACTTCAGTATTGGTGGGGGATTTGTTTATAATATTGGGTCAGTAGACCTTCAAAGTGCCATTCCAGTATACTTCCAAGATGGGTCATCGGGATTAGCAGAATTAAAAGGAACCGGTACAGGGACTGGATATAATGTTGGGGTTCATTACAACCTAAACGACGAATTTGCCATTTCCATGAGTTACCGCTCTAAGGTGGTGACCAAATTAAAAGATGGCGATGCTAAATTCAACGTGCCTGAAGCTGCTCAAGGAACTTTCCCTCCAGGAAGTAAATTCAGCGCAGAATTACCACTACCTTCTACATTTGCTGTTGGTGTCACTTTCCCAATTAGCGATAAAGTAAAAATGGCAGTCGATGGAACGGTCATTAATTACGATATCTATAAAGAATTGAATTTTGATTACAGCGACCCCAATACTCCAGATACACATTCTCCGAAAAACTATACAAAAGCTGGCTCTATAAAAGCCGGTATTGAATACCTGCCTTCTGAGAAACTTCAACTTCGTGTAGGTGGAGGATTTATCGCTACTCCGGTAAGTAAAGATTATGTTTATCCTGAAACGCCAGACAACAATCGCGTACTCTTATCGGGTGGTTTCACCTATAAAATGTCTCCAAAATTCGATTTAACAGGATCTTTTGCATATCAAAGGGTTTTACCTCGTGAGGCAAACAACGTAGATAGCCATTTATCTGGAACATATATGACAAATATTTACGCACCAGGAATTGGTTTGACTTACAAATTTTAAGGATGCATACTAAATTGTGATCACCATGAAAAGAAGAAATTTATATATAGGAGTTGCACTGGTTATACTGAGTATTACGGCATGTAAGCCAACTCTAGATGAATATACACCTACAGCAGGTACAAAAGCTGACTTTAGCAAATACATCGCCATTGGGAATTCGCTTTCTGCAGGTTATGCCGATGGAGGCCTATACTTGGAAGGCCAAAAGGTCGCTTTTCCTTTACTAATTGCGGAACAACTGCAAAAAGTTGGCGGAGGAGAGTTTAAATCTCCGTTTTTTAGTGAGGAGCAATCGAATGGCTCGGGCTATCTTCGATTAAAAGCGTTGGTGAATGGCCAGCCAGTAACAGAACAGGTTACAGACAAATTAGCTTACCGCTCAGCTAGTCCAAAATTATTAACGAAATTTACTGATCCGATCAATAATTTAGGGGTACCGGGAATGCGTATGGATATGGCTTTTGCCCCATATATTGGTACTGCAGCTGGGAATATGTACTTCGAACGTCTATTGCCAGAAGGCACTCTACCAACGATGAACTACTTCACCTACTCTACTTCACAAAATCATACGTTCTTTACGTTTTCTTTAGGGAATAATGACGTGTTGGGATATGCGACGAATGGAGCAGTCAATGATGGCCCAACCACAACATTAACCTCAACGGCATTATTCAATTCGTTATTAAATAATTACGTATCAACCTTAACAGTAAAAAAACAAAAGGGAGTATTAGCAACAATTCCTGATGTGACTTCGGTTCCTTATTTCACAACAGTGACACGTGAGCTCCTTTTAGCTGGTGTCAATGCTGCAAGTACGACAAAGGTGACTGATATTTATATCGCAACTAAATCTGGTCCTCGAGCAGCTACTGATCAGGACTACTTTGTGTTACCATTTTCCGCTGCTGGCCTGTTAGGCGTACCAAATGAAAACAAAATACCTTACGGTTTACATCCGCTCAACCCTGTTGAAGATAAATATGTTTTGGATGTTACGGAGGCCAAAGAGGTGGTTGCACGTGTAAATGAATTCAATAAGATAATTAAATCAGTAGCAGCTTCCAATCAGCTGGCTGTAGCAGATGTCAATGCATTTTTAACTGCTGTTAAAAATGGAATTCGTATCGACGGCTTAGCTGTTAGTGCAAAATACATCACTGGAAATGGTTTCTCATTAGATGGTATACATTTAACTCCTATTGGAAATGCGCTAATGGCCAATGTGTTTATCGAAGCCATCAACAAAACTTATGGAGCTCAAGTTCCAAGATTAAATATTTCTGATTTTAGGGGTGTGAAACTTCCTTAATCATTATAATACAATAATTTGAAAAAGGGATAGCGCTTTTAGCTATCCTTTTTATTTAGGGCTATTCTTTATACTCCTGTTATAAAATTAGCTTTAAAACTAATAAGAGCGGCAACTAAAGTATAGCATCCTCTATAATCCATTAACAAGGAATTATGATGATATAAAGCATAGAAAGCTTGAGAATCGATTCAGTATACCCTTCGTTATATCAGCGCAATTATATTGGTATTCAAAGCAAATTTAGCTAAGTTTGTGTATACAAGGAGATACAATCATGAAAGTAACACTAAATCGCCAAAACAAAGCAGTTCACTTTGAAGCATCAAGTGAATTATCCAACATTAAAGTTAATATTGATGGTTCAGAAGCTATAGGGGGCGAAGGCAAAGGCGTCCGTCCAATGGAGTTAGTCTTAATGGCTTTAGGCTCATGTAGTGTATTTGACCTTTCTTCTATCTTGACCAAACAACGCCAAGATATTGAAGATATCCAAGTCGAAGTAGAAGGAAAACGCCGTGAGGAAATCCCAAATATCTTTACTGATATCCATATTAGCTTTTATTTAAAAGGTAACATCGATGAGATAAAAGCGCAAAAAGCAGCAGAATTAGCGGTAAAGAAATATTGCTCTGTACACGATATGCTTGCAGCTGGAGGTATTAACATCACGTACTCTCTTAAAATAAATTAAGCCACCGAAATCAAATTTCAGACATAAAAAAAGAGCAGTTGATCAACTGCTCTTTTTTTATGTCTGAAACACTATTTTAGAAAAATGGACTATTCTGTTTTCCCATCTTCTCTTTTTTGCCACAACTTCTCTGCCCATCGTCCGACAAACCAGAAAGATACTGCCAAAATGAGAAAGAAAATCGCGCGATTGATATTATCCCAAAGATACTCAACATAGCGTGTGTACACATTCAACACAAAAAACACAAACCCAATTTCACGTGTGGTATTATCTTTCATCTTTAACCCATAAATCACCAATCCAGCGGATACTGCAGTTGATAACAATCCCCAATAGAAAATATGGTATTGTCTCACCAATGTCCACTCGTAGAAATCCGCGTAATTGCCGAAAATGGAAAGGGACCATAATGAAATCATCAGGTATAATAAACCGATGAGATAACTCAGGGATTGAAATTCCTGCAATTTCTTAAAGCGCGGTTGTACGTAAACGGCCATCAATGTCAGAATCAAACCGAAAATAGTAAACCGTAGTGGATAGTTCATTCCCCAAAACTTAAATCCCCAATCGCTATGATAGGCCGTTTCGGTAGCAAACCAGACACCTAAAGCGATAAGCATAAAAACCCAGATGAGCTTTGATTTTAAGCGGTTAGCGAGGTATCCATAAATAAGTACAGATAGTAAAAATAATAAAGAATAGTGCATGCTATTCTTGTCCAATACCTTTCCTAAAAAACCGATACATGCTGCTGTCGAGAAAACCCCAATCAACATCATCGTTTCAATAGAAAGATTTTTGTTGGGATATTTTGTTTTGTAACGAAGACCAAGGGTATAAAACAAAATGGCTAAAGCTGCAAAAAACACACAAAATAAAATGTTCGGTGCTTCGTAAAGCGTATCCACAAATTTGAGAAAAGCAGTATCCGTCATTAAAGAAAAAACAGCAAACACCAAGGAAGCAAGTGCTACCCAAAAGGCATAACGTGCCAAGCGCTTCCAATCAAAGCTTTTCACATCAATGCTTTCCACCATCGCTACTGCAGTTGGCTCATCTATTATTTGCTCCTTTTGCCAAAATTGTATCGCTTCTTCTAAGGATTCTTTTTCTTGTTTGGTAACGTCTAACTTCTTCATATAACTATTGTAGAGGCAAAGTACAAATTATACCTTTTATATCCGGTATAGATTTGCAATGCCGTGACAATAATAAAGATGTGGTCTTCTTAAAATTCATTAAAAATGAGTAATTTTGCATGTTTGCAGAAATTCATCTGCGTTTGGAAGAAAACAGCGGTTACATGACAAAGAAAATCACACCTGACTTAGGTGAACAAAGTGAAGTTCAAGTATTTGGAGCACGTGTACATAATCTTAAAAATATAGACATTTCATTTCCTAGAAACGAATTGGTTGTTATCACAGGATTAAGTGGTAGCGGTAAATCGTCATTAGCTTTTGACACCATCTATGCTGAAGGGCAAAGACGTTATATGGAAACATTTAGTGCATATAGCCGTCAATTTTTGGGTGGCATGGAGCGCCCTGATGTCGATAAAATTTCTGGATTGAGCCCTGTTATTTCAATTGAACAAAAAACTACAAGTAAAAATCCACGTTCTACCGTTGGTACCATTACCGAAGTCTATGACTTTATGCGCTTGCTATTCGCTCGTGCCAGTGAAGCTTTTTCTTACGTCACGGGAAACCGTATGCAGCGCATGTCGGATGAACAAATCGTGGACCGCATCTTAAATGATTTTGATGGACAAGCGCTGAATATACTAGCGCCAGTGATCAAAGGTCGTAAAGGACACTACCGTGAGTTATTCGAACAGATCCGTAAACAAGGTTATGTTAAAGTTCGTGTAGATGGTGAAATCATAGACCTAACACCTAAGATGCAAGTGGACCGCTATAAAATCCACGATATTGAGATTGTAGTAGATAGACTTAAAGTTTCTGAAGAAGATAAAAATCGCCTACAGACTTCTGTCATGCAAGCCATGAAAACAGCGAAGGGGATTATTAAAGTTGCTAATCAAGAAAATGATGAGCAATTCTTCAGTCGTTATTTAATGGATGCCGAATCGGGAATTTCATATGACGAGCCACAACCTAATACTTTCTCTTTTAACTCACCTTACGGTGCCTGTCCAAAATGTGATGGTCTAGGCTATATATTTGAAATTGACAAAAACACAGTTATCCCTGACCGTAAATTAAGCATTCAAAAAGGTGGTTTAGCGCCATTAGGCCCCGCAAAGGAAACATGGAATTTTCAAGTGTTAAAAGCTGTTGCTAAAAAGCTTGATTTTTCTTTAAGTACACCTTTAGAAAAACTGACGGAAGAACAAATCGACATGTTGCTTTTTGGCTCTGAGGAACCCATTTCCGTGGCTGTTTCTTACGGCAGTTATGACGTTCGCGATTACCGTATTGAATTTTCAGGTATATTCAAGATGTTGGAAGAGCAATCGGGTAAATCGAGCGACGATATGACTTCTTTAGACGATTTCCGTTCGAAGATCGTATGTCCGAGCTGTAAAGGGGCTCGTCTGAAAAAGGAATCGTTGCATTTTAAATTTGCTGGCAAGAATATCTATGAACTTTCGCATATGGACATAAAATCCCTGTACGAATGGTTTTCAAACGTAAATGCCTCTCTGGACGAACGTCAACGTATCATAGCAACTGAAATATTAAAAGAAATACAATCACGTTTGGGATTCCTTTTGGATGTAGGCTTAAACTACCTGACAATCGACCGCTCTTCAAAATCACTTTCGGGTGGTGAAGCGCAACGTATTCGTCTGGCGACACAGATAGGTTCACAACTGGTGAATGTATTGTATATCCTAGATGAGCCGAGCATTGGTCTCCATCAAAGGGACAATGAACGCCTGATCAATTCTTTAAAGAATTTACGTGACATCGGTAACTCTGTATTGGTTGTTGAACATGATAAAGACATGATTTTAAACGCCGACTATGTCATTGATATGGGTCCAGCTGCTGGTGTTAACGGTGGACAGGTCGTCGCTGAAGGAAAACCAAATGACATTTTAAAATCTGATTCGTTAACCGCAGCATACTTAAATGGAAAAAAAGAAGTTGCAATCCCATCAGAAAGAAGAGCTGGAAACGGAAAAACATTATCTTTAAATGGTGCTACAGGGAATAACCTGAAAAATGTCTCCGTAGATTTTCCGTTAGGCAAATTAATATTAGTTTCTGGAGTTTCAGGCTCTGGAAAATCAAGTCTCATTACCGGAACGCTATATCCAATTTTAAATAAATATTTTTTCCGAGCTAAGGGCATTCCACTTCCTTACAAAAGTATCGATGGTTTGGAGCATGTTGATAAAGTAATCGAAATAGACCAAAGCCCTATCGGTCGGACTCCGCGTTCGAATCCGTCGACTTACACAGGGGTCTTTTCTGACATCAGAACCCTCTTTGTCCAACTACCTGAGGCAAAAATAAGAGGCTATAAACCTGGACGATTCTCGTTTAATGTGAAGGGTGGACGTTGCGAAACCTGTCAAGGCGGAGGCATGAAAGTAGTGGAGATGAACTTTCTTCCGGACGTACAAGTTCCTTGTGAAACATGTCATGGAAAACGTTATAACAGAGAAACTTTGGAGGTCCGTTTTAGAAGTAAATCCATATCCGATGTCTTGGACATGAGTGTGGATGAGGCTGTTGTCTTCTTCGAGAATATCCCTTCCATCTATCGTAAAATAAAAACTTTACAGGATGTTGGCTTGGGTTATATCACATTGGGACAATCATCAACAACACTTTCTGGAGGCGAAGCGCAACGCATTAAATTGGCTACTGAACTTTCGAAAAAGGATACTGGAAATACGTTTTATATCTTAGATGAACCAACAACTGGTTTACACTTCGAAGATGTCAATGTACTCATGGGAGTCATCAATCGTTTGGTGGACCGCGGCAATACCATATTAATTATAGAGCATAATCTGGATGTTATCAAATGTGCAGATTGGGTCATTGATATCGGTCCTGAAGGTGGTAAAGAAGGTGGTAAAGTGTTATTTTCGGGCACCCCTGAAGAATTAATCAAAAATAAAAAGAGCGAAACTGCTCGATTTCTTAAACTTGAAATGCAATAATGAAGCTTTAAATTTGATAGGCTAAGGCTATTAATCAACCTTAATTCCTGAAAGTTTCTGTGTTATGTAATTTAAACGACAACTTTCAAAGGGAATTAAAGTCATTCTTCATTAATTTCGTAACTTCGCATCATATGTCGGATATTATTCAATTATTACCAGATAATGTTGCCAATCAAATTGCAGCAGGTGAAGTCGTACAAAGACCTGCCGCTGCTATTAAAGAATTGATTGAAAATGCTATAGATGCTGGTGCTGACAAGATACAATTGATCATCAAAGATGCTGGAAAATCATTAATTCAAGTAATTGATAATGGTTGTGGAATGAGCGTGACGGATGCACGTCTTTGTTTTGAACGACATGCTACTTCCAAAATTCGTAAAGCAGAGGACTTGTTTGCCATTCGTACAATGGGATTCCGCGGTGAAGCCATGGCTTCCATTGCAGCCATTGCACATGTGACGTTAAAAACACGTCGTTTTGAAGATGAATTGGGTACTGTCGTAGAGATAGAGGGTTCTAAAATCATCAGTCAAGCACCAGAAGCAGTAGCTGCAGGCACCAATATTGCCATAAAAAATCTTTTTTACAATATACCAGCACGCCGTAACTTTTTAAAAAGTAATTCGGTAGAAATGCGCCATATCATAGAGGAATTTCAACGGATTTCTTTGGCTAATCCTGAAATCTTTTTGACCTTACATAGCGATGGAAATGAAATGTTTCATTTACCTGCAGAGACTTTAAAACAACGTATTGTTCACCTTTTCGGAAATACCTACAACCAACGATTGGTACCTGTGGAAGAAGACACTACCATCATCAAGGTCAATGGTTTTGTAGGGAAACCACAATTTGCGAAGAAAACAAGGGGCGAACAATTCTTCTTTGTGAATAAGCGTTTTATCAGAGATCATTATTTGAACCACGCTGTTATGAATGCCTTCGAGGAAATTCTTCCTGCAGAGACATTCCCTCTGTACGTATTATTCATTGACATCGACCCTTCAAAGATTGATATCAATGTACATCCGACGAAAACAGAAATTAAGTATGAAGATGAGAAAGCAATTTATGCCATCATCAGATCTGCTGTAAAAAGGTCTTTGGGACGTTATAATATCGCACCTTCTTTAGATTTTGAACAAGAGACAGGTTTTTCGAATATGATTACACCTAAACCGTTAGATGAAATCATAGTGCCGACCGTAAGTTTCAATCCTGACTTCAATCCATTTGAACCGGATCAAGTAACAAAATCTACATTCTCACGTGCGGATAATTACATGGCAGGTTTTGAAAAAAAATCGGCAATCCCTCAAAATTGGGGTACCTTATATCAAATTACCCAACAGGACGAATCCATGCAATTGCCCATTGAGCATGAGCAACAAGATTCCCCTGCGCAACAAATACAAAGTGTAAATAACAAGGCGACAACAAAGCAGTTTTTTCAAATTCATAACAGATTTATCGTCTCGCAAATACACTCTGGCATCATGTTGATTGATCAACAAGCTGCCCATGAACGTATTTTATTTGAACAATTTAAATCTCAGCTCGATCAACATAAAGGGTTGAGTCAACAAAGTTTGTTTCCACAAAGCATAGATTTAAATCCCTCGGACAATGAATTGATGCAAGATCTTTTAGAAGATTTTCAAAATTTAGGTTTTCAAATCCGCTCATTTGGTAAAAACAGTTATATCATCGATGGTATTCCTGCAGATCTAGGGACTGGAATTGATGAACGTAAGATTATTGAGCAGATTTTAGAGGATTATAAAAATAATCAAAGTGATTTTAAAATTGAAAAACGTGAAAATTTAGCAAAAAGCCTTGCGCGTAATGCGGCAATAAAACCAGGTACATTTTTGGATAACAATGCCATATCAGAGCTTATTGATCAGCTCTTTGCATGCGAATCGCCCAATATTTCTATTTTTGGAAAACCAATTGTTATCACCATTACCCTACAAGAACTATTAGAAAAGTTTAGTAAAAACTAATTTAAATCTATGAATAGCGCTAATCCACTGTCAAATTTACCAACAGTTACCAAAAACTTACTCATCCTCAATGTGGTCTGTTTTATTGGTTCCATGATATTTGAAAATTCCACACGGTTTTTCGGAGTATTCTACCCCGATTCTCCCTTTTTCAAAGTTTGGCAAATCATCACCTACATGTTTATGCACGGTAGCCTGACACACATATTTTTCAATATGTTTTCTTTGTTCATGTTTGGTCCTATCATTGAACAGGTTTTAGGTGCTAAGCGCTTTCTTAATTTTTATCTACTTACTGGAATTGGAGCTTTAATCCTTCAATTTGGAGTACAAGCTTTTGAAGTGTATCAAATCGCGGGATCAATAAACCCGGGTAGCAGTTTGAAGTTTGATATGATTTCGGGTATGGTTTACACAGACAATCCCCTTGTATCTCAAGCAGGCTTAGGAACCTTAGTATCCATTTACAACACCCCTTTAGTGGGTGCCTCTGGTGCTATCTTTGGCGTGCTATTAGCATTTGCTTATTTATTTCCGAATCTAAAACTTGCACTTATATTTATACCTGTTCCGATAAAGGCTAAATTCTTTATTCCAATCATGATTTTGATTGAAATATATTTAGGTTTTTCAAATTCAGGAGGTTCCATAGCGCATTTAGCCCATGTTGGTGGTGCTTTATTTGGTTTCCTATTATTGAAAGCTTGGGGTATTAAAAAAGGAATATATTAATTATCTTTATCAGATGAGGGAAAATTCGTTCAAAAGCTTTATCAGGACAACCTTCGGTTCAGGGTCACCGATTCCATTTATTATCTGTGGACAGGTTGCCCTATTTATCTTGATTTACCTATTTGACCTTCTTTTTGAATTAAAAATAATTCCTATCTCTCTTTTTCAATTGAGTATTGAAAAGTTGAGCTTACCAACAAATTTTCAGACATTCATCCAACAACCTTGGTCGCTATTCACGTACAACTTTCTGTACACAGGCCTTTTCAACGTTGCTTTTGATTGTTTGTGGTTATATTGGCTAGGAACTATTTTCTTTAATTTTCTAAGTAAAAGGCAATTTCTATTCATTTACATCGTATCTGGAGTTCTTTCAGGCATCATATTTTTGGTTTTTTCGCATTTAGCTCTTTTTTCACATGCCTCCAATCCTCCTTTGAACACAGGAGCATTTACGTTAGCTGCAGTTTTAGCGGCGACTGCCACTTTAGTTCCTAAATTTGAACTGAGGCTATTGTTATTTGGAAATGTAAAGTTAAAAACCATCGCTATTATCTATTTCGCGATTCAATTTTTCTTCTTTTTATTAACAAATAAACCTGCAGCAATCAGCTACTTTTGTACCGTTTTGTTCGGCATGGGTTATGTGTATGCATTGCAATCCGGTATGGATTGGTCTAAAATATTCAAAAGGAATAAACAAAGACCTACCAAAATGAAAGTTGTCGTAGGTCAGGGCACTCAGCAATCGCGCTCACATCGCTATGATTTACCTAATCAGGACCAAATTGATCAAATCTTAGATAAAATATCCTTATCCGGCTACGATAGTTTGAGTACTCAAGAGAAAGAGACGCTCTTCAAAGCAAGCAATAACAATAAGATAGATGGCTAGGCGTGTGTTGGTAAAAAAAAGATTGGGTTATTTGAGTAAGACGGTTTTTATTTTTAACATTCTTGCCATAATTGCCTTATTGATTAGTTATTCTGCCTCTTTCATTAATCCTAAAACATTTTGGCCAATCGCTTTTTTTGGATTGGGCTATCTGCCTATTCTAATCATCAACATCGGATTTATAGCATATTGGTTAATACGAAAACCAAAAATGATCATTTTTTCATTGTTGACTATTCTAATTGGTTGGCCGTTATTGACAAAACATTGGAATCTACGCTCATCATCTCCTATTACAGCAAAATCACCTGATCAAATACGAGTTTTAAGTTTCAATGCACATCTTTTTAAAGATATACATGACGAGAAAAAAAACTTTAAAAATGATGCTTTAGAAATGTTGGATAGTATCAAACCGGATATTATCTGCTTCCAAGAATACTATAGTAAGATAAAGGGTAAGTATGTTATTTCCAATGAATTTAAACGCAAACTGGGATATGATTATCATTATTTTGCTGAAAGTTCCAAAAACGACTATGAAGCTTATGGAATGACCATATTCTCGAAGTACCCAATTATAAATTCCGGAAATATCCTAGACAACGACTATGGTATTAATCGTATCTCTTATGCCGATGTTAAGAAAAACGATAGTACAATTCGTATCTATAATGTTCATTTAAGATCATTTGCCCTTCAAAACGATGAAAAAGAATTCTTGCAAAATCCCGCATTGAAAAATGAAACGGATAAACAAGCAACCCGTCGACTAGGCAAAAAACTTAAAAATGCGTTCGAATTTAGAAGTGATCAGGCTAATTCTTTAAAAAAGCACATGGAAACCTGTAGCATGCCCTACATCGTGATGGGGGATTTCAACGACACTCCAATGAGCTATTCTGTTAATCTAGTCAGCAAAGGTCTTAAAAATGCCTTTAAAGAGAAAGGTTCGGGCTGGGGAGTAACACACTACGAATTGCTACCTTTCTTCCAGATTGATTATATCTTTACAAGTCCAAACTTTGATATCGACAATTACCATGTGGTTAAAAAGAAATTATCAGACCACTACCCCATTTGGAGTGATTTAAGATTAAGATACCTTTAATTCCTTTGTATTCCTAATGCGTCCAGAGCTCCCACAATAAAAAAATCTTTTCTATTTTTTATTTTATAATAAGCTTCTCTACCAAAGTAATAACGACCTACCAAAGCTTCAATATCCGATTGAATGATTTGATGAAGTCGATCTGCTTCGAGCTTATTGACAGCAATTTCCTTTGTCTGTAAAAACGAAATAAAATCATTAAACTCTGCATCAGGCAGGTTATATCCGCTTAAAAAATTCTCAATGGAATAGGCTGGTAATTTTTTAGTAAAACGGTCATAAACAAATTCTTGAATACTATTTGAATGGTATATTTCTCTATACTTGGAACTAATTTCATTAGAGTCAATGGGTATCAAGATATCGGGTTGGATACCACCACCTCCAAATAACATTTTCCCTTTACTCGTGGTATACATGTCATGTGGGCTAAATTCCGTTTCCATCGTCCAAAGATCGAATGTGGTCATATAGTTCGATTGATCATAATTTGCGCGTGTATACTTCCGCTGAATACATCTGCCTAGAGGTGTATAATACCGAGCTACTGTTAAGTTTACGGCAGAACCGTCGGCAAAATCAAACTGTTCTTGCACCAAACCTTTACCATAAGATCGACGACCAACAACTGTACCTCTATCTAGATCTTGTAGAGCACCGGTAACGATTTCACTGGCTGAAGCTGTTTCTTCGTTAATCAATACTATAATACGGCCATCAGCAAAGCCTCCGGGTTCTTTGGAAAAGTAATCTCTCCGCAATTCATTAGCACCCTCTGTATACATCAGTAATCGCTTATCTTTGAAAAACATACTGGCCATTTCAATAGCTGTGTGTACATATCCGCCTCCATTACCTCTTAAATCCAAGATCAAATCTTCGGCGCCACTTTTCTTTAAGTCTCGCAATTTAATTTTGAAATCATCGGCAGTGTGATGGCCAAAGCGTCGAATTTTCACATAGGCAACTTTAGGGGCTATCATATAGGAAGCATCTAATGTGCTGACCGATACTTGATCGCGCACCACTTTTAATGCTGTGGTTAAAACCTCGTTATTACGCTTGATAATGATGTCGACTATAGAGCCTTTTTTACCGCGAATCAACTTATCAACGACATTTTCGGTTACCCGAACACCAGCGATATTACGATTCGCAATTTTAACTAAACGGTCGCCAATTTTCATTCCTGACTTTTCAGCAGGTCCTCCGGCAATCATACCAACGACAAGAAGCGTATCGTTCAGGTTAAAGTATTCGACCCCTATACCATCAAAAGTTCCTTCAAGAGCTTCTGATTGTGCTAAGCGTTCATTCGGTTTTAAATAAGTTGAAAAAGGGTCCAAGCGAGTAATGATATGCTGGATAGCTTCATCCTGAATAGTATCTAGATTGACTTTATCCACATAATTATCTGCGATCAGGTTTACCATGTACTGCACTTTTTCAGAATTTCCCGTCAGTCCACCAGTTAAAATCGAGATGGATTGCTTGTTTCCTTGTTCGTCGGCATACCTTTGCCCAAGCAATAAACCCAGGAGTAGAACTCCTGCGTATGTTGCAGCTACAAAAATATTCCGTTTTATACTTTTTTGCATATGAAAAGATGCTTCAAAAATAGTAAGTTTTATCCATTAAAACCACAATAAGATAGGTGATTTTTATTCGTAAAACAAAAGTCCGTAAAAGTGGTTAATATGTGAAAGTTTTCTCAACTTTGCCTTTTGTTACAATCAAATAATCTGCCAAAATGCACGAAATTGAACCTTTTTACAATTGGAGACATGATTATATAGCTTCGGAAGATGAGCAATCTCCATTCTATGGAACCGTATACAATGAATTTGAATACGATAAACAAATTTACAATTTCCTTTTACACCCACAATGGGATGATTTTGGTTCACATACGCTATACCTGAAAGTGCTATTTGTAGACTATGATAAACAATATGGGATCATCGAGCTCATAGGAGAATGGAATGATGCTATCGACAATGACATCATGATACTGAAACGGGAATTAATAGATTTAATGATTTCTGAGGGTATTCATCATTTTATATTAATTGGTGAAAACATCCTTAATTTTCACGCTTCTGACGATACTTACTATGAGGAATGGTTTCAGGATATCGAGGATGGTTGGATCGCTGCTGTGAATTTCCTTCCCCATGTGACAGCAGAATTTATGCAAAACAATATTGACTATTACATCAATTTTGGTGGAGACCTCAATAATCTTTCATGGCGAACGTTAAAACCTATTCAGCTTTTCCACCATATCAACGAACAATTAACGAAACGACTGAATGGTTAACACTATTTGAAACAATTATGACATTCAAATTCGGCCAAGATGAGGTCTTTGAATGGCTGTTCTCTATATTTTTACTTAACTTTGTTGTATTAAAAAAAATCAAACGCTATGTCATTTAGAATAGAAAAAGATACCATGGGTGAAGTTCAAGTTCCCGCAGATAAATACTGGGGTGCCCAAACCGAACGTTCACGCAATAACTTCAAAATTGGTCCTGCTGCATCTATGCCGCATGAAATCATCGCAGGTTTTGCTTACTTGAAAAAAGCTGCAGCTTATGCTAATGCAGAATTGGGTGTGTTGCCGGTTGAAAAACGTGATGCTATTGCTGCTGTTTGTGATGAGATCTTAGCCGGTAAATTAGCCGATCAATTTCCATTGGTAATTTGGCAAACAGGCTCAGGTACGCAATCTAACATGAACCTGAATGAGGTAATTGCGAACCGTGCTCAAGTATTAGCAGGTTTCAAAATTGGAGAGGGCGAACCTGTATTGAAAGCGAATGATGATGTGAACAAATCACAATCTTCTAATGATACTTACCCTACAGGTATGCACATTGCAGCTTATAAAGCTGTTGTTGAAGTGACGATTCCTGGTGTTGAGAAACTTCGTGATACTTTAGCTAAGAAATCTGCGGAGTTTATGAAGGTGGTTAAAATTGGTCGTACACACTTGATGGATGCTACTCCTTTGACATTAGGTCAAGAGCTATCTGGTTATGTTGCACAGTTGAACTATGGTGTAAAAGCCGTAAAAAACACGTTGGCACATTTATCTGAATTGGCACTTGGTGGTACAGCGGTTGGTACTGGTTTAAATACTCCTACTGGATATGACGTACTGGTAGCAAAATATATTGCAGAATTTACGGGTCTTCCTTTTATTACTGCTGAAAATAAATTTGAAGCTTTAGCTGCGCATGATGCCATTGTTGAATCGCACGGTGCATTAAAACAATTAGCAGTTTCTTTAAACAAAATTGCAAACGATATCCGGATGTTGGCTTCTGGTCCTCGTTCTGGTATTGGCGAAATCATCATCCCTGAGAATGAACCTGGTTCTTCTATCATGCCTGGAAAAGTAAATCCTACGCAATGTGAAGCTTTAACCATGGTTGCATGTCAAGTAATGGGTAACGATGTTGCTATTACAATAGGCGGTACTCAAGGTCACTATGAGCTGAACGTATTCAAGCCATTGATGGCGGCTAACTTCTTGCAATCTGCTCAATTGATTGGTGATGCTTGTGTGTCATTTGAGGAGCACTGTGCAAGTGGCATCGAGCCCAACTATGCACGTATCAAAGAATTGGTAGACAACTCTTTGATGTTAGTAACGGCTTTGAACACTAAAATTGGTTACTACAAGTCTGCAGAAATTGCACAAACAGCTCATAAAAACAATTCAACATTAAAAGAAACGGCTATTGCATTGGGATATGTGACTGCTGCTGAATTTGATGAGTGGGTAAAACCTGAAGAAATGGTAGGTAGCTTAAAATAGGGCTATGATTCCGTATCTAAATAAACATAAAAACACAAAAGCATACCTATTGTTAACAATAGGTATGCTTTTGCTATTTGGAAGCTGCAAGTTTAATTCTGAAATGCAAACAGAAGGTGCAAGCTATCTGCAAGGTGAATGGAAACAAGATAGTATCCAAAATCAAGACCAAATGTTGCAGTATACGCTCACTGAATTTCGCTTTACTTGTGATTCCATCTATGCACGCATGTATGTTCACGCAAAAACAAAACAAATAGCTGATAGTTGTTACAATAACGGCTCTTGGATTGAACATGCTAAAGGACTTTATGTAGTGCGTGGTGACAGTGTCATCGTGGATGGTATATATATCAAAGAAAATGGAAAACAAAAGTTATCTGGCTGTTACCGTCAAGGGCAGTACCTTCCGAGATTTAAAGTTGCCTATCATTCAAAAGACTCTCTCGTATTAGAGAATAAATTTGATCAGCGTCCTATCATCTTACGTAAGACAAAAGACGTAATTTGTGTCCCAAAGAAGCGCTGGCAATAAATTACACACAACTTCATGCCATTTTATCTGAAAATGGCTTTTTTTATTATTAATGACTCGCTCGTCACTATTCGGAGCAAAAAATATGAATAAAGGAATTATTGCATTGGCCTTCGGGGGGCTCGCCATAGGAATGACAGAATTCACTATGATGGGAATCTTACCCGATATCGCCAAAGATTTAAATATCGACATTCCAAAGGCAGCGCATCTCATCGCGTTGTATGCTATTGGAGTTGTCGTGGGCGCACCAACTTTAGTACTCTTATCAGGAAAATATCCACCAAAAAATGTATTACTTTTTTTAATGGTCTTATTTTTCATCTTTAATGGGTTATTTGCGATATCGCCCACACACTTTACGATCCAACTATCCCGGTTTATGTCGGGTCTACCTCATGGTGCGTTCTTTGGTGTAGGCTCTGTTGTTGCCGCCAGGTTGGCTCCAAAAGGAAAAGAAGCACAAGCTATCTCCATAATGTTTACCGGTATGACTATCGCAAACTTGGCTGGTGTACCTTTAGGAACATACATTGGTCATCATTACTCTTGGCGCATAACTTACGGTGTTATTAGTGCTTTAGGCATATTGACATTTTTGATGATCTATATCTGGCTACCAAAAATTGAATCGTCGAAACACAATGATATCATTGGACAGCTCAATTTCTTCAAAAAGAAAGAAGCATGGTTGCTGATGGCCATCATTTCTATCGGAACCGGAGGTCTATTTGCTTGGATAAGCTATATAGCGCCATTGGTTACCAACGTATCGGGACTCGACCCTAATCGGGTACCTATTATCATGGTCCTGATCGGTATCGGTATGTTTTTCGGGAATCTATTAGGGGGAAAAATGGCTGATACCATCTCTCCTACCAAGGCCGCTATTGCTGCCTTTAGTTCCATGGCCATATGCTTGGTTGTTCTATATTTTGTTTCACCATTTCAATGGTCGGCATACATCATGGCCTTTATCACGGGATTAATTTCATTTACAATTGGTCCGCCAATACAAATGATGTTGATTCGTACGGCCAAAGGTGCCGAAACATTGGCTGCTGCGGGCGGACAGGCTGCATTCAATTTAGGCAATACATTTGGAGCCTATTTAGGGGGAATACCGATTATATACGGTCTAGCCTATAATACACCATCTCTTGTGGGTGTCGGAATGGCTACTATTGGTGCATTACTTGCTTTACTGTTCCTAGTACAATATGTACAAAAGAATCGTATTCCAGTTGCTGATTAAGCTGTAGCGGGACCAAATTGCTCTTCTGAAAGCAGATTTCTCTTTAATAAAAAAGCTTCAATTATGAATTGAAGCTTTTTTATATTTTAGATTCTCGTAAGACTAGAATGGTAAATCATCATCATCGTTTGATCCTGACAAATCAACTGGAGCTGGCATTTCAGCATAGCCTGGAGCAGGAGCTGAAGCAGCAGTATTAGCCAATTTTGTCACTCTCCAAGCGACCAAAGAATTGAAGTATGTTGTTACACCTTCCTTATTTGTCCAAGGGCGACCACGTAAATTGAAAGAAACTTCAATTTCTTCACCTACAGTCAAACCATCAAAAATTGACGTTCTATCTTGAGTAGCTTCAAAGCGAATATATTCAACAAACTGCGGATTCTCAGCGTAAGCCACGATTACATCACGCTTTTTAAAAGACTCTGTTACTTGTTGCGTAGCACCTATTTCGTGTACTTTTCCTCTAATTTCCATAATCAAAAATATTAAACCGTAAAAATAAGCATTTTTTGAGTAAGAGATTAACTAACTTTGTACAAATATTATGGAAGTTTTCAACACCCCCAATAAAATCATCATCACTTGCAATAAGAGACTTTCTCCTTATTTGCAACAAGAAGTCGAAGAACTTGGCTTCGAGATCAAGCGTTCATTCTCTACTGGTGTAGAATTATTTAACACCTTGAATGAAACAATTAAATTAAATTTAAACTTGCGCACAGCTTCGCAGATTTTATATTCGATCAAAGAATTTAAAGCATCAAACCCTCAAGAGCTATACGATGAATTGAAAGACATCGCATGGGAAGAGTTGATTGCGTTTGATGGATACTTTTCTGTGACTTCTAATGTCGATAATGAAACGATAACGACACCTCTATTTGCAAATTTGAAAGTTAAAGATGCAATTGTAGATCGTATTAAAGAAAAGAAAGACATTCGCCCTAATTCAGGTTCTGACTCGCATAAGGCTGTGGTACACCTGTATTGGAAAGACGACCGTGCAGAGATTTTCATCGACTCGTCTGGTGAAACATTAGCAAAACACGGTTACCGTAAGCATCCAGGAAAAGCTCCAATGCTTGAAGCTCTTGCTGCTGGTACTATCTTTGCTTCTAAATGGGATGGGAAGACTTCGTTTGTCAACCCGATGTGTGGATCAGGAACATTGGCCATCGAAGCTGCTTTGATTGCTACTAATCGTCGTCCTGGTTTATACCGCATGAATTATTCATTTATGCATTTTATTGGATATGATGAAGAAGTGTTTTTTCAAGAGAGAAGAAATTTAAAGGAGCAAGTCAATAAGAAAGCAAATCCGAAAATTATTGCTTCGGATATTTCGCAGCAAGCAATCGATATCTCGATCATGAATGCGAAGACAGCAGGAGTCGATCAGCTTATTGATTTTCAAGTTTGTGATTTTGAAGAGACAACTGTACCTCAAGAAGAGAAAGGAATTGCTATATTTAACCCGGAATATGGTGAACGCCTTGGTAATCATAGTCAATTGGAATTAACATATAAACGTGTAGGAGACTTTCTAAAACAAAACTGTAAGGGTTATAGAGGTTATATTTTTACTGGAAATCCGGATCTTGCTAAGAAAATAGGATTGCGTGCTTCCAGAAAAGTTGAATTTTATAATGGTAAATTAGATTGTCGTCTATTAGAATACGAATTATACGAGGGAACTCGCGAAAAACCAAAAGTAATTTATGAATAAGATTATTGAAAGTACGGTTGCATTTGTACAGGACAGATTAAAATTTGCTGAATCTGGTCATGACTGGTCACATATCCAACGTGTATGGAACAACACAAAATTAATTCTTCAAACTGAAGAAGCAGATTACCAAACTTGCGAACTCGCTGCTTTATTACATGATATTGCTGACAGCAAATTTCATGATGGAGATGAAACCATAGGACCTCGTGTTGCTGGTGAATTTTTAACATCCCTGGGTGTAGATAAAGAGGTGATTGAACATGTTGAAAAAATTATTTTAAACATGTCTTTCAAAGCAAGTTTAGGAGAAATTGCTTTTCATTCAAAGGAACTTGAAATCGTACAAGATGCGGATCGTTTAGATGCAATCGGTGCGATTGGTGTTGCCAGAGCATTCAATTATGGAGGCCACAAAAACAGAGAGATGTACAATCCCAGTATTCCCGTTCAAGAATATCAGGATAAGGAAAGTTACAAGCATTCTGAAGCACCAACTATCAATCATTTTCATGAAAAACTTTTATTACTAAAGGATAAAATGAATACAAAAGCCGCCCAAGCTATCGCTGAAAAAAGACATGCATTTATGCTTACTTTTTTAGATGAGTTTTACGCTGAGTGGGAAGGTAAAAAATAAAAAAATAATATTTCCTTAATCAGGAGGTTACACTAAAATGGTACTTTTGATAATTAGTTGATAATTATCGAGGTACCATTTTTTTTGTTTAAATTTAGTTGACGAATAATCCTATTAAGCGATTTTAATTATGATTTACGTCATTTCAACTAAAAAACAGAATAAGTTAAAAAAGAGTTAATGAACAACGCGCTACCTATTATTAGAATCAATAGCCTCAATTATTCATAATTAAGGAAACAAATCGAGCTCTCGAGCTCACGAAGTAATTATATCTGATGAAAAAAACAGTTTTAGTAATCCTAGCCACAATGGCCATTATGGGAATCTCGGAATTAAAAGCCCAAACCAAAATTATTGCTCACCGTGGAGCATTTAAAAACACAAAACTTCCAGAGAACTCCATCGCTTCTCTGAAAGCAGCTAAAGATCTAAATCTTTGGGGGTCTGAATATGATGTACACCTCACGAAGGATAATGTACTCGTCGTCAACCATGACAATGATTTCTATGGAATTGATATCGCTACTGCAACTTACCAAGAGTTATTGGCGAAAAAACATCCGAATGGTGAAAACATTCCTACGTTAGAAGAATTTATCAAAACCGGTTTGAAACTTGATGGACTTATGCTCATCTTAGAATTAAAGACAAATAAACTGGGCTTGGAGCGTACGTTGGAAGCTACTGAAAAAGCTGTCGCTTTAGTAAAAGAATTAAAAGCAGAGCAAGTAACCGAATATATCGCCTTCAGTTATGATGCCTGCAAAAAGATTCATGAACTGGATCCAAAAGCTAAAGTGTCCTACTTAAATGGAGATATTGCTCCCGTTCAAATCAAAAAAGATGGCTTGACAGGAATTGACTATCATCTTAGTGTTTTTACGAAGCATCCAAATTGGTTGCAAGAGGCAAAGTCGTTAAAATTAGAAACGAATGCTTGGACTGTCAATAAAGAAGCAGATATGAAATCTTTAATTGACCAGAAGATTGATTATATCACAACTAACGAACCTGAATTATTAAAAACCTTACTTAACTAGTTCAAGATAACATTAAAGGCAATATCCTTGTCTTTAATTAATAAACAATCTTACGAGATCGTTTATTAATTATAATATGCTTGTATACGAAAAAAGTAGACTGTAAAATATTAACCGAGCTTGCAAGCTCACAAAATAATTATATTCGATGAAAAAATTTATTCTTGCTATCTTTCTAATTTGCTCAGGACTATCCTATAGTATGGCGCAGCAAATACGTATAGCTACTTATAATATAAGACAAAAAAATAACCATGACACAGGCAACATGTGGAATGAAAGGAAAGATGCTGTTGCTAACCTCATTAAGTTCCACAACTTCGAAATTTTCGGTGTTCAAGAAGCATTTATTGACCAGGTGAAAGATCTTCAAGAGCGACTTCCTGACTTTAAAACAGTTGGTGTTGGTCGAGATGATGGTGCTGAAGAAGGGGAACATTCTTCCATTTTCTATAACAAAAACCGTTTTGAAGCGACAAAAAGTGGTACTTTTTGGTTGTCAGCGACAGACACTAAACAACCCAACAAAGGATGGGATGCAGCCTTACCTCGTATTTGTACATGGGCCATCTTAAAGGATAAAAAAAGTGGAAAATCTTTTATTTTTATGAATACCCATTTTGATCATGTGGGAGTAGTGGCAAGAAAAGAGAGTGCAAAATTAATCTTAGAAAAAGCAAAGGAATTAGCAGGAAAATTACCCTTAATCTTAACTGGAGATTTCAATGTTGATGAGCATGATGAAGCCTATTTTACTTTAGCAAATAGCAAAACGGTTGTTGATAGTTATGAAGTAAGCCCGCGCATCTATGAGCCTAGCTCTTCTTTTAATGGTTGGGGTAAAAGCATCAAATCAAAAGGAAGAATCGATCATATCTTTGTAGTTCCACAAATAAAAGTTACTAACTATGCAATCTTAACGGATACTTATGAGGGGAAATTCCCGTCGGACCACTTTCCTGTTACGGCAGACATATCTCTGTAAGAAACTCATCTTGTGTCAGTTCCAAGACTGGCACAAGATGATACTTAGTTTTCAACGATTCCTTCCAAAATGCTTTGGTCATGTTACCTTTCTATCGCTAAAATAAAATTATCACCTTCGTTAAACATTCAGCTCCTTTCGCATTCTAATTTGTAGTTTTACAAAAAATTAGACATGAAAAATATTTTAACATATGCCTTAGTTGCATCAGGTTTATTATTTGCAACAAATACGCAAGCACAATCAAAAGGACTTTCTAAGTTAAAAAGTATCCTATCTTCTACTACTAATCAAAATAAAACAACTGCAGATAGCGTAAAAGTCAGCACAAACAATATCGACCCTGTTGTAACGAATATTTCAAAAAAAGAGGCTACTTTAGGTATAAAAGAAGCCTTAAGTAAGGGGCTTACAAATAGTGTTAACATCTTGTCTGTAAAAGATGGTTTTTTAGGCGATGCAGCTGTCAAAATCCTGATGCCTTCTGAAGCGCAAAAGGTAGAAAAGGCGCTTCGTGCTGTAGGGATGGGTTCTTTATGTGACCAGTTCATTAGCAGTATGAATAGAGCAGCGGAAACCGCAGTCAGTGAAGCAGGTACCGTTTTTGTTAATTCATTATCAAAAATGACCATTACAGATGCTTACAACATTCTTCTAAGTGGAAACCAAAATGCTGCAACAACATTCTTCAAAACCAATACGTCGAAAGAGCTTACCTCAAAATTTTCACCAGTCATTGATAAAGCAATGGGTGAAAATAATGTCTCAGGATATTGGAATCAATTAACTACGGCATATAACAATCTACCATTTTCTAATAAAGTAGAAACCAATTTAACGAACTACGTCACGCAAAAAGCAATTGATGGCTTATTTGTCAAAGTAGCTGATCAAGAATTACAAATCAGAGAAAATATAGGTGGATCTCGAAATACAGATTTACTGTCCAAAGTATTTGGTTGGGCTGATACTCAAAAATAAAGGTATGAGCAGGACAATAGTCCTGCTCATACCTTTATTCTTCTTCTGTTGATATACCTGAAAAATAGTGTCGACCAATTTTTGTATTGGTATATACTAACTAATCCAACCATGAGTAAAATAGCTTTCACAAATAGATTTGCACCAAAGTATGGTGTTATCTGCACATGTTTAGCGAGTAAAACCAAGGCGAAAAAAATGTAATATAGACCACATAGAATGATATAAATTTGAAAATAATATTTTAGATTTCGGTATTTTTTCGTTGCTATAAGCCCCCAAAAAGGTAATACTAGGTAAATCAATTGGCTCATATACACCAACTGTCTATAGGAGTCATCTATACTAAATAGTAAAAATAATTGCGCTAAAAGGAGGAGGAAAAACATTGCTCTTAACAAATGCAACATACTGAAAATCAAATTTTAGGTTTCATAAATTTATGAAAAAATCCACTGATTAACAAATAGTCACTTATAATAGGTAAAATTCGCTAATGCTTACATTTTTTGTAATTTTGTATAGCATGATCACATTAATGATATAAAAGTATATGAGTAACTTCGAGATCAACAACATAAATGATTTTTCAGTATCTGAAAGATTCCAACGTTATGTACAAATAGATACACAATCCGATTCAAATTCACCCACCTGTCCTTCAACAGCTAAACAAAAAAATCTAGGCAAACTTCTAGTCGAAGAATTGTTAGCATTTGGTATATCTGATGCTGCTATAGATGATAATGGTTATGTATATGCAACCATACCTTCCAATACGGAGAAAAGCGTACCAACGATTTGCTTTTGTTCACATATGGATACTTCTCCTGATTCTTCAGGGAAAGATGTTAAACCTTTGGTTCATCGTAATTATCAGGGCCAAGATTTGGTATTACCAGATGATAATAATATCATTATCAAGTATACAGAACATCCTGATTTAGCCAATCAAATCGGAAATAATATCATCACAGCTAGTGGTACTACTTTGTTGGGAGCTGACGATAAAGCAGGGATCGCAGAAATTATGGATGCAGCACGTCTCCTGATGCAACACCCGGAAATCAAGCATGGTGATATCAAAATATTATTCACACCTGATGAAGAGATTGGAAGAGGTGTGGACAAAGCTGATTTAAAACGCGTAGGTGCAGATTTTGCGTATACAATGGATGGAGAAAAGGCAGGTACTATTGAGGATGAGACTTTTTCGGCTGATGGCGCAATATTGACCATCCACGGTGTTTCGGTTCACCCAGGATTTGCTAAAGGTAAAATGCAAAGCGCAATAAAAATTGCAAGTGCTATTATTGAGGCATTACCTCAGGATCGTCTATCTCCAGAAAGTACCAATAAAAAGGATGGATTTGTGCATCCCACCAATATCTCAGGTACGGTTGAGAAAGCAGAAATTCATTTCATCATCCGGGACCACAATACCGCGAATTTGGCAAAACATGAGTCGGAATTGGAATCTATTGCTAAATCAATCCTAGCGAAATATCCAAACTGCAGTTATACTTTCGAAGTAAAGGAACAATACCGCAACATGAAAGAGATCTTGGATCAGTTCCCTCAAATCATGGAAATCGGAATAGAAGCAATTACAAGAGCGGGCATGAAAGCTGAACGTAGAAGTATACGTGGTGGTACGGATGGTTCCCGCTTATCATTTATGGGTTTGCCATGTCCCAATATTTTTGCTGGTGGGCACGCCTTCCATGGAAAGCAGGAATGGGTGTCTGAACAAGATATGCAAAAAGCTGTTTTAACAATTTTACATGTAGCGACTCTTTGGGAAGAAAAATAATAGGTAACTTCATATCCATTGAACGAGTTTAAGAAAATAAAATATATGCAAGCAAACGAAGTTTTAAAGGCGATACAAAACCGAAGATCAGTTTTTCAAGCTAATTTTACTGATAAAGAAGTTTCTAAAGAAGATATTTTAAGCATTTTAGAGGCCGCAAATGCTGCTCCTACTCATAAAAGAACGCAACCTTGGCGTTTCACTATTTTCAAAGGTGAAGGATTGGTACGATTGGGCACTGAGCTTTCACGTATTTATAAAACAGTCACTCCTACTGAGAAATACCTTGAAAAGACAGAAATCACCATGGGTGAAAAAGCAACCCAGTCAAAAGTTGCTATCGCATTAATTGTGAATTACACGGGCGATCTTCCAGAGTGGGAAGAATTGGCTGCTACAGCCTGTGCCGTTGAGAATATGTGGTTAGCAGCACATTCTTTAGGATTAGGTGGCTACTGGGCTACTCCTGGATTAATCCATCATTTAGGAAGCTTCTTACATTTAGAGGAAAATCAAAAATGTATCGGTTTATTTTATCTAGGACATCACGAAATGGAAGCTAGGGAACCTGTGAGAGGCCCTATCGCTGACAAAATTCGTTGGGAAGAATAAAAGGTTTTACAGTTATTAAAAAGGTCGGCTAAATAACTAGTCGACCTTTTCTGATTTTTTTCTATTATCTACTTTATTTCTTCAATTCCAAAGCAATGAGTTGGCTTACTACCTCGTGTCTGACTTTCTTCTGGAAAACTGATGATTAATTTCCCCTTTTCTCCTTGCCATTTAGGTCCTCCTGCTAATAACCTCATTGCTTCTGTCTTCAGGATTTCATTTTGAACCTCCTCAACATTCATATTTGAAAGCTTTCCGTTTTTATCAACTGTAAAAGCAATAATAAGTTTACCACCGCTATCTTTCAGACGTGTATTCTCTTGCAGATACTGCTCAAAGGCATTCCACCCTCCTATTGGTGAGGCATCTCCTCCTGCTAAAATCGGTTCGATAACTATCCTATTCTCAGGATAGCTCAACTCAACCTCCGTAGTACGACTCGTATTTGGCGTAAAATTCTTGAAATAAATAAATGCAATCAGCACAACAAAAATCACCCCTGCTGCAGATCCAATTGCTAGTCTTTGCCAAGTATAAAACTGCGCATTACGTGTAGATATCGTTTGTTCAACGCGGCGGTTTAATCGTTGTTGCAATAAACTTAATTGCCGCACATCAATACCTTTCTGCATGCGATAACCTTCAATGGCATCTTGCAAAAAAGGGTCTTCCAGTGCCTCTTTTTCCAACTGAAACATTTCCTCTTTATTCATCAAACCACTGATGTAGTTATGAATTCTGGATAATTGATAATTATTTTCCATTTTACTTATTCTCCATACAAATTTTCAGATTACGCTTTCCGTTTTGAATATAGCTTTTCACTTTATTCATATCAAGCCCCGTCATAACGACGATATCTTTATAACATTTTTGTTCCAAATAAAACAATCGAATACAGCGCTCTTGTTCTGGTTTTAGTGTCAACATACAGCTTTCTAATTTTTCAAATTGACTTTCACTCCATTCTTTAGGGTCAGTATCGTCCAAATAGTCAACACCAATAGCGACCTGCTCATCAATGTCCACATGCTGCACTCCTTTTTCTTTACGTAATTGCATCAAACAAAAATTTCTCGAAAAAGTGTATAACCAACTTTTAAAGTTATCGACCTCATGAATACGTAATTTTCGAATCAATTCTTCAAAAATGTACATAACAGCATCTTGACTTTTATCCTGATCTTGTAGATACTTGAAACAGACTCCATACAATAATGACATATAAGGAGCATACAATTTCCCCAAAAGATCCAAATCTCCTGTAACGCGATACTGTATTAATAATTCCTTTTCAGTCATACGATGAATGTTATTATGATTAATAGATGCTTTAAGGTACGAAATTCCATAATAGTTCAGGGATATATTATGTATACTGGGTTCAATCTGCCATACTATAAATGAATACAGTATTCTGTCTCCAGTCATATTTTAATTTAAGACCGTTTGTCCGCCGACTGCAATTAGGCCTGCTCATGATTCAAAAGGACTTAAAAAATGAGCAATTTCATTTTTCAATTAAGTCATTCCATTTTTTCTAAATTATATTACCTGGACGCAATCTCTTATAAAATTCGTAAAAGTTATGGCTAAACTTCATGAAAAACATTGTTTTTAACTTCTTTTAATGAATATTGGTAAGCAAAAAACAACAGATTGATTCATAGTGATCATAAAGCTTTAAATTGATAATGCTATATTCGTACGGTTAAAATAGCATAATTTTTTTATGTTTTTTTTGACAGTAAATAAAGGAATAATATGCTTATGAATGGATATGAATTAATAGCTATTGGCTTGTATATGGCTTTAATGATTGGAATCGGAATCTACTCTTGGAGAAAATCCAACTGCAATTCAGACGATTTTTTAATTGGAGGCCGAAAAATGGGAGCTGCTGTCACCGCTTTATCTGCAGGTGCTGCAGATATGAGTGGCTGGTTGTTAATGGGACTTCCTGGCGCAATGTATCTTTCCGGATTATCTAGCGCTTGGATTGCAATAGGATTGACCATTGGTGCATACTTAAACTATGTCCTTGTAGCTCCTCGGCTTAGGGTTTATACAGAGGTCGCTCAAAATGCGATTACCCTTCCCGTATTTTTTGAAAATCGATTTAAAGATAAGACGCAATTATTGAAAATTGTGTCTTCCATATTCATCCTGGTTTTCTTTACCTTATATACTTCTGCCGGTATGGTATCTGGGGGACGACTGTTTGAGTCGGCATTTGGAATGGATTATTATACCGGACTATTTGCAACAACTTTTGTTGTTGTACTCTATACTTTTCTGGGTGGTTTTTTAGCCGTAAGCCTCACCGATTTTGTGCAAGGAACTATTATGGTTACAGCTCTTGTCATCATCCCTGTGGTATTGGTGATTCAAATCGGAGGCCTAGGTACTACTTTAGATATCATAGCAAGTAAGGGTAGTAACTATTTAGATCTTTTTAAAGGTACTACGACGATTTCCATCGTATCATTACTTGCCTGGGGATTAGGCTATTTTGGACAACCGCATATTTTGGTTCGTTTTATGGCTATCGGTGATGTTAAGGATATTCCTAAGGCTAAAAAGATAGGGATTAGTTGGATGATTCTTACCGTTGGTGGAGCACTGCTATTAGGCCTGTTTGGCATCGCTTATCTATATAAATTTGATCCAGCGACCATGTTACAGTTCGACCAATCGAAGGAATTGTCAGAAACAATTTTCATACATCTTTCGAGAACCCTATTTCATCCATTGATTGGAGGGTTTCTATTATCGGCAATTTTGGCAGCTGTTATGAGTACGATATCTTCCCAATTATTAGTCACTTCGAGTTCGATGACAGAGGATATTTATAAAGCTTTCTTTAATAAAAATGCTTCTGCTAAACGCATGTTGTTGGTTAGTCGTATATCTGTGCTTATTGTTGCGATAGTAGCTTTGTTATTATCTTTAAATCCAAAGGATAGCATCTTGAATTTAGTAGGAAATGCCTGGGCGGGTTTTGGAGCAGCCTTTGGTCCGCTTATCATTTTATCTCTCCTATGGAAAAGGACAACAGCTACTGCAGGATTACTGGGCATGTTAGTGGGTGGAGCAACCGTACTTTTATGGGTATATGTCCCTCATGATTATAAATACGTTTATGAAATCATACCTGGTTTCATTTTAAGTTTTATTACTACGGTTGTTGTTTCTCTCCTTAGTAAACCTGTCGATTCTGAAATTCAGAATGAATTTGACCAGGTGAAGGAGATACTAAAATCCTAAAATAAAATTATAAGAAAAGGATAACCCCAATAGGATTATCCTTTTCTTATATACGATTATGTGTACTGTAACACATGAAGATAACACCAAACAGATTACTGCAATCGTAGCAATACATCACGTTATGCTCCTTCAATTATGCTATTCAACATTTATTGAAATAGCAATAGTGCAATGATCAAAGTAACGATTACATTAAAGGTCTGTGCAATCAGGAAGGCATATAGCGGTTTTTTATTATCCTGCTGAAAAAGATCCTTAAAATTAGTTTCTAAACCGATCGAAGTAAACGCCAATGTAAACCACAGTCCTTGAATAAATTTTAAACTGCCTTTAATCTCTGCATTTGTTTCTGGTGAAATGAAAAATGAAAAAAGTAATGACGCAAAAATAAAACCTAGAACAAATTTCGGAAATCGCTCCCAGATAATTTTCAATGTGGGTTTTTCTTTCTTGGTCTCATCATCCACGGATTTCGCATAGCTCCAATAGATACTAATTGCAAATGCCGCAATTCCTAATAAAACATTTTGTGAGAACTTAACAATTGTACTGATTTTTAAGGCTTCTTCTCCAACCAAACTACCAGAGGCAGCTACAGCACCCGAAGTATCGATAGAACCTCCTAACCATGCTCCTGTAACTTCTTGCGACAGCCCCATCTTATCTGCTAAATAGGGCATGAAAATCATCATGGGGATAGCCGTAATCAATACAAGTGAAATGACATAAGAAAGTTTTTTACTGTCGCCCTTAATAGCTCCGGATGTCGCAATAGCAGCCGACACACCACAAATGGACACGGCACTTGACAACATGAGTGACATTTCTTTATCAATCTTCAGTTTTTTACAGACCCAAAAAGCAAAGTACCACACCGATATGACCACCACTAACGCTTGAATAAGTCCCAAAGATCCCGCTTTCAGTATATCTCCAAAAATCACGGTAGTCCCTAAAAGAATCAACCCAATCTTCACATATAATTCTGTACTTAATGCGGCCTTAAACCAGTCTGGAAGTTTAAAGAAATTACTGATGACCAACCCGATGGCCAAACTAAAGATAACGGCTTCTAGGTTATAATCTTTCACGAAAGCATTTCCAGCCAAAATCAAGGCTAACATGGTCAATATATACACCGTAGGGAATACAATCAGTAAATTTTTGACTGATTTCCCAAGTAGAAAAGCACCTAAAATAGCCGCCATTAGGACAAGTCCAAATTGCGTGGCAATAGCCACTAGATTGTCTGTTGCAAACACGAGTTCCTCAAGTTCGGAGAAGTTTTGCCAGTGGAAAATGGGTTGAGGTACAATGACGCCAAAAATAGCCAAGAATACAATTCCTAAGCCTAAGATAACAACTACCCAATCCTCAGCTATTGAGAATGATTTCGAAGATGACATGTATAAAGGTTTTAATTTTGAAACCCCAAATTTAGAAATATTATCCTTGTGGGCAACTCCTAAACGAAAAAGTTACCAAATAAAAAAGCCGTGGTCTTTACACCATGGCTTTTTTTATTTATAATAACCTTTTAAAACCTAAAAACAATATTTATTTGCATCAATCAATTTCTTCGCAATTCGCTGACGTGCTTCTTTTACATTAAATGGTTCTGACTTTGTAAAACGTCGCAGTCCAACTAACATCATTTTAAGTTCATCTCCTTCAGCAAATGAATTCAACGCTTCTTTTCCAGCGACATTAACTTTATCGACTGTGGAGTACAGGTAGATTTTAGCCATATCTGTTGCGTCTGCACTTTCTTCAGGCCCTTTTGTATGATACAACTTCTCTGCACGCAATAGCGCAGATTCAGCGATGTAGATATAACCAATCACATCGGCGATATTCATCAAAATCTCCTGTTCTTTAGATAGCGACATCATCAGTTTTTGAACCGCAGCTCCTGCTATTAGCAATCCTGCTTTTTTCAGGTTAGCAATAATTTTCTTCTCTGCTGCAAATGGAGTCGCATCCTCTTCACCAAAATCAGGAATAGCCAACAGTTCTGCTGCAACTGCTGATGCCGGCCCCATTAAATCAATCTCACCTTTCATAGCTCGTTTCAATAACATATCTACGACCAATAAACGATTTACCTCATTTGTACCTTCAAAAATACGGTTGATACGAGAATCACGATAGGCACGTTCCATTGGTGCTTCTGCCGAATAGCCCATACCGCCATAAATCTGCACGCCTTCATCGACTACATAATCCAACATTTCAGAGCACCAGACTTTAATAATAGCACACTCAATGGCAAATTGTTCTACCGATTTCAATTTTGCTTTCGCTTCCTCCATGCCACCCGCAACTAGGGACTCATGTGCATCATCAATATTCTGACCAGCACGATATGCCGCTGATTCTGTTGCAAACAAGCGTGTCGCCATCTCGGCCAATTTGTAACGAATAGCTCCAAATTTGGAAATAGGCAAATTAAACTGCACACGTTCATTTGCATATTTAACAGCCTGTGTAATGACCATTCGCGATGAACCAATGGTTGCAGCCCCTAATTTTATACGGCCGATATTTAAGATATTAACGGCTATTTTAAAACCATTCTCCCTTTCGGAAAGCATGTTTTCAATAGGAACTTCACAATCATTGAAAAAAACCTGACGTGTGGAAGAGCCTTTGATTCCTAATTTATGTTCTTCAGGGTTCATACTAATTCCCCCGAAATCTTTTTCGACAATAAAAGCAGTCAAATTCTTATCATCATCAATTTTAGCAAAAACAATAAAAATATCGGCAAAACCTCCATTTGTAATCCACATCTTTTGGCCATTGATAACGTAATGAGTACCTGCTACATTTAATTTTGCTGCTGTACGGCCAGAATTGGCATCGGAACCCGAATTAGGTTCTGTCAAACAATAGGAAGCCTTCCATTCACCTGACGCTAATTTTGGAATATATTTTGCCTTTTGAGCAGCATTACCGTAATATAAAATAGGTAAAGTACCTATCCCTGTATGTGCAGATAAAGCAACAGCAAAGGAAAATCCACCTCCTACTGCATCGGCCACTAACATGGAGGTATTGAAATTTTTACCAAAACCACCATATTCTTCTGGTATAGATACACTTAACATACCCAACTCACCAGCTTTATCCATTAAACTCGGCATCAGTCCCTCTTCTTGGGCATCGATACGATCTAATTTATTTAAAACTTCTGTTTCTAAAAAATCAATACACGTTTGACGAATCATCCTTGCTTCTTCGTCAAATTCTTCAGGAATAAAAATATCTGTATAAGAGGTTTCTTTGATTACAAATTCTCCGCCTTTAATTGTGTTACTCATAATTTTTTCTGATTAAAGTGCAAAGGATAAAGACGATGCCCTATTTCTTTGCTTCTATTGTTTTAAAAAAATATTGTTACTCTTTTTTTGAATTGCCCATACAGCTTCAATCATTTACTTAGGCTGATGAATATATTCAAATCAATCTGCAGAAATCCATTTGATTTCAATTTAGAAACCATGTCTTCCTATAATTTTCACATCATGTATCACGTCCTTATTCTATGAACTTAAAAAGCTTTTATCGCGCTAGGAAGTGCTAAAAAATGGTACAACTATAACAACTCAAAAATACCTGCTGCTCCCTGTCCAGTTCCAACACACATGGTGACCATACCATATTTTTTATTTCTACGCTTTAATTCATTCAATATTTGAACTGTCAATTTAGCACCGGTACACCCCAATGGGTGTCCTAAAGCAATAGCACCTCCATTAACATTGACTTTTTCTTCATCCAAACCCAACTCACGGATAACGGCTAAAGATTGTGAAGCAAAAGCTTCATTCAACTCAAACAAATCGATATCCTCTTTCTTCAATCCTGCCATTTTCAAAGCTTTGGGTATCGCTACAATGGGACCAATCCCCATAATACGAGGTGGTACACCTGCCACTGCATAGCTCACAAGACGCGCTATTGGTTTCAGATTTAATTCATTCATTTTTTTCTCTGAAAGCACTAAAACAAAAGCTGCTCCATCTGAGGTTTGAGAAGAATTTCCGGCTGTCACCACACCATCGGCGGCAAAAACAGGTCGTAACTTTGCTAATACCTCAAGAGAGGAGTCCGCACGTGGTCCTTCATCAGTGTCCACGACATACTCTCGTGTCTCTATTTTTTTTCCATCCTTTAGATAATTCTCTTTCACTGTTATAGGCACAACACCATCTTTCAAGTGTCCATTCTTAATGGCTTCAATAGCTTTCTGGTGTGATTTTAAAGAAAATGCATCTTGATCTTCGCGAGATATATGATATTCTTTTGCAACGGCTTCGGCGGTAAGCCCCATCCCCCAATACCAATCTGGGTTTTTCTTGGCTACTTCAGGATTTGGAACAATTTTCCATCCTCCAAAAGGCATACCCGACATCACTTCAACACCTCCAGCAATAATACAATCGGCCATGCCTGCTTTTATTTTCGCTACAGCTGTGGCTATTGTTTCCAGTCCAGAGGCACAGTAACGATTCACAGTGACTCCTGGGACCTTATCCGTCTCTAAGCCCATAAGCGATATTAAACGCCCTACATTCAATCCTTGTTCTGCTTCTGGCATTGCATTTCCAACGATTACATCGTCAATTTCTTCTTTATTTAAATTTGGAACTGATGCTACCAAGTGCTTGATAACATCCGCGGCCAAATCATCTGCACGCATAAAACGAAATCCACCACGAGGTGCTTTCCCTACTGCCGTACGATATCCTGCTACAATATATGCTTCCATAATAATATGAGTAGTTATATAACCTGAGTTTTTTGATATAATTAACTGTGTCTCGACTTCCTAATTAGATCCATGTACTATGGAAAGAAACTGAATTAATTCTTTGCTTGAATTTCATGCTGCTTCCTCTGCTATGTTCGAAGGAATTGAAACCGCGGCACGATTAATCTGACTGATTAAATTTCTCCTTATCTGGAAAAATCGATGTAACCTTTTATATATCAGAAATAAAAGTTATTGCTTTTTGCCAAATTTTCAATTCCTTGTTATTGATGCATTTCTAAATACTAATTTCTTAACGGTTTTCCTTTTGTTAACATAAATTGAATCCGCTCCAATGTTTTCCGTTCCGCACATAACTCAAGAAAAGCTTTTCGCTCTAAATCCAATAAATATTGCTCTGAGACTTCTGTTGGTGCAGACAATTCGCCACCACATAAAACTGTTCCTAGTTTTTCTGAAATCTTTTTATCATGATCCGAGATATAATTTCCCGCCCGCATTGAGCTTGCTCCAACATATACTATACCAAGACCTTGTTTTCCTAATACCTTAATATCTGTTCGTTGTACAGGTTGCAGGTATCCAGCATTTGCCAATTCCAAAGCTTTTTCTTTAGCATCGGCAATGAGTCTTGCCTTATTCATAGTAATGGCATATTTACCTTGCTGTAAATAACCTAATTCAAAAGCCTCTACTGCCGAAGTCGATACTTTTGCAGTACCTATAGTCAAGAAACGGTCCTTTAACGTATTTTGAACAATTTGATCATCTTTGTATTCATCTGAAGCACGTAAAGCAAATTCTTTCGTGCCTCCTCCTCCAGGGATAACGCCAACACCAAATTCGACTAAACCCATATATGTTTCAGCATGTGCCTGCACAAAATCTGCATGCATAGAAAATTCACAGCCGCCACCCAGTGTCATTTGAAAAGGAGCGACTATCACGGGTATCGATGAATAGCGGATACGCATAGAAGTATTTTGGAAAGCACGAACTGCCATGTTTAATTCATCATAATCTTGCTCCGCTGCCATCATGAATATCATGCCTATATTTGCACCTGCGGAGAAATTTTTCCCTTCATTGGAAATCACCAATCCACGATACTCTTTCTCTGCCAAATCAATCGCTTTATTTACTCCTTGAATGACATCTCCACCTATCGTATTCATCTTTGTATGGAATTCACAATTGATGATACCATCTCCTAAGTCAATGATTGAAACTCCTGAATTTTTCCAGATTGTCTTGCTATCACGAATATGATCCAAAACAATTAAGTCCTCAGTACCGGGAATCGGTTTGTATGATTTGGAAGTGATGTCATAATAATAACGTACACCATTTTCAATTTTATAAAAAGATTCACAACCTGCATCCAACATAGCATGTACCCATTGGGCCACTTCACCACGTTGACCTGGAAGACGTTTTTCTTCTGTTTTAATTTTTTCTATTGTCTGACGAACACCTAAGGCATCCCACACTTCGAAAGGTCCTATCTCCCATCCAAAGCCTGCACGCATTGCATCATCGATACGGAAAAAATCATCCGTAATCTCCGGAACACGATTAGATACATATTCAAATAATGGATAATGCATCGCACGGAATAATTCCCCTGCTTTATCTTTTCCTTCTTCATACACTTTCATTCGCTGACGAATATCCTCCACCTGCTTAGTCGCTTCCAAGGTCGTTGATTTAACTTTCCCTTGTGATTCAAACACTAGTGTTTGAAGGTTTAAAGCCTGAATTTCAGAATTCCCTTCTGCATCTTTTATCTTTTGATAGAATCCTTTTTTCGTTTTCTCACCCAACCACTTATTCTCTACCATTTTGGTTATGAAAGATGGCAATTGAAATACTCCTTTGGCTTCATCATCGGGTGCATTTTGTGCGAGTCCATTAGCCACATTGACCAATGTATCTAAGCCCACGACATCAGCTGTACGGAAAGTTGCAGATTTAGGATGTCCCATTGCAGGTCCTGTATATTTATCTACTTCTTCCACAGTCAAACCTAATGGCTCAACTAAATGTGTCAAAGCAAGCATGGAATAAACACCTATCCTATTTCCAATAAAAGCAGGTGTATCTTTACACAATACAACCGTTTTACCTAAAAATTTATCTCCAAATTTCAACAAGAAATCGACCACCTCATCTTTCGTGTTTGGCGTAGGGATAATTTCTAACAATTGTAAATAACGGGGCGGATTGAAGAAGTGTGTTCCACAGAAATGATCTTTAAAATCTTCTGACCTACCTTCTGTCATTAAATGAATGGGAATACCTGATGTATTTGAAGTGATTAAAGTTCCGGGTGTACGGTATTTTTCTACTTGTTCAAACACAGATTTCTTAATATCCAATCTTTCGACCACAACCTCAATTATCCAATCGCAGGACGCGATATCTGCCATATTATCATCAAAGTTTCCTGTCGAAATCCTTTTAACAAAGGATTTGCTATAAATAGGAGATGGATTAGATTTGACAGCCGTTTCTAAAGACTGATTGACAATGCGATTGCGCACGACCTTACTTTCCAAAGTAAGTCCTTTTGCTGTTTCAGTGGGTAACAGTTCTTTTGGAACAATATCCAAGAGTAATACTTCCGCACCAATGTTAGCAAAATGGCATGCGATCCTAGAGCCCATTACCCCAGATCCTAATACTGCTACTTTTCTAATGTTTCTGCTCATTTATTTAATTGTTTATTATCAATAATTAGGTTAACCTAATCATTGATCGATGGTACTGTTTTCTTCTTGATAGGCGGTGGCTAATTCATTCAATTTAGCCAAAGATTTCATCAGTTGTGCCCGTTCCTTTTCCGATAAATTTAATTCCAAATAGTGATTAAAGTTACGAACGACATTCTTTGCTATTTCCCTTTTTTCTTTCCCTAATTCGGTTAAATAAACCCTTACTGATCGTTTGTCCGATGCACTTGCTTCCCTATAGATAAATCCCAATTTTTCTAAATTATTTAACACACGAGACAAACTAGTTGTTTTTACTCCGGTAAGATTTGCGATTTGCGATACTGGAGTACCTTCTTTATGGATATTAATTAAAATATAGCCAGCAGCTTGTGTAAAACCATATTGGGCTGCAATTTGGTTATACTTATTAGCTATGGTCTGCCAACCTGTTTTTAAAAAATAATCGATAGTTTTATTCTGGTTCATAATTTATATTATTATATTGCTATGCAAGCATAACAAATCTAATTTATTTTTCTTAGAATTCAAATAGTATTTTTTTATTTTTTAATAAATACTTGTCAGAAATGAGTAGCACTGTTCCAAACTGCCAAAACTCACTCATAGACTTACAGAAAAGCAATATTTTCAGAATGTGGAAAACTTTTAAACACTACAAAACAACAAGTTAAGCAAAACAACACTATAGTTACTCACATTAATGCTTTTATTTTCAAAATTAAATCGGTTACCTTTGTACAAACAAACATAAACGTATGGCTTTAGTTAATATTCCGAGACTTGACTTGCTAAATTTCACTGAGGGAAATTCAGATCAACGCAATCAATTTATCCAAGACATTGGAAAAGCTTTTAACGAAACTGGTTTCGTTACTATTGCAAATCATGGTCTTTCAAAAGAATTAATAGACGAATTGTATCAAATCGTTCCGGCATTTTTCTCGTTGCCGACAGCGACCAAATTAAAGTATGAGTTTCCCGAACTTGCAGGACAAAGGGGCTACACGACAAAAGGCCGTGAAAAAGCTAAAGACTCCACCACTCCAGATTTAAAGGAATTTTGGCAAAGAGGACAGACGATTGTTGGTGAAGAATATAGTAAAACTGATTTCCCTGATAATCCGGAAGTTGCCGAATTACCTCGATTCAGTGAGATCACCGGCGAAGTATATAAAAAGCTAGAAGATACTGGTCGCGAATTATTAAAAGCTATCGCAACTTATTTAGATTTAGAAGAAGACTACTTCGAAAAATTTGTCATCAATGGTAATTCAATTTTAAGAGCAATCCATTACTTTCCGATTAAAAATCCAGAAGAATTAGCTGCTGATGCTGTTCGTGCAGGAGCACATGAAGACATCAACTTAATTACTTTATTGATTGGGGCTAGTGCGGATGGTCTGGAAGTAATGACAAAAGATGGCAAATGGTTCCCTATTAAAGCAAAAGGTGAAGATATTGTGATTAATGTGGGCGACATGTTACAACGCTTAACCAATAACAAATTAAAATCAACGACACACCGTGTGGTAAATCCTCCTCGCGAATTAATGGGAACTTCTCGTTTCTCCATTCCTTTCTTTTTGCACCCTAAGTCATCGATGAGTTTAGCTTGTCTCGATTCTTGTATCAGCGAAGATTATCCAAAGGCGTACCCTGATTATACAGCAGGAGAATACTTGGACGAACGCTTGAGAGAGATCGGTTTGAAGATGTAATAATAAAGACCGTGTTTTATAACAAAATAAGGCGCTACAGACTAATCTGTAGCGCCTTATTTTTGTTATGGTAAAACTATAATCAATTGTCAATACTCAGAATATTCACAATTTATATCCAATACCGACATTCATAAAAATGTTGTGCATACCAAAACTAATACTTTCAAAACCAGTTTTCATAATGTTATTAAAGCCATAATCAAACTGTGCTAAAGCGAACAATTTCTTATTGATATTATAAGAAGTCCCTAAACTCGCTCCTACATCAATGTTCCGGACACTTTTTGAAAAATCATATGCTGCCTCATCGACAATTAGCTTCTCTCCTGTTGGAACCTCACTTCGCATATAGCCATTTGTAGCCTCTCCAAAGAATTTTCTTTTGACAGCAAAAGCAATGTAAGGACCTGCTTGAACATTCCACTTCTCAGATAATTTATAAGTAGCTAAAACTGGAACTGAAAGATAAAGGTTGTGCACTTTTGTTGTAATATCACCTGTATAATAACCTCGCATATTTTCATTAGGATCATCATTCGCATTAAAAGTTGTTTTATATCCTTTAACGGTAGCATCAGCATTCATGCCCTTACCTTCAAATGTTAAACCTAAGATTACTCCCCATTTTTGATCAATTTGGTAATTTGCTCTAACTCCCAAAAGAAATGGCACTGCAGGGGTATATTTATTAATTTTTCGAATTTCCTTTGGTAATGATAAAGGAGCAGCTCCTCCGATTTTACCACCCGCTATGATATCAATACTAAAATTATTTCCGACAGTATCCTGCTTGACTTTTTCATCCGCTTGTGCTATCATAGTAAATGTAGAAACCACTAAAGCGATTATATAATATTTCATATTCATTATTTTGTAATTACTTTTAGATCATCAATGATTAACTTACTTCCAACTGCACCTATAAAACGATCGCCATATTTACTTGAAGACATCACAATAGCAATATTATAATCCAAGCTAGCGATAGCTACGTCATCTACTGTTGTAGAATAAATGAAAGGAATACTGAATTTTGCGAAATCATTTCCCGCTGTTGGTGCACCATTTTGAAGTTTAGCAATTGCGACAACACTTGGATCTTTAAGGATATTGTGACCAGTCAAATAATCTAATGGTTTTTTTATCGCTTTTTGCGATTCTACCAGTTCCTTTCTATTGTACAATACAGCATAAATATCACATGAATCCGTCATGTTCAAGACATTCATTTTTTCATCTGTTACAACTGCTCCAGCGGTATATTTAAAATACCCCTCTAACGACAAAGGAATTTTATTAAAAGGCATACCAAAACGCGTTGCAGACAATGGATCCGTTAAAACAGGACCCGTATCAAATGAGCCTATAAATAAATTGCCTGCAGCTATAGGTTTGCCAAACATTGCTCCAAACGAACCCGTCGTTTTTGTTTCTAATAGAACTGCTTGCTCTCCTGAGTGGCTGACTTTAGTAGTTTTAGTTGGATATGCCTCGGGAGTAGGTGGAATTTGCGAAATCATTAACGTTAGTGAAAAACTAGCATTTCCAGATGCCCAATTATAAAAAGGCACACCATCAATTACATCATAAAAAGTAACATACTTATTATCCTTGTCTATTTCACTCTGTTCAAATCCAAAATTCAAAGGAACCAACCCTCCTTCAGTACGACGCATCTTCACGAGGTAGTTTTTTGAAAATTGACCATCTTGTGAAGTCGTTTTATAATATACACCTTTATCAAAATATTGCTTCAACATAGCCTTATTTGCATCACTTTCTTCCGGATCTTTCTGTAATGAATCCGTAATTAGTGAAACTGTTGCTCCTGGTGTTACATCAAAATCAATCTTTAAATCCGCAAGATCAATACCTGGTCTCACATATAAAACTATAGCATTATTAGAAATTAATGGTTCTAACAGCAGGATTTCGTCATTTAATAATTTATTATCACTTAGATGAATCCCAGTAATGTCGGCTTCCATATTTAAAGCCTCATCTTTCACACAGCTGGCAAACAAAAGAGTAGACAGCATGGTGAATAAAACAGTTATTTTTTTCATCAAATATTTAATTTGGAGAGAATATATAAATAGGAATGTCTTGCTAAGGCATTCCAACTAGAATTCGCAAAGGTAAGATTGTTGGACTGACAACTTAAATTTCGTGGAGAAAAAAAGCTATTGTCTCTAAAACTTGACAATTAAAGGAAAATCAACAGTTATTAGAGATTATCTTTCACCTTTCTAGGTAATGAAGCGAATACAAGATCATAACTATGATCAATCAACTCCAGTAACTTCTGGTCCGCTAATTCGCGATTCGCATGGACAGTATTCCAGTGTTTTTTATTCATGTGATAACCAGGAAAAACGGTCTGTGTAAACTCTTGCCGCAATATCACCGCATATTCAGGATCGCATTTCACATTAAAGGATAATACGTCAATTTGGTCTAGCCCCACTAGTAGGAAGACTTTTCCCACGACTTTAAATACTAAGGTGTCGGGCCCGAAAGGTAATTCTTCTGTAACGGCCCTTTTTGCAATACAAAATTCGCGTAAATCCTCTATATTCATATGTGCATTTTTTTCATAAAGCTAAGAAAAAATTTATTACTCACTACTTAAGAAGTAACTATGAACATAAATTGATTCATCATTTGTTAATTATTGTAAATAATCCATGCTTTTTATAACATTGTGATTACAGAATTATTAAGATTCGCTTAATATTCTATATTTGCGAGATAACTTCACCTAAATTACGTTATGCGCAGGATACTTTTTCTCCTTTTATGTTTTTGTACATCATTAAGTTTTGGCCAATCTTCTATTAAGGGTAAAGTCATGGACAAAGGTGAAAATAAACCACTCGTAAATGCTTCTATAATATTACTTACTGCTCAAGATTCTATTTTAAAGACATTTACACGCACAAATGACGTTGGAAATTTTTCAATACAGCAACTTGAAAAGGGTTCATATCGGATACTTATAACTTACCCAAAATTTGAACTATTTAGTGACGTCATAGTTATTGATGAAGGCAAAGTGGATTTAAATGATATTAAATTGAGTTCTAGAGCAAATATTCTTGAGGAGGTCGTTATAACGCACAAGCTTCCGATAAAAATAAAAGGTGATACTATCGAATACAATGCTTCTAGTTTTGAAACTGAAAAAAACTCCAAATTGGAGGACCTCCTTAGAAGATTGCCTGGGATGACCATCTCTTCAGATGGAACCATCACTGCACAAGGTAAAACAGTATCAAAAGTTTTAATAGATGGAGAGGAGTTTTTTGGTTACGACCCGAAAATAGCCATCCGAAATGTACGCGCAGATGCAGTTGATAAAGTGCAGGTCTATGAAAAAAAATCTGATGAGGCAGAATTAACAGGAGTAGATGATGGTGTACGTATCAAAACTGTTAATGTTGTTCTAAAAGAAGAGGCCAGAAAAGGTATTTTTGGAAATGCGAATGCAGCTATTGGGACTAAGGGATTATTTGACATTGGGCTCTTTGCTGCCAAATTCAATCGGACGGAACGCATTGGACTAACTGGAAATTGGAATAATATGGGTGCTGGAAATGATTCTCGTATTCGTTCAAATTCAAGTATTCAAGGTAAGCCTGAATATAAAAACATCGGTGTCAATTATGACAATGTGTTTCTCAATAAAAGATTGTCTCTAAATTCGAGTTACAATTTCAATAATAATAGTAATTCAAATGAAAGAGAGTCTTATAGTAAAGAAGTTTTTCCAGATAAAACACGTGAAACAACCGAAAGTAACACCTCGGAATCAGATAGTAAAAATAATAATTTTCGAACTCGAGTGCGCTTCAAGATTGATTCTATCCAGAACCTTGACGTGCAATTCAACGCCGGAACATCCAACTCTCAGAACAATAATACTTCAGAGAGGCGCATTACCAATAACGATACTACCTTAACCAATACATTTAAAGAAAATAACACTTCAAATGGAAATAATGATAATGCAGAATTCCGTATTAATTATAGGAGAAGACTGAATAATAATGGACGATCGTTCAATGTGCAGTTTAACACCCAGTTATCGCAAAATAAATCTATCGCTCAAGTAAACTCTACAACCAATTTTTATAAAATAGGATTACTTGATAGCGTCATTCTGGATAAAGTAGAACTTCTGGATCAACAACGCATTAACTCAAGCACCAACAATCGAATCGGAACTTCTTTAAATTTCCATGAAAAACTATTTCAAGACTTGTACTTAACCTTAGGTTATACCATGAATACCGCTATTTCTAAAAGTCTTAACAACTCCTTCAATGCGGATATTGATCGGGAGTATACGATACTAGATTCATTATATTCTAAAAATGAAGAAAACAGAAATCTAAATCAAGGAGCAAACATTCAATTGAATTACAACATACAGGATAAGTTAAACATCAACTTCTCTAATACAATAAGCTATAAAAACCAAAAATTAATAGATAGCTACCGTGATATTAATTTAAACCGCAACTTTTGGGACAATAACCTCAACATGAATGTCAATTACAAATTGACATTAAATAAGAACCTGATGGTCAGCTACAATACATCAAACAGGATTCCGACTTTTGGGCAATTACAATCATTACAACCGTTAACAAACCCTTTGTTTATACAATTAGGAAATCCTGATCTAAAGAAATCTACCGAAAATGCCTATAACTTTAACTTCAATAGCTTTAGTATTTTAAAAAGTTCGAGTTTCAATATAAATGCCGGAATTACAACGACGCATAACCCGATTGCAAACAAGAGGGTTCTTGATACGACCGGGGTAACCACTAGTAACTACGAGAACATAAAAGATAAGATTAACTGGTCTGCCAGAGTCTATTCAGGATACAGCAAACCCCTCTTCAATAATTTACTTCAGTTCAATCCGAATGCTAATCTAAACTATGGGAATAGTTATGATTTTATCAATGGGGAGCTCAACAATTCGAAAAATTACAATGCAAGTATAGGCTTTGGATTGAATAAACAAAATTCTAAAGTTGTTGATTTCAACTTCTTCAGTAGCATCGGTGTGGATCGCCAGGAGACGCTCTTGAAACCGGAATTAAATAACAATAGTCTCAGGACTAACATGAATACGGATATTAAATATTTTTTACCTTTCAAATTTGATTTGGTACAAGTTATCAACTATGGCTTTACGGGTAAAAACAAAGTTTTCACAAAAGCGATCCATCAGTTTTATATGAATCTGGAGCTCAATAAAAAATTGATGAGTAATAATCTGCAATTGAGCTTAAAAGCTTTTGATATTTTTAAAACTTTCAATACTGTAAATAGATCCTTTAATAGCAGTAATTTTTCTGAATCGCAACAGCAACTGATGACACAATATTTTATGCTTGGATTGAAATGGGATTTTAACAAAAACTTAGGAAAGAAAAATGACTAGATTACTAATTTGTTTTGTTCTTATCGTATTGGGCACCGATTCATTTGCCCAAAACGTTTACTTTGCTACAAAGGGAACTATCCATTTTGAAAAAGTGGTCTATACGAAAGCGCGGATGCGCGAACTCATGGCAAAACATAATGGCAATAGAGGGATGATGTACATGGGGAATATCGACGAAATGCCTGAAAGTTCAACCTCAAATTTTGTCTTAAAGTTTGATCAAAACCAAACACTGATGCAACCTGAAGCCGAAGATACCCCGAGTAAATCGGGGGCAGCTAAGGTTGTAACAACTAACGGACGTAGCTCCGGAGGTTTGCGTGGAAATATGGGATCGGCACAAAGAAATAGAGGTAACAATGCCAATAGCCGATTCATGAGGGGTAATGGTAAGATGGGAGATAAAACTTATTTTCAAAATATCAAGTCTAAGACCTCTGAGATACAGCTTCAAATAGACGAAAAAATAATTATCAAGGATAGCCTTCAAGATGTCACCTGGCGCTATACAGATGAATTTAGAACAATTGCAGGGTATGAGTGTAGGCGTGTAAATGGTGCTACTAAAGATTCTTTATATCTCATTGCATTTTATACGGAGGAAATCCCAGTGTCTGGAGGGCCCGTTCTAACTGGAGGATTACCTGGGATGATCTTAGGGCTTGTCATACCTGAAATGCATATCAATTATTGGGCTACAGAAGTGGAATTTACAAATGATGCGCTATCCAATTCGTGGAAAGATAAAAAGGCAAAAGAAATGACTGCCAATGATTTTTTCAAATTACTTTCCAACACCATGTTTAGAGGAAGAGGGAACAATGAGTCGCTGCAGAGAAGACAAATATTAGAACAGGTTATTTATTAAATAACCTGTTCTAATATCTACTTGGTTAAGGCAATAACCAACTCCTGTTGTATAGCAATTCCCTTATCCTGGTTATACCATTTCTGAATTTCTTCTTTTATATCGTTGAATTCGGCTCCCTTTTCTTTCATATTGATAAACAAATCTGTACACCCTTGTGGGCGGGGACCCCAGACTGCTATATCTTCTTCTTGCTCATTACGGATGATTAACTTCGGAATGGATTTCCCTCCATTTGTCATATACCCATCAATTGTAAAGGGCTCGGAATCACGCAATTGAATATCCAATTCAATAAAAGGATTGTTTTTCACCATTTGGTAGATCATGGGTACAGCATGAGCCGCATCACCACACCAAGGTTCTGTTATCAATATCCAATGTTGCTTTGTTGCTATCGTGGATATAACAGTGATTGTTTCAGGATTAGGTTCAAACTTTTTCAGCCAACGATTCATTCTTGACCAATTCAATTTGGTATACATCAAAATTTCCTCATCTTGATAACCTTCATATTGAGTAGGGTTTTCTAAAACGGCTTGAAAATAGGATAAATATGTTTTGAAATTCATATTATGGTTTTTTTTTGCAGGATGCAATATGACAAAATTTTGCCATTCATGCAATTCAGACACAACAAAGAAACATAAAAATGACAGTTTGTCACCAATTATGACGCGATATTGCTAATTTAATTCATTTTCATGCAAACAAAATGATTGGCACAAGGGTTGATTAGATAGCTATACAATTAGATTAGTAAAAAATAAATATATATAATATGTCTAAAATAATAGGAATCGACTTAGGTACGACCAATTCATGTGTTGCTGTAATGGAAGGTAACGAGCCGGTAGTTATTGCTAACAATGAGGGTAAACGTACAACCCCTTCTATCGTTGCTTTTGTTGAAGGTGGAGAACGTAAGGTGGGTGATCCAGCGAAGCGTCAAGCTATCACAAACCCAACTAAAACTATTTATTCTATTAAACGCTTCATGGGTTTATCATATGATGAGTCTGTGAATGAAGCGCAACATGTACCTTATAATATAGTAAAGGGCGACAACAATACACCACGTGTAGAAATTGACGACCGTAAATATACTCCTCAAGAAATTTCAGCAATGATTCTTCAAAAAATGAAGAAAACAGCAGAGGATTTTTTAGGTCAAGAAGTAACGGAAGCTGTTATTACAGTTCCTGCATACTTTAATGATGCACAACGTCAAGCAACTAAAGAAGCTGGTGAAATCGCTGGTTTAACAGTTAAGCGTATCATCAATGAGCCAACAGCTGCAGCGTTAGCTTACGGTTTGGATAAAGCACACAAAGACATGAAAATTGCTGTTTTTGACTGTGGTGGTGGTACTCATGACGTTTCTGTATTAGAATTGGGTGATGGTGTATTTGAAGTAAAATCTACTGACGGTGATACTCACTTAGGTGGTGATGACTTTGATAACGTAATCATCAACTGGTTGAATGATGAGTTTAAAAATGAAAACAATGGCTTTGACTTGAAAAAAGATCCAATGGCATTGCAACGTTTGAAAGAAGCTGCTGAGAAAGCTAAAATTGAGTTATCAAGCACAACTTCTACTGAGATCAACTTACCATACATCACTGCTGATGCTACTGGCCCTAAACACTTAGTACGTCCATTATCTCGTGCTAAATTTGAGAGCTTAGCTGCTGATTTAATCAAACGTACAATTGACCCTTGTCGTTCGGCATTGAAAAATGCTGGATTCAGTACTGCTGATATTGACGAAGTTATTTTAGTAGGTGGTTCAACTCGTATCCCTGCAATCGTTGATGCTGTAAAAGCATTCTTCGGAAAAGAGCCTTCAAAAGGTGTTAACCCTGATGAAGTTGTAGCATTAGGTGCTGCTATCCAAGGTGGTGTATTAACTGGTGAAGTGAAAGACGTATTATTATTAGACGTTACTCCTTTATCATTAGGTATCGAAACAATGGGTGGTGTGATGACTAAATTAATTGAAGCAAATACAACTATTCCTACTAAAAAGTCGGAAACGTTCTCAACTGCTTCAGATAATCAACCATCAGTAGAAATCCACTGTTTACAAGGAGAGCGTCCAATGGCTGCTCAAAACCGCACAATTGGTCGTTTCCATTTAAATGATATCCCTTCTGCTCCTCGTGGTGTTCCTCAAATTGAAGTAACATTTGACATCGATGCAAATGGTATCATTAAAGTTTCTGCTAAAGATAAAGCAACTGGTAAAGAGCAAAATATTCGTATTGAAGCTTCATCTGGTTTATCTGACGAAGAAATCAAAAAAATGAAAGAAGAAGCGGAAGCAAATGCTGAAGCAGATCAAAAAATGAAAGAAGAAGCTGACAAAATCAATGCTGCTGATGCTTTAGTATTCACAACTGAAAAACAATTGAAAGAATACGGAGACAAAATCTCTGCAGATAAGAAAGCTCCAATCGAAGCTGGCTTAGTAAAATTGAAAGCTGCTTACGAAGCTAGAAACTTTGCAGATATCGATACTGCTTCTGCAGAATTGAACAATGCTTGGAATGCTGCTTCTGAAGAAATGTACGCTGCTTCTCAAGGTGGTTCACAACCACAAGGTGACGCTGGTCAACAACCAAACAATGGTGGAAACCAAGGTGGTGATGACGTAACTGACGTAGAATACGAAGAAGTTAAATAACTTATACTTCCTAAGAATATAAAAAGCTCGAAGATTAATCTTCGAGCTTTTTTTTATTAATCTCAGGATGGAGGTCATTGAAATATTCAGCACATTGGCTTATCAAGATTGATATAAATCCTTTATAGTAGCATTTATCTACCCTAACGCATACAAGTATATCGCCCCTCCAATCTTTATTACTTCTTATAATGACTCAATATCCCCTTATCTAAGGTCGCCCAAATACCTGCCGGCATATTCGCTTTTTTTAAGGCTGTGTTTGTCCATGTATTACAGGAGTAAAACATACTATATGACCCTTTAGCTTCATAAAAAGCATCTGAATCACTATACTGAGCATTTGTATTGATTACAATTGGCTTATTTTGAGCATCATATTCTACGGACGATTTCACAAAATCAATGAGGCTTTGATATTGCACAGTATCAATCATATACTTATAACACAGTTCACTCTCCACGACAGATTTATGATAGGTAATATGAAGCGCCGTCTCTCCAATCCCTGTAGCAGCTACAAATGCAGTAGAAGCCTTTAAATCTTTCCATTCTGGTGTGTTTAGATAAAAACCCTTATCTCCCCACCCAATTCCTATATAACTATATGTTGTATCTGTTCCCTTATTATTACTTAATGGAAATAAAATAGACCAATCCATCTGATTATTTTTCACTGGAAGTACAAGATCTGTATGCACACCATTGGACATGATATACACGGTAATGTCTTTTGACAAGGCAGACTCGTCTCGATGTGCGCTTATTCTTGATAAGACACGCTCTGACAACCAATAAATAAAAATGGTTGCAATTATTGCGATAATAATATATAACACCACTTGAAATGCTTTTTTCATATTTATAATGGACTTGGATTTAGAACAAAATAACGTTCTAATATTCAAACATAAAAAAAACCCGTAACATTTGTTACGGGTTTAAAAAATAATACCATTATGTATTAATATAACTTCTCAGGATACGCACCTTCAGCGATAAGCTTTAAGATAGAAGCCTTAACTATTTCTTTATCTTCTTTATAGGTAACACCAAACCATTTTGATGATGTTGGAATAACCTTAAATTCTGCTTGTTTTGTTTGTACGATATGATCGGCTACAGATGGTATAAAAAATTCAGATTTAGGATCTTCAGCATTATTTTCGACGAAATCCTTGAACATTTCTTCAGCTACATCAAATACTTTTGGTGTAAAACCCCAGAAGTTCATAGAAACACGACTAAGCGGATCTAATTCAGTAATAACATCTCCCTCTTCGAAGACAATTTTCTTCTCGCCTTCAATTTCTTTATAATAGATTTTTGTACGCTCCGTAACGCTATTCATATGTCCAGATGCGCTTACTTCACAAACACCTCTTGATACATATCCATAATCTGATAATGTATTTCCAACTTGGAATCCCATCAATGCCATTTGCTGATCTGACACCTCAGTAGTTAAAAATTGAGCCATCTTTTGGTAAGAATCTGTACCATAGAAATCATCAGCGTTAATAACACAAAAAGGTCCATCAATTTGGTTCTTTGCACTCATAACTGCATGAGCAGTACCCCAAGGTTTTGCACGTTCTATTTCACGGTCAATACCAAATTTCTTCAAATCAAAATCTTGGAATGCATAATCTACCTCAATTTTCCCTTTCAACTTTTCATCAAAAACTTCTTTCATTTTATCTAAAAATTCTTCACGAATAATAAATACTACCTTGCCAAATCCAGCATTAATAGCATCATAGATAGAATAATCGATAATAGTTTCGCCGTGAGGCCCAAAAGCATCAATCTGTTTCAATGATCCGTAACGGCTAGCCATCCCTGCTGCCAAAATTAATAAAGTTGGTTTACTCATATTCAATTTCTAGGTCGTTTCTAGTTTAAATTTATGCAAATATATAAATATTAGATTACTTTTTCTTAAAGAAAGCTGTTAACAAACCACTTGCTAGTTTACTTAACAATTTTACACCCTCTCTTGCCAAGGTTGTTGTAGCGGTCTTTTGAGCAGCTTCAAGTGGTGTTTGCCTGGTAGAAACACGCTTAGAAGCTTTAGCATCCTCTTTTGTTCGATTTAGTTGTTCCTGTTCCGTAGCTGCATACTTCATTTTCTCATCTACAATCTCAGCCGCTGAACGATTCTCTTCTCGTTCTTGGTATTTAGCGTGCAGATCAGATTGCAACACAAGCTGATCAAATGTGCTGGTATCCGCTGGTCCCATCACTGCACGAGCTGGAACAAGATGTGTAGCCACAACTTCAGTAGGAATTCCTTTATCATTCAGTACAGTAATCAATGCTTGCCCTGTCCCTAATGATGTTAGCACTTGATCAATGGCATAAAAGTCGGACTTTGGATAAGTTTTTACGGTCTTTCTTAAATTCTCAGCATCATTAGGCGTAAAAGCACGTAATGCATGTTGAACACGATTTCCCAATTGTGCTAATACCGATTCTGGAATATCTGTCGGTGATTGGGTACAAAAGAAGACGCCTATACCTTTTGACCGTATCAATCTTACAATTTGTTCTACTTGCGTCATAAATGCTTTTGAAGCATCTTTAAACAGCAAATGGGCCTCATCAAAGAAAAAGACCAATTTTGGTTTATCTAAATCGCCTACTTCAGGAAGATTTTTAAACAATTGTGCTAAAATACTTAACAAAAAGGTTGAAAACAGAACGGGTTGATCCTGAACATCTGAAATGTTCAATAAACTTATTACTCCTTTGCCGTCCACCTTTCGAAATAAATCTTGTATATCAAATTCTTTCTCACCGAATATATGTGCTACCCCTTGTTGCTCTATGGCTACAATTTTGCGTAAGATTGTTCCTGAACTTGCTGTACTAATTTTACCATAATCATCTTTAATTTCATCACTCCCTGGACCATCAGCAAGGTAGCTTAATAATTTTTTGACATCATTCAGGTCGACTAAAGGCATATCATGATCTTGTGCATATTTAAAGATTGCAGCTAATACACCGGTCTGTGTATCATTTAGTTCCAAAATACGGGCTAATAAAATTGGACCAACATCAGACACTTTTATCCGCATAGTGGTTCCTCTTTTCCCTGTTAAGGAAAACAATTCAATAGGAAAACTTGCCGGTTGAAAGGGAACACCAACAGCATTTCCACGATCAATTAACGCTTGATTGGTCTGTCCCTCTACTGCCAGTCCAGATAGATCACCTTTTACATCCAACATAAAGACAGGCACACCTGCATCTGATAGTTGCTCTGCAATTAATTGTAATGTACGCGTTTTTCCTGTACCTGTTGCTCCTGCAATCAAACCATGACGATTCATCATCTTTAAGGCCAAATTAACTTTAGCTTCTGATAGAATATTTCCATCCAAGATGCCTGCACCCAAATAAATATAAGCGCCTTTGGGACTATAGGATGTTTTCACCTTTTCAATAAATTGTGCTTTATCTTCCATTACATTAAATGCTAATTTTAAAAACTGAAAACAACCTTTACTTACTTTACTATCATCACCTTTTACAGGTTATATTTCTTAGATTAAAGATAGAACGAAATATTGAGTCTTTGTAATTTTTTTGTCAGCAAGAGATTATTTTTAGATTAGTTTATAATTTTTTAACATGAAAAATGTATTTTTACATACTCTAAAAAAGGGAACAGAAACAGTTTGAAAAAAGATGTTTAATAAAAAACTTAGAAATATAGCGGCGATATTATGTGCTTTAATCTTTTTCATAAAGATGAGCATATCGATTACACCCCTATTTTCTTCTTTGATAGATCAACATACCATTCTTCAAATTGTGCTCCAATTAGAAATTGAAAACAACAATGGCGCGCATAGTGATCATAGTGAAACCGGTTCAAAATTCTTTAATTCAAAAGTTGAAGACACTTATTTCTGGGCGATCATTACTGACAATCATGGAAAACAAAAGCATTACTTAAAAAACGAAAAAAGTATTCGCGCTTTCCACCCTTCTGTTCCTACGCCGCCTCCTAACTGCTAGTTTCCCTTCTGTGCCTTCGCACGGCTTCAACTTTACTCAGGTCTGATTAAAGTAAAATATTGAAAATATTCAGATAAAATTTTAGACAAAAACTAATGTTTGGAACTCGTATGTCTGCTTTTCTAAAACTATCGAAAAGAGACTTAAAATATGATGTACCTGCTAGTGTTGTGGTGTTCTTGGTAGCATTGCCACTATGTTTAGGTATTGCAATGGCCTCTGGTGCGCCATTGTTTGCAGGATTGTTAACAGGAGTGATTGGCGGAATAGTCGTCTCTTCTATCAGTAAATCGCCTTTAAGTGTCAGCGGACCTGCAGCTGGACTGACAGTGATTGTTTTAGGTGCTATTCAGAGCCTAGGAGCTTATGAAACGTTTTTACTTGCCGTACTTCTGGCTGGTGTTATCCAATTGGTTCTGGGTATAGTAAAGGCTGGAATAATAGGAAACTATTTCCCTTCATCTGTAATTGTAGGTATGCTTGCTGCAATTGGTATCACCATTATATTAAAGCAAATTCCTTTAGCACTTGGCATGATAGAGGCTCATGCATTTGAATTTGATAATGGACATGGAGTAGGTGCATTTACAGACACCTTAGTGTCTTCAATTGGGTTAGGGGCATTTATCATCTGCATGTTATCATTAGCCGTATTAATATATTGGCCAAAAATACCTAAGCTAAAAAGCATACCCGCTCCTTTAATAGTTGTTGCTTTAGGAATAGGCTTAGCTTATGTATTTAATGGAACGCGCTTTCAATTAGCAGAGTCCCAATTTGTTTTAATACCTATCGTCAATTCATTTGCTGAGTTTACTGGGCTCTTTACACATCCAGATTTTTCGCAGATTATCAATAAAGAGGTATGGATTATCGCTTTCACTATCGCAATAATTGCGAGTTTAGAAACATTGCTTAGTATAGAAGCGGTTGATAAGATTGATCCTTTCAAAAGAAATACTCCTACCAACCGGGAACTTATTGCACAAGGCGTGGGTAATATAACAAGTGGTCTGTTAGGTGGCTTACCTATGACTTCTGTTATTGTACGCTCTTCTGCCAATGTTAATGCAGGTGGCAGAACTAGACAATCTGCTTTACTTCATGGTGTTTGGCTATTGTTGGCCATATTGGTTATCCCTACTGTCTTAAATTTTATTCCCCTATCATGCTTAGCTGCAATTTTACTGCAAACAGGATACAAATTAGCAAAACCAGTGTTATTTACTAGTATGTATAAAAAAGGTCTTGACCAGTTCATTCCATTCATTGCAACGATTACAGCAATTGTATTTACAGACTTATTAATGGGTGTTGGAATCGGTATTGTTGTTGCTACTTTTTATATCCTAAAGGCCAATATGCAAAATGCTTTCAAATTTGATATCGTTAAGCATAACGATTATGATAAAGCAGTCATTACATTAGCAGAAGAGGTTTCTTTCTTAAATAAAGCTCCGATACAACAAAAGCTTTATAGTCTTCCAAAATCTGTTGGCCTTATTGTTATTAATGGTACAGGAAGTAAATTCATTGACAAGGATGTCATTGAAGTCATTAAAGATTTCGAACAAAATGCCTTGACAAAAGGAAAACGCATTGAATTAATGGATGTTGAATACAAGAAAAAATAATAAAATTAAAACAATTAATTAACGAGATTTGTATCTCTATTAAGGATACAATATACTGCTCAATCAAGAATGAGCTGTGCCAAAAGATATAAAAATGGAAAAAGATTTAGAATTAGGATTTGAAAGAATTTTGCAAGGAAATCGGGAATGGATGGACTTTGTTAAACAAGATGAATCGGGTCGCTTTCAACAATTATCAAAAGGGCAGAATCCAGAAATCTTATGGATTGGTTGTGCAGACAGCCGTGTTCCTGCAAACGAAATAACAGGTACTAAACCTGGAGAAGTTTTTGTACATCGTAATATAGCGAATGTCTGTGTGCACTCCGATATGAATATGTTAAGTGTTCTGGATTATGCAGTATCTGTATTAAAAGTAAAACATGTCATTGTTGCAGGTCACTATGGTTGTGGTGGGGTGGCAGCTTCCTTGAGTCGTAACCAATATGGTGTAATTGATAACTGGTTGTGCCATATTAAAGATGTTTACCGTTTGCATGCTGCAGAAATTGATGCCATTGAAGACAAAGAACAAAAAGAAGACCGCTTGGTTGAACTTAATGTTATTGAACAAGTATTCAACCTTTGTACAACTTCAATCGTGCAAAATGCATGGAAGTCGGGACAGCCTTTGGCTATCCATGGTATGGTCATTAACATTGCTACTGGACAACTGGAAGATTTGGATACAACCTTCACTAATAATGAAGCATTAGGTCAGGTATTTGCCTATAAATAGCAAACAAAAGGGTCGGCTAACCGACCCTTTTCGCCAACCCAAAGCCCTCTCCTACATTACTATTACTGCTTCTAACTCTGCATAATGTATAAACTAAATCTTACTTTAAGGGATGTTGCTTTAAAATGTAATAACTACTACGGATAATTCGAAGTAATACTTAACTTTGTATTATGATAAACGAGGAGAAATCATTAAATTTTATTGAAGAAATTATCGAAGAGGATCTTCGTAACGGGACACATGATGGACGTGTATTAACGCGTTTCCCTCCCGAGCCAAATGGCTATCTTCACATTGGTCATGCCAAATCAATTTGCTTAAACTTTGGTTTAGGACAAAAATATAATGGCCAGACAAACTTACGTTTCGACGATACAAACCCTGTTACAGAAGATACAGAGTACGTTGACAGCATCAAAAAAGACATTCAATGGCTTGGTTTTTCATGGGCTCAGGAATTATATACTTCCGACTACTTTGACACGCTATATCAATATGCAGTTGATTTAATCAAAAAAGATTTAGCTTATGTTGATGATAGCACAGCAGAAGAAATTGCTGCAGCTAAAGGTACACCAACTGAACCTGGAGTGCCAACACCTAACCGCAGTCGTAGTATTGAGGAGAACTTGGTTCTCTTCCAAGAAATGAAAGATGGTAAATACCAAGATGGTGAGAAAGTATTGCGTGCCAAAATAGACCTTGCAAATCCAAATATGCATTTAAGAGATCCGTTATTGTACCGCATCAAACATGCGCACCACCATCGCACAGGTGACAAATGGTGTATATACCCCATGTATGATTTTGCACATGGACAATCGGATTCTATTGAGAAAATTACACATTCCATTTGTACTTTAGAGTTTATTCCACATCGTGCTTTATATGATTGGTGTATTGAGAAGTTAGAAATTTTTCCATCTAAACAATATGAATTTGCTCGTTTAAACATGACCTACACAGTTATGAGTAAGCGTAAGCTTCTACAACTCGTAAATGATAAATTTGTAGAAAGCTGGGATGACCCACGTATGCCTACTATTTCAGGTTTACGTCGAAGAGGTTACACGCCAGCGAGTATCCGTACATTCTGTGATAAAATTGGTGTCGCTAAACGCGAAAACATGATTGACGTCAGTCTTTTAGAATTCTGTATTCGTGAGGACTTGAATAAAACGGCATGGAGAAGAATGGCAGTATTAGATCCTATTAAATTGGTGATCACCAATCTTCCATCAGACTATACCGAAGATCTACATGGTGAAAACAATCCAGAGGTAGAAGGTGGTGAAGGTTCGCGCGTGATTCCTTTTTCAAACGAGTTATGGATCGAGCGTGATGACTTTATGGAAGATGCTCCTAAGAAATTTTTCCGTTTAGGCCCAGGTCTTTCAGTTCGTTTAAAAAATGCGTATATCGTTACATGCCATGACTTTGTTAAAGATGAAAATGGTCAAGTTACAGAAATACATTGTACGTATATATCAAATTCAAAATCTGGCGAAGATACTTCAGGAATGAAGGTGAAAGGAACGATTCATTGGGTTTCAGTACCTCACGCTAAAGAAACAGAAATTAGATTATATGATCGTTTATTTAACGATGAAAACCCTACTGCTGCAGAAAATTTCAAAGAATCAATTAACCCTGATAGCTTAAAAATCAGTAAAGCTTTTATAGAACCTGATCTATTAAATGCAATACCAGGTAAAGGTTATCAATTTATTCGATTAGGATATTTCACTTTGGATACGACATCTACCCCAGATCATCTAGTTTTCAACCGTACGGTTGGATTAAAAGATTCTTGGGCAAAAGAAGTAAAAAAAGGACAGTAATAAAAAGGGGAAGCATATGCTTCCCCTTTTTATTATCTATCACTCTCCGAGATACATCTTCTTGTACTTTCGCCCCAGATCAGCCACATAGGTATAACGTTCTTTTTCTCTTGTACCTGCAAGTATTCTTTCGTATAAATCGACAGAGTCAATAGCTGTTTTTATATTGCGAACTTCCAAACCCGCATCTGGCTTATCTATGGCCAGCTGTTGATAATAGTCCATATGCTCGCTTAAAAACTTCATATTACGATCAACTAGCTGATTAGCAAATTTTGTCTCTCCTGTCTTATAAAGTGTATCAATAACATCGGCATAGCTCGTCACATCAGACATACTATATAATCGTTGCGGTAATTGGTTAAATGCTTTTATAGCTACTTGTCGAGCTTTTTCCGTTTTCCCTTGTGCAAGTAGTGTTCTTGCTGCTTTTCCGAAAATTTCCTCTGCATACATGCCGGCAAAACGAAAGGTGTCTGTATCGATATAAGTAGCTTGATGAATATTTCCCCAAGCATATTTTTCAACAATATTCTTATACAGATTATCCACATTTATTAAGGATTCACCTTCAGCAAGTTTTGCTTCTATGGGCATCAAACGATTGGCAAACCCTTCATTTACCATATATTTATCCAATCCCATCAAATTTTCACTTGGGACCATAGTGGAAAAATAAATTGGCCTTTGCCAATTATTATTGACAAGAACAGACATTAAGCCTAAGTCTGCCCGTGTCACGTAATCATTATTAAAAGTCCACTCCAGATGATTTGCTATTTCACTTTCCCATTCTTTGGGTACGACATGGTTTTGAATGACATCAACTTTATTGACAGCAAGTTTAAAATGCTTTGTTGGCAAGAAGTTTTCATATTGCCCATCTCGCATTTGAAGTTTATTCTCATTACTATCGGATAATAAAAAATCCAACAATAATTTAATATCTGTAGAACCCGCCAAATTCAGGTCATGGAAAGGCAAAGATTCACGAATTCCTTTAGCAACCTTTTCATTCGGAATGGTTATAGGTAGTCCTGCGGCTTGATAAGTTCCACTTTTCACTTGGCGGAAATACCTATCGGAAGTCAAATAACTAATCACTACTATTCTCACATCTCGTCGTACACCTTCTACTTCCTGTAAATACCATAGTGGAAAAGTATCATGATCGCCATAAGTAAATAGAATAGCATTGGGGGCGCAGGTTTCCAAATAATTTTTTGCGACATCTCTTGCCAATGATTTCTCCGATCGATTATGATCATCCCAATTTTGATTAATAAGTATCAAGGGACCGGCAATAAGACATAATGATGTTGCCATCAGCGTTGCATTTCTTTCGTTTATATATTTTTTGAGAAATTCCGAAATAGCAAACACCCCCAAACCAATCCATATGGTGAAGGCATAAAATGATCCTGCATAGGCATAATCTCGTTCACGTGGTTGCAAAGGGGATTGATTTAGATAAATAACAATAGCCAAGCCTGTAAAAACAAATAACAAACCAACGACAGCTGCATCTTTCATATTCCGTTTAAAATGCCATAAGGCTCCCATGATCCCTATTAATAAGGGGAGGAAGAAATAGGTATTCCGAGAGGGATTATGAATCATTTCATCCGATAATTTAGATTGTCCCCCTAAGTACAAATTATCAATCGCTTGAATACCCGACAACCAGTTTCCTTCTGCTAATGATCCGTTCCCTTGTTGATCATTTTGCCGCCCGACAAAGTTCCAAAGAAAATATCGCGCATACATATGCCCTATCTGATAATTAAAAAAGAATTTTAAATTATCAGCAAAATTTGCTTGTCTTCCTTCTTCAATGCCTAAATATCCTTTATAAAAATATTGATGATATGGTTTTTGACTATAAATCCTTGGAAAAATGGTCTCTCGATCAAATTGATAGCTTGAAGATCTTTTTATTGCTGCGTATTGATGACTGTCTTTTCTATAATCAATACGTTCATTCACACCTGTTGGGTTAGCATCAAAGTATGGGCCCTTTATTAACGGTTCTGATTCATACTGTTCTCGACTCAAATAACCTAAAAAAGAAAAGACATTTTCGGGATCATTATTGTTTAACGAGGGGTTGGCATTGGCCCGAATCAAAACCATGGTGAAAGAGCTATAACCCAATAAAATAAAACAAGTAGCCAGAATTGCTGTATTCAACGCTGCTTTCCCCTTTTTTATGGAGTAATGGATACCATAAATTAATGTTCCTATAATCAATACCACAAAAACCAGTATCCCCGAACCAAATCCTAATCCAAGGGTGTTGACAAAGAATAAATCGAATTTGGCGGCAAACTTAATGAGGTATTGGATTACTCCCCAGAGAATAAGAGCTAGAACTCCGAGTCCAATCAACATCGCTTTACTAATCCCCCAGAAAGTCGTCCTTTCGGTTTTCTTAAAATAAATAATGAGTGCTATAGCTGGAATAACCAATAAGTTCAATAGATGAACCCCAATTGAAAGTCCAATGATGTAAGCAATAACAATAAGCCAACGATCTGCTTGCGGTTTATTGGCTCTTACCTCCCACTTCAGAATGGCCCAAAACACCGCTGCTGTACATAAGGAAGACATAGCATAGACTTCGGATTCTACTGCTGAGTACCAAAATGTATCGGAGAAACTATAGGCTAAAGACCCAACCACACCTGCTCCCATTATTTTAATAAGCTGGTTTCTATCAAGTGGGCGATTATCGGAATATGTGATTTTTTTAGCTAAAGCTGTAATGGTCCAAAATAAGAACAACACTGTTAAACCACTACAGACAGCCGACCCTACATTCATCCAAAAAGCAACCTGAGATACATTACCTAAAGCGAAATTTGAAAATATATTCTGCAACATAAGAAATAAGGGTGCACCTGGCTGATGAACAATCTGAAGTTTATAAGCTGAGGCAATAAATTCGCCTGTGTCCCACCAACTTGTTGTTCTTTCGGCTGTCAAAATAAAAACTACTGTTGCCATGATAGCACATAGCCAGCCTAACATATTGTTCACTTTCGTATAGTTCATCGGTTTAAAGGTTTAATTAGTCCTGCGATAAATCAATTCGCACTTTGATTTTGAGTTAAATATAATAAAAGGAGATTTCATATGATATGGATTAACCTTTTTTAACAAAAAAATACAGCGCACAAAAAAAGAGCCTACTACATCTGAAGTGCAGCAGGCTCTTTTTAATATTTACTTTTCTTTAGAATAACTTCTCAACAATACTCCGAGTAGGACCAGGATTACTCATGGTATAAAAATGCAAAACTGGGGCTCCGAAGTCAATTAACTCTTTACACTGTTGTACCAACCACTCCTCTCCGACTTGCCTTACATCGGCATTATTTTTACACCCTGATACCGCTTCACTCAATACTTCTGGAATATCTAAATGAAAAATTTTCGGTAACGTAATCAGCTGCTTTTTTGTCGTCAAAGGCTTTAACCCTGGTATAATAGGTACATGAATATCATTTTCTCTACACTTATTGACAAATTCTTTATATTTTTCTACATTGAAAAACATTTGCGTAACGATAAATTCGGCACCCATCTCGACCTTCTTTTTCAACCATTTGAAGTCGGTATTAAAATTGGGAGCCTCAAAATGTTTCTCTGGATAACCTGCAACACCGATACAGAAATCTGTTTTCTCAGAATTCACAATATCCTCGTGTAAATATTGACCTCTGTTCATGTCATCTACCTGCTTTAAGAGGTCCGTAGCAAATGCATGGCCACCTTCAGTAGGAATAAAGTCAGCATCACCTTTTCTGGCATCTCCACGTAAAACCAACACATTATCAATCCCTAAGAAGTTCAAATCAATCAAAGCATTCTCTGTCTCTTCTTTCGTAAAACCACCACAGATAAGATGTGGAACAGCATCCACTTTATACTTGTTCATAATAGCTGCACAGATAGCGACTGTCCCTGGACGTTTCCGATAAGCAACACGCTCTAGCAAACCGCTTTCATGCTTCTTATACATATAGTCCTCTCTATGATAAGTCACATCGATAAAGGGAGGCTTGAATTCCATAAGTGAGTCCATTGTTTTAAAAATACTTTGGATACCTTGACCCTTAGCTGGGGGCAACAATTCAAAAGAAAATAAAGTTTTTCCTTTGGCATTACTGATATGATCAACGATTTTCATTAATTTTTTTTAAAAGTGATTTGGTTGGCTTACATCGAAATGCACAAGTAGACTTGTTTCAACTTATCTTTCCCATCTCTGAGTTGGGGTAGAATGTAGCACCTTATAAAATAACAGGTTGCTAAGGCTTCATTGGGTCTATTCCCTCTGCCTTTCTCTATAAGCATCGCTAATATCGGTAATAGAAATTGATAATCAAAATAATATTAATAGCTTGTATTAAATAAGGCAATAAATACTAATTTCAACGGATGCCTAATAAAACAAAAAAGTTATTACATTTTCATGCAATAACTTTTTTGTTTTATTATTTAATCCGAATACTTAAATCTCTTTATACAATTCGACTAATCCTTCAGGTAGATCTACCTCTAAAACTTGGCCTTCAGAATCAATGCCCAACATTAAATCATCATTTAATGGAAACATGAGCTCTTTCCCATTGAAATCGACTGTTGCTATAAATTGCTGAGGCATTTCCTGCACATGTGTTATTTTGCCAAGCTCACCATGCGTCTCATCAATGACTATATACCCGATTAAGTCTGTATATCTAAAATCATCAGGATCTCGCTCAGGCATTTTATCATTAGGAAGGTATATTTTTTTACGGACTAAAGGTTGTGCCTTATCGATATGATCGACGTCTTCTAAGTTCAAGTATGCTGTACTATTTGCTTGATACTTGATATTGTCTACAAAGTAAGGTACTAATTTTTTATTGACTTCGGCAAATAGGACATCAAAGTCCAAATCTTGGTAATCTTCAAATTCAAAAAAAAGCTGAAGCTCTCCTTTTAGTCCGCGAGTTTTACTAATATAACCGATGTAAAAACTTTCTTCTATGGTCATGTTCTTATTTGAAAGGGCAAATTTAAATATATATCTGCAAAATTGCAGTATGTATAGGAGTAGAAACTACATTCTTGAAAAAAAAAGCCGGCTCATAGTGAACCGGCTTTCTTGATACTGTATGAAAGAAAAATTATCCTTCAGTTTCTTCTGCAGCTGGAGCTTCAGTTTCTTCTGCAGGAGTTTCCTCTACAACTGGAGCGTTTTTAGCAGCAATTGCAGCAGCCATTGCTTCTTTTTTCTTAGCTTCAGCAGCTAATGCAATTTTCTTAGCTTCAGCTTTAGTAGTTGCTAAACCATCTTTTTTACCAGAGATTCTAGCATCATTAGCTTCAGTCCAAGCAACAAATTTAGCATCTGCAGCAGCTTCATCAAATGCACCTTTTTTAACACCACCATTTAAGTGTTTTTTGTATAAAACACCTTTATCCGAAAGGATAGTACGAGCTGTGTCAGTAGGTTGAGCACCTTTATTCATCCAATCCAAAGCTTTTTCAAAATCCAAAACGATAGTCGCTGGGTTTGTGTTTGGGTTGTAAGAACCAATACGTTCAATGAATTTACCATCACGTGGTGCGCGTGCATCTGCTACTACTAAGTGGTAAAAAGGACGTCCTTTTTTACCATGTCTTTGCAATCTGATTTTAGTTGCCATGTTTTCTTGTTATTTATGTATTCAACATATCCCCCGAGCTACATGCAAGAGGGGACGCAAAGATACAAAGGATTATTGAAAGTAAAAAGACAAAAAGAAAGGGCAACTCCCACAAAATAAGAAAGATGATGGAATCGCCAAGAACGCAATCTAATACTATCCTCACGACAACATCTTTATCTATACAGCAATAAAGGAATTTTCAAAAGGAATTTATTCGTAATTTTACTTCATCTCTTACAGCGTCAAACGCATAGACAATTTTGTCTATTCAAATTAATAAGCGTATTTTCATCCTTCCAAATCAAATTGAATTCATGTCATCGATAGCGCCACTAAAAATATTAAAAGCCTCAGCTGGATCAGGCAAAACATTCAGCTTAACCGTCCACTATTTAACTTTATTACTTTCAAAAGAAAACAGTTATCGCGAAATATTAGCAGTCACTTTCACAAACAAGGCGACAGCCGAGATGAAAGAAAGAATCCTGTCTGTTCTAAAAGGATTAGCGCAAGGGGATCAGGCCAGAAAGATCGATGATTATAGACGCTTGCTCTTGAATCAATTTTCTCATTGGAATACTGATCTGATTCAGGAAAAAGCTTACCGTGTCTACCGTAAAATATTGCATGACTATAGCCACTTCACCATCAGTACCATTGATGGTTTTTCACAAAAAGTGATTAGAAGCTTTACTTATGAACTCAATTTGGATGCAGCATATAAAATAGAGATGAATACGAGTAAGGTAAGGCAAGACCTCACCGTTATGTTAAATCAACTCTTGGATAAACGACCTGATCTATTGGAATGGATTATCGAATATGCTGAAAAGAAAATCTCAAACAATGAAAATTGGAACTATCGCCGTGAATTAACGAGTTTGGCGAATGAAATATTCTCAGAAAACTTTAAAGAGTTTGACAAACACCTCCTATCTCAGGATTCGGATAAAGTGTTCAATACATTAAATAAAGAAATAGAAACCTTCACTAAAGTATTCTTAGAAGCACTGCGTGAAGAAGTTAAAAATTTTACAACAACATTTAAATCCTTAAATATCGATGTCGCAGAATTGAAAGGAAAAAGTAGAAATCCGATATACTCACTTTCCAATTCAACGGTCAATGTATTCAAACAAAGTACAACTGAACTCCAAAAATTCATCCTTAAATATGTTGACCTGATAGATAAGGAAGATGCATTTTTAGATGGTAAAAAAGAAGTCAACTACCCCCTGCAACAAGCAATTTTACCTATTTTAAAAAACTTTAAAATATTACAGGATAAATTTAGCACCTACATCACTTACGAAGCATTCCAAAAGAATTTTTACTACCTACGTCTTTTGAAAGAGATGAGTGATCTGCTGGCACAATGGCGAAAAGAAAACAATGCACAATTAATTTCGGATGCACAGATACAACTGAACAAGCTTGGTCTAGATCAACATGGAGATCCTACCTTCATTTGGGAGAAAATTGGGAATCGCTATCAATACTTCCTATTCGACGAGTTTCAAGATACGTCTCGTATCCAATGGAAAAATTATAGCCCACTCTTAATCAACGCGCTTGGAAATGCTTCAGGGGAACTATCCGAACATTTAATTGTTGGCGATGTAAAACAGAGCATTTACCGTTGGAGAAACGGCGATTGGCGTATTTTACTGGAACAGGCGGAGAAACAAGTGGCAAATGCCTTTCATATTACAAATAAACAGGACCTACAGGAAATAATCGAAAGTGGTTCATTGGATGTGAACTACAGAAGCCTTCCGAATATCATACATTTCAATAATTACCTTTTTGAGACTGTCCCGAACCATATCCAAAAGTTATTAAATGAGCATATCGCCGATAATCTCGATGATGAAGGGCAAACATGGTGGGAGGAAATGGGATATGACCACATGATTATCAAAGCGTATGAAGGTGCTTCCCAAAAAGTTCCAGAAGCAAAAGTCCTAGACCAAGCACAGAAAGGGTCCATCACGATCAAATATCTAGAAGTAGAAAACAATGTGAGAAGAAATTCACAAGTAGAAAATCAGGCGGTGGCTTCCCTATGTCAGCAAATTGAAGAATGGATAACATCGGGCAGATATCAAGCTAATCAAATTGGAATCCTTGTGCGATCAAACAAACATGCTCGTTTGATTATTCATGAATTAATGAATTATAGAAATGAAAAACAATTGCAATTCGAAGTCATCTCTGGCGACGCATTGGCGCTGGAAGCGAATGAAGGAATACAATTATTAATCGAGACATTAAAAGCCTTTGTTTTCAGTACAGACAAACACATTCTATATAAAGCAAAGCTTACTCACCTTTATCATATTATTCAAAATGGCAAAAATTTCGATGCTGAAATTTGGCTTAAATTTAAGGAAAATGATATTCTAAACTTACAAGAAGAACTTCCAAGCGAATTAATTGAAAACTGGGAAAACTGGCAGAAACTTCCCTTAGTCCATTTGGTTGAAAAACTTATAGCGGTCTATGGATTGACCTCATTACACAATCCACACTTACCTTATATTCTAGCATTCAAGGATATGATTACTAATTTCTCCGTAAATGGTGAGCGCGGTATCAATCAATTCTTAACTTTCTGGGATGAAGACGGTATAAAAGCCGTACTCCCCTCTTCGGGTAAGGTAGATGCTATTGAAGTGACCACAGTACATAAATCGAAAGGATTAGCTTATGATGTCGTCATGATTCCATTCTGCAGTTGGACATTAGACGGTATGATCAATGGAAATTTTTGGATAGACACTGCAGGGACAGCACTCGAAGCAATTGGCAAAGCTCCTATCAAGTACTCTTCAGCTCTCGGACAATCGACTCTTTATCAAAAATATTATGAAGAGATGGTCTTCAATTATATGGATGCTTTGAATACATTTTATGTAGCCACCACCCGAGCGATACAACATATTTATATATCAGCACCCGCTTTCAAACAACTTGTTGACAAAAAAACAGGAGAAATCATGGGAATGGATGTAAAAAATGACTTAATCAGTGATATTGTCTACCAAGTATTAGGTGATAATAAGAGTGATTTTGCCCTCATGGATAACGAATTGCATTTAGACCATATTATCTCTCGAGAGAAAAGCGATAAAATTGAAGTCGGAAAGATAGCGTTACAACAATATCCAATTTCAAAGGAGCTGGATAAAGCTTTTGATAAATCTTCTCAGCGGACTATCAATAGTATCTTATTATTAGACAAAGCCTCGCAATATGGCGTCATGGCCCATGAAATCATGTCCATTATTACTACTGAAGAAGAAATTGAGACCATCATCAATCAATACATTTCTGAAGGAATTTTCACGCCAACAGAAAAATCTGCCATTCTCCATGAAGTCAACCAAATATGGCAACATCTACAAATCAATACATGGTTAACGGGTGATTTCAAAATTTGGAACGAATCGGCCATCATTACCGCTAAAGGTGAAACATTACGTCCGGATAAAGTTTTTACTAGTGAAAAGGAAACCATCGTGCTCGACTTTAAGTTTACGCAGAGTGAAGCCTTTTCACATCAAAAACAAGTGAAACAATATGTCAAAACACTGGAAGAATTAGGTTATAAAAATGTAAAAGGATTTTTATTTTACGCCAAATCAAATGATTTAGTAGAGGTTATAATACAAGCAAAAAATTAAGAAATGAATCCATTTTTAAAAGACGTCGCTATCGATTTAAAAAATCGTTTTGGAGAAGATTTACATGAAACTGCTATTATATTCAACAATAAAAGGCCTATAACCTATCTGAAACAACATCTAGCAGCTGTGTATGGGCAGGCAATTTGGTCGCCTCAATTCTTCACCATTCAAGAATTTTTTCGACTGTCTACCAATTTATCGGAAGCAACTCCTATTGCGCAGTTTTTCATACTATACCATTTACATAATGACTTATTGGCAAAGGAAGGGCACGAAGCAGAAACGCTAGAAGAATTTTACCCCATCGCAGAAACTATATTAAGTGATTTCTCACAGATTGACTACGACCTCGTTGACATAGACGAAATCTTTATGGAATTGTTTGATAACACACAAATTGATTTACAATTCCAACATTTCACGTCCGAACAACAGGATTTTATCCGTCAATTTTGGCAATCTTTTTCTATAGCGGGCCATTCTGCCGTACAAGAACGCTTTCTAAAACTATGGCGTCGCCTTCCCCTCTTATATCGTGCTTTTAAGGAAGAATTAATAGCAAATAAAATGACAAATATGCCGACCATCTATCGCGATATCGTTGATGGAAAGGCAAAGAAGCAAGAATTCTACAAACAGTATAAAAAAATCATCTTTGTCGGTTTTAACGCTCTGAGCAAAGTAGAAGCTACATTATTTAAAAAATGGCAAGAACAAGGCTTGGCACTTTTCTATTTTGATGCTGACGCCTATTATTTGGAAGATAAACAGCAGGAGGCAGGTCTGTTTATTCGTCGCAATATCTTTCAAACGGCTTTAGCAAATGCATTGGGAGAGCGTCCAAATGTAATCGGGAATCGAGAATCGGAAGTGAACCTCTACTCTGCGACAGGCAATGTATCACAAACAAAACTTCTACATGAGATTTTAGAAAATAATGAAAAAGAGGGTAAATCTTCTGCTATCCTACTAGCCGATGAATCTTTATTAGTTTCTTTATTACAAAGTCTCCCTAATGTAAAACCTAATATTACAACTGGCTTTCCTCTGACACAGTCACCCATTTATGGTATTATCGAATTGTGGATGGAAGTGCAGCACCTCATCACCCATCAGAAAAAAACAAAAATTCCTTATACGTTGATTGAAACATTTTTCAATCATCCCTTGACCAACGTTTCGAAGGAGGAGAAACTGGCTATTCAAAAATTAATAACAGAAAAGCAACTTTTTGAAGTGGATATCAAAGAGCTTTCCTTTAAAAGTTCTAGTCTAGCGCACTTCTTTCATCCCATCACGCGAATTGAGGAGACCATTGTCCTATTGATTCATATCATTGACAATCTATTGGCAAATCTGGCCCAAGAGGACAGGATAAAACAGATTGACAGCAACTTGTTGATTGAAGTGAGAAAGACCTTAAATCAACTTAATTTAGGCTTAGAATCCCTACAGCCACTCAGCTTGCCATTTCAACTAGGTCTAATCAGTAAGGCGATTGCCAATATCAATTCGGCTATCGAGGGTAATCCCCTCGAGGGGCTTCAGATTATGGGTCTCTTAGAAAGTCGTTGTCTGAATTTTGACCATGTCTATGTATTAGGTGCAAATGAAGGTATTTTACCCAAAACATCAAGTTCCCCGACGTTCATCCCAAATTCACTAAGACAGGCCTATAGACTTCCAATTCTAGAAAATCAAGATGCCCTTTCAGCCTACTTATTCTACCGACACTTCCAATACAGTGAAGAAATTCACCTCCTTTACAATGGCATCGTTAGCGACAGTTCCTCTGGTGAAGAAAGCCGTTTTATCAAACAACTGGAGTTTGAAAGTAATTTCAAATTTTTAAAACACAACCAACAACAGAATATCACATTTTTGCCCGATCAAGAAGAATTGATAATCGAAAAAAAGGGAAAAGTTTGGGATAAATTACGATTGGACTACATCGATAATAAGAAGAAAATTTCAGCTTCAGCACTTACAACCTATTTACAATCTCCATTACAATTCTTTTTGAAATACGTGGCAGAGATCAAAGAACCGCCAAGTATCTCCCAAGAGTTTGAGATGAATAATTTAGGGACGGTCATCCACAACGTGATGGAAAAGGTATATTTACCATTCAAGGGTGCAGAACAATTTGTACCGATTCGGGAATTGGAAAAGTCATTAGCAAAAGTAGATACCTTGATTATCTCCGAAATTATCGAATTGTATCAACTGGAAGGAACAGGACTAAGTACATTAAATAGTCTACAGCGCATCATGCACAAAATTGCTTCCGAGTATATCAGGTTACTAATTCAACACGATATCAATCACTTTATAGGCATCAAAATTATAGAATTGGAAAATGACCAGGATTATGTCATCAACTTCCCGATTGAAATACAAGGAAAAGAAGAAAATGTGAGCATTTATGGTATTATTGATCGAATAGATGAAGTACTATTAAAAGATAAGACAATCAAAACACGTATTGTTGATTACAAAACGGGAGCGGACGAAGTTAATTTTAAATCTTTGGATAAGGTATTTATCAAAAACACGGAAAACAAAGCCCTAGTTCAAACATTATTTTACACCTATGTATATGAACAAGTAACAGGTAGAATAGGGATAGAACCTAATCTCTATGTCGTTAGAAAAATGCGAGAAGAAGGCACTTTATTTTATGCAAAATCAGAAATTCTGGAAACGGAATACTTGGTTGAAGTAAAAAAAGAATTTATTACATTCTTAAAAACCACACTGGAAGAAATATTCAACCCTGACGTTCCTTTTAAACATGATCCAAAGGCAAAGATATACGATTCGGATCCTTATATCCTATTTTATAAAAATGCAATAAACGAAGACGACGAAGAGTAAATTTTTGATAATAAAAAAGCTCCGCCTTATCGGACGGAGCTTTTTTATTATCATAAATATGAACTAATTTCTTTTTCTAATTGCTTTTTGCGCTCTTTTTTTCGCCATCTCAATCTTAAAATCGAGCCATTTCTTTTTAAAAACTCTACGCATAGCATCATCAAAATAACGCGTTATAAAAAGATTACGTGCACCCAATAGTTTTTCAGAGAACGTATTTGCTAGTGCACGAACTGAAATAGAATAACCTTCCGTATCATATTGGATATAATGCCACCAACCTGCAGGCATATATAAAGTGTCTCCAGGGTTTATTACAGCCTCATAACCTTCTATAAACTTCAACCCAGGGTAATCTACTTCGGTACTATTTTTAGGATTGGCTATGCTGTGAAAATTATAGGGTAATTTATACAATAAATCAGATTGATCATTCGGAAATAACCAAATCCGCTTAGACCCCTGAAACTGTGATATAAATACATGCGACATATCAATATCAAAGTGATTTCGTGTTGCTGACCCCTCACCTCCAAAAAATAAATAAGGCAACCATTGAATCACTTTACCTCCAGTTACATCATTATAAATGATATCCTTTTTGAGCTCTGGTCTAATCTTTAAAAGATTAAAAAGAAACAAGCGTAATTCAGTAGGTTCGGCACTTATTTTATCGAGATATTCTGCCAATGTCATTTTACCAACAGGAGGACTAGCTGCATGGTTTTGAGATTCCTCTTCCCGGCCATACACATCCACTTGCTCTTGCCCTGCAATTTCCTTAAAATAATCGTAACTCCATTTATGCCAACATGCACTATCCTTACTTATAAAGTCTTTAATAATTACAGGCTGACCTTTTTTTAAGTAATCTTTTACAAATTCTTTTGGAGCTATTCCTGAGATACTATCAACTGGTTTTAATTTCACAAGCTATCTGTTTTTACAACTACTACAAACTTAAAAAAAATATTTCTACTTAAACTTATGCTGTGATTAAAACAATCACTCCTGCTAAAGTACTAATTTAGCACATAAGTTAGTAGAAATATTCTAAATAACTAAATGAGATAATTCATTTAGCCTTATTATGTTATTTTATTTCCAAAGAGTAAAAACCTTATTAATAGTTTATTAACGATTTTTATTCCTTAATGAATTCTTAGCAAAAACGCTCTAATCGTTCAACCGACATGTATGCTTTTGGCTTTACTTATCCTCCTCAAGTTACGTATAAAAAGGCAACTATTCCAAACAGGAAAATAGACGGTCAAAGATAATAAAACTGTCTATTTATTGACTATCTTAATATATTCTTCAACTGCCATGGTCATACTCGGAGCTTTTGGTGTAGGCGCAGGAATGTCTAAAACTAAACCATGTTCCAACAAAGCTTGTTGGGTACTTGTTCCAAACGCAGCAATCCGAGTTTGATTTTGATTAAAATCAGGGAAATTTTCATATAAAGACTGAACGCTAGAAGGGCTAAAGAAAACAATGATATCATAGAAAACGTCTTTCAGATCTGACAAATCACTAACCACAGTCTTGAATAGAACTGCAGGTGCAAATTTATAACCATTATCTTTTAACCAATTACTAGTCTCTTCATTCGCTACATCTGAACAAGGAAACAAAAAATTCTCATCCTTATGTTTTTTAAGCACATCTTCCAAATCTTTAGCCGTCTGTTTTCCAAAGAAAATTTTTCGCTTACGATATTGAATATACTTTTGAAGATATAAAGCGATAGTCTCTGAGATACAAAAATATTTCATTTCAGATGAGACCTCAAATCGCATTTCTTCACAAACTCTAAAGAAATGATCTACAGCATTTCTGCTTGTAAAAATTACAGCCGTAAAATCAGCAAGATTAACTTTATCTTTTCTAACATCACGGGCTGGAACACCCTCTACGTGGATGAAACCTCTAAAATCAAGTTTCAAATTATATTTCTGCGCTAATGCAGCATATGGAGACTTATCATTTTCAGGTTTTGGCAAGGTTACCAATATACTCTTTACCTTTTTCGTTCTTTCTACGTCGGAAGTTTGCATATTATCTTTTAATTAGCTTAGTAGTCGCACTAAAATTAAAATCGGTGCTATTTCTAGGCAGCAAAGATACAAAATTAAATAAAAAACTGAAAACTGCTGTTGTGTAACAACATTCAAAGCTGTTCTAAGAAATCGATAGGAAAACAGTAATACACCTATAAATACGGTAAAAGTGAAGATATAAGGTAGATAATCTATCGAAACCAAACTTACTACAAGAACAATAGGAAGTAAAAATAACAATGAATTAAAGTAAATTAAATATAAGATTGTAACATATTCCTTCACTAATCGCTGTATTTCGAACACAAATGCAATAAATCGGATAAATCCTATTTTCAAAGCAAATATAATTGCAATTATTGCTGAGACTTTTAAGTAATTGGTAAATGACAAAAAGTCAAAGCGTTGTAAGATATAAGCGTAGAATATACAGACGAAAAGACTGAGCGCTAAAGAAAAAAGTAAATAGAGGAATATAAATGGCCAAGACGTTAATATGGTATCCTCTTTACTCACCTGCACAATAATACGTTCATTGAAATAGGCCGAAACAATTAATTTTACGTCAGAAGAAAAGAAAAACCGGACAATCGCAAATGCGAGGAAAAGAAATAAACTAGTAAATAGCACCCACCGTTTTCGCTCATACTTCACTATACCAACATGTACTTTATCCCTCTCTGTTAAGTCATTCTCTAAAAAATATTGCGTGACCGCATAGGAATTCAAGTTATGAAGTATAATTTCGTCTCCCACGACATCCAAGATCCGATGTGGCTTAGCTAGGGAGGGATGTAACAGCTCTTGACCTTTGGGGACCACAGATAGTGCTAAAGTATCTAAGACCGTAATAGAGTCCTTAGAAATGACGCCTATCGAATCAATCAAATCTTGGCCTTTTGCATGATGTGCAAACGACATAAAAAAGAAAAAAACAAATTGAATAATGTAGCTTAACTTCACCTGCATCACTTTAAAAACCTTTAGAAATGTAAAGTTAGGATAAAAATCGGCTTTGAAAAAAACATTACAAATGCTTTTCTTAACTTTATCAAAAATTAAATAATAGCCGATGTCGACAACAAGATGCTTATGGTGCGGGAATGATCCGATATATGTGGAATATCATGATTTAGAATGGGGTAAACAGGTAAAAGATGATAAAACTCTTTTTGAATTCCTTATTTTGGAATCCGCACAAGCTGGATTAAGTTGGATTACCATATTAAAAAGAAGAGAACAATACCGGTTAGCTTTCGCAGATTTTGATGTGCAGGCTGTCGCTAAATTCACCGCAGAAGACGTTGCGCATATCTTAACAAATACTACCGTTGTTCGTCATCGAAGGAAGATTGAGACTACTATAACGAATGCACAGATTTTCATCCAGATTCAGGAAGAATTTGGCAGCTTCTACCAATACCTATATCGTTTTATGCCCAATCAACAGCCAATCGAAAACAATATCATAACTCAAAAAGATGCTGCTATAATATCTTTAGAGTCCGATTTAATTGCTAAAGATTTAAAGAAGAGAGGAATAAAATTCTTTGGTTCCACGATTTGTTATGCCTATATGCAGGCCGTAGGAATGGTCAATGACCACCTCAACAGCTGTACCTTCCGGAATTAAAAAGGAACATTTTTATAAATGTCCGAAATATTTCTACCAAGGCCATTATAATCCATACCATAACCTACCACGAATTCCTTTTCAATTTCAAAACCAACATACTGAATGTTTTCAAAATCATATTGTAAACATTCAGGCTTTAATAATAAGGTACAGACGACTACACTTGCAGGTAACTGTTTCTCTATAACTTCAATTGTATAGTTTAACGATTTTCCAGAATCGACAATGTCTTCAACAATAATAACATCCCTTCCTTCGAGATCTATACCCAATCCAATGAGCTCATTTACCTCTCCCTGGTTGGTACCCTGATAGGAGGCCAACTTTATAAATGACATCTCACACGGAATAACGACCTGTTTTAACAGGTCGCTCATAAACATGAAGCAGCCATTTAAAACCCCAATAAACACAGGATTCTTCTTCTCATAACGATGATTGATATCAACTCCAATCAAACGTATACGTTTTTGAATCTGATTTTCATCAATCATCAATTCAAAATGTAAGTTATCAATCTGTACTCGTTTCATTACTTACCCTCTTCTTCTTTATTTCGTCCCAATAATTTATCAAAGACAGAACGTTTATGGTCCTCCGTTGTTTCATTTATATTTAAAAACTCATCATCCCTATCTTCTATATCCAATACATCTGAGTTCGTTGTATCGACAAATGCTGGTCTTGCAGATCGAAGATGAGGTACTAATTCAACTTGATAAAAACCGTAATTCGATACAGTTGAATCAACTCCTATCTGTCCTGTTTTCACCATAATACTACCATAAGTATTAAAATAGCGCATCATATTAGGTTTGAGATGCCCCGTCCAGTCAAAGGAGTACAATCCGGTTTTAGGTCTAGGAACAATACTGGATAGAAAAATACTCTCTCCCAAATTTAAATCTGCTGGCTTTTTGCCAAAATAGTATCGCGCAGCCTCAGTTATTCCATACACATTCTTTCCCCACTCAATCACATTCAAATACACCTCGTAGAGTCGCTTCTTACTAACTTGCTTAGAAGACTCCATTAACCAAACTACAATAATCTCTTCTACTTTTCGAACCACCGTTTTATTTCGATTCAAAAACACATTTTTCACCAATTGCATTGATATCGTGCTTGCTCCACGCTTAAACTTCTTCTCCTTTAGATTTGTCGCTATGGATAATCGAAAAGCCTCCTCCTGAAAACCATTATGAGCAAAAAAGAAAGGGTCCTCTGTGTTTATCAAAGAAATCTGCATATATCTTGAAATCTGATCTAATGGGGTAAAGTCTTTATTTTGAGTCCCCAATACAATTGTACGCATGGGTTTTCCATCTTCATAGGCGATATAAGTAAATGGTTTATTCAATTCCGCGATATTCGCATTCCCCCATTGTTCGACTTTCAAGTCTTGATCTTCCATTTTCGAAGTAAATACGATATCGTCTGGTTTCTTAAAATTCAATGCAAAATTTAAATCATATTGCATATGTCCCGAAACACGTATTCCTTCCAAAGAATGAAATAACCCCTGCGGAATAGCATCAAAAAACTTTTGGGCTTCAATACGATCCGTATGAATAGCAAGTTCTAGCAGCTGTTCTGGTTTGTGAACATATTTCACATATGGACTAAATTCAAAATCCTTGACTTTGACCTTACTTTCCTTATCAATTTCAAAAGAGGTCTTCCCGATATTTAGCGTTCCACTCATTAATCCCTCAGGGAATAGAACGTCCTTATCTGAAATACGCCAGTGATTAAGTTTCAGATTCTCAAAGCCCCATTCGCCAGACAGCGATAATAATTCTTTATTCTTCCTATCGACTTTATTTAAACGAAATGATATCGCGTCAAAACTAGCTTTTAATCCGAATTTTCGTCGCAATAACGGCAGTTCAATATCCTTGATATCAGAAAACAAACGGAGATAAAGTTCTTTATCATCTGGATTGACAATACCCTCTAAATTCCAAACCGCTTCGTGCTCATTGAGTAAAAATTTAGTCTTCAAATCTCCACCAGAAATTTCTGCTTCAGGAATCAATATACGTTGCGATGTGCTATCATCTTGATAGGATATTTCAAAATTTTTCATATCCATATCCTTTGGAATCTTATAAAAGACACTTTTCAGCATACGGTCAGCCAAATCTGCAAAATTGGTTTCTGCTTTCTTATTCGTTGTACTATCGGGGTTGTTCTTCTTGAAAAGGAAATCGTAATTACTCGTTGAGTCTTTTTTAATCAATGTAACAGCACTATTATCCATGAGTACCCGGCCCAATTTAATATCACCAAAAAACAAAGGCAGTATACGGACAGAGACTGTCAAATCCTGAATATGAGCAAGTTGCTCACCTCCCTTGGGTTGTAAGATAATATTCTGAAATTGCACCGAAGATAGGCCCTTAAATGCATAGTATTGTATCTTAAGGTCTAAGTTGTACTTAGCCGCAAGTTTTTCCTTTGCTTTACCAATAGCAGATAGCAACAAACCATCTCTTTTTTGATAGGCAAATACTCCAACTCCAACCATAAAAATAAGAACAACTCCTAATATGATATATAGGATTCGCATTTTCTTAGAGCGAAGTAGGGGGCTAAGATTGTTGAACATATTATAATGTAAACGTATGACTCTCTATTTTGAATACCCAAATGTAAAAATTAAATCTTAATATCATTAAAAACATCTATATGACAAGTTTTAATTTATCATTCAGTAAATTTGTCATTTAATATTCATGCATCCATATATCAGATGATAACCAAAGAACAAGTACTAGAAGCTTTATCATATGTCGAAGAACCAGATCTAAAAAAAGATTTGGTGACGCTCAATATGATCCAAAATATTGTGATTGAAGATCAAAAACTATCCTTCGAAGTAGTTTTAACCACACCAGCATGTCCACTTAAAGACCATATTGAACATGCATGTCGCAATGCTATTGCACATTTCATTGACAAAAACATTACGGTCGAGGTCCATATGACCTCAAATGTATTAGGCAAAGAAGGAAATCAATTATCAGGAATTAAAAATATCATTCTCGTTTCTTCCGGAAAAGGAGGTGTAGGAAAATCTACTGTTGCCGCTAATTTAGCCTTATCATTACATGCAAAAGGAGCGAAAACTGGACTTTTAGATGCTGACATCTATGGACCTTCTCTTCCTATCATGTTTGGTCTTGAAGGAGAAAAACCTCAGTCAGTTCAACATGAGGATGGTACGGTTAAAATACAACCGATAGAAAAGTTTGGGATAAAGTTATTATCAATTGGTTTTTTCACTGATCCAAACCAACCTATTCCATGGAGGGGCCCAATGGCCACTTCTGCAATCAAACAATTATTGAATGATACAGACTGGGGAGATTTAGATTATTTAATCATCGACATGCCTCCTGGAACGGGTGATATACACATTACTGTTGCCCAAAACTTCCCAATCGCAGGAGCAGTTATTGTTACAACTCCGCAACAAGTTGCCTTAGCAGATGCGATTAAAGGAATTGGGATGTTTTTGATGGATTCAATTAATATTCCGCTGTTGGGTGTTATAGAAAATATGGCGTATTTCACACCTGCTGAGTTACCGGATAATAAATATTATATATTTGGTAAAGGTGGGGGTAGCAGATTAGCAGAAGAATATAAAATGCCATTTTTAGGTGAAATTCCCCTACTAAAAGGTATATCAGACGCAGGAGATAACGGTTTTCCAATTGCTATAGATGCAGAAGACCCAACTACAAAAGCATTTATTGCTATCGCTGAAAAAGTGGCACAGCAACTATCAATTATACAAGCTACAAGTAATTAAAACTTACTCGATATTTAAAAAGGCCTTAATTCAGTTGAATTAAGGCCTTTTAAATATCTAAACATACTACTATTTCAAGTTTAGTACAACCGGACAGTGGTCGGAATGTACTGCTTGGCTTAATATCTCTGCGGAATCAATTCTACTCGCTAATCCTGATGATACCATATTGTAATCAATGCGCCATCCCAAATTCCGAGATCTCGCTCCCGCACGATAACTCCACCAGCTATAATGATGTGGATCGGCATTCAAATGACGAAAAGAATCTATAAAGCCAGAATTAATGAAATTCTCCATCCATTCTCTTTCTTCAGGTAAAAACCCAGAAGAGTTGGCATTTGATTTTGGATTGTGGATATCAATAGCCCGATGACAGATATTATAATCACCGCATACAATCAAATTAGGTCTTTCTTGTAGCAGCTGATTGGAGTAATCTTGAAAATCAGCTAAAAAACGATATTTAAAATCTTGACGAATACCACCTGTAGTTCCAGAGGGAAAATAAGTACTCATGATAGATAAATCATCAAAATCTGCACGAATTATTCGCCCTTCAAAATCATAATCCTCATGACCACACCCATACTCAACATGTTTCGGCGTTATCCGTGTAAAAATGGCTGTACCACTGTATCCTTTCTTCTGTGCGGGATACCAATAATGTTCATAGCCCATTTGTTCTAATAGTGCTATTTCAGGAATCTGATCGGGAGTAGCTTTTATTTCTTGCAAGCAGACAACATCCGCATTGACTTCTTTTAACCAGCCTAACCAATCTTTCTTAATGGCAGCACGCAAACCATTCACGTTATATGTAACTATTTTCAAAACACTTTCCTATTTTAGAACTTAATAATTACGAGAAGAGAACATATCGGCAATCTTTGTAAATAGTCCGTTTTTCGGTTTTAACCCTTTTAATTCACGTTCCAAATTAATTGCTTCTCTTTTCGTCAATAACTTAACATACATTCGCTCGTCCACTATTGGACGATCATTTTTATCCGTTTTCACAGCCGCAATAGCATCAACGACTTCTATACCATTCACAAGCTCGCCAAACACGGTATAATTACCATCTAAATGCGGAGTTCCGCCTACAGTTGTATAGGCTGTACGTTGCGCTTCTGTAAATTTAACACCCTTCATACGCATCGTTTCTAAACTATCTAAGCCCGCATTTGTAAACTTCTTTCCTTGCACAATGTAAAACTGTGAAGCAGAAGAGGCTTTTGCTGGATTATCATCTCGAGCCGCCCCGAGCGTACCTTTTTTATGAAATAATCCCGACTGGATTTCTGAAGGAACCGTATAGTTTGGTCCTCCTTCTCCTAGTTGCTGACCTGGTTTGGCATTTTTTGAATCAGGATCTCCACCTTGAATCATAAAATTGTGAATAACGCGATGAAAAAGTAAACTATCAAAATAATTTTCTTTCACCAATTTGACAAAATTATCACGATGCTTTGGAGTCTCGTTATAGAGTTTCAAAACAACAGTCCCTTTATCTGTCTGAATACGCACATACTTAAAAGCAGGTTTTGCTGCAAACAATGTAATTGATAAAGCACAAAAAAATGCGCTTAAAATAATCCTCTTCATAACGATTTGTTAAATTACGTTTAGCTCTTGAAAATAATCAATAATCAATGACTTGATGATGAGCTCCTGTTCTAATATGGTATAATTAGGAATAGGCTTAACCAATTCCCAATGCGGCCATCCCTGTTCATCCAATCCCTTCAACTCATAAAAACCCATCGCACTGAAAAGACGACAATTGGCAATATGCATCAATTCTTCCTTTTCTCTTTTTGAAAAAGTCTGAGGTCCCTTTCCCAATTCTTGGACGCCAATCAAAAATAAAAATACTTTTAAATCTGGCAAATCCATATCAAATGATTGTGCAATCTCATGCTGCAAAACCACCCATTTTTTATTTACTTCTGATGCATTCATATAAACACAAACTTAGATAAATTGTATTTTATATACTAATATATCTAAGTTGAATATAAAAACATTATATTCAAATTATCTTTACAAATAGAAACCTACACTTACAACCCAGATATTGCCCTACAACAAGTCTAAAAACAACTTGATCAAGTAATGGTGTAAATAATATAAACCGCTATCTCCAAGCTTGAATCAGCTCTTGACATCGACTTTCGATCATCTTATACACAGGTTCAAATAAGCGTTCATCAAAATAAGGATCTGGCACAACATCATCAACTAAAAACAAAGCTACCTTCGCCTTTTCATCTTCTGTAGATGCCTGTTTCAAAACATCCTTATAATTCTGGTGATCCATTACTAAAATATGATCATAAATAGCAAATAAACTCGAGTCAAAATGCTTTGCCCTTTGCTGTGATATATCCACTTCATATTTTTTAGCAACAGCAATTGATCGCTGATCTGGACTCTGTCCAATATGCCAATCTCCTGTTCCTGCCGACTCAATAGTCCAATCTAAACCTTCTTTTTTAGCTAAATGGTCTAAAATACCATGTGCTAATGGAGACCGACAAATATTACCTAAACAAACCATTAAAATTTTCATGCCCTAAAATAACGATAATATTGAAAGTACAAGTTTAATATAAAAACAAAAAAGGTGATTCCGAATTCGAAACCACCTTTCATAATCAACCTAAATGTTATTAATATTCAATAGGAACATTAAGAATAACTGTACTTCCGCGTTCTGGAACACCTTTTAAACTCACAATGTTACGTTTTGTTCTAGCTAAAGCAGCCTCAATATCGTCTACATTATTAACAGGTACACCATTCACTTCGGTTATCACCAATCCTCTTTCCACACCAAAATATTCGAAAACTCCACCTTTATTAACTTGGGTTACCACTACACCTGAATTGATACCCAATTCTTTTTTCTTCTCTGCAGAAGCAGGTAGGAAACTAGCTCCTAATTTATTGTAGATTTCGGTAGCGCTTTTACTAGACTTTCCTCCATCTGCAACTTTATTGATTTCTTCTCCTTTCAGAGTCACATTCACTTCTTTTTCTTTTCCATCACGTTTGAATGTCAATTTTACTTTATCCCCCGGACGCAATCGACCAATAGTTTCTTGCAAAATCGGTGATGAAGTAATTACCCTTCCATTGATCTTGGTAATTAAATCAGATTTCTGAATTCCAGCAGCCTCAGCAGCACCACCTTTTACGATATCTTGAACAAATAAACCATTGAGGTCAGTTAAGCCTTTTTCTTTCGCTAATTCTGGCGTAATTTCTGTAAAAGTTATTCCGATAAAACCACGTTTCACATTTCCAAACTCAACAAAATCATCAACAATCTTTTTAACCAAGTTGACCGGAATAGCAAAACCATATCCAGCATAGACTCCTGTAGGAGAAGCAATAGCCGCATTGATACCGATCAATTCTCCTTGTGCATTGACAAGAGCTCCACCACTATTTCCTTTATTGATAACTGCATCCGTTTGAATAAAAGATTCAATCGACGAATTTGCAATAGGCTGTTCCTGACCGCCATAACCACGAGGCTGTTGTTGGCTTTCGCCCAAAATTCCAATCTGACGACCCTTAGCACTTACAATACCTGCTGTCACTGTAGACTGCAAACCTAATGGATATCCTACTGCTAATACCCATTCTCCAATATTAACATTATCAGAGTTTCCCAATTTCACAATAGGTAATCCCTTAGCTGTTACTTTTAGAAGCGCTAAATCAGTATTAGGGTCACGTCCAATTACTTTAGCTTCAAAAGAACGTTTATCAGTCAATACGACATCAATCTTATCTGCATCTTCCACGACGTGATTATTGGTTACGATGTAACCATCCTCGGAAATAATCACTCCAGAACCCGAAGCCTGAAGTGGTTGAGCCTGTCTTTGTTGCCCTCCACGACCTTGAGGCATCCCAAAAAACTCTTCGAACATATCAAATGGAGAACCTCCCCCCCCACCTTGAGATGCCTTTCTTGTATAAGTTGTTTTAATATGAACTACCCCTGGAGACACAATAGCAGCTGCTTGTGTAAAATCTGGATTTCCGGTTGAGGAAATCACTCCAGTTGGATTGTTCGCAAAATATACTTTTTGTTTGTCTTCGATAGACATTCCTTCAAACTTTTTATTTTCAAAAAGCTTATATCCCCCAAGGGCTATGGCTCCACCGAAGACAGCTGTTAATAAAGTTAAACTTACTTTGTTCATAAACTATTACTTCTAAATTTTTATTAATATTGTATATCTAAAATTGATATTTATATCGGAAAGTTATTCTATATAAATATACCATTTATTGATCAAATGTAATACCATTTCGAGTTTACCTGCTAATTAGGCACGTTAAAAAATGTTAATTACAACCTAAAAACTACTGATTTAACAAAACTTAACTTTCCCTATGTTATATGTAACAGAAAAGTTAATTTTGCTATATACATTCACGCAGATGGAATCAAAAATTAAGTTTTCAAAATATCAAGGTGCTGGCAACGACTTCATTCTCATTGACAACAGAAATCTTCATTTCGACGGCAAAAATGAGGTTTTAATAAAAAAGCTTTGCGATCGCCGATTTGGTATAGGAGCCGATGGTTTAATGTTATTGCAAGAAAAAGAAAACTTTGATTTCGAAATGATTTATTTCAATGCAGATGGACGAGAGGGTACCATGTGTGGTAACGGAGGACGCTGTATTGTAGCTTTTGCCAAGGACCTTAACTTAATATCTGATAAAACTGACTTTTTGGCAGTTGATGGTATTCACCATGCCAATCTTGAAGATCATTTAATTGACCTCCAAATGATTGATGTGAATCAAATAGATCGCGATAATGATGCATATGTTATAAATACCGGCTCTCCTCATTATATTACTTTTAAAAATAACTTAACCGAATTAGATGTTTTCAACGCCGGTTATTTAATCCGAAATAATGAAACCTACAAAACAAAAGGTATTAATGTTAACTTTATAGAGAAGGAAGGTAATTCGGGATATTTCTTACGGACATTTGAACGCGGTGTCGAAGACGAAACCTTCGCTTGTGGTACCGGAGCAACCGCTGCTGCCATGACAATAGCACTTCATGAAAATAGAAATGGGAAAATGACCATTCCGATACGCGTGCTAGGTGGACAACTCTATATATCTTTTTTTAAAGAGGGTTCTTCATTTTCAGAAGTTTACCTTAAAGGCCCAGCTACTTTTGTTTTTGAAGGAACAATATAGCTTTCAAACGCCAACCGACCTTAACACAACAATACTGAATGGGCATAAACAAAATCATTGTTTGTGCCCATTCAGTATGAAATTATTAACAAATATTAGCCACATCATATAGATTAATCTGTATATTAGAAACCTTTTCAGAGGTACGAATATATTTAATGCAACAAACAAAGTTAACTTCATCACACCGAATTGTTTATTCCATCTGCGAACATCCCTACTTGGGTTATTTAATTGAGCCACATGTGGTCAAGTTAAATCCAAATGGAACATATTCACTTCGATATAAGCGTGTATTTAGCAATACCGTAAATGAATACGCACAAGCAGTTGATGAATTAGATTACAAACTCATCCGCTTGCTTGACCAAATTGAGCCAACTAGCCTCATAAAAAAATACCACAAAAAAGCCATTAGGCCCGTTGACTTTTTTTCCAAAGTATTTGATAAAAGTCTATTTGAAATCCTGAGAACAAAAATTGATGAAGTACTCATTCAGTTTTTTTCCATCGTAGCGGATAAACCCATATTCTTAATGAGTAAAGATGGTTACCCTGCCGATCAGAAAATTCAAATCGCTCCACAGGCTGCATCCATACTGTTTCATTTTAGACGTAATGAAGAAGAAACACGCTATTTCCCGACCATAAAATATGAAGACCACCGGATGGAATTCATGTTTAAGAATGCACAAGTAATTGTCAATGAACAAGCTTGGTTACTGCTTAACAATACCTTATTCCACTTCGACCAACAACTAGAAGGTAAAAAACTAAGTCCCTTTCTTAATAAAAGATTTATATCTGTATCAAGGAGTACCGAGAAAAAATATTTCGAGACTTTCGTTTGTAACTTAATCGAAAAATACAATGTATATGCGGAAGGTTTTGAAATCAAAACCCATCAACATAACGCCAACCCAATACTGAAATTAATCTACCATGAAGAAGGTGATTCTCCGGTACAATTGCAATTTCAATACGGTCCTTATATATTTTCATCCGGCAAAGACAACAAAGTCAATGTTCGAATGGAATATCTAGAAGAACAGGACCTCTACATTTTTCACCGGATAAAACGCTCCATTATCTGGGAGGAGAAACAAGCGAAAATTATAGGGGAACTTGGATTGGAGAAAATCAACCAAAAATCGCATGATTTATTACCTAAAGAAATCAACGGTAAGCGACCTTCTATCTTCGATTGGATAAGTCAAAATGATGCTATTTTAAAAGAAGTTGGGTTTGAAATTATACAGGATGTGGCTGAAAAAAGATTTTTCATCGGTCATACCTCTATTGATATTTCTATTAACGAGGACAACGATTGGTTTGACATCAAAGCGATAGCCAAGTTTGGGTCCTTTGAAATTCCATTCATTCAATTGCGTCATCATATCCTACATAACATCAAAGAATTTACTTTGCCAAATGGAGAGATAGCCATGATACCCGAAGAGTGGTTTGCACAATACAATCACCTTTTTCAATTTTCTAAGGATAAGAATGAATTAAAATTAAATAAAATTCATTTGGGATTATTGTATGAAATTAGTGAACATACTGAACTTACCTTCAGTCGGAAATTAAAAAAACTAGCCGAGTTTGAAGAAATCGCTGATGCACCTTTACCCAAAAACTTTCATGGACAACTGAGGCCATACCAACAAGCAGGATATAATTGGTTCAATTTCCTGCAACAGTATAAATTTGGTGGATGCCTAGCGGATGACATGGGCCTTGGTAAAACGATTCAAACACTAGCGTTACTTCAGCATCAAAAAGAGATATTGACCGACAGTCATGCCGTTAAGACCTCTCTGCTTATACTACCGACCTCATTAATTTACAATTGGCAAAACGAAGCGCGTAAGTTCGCCCCTGATCTCCAAATTTACATCCATGCAGGAAATAACCGTTTAAAAGACCCTGAATTACTATTCTCTTTTGATTTAGTAATCACTACTTATGGAATTACACGGATTGATGAAGAATTTTTAAGTCAATTCTATTTCAATTACATCATCCTAGATGAGAGTCAGAATATCAAGAACCCAACGTCCAAGTCTTTCAAGGCCATCAAAGGCTTAAAAAGCCAAAATAAACTTGCATTAAGTGGAACGCCAGTTGAAAATTCTGTTTCTGATTTATGGACGCAAATGCACTTTACAAATCCGGGGCTTTTAGGTAGTTATACTTATTTTCAAAAAGAATTTGTTCAACCTATTGAAAAGAAAAAAGATGAAGAAAAAGCAAAAAAACTACAAGCAATTGTCAAACCCTTTATTCTACGAAGAACAAAAGATCAAGTAGCAACGGAATTACCTCCAAAAACGGAACAAGTACTGTATTGCGAAATGACAGAAAACCAGCATGAACTGTACGAAAAAGTAAAATCGGAATATCGCAATGCAATTTTAGACAATCAACTTGCAGGAAAAGCAAAATCAAATCAGATTGCGCTACTTCAGGGATTGATTAAATTAAGACAGCTTGCCAACCATCCTAAAATGGTAGACCCAGAATATTCAGATAGTTCAGGGAAATTTGAAACAGTCATCGAGACCTTAGAAAAAGTGTTGCAAAGGGGGAATAAAGTTTTAATATTTTCTCAATTTGTCAAACATTTGAATATTTTTAGAAGTTATTTTGACAAGAAAGATATCAACTATGCATACCTCGATGGGAGCACAAAAAACAGAGATGAGGCCGTTAGTCAGTTTAGAGAAAATGAGGATACTAAATTATTTTTGATATCCATCAAAGCTGGTGGTGTAGGTCTGAATCTTATTGAAGCCGACTATGTATTCATTCTAGACCCCTGGTGGAATCCCGCAGTTGAACAACAGGCTGTAGACAGATCCCACCGTATCGGACAGACCAAGAATGTCTTTATTTATAAATTCATCTCTAAGGATACTGTAGAAGAGAAGATACTCGCCATGCAAAATAGAAAACGTTCTATTGCTCAGAGTTTAATAACCACTGAAGAGAGTTTCATTAAATCACTATCTTCAGAAGACATTCAAGAATTACTGAGATAGGGTCACAAAAAGAAAACCCCATGTTCTTAAATGCGCATGGGGTTTTTTTTCGAATTTTATAAATCAACTACTCAGCAGTAAAAGCAATAAGCGCCTTATTAACCCGAGCAACAACTTCTTCTTTTCCTAATAAAGAAACGATTTGGAACACATCAGGACCAAATTTACCTCCAACTAACATAATACGGAAAGGCATCATGAGTTCACCCATTTTCATTCCAGATTCTTGAATTGCACCCTTAAAGAAAGATTCTAAAGCTACGGCATCCCAAGATTCAAACTTACCGAATTCAAGATTAACATGATTAAAGAAAGTCGTTTTCTCAGCTGACCATTTTGGTTTGACAGCTCCTAAATCATAGTTTTCTGGACGAACAAAGAAAAATGACGCTTGTTCCCAGAAATCAGAAACAAATGTCAGACGCTCTTTCACTGCGCCCAATACTTGTACAATATAATCATCCGCTACATTTGTCACTTGATGCGATGTTAACACCTCTCTTATCTGCGGTAATAATGCTTCATTTGATGTCTTCTTAATCCACTCATGATTGAACCATTTTGCTTTCTCAAAGTCGAATTTAGCACCCGCCTTACTGATACGCTCAACCGAGAATTTTTCAATCAATTCTTGTAATGAGAATAGCTCCTGCTCAGTACCATCATTCCATCCCAGTACACCCAACATGTTGACAAAGGCTTCTGGTAAAAACCCCATTTCACGGAATCCAATTGTTTCTTTTTCTGCTTGAGCATCTTTCCAATTCATTGCATATACAGGAAAACCTAATCGATCACCATCGCGTTTACTCAACTTACCATTACCATCGGGTTTCAAAATTAATGGCAAATGTGCCCATTGTGGCATTTGCTCATTCCATCCCAAATATTCCCATAACAAAATATGTACGGGAGCAGATGGCAACCATTCTTCTCCTCGGAAAACATGTGAGATTTCCATCGCTTTATCATCCACTACTACAGCTAAGTGATAAGTAGGCATTCCATCGGCCTTTAACAAAACCTTATCATCGATTAGATTGGTTTCAAAACTTACTTGACCACGGATCATATCCGTAAAAGAAACGGTCTCATCAGTCGGTACTTTTATACGAATAGTATGTGGAGTACCTTTCGATAACAATACTTGGGTATCCTCTTTAGAAAGGCTTAAAGAATTTCTTAACTTTAATCTATTTTCATGGCTATAACGAAAGTTTGGTTGTTCTTTTCGCTGCTCGTCCAACTCTTCTGCTGTATCAAAGGCATAATAAGCGCGTCCATTTTCAATCAATTGCTCTGCAAATTGACGATAAGAAGGTTTACGTTCACTTTGGCGATATGGACCAAAAGCACCACCTTTAATTGGACTTTCATCTGGTACCAAACCACACCAAGCTAAACACTCATTTATATATTCTTCTGCACCAGCGACAAACCGTGTTTGGTCTGTATCTTCAACACGCAAAATAAAATCACCTTGATGTTTACGCGCGTACAAATAATTAAATAAAGCTGTACGAACTCCTCCAAGGTGCAACCCACCTGTCGGACTTGGTGCAAAACGCACCCTTACTTTTCTTTCAGAACTCATGAAACAAAATTACCACAAAATTTTCATTTCAATGAAACTATAGCATTGATAACCACAATAAAATAACAAAAACAAGACTTTATCGTTAGATATATGTCGCTGATAAAGATTAATTTCATTTAATTCCTTAATTTGCAGCAACAAGATTCCCCTTTGGCTAATATGAATCCATATCAATACAATCAACAACGTTGGAAATTTTTCTTGCTTATATTCGCAGCTATTATCGCAGCGGCCTCCCTTCTGTATACCAACTACCTCGTCCGCAATCTTTCTAAAGTGGAGAGAACAAAGGCAGAAGTATGGGCAATGAGCACAAAGAGCATCATGACTATGCCCGATGTTGATGACGAATTTATTACGTTTGTCTACTCCGTAAGAGATAGTCTAGCAGTTCCAGCAATCATTACAGATGAAAACAACAATATTGTTTTCTGGAGGGATTTAGACTCTACCAAAACCAACATCAAAACGACGACCAAAGATAGTACAAGTCATATAGATTATGATCCCTATTATTTTGAGAAACAACTCAATTTTATGAAAAAAAGCCATCCTCCTATCACTTTAGAATTAGATACGGGCGCCAAATGGATGGTTTATTATAAGGATTCATGGTTCCTACAGCAACTTAGAGTATTTCCCTATATTCAACTTTCATTAATTGCGGTATTTTTAATTATAGCATACACCGTATTCAATTCCATTCGAAAATCCGAACAGAATCTGGTATGGGTGGGCCTTACCAAGGAAGCCGCCCACCAATTGGGTACTCCCATTTCCTCCTTGATGGGATGGCTAGAACTCATTAAATTAAAATTTGATGCAGAGGATGATGAAACGTTAAATGAAATGGAAAATGACATCAAACGGCTAGAAATCGTAGCCGACCGATTCTCCAAAATCGGATCCACTCCCGTGCTTCACAATGCCAATGTTTACGAAGTAATAGCTTCATACATCCGCTACTTTAAAGTACGAACAAGTGACAAAATAATATTTGAACTCATTGGAGATAAACATGTAGAAGCAAAGTTAAATATCCCATTATTTGATTGGATAATTGAAAATTTATTAAAAAATGCAGTGAACGCTATTACATCGGAAGGAAAAATAACTGTTAAAATATCAGAAAACATTGCGAAAGAAGAAATTTTTATTGACATTAGTGATACAGGAAAGGGGATTTCAAGATCAAATTTTGAAGCCGTCTTTCAACCAGGTTTTACTACCCGCAAACGGGGATGGGGATTGGGATTAAGTCTAACCAAAAGAATGGTACATTATCATCAAGGCCATATTTTTGTGAAAGATTCTGAAATTGGAAAAGGAACTACATTTAGAATAATATTAAAAAGTAATCTAACTTATGAACCCACTAAAATCTGATGAATACCCAGCGGTGTATTCCACGTACATAGAGACTGTAGTCGGCGATGTCATGGATGTGTTGGAAGAGCAAATTTTATCCTTTCCAGCATTTCTCGATACAATACCTGAAGAAAAAGGAGACTTTCGCTATGCAGAAGATAAATGGTCAATCAAAGAGGTGATAGGACATATTTTAGACAATGAGCGCATTATGGCTTACCGAGCTCTAAGGTTTTCACGCAATGATATGAAAGAGCTTTTAGGCTATGATCAGGAATATTTTATACAAAACTCCAGATATCCCGAACGAACTTTAGCTTCTCTTAGTAAAGAATTCATACACTTGCGCAAAGCAAATATGTTTCTTTTTGAAAACTTTAGTAATGCAGAATTAGAAAGAAAAGGGATGGCTTCCGAAAGGCTAACAAGTGTAAAAGCTTTACTATATGTAGTTGCGGGACACTTAAATCATCACCGCATCATTATACAAGAACGATATTTCAATTCAAACAATGTCAATGATTTGGTTTCAGAATTACAGCATTGAGCAAGTTAATGGCATACTTGCTCAATATATGACGGGCTTACTTGAAATAAAAGCAACAGCTATCGACCGTCAATCGATTACAGCTACAATGCCTGTGAATGATAAAACAAGACAGCCATTCGGAATACTACACGGTGGAGCATCCGTAGTATTAGCAGAATCAATTGGGAGTATTGCGTCAAATCTAATCCTCAATCCAGACACGCATAAAGGTGTAGGCTTAGAAATCAATGCAAATCATCTACGCCCGGTCGCTAAAGGATTGGTAACTGCGGTTTGTTCCGCTATACATATTGGAAAACAAACGCATATTTGGGATATCCGTATTTCTGATGATTTAGGTAATCTCAATTGTATTTCAAGGCTAACTGTTGCCATTATACCAAAATAAAAATATTTCAAACATTTCTCTTCACCACTTGTCTTGAATATAAACTAAGCCAACTGAATTGGTTTACAAATACGGTTTTACAAAAAGGGAGTAGCATACTAGGTATGTTACTCCCTTTTTCTATTCAAAATATTACCAATTAATCGCCAAATCCATGCCATTTTATTTCATTTTCTTGATAAAATTAATTAGTCTTGCATATTATATAAATAAAATCAAAATTTATCAACCAAATCATGCAATCAAAAAATCATTCTGCGCAATCAACGCTGGGTCCAATGATTATCATAGGTTCACTATTTTTTATCTTTGGATTTGTAACTTGGTTAAATTCATTATTAATACCCTACTTAAAAATCGCATGTGAATTAACTGAGTTTCAATCCTACTTTGTTACTTTCGCTTTTTACATTGCCTATTTAGTAATGGGGCCAATATCGACTCGAGTATTAGACCGATTTGGATTTAAAAATGGGATGTCCATATCCCTATTGATTATGGCTGTTGGTGCATTAATCTTTATACCTGCCGCTATTTCAAGAACTTATATTTTATTTTTAATTGGTTTATTTGTACTTGGAGGTGGTTTAGCCATCTTACAAACAGCTTCTAATCCCTATATCACTATTCTAGGACCTGTTGAAACAGCAGCCAAAAGGATTTCGATTATGGGAATCTGCAATAAATTTGCAGGAGCTCTGGCTCCGATTATTTTAGGGTTATTCTTAAAATTAGAAGATGCCGATAAACTACATAACGAAGTAGATAACATGACTGCTGCCGCACATTCTGCAGCTTTAGATGAGATGGCTTTACAAGTTGTAAACCCTTATATTGGTATTGTTGTTGCTTTATTAATTTTAGCTTTTTGGATTTCAAGAGCAAATCTACCTGAAGTAAAAGGTGATGAAGAAGAAACGGCTGACCATCATGGTACTATTTCCTCTGAAAAATCTTCTATATTCCAATTTCCACATGTAGTTTTAGGGTTTGTTGCCCTATTCTTGTATGTCGGAGTTGAAGTTTTAGCAGGTGATAGTATAATTGCTTATGGAAAATCGCAAGGTATAGCCCTAAATACAGCTAAGTATTTTACCACTGGAACAATGATTTCAATGGTAGTAGGATATATCATCGGTATTATCGCAATTCCAAAATATATTAAACAAGACGTAGCGATGAAAGCTTGTGCAATTTCAGGTATAATCTTCACGTTAGGTATTATCTTCACAAGCGGTTATACCTCTGTCGCATTTGTTGCGTTGTTAGGATTATCAAACTCATTAATTTGGCCGGCCATTTGGCCATTAGCGCTTAAAGGTGTTGGTAAATTTACCAATGCAGCATCTTCATTACTAGTTATGGGTATCGCTGGTGGTGCTGTTATTCCGTTAAGCTATGGCGCATTAGCGGATCACGTTGGCTCTCATCAGGCATACTGGATTGCAATTCCATGTTATCTTTTCATATTGTATTATGCCATCTCAGGACATAAGGTAGGGAAAAAATAAAAAAACTATTATAAATAAAAAAGCGGTTATTTTTACAAAATAATCGCTTTTTTTCTTAAACACCTAAATATGAAAAAATCCTTTTATTGTTTATTAGTCGGTTTATTTATTTGCACACAGCAGGGTTATTCGCAGAAAATAAATGAACTAGCAGACCCAAGGGCATCCAGCACCACTGAAAAATGGGACAATCTAAAAGAAAAAAACAACTTTTCTTTTAGCATAGCAGATTATAGCTACTCCAAAACCATCCCCCCAACCGTAGAAACATTGACAAAATCATGGAATACAAAGGCTTGGAAAGGTGAAAAAGTACACACACAGCTGGTATTTTGGAGCAATCGAGACCATGAAAAAGTTGAAGTGACATCCTCATCTTTAAAAAATAGTCAAGCACAACAAATAGCAACTAAAGATATTACTTTAGGATACATCACCTACGTCCTGACAGATTTATCAGGAGATTTAAAACAAGGTTGTGGTATCAGTCAAGGATTGGACTCAGCTTTGGTAGCAGATCGTATCACAGATCAATCAAGTTTTGAATACGAAAAAAACACGACAAGACCGCTTTGGTTAAGCATTCAAGTACCTCGTGATGCTGCAGTAGGAATATACAAAGGTTCGCTTACAATAAAAGCCGACAATTACAAAACGACTATACCTTATAGTATAGAAGTACTTGCTCATGTATTACCAGAGACAAAAGATTGGGAATATCATTTAGACTTATGGCAAAACCCTTACTCTATTGCCCGACAATTTCAAGTAGAACTATGGTCGCCAGAACATTTCAACATCATGAAACCACACTATGAACGGTTACGTGATGCTGGCCAAAAAAATATTACCGTAAGTATCATTAATGATCCCTGGAATGGTCAAACATATGATAAATACCAGGCCATGATTAAATGGACTAAAAAGAAGGATGACACTTGGTCTTATGATTATAGCATTTTTGATAAATGGGTAGGATTTATGCGAGAGATTGGTATTTCAAAATATATCAATTGCTACAGTATGATTCCTTGGAACATGAATTTTCAATACTTTGATGAAAATACAGGTAAATATGAAATTTTAAAAGTTAAAACTGATGATCCAAAATACAGAGAACATTGGTTACCTCTATTAAAAGACTTTGCAAGGCATCTTAAACAAAAAGGTTATTTTGAATGGACAACCATTGCTATGGATGAAAGACCTCAAGAAGATATGAAACGTGCAATTGCAATTATTAAAGAAGCAGACCCACAGTTCAGGTCATCACTTGCAGGTGCATATCATCCAGAAATTTCTAATGAGTTTGCTGATTACAGTATCACCCTAGGAGAAGAAATGGCACCAGAGGTATTAAAAGCACGTCAAGAAAAAGGCTATAAAACAACAGTTTATACATGCTGCACTGAGATTTTCCCTAATACATTTACCAATTCTGGCTACCAAGAAGCAACTTGGTTAGCTTGGCATAGTGTACAGAGGGGTTTCGATGGTTATCTAAGATGGGCATATGACTGTTGGAATGCCAATCCCAATCAAGATACCCGTTACGGATCATGGTTAGGTGGGGACACGTATTTTGTATATCCAGACAACATGACCTCTATTCGTTTCGAAAAATTAATTGAAGGTGTACAAGATGCTGAGAAAATAAGGATTTTAAGAAAGGAATTAAATGCTCCACAATTGCAAAAATTAAATGAAGTAATTGATGGATTTACAAATAAAAACATCAATCAAAAAGCAATTCCAAACCAGATTAAAGAAGCGCAAAAAGTGTTGAACAGTTTGTAAAAACTCACATTAAGGGCCAATATCAATCCTTTGTTGGCCTTTAATTTAAAAAACCAAAATTCTTTATTTTGATAATTTACAAGTAAATTAGTGGAAATTAAACATTTCCAAAATGAAGAAATCTATTTTAACACTATGCGCCGCGACGGTACTCACATTTAGTCTCTCAACTACTTCAGTTGCTCAAGTAAAATTACCACAAGCAAGTAGCACTACATCCATCACCCAAGGATTAGGGATTAAAAACATAGCACTTTCATACCAGAGACCAAACATAAACGGTCGTGTTATTTTCGGTAATTTAATTCCCTACAATGAGGTCTGGAGAACTGGCGCAAACAATATACCTGTTATTAAATTTGAAGAAGAAGTTACAATAGAAGGAAATAAAGTTCCTGCTGGAACGTATGGCATCTTGACCATCCCAACAAAGGGCGATTGGACAATTATATTAACAAAAAACAGCAATCAATGGGGTGCATATACCTACGATAAAAAAGACGACCTCATACGTTTCAATGTAAAGTCGACTAAGCTTTCAAATAAAGTAGAAACCTTTACCATGCAGTTCGAAAATGTAACAACAAATTCAGCTGTATTATCCCTATCTTGGGAAAACAGCTCTACTCAGTTTTCAATAAAAGTTGACCAAACACAAGAGATATTAGCTAATATTGAGGAAGCAATGAAGGGTGATAAAAAACCTTATCTCCAAGCAGCACAATTTTACCTAAACAACAACCTCGATATCAAAAAAGCATTGGTATGGGTAGACGAAGCTGAAAAAGAAAATCCAGAAGCGCCTTATATTCGCTACTGGAAAGCAAAAATACAACTGAAAGCAGGTGATAAAAAGGGAGCAATAGCAACAGCACAAAAAGGAGTGGAAATTGCGCAAAAAGGAAACAATGCTGAATATGTTAAATTAAATAACCAAGTCATTAAAGAAGCCGGTAAATAATAATATACCATTATGAAAAAACGCCACTTTTTGAAAGTGGCGTTTTTTTTATAATTCTTCTTTTAGTAACTCTGCGAGTTCTTCATGTGTAATATTCATATTCACATTACCATCTTTAGCAAAGGATATTTCACCTGTTTCCTCCGATACCACGACAGCAACTGCATCAGACACCTCTGTCACTCCAATTGCCGCACGATGGCGTAAACCGAACTGTAAAGGCAAATCTTCACTTTCCGATAAAGGTAGAATACAAGACGCGGACATGATTTTAAAATCCACAACTACAACAGCACCATCATGCAAAGGGCTATTCTTATTAAAAATACTTTCTATCAAACGTTTTGAGATATGTGCATCAATAAACTCGCCACTACTTTGATAATATTCTTCGTCAAAATACTTAGAAAAAACCAACAGGGCACCAGTGCGTGTCTTTGACATACTACGGCAAGCCTCTATAATAGGTTTTAAATGTTCAGAATTATCTTTGGCTACAGTCTTCTTACTAACTAGAAACGACCATAGGATCTTCTTTCGCTTCATAGAAATGTTCTTCCCTATATGTAACAAAAAACGCCGAATCTCCTGCTGAAAGACCACAATCAAGGCAATGGAACCCACTGAAATGAACCCCCCAAATATTTCGGTCAACAAACGCATATGCATTTGCTTTACAATAATATAAATACCATAAAATAGGGCAACGCCAATTAAGATATTAACAGCAATCGTACCACGTATCAAACTATATACATAGTAAATAATAATCGCTACTAAAATAATATCGATAACATCCAATAAACGGAAACCCCTAAAGAGGCTGTAATCAAATCCTTCCATATACATGCAAGTTAAAAAAAATCACCTAAACAATGAGCTCTTTGTCGTGCAAATTATCGCTAAAATGAGCAAGCGTTAGAATTGTTTTGTATTTTTACTTAAAAGATTGGAATAAATATGACTGCATTATCTGTAAACATCAATAAAATAGCCACTCTTCGTAATTCTCGAGGAGGAAACAATCCCAATGTATTGGCCGCAGCCTTAGCTTGCGAACGCTTTGGTGCTAATGGTATTACTGTTCACCCGAGACCAGACGAACGTCATATTCGCTATGCAGACGTTTTTGATTTGAAAGCTAATATTCAAACAGAGCTAAACATTGAGGGAAATTGTCAAGAACAAAAATTTATCGATCTTGTTCTAGCAAACAAACCTGCTCAAGTCACCCTAGTACCGGATGCAGAAGGACAAATTACATCAAACCATGGTTGGGATACGATTAAAAACAAGGCATACCTAACCGATATCTGTAAGCTTTTCAAAGACCAAGGTATTCGAGTGTCTATTTTTGTTGATCCAGATACAGATATGGTTGAAGCCGCTGCGGAAACAGGGACCGACCGCATCGAATTGTATACTGAGTCATATGCGCAAGCTTTCTTGGAGGAGAGAGATGCAGCAATCAAACCCTATTTTCAAGCGGCTTTAAAAGCGAGAGAAGTTGGTTTAGGCATCAATGCAGGCCATGATTTGGACTTAAATAACTTGACATACTTTAACCAGCATATCCCAGGATTGTTAGAAGTGAGTATTGGCCACGCACTTATCGCAGATGCACTTTATTTAGGATTAGAAGAAACAATAAAAAGATATTTAAATGCATTAAAATAAAAAAGAAGGGCTTTACAAATTTGTAAAGCCCTTCTTTTTTATTTTATATTTATTCAATACCCTTGAATATTCTGTTCCAGCGTATTTTTGATAATCCCGAACCGTCCTTATCAAGACTCAGCCAAGTAAATAATGCTTTACCAACAATATGGTCTTCTGGTACGAAGCCCCATCCACGAGAATCTAAAGAATTATGTCTATTATCACCCATCATCCAATAATAATCCATCTTAAAGGTATATGAATTAGCTTTAACACCATTAATATAGGTACCATCTGCTTTATTTTCCATTGTATTACCTTCATAAATAGTAATTGCACGCTCATAAAGTGGCACAGTAGCACTGTCCAATTGAACAGTCCAACCTTTACTCGGAATTTTAATCGGACCGAAATTATCAAAATTCCAATTCAAAGAAGCAACATTTGGGAAGGTTCCTTCTTCATGTTCGCCTGCTTTACGAATATTTGGAATAACAGCCTTCACATTCATCCATCCTTTAACCATAGCAGCCTCATCAGCCGTCATAAAAACTTGATAAACATCGGGTTGACCTGTAGGGAATGTTTCTAATCGTTTATCATTCATAACACGCATGTCCAAACCAGTTTGGTCGGTTTCTACTATATAATCCAATTGTCCTTCTGGTGGATTAAAACCAGGTTTACCATTTACAAAGAACACAGCATTGGACATAGAGACTTCATCGCCCGGCATACCTACACAACGTTTGATGTAGTTCTCACGTTTATCAACTGGACGGTTGTACGGCGCATCAGCTTCCATTGGATAGTTGAAAACGACAACATCATTTCTTTTGATATCCTGGAATCCAGGCAGGCGCTTATAAGGCAGTTCAATTAACTCTGAGTATGCATTACCTCCAATTAAGGGCATTGTATGATGCGCAAAGGGAAATGCAATAGGTGTCATAGGAACACGCGGTCCATAATTAACCTTACTTACAAATAAGAAATCACCAACCAATAAAGTCCGTTCCATAGAACCTGTTGGAATCATATATGCCTCTATTAAAAACCCACGAATTAATGATGCTGCAACGGTTGCAAAAACGATTGCATCAGCCCATTCACGAGCCATAGATTTTTTATAAGGATATTTCTTTTTAAATTCTTCCGAGTTTGGGTTACCCAAATACTTTACCAAAGCGTCATTGCCCCACATGGGTAATACGATAAAAGGAATTAACACCGCAGCTGCATTTTCCCAAAATCTTCTTTTCCCAAATGCCTTTATCAAATCTAAATATAGACCATAGAAAACAAAGATATTCACGATTGGCACCAATAATAGGATAACAACCCACTTTGCGCGACCCGTTAATTCGGCCATTACATATTCCCGATAAAAGGGAACTAGCGCTTCCCATCCTGATCTGCCTGCTTTAACAAATAATTTCCAAAGCCCATAATGAGCAATTACTGTTAAGACCGCAAAAATAATATACCACATAAGTTTCTTTAAATTTTATTTTTTAATAATCTAATATGTCAATTAGTATAAAAGATTATGCATTCGTTACAGACTTCGCAATTTTTTATAAAAATCGATTACTTATTGAAATCAAACATTTCGGTCACTTGAAAGAATCCTTCTTTTCCAAACAGCCACTCTGCAGCGATAACGGAGCCTAATGCAAACCCGTCACGACTATGCGCTGTATGTTTAAATTCAATTTGATCAACTTCCGAACTATATACGACTGTATGTGTACCAGGGACCTCTTCGATACGGTGACTTTCTATTAACAATTCCGTTGCTTTAGGTATAATCTCTACATCTCCATCCCCTACCAATGAATTGACCCAAGATGTTTTAACATCACTGTTGTTTAAGATTCCTTCAGCTATAGTAATTGCTGTCCCACTTGGTGCGTCCAATTTATGAATATGATGTATTTCTTCTACTTGTACATCATAAGCTTTATAAGGTTGAATGGCCTTCGCCAACATTTTATTGATATGAAAAAAGATATTGACACCTATGGAGAAGTTCGAACCGTACAAGATAGAACCATCAACAGCTAAACATTTTTCCTTTACAAGATCAAGGTCTTCATACCAACCTGTAGTCCCCATGACAATTGGCAACTTTGCTTCCAAGCATAATTCCATATTAGAAAGAGCTGCATTTGGAACACCAAAGTCTATTGCAACATCCGCACCTACCAGATCAGCTTTGGTAATTGAGCTACGGTTCTCGCTATTGACAATCAAATGAATCTCATGCCCTCTTTTTTGCGCAAATTTCTCAATAATTTTGCCCATTTTGCCGTAGCCGAATAATACAATTTTCATATCTATTTCAGATCATATTTAATAAGAAGACCAAATAAGTTTTATGCTCTATAGCATGAATACGAATTTAAGCTTTATAATTTTTATTTAAGTGTCATGGATAATTTAAATCCAAAATTGGGAGCAGCACTGTATGCAAAACTATTTGATGATCCCAATAAGATAGTTGGTCTAATTTTTAATGCAACTTTTTCTGAACTTACGCTCCAACGATTTTTGAGCATCGAATCTACATAAGCTTCGACTACATTCAATCCATACACCCCAACAGTCAAAAGTACCATCAAATCTCGATCACGTCTTGCCGCATCCTTAGCTCTAATAAGCCCTTGATCCGACCAGCCAAAATAATCTGGATTATCCTTCTCATTATGCTTAAAACGATAGTCCAATTCTTTAATGAATTCCTTATAATAACGATGATTAAATTCAAATACCAGTGCAGTTGATACCAGTCCTCCATAAATAGCAGGTACCTTAATCCACCACAATCCCTTATTTGTATATTGCCCCCACCCAGGAAGTATCAAAGAACGTTTCCATGCAGTAACTGTTTTTGCTTCTATTGCAAGTCGTGTAGAATCTTTAAAAATCTTAGGAATCTTCGCTTCTTCTTCAGCCTTCTCTCTTCTTTTTCTTTCCCTCCGACTCTCTTTTTTTGTTGTATCCTGCACAGTCGTTACTTTCTTAGTTGAATCTAATGCAGAAGTAGTTTTTAACGCTACTTTCCCTTTGGGATCAACTTGTTGCCCTTGTGCAACAAAAAATATAAAGATAGCACACAATAAACCGATTACTTTATGCATCTTACCAGTCTAATAATTCCAAAATACGACTCAGGTCATCTTCCGATTCAAAAGGAATCTCAATAGCTCCCTTTCCTTTGGCACTTTTCAAATTCAATTTGACACGAGAAGAAAACTTAGATGCCAAATCATCTTCAATTTTTTGAAATTGAAAAGATTTAGGTGCATTTTTATCTTTTTGTGCTTTCTTTTTATTACCGTTCTGAATCTCACGAACCAATTCTTCTGCTTTACGAACAGACAAACCCAAATCAACAATTAACTTAAAAATGTACAATTGCTTATCTACTTCTCCAACATTAATAAGTGCACGAGCATGTCCCATAGTTAACTCACCATCACGAATAGCAGCCTGAATCACAGGGGGTAACTTCAATAAGCGCAGATAATTGGTCACGGTAGAACGATTTTTGCTCACGCGCTCCCCTAATTCCTCTTGCTTAAGATTACACTCTTCTATCATACGTTGAAAACTCAAAGCCACTTCAATGGCATTCAAATTTTCACGCTGAATATTTTCAATTAAAGCCATTTCCAGCATCTGCTGGTCATTAGCAGTACGAATATAGGCTGGAATTTCGGTAATACCCGCCAACTTTGAAGCACGATAACGACGCTCTCCAGAAATTAATTGATACGCATTTTCACCAATTTTCCGAACAGTAATGGGTTGAATTAGCCCTTGTAATAAAATCGATTCAGAAAGTTCCTGTAATGCTTGTGGGTCAAAGTCCGTACGAGGTTGAAATGGATTCATTTCAATCTCATCCACATTAACCGTACTGATACTACCCGTTTCTTTGGATTTCACAGGAGTATCTACTCGGGATGTCTCCAGGTCAGAGTTTCTTTCAGGGATATCGGTACTATCATTTAATAAGGCACCTAATCCTCTTCCTAGACCTGTTTTTCGCTGTTGTGCTGCCATATTATATTGTAACTGATGAATCTAATTCTTTTAGATGTCCATTTTTATGTAAAATTTCTCGAGCCAAATTTAAATAGTTGATAGCTCCTTTGCACGATGCATCGTGCATAATGACAGAGATACCAAAACTCGGAGCCTCACTCAAACGTGTATTTCGCTGAATAATCGTCTCAAACACCAAATCCGTAAAATGTGTCTTTACTTCTTCAACTACCTGATTTGATAAGCGTAAACGAACATCATACATTGTCAATAAAATACCCTCAATTTCCAGACTAGTATTTAAACGTGTTTGTACAATTTTAATTGTATTTAACAACTTACCCAAGCCCTCTAGTGCAAAATATTCGCATTGCACTGGAATAACAACTGAATTAGATGCTGATAATGCATTGATGGTGATTAACCCTAATGAAGGAGAGCAGTCAATAATGATAAAATCATAATCATCCTTAACTTGATCTAAGATTTTTTTCATCTTATATTCACGTTCATGCATATTGATCATTTCAATTTCTGCACCAACCAGGTCAATATGAGCAGGGAGTAAATCCAAATTTGGCGTTTCTGTGGCCTGAATAGCATCACGAGGATCCAAATCATTTACCAAGCATTCGTATATACTTTCTTTGATGGTTCTTGGATCAAATCCAATTCCAGAAGTAGAGTTTGCTTGCGGATCAGCGTCAACCAATAAGGTTTTATATTCTAAAACAGCTAAACTAGCTGCCAAATTGATTGATGTTGTCGTCTTACCAACACCACCCTTTTGATTTGCAATTGATATAATTTTACCCATTCGAATGAAATTCTTTCTTTATAAAATGTCATTTTGTTCCCCTAAGGTCACAAAAAAGGATTATTCTGCTCATTCATAAATTCTTCCTGGTAAAAAAACACTTAAATGATGCATATTTCTTACTTTTGAAAGTATCTAAAGGAATAGATCCTCAAGATGCTAAGATACAAAAAATCAGGATATACATCCACTTTGTTCGGTGGGTTTTTATAAGTTACAACTAGACAATGATTTTAATAATTTCGGGAACGAATCGTCCCAAAAGTAAGACGTTAAAAGTCGCACAATACTACCAAGAGCAGTTACAGAAAAAAGGTGAAAGCTGTCAAATACTTCCTTTAACCGATCTACCTGCAGATATTATCATATCGGATTTATATGGTCAAAGAAGTGATCGATTTAAAAATATACAACAACTCGTTTCGGATGCAGATAAGTTTATTTTTGTTACACCTGAATATAACGGAAGCATTCCTGGTGTACTCAAAATCTTCATCGATGCCTGCACTTTTCCGATCAGCTTTTATCATAAAAAAGCAGCACTTGTTGGCATCTCGTCCGGACGATATGGCAATTTAAGAGGTATAGATCATTTAACAGGAATTTGCAATTATTTGCGCATGCATGTATTGCCCTTAAAGATATTCTTACCGCATATTCAAAACGAAATAAATGAAGAGAACACCTTTATTCATGAAGAAACAATAAATGCCATTCAAGAGCAAATTGATGAACTTATCAACTTCTAGAAAATATTAGAGCCCACTCTTAATCATACCAGCACTTATTTGTAAATATAATAATATGGCAAATTTTCGTATTTTGTTCAAAACCCAATCATATGAACCTTAAAATAACATACCTTATATTTTCCCTTGGATTACTATCCGCCTGTAAGCAAACTCCTCAGCATAATACCCTAAGTGCAGATGAAAAGAAAGAAGGTTGGCAATTACTTTTTAACGGAAAAGACATCCATAACTGGCATATTTACAACCAAGGAGATCAAGCATCTAAATGGGTGGTAAAAGACGATGCCATTCTATGCGACCCAACCGTAAAAACAGGGATATTCGGAGATTTAGTTTCAAATGAAACCTATCAAGATTTCGATTTGAAATTTGACTGGAAAGTTGCCAAAGGGGGCAATAGTGGTGTCTTCATCGATGTTCAAGAAGATCCTAAATACGATGCTACATTTGTTACTGGTCTTGAGATGCAACTATTAGATAATGCTAACGCAGAATCCCGTCATCAAACGGATTCGACACATTGGGCAGGATCTCTTTATGCCATAAAAAGCATCGGTTCAAATTCAAAACCCAACCCCTTCAACGAGTGGAATGAATCGCGTATCGTACAAAACAAAGGGAAGGTGAGTTTTTGGTTAAACGGTCAATTGACATTTGAAAATGTCACCAATAATCAAGAATGGAAGGATTTAATTGCCCATACAAACATGAAAAATTACCCCGATTTCGGTAAGTTCCAAAAAGGAAAAATTGCGCTTCAAAATCATACAGATGAAGTCTATTTTCGAAATATCAAAATAAAAACATTATAAAAAAAGAGAGTAGGAAATCCTGCTCTCTTTTTTATATCAAAATTAATATCCAAACAACTCTTCTAAAGTCAATTTCTTAACTTCACCAAGTTTTGCTAAATCTTCGATTTTCAAGTTCTCATCCTTGGCAACAACACAATAAATATAAGGTTTGCGACTCATTTCTTTATTGTGGAAAGTTTTCAAATCTCCAAAAGTTAATTTTGGTGCCTGCTCATAAATTTCCTTACGGATATCTGAAGAAAGACCTAATCGCTGCGCACTCAAATAATTTGATAAAATGTTTGCATTTGTGATACGGTCACTAGCCAACGATTTGACTAAACTTACTTTAGCAATTTCCAAAGCTTTTGGAGCATCAGGCAAATCATCTAACAATTCATTCATACCGACAACTGCTTCATTAAATTTATCCGCTTGAGTACCTACATAAGCACCCACCGAGTAATGATTCTCTTTTTTGATTGGAGAAGCAAAATGTGCATAAGTAGAATAGGCTAGAGCTTTAGACTCTCTAATAGTCTGAAAAACGATACTCCCCATGCCTCCTCCGAAATACATATTAAACAGCGCCACAGTAGGGCTATATTTCGGATTATATTGATCCGAATTTCTAAACCAAAATACCTCCGCTTGCTTCATATCGAAATCCGCAAATAACACTTGATTTTTCGGGGTAGGCAATTCTGCAAAGTTACTTGCCTTGCTAATAGTTGCAAAATTTGTATTCGTATTCAGGGGTTTCAATACAGCAACTAGTTGACTCGTAGTTTTAGGTCCATAATACAATATCTGATGTTTCGTATTCGCCAGTTCATGCAAAATATCAACCAGATCAGATGCTTTAATGGAATTTAACTCTTCATCTGTCAAAACATTGTTAAAAGGATTTTTAGCACCATATTTTGCATATGACCTTAACCCTTCCATAATCAAGGCTTTATTTTCTTTAGCATTCGTTCTTGATTTTTTTAAACGACCAATATATGCTTCTAATGCTTCCTGATTCCCTATACTATTTTTCAAGAGATCTTGAATTAATGCTACCGTTTGCTCAAAGTTCTCATTCAATCCTGAAATATTAATGCGGGTCTCTTCATTTCCTGAAATCACCGAGAAATCAGAAGCCAACTTATAGAATGCTTTGCTGAAATCCTCACTTGATTTATCTTTAGTTCCTAAAAACTCCAGATAATCTGCTGCAATACCCAATAACTTATTATTCCATTTCCCCATATCATAACGATAGGTCAAACTGAATAATGCATTATCATTATTCTGAACAGCGACTACATCAATACCTTTTAAAGTTGCCTTCTGGACATCTTTAGCATAATCTATCCAAACTGGGGTAATTTTACTTTCTGGCATTTCAGCAATAGTCTTAACGAAAAGCGATTGATCATCACGATTGACAACTACTGGCGTAATAGGAGGCTTCTCTACTTTGACAACACTATCATCGACACCTTTACGTTTATAAACCACAACATAATTATTATCATTCAGATATTTAGAGGCAAAATCCATAATATCCTGCTTCGTTATTTTTGTCAAGTTATCCGAATAACTCAATTCTGTTGACCAATCCACACCCGAAGTAAAAGCATCCATAAGCTCCTCAGCACGATGACTATAACTCTCATTTCGTGAAATTTCCGATTTCTTCTCGTTATTCACAATTGAAGTAATCAGATCGTCAGAAAATTCTCCTTTACGCAACTTATCCAACTCTGCTAGAATCAAGGATTTTACATCGTCCAACGATTGACCTTGGCTTGGATTAGCCTGCATGATCAACATTGAATAATCTTTCAATACATATGGAAATGCTCCAGCGCCCAATAATTTTTGGGATTTCACCAAATCCAAATCAATCAAACCTGCGGAACCATTGGTAAGCATATTACCAAGTAAATTCAACATTTGAGCATCTTTAGTAGATGCACCTGGGAAACGAAATCCTAAAAATAAAAACTCAGATTCTGGTCCCTTCACTTCTCTTACCACCGGTTGTTTGATATCTTTCTCAGCATCAAACGTATAAACAGGAATATCCTTCGGTTTCATATAACTGAATGCCTGATCGATTTTTTTAACGACCTCATTTGGATCAAAATCACCAGACATAATCACCCCCATATTATTGGGAACATAGTAAGTATTAAAATATTCACGAATAGCTTTTAAAGAAGGATTCTTCAAATGTTCAACCGTTCCAATCGTTGTTTGTTTCCCATAATTGTTATTAGGAAACATGGCCTCAAACATAGCCTCTACAGATTTACGACCATCATTATCCAATCCCCTATTCTTTTCCTCATAAACAGCCTCTAATTCGGTATGAAACAACCTTAACACGGGATAACGAAAGCGCTCTGCTTGAACAGCAAGAAATTTGTCAATAACATTATTTGGAATATCCTCTGTATAAACGGTCTGTTCAAATGAGGTAAAAGCATTCGTTCCTTCAGCCCCCATCTCACTCATCAACTTATCGTACTCATTAGCTATGGCATATTTAGCTGCCTCACCGGAAACCTGGTCAATTTGTTTGTAAATTTCTTTACGTTTGGCCTCATCTGTAGTTGAATTATATTGTTCATATAATCCATCAATCTGATCAAGCAATGGTTTTTCCTTTGCCCAATCTTTTGACCCAAATTTATCTGTACCCTTAAAAAGCATATGCTCAAGGTAATGTGCTAGACCAGTATGATCAGCAGGATCCGTTTTGCTACCTGCTTTTGTAGCAATATACGCCTGAATACGAGGCACCTTTTTAGACGGGCTCAAGATTACTGTAAGACCGTTTTTTAAGGTGTAAAAACGTGAATTTGTAGGGTCGTTAGTTACATAGCGATACGTATAACCACCTTCATTTGTTTCTTTCCAATCATACTTTTTCATCTGCGCAAAAGTTGTGATACTTGATAAAAAAACAAAAGCCATTATCGAAATAGATTTTAAATTCATTTCTAATATGTTTAAAAATACAATCAAATATATGAATGTTTAAAGAAAAATTCAGGTACTATTGAAACATCTTTCACAACTACAAGTAAATAATTGATCTTTTCAGACAGATTAGCTAAATTAATACGATTTAGCTAATAACCAAAAGCACTCCGCTTGGTACATGATCACACACTAATGAATATAAATTATGTAGGAAATACACATAGATAGGCTTAAACAAAAAAAGCATCGAATTATCGATGCTTTTTCGTGGAGAATACTGGGTTCGAACCAGTGACCCTCTGCTTGTAAGGCAGATGCTCTGAACCAGCTGAGCTAATTCTCCTTTCTTTAAGGGTTTTGAAACACTTCTGTTTTTGTGGAGAATACTGGGTTCGAACCAGTGACCCTCTGCTTGTAAGGCAGATGCTCTGAACCAGCTGAGCTAATTCTCCTTTCTTTAAGGGTTTTGAAACACTTCTGTTTTTGTGGAGAATACTGGGTTCGAACCAGTGACCCTCTGCTTGTAAGGCAGATGCTCTGAACCAGCTGAGCTAATTCTCCTTTCTTTTAGTTCCTGATATCGGTAATACCTTTCCCTAATTGCGTGTGCAAATATACTCCAAAATTTCGACTCTCAAAATTATTTGACAAGTTTTTTATAGTGAAAAACGCAATACACTAGAAGCCACGCATATAATTTTCACAATTCTTAATCATAAAATTTCCAAGAAACCCCAAATCTAATATTAGCATCATTCATCGGATAACGACGAACAGTATAATAGCCCTTCGGCATACCCAGATATTGATTAACAAAGTTGCAACTCAAGAAAAGGGTCACACGTTGAATGTTCGCTGTAGTCCACACATCAAATATTGGATAAGTCGAAAACTGAAGTGCGGCATTATCATTATAGAACTGACCTGTATTAATCGAATAAGATGGTGTTGTAAATGGCGTATTAAAACGTGCATCAACACCGATATTAAAATCAACAACCTTATATAAGACATTATTATAGTACAAACTATGCCAGGTATAGATCTCAGGAGTAGCTAGAACCTTCTGTTGATCGGTTTTCTGATAGACAACCAAGTTATCCAATGTAAATCTCCTGAACTTAAACTTTTGCCCTACGGACACCTTTAATAGGTTTGCAGAACCCAATTGAGCAGGTTCGATTAATTTAGAAAGTCGAGCATCACCTCCTGGATTATCGATTTCCTTAAAATAAAGGTAATTGTCCATTAGGAAGTATTCAACCTTACCCTTGAAACCAATTTTAGGATTGCTGTATTGGAATGCTAAATTCTGTGTTTTAGTTTTCTCAAGCTCGCGCTCCCATTGATGATACGTATAATTCATACGACTAAATACCATTTCAGGAGATTTATTCTGCGAATAAGCTGAAATAGTTATTTTACCCACATTAGAACTCAATAGCATGTCTGCTTTTGCTTCATATAAATAGTCTCCAAAATTATGTCCCAATACAATTTGATTCACATTACCAGTTACATTAACGCGATCGGAAAACTTATAGCCTAATTCTCCCTTCAGCATGCCATTTTGATAGAACCTATTATTGATACCGCTATCCGAATACCAATACATATCATGTTGAAAAGCTACATTCAACTTTACTTCATTCTTAAAAATAGATTTACCTCTTAGAAAAAAGCTATATTCAAATTCATTGGATATTGAAGTAATTGAAGTAGTATCTTGTGTTAGTGTGGATGACCCATATGGAAAAGCACCATTGCCATCCGTTTCATTTTTAAAAAAATTGTATTTTTGAATCCTTACCGAACTATTATGGGCCACACTATTTGTTGGAAATATCTGCATCGTAGGCTTACCTGCATCAACCGTATCCAAACGACCAATAAACATAGATTGTCTAAGAAAAAACGAATTATCACGCCATTCATTTCGAGGTCTATTGTCTCCCAATCCATTTAAGCGTACCGGATACCGATCAGAAGACTGACCTAAGGTATCTTTAAAAATATTATTTGCTAAGACAGAACCGTTCTCTGTAGCATCCAATTTATTAAAGACCACATTAGTCAACAAGTTGTAACGATGGTTCTCAGATTCGTACCAAGCAAATAAAGCAGATTTAATATCAGAATAAGTCTGATTCGAATAGTAACCCGCTGTTTTTGTAGCATGAAACTCTCCACCAATGTTAAGCCTTGGATTAATATTCTGCGCCAAACGTGCACGAAAAACCTGATCATCAAAGAAAAAGCCAACCGTATAGAGTTCTGAAAACCTTGCGCGCGCTCTAAAATACTGTATAGAATCTGGCCGATATAAAGTACGCTCCAAGCTATGAAAGCCGCTTTGAAATCCAATGGTCTTAGTAGGTTGAAATAATAAATCGCGAGTTGCTAAACCGTAAGAGCCCAAATTAATACTTGGGTTCCACGGCAAATTCTGTTTATTATAATATTGAAAGTTTTGATGTGAAGTATCTATCTGAACGGTAAAAGTGCCCTTTTTCATCATATCCAATGTCGTATATCGAATATATTTAGCCGACAAAATCACAGAATCTTGTTTCGCATCCTCTTTTGCCCTAGCGGAATCTAAAGCACTACTCCATTCATCATTACTTTGTGCTTGAACTTGATTTACAAAACCAAGAATACAACAAAAAATCGCTAATAAGCGCAGGGTCACCATCATTTATATTTGAACTAACATTGTTGAAAAACTATTGCAAAGCTATTAATTCTTTCAAAATTAATGTCATTTTTGGTTCAGCTTTTGCAGCGATGTCGACAATATCTTCCAAAGAAACTGGTTTCAAATCCTCATGAAAACCTTCATCTGTAATTACAGATATGGCAAAAACAGGTAAATTCATGTGATTGGCAATAATAACTTCGGGAACAGTACTCATTCCGACAATATCACCACCGATCAATCTCATGTAACGATATTCCGCTTTTGTTTCCAAATTAGGACCAGGGGCAGAGACGTAGACCACTTCATGTGCACGAATTTCTTTTGCAGCAGCAATAGCAAGACCTTGTTTAATCATCTCTCGATTATAGGGCTGACTCATATCAGGAAATCGAGGACCAAATGCCGAGAGATTAGAACCTCGCAAAGGATTATCAGGCAATAGATTAATATGATCTGAGATAATACCCAAATCACCTTTGAGGATGTCCGGATTTAATGAGCCTGATGCATTCGAAACAAAAAGCTTTTGGATCCCTAGAACTTTCATGATACGAATCGGAAATGTAATCTCTTGCATATTATATCCTTCATAATAATGAAGCCTACCTTGCATAGCTACAACCTTGCGACCATTCAGGGTACCAAAGATCAACTTACCAGTGTGAAATTCTACAGTCGAAATGGGAAAGTTGGGAATATTAGAATACATCAAAGCGTATTCCACTTGGATCTCATCGACCAATTTACCTAAGCCAGTACCCAATATTATTCCAAAATCAGGTTGAAAATCACCTATTTTCTTGCGGATAAATCCAGCTGTTTCTTCTATCAAATGATACATACGTACAAAAAAACTAATTTAATCAAACTTAACTTAATTTTTTTGCACGTACAACACACTTAACTTATTTTAATTATGCGAAAGCTCTCTATCAGAAGCTTTACCAGGAGAAGTAAGCACTAATAGTAAGAAAGTAATAAACCCATTAATAATGATTAAGTCCAATCCAATAACGTAAGGAGTATACACTTCAATCACATAAGTTTTCAGTACATACAATATAACAGGTGATATCACACAGATATACGGCACCAATTTATCTTTAACAGCATATTTAGTTGAAATACCTAGTACAAATAAACCAAGCAATGGACCATAAGTATAGCTTGCCGCAGTAAAAATTGCATTGACGACAGAATCATTATTGATTAATTTAAATACTAAAATAACCAACAACATCACAATTGAAAATCCGAAATGCACATAATTTCGTTGCTTGACCAACGCTGGATCATTTGGATTCTCTTTCTTATTAAAATTTAAAAAATCAATACAGTATGAAGTAGTCAAGGCCGTCAGTGCCGAATCTGTAGTCGCAAAAGTTGCTGCTGTCAATCCCATCATAAAAATAATTGCAGGAAGAATTGCTAAATGATTCAATGCAATTTCAGGATATAGGTAATCTCGCGTGGCCAATTGACTAATATCAATACCATTTCGCTCCGCATAAATATATAATAAAGCCCCTACTGCCAGAAAGAAAATATTGATGACTACAAATACACTTGTAAACGTAATCATATTCTTTTGAGCCTCTTTAATCGTACCCATAGAAAGATTCTTCTGCATCAAATCTTGATCTAACCCTGTCATAGCAATCGTGACGAAAATACCACCCAAAAATTGTTTCCAAAAATTCGTTTTACTCCCTACGAAATCATCCCAGAAGAATATTTTAGAATAGCTACTTTCTTTCACCGCTTCAAAAGTATCGACAATACCAAAATCGAGTCCCTTAGCCATAAAATAGATTGATAAAATTACAGCAGTAATCAAAAATGTAGTTTGCAAGGTATCAGTCACGATAATTGTCTTTAATCCACCTTTATTAGTATAAAGCCAAATGAGCAACAAGCAAATCACTACTGTGATTGCAAATGGTATTTTCCAAGCATCAAAAATAAAATGCTGCAAAACGATAGCAACCAAATAAAGTCGAAATGCAGAACCAATCGTTCGCGAAATAAGAAAAATAGCAGCTCCCGTTTTATATGTTGTATGTCCAAAACGCTCTTCTAAATAGGTATAAATAGAAGTTAGATTCATCCTATAATATAACGGAAGTAAAACATAGGCAATAATAATAAAGCCAACTGCATTTCCCAGTACAAATTGAAAGTAGCTAAATTCTGAAGCACCTACTGCACCCGGAACTGAAATAAACGTTACACCAGATAAGGCAGTACCGATCATACCAAAGGCAACCATGTACCATTTAGAATTACGGTTAGCCACAAAAAAAGTGGAGTTGTCCGATGACCCCTTTGATGTAAAATGCGCGACGACAAGTAAAACAGCAAAGTAGATAACCAAAAAAGATAATAAAATTATTGGTGACATAAGTTTGGTTTATAATTGATTTGTGTTTAATGAGTTTCTTGGTATGCTTCTATCGCTTGGCGGACATGACCAAATTTATCTAATAAAGCTGTTGCCTCATCTTCCGTAGCATTCGTCTCATCCATGATAATACGGACACCGCGTGCAACAAGTTTATGATTTGACAACTGCATATCTACCATTTTATTTCCCTGGATTCGTCCCAATTGAATCATGATAGAAGTACTCAACATATTTAAAACTAATTTCTGGGCAGTCCCGGCTTTCATACGTGTGGAACCCGTAACAAACTCCGGCCCAACAACAACCTCGACAGGTAGTTGCGCCTCAGCAGCTATTGGAGATCCACCATTACAAACAATACAGCCTGTTGCTAACCCAGCAGCATTTGCCGCTTTCAAACCACCTACTACATAAGGTGTAGTTCCTGATGCTGCGATACCAATGACAACATCCGTTTTATTGATGCTATACTCTGTTAAATCTTTCCATGCCTGCTCTGTATCATCTTCTGCAAACTCTACTGCTTTACGAATTGCTGTATCACCGCCTGCGATCATTCCGATAATCCAATCAAATGGCACGCCATATGTCGGAGGGCATTCCGATGCATCCAAAACACCTAATCTTCCACTCGTACCAGCACCAATATAAAAAACACGACCTCCATTTTTCATCTTAGTAACACACTCACTAACTAATGCCTCAATTTGAGGAATAGCCTTTTCAACAGCAGCAGGAACCGTTTTATCTTCGTTATTAATATTCGTTAACAACTCCAAAACAGTCATTTTTTCTAAATCCTGGTAATTCGATTCTTTTTCGGTTGTATTTATCATTCTTTTTTGTAAATTTTCTTTAATTGTATTGTAATAACGCACGAATATCAACAAATTGATATCCCTCTCCCTTTAACTGATCTATCATTTCACCCAAACGATCATAGAATTTATCCTTTCTACGTGAGTCCGTACCCATATGTATGAGCACGATAAATCCATTTAAACCGTTAGGTTTTTTATTCTCTTTCCACAAACCCGCTTCGATATCCTCAGATGATAAATACCGCGCTCCCATTTCAGGATAACTATAATCTGCAGCAGTTCGTAATCCAGGTGTATAGTTAATAGGAATATACCCCATCTCTCTACTCCATTTCACAATCTCTTGATTATACCATTCATAAGAAGGAATAAAATATTTATTATCGGTACCAAAACCCATTTTTTCCAATTCCTTAAAATTCATATCCAAATCATGGACAAATGAATCTTTTGTTACTAATAAATCAATCCTATTTCCCCATTCACTAAACAATAAATGTTTATCAGAATGAGCTGAAATATAATGCTTATTTTTTTTTATTTCATTCACAACAGATCGAAATTTTGTTGTTCTCAAAAAATCTCCTGTCAAAAAAAACGACCCTTTTATTGATCTACTCTTTAATGTATTGAGTACACTTAATCCACCCTCAGCTAAATCATGTCCTGTAAAGACAAGAGCAATCTGCTTTTGCAAACTATCCCCCCTCACGATTGCTCCGTAGGCGTCCGTTACTACTTTTTTACTTGAGGCTCCTCGATTGCCTTTTGCTCTTGAGATGCCAACAAATATATTAAAGATGCAGTCCCATCCATTGTCGGTTCATTTGTACTATAATCTCCGTAGTCATCGTGATAAACAACTAAATCACTTTGAAATGGAGCATATAAATCCTCATTCAATAACTTTATACCAATCAAATTACGATAAGTCGATGTCATAATAGGCCCATCAACCAACCCGCCATCAATCGGAAAATTCTTCAAATGGGTAAAAGCAGAATGTGGATTAACTGGCGTATCTCCCCAAGAAGGTAAGCCATAAACCATACTTGTACCCCAAGGGTTTGTCCCAAACAACCAATCGATATTTGCTTGTGCCAATTCATCATACTGCACATCACTTGTCAACTCTTTATACCATAAACATTGAATAGCAAAGGATACCGTCAAATTATTACTGCACCAAATAAAAGGTACCCCTCTATAAAATGCATTTTTTTCCGCTCTAGCAAAAACCTGCTCTATTCCTGATTTATAATATGAGACAATTTCCTCGCGATCATTGCCTTTTAACTGTTTACCCAGTTCATAGTGACCTAGATTAATAAATGGATACCATTGATAATGCGCAGCTGTATCAGTCGTCATCCAAGGAGTAATTTTTTCTTGTCTCGCATATCCCATCGATTCTTTTAAAAACTTCTTATTGTTAGTCGCTCCATAAAACATTGCTCCTGCCAACTCCATATCATCCACCCAATTATCCTCAGCATAGATATATGGAGATTTTACTGATACCGTTTGTGTTACCCCTGGTTTTATTAATGCAAAACTATAGGCCGTCTTCGCTTTTTTAGCCAGGGTTTTCGCATACTTTTTATCATCGCCCCAAAATAATGAACTACCAAGGTGAAAAGCACTCGAAAATTTTGCTGCTGTAGAGCTTGTACCTGTCGTATTATTCATAAATTTCCCACGTTGCTGTGGTTCACCATCAATAAAATAAACAGGCCGTTCGTATCCCCTTCCATAGAAAGGGTCTTCTCCAGGCATCCTCATATTCGTGTGGTCCCTATCATCTGCAATCTGATTAAACATTAAGTTTGGTGCAGGATGCATCTTAATCAACCAATCCAACCCCCATTTTGCCTCGTCCAGGACATCAGCACGCCCATTTTCCCCATCTAACCCATTTGCTTGCTTCTGATCGCCAAATACATTTGGAAAATCACGGTAGGCAGCCAACAGATGATAAGTTGCATTTGCTGAGGTGGTCGAGTACTGTAAGTAATCAGAAGCATCATGCCAACCTCCACCTGCATCAATTTGCGTACTATCAGCGATCCCCACTTTGTTTGCATGCAAAACAAACCCATCATGTGTATGGCAACTATCTTGTAGGTATGGATTAAAAAGTGTTCTCTGCTGACGCATATAACGGAGAGCAAAATCCGCAGCTCCTTTGTAAACATCTTTTCCAATCTTAAAAACAGGAGATTTCACATCTCCAACCTTTAAATAGTAAGACCCTGTATCGCGATAAGCTGAGAAATCAAACCTAAAACTCTGTACAAATGGGCCATACGAACCAAAATCTTTACCTATAGTATTAGAAAATACGCGTTTCTGCGTTTTCACATCAATCAACTCAAACTGTATGTAGTTCCCCTTTTCCTTTCCCCCAAATACAGCAACCTTTATTCCTGAAGGTGTATACCCTAATTGGTTTACTCTAATCCATGCCTGTTCTTGCGCTTTCGCAAAGTTAAAAACAAAACATGCAAAAACAAGCATAAAAACTCGTTGTAAATGTAATAAGTTTTGTGTACTTAATTTCATAATTTAGAACTTTTATAAAGTTAAAACTTTAGTTTAACAATTTTACCATCCATTGTACTGCAGACGATCTCTTTATTACCCAAAACAAGCATTGGATTGACCATGCCATTCGAAATTTTATACTGCCATAAAACAGCACCCGATTTAGCATCAACAGCTGACAACAATCCTGAATGACTCGGTACAAAAACAATTTTTCCATTTGTAGCTACAGCTGATGGGGTCAATTCGTAAGGAAGTTTTAAACTTGATTTCCATGACACTTGCATTTCACGTCCTTTTGTTGAAACACCAAGCAAATCACCGTCCATCGTTTTCACATAAACATATTTATGATTAGCAGAAAGCCCCATAGACTCTCTCACCCGGATAGGATCTTTCTTCTCTCTCCATATCACCTCACCATCTTTTGCATTTAATGCGGTCATAAAGCGATCTGGAGCGACTACAAAAATGGTATTATTCACCGCAACAGGATAACAAGCTGCTGCTGAAAACATACGATTAGCATGACCATTGTTCCATTCCCATTCCAAAGCTCCTGACTTAGCATTTAAAGCATAAAAACCATTACCCCATGAACCAAAAATAATTAAACCTTGATAGTAGGTTGGAAGTGTAGACACATAACCTTTTACGCCATTGAAGTTCCATTTCTGTTTTCCAGTCATGACCTCCAGCGCTCTGAAAACCCCATCTGATCCACCAATATATGCTGTACCATTATGAATCAAAGGCGACCCCAACACCTCCTTTTCTGTTTTGACTTTCCATTTCAACAAACCAGTCTCCGCATCCAATCCATAGATATGATGATCAGAAGAACCAACCACTGCAACTCCTTTCCATGTAGCAGGTGTAGCATAAACTTTACCCCCAGTTTTGAATGACCACTTCTTTTCCCCTGTCTTACTATCTAAAGCAAAAATTTCACCTGAAGTATTTGCTGTTATAAGCAAGTTCTTATAAAGAGACATTCCAGCTCCAATATCACTTGCATCTTGAAATTCCCAATCTACAGCAACTTGCGCTGCATATTTATCATTGACAGTGTAATTTGGTCGAGGATATTTTGTTTTATCCAATTCAAAGTGATGGTTCTTTAATGCAATCACTGCCCAAGGATCCAAATATATCCCCTCAACTGTACGTTCTTGATAAGTAGCCTTACCCTGGTCTATTGTCACAATATTATAACCCCCAAATTCGCTTTTTGCTCGCAAGTTCGACCTACCCATTACACCCGGAATTCCTTCCCAATCATATACTTTATTCGTATGCCCATGTCCACAAAAAGCCAACTGTACATTTCTAGACTTCACCCGATCCAAAGCTTCAAACCAATTATTCAAAGAAGAATCTTGTGGATAATGATTGATATAAATTAAGGGAGTATTACGATCAGGATTCGCATTAAAAATAGAGTCCATCCAAACCAGATTCTCTCGCGGAATCTGACCTGGGCTCATCCGCATATTCGGTCCTGAGTTCGTCCCCAAAAACATAAAACCTTTGTGTTTAAAAAAAAACGTTTCTCCTCCAAAAACACGTCGGAAACTATTAGCTCCATTTTCAGACCAATTACCATCATGGTTACCAGGAATCACATACCATGGCAATACAAGACTATCTAAAATTCGCTTTGCCAACTCCAACTCATCATCTGCTCCAAATTCGGTAATATCACCCGATAGAATAACAAAGTCAATATCTTTTAACGTATTAAGATCCTTTACCGTACGGCGTAAATCCTCTTCTCCTGTAGCACCACCAACATGTGTATCAGTAACATGCGCAAATTTGAAAGTTTGCGCATTCAAGAAATTAAAGGCAAAAATCAACGTACAAATAATACTATAGGTTCTCTTCATCATATTAAGAATTAGTTATTAAGGTAAATATACGAAACTATGCGTGTTTGTGCGATATTTATAATAAAATTGGCATAAAAAAAGGGTCATCTAAAATAGATGGCCCTTTTTATGCTATGAATCGATTACCAACCTGGATTTTGATTTAAGGTAACACCATGATCTGCGTACAATGCAATCTGATCTATTGGAATCGGATTCAAATAATACTTATCCAAAACCACACGTTTATTGACAAAAGATGGAATGATATAACCTTTAATACCATCTCCATCAACGAATACACCTTTTAAACCATTCGGATATTTTGAAAGATCTAAATATGCTCCACGATTAATAGAGGGGTGTTTATCTGTATCTGCGTATGTTAATTTTTTCCATCGACGTAAATCATCTAATCGCAGTCCTTCAAAAATAAGTTCAGATCGTCTTTCTCTACGTACTTCCCAAATTATACTTGACACATCTGCATCACGTTTAGGGTCATCATAAATAACACCTTCAACAGCAGGATTATCACCTATTATTTGCAAAGCTGGAAGATCAACACCATTACGAGAACGCAATTTGTTAATAGAGATATCCAAATCTTGTTGCGTTAAAATACCCAACTCTGCTGCAGCTTCTGCATAATTAACCAACACCTCTCCATAACGTAAAATTGGAGCATCAGTAATATTTAAATAACTGGAACCCAATACATCATCTTTCAACTTATCATTCAAGAATTTTCTAGTCGAGTAACCCGAACTTGAATAATTAGCTACGACACTCATTAATCTTAATTCAGGAACAACAATTGCAGATAGACGTCCATCACGATTAGCAAGAACATCACCTACAGAAAGATCACCCTTATATACTTTTGACTTACCAATCGGTAAACCATCCTTTGCTAAGTAATTATCAATGGCATCCTTAGAAATACCTGACTGTGCCTCTTTATTATTATAAGACATCAATGCATGTTGCAAAACACCATTCACATATTCTTTAAACAAAATCATCTCCGAATGACCAACTAAAGATTCCGAAGAGAATAAAGCACGATAGTCCGAACCCAAAGAAAATTTACCTGATTTAATAATTTCTTCAGATGCCCATTTCGAAGCCTCTAGATAAGCCTTGGCCTTTTCTTTATCAATATCATGATATTTCAACCAAGTCCCCTCAAATAAGAAAACCCGAGACATATATGCCAATACCACATACTTATTGACAGCCTGTTTATCTGCACCGTCCGCAGCACGAACATTTTCAGCTGCAAATTTAAAATCTGCCAACACTTTATCCATCACAAAAGTTCTCGAATCTTTGTTACGATAGAGATCTGCATCATTTTCGGTCATTACGTGATCGATATACGGCACATCCCCAAAACTGTTGACAAAATTAGCATACTCAAGAGCACGAAAAAAACGACCTATTCCAGACCAATGATTTTTAGCTTCTTCCGATATAGGAGCGATTGGTACACTCTCAATAAACTGGTTCGCTTTTCTAATCCTTGAATAATAAGATTTTGTTCCCGCCACCGTTTGCGATGTCGGTAAAGCTGGTGACCATCCACCACCAGAAGTAGGGACATTTAAGGTAAATTCTGCCGGTGAAGTTGGGGCAAAATCATCATTCAAACTTTGACCTGAAAAATAAATTCCCCAAGTGTTATTTTTTCCATAACCCTTAAAATAAGAATTATAAAAACCGTAAGTATAAGTTCTTACATTATTTTCAGAAGACCAAAATGCAGGGTCTGACAATTGATCCAGAGGTTCCTTTACCAAAAAATCATTGCCCAAGAAATCTTTGGAACACGAACTGAACCCCAAAAGACTTACAATAGCTATATATTTTAAATATTTCATGTTACTAAAATGTTAATTGAACTCCAAAAGAAAAAGTTCTACGATATGGATACGAACGACCAAATGAGTTTTTATCATTTTTACCTTTTACTGTATAATCAGTCTCTGGATCAATTGGAACATCCAAATTTGTTATTTCAAATAGATTCTCACCAGAGAAGAAAATACGAGCTTTCTGAAATTTCGCTCTTTTAACAACCTCTTCAGGTAAAGAATAACCAAAGGTTAAGTTCTTTAGACGAACGTAAGACATATTCATCAAATATCTACTCTGTGGCATTGCATTGAATATTTCATTGCTCTGCAATTGATCTGTCGGACGGTAATAATAAGCATCGGTATTTTCCGGTGTCCAATAATCCATTTGATAATCGTACCATGCTTCACCTGGACGCCAGCCTGGGATAGCTAATGCTCCACCTGCCCATACACTACGCTCACCTACACCTTGTACAAAGACCCCTAAGTCAAAGCCTTTATAATTAAAATCTGCACGGAAACCATATTGGTATCTAGGTGTTGTATTTCCAAGAATTTTACGATCCCCTGGATTTTCCACCGTTCCATCACCCACACCAATCACACCGTCACCATTCAGATCCTTGTACTTTACATCTCCAGGCCCATATTTCAAGGTTGCTGTCTCATAATATGATTGAGAAGGAATACCACCATTTAAGATGTATTGACCTGAATTATCTTTTGTGAAATCACCTTCTTGAAACAATCGATCGGTTTCATAACCCCAGATTTCTCCAATCATCTTACCCGCATAATTTGAAGACAAACCTGATGCATATACAAGTGCAGAACCATCGTATTTAGAGATTTTCTCTGTGTAATCAGATAACTGACCTGACAATCGCATGCCTAAACCATTTGAAAATTGGTGGTTATACGCTAACTCCAATTCCCAACCGTTGGTTTGCATTTCACCAAAATTCCGCAATGGAGACGGTGCTCCAAAACTAGCAGGTTGCATTACTCCCCCTGTGATTAAATCTGAAACAGTACGTCTATATTTATTGAACGTTACATTCAACTTGTTTTTGAAGAACACCGCATCAAAACCGATTTCTTTAGTCGTCACCGTCTCCCAAGTAAGATCTTCCGATACAACAGAAGGTGTCGTCATCGTCACTTTATTCTCCCCATTAATTACCCAATCCGAAACATCCGTTCTTAAAGTAGATAGGTATAATGAATTAGGAACAGTCTGATTACCAACACTACCAATAGAAGCTCGTATCTTGAAGAAATCCAAAAATGACTTGGACCAATCCATATAATCTTCTTTCGAAACAACATACCCCAAAGATGCTGCAGGGAAAAACCCCCAAGTATTTGCTTTATTAAAACGAGACGAACCATCTTTACGAGCAAGGACCTCTACTAAATATTTATCTGCAAAATCATAGTTTATACGACCAAAAAAGCCCAAAGTAGACCAATGTGATACTTCAGAACCAGCAGTTATCGTTCCGTCAGCCAAGCCTATTTGAGGAAATGCAGGATCTAATAAACCCAATCTCTGAGAATATACCATATCTGCATTATACAGTTCAGCATTTGCACCAGCCATAACCTTAAAATTATGTTGATTTAGACTTTTACTGAAAGTAGCATATAAGTTTCCGACATGACGATCATTAAAACCACGTTGAATCTTGACCCTATTAAATTGCTCCGAAGTCCATGTTGATTGTTTGAAACCACCTAAATTCCAAAAATCATACCCAGAAACAGAACCACCATTTTCATTGTATTTATTTGTAAACGAGGTGTATGAATAATCTCCATCTATAACCAAACCCGGTAGAATCGTAGCTTTTGCTCCAAAAGTAAAACGGGCCATATTATCTTTTGTCAGATTCATATTAGCTTGCTCCGTTTCAGTAATCGCGTTACGAGTACCTACGCCATCAATTGTTCCATAAGGGTAGTTTCTTTGCCATCTATATAAATAAAACCACGGGTCATAAGTTTCAGAAGTATTAAAGATAAATGGTTTAGTTACATCCGAAGCTGAGTACAATACTTTAGCATACCCTGTCAACCAGCTGGTAATATCCGCATTAACACCTAAGTTAAAATTATAACGATTATATTGATCAGAGTTGACTTTCAAAACACCAGACTGACTCACTAATCCAAATCCTGCATTGTAATTCACTTTTTCAGATCCACCTGCAATGCTTAAATTGTGATTTTGTTGTGGAGTAAAATCTTTCATAAAAAGATCTTCTGCATCCCATGATCGATGAACATATAGATTTCCGTCCTTTACTTCATAATCACGTCCTTCCAACATATCACTACCAAGATCCTGACCTTCATACAACTGATTCCATTCTCTCATCTTATCAATGGCATAATCATCATAACGAATACCAAGATTTGAATAGCCCGCTAGCGCAGGGTTCGTTCTTTGCATAGCCAAGAGACCCGCACGAACACCGTCTGGAGCTGACGCCAATTTTGGCGTAGTTGTAGGTTTCTGCCAAGCAAAATTATTAGAATAATTGATACTTGTCTTTGTATTGCGTTTGCCGGATTTTGTCTTAATTAATACGACACCCCAAGCTGCTCTTGAACCGTAAATCGCAGCTGAAGCATCTTTAATAACAGACATAGACTCAATATCTGTAGGGTTTATCATCGACAAGCTCGGTACCTCGACACCATCTACCAAGATTAAAGGAGAAGCACCACCACTTGTTTGTAAAGAACCACTCACACCACGCAATCTGATTTGTGGATCACCACCTAAATCACCACTGGGGCTTGAAATTGTCAAACCAGAAACCGCACCTTGCAACGCTCTACCAGCATCGGTAATCGGACGCGTTTCAAAAGTTTTAGCTGCATCTACAGTTGTAACAGATCCTGTAACATTTGATCTCTTCTGACTACCATAACCAACAACAACAACCTCGTCTAAAGCCAGATTATCTTCCTGAAGTATGATATTAATCGTATTTGAAGAAACTACCACATCTTGCGAAACGTAACCAATAGAAGAAAATCTCAGTTTGCTACCAACAGTAGCCGTAATTTTGAATTGACCTTGAGCATCAGTTTTAGTAGCGGCAGTTCCTCCAATAACTACTACACTCACCTCCGACATTGGCCCATCTGGTCCTGTCACTACTCCTTGAACTGCATTTTGAAGTGCAGATTTGGATGAAGCTAGAAGTGACTGTGTTACTTTAGGATTATTCAGAACACTCTCTTTGCTTACATTACTGAAAGACTTGGAAGGCGCACTCAATCCCACTGCAACAGAAAATAGTATAAATTTTCTCATTGTATTGTAGCGTTTTAAAATAATAGATTTTTATATTGTAAATTAGTTTGTTTGTTCAAAATCAGGATATAATAAATACTTTTTACGCATCAATTTATAGACCTCTAAGTCAGATGCCCATGAAGCTCTAATATCTTGCTCTGATTTCCCAGCAAGAATTTGCAACCGTAATTGATCTGTACCAGCTAGCTTATCAAAAAAAGCAGGCCGAGCGAAAAAAGTCGATTTGTCAGGAGTTTTATTATAAAAATCCAAAAGGAATTTTAACGTAAACTTATGTTCAGAAGGAATAATATTTCTAAGGTCAAGACCATAATTAACAGCGCCCTTTCCCTCAACATGTTTTGTCATACCATGGCGTTCACCAGGAGTGAAAGTAAATGATCCATATACAGGATTGTTATAGCCAATAATTTGGAATGGCCAGTCCGTTCCACGACCTACAGAAATATCCGTGCCTTCAAAAAGACATAATGATAGGTATAGCCGTACTGACAATGCATTAGGTAGACTTGGGGAAGGGACTACAGGCAGGTCATACATCATCGTGTGGTCATAACCTTGCACCGGAATAATAGTGACATCACATTGTCTGCCATCTTCCAACCACTTTTCGCCATTTATCATCTGCGCCAATTCACCTATAGTCAAGCCATGGATCATAGCTATTTTATGCCAAGAAACATCAGATTTGAATTTATCATCGTGTCTCACAGGTCCATCAACTTGATCTCCATTGGGATTAGGTCGATCTAATATTATTAATTTCTTATTATGCTTGGCACATAATTCCATCACACGATGTAACGACGTGATATAGGTGTAAAAACGAGCACCAACATCCTGTAGATCAAATATCATGACATCAATTGACTTTACAATAGAATCTTGTTTCTGGTTACCCCCATATAAAGTATATAATGGCAATCCAGTTTTTGAATCAACGTCATTATCAAATTTCTCACCTCTCTCCACATCACCCCTAAATCCGTGCTCAGGTGCAAAAGCAAATTTCAGATTTATTTGTTCGTGCAATAGCACATCAACTAAATGTGTTTTTGATTGCCCAACTATAGAAGTTTGGTTCCCCATAACACCTACCTTCTTACCTTTTAACATCGGTAGATAAATAGCTAACTGATCTGCTCCAGTTAAGATCTGAGTGTTATTATTGATAGAAGTAAAAGAAGCCTGATTTACAACTGCTAATTTACTTGCACACGAAGTGAAAGTAAGAAAACTCGTCAATGCAAGGAATGCAAATAGTCTTTTCATATTTAATTAAAATTGATGATAGCCTATCTATCATACTGCCAAATAGTTAATAATTCGAGAATAAATGTAAGTAGATGTTTTCGTTTTTTTAACTAAATCACTTACAAAAACGCAAAACAAAGTAAGTAGTCACTTTTATTTCAAACAAAATACACCTGTAACTTTTTAACAGTTTTTAACATTAAAAATATCAAAAACATCATAAGTCATTGAAATATAGCTATTTATTAACAATTCTTAACGTTTACAAAAGCTAAATTAGTGTACCATATACACTAGTATGTAACATTTGTGATACTAAAGCAAAGTGTAGCATAAAACAGCAATTAAGGATTTATTAAAAATTCAATCCAAAAACATCACACGGGATATAAATACATTTATAAAATCGATTAAATTTCAAACAATCAAAGGAAAAAATGCGAATACAAAAAAGGAGTCCATAAGGACTCCATATATTTACACATTAATTTTCAGCAGTTCTATAGGGAGGATAATTTCAAATCAGCCAATTTTTTTCGCAATTTAACCATGAAAACATCACCAGGATCAGACTTTAACGTGATATAATTAGGATCTGTTTCTTTCCAATAAGTAGTATTACGAAAGGTTTTGTACTCGTGATGTCCAATCACAAAGTCTATCGGATATTTACTTTTCAATTGTCGTATAAGTGCTTCATTGGCCTTTAACTGTGCAGCGGTAAGTGGATACTTATCCCCGCCAATATTTTCAATACCTATTGCACAATAATTTAAACCAATTGTGTGTCTTGCAAACACGGTATCGGGTAAAAATTGATAAATAGTGCCATCTCTATCGATGACATACTGTGAGGATACGTTCAATGTACTAGCCTTCGTTAATTCCGGCCTACCGGGTAATAATACGGGGTTAAAAGTATTAAAAGTAGCCTGAACACTGTTATTTGCCGTCCAATGAACCACAACCATCGTAGGATGGATATAAGCATTTTCCTGCAATATACCATGTCGATTTTTAAGATACTCCAGAGAGAGCTGCTCACGCTCCGCATTCCAAGTAATCGGCTTTTGAATGATAGTTGGAGTTTGGGCAAAAACTAAAACAGGAAATAGGGTAAAAATTAATCGCAAAAGATTTTTCATATTAATGAAATAATTAGTAAAACGATAAAAAAGAAAGCCGCATTTTATTGCGGCTTTCAAATATAAATTATTCTTTGATATCCCACCAAACTGGGAATGACCAAATATCATCATTCAGAGCATTTGGATGTGACGCTCGCAAGTTCTCAGCATTATAATTTATTTCATGTGATACCTGACGCACTCTTCTAAACTGTTTTCCTTGCGGTATCTTTGTTTGGGCAGCTGCCGTAACCGTATATTCATAAGGCACTTTCCATCCGGGATAAACAAGGTTGCTAAAATCATATCTCCGCATATCGTTCCAATTTTGTTGTGAAAAGGATAAGGCTATTGATTTTTGAATCATAATTTTAGCTAAAGTAATATTGCCAGCCGTACCGATACCATTACTCAAGAAATTATCTATCTTAACATCTGTCATCGGAGACTTACTCGGGTTTATATTACCATAGGTACTTAATTTCATATTCATCAAATCAATATGTCCCTTAATACCGGATTTGTAAGCTTCAAATGCACCTGCCTTATCCCCTTTATTAAACAATACCTCTGCTTTTATAAAACACATCTCAGGATAGCCTAACAAATGTGTTGGCGCATCAGGTCGAGAGTAAAATGTTCCCGAAGCAGCGACTACACCATCTTTCCATTTATATATATCTGAAGCATCATTGTCGTAGCCCTTGGAGCTACTTTTTATTGATACATAAACAGTATCTCCCCAACGTGCATTATTCGCAGAATTAACATACCAAGTATGGGGAGCTATTGTACGACCATTATTATTAATTGGTACATCGCTTTCATTATATGCAGATGTCAATGGTCCTGCATTCATACGAATTGTTGATTGCATATCCACACCTTTACTCCGAACGAATTTCTTAGGAATACCATACTCTGCCCATGGAAGAAGTTTATCAGCTCTTGGATCTTCAATACCTTTTTGATCAAAGTTAGTCAAGATATCTTCATACCACTTTGTAATAAGCGTGCTCGTATTCATCCCTGCATTATCAAATACAATAGAAGTTTTCACAGGATCGGCAAATAAAATATCACCGATATTATCTGCTTGATCATCAATATGCGACACAGTAGTTCCTTCCCCAATGGACAAGGGCGCATTTTCAAGAGCTAATAATATAGCATCTGGCTTGTACAGACTTGACTTCTTAGATAAGTTATTTAGCCATCTTGCTTTTAATCCATAACACATTTTCAACCATTTATTTACATCACCACCATTCCAACTATCGCCTTCAGATAGTGGAGTGGCCGTACTTGGTTGTTGCATTTTAAAATACTCAATCGCTTGATCAATATCTGATAGACAACCTTCGAATATCGTTTTACCGTCATCAAATTTAGGTGTGATCTCTTCACCTAATGCCTCTGTGTAAGGCATTTCACCATACCAATCTACCATCAACATAAAGCCCATTGCACGAATGGCTTTAGTAGCACCTAAATAATGATAAGCACTTTCGGCAGTAGCCTTAGCTTCCATATCCTGGAAATTAGAACCAGCACCTACAAAAAAGAATTGATATGGGGTCGTTGACATGCCCGCGATTGGATTCCAACCAGCAGTCATACTTTGTTGCCCTGAACTATTGACAAAAGTCAATTGTTGTGTTATAAAATTTGCTCTCGTTCCAGCAGTACCTTGCGCATACAAATAATAGTGTTGAATCCAGGCCAATCGACTCTTTACTGAAGCAACTGTACTAGACGGTGTATTGGGGTCGACATTAATATCTAACCAATTTTTACTACAAGAAGAAAATAGGGTTACAACAAGTAGTAATGTTAATATTTTTCTATACTTATTCATGAGTTTCAATCTTAAAATTTAAAGTTTAATCCAAACATCACCCCCGCTGTATTTGGTACACCGTTAAAATCAATACCTACGGAACTTGACCCCACGACTCCAGAACCTGCAGCAGAAGTTTCAGGGTCCAATCCTTTATAATTTGTCCATAGCCATAGATTGGTTCCTGTCAGGGTTGCCGTTAAGCCTTTTACAACATTCGAAATACCTGCATTTTTAAGAACCCCATTTGAAAAGTTATAAGACATAGAAACACTTCTCAACCTTAACCAATTTGTTTTGGTCATAAAATTTGCACTTTCACGAGCATAAAAATCTCTCCAATAATCTTGAATTATACTTTTCCCACTAGTCTGTACACCTTTAACATCATAAAACTGATCGGCTAAAAACGTAAATGTTTTATCCATATAAATTGGATCCAAATCTGTCCCTCCATTGCGTACGGCTCCACTTAAAATCAATTCATCTCGATCTTCCGAACGTTTACTCATACCATTTAATGTCATCGCATAATCGGTTCCATTATAAACATCTCCTCCTATTCTAAAATCCAACAAAAATGATAAATTGAAGTTTTTATAGGTTAAGCTGTTATTGAAACCTCCGGTTAATTTTGGTTCGCGATTACCTATATCATAGGTCAACAGATTATCACTGACAGGCATGCCGGTATTTGCATCTAAAACAACTTGACCATTAGCTGTACGTGTCCATCGGGATCCCGATATTCCCATAAAATTACCACCATTAAATGAAGCTGCCTTCGCATTACCCACTTGAACATCCGTCACATACAAAATATCAACCCCAGCCAATAAATTATCAACAGTACCTTTATTTCTAGACATATTTAAGGTAGATTCCCATACAAAATCCTTTGTAACAATCGGTTTACCTGTTAATGACAACTCCATTCCTTTATTATAAATATCGCCACCATTAACAGAGATAAAGATATAACCAGTAGATTGACCTAAACGTGGAGAGAGGATTTGGTTATAGGAATTATTGGTATAATAAGCATAATCTATACCCAATCGACCATTAAAGAAACGCAATTCAGCACCAATCTCAAAAGAGCCTGTTGTTTCTGGTTTCAAATATGGATTGCCTTTTTGCCAATTATTACCAACTCCAACAATTTCTCCCAGATGAGAGATTGGTCTCCAGAGATAGGTATTGGTAACGTAAGGGTTTGCATCCTTACCTACTCGCGCATAAGAAGCACGTAACTTACCAAAGTTCAACCAATCTAACCCTTTATCCTTTAGCAACTCTGTAAAAACAAAACTTCCACCAACTGATGGGTAAAAATAGGAATGATTCTCCATTGGTAATGTGGAAGTCCAATCGTTCCTTCCTGTTACATTTAAATACAACATATTCTTGTAAGAAGCACGCAACTCACCATATGCACCAAATAAGCGTTTCATAGCATTTGTTACCCGAAATTGCTTATTTGCAGGTTCGATATTTTCAAAACTATAAAAATCTTCAACTTGCAAACGATAACCCATTTTTTGATTGTTAGTCGTCTTTGTTTGCTCTGAAAAGAAACCCACTAAAGCACCCAACTCGAAATCACCTACTTTTTTATTGAAATCTGACATCAAATTAGAAGACCAATAATTAAATTTAAAATCGCTTTCAGACATCATCCCTTCTTGCCACAATGGTTTTACAGCACCACCGGAAGCTAATTTTGTAGAATTTTTAGTCAAATAACTATCTGTACCTACACGGTAAGTGACATTCCACCAATCAAAAATTGGCATGGTCGCATTAAGGCTACCTGTAAAACGTTCGGTATTATCACCAAGTTTATTCTTATTGATTGTCCAATAAGGATTTTCAATATCATCCTGCAACGGTTGTAAGCCTTCAAAAAGTCGATACTTTGTGCCATCATCATTGAGATACTTCTTCATATTCTCACTCCTAGACCAACCATAGAGTGATTCCAAAGCTCCAGAACCTCCCGAACCCCATAAGCCTGCCGAAGTCAATGTCTTATCTGTATTTGATAGCGAGTAGGCAACATTTGCACCAACGATTAACTTACCAAATTTTTGATCACCATTAAATCGAAATGTGGTTTTATCGAAGCTTGTATTCGGAATGATACCTTTTTGGTCAAAGCGGGAACCAGATAAATAGAATGAACCATTTTGATTACCCCCCGATAAATTCACTGAATTATCAAAGATTGTTGAGTTTTGAAAAAAGTCTTCAATATTATTATACATCACATCATCAGCACCAAATTTTTCTCCCCAAGATTGTGTAGTATAGCTATCTAATAACCCTTGACTATTATATATACCCCTTTTGTATTTACTTTGCTGTTCAGGTAATCGATTGACCCAGTTATTGGAAACACGACTTGAAAATCCAATTTCAGTCCGACCATCTTTTCCCTTCTTAGTTGTGATAATAATGGCACCGGCTGCGGCTCTTGACCCATATAAGGCTGCTGCTGCAGGACCTTTCAAAACAGAAACATTATCAATATCTTCTGGGTTGACATCCATTACCCGATTACTATTTGAAGTTGAAGTTGCTTGAGCGCCGTCGAAAGCACTGTTGCCTCCAATAACTGTTGAATTATCATAAATAACACCATCAACTACAAATAGTGGCTGATTATCTCGTTCTAAAGAAGTACCTCCTCTCAAAATAATTTGTGCTCCTGCTCCTGCTGCTCCCGATGATTGCGTGACATTGACACCAGCAATTTTACCTGCTAAAGAGTTAATTACATTTGCCGTTTTATTCTTCATCAGCTCGTCCGATTTGATATCCTGAACAGCATATCCCAAAGCCTTTTTCTCCTTCTTTATTCCCATGGCCGTCACAATAACCTCGCTCAGAGCCTCTTCACTGCTCGAAAGCGAAATATTTACGGTAGAGCTTGAACCCACGGTCTCTCGCATTGGCTTGGAACCAATGGTACTAAAAATAAGCACATCTCCAGATTCGGCTTTGATTGTAAAACTTCCATCTGGATTGGTTTGCGTACTTACAGCTTTGCCTTTTATGCTTACTGTAACATTCGACATGGATGTTCCATCAGATGCATTGGTCACTTTTCCCGAAATAGTTTTCGTTTGTGCCCATAAACTGGTAGATAACATCACTCCCGAACAGAATAAGAGTAATTTTCTATTCATAATAATAAGTTAGATAGTAGCAATTGTTCATATCGGATGGTTCTATCCCGACAGGTTTATAATAATTATACTACAATAGTATAAAAAGGTTCTAAGTTTTGCAATATTATGCGCAATTATTTTTCAAATAAGCCTAAAAACACACATTGAAGCGTTTAATATGTAACACAATCGATTGAAATTGCATGATTAAGAAAAATAAAACGCAAAATAAAGCACGAAAACTCACTACACTAACTCAATTACATAAATCAATCCAATGCTATTTTCACATCATAATGCTGTCTGATATAATTAAGCTGTTCTTCAGAATCAAATTCTATATCCAAGATTGCCCGTTCCCGCTCTCTTTCAATTTCAATCTTAACAATACTGTTATAAAATCGAAAGACCTCTTTTTCACTCCCTAATATTAAACGTGGCACACGAACAGATTTCCCATTAGCATCCTTTGCCACCATCGTAAAATAAGATGAGTTGCAATGTTTAGTTTCACCGGATTGTATATTCATCGATTCAACACGAATACCAACCTCCATCGAACTATTGCCTACAAAATTGACTGATGCGATAAGCGTCACCAATTCACCAACTTCAATAGGTTTTAAAAAATTAACTTTCCCTACAGATGCCGTCACACAGTAATGCCCGGAAAACTTAGAGGCTACTGCAAATGCGATCTGATCCATCAACGATAGTACATAGCCACCATGTATCTTACCTCCAAAATTGGCATTCGAAGGCAACATCAATTGCGACATCCGTATAACAGATTCACCGGCTTTTTTATAAACTTCTTCCATAGAACTAAATATAGCTTGGAAAAATTCTAATTCCAAATCGTCACATTTCAATCAATAGCGCAAAAAAAAATCTATCAAAATCTATTAAATAGCTTATGAAACTATTTCATCGAAACAAAAAAAGGGGATATCCGCCTTGGATACCCCCTTTCAATAAATTCTTGATCACTATTTTATCTCTTCTGCTATATAGGGACTTTCATTACTCAATCGGTCCACTGCTTTAACCGCAACATATTGCAATTTTTTGCCATTCTTACTTTTCATAAGTTCCTTAGCCGTCACTGAAGGATCTAAAATCTCATACGACCACTCGCCACCATAATTGGTATAAAGCACCCAATGAAAAACTTGATCCACTTGTTTATGTTGCCACTTCGCAAATACAAACTCCTTCTCTGGTGTCAACAACAATGATGGCTTCAGCATCGGATTCGCATTCAACCAAGGTGTTCTTGGGATCAACACTTTATTCTGGTAAGGACCTTCAAAAACCGCCTTTGTCATCGCTGGATTTTTAATCAAACCAGCTAAGCTCCAATGAACAATACCTTTACTATTCGGCACGATATTGCGCATTGCCGCAATTTGATTTACAATTTCAGTTGGGTGTTCTGCTGTACGCTTCCCAACAGTATTGATACCTGGCCACAAATGTCTATGCATCGTATTTTCACTTTCCCACCATTTCAATAAGGTCGTAAAGCTTTGTTTAGCAGGTTGAATAGGCCAGTACAATTGTGGAGTGTAATAATCAATCCATCCCTTGTTCAACCAAAGTTTTGCATCTGCATACAATTGATCATACTGACTGGAGCCTTGAATACCTGCAGGATAACCCGGCTTCCATATTCCAAATGGACTAATTCCAAATTTTACAAAATTCTTCTCTGCTTTAATTTCTTTATAGATACGTTCAACAAATGTATTGACACTATTTCTACGCCAATCTGCACGCGCCAATGTCCCACCGCTTTTTTTATAGTCATTCCAGCTGTCATTATCTGGAAAATCCTGTCCACCGTTGTATTCGGCATACGGATAGAAATAATCATCAAAATGAACACCATCAATATCATAACGCTTAACAATGTCCATCACGACACGAACAGCATGATCCTGTGTCGATTTTTTCGATGGATCAAACCAATACCATCCTTGTTTTAGACGAACGACTGAATTTGGCATTTTTTTAGCCATGGACGATTCCGTCACTTTTCCACCAGAGGTATGATGCGCACGATATGGATTTAACCAAACATGTAATTCAATACCTCTTTTATGTGCCTCTTCGACCCAATATTCCAATGGATCATAATATGGAAAGGGTGCTTTTCCCTGCTCTCCGGTTAAAAAATAAGACCAAGGTTCTAAATCACTTTTATACAAAGCATCGGAAGAAGGACGTACCTGAAAAATAGCTGCATTAAAGTTATTTGCTTTCAAAAAATCCAAAATCTGGATTACTTCTTGCTTTTGTTCAGCCGTAGACAAAAAATTCTTACTTGGCCAGTTGATATTTGCGACTGAAGCAATCCAGGCAGCACGAAATTCACGTTGTACCTCAGGAAGCTCAACAACAACTTCTTTAGGTGTTTCAACCTTTTTCTCTTGAATAGTAGTTTTTACTTTTTCACGTTGAGGTTTATCCTTTTTATCGGGATGCTGTTGCACAACAACTGCGGGAGTGCCCTTTACTTCCTCTTGTTTTCTATTCTTTTTTGAAGAACAGGAAAATAAGAACAGCGCAACAGTCAATATTAATAAGTGATGTTTCATCTAAAAATGTTAATGTGATGTTTCAGAATTAAGCTACAAACTTAGATAAATTTGTTTCATATACAATGCAATTAAAATTGTATATGAAACAAATTATACCGATTTATTCTTAATTATAAAGATTTCTTTTATACAAAAATGTGTGGTTTAAATTTCTGTATCAGTCTAATTATTACGATATCAACTCTCCTTTAACCATCACGTTTTGAAGTTCAAAATCTGAAGAGAATATCAACAAATTGGCGATACTACCGCAGTTCAAGTTACCAATATCTGATCTTTTAAGTAGTCGCGCTGGATAGGTTGTAGCCATACGAATCGCTTCCTCCAAGGGAATATCAACCCGAAGTACAGCATTCTTAACAGACTCAAACAAGGAAACTGCGGCTCCTGAAATCGTACCATCAGGAAGTGAATAATAACCATCGTTGAGTACATGTTGATAAATCCCCTCCGAACATGCAGCAACAGCGTCCGTAATCAAAAACAAACGCTCACCCATCTGTTTTTTCGCAATTTTCACTGCTTCAAAATTGACATGGTGCCCGTCCACTATGATACTCGAACAGGCTGTCGGATGATTGAAGATAGCCCCTACCATACCTATTTCTCGATGATGCAACGGAGACATGGCATTGAACAAGTGCGTACTTGTTGGTATACCTAAATCAAAACCTTTTATCCCTTCTATAGATGTAGCATTGCTATGTCCAGCACTCAATAATAGTTCATAAGATTGTAGGTATTCTAGCACATCATCATCCATACACTCCGGAGCAATGGTCATCATTTTCACTACCATATTGTGCTCACCAAACAATTCTTTAATGTTTTCTTTCGTAGCTTTCACAATCAATTCTGCAGGATGCGCACCACGCTTCTTCACATTCAGAAAAGGACCTTCAAGATGTAAACCCAACAGCGCATCATGGTGAAAATGACTCGCAACCCGAATAGCTTCTTTAAAAACTGAAAAAGTATTCGTTGCCAAAGTCATCATATATGAAGTGGTACCTTTGCTCACCAATCGGTCCGAAATTCGCTGTAATGATTCAGAGGTCAATTGAGCAGAAAAAAGATCGTCTCCATCACCATATAACTGTAGGTCAATTAAACCCGCACAGATATTGGCTCCATGCACATCTATCTGTTGGCAATCATCAGGAATTTCTGCAGGATCGACCATCGCTATAACTTTACCATCTTCCACAATAAGTGCTCTATTTTCAAACAGGTCATAATCTGAAAAAATCCTTCCGCCCACTAAAGCAAGTTTATTCATTGTCTTTTATTTTTGATTCTTTAAAGATAATCATTGCGATTATCAAAATACAAGCGTAACTTAGTTCCATGTACTTTTTTAGAAAAAAAGACCCCAATCGCCCCACGAACGGCAATCTAAAAGCTATGCACATTATCAATGCCATAGCAATCATCGTATTCATTCTAGCGCTGATTTATAAAATTTTCATAGCATCCTAAATACCAACATATGTCTCAAAAAATTATTTTAAATACGGAAAAAGCTCCGGCCGCAATTGGACCTTACAATCAAGCGATAAAAGCCGATAAAACTTTATATGTATCCGGACAAATCCCATTAGTTCCTGAAACGATGGAATTGATCACAACTGGCGTTGCAGATGAAGCACACCAAGTATTGAAGAACGTTGATGCCATCCTGAAAAATGCCGGTTATACCTTTGAAGACGTTGTAAAAGCATCGATTTTCTTAAGCAGCATGGATGATTTTTCAACAGTCAATGAAGTATATGCGCAGTATTTCACTTCTGCACAACCTGCACGTGAGTGCGTTGCTGTCAAGACACTTCCCAAAAATGTAAATGTCGAAATCTCCGTGATTGCCTGGAAAGATTAATGGAAAACATAAAACAAGATACTGAAAGCCGCGGAAAGTATTTCTTAGCGGCTTTTTTAGCACCACTTATTTGGGGGTTTATGGCTGTTCCTATACGCCTATTAAAAAATTGGTCGGCAGAGGATATACTCCATTATCGTATCCTATTAGCGGTTTTACTCCTATGGCTGTTCAACCTGATTTTTAGAAAAGCAGAACTCAAAGTTGATTACCATCATTTTCAACAATTACCCAAAAATAAAAGAATTAGGATCAGCTATCTCACGCTTTTTTCAGCCATATTTTTATTTGCAAACTGGTATACCTATATCTATTGTATCAATAGTATTAGTGTCCAAGCTGGTGCATTTGCTTATATCCTATGTCCATTGATTACTACAGCTACTGGGTATTTTATTCTAAAAGAAAACTTAAGTACCACACAAAAACTATCTTTACTTATTGCCGGTGTAGGGGTGGTCATGCTAGCAACAGGATCCCTCACAGAAGTATTATGGTCGATAACTATTGGTGCATTATATGCCTTTTACCTCGTTTTACAGCGTGTCATACAGGGCTTTGATAAACTCAACATGTTGGCCATACAACTCGCTATATGTACGCTTTTTATCATACCACAAATGTTAATAGACCAAAGTCCAATACCTCAAGACAGCACGTTTTGGAAGGTTACTTTAGCTATGGCATTATTATTTACCATCCTCCCATTATTCTCCAGTATGTACGCTCTAAAGAAAATATCTTCTTCCACGCTCGGTATCATGCTGTATATTAACCCCATCATTGCTTTCACACTTGCAGTCACATATTTTGAGGAACAATTAGACTCCTATAAATATTGGGCATACGGTTTTATCTTAATAGCTATATTGGTTTTTAACTATGACAAAGTATTTGCTCGCCTAAAAAGATAAATACATTGTAGCAAAAGAAATTGAATTCACGTTATAGGAATATAATGAAATCATTCATTATATAAACCAACCACTTATGACAAAAACTCTAGCACAGCTTAGCTATTTCACGCTCTTTATTTTCCTTTTTAGCGCATGCAAAAAAGATGATACCACTTCACAGCAATGGGAAGATTTGGCGAATAAGAAAAGGGAGGCCATTGCGCAGCTCATAGCTACGGAGCCCTGTACAGACATCACTAAATGGAACATTGAAAAAGTAGCAAACTATTGGTGTGGACATTCCTATTTTCCTATGCATAAAAACATCAAGGCAAAGTTTGACAAACTTTGGAATGAATATATCGATATGCAATCCAAAGCAGAGAAAGCAGGTGTTAAAGAAGGTATTATCTACGAACTATGTGAAGAGAACATTTTGCACCAGACCGAACCCACACAGTTAATCTGTGAAAACGGAAAAGCAAAACTCTTATATATCGCAGATCTAAGCCTCGAGGAAAGCAAAGCACAAATAATACCAGTAAAAATCAAGATTGATACTTATTTGGCCAACCTAACCTGTAATGGTATAGACAACTGGACAACGACCATATTGTTAAAAGATTGTGGGTATGATTACCTACCCTACCTAAGAACGGCTGACGTAACCGAAATCAAGAAGGACGTCGCACGTTACAATTCATTAAAAATAAATATAATGAAACATGAAAAACCAGATTGTTCAACAGGAAGATATATTTTTCCAACTGGCATAACGTGCGTCAACAATAAACCTGTAGTTGAACTCTCCGAATAATGAAGGTACATCAAAATTTTAAATCAACCAGCCATTCCTAACTAATGGCTGATTGATTGAATGAGCCCTAAAAGGCTACGACAATATATATCTGCAGCATATATAACTTGACGACCAGTAAAATATTTATTCAACTATATTACTTCTAGGATTCAAAGCCGAGAAATGATACAAAAAGAATTATTCAAAAAAAATGACAAATCACAACAAGTTGATTTTAAGAGCAATAACTACATAGGCAAATCTTACTGTATCAAATTTGTTATAAACATTTTCAAAATTTACAAAACAATAGTATTTTAGATTTCATTTTACGAGATAAAGAGTCTCGTTCACTCTTATATTGATTTTTATTACGTTTACGAGATACGCGCCCTTCCACTTCTCAATATAAGACATCTACTAACCAATGAGCTAAATTGAATTAGCCATTGCTCATAAAATCTATTCTTATGAAATGTGTAAAAGACATAATTTGATCATAACACATATTATACTGAATGAATCATAAATTACAAACAACTCTAAAGGTATTGAGTATCGTTCCGACAATGCTCTTTTCAGTATCTTTACTCCATGCCCAAAACAATCAAGTGAAGGGTACTATTGTAGATAATCAATCAAAATCCCCAATAGCAGGAGCTACTATTAAAGTCTTGGGAACATCAACTGCGCGTTCATCGGATGCCAGTGGTATTTTTCAAATTAACGTTGACGATAAAAATCGTATTTTGAGTATCAGTGTTGTTGGATATGAAACCAAAACCATTACACTAGCTCCCAACGAGACAACCGTAACCGTGAGTCTTGTACAACAGACCCAACAACTGGAAAGTGTGGTCGTTACTGCATTAGGGATCAGTCGTACTCAAAAATCCTTGACTTACTCTACTCAACAAGTTAGCGGTGATGAACTGAATCGCGTCAAAAGCACCAACTTAGCCAATAATCTGAATGGTAAAGTTGCAGGAGTAAACATTGCTTCCAGTTCATCTGGGCCAGGTGGATCTGCAAAAGTGGTATTACGTGGTAATAAATCAGCATCGGGAAATAATCAAGTATTATATGTCGTAGATGGTGTACCAATAAACAACCAAACATTAGGCACACAGCCAGACGATGTTTTTGGAGGGCAGCGTGACCCAGGAGATCCAATTGCCATGATCAATCCAGAAGATATTGAAAATATATCTGTCCTAAAAGGAGCTTCAGCTGCTGCACTATATGGTAGTCAAGCGGCTAATGGCGTTATTTTAATTACAACAAAATCAGGCAAAGACGGCCGTACAACAGTTAATTTTTCTTCAAGTGCACAGATAGAACAAGCGACTTCTTTACCTGAATTCCAACATCAATATGGTCAAGGTTCTAAAGGTAAAAATAGTAATACCAGTGTATTTAGTTGGGGCGATAAAACGAACGAAAGTAATTACAATAATGTTGATCATTTTTTCCGAACAGGCAGTAATTTCACTAATTCGTTAACCTTATCTGGCGGAAATGAGAAAAACCAAACCTACTTTTCTTATGCAAACACCCTTGCAAAAGGAATTACGCCGAATAATGATATGACACGGCACAACTTCAACCTGAAAGAAAGCGCCAAATTCTTTGATGATAAACTTACTGTAGAGGGAAGCGCTAATTATATTACTCAAAAATTGGATAATGCTCCTACTGCAGGTTTTTATTACAACCCCTTGGTGGGCCTCTATTTATTACCCAGAAGTATCGATATCCAAAAATATAGAAATTACGAAACATTCAATCCCAATCGTAATCTCAATGAGCAAAACTGGTATACGCTCACTGATGATGAGACCACACAACAAAACCCTTGGTGGATCACCAATCGCAATTCAACAAAATCGACAAGAAACCGACTTCTCTTAAATGGTAGCGCAAAATATAAAATCGCACCATGGATAAGCATCCAAGCAAGAGGAAGCGTAGATCGTACAAGTGAAGTATGGGATAGAAAAGCATATGCAGGTACCCAACATATCTTAGCTCGAGAAAATGGTGCTTACAGCTACACCAATACAACCATTACACAGCAATATGGTGATTTAGTAGCCAACATGAATTTTAATATTGGCGACAAATTACAGATAACAGGATTGGTCGGAACCAGTATCACAGACTGGAAAACTGAAGGAACGGATTTCAACAGCGGTAAAGAAGGATTAAAAATACCTAACCAATTTTTTATCCAAAATACCACGACACCGGTAACCAAAACATTATCTGCAAACAGAAGACAATTACAATCGGTGTTTGCATCGGCCAATTTAGCCTATGACAATTGGATCTATTTAGATCTGACAGCCCGTAATGACTGGGCTAGCACCTTGGCTTTCACGAACTCCTACTCATTTACATACCCTTCAGCAGGATTAGGTATTGTGCTAAATGAGAAACTGAATATGCCTGAGTTTATCAATATGGCAAAAATAAGAGGTTCATACGCAAGCGTTGGAAATGACTTACCTCCATACACAACCTTGCTCACAAATAAATTAGATCCTTATGCAGTATTGACGGTCAATGACATTGCATTTTTAAAGACACTAAAACCAGAGAAAACTACATCTCTGGAGATTGGTACAGAATGGCGGATGTGGAATAATCGATTGAACGTCGATTTGACTTATTATAAAACCAATACAACCAATCAATTCTTTAAAATCGCAGCAAGTCACGCATCGCTCAACGAGCAATATGCCATCAATGCCGGAGATATTCAAAATCAAGGGGTAGAAGCCTTAGTTTCATTAGATGCGATCAAGAATGATAATTTTACTTGGACTACAAGCCTAAACTTTACTTACAATAAAAATAAGATTGTAAAACTAGATGACAACATCAAAGAATTTACATTAACAGGTGAAAGTCGTAATAATTTCGCATCCAAATTGGAAGTCGGAGGTTCATTTGGAGATATCTATGGTCAAGATTTCGTACGCAATGATCAGGGCCAAATCCTCATTTCTGAAGATGGTATCCCACAAAAAAACAATGCATTTACCAAACTTGGAAACTCCAATCCACTTTGGCAAATGGGGTGGAACAATAGTTTTAATTACAAAAACTTCAACCTAAGCTTCTTGATCGATGGTAAATTTGATTATGAAGTGATGTCTGTTACTCAGGCCTTGTTAGATGGATATGGTGTATCGCAAGCGAGTGGTGATGCCCGTACAAATGGAGGAGTTCCAATTAATGGAATCACACCAGGAGGAGCTGCAGTAACTACGGTAGATGCTGAACAATGGTATACTTCAACTGCCGGCATGGGACCTGTAAGCAGCCAATATATCTATGATGGAACGGTTGTAAGATTACGTGAATTAACATTAGGTTACGACTTCAATATCAAAGATAGCTTCTTTAAAAAACTTCGCGTTAATGCAGTCGGAAGAAACTTATTCTACATCACGAAAAAAGCTCCTTTTGATCCAGAAGTAACCATGTCAACCGGAAATTCATTAAGCGGTGTAGATATCTTCATGATGCCTGCAACTAGAAACTATGGTCTAACATTAAATGCAACTTTCTAAAAGAAAAACAATGAAACTCAACATAAAAAATATATCCAAGTTCTCACTTGCGCTTGTACTTATCGGAGGAACACTGAGTAGCTGTACAAAGGATTTTGAGGATTACAATAAAGATAACACAGGGTTAACCGATGAAGATTTAAAAGCTGATGGCCAAGATCTTGTCCTTTATTTCAGAAACGCCCAAATGGCTATCTATAATTTTTCTGGAGCAGGGGATCCAAATTCTTATCAAACACAGCAAAACCTCAATGCTGATGTATATGGTGGGTATTTTATGTCGCCCACACCATTCAACAGTGGTCAAAACAACCTAAACTACGCCATGGTAAACGGCTGGAATGGCGAGGCTTTCAAAGTACTCTATCTTGATGTCATCAAGTCCATAGACAAATTGCAAAAAAATGATCTTGCAGAAACTTACCCTGCATTATGGGGTTCCGCAATCGTCATTAAAGTTGCCGCAGCAAGTCGTGTTACAGATATTTATGGTCCCATCCCTTACAGTCAAGTAGGGACATCCAATACCATTCCTTACGACAAGCAATCTGATTTGTATAACAGCTTCTTCGAGGAACTTGATAAAGCCGCGGAGTACCTAAACTCATACAAAGCAGATAGTCCCATGGCTGAAAAAATCGATCAAATTGATTTGGTTTTTCCGAATACAGACAATCAAGTCCGATTCAAAAATTGGCTCAAAATAGCCAATTCGCTAAGATTAAGACTGGCCATCCGTTTGGTAAAAATTGATCCTCAACTCGCAAAAACTCAAGCAGAGAAAGCTTTAGACCCTGCTAATGGAGGTATCATCGAAACCAATAGTGAGAATTTCAAAATCACAGTACCAACTGACGGGACCTATAGCAATCCCCTTTGGTTTATCTCCAAAAACTGGGCAGATACACGTATTAATGCTTCATTAGCATCTTATCTTGTAGGTTACGATGACCCTCGAACTTCGAAATACATGTCTCCCGTCGCAAAAGACCCCATTACAACTACTTTTGCAGGTAAATATATTGGCATACGTACCGGAGCTGAAGGAATTGAAAAAGATAATTATCAAAAACTCTCAGCATTAAACACGGAGGGAACTACGCCTACATTTATCGCCAGTACAGCTCCTATTTTAATGACTGCTGCAGAAGTCTATTTCTTACGTAGTGAGGCCGCTTTGAGAGGTTGGGCACACACAGGAGGAACCGCACAATCGCTTTATGAAAAAGGTGTCGAAACCTCCTTTTCGCAGTGGGGCGTCACAGCTGGTTTAAGCACTTATTTAAATGACAACACGAGAAAAGCTTCTGCTTATGTAGATCCATTCAACGCAAAAAACAATGCCGAATCACCAAGTAGCTTAACTATTAAATGGAATGACGGAGCTACTAATGAAGAGAAATTGGAGCGTATCATTACCCAAAAATGGTTAGCAATATTCCCTGAGGGCCAAGAAGCTTGGAGTGAATTCCGTAGAACAGGATATCCTCGTTTATTCCCAGTAGTAGTCAATAATAGTGGTGGACTTATCGACAGTAAGATTCAAATTCGTCGTTTACCATTTCCGCAAAACGAGTACAATACCAATGCAGTAGAAGTACAAAATGCCATTTCCTTATTAGATGGTCCTGATAATGGAGGCACACGTTTATGGTGGGATGTGAATAAAGGCAATTTCTAGTAAAAATTACACCTCATACAAAAGGCGGTCTTTATTTTAATAGAGATCGCCTTTTTTAATAATCGAACAAGTAAGAATATTTTTTTCTCCACTTAAAGTATCCTCTTTTTAGCTTCAAAACCAGCAAATCGATTAAAGAGAAACCGTATATTGCTAAAATTTTAAGTAAATTCCTTAAATTAGCAAAGTAGAAGAATGGCTGATTTATCATTAATAACCCCAATAGAATATCTGAAAGGCGTAGGACCTCAGAAAGCTGATGTAATTAAAAAAGAATTGCAGATTTTCACCATTGGTGATCTGCTCAGCTACTACCCCTTTCGCTATATTGACCGTACGGTCTTCCATAAAATAAGACAGCTTGATGCAGATATGTACTCAGCTCAAGTTTTGGGGAGACTCATTGGGCTCAAAGAAGTTGGCGAAAAAAGAGCTAAACGTCTGGTCGGACAGTTTAAAGATGAGACTGGAAGCATTGAATTGGTGTGGTTCCAATCCATCACTTGGCTACAAAAATCCCTAAAAGTAGGTGCTGTCTATGTTATGTACGGTAAACCATCTGTATTTAACGGACAGATATCCATCACCCACCCTGAAATGGAACCTTATCAAACCCAAGCTAAAAACTTAGGGAACATGACGCTACAACCTGTCTATTCCTCCACAGAAAAGCTTAAAAAGTTCAACTTAGACAGTAAAGGAATCCAAAAACTACAACAAACGGCTCTAGAAACCGTATTCCGTCAGCTCCCTGAGCAGATGCCAACATATTTACTGGAAAAACATCAACTCATGGCTCAAGCAAGAGCCACAGTAGCCATTCATTTTCCTCAAAGCCAAGAAGAACTTACGCACGCGATAAAACGTATCAAATTTGATGAGTTATTTTATATACAACTCAAATTACTAAAGAACAAACAGCTTAACACCAAGAAATTTAAAGGTCAGATTTTCTCCAAAGTAGGTGACAAATTCAATACGTTTTTCAAAGAACGAATCCCTTTTCCATTGACCAATGCACAAAAACGCGTTGTCAAAGAAATTAGACAAGATACCGTCACTGGCGCACAGATGAATCGTTTGGTACAAGGAGATGTAGGTTCAGGAAAAACAGTCGTCGCACTCTTAACGATGCTCTTGGCCATAGACAATGGTTTTCAAGCCTGTATGATGGCTCCTACCGAGATATTAGCAACCCAACACTATACAGGACTTAAAGAATTGCTTGGTGAAGACATTTGCAATATCAAGTTACTGACGGGTTCAACTTCCATAAAACAACGTCGCATCATTCACGAAGAATTGGAAAATGGTACGTTAGATATCCTAATAGGAACACATGCGCTGATTGAGGACAAGGTAAAGTTCCAGAATTTGGGTTTTGTTGTTATTGATGAGCAACACCGTTTTGGGGTAGAACAACGCGCTAAGCTATGGCGTAAAAATAGTATTCCACCCCATATGCTCGTGATGACTGCTACACCTATTCCTCGTACCTTGGCCATGACCATGTACGGTGATTTGGACATCTCCGTTATTGACGAGCTTCCTGCAGGAAGAAAACCCATCAAGACAGTCCATTTCTTCGAAAGCTCTCGACTACGTATGTTTGGTCTTATCCGCGAAGAAGTTGCTAAAGGAAGGCAGGTCTATGTTGTTTTCCCGCTGATCAAAGAAAGTGAAAAGCTTGATTTACTTTATCTGGAAGCAGGCTTGGAAAATATTCAACGCGAATTTCCACTCCCAGACTATAAAATAAGTATCGTACACGGCAAGATGCCTGTTAAAGACAAGGATTTTGAGATGCAACGTTTTGTAAAGCATGAAACACAGATTATGGTAGCGACCACCGTTATCGAAGTCGGCGTCAATGTACCTAATGCATCCGTCATGATTATTGAAAACTCCGAACGCTTTGGTCTATCGCAATTGCACCAATTAAGAGGACGAGTAGGACGTGGCGCAGAGCAATCTTTCTGCATCTTGATGTCGGGTAATAAATTAAGTAAGGAAGGTAGATCAAGGCTAGATACCATGGTACGTACCAATGATGGATTCGAAATCGCAGAGGTAGATCTAGAATTACGTGGTCCAGGCGATATCTCGGGCACACAACAATCCGGTGTATTGGAATTGAAGTTGGCCAACCTCGCTACTGACCAACAATTACTTTCTGAAGCGCGGAATGCTGTTATTGACATCTTCAAAGAAGATCCCGAAATGTTAGAAGAACGACATGCTTTGCTTAGACAATATCTGGCTCAAAAAACCGACGGTATCGCTTGGGATAAAATTTCATAATCAACAAAAATAAACCCTATCCCTTTAACCAAGAGTGCAATAGACACCTAGAATAAAATAACAGGATAAGCAATGCGAATAAAACAATTAAACTAAAAACGATTATCTTTGTATTATTGTTATTGAGTCATCGTGATATGCAATCCGCATCATTTCACCTTCCTTTTGCAAAACAGTAACCTGCATTGCAGAATCTTAATAGACAATATCAAACTAGAATAGAAAACAATGGCAAAAATCAAAATATACGATACAGAAGTAAAACCCGAAACAGCGATTCTTGTAAGCGTTATTCCACAGGGAGTTACCGAAACAAAAGCACAAGAATATTTGGAAGAATTAGAATTTCTGGTGCAAACTGCTGGGGGGATTACAAAAGGAATCTTCACACAAAAATTAACCTATCCAGACCGAGCAACATTTGTTGGAAGTGGAAAACTGGAAGAAATTAAAGCTTTTATCATCGCCGAAGAAATTGATATGGTGGTGTTTGATGATGAATTGACACCTTCTCAACTTCGTAATGTTGAGAAAGAACTAAAAGTTAAGATATTAGACCGTTCCAACCTCATCTTGGATATTTTTGCCAGTCATGCGAAAAGTGCACAAGCAAAAACACAAGTAGAATTGGCGCAGTTACAATACCTTTTGCCCCGATTGACCCGCATGTGGACTCACTTAGAACGTCAACGAGGTGGTATTGGTATGCGCGGCCCCGGTGAGAGCCAGATTGAAACGGATAGAAGGATTATTCTAAACAAAATCACGGTATTCAAAGACCGTTTAGAATCTATCGACAAACAAAATGAAACACAACGTAAAAACCGAGGCGATATGATTCGTGTTGCTTTGGTCGGCTATACCAACGTAGGTAAATCAACCATCATGAACATGGTTTCAAAATCCGACGTGTTGATTGAAAACAAATTATTTGCCACTTTAGATACGACCGTACGTAAGGTTGTCATTGACAATCTTCCATTCTTACTGTCCGATACCGTTGGGTTTATCCGCAAATTACCACACCATCTAGTGGAGTGTTTCAAATCTACTTTAGATGAGGTGCGCGAGGCAGATGTATTGATTCATGTTGTGGATATTTCACACCCTAACTTTGAAGATCATATTCACGCTGTTAATGAAACCTTGAAAGAAATTGGCGCACAGGACAAACCCGTGATTACGGTGTTCAATAAAATCGATGCTTTTATACCGACTAAAGAAGAAGGTGAAGAAGGAGAGAAAATAGTAACTTTGGCGGACTTTGAAAATAGCTGGATGGCAAAAAATGCAGATCCTGCCATCTTTATTTCAGCAACCAACAAAACAAACTTGGAGGAATTCAAGCAAAAGCTGTACGAAATCATTGTAGAGATGCACAATGCTCGCTACCCGTACAATAACTTGCTTTATTAATTCGATTGATAACAAATTAAGCTAAGATTGTAGCATACCACCTATACGATGTAACTGCGATCCTAGCCTAATTATTTACAAAAGGCTAAAAGATAAATAGCCATATCACTATGCAAAATAAAAAAGTAACGTTTATCGATTGGGGGTTGGTTGATTACCAAGAAGCCTGGAATAGACAAGAAGAAATTTTCAATAAAACCTTAGCCGTAAAGCATGACAATCGTGTGAATGAGACAACGGTACCAACAGAAAACTTTCTAATTTTCAACGAGCATCCACATGTCTACACATTAGGTAAATCGGGTAAACCAGAACACCTTTTATTGGATGAAAAAGCATTAGCCGAAAAAGAAGCAACCTACTACAAAATCAATCGCGGTGGTGATATCACCTATCATGGCCCTGGACAAATAGTAGGCTACCCAATAATGGATTTAGACAACTTCTTTACCGATATCCACCTGTATCTACGCACATTAGAAGAAGCTATTATCCTCACATTAAACGATTACGGTATCCAAGCAGGACGATACCCTAGTTTCACAGGCGTATGGATAGATGGGGATAATGAAAAAGCACGTAAAATATGCGCTATGGGCGTCAGAGCAAGCCGTTGGGTCACCATGCATGGATTTGCATTCAATGTGAATGCAGACCTCAGCTATTTCGGTCATATTGTACCCTGTGGTATCGACGACAAAGACGTCACCTCCATGGAAAGAGAGCTGGGCTACAAACCCGATATAAATGAAGTAAAAGATAAGTTAAAAGGGCATATTGCTCATTTATTCGCAATGGAATTGATTTAAAATAAGAGAGGACTGACAGTTGTGAGTCCTCTCTTATTTTAAATTTAACTAACTAACTAACTAACTAACTAACTAACTAACTAACTAACTAACTAACTAACTAACAATAAAACATACTTACATATCGAACTGCCTTCCCATTTTCAAAAGTGATAATGAACATACCCGCATCACCATTTGAAATCCTATAGACATGCGGAGCACCTATCCAGTCGGTCGAAATCAGATGTCCAAAGTGCTTCACAAATTCCTTTTCTTCGTAATTCATATCGATCCGCTCCTGCCCCATCCGTAATGCAATATCATTACTGAAAGAAACCTGATACACAGAACCAACTACTTTCCCGTTTACATTTTCTTCAAATGCCACGATATTATTATCAGATTTATAATAATACAAAGGTTCCCAGCCACATTCAGGCATATCAGGTATATCCTCCATTCTTTTCATCTGAAGTTGCTTCGTCTGATTATCTGTTATCTTGCCATCATAAAGAAGCATTCCCTTCCAATCGAAGTGCATACGCATTTCTTCCACCTCTTTCATCAATAGATCAAATGTTGGTCGATTTTGAAACCGATCTGCGAGAAACAATTCAAAATCAATATCCACCTTTGGATCTTGAAATCCCGCATTTTGATAGGTCTCTTGCCAGTATATCAATGCCTGCTTTAATTTTTCATCATTACCCCATGCAATTTCACGTAGCCTACCCACCAATACCATTTCCTGCTTTTGATCTTTATTTCTTACCTTGAGATATTCCTTTAATACCTTATCATACGTCAATTCCGATCCTAAAAATTTTGCTTGAATAAATTCTGGACTTTCATGAAAATGATCACCAACATATACCCAACCATCCGTGTAAAGCGGTATATAATCGATACAAACCATTTCATTCAGTCGCGCTCGCCTTATAGGCGTACTTGAAACACTTGGTGCATTGCGTACACGCAATTCCGACACTTGCACAAAAAAATGAGGACATTGGCTCCCCTGCGTTCCCCGATAGAAATATTGCGCTGGTTCACCAGCCGAACGCTTACCATACATAGCCCTTTGAAGAGGCTGTTTATTGATAAAACCTATATCGCCGTTACTTACTTGTACCTGATACTGTGTTTGAGAAGAATCCAACACATACACAGGGGCTTCAGTAGAAAATATCCCCAACAAATCCATCTGATTATTTTCAATACGGTAAAGATGTCCCCATTTTGAAGTATAGACAGGACGGTCTCCCGCAGGTTGAGCCATACCTACAATAGGCAAACAAGTAAATAGCACAAAAAATAAAATATATCCTGTTCGTAACATAAAGAAACATTTATAAAATAATTGCAACCATTCAATACTTGCAATATTTTTAAAGAAAAAAAATCTATTAAAACACAAAAATAAAACAAAACCACATCAAATGAAATCACTTGAATCAGGGATTTTTTTCATCTCGGAAAAGTAAAATCAGACCTACTGCTCCGTAGCTAAAAACAAACCCATATAAAACAACAAAAGCTAAATCTTCATGAATGGAAGATTCAGCTTTTATTACCATCACGATACGACAGAACTTAAAAACGGTAAATTGAATAGCTATGCTTACATAACAGCCAAGACGATACTTACTCCCGCTCGAGAAAAGAGATTTGCTTTTCGAGAGCAAGTATTATTTTCTCTTGCGTACGAACCGTTTGTTCTAAAGCATTGATCACTTTATTTAGCGCATCCACCATCAAGTCCGATCTCTCATCCGCTGCAGGAGTATGGTATATAACAGGTATTCTCTCCATACCTGCCGAATCCTTATACATATCTCCTACCCCCATTAACAACCAGGTCGGACTCACGTCATCGTATTTATTCAAAATAAGAATCATCGCATCAGAACTCAAAGCAGAATACTTTTGTACCCCCTTAAAATTTGCATAAGAAAGTCCCAAACCTTCAAAGAAAACCGCCTTATTGATTCCCTTACTTTCCGAAATTAATAAGACCCGTTCTTTAACACCAGCCATAAATTCCCTTAATTATTTTACCTAAAATCCCCACCAGAACAGTAAGCATCAGCATAAAATCATAAAATAAAAACCTAATCCCAATAACAATCATAGCAATAGATCAAAGGTAGATCGAAACCAAATCATTTCCTTTAGACATGCAATGCCATCAATATGCTTATAGACATTCTGTTCTTGAATACTCAAATTATTTCTTTTTTAAAGTATCAAGTTCAGATTCATACACCGACAATTGTCTTTCCATGAAGAAAATTATCTTTTCTTGCGATTTAATTGTAACATTTTGTGTCGAAACAACTTGCTGCAAAGCATGGATTACTGCATTACTAACCCCATCCAACTCTGCATTCAGATAAGTTTCACTACCCTCAACAACAATAGGTTTAGGTTTCAACATTTCCCCTTCACCCCGTAACAACCATTCCGCAGAATAGTCTGGATAATTTTCCATTAAACTAATTAACCACTTGGATTGAATATCCGTACCATTAGTCAATGCACGGGTAAAAACACCCTTACTAGCTCCAATAGTGGCTTCGAAAGCCGATACGCTCCTCCCCTCATGGTCAGCAACTAGTTTAATTCTCTTCAAAATAGAACTCATAAATGCAAATTTTATTCAAATTAACTTGTTTTGATTAAAAATAGTTCTTATATTAGTTTTAACGAAGACAATTATTAATAACCAATTTAACCAAAAATTTATGATGAAAAATACACAAAAGAAACTAAAAGCGAAACATTTTCGCTATTTAAGTAAAGATATCATCAAAAATCCGATGATATACCTCCGTGAATATTTCTGGAATCACACCAATATATTCTATTGGCAAAACGACATCAATCTCTTTGTTACGTGCGGAGCTTATCCAACGATGTCTAATGGTGATGATACCGAAAATGGTTTCCATTGCAAAAAAATGATACAACAGATAGAAGTCGCTTATGTCATTTTCAAACAATGTGGTCTACCAAAACACCGTAATCCGTTACAATTATTTGATAAACGAGAAGATTATTACAACTACACGCATGACTTTGAATTCACCAGTCATGGCAAAAGAAATCCGCATGAATTAATCAGCAAATTTTTTTCCTTCCAGACTTTAAGAAAATGGTATGAAACGATGGATGAACTGATGCAGCAACTGACCCTGAAAAAAGCAAACGATCATGATCAGTTTGGAGATAAAATAGTGGCCATTCGTGAGCTCCTTATTCGACTTGCATATGCGCTATACTATATCTACGAAGATCAGGGCCTTATCGTGCCCGTACCTTCTTATGTCAAAACTGAGCCAGCAGAAACAGCTAAAAGTCTGAAAGAATAATCTAAAACAAATAATAAGGCGTCTAAAACAATGCTACACTTCCATCTTCATATCTACTACACGAATAGCTATATCAAGATACCACACACTTAAAAAGTGTAGCAAAAAATAAGATCAATACCCAACTTGACGAAGACCATATAGACGCCCTATCTACAATTCCCCTCAATAAATTACCCGTTAATTACGATTATGAAAAAGAAAAAACTAGTTAAAGACTATTCCCAGTCCAGCTCATCATCCGAGTCTGAAGACATAGGAGGAGTAATATCAGGAAGTTTTTGTTCAACAAAATGACATAATTGCCCATCCCGAATCAATAAAGCATCAAATATTTCGGCAGTCATATACACCTTATTGTTGGACAGAAACTCATCCTCTCCTTGAGCAGAAACTAACCAAACACGAACAGAAGCGAGACATAATAGTAATACATTGGGTTTATCCTTTATGGAAAATCGAATCGAACGTGAGTCCCTATCCTCATCATTAGTAATGATTAACTCCTTACTTGAACAGTGCTCCAACCTATTTTCATTATCTATCGATATTTGGATACAGTGCATTCTAACAATAACTTTGGATGCTCTTTCTGGAAACAAATGAAACTCCCGCGCGTAGGTAGGTGGCATCGTGAGGCAGACTTCCCCTTTGTCAGATTGAAAATCTGCTGTTGGATAATTTCTAAAGAAACTTTGCCAACTGTTCTTCTTTGAAAATCGAAAATTTCTTAACGATTCCACGCTCCCGTAACCCAATTTTAACTGTCCTAATTCATGTACCTGATCATTACGTACTGCTTGGTAAACTTGATTAGCAAAACGTGAAAAAGTATCTGTTTGACGTGGTTCATTTTCCAAAATCTTCAATATGCTGTAAATCCTACTCGCCAATTTTCTGCTGTAGCTAAAATCAATAGACGTTAATTTGCTATTATCACTCAAATTATAATCTTTCCCCTTCTTTCTATATGGATTTTTAGGTCTTTCAAAATTGAACATAGACTGTTATACACTGGTTATCATTAAAATTAGGTTATTTATCAGACAATAACAACCTCTATAACAATTCATTAATTAACAGTAGAAAAGTCCACTGAAGTCCATCAAACTCCTTAAAAGTCCATATAAGTGCCAACAGTGTCCGAGGTCGGTTCGGAAATGATGGGTAACAACTGCGCATCATCTTCGGGTCTGATTCGACTTTGCTTCGACCATTGTTCGGCAACGCTTCGAAACCGAGGCAAACAACAGTCAAATAAACCGCACGCTTAAGCGAAACCAGTATCGAGGTAATCACGAAACATATTCAAACAATTTCCAAACCATACCCGAATAATCCAAAATACAAAGTTGAGGCCTCCATATCCAACATATAGCGAACAGCATGCAAAAAACTATGCACCATCAGAGTGAAGCTTGTGATTAATTAAATAGGATTTAAAGAAGCTATATTAGACCTAATAAACGTGATATAGAGATTAACGTACAACTTCACATTCAGCCTGTACTGATATAGAATGAATATCAAATATTTCTGTTTCTTCAAACCGAGTTGCTACAGAAAGGAAAATATCTTCACAGTGTGGTCTAAATGTGTCATGAACAATCTCAACGGTGTTGTTTTCTCCGGAAAGGTGGGTCAACATGAGGTGTTTTAGACGTGGTGAACGGTGATTGATGAATAAATCAAGGGCAACAGTATTGGAAAGGTGTCCCCAACCGCTACTGATTCTATTTTTCAAAAAATATGAATAGCGTCCATTTTTAAGCATGTCTTCATCAAAATTGGACTCCAATAATAAGACATCCGAATGTTTGATGACATGTTGCACATTTTTACAGGGGCGCCCAATATCGGTCAAAACACCAATATTATACGTTCCATCAGAAATCAAAAAACTACAAGGCTCTTTTGCATCATGATACTTGGGTATTCCATAAATTTTCATTTCTCCGACCGTCGTAACCGTATCTGCATCGATATAATGGACTAAATGAGCAGGTAGATGCAATCTTGTTCCTTCATAACTTCCTTCAGTGATATATACGGGTATATCGTATTTTTTCACAAAAACAGATAACCCTCGAATATGGTCGGTATGTTCATGCGTGATAAAAACTGCTTTAATCTTTGTCGGATCAATCCCTAAATTGAACATACGCAAATGGATATGCTTGTTGTTAATCCCAGCATCTACCAAAATTGCAGTCTCGCCCTTTGCGATATAATAACAATTTCCATTACTGCCCGAAGCAATAGCACAATATTTCATCTGTAATTAATTTGTTCTTTTAAAGGCCATATGGAAAATCAAAACCAAATTATTCATCTTTAATTTCTATTTTCAATGGCCTCCATACTACTTCGTGGTCTTTTGTTTGTGCCACCTGCCTATATGGATATTTCGTGACAGCACCTACAATTTAATTAACATTCAGGTAAGCTTAAAGGAATTTGGACAGCCAATCCACCATCCGCAGTTTCTTTATACTTGACATTCATATCCAATGCTGTTTCCCACATGGTTTTAACCACCGCATCCAGACTTACTTTGGCTTTATCAGGATTTGACTGCAATGCTAATTGGGCTGCTGTAATGGCTTTAATAGCTCCCATGGTATTACGTTCGATGCAGGGAATCTGAACCAGACCACCTATTGGATCACAGGTTAAGCCTAAGTGATGTTCCATCGCAATCTCTGCTGCCATCAAAACCTGTCTTTGAGACCCTCCAAGACATTCGGTCAAGGCTCCTGCAGCCATCGCTGATGACACACCAATCTCCGCTTGACAACCACCCATTGCGGCTGAAATGGTAGCACCTTTTTTAAAGATGGAACCAATCTCCGAAGCTGTTAAGATAAATTGAATGATTTTATCGTCCGCCCCCCCATTATGGAAAGTAATGAAATACTGCAATACCGCAGGAATAACTCCCGACGCACCATTAGTAGGTGCCGTAACGACTCTCCCAAATGATGCGTTTTCTTCATTCACCGCTAACGCAAAGCAACTCACCCAGTCTAAGATGTATTGAAAATTTTCACCCCCGGCTTTTATGGCTGCAACCCAACTTTCATAATCATGGTACGTGCGGTCTTTGAGCAATCGATGATTCAGCTTAGCTGCTCTTCGTTCTACATTTAATCCTCCTGGCAGAATACCTGAGGTATGGCAACCACGGTATATACACTCAGATATTGTTTTATAGATATTGAGCACCCCAGCACACGTTTCTTCTTCTTCGCGCCAAGCATGTTCATTTTCCAATACAAGATCCGATATTTTTAATCCGGTGGTCCGGCACCAATGCAATAAATCCTGAGCTGTTTCTACTGGAAATGGTAAATCCACCTCCGATAAAGGTCCACTTTCATCATTTTCCTGAACAACAAATCCACCACCGATGGAATAATAGGTTTCACTCACAGCTTTTCCATCTTTTAAAAAAGCTTGAAAAGTAACCGCATTGGGATGAAAAGGAAGACTTTCACTATATAGAAACAGTAAGTCTTCTTTATAGGTGAAAGGAACAGTATGAATACCCGCCAATTGCAATTCCTCTATTGATTTTATATGTTCTACTTTTGGTGTTACCTGATTAACATCAAAAGTCACAGGATCATCTCCACTCAGTCCCAATAGCACAGCGATATCCGTTCCGTGTCCTGTGCCTGTTTTAGCCAAGGAACCATACAATAAAATCTTGACGGACTCCACGATATCAAGCACAGCTTTATCCTGCAATACTTTCGTAAATTGCTGTGCAGCACGCCAAGGACCTAAGGTATGTGAACTCGATGGTCCAATACCAATTTTAAACATATCAAAAACGGAAATTTGCTCTTTGCTCATTCTTTATTTATAAAGCGCTATTAAAATGGTGTTTTTAGGACAGTCCAAAAACATTGCAATTTACAGAATATAAAACAACAACAAAGTTCTTACAAAGATTTAATACTTTATCAATAAAGCTTAATTATCTTTGTTAACTTATCATTAAACAAATGAGATTTAAACACCTTCTGCACTTACTTGGAGTATTTTTTTTAATCGCAATAACCGCACAAGTTCTACACGCTCAACCTAGTCCCAAAAGAGAAGTTCGAGGGGTTTGGATTGCTACGGTTGGTAACATTGATTGGCCAACTTTAGCGACTGGAACGAATGTTGATAAACAAAAAAAAGAACTTGTACATATCTTGGATGAGCATAAAAGATCGGGTATGAATACCATTCTTTTTCAAATTCGCCCTGCTGCTGATGCATTCTATGGAAGAGGTCGTGAAGCATGGAGCCGCTACTTAACCGGTAAACAAGGGAAGGCCCCAGAACCATTCTACGACCCTTTGGATTTTATCATCGACGAATGTCATAAAAGAGGAATGGAACTACACGCATGGATCAATCCTTATCGTGCATCGACTACCCTGAATCCTAATCATTTTTCGGAAGATCACATCACAAAAAAGAAACCTGACTGGTTTTTTACTTATGCAGGTAAGAAATTATTCAATCCTGGCATTCCAGAAGTACGACAGTACATCATCGATGTTATCATGGATGTCGTCAACAACTATGATATCGATGGAGTTCATTTTGATGACTACTTCTACCCTTATCCCGATAGCCGCAATACGGCGATTCCTGACCGAGTCACCTATGGTCAATATCCCAATAACATCGCTAACATCGAAGATTGGCGAAGAAACAATGTGGATGTATTGATTCGTGATTTAGGAATTGCAATCAAAGCAAAGAAACCTTATGTAAAATATGGTGTCAGCCCTTTTGGTATTTGGGATAATAAAAATGGTGCTAATGGCGGTTCTGACACGCGCGGTTTAAGTGGTTATCGTACCCTATTCGCTGACGGGGTAAAATGGGTTCAGGAAGGATGGATCGATTACATCAATCCGCAGATCTATTTCCCTTTTCACAACCGTGCCGCGGCATATGAAATATTGGTCGAATGGTGGCAACATCACACCTATGGTCGTCATTTTTACATTGGACATGGTGCTTACCGTGTCAATGAGCAGAAGCCGGGCTGGACTGACCGCAGTCAGATTCCCCGACAGATCCGTTACCTACGTGAGCAGCCCAATGTACAAGGTAGCATATTCTTTAGTTCTAAATCATTGACAGATAATTTGGCGGGTCTTCAAGACTCCTTGACATATAATTTGTACCAAGCTTGTTCGTTACCTCCAACGATGCCTTGGATAGATAGCATAGCTCCAAATGCACCATTTGGCCTACAGCTCCATACTTCAGAGAACGGCATGAACAATCACTTGGTCTGGCAAAAACCGGATCGTGCAGCTGATGATCAATCTGCTTATGGATATATCGTTTATAGATTCGAAGAAGGAGAGAAAACAGATCTAAATAATACAAGAAAAATCATTCATATCACTTATAATGAAGATGATTTACAATACGAGGATAACGACTTGGGTAAGAATAAACAATATTACTATTTCGTGACGGCACTAGATCGTATGAAAAATGAAAGTGAACCTTCCAATATCAGAAGTACCCAGAAAACTCTTGACTACAATCATGCCTATACGATGCAATAAATACAGCATTAAATGATGTCAGTTGAAAAGGTCAATTTTTAAAATGAAATTGACCTTTTCAATTTATTTCAACAATGCATCACGGTACTCAACCGTAATCGCCGGCAATAGAATTTCTTGTCCTTCGTTTTTTAAGGAATCAGCATAAGCGTTGGTACTGCTTATTGCTTTAAGATAAGATGACACTAATTCATCTGAAACCTGAATTTCTTTACCCTCTTTAATATTGACGACATACTGATTATCCACCAATTTCACTTGTCCGAAAAAACGATAAGCAGCGGCTTTCAATAAAGCCAAATCAGCTATCGATAGTTCCTCTATTCGCGCTCCTGCAGGTAATGTAACATCGATAAAGGTATTTCCCTTAGCTAAACTATCAATAGGTGCATCTAAGGGTATAGCGGCTAAAGCAGCTAAATTAAGAACCGGTACTCCGGCTTCTTGTTTGTTCTGACAACCGATAAATAATACCATTGCCAATATCAGGGATAATAAAGTACGCATATGCAATAGTATAAATAAAAAGGGCTTTTCAACGAATCGAAAAGCCCTTTTTGTTATTTCCTTACACTGCTATTACTTTAGCAATTCTTCCAATTTTGAATGTAATTCTTCACCACGTAAGTTTGAAGCTACAATTTTACCAGTTGGGTCTATCAGGAAGTTTTGCGGAATACCACGCACTTCGTATAAACCAACAGGAGCAGATTTCCAACCTTGTAGATCGGATACATGTTGCCATTGTCCCAATTCATCAGTAGCAATAGCTTTCATCCAAGCATCTTTTTTACCGGGATTATCCAAAGAGACTCCGAATACAGTAAAGTTTTTATCCTTAAATTTATTAAATGCCGCTACCACATTTGGGTTTTCTTGACGACATGGTCCACACCAGCTAGCCCAAAAATCCAATAACACATATTTTCCTCTTAACGAAGAGAGTGCAATCTCATTTCCTGCTGTATCCGGTAATGAGAAATCAGGTGCCATTGATCCAACAGCAACTGCTTTCAATTTCTCAATTCTACTCGCTAATGCTTGTCCTTTTTTACTGTTTTTCAAATCTGCAGACAAAGCCTGAAAACTAGGGATAATCAATGTATTGACATTCTCTGCATCCAATTTGTCCGACAATAAATCTAATGTAATAAAGCTAGATTTGTTATCCTTAATGAATTGCTCATCTGCTTTCTCTTGTTGTTCATTAATTTCACCAGCTTCTTTTTGTAGGCCTGCAATAAAAGTTTGATCGTTTCTTTGTTCGTCAGTCGCATCAGCATAACGTTTGTTTAGCGCTTGAAATGCATCTGAGTAAGGTTTAACCGCAGATTGGTATTTTGCAAAATCATTATTGAGTGCATTACCTGAAATAACTGCGTTTTTCATCTCATCATTAGACTCCACTTTGATTACACCATTTGACAAATAAACTTGTGTCAAATCAGGGTTTCTAATTTCTTGAATCGAAGTGCCATCTGCAGAAAGAATCAAATATGCTTTAACCGGACCTGCAACAGAGCCATTGAATTTAAACTGCCCACCAGACACTGTCGTTGAATCAATCTTACGTGCATTATTTTCAGCATACTGCATAAAAACTTTCGCTTTATCAGAAGCCCCTTTAATTTTACCAGTAACCGTAAAGCTCTCTTGTGCAAAAATAAAAGCTGGGATAAAACTTAATCCCAATAATATTCCTTTTTTCATTCTATTCTAATTTTATTTTTTATCTCATTCTTAATCACTACCATCTACCACTAGCTCCACCGCCTCCGAAGCCGCCGCCTCCGAAACCTCCGAAGCCACCACTATCGCCGCCGCCGCCAAAGCCACCGCCCCCTGAACCTCCTCGTCCTAGGGTATTTAAAAGTGTCCACCAAAGTAAATCTGAACTTCCTCTGCCGTTCATCATTTTACCACCACCATTACCACCGTTTCCACCTTTTTTAGAAATCAAGGCAATGACAATCATAACGACAACAATAAGAATCAGCATCTTCGAGGTACCGCCACTTCCATTTGGTTGTTTAGGATCCGCTTTATACTCACCTTTGGTATAGGATATCAATGCATCTGTTGCATTATTGACTCCTGTATAATAATCTTGTGCTCGAAAGGCAGGCTTAATCTCATTTTCTATAATTCGGTGTGCAATTGCGTCAGGTACAGCACCTTCTATACCATAGCCTGTCTGTATAGTAACAGCGCGGTCGCCAATTGCTGCCAATAATAATATTCCACTATTGTATTTCTTATTTCCGACCCCCCATTGTTGTGCAAGTCTCACTGCATAATCACTGATGTCGTAAGAACCTGTTGAATTCATCAGAACAACAGCAATCTGAACGGAGGTCGAATCTTCAAAAGCCAATAGCTTCCGCTCCAACTGATCCATTTGACTCGCTGTCAAGGTCTTTGTATAATCATTAACCAAGCGGTTTGGGGTAGCAGGAAAATCCTGCGCAAATAAATGTGTTACACTTAAAAGCATCATTATCGTCGTCAATACGAAGATATGGATGTATGAAAATGTAGACTTGGTCATGGACCTATATGCTGTTAGTTTATTCATTTCTATTTATCGCCAAAAACAATATCATTCGGTAATTCATTAATATCGTCATCCTGTCTGGGGTAAAATTTCGCTAATTCTGCACCAGCGTTCTGAATTCCTCGGATCAACCCTTCTGCAAAAGCCGCCTTTCGAAATTCTTGAACCATAATCTCCTTTGTTGACTCCCAAAAATCGGCTGTTACTTTTGTATGGATACCAGCATCTCCTATAATAGAAAATTTATGATCTTCATGTGCTAAGTAAATTAAAACACCATTTCTTAAGGCCGTTTTATGCATGGCCAATTTCTCAAAATAATGCTTCGCACGGTCAAAAACTTCCCCAGGGCAATGCTTTTCAACAACCACACGAATTTCGCCCGATGTTCTATTCTCCGCCAAACTGATTGCATGCACTACTTTTTCTTGTTCTTCTGATGAAAATGCTCCCATTAATAAAATTGTTTTTAAATAAAAAAAGATGAATGTGTGCACAAGATAAGCCCATCATTCATCTTTTCTAGTAAACTAATACGGTATACTTAGAATGATACTGTCGGCGCTTTATCTGCACCTTCTTGTGCTGTAAAAGTTCCTTTAGCTTTGAAACCAAACATACCCGCCATTAAATTGTTAGGGAAGCTACGTACCGTTGTATTGAATTGCTGTACAGCTTCATTATATGCTCTGCGTTCAGTCGAAATTCTATTTTCGGTACCCTCCAATTGTGCTTGTAGTTCTAAAAAGCTTTGATTTGCTTTCAAATCTGGATAAGCTTCCACTGTAGCCATCAATTTACTCAATGAACCTGAAAATTGATCTTGAACTTTTTGATATTGTGCAATTGTTTCTTCATTCAAGTTGGTAGGATCTACCGTAATAGAAGTTGCTTTCGCACGTGCTTCAACTACTGCTGTCAACGTACCTTCTTCGTGCTTTGCTGCTCCCTTAACAGTATTCACCAAATTTGGAACTAAATCTGCACGTCTCTGATATGCATTTTCAACCTGTGCCCATTTTCCTTTCACATTTTCATCTTGCGATACCATGGTATTGTATCCACATGAACTGAAAGATAACGCGACCATTAAACCAAAGAATGCGACTAATAATCTTTTCATTTTTTTCGTTGAATTAATATTTTTCAAAATAATTTTAATGGAAAGCTTACTACAAAGGCCATACCACTCCCACGAATATAAGAATAATTTTAAGCGCATAAGTATTTATAACTAAAAAAATACAGCAGATATCCTTAACTTTACGCTGTTTTGGGATAAAAACCCAGCAAGATTGATATGCAAAAAGAAATTGAATTAGCGATTGCTCCAGAAAGAATCGAAGATCATGATTACATTCTAAATCAGGGCTCTATAGCTTTAAAAATAAATTTTGAACGAATCAAGGGTTTTAAAATCCGTAAACGTTCTATTGATGCACGTAGCCGAAATGTTATATTCAGAGCACGTATTATTTTTTTTATAGACGAAAAACCTACTACCGAAGTTTTTAAGACAAATTTTCATGCTGTACAGGATGCAAAGCCGGTATTAATTATTGGCGCTGGTCCTGCCGGTTTATTTGCGGCACTTCAATGTCTAGAAAAGGGATTGAAACCAATCATTGTTGAACGGGGTAAAGACGTTCAAGAGCGCCGTCGTGATTTAGCGAAGCTAAACCGCGAGGGAATCGTTGACGAAGATTCAAACTATTGTTTTGGCGAAGGTGGTGCAGGTACTTATTCGGATGGTAAGCTCTATACTAGGTCTGATAAGCGTGGGGATATTGATAAAGTATTAAAACTATTTGTAGCGCATGGTGCTACTGAGGATATCTTAGTCAACGCACGTCCGCATATTGGTACCAACAAATTACCACATATCATCCAAGCCATTCGAGAAACTATTATCGAACACGGCGGTGAAGTTATTTTTGAACAACGTGTTGTGGATATCACCACTGAAGACAATCAGGTGACAGGTGTTACGCTTGCTAGCGGAACTGCATTAAAAGCCAAACATGTCATCGTGGCAACAGGACACTCGGCACGTGATATTTTTGAACTTTTCCGTAAAAAAAACTGGTTGCTTGAAGCAAAAGCTTTTGCTTTAGGTGTACGCATCGAACATCCACAAGAAATCATCGATCAGGCACAATACCACTGTGAAATCCGCAGTGAACACCTACCTCCAGCCTATTATAGTTTAGTGGAACAAGTAAATGGGCGTGGTGTATTTTCATTCTGTATGTGTCCTGGCGGTGTCATTGCCCCTTGTTCAACAGCAGATAATGAAATTGTGGTCAACGGTTGGTCGCCCTCTAAACGAAATAATCCACACGCCAACTCGGGCACGGTTATTCAGATCAACCTCGAAGATGTTCCGGGTTCGGACAGTAACCCATTTGCGATGTTGGACTTTCAGCATGAGATAGAAAAGCGTGCATTTGAAGTAGGTGGTGGAAAAATGGTTGCTCCTGCTCAACGTATGATTGATTTTGTCGAAGGCCGTATATCCAAAGATCTTCCGGAGAACTCGTATAAACCAGGCACAATATCAGCAGACCTTACGCAGGTACTTCCCAAATTTGTCTACGAGGCCCTACGCGGGGCTTTACCTATTTTTGGAAAAAAAATGAAAGGTTATTATACCAATGAAGCTATCTTGGTTGCTGTAGAATCTCGCACTTCATCCCCAATACGTATCCCGCGTGATAAAGCAACTTTACAACATCCTGAAATCAAAGGGCTTTACCCTTGCGCTGAAGGTGCGGGGTATGCTGGAGGAATTATTTCCGCCGCAATTGATGGGATGAATTGTGCAGATGCGATAAACTAAATTGATAAAATATCAAATTGGTCTTGCAAAGAATCAAATAAAGCTGTATTTTTGTAGCACCAACGCGAAAGTAGCTCAGTTGGTAGAGCACAACCTTGCCAAGGTTGGGGTCGCGAGTTCGAATCTCGTCTTTCGCTCAAAAAGAGAAAAGCTTCCATAATTTGGAAGCTTTTCTCTTTTATATGCCTTTTACTATTTTTTCCCTAAGCGCATAACTGCCGGTGTAAAGAAAGACAGTATCCCAACAACGACCATCAATAGACCTGCTATCACAAAAGCATTGGCTACCCCGATAACATCAGCAATAAAACCCGTAAAGAGCAGACCAACGACACTAGGCAGAATAGCAATACTAAAATAAAGCGAGAATACGCGGCCCAACATCTGTGGAGCTACCTCTTCCTGAATCGTGGTCATAAAGGATGCTGAAAATAAGGACATCGATATCCCCCCAATTCCAGTCACTATCACAAATGGGATAAACCAGGTCGAAGGAAACCATCCTGAAAATGCGAAAGTCAGTCCTAAGACAATATGCATTGCATTAATCATGATTATTTTAGAAAATTTAACTTTAAACGCGCTCAATAAACCGCCTCCAACCAACATTCCCACTCCCCAAATAATTTCAATCACACTCATCTCCCACTTTCCTCCGTTAAAATGTCCGATGGTCAATAAGGGAAACATGATGGCTATTGGCATGACACAAAAAGTGGCAACCATAGCGTAAACGAATAACAAGCTCAAGCCTCGATTGTGATAAATAGCTTGCATCCCTTTTTTCAGATCATCCCATACTTGCCCAAACGATAATTTAGAATCCACAGTTAAATGTGGAATGGTAACAAAAAGCAGGGAGACAATCGCTACTGCCGCACCAATGACGTCCAAATAGAGCACTTGTGCGATTGAAAAATATGTAATCGCCAACGTCCCCAATGCTGGTCCTGCAATACTACTTACAGACTGTAGCATCTGATTAATTCCTGATACACGTAAAAGCTTATCTTCTGGCACCATTAATGGTGCTATCGCTTGCATAGCTGGTGCATGGAATGCCGAACCAACAGAACGACATGCCAATAATAAATAGATGATCGATAAACTTACGGCGGCTCCTTGGAGTACAAAAGTCATGAGCAATGTACACAATGCGATAAATGCATCTGCAAAAATCATCACTTTTTTACGATCCCAACGATCTATAAAAACGCCTACAAAAGGACCAATAAGTGCTTGTGGTAATAATCCGGCAATACCTGCTAAAGCCAATACCTCCGCAGATTTGTGTGTTAAACTCAGCCAAACAATTACGGCAAAATTGACAGCAGAGCTGGTCAATAATGACACAAATTGTCCAATCCAAATATACATGTAGGTTTGAAACCAATTTTTATTTTCCATAAAAAAAACAGCGTAAAATACAACTGTAAATGATTTGAAATATCATTTACATCAATGAACAATTACCTTGACAAACGCAGTCTACCAAGGTTTAAAATAAAATGTTGTATAAAAATCGATATGCATAATGTTACAAAAATAGAAAAAATAGGGAATTTTCATCTAAAATTACGTTAACTTTAAGATGAGTACCATCCTATAAGCCATGAAAATTTTCAAAAGTAGACAAGACCACTTGATAAATGCTATAACTATTGTTCCCCTAATGTTCGTATTTATCATGATGTTTATCGAACTTATGAATGATGAAGCAACTTTAGTTCAGTTGATGACCGTTATAGGGCTTCCTACAGTCTTAACGGCGATATTGCTATTATCGCGCCCAAAATATTCGATTGACAATTCATACTTTTATTATAAAGCTGGTCTAATTAATGGGAAGATTGCCATAGAGAATATCCGTAAAATTGAGGTTGGAAAGACATTATGGGTTGGCTTTAAACCAGCAACTGCTCGTAAGGGTTTGATTGTCCATTATAATAAATATGACGAAATTTACATCAGTCCCGATAGCAATGAAAATTTCATAAATGAACTGTTACAATATAATCCAAATATTCATCTTATAAGGACTATATAACTAGCGATCCAACCACATTTGAAAATCTGAAGATTTGTCTTCACTCACGATTATTTCAACCTCTGCAGGTAACGCGGGTTGCACTTGTAATCGGATACGATTACGACCCACCTTCAACATATCGACAATCGATTCGATATGTATGATGAATTTGCGATTGACCTGAAAGAAGAATTGAGGGTCCAATTTTGATACGAGTCCGGTAATGGTATCTTCAACGATAAACTGACTTCCCTCATTTGTGTAGCCATACAACAATTTATCTTCAGCCATAAAGTAAGCAATTTCGATGGTCGGAATCGATTTTAAACGCATACCATAACGTACTAAAAACCGACTTTTATATGGTAGATTACTATTTTTATCTTCAAAAAAGTGAGCTACTTTATTTAATGCTTCTTGCAATTCATCTTCATCATACGGTTTCAAAAGATAAGCATAACCTTGATTCTGAAAGGCCTTTAACGCATAATCTTCGAAAGCAGTTGTGAAGATTACTGGAACTTGGATTTTAACTTGATCAAAAATATCGAAACTTAATCCATCCCCAAGCTGTACATCCATAAAAATCAAGTCGACGTCATGTTTCAGTAGCCAATCTGTAGCCTCTCTTACCGTAGTCTTAACCGTATAATCAAACTTTGCAGAAATCAATTGGCTCAATTTCTCCAATAAGCTCTCTGAAGCCCAGTTTTCATCTTCTACGATTAATATATTTTTAAACATGTGTTGAATTTATAAAAAAATCCCCATTCTTTTCAGAATGAGGATCGAATTTTATAAAATTGATGATAGATTACAATTCTGGGTTATTCGATATCGCTTCTTTGGGATAACGAATCACATAACGTGGATCATTTTGATTTAAGAAATAATCTTTAGACTGGTAACGATGTACAATTTCTGGACGAGTTGTACGCTTCAGATCGTACCAACGTAGTCCCTCTAAAGCAAACTCCTTTGCACGTTCCTCGATAATAAACGAAATCAAGTCTTTATCACTAATTGTTGACAACTTTGTTTGAGCCGCTGCAAAGGTTGCAGCGGTCAATCTGTTTTTCAATAGTGTAGTCAATTCTTGTTTCGCTTGAGTAGGTTTTCCTAAACGAGCTGCGGCTTCTGCTTTAATCAAATATAATTCTGCATTCCTAAAGGTTACGTTAAAACGGTTATTCCCACCTTTTTTAGATACAATATTATCATCCCATCTTTTCTCAAAATAACGTGCAAAGCGTAAATCGCCTTTCTCGTATTTTGCCAATAATGCCGGACTGATGAAGGTTGAACGAGATACATCCGTCTTTCCTACTTCTTCCCAGGCTTGAATCATTTCTTTAGATTCAAAATCGTTGGGCAATTTTGAGGATGCGTCCTTTAAATCTTCCAAATCGGCATTGATAGCTAAACCACGGTCTGCCGCTTTCGCTGCAAGTTCCCATTCACCCCGGTATAATCTTAAACGTGCTTCAAAAGCCTCATAAGCACGACGGCTGAATCTGTATTTTACAGCAGTGGCTTGATCAATAATCTGAAGTAAATCTGACGCTTCTTTCATATCCGTCAAAATTTGTTCATATACTTTTTCTACCGTTGCTGGAGTAAACAACTGCTCCAAATCCACTTTTATCGAAAGTGGTACGCCACGATCTGTAGCTGCTGTAGCTGGATTGTAATTATCAGCATATGTATTCAACAATTCAAAATGCGCATAAGCACGTAATAAATACGCTTCCGCACGGATTTGTTTTACATTATCTGTATCTCCTGCTTTGTCCTTAGCCTCAGCAATGATGTGGTTGGCATAAAAGATACTTTTATAGAGCGTTTCCCAAGCCATTGGCTGTGTGTGGCGATCAGGGTTTTGATCATTCCAAAGATAAAGATCTTTCAATGTTCCGAGATCTGTAGAAAATTCATCCAACAGCAACTCATCTGTACGTAAGTTTAAGTATGATTTATGTGCTGGATAAACTTTATAACCACTAAACATCAAAGCTCTAAAATCAGCTTCGGTAGTAGGAACGACGGTCCCTACTGGTTGTATATCTAAATATTTATTGCAAGAAGTGGTTAATAGTCCACCAACTAACAATCCGATATATATTAAATTCTTTTTCATAGATATCTTAATTAAAATGATGCCGTTAAACCAAAAGCAAATGATTTGGAGATCGGTTGAGCATAATTATTACCATACGTTTCAGGGTCAAAATATCCATCATAATTATTGCCAAATACAAATAAATTACGCCCTTCAATATTAAAACGAATATTTGATGCTTGTACTTTACTTGCAAGCGATTTTGGCAGCGTATACCCTAAACGGATACTGTTGACACGAAAATAACTCATCTTCTTAGACCAGATATCTAAATAATTAAAAGCATTAGAAGGGTCGTTACCATCCATCCAACTGTAGGCCATCCAACGGTCATTCGCGTCAGCACTTGTTGATCCTATGGCGATAAATTCTTTCGAACCTGGAGTAAGCGCTTGCAATACATCTTTTGTATAATTCGAACCACGATCTACAATAGCTGGATTGTAGGTTGGACTACGACGCATCCACTGATCGATATTGAATACAACAGATACCGCCAAATCAAAATTCGCATAGCGGAACCTATTGGTCATACCACCAACAAACTTAGGATCCATACTTCCTCTATATTTGAATTTACTTTGATAATCTTTGTTGTCCATCGTAGAACTCACGGCATATCCAGGCATAAAATCCGAAAATGGATCATATAATTGAAAATATTCTTCATAAGATATTACATCACGCTGATCATTATAAAACTGTGGAAGGCCATCAGCATCCAAACCAGCAGTTTCAATTTCATATAATGAGCTGATAGGATTACCTTCTCGCGCATCTACATTATAAGCTGTTGGATTAGCCATCACACGTTTCAACTTATTACGATTATGTGCGATATTAAAATCGGTCGACCATGAGAAACGGTCGCGCACGATGTTTTGGCTGCCAATCGATAATTCAATACCATCATTACTTACGGATGCCCAGTTTCGCTGAACATTTGGGAACCCATTCTCCAATGGTAATTGACTTGCACCGATTAAATCTGTCGATAATCGATTGTAATAATCAACCGTGAATTGTACTCTATTTCTTAAGATTCCAAAATCAAAACCTGCATTCCAAGACTGCGTACGTTCCCAACGTAATTTATCATTAGCAGGCATACCCACGACAATACTTTCCTCTGCATCTCCTGGTAACAATGTACCTGTACTGTAATCGCCAATAATAAATGGATAGGAGTTACGGTCGATATTCCCTTGTATACCATAAGAACCTCGGAATTTCAGATTCGAAATCCATTCTTGATCTTTCAAAAAAACCTCTTCTTTTGCGTTCCATGACCCGGATAGAGACCAGATCGGTAGGAATCGATATTTCGGATCTACACCAAACATATTGGATCCATCATAGCGAATACTTCCTAACACATTATATTTACGTTTGTAACTATATGTTGCATTGGCATAAAATGACGCATAAGAAGTTTCACCTATCGTTTTAGCATATTGTCTAAAGCGGCTATCATTAAAATAAGTGCTATTTGGGAATATAATATTTTCTGATGTTAAGGTCTTCGGGTTAAACCCGAAACCACGAGACATAACTCCTGTATTTTTTGATCTTCGCAACTCAGTACCCGCCATGATTTCAATATCATGATCGTCATTAAAGTTTAAGTTGTACTGTGCAAAAGATTTCCAATTATATTGAAAAATACTGTTTTTATCATTTTGAATCGTTCCACCATCAGGTAGGAAATATTTTGTTTTTTTTGAAGCACTATCGTAATAACGTGTACTTTCTCTAAGCTTTCTTGTATTATAACTTTCCTTATCAGCAAAGCGCTCAATCCCTGACTCTTCAAACTGTAAGCCCAATTCAGTACGTAAAGATAAAGAAGGCAATACCTGATATGTCAAGTTAGCAATTGCTTTTAGACTCTTATTATTCAAATTATAGTTTGTATTGGCGCGTTCCTCAAGTGCATTAAAAGAAATATACGTATCTCTCTCATATCCTACGATATCGGGATCATATACATAATTACCCTGTGCATCTCTCGGCGTCAAATATGGGTTAACGGTACGTGCATAAGTATTGGGGTTGGTAAATGCATCACGATCTTGAATGAAGTTATTCCGATCGGTAGAAGAACCTAATAAATTAATCCCCGCTTTCAGTTTATTACTGATTTTAAAGTTATTGTTTAAAGTCAATGAATAACGACGCATACCCACACCTTTAGTGGCTGCTTGTTCATCATAAAATCCACCAGACAAATAAAAATCATGTCCTTCTGATCCACCTGAAATTGAAGCTGTATATTGTTGGTTTAATGCTGTACGGTACAATTCATCGCCCCAGTTATGATTCTGGTTGCGCAATTGACTGATGGCATCTTGTGTGGCCGTAGAAAGCCCCGTCAAACCAAATTGACGATAGGTACCCAATTCATTGTTCGCATTTAATAAACGTGCGATAGCACCTTGACTGGTCCGGTAAGTCAAATCTGTACGATTGGCCATTCCCAATTCAAAATCTACCTTCTCCGATGCATTCATCAGATTCAGTTTACTGAAATCTGGTTTTTGAGTCACAAAACTGTTAGCCGATACCGAAACTTGAGTAGGTCCTTTTTTACCTTTTTTGGTTGTAATTACGATCACACCATTTGCTGCACGAGCTCCATAAATGGACGTCGCAGCAGCATCCTTTAATACGGTGATGTCCGCAATATCATCAGGGTTGATACCCGCAATCGGTAAATTAGAAAGATTGTTTAAATTATCTTTATCAAACGTATTGGGCAATGCTGTTCCTTCAATTGGTAAACCATCGATAACCCATAATGGGTCTTGGGTACCATTTAAAGATACCGTACCACGGATACGTATTTTTGGAGCGCTGTTTGGCCCACCATTGAGATTACTCAATTGTAAACCGGCTACTTGACCTTCCAATAACTGATCGACACTCGAAACACCAGTTTGCTTGATTTCGTCTAATTTCAACTTATTGTAAGCAGTGGTATTCTTTACTTTACTGATATTGTTATATCCAGTAACAATGACTTCTTCCAAAGCATTTGCAACTTCTTCCAAAAAAATCGTATTGTATACCTTTCCTACCTGTACCTGCTTATTTTCATAACCGACAAAGGAAACCGTAAAATACTTAACATCCGTAGGGATGGTCAGGGTAAAATTCCCCAAGTTATCTGTCACTGCTCCCAGTGCAGATTGTTGGATTTGCCCAGTCACACCGGTAGACTCTCCAACTGCTGTGCCATCTACAAAAATCGTAGCACCTAAAATCGGTGTTTGCTTTTTGCTATCCAACACTTTTCCCTTTAGGGTGACGGTTTCTTGTGCATAAGAAATGAGCTGCACGCAAGAAAACACGATCAAGAGGATAAATTTATTCATGTGTTTTATTATATATAAATTTTGTTAATTACTTGTATTTAAAGAACTATTGATACGCATCAATAAGTCTTGATAATGAGCCTGAGTAGTGAAATCGCCTGAAGATTGTGCTGCTTTAATTAATTTTTGAATTTGAATCAATTCAGCACGTTTTACTGTTAACATTTCTGCTGTTCTACTCATACCAGAAACATGAACATTACGTAAATTGTTCTCTTCACCAATTCCATGAGCTACACCATGTACAGGACAGAAAACAGGTTTTGCCGCTTGCATGAATTGGTCTACAAAAGATAATTTTTTTGTATTTAGCTTATCCATACTTTTATTGTTCGTTACCAACAAAATATCAATATAGTTTTGTTGTAACATGCGTGCATCGATATCTAAATTTTGCTTTGCAATCGTTTTTGCAAAAATATCCTGACGCAATGTTTTCAAGAATTCCTCAATACTCCAAGCTTGATCACGTCCGAAAAGTAATTCCATTTCCGTCATACGCAATAGCCGTTGATCCTGAAGCAAGTTGTATAACAAACTATATTGGAATTCTCTCTTTAATGTATAGGGTGCATATTCAAATGATCCTACTGGGCTATCTTTCAAAGGAAATGTTTTCGTCATCAACTCCTTGCGGAACAACCATTCGGGCAAGGTGAAAACATGCTCCTTCAAATACGCTAATGCTTCTATTTGGGTCTGACGAGGGACTGGTGCGTAAGCATCTTTACCGTCTCCTAGAACTGGATTATTTAAATAAATACCACCAATATTATTCGAAACATGATCCGCATAAGCATACCATTGTCCGATAACAGCCATGTATAATTTGCCTGCTTTATAGTAGTCCTGACCAGCAATAGTTGTCCAATTAATAATTTGGGGCATTATGCGTTTCAAATTTTTCAAACCATAAGCACCCGCCAGCATCGCATTATCGCCAAGATCCTCGGATTGCGATCTTGGGTCCACTGTATTCTTATGATCCTGTTGTTCTCCATACCAATAGTATGGATTATCTTGTTTCGATTCTATCTCTTTCTTAAGCAAAGGAAGTTCTTCCCAAGCCGTTTTATTCGGATACCAACGGTATGCCCAAGCAATTGCATATTTATCGTATAAACCAATAATTGGGGTAATGGCTTTTACTTGATCTTCGGGTTGCGCCACATAGTTAAAGCGAGCATAATCCATGATAGATGTCGCCGTACCACCCATCTTTTCTGTGAAAGAAGCTGATCGTAGTGAATCTACTGGAAAACTATACGAAGAACCCATATTATGCTTCAATCCTAAGGTATGTCCAATCTCATGTGATGATACAAAGCGGATAGCGTGTGCCATCTTCTCATCTGAAAATACATTACCACGAACGGAGGTATCGATAACACCAGTCTGCACACGCATCCAAGTATTTAACGCCGTCATCACATTATGCCACCAGATGACATCAGCTTCCAAAATTTCACCTGTACGGGGGTCAACTACTGAAGGCCCCATTGCGTTGGCTTGTGGAGAAGCAGCATAGGTAATAGCAGAGGTGTTGGCATCGTCAATATCAAAGTCCATTCTAGCAGGGACTTCTTTTGCAATAATAGCATCTTTAAAACCGGCTTCTTCAAATGCTGTTTGCCAATCGTGCACACCTTCAATAATTTGTTTACGCCATTGCTGTGGTGTCGCTGGATCGATATAGAATACGATTTGTTTTTTAGGAACAACCAATTCTCCTGCTATATAACGTGCCACGTCTTCTTCGCGAGGCTCTAAGCGCCAGCGCGTTACTAATTCTCTTTTTTCAAGTTCTTGTTGTTTATCAGAAAAATACCACCGAGGTGTGGTAAAGTAACCCACTCTTGGATCTGAGAAACGTGGTTTCATTGCTTCTTTTGGTAATTCCAAGATATTACTTGTCACCGTCAAACTGATTGGAATAGATTCGTTTCCTTCCGTTACGCGTGTCGATAATATCGAACGGATTACGACATTATTATCAAAGGATTTCATTTGATCGATAATGGATAGTGCCGTCTTTGGTGAGGTTCCTAATCCAATATTGGTAAATACATCATTGAAACTCTTTTCAGTACCATCAAAGATCTTGTTTACCTTAATGATGACGGAAGATGAGTCTTTATTATACCCTTCGATCTTGAATGATTCGATGAAAGAAGGGGTAAAATTATCAGCCACAGAACGTGCAATAGCATCTTCTATGGGTACTTCGACTTGTGGTTTAATCTCACTTGCCCAAATTTCTTTACGCGCTTTCTTTAAGGAGAAACGAATAACTTTATTTTCATAATTCATTCCCTTATTTAAACCTGCTTCGTTCAAAGCTAAAGGCACAGAAGAAATTTTATTGATCAATAAAAAGTCTTGCTCTAATTTTTCTAGCGGAATTTCAAAGAAGAAATCCTTCTCCTTATTAATAACATTAAAAACACCACTATCAATTTTGGCATTTTTTAAAAACTTGTCATAAACTAATACGGAATCCTTTTTTGTGGAATCAGCAGTAACAACTTTCTTTTTACCTAAGCCTAAAGGACTGAGCAGCTGACAAGAATTGAGAATGAAAATAGAAAAGAAACTTAAGCATGCAAATGCTGAACTTCTTTTGAAATGCAGATTATTCATTTGTAATTATATTATAGGACTAATAGATACAGGGCGGTGAAGATGCCAATATATTATCAATCCAAAAAGCAATTCCGAGTGAAGACGTAAATTTTAGGAGTGAGTCCGCATTATTGATGGAAGAATTAACCCAGGACTATTAAACTTTTGTCTTATATTTATTGACTATCAATTGGTATAGGAGGTAAATAAACCGTAAAGTGAGTTTCAGTCTGCTGTATCTCAAAGCCTTGAACATGATAAAAATCATAGACATGTGCAATCATATGCGTACCATAACCTGCAGAATCCATATCTGATTTTTTTAACAAAACACTATTTTTCACAGCAATTCGACCACCCATTTCAGTGATAACAATCGTCAATGGCTGCATCTTACTGAGTTCATTATGCTTAATCGCATTTTCAATCAAAATCTGCAAACTGAACCTTGGAATACTTAAAGCTAACGCTTCTTGAGAAATAGAGATCTCCAATGGATTGAGCGTATCGACGAAGCGAATTTTTTGCAAGAAGAAATATTCTTCAGCAAGTACTACCTCTTCACGTATGGTCGCTAAACCAGAATCATCGCCACTTAAAAATTTACGGTATACTTTCGCCATTTTTCCAACAAAAACTTTTGCTTGCACTGGATCTTTCCCAATCAACTGCTGCAATGAGCCGAGGGCGTTGAAGAGGAAGTGGGGATCAACTTTACGCTTCAGATTCTCAAAACGTAACAATGCATCTTCTTTTTGATATTCCAGATTTCTAAGACTTAAGCGTTTGGCCTTTCTATTTTGTAGATCCATCAAAAACATACAGAAAAGCATTATCCCTATACCAATTGCTCCAAGGAAAAAACTCACCCTACTTATACTATGCACATCGTCTTGAGTTGTGAGCAAAAGTACATTGACAAAAAACTTATTTTCCGAAAATATCCCTTTAAGCTTATACTCGTTCACAATTACATCAAGAATCAGATATTCAGATAAAATAGTGCTATCTTTTACTGGATAGCTCACAAAATTCTTTTTTTTCTTTTCCCCTACTCTAGCTAAATCAGGATGCATCAAACATATCCCATCTTGATCGTATAATTCGAAATATGCACGCATACCTATTTTCTGATTGGCAACATAGGTATTCAATCGATTCAGATCTAAAATCAATTGAAGTATTCCAGTCCTTGTTTTTATGAAAACCTCCAAGTACTTATCGCTTTGAACTTGAATAAATCTGACAGATTTAAAACCGTTTGAAATTTCACTTGCAACTTGGGTAGGAACGCTCACATTTGGATTCTCATACCATTCAAATTCTTTCGAAAAATACGCACCACTACTCTTCCAGAAGGAGTAGGATAGAATAAATTGACTCACATCACCTTGTTCTATCAATTTATTGATAAAGCCTTGTTGATTCTCATCTGCCGCAATCCCCATCAACTGAAAGGTACGCTCAAAGTCATCAAATTCCTTCTGAACAAGCTGTGCCTTTTCAAGTGATATCTCCTTCAAGAATCGCGTATTAAATTCCTCCAATCGTTGGTCAATCACTCGAAACATGAGCAAATAGACAACTAGAGTACAAATAATCGCTAAACCAAAGATTAGAAAGCGATTGCGTTTAAGAGAAAATAAAGATTGTTGCATATTTTAAGATTAACCGCTCTGCCTGCGGAAAAAAAAACGTTTGAATTAAAATTCAAACGTTTTTATATATCGAAATAGTTTGAAACTATTTGCTTGTCAAGCTTTCTTCAACCAGCTCTTCTACATATTGACGAACAACCTGATTCGAGAATCTGCTTGTAACATCAAATGCGAAAGCATGTACCAATAAGATACGTGCGGCTTCTTCACCGATACCTCTTGCTCTTAGGTAGAAAAGGGCATCGTTGTCAAACTGACCAATGGTACAACCGTGCGAACACTTCACATCATCAGCAAAAATTTCCAATTGAGGTTTTGTGTAAACCGCTGATTTATCAGAAATCAACAAGTTATTATTTTGTTGAAATGCGTTCGTTTTTTGTGCATCTTCACGAACGAAAATCTTTCCGTTAAAAACAGCTGTCGATTCGCCCTGTGTTATGTTTTTATACCATTCGTATGATTCACAATGAGGTTTCATATGATCCACTTCTGTATGGTTATCTACCAATTGCTTATCATCTGTCAAGTTGATACCATATAGGTGACTCTCCACATTTTCAGCATCAAGACGTACATTGATATTATTTCTAATAAATGATGCACCTGGGAAATTACAGTTATAGTTGTTATATAAACTGTACTTCTCTTGATAGATTTCGGTATGATTAAAGTAGTGGCTTACTGAGGCTGCTACTTGCAAATAATAATGTTGCATTTTAGCATTCTCTTTCACAACAATCTCAGAAACTTTATTCTGAATGTTTTTAGCAGCACCATCTGCGGTCATATAAGACTCGATAATCTCTACTTCAGCATTTGCCTCCACAACAATCAAATTACGCGTTTGCGAAAAGAAATCTTCTTGACCTGTCGCAACGTGAATAATATGGATTGGTTTTGACAAGATTGTGTTTTTCGCTAATGCTACAAAAACACCGTTTGTATACCCTGCAGTATTCAATGCTACGAATGGATTCGTTGTTTTGTCTGCATACTGTGCAAAATGAGCTTTAAAAGCAGGCTCTTCCACAGCATCTTCCATAGTTTTAACGATAAGACCGTTCTCCTCTTCCAACGAAGAGAATGAAAGCATGTATTGACCGTTAACTAATACGATGCGGTGTGCATCCAAATTCGGAATTTCACCAGCACTAAAATCTAACCCTTCAATATCCACATCCGAATTCAATACATATGATTGATCGATAAGCTTATGAATATTGGTGTATTTCCACTCTTCATCTTTCACGGTAGGAAAGCCAACTGCAGAAAAGCGATCAAAAGCTTGTTGACGTATTGCCGACAAAAATGTAGGCTCTGTCCCTTGCTCTTGAAAACTGCTCAACACTTGTTGAAGTAATGATTCTGAAACTAATGTATTCATTTTATATTTTAATCAAATCGCTAAAAACCCTATTCCTTAAAAAGATTGGAGTCACTATGCGTTTTGTGCGTCTAATTCTTTTAACCAATCGTAACCTTTTTCTTCCAATTCTAAAGCTAATTCTTTAGGACCGGACTTCACAATACGTCCGTTGTACAATACGTGAACCACATCAGGCACGATATAATCTAAAAGACGTTGGTAGTGTGTGATGACAACAAAAGCATTTCCTTCTGAACGCAATTGATTTACACCATTTGCTACAATACGTAATGCATCAATATCTAGACCTGAATCTGTTTCATCCAAAATTGCTAATTTAGGGTTCAACATCGCCAATTGGAAGATTTCATTACGCTTTTTCTCACCACCTGAGAAGCCTTCATTCAATGAACGATTAGCCAAATTAGCAGAAAACTCCACTAATTGTTGCTTTTCTTTCACCATTTTCAAGAATTCTTTTGCTTCCATTGGAGGCAAACCTTTATATGCGCGAATATCGTTGACAGCTGTCTTCAAAAAGTTAATATTCGATACTCCTGGTATTTCGATTGGGTACTGAAAAGCTAAAAACAAGCCCTCACGAGCGCGATCTTCTGGAGATAACTCCAATAAATCAACATTCTCCAACAAAGCTTCACCTTCTGTCACTTCGTACACATCACGACCGGCTAAAACATTTCCTAAAGTACTTTTTCCAGCACCGTTTGGACCCATGATTGCATGAATCTCACCTGCTTTTACTTCCAGATTTAAACCCTTTAAAATTTGTTTGCCGTCTACAGACGCGTGTAAATTTTTTATACTTAACATTTCTTTATTAGTATTGTGTATTGCATATAGCGCCATCATCTAGCTCCTATCCGCAAAATTTTCTATATCTATCCTACTGAACCTTCTAATGAAATCGCTAACAATTTCTGTGCTTCTACTGCAAACTCCATTGGCAATTGGTTTAACACTTCTTTTGCGTAACCATTGACAATAAGACCTACCGCCTTTTCCGAATCGATACCACGTTGATTTAGATAAAAGACTTGATCCTCTCCGATTTTCGAAGTAGTAGCCTCATGCTCCAAAGTTGCTGTATTATTACGATTCTCGATGTAAGGGAATGTATGCGCACCACAACGGTCTCCAATCAATAGCGAGTCACATTGTGTAAAGTTTCTTGCATTATCGGCATTAGGACCAATTTTCACCAATCCTCTATAGCTATTATGGCTTCTACCTGCAGAAATTCCTTTAGAAATAATTTTTGATTTGGTATTCTTTCCGATGTGAATCATCTTCGTACCCGTATCTGCTACTTGCATATTACGCGTCATCGCTACTGAATAAAACTCACCTACTGAGTTGTCACCTTTTAAGATTACGCCTGGATATTTCCATGTAATTGCAGATCCCGTCTCGACCTGTGTCCATGAGATTTTACTATTATCCCCTTTACAGATACCACGCTTCGTTACGAAGTTGAAAATACCACCTTTACCATCTTTATCACCAGGATACCAGTTTTGTACCGTAGAATATTTTATTTCAGCGTCTTTCTCAGCGATTAATTCAACTACAGCTGCGTGTAATTGATTTTCATCACGCATTGGGGCAGTACAACCTTCCAAATAGGAAACGTAAGCACCTTCTTCAGCTACAATTAATGTACGCTCAAATTGACCTGTATTTTGCGCATTGATACGGAAATATGTTGACAGTTCCATTGGGCAACGAACGCCTTTTGGTATGTAAACAAAAGATCCATCTGAAAACACAGCTGAATTTAATGCGGCATAAATATTATCGGTTTGAGGAACTACTGTTCCCAGATATTTTTTTATTAATTCGGGATACTCTTGAACAGCCTCCCCAAAAGAACAAAAAATCACACCCTGTTCTTTCAATTTTTCACGGAAAGTTGTTTTCACAGACACTGAATCAAATACAGCATCTACGGCTACAACTCCTGCTAAAATTTTCTGTTCATCCAAAGGAATTCCTAGTTTCGCAAAAGTAGACAACAATTCAGGGTCTACCTCGTCCAAACTATTTAATTGCGGCTTTGCCTTCGGCGCCGCATAATATGAAATGCCTTGAAAATCAACCTCAGGTGTTTCAAAATTTTGCCATTTAGGCATTTTTAGGGTCTGAAAATGACGGAATGCTTTCAATCTCCACTCCAATAACCATTCAGGTTCGTTCTTCTTAGCTGAAATAAAACGCACGGTGTCTTCTGTAAGACCAATCGGCGCAAATTCCATTTCGATGTCTGTTGTGAACCCGTATTTATATTCCTCGAGCTCCAGCTCTTTTAGTAAATCGTCGTCTTTAGTACTCATAGTTCGCTCTCACGGTTTAAAAAATTGCACATAGGTAAAACCCACAATCTTCTGAGCTACAAAGTTACGATTTACAAGCCAATAAATCGTTACTTTTAGCAGTTACAACGCTCATTTTGATGAAAAAAGTGACAAAAGTCACTTTCTAGGCGCTCTAGGCTTTACCTACTGCTCTTTTTTTACAAACAAATGATTCGACATAGTAAAAATCTATATTATCAAATGACATATATCAATTAATACTATATGTAAAATTAAAAATCAAAATCACACTACAACACCAAATTAAATTTGGAACAATTCCGTATATTTACAGGATATCACCAAATCAATCTTATAAATATGCCTTTTTTACCAGATAAAACAGATTTAAAAATCTTAAAGCTATTACAAGAGAATGGCCGAATCACAAACTTGCAATTAGCATCTAGCATAGGGCTTTCTCCTGCTCCAACATTGGAACGTGTTAGAAAACTTGAAAACTCGGGATTTATCAAAAGCTATCATGCCTTTGTTGATGAAGAAAAATTGGGATTGGGTATTAAATCATTCATCCAAATCTCCTTGGATTTCCATACACACAATGCTATTCCTGAATTTGTAGCTGCTGTCAAGATGATTCCAGAAGTTACAGAATGTCATCACGTTACTGGGAGTTGCGATTTTATGCTGAAGGTCTATGTCAAGGATATTAAAGCATACGAGACTGTGATTATGGAAAAAATCGCTAAAATTCCTTTCGTAAAAACTTTTCAGACCATGATGATCATGTCTACGAGTAAGAAGGAGCCTATTATTCCATTGGAATATTAAGAAAATCTAATACCAAAATTTTTTTATTCATACACGTTATATCGGGTCATATTGTCATTTATTTGGTGCAAGTTCAATTGTGTTCTCTATTTTCAAGATTATCTTGCAGCTTAATCAGCGACAATAAATCAATATTCAAAATTATATTTAGCAGTAAAATTACCACGTTTAAAGGTTTTAAGGCCTTCAATATAAAACAAGATGAGATAGCTATTACTCATCTTGTTAATCCTCATGCACATCCATCATTCATACAAGAGGCTTTATTTAAATTAACCGGTCTCAATTCTCCTTAATAACCACGACTAAAACCCTAACTTTTACTTTCCCTCCTCAGATGATCCAATATTAAATATTGCGTCCAACCAAACGATAAAATAATCAATTCATAAAATGACATCATAACCTAAAGTATATAACTGCACTTTGGGAGTTGGATATGGTAAAAAAGTCAATAAATTAAATTTTATTATCTTTACCAACCCATTATGACAAATAATACCGTATCATATCATGATTTTGCTTTCATCCTCTCTTGGCCTGATGCCACGATAAGGGGAGATGAGAAATGGATGATGTTTTTCAAAAAAATAGGGATTGTTAAAAATCTGAATTTCAAAGTTGGACATACCGGAATTGTCCTTGTCTCTGCTCAGACAGGAGAATTATTATATTATGATTTTGGTCGATACATTTCACCTCGAGGATACGGCAGAACTAGATCAAAGGAATCAGACCCACTGTTGAATATTCAGATAAAAGCGACCTTCAATGGCGATAACATTTCAAATGTAGCAGCAATTGCGTCTCACTTTGAAACTATGAAGATGGCTATGCAAGGAAGTGGGGAGCTGTACTTTTCTATTGTAAAGGGACTTAATTTCACACAAGCAAAAACATTTGCCGACAAGTGGGTCGAAATCGGATCATATCCTTATGGCGCAGTTGCGAAAGGCAACAATAACTGTTCGCGTTTCATTACACGATTACTTTTTGCTGCTTCTAAAGAATTTCACTGGTCGCACCCGATTAATTTCCCCGAAACGATAAAGGCGAGTCCTATTAGTAACATTGTCAACTCGGCAGAAAACAAGATGATTTACAGCTACTCGTCGCAATACGGTTTACAAAAATTCCGGATGTCACGTGTACAGTCTCTGCTATTTCTGATTAAAAAGCTAAGCGAGAATGTCTACAGCAAACAAGCTGCTTTACTACCAGAAGACATTAGTATAGGCGGCATGCTTCATAAGCATAAACCAATCGATATACCTGAAAGCGCACAATACTTGGGAGGTGTGGGCGAAGGTGCATGGTTTGACTTTACCCTTCTTAAAAGCAATCAGCTATTGATTCAAAGATTTACAATTACCGGGATTCTTGAATATGCTATTATTGGTGAAGCTGAAGAAAAGTTAATGTCTACAGCAAACATAAAAATCACTTACGACAGTCACCTTTTAGTCACCCATATCTTACAAAATGAAAAGAAGATAAAAATTAGACATCTACAACACATTTCTATGCCCGAACTAGAATCATTACTCAAAGAAGAACTGATTGCCTAAACCAATTTCCAATCTATTGGCTTCTCTCCATGTTTTTCTAAAAAATAATTAGCCTGTGAAAAGTGTCTTGATCCAAAGAAACCACGATAAACAGATAGTGGTGAAGGATGTACGGTCTTTAAAATTAGATGCTTATTGGAATCGATTAAGTTTGCTTTTTTCTGCGCATAAGCTCCCCACAACATAAATACAAGCGCTTCTTTTTCATCTGAAATCTTTTGAATAACCTGATCGGTAAACTTTTCCCATCCTTTTTTCTGATGAGAGCCTGCCAAATGGGCATTAACGGTTAAGGTCGCGTTTAACAAGAGTACGCCTTGCTTGGCCCAATAAGATAAATCGCCTGATGGCGGTATCTTAAAATCTGGAATATCTGTTTCCAATTCTTTGAATATATTTTTCAACGACGGTGGTAAGGGGATTCCTTTAGGAACTGAAAATGATAAACCATGCGCTTGCCCGTCATTATGATAGGGATCTTGGCCTAATATCACGACTTTCAAAGCGCCAAAGGTGGTGAATTTAAAAGCATTGAATACATCTTCTTTAGGAGGAAACACAAGTCCATTGTCCCTTGCTTGCTGCACAAAAAAAGTAAGTTCAACCATATCAGGCTGATCTAAAAGCGGTTCCAAAATAGGCTCCCAAGATTTATCAAAACGTTTTTCCATATCTTAAACTTAGACAAAGTTGTTTTATTAACAATTCTATTTGTTCCATAATTAAACAGATTTCTCTATCTCTCCTCTCGCAACAAGAAATGATTTTTAGAGGAAATATACAATTTTACAAAATAACAACTAAACAAGTTGCTTTAGCGCACAATTTAACGGATATTTGCAAAATTAAACTCGGTATACATTTACATTAAATATAGACTTATGTCAAATCTTGTAAGAATTATTATTAGCAGTGTGCTATTGATCGGAACTGTCGCCTTATTTTGGATTGGTCAATGGGGATGGGGTATTTTAGGGATATTCTTGACAATAATCGGATTTGTCACCGTATTCTTCCATGAATATATGCTATTGGCGCAATGGTTTCTGCGCAAGCAAGATATGCCAAAGGCAGAAAAATGGTTAAATAAGATCACTAACTATGAAAAACAATTGATTCCAGCACAATATGGTTACTACAACATGCTGATTGGATTGATCGAATCGCAACGTGCTCCAATGCAGGCTGAAAAATATTTCAAAAAAGCGTTAACTTTAGGTCTACATATGGACCACAACATCGCTTTAGCTAAACTAAGCTTAGCGGGTATCGCTATGGCAAAACGTAACAAACGAGAAGCAGAGAAATATTTGCAGGAGGCTAAAAAAGCAGATAAGAGTAAATTGTTATCTGATCAAATCAAAATGATGAAAGATCAAATGGGCATGATGGATCGCCAACAGATTCGTTATAGCAGATAATAACCATACTGGTAACGCGTATTAAACGGCTGTTCAATTACAATTGAACAGCCGTCTCTATATAATGTCCTTCCTCTTCACTATCTTCAAATACAACAAGCAATTCTTTTGGTTTTCCTTTTACCCAATTGAAAACAACAACCTTCATAAGAACGGGTTCATCCATTTTCATGAAGTAATTCATGTAATTTTGTTTATCTTCCAATTTCACCAAAACATTTCCCAATCCTATTGTTCCAAAAAAATGCTTTTCTCCCTTGATGTCAACAGCCTGTATACCGTATGTATTCATTTTCAATTCACGTCCTCCTTTTGTATAAGAGGTTAAAAATAATTCGATTGAAATTGTTTTCTTTTTAGCATCGACTTGCACACTTTTAACATCAATTTGAATATCATCAACAATTAAAGGTTCCTTTTCTATTTTATCGGACTGTGCATACGAAAATTGTCCCAAGAACAGCAACATGCAAATTGTGGTGAAGTATTTTATAAGAGTTTTCATTTTTTAAAATTAAAAAAAGCTATGTCCTATAGGCATAGCTTTTTAAATAAAATTATCTATTCTAATTAACGTAATCGATCGGCAGATTTTATTAATTTCTCATCTTTACGAATAGCACCTAAAGCTAACGATAAAAAGATAATGGAAATAGGCAGTAAGAAGAAGCCTACACCTATAGTCGCTGCTCCTAAAAACTGATTCACTGTCACTAAGTGACCACTAGCACTTGAATATAACCATACCGCAAATAATATGATCAATACAACATTGAGTAAAATCAATTTAATTTGAGTCTTACGATTCTTAAACTTAAAAATTGTAAAAATTGGCAATAAGCCAATAACTACCGTTGCTATTATCTGTAAGATGTATGAAATACCGGTCTCATGTGTAGGCAAGCCTGCTGAAGTGCCATAAACACCGGTTACCTTAACATCTTTTCCAAGACCGACTAAATCATTATAATGCACATATGGGAATAAAAACAAACCAAACAAAACAAGTCCGGCCACGAGCAAATAAATAGTTTGAATACGTTGAATCATTTTTTATAAATTGATAGTTACAAATATACTATTATTTTAGAACCGACAAATTGACGATTACCTAAAGCTTCCCTCAAATTAACAATTAATTCCAACATTTGATTGCCGAATTTTTACTTTTGCAACATGTTATATATTTATGGCGCTACAGCACACGCTAAAGTTGCTGTCGAAACTGCAGAAGAACTTCAAATCGAGATTGCAGGACTTATAGATAAATCCTTACTAATCGGCGATGTTTTTGATTATCCGGTTACACTTCATCATGAGTCAAAAGATGAAAATGAAGTTTTTTTTATTGCGGTGCACGATTCAGGTTTACGTCAACGCATCGTGTCGGATAATCATAGTTGGGATTACATTTCGCTCATACATCCAAACGCCTATGTTTCTAAAAGAGCAGAGATAGGTCATGGTACCATTATCTTACCCGGTGCCTCAATAGCTCCAGACGTACAGATCGGCAATCACTGCATCATCAGCAGCAATGCTGTTATTGCCAGTAATACAATCATTGAAGATTTCGTCACGATAGGGCCCAATAGTAGTATTGGAAGTCATGTGTTGATCGGGAAAGGTTCTGAAATAAGTGGGAACATCTGCATACCTGCTGAAGAAACTATTATGAAAGATAGCTTTATCGAAGCAACTTTTACCTTATAAAATCCTAAAATCACAACAGCCATCTCCTTTAATAAGAGATGGCTGTTAAGGATATGAATCAAACTTATATTTATTATTATATTCCGGCAGAGTGAAACTGCAAATCATACAGTTTTTTATAGTACCCATCGATATTGAGCAATTCATGATGTGTTCCTATCTCCATGATCTCTCCCTTTTCTAATACAATGATCTTGTTGGCTTTTTGAATAGTCGATAGCCTATGAGCAATTACGATGGCTGTTCTGCCTACCATCAAATTGTCAATAGCATGCTGTATAAGCTCTTCTGTTTCAGTATCAACAGAAGACGTAGCTTCGTCCAAAACCAAAATACGAGGATCGTGTACTAACGCACGTATAAATGAAATCAGTTGTGCCTGACCTGAAGATAAAGTAGCTCCTCGCTCCTGCACCTGATAATCGTATCCACCTGGTAATCGCATGATAAAATCGTGTGCACCAACTTGCTTAGCTGCAGCAACAATGGATTCTCTAGTAATCTGCTCATCATGAAGATCAATATTATGCAAGATAGAGTCTGAGAATAGAAACACATCTTGGAGCACCGTTGCTATTGTTTTCCGAAGATAGTTTAGATCATATTCTCGAATATCGATACCATCTAACAAGATTTGTCCCTTATTGATTTCATAAAAGCGACTCAAGATGTTAATCGTTGAAGATTTCCCCGCGCCAGTAGCCCCTACTAGGGCTAATGTTTCTCCTGGAGCAACTTTAAAGCTCACATTACGTAACACCCAACTTTCATCATTATAAGCAAACCAAACGTTTTTAAATTCAATCTCACCACGAATATGATGAGGCTGTAATGTGCCAGCATCTGGTGTGTGCTCATCGGTATCTAGTACCTCAAAAATACGTTCTGCACTCACCATCCCCATCTGCAACGTATTAAATTTATCGATCAGTTCTCGAACTGGTCGAAAAATCATATTGATATACATGATAAAGGCCACTACCACACCTGGTGAGATGACATCTCCCAAAATCTGCTTAGACCCAAACCACACCAATAAACCTAATGAAATGGCCATGATGATTTCCAACACCGGGAAAAAGATAGAAAAATACCAATTGGCACGAATATGTGCATTCCGATGGTGCCCATTGATTTCTTTAAATTTTTCCATTTCCTGCTCTTCACGGGCAAAGTATTTGATAATCCCCATACCAGAGATATGTTCTTGTAGGAAGGTATTCAAATTAGAAACCCATTTACGCACATCTTGAAAGGCAGATTTCATAGCTTCCTTAAAGATATAAGTTGCAGCGACCATGAGTGGCATTGGAATTAAGACTATTAAAGTCAATCTCCAATCGGTATAAAACATCACTGCCAGGATAACGACCAACTGTAATAGATCGCCTATAATTTGAATCAAGCCTTCTGAAAAGATATTGGATATCGTTTCCAAGTCAGAAATGGTCCGTGTAATCAATTTTCCTAAGGGAGTCTGGTCAAAGTACTTTAATCGTAAGCGTGTGATGTGATTAAAAACCTCTATACGAATATCGCGAATGACCGATTGCCCCAGCGTATTCGTCATTAAAGTATGATAATAGCGTACGGAGGTCTGTACAATAAGCAACACAATCATCAGGATAAACATATAACTCAGTCCTGATGTATTGAATTGTAAAATATATTTATCCAAGGTATATTGGATTAATATAGGCAATGCTGGCGCTACGGCCGCCAGTAAGATGGTCAATACAACGGATATCCAAAATATTCGCCCATAGGGCTTCATATACTTGACCATCCGACGCAACAAATTCACATCATATGTTTTTCCTACTATTTTCTCTTGACTCACTTTTTTTAGTTTACAGGGTAAGGATAGGCCACTTCCGTCAAATATAAGCCATGAGCAGGAACTGAAGTCCCGGCCATAGAGCGATTTTGACTCGCAATGACTTCTTCCATAAATGAAATAGATTTACCTTTTATTCCGATTTCTAATAATGTCCCCACGATCGCACGGACCATATTACGTAAGAATCGGTCAGCTGTGATGTGGAAGACGAGCTTACCTGTGTCTTCCCAGACCCATTCAGCCTTTGCTATCGTACAAATATTGGTAAAAACTTGCGTATTCGATTTACTAAAACAACTAAAATCCTGTGTTCCTAACAAGAACTCTGCCGCCTTATTCATTTTTTCAACATCAGGTATATCCCTTAAAAATGAAGAATAAGCATATGTAAAAGGATCTTTATCAAAATGAAGATGATATTCATAGGAGCGACGTACTGCATCGAAACGTGCATGCGCATCCGCATGTACGTCCATTACGGACTTCACTGCTATATCGAAGGGCAATAAACCATTCAAAGCATAAAGAAAACGTTCAGGCTTAGCCAGAATCCCAGTTGGATCCGCATCAAAATGAACGAACAATTGCTTGGCATGTACACCCGCATCTGTTCTTCCAGCCCCGATGGTTTCAGTCGGCACACGCAATAGAATTGCTAGAGCATCATTCAATCGCTCTTGAACAGAAATGGCATTATTTTGAACCTGCCAACCATGGTAATTTTTCCCAAAATAAGCTACCTCTATAAAAAATCTACATTTCTCCATTTTCAAGGACAAAGGTATGAATTAGCAATAAGATACAAGAATACTGAAGGTATATAACTGTCGTAATAAACTCATAAAATGACAGTGGGCATATATTTCACAAAACAATTTATTAGCTAAATATCAGCACTTTAATAAAAAATAAAATAATTTCTGTGAAATTTTAAAGTTTTTATTATGTACAGAAATCATGGTACTCCCAAATATGTTGCCGTTCCTTTTCATCTTCAATTACTAAAACTATATTTGAAATTTCAGCTATAATTGTACAGAAAATGTCTACAAAGGTATGAAAAGAATGTTTTTTTAAGGAGATGGGGAAAGTCTCAGATTTAAAACAATACTAAGGATAAACAACATATTTAAAACCCTAATAAACAGCTGTTTTAAATATGTTGTAAAAAATCAATTTTCTAATTGAGCATTATGTCCAAAGATCAAAACAATTAAGCTCCCATTGATGAACAGAAGCTTAATTGTTATTTTATATTTATCTCGGAAGTTCTAAAAATCGCAACTCCGACATTTGGTAGTTACCACCATCTCTAACAGATGTGATCAAATACCTATAGTATATAAATTCCCTTACATTATTAAAGGTATATGTTACGGATAAGTTTCTTGCATCAAATAACTGATCTTCTTGCGAGTCTAAAGTAATCCACTTTTCTCCATCATCAGAACCTTGGATTTCCCAGTTTTTAGGATCTCTGGTGTCTGCATCATTTCCAGATGTTAGTGTATAAGCATTAATGATTCGAGGTTGATAAAAGACAAATTGCGCAAAATAAGGCATCCTTACTTCACCGACAAAAATTTTAGTTAATACATCATTATCGATTAATTTTTTTGATCCTTCATTTGCATCTGCGCCCGAACTATTATCCTGCGATACGGTGAAAGTATTATCAATATTAGTCCAATCCTTTACGATTCCTAAATCCGTAAGCATTTTATAAACTACCATTTTTGATCCTTTTGGCGTATATGCATATAGGGTATAATCGGCAAATGTACCTATAGGAACATTAATATTAGTAGATTTATCCTTTGAGACGAGGCTTCCATCTATTTTACCTTTTATCCATCTTACGCTATCAATGGCCACTTTAGTTTTAAAACTCAAATTAAGATTTCCGTTTCCTCTTGATGTTGCATCAAATTCCAGCAGTTTTTCGGGTTCAATTTTAATTACTTCTTCTCGTTGTGCCCAATCTCCGTTCTTATTCAATACCATTAACTTGATAGTAAATGCTCCAGTATTTAAAAAAGTATGTACTGGAGTGTTATTCGCGGAAGTACTATCATCCCCAAAACTCCATCTCGTCTCAGTAAAATCCAAACCTTCATTGGTAAACTGAAATGTAAAAGGATCATCTGCTGACACTTGCTTAAAACTAAAAGACGCTTGTGGATTTGGCAATTGAATCACTTCTTCTACCACTACATCATCCTTACTACAAGCATACATGCCTAATAAAAAAGCACAGCCTATTAATAAATTTATTATTTTCATCTATTTGTTTTATTTAAGATAATAAAATCCAACTTTCATATTTTCTTTTACAAAAACTCTATCATACGCCATTCTGAACACTGGAACAAGTCACTTCCTACATTTTCAGTAATGTCAAGTCGGTAATATTTGTATATTCCGACCTTCTGAATATTAAATCTTCGGGTCAAAATACGTGTTGGAAAACTTTCCTCAGATCTCGAATCGATTGTTACCCAATTTTCACCATCGACAGAAGCTTGTAAGTCCCAACTTTTAGGATCACGTTCAATTGCGTCATTGCCAGATGTTATCGTATAAGATCCAATTTTCACATCTCTGGGGAATGTTAATTGACATTGTAGATCACCAGCAAAACTACCCATTAGAAATTTTGTACTCACATCATCATCCACAAATTTCAAACTTCCCTCACCCGAACTTGGACCATCATTATTATCCTTATTTACAGTAAGTATGGCTTCCCCAGTGACATCAAACTCAGCAACACGCTGACAATCGATCAAGATTGTTGTATAAGACTTCTGAGAATTAATAACATGTAAAGTTGGATCTTTTAAATAAATTGTTAAAGCAAGATATTTATCTTTATGCTTTAAGATCACATCCCATGGAATAGAAATTCCAAAATCAGCCGTAGACTTATTACTCAATACTCTAATTCGCGATCCTAATGAGAATTCAGAGCTCGTTAGTCCGATTGTATTTTTGGGTAATTTCCCATTTTGTATCCATTTAGCAATTGAATCTGTCGTAGACCGGATTTCAACATCAAAAGCGCGACTTGGAAAAGAGGCCAATGTAACACCCAAAGGAATGTCAATACCGGAAGGACTCGCGTCATAGTTTTCATGGTTACTAGCCAAAATTATATCAGCAGGTGTATTGACAATACTTAAGTAATGAATATCTGTATCGTCCAACAAATCTTTTGAATCTAACGTTACAATGACACTATTATTCGGTCCAATATTATTTCCCTTTCCTGGATTTGTCAATTTATACGAGAGTGCAAATGATTTCCCATATATGCGCTCTATTTCTGTACGTGATATCGTCAATTCGAAGGATGCTGTATCTGTCCCGTACTGGAACTTCACCACATTCGGAAACGTAAATGCATTATTCGGCAAAGCAACAACATCCTTTAGTACCCCCGCCTTAATTAAACTATTAACCGTATCGGTATTCAGCTGAATCTCTACATCAAACGTTTTAGAGGCAGGTGCACTTAATTTCACGCGCATCGGAACTCGAACGTAATCATTGGTTTTAACAAGGTCAGTGCCTGCACCTTCGGCATTAACCTCAACATCCCGGTTTTCAACAAGCTTGAAAACATCAAGATTATCTTTTGAGCATTTCAAAAAACAGAAACTACTCAAAATCATTATAAAAAATAAATGTATCTTTTTCATTTTTTTAAATTTTATTTATCCACCCAAACACGACCATCCAACTGCCAGCTTTCTTGTCTTGGTATCTGTAACCAACTAAAAATCTGAGCTGTTATATCGGTATTCTTCGGCACCAAGCTTCCTAATATTTCTACAGAGGGAGCACACAGAAAGTCATTTAATTTAGATATCTCAAAATTGGTATTACTTAATTTTAAGTTGTTCCCAAATAAGCCAACATCGTAAATCATATTATCGTTGACACTTCCTTCCACAGGCCAATTAGCAGCCATATAATAAAAATAAGGGTGATCTTCACCTACCCCAATCTGACAGTTATATTGGGTAAGAACTGATTGTGGTAGAGCCGTTTTCCAAAAGCGAACATCGGCTATATAGAAATCACCTCTATTCCAATTATTTCCTCCGTTTAATAGTCCCAACCGAAATTTAGCAAGATTGTCCAGTGCACCCCAAGAGGTAACATCCATCTCATTACCCGGAATCCCATTCGTATAGGTCTTAACCATTCTGTTTCCATCGTTATTAATATAACCAACAACTGTAATGTTATTCCAAGTTGCATTATTAAGTTTCGAACCATTTACTTCCCCACTTCCATTGGGACCTTTTGCATTGAACGTCCAATAATCATCTTTGAAAAACATGACCCATCCATTGCCAGGTGACCCTGACTCCCAGACATCACGCTTTCCAATAAATGATGGATAATCAGGGAATTTGTATGTATTCTGAGGGCCTTTGTTTTTCTTTACTTTTAATTCTATTGTAAATTCAGCATCCTTATCACCTAAATTAAATAGATGATTATCTCCTTCTGCAATTTCAGCAGCGAGTCCATCTTTAAATCTGGCAAAGCTACCATTAAAGCGGCTTCCCAAATATGGTTTATTGACATAACGTGAAGAATACTTCGGCGAATAAAATATGGTAAATGTATTGACATTGGGATTACTGAAAACGGTATTATCATTTTCATTATCAGGTATTTCAAAAGCCCCACCTTTACTTGAGGTGATAATTATTAACCAGTTTTCTTTCTTATATGTAGGTCTTTTTTCCAATGCCTGCACCATTTCACCAACTTGTTTGTCAAAGGTTTGTATGGCATTTTTATAATTTACATTACTATTATCATATCCCCCAGTCATCCCTGCTTTATCCACTTCCGTAAAATGTCCCGTTACCATGGTTATGTCAGGTTGCGTTAAACCTTCGAGCACTCCTTTAACGACTCCTTCATCATTAACCTCCAACTTCGCATCACTTTCAGGAGCTAGGTTCTCTATAAATAGCGAGGAACTTCCATATATTTTAATGACCGCATCTTTCTTCAATTCGGTAATTCTATTATACACGAGTGGAAAAGTTTTAAAATTATTCCCATTAAAATTATTCCCCGTTACAAGATGCTTCTGCTGATTAACTCCTGTTATGATATCGGCTAAATCTGCACCAGTACTGGTAGATTCATCGTGTTCCTGACTGAGAGAAGACCATGAATAAATGGAACGGTCTAATAATGCGTTCATATTCGGAATTTCAGCAGTCCGAACAGATTCTCCCCTAGCTCCGTCAGCTATCAAGAGCAGTACTTTCGGTTGACCATACACTAAGTCTACCGAATCTGTTACTTCTGAAGATTCTGGAATCAGTCTATTAAACTTATCCTGACAAGAAAAAATTGTGGTCATACACAATAGTGTCAACACCCACCATCCTTTCTTTCTTTTTCTATATTGGTTTTCCATATTGGTTATATTTAGGTTATAATAGGTTTATTGTTCAAGTTTAATGCGAATCAGGTTTTTTACTTCTTCATTATTAAAGCGATCAAAACTTCCCATGAGAAGCAAAGCTCGTTTGCCATCTTCTGTTTTTGTTTCCACGATCTTATTAAGAGCTCCATAGAATAATCCTGTTGTGTTGTAATCTGGATTGAGGGCACCATCGGGGTTCAAAATCATAAAACCACTGCGCGTGACCTGGTCATATTTAACGAAATCACCCGAAACCACAATAAGGCCATCATTCAATTGTGCTGCAAAGTAAGGGTTGCCCCCCTCAAAAGTTTTTACTTTAAAGCTATCATCTAATGTACCATCAGCCTTCAACATCGCTACCTGCACCGCATCTTTGCCATTATATTTCTTAAAGGCACCAACAATTAGGTATTTATTCAATTGTTCATTAAAAGTAACTGAGATAACGTTATAATCTGCACCAACACCCGACGCATTAAAAGTAGGATCAATAGTTCCATCTGCATTTAACCTCGTGATATATCCCTTACTTTGATCATCAAATTTTGAAAAAGAACCATAGACAAGTAATTTACCTTTTAAAGGGCCAGTCTTATGAAATAGTGAACCTACTGAACCATTAGCCCCAGAAAACGGTTTACCATCGGCCTTAAATCTAAAACTTTTATCTAATTCTCCATTTTTATTTAACCGGGCTACATGCCTTATTTCGGTACTATCTAAAATAACCGTGTCACGTGTTTCCAATTTATTTGGCTTATCATAGGTTCTTCGAACGTAGAATTTAAAGTTACCTGTCGCTAGTACTTTATCTTCAGACTCATAAATATTACTCACAAAGCCATCAAATCCACCATTAAAAGTTGGATAATATTTAGTCGTATCCAATTGATCTGGCCTGCGGAATGGCTTAATTCCCATCGTATCAATCGTGCCTGTTAAATTGATTCTTGTTAGATTACTAATATTTTCTTTCCGCTGATCATATCCAGAAAATGAACCTGCTAAATAGTAAAAATTATCAAGGCGAATAATACTACTTAAAAAATTATTGGCTCCAGTCCCAATCCGGAAACTAGCATCATAAGTGCCATCAGGAAACGTTCTAACCAAACGATTTATAGGTCGAATAATACCTTTTCTATTATAGTCCGTAAATCCACCTATATAGATCATTTTCCCATCTTCTAAAAACAGCATATCACTGACAGTACCATTTGCACCAGTTCCTACTTGAAATGTTGGATCTATACTAACAGTTCCTAAGACACTAAATTTGGGACCAAAGAATACCACGTCATCAATGGTGATCGATACCACTCCCGTACTTGCATATGGAGGTACTTTGAGCTTGACATGCTCCGCTGTCATTTCCAATATTTCGGCCACTTCACCATTGAACTTAATAATGGCTTTATCTTTATATTGGTCCAATCCAATAATTCTCATGGTCGCCTCAGAACCTGGTTTACCAAATTCGGGTTTCATTTTATCAGTTGGATTTAATTCAATATCTAACGGAGGCATTCCTTCTTCATACGGTGCGGAGAAGTCTTTATCATCTTTATTACAAGCGCTTATCAAGCATATAAAAAAGAAAAACAATCCGCAATTTCTTATGTATTTCATCATAATTAACATAAATAAAATGATTCTTAACGTTTACTCTCTAAAATGTCATTCATTATTTCATCTTGCCTATAGCCAAACTGTGCTCGTGTATAATCTAAGACATGCACGACACCATTTGTAGGTTGGATATCTGAAGACGCAATGGGTATCGAGAACCAATTATTAGGTTGAGACACATCTCTGATATACGATATATACAATTGTCTATAACCCATATACTTTAATATCGTCTCGCCATCGACAGCATCGTGAAATTTAACTCCGATGTTACAGACTGCATTTCCTAAGGATGTATAATTCTGGCCTTTGTATATGTTTAACAGGTCGAAATCGATTTGCGGATAATCTGCCAATTTACGTTTGTCATTGAACATATAACGTTGCAGGTATTTTCTCCAAATCACGCTATCCACATCTGCTAAAGTCGATATGGTATCACGGCCAAAGAAGTACAATACTTCATTCACACCTGAGGGATCGGAATTCATATCTTTACGAGCCAATCCAATTAGTTTTTTTATATTTTCGTCTCGAGGGGCAAAAAATGTAAATTCCCTATTTTTAAACTCTTCTTCCAAACCAGCCAAACGAATTATGGTGGCAATAGAATCAAATTCTCGGGGTTTAGCATCTAAGTAGTCCATTATCGACCCTTCGAAATTGGCATTTGCCAATCCACCATCCACATAGTAATCATCTTGTTTACAAGATCCTACAAAAATCATAAAGAAAAGTGCCGGCAGTACTAATTTATATTTAGAAAAATTTCTCATAACAAAGCGATTAATTAATACTTGTCCAATATTCATTTAAAACAATCTTTGGGTTATAGTTTTTTGCAGATGCATCAAGAGGCCAAGTCCATGCCCTACGATTATACTGATCCAGAGTCATGGGATTCATTGTCCACTGCGAACTCAATATGCGTCGTGTACGAATTAAATCAAAATAACGAATGCCTTCACCTATCAATTCACGGCATCGCTCTTCAAAAATAAAATTCTTAAGCTCTTGACCTCCAGCCCCCGAATATATAGCCGCTTCAGCTCTATTTCTAACTAAATTTAACACAGAAATAGCTTCAGATTCTCTCGCAGGTCCCAATTCTGCTAAAGCCTCCGCCTCTAATAACAGCGCATCGGCATAACGGAAAATCATAAACGTATTATCTGGATTAGAATCTTCATTCCCAGAGGCGAAAACGTTTGCTGCATATTTTTTCAAAACAAAACGGCCATCATCGGCATACATATCTTCAAACCAAAGTTCTTTTCTTTTATCTCCTCCTCCATTTACAGGGTAGATCCTATTCATAAATATAGAAGAGTAATAGGCAATACTAAATTGGGCATTAAATCGAGGAAACTTATATGGCCAGCGCAAAAAATGATCCCACAATGGTGCATAAGCATTATTTTGATCCGTATAGTTAATTGATCTGTAAAATTCAAAAAGTGATTCTTCGGTACGTCCTTTAGTGACCATCGCCCAACTTTCAGGGTTTAGCGGATACAGTCTATGTACATTACTTTTTCTCAGCTCATTTCCCAATGTAGCAACACCTTCATAATACTGCGCTGAATTAGCCCTATCAAAGTTGGCATTCCACATTTTCATGTGCATCAATAAAGCAATAATACTCCCTTTACTTGCGCGAGCGCCTCTTTGTGCAGGATCTCCAAATGACCAAGGCATCAAATCTTTAACCGATTCTAGATCGGCAATACATTTGGTAATAACGGAAACCATATCTTCCCGTGGAATTTCTTCAGCAAAATAAGGCTCTGTATAATACACCACATCTCCATAGAGTCTTACCATCCAGAAATAGGTAAAATTGCGCATAAACGTCGCTTCGGCTACATATCTACTTTTATCAGTTCCTTCCACACCAGGGATACCCTCTTCTAATTTGGAAATTAAAATATTACAACTTTGGATAACCTTATAATAGTTATTCCATTCAGTCACTTTATACATGGCATAACCAGAATATGGGCCACTTCTTGAAAAATTCACGACATTTAACATGTTATTCTTTCCCAATTCTGCGAGTATCTGCCTATCTGTACCTGATGTTAATGCGGGGAAAATCTCACCAGAGCGTGCTTCTCCCACTCCACCCATCACCCATGACTCATTTATTTTCTCAAAAAATTGGCTATAAATTCTTGCAATATTTGCTTCTACATCCGACTTCGTTTGATAGAAATTATTACCCGTTAAACGATCGATAGGTTCAACCGTCAAAAATTTCTTACAACTACTAACGCTTGATATTAAACCCACTAACAAAGCGATTTTAATTATTTTATTTTTTAGTCTCATAACATTGGTCAATTAAAAATCAATATTCACCCCCACATTATATTGTCTCGGGACAGGGTAACCAGCGGATGCATCCCGCCCTACAGAAGTCACATTCTCTGGATTGGGACCACTATATTTAGAAAAAGTCATGATATTATCAGCAGATACATAAATCCGAAGTCTTTCTAAACCCATGCGTTGCGCTGCTTTTTTGGTAAACATATAGGATAAAGCAATATTATTGATTTTAAAGTAGCTACCGTCCTCTGCCCATAGATCCTGATCAAATCGGAAAGGGCGGATGTTTCCGAATCTTCCATAGTCATAAGCATAAGGGTATTTCGCTACATCGCCAGGTTTTCTCCACATATCGATATCTTCCAATGGGACTGTTGCTTTTGTTCCAAACGGATCCCCCATCAATCCTAAACGTTCTGCCAGAGCGTTATTCAAGATTGTTCTTTTAGCTGTATAAGATCCATACATATTCAATCCAAACGTTCCAATAGTTTCATGCGCATAATTCAGATTAAACTGCATCCCTCCTGTAAATAATGGTTGTGAATTACCCGTTCTAGCGAAATCATTATCATTTAAGATATAATTACCATCCAGATCGGCAAAGATTGGATCTCCTGCTTTAAATTCTGTTCCATTATCCATACGGTAACGACGCCCGGTCACTGGATCAACAGGTACATCAGCATCCGTACTGTAGACGCCTCTATTTAATAGCATATAATTTGACATCGTAGGCGTTCCCACACGATAAACTATCATTTGTGAATACTTATTATCAGAATCACTCTCCCAACGCACGAACTGTCCTCCATAATGACTCGGCAGCTTCAATAAAACATCTTGATTATAGGCTCCATTAAAACCAACAGACATCGTCAATGGTCCCTGCGTTAGGGGTCTAATCATCACAGATAGTTCATGACCATAATTGGCAATTGCAGCTGTATTACTATTTATTTTATCAAATCCCAGCGAAGAAGAGAGTTTCTCTTCAAACAGCAGGTTGTCCACTTTTTTGTAGTAGGTATCATATGTCACTTCAAGTTTATTTTTGAAAAAGCCTAAATCCAATCCTACATTATACTGTGAGGTTGTCGTTGGCTTTAAGTTGGGATTGGGAATTTGTTCGTAATTAATTCCAATTCCGATTTGGTCATTATAGCGACCTGTGATATCATATTTTCCATACACCCGTTCCAACGTACTATTGGGCATGACATTAATCCCCCAACTCGTCCTAATCGACAAGAGGTTGATCCAATCGATATCCTTAATAAACTCTTCATGAAAGGCATTCCAACGCAAACCCACTGCAGGATTTTTTGTAAATAAATTGCCAAATCCATTTTGCGAGGAACCATCCATCCGGTAGGATAAATCGATTACATACTTTTTCATGTAATCATAAGATCCTGATAGGGCAAAAGATATCGCTTTTTCTCTACCAAAACCGCGTCTTAATATACCACCACCTCTAGAGAAATATCCATCAAAACCTAGTGGTCCTTCAAACTGATCATTGGGAGTCCTAGCCTGTTTAGTGGCACCAGATTGTTTTTCTAACGTCCGTATCTCATTAAATAAGTTGAAGAAAATATTATGTTTTTCTTTAAATGAATGACTATAGGTAATCGAATTCCGATTGTACAAGCTATTATATTGACCATTGAAAGAATATACCTGTGCAAATTGATTATTAGCAGCTGCAGGCGTAAATGTATCCTCATTATCAGCAGTTGACTCGTAGCTAAAACTAGTGGTCGCTCTTAGTCCAGCAAGAAACTCATAAGAGGCCTCAATAAATGGCTTAATAGATTTTGATGAATTACTATTCCGCGTGTTTAAGGCTGAATTGAAACTGGAAGACGCGAGGTAAAAAGAAGGTCCTGGTAATAAGGTCGAAGTCATCCCCCCATCCGCTACACCGGTTTGCAAAATACCAAGTCCATCACCTTTACTTTTAGTACCTAAGGAACCGTTTATTTGAGCAATAAATTTGAATCGGTCGTTTGGATGATATTCAAAACGCATGTTGGCCAAATAACGATCAAATCCTGTATTCTTAATAATTCCATTCTCATTGTAATAATTTAAATTGGCTTTATAGTTGAGTTTTTGATTCCCGCCATCAATGGCAACGTTATGCGTCTGATTATAGGTGGTAGCATAATAAAGATCTTGCCAATTGGTAGAATTGTTATAATAAGCATTTAAACTGTCAGACAAAAAATAAGTTTCCGATATACGATCGATGTCGAATTGACTCATCGCATTTCCATAGATTTGCTGCAATTTAAGTCTACGTTCTAAGTTACCTCCTAAGGTTTCTCTTAATTTTGGAGGTGTCTTTAAAAAGAAGTTTCCAGTATAACGGACCCGTGGAACTTCCGAATTCCCTCTTTTAGTCGTTATAATGATGACTCCATAGGCTGCCAAAGACCCATATAAAGAGGTCGCTTGCGCATCTTTCAATACCTCTATACTTTCAACATCCTCTGGTGGGATCAAGGATAGCGGACTGATTCCTGGCCCTTGTTGCGAAAGTCCCAGTTCGCTCGCACGATCTGCATCCATCGGTACTCCATCAATGACATATAACGGTGAAGTTGGCGACAGAAAAGATTGGTCTCCAGACCCGGATACACTTAAGGTAGATAAACCCCTGATCTGTGTTGACCCCCTAAAACCAGGCGCACCAGTATTGACTTGGATATTTAAGCCCGGTACTTTACCTTGCAATAAACTCTCGACATTTGCCGCCGGTACATCTTGAATATCTTTACCACTAATCTTTGTGGATGCACCAGTTGCAGTTTCACGTGCTCTAGCAACATAACCACGTACAACAACCTCATCCATTTGATTGTTAAGGTCTTTTAGTTTAACAGTCAAATTCTTATCATTACGGATAGTTACTGTCACATTATCATATCCCATCATCCTAAAGGAAATATTGGTTCCTGTTGCGGCAGTCAAACTAAAGATACCACTCGCATTCGAGGAAGTCACTTTTTGCCCGTACCTAATGGTCACACCGGCTATTGGCTTACCACTGGTATCCACCACCTTTCCATCTATTGTTACTGTTTGTGCAAACAATTGAATCGTCAGCAACATACAGATCAAAAATGGTATTAATTTATAAAGTCGTTCTAAACGCATAACAATATTCATTTATTCGTTATCAAATTTTGGATTCTCTCTCTTGAAGTGGAAAACCACTTCCCAATCTCCTTGGGTTAAAATTTTAAAGTTTAACCCAAATCTTGAAGTCGACAAAAACCCACCAAAGCCTATTCTAGAATAACCAAATTCAACCTTAGCATTATCAGAACTTGTATAAGGAGTGGGATAATTTGTCAACGGGATCGGATATGCTACGTCATATTGCACATACTCGCTCGTTCTGACACGATTAAATCCATGTACTAATTCATCCCATTTTGTTTCATTAAAATTATCGGGGTTAATGGGTTTATTATCTTTATCCAAAAAAACAAAGCGTAAATTATGCCCATTCCCACCTTCAAAACGTCTGATATAAACCACTAGGTCTTTATTCACATCATCTGTCTTCAACTGTTCATCAGAACCTGCTCCTACGATATTATCCATAAAAGAGGGCCTGATATAATCTCTTTTCTTAGGATTTTTAGGGTCACTTGGATCTGGGGCCTCAAGGCCATTGTAAGGATTTATATCGGTTGAAGGTTCGTAATCGCGAACCCGCCACGGAATAATTTGAAAATCCTTAATGATGGTATTTCCTCCAGTATTGGAAATCTTTACATCAAAATATCGGATATCTTGAACCAAATCAATACTATCTGCTGAGCGAGGTGTGACCAGATCATCTGTTGACGTATTCCATAAAACAAATAGACCAGTAGAATCGACTTCCATCAAAGGTTTCATCACCAATTCACGTTTAGCCTCTATTTCTTCAAGAGATCTTTCCTTTCCATCATACAATGCTTTCCAAATAAAAGTAGGTTTCACTTGAAAAAGATCCGTATATGGTTTCCCATCACCATACCTTGGATTAACGATTTCAAAATGCAAAGGAGTTGTCGAATGGTCATTGTTAATCGAGCCAAAACGTGTTGTTCTACCCAATACTGGATAAAAGGACTTTGTTTCATAATTAATATTAGGACTCAAAAACTCCTTTTCCTCCGGTAAATTATATAGTTTTTTACAACTTGTTGCAGCAAAACAGAGCAAAAATATTACCGCTAGACAAGTTGGCCCCTTTATGATTTTATGGGCATTAATTCTTTTCATATATTTTATCGTTTATAAAGCTTACTTGCTTCTATTCATAGTCCAGTCAGCCAATTGAAAATCATTTCCACCATACATACGTGCGATATTCAAACGATATGTTTTATATCCTTTCGTATTTTTGAATGAGAATACTTTCAACTGAAATCTTTCTTCAAACTCTTGATCACTCAGTTTGTCCAATAAATCCCATTTCTCAGACTCTTCATTCCACCCCTGCAACGTCCAATCCGTAGGATCACGATCTGCAAGATCATTGGCGGAGGTCAACGTATAGCTATTTGCTGCCACTAACTCAGGGAACTCCCATTCAATATAAAACTGTCCAGGACTTGATAAGAAGAATTTAGTTTCTGGGTCGCCATCAAATACATGTTTAGAAGCTTCCACCGCATTTGGTCCACCGCTTGTTTCTTTGGATGCGTTAGGTGTTCCGCCAATGGTTTTAAATAAGTTTTCTGGTGGTGGTACATAAATCACTTGGCTAACGAACTTATTAAAACCAAATACATGATCTGCAGCAAGTACGTGCACAATACCATTATCGGTTTTTACATTGAGGGAGCTTGTTTCAGTCGTTATCCAATTTCTTTTAAAAACAGATTTACGCGTATCCGAAAAATTCATTGTCATCGGTCCTCCATCAATAAAACCTGAAGAGGTTTGTTTAGCTAAATCAATATGCATAGGGTATCCATAGCGCACACCGTATGCTTCTTTACCATCTTGATTTGTAATCGAATCACTCGGTATACTACCGCGCAAGATATATTGGCACAATAAGGAGTCCAGCACTGTTAATTTGACTGAATTTAGGTATTGTGGCGATTTATCAGATAAACTTAACGTGTTGTTTAAGTTTTGTAACGCCATCTGAAAATTCGCATTGGTCAATGCAAATAGTGTAACAGAACTATCGCGCATTAGCCCTTGTAATTCTATACGATCGATTACTTTTATCAACGAATCATAAACTCCAGGTTTGCTTTTAAGATAATCATACATATTACCCTTATAGATCGGTTCATTTGGAGTTTTAGCATAATAGCCCTTATCCTTTGAGCAGGAAAAAAAGAAGATTCCTGAAATCAAAATTAAAAACCAATATTCCAATTTGTTATTTTTCATACGTTAGTTCTTTTATTTCCAGTAAGCATTCTGTGTAATAAGTTTATTCTGATCCAGCACATCTTTGGCTATAGGCCAATATATACCATCATTTTCAATGAGTTGAGCTAGCTTTGGATTGTCGTGTTTAATTTTTTCACGACGAATCATATCATACCAACGGTGACCTTCTCCCATCAGCTCCCTTTTACGTTCTAGGAAGATGGCATCAACTAAATCACCATTTGCTGTTTCGCTATAATTTTTCAATCCCCGGCGGCTTCTAATTTCATTTAATAGATCGATCGCATTGTTCGTTTCTCCTAAAACTGCCAATGCTTCTGCGCGCAACAAAGCGATATCTTCCAACCGAGTCAAGACTGTCGCGCTGGTAAATATTCTAAAACTCGGGTCAGAGCTTCCTCCTTGAATACATTTGATTTTACTGAAAATGGGATATTTACCATTAAAGTTTCGGAAATACACCTCTGTATTTGGATTACCCAAAGTATCAATACTGAATCGTTGATCTTTTTTTTCTATAAAAGTTTTTAAGATATTTTCTTTTGTCATATACAGATCTGGCGTCGTTTTATTCACAACAGGTGCTGCTAATGTCAATTCTTCAATATGCCCGGTAAAGGATGCTTCCACATGAGACCATATATAACTGAAACCAAAGATATGTTCAGGTCTTTTCTCAAAGAAAAATCCATTTCCATCTGTCAACGCAGATGTTGATATATAGAATGATCCAGCTTTATTATAATTCGTCATGACAAATTGAGAATACGCTGCAGCATCGGCATAATTTCCCTGCCATGCTGCAAGATGGGTCAACAAAGCATAAGCCGATAGTTTTCTCGCTAAAGCCCCTTGCCAACGACCCGATCCTTCATTGTAGTAATTTCCGATCTGTTGCTCATCTCCTGTACTGTAGGAGTAAGGTAAATCTTGAGCTGCTTCAAACATTTCTTTTTCTATCCAAGCATATAATTTCAACTTATCTTCTTTTTCTTGATTTTCGAAGCTACCATCATGCGATGAAGTTATCAAAGGAACATCTCCCCATATTAAAACCATATTATAGTAAGCATAAGCTCTCAAGAATCTAATTTGTGCAATGTCTACAACCAAATTATTTTCGGTATAGCGTTTATCTTTTTCTCTTACGTCAGGAGCACGCTCTAAAAACAAGTTAGCTGCATTGACAATGGCAAACCATCTTCTCCAATTAGACAAAGCATTTAACGACTCATAATTAGCCTTAAGATCATGATTCATGATGGCTTTCAGATCTTGTCGATTTGGACTTTCATAATCTCCAGACCGGACCTCACCATAAAGCCAATAGGCATTATGATCATTCAATGCAGCTTTTGTTAAGCCATATACGCCTATTAGTGCGGCTCTAGTATCTTCGAGCGAATTCCACATATTCTCTTCTTTAACTGATCGCGTGGAATCTACATCAAGCATTTTCTTACAGCCCGAAAAAAGCAGCAAGAAGGTCAACAAGAAGCAATAAAAACTAAGGTATCTTTTCATATTTTATAATCTTAGAAGTCAAATTTTACACCCAGCGTATACATGCGAGGGATTCGCATTGTCGCTCCATTATCATAGCCTGTATAATCAATGATTTCAGGATCAACTCCAGAGTACGACGTCAGGGTCAACAGGTTATTAGCCGAAACGTAAGCATATACATTTTTTATCTTATCCTTATTTCCATTCAACAATTCGGTGAAATTATAGCCCAGTGTTACGGAGCGAAGTTTAATAAAAGAAGCGTTCTCCAAAAATAAATCCTGATCAAGTTGGTAAGGCATGACTGTGCTCCATGGGTTATACAAAGGATATTTACTGTAGTCTCCTCTTTTTTCCCAAAAAGTAATCTCTTTGATTGCATCCAAGTTTCGACTGCCCTCATTATTAATAAAATCAAATCGATTGGCCATCTCTTGATTGATGACTTTTCTACCAAGATTAAAATAAAGATTAAAATTGAGGTCCCAATTTCCATAAATCAATCGATTGCTTAAATTTCCAAAAACAGTGGGTAGTTTATGTCCTTGAAGTGTACGGTCCATATCATCGATGCGATTATCTCCATTCTGATCTTTCCACATCGGGTCACCTGCTTTCATAGCAATACCATTGTAAGTCATACCTAAGGGTACTTCAGCATCTGACTGATATAAACCTTCATTGTTCAGCAACCAGTATTGATCGAGTGGCTTACCGACTTGGAGCAAGCTATTTCCAAGAATTAATTGATCCAATCCATTCGGCAGAGCTTTTAACTTATTTTGATTGTGCGAAATATTAAGTACTGTCGACCAGGTAAAAATATCGCGTTTCACAGGATCTATACCTATTGTGAAATCAATCCCTGCATTTTGAACATCCATTCCGGGTTGATTGTTCGACTTATAGCCATATTCACTAAAAGCGGGAATCCCTATCATCTGATTTTTCGTTTGTTTCAAATAAAAATCCACCGAAACAAAAAAATTATTCTTGTAGGTTGCAAAATCAAAACCTAGATTACCTTGATCGGTATATGCCCAAGGCAGATTATACCCGACCCAGCCTGATTCATATGGTCGTACTAGTGCCGCCATACCATTATACCCAGCCACTATTTGATTACCCGTATACCCTATTTGAGAAACATAATTTGGCCCTTGGGCAACATCATCAAAGGTATTTGGCAATCCTATTCTTCCTAGACTCAGGCGAGCAGCCATATTTTTCACGCGATCACTAGATTGGAAATAGCTGTTTTTCAGATTCCATTTCGAAGACAATGAAGGTGTAAATAACCAGCGAGAATCTGGTTGCGCATTTGAAGAGCCATCTGTTCGCAACACTAAAGAGGTCTCCAGTTTTTGATCATAGTCGTAAGTCGCCTTTCCATAAAATGACACCATATTATGCCGCGTACGATCGATAAACTTGAACACCAATTCCCTCGGAAAAGCTATGGGATTCAAATAATTTTCAAGATTTGAATCATCTTCCAATAGATTTACTTTAATAAAATCATTAACTCCTTTATAAGCATAAGCGTAATTATAGCGATAGGTATCCCACTGTAACGTATTTCCGACTAGGAGGTTTAAATTGTTTTTTTCATTTATTTTCCAATCGTAATAAATCTTATTTTCAAATAAAGCACGTTGATTAAATCCATTATAATTTGAAGCAAAACTATTGTTTTCCATCAATTTACTGTGAAAAAATTGATCTCGATACCCTTCATTATAATCAACCATTCCTGTTGATAAAAAATGAAGATTTCCAAAGTCTAATTGCAAATTAGCAAAGGCTTGAGCAAGATTTATTTTATTATTATCAAATCCTTTGTTATATAAGGATAAATAATCATCATAGATTAATTTATTAGGTGCCAATGGCGCCGATAAATCTGGAAAATAAGCCATTTGAGCAAATCGATCCCTAAGGTTACGGTTTCGATTACGGTCTGTACGGTTAATATTAGCTTGCGTAGTGAATGTCATCCATTTTAATGGTTTCATATTCAATCCAAATAAGGCATAATACTTATTCAGTTTTGTGTGATCGGCAACCCCTTTATCTTGGGATGAACCCGCCATAAATTGAAAATTAGCACGTGGACCACCTCCAGAAAGATTCGTATTGATATTATGTAAAAGCGCATTATTATAATAAGAATCTGTCCAATCAGATTTACCAAAATAATTTGTGTTCAACGAATCGCTTAGATACAAAGGATAAGAATCACCTTCATCATACTGACCATTGGAGCTATATAAATCATAAAATTGCTGTCTGAATTTATTTTCAAAATCACCATTAATAGTTGTTACCTGTGGTTTTTGTGCAAAACCGGTATACATATTCACCGCAATTCTATTCGTTTTATCCGCCTTATACGCTTTCGTTTTGACAACAATCACTCCATGCGCAGCATTAGGACCATAGAGTGCTGTAGCGGCCACATCTTTCAGTACTTCTATAGACTCAATTAAATCAATATTGATATTGGTCAATAAATTTGTCGCAGGACCGATCCTTTCGAGATCATAGGACTGGACGGCATAAGCAAAAGGATGTTCACCAATCATGGGTACCCCATCTATAACGACAAGAGGCTGATTTTGAAACACATCAGACTCGGACAACAATGGTCTTGAAATTCCTCGGAAGAACATCGGTTGCTTGGTTCCTGGCTCGCCAGAAGATTCATTAATGAACAATCCTGTATTGTTAGCCTTCAGGAATTGCTGCAATGAGGTTAACGGTAATGTGGATACGGAAGATATGCTTACAGCGTTTATTTCTGACCTTGGGATGCCAAACACTGAATCTAGCTTTACTTCTGCCAAACTCGCCCCCAAAGAGTCCACAACTTGCTGATTTTCTTGATTTTGAGCTACAACATGTAGGCAGCCAAAAATGCAATTCCATCCTAAAAAAATGATTTTCTTCAAATCCTTTCTTAAAATCATGTACATATTGATGTTAGTTAATTTAGGTAATTGATACTTCAATGGTATATGGTCACAATAATTCCGAAAGAATATTTCGTCATATTAAAAATAATATAACATAATATTAATTAATCTTTCAAAAAATAAAGAAAATGTAGCCTACACCGAATTAAATACTTGAATTTTCATAATTAATATATTAGTTTATAAAACGTTTTAGCAGATTGCAACAAGGAAAGACCTTCTCAAAATCTTCAAAAACTGTTATTTGGTTGTTAGTTATACAATTGGTTTATACTACTTTAAAAAATAGTATATGTAAATATATATAAAAAAAAATATTATCGATCATTTTTTTTTATAATTTTTCAAATGCTAAACTGGTTTATCTACTTTAAAACAGCAGTTATACAATCACTTTTTGAGAAAAAAATGGAATTAACTGCTATTTAGCATATATTACGTAAAAAGATAACGTGTAAAAATATTCACATTTGGGGGATAATTTAATCGATTAAAATTACAGAAAAGTGTGATACACACTAAAATTTAAAAAAAAATGCTAAGAATAAATCACGATTTATAGCATAACTTTTTTGATATCACTCCCTTATCATCAAAAAAGCCTTTACTCGATTCTCGAGTAAAGGCTTCTATATATTGTCATATTGTTAGGTCTATTTTTTTACGACCTTTAAAATTGCTTTACTATTTCCTTGACTTAAATCTACGGTCAAGATATACGTATCATTTAACGTAAGTGTTTTTCCTACAACAATCCCAAGATTACCATTATCACGGCCATTTGACCCATTACCTATAAAAAATAAATCACTATCCGTACTGATATTTTCAGCGCCGAACTCACCTCCCCAATCTTTTTGATGAAAAAATTTAAAATTGATATTATCGGTATGGATTGACTCTCCCGCTTTGACCGTTATTTGATATTTCTGACCTCCGATAGGCAGCATACATAAAGCCTTACCTGGATTCCAACCTACCTGATTGTTTGTCACGTTTGGTTTGCCAACTCCATCGCCAATGATCCAAATAGCCCCTGTACCATCATCCTTCAGTTTTGCTAAATTATTGCCATCCATTGCTTCTACAATGAAGTATTTTAATTTAAAATCTGCTGTCACCCGATACTTACCATTTATACCATTGAAACTCATCGCTCCATCAGCTTTTTTAGTGAAGTAATCTGAATCGATCCACCAGTCCGTTAAATCTTCGATCCCATCTATCTCAACAGCTGTCCCATTTTTCAACTCCAATTCTCCTTTGAAGTACTCATCGTCCACACGACTGAATAAAATTCCATTCATATAGATATTGATAAATGGCGCAGCTGCATACGTAAGGGTATTGAATTGTATACTATAGACTCCAGAAGTTAAATTTGTAAAAGGTATTTCTGCAGTAGAACCTTCATCTACGCTATTATTAACCCATCCAAAATTTATAACATTACCTTCCGTGCCTACCTTTGGTGTTTGAATATATGCCTTTACGGCATTTGGAAAGTTTTCTGTCGCAGCATATTCATTTGGACCGATTTTTTCCATACGGTAAGATCTTGATTCTGTCACCAAATCCAAATAAGGAAAATCAGGTCTACTCAAATCAATCTCAAAAGATTGTTCAGTCACTTTTTGACTGATATTCTGTAGGATAAATTTTAATGTCGCTTTCCCATTTGGGATATTTTTATAAAATGGAATGAATATTTTTCCACTATAATCCCCATTATTTTTTGTACGGATGACCGTTTCAGAAACCTGGTCATCTGTATAGAACAATTGGACTTTTACAGTAGATAAAGCGATTTCTTGATCTGTAGCGTGAAGCTGAAAGGATAAACTGTCTCCAAAGTGAGCTGATGAAACAGCTGACTTCACTTCGAGCTGCGGATGACCGACTTGATAGGAATATTTCTCATCCTTTTTACAAGAATACAATACCGAAATGGCTGCAGCACCAAGGAGAATATTTAAAATAAGTCTTTTCATAATTCTAGTGTTAATTGGCCCATCGATAAGAAACCACAGATTTAGCAGGTACTTCATAGCTAAAGTGATTCTTGGCATCGTTAATCGTAATATTTCTATTCTCATCAGCATCATTCAGCAGCACGATTGCATAAGAGCCATCCTGATTTTGGAAAGCGGTGTAGACCAATCCCTCTGCGGTATAACCACTTGCTCCAATACGTACTGCCCCCGATTTCACTACCGATGAAAGATGACCAACAATGTAGTAATGTGAATTACGTGTGATGGATTTAAAATTAGATGTACTGACATCCACAGCACCATAACAAGTCTGGCAGCCTCCATCGCGATTTGGTCCTTTATCTGTATCTAACATTAAGTTCCATACAATAACCGCTTTACTCCAGTTATTAACCGTCCCAAGCGCTACCTCGCGCATATCTTCCATTAATCTTTTTTCGAGATTACGACCGTCATTCCATTCACCGATGGATGTTTCTGTAAAAACAAGTTCCTTATCAGGACGTTGACTATGAATATCCAACAATTCGGCTTTATCTCCACCATAATTGTGAAATGCTGCTCCAGTTATAAAAGCTGCTGCGGCAGCATCATTATAGATTTTTACAGGATAATCATTTTGATCAGCGATGTTATCATAATTGTAATTATGATCAAATGCATAAATCTTTGTGTTTAAATCAGATGCTTTCAATTGCGGTCCCAATGCTTGTTTGATAAAAGCTTGTTGCTCTTCCCATGTCATATATAAAGAAGCTGAATTCCCCCTATTTAAGGGTTCATTTTGAACCGTTATGGAAGAAATATTGATTCCTTCCTTTTTCATTGCCTGTAGCCATTGTACAAAATACCAACCATAATCTTGATAATACTTAGGATTCAACTGGCCACTAGTCCATGAGTCAAAAGGTTTTAGATCGGTCAAATTATTTACTTTCATCCATTTAGGTGGTGTCCATGGAGATCCCATGATCTTAATCGATGGATTGATGGCTAATATTTCTTTTAGCACTGGTAGGATGTACTGCTTTTCTTCCGATTGTAAAGCAAAATTTTCTTTACCTTCCGTATCCCAACAGGTATACTCACTTAATGAAAAATCCGAACAACCAATGGCAATTCGTATATAGTTCATACCCATACCATTTTGATCAGAGAAAGTTTCTGTCAAGAATTTTGTACGATCTTCTTGTTTCATCTTCATCAGATTATAGCAAGTAGATCCCGTTACCGCAGCACCAAAACCATCCATTGTCTGGAATTTCTGTTTCGGATCTATCGTTATGGTATTGGGAGACATGTTAAACTTTGTACTGAAATCCACAAAGCCTTTATTAAAATCCTGAGAACGGGTATTTGTGGTTGTATAAATCGTCACATCCCCCTTATCTTTTATCGATTCATTTGAAGAAGGAGTATAGCTATCGTGGTTACATGATGTTGTGGTGATTAAACAAGACAACAAGAGTGAATATATCATAGTACTGTTATATATAAGTTTCATAAAGTTTCAAATTAATATCCTAGATTTTGCACTAAGTTGGGATTCTCGTCAATTTTAGCTTGCGGCACTGGTAATCTATAAGAATATTGATTAAAAGGGTAAACCTGTGCTTTGCGCCCTTTATCTTTTGCAAATACAGCATTCATAACAGATTCAACTTTATCCAATCGTACTAGATCAAACCAACGTTGGCCTTCGAAAGCCAGTTCCAACCGACGTTCTTTTAACAAAGCATCCAACATGCGTTCCTTGCTTGCACGAGTGGCATTGTCCAGTGCAGGAAGTTTTACGCGATTACGTACACGATCGATAATGCTTGCCGCTTCCATTAAATTGGGACTTGCTTGCATAATCAGCGCCTCTGCTTTCAACAATAATAGATCGGCATAGCGCAGCTTAACAATACTGCTCATTCCTGAGCGCAGCTTAAACATAAATGGGTAATGAGATGCGGGATAGTAATTACTCCAAGTAGCCACATAGTAGACGATGGACTGATCCATTCGGATTTGATCACCTTCATTTTGATACGTTTGTATTAGGTCACGCGAGGGAGTCACCCATTTGGCCCAGGTAAAACTATTATCATAATTGGATAGGTCACGACCAAACATCCAAGTGGCCCAATTACCTGATCCTGGCATAAATTGCGCCTCTAAGATTGACTCTTTTGTATTACGCTGTTCCAGATCTGAATTTGCGGCGTTAAGCGCATATAGGTCCGAATAATTAGTATTAAGATCAAACCCGTCAGCAGCAAGAGCATCAACATACTGGATAACTTTAGCATAGTCACGAATCGGTTTTTCAGCATATATTTTCGCTAACATCGCCTTGGCAACTGACTTTGTAAATCTCGTTTTATCGGAGACTGAATTACTAGGAGCATCTACCAATGCTTCCAATAAATCCTTTTCGATCTGCAGATATGCTTCCTCCTCTGTATTTTGAAAAGGAAAATACTGTGGATAAACCTCTTCAATATTTTCTGATGTAATATCACCAGCCTGCGTCGTGATGACAGGAATAGATCCAAAAAGACGAACCATATCAAACATCGCCAAAGCTCGGAATATTTTAGCTTGTGCCTTATACGACTTGATCTGCGAATCACTGACCGACTTATCCGCCACACTATCAATATTGATGATCAATCGATTGGCTCGAGCGATATCCTCTAAATATCTAGCCCAATCACGATCTATAACTGAATTTGAGCCCTCAATCGAGTTATTTTCAAAAGGCAATACCTCTGCCCCCGTTGTTCCTGCATAGGCGTTATCTGCATGCGACTCGGAGATGAGCAACAAGTCCATATACCAATGTTCTTGTCGATCACGCATTTGTTGATAAATACCCGTTAAGAAGTTATCAACTTCACTCTTATTCTTAAAAACAATCTGAGATCCTGTTTCGGTTTTACCTTGCGATTCATCCGAATAACCATCAAGCGGGTCACGATTTAAAGAACATGAAGAGACTAATATTCCTATTGACAATAAGAATATGAGTGGATTTCTATATATATTATTCATCACAATTCAATTAAAATTCTACATTTACCCCAATTACAAACGATCTACTTTGTGGATAAGTTCCCCAATCTATGCCCTGTATCCGGCCAGAGTTTCCATACTGATTGACCTCAGGATCCATACCCGAATATTTCGTCCATGTCAGCAGATTACTAGCAGATAAGTATGGTTGTATTTTTTGTATCCCAATACGTTTTAACCTTTCAGGAGCAATAGCATAACCGAGTGAGATATTTTTCAATCTCAAATAACTACCATCTTCAATAAAATAAGTAGAGTTTTTCATATCAAATCCAGCTTTAGGTACGTCGGTTATCTGACCAGGGACTCTCCAACGATCTAATACAACGGAGGTCTGATTGCGACCATCATACATACCTTCAGTTTCCATACGGCTCGCATTAAAGACATCATTTCCATAGGTTCCCTGGATGAAAATACTTAAATCGAAATTTTTCCATGAAAAGCTATTGGTCATCCCATAAGTGAATTTGGGATTTGGATCTCCAATGTAGGTACGATCAGATGATGAAATTTTATCATCACCATTCAAATCACGATAGATTAGCTCCCCTGTCTCCGGATTGACGCCGTCACTGATATAACCAAAGAATCCACCCAAGGCACGTCCAGGTTCATTTCTAACCGCATAATCGTGTACGTTATCATTGGTCATGGCATCGTTATATATTTTTTTCAGCACTAACTTATCAAGGCGATTCTTATTAAATGAAATATTAAAATCGGTGTTCCACGTGAATTGTCCAATAAGATTTTTTGAACCAAGTGCAATCTCAAGGCCCTTATTTGTCATTTCTCCCTCATTCCGCTTAATTACACTAGCTGCTGCTGAACCCGCAGGTAAAGAAACCTCCATCAACATATTAGTGGTTTTTTTATAATAATAGTCCAACGTTAATGTCAACCTATTTTGAAAAGTCGCAACATCGACCCCTATATTTGATTGCGTTGTAGTTTCCCAAGTTAAATCTCTTGTTCGCAATGTATTAGCTTGAGTAATATTTGGCACAGCGTTTTCCTGTCCAACTTTAAACCATTCTATTCTTCCGATACCATTAAAGGCTAGATAAGAGTAATCTCCAAGGCCCGATTGGTTACCTGTTTGTCCCCATCCTCCTCTTATTTTAAGATCATTGACCCAGTCGACATCTTTCATGAAATCTTCAGCGGAAAGCCTCCATGCTGCAGAGATTGAGGGAAAATAACCCCAACGATCATTTGGATTTAATTTCGAAGAGCCATCTCCGCGCATATTTGCAGTCAAAAGATATTTACCATCATAATTGTACATAGCACGTGCGAAATAGGACATAATCCCCCAGTTGGATGCACCAGAGCCTGTACCATTCCAAGCAATCATATTAGCAGCGTTCAACGTTTGTATTAGACCGTTTGCATAATGAGAACCATTGATATAGCTATTGGAATATTTAGAATCCGTCCAAGAGGAACCTGCCATCGCTTCAAGTGTATGTTTACCAAAACTTTTATTATAAGTAAGTACATTATCCCAAGTCAACACCGTGTTCATATTTCGATTATCCGACGCTTCTCCATATTGATTTCGTCCCCAAGTCGTTGTCAATGGGTCTAAAAATGTAGTTGCCAGGCCATTTCTTCTATCCAAGGTAAAAGAAGATTTAAAATTCAGATCGGGCATAAAAGTAATCAAAGCACTACCTGATGCCAATATTCTATTTTCACGATTATTATTATACTTTGTTCGTGCCAGATTTTCAATAGGACTAGTAATATTACTTATTCCGTAGAAGTTATTATAGTAACGATCAGGAAAGGTACTGTCCCATATTGGCGCATATGTTGGCGTAGTAATCACTGAAGTCACTACCCCTCCTCTATTGGACCCTAAACCAGCAGTAATGCCGTTATCATTATAATCCGAATAGGTTATATTGGCATTCACCTTTAACCATTTTCGAACCTGATTATCAATATTGGCCTTAAAATTATACCGTTTAAAAAACGAGCCTTTTAATGTCCCTTTATCATCTGTGTAGCCTCCCGATAAATAATACCTTAACTTTTCGGTTCCATCGGAAATGGTTAATTGATAATTTTGTTGGATACCCGTTTTATAGGTCTCCTTAAACCAATCTGTTTGATCTGTCAAGCCGACAGGCAAACTTATCATCCCAATTTCATTTTGGAGTTCACGATATTGTTCGGTATTGAGTACATCTATCGTATTGTTTACGAAATTGGAGGTTAATTGTGCTCCAAATGTAATTTTCCCTTCTCCTACTTTTCCCGTTTTTGTTGTTATCAAGACTACTCCATTAGCAGCTCTAGAACCATAAATTGCAGCAGAAGATGCATCTTTTAAAATTTGGATATCGGCTACATCATTGGGCGATAAAAATTTAATATTGTCTACTGGTACTCCATCTACGACATACAATGGATCATTGCTACCATTAAAAGAGGTTGTTCCTCGCACACGGATATTCATTTCAGCACCGGGAGCACCATTCGGTTGAATGACCGCAACACCTGCAGCTTTACCTTGAATTGCCTGACCAACATTGACAATAGGTCTTTTTTCTAAATCTTTAGTGGATACCGATGAGATTGCAGTAGTTACATCTTTCCGCTTAACAGTGCCATAACCGATCACCACAACATCATCCAATACATTTTCTGAAGCGTCTAAAAGAACCGTTAAGTTATTTTGCACAACCGGTACTTCTTTTCTATCATAACCAACATAAGACAGTAACAGTGTACTGCCTGTTGGAACCGATATTTGAAAACGTCCATCCTCCTGAGATGATACGCCATTAGTTGTTCCTTTTTGAACAATTGTGACTCCTCCAATTGGCTTCTGATCTTGAGCGTTCAGTACGCGCCCATTAACCTGTATTTTCTCTTGAGCGAATGTCGAACCGATCATCGCCAAGAAAAAAAATATCCAAATAAAAGGAATTGCTTTCTTAGTAAAGAAAATCATAAGTATTTATAAAATGGTTTTTATAATTTAGTTTGAGAACTACTCAAAATAGTATAGGAGTTCCCCCGCTCCCTTACTGAAACAAAGCTACTGGAAGCCCACATAGAATAAAAGGGGGGAAAACTAAAAAGTACCACAAATTAAACGCAAACAACTAATTTACAGGTAATTAATGATATATATCAGGTCTAAAAAGTACCGAATCAACAACTATTATCGATCAATAACAGCAATTTGACGCACGCGATCTTCAAAATCCTCTCGATTTCCGATGGCTTTATTCCGTACTTTGGTTCGGTAATTATAGACCGTCCGTAGGGAGTACCGCAAGAAACTCGCAATCTTCACACTATCCGAAATTCCTAATCGAATCAGTGCAAAAATACGAAGTTCGGTATTCAACAGCTCACCTTTTTTGGGTAAAATTTGTTCATCTGGAGTTATCAAATTATTAAAATCTGAAACAAAATTTGGGTAAAGGTTTAAAAAAATACGATCAAAATTAACATATAATTGTTGCACTTCACGTTCTACCATCTGGGTCGATTTCAATTGATCTCTGATGGCATCCCATTGTTGACTGCTTGCTTTCTTAAGAAGAGCTTTCCGAATTTCTTCCATCTTGTCAATATAATTGGAACAAAGGTCAAAAAATTGAGCAATGTACTCTTCCTTTATATGATTGGACTCTGCTAATTGTGTATTCTTATCGTTGATATCATCATTCAGCTGCCTTAGATTAGTATTTGTTGCGGAAAGCTCCTCCCGGATTTTGCGCAACCGTTGTACCTGTCTGAAAATAATAACCAATCCCATGATTAAGATCAGTGATAAGAAACTGATAATTACCAACATCATTTGCAATTGTTTATTTTGGGTATTGATCTTTTTTTGATACGCAGCGTTAATAATTGGATAAAAAGAAGTTCCTTCTACAATACGATAACGAACATTACATTCCATAGCGTCATCAATTGCCTTTTCTATAAATTTAAAGGCATGATCAAACGCTCTCAGTTCATAATATGTCAATGCCAGATCTTGCAAGGATGCATTATCTCGATTCGCAATCTCAATATCAGCTATTGCTGAAAGTGCAAAATAATACCGTTGATATGTAATATTCTTTTCCTGCTTATAAATTAAACCTATGAAATATGCAATGAACGCCCTTTGTTCGGAATTATCCTGATGCTCCATCCACATCGCTTCGAATAAGCCTTTCGCCTTTTTGCGCTGTCCCTGAAACAAGGTCTTAATTGCAATGGTACTTTTATAAAGTGCAGATTTGGGGTCAAGCACCATCAATAAAGAATCTCGGTAACGCTCACTCGCTTGATAATATGCTGCACGGTTGTTACTTTGGCCATAGTGGCTGTAGAAAGCACTATAACTATCATAGTACTTTGGCAGTATGGTCTTAGATAGTTTATCGGGATTCAATTGCTTCAATATGTCTTCAGCTTCAATATAACGACCTATTGTCGAAAAGATCCACGCCATATCCAAGTCAATCGAAACAACTACAGAGTCTGGAGCATGCAATGCCAACTGCTTACAAAGCATGATATAATGTAGTGCCGAATCTGACTGAAACTTTTTATAACTATTGAATATTTCGTAACTCTTCTCTAGATAAGCACGCTTATCATTTTGAAGTGTTAATGCCTCCTGCTTTAGCCTCGCGATATCATTTTCTCTTTTCTTAATATAGAGCCCTTGATTTTCCATGACATAATCGAGTTTTTTATATACACTCGTACTGTCACTCAAATCTTGAGCAGACACACTTAAAATAAAAAAATAGAATAAAAATAGAATAGGTAAGCGTTTCATCATTCTTTAGGGTTTTCCCACAGTCCAGGATAAACTTAGATAAATTTACTTAGATACACAATACAATTACGTTGATAAAAATAGTAGGTATCTTTAGTAATTGAGGACAGGGGAAGTAAATAGCTGGTACCCTGATAATCTAACAAAAGAGCGTGGACAATAACTATTGCCGCACGCTCTTATTGATAAACATATATCATCCATTAAATAGCTAACATAAATGAAAATTTCATGCCGCCATAACATCCTAGTCTACTAACTTCCCAACATAATCCAGCATAAAATTGAATCACATAGGCCCCTCATAGCATAGGACCTTAAAATTACAATTTCATCTTACTGAATGAGTAAGGCGCATCGTCATCCTTAATTCCTCTATTTTTATTAGGTTTCTCAGACATATCAAACTGTATTTTCGCACCTTTCATAAGGTCTTTATATCGAAAAAAGTTCTTCGTATAGATTTTTCCATCTACTTTCACCTGATTGACATAAACATTATTTTTATATTGGTTTTTCGCGTCAATCTCCACCACATTACCATTCTGCAGATTCAATTTGACAGACTCAAATTGAGGCGATCCCAGTACATACTCTCCCGAACCTGGGGCCACAGGATAGAAACCCAATGCTGAGAATACATACCATGCAGAAGTTTGACCATTATCTTCGTCACCACAATAACCATCAGGCGTTGGTAAATATAGATTATCCATTATTTTACGAACCCAATATTGCGATTTCCAGGGTTCAGCAGCATAATTATACAAGTAGGGCATATGCTGAATGGGTTGATTACCATGTGCATATTGTCCCATATTCATGACTTGCATTTCACGCATCTCATGGATCATACTCCTACTCTTCATCCCTTCGTAGCTAGGAATCACAAATACAGTATCCAGCATCGCGTTAAAAGCCTGCTTTCCCCCCATGAGGTCTATCAATCCCTGTGGATCATGAAAGACACAGAAACTCCAATGCCAAGCATTACCTTCTGTATATTCTTTCGACCACGCACTTGGGGCAAAAGGAGTAATAAAAGTTCCATCCGATTTTTTACCCCGCATCAACTTTGTTTCTGCATCAAATAGATGTTTATAATTCATAGCTCGCTTTGCATACACCTCAATTTCTGACGCCGGTCTACCCAGCGCTTTTCCAAATTGATAGATACTCCAATCATTGTAACTATATTCTAAAGTTCGTGCTACATTTTGATTGATATTCTGATCTGTAGGTATATATCCCAATTGATTATAAACCTTATAACCAAAACGTCCCGTAGCTGATATTTTCGGATGAGATTGGTTCGCTCCATGCTGTACCGCCTCCCATAATAAATTCGCATCATACCCCTTTCTACCTGTAATAAATGCATCAGCAACAACAGCTGCAGAGTTATTCCCAATCATCGATTCACGATGGCCTGGAGATGCCCATTCTGGTAAAAACCCGCTTTCTTTGTAAGCATTTACCAATCCTGCTTGCATACGGTCATTCATCTCTGGGTAAAGCAAATTTAACATAGGAAATAAGCTTCTAAATGTATCCCAAAATCCCGTATCGGTAAACATCTCGCCAGGAAGTACTTTTCCATTATAAGGGCTGTAATGTATACGATTTCCCTGTGCATCGATTTCTGAAAAGTCACGTGGGAATAACGTAGATCGGTATAAGCACGAATAAAAGGTCTTTAATCGATCGGCATCTGAATCTTTCACCTCGACACGCCCTAGCACCTCATTCCATTTTGCTTTCCCTGCCTCTGCAATCTCATCAAACGTTTTTCCTTTTACTTCCTTAAGATTAAGTTCTGCCTGCTCAAAACTAATAAAAGAGGATGCCACTCGCGCGATTACTTCTTCACCACGTTTTAAGTTTTTAAACCCCACTATTGCCCCAGCATGATCATCCTCCAGTTCAAGTAGATTACTGTTTATCGCTCCACTTTTTACTGCAGATTTAAAATCAAAAGCACGGTCAAAAACAATGACAAAATAGTTTTTAAAGTTATCTGGCACTCCACCACTATTTCGTGTATTGTACCCGATAATCTTATTTTCTCCTGGAATTACTTTTATATACGATCCTTTATCAAAAGCATCAATAACAATATTTGCCTGCTCGGTCCTAGGGAATGTAAAACGAAAGGCAGCTCCTCGCTCTGTAGGTGTAAGCTCAGTCGTCACATCATAGTCAGCTAGATAAACACTATAAAAATACGGTTTCACGATTTCTGCCTTATGCGAAAACCAACTGGCACGTTTCTCCTGATCAAATACCGGTTCACCCGTAGTGGGCATAATGGAAAATTGACCATAATCATTATTCCATGGGCTTGGTTGGTGAGTCTGTTTAAATCCTTTGATTTTATCAGCGGTGTAGGTATATACCCAACCATCCCCCATATTTCCTGTCTGAGGAGTCCAAAAGTTCATTCCCCACGGCATTGCAATAGCAGGATATGTATTGCCATTGGATAACTCATACTTAGATTGCGTACCAATCAGTGGATTCACATAATCCACTGGACTAAAGGGTTGTGCTTCGACTCCTTGTAAGACAAAGAATAAAGCAATTCCGCCCATCACTTTTTTAAAATTCATCATTTTAATATTTATTTAGCTACTTAACAGGTTTATTGGACATCTCAAAAACCAGTTCAGCACCATTCTTAATCGCCTCATAAGAAATTTTCAAATCGGATAAAGACTGACCATTTAAACTTACTTTTTTAACATAGAGATTCTTTTCTGACTGATTCTTCACTTCTATTGAAATTGTTTTTCCATTTTCTAGGTTAATCCTAGCCGATTTAACCAATGGACTCCCTATCCAATAGGCATCATCCCCTGGTGCAACTGGATAAAAACCCAAAGCTGTAAACAAGTACCAAGCAGACATCTGACCGCAGTCATCATTACCACCTAATCCAGCATGTCCGTTGTGGTATTGATTGCGGATAATCTGACGAACTCGAGCCTGAGCCTTCCAAGGGCTTTTTGTCAAATTATAAAGGTAGGCAACATGGTGCGATGGTTCATTGCCATGTACATAATTACCAATGATACCATCTCGCGTTATATCTTCGGTATGCTCAAAATATTTATCAGGTAGTTCCATTGTAAATAAAGAATCGAGATAATTTTCCAATTTCTTCATCCCTCCCATCATATTCATCATTTCCATAGGCTGATGGGGCACATATAAGCTGTAATTCCAGGTATTGCCTTCGATAAATCCCTGACCATGTGTCTCCAAAACATCAAACTTTGCTCTAAATATTCCATTTTCATCTTTAGGACGCATAAAGCCTATCGATGGATCATAGACATTCTTCCAATTTTCTGCTCTTTTTATAAAGATTCGGTAAATATCCTCTTTTCCTAATTTTTTAGCCAACTGTGCGATACACCAATCATCATAAGCATACTCAAGCGTATTCGAAACCGAAGTTCCAGAAATCCCTTCCGGTACATAGCCCATATCGATATATGCTCCGATACCTTCATAGCGACGTGTATTTGCCGTTTGAACACAGGCAGCCAATGCGGATTCCGCATCACCTTTATAGACTCCTTTCAAAATAGCATCTGCCACTACCGATACGGAGTGATAACCACTCATACACCAATTATCATTGGCATAATGTGACCATATTGGCAACATTTGCAACACGCTTTGATCATAGTGCGCCATCATCGAGGCGACCATATCGGCATTACGGGCAGGATTGATTAGATTCATAAGTGGGTGAAAAGCGCGAAAGGTATCCCAAAGAGAAAAAGAGGTATAGTTTGTAAACCCTTTTGCCTGATGTATTTCTTGATCTAAGCCCTTATATTCTCCATTCACATCCATATATACTGTTGGCATCAGACTGGCATGGTACATCGCAGTGTAAAAATTAACCATATCTTCTTTGTTCAACATATCAACCTGAATTTTACTCAGCTCTTTTTCCCAAGATTGTTGCCCTGCTTTCACATACTTTTCAAAATCCCAGTCGTTGGCTTCTTGCTCCATATTCAAAAGAGCATTTTTCATGCTAACCGGACTCAAAGCAACTTTCATCATAACCTCTTCGCCTTCCTTGGTGTCAAAATCTAGATTTAGTTTAATTTGATGTGCTGCTAGATCTGGGAAATTGTCTTTTTGATCAAACTTACGCCAAAAGCCTCCGTAGACCTGTTTTCCATCTTCATATTTAGCGCCATAATTTTTAAATGCCTTCGACGTTTTTATTGCGAAGTAAACTGTACGTGTACGAGCCCAACCATTTGTTTGGCGATAGCCGACTAGAGTAGAATCATTCAATACCCGCACTACGGTCCATACATTTTTTCCTTCGTAGTTATATATTCCCGCTGTCAGATCCAGTATCAAATGTGAGGCATCGGACTTAGGAAAAGTATAACGATGTATCCCCACCCGGGTAGTGGTTGTCATTTCTGCTTTAATCTGATGCTTATCCAGCATTACACTGTAGTAGTTTGCTTCAGCAACCTCATTGGTATGCGAATAGGGAGATCGATATCCATCTTGTGGCCGATCGGCAGTACCTGGATTCAACTGTACTTTCCCTTGCGTAGGCATTACCAAGATATCACCAAGGTCTGCGTGTCCTGTGCCACTAAAATGTGTATGACTGAATCCAACAATTGTTGGGTCATCATATTGATATCCGGCACAATATTTATAAACATCACCATTATATTGACCATTCACAGCATAAGAAATGGTATCCGTATCCGGGCTCAATTGCACTGCCCCAAAAGGGACTGTTGCACCAGGAAAAGTATGTCCCATACGGGCAGTACCAATCAAAGGTTTTACATATTGAATTAAATTGGACTGTTGCGCCTGTAGTAGAGCGGGGATAAGTAATAATCCCAAATATAGAAGTCGTTTTCTGAACATGTCTTTAGATTTTAAGCGACGGATGTTGGCTATAATCAGCCCATAATTCTTCGAGTGTCTTACCCGTTTGATTTTTCCAAAATACATCAGAATAAGTTTTATTTCGCATTGCTGCATCTAGATTTTTAACAAATCCCCTTTTATTGTTTTTTTCAATCCAAAAAAAGAAGCGAGCAGTGACACGGTAAGAGTCCGTGTAATTTTGGTTATCATTCCATTCTGGCAATTTCCAATTAGCACCTGCGTTATCGATGCCATTGACAAATCGAACATAGTCGGCAATTCCTTCCGTAATCCACCACGGGCCCGATTCATTAGGATAGCCCTGCACAATATGCATCACTTCATGTGTGACCACATCAATGTCACCTGGATTTTTGGCAAACCACTCGGGACTGTAGCGCACGATTCCTCCAGCAGTAGCTGCAACACCTTTATAATCTGGATCGATAACAAAAGACACTTTCTTCATGGTGTTTTTATTATATGTTTTTGCCAATTTAGGATAATTTACAAAGAAGGTATTTACTAACCTCTCTTTCAGTTCTGGGTTAAAATTCTCATCCTTATTGATCCAGATCAGCGTATAACCTTTTCTTGTCATACTATCCGTATCAACAGCCACCTTACGGTCAAGGTCTGTATGTTGCCAATTATCTTGTGCAAAGGTTATTTGACAAGTAGTCAAACCTAATACACATCCGACTATTTTAGTAAAATTCATCATTCTAGTTTTTATTATATGAATAAAAAGATACACTTGTGCATACTACACACAATTTCGTTTTAAATTAAACATGCTTAAAAAAGCAAAAAGGGTTGAATCATAAACATCCAACCCTTCCACTAACTAACTAACTAACTAACTAACTAACTAACTAACTAACTAACTAACTAACTAACTAACTAACTAACTAACTAACTAACTAACTAACTAACTAATCCTATTCACTATTTCTTCAATTCCGTTGTCATAGAATAAGGTGCTGCAGCTTTAGATGCACCGCGTTTATAGTTTGGTTTATCCGACATATCAAAAGTTAAGGTTCCACCTTTTAACAACTCTTTGTGGCTCAACCAGTTTTTAGCGTACGATTTGCCATTTACCTTCAGGTCATTGACATAAAAGTTCTCTGCACTTGCTTTATTACCGATAATTTCCAACGATTTACCATTTTCCAACTTCAATGTTGCCTTAGAAAAAAGAGGAGCACCTAATACATATTCGTCCGTAGCAGGGCATACTGGATAGAAACCCAGAGAAGAGAAAACATACCAAGCCGAGGTCTGACCATTATCTTCGTCCCCACAGTAACCATCAGGAGTCGCCTGATACATACGATCTAAGACCTGACGTACCCAATATTGCGTTTTCCAAGGTTGCTCACTGTAATTATACAAATAAATCATATGTTGGATAGGTTGGTTACCATGAGCATATTGCCCCATATTAGCAATTTGCATTTCACGAATTTCGTGTATCGTACCTCCATAATAACTATCATCAAAAGCAGGAGGCTGCACAAATACCCTATCTAACATCAAGTTGAATTGCTGATCTCCGCCCATCAAACCAATCAAACCTTCCACATCGTGGAATACACTCCAGGAGTAATGCCAGCTATTACCTTCGGTGAATGCATCACCCCATTTCAATGGGTTGAATGGACTTTGAAATTTACCATCCTTATTTTTACCACGCATCAAATTAGTCGAAGGATCAAAAAGATGACGATAATTTTGTGCTCTTTTTGCATACAGATCAATATCTGCTTGCGGTTTATTCAATGCTTTAGCTAACTGATAGATGGTAAAATCATCATAAGCATATTCCAACGTACGCGCCGCATTTTCATTAATACCCACATCGTAAGGGACATAGCCTAAATCATTATAATAGTTAACACCCTTACGACCAACAGCCGTCATCGGACCTTCATTGTTGGCGCCATGTTTTAATGCCTCATAAAGCGTATTGATATCATAACCTCTTAATCCCTTAATATACGCATCAGCTACCACGGAAGCCGAATTATTTCCAACCATGATATCAGCAAAACCAGGGCTACTCCATTCAGGTAAAAAGCCACCTTCTAGATAAGCATTTTTCAACCCTTCCTGCATTTCAACATTAATAGATGGATATACTAAGTTCAAGAATGGATATAGCGCTCTGAAAGTATCCCAGAAACCAGTCCCACCAAATAAATGGCCTGGTAATATTTTTCCGTTATAGGGGCTGTAATGAACCTTTTCGCCAGCAGCATTGATTTCATATAATTTATTCGGAAAGAATAGCGTACGGTATAGCGTCGAATAAAAAGTTCTCATTTGATCGACATTATCACCTTCTACCGCTAAGCGTCCCAAGGTTTCATTCCAGATCTTGCGACCATCTGCTTTTACCTCATCAAAGCTACGCGTTCCCAATTCCTTTAAATTAAGCTCAGCTTGCTCCGCACTGATAAATGAAGAAGCCACACGAACCTGAACCGGTTTATTTTTATCCTTCACTTTAAAGCCCAAAATTGCTCCTGTTTGATCAGCAGTAGATTTCAATTTTCCTTTAAAGCGTTCCTTACCTTCCCATGTAGAGTAATTATCAAAGGGCTGATCAAAAACCAATACAAAATAATTCTTGAAATTGGTCAAATTACCACGCGAATAACGCGTAGAATAACCGATTACCATATTTTTTTCTGGAATAATTTGTACTTCGGATCCTTTATCAAATGCATCCAACACGATAAATGCCGAATCGGTTTTATTAAAAGAAAATTTAAAGAATGCTGCGCGCTCAGTAGGTGTCAGTTCTGCTGTCACGTCATGATCTGCGAGATAAACCGAATAATAATAAGGCGTTGCCTTCTCCGCTTTATGAGAAAACCAACTTGCTCTTTCCTCTTGGTCAAAAGCTGCCTTTCCTGTAACAGGCATCAAGGAGAACTGACCATAATCATTCATCCAAGGCGAAGGTTGATGCGTTTGCTTCAATCCTCTTATTTTATCAGCGGCATAAGTATATTGCCAACCATCTCCATTTTTACCGGTTTGGGGTGTCCACATATTCATTCCCCAAGGCAAACCAATAGCGGGATATGTATTTCCATTGGATAATGATGGTTTAGAATCAGTACCCATCAAAGGATTAACCAAATCAACCGGATCAACGTGTTTCCCATTTAATTTCTGGGCAGACACGATACTCGTACAAAATAAGGATAGGCTCAAACTACATGCTATCCCCCATTTTAGGGTTTTAAAAATCATATATGATACATTAAATTGACATAAACTAGGTATTCCTACAAAAAAAAGAAGAAATAATTGATTTAACGAGAATAAAGATAAAACCTTTTAGCAATAAATGAAAATAAAACTTTCACAAGGAATCCTCCCTATCTTCTTTATTACAAAGGGAGTATAGGCTAAAAGAATTGTCATATGAAAGTCTTTTTTAGTTTCAGCTGGGAAATTATTAACATATTTACCCTATCCTTGCATTAATATAATTTTAAAATAAAATGAATAAAGGAACTGTAAAGTTTTTCAATGAAACTAAAGGATTTGGTTTTATTACCCCTGAAAATGGCGGAGACGATGTATTTGTACACATTTCAGGCTTAAAAGACCAAGTTAGAGAAGGCGATAGCGTTAGCTACGAAATTGAAAACGGAAAAAAAGGCTTAAATGCTGTTAATGTAAGAATAAACTAATTACTATTATATTTTCTTGCAAAGCAGCTTCCTCATCGGAAGCTGCTTTTTTTTTGTTACAAATAGCAGGTTGCCATTAAAAATGATAGGCTAACATCCTAATAAAACTTATTGCTGTATACTTTCTTAACAAAACATGCTCAAGAATACTTAAATCCTTGAGCACATTTTAATAAATGGGTTAAAACAGAAAATACTACTATAAATCTTTCTTATTTCAAAGCCGCCAATCGCGTCATACCTTCTAAATAATAATAGTCTGCATAAACCAACGGCACATCAATCTCTGAATTATGAGGTATACTTCCCACGCTATGCTTCAATAAAAATCCACCATTCGTACTATAATCAGCAAAATAAGCCGGTCCAGATAACGTTTTCAAGGTAGTCTTCGCAAAATCCAAATAAGCTTTACTCTCTTTTCCCTTCGTAAAAGTAGACAGGTCTACTAATGCCGATGCAACGACCGCAGCAGCAGAGGCATCTCGCGGTATATAATCAAGCTTCAAGTATGCAAAGTCAAGATCTGAGCGATAACCTTCCTGTAACGCATTAAAATCCCAATATGGAATTTTATCCTTTGGCAGGTTTTTATGATTAATATAAAAATTTGCAGCAGCTTTAGCTGTTTCTAAAAACTCTATTTTCTTGGTTTCCTTGTACATCATCGTAAAGCCATAGATTGCCCAGGCTTGGCCTCTGGCCCAAGTGGAATTATCTGCATAGCCCTGATTCGTTTGTCTGTGGATAGCCTTTCCATTTTCATCATAATCCACCACATGGTAGGTACTGTAATCCGGACGGAAATGATTTTCCATGGTTTTCGTAGCATGACTGATTGCAACATCTCTAAATTTGGGATCTCCTGTGATATCCGATACATAACACAACATCTCCAAATTCAGCATATTATCAATAATTACAGGATACTGCCAAGTTGTTTTGCCATCCCATGATTTTTTCTGATTCCAAGACTTTATCAAACCTACTTTAGGGTCATATCTTTTCAGGGCCGTATTTGCCGAATGAATAATAATCTCTTTATAAGCTTCAACCTTTTTTGAATCTTTTAAATATTTAATTGCATTTCCATAAGAACAGTACATCACAAAACCGATATCATGATGTTGATCCAGATTTTTAGCTTTTTCCAAGGCCTCTGTCCATTTTATCGCCTCATTCTTTGTTGCCTCATCGCCTGTTTGATGGTAGATATACCAAAGGGACCCAGGAAAAAATCCGCCAGTCCAGTCCCATTCACTCGTTACCACTAATGCTCCTTTTTTATTGATCGTACGTGGGAAGTTGTTCAATTTATCAGCTTCTTTTGCTAAGTAAGCATACTGCTTTTCTGAAGCTTCAAAGCTTTTCTTGATAAAAGGCAATTTAATTGGTGTAAAGCTTAGGGCTAATCCCGCTACCGTCAGTCCCAATAGAGGAATTAACATTTTTCTTTTCATAAGAATCTTCATAATATAATTAGTAAACACATAATAATCTCTCCATAAAACAGCATTTCAATATCATTTACGTTATCCCTTGTTTAGAATAACACAACAAATGCCCATCATTACTTTGCCAAATCAAAGTTAAAAAAGATAATGGTGCCGATTACCATGAATCTGCCCCTACACAGCTCACATAGCATCACGGACGCTGGTGCCAAATAAACCCGACAGTACCGTTCACGATCTAGTCATTCAAATTATTTGACTGTAAATATATAAGTTCCTTTCTCTTTTATTTTCTTCGCTTTCAATGATAATCTAAAAATGGCATCACCCCAGACCTGACTTAGTCGAATATCATCCTGAGGAATAGCTTCAACTGCAGCTTCAAATTCCGCAGCATTATATTCCAGATGATACTTCCCCCCGTTCAATGCAATCTTTCCCTCAGAAATAACCGGTTTTTCAGCAAGTAAAAAATGAATCACATTGGATACTGTAGGTGTTTTAAGATCAAATTTATCTATTATTTCCAATACCCCGTTTTTTAACTGATAACTGCGACCCCATGAATTGACCGCTGCCTGACTTGAATATGCACCTGCAATATTTAGTTTAAACAATTTTTTCTTCGGATCAAATGAAACATCTTGTGCCTTATATGAAGCTCCGAAGACTTGATCATGGCCATTGATCTGAGGTAAATTGTGGTAACCACTTTGCATCGACCAGATGTCATAACGTTCATTACTAAACGTCTTCTTATTATATGTCCCAACACCAGCGTCGATGAAAATAGGTTTTTCAGCCCGATATAGGATAAATGTTCCGATATCGTTATGATTATGGCTTTCGTTATTATAACCACCCTTAGCTGCAAAAAAACTATCGCCTTCCTTCATATATAAAAATTCCGTTTGCGGATACCACTTGTAGCTGTTGGTGGGAAGTCTTCCCGATCCATTTTTTATTTCACTCAAACTCAATAGATCTTCCAAAGTACGAAAGATATCACGGTCAGCTTTAAAAGAAAGCTTTCTTTTAGTCTCCAAATACCGTGCAAAATCGATCATTTCAGCGCTGTTTACCGCCTTTCCATATCGGAATATCAAATACGGATCACCACCACCTTTTGCAGAAGCATCGGCAAAGTTTACGACCCAATTATCACCGCCAATATACGATTGTGCAATATATTCACCCATATTGCGCACCACAGGTTGATTGAAAATATTAATTTTATTACCAGTGGCATCCGCTAGGATCTTAAGATAATCATAGAGTTTCCCTGCTGCATGTCCCCAATATGAAGGACCTTCTTCACAAGCACCATCTGATTTGACATAATTAATAAACTTATCGACAGATTGCATGGTTTTATATATACCCATACGCTGTCTATCGGCATCATCTTCGATGAGCAATAAACACGTAAGCACATTAAAATTACACCATGGATTCCAGTTATTGACCATCTGGTCCTGTTTTCCAGCAAGTGCCTGCCACCACATATCATTACGTTCCAAGTAGGGTGTGATGACCCGGTCCTGAATTGATTTTTTCAAGCGCTTGCTAATTTCAGGATTGATCTTATCCATTTCAGGTTGCAGGTAATAATAGATCCAAGAAAGCATAGACCCCATATCTCCCGCAACTAAATCTACCACCTGTGTTCCTTCTTGTGGTAGTGTACGCTTTGAGGATTGAAAAGCAGGCAGATGTGCAGATAACGACCATGTACTCATCTCTGTAAAGTACCATGTTCCATTTATAATCTGATCTAGATAACGTCCTTTTCCCTCGGCGAGTTCTGCCAAAAATAAATGACTCAATGCTATCGCATTTTCATTCATTGGTTTCTCCATGATCACACGTGACCCTGTTCGCTCATAGGCCAGATAATCTGAAGCTTTCACCACCTGCCACTGATAGTCTAAATAGCTGTTTCCCTTTTCTATTATAGAGGTTGCCACCGGTTTGGTCAGCTCAGACCAAGCTGTACGATCCTGATAACCTGGAAATGGAACCCATTGTCTAGTAGGTAGCAGATCTCGTTGGATATCTGCTACCTGAAACTTTCCTGTCAATAAATTAAGTTCGTCCGCCTTTACTACTGAACAAACACAAGTCTGTATAAACAGTAAACATATCCATATTTTTCTCATAATCTACCAGCCTTCATTTTGAGTTAAATTCGGATTGATTTCCCTTTCTTGTCCAGGTATCGGCCATAGTTTATGACGTGTTTGATAACCTCTGGTGAGCAAGTTATCCCCTACGATACTTTCCTCCACAAATCCCTTTGAAACGGTCTCCAACTGACCCCAACGTTTAAGGTCAAAATAGCGCCAGCCTTCACCCGCCAGTTCAACTTTTCTTTCCAGACTGATTCTTTTTTGCATCTCCTGCTTTCCTGTCACCGCCAGAAAAGAAGGACCACTATTCAAGCCCGGCATCTCTGAACGCGTACGTACTTTATTCAACTCGGTCACCGCTTTGCCCAACTGTCCATCTTCGTTATACGCTTCCGCAAGCATCAGATTAACATCTGCTAGTCGTATTAATGGGAAATTAATAGGCGTATGCGCACGATCTGTAATCGCTCCTTTGAGATTCCCTTCAGGAACAAATTTCCGCCACACATACGTCATCCACCCTCTATTATTACGGATTTGACCAAAATTTTCGTTCACACCCGTTGCCAATATCAATTGCATCATTTGTTCCTTATTGGCATTCCAGCCCAAATAATGGGAGTAAGGAACAATCAACGTTTGATTTAAGCGAGGATCACGATTTGCATAAATTGTACGAAGTAAAGCAGTATCAGGGACCTGTGTCAGCGTTCCATTATTCTGTGTGGATACCATAGCTTTTTTCTTGACACCATTATCGGCATTATAGTTTGCGATATGTGCATCCCAGTTAAAAGTAGAACCATCTTTATTTTCATAACTATCTGCAAAACGCGTGCTTGGCATCACGTTATTCCAATCGCTACCAAAAGTAGATCTTGTGCCCATATAGAAAGCCATTGGCATACCATACGGAAATCCTGTTCCACCTAGATTCTGAATCGCGAAGATCATTTCCGGGCTAGCATCCCCATCCATAGTAAACAACGAAGCATAGTTACTGCTCAAGCTATAGCCGTAACTGTTACTTTTATTATTAACAATTTCTTCAAAATCAGCGATTGCACCCTTCCAATTTTTCGCATAAAGCTGTACTTTTCCCCTCAGGGCATATGCTGCTCCTTTTGTCACACGTCCATAAAATTTGGATTCATAGGTGACAGGCAAATTAGCAATTGCAAAACTGAGATCATCCAGTATAAACTGAAGAACTTCTGCTGTCGACGCACGTTCCTTTTTCAAAGAACTAAAATCTTTATTCAAATCGATGGTTTCATCATAGATAGGAAGGTCGCCAAACAGATTATTTAATTGAAAATACATCAGCGCTCTCAAAAATTTTGCTTCCCCTATAAACGTATTTTTCTTCTGATCGTCAATTTCCATTTTTTGAATTTGGGCAATGGCATGGTTACAGCGTTGTATTAAATCATAACCCGTCTTCCAGCGTCCCACAACGATACCCGAACGATCAGTAAATGTTCCACTAATGATTTCACCCATACCAACCGGGTCGTATCCTATACCAATGTCTGTAAGGCAATCGTAAGAAAATTGTAATCCAAAACCATTTTCCTTTTTCAAGTCATTGTAACATCCCAGTACGCCCGCAAGCGCCTGATCTTCATTTTTCCAAAAGTTACTTGAGCTAACTTGACTATATGGTGAGGTATCCAACTTATAGCAAGAGGACAATACCAAACAACCTGATAGTAATAATATTGATGTTATTTTGTTCATTTCATTAAGCTTAAAAAGTGAGACTTAAACCAAATACAGCCTGTTTCATTGTTGGGTAATTGGTACCGCTAACCTCTGGATCAAATCCTTTATACTTGGTTAGTGTCCAATAATTTTCCAATGATCCAAAAACGCGTAAGTTCTGTACAGAAATACGTTTCGTGAATTCATTTGGCAAAGTATATCCGAGCTGTATGTTTTTAACTCTAACAAAAGATTTGTCTTGCAACCAGAAATCACTATTTTTTGTATTGCGTGTATCCGTATAAGGCATTAATTTCGGAAATTTCGCATCTGTACTTCCATCTACCCATGCCCCATTCGCTATTTCCTGATTGACCTGATATCCCCATCTTACCGTCGGAGTGTAATATAGATCGGTATAAACCGCTTTGTTTCCCGCATTTCCTTGCAATAGAACAGCTAAGTCAAATCCTTTATAATCAACTCCTACCGTAAATCCAAAAGTCATGCGCGGGGCAGTACCATGTCCCACCGCAACACGGTCATTATCATTGATGATACCATCACCATTTGTGTCCTTATAAAGTAAATCACCTTTCTGCGGTGTACCATAGGAAGCAAAAGGATTCAGTTTATTGTTAGTTGCAGGATCCACAGGAGCATTGTCAATAAACTGTTGTACCAGTTTCATATCCTCATCCGTCTGCAGCAGACGATCAGTCAATAGGATGTATTGTGTATTGATTGCATACCCTTCTTGAATCAAATTGGAACCTGATATCGATTTTTCAGTACCTTTAAATTTCGCAACTTTATTGTCAATAAATGTAAAGTTACCACCGATATTAAATTTAAGATCTTGGCCTATTTTATCACTGTAGTTCAAACTCACTTCAATACCTTTATTCGTCACCTTTGCCGCATTGGTACGTGGAATAGTGGCATCACCAACGACTAAGGGAGCAGGTAGATCAATTAAGATATTGTTGGTAGTTTTGTTAAAAACATCGATAGATCCCCGTAATTTATAATTGAATAAATCAAAATCCAGACCCGCATTTAGGATACTGGTACTTTCCCATGTCAACAAACTATTACTAAGTCCTGTCTGTGCAAAACCCACAAATAGTTGATTGTTCAGCACATAGTTACTGGAGTTGTAGAGTGTCTGATATTCATAATTATTAATACCGCTATTTGATCTGAAAGAACCATCTACAGTCCCATTATTGCCTAGAGATCCATAAGAAGCTCTAAATTTCAAAGTTGGCATCCATGCCACGTCGTAAAAATCTTCCGAAGACACTTTCCATCCGATGGATGCAGAAGGGAAAGTTCCCCACCGATTCTTACCCGTCATGAAGCGCGATGATCCATCTGTACGCAGATTCGCTTCCAATAAATATTTATCATCTAAAGCCAAGTTAATACGGCCAAAAAATGAACGTATGGTCCAATCTGTGATATTACCAGAGGCAGATGCATCCATCGTCGCCGCATTCAATACACTCAATGATGGATCTATCAAATCCAATTTAGACGCTGCAAACCAACCGTCTTTAAAATATTCTTGACTCGCACCCACCATCACATCATATTGCAAACGATCATTCATCGTCTTGTTGGTGTAACGTGCTATACCATCCATGTAATATTTATACGACTTGATCGATTCGTTGGTGACCGAAGTCCTACCTGTACCTGCTATCGATACCGAATTGCTTAAGAAATTCCAACGATCATTAAAGACAGGTTGTGAATAGATAAAGTCATCATTATACGTATACGTGTACGATCCCTCTATGGTCAGCCCTTTGATTGGTTTCAGTTTTCCAAAAAAGCGCGTCACAAACAGGTTTTTATTAATATCACCTTTCCGTGAATTGAGCCTATGCAACACGTTATTTGACTGCGGATCATCCTCTGGATTATTTGGAGCACCATAGCGACCATCAGGAGACCGCAACACCATGCCTGGAGTGCTGGCCCCAGCAAATGTAAACACATCATTAATAACATCTGTCCCTATATCTGTTTTAGAAACCAAGCCATTGATATTGGCACCTAAAGTTAACCAAGGTTTCACATCCGCCTCTAAATTGATCCGTCCTGTATGCCTTTTATAGGTTGCTTTTTCAATAATCCCAGGATTATCCAGCATACCATATGAACCAAAGAAGCGTATTTTTTCACTTCCTCCAGAAAAGGAAAGGTTATGGTTCTGGCTAAGATTCGTCTGAAACAATGCATCCACCCAATCTTCGTTCGGATATTTCAACGGATCTTTTCCTTCATTTTCTCGCCATAAATCAATTTTTTCCTTCGAAAATATCGGAGTAGCCTTTGGATCACCATTGCGATATCCCTGATTGATCAACTCCATATAATTTGCATAATTCGAAACCATCTGGATTACATTGGCGGGTTTTTGACTTGAGAAGTAATTGTTATAATTTACTTTAAACTGTTCCGATTTCCCTTTTTTTGTAGTGATTAAAATAACCCCATTTGCAGCACGCGAACCATAGATAGATGCCGAAGCAGCATCCTTTAATACAGAAATACTTTCTACATCCTGTGGGTTGATTAAATTCATATCACCAGCTACACCATCGATGATAACCAATGGATTGGAGTTATTCAATGTCCCTTGTCCACGAACCCGAATTGTACCGCCATCGGCTCCCGGTCGGCCAGACCCCTGATTGACATACAAGCCTGCTGCTTGTCCAGCCAATCCTGCAGAAAGCGAAGTCACAGGCCTACTTTCCAATACGTCAGTCATTTGTATAGTAGATACTGCTCCCGTTAAATTTTCCTTCTTCTGCGTACCAAACCCAACCACAACTACCTCATCCAATCCTTTCGAATCAGATTGCATTGTTATCGTTACAGCACTGTTGCGATTAGCGGTGACTTCCATAGGTTTATAACCTATACTGGTCACCAATAAAACTAGGTCATCTTCTTTACTATTGATTTCAAAACTACCATCTTCGCGAGACGAAGTTCGGCTGGTAGTACCTTTAATTTGAATAGTCACCGATGCAATCCCCGATCCCTGTACATCGACAACTTTTCCTCTAATCGGAACTTGAATAACAGAATTCCGAAATTCTTTGTTCAGCAAATGGAAATCCATCGCTTGACTTTGCAAAGTACTACCCATTACAGCAGTCAAAAGAAAAGTACCATAAAAGGAATATTTCATACTCCAATTACGCTTCCCTAGCAGCATAAATTTTCTGTTCATATTAGGTGGTTTATTAAAGGGTTTATAATATTTACCAACCCCAAGTTAGGTTATTTAGACAATCGAAAAATGTAAAATCAACGCAATCGATTTCGAAATAAAACAACAAAAGAACCTCCTAAAATGAATTATAAACACATTTCAGGTTTCTTTTCGCGGTAAAGTCAAATGTATTAACCGTCTAATTACACCACCTTATTCATTAAAAAATTGATTCAGCTCTTTATACACCCAATACAAAAAAAACTTTTCAACTATTACCGGGTTCTCATGCAATCTAGATTCTTAGATATGAGCTCTGAACTCCTTTTTTTTAATTAAATTTGACTCATCATATAGATGCCCTTAATCCTAAGGAAGAGATAATTCATGAAATCCCCATTGTTAATAGCTCTTGCATGTTCATTACTTACCAATAGTATTGCGCAAAACAGAACATCCATACTATTGGGTAAAAACTGGAAGTTTTCAAGACAAGAAGACAGCACTTCTATCCAATTTTGATGTTAAAAAGTGGTAGTCGGTCACCATCCCCCATGACTGGACCATATATGGTTAATAAAAACAAAGGCTTCTCTACCGAAGTCTCTGTTCCAATACCCTAAAAAAAGTACCTCAAACCTAGCTAGGGACAAGATTTTGATTATCCCTACATTTCTCTATCTTTGGCGGATGATCAAACTAACCAACCTTATCCTCCGCGGCTTTGGACAAATCATGCTACAGAATAATCCCTATACAGGATTATTATTTTTGGCAGGTATTTTATACAATTCATGGCTCTTAGCATTAGCAGCCATAGCGGGATGTATCATCAGTACAGCGACCGCCTATGTTTTAAAATTCGATATAAAAGATATCGAAAAAGGGATATATGGATTCAATGGCGCCCTTACGGCTATCGCTATTTATTATTTCTTTGGATTCAACATCCTCAGTACTGCACTCTTGGTGGTAGGATCTTCATTATCTAGCATCCTTCAATTTCAGATTAAAAGAATCATCAACCCCTATACAGCACCTTTTATATTGGTTACATGGATACTCTTATTTATTGTACACTACCTATTGAAACAACCTTTAGTAAGTATAAATTCAATAGCTGGCGACACTTCCCCTATCCTCTTGACCATCGGCAATAGTTTCGGACAGGTATTTTTACAAGAAAATTGGATATCAGGTACCCTGATATTCATCGGAATCCTGATTAATTCACCCAAGGCAGCATTGTACGCGTTGGTCAGTGTACTGCTCAGTACCGTTATTTCAAAACTGGTCAGTCTTCCCGATTCACAGATCTATACGGGTCTAATTGGCTATAACGCGATTCTATGTGCTATCGCATTTTCAGATAGTAAACGTATGGCGACCCTTTGGATTATACTTTCCGTATTTTTAAGCTTATTCATTTTCGAATTCATTGGTTTACTGGGAGTGATTCCTTTGACAGCTTCTTTTGTAATCACGACTTGGGTAGAGAAATTCTTCATGAAAAAAGTCAAAATATAAATAGATACAACATTTTAATAGCTTTTGGTAATTAAAAGAAATTCAATATAACAAGAAACCCAGACTCGTTCGAATCTGGGCTTCTATATTTTATAGCACTGTACGATAACGCTCTATTTAATCAACATGTTATCAGCGTCCTCAGTTAGGTGTTTTTCATATGAACTTTTGGGTTAGTTCAACTGTAACGATGCAGGGCCGAATTCTTCAAAATGAATAGCTGATTTTGCCACCCCATTTTCCAACAAAAAGTGATAATGTTTCGAAATGAAAGGAGCAGGACCACAAATGAAATATTCTGCTTCAGCATGAATCACGTCATCTTTTATGCGTTCTAATTCTACCCAACCTTTATATCCGGAAGTCCCTGTTTCTGCTACATCATCGTAAAAAATATGATGATCGACTTGATTTGCTGCTGCAATTTCTGCAAGTCTATCTTTAAAAGCATGTACCGATTCATTACGACAACCATGCACCCAAGTAATTGGGATATTGCGTTCCGATTTACCTTTCACCAATTCCTCCAACATGGACATCAATGGCGTTTGCCCTACACCTCCACTGATGAATACTTTTTGCTTTTCATTCGCCGTATCAAGTACAAATGTACCTGCAGGAGCAGAAAGCTCTACCATATCGTCCACTTCAATAAAATCATGCAAACGATTACTGATCATTCCATCAGGATGTTTAGTCCCAGCTTCTCTTTTTACTGAGATACGGTAGTACTGACCATTAGGTGCGCACGATATACTATATTGACGGGGCTGTAATAAATTAAGTTCTGGTAAAAATAGACGTAGACTAATGTATTGTCCAGGTAAGAAATCAGCTACCTGGCCACCATCACTAGCGTACAAGTAAAAAGAGGTAATTTCTTCCGACTCTTTCACCTTTTGCTTCACTACAAATGGTCTCCAACCTGACCAACCTCCTACTTTTGCCGTTTGTTTATCATAGATTGTTTGTTCGTGTCCAGACATCAATGAGGCAAGTTGATTATAAGCCACTGTCCACGCCTCTAATAGTTCAGGAGTAGCACCATCTCCCAATACCTCTCCAATAGAAGCAATTAGATGATTACCAACAATTACATAATGTTCAGGACGGATAGACAAACTCGTATGTTTATGACCGATACCATTCACTACAGGCATCAATACACCTGGATTTTCAATATTTTCCGCATAAGCCAATACCGCCATCGCTAACGCAGTTTGTTGCTTACTGTTCTGTTGATTGCCCATATTGAACACATGCTTCAACTCGGGATTATGCTCAAACATACGTTTGTAGAAATGCGTTGTCAATAACACACCATGCTCTCTTAAAATAGGCACAGTAGCCTTCACTAATTGTTTTTGATCTGTTGTCATTATCATATACTTATTGAAAATAAAAGATATCTATATCTCTTATTTAGTTAAAAAAACGTTTCATCTATACTATGTTCAGATTATGATCAGCATACATCCTTCTACTACCCATACTTATTTTCATACCAGCCTGTAGCCATTATACAATCTCTCCATTGAAGACAGACAAATATAAAAACAATAAAAGACTTTTATATCTTCTATTAAGGAATAATGTGTACAAAGAACACAAATGACAATAAATCTACAAAATAAATAAACGTTAAAGGTTGGTATGATGTGCTACAAACAGCATAATAGATGTTACCTTAAGATTTTTCAATTCACAGCCTTAAAAAATCTTAGGAAATGAATGCAACTTGATTGGCACCAAACTTACTTCGCTATATCAGGGTACGTGTATACATTATAAGGACTGATTTTTTTAGCAATTGCATAGGCAATCCAAACAGCTAACGTAACAGGTATGAACAACGTATAAGCATTAGGCGCCATACTACATATTAAAAAAATTGCGGTCCATCTTCCATGGATAGCCGCCCCTAATGTCGAGGCAGCACCGATCAAGGCAAAGTTTAAAACCAATAATTCCAAACCAAATATGCTATTAAAGAAAAGTGCAACAGCGATTCCTAAAAAAGCTCCCGCTACTATACTCGGCGCAAACACTCCACCGTCACCACCAGCACCCAAAGTTAGCGCCGCTACGAATGGCTTCAACACAATAAGCAAGAGTAAAGAAATCGGAACCATCATCATTGTGCCAGAGCTAATGACATGAGAAAGCATTTCTTGAAGACCGTGGTAACTATCCCCATATAAAGCTGGAAAAAACAAAATAAGACATCCGATTGTTATGGCACCACTATTTACCCTTAAAAAATTATTACTTATTCTAGCAAATAACTGTTTACTTGTCAATACCAATTTCATAAAGTAAATCGCTAATACAGCAGACAAAGCAGCCAGAAAAAGCATAAAAGGCAATCCATACCAGTACCAATCTATTACTGGAAATGTTAGTAGAGGGGCGTTATCGAAATAATGTATACCTACAAACGCTACCGCACCAGCAATCGTACAACTTATTAAAACCGACCTTTTCCAACCTCTTGCAATCACTTCAATCGCAAAGAACCAACCACCCAATACCGTACCAAACAAAACTGCAACACCAGCGGTCACTCCAGCACATATCAACTCCTGTTTAAATTTCATCGGAGCCCAGCCTCTTTTGCTCATTTGGTTACCTACAGTTGCGGTAGCCACTACTGTAGATACCTCAATACCTGTCGAGCCGCCAAAAATAACAGTCAAAAAACCATTGAGATAATGTGAAGGTATTTTATAAGCAGGTAAATGATCTTGCCGTGTATCTAACGAACGATAAATCTCTCGAATTCCTTTATTCTTTCTATTCTTGAATGCATATTTTCGAAGAAAGTAGATGATGGTTATACCAATAGAAGGAAAGATAATAAAAAAATAAGGATTAGTTGATTCAACCTTTTCGAAGAGGTATTCCTGATAAAAAGTCGTTAAATGCTTTAAAGAATATGCCAATAACCCGGATAGTACAGCGACAATAATACTGCCTATCATGAGCTTAAAATAACTGTACAGCTGTATTTTATCTTTCATGATTGATTTCCTATTTCTGTCGCAAATGTACAATAAAAATCAGCAGTTAGCCAAGTATGTTCAGGAATTAATCCTATTTCAACGGCACAATTACTACTAAATCAGTAGTCTAATAAAAAAACCCACTAAATCATTAAAAAGATTATCGCTAATAAATAAAAAAACGTAAATTTGCCGTTACAGAACCACTATTAGAAAAACTAATCAATTGTGAAAAAACAATTGATGAAAGGAAAATATTTAAATATGCTAAGCGTACATATCATGGTCCAACCTTCGAACTTTCGCACAGAAAATTCTTACTAAATCCACAATAATGTATATTTATATTATGCCAAATAATACCTACTACCAGCATCTTGGCACGGTTATTACTTTAAGGTGCACGTTTAGGTCATCATTTCTATTGAAAAAGCAAATAATTTTCAATCAAGAGAATATCTGATCAGGGTCATCTGTTAATTGACATTAATTTTAATAATCACACACTGTTTGAAATACTATTCATGATTAATTTGACATTGTTAAAGCGAAAATTTCGAAAAGATAATCCAAGATGGGTTATACTCATGATTGATCTGTTTATCGTTTTTGCATGCTATGCAATTTCCAATTTTATTTTCAATAGTATACATGAAGAGTATTCAACAGCTATGATGCTCAAGAAAAGTCTTCTCGTTATTTTTGCTTATAGTATTGCGTTTGCAATAATGCGTACCTATAAAGGCATCATTCGTCAAACAGGGATTAACGATGCTACTAAAATATTCAAAACTGTATGGTTAGCCTTCATGATTTTGGCGATTCCAACCATTGCCATACGTTATTATATCCCTAAAGAAAGTGTCAGTGGAGATTTTTTAAGACTCTCCTATATCATCCTATTCATGCATAGTTTCTTCACGATGGTTATGTTAGTTGCAGCTCGTGTAACTTATAGAAGCATTTATGAAATGCTCTTTTTGCCAAATCGTAAAAATCGAAACATATTGATTTTTGGAGCTTCACGACCAGGGTTAGTAGCCTACTCTTTACTGCGTGAAGATCGTCGAGTAAAAAACAACGTGGTTGCTTTTGTCGAAGATAAAGTTTCCCGTGTTGGAAAACGCATCACAGGTCTACGTATTCTGTATTTAGAAAAAATCGATCAGGCTTACATTGACCAATTCAATATTTCAGAAGTGATCATCGCTGTCGAGAACAATGATCCAGAGCGCTTAGTTCAAGTTACCGATCACTTTCATCAGTTAGATCTTGAATTAAAAATCATGCCGAATTCTCGTGTTATGTTAAATTCAGGAGCCAAACGAGAGATACGTCCTTTAAAAATTGAAGATTTATTAGGCCGCAAAGCCATCAAGATTGAAAATCCAGCCATTGATGGTGAACTAGACAATAAGGTTATCGTAATTACGGGAGCAGCAGGGTCTATCGGCGGGGAATTAGCCCGTCAGATTTCGCAACGCAATTATCGTCACCTCATCTTATTAGACCAAGCAGAGTCTCCCCTTTATGATTTACAGCAATCATTAAAGGCTACCCATCCAGACCGAGTCAAATGTATAGTCGGGGATGTCCGTGATAAACTATTTTTAGAACGGATATTTAAGCGTTACAGACCACAAATGATTTTCCATGCTGCTGCATACAAACATGTCCCACTTATGGAACAAAATCCATACGAAGCAATCTGGACCAATCTGATAGGTAGTAAAAATATGGCTGATCTATCCGTTGCTTATGGGATTCAAAAGTTTGTCATGGTATCGACCGACAAAGCAGTCAATCCTACAAACGTCATGGGTGCCACCAAGCGCGCTGCAGAAATCTATGTGAACAGTTGTAGCTCGCTGGGGAAAACAAATTTCATCGTGACCCGTTTTGGAAATGTGCTGGGTTCTAACGGTTCCGTTATTCCATTATTTGAGAAACAAATGGAACAAGGTGGACCATTGACACTCACACATGAAGATATAACGCGCTACTTCATGACCATTCCAGAAGCTTGTTTATTAGTACAAGAAGCGGGAGTCATGGGCCATGGGGGCGAAATATTCGTGTTCGATATGGGTAAATCAGTCAAAATAATCGATCTTGCCAAGCGCATGATCAAACTAAAAGGATACCGCTACCCTGAAGATATCGACATTAAGATTGTAGGCTTAAGACCTGGAGAAAAAATATTTGAAGAGCTTTTGGCCAATGATGAGAATACACAAAAAACCCATCATCCAAAAATTATGATTGCTCAAGTCAATCGCGAAGATATCGAAGAAAAATGTCAATTGATCGAACAACTCAGTCGTGATATCACGTCCATAGATAAAGAGGAAATCAACGATATGCAGTTGGTCTTACAACTCAAAAGGATTGTTCCCGAATTCAAATCACAAAATTCTATTTTCCAAGATTTAGACGAACATCTAGCAGAAAAAAATAGTGCTGAAGCGTAGTTTTTAAAAAACACAGCTAAGCGCATAAAAGCCCGATAACTTAACAATATCGGGCTTTTTTATGTCCTTTTATAAACCAGCACAATTTCAATATTTATCATTTCTATTCTTTATTCTACCATAGAATAAATTTATCGATGATCAAAAAGCCAAGTCAGTTCATTTTACAGCATTAATTAACTTAAAATACCAGAAATTCTTTCGTAATTTGCATTTCAGTTTAAAAGAAATCACGATAGGTATTTTAGGTCGGGAAGGCGGAAAAACAAGAAATATGAAAAATAAGAAAATTTACATAGCCGGTCACCGCGGTATGGTAGGTTCTGCAGTAAAAAGAAAATTGGAAGATTTAAGCTATCAAAATTTCATTTTACGCACTTCCAGTGAATTGGACCTTCGCAATCAGTCTCAAGTACAAAAGTTTTTCAAACAAGAAAAACCGGACATTGTGATTGATGCTGCCGCCAAAGTAGGAGGTATATTAGCCAATAATAACTACCCCTATCAATTTTTAATGGATAATATGCAGATTCAGAACAATCTGATTCATGAATCCCTACAACATGATGTAGAAAAATTTATCTTTTTAGGTTCTTCCTGTATTTACCCTAAATTTGCACCACAACCATTACAAGAATCCAGTTTATTAACGGATAGTCTCGAGCCCACTAATGAATGGTATGCTTTAGCTAAAATCACAGGGGTAAAATTATGTCAAGCTATCCGCAATCAGTTTGGAAAGGATTATGTCAGTTTAATGCCAACCAATCTGTATGGTACTCATGACAATTTTGACTTGACAAGTTCACATGTTTTACCTGCGATGATACGCAAATTTCACGATGCTAAGTTGCTAGGGAACACAGCAGTGACACTATGGGGAACGGGGAGTCCATTACGCGAGTTTTTGTTTGTAGATGATCTAGCTGCTGCCGTATCCTTTACTTTAGAGAATAAACTGCCCGATTACCTATATAATGTGGGCACAGGTACAGATTTAAGCATTAAAGATTTAGCCAATCTGATTCAATCTGTAGTCGGGCATCAAGGCGAAATCATTTGGGATAGCAGCAAACCCGATGGTACACCGCGAAAATTAATGGATGTAAGCAAAATGCACCAATTAGGTTGGAAGCATCTCGTTCAACTAGAAGAAGGAATCAAACGTACATATCAATGGTTTTTAGAAAACCAAGACAATTATAAAGAAGTAAAATTATAAGTATTCAATATGAAAACTGCATTAATCACCGGTGTAACAGGACAAGATGGTTCCTATTTAGCAGAGTTATTATTAGAAAAGGGCTATATGGTACACGGCATCAAGCGCAGAGCCTCATCCTTCAACACACAACGCATTGACCATATTTACATGGATCAGCATGAAAATAATGTCAATTTCAAATTGCACTATGGTGATTTAACAGATTCAACCAATATCATTCGTATTATTCAGGAAGTACAGCCTGACGAAATCTACAATTTAGGAGCCATGTCTCACGTCAAAGTATCCTTTGATTCACCGGAATACGTGGCCAATGTCGATGGTCTAGGGGCATTACGCATCCTCGAAGCAGTCCGTATTTTGGGTTTGGAAAAAAAGACACGTATCTATCAAGCATCTACTTCCGAACTCTACGGGTTAGTACAAGAAGTTCCACAAAAAGAGACAACTCCATTTTATCCGCGTTCTCCTTATGGGGTGGCAAAAATATATGGCTTTTGGATTACAAAGAACTATCGCGAGGCCTATAATATGTATGCATGCAATGGTATTCTTTTCAACCACGAGTCGCCACGTAGAGGCGAAACCTTTGTAACACGAAAAATTACGATGGCCACAGCCGCCATTGCATTAGGTAAACAAGAATGTTTATACCTAGGCAACCTCAATGCCCAGCGCGATTGGGGACATGCCAAAGACTACGTTGAAGCGATGTGGCGTATTTTGCAACAAGATGTTGCTGAAGACTTTGTTATCGCAACCGGCGTAACAACCTATGTACGTGATTTTGTTCGAATGGCATTTGCTGAAGTAGGTATCGAATTGGAATTTCAAGGTAATGATGCATCTGAAGTAGCAAAAGTTAAAGCTTGCCTCCATCCAGACTATCAATTGGAAATCGGCAAAATTGTAGTAAAAGTTGACCCACAATACTACAGACCAACAGAAGTAGATCTATTAGTGGGCGATCCAACCAAATCAAATACACAATTGGGTTGGAAGCCAAAGTATGACTTGGCAGGTTTGGTCAAAGAGATGATGGATTGCGATATCGCTTTAGCAAAAAACAATAGCTATCATTAATCATCCGGTTAACATGATCATGATATAGCTCAACACAAGGATGAATACCAAGCATAGCTTCACAAAATGCTTGGTATTTATCTAAATTATACGAAAAATAGATTAAAAAATCAGATTCCCAATTAATTTAACCTATATTTTTGAATTTGATTTTTTTATTTATAAAAAATTGCTTTCTTTGCAGCAGTTATTAAACAAATGGAGTCATCTTGCCCTGATTCAGGTTAGACCATAAAACAATTGGAGGCTTAGCTCAGCTGGTTTAGAGCACTACCTCGACAAGGTAGGGGTCACTGGTTCGAACCCAGTAGTCTCCACCAAAAGAGCATCTATCAAGATGCTCTTTTTTTATTAGTCATTTTGTTTCACGTTTTTCTTCTTTAACCGAATGCCATAACCGGTCGTCCACTCAATAAAATCGGCTTTACCACCATGAGCCTTAATAGAAACGCCAGCAAAAACTTCCTTATAAACTTTAGTACGTACGCCAATACGAAGGTACACTGGGCTTCCCTCTCCGTTAAATTCATTTCGATGTAAATAAGTTCCGAGATTTGCATTAATATTTAGCCTGGTATTGAGTACATGGTCAAAATATAAAGCAGGACCATAAGAGATTAACGCCGATAGCCTACCCGCTTTATCACCGGCTATTTTACTATCATTGCCACTTGCCGAATAGAATGCATCCATTCCAGCACCTACACGCCACTTATAGCCCAGATGTTTGCTATAATAAGCTCCCAATGTTGACTTAAAATACTGTCTATCGTCATCACGATTAATCTGTTTGAATCCAAAGGCATAATTAAAGCGGAGTTCATGCGTTTCTTCCATTGGTGGAATTGGGTATTTTCTAAAATCAAAAGGTTGGCTAGACGGTATATAAGTAGCCGATACACTCAAAGGCAATAAATTGATTCCCGTATTAGGCAATGCCAAAGCGCCATTACTAAAATGATGAAATGCCAATCCTGCGCCCAAGTGAATTTTCCTAGTCACGCGGTAGTTAGCCTGTAAACCCAAATCAATAAACACATTGTTTTTGCTCCCAATAATCAAATTAAATGGATTCTCTTCTTCGTTGTAAGGATTAAATCGACCTGACAAACCCAGCGCAATCCTATAATTAAAGTTCCATCTACTATTTGTCTTAGGAGCGATCGGGACAGCAACAAATCCATAAAATGCAAAAGGTTTTCCAAGATGTTCTTGACCAAAAGTACTGCTATATAACCCTACACCATAAATCGGATAATTATAGATCTGATTATAAATGCTCTTAACAGAGTCTTCGTAATTACTCTGGAAACCCACTCTAAAATTGATACCACTATAATAAGAATCAGCAAGCGTTTCTTTAGCTCGCTCATTCAATTTAAGTTCACCTCCACTTTCATGTTCGAGCTGAAAGATCAATCGTACTTTTGACGGAATTATATGCTTACTGGAGTCTTGGGAACTATCGGTTCGGGGGCTTACCTGAGCGCTCAGGTGGAAGGAAATAAAAGATAAAGTGAAAAAAGTAAAAATTCTTGCTAGCATTAAATAAGCCTTTAAAATGTTTTGATAAGATTAATAACAAACTTTAGCAATCTAGTTTACGATTTCCATGTCGCCTGAACGATAAAAATAAATAAAACGCTATTCATTTATGAACAATAACTATTGCACTATTCATAACAAGCGCTAAGAATGCTTTGTTTGACGTAAATCGACAAATTTAACGAATAATATCCAAATAGATTTCACTACCATTCAATCTATCTTTTTTTAAATAATAGCCTTCCCCAAAAATCAGAATAATAGTCCGTTATTACATAAACTGAGATCACAGCATTTATATATACAATACCTGTAAACAAGAATAGCACGGCATCCTTGCCGTGCTATTGTACGAATCATTTCACAAAGATTCTAATCTTTAGTATCATGCAAACTACAGGTCTAATATAAAATAGATGGATTTTAAATCGAAGGCACTAGCTCGATTTTCAAGGTAGGATTTAACTTAAAAATACACAGATGCTCCACATAAAGATGAGGAGCATCTGTATACAAAAAAATATTTTTATTTAACTTTTCGAATACATGTAATCAAATCATGCGCATCCAATGGTTTTTTGAGTTTCCCATCAAACTGATTTTTCTGATTTTGTTGTTCAATCTCAAAATACATATTATCTGCAGTAAACACAAAAACTTTAATGTACTGCCATGCCCCATTATTCCGTATTTTTTCAAGCAATTCCCAACCATTCATAACTGCCATATGCAAATCAGTAATCACCAGCTGTACCGGATTGTGTTGCAGATATTCCAAAGCATCTTGACCTTTTTCAAAAACATGTACATTCGCAAAATCTTTGAAGTAATGCTTCAGGTAAAGAATATTGATTCGATTATCATCTACAATAGCAATTTGAAGGTCTGGTGAAAGATCTGCTAACGTATACAGTTCCGCATGAGTTTGTTCAGTCTTAGATTCTTTAATCGGAAATGACAAAGTAAATGTCGAGCCCTTTCCCAAAACACTTTCCAAATCAAGGCTTCCATGTAATTGTTCGACAAACAATTTGGAGATATAAAGTCCCAACCCAAAACTACTCGACTGAACTTTTGAGCCTGCCATATAGTAAGGTCTAAAAACCAAAACCTGTTCTTCAAGTGCTATACCACGTCCACTATCTTTCACTTCGACAAAGCAAAAAGATTTTCCGTTTTTCACCTTTATATAAGCGTGAATATTTACATCACCCAGTTCGGTATATTTAATGGCATTACTGAGTAAGTTGGACACGATCTGCCTCATTCGAAACTCACTACTACAGATCAACAATTTTGAATCGATATCCAATTTCTTAATGAACTTAATATTCTTCTTTTGAGCATGGTGCCTATGCAAATGGATGATATCATCGATTACCTGATAAGGTGAGAAGAAATCATACTCAACGTCTAGCACCCCCGCTTCCAACTTACTGATGTTCAAGATATCATTAACCGTACTATTGATAACCTCAATCTCATGAGAAGCCGAATCCAGATACTCCTCATCGATTACCTCATGACTTCCACTTTTTCTCAAAATATCGATAATACCTAAGAGCGAGTTAATCGGTGTCCGGACCTCATGGCTTACACTAGCCAAAATTGTCGTTTTTTCGCTTGCAATCTTCGCTGCATAGTCTTTTTCTTCTTGCAATTTACGCTCATAGGATACCGCATTGGACTGATAATAGAAAATAAAAACCATCATCAATAAAATGATAGCCAAAGAAGCAACAAGTTGATTTCTAAAATTGATGGTACTTTGTTTATATACCGCTAAATCCTTTTCTTCCGCTTTTCTGAGACTTTCTATTTCGAATGCTTTAATTTTATCGATTCCTTTACGTAGATTATCCAAAAGGTTACGATTCGCTTGAATAAGCTCCTTCTCTTTATTCTGTAGAGCTTTAAACTTCTGTTGCAGCTTTTTCACATTTTGCGCATATACAATCTTATTCTGTTTTATCAGATATTCGATTTGTTTCGATATCACATCACGTTGGGAAGTATTAAAATCTTGAGTGATTGTATTTGCAACGAGCGTATCATTTTTAGCATTGAAAATACGGTTAAATAGTTTTTCTTTCTTTCTAATTGTCGTATCCTGTTTCAATGAATTGAATGAAGTATCTCTCATAATTCGATTCATCACGGAATCTGCACGTTCAAATCGAGGAGCTTCAACAGTTGCTTTAGCTGAAGAAGATAATGTTGACAGCGAATCATTTGTGAAAAATATTAGCTGATCGACTGTTTGTTTCAATCCGACAAACTCTTGCGCTAATAAGTTCTTTTGCTCCATATCCAAAGTACTCATCTGCATGATATCATCTGCTAAAGGCAACGATGATATCGAATCAACATAAAGCTTGATGGTATCAAGCTTTAGCTTATAAGCCAAATAAGTGTCATCTTCAAAATTTACAGTATAGAGTCTGAAAAGATTATCAGCCTCACTATAAGCTGAATAAACCGGAAATAAGGCTGAAGATTCTTGATAAGAAGACGTGTACGATGTGAGGCGCTCCTTAACTTTTTGTTGCTCGAGATATTGATAAATAAATATCGCAATCAGGTAAGCAAATGAAGCCATTAATGCACCAATTAATAGCTTCCTTAATATAAATGTTTTTTTACTCTTAGAAGTTGACAATGGACTATATTTTTCCGTAAAGTTAAGCATTTCATTAAACGACACGAAATAAATTTATCATCTATTCGCAAAAAACACAGGTACACAATTACACCAAAGTCCATGAAAAGTCCGCATTTTCAATAGAGTTGCACAGTAATCTCTATATTGCTCAGAAAGGAGGCTTATTTTTTTTACAGCAAATAAATGCTGTTTATCGCAACTGCGAAACAAACTTTATTAAACACGCAACTTATGCCTTCTTGGTTATTGGGTATATGGGTACTTCTGAAGTCCTATTATCCAAGATTTCAGTATCTAAAATCTCAAATTCTGAATTTCGAGATTTAAATTCCGGAACAATCTTTTTCATGTTTCTGACCAAACTCATGTAATCCGGAAACATCATATGCGAATTAACCATTTGTAGACATAAATCGTTTATCATTTGCACTTTTTGCATCAGATCATCATGATTAACTTTGGCAATCATAATTTTTGGATGATGTGTTTTGATTGTATTCTCATTATTAGCCAAAAGCTCCTCATAGATTTTCTCTCCTGGTCTCAACCCTACGATTTTGATATCGATATCTTCTGGATAACGATATCCTTTCAGATTAATCATCCGTTTAGCCAAATCAATGATGCGTACTGACTTCCCCATATCAAAAACAAATATTTCTCCTCCATTGCCCATGATACCTGCTTCCTGCACCAATAAACATGCTTCCGGAATGGTCATAAAAAACCGGGTTATCTCAGGGTGAGTTAATGTCAGTGGTCCGCCCTGCTCCATCTGTTTTTCAAACAAAGGAATAACCGAGCCATTGGATCCCAAAACATTTCCAAAACGGGTAATGATAAAGTTTGTTTTAGACTTACCAGCACAACTGCTAATATAAATTTCTGCCATTCTTTTAGTCGCCCCCATGATATTCGTTGGGTTGACAGCCTTATCAGTAGAAACCATGACCATTTTCTGGACATCATATTCCATACACAGATCGGCCATATTCTTGCTTCCCAAAACATTGGTTTGTATAGATTCATAAGGATTAGCTTCCATCAATGGTACATGCTTATATGCAGCTGCATGAAATACAAAGTCAGGTCTATGTTCTGCAAATACCTTTTGCATAAAACCATAATTGCGAACATCACCAACGATACAATGCATATCTTCAAGTTGACTACATTTAATCGATTGCTGAATATCATATAAGGGTGATTCGGCTTGATCCACCAAAATCAATTTTTTATAAGCACGTTTGGCAATCTGCCTAGCCAACTCCGATCCAATAGATCCTGCAGCACCTGTTACCAAAATAACCTTGCCTTCCATTGCGATTTCAATTTCTTGATGTTCCAACTTTATCGGCTTACGACCCAATAAATCATCAATTTTCAAAGCACGTATTTCACGTCCAGATCTTGCATTTGGTAAGATTCGAGCTGGAGACATGATCTTAAGTTCAAGACCCAGCTCATGAAACCAATCGGATACAAATTGTAATCGCTCCGGATCATTATTCTCTACAGCTATGATTACTTCACAAATTCTATATTTTTTTATATAGCTTTTATTAATCTCGGAAATATCCAATATTTTCAAACCAGCAAGACGCTTACCAATGCGGGACAATTGATCTTCAACAAAAGCAATAACCTGATATTTAACTCTACCATCTTCTCTCAACAAAGAGTAGGATGTCAAACCAGGACGCGAAGCACCAAAAATCAACACATTTTCCAATTTTCTAGCAGGCAAGAAGAGGTAATCGAATAAGGTTCGATAAACAACCCGAGCACCGACCATAATGACCATCAAAATACAGGCTTGTATCGTCAGTACAGGATAAGATTGTCGTAATACATCACCTGCAACTGTTCCCTTATCAATAAATATTCGGACAAGTAAGTTTATGAAAAGCAGAACAATATAGCCCATTGCTACCGTTTTAAAGATTTTAATGGTATCTCGGATACCAGTTTCACGTACGATTCCTTTAAAAATGCTATGGCTGAGAAATAGAGTAAAATAAACCGATAATACGATCATCAGTTTCTGAAAAATCAAAATAACCTCCGGCGTACCCTTAATATTAAAAAAGATATAGTTGGCAAGCAAATAACTGGCAACTACAAAAAACATATCAATCATCAGGATAACCCATCTCGGATTATATTTACGTAGACGCCTTTTCAAATCCCCCCAAGAACCTATCATAACTTTACATTTAAGTATTTAATCTTTATAAAATGAGGTTAGTTTGTGCTTAGCAATATGACAGCTATATAACTTATAATCAGTAGCACTATACCAAGTTACATAAATTCTAACAATTCTGCTAGAATTGAAATTAATATCATAATTTATGCACCGATATGTCTTCATCCCCATGCTATGGCAGTTGACATAACAAATATTGTAACAAATTGTTGATAAAAATTTTATTTAATGACAGATAGGCATTCCACTTAAAGCAAAAATATCGTTACATTCCGTTTGAATGAAGCAACTTAAATCTTAACGACTTGTTAAGACCCAAAAGTGGCATACTCTTTGACCAGCAACTAACGACAACATTTTGGGGAAAATATACTGTTGTCAAAACAATAAATGATCGGATTTAAAATCACAATAAAAAACGAACATCAATTGCTTTAATCTACTTTATCAAAAACATTACTACTATTAAAAATGACCTTCTTTACTAATTTATTTTTAAAAAAGAAAAAATCAACTTCTGTTAGATCTCTAACACAATTAGACTTCCTCGAAGTCGACATGCACAATCATCTGCTTCCAGGAATCGACGACGGTAGTAAATCCGTTCAGCAATCCTTGGGCTATATCAAAGAACTCCATAACCTAGGTTTTAAGAAGTTTATCTGCACACCCCATATTATGGAAGGTGTACATCCGAACACTAAATTTAGCATCGAGCAAGCACACCGTGCTTTAAGTGACGGGTTAAAAGAATCGGGAAGTGAAGTAGAAATATTTGCAGCTGCGGAACATATGATAGATGACGGTTTGCATACACTTATACAAAATAATGACCTTTGTCTCCTTCCAGGTGGTTACGTTTTAATTGAAATGTCCTATCTTTCTGAGTCCAAAGCCTTATTTCAAACCATCTTGAATATTCAGAAACTAGGCTATAAACCGATTTTGGCACATCCAGAACGCTACAATTATTACCATAGCAACTTTGATATCTATAAGCAAATCAAAGACGCAGGATGTTTCTTGCAGTTAAACCTACTTTCACTAAGTCGTTATTATGGTGTTGACGTTAAAGCCATTGCCATGACGCTATTAAAATCAGGCATGTATGACTTTGTCGGAACAGATCTTCACCACGACAAGCATCTACACCAACTCAAAGATATCGTAGAAAAATATCCTGTTAGAGAGATGTTGAAGACCTGTACTATTTTGAATCCAACTTTATTGGACCATATCAATGCCAGCAAAGGGCAACACACCATAGCAGGTTAAATCGATTTTATAAAAAAAGGGTTCTTCTCCATTTGGAAAAGAACCCTTTTTTTATAATTCACGGTAGATAAATGTATTAAAATTTTAGTTTTTCACGCAACGGATTTGAGCCGCAAAATTTGCTGACGCTGATTCCGTACGAGCAGAATCTCCAAAATCATTTGCATTTCCTGTCATATACAACCTTTGTGTGTCCGCAAGTAAATACATTCCTTGGCTATTAAATCCATCTCCTGTATTATTATCATTATAGGAACCCCAAAAAGGGAAAAACAAATAATTAGTGCGATTAACACCGGGGTCATCCTGTCTACCAAAGAACATACCTACTTTTGACGCTGATCCATTATAATTAATGACAAACCTGCCCACTCGCCATTGACTCACATTTTTTGGATTATCAGCTCCTTGTTCTCCACTACCTGTCTCCCTTGTTCGCAAAATCAATTTATCTGCTTCTGCTTTTGTAGGAAGTCTCCAAGTATTCAATGGTAATACCAATGCACAAGGGTCACCTTGCAAACCATTAATTCCTTCTGATGGACTAGGATTCGTATTAGCAGCATCAATCACCTTTGGTTTTAGGTAACCTGGGAACCAATAATCACCAGAAGCATCATTAGTCGCAGCGAAACCGTATACACCATTTTCATACGTCAAGTTACCCAATGCCCAAACTTCACCTCCAATATTTACACTAACTGGCGCTTTCACCGAAAGTTCTAAGATATATTTAACACCTGGTTTGAAAGTCAGATTTTTGAATGAAAATGGTTTAGCTATACTATTATTAATCGACAATCCTGTTAAATTAACAATACCCGTTTCCGTATATGCTGTTGTAATAAAAGTCGAATCCGACACAATTACTTTACCAGTCTTAGTCGGTAATGTAAAGCTAACTTCCTCAGTAGTGGCAGCATAAGAAACAGCCCCATCAGACAGTTTTACATTAGCGCTAACACTAGATGGTGTTACTGTAGCACCACCGATCACTGTTGCACCAGATATTTTCGAAGAATCAAACTTTAACGTTACTTGGGTAAATAAGTGGTCTAAATCTGCATTCAATACATTTTGGCCGTCCTTTACTTCAAACGGTACCTGATCCAACATAAAATCCACATCAGCTTTTAAACCCCCAAAATTAACGGTGTTCAAAGTCGCATCTGCTGGAATAGTTGGCAATCCTTTTCCTGTACCTGAAGCATATATCAAAAATGTATAATTTCCTTTAGCAATAGAAAAATCCTGTGTGCCATTACCCTGAGTAAAGGACTTTGTTTCTTTATAGTTACCTGAAGCATCAAAAATTGCTACAGCATATACTGTACCTGCTTTTAACTGACCTTCCTTATGCCCAGTATCGACAGATTCCGCACGATTCGAACCTTTCAAAGTACGACTCGAAGAAGTAGTATATACCGGAGTCAATGTCGCCTCCAATGTGTATTCATTATTAAATGGTATTTCAACTTTTTGGACAGCAGATACGTAACTTTTACCTACCGAACCTACTTTTATTGGATCTGGTTTCGCAAAGGCTTGTCCTATATTTAAGCGTATTGTAGACCCTTCGGTTAGAACTATATTTGTATCTTTATTACAAGAAGTTAGAAATAATAGTACAGCTAAGCTAGAGGCTAGGCCTATTTTTAATTTAAAATTGTTCATCAGTTTATTATGGATGTAATGAAATTAGGTTAGTTCCACTCTTGTTCTTGTGCCTGCGTTTCTGTGTTCCAAGACTCTTTTAAATTGCTTTCCACAGAACCCGCCGCAATACCGTATTCAAGTTCTACATACTGAAGATTTACTCGTGGCGCTTCATAGCGTATTTGACCTTTATTGTTGGTCAAATTTTCATTTGTTGTTTTCATTCTTTTATTATTGTTATTAATATTTTGTTCAAAATTTTATATCGAAACTACTTTTAAGCCGAAACTCAGCAACTCAAACATTGAACTGTACAAGATTTATATGGCATTAAACAGTCTGTTTTTATTTAAAATTTTGACGAAAGTAGATAATAGTTCAACACAAAATTCGAATTTTGAAATAACAATTTGTAATTGTAGATTAAATGCCACAGAGATAACAAGTCGGCCAAAACAAATTCCATTTAACTAAATATCAATAAATTAACAATACAGAATGTGGTTAATAAAAAATTAAAAAAAAGAAAATACATAGTTTATATTTTCCTTTTGAGCAAAAAAAAACTCCCGACCTTTTGGGTCGAGAGTTTTTTGTTTCATATAGTTACTACTTACTTAAGAAAAAGTACGGTTATCATCCTCACCATTACCCCATGATTCCTGTATTGTATTATTAGTTGGATTAGATCCAGCCGCAATACCTTGCTCCAATTCAATCGTAGTCATTTCTACTTTTGGGCTTGTATATGTTTTTTTCAATTCGTTGTTCATCTTATTGTATTCTTTAATATTATTTGAAATTAATTCTTACAAGCACCTTTTTTCAGACCTTTTCCAAAGCCCTGTATACCTGTTGCATTGTCCACACGCTGTGTTATTTTCACAGAGTTTGATTCAGCCCCACCTTTCCAATTAACATTATTGAATGGCTTATTATCAAGCATTTTCATTGGTAATAATTCACCATCTGCAGATTTTCTACCGAATACAGTCACATATCCAGCTTGGTCAATGTTCACTTGGATTAATGGATTCGTTTGTGTTGTGTAATTTCCTTCCATTCCCTTGGCCCATACCTGAGGAATACCACCAGCACCATGACGTGTTCCATCTGTAAACCCAATGGTCTGAGCTGTACCTAGACCGGCTTCAAAAACTTCAAATTGTAACTCTTGATTTGCGATATTCACCCCATTCACATTCATATTAAATGAATTGTCTAGCGAGTAGATATTAAATACAAAACCGTAATCAGCAGCTGGAGCAGTAATCTCACTAGATATGATCGATCCATTTGCAGCATTAAAAGGACCAACTTGGAATACATCGTTAACGATGAAATTTCTGATAACTGCACCATCACCTGGATTACCGTAAATAGGGAAATTCCAATTCATTCCACTCGTAACAACTTCACCCGTACATACCTTATACTCTAGGTTCAAGTTATAACGTTGACCTGGTACGATATTCAATTTATCAAAAGAGAAATTATTATTCACAACTCCACCAATTTCCAAAGTACCAAAAGTAAGCGTAGCACCTTTTAATAATTCATCATGAATCAATAATGTTGGTGTACTAGTTGCTACAAGAGAACCAGGAGTGAAACCTGGAAACGCTACAGCAACATTTTGATTAGCTTCACCGTTATAAACAATTTTATTATCTGCAAATGTCAAACTTGCACTTGCATGCGATGGTGTTATAGTTGGCGCAACGATTTGTCCAATAGTACCAATTGTACCTTCAGCTACGAATATCTTTGTCGTGATCTGGCTGTACTGGTGTTTCAAAGTAACATTCAACGTATTCGTTACACCAGGTTTCACTTCCAATTCACCTTTGAAGTACATCAAGTCAGCACTGATATCTTTTAAAGAAGCTGTCGATAAACTACCCACGCCTTCTACAGAAGGAACTGAAGTTTCATTCGTCGAGTAAGCAATAAAAGTATATGTACCTGCATTCAAAGCAATCTCTGTATTTGTCTCTTCAGCATTAAATTCTTTTGTAGACACAAAATCACCATTGCTATCATATACCAACACCGCATATTTTACACCATTAGCTAAGTTAAAAGTACCTGTTGATGCTGCTGCAGCTGCACGGCTAGTACCTGCACGTAGGCCATTTGCCTGGTTAGCTGGAGCATCTGTTGTCAATGTTGCAGTCAAGGTACTTCCTTTAGCGAAAGGTACTGAAGACACCTGAACATCTTGTTGATGAGAAGCAGCACCTGCTTTTGTTTTTGCTCCATTACTTGAAGCCGGAGTAGCAACACCCAAAAGGTTTACTTTAACTACAGTATCACCACTTACAATACTGTCTTGTGTTTCTTTACACGAGTACGAAGTTAAGCACAAGAAAGCAACAACTGCCATCATGACTTTACCTTTGGATTTTTGATAAAATTGAGAAATCATTCTTTTTTTAATTATTTATTGATTATGTTAGAAACATGATGATATGCAAGTCAACCAGGCTGAATGTGACAAAAAAAAGCGTCCATAGAAAATCAAAAATCGACAATGTTTTATATACTTTCTAAGTAAATAGATTTACTTAGAAATAAATTCTTACGCAAAAGTAGCTGTATAAATGAGAATGAACGACATTCCTCTACATTATAAATTTTCCTGTAGTTGTATTACTACAAAAAGACAGATTAACTTAACCAGGTATCGATATACAACAAAACCTTAAACCATTTAAAGACACTTAACATTTAACCCACAATCCCATAATTCTACAACAGAAGCCATAGCTTTTAGGCTTATATATACTTTTTCAATTTATTATCCATGATAACTTATTATTGTAAATTCATCAAATCCTTAAGACTATAAGTAATTGAACACTGTTTTTCTCTTCCCCCCAACAGTTGCCATGATTTTCGTCGTACCAGCTATAAAGAACCAGCTTGTGCATATATCAAAACTGTGAATTTCACATTTTCATCCAAAGCTGGTCGGTCCGTTGTTGCATCAGCAAGATTCGCACTAGACTCACTACCCACCGGATTGGGTGTGCTGGAAGTCAATATGACGTTAAAAGATGAAATCTTTGAAAAAGTAACGTTGACCACCTGCTCTTCTTAATGAGCAGCACCAGCTTTAGGTCCATTATTAGCGTCACTATTCGCAACACCCAAAAGATTTACCTTCTCTACAGCACTATCATTCACGATACTGTCTTGTGCTTCTTTACAAGAGTACGATGCCACACAGACAAAGGCCACAAGGACCAACATCGCTTTACTTTTTGTTTTTTGATAAAATTGCAAACTCATGCTATTAAAATTTATGTGTCAAAATGCTAAGTACATGACAATTTTGTATAGTACAGAAATCCAATTTATTATATCCAGACAGGAGTGTTTCAGCGAGATAATCGAGTCCATATTTGAATACAGATTTTGCTTTTCTGCCGTGTTTCTTGATCGTTATCGGTTTTATTTCCCGATCAATGTAGTCTCCGATAAGATAGCACCAGATAAACGCCAACATAGTAAGCATCATTAATTTTTCAAGTCTGTCGAGTGCCGTTACATGTGTATCTTCGATATTGAACCCACTGGATTTCATTCCTTTGAAAAGGGTTTCGACTTGCCAACGTTCTTTGTAATACCTCAATGCTTCATCAGGCTTATTAAAAGAGACCAGTATAAGCAATTCGATCTTTCCTTGCGCACTAGATTTTGTGGCCGATAGATAGCAAAGTTCTCCGCCTAGCTGTACAATATGCTGATAATGTTGATATTGCTTAACCTTTATCGAATTGAACAGATAGGAAGCTTTGATAAAAGATTGTTTTCTTGGTAAGAAGACCTTAAAGTTATTACGTATCCTGATATGATAACGAATATTATTGAGGTTTAAGAAGTTGAGCCAGAGATCTCCCACAAACTCCCTGTCGGCCAATAGGCAATCAATCTGATCCAGGCCAAACCAATCGATGAAGTTCTGCATCAGATCGATCCGTTCCTGTGTGTTGGAGTTTCCTCTTTTGTCAAGCATCTTAAATAGAAGGGGAATAGCCACACCTTTGTATATCACGCCCAACATCAAGATATTGATATTACTGCTCCCGAACTTCCAATTTGTTCGGTCCATGACCAATATTAGCTTTCCTTTTACAGGTAGCATACTGAATATCAAAGAACTGATAAGCTTCATCGGCAATTCTGCCTCCGCCATAAAGCGCTGTATGCGCCGCATGCAGCTCGAGGCTAGGCTTGCAGAGTCAAATCCTGCAGACACTTTCACAAAGTTCACAGACTTTGTTTTGCATAGCGCTGTTACGAATAGGCAAACAAGTCGGATCCTGGCTAGGTGAAGATCTTTGCTCATATGAGCTTTAAATAGTGTCAATAAGTCTGTATCTTTAGCCCTAAGGCTGGAGTTCTTTTTTAAAGGCATTACCTGAATAATAATCCTTTAATTTACTGAATTTCAGCCTTTTAACCAAATTAACAGGAGATTATTTTATTGGTTTTTAGATACTTGTGAGTTTTGTCATGTACTAAAGTCAAAATGTTTAAAAAACTATTTATATATCTTCACCAATAAGCCACCATACACAATTATATGTCCTTTCAAAAAATAGTTTGCAAAGCAATAATTATGACACCAATGGTATAAAAGTTGATTCTTCAGAAAAGTTATTTCCAACTTGAGTTAAAATTTTGTAGACGAGTTTCTACAGGCCTAAATGCTCACTACAGTTCATAAATATTATTGAATCAGCTAGTTTTAACTAATAGATCAATAGAAATCAATTAACTTATCACTATAAAAACTCACTTACTTAATTGCAGGCATGATAGCCCATAAAGTGTCGATTCATGATTAAAATATCGTTTTAGCTAAAAAACAGCATAGATGAATAACTCGAATAAAAAGGTTAAAAAAGGATATCAGATTTGGTAAGAATTCTTTTTAAGAACAAGGAGGCTAAAAAACATTCTTATATGTATATGCGACAAGAAAAAAAATAAGGGTTTATCAAAAAAGGATAGAAATTCCCTATTTTTCAAATAAATATTTTCTTAGTTGTTTATCAATCCAAATTTTGAATTTTTATAAACATCTTAAAAAAAAACGAAATATGCCCAACATAAAATTAATGACTGAAAGTTAAAACAAAACTAGTTGTCATTAAATTTATATTAAATTTAATCACTTCCGTCCTAAATAAATTTTAGGCGCGTGTTTCCCTTGAAACAGTATCTATTTTTAGATAATTTCAATTTTGACCCTATTTTTTAGTCTGAGAATATCTGTAGCTGTCCATTTTTACCCTTAACTGGTGGCCTGATAAAAGGATCATCTATCCATTGCCATATATTTATTTTCACGAATATATTCATCCTGATAAACCCGACCAAGTTAGACAGATTCCAATCGTATTTAGCCTTCTTCTGAAGGTATTTGAGCAGTAATATTCCAATCAACGAAGTCCATATTTGGATCATGACCGCATTTTCAGAAGTACCCACAAAAGATGATATTTTTAAGCGTTGCTTCAGATGCTTGAAGAAAATCTCGATCTGCCATCGCTGTTTATAAATGTTAGCTACTAGTGATGCCTTCCATTGGATATTATTTGTCAGAAAGTGGTACTGGTTGTCTGTGCTGCTGTCCCAAAAGTGAATCAAGCGTAATGGTTTAGAGTTGTATCTATCTGCTGATGGACCAGAAAGCTCAATGATCTCATCTTTAATGATTCCCTTTTCAAGGAGTGCTTCACTCTGGTATGACTTGATAACGTTGTACTTCATGTTAGTTTTACTCCTGGTAACAAAATAACAACCTCTGCTGTCCAAATCCCCGAGCCAGTTGTAATCCACATAACCTCTATCCACCACTACAACGCTTCCTTTGGAAAAACTATAGCTACCCGCACGCTGGCTTTCATGAACTTTCCCGTCTGTAATCTGCATGAAAACAGGAAGACATCCATCATAATCCAGCACAGTGTGCAGTTTTACAGCACCTTTGGTGCTTCTAAATTTAGCCCAGTCAAATACAGATAAACATAAAGGGATGATACTGGCATCCATCAGATAAACCTTGCGCTTTAATTGCGTTAGATCTTTGCGCAAATGGGTATCCTTTTGCCATAGCTTATCTAATAGCGAAAAGTACAGATCTTTAAAGAGTTCATGGGTGCGGTGCTTGTTGATATAGGAAATATTGGACTTGCTGGGTGCTCTACCAACACCTAAATGGTTCAAATTACCAGTCGTACTACGTAAGCCATTACTGATATCACGAACTGAATCTGCAGAAGAAAAATGGCAAAACAACATGCTAGCAAGATGCGTCCAGCTGTTGATCCCTTTACAATGTTTGTCACTCTTGTGCTTAGCAACCAAAACCTTGAATAATTCGCGGTCGATAAGTGATAAAATCTGACTAAAAACGTTTAAATTTACCATGGCGGTGTGTTAAAATTTGACGATTTAAATATAGCAACTTTGCTATAGCAAAACACCGCCACTTTTTTCAACGTTTAGGACGCTACTGAAATTTAATGGACAGGATACATAGATTAAAACATTAGTCCTACTTTTACTTCAATCAATAAAATTAAATTAGAAAAAATGCCATTAAATTATCATAATCACAATTGCACACCTTTTTGAAATTTAATACCTTGTTTAAACAAACAATAAAGAAACTGATTATCTCAATTTGAAATTAAAAGGAAATAAAATATTTTAAACTTTTATTTTGTAAAATTGTTATTAGTTCGTAATATTACATAGCGAAAACATATTTTAACAGGTTATAACCATCAGTAAAAGAGGGTAAAGCATTTACCGGACAAGGATGAACAGGTTTTAAAGACACATACCTTCCATATGGCAATGCTATAACTCCCTCAAAACACGTATGAATAATAATATTAATTAATCATAGTTTAATTTTAACCACAATAATACAAGACATTAGTATATCCAAACAATAACATTATGAATAAGAACACAAAAAAAATGTACGTAGCCCCGACTATTGAGGAGCTTGTAGTCGAATTAGAACAAGGTATTGCCGCAGGATCAGGAGGTGCACAACCAGGGGCACCTACTATTAATGAGCAAGATGGTGCAGGAGCAAGCGGTTGGGAAGTAGACGGCTTTTAATTTCACTAACCCTAACTAACAATTTTAACAATATGAAAACAATCAATAATAATATAGCGAGTAAGTTTGCTCTTGCCGCTTTTTTGGCTTTGGGCACGTTAGCTATAACAAGCTGTAGTAAAGACAATAACCAGACGGATCAAGAGATTCCAACAGGAAATAGCCAACTCATCGTTCGCATTGCGGGCATCAGCGATGGCGAAAATATTTCTACAAAAGGAGCAAAAGGAAGTACATCAAAAACTTCTGCCTCCACTCATTCTATCGAATTGGTTCAATCCAACGGTTTCGATGCTATCGTTGCAGTAGATAACAACGCACCTTCTGTTAACGCCTCCCCACTTTCTCAAGCTGGACTACGAGCATCAAGCGGATTAAAAGCAGCCTCTACACCGTTAACATCAACCACCACATATCGCTTATATTTATATAAAAATAATGGCGGCACTTATACTTTTACAACATCAATGCAATTTACGCCCGGAGCTGAAGCACCGATTCAGATACCAAATGGCTCTTACAAATGGGTAGCATTGTCATACAACAATACAGACCCAATACCTAACGCAGATATATCAAGCAACATCGTATTACCTGAGAACAAAGATGTACTTTATGCATCATCAGGAACTACTGATATTGTCGTTAATGGCAATACTGCTCCCTTAAATATTACTTTTGACCGTCTTTATGCCCGAGTCGCTATTGAGGTCAATACCTTAGGTATGTTTGCTCCAATTAATTCTGCCACTATTGCAGTAACAGGACAAAGCGCAAAAGCAGCAACGGTCAACTTAATCACCGGAGCTCTTACAGTAGCACCATCCGGAGGTGTCCCAGCTCTTACAGAGGTCAACTTTACAAATCTCGATGGCAACGCCAGCAGAAAGGTCGCCTACTACTACACAGCAGACCAAACAGCTCAAAACCTAACGGTATCCGTAACCAATTTAAAAATACAAATTGATAATGGCACCGAACGTACCTTTGGCGCAACACCCTTGTCTCAAAGCAAATCACTTACACTTGAACGTGGCAAAAACCACCGCTTCTTAGTAGGCATCACAGAGTCTGCATTGTCGTTTGGCTCGGACACTGGCGCGGCAAAATGGTCCAGATCAAATTTATACTATAAACCAAACGATCCGACACCATACCGCTTTTACCACACCAATCCACAGACAAACGACCCTAACAGCTTCTTCTCTTTTGGAGCGCATCGCCCACGCGTATTAGCAAGCGCAAATGCTGCTGTAGATGCTTGTGCATTGGTTTATCCCGCAGGTTTGTGGAAAATACCTACCGGCGCACAATTAGACAATGTAACCTCTAAAGATCTACTTGGCGCATTATTAGGCGAACTTAGTTTAACAAATATTGCAGGAATAGATGCATTAGTAGTTGTACAAGATTTATTAGCTGCTCAAGTAGTAGGTTCAACAGCAACCGCTACGTATTCTGAATTTACACCAACCACAGGCAACAACAGTGCATATGGCGCAGCGACTTCGTCAGTAAACAGATTACGCTTTAACTATAATGGCTATATGAACACACTAGGGGCATTAAATAATTTAATTACTCTTGAATTGGGCAATACTTACGGTAGTTACAACGCATTTTGGACAAGTGAAAACTTAATCGGATCTCCTCTCATCAATCTTGGAGTAAAATATCACTTAGGACATACTACAGGCGGTAATTACAAAGCCTACAGAACAACAAGTCTTTTAAGCGCAGGTCTTCTTGGCGCAGTAAGTGTCATCAACTCCCCATTAATGAACATACGTTGTGTACGTGATGCAACTTGGGCAGCAAAAAGCACAGCCCCAGGTTACAACCCAATGCCGGTTTATCCTAACTAGATAACATAATACCCCCTTAGTAGCAACTGCTTACTAAGTCAAACGCAAATAAAACAAGAGCCACTCCAATAGGAGCGGCTCTTGCATTTTAAATAATAATACAACTTATGAAGATTTTCAGGAAAAATGTAATGGATCAGATTTTGTTACTAGCATTCTTAGCGTGTAGCACACTCGCAATCACCAGCAGTTGCAATAAAAACAATAACCAAACCGGGCAAGAGATTCCAGATGGACAAAGCCAAATCACTGTTCGCATCAGCGGTATCAACGAAGGCGACAGCAACATTATAAATGGAACTAAATCCAGCACCTCTAAGTCCACAACACCCCATCAACATACGATCAATATAGTTGAAGGAAGCGGATTTGATGCTATCATCGCAGTAGACAACAATGTCACCACAGCAACACCTGCTACATTAGCCAAAGCAGGAATAAAAGCGACGAACGGCATGCGTGCAGCATCCTCGCCAATGGAAGGAGGCACACTTTACCGTTTATTTTTATACAAAAACAATAGTGGTATCTACACCTATACAAAATCAGTAGAACTTACTGCAAGCGGCGAGAACCCGATCCAATTAAGCAACGGAACCTACAAATGGGTAGCAGTATCCTACAACTCAAAGACAGATACTGTTCCTGACCGTGGAGTGGACAATAATTTTATCTTACCGGAAAATAAAGACGTACTCTACGCCACATCTAACACAGATCTGGTCATTGCCGGAGCTACAGTTCCCATTGCGATTAACTTCAATCGTGTATTTGCACGCATCTCTGTAGAAGTAAACACCTTAGGTATTTTCGGACCCATGGAATCAACACCCACTATCAGTGTAACCGGTGATAAAATACTTAAAACGGGAACGATTGACCTGACAACAGGCGAATTTATCGGAAGCTTAACAACGGGAACCGATCTAGCATTAACCTCGACCGATTTTACCGATATAGATCCAGTGGGTAGTGATGCTTATCAAAAAGTAGCTTATTTTTACACCGCAGGTCAACCCGCAAAAGACCTAACATTAACTTTATCCGACTTAACAATCAAGCTAGATGACGGTACAAAACGTTATTTTTTCCTCAGTACACTCACGCAGAGCAAATCGATTACACCTGAGCGCGGTAAGAATCACCGCTTCATGGTCGGTATTGCAGAATCTGCATTAACACTAGGCACAACTAAATGGGCAAGATCTAACCTCTTTTATAGAACTACGGACGTGCTTGGAGCAATAACACCCTACCGCTTCTATGCCAACAACCCTTACCTGCCAAATCAACAAGAAAGTTTCTTTTCTTTTAAAGGACACTTTCCCGGTAGATTAGCTTCAGCAAATCCAGCAAATCAAAAAGACCCTTGCTCTTTGGTATACCCTGCTGGTCTTTGGAAAACACCATCTCAAGCTGAAATAAGTCCGTTGACATCCAACCAAGGGCTACTTGATGGTGCCCTCGGAAGCGTGCTCGACTTATTGGGCACCATGCCCGCAACCCCGGGCTCAAATTATGGCACTATATATATCGAATATCCCGTTACAGCTGGGTTCAATCCCGCCTACGGAGGTACAACCTCGCGTTCAAATAGGGTAAGATTTTATTACAACGGTGTCCAAAATAATGTCACCTTAGCAAATGGGCTCATCAACCTGACGGTAATCGAAGCTGGAAGCACTGCAGGTATTTGGACGAGTGACCGCGTATTAGACGGTGGACTGTTAGATCAGCTAAGTACTGGTGTTGGCGCATGGGGACTCCTGGGATCCACAAAAAATCAATCGCTATTTCAACCCCAAAGAGCCATTGCCACCAAAAGCGCAGGCCTTCTAAACATCGATTTATTGGGACTCGGGCTTATAGGTTCGGGCTTTATGAATGTCCGCTGCGTACGCGATGCATCATGGAGCACCGCAAGTGCCTCACCAACTTACAACCCATATCCTGTTTTATAAAGCTAATTACAATAGTAATTTTTGTGAAATCCGATTCGCAATTAAAAGACAAGAAGATTCTTTAAAGAATCTTCTTGTCTTTTTAGGATAACAACAAAATGGAACAACCCCCATTTCCTTCCAAATAAAATATCAAAAACACATCTTACCAGATGTAACCATAAAATTACAGGCACGCATCAGTCTTTCTCACCACACCTAACATTATCGACGTTATAACATATATAAATAAAAACTTACCTTATTGTCAAAAAAAAATGACAAATCAAAAAGTGTATTGTGAAACAATAATTAATTTAGTACTTTCGTGCGTTATAAGTTATAAAATTACATAATCAAAACATGTGATTTACTAACAAATAAAGTTTACACATATATTACCTATTGAAATACAACATGTTGTATCACAATAAAAAGCTAATAGCACATAGCAAATCTGTGCTTACGTTTACTAAACCAGATAACAAGACATATTGATATGCTTGGCCATATTATCGAATAATCAAATTACTGGTTAAAACATAGCACAGGTCTAGTTAACACTTATTCATATTCAAACGAACTTATATTAAGTTATATATTCGAATTCGGACATGATTTTAGTTGAATATAAAAAATCCAGACAGCGTAATTTCTGGAGTCTGGACCATTTTGTCAAAAAAATTTTTTTATCACATATACAGGAAAATTTAAATTAACACTATGAAAAACACAAAAAAAATGTACGTATCGCCAACGATTGAGGAGCACGTAGTAGAATTAGAGCAGGGCATTGCCGCAGGTTCACAAGGAACACCACTTCCATCTGATGGTGGTTTTGGAGAAGGTCTAGGTGGAGAAGGAAATGGGGAAGCGTAATCTATTCAGCCAATAGATCATATTTAATTATTAACGATTTTTAAAAAATTTATGAATTTTTCAGGTATTAAAAAGGCAAATTGGATAGTTGCCACAGTTCTTCTAGCTACTTCAGGTATGCTTGCAACCAGCTGTTCCAAAGAAAATAACGCTTCGACTGAAAACACAGACGAGTATGATGGTACAAATTTAGTCCTTACAGTAAAAGGAATAAACGAAAATCAAACTTTGAATGAAGAAGTTAAACAATCATCCGTTAATACAAAATCAACAAAGATGAGCGTAAAATCTTACGCTGACGTTGATGTTGTTTCAAGTATTGACAACAATGTACCTTTCAATGGTACTTCAGAAGTTATTTCTCAAAAAAACAATGGCTCTGGTCAAGTTGCTAATGCAAATACGAACTTGCGCGCAGCAACGTTAAATGCTGGAGTAACCTATCGTTTATACCTTTTATCTGCTGATGGAACACAGGTGGTTTCATCCCAACAATTTACTACAGGTAGCACAGGAACTACAATTGGTGTAACTCCAGGAGCAACATATAAATGGGTTGCTTTATCATACAATAACGCAGAGGCAATTCCTACAATTGCAACGGGTAGCACTTCTATCCTACTACCAGAGAATAAAGATGTATTGTATACTTCAGGTAATGTAACTATCCCAAGCGCACCTGGTGCAGATGTATCATTACCTATTACATTTCAACATGCTTTCTCTCGTCTAGCAATCGAGTTAAACTCAATGGGTGTTTTTGGAAACATGAACTCAGGAACAGTTTCAGTATCAGGATTAGCTTTAAAAACTGCAACGATTGATGTTGCAACAGGTGCACTTACACCTTCTGCATCGACTTACACACCAGCTATTAACTGGAACAGTTTTACAAATATTGATGCAGCTTATAACGATGCTAAAATTGCATATGTTTATACTGCTGGAACTTCTACATTATCAAATGTTGAGGTTTCAGTATCTGATTTAGCCGTTACACATAGTGATGGTGTGGACCGTACATTTGGTTCAGCATCTCCTATCAAGATCTCTTATAGTATCACGCCAACTTTAGGCAACAGCCACCGTTTATTAGCTAACATTGTTGAGTCAGCATTGACCGCAACAGGTCTATCTCAGACAGGTACTACTGTAAAATGGTCACGTTCAAACTTGTACTATGCAGCGGGTACACGCAACCCTTACCGCTTCTTTGCAGAAAACAAACAAAGATCGGATGCAAATAGCTACTTCGCTTATGGAGCTCTTACTCCAGCGAAATTTACTGCCACTCCTGGTGATCCATGTGCTGCTGTATATCCTGCAGGTTTATGGAAACAACCAAAAAGTTCAGATTACTTTAGCGTAACTAATGGTGAAGGTCTATTAAGTGGTTTATTGACAAGTGTAGGTACTTTAATAGGAGCTAGAGATGAAACTCCTAACTCTTCAATTGGCGTAGCTACTGCAACTGGAAATTATGCACAATACACCTCTACAGCTGGTGGAAATAATGCTGCATTTAACGACGCATCCAACAACATACGTTTCTACTACAACGGTCAGTTAGCACAAGTAAGTGTACTTCCTAATGATTTCCTTAATCTTGACCTTACTGCAGTAGCTAATCTTTTAGGAGCTAGCTACGGTTCACAGGCAACATTTTGGGCTTCAGATGCACCGGGTAATCTCTTAGGTTTAGTTGAGTTGGGTACTTATGGTTACCTTGCTACAACAGAACAACAAGCTTTGCTTGGTATTCCCACTGGTACTAAATTTGTCAGAGCAAAAAGAACTGGTGAATTATTATCAAAAGTTAGTTTATTAGGTCTTGACGTATTAAGCTCAACACTTAAAAATGTACGTTGTGTACGTGCTATATAAGGGAATATCATTTTTTTTTGACTCTACACACTGCTTAATTTTACCTACAAAATTAATTTAGGTTAAAGTATGATCTTAGCTAATATTACTGCTAAGCAATCTACCCATAAGTAAATAAAGGGCCGTTTCGAAAGATACGGCCCTTACTTTTTTAAAGAACTAACTAACTAACTAACTAACTAACTAACTAACTAACTAACTAACTAACTAACTAACTAACTAACTAACTAACTAACTAACTAACTGAACCTGCTAACCAAACTTTTAATAGAGCGTATAGTTGTTGGCACGAACACGACTTATCCAAGCAAGCAATTGACAAAGAATAACAAAAAATAATGTTAGGCCGACAACATAGGTGCTCACTCCGACCATACCGCCAGCAGTAGCAGAATCTAGAAATGGGTAAGGAATAGATTGACGAGCAGTAATCCGAGATATACCTTATTACTTATTCATCTATTAAGGTACCAATGGATACTTCACCCCTTCGAAGGTCATTTTTACCGGTTTTATAAATCCCTGTTCGTCAAATGTCATTTCGTCTATACAGGTTTCTCTTTCGTTGGCACCGGTCTTGCCCAAAGGTCTTCTATGATAGACAATATAATATTTATCTGCATTGGGTACTTTAATCACGGAATGGTGACCGGCACCGATGGCTATTGTTGGATCCTGCTCCAGAATAGTTCCTATACGCTTAAATGGACCTAACGGCGAATCAGAGATTCCATAAGCGACTTTATAATCTGGACCTCCCCAGCCGCCTTCGGACCACATAAAATAATACTTGTTATCGCGGATAAACATAAAAGGCCCTTCGACATAATCTTCGGGTGTCACCTCTTTATAGATTGTACCATCTTCAAAGGGTAACAATTTTTTAAAATCCGCACTCAATTTGACCACATTACAATGTTTCCACCAACCGTAAAACATATAATATTGACCATCTTTATCTTTAAACACAAATTGGTCGATAGGCTGTGCACCATTCACGATTTCATTGATTAAGGGCTTCCCCAACAGATCTCTATATGGCCCTTCTGGTTTGTCAGCTACCGACACACCAATACCTCCGATTTCACCTTCATGCACATCGTTTGCCGCAAAGAAAAGGTAGTATTTATCATCTTTTTGGATCACACTAGGTGCCCACATCGCTTTTTTAGCCCATTTCACTGCTGCCGTATCAATAATACGTGGATGCTTCTCCCATTTTACCAAATCTTTGGACGAAAATGCATCAAAGAAAATCTGGTCTTCGTATGCCGCCGAATAAGTAGGAAATACCCAGTATTTATTATTATAAATAATACCCTCGGGGTCAGCGTACCAACCTGGGAATACAGGATTTTTCTGCGCATGTGCAGCCTGTGAAAAACAGAGTGCTAAAGCAGTTAAAGGATAAAGGATATATTTCATGGTTAATCGGTTTAGAAGCATTGAAATTAATAAATTTCTGGGAATTATCCAAAACTAACTATTTCGTCTATTTCAATCTAATATTTAGCGTTTGGCAAAGCTCTGGAAACATATTCTTTTTTTTCTCCTAACCATCTAAAAGTTTAAATTTAATCAAATCGAATAATGAACGGCCAATATTATTATATTGGGTATAATCAGTATGAATTTCCGAACTATTAGCAACCTACCATCCATACCCACCAACCACTATAACAAGCAATTAGCTTATTCGAAAAATTATCCTTTAATTTGTGTGTCAATAAGAAAGTTACATAACGCGATGGCTAGAAAAACATATCAAGGGGAAAAAAACGATAAAAATAGAACGATGAACAAACTCATCCAATCTGTTGGAGTCGTATTGGAAAAAAAAGGATATACCGGCTTGACGATTGCCAATATCTCGAGTACTGCTGGTGTGGACAGAAAACTGATTTCTACTTATTTCGGAAATATCAATAACCTGATCGAAATCTATATTAAGAGTAAAGATTATTGGGTAGCAGCTACCGAGCAAGCAGAGCAGTCCTTAGCAAATGCTAAAGATTCCAGTACACGTCATTTTATAGAAGAATTATTGATTAACCAGATTGATCAATTTAGGCTCAATGAAGAAATGCAGAAGGTGGTCTTGTGGCAGATTAGTGAACCATCGGAAATCATGTCACACGTAACCCAAGAAAGGGAGAAGATGAGTTCTCTATTTTTCGCGCAATCCGATAAAGAACTGGCAGGCAAGAACATTGACCTCCGCGCAGTATCGAGCTTACTGGTCGCCGGCATCTATTACCTGGTTTTACATAGCAAAACCACGGACAGCACATTTTGTGAAATCGATATTTCCACAGAAGCGGGAATGGATCGAATCAAAAATGCGGTCAAGACAATTTTAAAGCAAACCTATCCAACAGACTGATAAAATTCATTTTTCTACGCAATCACTTGTTTATTACATCGTTTATTTAGAACTTTAATAGTATGATATCAAATAATTTGAGCATGAAGAAGACAGTACTTTTAATAGCAGGGTCCTTTTTGGTTCTTTCCTGTAACCAGAAAGTGAAGCAAGATGTAAACGAGCAAAAACAATCTGTGCAAACTAATGGAGAAGAAACCATTGAGGGTGATAGCGCGACGATTACAAATCTAAATATAGCCGACATCCCCTATTCAAACGCTGATCTTGGAGCATTTCCTTTCTTTACATTACCAAAAAATCTGAAAGAGCTCAATAAACCGCTGCAGAAGGATTTTGACGTCTGTTATTTCCCCATTAATGGTGTATGACCCCATTTGAAGGCAAGATGTATAAGACTTTTGTCACAGGGGTTGAAAAAGAATCCTTTTCCCAAAGATATTTTGAAAAGAGCCTCGAAGACTACTTAAAATCTAGGGGTGCTGTAAAAATATTCGACGGCCATCTTACAGCAGATGAGTATGATCGTTACCACAACAAAGACCCAAATAAAGGGGCGGAAGGCGATATGGGCTATACAGATGAACGAATCAAGTTTTACATGATCCGAACGGCAGATAAAGGCAATGTCTATATCCAATTTACCGCAAATAATGCCTCTGGAAAATTGAATATCCTACAAGAAGAAGTCGATAAATCATAACATCATTATGTGAGCCTAGAGAATTGGAAATGCTCACCACTAATTTCTCTGAAATAAAATCCAAAAAACCGGAACTGATTCGCTTATTTAAGCGAATCAAAAACACAAGAGGGACCTAATTTTAGTTCCCTCTTTTTAGTTTTCATAACCAGCCTAATAACTTCAATCGGTATACATTATTCAGCGTATTTTTCCGCAACTGTAGTAGCTCACTCTCTCTGACACACTGAAGTCCTTTTAGTTTCCGTTGATCACTTGCTCCACACGTTCCAGTTTATCCTCTTTCAATATCGATAATCTAACGATCGTATTTTCCAGAGCCTTCAGGTTGTGCATAACACCCCCTTCCAAACAAATCAGATCTCCCTTTACCATCGCAAAAGAATCCCCCTCCACTCCCAATTCCATTGTACCTTCCTGAACGTGGATCACAATTGGAAAAGGACTTTTATGATCTTTAATTATTACGCCTTCGAACAAGCAGATGCGCAATTCCTTAGTCATAGGTGTTTCTAATATCAGGGCAACCAATGGCTTATTTTTATCAAATACCAATGCCGTATAAAGTGAAAGCGGTGTGTTTTTAGTTTTTGTTTTCATATCAAATTTTTCATCATCATTCATTGCTCATTCATTAATGCTGGTTTTTATTCCCGTCCGCTCATTTACGCTGTTTGTTCGTCTTTAAACACTGATGTTTGGTAACGCTAGAATAAAGATATGCATTAAAAAAATAATAAAAGAGTTTACTATCTTTTATTATTTTTATTCACTACATTTGTTTTAACGAATCTTCATCCTTCCCAATTATTGAGGAGTGAGATAATTCCAACAAAATATTTACAGCCAGACTTAACAGTTTTTTACCTCATTTAAAGGAAAAAATAATCCTGCTTTAACTTTTAAGTTAAAGCAGGATTATTGCATATCATCTTTCGATTGTTACTATATGTCCTTTATTTCAGAACGAATTTAAGTCCCAAAGTGAAATTGGACGGTTCAAAATGCGCTCCGTGTGATAAGTTCCACCATGGTTTCCAATCAAAATGCATGGCTAGTGGGGCAGCAGGAATCCTAAACTCCAGACCAAGCGCCGGACGGATTGCAAAATCTACATGTGTGTCATCATTTTTCCAATGGTTATGTTTATAGCCTTTATCATAGTCAAAAAATGATACCTGTGGCCCAACACCAACATACCAAGATAGACCACGTGATCCAGAAATACGCTCGTTATACGAATAATCAACACCTAAAACAGTGATGTGATCACCAAACAATACCTGCGCATTCACAGCATCATTTCCGCCAAAATTATGTTTGATCTGCGGACCGAACAATGTTTCGCCATTTCCGATGTCTATTCCTAGACCAATAGCGGTACGATAAGGTGTTTGTGCATTCGCCCGATTATTTAGGGCAAATAGCATGATAAAAAGAGTAAAAATAGGTAGAAGTACTTTTTTCATGATAGTAATAAAAAATTAATAATAGTAACCTGTTACTGCAGGTTTCGCTGTTACAACAAATAGTTTGCCAAACAAGCAATAGCAACATATTTTACTAAAATATTTTATTACTCAGACGGGATAATCAGTTACAATTTTTATTAAAAACACAATTTTTCACACAATGTGTAAAAAATGTGGATAAAGTAATCCACATTCATGATGAAGTATCAAATAATACTGAGAATGTTATTTTACAAACACAAAATGTAGATAATGTGTGCATAAAATATAGCGTATGGATAAGCATAATTCAGGTAGGCTTATAGTTATATTTTAATTACCAACACTTATCCACATGTTATTAACATAAAAATCCTATAATTCCCACAATTGCGGAAACGGTTACTAACATAATGTTCATAACTTTATGAAAAACGTGTATAACTGCATATTTCCCAACAAAAAATGTAAAATGTTAAAAAAGTAATTAACATACCATCATCAACCTATTATGAGAAACAAATTTACGAAACACACCTAGAAACATGCCATTAAGCAAAATGAACACACATTATTCACAAATAATTTACATTTAAAAGAAAATTTAAAAATCTATAAAACACACTTACTAACATGTTATCAACATTTTTAGCACATACATACCCTTAAATTGACAACACTATTCACAAAAGGTGAATAATATAACTAAATACGTTCAGAAACAGTGAAAGGTCTCCAAATCTTTGCATCACGACATCCGAAATCACCAATATTTACTAACATTGTGGATAGATCTTTCCGTTTTGTGAATTTGACTGAACACTGCCCGCATGTTATCAACAACGTTAATAACTAAGACTGTTTTCTGAATTTCTCCACAAACCTAGCTCAGATATTAAAAAATAATTACACATTACATTCATCCGAAATCAACGCATTTACCAACATTGTGGATAAATCCTCCCGTTTTGTGAGTTTGACTAAAAATTACCCCCATTTTTCCAACATTGTTGATAGATTTAGTGTTTTTGTAAATTTGGCTTAAAGACGAATCATGATGTTACTGACAAAACGAAATCACATTCATCCGAAATCACACTATTTACCAACATTGTGGATAAATCCTCCCGTTTTGTGAGTTTGGTTTAAAACAAGTCGGGCTGTTAACAATCAAACGGATTTTATTCACTTCCCACCACCTTTCCAAGCAAATCACTCGTCACTAACCACAACTATCTCCACATCATGTGAACAAAATGTGGAAAAAGTAATTCACATTTCAAAATACAAATATATTCCACACAAAAACCTATAGAAATAGATAAAATATGGATAACCAGACTATAAATTAAAATTTAAAAAAAAGGAAGAAAGAATCATGTTTATAATTAGAATAGTTTTCCACACAAACTAACATCTTATCAACATGATATCAACAGCAAGACAGACAAGAGAAGACTCATTCACAATAAGCTTCCCTCCGTTCACAAAAAGTGGATAACTTGCGGACAAATATGCCCATTTCACAAAATCAAGAGTCTTATCCACAAACTGTGGATAACGAAAAGCGAAAAGATATGTCGCTCCATTCCCCGAGCTGTATCACATGGCATCAGATACTTCCCTGTTACTACGTACAGCGGTATTTAACGTAAATTTACAAGGCTAACCAAACAGCTAGCAATAAATAAAAGGCATCATTCAAACACAATCGAGTGCGTAAAATACGCAAACGATTGTTTATAAAACTAATTTCAAAACACCTTTTTTTCACTGTACATTGTAACCCTAAACTCAATCATAAAACCATTAACTCACAAGTATGATAAACCAACTTGGACCTTTACTATTTAGGGGAAAGACTTCACGCTTAGCAACGCTGATCTTGCTCAGCACAATTGCTACTCAAGAAGCATCAGCCAAATTAACCTTGCCCTATAACCTTGTTGTTACGCAGCAAAACGTAACAGGCCGTGTCACTGCGAATCAAGAATCTGTAGCTGGCGTAACCTTGACCGTCAAAGAAAGACCTACTGTATCAGTTTCGACCGACAACCAGGGTAATTTTAGCATTCAAGCCTCCATTGGACAAACACTAGTTGTTTCTGCAATTGGGTACAACAGCCAAGAGATAATTATCTCAAGCCTAGTCAATAACATTGATATTATGGCATCAAACCAAGCACTGGAAGAAGTAGTCGTGGTTGGATTTGGTACGCAAAAGAAAGCCAACCTAACAGGTTCGGTCGCATCATTAGACCTGAGCACCGTTCAGAATCGTGTACAACCCAATCTGGCTTCTGCCATACAAGGAACCACTCCAGGTGTTACCGTTATTTCTCGTCCTGGTCAAGCTGCAGCTATTAACGTCCGTGGTCGAGGAAACCTAGGTTCATCTGCACCCCTCTATGTCATTGACGGTGCCATTTCTGATGGAACTGTATTCAGTAACCTAGACCCGAACAACATCAAATCGGTATCGTTTCTAAAAGACGCTGCCTCATCTGCTATCTATGGATCACGTGCTGCTTATGGTGTGATTTTGGTAACGACCAAAAAAGGTACGGAGGGCACTATGGCCATCAACTACAGTGGTTATATGGGTTATAGATCGCCGACATACCTACCGAAAGTGGTGAACTCGACCCAATATGCTGAACTGATGAACGAAGCCCTATTCAACCGCAACCCAAAATTGGGTATGAATCAAGCCTATACTCCGGAAGAAGTTGAAAAATTTTCGAACGGTTCCGATCCTGACCGTTATCCAAACACCAATTGGTTTGATTTAGCTCTCGACAAAAATGTACCAACGACCAACCATTCCTTAAACTTTAGTGGTGGTTCCAGTAAAATCAATTATTTTACCGCATTAGGATATAACCAAGATCAAGCATTTACACCAGGTTCCGAAAGTAAAAAATACAACTTTCAAACTAATTTGAGTTCCGATGTAACAGATTGGTTAACGATTAAAGGTAATATAGCTATATTCGCAACCAGGGCGATGTGAAAAATGGCCAACCCGGTCTAGCAAATTTCCTGATTGCCCCGCCAACCATGGTCGCCAAACATTCGAACGGTGAATGGGGAAGTATTTCAGGTGGTCAACTGGCTACGCAATCCTTTTTAAACGCCAATCCATTACGGGCTTATAGCAAAAACAATTGGTCAAACAGTACCACAGAAAACACCATCTACAACCTGGGGTTTGATTTAAAACCTATCGACGGATTGGTCTTGAGCGCGCAAGGTATCATGAACCGCTACGAGTACAAAGGTAAATCCTACACGGCATTGCAGGATGAGGTGAACAACTTCAATACAGGAGCTCCTATTCCGGGTACAGGCGTTTACACCAACCAGATGTCTATGGACTGGAGAAGTAGACAACGTATGCAATACTTAGCAACTGCAGAGTATTCCAAAACCATCGGTGATCATGATTTTAAAATCTTGGCTGGAACATCTTATGAAGATATGAGATACCAAGCCTTAGGTGGTTCAAGAAAAAACTTCCCTACAGATGGTCTGATAGACATGAATGGTGGCTCTACCGCAGGACCTGATATCAGTAATAATGGAGGATTTGAGGATAATAAGTTACTTTCTTATTTCGGCCGTATCAACTATAGCTTTGCCAATAAGTATCTATTCGAAGCTAATATGCGTGCAGACGCTTCTTCTAGCTTCCATAAAGACAACCGCTGGGGATATTTCCCATCGTTCTCGGCCGGATGGCGTTTAGATCAAGAAGATTTTCTACAAGATGTATCTTGGATCCAAAACCTAAAAGTGAGAGGTTCATGGGGTGAATTGGGGAACATCAATAACGTAGGCTACTACGATTACTTCCAGACCTATGCGATATTTCCAGCCTATTCCTTCAATGATAAAGCAGTTACGGGTACTAAGGAATCAAAACCTGCCAATAGGGGCTTAACTTGGGAAACCGTCACCATGTCTAACTTTGGATTGGATGCGACATTCTTTCAAGGTAAACTCGGCATTGTAGCAGATTATTACATCAAAGAAACCAAAGACATCCTTTTAGCCTATAACACGCCTTATGAAGTCGGTTTAGAGCGAAATCCTTCACAAAACATTGGTGCAGTGAGCAACAAAGGCTTTGAGTTGACCTTGACCCACGATAACAAGATCGGTGATTTTAAATACCAAGTCGCAGTCAACATGACGACCAATAAGAATAAGGTCGCAAATTTAGGCGAATCGCAGGATATGATCTCGAATGGAGGTGACAAGATCCGCTACATTTTACGTGAGGGTCAAGCCATTGGTTCTTATTTCGGTTATGTAACAGATGGGCTGTACTCACAAGCAGAAATCGATGCAGGACAATATTATAATTTCGGACGTAAGCCCAATGCTGGAGATATCAAATATGTACCGCAACGTAAAGGTGTTGAATACGGATCAGACATCACAGGTGAAGACCGTGCGATCATCGGATCGGATGTACCTACCTTTACCTACGGTATCAATCTGAACTTGGAGTACAAAGATTTTTTCCTTTCGGTATTTGGTCAAGGCATCAGTGGCGCATCCGTAGGATTTGAATCAGAACAAGTGTCGGCATTCTTTCTTAATTCGGCGCCACGTGAATATCACTTAGGACGCTGGAATATGGCCAACCAAGACCCAAATGCTTTATATCCGCGCATCTATGGCGGTGCATCAGCAGACAACTACAACCAGAATTTTTCTGACTTCCAGTTGTTCGATGCCGATTACTTCCGCATCAAGACAATTACGTTCGGCTATGCCTTACCAAAAACATTTGCCAACCGCATCAAATTGGGTGGCGCTAAGGTATTCTTATCCGGTGAAAACCTATTCACCATCAGACAGGACAAAAAGATGAAGGATTTTGATCCTGAATCATCAAGTGGACGTGGATTGGGTGCCTTAGGTGTAAAATCAATCGCACTTGGTCTAAACGTTAATTTTTAATTTGCTATCTCAGATGAAAAAAATAAATTACACTTTATTAATCGCTGCAGGACTATTATTCTTTAATTCCTCCTGTAGTTTAGTTGTCGATCCACCTTCCGAAATTTCTGCTGAAGGCTACTGGAAGACAGAAAATGATGCCTTTTTAGGTTTGAATGCATGTTATGCACAGATGCCAGCGATGGACATTTGGGATGAAATGACGACAGACAACGCGCATAGTCACAAGCCTTGGGAAGGTCCGTACGAATTGATTCAACAAAATGGAATTAGTACACAAGATAACCAAGGCTATGGCTTTACCGATATCCGTATCTTCAATAACTTTATCGAAAAAGTAGAAACAGTCAACGTATCAGAAGAACTAAAAGCCCGTATGCGAGCAGAAGTTCGCTTCTTACGCGCGTTTTCTTACCTGAACCTGACCTCTAAATTTGGCAAAGTACCCTTGATTACGAGCACATTGGAGTACAACGGCCCATTATTGCAACGTGATCCAGTAGAAAAGGTCAGAAACTTTATTCTGACAGAGCTTGAAGAAGTGGCTATGATACTACCTGCCACTTATAACAATAGTTTTCTGAATGAAAAAGGTCGTATCACACAAGGAGCAGCACATGCCCTTCGTGCCCGTGCTGCCTTGTATTTTGGAGATTATGTCGAAGCAGAAAAATCTGCGGATGCCGTTATTAAGTCTGGCCAATACCAATTATTTACGGTCAGCTCACTAAATGCTGCTCAACAAAAAGAAGCTGCAGAATTAGATCAGTTCATCGATTTCGAGGAAAAAGGAATCGATAGAGATGCTTTCGCAAAAGGTCTTTTTAGTTATGAGTCGCTATGGCACAATGAAAATGCCAATCCATCCAATCCTGAATATATCTTGACCAGAGAATTCATGGCACAGGATGATAACATTGACTGGGGAAGATATGTCTATATCCGTCCGAGTCAATTAGTACAAGGTTACTCATCGTACGAACCCATGCAAGACCTGATTGATGCTTACTGGGATATTGACGGCCATACCATCAGACAGGTGGATCAAGAAAAACGTCAAAGTTCTTTTGCTAAAATAACAGCAGAAGTGGAAGGATTGGATCAAAATGGATACATTGCTAAAGTAGCGGGTATGGATCTCACAAAAGATGCCTATATGAAAGAATTCAGAAATAGAGATAGCCGCTTATATGCCAGTATCCTATTTCCATTCAAGGGTTGGCATGAGACCGACTTTGGCACATTCTACTACCGTTGGGATCCAAAGTGGTCTGGAAAAGACGGTAATGAATCTTGGACAGGATACAGTTACCGTAAGATGGTATCTTTAACACCTTACCAGGACCAAGCAAGTGTAGAAGACTATCCGACGATCCGTTTCGCCGAAGTGTTATTGACGTATGCAGAAGCACGTGTCAAAAACACAGGATGGGATGGCCAAGCACAAGAAGCCTTCAATAAATTGCGTACTCGAGCAGGCATGCCCAAAGCACCAACAGCATTAGGACAAGCCCAAGCGCTTGACTTGATCCGCAACGAACGTCGCATCGAATTAGCTGGTGAGGGTCATCGCTATGAAGATATCCGTCGCTATGGCAATGACTATGCAAGCAAAGCAATGTCGGGCGATACCAAAGCACCTAATGGCGATATCGTTGTTAAAAAAGCCTGGAATGAGCGTCTGATGTTGATGCCGATACCATAAGCAGCCATTGATCTCAACCCATCATTGGGCCAAGATCAAAATCCTGGATATTAATCATACATCTACCTATAATACCATAAGATGGGGAGTCGAACACAATCGACTCCCTTCTTATTTAAAGATTAAGGCCACCTTCGAACAGGTGCTGCAAACTTCCTCCCACACAAAATCAGTTTATTCCAATGTAATATGCCAAAGAAATAAAGAAAGTCCGTCGTAAAATGGTATAGGTTTATAATTTATTTAAGATACTAAAAACTTAGAACACAATGAAAATGAAGCTTTTACTTGATAAGATAACTCGTCTTGTCTGACCTCAAAAAAACCTGTATCTGCGTCCATAAGATAAATGTGTTGCCGTAGTCTTTCATGTGTCGAACCAAAGGATACGATTCCATACAGCGGGGTAGCACTAACCAGATTTTCGACCTTAATAGAAACAGTTCCTGCAGCAAAAACCGACAATGACAGGTAGATAGCGATAAAGATAACCGTCATTATAAAAAGCAACCTCTTGACGCTAACATAGGTATCTGGCCTACCGATCATCTGTTACTGCTATTTTATGTCTTATTCCTCGTCAACTGCATCCTCGTACAAACTATGGGACTGATGGTTACGGTAGAGTTCCAAGTAGTATTGACACATGATCCTGAAAATGTTTAATTCTCTGCTGGTAAGACAAAAGTTCGTGTACCATCTAAGCCAAAAGTTTAATAATCATTTATTAAACTTTTAAAAAAGACTTTGTATTTAGTGAACACTCACCTCTTTAGGGTAATCAATTCTTGTTTTCGAAAGACAATCGGGGAAGTATTTTTGGATATAATTAATCATCTCTTCCCGCACATAGCAACGCAGATCAAATGCTTGCCCCGAATTTCTACAACTCATCAAACAGCGAAGTTCTATGGTTTGTTCTTTAAGATCTGTCACCTGCAAGACATTCACCTTCCCGTCCCATAAGGGATGGCCGGTAAGCAGGTCAGTTAGCTTTTCGCGCAATTTTTGAACGGGGACCTTAAAATCCGTGTATATAAAGACGGTACCCAATATTTCGGCAGAGGTTCTTGTCCAGTTTTGAAATGGTTTTTCGATAAAATAAGTAATCGGTAGCACTAAACGCCGTTTATCCCAAATATTAACCACCACATAGGTCAGGTTAATTTCTTCTACATTTCCCATTCACCTTCCACCACCAATACATCATCCATTCGTATGGGCTGGGTAAATGCAATCTGAAATCCTGCCAGTAAGTTCCCTAGCGATTTCTGTGCGGCAAAACCGATTATAATCCCGCCGACTCCGACACCTGTTAACAAGCCTGCACCAATTTTTTGCATACTCTCAAAACTAAGTAGAATAATGGCGAGCGAAATAACGATGACTAGGGAAATGATTACTTTTCGAATAAAAACAATCTGTGTCCTGACTTTTCTTTCGCGTAGATTATTTTCTTTATATACATCGAAACGATGATAAAGGAAATCTTCAAAAACCTTAATAGTCTGAAGCAAAACTATAGCAAAAAAGCCGACCAGCAGTATTTCGTTGATTTTACCAACTACTTGAAGTGTCTTTGGATTAAAACGTCCCTAGTATTCAGAAAAAACACAATGTGAGATTTTTGATTACAAAAAAGGCTACTTAAATTTACTCTAAGCAGCCTTTTAGTTGACAGTAACTAAATAATATTACCAATATACCAAACTTACCAGCCCGGATTTTGTCCCAGACTTGGGTTTCTTTCCCATTGCGTCTGCGGCACAGGCCATAGGTAATTTTTTGGATTTTCAAAAGCACGGTTCCACTGCACCACCAAAAACCCATCTTTATTTTTGCGGTAAGCGGCACTCTCGAGTTGTGAAAACCAAGAAGCTTTTACTCCTTCTATATCAGCAGCTAGACGGTTTCCTTCCTTCCATCTACGTACATCAAAGTATCGTTGCCCTTCCAGCACCAATTCCACCCGTCGTTCCCTACGGATTTCCGTACGGACATCCATGCCATATTGTGCTAAAAAACTCAACTCCATACGTTTCATACCGACACGGTCACGCAACAAATTGATAGAAATATCAAGATCTTCCTGAGTCAATTTACCCAGTTCCATTCGCGCTTCCGCATAGGTCAGCAACACCTCTGCATACCGAATATGATGGATATCATTATCATCTCTGTTATAATTTGGAACGGCAGATAATTCTACGTACTTTTTATAATAATAACCCGTTGTCGTTACCGATCCACGACCATCTTGGCTAAATTTAGGAACTTGAAAGATGGTTGGATCCGGATTGCTAGCAATCGGTCTACCATCATAGCGTCCTCCCCATTTATCACCTGGCACCAAAATCGTTTGAGTCATTCTGGGATCTCTGTTTTTAAAAACATCTTCATACGTATCATCATTATACAGTGGCGATTTTTCGATTGGTAAACCATCCGACGCTAAATAGGAATCTACCAGCGATTTTGTTGGTACGAAACGTGCAAACTGATCCGGCACATGAATCTCCCTACTTAAATTGTGCATAATAATATCCATCTTATGCAACCTGGCAAAGAGCGTTTCCTGATTTTTTCCCATGGCCAATTTACCATTCCGTGTAAACAGGTCTTGATAAGCCGTTTTCGGATTCGCTGTTGTGTACAGCTTGTACACGCCCAGATCCATGACATTTTTGGCAGCCTTCTCAGCGATTTCATATCGTCCATACGCCAACGCAACCCGCGCTTTCAGTGCCAGTGCGGTCCCCTTACTTATTCGACCCAAATCACCTCCTGTAGGAATTGCTTTAGGGAGTACTGCAGCAGCTTCATCCAACTCTTTCAGTAGAAAATCCACCACCTCTGCTTGTGGCGTTCTTGCCTCATACAGCTCCGGATCACCCGGGTTCAGGGGTGTTAAAGCCAGCGGAATATCACCATAAAAAGAAGTCAAAAAACTATATCCTAAAGCTCTGATTACGCGTACTTCAGCAGCAAGCCGTTCATTAGCTCCTGGTGTTGTCTCCTCGGCATTTTTGTATTTTTCCAAAAAGACATTACATTCTCGGATATCACGGTACATATTGCGCCATTCAGCATCCACCGTAGGTTGAGTGACCGGGAATACACCAGAACCAATATCTTTATATTCTGTTGTTGTCGGCCACATCGTGTTTTCAGCCAAATTTTCCATATCGACGATATTCTTCGCTTTTACGCGCGAGTATATCGCTGTAACCGCCATCTCCAATTGCTCTTGTGTCTTCCAATAAGTATCATCAACGATTTCATCTTGCGGATAGCGATCCAGAAATTTATTACAGCTGCTCAGCGTAGCCATGCCTATAAGAAGCAGCAGCATTTTTAATGTAATGTTATTATATTTTTGCAGTAACATGATCTTGACTATTTAAGATTAAAATTTAGACCGATAACATAGGTTTTAACTTGCGGATAATAACCTCCAGTGTTACCCGCAGGTATTTCAGGATCATAACCTTTATAAAAGTTTGTTTTGGTGAATAGATTATCCGCGGAGAAATATATTCTCAATTTGGAAACTTTCATTCTTTCCATCATAGCAGTTGGAAAAGTATAGCCAATCTGTATATTTTTCAACCTTAGGTAAGCTGCATCTTCTAACCATTTTGACGATAAACGAGTATTATGTGTACGCATATAAACCAATCTTGGATAAGAAGCATCGGTATTTTCTGGAGTCCATCGGTCAAGATGCACATCTTGCGGCATGGCACTGTTGTTGATAAAAGGATGGCGCGCTGCACCACCTAAATATCCGTCAGCCTTACCCACCCCTTGCAGGAAGAAACTAAAATCAATTCCCTTATAACCCAGATCACCTCTAAAACCATAGGTATACCGTGGAATTTCACTACCCAAGATTACCCTATCTTTCAATACAGTTATTTCTGTCGCATCGGGATCCGCAGGTTTGTAAATCAGGTCACCCGGAGCTACCAGATCACCCTTTTGAAATGGGAAATTAGGAACGTATTTTCCATCTACGATATTGAAGTCGCTTTCTTGCGCAATTCGATCAGCCACAAATCCATAAAAAGCATCCAATGGATGTCCTTCCAGTCGTACTTTATCTCCAAGATTATTCGCGAAATTTTCCAGTTTTGTGATTTTATTTTTCACATCCGAAAGGTTAAAATTGGCAGCATAACTAAAATCTCCCATCTGATCACGCCAACCCATGACCAGCTCCCAACCTTTGTTTTGTACCGACCCCGAATTTTGTGCCGGATAAGCAGTACCCACACCGATCACATCGGGCAATGGCGGATTTAAAATAATCGCATTCGTATTATTAATAAAATATTCACTAGTCAAGCTCAACCGATTATTGAGAAATGCAAGATCTATCCCCACATTTGTTTTTTCTGCAGATTCCCAAGTAATAAATTGGTTTGGAATAAACGTTTGCCTAAAACCCACTTGCCCTTCATCACCGATCGGATTGTTACTCGTCATCTGCACAGAGGCCAAGGTCGCCATATAAGGGAAGTCACGTCCTACCTTATCATTTCCTTGTGTACCGTATGAGAATCGGATCTTAGCCAGATCCCAGAAACTTTTCATATTTTCAAAGAAGTGCTCTTCACTTAACACCCAACCAGTAGAGAAAGATCCAAACCAGTTCCATCGCACATCCTTATGGAGGCGGGAAGAACCATCCCGACGGAAATTACCCTCTAGCAGATATTTACTTTTGTAGTCGTAGTTTAGTCGTCCGAAAAAAGACATCAGTGCATTTTGGTTACTGGAACTGCTATTCAACTGGTTGTCCGTACCTACGGCAAGAGACTCAAGCTCCTGCACCGGAAGATTTTGTCTTGAAGCCCAAAAATCATTGCCAACAGTCTCTTCTACTGAAAACCCCAACAATCCGGTGATATTGTGTTTATCTTGGATACTTGTTATGTAATTAGCGGTACCCACGAATGTTTGATAAGTTCCCGAGTAATGATCCATCTTGATACTATTTGGGTTATTGGTCTGATAGATCAATTTATTATCATCGGGGCTAAAATAATTGATCGTCTTGAGCAGCGTATTTCGCTTCGAATTATATTTCACCAAACCATACTGCCCTTTGATATCAAGGCCTTTCATTAGGTTGACCGTCGCTGCGATATTGGCCGTAATTTCTTGGGAAGTGAAGCGGTTGGTCCCTCCATCCGTTGCTATTGCTACTGGATTACTTTGTCCACCATGATAACCCCAACTTCCATTTGAAAACCTTACAGGCACCAAAGGACGGATAGAAGTCGCGCCAGAAAGTGCACCTGTACCCGATGCAGAGCCATAATAACCACGATCAATGTAGCCCAAATTGGCATCGATCTTAACGCGATCGATCAGTTCGGTATTTAATCGCAACCGTGCATTATGGCGTCCCGCGTTAAAATTATCACCGACCACAAGTCCACCCTCACCTAGGTAACCATAAGAAGCATAATAACTACTCTTTTCCGTACCGCCCTGTAGGCTCAAATTATAATTTTGTTGAGCTGCATTCTTCTTATATACTTCATCGATCCAATCGGTATTGGCAAAATAATTAAGATCCGTACCCTTGCGTGCTGTTTCGATGTCCTCTTCACTATAGGTCGGTCCTTGATTAGCATTGCGGTTTGCTTCATTCTGCAGCAACATATAATCGACAGAGCCTAAAAAATTTGGTAAAGCAGTAGGAGTCTGCAATCCATAGTAACTGTTGAAATTGAGACTCGTTGTACCTACCTTTCCTTTTTTAGTGGTAATCAATATCACTCCATTTGCTCCACGTACACCGTAGATCGAAGAAGAGGCTGCATCTTTCAGTACCGAAATATTTTCAATATCATCCGGATTTAAAATATTGAGATTGCCACCCGGAATACCATCGATCACCACCAGCGGGTTCGCGTCTCCCCAAGTACCTACACCACGGATCCGGATTTCGGGAGCAGAATTTCCCGGACTTGTATTCTGACTTCGGATCGTCAATCCAGGAAGCTGCCCCTGCAATCCGCGACCTATATTGGTAATCGGACGACTTTCAAGTTCCTTACCTGACAAGGTAGCAACTGCGCCCGTCATGTTTATCTTTTTTTGCACACCATATCCTACAACCACGACCTCTTCCATCAACTTTTCCTCCTGTTGGAGTTGGATTTCTAAAACCTGTTGATCACGAAGTGTGATTTCCTGCTTTTCAAATCCCACAAACGATATCACCAGTATGTCACCCCTATTGGCCACCATCGAAAACCGACCATCAAGATCCGTAGCACTTCCGCCAGTGGACTTCCCTTTCACCATAACACTGACACCCGAAAGCACTTCACCCGCAGCATCGGTAATACGTCCCGAAAAAGTCTGCTGCAGGTCGGCATCAGCCTTGGTGGCACCATTTTGGTCTTTACGATCGATAGTCATTTTTCTTTGAATTACAATAGACTTTTGATCGATCGTATACTGGAGATTCCGAGGCTCCAACAATTTGTCCAATGCTGCGGTTAGCGGTTGATTGGTCAGATCTACGGTCAAATTTTTCACATCATTGATGATGTCACTTTTACATAAAACATGATAGCCCGTCTGATTTTTTATTTCCGTCAGTAAATGCACAAAGGGCATATTCTTTTGTTTAATCGTTATGGTCTGTGCCCGTACAGTAGCATGAAGCTGCACAACGGAACCGAAATTACACAGGATCAAAAATTTCATCATGACAAAATACTTAAAGTGCTGGGAATGCGATTGTATAGCCATTCCGAGATTGTTTTTTTTCATTACCTTTGACTGGTTTAAGTTAAAATATAGTATCTACAATATGCGATTATCATTACTTGAACTTTCAAGCCGGGATAGTTAGCGCTATTCCGGTACTTGGTTCAACATCCCTGAGTAAACTTATTTCATGAATGTTACCCTCCTTCCTTCAATTTTATAGTGAATATCTTCATCAGTCATTTTAATCAGTTGCAGTACATGGCTAAAGCGACTACTTCTCGCAATAGACCCCCATATTTTCATATTTTCGAGCTTGTTTTCCAACACCAGTTCCACATCATACCAGCGGGCCAATTTTTGCATAACTGTAGCAAGCGGTTCATTATTAAATATAAATTCACCATTTTTCCAAGCGGTAAACTCCGCGACATTGACTGGATAAACCTGTATCTGTCCATCCATAAAAGCTGCCTGCTGACCCGGCATCACAATATGAGGAGGTTGGTTTTCATGAGATACCCGAATTTTACCCTCTACTAATGAGACTAATGAAACAGACTCATCCAGATAAGCAGCAATATTAAAGTGTGTACCCAGTACTTCAACCGTCTGATCTTTCGTATGGACGATAAAAGGGCGATTTTTATCACTACTGACTTCAAAATACGCTTCTCCGATTAAGGTTACCTCGCGTTGATCTTTTTCAAAAGATTTTGGATAGCTCAATTTAGAATCGGCATTGAGCCACACTTTAGTCCCATCAGACAGTACAACCTGGTATTCCCCCCCTCGGGGAACAGTAAGAGTCATTAATTTAGCGGCCATTTCCTGCTCATCCGCAATCACTGTTCCGTCGGAATATTGCAATGCCTCCATAATGCTTATACCATCATGCGCATCACTCAGAACAAGTTTTTTACCATCATCCATTTCTAAGAAAGCACGTTTCTTTCCTGGATTAAAATCAGAAATCTTAGTATGGGGTAAATATTTTGTTGGTTTTTGCTGTTCTAAGATCAAATAACCTGCAAGCAAAAACATCAAAAAACAAGAAGCAGCTATATATAAATAGCGACGTCTCATGACCGTATAAATAGGGGGTACAGCAGAGTCATGCCGTTGTTGTCGTACTTTAATCAATATATCATCCAATAAGACCTCTTCACGTTCATGAGTATGAACGTTGAGAACCTGTTGATAATCCGACACTGCGTTTAACATCTTCTCCGTCGAATCAAATTCCTGGACGATCTCTTGCAATCTCGGATGGTCGAGCAGCATTTTTTCTAATACCGTTTCGTTTTCCAGAGAAAGCGTTCCTTGCACTTTTTCCTTTAATAAAGAAACGATCTGATCTATTTGTTGCATATTTAATAAGTAGCCCTTATTGATATAAACACAACAATTTGAAAAACCTTACATCAGTTAAACAACAAAAATAAAATAGCGAGGTAGACAAATCTATAGAACGAGATTAAAATAGATCCTTAAATATCAATAACAAAACACAGGAATTCTTGAGGTCTAATTTTTGGCGTAGGGTTGCCAAAGCGCGAGATTTATTAGCATAAACCGCATTAGATGTCATCATCAATTTGGCGCTGATCTGTTCTATACTAAGATCTTCCATAAAACTCATCTGAAAAATCATTTTCTGCTTTTCAGGCAACAAATTCACCTCTTCAAATATCTGAGTGAGTAATTCTGTACGGACGATTTGCAAAAAAAAATCCGAATCTTCAACAAGCACCTCTTCATAATCACTGATATCATCAATCTGCACAATAAACCTACTTTTTCTGTTACGGTTCAAACATAAGTTTTTCACCACCACGTACAAAAAAGAACGGATTTTATCCACCTGTTCAAATTGGCTCCTTCTTTCCCAAAATTTTAAAAAAGCCTCTGAAACAACCTCTTCTGCTTCCTGCACTGATGAACAATATTTACGCGCATAAAAAACCAGCGGCCTATTGTACAACCGATAAATTGCGATCAAACCGTCTTCATTTTCTTGACACAGAAATTCAATAATTGATGAGTGTTTCATTAAAATTTTATTTACAAAATCACTGATAAGGTCTTTATCGACTTGATCAAGGCACCAAAAATATTAAATATTAGAATGAAAAATCATAAAAGACTTAGAGAAAAAGAAAGCATAACAATATGTTAATCTTTATTTTACATTAGCACACATAAGCTGGATATATTAATAATATTTGAAAATTACAGCAGTTCATCATTCTTAAATTTCTTTTACTAAAAAAACAATACTGATTTGTCCCATTTATTGAAGTCCCATTAGATCATTTTTTTCTTGTCTTGTTCCACTAACAATGAATACAATATGCAACATTTCTACTTTTTAGCTAGAAAACAGTAAAGGCTAAAAAGGAAACAGTGCTCCCTTTTAGCCTTTTTAAGAATAGTCGGTATTAGGCTTTCCATTCTTGCAAGTACCAAATGCTACTCCCGCTTGGTCCACTTGCTCAATAAGCGGCTAGTTAGATAACTGACACACGTTCCTGCCGCAGCCAAAAGCGCTGTCTGCAAGAAATCCCCGAAAGAAAAGCTTGCCCATATCGAACAGAGACTACCACCCAGCGTACCCATCCGCAGATCATTAAACTTCATCGCGCACCTCCTTGTCATCTGTCGTGCGCGTGGGCGACAATAATTCATTAGAAGTTTCCTCCAAGAAACGAGCAGTCTCTGATTGCCGCACAATCCCATCTTTAGCCTGCTCAGCCTTATCCTCCGGCTCCTCCAGCACCATCTCGATAACACCGAGACCCAGTCCGATATATTTGAGAATATGCATCACCTTACCCGGTAATTTCACAGGGGCCATTAAAACAACCTGTACTATATTGTTTATTTTATTGATCCATTTTTTCATTTGCATAAAATTAAGAAAGTAACAAAAGTGACCAGTAAGAAGTAACAAGTACTTACCACTTTGTCACACATTACGGTTTTACTAAGTAATTCAGTTACTCATTACTTCGTCACTAATCATTCCGTCACTCTTTACTCCGTTACTTTATTACTAATTTTCAAAAAACAAGCACCAGCATGCAGCTTTTCAAGGATAAGTGGATACAATGTTTTGTACCCTGCAGCCGAGTGCAATACCCGATAATCACCATCAAAGAACTGATAGTAGCTTCCCGTAAGCAAACAGCCTTCCGTATCTTGATGGTAATTACCGATATGAATGAACACCAAACTGAAGTTCGGAATCCCCTTCACTTCCACCATACCTTGATGCATACCACCATGCAGCTGTTTATAGCGCACATTCATACCAGCTGTTTTATTTAATCCCAATGCGTATATTCCCTCTGGGATACAAGTTTCGCCTCTGATTTTCACCTCACGGATCGCGTCTTCCAGCACATAACAGATAAAAATCCCGTTCAGATAAAGATGAGACAGCGTACTATTCTTCCCCTGTCTCCTACGTATAAGTGTAAACATCACTACCTGACCAATATACTTGCCGCGTCGCTCCAGTCGCCAGTACCTTGCGTATTCACCGCCCGTACCTGTACCTCGTAAAATTTGCCAACTTCAAGAGGAGCAATGATATTACCCCGAGATGATGTCGTGGTATACCGATCTCCCCACAAATTTTCAAAGTCATCACGGATGCGGTAACGGTATTCATAGATGGTCGCTATTTTCTGTGCGACAAATTCCAGTTTTACCTGTCTCGATTGCCTCCCATCCGACAGGCGTACATTATCCACTTTTAGTGGAACCTGATTAGCAAAAACTGCACTATTGGTCGGAAATCCCGAACTCAGCAAGGTCGAAAGATGCCCCTGGGCTACACCGTTGACATAGTAACCCAACTGCTGCAGAGCCACAATCAGCGGTTCGCGGCTTTCATTTTTAACAGCCGTATCTTCCGGAGACCCTCTCTTTCTGGCTACTGCCAGTTTAAGTATAAATTCATCTAAAATAGTCTCCAGATCCGGCAGATCCGGTGTTGGATTAGGATACTTCACATTCGAGCTCATCGCTCCGATGATGGTTTTGGTTACAATAACCAATTCATCATCTTTCATTTTGGCAAACCCGATCAGGGCTTTCATTTTTGTCGCCATAAATTTGTCATTTGGACTGATACGCAGATCTGTTTCACAGCAGGTCCACATATCGATTAAAAATCTGTTTATTAACACCTTAAATATTCCTCGCGAGCTTATTTAATGAGACAAACATATCTTCTAAGCCAAAAAAAATGAACTTTTGAATCGGATTGGATGATATTGCTCTTTTTTGGACCAATGTGAACGCTTATGTTCGCCAAACCACCATTTCGCGCTATGGCGAAACCATTCTCCCCAGTGTCTTTCTCATTTCCCCACGTGAGGAAATCATTCCGCCCCCCATCAGTTCCATTTGCCCCTGTGGAAGTATCATTTCCCCACATGGAATTTCGGTTCCCCCGCAGCGCAAAACCATAAAGACCAATGAGAAACTGATCTTTCCATATGGCTGAATCAAAAAGACCTGTCACGAATCGCATTACCCGCATACATTTGACTATTTTCCCTGTGAGTGAACCACTTTTCCGTACGACAAATTACTTTACTCCCCTGTCGAAGACCTTCCGCTATAGCGCGGAACCAACTGACTTTAGTAATAGTAACGAGTAATAGAGTAACGAAGTAACCGCATAGCAAACTCCTCTACAGCTTCCCTTTAAGTCGGCTCCGTTCCATCGCCTCGGTCAGGTCTTCCTCAAAGTAGCGATCATCCCCCGTCAGTGTCATGGGCTTGAGGAGCCCTTCTTTTACCCTCCTTTTATAAGTAGACAAGCTGATATTCAAATAGCTCATCACCTCCAGGTGGGTCCACAACTTCCGCTCGGACAAAACCTTTGTCGGAGTCTTCCTGGTTGTTGAGAATTCGTTAGGTAGCGTAAGAAGTTTATAGATGAGCAGCAACGCTTCCGTCAATTTTTCAATTCTATCGATCAGTGTCATCAACACGAGATGTAAATTCATGGTCTATTGAGTTAAGACCATCAGCGCACAGGTAGAGGAATCTCCTAGGACCCCAGGAAAAAAAATAACAGTTCAAAGGTCCGCCAAGCCCCTAAAAACAACAGAAATTCCCCAACGGGATGGTAAAGGTTTATAATTACCTTGAAGATAACCATTTACGATGATAATCACATCCGAAAAGCAGTATTATATCATTAATATTTCGTATATTTGTACTACAATAATATTAGTTAATCGTAAAAAACACTAATTTCTACTACTATGCTATCACTTATATCTCCATCCAAAGCACAATTAAAAATTGCACATCATATGCAGGGGAAAAGATTATCCATGGGTTTGACTCAAGAGGGACTAGCTGATCGTTCAGGTGTACCTTTGGCGACTTTGCGCAAGTTTGAACAAAAAGGGGTCATTTCCCTAGAATCATTGCTGAAGCTATTAATTATTGTTGGCGGGTTGGAAGAATTGATAAATATATTGAAACCAGCTGAACCATCCTTTACCTCAATTGATGAGGTATTAAGAGATACAAATCCAACAACACGAAAAAGAGGAAACATAAAATGAAACATCCTATAAAAGAAATTAAGGTCGGTTTAGATTTTGACTCCCAACTTCAACCCCTAGGACGTTTAGCTATACATGAAGGAACCATTTATTTTCAATATGATGATGCGTTCATTCAAACAGGTATCGACATATCTCCTTTTCGTCTCCCTTTACAAAACGGACTTATAGAACTACCTGTACGTCCATTCGAAGGGCTAGCCGGAGTTTTCAATGATAGTCTCCCTGATGGTTGGGGCCGATTACTTTTTGATCGTTTGGTGAGGTCCAAGGGTATCGCATCGACAACAATTTCCCCTTTGGATCGTCTTGCTCACGTTGGTCTACATGGCATGGGAGCTCTGGTATATCAGCCCGACAATAGCCCTTCTGATGCGCATCAATTCATCGACTTAGATCAATTAGCAACACAAACAGAAGAAGTATTACAAGGAAGTTCGGAAGATATCTTACTTGAGCTTTTAGCTTTAAACGGTTCATCCGCAGGTGCTCGTCCCAAAGCGTTAATATCTGTTGATACGCTTCGCAAAAATATTTCATATGGCAATGAGCGCCTTGAAAAAGATTTTGAACATTGGCTTGTTAAATTTCCGAATTCACAAGACGGATCCGATTCCGGAGCAATTGAATATGTTTACGCATTATTAGCTAAGGAAGCAGGTATTTTAATGCCAGACATCCATTTATTCTCATCGCAGAAAGGAGCTGGTTATTTTGCTGTCCAACGATTTGATAGAGATCAGCACAATAAATTGCACATGCATACTGCAAGCGGTTTATTACACAGTGATTTTAGAGCTCCATCGCTTGATTACGAAGACTTATTAAATCTAACGCATATCCTAACCAAAGATATCCGCGAAGTTGAGAAAATGTATCGACTTGCTGTTTTCAATGTGTTCGCGCACAATAGAGATGATCATGCCAAAAATTTCAGTTTTCTGATGGATAAAAATGGCCTATGGAAACTATCCCCCGCTTATGATCTTACTTTTTCTAGCGGTCCAAATGGAGAACAAAGCACCATGGTGATGGGCGAAGGTAAATCCCCATCAATAAGTCATTTACGAAACCTGGGGACAGAAGCGAAGTTATCAAAACTACTCATTGAGGAAATTATTGAGCAAACGAGAGACGCCTTAAGTCAATGGAAAAATTTAGCAAATAATTTTAATGTACAAAAGAAAAACATATCCCATATTGCCTCTATTATCAACAAATGATAAAAGAGATATATCCAAATTACCATGAAGATAACCATTTACAAAGAAAACTACAAGCAGAGCGTCACTCCATTAAACAACTAACACTATAGTAGTAGTTGAATGGTAAGACACCATTAACTACTACCATGGTAGTAATATTATATCATAACTAACTAACTTTCTAACCTAATAAACAGTAACTAAGTAACCAGTAACACAGTTATATTCTACGACCGAAGTACTATATAGAAGAACACAATGAAAATGAAGCTTTTACTTGATAAGATAACTCGTCTTGTCTGACCTCAAAAAAACCTGTATCTGCGTCCATAAGATAGATCTGTTTCCGTAATCTTTTATACGTGGAGCCAAAAGATACGATACCATACAGAGGAGCTGCACTAACCCGATTTTGGACCTTAATAGAAACAGTTCCGGCAGGAGAAACTGACAATGACAGGGTGATCGGATTCTCCAAATCATCCACCACACCATATTTCAATGCATTCTCCACCAAATTGATCAATAACATGGTGGGAATCAACACATCCTGTTCCACCTGCACGTCAAGCTCTAGCCGATAAGCAATTTCCTTACCGTTTCTAAGCGCATAGATCGCCACCAGATTGTCCACTTGCTGCAACTCATCGCGCAGGGAGACAACAGAACGGGCATGTTGCGTGAAATAGAAATTAGAAATACAGGCCATTCTGTTTACGGCATCCAATGCTTTTACCGCATCACGACGGCGTACCAAAACCCGAATAGCTGACAGGGTATTGCTGATGAAGTGCGGTGAGATTGCCTTCTGCAAGGATAGCATTTGCCAATGCCCTTCGTTTGTCTCCATCTCTTTTAATCGTGCTTTAGCCATACGAGCCATAAACCAATCATCAAGCCCTATCTCCCATACGTACAGTAAAATAGCAAGAACATGAGGTGCAGCAAACAAGAGTATCACCTCCCAAAAATTAGAAATACTCCAGTTCCCCGGCGTCCATTTCAATGCTCCAGTAGCCAGACTGAACACGATCAACACGATATACACGATGAAGGTGTGACCAACAAACAGGAGGAAGAACAGACCGATATTAAAACCAGAAAGTCTAAAGAACCAGGGCAATATGATGTAACGGGCTATGCCGAACAAAACCGCCGATAAGCATAAAGTCGCTAAAAAATCGAGTAGACCTGAAAAAGATCCAGGCACGACCAAAAACAGGTAGATTGCGATAAAGATAACCGTCATTATAAAAAGCAACCTCTTGACGCTAACATAGGTATCTGGCTTACCGATCATCTGTTCCTGTTCGCATTAGCATGATTAGGTTTCACTTTAGCTAAATACCTGTCGACATGCGGCCTTCCGATCTTGGTAATACTAAAATAAGTCTTCCCTACCGTGAGTGCCTCTTGCATTACTTTCTTGATGTACTTTTCATTGACGATCGTCGATTGATTAACGGGAAATAGCTGTTCTATAGCCTTATATTTAGCATATAGTTTTTGCATATCCCAATTGACCACACCCAACAATATAGCGTCTTCATGAGTATCGAGACCATAAAAATGAAGATAATTGCCACATCTGGCTATATAGGCTACATCCTTCACTTCGACTCTTTTATAATATTTACCTTCTTTATTCTTATCCTTAACAACATCACCATGTTCATCCAGTACTTTTGGTGGAGGTAAATCTGTCAACATAAAATGGTCTGTAATATCCTGCCCTTTACGGTCAAGAACCTTATTTTTCATCCATTTATCAGTCAGATCCATAACCCGCAATTGATTGACCGGTTTGAGCAGATAACCGTCTACCAACAGTTGGTGAGCATCCATTGCATATTGCTCAAATCCTGTGCAGAACACAAAATATTGGCAATAAGGCCGTAACAGCTTTACTGCCTCCAGTCCAGAGCATCCGGGCATCTGTATATCACAGAAAATGACATCCATGACCTCCTTTCTTTTAATCAGAAACTTGTGCGCTTCGGCAACAGAAAGAACCGATGCCTGCACATCAAACATACCGACGTCTGCCAACACATCAGCAATGTCCAATAATGCTAAGCCCTCATCATCTATCAATAGGGTAGAAAATAATTTCATATAAATAGGTTTGATTCAATAACTCCCTAAACTAAGAGAATAAATAGAGAAAGTATGATAATAAATAATTACCACATTTTTAATGATACGCATTCTGCAAATTCATCATTAAATTAAAAATTAAAATGCATAATATGAAAAATAAAAAACTATTTATTACAACAGTTATAGTCGCAGTATTGATATTAGGAGGACAATCATATGCCAACAAGACCAATGATCTAGCAAGTGGCCCGATCCAAACGGTTAAAGTTGAAGAATTGAATACCATGATAAAAGACGGTGTTACCACCAAAATTTTCTTTCCACAAAAACCAGACAAACGTCAAGTATTAGAAATCAGGTAAGTACCTATAGCATCACATGAAAAACGCTGTTAAATATGTATTACTATTAGGCGCGGTCGTCCATTTCGCGACGATTGCAGCCTTTCATATCCCCTTGCTCTCCACATCCATCCACCCAGAGATTCTTTACCATAATCTCCTTCGTCGCTATACGTTGCTCAGCGGCATACATGGTGGTTATGGTTTTTATGGTCCTTCAGTTGGCAACACCTACCAAATGCACCATCATTTACAGTCTAGGCTCCATTCCAAGTACAGTAGCCATGCACAGTTACGATCGGCTAGCGGTCGCATTCGGTTGCAGAGCTATTTGGATATTGGCAGTTCTTTTCTCTCCGAAAACAAAGCAGACACCGCTTCTAAGCAGCTTGCCCACAAGGCCGTCGTCCAATTGACCCAGCGAATTAAGGCGCAATATCCCTGCGATACCATTAGTAGCACTTTGGTCACAAAATTGATCCCCACAATACAACAATTGCAGGATGGAGCAGACGTGGAGGCACAATACATAAACCTTATCGATCATGTCGAAGCACCAAACCAGCACCCCTAACCGATCCAAAAAATCACTATTGGGATTATACCTATTGCCCAAAGGTTTAGGTGCGATACTCGCCCTAGAACTATTATGGCTATGGCCAGATCTTGCGGCACTATATGGTCATATTGCACTGCTAGACCCCGTACTGATACAAGCGCAAGATGAACCATTGGGTTACTCGTTACACCACATCATCCAATACCTACCCCATATAAAGATTGGTCCATGGGAGACCATCCATCTATTTGGCGCAGGTTATATTTTATTGGGTATTTTATTATTTCTGGGCAAAAGGAGCAAGCTACCAGCACTAGGTCTACTCCTGCTCCATCACTGTTTCTTCATCGGCAATTATAGCTGGAGCTATGGTGTAGACTACCTGGCACAGACGGGATTGTTCTTCAGTGTTCTATTTGGCGGAACAGCAGTCAGAAAATTAAAACGAAGGCAATGGAGCCAATGGGGCCACAGTCTCTTTCGATTACAATTGACGGTTGTCTATTTTTTTGGTGGTCTAGGTAAGGCCTCTGGCGCTACTTGGTGGAATGGCGAAGCGATTTGGAAGGCTGTACAGCAACCTTTTAGTGGAGCACTACTCCCAATACCTGTGTCCGCCTATCAACTCGAACCACTTTGGATCATCCTCGGCTGTAGTACCGTCATGCTCGAACTGGTCTATCCCTTGGTATGGTTCAAAAAATCAAGTCGACCCTTCGTAATCAATGGTATCATCTTCATGCATATTGGTATTGCACTCTGCATGGGGCTCTGGTATTTTGCCATCCTGATGATCTGGTACAACCTCTGTGCCTGGAACCATCCTTTATTGCATATAGCCAAGCCAATTATAAAACCTCTTGAAAGCTCCAAGCCTAAGCTGCAGGTGCCCATTGCGACAGAGACGATCAATACAAGGAAAGGAGGTCACCGAAGTTTTTAAGTAACCATCTAACCCCATAACCTTCTAACTAACTAACTAACTAACTAACTAACTAACTAACTAACTAACTAACTAACTAACTAACCTTTTAACCAAATAACCTTTTAACCTTTTAACCAAATAACCTTCTAACTTCATCACCCTCTAACCTTTTAACACCAAATTATGATTAAATCTTACCATATTTCACTACAAAAAGTAGAACAGCTGAGTAGTCCTTTTCAGCACTTTTTACCCAAACATGCTGATGCAGTAACGAACTATTATGAAGAAAAGAACATCCAAATGATCGAAACCTATATGGATTATCATTCGACGCTCATCTATCGTTTGGAGGCTTATGTATTAGAGGACATGGTTCTGGAACTCAAAACAGATCGCTTCGATTTCCATCTGCTCTATGCTGTCAGTGCTCCCAGCCCAATTGTAATCAAAAAAAAGAAATCAGACAACCAGATTTCATTACCCGGCTCGCACTGCACGTATTCCTATATTCCCAAAAACAAGTTTCAGATCCACCTAAAGGCAGGATACTATCGCGTATATGGACTATTGATCGATGTCGGGTTTATCCGCAACAGCATGTTACATGGGGTTGCTTTTTTGCACGAGTTTAGATCGGCACGTCTACGCAATAAAAAAAAGCTATTCCAAACTCCGATCTGGCCGATCAAAGAAAAAACACCCTATCAGCTGCAGCGGCTCGACGAAGTGTTTTTCCATTATAAATCGAAAAACGAAGCCGATATCATCAGCATGATCTTCATCCTCTTTGACATAGCCAAGATAAAACAAGAAGAACTTTATGAACTGCTCGACCCAAACAAAGAGCTAGCCAAGCGGGTACGCCGATGCATCCAAGACCAAGTGGCATTGGAATTTAGCGACCTCAACCTCGGAGCACTTCCCGGACGCTTTGGACTGAGACAGAAACGGTTGATCAAAGTTCATAAACAATACTTTGGGCAAACCCTTGTCCAATACCTGCATGAGTGCATCATCGAAAAAGCAAAAGAGCTATTGGCCCGATACAGGGTGGGTGAAACGGCCACCTATTGCGGTTATAACCATACCAGTAGCTTTTCCGATTTTTTCTATCAAAAGGTGGGCATGAGACCTCGTCAGTATCAACAACATATTCTAAATATTAAAGAGCATAACACAGATGACACTCGACCTCATCCAATATCCTAAATCAAAATAGGAAATATTAAAACAATTGTGATCATCAATATTAGAGGATGACTTTTGAAGCATTCAAAGTCATCCTCTAATAAAAAAATATTTTATTAAAAAGTTAATTCAATGTTTCTTTATACAGTTTAATAATAACTTTATCACCCAAAGGGTTAGCCACTTTAAAACCACCATTTATATCTTGATCAACTAAAGCAAAATCAGCCGTTTTCAGATACTTCATATCTCCTACTTTTTTTGTTTCTACAAGCTTATCTTCTAATAAAGACAATAGATCTTCTGTTTCAAATGCAGTATAAGGAAAAAACAACTCATACGTCAGTCTGCTCATAGCCGATAACCCGTCTCCACTACCTTCAATTGGTTTTTTAATTCCTTCTCTAGCAATGACCTGACCATTATAGATGACATCGAAAGAATAGATAGTTAAATTTTTGGCTAGCATCTGTTGTATATTTCCCGCACTGACTTCGGAAAAGAAACCAGCAGCCTTAGGCATCAACTCCTTTGGCGATACCTCTACCCGAGTAGTAGACTGTGCAAAAGAACATAGGCCAGAAAAGGCAAAATATAGCACTAAAATAGACTTTATCATAAAATAATTATTACGTAAGAAAGTGTTCAATGTACATAAATTATTCCAAATCGAAATACTGTTTATCAACAAAAATAATACAACTATAACATCATTCCTTTCATACAAATCCCTCCAACTTCCCCCCTCCTTAAACTTCCTAAATAGTAACGAAGTCAGGAGTGACTAACTAACTAACTAACTAACTAACTAACCTTCAAGGAAAAAAGTCGGAAATCGAAATAGGTCAATCGCCGAAAAGAAATTTTACTATGCACCATATCTTTGAGTAAAGAGGTAAACAAAAAGCAAAGAAGCGATGCAAAATATAACTGAGCGATTCAAAACAAACATACAAGTAACCATTGGAACACTATTGATGGTCGCGGCAACAGTAGCGTTAAATTCTGGATGGCATCCGTTTTTTAAATATCAAGAGCTCAAGACCGTGGAAGCAGTAGGCGAATTAGTGAAAACACCACAATGGTATTATATAGAAAATAAAACCGCAACAATCCACCAACAAGGAAGCTGTTAAGGAAACGTAAAAAATAAGCACTATGAACAACAGGGTAAGACATATCATCGCGAATAGTATCAGTATCTTTCTGATCATCTTTTGGCTATATGTAGGCTTGGAGAAAGCGTGGAGCTGGAAGAATTTTCAGCTATCGTTACAGCAGCAGCCACTTCCAGATTGGTCGATTGGGGTCATATATTGGTTAATACCACTTGTCGAAATCGTCACAGGTGCACTATTAGCTTTTCGGATTAGTAAACTGAAGCGCTTGGGCTATTGGGGTTCTATCCTGCTCTTAACTACTTTTACCATCTTTATTGGGTTGGGTGTGGCTGGTGTGTATGAAAAAAGACCGTGCACATGCGCTTCGATTTTTTCTGGCATGTCTTGGGAATGGCATCTCGTGGTGAATATTATATTATTGAGCATATCTATACTGGGAATAATATTGCTTCGTCCTGCTTCCTTATCCTCAGGTGATAGCGAGCGATACAGCAAAAGTGTCCGGTTATTTATCTTATATCTAGCCCTTTCAACAATCGGCACGGTACAGAGCAGACCAATCGGGGTTAAAACAAATGCATTTGTGATACCCCAGAAAATGCAGCCCTACCCCAGTGGCGTGGTTCACTGCGCTATAGTAGCACGGTAACCAATTAAGAAATTGAAAATACAAAAATTATAAAAAACTAAAACAAACGAAATGAAAAATTTCATTCAAAAATATGCGCTGGCTATAGTAGCTGTCGCAACAATAGTAACATTTTCAGCTTATAAAGTAACGGGTACTAATGCTGCATTCGTAACTACCCCTATATATTTCCATGGCGATGCCACAGATCCAGATCAGGTTGCTGACGAAAGTAACTGGACTACAACTCCAAATGGCAAAAGCTGTAATGGAGATAACTTAGCATGCATGATGTTGGTGGAGAATACGGATCTCACAGGCAGTCAGCTAGACCCACTTAAAATAACACTAGATGCAATAGAAGGAGCATCTGCTCTAGGCTATATCCCTGAACATATTGGTGGTTCAGGATCGCCTAATCCAATAATTATCAATGAAAATTAATCATATACAATCACCTTATTAAACTCCAAAGCCCAACGATATGTTGGGTTTTGGAGTTTAATAAGGGTTTTGAGGTATACCTGAAAGCCGAACGACATCATCTGGCAACCGATGCGCATAGCGCTTATCATTGGGTTGCAGTTGATAATCGGCTCCAGCTATCGTTCTTTTCAAAACAATACCGTTGCCCTCCAAATTGAGTCTTTTGATATCGATAAAACGCAGTCCCCGAAACAAAAGTTCTTTTCTACGCTCCAATAAGATTTTCTTCAAAGCTTCCTCTTTATTAGCAAAAACATACGGAACAAAAGTACCTGTGGCATATCTTTTTTCCAACAATTTATTTAAATCACCTTGTGCCTCCACAAGTTTAGTCTGTCGAGCCAGACACTCAGCCCGAATCAACAGCATTTCATTATTAGCAATACCGCAGAACCAAATATCACTCCCAGTATAATTACCTTTAAAAGTCATCGTTCCTCCCTTCCCACTTTTGAAAAAAGTAACTTTTCTCAAATCGTTATCGTCATACAGCTGTAACAATTCAGGTGAAACATCGACATTAGATGAAGACACGAAGCCACTCGATTTCATTTCTTCATAAAAAACAGTTTCCTTATTAAATGCTGCAATTGGAAAATTGGCGCTAGGTTTAACATCCTCCAGTTGGTTAAAATCCAAAAGGACAGGATTTTCTCCCAACACCAAATCAGCATAATAATAAGCCGAATCATATTTAGCCATCGACAGATAAGTACGTGCAAGCACACCATACACCGCCTTCACGTTGGGTTGCAATACATGAACTGAATGCTCGGGGATTAAGTCCGACGCCTGCTTTAAATCGTCAATAACCTTACGGTAGCTCGCTGCTACTGTAGATCGTGTTGACTTTACATTAAAATCCGATGTGTTGCGTAGCACGATCCCCAAATCTTGTTGAGCGGTTGTTTGATCATAAGCTTTGGCGTACGTCCATAAAAGGGATAGATATTGATTGGCGCGATAAAAAGGAGCAGTCCCTTTCACCTTATCCCAAGCAACATCGTTTTCGGCTGTACGCTTCACCTTGGACAAACGATCCAACACCAGATTTGCATTGTAAACTACCGAATAAGACCTGCTCCAATCGCTACTGCTTAAGCTCTCATAAGGCTGCCAGCTATAGGCCAATTTATCTTGATCCCGCAATTTATTATAATTAGCATCCGAGAGGATATAATCATCTGTCATCTCCTCAATCCTACTACCCTTTTGATAGTTCATTGAACTGTTATTATCCAATATTTTCTGCAGGTCTACAATACTATTCGGCACGACCAGCCGGCTATCGGACTGCACATCTAAATATTGATTACAAGATAGCATACCAAACCCCAGTATAATACAGGCTCCAAATAATTTTATATTTTTATTCTTCATGATACATTCCGTTTTTAATAATCTACTTGAATACCGATTGAATAGGTCCGAGCAGGCCCTAATTGATAGGGATATTCCGGGTCGATATTTTCCTTATTTTTTGTCCAGATAACCCCCAAATTTGAAGCATTCAAAAACAAGCGTGTATTTAAACTTCTACTGCCCAAATTCCACTTTTTATTCCATGATGCCGAAATATATGCCAAGCGCAAATGGTCTGCCCGCAGAATGTTGAAGTCCGCATTTGCATAAAAAGGTGCAGCATCCGAGCTTGTCGGATAACCCATAGCTGGCACATTTGTCTGCAGTTCATCACCTGGCACTTTCCACCTTCTTTCATAATCCGGGTAAGCGCTACCAGAAGAGAACAACGAAGATGCTCGTGTAGTAGGCTTTCTAAAATAATAATCGCCCATATAATTGATGTTGATACTGAGATCCACATTCCGATAAGAAAAAGTATTGATCCAGTTACCGAAGACTTGAGGTTTAGAGGAACCAAAAAACCGTATTCCAGCACTATTTTCACCATTTTTAATCACATCATTCCGAATAGCTACATAATCCGTACTCGCAACTCCGTTCAAATTTCCTTGTGCTTTACCTTGAGTATCCAATCCCATCCAGGTATAGGCGGCTAAAGCATGTAAAGGCTTCCCTACAAATGGATTTTTCCTATTCCCATCTCCGATAAAGGTATTGATATTGCTTATGGTATTTAAATAGTATGCGGTTGTTTTATTCCGGTTTAGACTCAAGATTGTTCTCGTTTTCCATTTGAATGCCGAATTGATAATTAAAGCATTCAAATTCACATCCAGCCCTCTCCCCTGCATACTGGCCACATTTTTGGTAATTGTAAATCCCTTGCCCCAATTGGTATAATCGTATTCAGCAGGACCATATAGATCCTGACCATCCTTGATGTAATAATCCAGCGCTCCAGTCAACCTCCCTTTCCAAAGCGAAAAATCCATTCCAAAGTTCAGCGTACTCACCTGCTCCCAACGCAAAGAAGGATCATTGAGCGCATTCAGGTTTAAAGCCGGCAAATTCGTATACATAGCCGTTAGTGTGCCAGCGATAGGGTCTGGCGTTTTCCGAATATCCACATTGCCACTATAACCGAATGTCGCACGTATACGCCAAGAATCCATCCAATCGTATTTCAAAAAGCTTTCCTTGCTCGCCAACCATGCCCCGCCAACGGACCATAAGGGCGACCACTTTTCATTGGTATTTGCCCCAAAGATATTGGCGCCATCGCGGCGCATGCTGCCCGAGATACTGTATTTTTCTTTCCATATTGCACTCCAATTGGTGTAAAGAGAAACAAATCGATTGCTTTCCGTAAATGCAGTTGGACTTCCTGAAATATTCATCGGATAATTCACTGGTACTGAAGGAAATGCATTGACATAATCCACAGGCACACTCGTGGCTGGCAACTTATTGTAGCCAAACATCGAGTAAGATGAATAATCATTATCAAAAGTCCTACGTTCTGCACCCATCATCCCGATGATGTGATAATCTTTAATCTTCTTGTTAAAATTCAACTGCGCACGAAATGTCTTGGACGTACTTGAATTTAAACTGTTGTTTTTTATTCCACCCAACGGCACATTGTATTTCGTTGTATTGGTCGATGCATCGTACACACTAAAAGAATTGATCATAGATCGCGCAGCATAACTGTCCAACGTATTCAGCTGTATGCGCTCTTCCTGCTGATTGGCTAATTGAAAAGCCACACTAGCATCCAAGAAACTGAACAGTTGATAATTTAGGTTCACACTCGAATTATATTCCCTGATGTTCGTGGTATTTGTAGCCTGTTTATATTCCGACAATGGATAATAGCCCCAGTCCAGATAACCCTTAGGGTATGCGCTATCCATATACGATTTTTTATAACTATTATCAAAAGCCAATTCCCTACCTTGATTATCTAAAAATTGCATATAGGGGACGGTTTTAGTACCATAAGTCAAGCTATTATATCCTGGCAACCCTGCTGTATTTTTTTGATTGGTAAACAAGACATTGATATCTAACTGCAACTTATCGGTAGGCTTATAGCTGTTGGATAGACTGATGTTCAGTTTATCGCTATGCGCATCATTGAGCGTACGGTTGCGGTTATGCCCGACTCCAAAACTATAGGCATTCCGACCACCGCCACCCCGCACATTCAAACTATGCTGGTCGCTGTAACTGCGATGGTAAAAGCGGTCCATGTAATTTTGCACCCCATCTTGCACTAACATCTGATTCATCATGTTCGTCGAGTCTAATGCAGAGATAAAACCTCGTTTTCTTTGGTCAAAAAGATCAATAGCAGGAGTCATGGGATAGTAGGGCACATTGTCTAAATAGGGACTATAATAACCTTGATCAAACAGCATCTTTTCAATACCGATAAACTCACGATTGGACAGACGATATAGTTTGCCTAAATCTGGATTCTGTGGCAACAGCAGCGTACTGCTAAAAGAGACTTTTGGCTGCGATTGGTAAAACGCTCCTTTTTTCGAGCTGATGACGATGACACCATTCCCTGCTCGGGCACCCCAAATAGCGGCGGCAGCAGCATCTTTGAGTACAGTGACATTGTCAATGCTGCTGGGGTCAATATTTTCGATGTTACCATCATAGATAAACCCATCCAAAACAATCAAAGGGTCGCGCTGCCCATTGATGGTACTGAGGCCTCGAACAGATAGGTTCAACTTTTGCAAAGATCCGTCATTTGCGGGCCTATTGTCAAATCGGATTGCCGGTGTGATATTTTTCAACCGATCCAGGATATTACCCCCAGTCTGCTGGTTTAACATTTCATTAGAAATGACATCTACCGAACCCGTTATTTCATTGGCTTTCAATCTCTGGTAACCGGTCTGAACAATGACATCTTCCAATACATTGACCTTTCTATCCAAATAGATATTTGCTCCATTTACGAACTTCCCAACAGGTTCATTCTTATTCCAATAGCCAATAGAGCTAAACAGCAATGTATCTGTTAGCGCGTAGACTCCAATAGAAAATGTACCCTTTTGACCTGATTTTGTTGTACCACTTGGATAACGAATAGTCACATTTGCCAAAGGTTTGCGGTCTTCATTGGAGTACACCGTTCCCCGTACTGTGATAAACTTATTTCCCTGTGCTTGAACTTTAATCTGGAAAAAACTTAGGAATAAACTGGAAATAATAGCTATTATCCATTTTCTGTTAATATGAATCATATCATTTACAATTTAGCTTTGTAATATTCAGACATGTGTACCATCCCATTATTAAGTATTAGCGTATAATGTAATAATTGACTGGGCTGAAATAATGTGGTAAAGAACTCATCTTCCATTATAATTGGGGTATCCATCACATCGCCATATTCTTTTTCGAAACAATCCATCATCGCTTTTAGCTGCTTTTGGGTATCCTTACTTTTTTTACTGTGCACCACAAAAGACGCAAATTGGTCGGATGAAATGAGGCATATCTCGTAGAGTTTACGTAAGTCGGAATAAGAATTGGGATATGAAGCATCCCAAAAGAAAAAATAAAGTGTCTTGCCTTTGTACTCCGAAAGCTGATGCTCTTCTTGAGGTTTACCATTTAAGTACGAAAACTTAAAACGATGATTCCAAGCTTCTTCTGGTAAAAACTCATCTTTCTTTAAACCTAATTTAGTCTCTACTGACGTCGTGTTTTTATCTTGAGCAACGACTTCTTGAAAGGAAAGACACGCAATCAGTAAAAAGAAAGCCAGCAATTTGTGCCATAAGCATGCTGCACCAGCATTTCTGTTGTTATATTTATATGTTTTCATAATAGTATCGGTTAATTGATTTTTTTAAAATAAGGGTATTCGATTACCTTTTTAACAGATTTTAAGTGTAGACCTTTACTTGTTAAAAAAGACAGTTTTTGGGATAGAGAAAAATTGATAAAGCCTTTGGGAAGTAAAAGATTAAATTTGGTTCTATTTTCTTCGTTGAAAACGACTGGCCTGTCCAGATAAGGAAATAATAGATTTAAAAATTGGAACAGGACTATATTATTCAATTGCATTTCATCTTCACTCAATTCTTTTACTCTAAACGGCATTCCACCCTTTGATTCCAACTTGGAAAATGCCGGCAAGAGCTCCAGCTCATACACTTCCTGCAAATCCTTTTGTCGGATGACCTCCAATTGAAAAAAACGCATGACATCTGCTTTCACCAGCTCTCGCACCTCTTCTCGTTCAACGGAATCAGCACGATACATCTCGTACCAGTACGTATCATTTAATGCTTGACACATCTGGAAATGATTGCCTTGATTTAATTGTGGGTCAAAAACATATTCATAAAAAACAAATCCTGTAAGTTCCTTATCAAATGCGTATTGCAAAATTGATTTTAGTGGGTGATTGCCCAATTGAAAAAATGTATGGCCCTGTTCATAATATATATTCCTTTGAGTTGGCATAAAATTAGGCTGGGGTTTTGCAAATATAGATGTTGATAACTTCCCTATTGAATCCACCAGCAATGGCCTATTGTTACGATCTTTATTGATGGTAACGCTCATATCGAGTACATCTACCTGCTCTCCTGCGATCAAGCTTTTCACTCTTTTCTCCAAATCATCACTTCCCTTATCCACACCCACCAATTTTCCTTCTCGATCCACCCAAGCATGCGTGGGAACCGTATTATGCGCGAATAATTGAGTAAAAATAGTATCATCTATTACCGACGGAAGTTCCATCTCATAATTATACGTTTTCTTGTAATTGTCAAATACAGCCTTCAGTCGCTTTGGGCTGTCTCTATTTCGCTTACTGTTCACCAAGATAACAGCCAAATCCTTTCCATATTTTTTTTGCAATTCTTCCATCTTTGGAAAACCATTAATACATGACGTACAGCTTGTTGCCCAAAAATCAAACAGGATAACTTTACCTTTAAGATCTTTAAATGGAATCGTTTTTGAACCTCCTTTTAAGTCGTGCAACACAAATGACATTTCCCAAACCGCATCAGGAATTGGATCGCCAGCTTTCAACGGTTTTAAATCCATTTGCACTTGTTTATTTACTTCCTTAGCTCCTTGTGCCCTACTCACCTCACTCCCAAACAGCAGTAATATGAATAGCACCATTTTACTATACCGATGAAAATGATAAACGCACTGGTGAAATACCTCCAGGAAATATTCCCAAAACAATAGCTTCTTTTTGTTCGTTATTTTCATATCGTTAAGACTTAAAAACTTTTAAACATAGCATCGACGCTCATTTCAGAATAGTATACCGCATCTTTATTGACCTGCGCATATTTCGGAAAAGCACCTACTCTGAACAGTTTATCCAAATTTGGATTACCGATGATACAGGCAATATCCATTTTAACATCAAACTCTTTTTTAAAGCGTTCTAGCGTAAGTTTTACTTTTTCTAGTGTCGCCTTATCCGTTTTACTGATAACCAGTATAACATTGGAATGCCGCCCCATTGCTTCTCTATAATCATAGATTCTTTTGAGGTCTGTATAATGCTCGGGATAGGAAGCATCCCAAAAGAAGAGCTGCACATAATTTTTGTTCATCTCCCTAAAAGTGCTGGTCTTATTGTTATCGCCATTAAAGTATTGGAGTTCCAGCGGCATGTCCTGCACTACATAGGGTAAAGGTTCATATGGTTTGATTTCTGGTAGGTCAAGTAGCTTGACCGGCTTAACTTCCACTTTCGATTGTGCACGTACACTATGGATATTTACAGTAATAATTGCTGCTACCACTAACACCTTCCCGACTAGCAAAAATCCTTCTCCGCCAGACTTAAATAACTTCTGAACCTTTGCCCAGACGCTACTTATATATATTTTAATTGTATTCATTTTTTCTAATTTTTAGGCATAAAGCTCCCCTGCCCCTAATACAGACCGAGGGTGACTCCTTCACAAAAGTCATTTTCCCCTCGGCTGAATGGGGATTTATAAACAGTAAAACTTTATCTTATTTTAAATTTGTACAGCTCGTCTGTTCGAGACCGATACTGTACTTACATTTGGTTTACTTTTCATGATCATCATCGGCTGTTCTTGCCAGATGAGTTCGACGGAAATTCCGTTCTTAGTTATCACCTGCCTGCTTTCTTTTACGATCGAAAGTTTCTCGACCCGCACGTGCAATTGAAACTCATCATTCAGATCATTCAATATCCGCTGCTGGTATTCCTCTCTTTCGGTATCGGCCGGTACAGTAAGCTCATAATCATACCGCTGTATTTCAGACGATCGCGAACGAACTCCAGTAGTCCTAACGGGGATAAACTTGGCTTTATCCTCGCCATGTACAATGATCTGCTCGGCAGGAAAGCTTAATGGCAAGCCTAACGCAAACAAATAGCATTCGTAAATAGCCATGTGTGCCAATAATATCCGAAGCACATCTTGGCCATCATCACGCACCACTGCCGTATAAGAACTGTCCCCTGCCTTCGATGGAGTCAGATACGAATAGTAGCGCTCCTTAGGCCGTTTATTCTGGATGTAAGTCGCATCTCCCGAATACAACCTTTTGAGTGGATCTAAGGATGGCAGCTTAAAATTTCGCACGGGTAATTGTGTTATCATAATTGGTTTTTTGATAATTGAAACACGATTTTCACTCAATAACGAAGACATTTCTTTCCCAGAGGATAGCGCATAGCTCTCCCTATAGCAAGTATTTTGCATTATTTTCGTTAGTTTGCGTTAAGCGTAATTTAGGCAGTAAGACTCTAGAAATCCACAACCCGTTTTCACGGCCTAACAGTTAAAAAATAAGATGGGAAAAATGCAATTATATGTCTTCATCACGTATTATAATTGGTCTTCGCGATTGCATTTTTAGGTACTAGAAGAAAATCTGATTCGATTATATATAGAAAAACTATACATCTCTTAAGCGAAATCATTGTTTGGCAAGGAATATTTCATTACTTTTAATGTGTCAAGAAAAAAAGAAACAAAAAATCAAATGCTTATGGTACAATAACGCTAATACGAATCGGTAAAACCAGTAGGAACTAGGCTATTATAATGGCTATACACCATTATCGTGTGCTTTGTACTACCCTATCGGGTGGATATGCCCCTTTTGGTTTTTAATGTATACAAGCTACTCCGGTTGTCGGATCTTGTTTTTGTTCAACGCATTGATAGCGCTATGCCCAGCACGATCCTGGATCAGCTGAAACATGGGTGGATTTTTGGACTTTTTTCTTTTCATCATTTATTTGGTTACACAATTTGGTTAATGAAAATAAGTCTGTTGGAAGAGATTATGAGGCTTTATATAAAAGGTAAGCTCCACTATTTTTCCACCGCTAACGAGGTACGACGAAGAACCCAGAACGCGATTTCAAATAGGGGGAGCTCGCCCCTTCTAATTGTAAAAGTACAAAAAGCATGGGGGTTCACAAACCCTATCGTCTCGCGTTCTATGAAAATTCGTCGTTTTCGTTAACAAGACTCTAACCAGTGAACTGATTATAAATCAAATATAAGAATAAAATAAATGATTTGGAAGTTTTTAACCAAATAATTGAAAATAAATATAAGATGGGCTATTTAACACCGTTGGGAAGTTTTTTATTCAAAAACAAAATCACACAAAAGTATGTTTCAGACTCTACGGGGTTTACTACTACAAAAGTCAACAAGCTATACATAGAAAAAACAACTTTACTTTATGCAGATGAGTTTTATAGGGTAATAAAATCTACAACATTAGATTTTGACTATTCTTGTGAAGAAATTTTTAAAAATTCAAATAACAAAGAGTTTAACAATAAATGGAAATCAACGCTTGGTATATTACTTTTTGATTATTTCAAACCTCAAAACTATATTGAAGATAATACTGGAATTGATAACGTGAGACTTAATAAACTCCTAACTGATCCAAAAAAACGACCTTACGCAGAAGAACTAAACAATGTTGCTAAACTAATGGGAATTAAACCAAGCCAACTTTTCGAATATTTCTACGGTGATGGTGAACGTCCGGTTATTGGCCTGTTACCAAAACCAGATAAAAAGGAAAATGAGGGATAAGACAGATTATAAAAATCTTAAAATAAACATTAAATTCAGTCCATAAACACGTTTTTTTGAAATAACCAATATATTTTTATGATAATTAATACATTAGACAACGGCAAAATACTAAAAGAACAGTTCAATATATTTTTACCTGGCCTAACAGTATTAACTGGAGAAAATGGTTCTGGTAAAACACAATTCTTAGAAAGTATTCGAGATAATGCACACGGTTATTGGGAAAGACATGATCTTGCAATGATGAATAATCCTCAGGTAGAATCTAAAATGATTTTTCCAATAATCTCTGATGAAAGGGATAGAACTTAAAGATATCCATTATTCCTACCCTGGATTAAAAAGTTCAGAATTTGAATACACCGAAAATCAATCACTCATACAGACAATCAAAAAACAATGGGACATTTTAAACCCTATTTCAAAATGTTTTAGTTCGATAAAGGACAAAATATTCGAAAGTGAACAGGCTGAATTAGTAGCACTAAATAGTGCAATTGAGGTATTTGCTAAATCTTTACATACGAGTCCAAATAATATATCTTCATCCTCTATTAGAAAGGCTAATACACATGAATTGAGCCAATTAAAAATTCTCGCTCAACAAACAAAAAAAAGCATTGATAATTTAACCTTTATTGATTTTCTGATATTCTATAGCGTTCCTACCCATATCTTTTCTTCTGCATTGGATCTACTCTTTCACCAGTTCCATTTAAAACAGAAGTACTATTCTGCATTGACGGAAAAAATTTCTACCCCATGGGATGTGTTTAACGAAATACTTATTAAGGCTAAATTCAAATATAAAGCAGAATATGTACCTTCAAAAAACGAAGAAACACCTCCTCCTGTTACTTTCGTGGATAATGAGAATGGAAAACCAGTACCAATTAATAGCCTTTCGTCTGGAGAGAAAACGATTATGGCACTAATTTTTGTATTATATCACGCTTCAAGTAATGGTAATTTTCCTGAAGTTATATTATTTGACGAACCAGATGCCCATCTCCACCCGTCCTTAACACAACTATTTATCAATGTTATTCAAGAGACATTAGTTAACGAACAAAAAGTTAAAGTCATATTAACAACACATTCACCATCTACAATCGCTCTCTCATCACCAGATGCCATATATAGGATGGACCGTTTATTGGGATATCCTGTTAAAGAAGACAGAAATAAAGCAGTACAAGCATTGAGCGATGGCTTGGCCTCAATATCTATGGAAGATGGAAATTTAGGGATAGTTTATAACTTAGAAAATACAGATAAGCACATCGTATTTACAGAAGGAATTACCGATAAAATAATCCTCGAAATAGCATGGAATAAACTTTACCCAGATCAGACTATGCCATTTTTTATCCAAGATTGTTTCTCTGCAAGTTTTTTGGGTATGCTGTTTAATGGAGGGGATCAAACTCCTGATGGAATATTTATCCAATTTCCGCAGAAAAAACTGATCGCATTATTTGATTTCGATCAGGCCGGTTATTCTAACTGGAAAAGGGAAAAGAAATTTCCTCATTTAGTGGAACTGGATCCAGTAAAATGTCTGACGCGCAGTAACGGTCAAAATGCCTACCTTCTCTTATTACCAGCAACACAAGATCAAAAAATAATGAAATTGGCAATAAAAAACGATGATGAAACTTTCGAGGAAAAATCGCATTTAACAGTTGAATCATTATTTCTTAATGCCCCTAGTTTCATAGAAACTTATTTTTCAGAAGAAGCAATGCCAGGTGGAGGGACAATATATCTTTTCAAAGGGAACAAACGAAAATTTGCAGAAAACCTAAAGGAACTTGATTCGGTTCATTTCAAAGAGTTCACTGCTTTATTTGATAAATTACAATTGTTGATATCAGACTAGAGCAACTAAATAGGTTATACAAAAAAGATATTGTTCTAACACTAGCATTCAGATTAGAATCATATATATTCTTTAAATAATAATTCCTTGTAACATTATTATAAATATTAAAAATATTAAAAATAAATCAAAAAAAAATTATTCAGTTATTTTAAGCTTTTTCTTCATTTAAGCGATAGTTCTTGTATATTTGAACCATGACTTAGTATATACATCATTCGTTCGACATAGAGCTTTAATACTATGAACTCTAAGCCTATAATTTGTAGCATCTCCTTTATCAACACTTGCACTACAAACTATATCATCAATAAGACCACCAATTTGGAAATTAAACTTTTCGTGATTATGTTTGTTCTATACGTACAAATGGAACGTACACGTGCCGCCAATAACACACACTGAAATACTGTATTAAAATTGAATCCTTGTGAAAAATTCTAAGGGATTCTTTGCATATAGTATTGATATGAAATATTGAAAAAATAATATTATGAAAGAGATGTTAGATAATCTAAAGAATTTCCTCGCTACTAAAAGTAGAGATGAAGTGATGGAAATTTGGTCTTCCGGCAACTATTTAGATAAAGGAGGGCTTAAAGTTACTGAGTTCTTATCAAGTAAAAGATGCAGTATAACTTTCACAAATGAAAAAAATAATTTTGAAAGCTTCAAGATTAACAATAACTTAGGTTCGAATTCATATTCGAACCTTTTTTATTTAAATCAGTCCAATGCAACCAGCATCTTTCAAAATTTCGAACTACAAGTTCACTAAAACATTATTAGATTTTTCTTTTTATAAAGAAGGTGAAATCGATGTTTCTTTTGCTGTATCAGGCACTTTTATAAAATCAAGATCCATTTTTGAATTAAGGTTTGCAATAATTGCGAAAAGTGAAGGAGTTACTGACGCATTTGTATCAGTTGATTGCGAAAGTATTTTCGATTTTACCAATGTTTCAAGCCTTTCAGAAGTTCCAGATTATTTCTATACAAACAGTATTGCAATTCTTTTTCCATATCTAAGGGCTTATATAAGTACAATTACTGTCCAATCAAATATTCGTCCCATAATTCTTCCAACCTTGAATTTATCAGATTTGAATGCGCCTTTAAAGCAACATACTAACGAGATAGATTAGAAATTAAGGAATGGTAAAGGATATTTTCCACACATTAAATTTCAGAGGGAATAATGAAGAAGTGTTAGCTCATGGTCCCTATATATGCAATCGCGATGACGCGTGGCTATCTCCTGGATATTACTTTTGGGAAGAGTCAATAAAAGCTGCACATTATTGGGGCACTAATAGATTAAAAGCTGATTATATCATCTTCAAAGCAGAGTGCTTAATTGACGATGATAATTGTTTGGATCTAGTTGGCAATGTTAAACATCGAGATGGCTTTAGTGATTTATTTAACGAGCTTAAAAATAATGGCTACGTTACCGAGGATACAACTGTAGGTCATGTAATAGATTTCCTTCGTAAATCTGGTAATTTTTCATTTGCATCAAGTAGAATAGATAGTACAGATGCTTTTAAATATTATATTGAAGATCCTGATCAAACAAAAGTGCTAAAGTTTGATAAAAATTTTACCCACGTAAAATTGAATTTAAGCTTAGTTGTTCAGTTATGTATTTTTGATTTAGAAGGAGTAATCTTCAGCAGTTTCCAATTAGTGCATGATTCCACAGATGGCGATGTAGCATAAAAAATGAAGGAGACAATGTTTTTAAGAGCAAGAGTAAACACCCAACCAACTTTTCGACTCGTTCAAGATTAATAATATATTTTCTTTATCAATATCATAAATTATCCGCAGACTTTAGGTTCTAACTTTAAACAAGTAACACAGTGACGAGTAACGCAGTAACAATCAGTCTAACTTATTCACCTAATAAAATTAAAAAACGATGAACGTCCTGTTATAGGTTTTTTCCTAAGCCATGGAGATGATAGTGGGGGATAAGGTGATTGATAGTTGAGAGGAGAAGGAATTAAAAAAAATAAATTGTACCAACTTTTTGAAAGATGAGTTAGTATCGGAACTATCTTGATATTAAGATAAATTTTCTATATCATCAATATCTTTCGGTCTATTACTTTCTTTTTTTGCTGCGATCAATTGAGTTTTATGCAATGTTCTTATTTTTAAATCATCATCTTCAAAAAATATAGATTTATCATAATTTTCATTAAAATCTAAACCTTTTACTTTAACCATAATATCAATAGCAACTGGTGGAACGCCAAATGTAAAAACATCCCATATAGGATGAGACAAAAAGTTATCTTTAGTCATATCAAATACTGGCATACCAAATTCTAGAAATGCATTCGTCAATCTTGAATAATTTATTTCTGATCGTTCTACCCAAATATCCATATCTCCAGTAGTTCGAGAATAACCATGCAAGATAACTGCAAAACCACCGACTAGAATATATCTTACCTCATGCTTATTCAATGAAATTAGAAAATCTCTAAAATCCTCATTAAAAATATTCCCCATAGTCAATTATGTCCTTGAAGTTGCTTTAAACCTTGTTTTATCCATCCTAGGTGGATTATCGAGCGAAAAATTAAAAGCAATACTATTAAGGTAAAATGCTATTTGAAGACGTTGTTGCCAACTCAATTTTATATAATATTGAGCATGATTTGCAGCCTCCACTGCAGATTGCGCTTTAAAAGCAGTTCTATCCATTCGAAATGTCATCATAAAACAAATTTAAATAATAAAGTCCATAATATATTACAAAGTCAACGTTGATAAAAGAACGAAAAATTTAATGTTTTCATATGGGAACCTCAAAAACTACATTTTCTGAATGAAGACACGTAACAACTTAAATTTTCGAGAATTAATAGTTTTTGGAAATTTGGGCGGTCATTTCAAACTTATTTGCCTATCTTATTATTTATAAATACCCCCCCCCTTTGGCAAAGAGGGTTATTTCACTTGATTATATTCTACCTACAATAGTAAATAATGGGGCTTCACATTTGAAGTCCCTTTTTGGATAAAAGAGGTTTGACCATAGGATTCCACCTCCAGATTCACGAATTGGTATTGCATACTGAATTATTCAAGCCAGCTCTTCGAATAGTTAATGATAAATAAGATTTGGTTTTGATCGGCATCATAGATTATCCGCAGACTTTAGGTTCTAACTTTAACCAAGTAACACAGTGACAAGTAACGCAGTAACGATCAGTCTAACTTACTCACCTACTAACATTAAGAAATGACGACCGTCCTGTAATAGGATTACCTAAGCCAGCTGATGGAGATGAAAGTGAGGGATAAGGTATATTCATACTTTTTTCAGTATCTTAGATATTGAGAACCAATTATATCACAAATTTCAAATCACAAATAGTGTAGAATGAACATCAATACAAATTCTTATAAAAAATGGCTAGAAGAAATTAAGTTAAAAATAAAAACAACTCAACTTAAGGTCGCTATTAGCGCCAACTCCCAATTAATAGAACTTTATTGGAATCTAGCATCTGACATTATAAGAAAACAAGTTGAATCAAATTGGGGTGATGCAATTTTAGAATAATTGTCTATTGATTTAAAACTGAATTTCCCAAATATTAATGGTTTTTCCAGACGAAATCTTTATGCTATACGTCAATGGTATTTATTCTACAATCAACTATATGACTTTGTGCCACAACCTGTGGCACAAATCCCATGGGGACATAATCGACTTATTATAAGTAAAATAAAAAATATTGAAACAGCTATATTCTATTGCAGAGCTATAGTCGAAAATGGATGGACAAGGGACAATCTTGAATTAGCTATAAAAAATAACTACTACGAAGCAAAAGGTAAATCTATCACAAACTTTGAACGTACATTACCGCAACATCAATCCGGGTTAGCAATAGAAACATTAAAAAATCCCTACAATTTTGATTTCCTTGGACTAGAACAGTACGCACTAGAAAGGGAGGTAGAAGGTGCAATGATGGAACACATAACGCAATTTTTAATTGAACTCGGTAAAGGATTTTCATTTGTAGGTCGTCAATACCAAATAATAGTAAATGATAATGAATATTACATAGATCTTCTTTTTTATCACTTACAATTGCGGTCATTTATAGTTATTGAACTAAAATCTGGAAAGTTTAAGCCAGAATATGCCGGAAAACTTAATTTTTATTTATCAGCTATAGATAGCCAACTAAAGCATTCATCCGACAATCCTTCTATAGGTCTCATATTATGTAAGGATAAAGATAAAGTTGAAGCAGAATACGCACTCAGAGATATTAACAAACCCATTGGCATCAGTGAATACATACTAACACAAGCATTACCAAAAGATTTTCAAAGTAAGTTACCAACTGTCGAACAATTAGAAAACCAGCTAGGCGAGGATTTAAATACCGTTGATTAAGCAGATGAGCATGAAGATTTTGATTCTAACAATAGCCTCAGCCAACTCTTCAAATAATTCTTGATGCGTAAAGTCTGTTTAATATCGGCATCATGGATTGTCCGCAGACTTTTAGGTTCTAACTTACTCACCTAATAACCTGATAACGTTTAAAAATGGCGAGCGTCCAGTAATTGGCTTATTACCTCAACCAGATGCGGGAGACGAGTCTAAAGGTTAAGATATATCATTACTTTTTAATTATCTTAGATATTGAAAACCAATATATTTAACCAATTATGGCGAAACAAGAAACGCTGTCAATACTACCCGAGGAGGTGGTCATGAATAAAATATATGTATTCCGTGGATACAAAGTAATGCTGGATAGTGATCTCGCAGAATTATATGGTATTGAAACTAAGGTCTTAAAGCAAGCAGTACGAAGAAATATAACCCGTTTCCCTGATGATTTTATGTTTGAGTTATTAGAAAATGAATATGAACTTTTGAGGTCACAAATTGTGACCTCAAAAGCAGATAATAGAGGTGGTAGTCGATATTTGCCAATGATGTTCACAGAACAGGGAGTCGCAATGCTATCTTCCGTATTAAAAAGCGACATCGCTATCAAAATAAACATACAGATAATGCGGGTATTTACGCGAATGCGCCAATTATTAACGGATAACACGGATCTCCGTCTTGAAATCGCTGAAATAAAAAATGCTGTCGAAAAAATTTCTAGAAAACAAGATGGTCAAGATAAAAATATGGAGCTTGTATTCGAATACATTGACCGTCTCCAAGATAAAATAGAAGAACTGATACCTGCTGAAAGAAAAAGAATAGGATTTGATGTAGGGAGTAAAACAGAATAGCTCATGATGGATAGATTTGTTTTTTATCGGCATCATGGAATACCCGCAGACTTTAGGTTTAAACAAGTAACACAGTGACACAGTGACGCAGTAACGATTAGTTTAACTTACTCACCTAACAACCTGACGAGTAACGCAGTGACGAATAACGAATAGTCTAACGTTTTAACCTAACAAGTAACACAGTGACGAGTAACGCAGTAACGATCAGTCTAACTTTAAAAAAGTAACACAGTGACAAGTAACGCAGTAACGATAAGTCTAACTTTTAAATAAGTGACGCTCTGACAAGTGACGCGGTAACGATTAGTCTAACTTTTAAATAAGCGACAGAAGGGAGCAAATCATTACATTTTTCACTATCTTAGACACTGAAAACCAATAGAATAAATCAATTATGGCGAAAGAAAATGCGCTATCTGTACTACACGAAGAGGTCATCATGAATAAAATATATGTATTCCGAGGGCATAAAGTAATGCTAGATAGTGATCTCGCAGAATTATACGGCATTGAAACTAAGGTTTGGAGTTGCTAACTTAGTCGGCAGTGTAAGTTAAGAACAATAAATATCTTGATTTTGAAACGATGGCTAAAATCCGTAAAAAACACGATCGCACCTTTAAAGAACGTGCAGTGGCGTTAAGTAAAGACAGGAAAAACATTTCTATGAGATTGAAATACAATACATACAACCGGGAAAGCCTGCTCAAAATGCTTATATCGAGCGACTGAATCGAACATTCAGGGCGGATGTATTGGATGCCTATTTGTTTGGTTCAATGCTTTTGATGGCCCAGGGATGGAAACTATTGCATCAGTAGGTTCTGGTATTGAATCGGAACGGAGCTCGAAGAATTGACCATAAAATTTTCGTTTCCCCGAATACTTACCATTCCTGCGCTCCAATCTCCGCCAGTTATAGAACGTCCCCGGACTAATATCATGAGACAGACAGACAGACAGACAGACAGACAGACAGACAGACAGACAGACAGACAGACAGACAGAATTCATCGGGTTCAACATGATCTTTGACTTGGTCATACGCACTGATTAAAGAAAGGATCTCATCATTACCACGGCGAATCCGTTCGCGCTTGTATTTAAAGGATACTATAGGGCTCATATCTGAAATTTTATAGAACCAACAGTAATAACTATAAAAAAATTGTCAAGATGCGCTACACAGTGAGCTTACGCATAAGTTCATAAATAATGATTAGACAGCGATTGTCGTATTTGAATAGATAGAAACCTGGTATAACCGAAAAAGAATGCATTCTGCACTTAGATACGCGTTCCGTGAGGAAGTTTGGAAGAAAACTGAATCAACTAAATATTACAGCTTAACGCAAGATCGATTCTAATTGTTGTAATTCCAGTAGAATCTGTAAGTTTTTTTCACGACGACACTATCACATTTTAACGTAATCCGTCGGTAACATTCCAAATTGCTTCGAAAAACATTTTGTAAAATACGATGGTGAACCAAATCCAACGAGATAACCAATCTCCGTCACACGATACTTACCTTCTTTTAAGAATATACACGCTTTCTTCAGTCTAGTCACTTTAATAAAATCATTAGGTGTCATCCCTGTTATAGCCTTTACTTTCGAAAATAAGGAAGTACGGCTCATGGCCATTTCCGACGCTAGCTTTTCTATTGAAAACGCAGAATCATCAAGATTTTCATTGATAATAGCCAAACAGCGTTCAATAAATTCTTCGTCCATTTTATTATGTGTCGTGACCTTTGCTTCTAAATTTGGCGTAGATGCATATCTTTTCTTTAATTCCTCCCGCTTGTCAAGCAGATTCTTAAGTTGTGCTTTAAGCTGGAATGGAGAAAATGGCTTTTCTACATAAGCATCAGTACCAATCTCCAATCCTTCTAATTTTGTTTCAATATCATGCTTTGCCGAGAGTAGTACGATAGGAATATGTGATATTTCAATATCACGCTTGATCTGACGGCATAATTCAAGCCCATCCATATCTTCCATCATAATATCACTAACGATTAGATCAATTGTCTCGCCCCTGAGGATCTCTAAGGCGCTTGGTCCATTCACTGCTATAATGACAAGATACTCCTCTTCCAAGATTTTGCGAAGAAACTCAAGCACTTCAATATTATCATCCACAACCAGAACTGTCCTTTTGTTGTTGCCAATCGTCATCTGATCTGCCTCGTAATCCCCCTCAATATGCTTGCTGACTTCTTCCGGTATCCCAGAATGTAAACCTAAAGGTTGTGCTATATCGAGTTTTTTATCCCATTGCTCTTTTCTCGTCGGAATCTTCACCAAAAATTTTGTGCCCGGTTTTTGCTCTTTTCGATCCAAAACAACGATCTCTCCACCTAACATTTCGATCAAGCTCTTTGTCAGATGTAAACCGACTCCTATACCGCTATTAAACACACTCCCATTCTCGCCTACTTGGTAAAAAGCTTTAAAAATATTTTCCCGTTCTGAATGTCCGATCCCTTTTCCATCATCTTCTATCGAAATTATTGTCCAACCATTTTCCTCATAAGCAGATAACAAAACTTTTTGTCGTGCAAATTTCAACGCATTGGAGATCAAATTGCTAAATATCTTAATTAAAGCCTCCTTATCTGCATATAGATGTAGATGATCAGTACCCGCACAAATCTCAAGGTCAACATTACTTTGCTTAGCGGCAATTTTAAACATAGACCTGACTTCATCCAGCAATTGTTTCAGATCGATAAAAGAATAAGTAAGCCTATAATTACCCGTATCGACCTTTCGAAAATCTAGTAATTGTGTAATTAATGAATAGAGTCTTCTATAATTGAGTTGGACAATGGAAAGATATTCACCATAACTATCTCTAATTTCCTTAGATTTTGAAATATATTCAATAGGACCTATGATCAAACTTAAAGGTGTCCTAATCTCATGGGCTATATTTGTAAAAAACTCAAGTTTGGAATCGTAAATCTGTCTCTCTGCATCTAATTCAACTTTCTTAATCTGCGCATTATGTCTCTCTTCAGACCTATTCAGCAGATATCTGATAAGAAAAATAATCAAGGCTATTAATAAAATGATATATATGATAATTGCTGGTTTTGACTTTAAAAAATGAGGATGGACTTTAATGTCAAGCTGAAAATTTCGATCTGCCCATACATGATCACTGTTGGTACTCTTTAATAAAAGTTTATACTTACCGGAAGGAAGGTTGGTAAATGTAATGGAATTTGCGCTACTCTTTACTTCATGCCATTCCTCATCAAAACCTTCCAGTTTATATTTGTACATAGTCTGTGAAGGGTCTACATAACTCAGTGAGGCAAACTCTACAGAAATAGTAGACTGATTGTAAGCAAGATCTAAAGAGCTAATTAATCCAATAGGTTTACTTATTGGGCTGCCAAAAAATTGTGGTGATACCACTTTATTATTTATGGACAAACTCGTAATGACAACTGGCGGGACATACTTATTTTCAACGAGCTTGTTTGGGGAAAATTGACAAAATCCATTAGCCGTCCCAAACATAAGCCTCCCTGCACTCGATAAACAAAAGGACTGAGAAGTAAATTGTTCATTAAACAAACCGTTTGATTTCGTATATAATTTGATATTCTTTCCATTATTATCCACACATACTAAACCCTTATTCGTTGCCACCCAAAGCATATTACCATCTGGCACAATAGAGGATATAATCTGATTAAGAAGATTCAGCTGTTCATATCGAATAAAACTATCATTCTTTTTGTCATATCTACAGAGTCCATAACCGTTAGACCCAACCCAGATATTCCCGTTTGCATCAGACGTTAATGATGTTAATGCATTCCGTATTAAACTTGACTTATTTACAGGATCAAATTCGTACTTCTTATAGGTCTTCTCTTTTACATTATATTTATAGAGACCTTTATTATTTGTAGCTATCCAAATATTATTATCCGAATCCTCTGCAAAAGCTACAACGAGATATTCTGGTTCCAAGCGCACAAAATTATCTTGTTCGCGATTATAATAACAGACTCCACTTCCAGTACCAATATAGATCCTCCCATTACTACTTCTAAATAAGGAGAATACACGGGAAGAGGGTATCGAATTCGGATCATTCGGATCATGAAGATATGATTTAACAGCTTTAGTGTTAAGATCAATTATTTCCAAGCCTCGCTCATAGGTCGCGGCAAAGAGCTTATTATTTTCCTGCAAGAGATCATGGATACAGTAATAGGTCGCGTTTATATCACTTGCAGAACGATAAGGCACAATCTTTTCTGTCTTTGGATCAAAAGAATGAATTCCATTATCATCTGTGCCGATAAGAAACTGTCCGTTATCCAATTCTAAGATACTATTCACAACTTTTCCTAAACCAAGAGAATTTTTAAGTTCATAATGTTTAAAGTTATTTTGCACTGGCGGTAAATATGCTAATCCATCGAAATAGGATCCCAACCATAAACCTCCTTCGCGGTCCTTGAATATGTCATAAATAAACTTATTGTTTGAAAAAGATAAGTCGGAATTATTCACACTTGAATATTGAAGATTTCCTTCAATATTATCATAAATCCCGACACCATTATCTGAGCTTACAATAATTTTTCCGGGCTGATACTCCCGCATTCCCTGAATATGGTATAATAAAGTATTCTGTCCAGAGGGAGGGTAATGCAAAAAGGTTGAGGTGGACTTATCAAAACGGTCAATTCCCTGCTGAAAAGTACCAATCCATAAGTAACCATAACTGTCTTCAAAAATCTTCTGAATTGAATTATCAGAAAGGCTTGTAGGAGATGCTGTTTTCTTAAAATGACTAAAACTATTGCTCTCTTTTGAATACCGACTTAAACCTTGGCTATAAGTTCCAATCCAGATATTTCCTTCACTATCTTCACATAATGAGATAATACGATCTTCCGGAACAGTATTATTATTTAAGATATTATGCGTATACCTAAGTAGTTTTTTCTCTTTTGATAAATAACGAAATAAACCGTCTGTAGATGTACCTATCCAGATATCACCTGCTTTGTCCTGGATGATTGTCAATACACGTCCATTGATTGATTCCCCTTTAGCCGTCTTCACTACAAGTTTTTGAAAGGTGTCCGAATAGGGATCATAGATATCAACCCCATTGTCGAGTGCAATCCATAACCTTTCATCAGAGGCAATAAGTAGATCCATCACACTATTGCTGGAAATACAATTGGAAGACTTACTGTCATATCTGAAATTTCTAAAGCGGGTTCCGTCAAATCTATTGAGACCATCGTTGGTCCCAACCCAAATAAAGCCTACGGAATCTTGTACAATGCTATATACCCTATTAGACGACAACCCTTGATCCATCGTATAATTACGCTTGTTAACCTGACTTCTAGACTGAGCTAAAACATGATAAAAAAGAAATGTCTTTACAAGAATTCCAAACAGAAAAACAATCTTTAAATTTTTCATTACTTTATTAACTAATTTAAACATTGTAAATTTCATCTTTTAAATTCCCTAAGCATGCAATATTAATTTTTAACATCTATATTTCAAATTTAAAAATATAGAGATACTCCAAACCTCCTGGATATTACTTTCATTATATCAATCAAATAACAAATTTAAAATTGCATAATTGGGCGGCACAATTGATTTTCTTTTGTTATCCCTATGATGTCGGTTTAAAACACAATAATCAGCAATTTAAAAACTCCTCACTAATAAAATCGTTCAAAAAAATCCCAATCCCGTACAAAACATCAATTAATCCCATCAATATGCTTAAATATTAAAATATGTACAATCGAATCATCGAAAATTTATATTGAACGATCCTTCTATATTTTTGTACGATTGTATTAAACCTTTACTATCCGTTTTAATAACTTACTATAATAAATCTAATTTGAAAAACCCAATTTTTTATTATGAAAAGACCATTATTATTTATTATCCCATTTTTTTTATTTGGATGTGCGAGTGTTCCTGCTTATAAACATGTTAATATAATTCCTCGACCTTTGGACATCGAATATCACAAAGGCTTTAAAAAAGTTGATTCGAGCGAACTTTTTTCAAAAACAAAAAAATCAATAGTGTCATATGAGCTCAGCAATGAATTTTCTGATCTAGGGGACGAGGGATATATATTGGACGTAACTTCAAAAGACATATCAATAAAAGCTAAAACAAAAATTGGTTTATTTTATGGCGATATAACACTTCGCCAATTATACACTTCTAAAGGGCTTCCAAAAGTAAAAATAAAAGATAAGCCAAGATTTCCATACCGAGGTATACTGTTAGACGTTTCAAGGCATTTTTTTAGTAAGGAAGAAATAAAGGAATTGATTGACCTTATGTCCTATTACAAATTAAACACTTTACAATGGCATTTAACAGATGATGGAGGATGGCGAATTGAAATAGATGCTTACCCTAAACTTACACAACTAGGATCACATAGAACTGACAAAATCTGGCAAAACTGGTGGAAAAACGGAGGTAAATTCACTGAAATGAGTGCATCAAACGCGCACGGCGGTTATTATTCAAAAAATGATGTTAAGGAAATTATTTCATATGCTTCTAGCAAAGCCATAAATATAGTTCCAGAAATCGAGTTCCCTGGACATTCCCGAGCAGTGTTCGCAGCATATCCGGAATTATGTTGCAGTGGAATACCTTATACAAATAATGCTTTCTGCCCAGGAAATGAGAGTACCTATATTTTTATGGATAAAGTATTGAACGAAGTAATGGATCTTTTTCCTTCAAAAATTATCCATATAGGCGGTGATGAAACAAACATGACAGCTTGGAAGAGTTGCCCAAAGTGTCAGAGCCTTATGAAAATCGAAAACATGAAAGAATTTCATGAATTGCATAATTACATCGTCAAAAGAGCAGAAACCGTATTAAATAACAGAGGACGTAGACTAGCTGGATGGGACGAAATAATTGATAAAAAGTTAAATAAAACTTCGATTATTACATCATGGCAAGGAGACGAATTTGGGACTAGAGCGATGGAACAAGGATATGATGTAATATTTGCACCGTTGCATTATCTATATCTTGACTACTTCCAATCGTCACCTAATACACAACCTCTTGCACATGATGGATACACAACATTAAAAAAGGTATATAGTTATAATCCGCCTGTTAAAGACGATGATTCTCATGCATTAGGTATACAGGCTCAATTATGGACCGAATGGATATCAGATATGCCCCAGTTAGAATATATGGCATTTCCACGAACACTAGCTGTTTCTGAAGTTGGATGGAGTGTAAAACAAAACCGTGATTGGACAGATTTTAATAGAAGATTGCCATATCAATTAAAATATCTAAAAAATAGAGGTATAAATACATACAATCCTACCGGAAATATTGATTTCGATATCAGAACCGATTCATTAAATAAAAACGCAGTAGTTTCTTTAGAAAATGAAGAAGAAAGTTTAGCTATAAAATATACAACAGACGGTAGCATGCCGAACAAAAAAAGCAAAAATTATGAAAAGCCCTTTATCATAACTGATAGTTTAAATTTGACAGCAGCTTCGTTCAAAAATGATTCTACCATAGGGGAAGTGTTTAAACAAAATTTCTACTATCACAATGCTATAGGTAAAAATATCAAAAGTTCACTAAATAGTAATAATCTAAATTTGCTTATAGATGGACAGTTAGGAGGAAAAACATATTTAGATGAAAAATGGTTAAATTTTTCTGGCGATCAAGAATTTTTAATCGACTTAAAAAATACATTTACAATTCATATGATCAGTTCTCGATGGATGCAACTCTACGCTGGAGCTAGACGCAGCTTTCCAGACAAAATCGAAATTTATTACTCGTTAGATGGGAAAAAATTTGAACTAGCTGATAGCATTGTTAATAAAAATTCTGATGATATAAATAACAGTATTCTAAAAATCAATAGTTATTCTGCTAAAGGCTCATGGAATGCAAGATTTATATTGTTAAAAGTATTTTCTAAAAGAGGTGGAATGTCATTGGATGAAATTTGCATTTTTTGATTTAAACATCGTAATGATTAGAAAAGACAACATAAAGTTATAGTCTGAAATTTTATCCATCAAAAGGGCAGTCCAACTGGACCGCCCTATTTTATTCAATTTAATATATGCTTTACATGTCATTTCAAATATTTGACTGCAAAAAGGGGGTATTACTTTAGGCTCCTCTTTAATAAAAAAAAAATAAGTGTTCTAGAGTTAACAACCCGTTACTTCGAATATTCAGTTAAAATACTATTCAATTGTACCAATATAAGCTTACTGGCATCTCTCGCTAATTTATATAAACGAGTGCTATCATAAAAATCCCAATGCGCTAAGGTTATTTTTTATCTAAAAATCTAAATATCTCATCGATTACCACAATGGGAAATCTGTTTTTCTCTAAATCTTTAAGCCGATCTCGCGACAAATTATTTCCAGTACTCAAAATTACCATGCCAGCAAAATTATTAATAGCACAACGCTCTATACATTCTAGCTCAAGATATAGATCATCCTTACTTTGCATAAAAATAAGGTGGTAACCTAAGGAAGCCAGCGAACTCTCGAAATTGCATAATAGATTAGAAAAAAAAGGTGTATCAATAGTCGGAAGAATAACTCCTATTAATCTATTTTCAATGCATTTAAATAGTTTCACCATTGAATTGATCTCAAATGCATGGGTAAGAGCGTAATTCCGAACCATTTTCTTTGTTTTATGACTTATTTCTGGACTATCCGCTAGAGCTTTAGATATTGTTGATCTAGATTTATTAAGAGCTAATCCAATTTCTTTGACAGTAATCTTCTTCATATCATTCTATTATCAAAATTAAAGGTCAATTATTTCTATTTGATAAATGTTTTATTGCTCGAATCTTTAGCAAAAAACGCATTGCTTCGAATCTTCAATGTGCTTATTTGGGGTCATTTAGCTAAGTTTTTATGATTTTAAACTAAAAAGTTTCTTATCTAGATTGGTACTGTCACCGCCTACCATAATCGTAAAATCTCCCTTTTCCACAATAAAGTTTATATTGTTATTATAGAAACCAAGTTATTCATCCTTTATATCAAAAACGACTGTTTGCGTCATTCCCTTTTTTAAGTATTAATTGGAAATATAAATTCTCTAATTCATAAAATTGATTGCTAAACTTATTAATAACCTACATTGAAATTCATTATAGCGCCCGGTACACTGATATCAGAAATTTTAAGACTAGGGACTGTTCCGTCCCGCCAGCGTAGCATCGGATTTATCTTCCCATTTACAGATTTAACATTTTTGCCAAGTAGAACACGATTATCGTTTCCTGTTGCCACAGGTGGTTTGGTTGATCTATCGTTCATCAAGTCGACACCGTCTGCCGCCACAAGACGGAACCAGGGATGCATTGGCGCATTCGAATCCTCCACGACATGCCAGATAGCCAATCCAATATCCATAGGATGACCAGCTACATTGTAGCTAGGATACCATTTGCTATGATTAAGTGACTGAATAACAAAATATTCTTTTGAATTTTTTGGATTAACAAAACGGTACAACGTGTCTCTGGCATTCGACCTAATCGATATTTTCTTTTTGTCATCAGCAGAAATATCGACAACTTCCGCTGTTTTCAAGGTAAGCAACAACGGTGCACAATAATCGATGGGAGAATTTTCACTACCGGCATTCCAACCCATGATACAAAAAGATCCGGCATTTCCTTTTTTGGAAAGATCATCACCGGCCTGATTACCGATATCAGGAAAACGAAAAATTGCGTGGGAAGATTCATGTGCCAGTATCCTGGTCATATGACTTGTCTCTGTACCCTGGCCAATGTCACACAGTCCGATATGGTTCATGGGAATGTACGAATCACCACTTTTAAATGGAATAACTGATTTTACCCCATAGGCGGAGTAACCAAAGGGAACTAATACCAACCAGGAGCCAATTCCATTATTCGATAACTCCTTGTATCGAGTTAACCCCGGGATGCCATCAGGGTACTTTTCTTTTACTTTCAAAATCACGGAATCAGCAAAAGCCTGTCCCCAATCCCAGGGCTCATTGGTATCCGGATTTCTTCCAGATGAGTTTTTGAAGTAACTCCTATTTTTATGAAAGCGGATACGAACAACGGTATGGGTGACATCATACTTTCCATCTGTTTGATCTTTAAAAAACTCGTTCAGCGAGCCGACATTGCCTGCTTTATTGTAACCACTTTTCTGATTCAGCAAACTATCAATGGTCGCATCTGAAGCCTTATATTGAAAATCATTGAAATCCGCTATTACAGTCAGGCCATGAATTTTTCCCTGTGCATATAAACCTATAGAAAGGAATAAAAATAGAATTAAAAAAATATGTTGTTTCATACCAAAATAACTTGTAATCTGTTTTAATTAATAACTTATGGAATACTATATATGCAGGTTACCACCGCATTATCTTTATTTCATCAACAATAATATCGTTATCTAACGCCTTGATTTTTAGAAAATGTGTGCTATTAACCTTCATATTCTGCTTGAAATCAATAATTGCTTGTTGTCTCAAAACGTTAGCTCGCCATCGGTCTGTAAATGGTTTTGCCTTTATCGAGTGCTTTCCTAAATATTTGTCATCCAGCCAAAGCTCAAGACATAAATCTCCACCGTTGGCCGGTTGCATTGGAATAAAACCTAATTGAATTTCGTAGTCACCTTCCTCCTCAATCGTAAATTCGTATTCTACAGCACTTTCTCGGTTAATTTCGGAAGCTTGATTACTATGCCCTAATCCCGTAATTGTACGGACAATCCCAATAGATTTATTAAACTCATTCGCATAAATTGTCAAACTATTTTTTGGATTTGGACGACCAACCTCCATATCTTTGTGCGTATAATTTGCTGACTCAAAAACGGGTAAATTACGAGGTTTCATATCCATGATTCCATTCCATTTGCCATTTGCGATTTCCATGTTATAATGATCAGTTAATTTAGTGATCTCATTATAAGCATCCAAGGCAGGCTGACCTGTCAATAAAAATTTTTTGTTCATCTGCGATGCAGCTCTAACAGGATATTCTACCAATTGATAATAAGCATCCCTCAAATTCTTCGGAATATATTTAGAAATCTCAATGGCAGATTTTTCAATAGCGTCATAATCTGCAACCCTTTTTTTTGCTTCATCAATCGTGAAATCAGGAGATACGACCGGCATCAATCCGCCACGTGGATATCCCTCTATTTCTACTTTATTGAAACCCATAAATTCGGGACGGCGAATAGAAGCTAATCTATAATATTCTTTCATGACTTCGGCTATTTCAGCGGTCTTTTGGCCTCCAAATTCACGAGCAGCCCAGTTATAACTGTGTTCTTTCAAGCTCTTTTCGTTTATCGATTCGATATTCCACCCCATATCCAAAAATAGCTCCGTCAGATATTCCGCTGGCTTTATATCACCTACATTTAAAATCCATAGTTTGCGCGCATTATAATCCCAAGCACGCTTCATTTCAGAATAAACAAGTGCGGGCTGTGTAGAACTTAGCCAAAGATAGTCATGTGGAGATCCCCAATAAGAAACATGATAGTATACTCCTGACCCTCCTTTGCGTTTTTGCTCCTCTTTATTGCTAAGATTTGAGATATGGCCATCATTGTCGTCTGTCCACATCAATGTAACGTAATCCGGGACCTCCAGTCCTTCCTTATACACATCCAAAACCTCCTTATATAAAACCATAGTCTGTGGTATTTCCTCCACATTTGGATTAATATATTTTTTAAGTAAATCCCTTTGGACATCAAATACTTCGTGGAGAGCGTCACGATATTCAGCGGATGTTTTGACACCCTCCATACGACCGTCGTGTACCCCTCGCATCCCAACAGTCATAAAAGTTTCTGTGCCAGCCACCTCTTTTAATCTTTCTGCCCAGTAATTAATGATGTTTTCACGGTTGGATTTAAAGTTATATCTTCCTAAATTTTCTTTATACCATTCCCCTGCATTATTTCTCATCAACGGTTCACAATGGGAGGTGCCCATAACTATACCATATTTCTCCGCTGTTTCTCTATTTCCTTTTACTGTATAAAACGGAGTTGTTCTTTCATGCATCGCAGGCCATAAAGTATTAGCACGCAACCGCAACAACAGTTCAAATACTTTACCATAGGTCTTTGGCCCCATATGATAAGGAACAGTACTCGGTTCAAAAGTCTGAGAACTCCATGGAACTATACCCCAATCTTCATCATTTAAAAAAATTCCTCTATATTGTACCGATGGTTTTTGAGTTTCTTTAAAGCCAAATGGTAAGGTGACTGTCTCTTTTCTAGAAGGAACAACATCTGCCCACCACATCCAAGGAGAAATCCCGATCTTTCTAGAGAGTTCTAATACTCCATAAGCTGCTCCTCTGGGATCACTACCTACAACAAAAAGTATATTTTCTTGCTTTCCTGAAACCTCGATGTGGCAAGCTTCCCATTGATTTTTAATCCCTTTGACATCTATTTTATACTTTATTAACAGCTTATCAAATGCAATATTTTCACCGATTACACCAACGACTACCCCATCTTCGCTCAAAGTGGAAGAAAATTTAAATGGAGATGATATGAGCTTAGAATCATTAGTAAGCATTTCAATTGCTGTATTTACCACTTGTGAATGACCCACATAATGAATATTAGTACCCTGCCCCTTATCAATCAGGTGAAATTTATCTTTTCCACTGGTACTTAGCGCAACAATAACCGAAAAAATTAATATTACTGTTTTCTTCACCTTAATGTTATTCAATTTCGAATTTATATACGCAGTCCTCATAGGGTAAAAAGAAAATTAATGACGTATATTTCATCTGGATTATTTTAAATGCATATATACTATTCATACTTAAAATTCGATAACCGCCTCATGTATATTTCCACCTTTTAGCTTGGTTATCTGGGTTTGCCAGTCTGGTATCCATACATATTTCTTTTGCCCATTATATTCCGCTTCAACAACAAAACTGAACCAGTACCAATAAGGGAATTCATCTTTAGGTGGTATACCGATATCATCATGATCAGGATGGTATAATTTATAGACATTGTCAATCTCGACATAACCCACCTTATCTGTTGAAAATGTACGGAATGGCTTGGGGTATACATCCCTATTATTCTTCTTGCCCCCGGCTCTTGTTCCGTAAAACTTAACGGATACATTTTTCTCTGTCTTTCCTTTTACCAATACCTTTATTCGAAGTTTATCGGGAAATACATTTTTAGTTAAATCTTTGTTCAACTGTTTATGATGGGCTGTATAATTAAAAAGAGCTGAGCAGTAGTCGCTCCAAGCTCCAAATGCTGTCCCCATATTGCATCCCGGAGGTACTAAATCAACAAGGCTGACAGAATTATCCTTAGCTTTAATAATATATTGGTACATATCTGTCGCACCACGTACATGTCCGAATTCATGGCCAAGATCGCTATACACACCTTGTACTGGTGGTACCTTAGAAAAGATATCACCATTCTTTTTTTGCTCTTCCAGCGTTTTGTAACAAGCAACTAATGCTTGTCCACTTTTGCCCCCTCCACTACACCACATCCCATTATTCTTGGCATTGAGAGCAAAAAAAACAACAAAGTCATATTTTTCGGTATCTAAAATACCAGAAGCGTCTTTTATGTGCTTGTCATAATTGTCCTTATTACTATTATTATCATAGATTTTTAATCCCGCAGGGACATAACGAAAATAATAATTGAATTTATTAGAACTTTCATTCCAAAATAAAGTGGTCTGAGCAAACATCTTTTCAAGATTCTTCTTAAAGATTTCTTCCCCACCATATCTTGCAAGATCCTCTTTTTCAACCCATACCTGCGCTCTATAGGTAATTGTGTCTTTTTCAGAAACAATTGTCCTATCTTGAGCAATTGTAATCTTCCCACTGATACAAAAAATTAAAATGAGAGATAAAACAGAAATTTTGAACATTGTTTTAATATTTAAATTAGCCATGGTATTTCCCCTGGCTTAGGTGTTTAAAAAGCTATATTAGCGGTATACGTATCCTTTCCTTCAAAGAAAGGCATCTGAATTTCATACTCCGGTAACCATGCATATTTTTTTGTTGTTCCAGAAGAAACCTCTACTAAAAAACCGAACCATCGGCCGTAAGGTAGATCTTGTGGAATGTTTGGAAATTTACCTTTATCAGGAATAAAAAGATTCTTGGTATCCCTCATCATATATTTTCCATCACTGCCCGTCTGTCCGGTTAGAAAAGCTGTTGGATAAATATCCCGATTTCGTCCACTGGCACCAGCCCTAGAACCATAAATTTTAACATCAAGTCCTCTTTTTGATACGCCATTTACAGTAACATTAATTTCGATATTTTTAGGATACATACTTCCAAAGAAATCCGTGAAGTCTTTTCCGATCTGTTTGGATGAGCCCGCACGATTAATACATGCTGCTGCATAATCGCTCCATAAACCAGACGCAGCATCATTCATAATGCAAATCGGTGGATCAAACTTCTGATTGCTTACCGGATTATCATTCGCACTAATAATATACTGATAAAGATCAGTAACGCCACGATAATGCCCTAGCTCGTGAGTAAGCGTCCGATAGGTATTATCATTGAAAATATCTTTAGGAGTTCCAGAGCCTGTGAATACTGTCACAACAGATCGATTATCTGATCCACCGCCATGCGCAGCTCCTCCATTGCCGGTCTCCCCATTATCCTGAATACCATCAAAAAACACCGTGACATCGTATTTGCTAAAATCAATAGGATCATTATATATCACTTTGCGCAAGGCTGCACTCTGTGAAGAGCCTTCATAAATCTTCATGTCAGTAAAGGTGTAACGGTATTTTTTGTTCAACTTTCCTTTAGAACTTTCATTCCAATAATTGGTCACTTTCCGAAATAGCTCAGCCATTCGTGAACTGACGATGCGTTCACTGCCACCTAGATGCCCTTCGACGCTAGCCTTATCCACATAGACCAGCACTTTAAATTCAAATTCATCTGTGGGTGTTACAACCGGGGGATCTGGATCCGGTTTGGTATCTGGTACAACAGGAGATGACTTTCCACATCCATGTATTGAAAATATCGTCAGTAACCATACAGTAAATAAGACTGCGATGTTCATAATTTTTATCATTGCTTATTCTTTTATATTTTTGAGCTAAGTAAGTATATCCTCTCGCACTGGATTACGCCAACCCAAGAGGATATACCAGACATTAGGTTAACGTTGACTAACAAATACCTGATTCAGACACATTACTTTACCTGTGGTTTGATACCAACTTTCGTATAGAGACACTCTTATGTATCTCTTCGTCTGCATTCCAAAGTCAAACCAGTGTACCATACCTTCCCAATGATTGGTCCAACTATTAGTGCTACCTTTTAATTCAGCTTCTGTAAAAGCATCCCACATTCCTGTTGTTGCCGAATTGGGACCTAATGTTGTCCAACTAGCATTATCATTACTAACCTCTATTTTAATACGTTTTGGGGCAGGTTGGGTCCATTGCAACCTAGGCATTAATCCTAAGGAATTGTATTGTTTATGACCTTCACCCATATCAAATGTCAAAACAAAAGGTGTCGATCCATCAACTCTATTATTTAATTCTAAATAAATGTCCTCACTGGAATTACTAGGCCAAGTGCCATTATATAATCGGTTTAGTTGGCTGCTTTTGTCTGCCACATTTGCACTGTAAGCTGCTATATTCCATAATTTTCGATTCAATAATGTCCCATACCCGGGTGCACATTGTCTGATGTTGATCGTCTTGGTCAGTTTCGTTTGTTTGTCTAGAACGATAACAGTCGCAATGCGTTCCCGATGATTGACTGGATTTAGCTGATTCACATTGAGGTAAATGTTACCATCTGCCTTTTTCGTCACATTCGCCCACGGCTGATCTGAAGAAACTTCAATCTCCACGCCCTCTGCTGTAGCAATCACTTTATCATGAAGTACCTGTGAAGGAATAATAATTTCGTTCTGCTGAAAATAGTCTCCTGTCCATTTAATATCATCAAGGGTACCTTTTGAAATGGTAACTTTGATATATGCATTAATCTAATAGGAATCACCCATTTCCCTCTAGGCATTTTAGCCACATCAAGCGTCAGAAAATTTTCCACATATTGCTCTCCTGAAGGAATAGTAAGATCAGTTTTAAAGCTATAGAACTTCGTGTCTAGCGCCTTATCTTCTTGAGAAAGCAGACTAACATCAGTCGTATAAGAAACATTAAGATCCATTGATGATTTAACATCGAGACCAGCAGTCAGATCCAAATCGTATTTCTCCGGTGGATTAGTCGAAAAATCAAGTGAAAAGGCACCCTTTTTCTCACTATAAATCGTGAGAACAGGCTGTTTCAAAGTAATAGCCAAAATCAAATTGGATTTTTCTACATTGACAGTTCCACCTTCTGTTTTACTGTTTATACGTAAAGGAACATAGTAGGTTCCATAACCTAGATCCTTAATAATATCTTCAATTTTTAGTATTAAAGGAACTGAAGCCTCATTAACCCCTGCCGCTATCTCAAAATCCTTTTGTAGTGTAAAATACTTTTCATTAAGTATTTCATAATCGGTATTATGAGACGCATTATAGGTGTCTAAATATGTGGCATCCAATGATAAGTTACCATCAAATTTATTCTGAAAGTAACCTGCTTTATGAATCCATATCTTGTGTGTATAGTCATCCTCATTCATCACCGTAATTGTCCCAGATTGAAGATCACTTTTCGGTAAATAAATCGAATCAGAGATCATATCATCAAATCTGGTATCCCTGCAGGCTGTCAAGGATAATGTGGCTGTTAAAAATAATATTAAATACTTTTTCATTCTTCTTCCTTTTACCATTTGTAATTCTGTACTAATGAAAAGTTTTTATTCAGATCGCTTTGCGGTATAGGATATAAATAATAACTCGGGGTAAAAACGCGTTTTTCAATTACCGTTCTTTTGAAAAATTCCGCTGGATAATTATTGGATCCTCGTGTACCGGTTGCCCTAATGTTCATACCATGAATAGCACCTCTTTCGCTCTGTTCAGCAATAAGCCATCTTCGGGTATCGTAAAAACTCATTCCCTCAAAAGCAAATTCTATCCGTCGCTCTCTTCGAAGCAGTTCGATCAGCTTTTGTTTATTTCCTACCGCTTCAGGATATGCCTGTTCAATATTAGGTAGCCCGGCACGTTCCCTGACGATATTCCAATACGTAAATAAGTTCGCATTTGACAGATCTCCCATTTCAATACTTGATTCGGCGTAATTCAGAAGAATTTCAGCATAGCGCATATAAGGGATCTCCCGCTGCACATTTTTGGTTGGACTTGCTTCATATTCGGGCATGGCAAGTTTGACCATATTATATCCTGTTGAAAAGTAATTATGAGACGCATCAGGACCATTATTTCCATTTTTGAACATTTCCACATAGACTTTTTCAGACGATTTATTAGGTATAAACCAAGATATACCTCCATATAGAACTGACACATAAAACCTAGGCTCGCGGTTAACAAACATGTTAAAGGTATTACGTGGCACCTTTTCGATAGGGTGGGTAAAACTTGTGAATCCCGTTTCGCTATAACCTGCCTGTGGATCAATATCCGGCGTATTGCGGTCGACATCTTGATAGCCCCTAATTGGATATCTTCCAGTGTTCATTGCATAAAGGTCGACCATTTCCTGTGTCGGATTATATCCTCCTCCCCAACCACCGATACTATTTGGAGCTAAACGCTTATCTATATATCCGTCATCCGACAAGTATGAAAAGATCATCTCTTTATTTTTAGCTACTGTAAAAACTGATTTATAGGAAGAATACGGATCAATCGCACCGTTAGATCCATTTACTTTGACCAAACTATAATATCCTAGTTTTATAACGTCTTCCGCTGCATCTTTGGCCAGTTTCCATTTGTTTGGATCTTTTGTTACAGGAAATAATGCTTTCCCATCAGAATTCTTGATACTGGTATACATCGGATTTCCATTGAATTGATCGCTTGCAGACTGCAAAAGAATACGTGCACGATAAGCCAAAGCAATCGCTTGACTCATGCGAGCATAGTCATTTCCCTCTTGTACTATAGGTAAAAAACTGTTATTTGCCATAGCCAAAAATTCAGATGTTACCCAATCAACACATTCATCCCAACTATTCCGTGGCTGCTTCATATCAACAGCAGTAAAATCTGGTAACTCATCTCCTAAAAGTATAACGGGGCCATACATACGCATCAACTGTGCATAAAAATATGCCCGTAATGTTCTCACTTCTGCACGCCACTGTTCTCGCGTATCTTTATTAAGCTCGCTATCGGGACATTTATCCAGATTTTGAAGAAAGTAGTTCGCTTCTCTGATTGCCTGATAGAAAGTATTCCATTTGTCGTAGGGCGCGCTGGATGCGGTCCAAGTTCCCAGGTCAAATGTTGTAACATTTGTATAAGCTACATCCAAATCACTTGTCGAAACCATTTCAGGCATAGAAGAAGGATTAGATTTCCTGACATAAGCATAAATACCATACATGGCATTTTGTGTGGATGAGTACGTCGAAAATATCTGTTCAGGAGAGCGTAGATCTTCAGGCGTGGTATCGAGAAATTTTTCACACGATCCAAATAGTAGAACCGTTACCAGGAGAAAAAATAATATTTTAATATATTTCAATTTCATTATGTCTCTTTTTTGGAGTTTATAAATTTATATTAATACCAATATTAAAAATACGTGAAGGCGGATATTTACGTCCATCTGTGGATCCCAATTCGGGATCAAACAATTTAATTCCCGGTGCCCAGGTCAGTAGATTGACACCTGATGCATATATTCTTAAATTTTGCAGGTGCAGTCTATTGCTCCAGACTTTCGGCAGTGTATAACCAACTTCAAGATTTCTTAAACGAATAAACGATGCATCACGCGTCCAAAAAGATGACGTCTTGGTATTATTATTACTCGCATAATCAACTTCACTTAATCTTGGATAGCGAGCATTAGGATCTGGGTTTTGCAGCGTCCAATGATTATTAACGACATCTTGGTTAAAATTATCTAAATACGCATACGGATTACTAAATGGATGAAGACTCTCTCCTTGTTCCTGTATGGTCACTCGCGCTGTTCCTTGAAAAAAGATCGAGAAGTCAATTCCTTTCCAGCCTATAGATCCCCCAAAACCATAAGTTATTTCAGGGATATCAGACATGCCGATAGGAATTTTATCAAAATCATTGATAACACCATCGCCATTGATATCTTGATATTTTATATCTCCTGGGCGCAAACCGCTATGAAGTGCTTCACTAAACTGAATAGGATTACGATCGATTTCTTCTTGCGAGCTAAACAAGCCTAAAGATTCATAACCATTATTCTGGTAAATCTTCCTACCCACAGTATTCATATAAGGATATTTGTTAATTGCGTCCCCATTTCTGAGTATCTGATTGGATGCATAGGTAAAAGTACCACGACCAGTTAGATATACTTCGCCAACTTTATTGTTATATTCCAACGAAGAGTCAAATCCCCAGCTTTTCATTTTACCGATGTTGACCATTGGAACAGTTTGTAATCCTACATAGGCAGGGATATTATTGTTGCGGACAAAAATATGATCCCTTACATCATGGTACCAATCAGCCTGAATATCAATTTTATTTAGGATTCCCAATTCTACACCTAAATTCTTTTTCGTTGATACTTCCCAACCTACACTTGGATTTGGAATTTCATTGGTACGCTCACCGCTAGTTTTATTATAATTACCGTAAACATAATTATCCGTATTAGCGACAGTTCCCAAATAAATGAATCTAATTCCACCGCCTATTTGGTCATTCCCTACCTGCCCAATAGATGATCGTATTTTGAGTTTAGATATCACATCCTTTATTGGTTCGAAAAACTTTTCATTGGATACATACCATCCTACAGCTACAGACGGAAAAAAACCTAAGCGATGGCCTGGAGCGAAGTTTTCAGAGCCATTATATCCAAAGTTTCCTTCAATAAAATATCTTGTATCATAATCATAAGTTACTCGAGCTGCCAACCCCTGATTTTTATAAGGTAAAGAATTAATAGCTGAGCTCGCCGTATTTGCTTTTACACGCTGGTTAAAAAGTAATAAGCCACCGACACGATGTTTTCCTAATAATCGATTATAATTTATAGAAGATTCCAGATAAGTAGCATTACTTCCTCCAGAGCCATTTTCAAACCAAGGCCCCCCTTTTCTTATATCAGGGGTATTAAATATGAGATTACCTTGCTCATCACGTCCAGTTGCAAGCCAAATATCATCTTGCTGTGTATATTTATTGGTATGCCAAGCATCGGTATCAAAGGCAAATTTTATATTCGCCTTTAATCCTTCAGTTACTGAAGACAAATCCTGGTCTAAAGACAATAAAGCATTTAATGTACTTTGCCAATTATTAGAATAACCTTCCCTGGTCACCCTGTAATAAGGATTCCGTTCTACTCCGCCACCCCAGTAGCCATTCGAATAACGAATAGGAAACACATTAGGAACCATAAAAAAGGACTTTTCCCAGATAACCGATTGATTTGCAGCCTCCCTTTTCTGTGTTAGATAACCCCCAAGAGTGAGCCCCAATACTGTATTTTTGTGAAGATTTATATCGACATTTGATCTAAAATTATAACGTTTGAATGTAGGATTACCGTTGTAAGACTCTCCTCCAGACTTAAAAATTCCATCTTCGTGATAATATGCTGATGACACAAAATATCTTGCTATTTCTCCACCACCCGTAACATTTGCAGTTACACGTTGGTTAGAGGTAGAAGGCTTAAATACCGCATCAATCCAATCCACATCAGGATATAAATCAGGATCAGAACCATCTTTATATTTTTGAATGACGTCGGGACTATAAAAATCATAGCCTTTCATTTCATTGTATAATAAAGCATATTCAACGGAATTTGCCATCTTTGGCAGTTTAGTGGGGGCTACTATTCCAGCTTCAGCACGTATAGAAATTTTTGGTTTTCCTTCAGAGCCACGTTTGGTTTTTATGAGAACAACTCCATTAGCTCCTCTAACACCATACAAAGCTGTAGCAGTTGCATCTTTCAAAAGTGAAAAACTCTCTATTTCTTCAGGATCTAACAGATCCAACGACCGCTCGACACCGTCCACTAAGATCAATGGCGTTTTATTTGCTCCAAATGTAGATATACCACGGATCCAAAACTCTGCAGAACTTCCAGGCTGTCCACTTCGCTGGATAGAAACTATACCACCAAGCTGACCAGCCAGATTTGTGGAAATAGAGGCGTTAGGAATCCGTAAATTGCTAGGTTTGATCGTACTTATCGCACCAATAACACTTTCTTTACGTTGGGTGCCAAATCCAACTACCTGAACCTCCTCAAGAGCACTTTCATCTTCTTTTAGTTCGATGACAAGGTTGTTGGTCGTTCCCTCGACGACCAATTCTTGATCTTTAAAACCGACATAGCGAACTGACAGAATGGTCGGAACATCTTTAGGAATATCGAGCATAAATACACCATCGGATTGTGTTGTTGTTCCCAATGTTGTCCCTTTTATCCATACGCTTACGCCCGCTACCGGTTTTTTATCAGGCCCGAGTACTTTTCCTGTTAGTTTCCGAGTCTGCTGCATGAGTTTATAACTTGCAATAGGTGCGAAATTCGGTTCATTCTCTGACTTACGTAAGTCATTACGGGCGATAAATCCATAGACACTTACGCAGCTCATTGAGGCTAAAAAAGCCAAGGCAAACAGCGCTCCTTTTGGAACCCTTTTGTGAAAGAGTTTCCTCCCACGATTTTTTTTCTTCATAATTTATTAGTTTAATTGGTTAAATTGGATTTATAAGCGGTTAAAATTAAGACCGATCCTAAATACTTATTCACGGTCTTTCATTATTACCGTTTAAATTTTAGATAGTTTCATGATAAAGCCACCACCTGAAGCCAGGTGTGCGTTAACAATGTTACTCTCACTCATATTAAGTTTATTTATTTCGCGCTTATAATCTTCAGCTACTTTATCAACGTTGATACCGTCTTTAAAAATTTCAGCTTCATAGTTTTCTCCCCCCAGAAAACTAAGATCAAAGGCAATATCTTTCGGATTCCAACCTGTTAAAGCTGCCACATACCAGGTATCACCTTTCCGGCGTGCAATAGCAATATGTTCGCCGACCTTGGAATCGAGCGTAACAGTTTCATCCCATACTGTAGGAATTCCTGCTATAAATGCTGTACATTCAGATTCTTTGATATAATTAGAAGGTGCATCACAGAGCATATTCAAAGGAGACTCAAAAACGACATATTCTGCTAATTGCCGGCAGCGTGTCCCCTGGCTCATCGGCTGGGTATATACTGTCCGGAAATTCTCCTTATTCGCATTCCGCATCGCCCCCTGGGTATAATCAACCGGACCCGCTACCATACGTATAAAGGGCATGGTCACATCATACGTTACCTGATCAACCTCAGGTTTTGCCCATTTCATTTCCTCCAGACCATGGACTCCTTCAAAATTAATGGTGTTTGGAAAAGTACGTTGGAGTCCTGTCGGTTTTGATGTTCCATGAAGATCAATAAGCAAGCGATGTTTTGCACCTGACTCTGCGGCCCGATAGTTAAAATCTATCATCTGCTGATCGTCACGATCCATAAAATCAATCTTAAATCCCTTGACTCCCATCGCCGCATAATGTTTGCATATCGCGTCCATATCTTTGTCAAAAGCTTTATATCCTGCCCATAAAATAATCCCTACATTAAGCTGTTTCGCATAACCAATAAGATCAGGTAGATCAATCTTTGGGACAACCTGAAATAGATCAGCTTTCCCCTCAACCGCCCAGCCTTCATCTAAGATGACGTACTCTATTTTATTTCTGGATGCGAAATCAATGTAATATTTATACGTTTCGTTGTTCACTCCACTATTGAAGTCAACATCATAGACATTCCAGTTATTCCACCAGTCCCAGGCTACTTTACCCGGTTTGATCCAACTAAAATCACTGAATTTCGCAGGAGTCGCCAGTTTATAAACCATATCATTGTCCAGAAGATCCTGATCTTTGGAACTCACGATAGCGACACGCCAAGGGAACTCACGCTGACCATCGCTCTTTGCAATATATTTTTCACGGCTTTTGACAACTCCTTTTAACCCTTTCACCTCTGTCACAATTTCTTTAGGGTAAGCCGCAAATAAACCCGAAAGTACATTTGTTCCACTACCCTTGGTCAGATACATTCCTGGATAGTCTATAAGATCAGCCTCTGTGATACATATTTTTTTCCCATTACCCTTTTCCAAAAGAAGGGGTAACATACCAGGTTTTCCATCGTTCCAGTCAGCTACTTTGATATGATTATAGGTATTCTGAAATGAGCTATAAAATGGATCTTCAACACCGCTGTTCAAGCGTGCTTTTGGACTTGCAATAAATGCAGCCTCTTCTGAAACCACAACAAAAGGTTTTTTCTCTTTTGAGATAAATCGATAAGCGACACCATCATCATAAGCCCGGAAAACAACACTGTAGTTATCCTTAAAGTCTAGGACAAGTTCATTATACTCATCCTTAATTTCTTTTTTTCGATAGATCGGGGGATGTATCAGATCCTTATGTGCTAAACGACTGGCCTTTTTTAATTTCGGATTTTGGCCCCAAATACGACCATCACCCAGATCAAGCGATATTGTTGACGATTCAAGCATGCGCTCCCCTCCATTGCTCAAGTCCCAAGAAAGTTTGCTACCGAGATTCACCTCTATGCTATTTATTCCTGAGGGACTTTTAAGTTCGAATTTTTCCTGTGCAAAAGACATTCCTGTAGACAGGTATAAGGCCCCCACTACTACAACTCGTGAGCCGGTCTTTTTAATTATATTGATCATTTGTATACGGTAAAATATTTGGTTATTAACTGTAAGCAAATGTAGCCGAGCAAGCTTTTTATTGTTAAAAAAATAGTACAAAAAAAAGGTAAAATCGTACATAAACGTGATAATAAGTTGTTTTTCTATGTTATTGCTATTATATTTTTAATTAGGATAAATAGTCTAAAAAAATCTCCCATAACAAAAAAAAGAGCGCCCAATTATCGGGGCTCCTTCCAGATCATCAAAGTATAATATTGTGAATCTGATAACAGGTTCTTTAAATCAATAATATGTTTAAACTATTTACGTCAACTATTTTCAGAGTTCAATAATCCTTCTTAATTTTTTTTAAATTCCTAATAATAGAAAAGTCCCCGTAACTATATTTACAGGGACTTTTTATAAAACAACAGCCTAGTTAAAAAGTACCAGCTATACCTTTTATTCTATATAACCGGGGTTTTGCACTAATAATGGGTTTTTTCTGATTTCATCCCGAGATAACGGGATAAAATAAAGCTGATTTTTCCAAACGCGATTTTCCTTGGTATTGAACTCCTGTGGTGTATAATTGTAGTCGTATATAGACTCATCATGTTTATAGATATTGGCCAACGATTTTCCTGGCTTGAATGTGGCATCAATCTTAACAATGGTAACTTTTCTTCCCAGGGTTTCATCAGCAATAAGCCATCTTCGGGCATCAAAAAAGCGTTGTTGTTCGTAAGCCATTTCGATACGACGTTCATGACGATATATAGTACGCAATGTATTTTGATCTGTCGCTGTGATCGCAGGCATACCCGCTCTAAATCTAATTTTATTTAACCAAGTCTTAGCAATTTCTGTCTCACCAAGTTCTATGCAGGCTTCCACATAATTAAATACTAATTCTGTGTATCTAAAAAAAGGCCAAGGTACGTATTGTCTCGCCTGCGCATCGACAATATTAGGGTCAGGATCCATAAATTTGCCAATATAATATCCTGTCCACGTACCATTATGCGATTCTCTAGGTGCTTGCTTCGTGTCGAGACCCGAAAACTTCGTTAATTTACCACCTACTATGAGATCATAGGTTCCGGTCTGGATCTGATTTGCTGGATCTGCAGCGTTATTTCTCGGTTTCCAATCTGCCCCGTCGTATAAGATAGAAGCATAAAATCGTGGATCTCTGTTTTTATAGGGGGTTGCCTTATGAACAGGATTATTCCAGTCAAATTTAGTACCATCACTCATTTCATAATCATCCACCAGAAGTCCCAAAGGTTGATTCCCACCCCAACTACTATATCCATTTGGCCCGTTGTCCCGCGCATGTGTAGAGCTCTGTTCAGTAATAAAATAGCGGGCAAAAATAATATCAGCTGATGCTGAAGCATCGATACCCGCCGCTTTGCTTCCTCCACCCATAGCAATACTTTTATAATTTGCAATACCCTGATCGACAGAAACAGGCTCCGTAAGATTTAACTTGTAGCCTATCCCCGCATCCAATGCTGCTTTCGCAGCAGCCTGCGCTAGACGATATCGTTCTTGTTGTGAGCCCGAGGTGTAAGCTAATAAAGGTAGCTTATCAGCAATATCACTTAAGTCGCTCACTTTCGTAGTCAATTTTTTACCATCGTGTAAATCACTTGCTGCATAAATGAGTGTTCTTGACTTAAGCGCCAAAATTGCAAGAGCATTTACGCGTCCCTTTTCTAGTTTTACGCCAGCCAATCTTTTGTAAGACTCATCACAATCCTGTATAATCTGGCTCACACAAGCTTCATAAGTAGCACGCTCCTTTTTATACACGGTTGGGTCTTCAGAATACGCGTAACTATTGGTAATCAGTGGTACACCGCCGTAATATCGCAATAGCTGGTGGTAACAGTAAGCACGGATAAAATAAGCCTGCGCCAATAATTTATCCTTTGCAGCTTGGTCCTTGATACCATTTTTTGTATCATCTGCCAATTTTTCTATCGCTATATTACTGAACCGAATATAAGTATACATACGTTCCCACCATCTCGACGTACCACCCCAGCCCTGGTTTGCACCATTTATAGCACCTGTATTCAGCAGAAGAAAGACATCTGAATGATTCCACAATGATTCATCTGTTGCCGAAGCCTGCATCTGTTCAGTAAAGCCTGAATTCGTCGCATCAAAAGCATTATAAATGTCGCTGATAAACTTTTCTGCCAATACTGCATCCTGCCATATTGTTTCATCGGAAAATGCATTGCGGGGTGTTATATTTAAGAAATCAGTACTGCATCCTGTAGCGCACAATAGCATAACAGAAAAGATATAGGAAATCTTAATTTTAATTAATCTTCTCATTTCAATAAACTTTTATTTAAAATTTCGTTAAAAACCAACCTTCAAACCGAAGCTGATAATTTTGTTCTGCGGGTAAAAATGACCGCTGCTATTATCCGATTCTGGATCCCATATTTTTATTTTGTCAAACGTTAGTAAGTTGATCCCATTCGCATATAACCGAACTGAACTCAAACCCATTCTTCGAATCAGATCTGTAGATAGACTATAGCCCAGTTCAATATTTTTTAACCTTACATAATTTGTGCTTCGTATCCAATAGGTATTATCGGTGGTTGTATAATAGGTATCTGACCGATTTGTAAGACGAGGGTCTACGTCACTTGGATTATCGATACTCCATCGATTATTATAGTTCCAATCGAAGTAATTGCCTATTAAACCTGATACGGTAGGACCTATTCTCCGCATACCTCCAGTAGCTCCTTGTACCAAGATATTGAAATCAAAACCTTTATACTGTCCACCGAGAACCAAGCCGCCCGTAAAAGTAGGTGTACCATTTTTATCCAACCTCACCCGGTCGTCACTGGTTATCTTACCGTCATCGTTATAATCAACATACTTCATATCACCTGGCAACAGTTTTCCATTTTTTAACCCTAATGGGCTGTAATCGACTTTATTCGCGTCAATTGAAGCTTGATCTTTGAAAATGCCGTCATACAGGTAAGCTAAATAAGAATCTGTCACTTTTCCTATCTGCTGCTGATAAGGTAAGGTATTAGCGACATCACTAGAATACTGCACATTGTTTTTCGCATAGCCACCGTTAATACCAATATTATAAGATAGTTCACCCACTCGATCATTATAGCTCAATTTGAATTCATATCCCTTATTAATGAGATTTCCTAAATTAGCTATTGGCAAATTATTTGAAATACCAGAGCTAATGGGAACAACACCTGGATTTTTTGTAAGCACATTAGTACGTTTATTATAGAAGAAGTCTAACTCCAATGCTATTTTGCGATTCAAAAAAGACATATCCAGCCCGAGATTACTGTTGTTCGCTACTTCCCAGGTAAAATTTGTATTTGGTATCGTACTTTCCCATATCGTCTGGTAAATCTTATCCCCAAATACACCTTGTCCTGTATTCATCAGCGATAGATATTTATACTCTTGCAAAGATCCTCCAGAATAAGCCTCCGCACCCATTTGGCCCCAAGATGCCCGTAGTTTTAGATCGTTAACGAAAGCAACATTGTTTTTAAAGAAACTCTCTTCAGATACGCGCCAACCAGCCGATACTCCAGGGAAGAAGCCAAACCGCTTATTGGGTGGAAAAATATAAGATCCGTCCACCCGCCAGTTAAATTCTAAAAGATATTTTTGTTTATAATCATAATTTACCCTTCCATAATAACTTAGGCGCGCTCTATCATAGGTATTTTCATTGCCCAATGTCTGGCGCTCACGATCCCCAAAATTTAACTGTTCGATTAAAGTAGATGGAAAATCCATTCTGCTCGCATAAAATCCATTATTGGTTACTGTCTCGCGGGTTAATCCGATCAGAGAGGAAACATTGTGCCCTCCGGTAAACGTCTTCTGATAAGAAAGCATGGAAGATAAATTTATACTGAGCTGATCCTCGGCAGCTTCACGTAACTGAGCTTTAGGCTCGATCCCTTTTGGCACATAACCTGTAAGTAAAGGAGTGATGCCATCCGCTTCAAAACTTACCTTATCCCAATTATATAGTGTCCAGGGTGTTTCCCACCTTTTCGACCTCCCCCAATACTTGTCAATTGAAGTTGTTCCTGTTAACTTTAATCCTTCTACACCGGGTATCTGAATGTCAATAGCTCCTGTATTCTGCAAATAGTCACGAGTGTTTCTGTCATATCCTGTTGCATCCGTAGTAATAACAACCGGATTGGAGCCATTTTCTTTGTCAGGTCCTGGAAGTCCATTCGGCCAAACGGCAATTTGGGTCGGAAGGCTGGTAGCAAGGAAATTAAAAATTGTACCAGCGCTACGGGTCGGAAAATTACGGGCTTCCTCCCGACCTGTTATACCCAGCCTTACAGTAACATACTTTCCTAATTTGAACTCCAGATTGGCACGTAAATCATATTGCTTATAGAATGTTGCTGAATTCTTATAAATTGCATCTTGATTTAAATAACCTAATGAAATTAGATATTTCAAATTTTCAGTACCACCATTAACCTGTACATTATGTCTTTGCTGAGCTGACCAATTCTTTATCGTAGAGGCAAACCAATCTGTATTTGGATAACGTAAAGGATCAGACCCATCACTATATTTCTGTCTTTCTTCGGGAGAATACACCGGCTTAATTTTTCCAGAAGGTAAAGTATAACTTCCATCTCCCGTATTAAAAGCCTTCCAAACATCGGTCCATATCGCTGGATCTTGTGTATACACACCCGTTACTTCGTTAATAATGGATGTGTATTGTTCAGAAGTCGCCATCTTAGGTGTACGTGTAGGACGCTGTAGACCATAGGAAAAATCATAGGATATTTTTGGTTTTCCAAGGGTTCCCTGTTTGGTCGTCACTAGAATAACACCATTACCAGCACGAGAACCGTAAATAGCCGCTGAAGCATCTTTCAAAACAGATACACTTTCCACATCATTGGGATTTATACGATCAAGCCCCCCTGCTCGCTGAGGCACGCCATCAATCACGATCAATGGGCTCGTATTCCCACCTGACAGGGAATTGATTCCCCGTATACGAATGGTAGAGCCATCGTCCCCGGGCTCCCCGCTGCTTTGCATAGCAGTCACTCCTGGCAATCTGCCTGCAAATGAATTTGAAAGATTAACAGAGGGAGATTTAGCAAGATCTTCGCCTTTTACAGAGGCAATAGCGCCCGATACAACCACCTTTTTCTGCGATCCATAACCCACGACGACTACCTCATCCAAAGTATTTTCATCTTCTTGGAGTTCCACTGATATATTGTTGGATGAAGGTTGCACAGTTACTTCCTTATCTTTATAACCAACAAAACGTAAAACAAGTGTAGAAGGATTTCCGCTAGGTACATTTATACTAAAATTGCCCTCTTTATCCGATGATGTTCCTATAGTTGATCCTTTTAGAACGACACTTACGCCTCGCAGGGGCAAGCCGTTTAATCCAACAACTTTTCCACGAAACGCTCTAGTCTGGAGCCGCTTCCCTCCAATCGAAGTTTCAGCTGAACGCCACTGATTTTCTACTTTCATCAACGTCACATCAAATACAGAAGCATAGACAACCTCGGCATTTATTGATGCCGAGAAAGCCAAAGCAAAAAATGCCCTCTTTGAGATCCTCCTTGGATTGAGTTTAATCCCTTGGATTCTTTTCACCATAGTATAGTAGTTTAAATGATTATTTTGTTATCGTTAATTTAGTATTTTACAATGCTGCCGTCTAAATCTTTGTAAGCTGAATGCTGTAGTCTTGACATTGATCACCAAAGTGACTTTTAGGTTTGTCAATCACTACGATCTTAACTTATAGAATCTGAATACGGTAGATTTTTGGTTATTTCACTGCTAGCAAATGTAGCGGAAGTGGCTTCCAGAAAATGAAAAAATAATACAAAAAAAAGGTAAAATCGTACAAATCTCCTTCCTAAATAACATTGTAGTAAGCTGTAATAGAAGAAAATAAAAAAACACCTCAAAGATATTATCTTGAGGTGTTCTAATATTTTAACTGTATCCGGTCTAGTAAACGCTTATTTCTGAGAGAGAAGCATTTGTTCCACCTGAGTCATGATTGGATGTAATGATAACTTTAAAATATTGAGCTACCTTAGCCGAAGGAAAATTGATCGACTGTCCTCCATTATAATTCAACAACTGAAATTGTCCAATATTTTCCCAGTCTACATTATTTGTACTTGTCAATATTTGAATACCTTTCAACCGGCGTCCATAATCACGCTGTACAAAATTTATCCCATGGATGGTCTTCGAAGCTTTCATATCGACGATCATCGAATGTGGGAATGGCGCTGCTGGTGAAGCCCATCTGGAATGCCAGAATGTTTCGGCATTGTTATCAAAAAGCTTGTAGCCACTATTTGCTGATTCTTCTGAACTAAAGGTAGCTGTCCAAGTAGTTCTATTATATACATCGTTTCTTATCCCGAAATCAATGACTGGTAAATTACTGATATACTTATATGGAAACGAAATTACTGAACGGGAACCATTTTGGTGATTTACCACAACAGAAAGGACATAGTTCTCAATATTTTTTTCTTTTATCTCGCTAATCGGCATACTGATGTTAAAGCTATCCACATCAACTGGTGAAGTCACCCACCCTGGAGCTGTATATCCGCCCGTGTTATTGCTTGGTATGTGGTTGAATGAAATTTCATTGATGGGATTATTAGCTTTTAATCTTCCCGAAATCACAATATTTCCGCTTTCATATTTCGCATAGATTCTTTTGGTGATCAAACCAGGATCTCCATAAAAAGTACCTGTAGTTTCACTAAATAGTTGACCTTTAATAAAGGAAGCTGCACTGGAATGTGTAATGAAAGTCGGCTTTGTTCCGTAAGTATAGTTTCCTCCGCCCATCAGGGAAGTACCGAGCAATGGATCGTTCTTTTCGGAAACCTTTTCTCCCGAATGCCCAGCGTTCAAAGCATGCCCCAATTCATGTAACAATCCACCTATCCATTTCATTGCCTCAAAACCAACAGTTCCGGGCTGTCCAAGGTTATTAGCGTCCATTGCCGGATAATCTAGCGCAAAACAGTAACCCGGCCAGGCACTTGTAGCTCCACTTCCGTGAAAGGGCATCTTTACAAAATTCTGTACCCTATCCGGATCCGTTTCATTTGTTGCTGTCACCACTAAGATATGTTTACTTGTCATGTCTTCCGGATGATTCAGAAAGTATTGGTCGACCTCAGCCTTAATTAAATTATCATTGTAGTCCCAACCATTGCCCTGTGCGGCCTGCCCGCGGATGGTAATAATTTTTACCAATTGCTTATCATCATCCTTAAGCAATCCAAAAGTTTTTTCACCATAGCCCCAATGCATCATCCATTTTTTAAAGAACGCCTGTCCATCGATTAAAATCTTACTCAGTCTTTTTTCATAATCTACGTTAGTTGTTATATCCGATGGTACAAAATATACAACATTTAAATTGTACGGGTGATCAGAGTTGTATACAGTGTCAGTCACTGGAGGGGGATATGTTTCGTCCACTTCCGTCATACTGATGTTTTTACAGGATATCGCAAATAAGAATAATGCGACGATTGCCATTGAAATTTTCATTTGTTTTCTCATATTTATTATTTATTGGTTATAATTTTTCTAACGTGCGAACCAAATTTCCAACATAAATATCAGCTCTAATTTTAAAAGGATTTCTAGCAAGGTAGTCTCATCTTATGCACCAGGTTAATATTAAATCGATTAATTTAACATCTTCAGGATTTCAAAAAGACAAGTGTTAGATTTTAATTGGTTGTAACGAACTATAATAGTTCTTCGTATATAATATAGCAAAGGTATAATCCAACTACTTCTTTCATTAGCAATCCTGTACATATAAATAGTAAAATCGTACAGAATAGGCTGTGGATTTTTATATTTTGCAGCCGATAATCTTAATAAATTCACAAAGCTTAAATCCTTAGGAGAATTCGTACTACTCAATAACTGTTAAGAACAAACTTTTTCACTCAAATAGGAGTAGAAGATTTCGATGGTGGAGGAAGTGCCATTGGTTCCTTAGATATTTTGGCAATACATTTGGGTGTTCACAAGACCAAACATTTGGTTTCTTGATAGCACTATTTCTACCCCATCATTATTCCTTGTTGAGCGGAAAACCAGTATAAAATTTTCCCTCATAAATCTACGAATGAAAACTGCGCTAGTATACATGCCAAATTAGAAAAAATCAAAGATTTTATAAAAAGAGTCAATCACTGCAACCCCATTTGTTTCAAGGGACAACATATCGACTGCACATAGGCTACAGATATCAAACAGATTCTTTATCACTTAATCGAATGAATAGATCCGGAATTAGTACCATTTTTTACAGCTATTGACAAGATCAATAATAAGACAAATAAATTACACAACATTTAAAATAAGGAAATATGTTTATAATTGATATCCGTTGGGTCTTTAAAATACTTTTTAACTTGGCGATTATCATTATTATCGGCAGGTTATTTTACGCACCGTACGAACACAAGCTACAGGGTACCAACCTGGTACATATACTGCCATGCGTTGGTCTGCTAAGTAGTTACCTCTATCTCGCGGTTTGGTTTGGCTGGAAAAAAGGATTTAAAATATTATGCTATGTCGCTGGATATTTCTTATTTACAGGTTATTTTGCCTTGAGAGACTCCTTACCGAAGTGGCTTGATTACACCATAACGGTGGCAATACTCTCTTTAATTGGTTACGGGTGTTACCGCATCATTAAATTCCTGATCAACCTAGTGAAAAACCTAAAAATGAGATCTGAAGCTTACAGGATGCGCCATAAAAATAGAAGAAAATCATGGATCGTCTACAGGGCTTAGGTTCAAACTGTAAACAAGTAACACAGTTACGAGTAACGCAGTAACGATCAGTCTAACTTTAAAAAAGTAACGCAGTGACGAGTAACGCAGTAACGATCAGTCTAACTTTAAAAAAGTAACACAGTGACAAGTAACGCAGTAACGATCAGTCTAACTTTAAAAAAGTAACACAGTGACAAGTAACGCAGTAACGATTAGTCTAACATACTCACCTCATAACCTGATAACGTTAAAAACAGCGATCGTCCAGTAATAGGGTTATTTCCTAACCCTGTTGGTTAAGACGTAAGTGAGGGGTAAGTTTATTAATGGTCGAAAGCATAAAAACAATCCATATTTAATACGATAAAATTGGGGATAAAAGCAAATTTAGTTAAGTTTGATAAAAAATGAATTATAATCCTTGTTATGAACAGATTAGAACCTAGTCAGAATAACTTTATTCTTTATACTACACCTGAAGGTGAGGTAAAATTGAATGTTTTGTTGGAGAATGAAACTATTTGGTTAACTCAAGAGCAGATGAGCCAACTTTTTAATCGTGAAAGGAGCGTAATTACCAAACATATTGGTAACGTTTTTAGTGATGGTGAACTGGATGAAAAAAGCAATGTGCAAAATTTGCACATTAGTGGTTCTGACCGTCCAGTCAAATTTTATAATTTAGATGTAATCATATCTGTAGGTTATCGTGTGAAATCACTAAAAGGTACACAATTTAGAATATGGGCTACAAAAACGTTAAAGGAGTTTATTATTAAAGGTTTTGTATTAGATGATAATCGATTAAAACAAGGTGAAAGTTTATTTGCAAAAGATTATTTCAGAGAATTACTGGACCGAGTACGTTCAATACGAGCTAGCGAACGTAAAATATATCAACAAGTTACAGATATTTTTGCTGAATGTAGTATCGATTATAATCCAAGTGCTGAAATAACCAAAAATTTCTATGCAATGGTTCAAACTAAATTTCATTATGCTATTACAGGATATACAGCAGCAGAAATTGTATATAAAAAAACGGATGCCACTATCGCAAATATGGGCTTAACCAATTGGAAGAATAGCCCAGAGGGGCGAATACTAAAATCTGATATTAGTATTGCGAAAAATTACCTGCAAGAAAAAGAAATCAAACAATTGGAGAGGACTATAACCTCTTACTTTGATTATATTGAAAACTTGATTGAGCGGGAAAATACATTTACTATGGAAGGTTTAGCACTAACTGTAGATAAGTTTTTGAATTTCAATGAATATAAAATTCTTGACGGTAAAGGTGGAATTTCTCATGCTAATGCAAACTCAAAGGCCGAAAAAGAATATGAAAAATATAATAAGACACAAAAAATAGTTTCTGACTTTGATAAACAACTCAAAAGATTAATGAAATAAAATTTTATTAGACAAATTTATTCCATCAACTTAGATGGAGTTAAAAATTGAATCCAAAACCACCTATATTAATATTCCATACTGTAAATCATAGCAACTGGAGTCCAACGAAGCCACCACTTCGAATAGTTCATGATAGATAAGCTTTGTTCTTTATAGATATCATGGATTATCCGCAGACTTTAGGTTCTAACTTTAACCAAGTAACACAGTGACGAAGTAACGAAGAGTCTAACATTCTAACCTAATAACCTAACGAGTAACACAGTAACGATTAGTCTAACTGTTAAACAAGTAACACAGTGACGAGTAACGCAGTGACGATTAGTTTAACTTACTCACCTAACAACCTGATAAAATTAAAAAAATAGCGAACGTCCAGTAATGGGATTACCTAAGCTAGTTGATGGAGTTGTAAGTGAGGGACACTTACAACTACCTATTTATCAACTATTTAAACATATTTATCTTAGAATTTTATTAGTTGAAATATGACAACTGACTTGACCTTTCTTTGATTCAAAGAAGAAATATTTTTAAAAATAATATTGCTATTAAGCAAAACTTGATATTATAACTTAAAATATAAAATGTCCAGTTTTTTATATAAAAAACTGGACAAAATCATATATTTGCAGTAAATAAAAAGGCATGAAAACTACTGAATACATAGCGAATACTATAGATAGGCTTCCTAAAGGATATGTTTTTACCTATACTGACTTTATTACAGAGGTGAATAAAAAGCAGGCAGTCATTAAAGCTTTAAATAGAATGGCTGTTTCTGGTAAGATAGCTAAGCTAGCTAAAGGCAAATATTATAAACCTGAAAATACTCCGTTTGGAAATTTAGAACCGAGCCAGTTCCAAGTGGTAAAAGATTTACTTGAAGATGACGGAAAAACAATCGGTTATCTAACAGGCTATAGTATTTATAATCAATTGGGATTAACTTCACAAGTGAGTAATACTATTCAGATTGGCAGGAATGAAATTCGTCCAGTTCTACAACGAGATCGCTATATTATTAAATTCATCAAGCAAAAAAACACTATTACAAAAGAAAATATTCCGCTTTTACAACTATTAGATGCTATTCGTTACATCAAAAAAATTCCTGACAGCGATGCTTCATCCGCCTGTTTACGGTTTATAACGCTATTGAAAAATCTCAGCGAAAAAGAAATAAATACTTTAGTACGATTATCGCAAAAATATCCACCCGCCACAAGAGCACTTTTAGGTGCCTTACTGGAAGAAATAGGAGTTATGCAATTTCAAGAAGTACTACAGAAAAGCTTAAATCCAATTACAAAGTATAAACGATCAGGTGTTGATCGTGTTTTGAAAGCATCCGAAAAATGGAATTTACTATGAAGTTACACAATGACATAAAATTATTCAGACAATCCATTGATTTTACAGCTCAACAAATGGGAATATTACCCATTTATGTGGAAAAGGATTATTGGGTTACGTATGCCCTTCATTTAATTTTCCAGGATTCAATAGGAACAGAAACCGTTTTCAAAGGAGGAACTGCTTTGTCAAAATGTTTTGGTTTAATTGAGCGATTCTCTGAAGATATTGATTTAGTAGTTTTGAAACAAGAGGGTGAAGGTGCAAATCAACTAAAAAATAAGTTGAAAAAAATAACAAATCTTGTTGGAACCAAATTAACTGAAGTTAACGAAGAAGGTATTACCCATAAAGTCGGAATGCTTAGAAAAATCGCTTATAGTTATCCAAAAACCACTACTGGAAAATACGGACAAGTAAGAGAAAACATTATTGTTGAAGCTACTTGGCTAGGGCGATATGAACCTTTCCACAAAACCACTATTTCCTCCTATATTTTTAAAATGATGGAATCAACAGGACAATATCAACTTGCCGAACAACATCACTTATTACCTTTTGAAGTTCAGGTTTTGCATGTAAACAGAACTATTTGCGAAAAAATAATGAGTTTGGTTCGGTTTTCTTACGGAGAACATCCAATCACTGACTTGCGAAATAAAATTCGCCATACTTACGATTTACATCAGTTATTACAAGTTCCAGAAATTTTAGAGTTTTTTGAGAGCTCTAAATTTGAAGAAATGCTTTTACTTGTCGGAGAAGATGATGTAGCGAGTTTTAAAAACAACAATCAATGGTTAGAACTTCATCCTAAAGAGGCTAAGATATTCCGTGAAACTGAAGAAACTTGGAAGGAATTAGAAAATACGTACACGAATGAATTTGGGAATCTTGTATATGGTGCACTACCAAATAGTGAAGCCGTTTTAGACTCGCTAATAGGAATTAGAGAAAGGATGAAAAATGTAAAATGGGATATTATAATTCCTAACTTACCTAAGCCTGCTGACAAGGATAAAGGTGAGGGATAGAGGTTATCGGCATCATGGATTGTCCGCAGACTTTAGGTTCTAACTTTAACCAAGTAACACAGTGACGAGTAACGATCAGTCTAACTTACTCACCTTATAACCTGATAACGCTAAAAATGGCGACCATCCTATAATAGGGTTATTACCTTAAGGCAAAAGTGAGAGGTAAAAGTTATCGACATCATGGATTATCAGCAGACTTTAGGTTCTAACTTTAAACAAGTAACACAGTGACGAGTAACAAAGTAACGATTAGTCTAACTTACTCACCTTATAACATTAAGAAATGGCGACCATCCTATAATAGGGTTATTACCTTAAGATAAAAGTGAGAGGTAAAAGTTATCGACATCATGGATTATCAGCAGACTTTAGGTTCTAATTTTAAACAAATAACACAGTACCTCGTATATTAAATATTTATAATGAGGAAAGTTTCCATTTTTCAGACAATTTTTTAAGATTGGTATTGCCTGCATCGCAAGTCACCCCGCAAGTCAAGCTATTAATTGTAACTCTGACCGACGACCGCAGTAGAAAAGAATTACAATCACAGCTTAACCTATCTGACCGGGAATATTTTCGATTACATTTCTTGCAGCCCGCTATTGAACTGGGATTTATTGGAATGACTATCCCCAATAAACCTAAAAGTAGTAACCAAAAGTATTTTCTAACAGAAATGGGGAAAGAAATAAGAAATCAATTATTGAACGAAACATAAAAAGCCAGCCGATGAGGACGAAAGTGAAGGGTAAAAGTTTTCGATATCATGGATTATCCGCAGACTTTAGGTTTAAACAAGTAACACAGTGACGAGTAACGCAGTAACTATTAGTCTAACTTACTCACCTAATAACCTGATAACGCTAAAAAATGGTGGACGTCCTGTAACTGGATTATTCCCTAAGCCAGTTGATGGAGATGAAAGTGAGAGATAAGACGATATTGAGAACTAATTATATCATAAATTTAAAATTACAAATAGTAGAGAATGGGAAAACTGAATTTTCCAAATATTAAGGGTTTTTCCAGACGGAATATTTATTTTATGCTATGCTTCAATCGTACTTATTTTACTAGCAACAATATGACTTTGTGCCACAACCTGTGCCACAAATCCCATAGGATAGAAATTTAAGTCAACCAAATAATTTGGTATAAAACTGTTCTTTAACATTCAGATTTGACAAATTGCCAAAGATTTCTTTACTTCGTGGCAAAGGTTCACCGCATGTCACATATCCCATTAATGAAAACGACTTACTTCAACGTTTAATAGACGGTGATCATGCTGCTTTTGAAACAATTTACCACCATTATAAGCAGCAGTTGGCGGTCAATCTTCTTAAATTGCTAAAAGATGATGACCTCGCTACTGATGCGCTTCAAGATTTGTTTACCCGCGTCTGGAAAAATCGGAGCTCGATAGATATCAACCAGTCATTCAAGGCTTATCTCTACCGGATTGCCAAAAATCTTGTAATCGACTACTACCGCAAAGCAGCGCACGATAAAACCCTTTACGACCTCCTGCTCCAATCGACAGATTGGTATAGCCCGATTGAAGAACAGCTCATAAAAAAAGAGAACAAAGAAATCTTTGAATCACTCCTGAATAAACTTCCGCCACAACAGCGCCGTGCTTTCGAACTACACAAGCTAAAAGGAAAAAGTTACAAGGAGATTGTCGAAATTATGGGGATTACCCCAACAACAATCAACAAACATATTTATCAAGCATCACAGAGTATCAAAGAACAGGTACTGAAATCACCACATCTCTTCAGGGCAATTCTGATTCCCGTTATACTAGCTTATCTATAAGGCTGTAATCAAGATTGTTCTTTATTTCATCTTTAAAAAAAAAAAACAAAATCATATGGATACTTTTTCGGAGTCGACCGTATTAAGATATAGTTTGTTCCCAAAGACCGTACAATTATAAGATGGATGTAGAAAATTTATATTTCAAATTTTTGGCAGGAACCTGTTCCGATGCCGAACTCAGATTGCTGCTCGAACATTTTGAAAGCGAGGAGCAGCGCTCCACCCTGGCGTCTAAGATTACGGCAACGCTGCAGGAAAGTACTGAAATTTCGGATCCTGCTTTAAAAAAACGGGTCGATAAACTTCTTGTACAAACTGACAGTTACTTTGAAGCACTCTTGCAAGAATCAAAGCAACCACCTCTAGACCGCAGCAACACGAGTGTCGGAACCTTCCGGTATTGGAAATACTATGCGGCTGCAGCTGCCTTAATCGTTTGCGCTATCACAGGGATTCTGTTCTGGCAACATTACCATTTGGCAGAAAACCGGAATGCAACAACTCTTGAATTGAAAAAATTCTCACCAGGGACAGACAAAGCCATATTGACACTTGCCGATGGAAAACAGATCATCTTATTGCCCAGCGGTCAGGACACCATCAGTAAAGGACGAAGTATCAATATGCTCAACGGACGTGATGGGCTGACTGTAACAGCACAATCCAAAGAGGATAATCCTATTTTGACTGCATTTAATACCCTTTCCACTCCCAATGGCACGCAATACAAATTGCAGCTCGCCGACGGAACCAAGGTATGGCTAAATGCAGGCTCTTCACTAAAATTCCCTTCTGTTTTCAAAGGGAAAACCAGACAAGTAGAGCTTACTGGAGAGGCATATTTTGAGGTAGCACATCGGGCGGATTGCCCATTTTCCGTAACCTTACCAAAGCTAAAAGTTGAAGTGTTGGGTACACATTTCAATGTCAAAGCATACCCTAATGAAAGTAATATTGAAACTACTCTCCTTCAAGGTGCCGTCAAAGTGAGCACGAAAGACCGCGCAGTACTTTAACCTGGCGAGCAAAGTCGCTACAACCAAAGTAATGCAACGCTCAGCGATGCACAAGCCGTGGATGCAGCCACGATAGCTGCTTGGAAAGAAGGTATCTTTTCGTTTAACAATACCGATATCAGAGAAGTGCTCCGTCAGCTCTCCAGATGGTACAATATCCAGGTCGTATTTCGGGGTAAGGTACCCGATCGCAAGTTTAGCGGTGGATTTGAACGACAAGCCAACCTAGAACAGGTGATCCAAATCTTGAAAGAAAGTAATATCAATTGTATTGTCAAAGACAATAAACTTGTCATATACGACTAACTGCAAGAAGGGTGGATAAAAAACTCTCTCGTTTACGAGACGAGAGAGTCGAAATATAAGGCTATCCAACTTGGTGTCTACACACAACAGTGAATTTATAACCCTAACAAAACAAATTTATGAAATTAAAGGATATTTCCGTCGTAGGATGGAAATTGGCTCCCCCCATAGGGGGGGCACTACCGAAAACCAAACTAGCAATGAAACTAACCGCAGTATTTCTACTTTCGGGAACGCTACTTGTCCATGCAAATGCATTTTCCCAAAAAGTGAGTCTCCATCAGAAAAACAGCTCATTGAAGACAGTGTTTGATGCCCTAAAGAAGCAAACAAAATACCAGTTCTTCTACGAACCAGAGGTTCTCAATAAAGCGATACCCATTTCGCTCCATATAAAAGACAGTGAATTTAAGGAAGTACTGGACGAATGTTTTAGAGGGCAGCCCATGAGCTATTCCATTATTGGAAATACCGTTGTGGTCAAACTCAAGCCTAAAGCCGAACAGCGCAATGCGATCATACAAGAGATGGTCGTTTCGGGTAGAACAGTCAATACAAAAGGAGAGCCCCTGTCCGGAATCACTATTTTAGAAAAAGGTACTAGAAATGCTACTGCATCGGATGACAATGGTCATTTTACATTAAAGAAAGTAAAGGTTGACGCTACACTCCTCTTTTCTAGTGTTGGTATGTTATCTAAAGAGGTCGGCGTGAACAACAACCAAAACATGGGCACCATTACGCTAGAGCCAAAAGTTATCCTTGGTGAAGAGATTATCATAGAGGTCAATACGGGTTATCAAACGCTCAGCCGTGAGCGTTCGACTGGTGCTTATGATATTATAGACAAAAGCAAGATCGAGAAACGAATCTTTACCAATGTAACCGAGATTCTTGAAGGACAAGCGGCAGGTGTAAGTGCCTACAAAGGAGCGCCCGTAGTACGGGGCATAAGTACCTTTTCGAGCAATATCGGAAACGATCCTTTGTTGGTCATAGACGGTCTACCTACCGAACGAAATCTTGACGACATCAATGTAACTGATATAGAGACAATTACCGTGCTTAAAGATGCTGCAGCATCATCCATCTATGGGGTAAGGGCTGCCAACGGTGTAGTTGTGATCACAACCAAAGGAGGTAACCTAACCGACCAGAATAAAACAGCGGTACAGTTCACTTCAGACTGGCGCAGGATAGAAAATCCTTCACTAGCAGACTATCATTATGCTTCGACAAAAGGTATCATCGACTACCAACTCGCTACTTACAAACGAAATGCAGATAAAGCGAACCAGTCCGAGCTAGATTATCTGACAAATAACTTGAAAGGAATAGGTCAAGCTGGCTCGACAAGCAATTCTATCAACTATTATAGTCCGCTTCAAATGACCCGTCTCCAATATTTAAATGCGGAAATTTCAAAAAAGGATTATGACAATGCCTTAAGCGAGTGGGCTAAAAACGATTATAGACAAGAATATATGGATTTGGCGTGGCAGACACCTTTTCGTCAGAGCTACAACCTATCGATAAACAGTTCGGGCAAAAGCCAGAGTACTTTTGCTTCACTAAATTATATCAAAGATGGCCAACAGAACAGGTTTGAAAAAAATCAATACATAAAGGGTTATATCAAATCGACACAGGTACTCAATGAATGGTTTTCATTTGATATAGGGTCGGACATTCAGTATAACGGACGTCAAAACATAAGCAGTGTCTATGGAAATCTGAATCTACTCGAACCCTATACAGCTATATTGGATGAAAATGGAGACAAAATCTACCGTGATTATGTGGATATCATCGGTATGCAGGGAGGTTTACATGTCAATCCTAAGATATTATCAGCCATAAATGGTCAACCCCAGTTTGAATCCTACCGCTTTAATATTCTAGACGAACTGAAGGACAATCAGACCAATCAAAATAATTATACCATACGGAGTTTTGCCAGATTAAATTTTAATCTGGGCAAAGGATTTCGCTTCTCTACTAGCGGAGAGTATGAATTTGGCAAAGCAAATATGGAGGAATTCAGATCACGGGATTCGTACTTTTATCGTTTCTTGCGTAATAAGTTCGCCACGAAAGACCCTGCCAATTCAATTATTCCCATTGGTGGACGGATGCAAATGGAGGAGACTTCCAGAAACAGCTGGGTATGGCGTAATCAGTTAGATTATAACCGTAGTTTTGGAAACGATCACCAAGTAACGGCAACAGGTGGACTTGAGCTACGTGAAATCAATATCAATATTCCTACAAATGCACTATACTATGGATATGATCCCATTGCACTGACCTACACGCAACTCAACAACTACGACATATACCATGTGGGGTACCGCAATTCCTATATCTATAACAATGCAACTGGTCTACCAGATGCAGTCCTCGACGGAAATAATATCAAGATCGCTGACTCCGATATGTATCCAAGCCTGAGTGCGGTGAAAAATCGATATGTAGGTCTATATGCGGTGTCTGGCTATACATATAAAGGGAAATATAGTGCAACAGGGAGTGTACGCGTAGACCAGACCAATCTTTTTGGTACCGATCCAAAATACCGTTACCGTTCTTTATGGTCTGCGGGCCTCAAATGGAACATAGCCAAAGAGGGTTTTATGCACGCATTGAACTGGGTTGACATACTCGATTTCAGGGCATCTTATGGTCTGACCGGAAATGTCGATCAGACGACAACACCTTTTCTGGTGGCAAGTTTGAGCAATCAGTCATCCTATACAGCGCAATCCATTCCTTATGCAAGCATCAGTTCTGCCCCAAATCCGATGCTCCGTTGGGAAAAGACGACATCTTATAATGTAGGCTTCGACTACAGTTTACTGAAAGGGAAGCTATCCGGTAAACTCGACTTATACTATAAAAATAGCGAAGATCTATTAGGATCCAAAGAAGTCCATTTTACTTCAGGGTATACAACACAACGTGTCAACTCGGGAGCCATGCGCAATACCGGTTTTGAGATTACGGTCGGTTCGCCGTGGTTCAAGAATAAAGAATGGGTGGTCTCATCCACACTGCTCTTTGCCTACAATAAAAATAAGATTACCAAGACTTACTACAACCCCACACAAGCATCACATTTGGCCATCAGTGGCTACCTCGTAAATGGTATGCCTTATGACGCGCTTTATGCCTACCGCTATGGCGGAATCACCAGCGGCGGCACCGAATATCAGAACGGTGTACCGATCATTGAACGTGCTGACGGTACGACCATGCATCATTTTCAGGAAGACGGCACCTTGCTCCTAGATGGCTCTTCTTCCATGTCTCCACAGGATCTGACCTATATGGGTACCAAAACACCATTGGTCAATGCCTCGCTGATCCAGAACATTCGATACAAAAATTTCGAGCTATCCGCCATGTTCCTCTACTATGGCGGACATAAAATGTATAGACCTAGCTTTGCTTTCAATTCTACCGATGGCAACGAAGACTGGGTCGCAAAGAGCTGGACACCTGAAAATACCAGCAGCACGGTACCAAAGGCCCCTATTTATTATGAACCCAATATCAGTGTCGTTAACCTAGGCTCCTTGGCTGGAATGTATATCCGCTCGACTGAAAATGTTGTCAAGGGTGACTTTATTCGTCTTCGGAATATTTCCCTCAGCTACCACCTGCCTCAAGTATTTCCTCACTCCCTTAAAATTGAAAGGGTGAAAATTACCGGACAGATCAACAACCCTTGGATATGGAGTGCCGCCGGAAAATCCATTGATGCTGAGATACAGTCGTCTGCAAGCAATACGGCTTCACTGAGCAACTGGGCACTACCGACAGCAAAAAGCTACTTCATTAGACTGGATATCATCTTTTAAAGACAAAACACATGAAATTAAAAAATAGTATTTATAGTTGCATCGTCGTCGTCTTATTGACATCATGCAATAAATGGCTTGATCTGCAGCCTACCGGAAAAATCCTGCTGGATTCTGCCGAAGAATACGGCATGCTTTTCGACAATATTACCACATATGACATTGCCGATATTGCGTACATCAGTGACGAAAACTGGCTCAATGCCCAGAACGTTTCGAGCGTATGGGGCGCTCCGAATCTGGCTACTGCAAACTTTCTTTTTCTGACCGAATATGACCGTAGCCTAAATGCAAGTGGAAATTCAGGAACAAATGGGACATCCATGTACCAAACTCTTTATCAACGGATCACAAAAATAGCCAATACCATTATCTACGAAAAGGATAATATGTCGGGAACAACCGCAGAAAAAGCCAGTGTCATAGCGGAATCCAAGATGTTACGCGCATTTGCTTATTTTATTTTGATCAATACCTATGCGAAACCATACGACAAAGCGACCGCAGCTACTGATGGTGGCGTAGCATTGAAACTGGATCCCCTCATCGAAACACAACCTAGTCTGGCCAAATCAACTGTTGCTGAGGTGTATCAGCAAATTGAGACGGATATCAACGACGCGATCCCCGAGCTGAACATAAATGCCAAAACACCGTATCGTTTCAATAAAGCGGCTGCATATGCATTGAAAGCCAAGGTACATCTCTTTAAAAAAGAATACGATGCATGTATTGCTGCAGCGCTTCAATCTTATAAGCTCAACCACCAAACATATGATCTTGTCAATCTGATCGATGCTTCCAACAATAAACCTAGCACACCGATATATGCTACAGGTGAGGAAAATCTCTTTTTTGCCACAACTGGAACCAGCTATACCTATATCGGAGAAGAAATGATCTATCTTTATCGCAATGGTTTACTGGCTAATGGACAGTCAAATGCAGTAAAAGATGTTCGATTGGACCTTTATAAACAACCTGCATCTACGATCAAAGACTATAAACATATGCGCGCATGGGAACCAAATGCAAAAGAGTTTTCGGTCAACAATGTCGGATTGACTACGACCGAAGTGATGCTCATGCTTGCTGAATGTTATGCGCGCAAAGGAGAATATGAACGCACCAAGCAATATCTCAAACCTTACTTACAGAGTCGTTATAAAAACTACGACCACAACAGTTTCACCTTGCCTAGCAGCGAAGAGAACGTCGTAAATTTTGTCTTAGCAGAACGTCGTAAAGAACTCGTAAGGGGTATCAATCGCTTTTTGGACCTCCGTCGGTTGAATACCGAAGTGGCTTATCAAAAAACAGTTAGCAGACGCTTCCCTGCAGATCCAGTTGCAACACCGAATGTTCCGCAGCAAGACTTTGTCCTACCGGTAAAATCTCCTTTATACATTTTACCATTTCCAAGCAAAGTACTCGAAAATGATCCACGATTAACCTCAAACTCATGGCAATAAAACACATTAGATCCCGTTTTGGCCTGTGTCTTTGCTTGGTACTGTTTGGGATGTTCGCAAAGGGACAGATCCGTTTGGATACCACAGTAGTAAAAGCACTACCGCATATCCTAGGCTGGAAAGATAACGAGCATTATATCCAATCAAAATACATAGGAAAACAACAACATTTGACAGTCATTGCTAGTAAAACTGGAAAAGTAACTGCGGAAGATTCCACAACAAATAGCAACACACGGAGCACTGCAGAACCTGAACCCCTAAAGATAAAAGGTGCTATCCTGCCGCTGCTATCACCAGATAAAAAATGGATAGCTTATCTGAAGAATAATAACCTGTATGCTCGAAATGTGGAAACGGATCAGGAGATTCAGTTTACCAACGACGGTACAAGCACATGGATGAATGGCTATGCCTCTTGGGTGTATTACGAAGAAATTCTGAAACGAGATAGTCATTACCGTTCATTTTGGTGGTCGCCTGATAGCAGGTATATTGCATTCTACCGTTTTGATGATAGCAAAGTGCCAACCATGCTGCTCCACAATCCAATTGGACAGCATGGCAGAACTGAAATAACACATTATCCGAAAGCTGGAGATCCCAACCCAACTGTCACCTTGGGAATAGCATCACTTGAAGAACAATGCGTACGTTGGTCAGATCTTGAGAGTGCAAAAGACCATTACCTTGGGACACCCTTTTGGCGACCTGACAGCAAAGGTTTATTGGTGCAGTGGATGCCTCGTCGACAAAATCAATTGCGATTACTTGACGTCAATCCTACTACGGGCGACTATACTTCAATCTACCAAGAGCAACAGGAAACCTGGGTGGACTGGATAAAAAAAATCTATTGGACCAATGAGGGCTTTTTTCTTATTCGAGATTTTTCAGGATGGGAACAGATTTATCAGTACGCACACGATGGACGTTTGAAAAATATCGTCACAAGTGGGAAAAACTGGGATACCCAAATCTTACGGATCGATTCGGGAGAAAAAGTAATTTATTTTACGTCCAGTGCTGAGAATGCTATCCGTACATATCTTTATAAAGTGCGGTGGGATAGTCGGGAACAAAAGCGACTTACATTTGGCGATTATACACATAATAAAATCTTACTCTCACCAAAGGGAGATAAATTCATCACGCAATATTCCAATGCTTCAACACCCACTCGCATCGGATTGGTTGACAGTAGATCTGGAAAAGTGATCGATATAGCCGATTCTAAAGCAGCTCAATTTGATACGACCCGTATTCGAAAAAAAGAAATTCTCTGGTTAAGGACGGAAGAGGGCATGATGCTACCAGCAAGTGTATCTTGGCCAAAACAGATGGTAAAGGGCAGAAAATATCCCGTCACGATCCGTATTTATGGTGGCCCTAAATATTCAACGGTAACAGATAGCTGGAGCACTCCTATGATCAATAGCAACGATGACCAGGCCATTCGGGTAGTTTTTGAACATCGGGGTTCGGGACATAACGGTAAATCAGGGCTCAACTATCTCTATGGTAACCTTGGCAAATGGGAAATTCAGGATTACATCAGCTGGGTAAAAAAACTCAAGGAAAATCCATTTGTAGATCCGGACCGAATTTTCATCAATGGTGGTAGTTATGGCGGGTATCTAACAGCATTGGCGTTAACCCTTGGTGCCGAGCATTTTAATTATGGTATTGCGGACTATCCGGTCACGGACTGGAAACTTTACGACAGTCATTATACAGAACGGTATATGGGCCTTCCAAAAGACAATCCTGATGGTTACCGATATGGGTCGGTAATGACCCATGTAGACCGATACCAAAGTTATGGTCCAGCCATGTTATTGATTGAGCATGGTGTTATGGATGACAATGTCCATATCCAACAATCCTATCAACTGGTGGACCTATTGCAACGAAAAAATAAAAAATTCGAATTGATGATCTATCCAACTGAAAGACATGGCTGGAAAGGTCCGAAGATACCATTCACGGGGTCGGTAAAAGAAGCATTTCAACAAAAATATATATTCAACAAATAAAAAAAACCAAATGAAATTTTTAAGCAGCATATTACTTTTAGTTTTCAGTATAACAATAGCTTATGGACAGGATTCGGCTGTTATAAAAGGCCATATCTCAAGACTCAACGACCATAACATTTCAATACAGTATAAAGAAGATGGAAAAAGGAAGAAAATCGTCGTACCCTGTACAGCTGGAGAGTTTGAAGTTACATTGTCCGTGGCACATGCCCTCGAGGTTAACATTTATCCGGAAAAGTATTTCGACAATGCGGTGCAGATCAAGGGGAGCAAGAGCTATCTGATAGCTCCCCCACTCTTATTATTTGTTGCACCCGGGGATGTTATAACCGTGGAGGGAGACGCCATGCAATTATGGACAGCAACCACCACCGGTGGACAGTTTAGCAAGCAGTTAGCGCAGTTCAATAAGTCTTTTGTTCCGCTTACCACTGCAATATTCAATTTGAGTTCCAAACAACAAAATTGGAAAAATCAAGATTTACAAGACTCAATAAAAAAGGTCAGGGAAGAAATAAGAGGGCTTGCTAGTGACAAAAAACGTATCGTTATGGATTATATTACCGCATATCCTGACAATCTTTTCTCTCTAAATTTATTTACACAGCGGATGGGCGGTTTATCTACCGATAAAGTCAACGACATTTACAATCAGTTTCCTGTAGATTTACAACAGTCTTTCTATGGAACTGCTGTAAAAGACTTTATGACCAAGAACGAGAATGCAGCACTGGGTAAGGAAATGATTCCATTTTCTGGAAAATCATTGACAGGAGAAGCTATCCATAGTTCGGATTTCCGAGGTAAATACCTACTGCTGGATTTTTGGGGGAGCTGGTGTCAGCCATGTCGTAAAAGCCATCCTCATCTGCTGGCACTATACAACAAATATAAATCCCAGGGATTTGAAATCGTAGGTATCGCTCAAGAGCGGGGATCCGATCCGATTAGTTCTTGGAAAAAAGCGATTAAGGAAGATGATATCAATTGGATACATCTATTGAATAACCAACAGAAGGAAAAACAGGATCTAGTATCAGAGTACCATGTTAGTGCTTTTCCAACTAAGATCTTAATCGATCCGACCGGAAAGATTATCTGGAAAGGGATAGGCAATGCTGGTAACGAATTGGATTCCAAACTCGCTGAACTTTTCGGTGAATAATGTTAACCTGCTTCAATAGCATTTTCAAAATCAACTCCATAATTAATTATAAAACATTGAGTTCTTTGGTATGACTTCCAAAGAACTCAATCAATTAATAGCAATTTCATTAAATGACACGAAATTACTCATTATTACAACAAAGCTTTTACTATAATTTTTCACTGAATAAGATACGCTCTTTATCTGAATCATGGATTATCCGCTGATTTGAGGTCCTAACTTTAAACAAGTAACACAGTGACGAGTAACGCAGTAACGATCAGTCTAACTTACTCACCAAATAACCTGACGAGTAACACAGTGACGATTAGTCTAACTTACTCACCTGATAACGCTAAAAAACGATGAACGTCCAGTAATAGGATTACCTAAGCCAGCTGACAAGGACAAAGGTGAGGGATAGAGGTTATCGGCATCATGGATTATCCACAGGCTTTAGGTTCTAACTTACTCACCTCATAACATGATAACCTTAAAAAAATGGTGAGCGTCCAGTAATAGGATTACCTAAGCCTGCTGATGGAGATGCAAGTGAGGGATAAGGTGATTACCGATGATAGTAAGGCAGATTGACCTATAACAGACATAGCCGAGTGGTCATCCAATCGGCTATGCATATTTTATGGTAATAAATTTTATTATAACTTTTCAATTTCAGCTAAAGAAAGACCTAAAATTTCACTAATCTCTTCTTTTCCGGTACCTCTAGCGAGCATTTTACGAGCAGACTCGCATGCTTGTTCATGAGCTTCTTCCAATAAGGTTTGAAGCTTCAATTCTAATGCATGTTTTTCAGCTGCAATCCTTTTCTTTTCAGCGGCAATCTTAGCGCGCTCTTCGAGCCCTTTCTCAATTCCAGCAGCTAATCCTGCAGACATTCCAGCTTCTCTTTCTTGTTTTTTAATTATTTCTATTACTCCCATGTTGATAGCGCCTCCAGACACTTCGTAAATATATGAATCAAAATTAGTGTTTATTGTTTCATCTTGTATAAAGATAAAGCTTTTTAAGAAAAATAAAAAATGCATAATCCGCTCTTTATCATATTTCTTAGTGCCCAAAAGTGCGCGAACGATCGTACTTCGATCTGCCGCCAACTCCTCTTGTGCAACCTTACCTTCTAGTAAGGCCTTTTGACAGGCTACAACAATATAAGCAAAGATATTGTCACAATCGAGAAGTTCGGTCGCCGAGTTGTCAAAAATTTGATACGACAGATACTTGAATGTATGGAGGTGTGTATCCCCAGCTCCAAATATTCGCAAGGCCTACGTTGCTTGCGATCGCCAGTAAAGACTGCAATGGTCTCTACAGGTACATCAAACTTATCACGTATACGATAGTGATATTGATAAATACGATGTGCGAAATCGGAACTATTACCGCCTTCAATCTCGGTATGCACCATAATCCACTTCTCCGTGCCATCTTTCAGGTAAACTTTCGCAAGTAAATCTGCGATACGCTTACCATCTGAACGCTCACGGTCAGGGATAATTTTAAATAGCTCCTTATTCTTAAAGGAGAATCCACGATCAAAATCAAAAATCTCTTTTGCATTGGGATACATAAACTGTAGAAAATCTTGAAAATTTTCCTCGAATACACCTTTCAGCAACTCATCGTTCTGCTTGCGTGGAAGGCCACCTAAATTTGTCTGTCCTGAATTCATAAATTCATGGTATTGGTTAGTTCTCTAAAGATGCAAAACTAATTAAATTAGCTTAAAATACTAAATTTTATATCAAACATGATTCACTACTTCGAATAGTTCATGATAAGTAGGCTTTGTTCTTTATCGGTATCATGGAATACCCGCAGACTTTAGGTTTAAACAAGTAACACAGTGACGAGTAACGATCAGTCTAACGTTTTAACCTAACAAGTAACACAGTGACGAGTAACGAAGTAACGATTAGTTTAACTTACTCACCTAACAACCTGATAAAATTAAAAAAATGGCGAACGTCCAGTAATAGGATTACCTAAGCCAGCTGATGGAGATGCAAGTAAGCGGGTAAAGCGCTTTGAGAATAAGTAGAATAGAGGAAAATTAAGTCTATAAAAAACGAAACCCGCTAATTTGAATATGAATTCAGGGACCAACGGGAATAAGGTAATACAAAGATACCTTAATTAACTGAAATATAAACAAGGGTAAATATTACCTGCATTAGATAAACGAGAGTAAATTTTCACTATTTTTACTCTTATAAAGAGTACACAAGTAAAACTTACCTTTAAGTTATGAGCACATTCGATGTCAAAAAACCTTATAATGCATTACCTCTATTACCACCAAATGTTGATATAGAAACTAAAATAGTTCTACGTAAAACAATTACTGCTGGTAGAGCTCTAGCACAATTAAATGGAACATTATTAAATTTACCAAATCCCACACTTTTTTTAGACACAATTTATCTGCAAGAAGCCAAAGCAAGTTCAGAAGTCGAAAAGATTATAACAACAAATGATCAATTATACAAATCATTTGTCTCTGACAAAAAGAACGAAGATCTAGCAACTAAAGAGGTTTTAAGCTATAAGGAGGCATTATGGCTTGGATTAGAAGAACACTCTACCTAAATAAAAAATTGATAACAATTCTTGAAGATAAAAAAGTACAGTAAGTCTTTGTGCGATGAGGAATATGTTGTTGCGCTTGAATCTTTGCGCGACAAATCCTCTGCCTACAAACTTTAGGGTCTAACCTACTCACTAAATAACCTATTAACTTTTACAAACGATGAGCGCCCAGTTATTGGCTTGTTACCGAAAGCAGCTGATGGAGATAAAGGTTAATGGGGCTTAAAACTTGAATTTGAAAAAAAGCAATGTTGTCGAATTAATAAGACAACAAAAAAGGGATCCTTACGAATCCCTTTATATCTTATATTTGGTTACATTTCAGAAATGAAAGAGGCTTGACCAAGTCTTGCAATGTAAATATAGTAATTAAGACAAATCAAATACATATCATATAAAATAAAGAAATTTGTTTATAATTGATATCCGTTGGATCTTCAAAATACTTTTTAACTTGGCGATTATTATTATTATCGGCAGGTTATTTTATGCACCGTACGAACCCAAGTTACAGGGTACCAACCTGGTATATATACTACCATGCATTGGTCTGCTGAGCAGTTACCTCTACCTCGCGGTTTGGTTTGGCTGGAAAAAAGGATTTAAAATATTATGCTATGTCGCTGGATATTTCTTATTTACAGGTTATTTTGCCTTGAGAGACTCCTTACCGAAGTGGCTTGATTACACCATAACAGTGGCAATACTCTCCTTAATAGGTTATGGTTGTTACCGCATCATTAAATTCCTGATCAACCTAGTGAAAAACCTAAAAATGAGATTTGAAGCTTACAGGATGCGCAATAAAAATAGAAGATAATCATGGACTGTCTACAGGACTTTGCTTCAAACTTTTAGAAAAGTAACTCAATAACGAGTAACGCAGTAATAATCAGTCTAACTTACTCACCTAATAACATTAAGAAATGGCGACCATCCTATAATAGTGCTATTACCTTAAGATAAAAGTGAGAGGTATGGAGTTGCTACATTTGAACAGACATAAAGTTAAGGGAAATTAATAACTTTAAACTAAGTACATGACAATTTTGTATAGTACAGAAATCCAATTTATTATATCCAGACAGGAGTGTTTCAGCGAGATAATCGAGTCCATATTTGAATACAGATTTTGCTTTTCTGCCGTGTTTCTTGATCGTTATCGGTTTTATTTCCCGATCAATGTAGTCTCCGATAAGATAGCACCAGATAAACGCCAACATAGTAAGCATCATTAATTTTTCAAGTCTGTCGAGTGCCGTTACATGTGTATCTTCGATATTGAACCCACTGGATTTCATTCCTTTGAAAAGGGTTTCGACTTGCCAACGTTCTTTGTAATACCTCAATGCTTCATCAGGCTTATTAAAAGAGACCAGTATAAGCAATTCGATCTTTCCTTGCGCACTAGATTTTGTGGCCGATAGATAGCAAAGTTCTCCGCCTAGCTGTACAATATGCTGATAATGTTGATATTGCTTAACCTTTATCGAATTGAACAGATAGGAAGCTTTGATAAAAGATTGTTTTCTTGGTAAGAAGACCTTAAAGTTATTACGTATCCTGATATGATAACGAATATTATTGAGGTTTAAGAAGTTGAGCCAGAGATCTCCCACAAACTCCCTGTCGGCCAATAGGCAATCAATCTGATCCAGGCCAAACCAATCGATGAAGTTCTGCATCAGATCGATCCGTTCCTGTGTGTTGGAGTTTCCTCTTTTGTCAAGCATCTTAAATAGAAGGGGAATAGCCACACCTTTGTATATCACGCCCAACATCAAGATATTGATATTACTGCTCCCGAACTTCCAATTTGTTCGGTCCATGACCAATATTAGCTTTCCTTTTACAGGTAGCATACTGAATATCAAAGAACTGATAAGCTTCATCGGCAATTCTGCCTCCGCCATAAAGCGCTGTATGCGCCGCATGCAGCTCGAGGCTAGGCTTGCAGAGTCAAATCCTGCAGACACTTTCACAAAGTTCACAGACTTTGTTTTGCATAGCGCTGTTACGAATAGGCAAACAAGTCGGATCCTGGCTAGGTGAAGATCTTTGCTCATATGAGCTTTAAATAGTGTCAATAAGTCTGTATCTTTAGCCCTAAGGCTGGAGTTCTTTTTTAAAGGCATTACCTGAATAATAATCCTTTAATTTACTGAATTTCAGCCTTTTAACCAAATTAACAGGAGATTATTTTATTGGTTTTTAGATACTTGTGAGTTTTGTCATGTACTAAAAACTTTAAAACATGTCAAGAGAGAGAAAAGTGTACACCAAGGAATTCAAGCTAATGAGCGTTGAATTGAGTAATACCAGAAATGATTTGACAGCTCTGTCCAAAGAATTGGATATCACACCCTCGTTGCTTTATCGGTGGCGTAAGGAGTATTCGAGTAAACCAGATACTAGTTTCCCTGGTAATGGGAAAGTAATATTGACAGAAGCTGAGCAGGAAGTAGCTAGGCTAAAGAAAGAACTACGTGAAACGCAGATGGAGCGTGACATCTTAAAAAAGGCTGTCAGCATCTTCTCCAAGAGCTATGGCAAATATTCGGGTTCATAAAGAATCACAGTAGAATATTTTCTATCGGGAAGATGTGTTCGGTATTTAATGTAAGCAGAGGCGGTTATTATACCTGGTTGAAGCGTGTTCCTTCACGCCGTAGTATAGAAAACCAAATGCTTGAGCAAGAAATACTGGAAGCTTTTCAGAACAGCAAATACAGATATGGAAGTCCCCGAATTACCAGGGCTTTGAACAAAAAAAGGATTAAAGTGTCTAGACCCCGTGTGGCCAAGATAATGAAGAGAAATCATTTACGAAGTATTGTAAAGAAAAAGTTCAAGGTTACGACAGACTCTAGTCATAAGTTTACGGTGCCTGCAAACAAGTTGGACCGGAATTTCAAACCAGATACGTTAGGAGCTGCCTGGGTATCGGATATAACATATATAAGAACAAAACAAGGGTGGTTATACCTGACAACAGTTATAGATCTTGGTGACAGAAAAGTAATCGGTTGGGCACTGAGCGCAACTGGAAGTGCTACATTTGAGTGGACATCAAGTTAAGTGAATTTGGTAACTTAACAGAAATTATGTCACAAGAAAGAAAAACCTATCCAAAAGAGTTCAAGTTAATGAGTGTTGAACTGAGTAATACCCGTACAGACCTGAGTGCCCTTGCGAAAGAACTAGATATTAGTCCAGCGATGTTGTATCGCTGTGGGAAAGTCATACTCAGCGCAGCGGAGCAAGAGCTTTCTTTATTGAAGAAGGAATTGCGTGAAACACAGATGGAGCACGGTATCTTAAACTATCTCGATACGGGATATACGGGGGGATGTGGGACGTCTCAAAAAAGGTTATCAGCATTTTCTGCAAGGGAGACAACAAATATTCGGGTTCATAAAGGATCACTGCAGAATATTTTTAGTTGTGAAGATGTGTTCAGTATTAAAAGTGAGTAGGGCTGGATTTTACAAGTGGACGGTCAGCAGTCCATCAAACAGAAGTGTTGAAAATCAGATGATTGAAGCCGAGATTTTTACAAGCCTTTGAGAATAGTAAAAAGAAATATGGCAGTCCCAGGATTACCTTGGAACTGCATAAAAAAGCTATTAGCGTATCCCGACCGAGAGTTACAAGAATCATGAAGAAAGCAAAATTGAGAAGCATTGAGAAGTATAGTGAAGAAAAAATTTAAAGTTACTACAGATTCAAGCTGTAAATTTCCTGTACCAGAAAATGTACTGGAACGCGATTTTAAGCCTGGAATATTGGGTGCTGTCTGGGTGTCCGATATTACTTACATTAGAACCAGGCAAGCTGTATTTAACAACGTTGATTGATCTAGGTGATAGAAAAATCATTGGCTGGGCAAAGCAAACGACACCGTGCTTCCTGCTTTCAAAATGGCGCAAGCAAGACGACCAGTCACTCAGCAGCTCATTTTTCATTTTGATCGTGGGGTCCAGTATGCCTGTAATAAATTTCGATGGGAACTGGAGAAAAATCCTTTGATCATCAGAAGCATGAGCCGAAAAGGTAATTGCTGGGACAACGGTGTGCCACGAAGACTTACGATCGTCAGTTAAAGACAATTGACAAAGTCATACTGCACTAAAGATGAGGGTCGGTCCCTCGAAATCTGAGTACAGGCTCTGGTTTCAAACCACCACGAGCTGCCAAGTTCAAAAGGCTTGGTGATGAGCGTCGTTGGAAAAGGCATACTAGTTAAAATGTCAGGTAAGAATTAAGAAGATAAGCAATTACAGTTTGTAGAAAGAAATCTGAAAGACCGCCTGGCCACATGTAAATTGGAGCTATGCTCGGAAAAGACAAAAATTGTCTATTGCAAGGATTCAAATCAGCCAGAAACCTATAATACCTATAGTTTTGACTTTTTAGGCTTCACATTTAGGCCAAGAAGCCGTCGCTGTAAAAATGGAAGTTTTTTCGTGAGTTTTTCTCCAGCCGTTTCTCAAAAGAAATTAACTTTAATGCGGACGAAGCTAAAGAACCATCCTGTAATTAAAGGGTGCTATAGTGTTAGTTTAGAGGAATATGCGAAAAATATCAATCCAGTCATTCAAGGTTGGATAAACTATTATGGAAAATTCAGAAAGTCGTCATTAAATTCTTTTATCGGTATATCAATGATAAGCTGACAAATTGGTTAATGAGGAAGTACAAATCTTTACAAAGACGTGTTACTGGTGCTGGGAAGTTTTTTTAAGACAACTGTATCTTAAAGACCCAAGATTATTTGCTCATTGGAAACATTTTAAATGGGTGACTGAATAACAAGAGCCGTATGAGTCGAGAGGCTCACATACGGTTCTGTGAGAGATTTAGGGGTGAGACTCCCCTTTATCTACTCGACCAGTAGCTGAGAGCTTCTTTAAAACACTTAAAGCCGAATGTGTCTATCAACACAAGTTCATCGACAAAGAGCACGCAGTACGCATTGTATTCGAGCATATTGAAACTTGGTACAATCGTAAAAGGCTACATTCTGCACTTGGATACGTATCCCCAGAGGAATTCGGAAGAAATTTAAACAAACAAAATATTGCAGCTTAACCGAATGTCTACTTTATTGTTGCAATTCCAACTTGGACATATACCTGACAAAGTAAAATTTAATTTCTGTACCTGATATTGGGCTGGCATCTTATAAATTGGTTCTACTTTTTCAAGACAGGTTACGGTACCACATTCGACACAACTGAAATGTGCATGATTATGATGAAGATGGTCCTTACAATTACGACAGTCTGCAAATTTAAGATGCCCATCTATATTGATAAATTTATGGATATGTCCCTCTTCTTCAAGCCGCTCCAATACTCTGTAAATAGTAACCCTATTACATAACCCCACCAAGCTCTTTTCTATTTCCGAATGGGATAAAGCAACCGATGCATTGCTTATAAGATTGAATATTTCTGTTTTTGCAAGTGTATTTTTCATAATTTTTATACTTTATCTAACGCAACTTTGTTGCCTTAGATTTTTTTCGTATGTTTGCAACTATGTTGCAATAAAAGCGCGAATAATATATGATTCCTCAAGCATTTGAGTATTGGAAAAACCACATAATAATTGATTCCAACATTAACCTGATCAAATAATCTGCATGGATAAGATTTGGCGTATATAGCGATCTGGGAAATCTGGAAACACAAAAATTCGCTAACTTCCATGGGATCCAATACCTTCAGAACGTCATTCATTGGTTAAAAAAACTTGTGATAGTATCTAGGCAGGGGTCAGAAATAATGGACGGTTGATCGCTACTGATATATGCTGCACAATAGGAGGCAATTGTACCCATAAGAAGAATAAAAATACAAACGATAAAATCTCAAAAGAATTATATAAATGCAAGGACAATCATTAATACCAAAAAGCGAACAGTTTGTTGGCAATAGGAAACTACCCGTTACAGTTTTAAGTGGTTTTCTTGGTGCAGGTAAAACTACGCTGCTTAACCATATTCTACATAACAAAGATGGACTAAAGGTCGCTGTCATAGTCAATGACATGAGTGAGGTAAACGTTGACGTAAGATTGGTGGAAAACGAAAACACATTATCTCGTACGGAAGAGAAATTAGTGGAAATGAGTAATGGTTGCATCTGCTGTACGCTTCGTGAAGATTTGATGGTTGAAGTGGAAAAACTGGCAGAAGAAGGGCGGTTCGATTACCTTTTAATTGAAAGTACGGGTATCAGTGAGCCAATCCCTATAGCCCAGACATTTTCGTACGTCGATGAAGAAAATGGCATAGACTTGTCTCGCTTCTCCTATATAGATACGATGGTAACCGTGGTGGATTGTTTCAACTTTTTTAAAGATTTTGGAACAAATCAATTATTACAGGATCGTGATCTCACAGATATAGAAGGTGATTACCGAACCATTGTCAACTTGCTCATCGATCAGATTGAATTTGCCAATGTCATTATCCTGAATAAAACAGATTTGGTTGATAAGGATACTTTAGGTGTTTTAAAAGCATCTATTCGTAAATTAAATCCTGAAGCAAAACTCATTAACTCAGAATTTAGTAAAGTAGATCCGAAAGAAATTTTGAATACAAAATTATTCAACTTTGAAGATGCTCAAACATCAGCTGGCTGGCAGAAAGAATTGGAAGCAGAAAGTCATACACCCGAAACTGAAGAATACGGTATTACTTCCTTTGTATTTCGCAATCAGAAACCTTTTCACCCTGAACGCTTTTGGAGTTACCTCAATACAGATTACCCGAATGGAATTATCCGGGCAAAGGGTCTGTTTTGGCTGGCGTCACGCCCAAATAACGCACTAAACTTCTCACAATCAGGAGGTTCTTCCCGACTAGAAAGTGCTGGTGTATGGTGGTGTAGCATGCCTTATTCTGAAAGAATAAATTATACGCCGTTTTTGGAGAACGAAGACATAATAGAAGAGCGCTGGAGTAAACAATGGGGCGACCGCCTGAATGAATTGGTTTTCATCGGGCAGCATATTGACAAAGAAACGGTAATTGTCGATCTCGAGAAATGCTTGCTACAGATCGACGAACAATATTTGTTTGATGAGAACTTTAAGTTTGAAGATCCATTTCCAAAGGATATTTAATAATGAAATACAAATTAACAAAGCATACTACATAAGTGTAAAACATAGGAGTACTGAAACTAGATGAAAATATTAAGCAGCATATTAACTTTTATTTTAATAGCAATCCCAACTTGGGTTTTAGCACAGAATATAGAAATTAAAGGAAAAGTAACAGATTCCGAAAATATTGCTTTACCCGGAGTTAACATTCAGGTAAAAGGAACAGATGCAGGAACCCTCTCCGATTTGGAAGGCAACTATTCCGTTAATACTCTAAAAGGAGCCGTACTTATTTTTTTACTTGTTGGTATGGCAACACAGGAAAAAGAAGTGAGCGAATCAGCAATTCTGAATGTGTCCCTGAAAGATGATGCGACTGAATTAGAAGAAGTTACCATTACATTAAAAAAGCCAGTTATTGTGGCTGATAAAGGAAAATTAACCTTTAATGTTTCTAATAATGCTGCAAATAGTGGTGTTTCCGCATTCGATTTGTTGAAAAAAATTCCTGGAATAGGAGTCAGTCAGAACGATGACATTTCACTGCGAGGTTCTGGTGTTAATGTCATGATAGACGGTAAGATGAGTTTCATTTCTGGCAATCAACTCGGCATTTATCTCAAAGGTTTAAATGCGGATGATATCAGAAAAATCGAATTGATAACTAATCCTTCCGCAGCATTTGATGCTTCAGGAAATACTGGCCTTATTAACATTGTAACCAAAAAAAATAAAAGTAAAGGTTATGCACTTAGTTTACGCAGTGGTATTTCCAAAGGTACTTTTTGGATGAATAATCAAAATATATCAGCAAGTATCAATGAAGAAAAATGGAGTGTTTATGGTTCATTTGATTACAATACACCACATCGAGAAAGAAATAGCACAAGTGGCAACAGCATAATTGAAAATGGAGAACGTATTAATTTGGAAAGAAGCAACACTATCCCTTTCCAAATATATTATTATACCTATAAAGTAGGTGGTAATTGGAACTTCTCACCTAGGCACACCTTGGGAATGCACTATCATGGATATCTTGATGATTTCTCTGGAACAAAAACTTCAGATATTTTAAAGAAAAAAGAAGATGGTACATTGCTTTCAAAAGTATATTCTACTTATGAATTAAAAGAACCCTATCATTATGATGCCTATAATTTAGATTATCAGTTTCTCATCGATTCAATGGGAAAAAAAATAACTGCTGATGCCCGATATATTTCTTATAGAAATTACTCTGATGCAGTGATGATTGGAACGCATACAGGAGCAAATGGAAACACACTTTTTATCAATAATATCCGTACCCATCAACCAGGGTCTATTAAAATAAAATCAGCTCAGATAGATGCAGAATTGCCTTTTGAAGGAATTAACATGAAAACAGGATTAAAGTTTGCTGAAGTGACCAATGACAATAATTTTCATTCAGAAGAGTTGATCAATGGCGAGTATTTACCAATTCCTTCAATGAACGATCATTTCAAATACAAAGAACAAATAAGTGCTGTTTATGGTTCAGCCTCAAAATCTTTTGGTAAAACGTCTATTGATCTTGGTTTAAGAGTTGAACACACTTCATCAAATTCCAGTTTAATTGATACCCAATTTAATCGGAAGAATGAATATACTCGATTTTTCCCTAATTTATCGGTCGGTCATCAATTTGAAAATGACAACAAACTTAACGTATCTATAAGTAGAAGGATTAATCGTCCTGCCTATTCTGAGTTGAATCCCGTAAGATGGTATAATGACGAATATTTTTATTTTGATGGGAATCCCGATTTAGTCCCAGAGATGGCTTGGTTGTCATCGGCTTCTTATGTGATAGCAAATAAATATATTTTTACGGCGGAATATGGTAAACGAAGCAATTACATTTCTCGCAGCCTTTCTTACGATCCCAATGGCGTAACCATACGGTCGCAAAGTACCAACTTTGAAAATTTTGAAAGATTGGACCTCACTGTAATAACACCGTTGAAAGTAATTACTAATTGGGACATTCAATTGATGACGGGTGCAAATTATACAAAATATCCAATTTCAGAATCTGGTGTTGAAAATAATATTAAAAGATGGGCAGCCTTAGTATCTCTACAGCAACAAATAAAATTTCTGAAACATTATTCGGCAGACATTTCACTTAAATACACCTCTCAGGAGCTTAGAGGTGTCTACCTAACGAATGATATCTTTTTTATGGATTTTGGCGTTAAGCGTTCGTTTTTTAATAATAAGCTAGACGTAGCTATTTCCCTTAATGATGCTTTTAATACGTATCGGGAAAAGGGATATTCAAAAAGTCACCTCACAAATTATCATTATAATGATAAACCTGATTCAAGACGGTTCGGGATAACGTTGAGGTATAATTTTGGGGGAGATCTGATCAATAACAACAAAAAGAAAAGTGAAGAACAAGAGAGACTTTAAAACGAATTGAAAACAAGAAATAAATATGACCAAATACAAGATTAACACAGATCCTGGGCTTTTAGATGATGCCAGAGGGAATTTTGAACATAGAATAATTGGGAATTGTCCCTTTAAGAAAATACTATATGGACTGGGCATCGCTGTGCTGTGCAGTAATGCAGTGCATGCCCAACAGGTGCAGAAAGATACCCTAACCACTTTGGACGAAGTAGTAATATTAGCACCGCTAAACAGGTCGTACGAAGTCAATGTCGGTGCTTTTGGAGCCAAGCATGTGATGGAAGTGCCGCTTTCCATTCAGAGCTATGGAGCAAGGCGTATTCGTGAGATGTCCGCACGGACGGTTCGTGACGTGCTGATCGCTGATCCTTCAGTACAGAGTTCCTCTTATGGAGGTGGTTTTGATAACTTTCGTTTGCGCGGTTTTGCGATGGATAACTTTAATACCATCCGCCGTGATGGGCTTGCACTTGCGCCCCATTATGATGTACCATTGGAACTGGTAGAACGGGTTGACGTACTCAAAGGCCCGTCTGGATTCCTGTACGGATTTAATTCCCCCGGAGGCACCATCAACTATATTCCCAAGCGGCCTAACCTTGAACCCTACACCAGTCTTACACTTCAGGGCTCTTCTTTGGGAGGATATTATGCTGCCTTGGACCAGAGCATGGTGTTAATGAAAGGTAAGATCGGTTACCGTCTTAATACAGGCTATGAGAAAGTCGGTAATTTCAACCATATGGGGGATCTGGAACGGAAGTTTGTCGGGCTGGCTACTGACTTGCGCATCAGTAAACGTGCCTTGCTACAATTGAATGCAGATTGGGTGTCTAAAAGTGCCATGTCCGATCCCTTATTACGTGCCGACCAAAGTGGTCGCACCGATTTGCTCGATCCTTCCACCTATATTCTTCCTCCAAAGGTAGACCGTAGGGATGCACTCTCGCCATCCTGGTATAAACATAAGACTCAAGCGTTTAACATAGAAGCCAAGTTCAATTATACCCTGAATGAGCGCTGGACTTCCATTACACAGGCAAACTACTCCCAGGTGACCCGTCATGGCGGTTATGTGGATCTGTTCAATATCCAACCCAATGGCGATATAGGCTATGCTGATTTGTACCAGTCCCGTGGTGAAGTATTCAGTACCTGGTCGATACAAAGTTATCTGGCAGGAAAGTTCTCCACCGCAGCGGTATCCCATGATCTGTTCACTGGCGTATCCCACCGGCAGTTCAAGGATAAAAGCCCTTTCTGGGATTTTGTGGAAAGTGCTGATGGCATCACAGTTAGTGATATATCTGTGGGTAATATCCTGAACCCGGTACAGCCTGACCGTTGGGATTTCGGTGTTGAAAAAGAAATTGATTTCAAATCCAGTATCCAGGAAAGTTCAGTTTTCGCAAGTGACCTGATTACATTGAACAAAAAGTTTCAGGTATTATTGGGCGGACGGTACATCTGGTACAAGGCCCGTAACTTGTCGACCGACGCCTTACCGCAGGATAGAAACGTATTTGTTCCTACCGGAGCCTTCATTTACCGCCCGCTCGGCAGCATGATGACCTATCTAAGTTATTCCCGAGGATTTGAAAAAGGTGAAAATGCCCCCTTTAATGCCAACAATGCAAACCAGCCTACCGATGCCATTGAATCCGTACAGTATGAATTGGGACTGAAGCTAGACCTCAATAAAAGCATTAACATGGGTATTGCCCTGTTCGATGTGAGGCGAGATGCTACCTATCTCAACACGGCCAATGATTTTGTCAGCGACGGGAGGTTCCACCACCGTGGAATTGAACTTAATGCTGCTGCCAGAGCGATTCGTAATCTGACGCTGCTAGGCAATATTGCCTATTTGGATACCGAACTTAAAGACGTGACCGATGAGGCTACAAGCGGTAAACGTACCGAAGGGACGCCACGTTGGAAAGGTACGTTTGGAGCACGCTACGCATTCACGAGTTTACCAAAACTTTCATTGGATGCGAACCTGAACCATACGGGAAGTCGTCCCGTAGACGCTCAGAACAGTGGTTTTATTCCAAGTTATACACTCCTGGATGCAGGGGTCAGCTACAATACCAAATTCGGTAAAACAACTACTTTATTGCGCTTACATGCCAGAAACCTAACCAATGAATATTATTATGCTGGGGTCTATTACAGCGGTGGTCTGGAGGTTGGACGTAGCCGAGAGGTTTTCTTGTCGGCACAGTTCAAATTTTGATTGCTGAACGGGAAAAATAATGGATAGAGAAAGTAAACCTATTGAATCGTTAATTGATTACAGCTTTAAACCTATTAACACAATCACTTGCACTAAAAAAATAAAAATATGATAACGATAGAAAATACAAAGAAGTCTTTCAAAGGCAAAATGGCGGTTCAGGGGCTTTCATTATCCGTGAAAGAGGGTCAGATATACGGCTTGCTTGGACCGAACGGGGCAGGAAAATCGACTACCCTGAATATGCTGCTTGGATTTTTGCAGCCCGATAGTGGCACTACACACATCAATGGAATAGATGTTGGGCAAAATGCAACTGAAAGCCGAAAACAGATCGGTTACATTCCCGAAAATGTCAATCTGTACCCGTATCTCTCAGGAATGGAGAACCTGGATTATTTCTGCAAACTTTCAGGCTTAACCTATAGCAATGACGAACTTTCTGGTTTTTTATCAGATTGTGGACTTCAGCCAGAAGCCCATCATAAGCGGACAGAAACTTACTCCAAAGGTATGCGCCAGAAAGTAGGGATTGCTATTGCTTACGCAAAAAAAGCTAAAGTATATCTGTTGGACGAACCAGCGAGCGGCCTAGATCCTATGGCAAGTAATGAGCTGTCGGCTATCCTAAAAAAACTTGCAGATGACGGTGCGGCAGTCCTGATGGCTTCACATGATATTTTCAGGGTTAGGGAAACTTGCCATAAAATCGGGATCCTAAAAAATGGCATCCTAGTGAAGGAACTTGAAACTAAAACCGTTACTGCTGAAGAACTGGAGCAGATCTACCTTGATTATATGAACAATTAAATAGTAAAATGATGAAACAGATCATATCAAACGAATGGAAATCGTTGCTCAGGGTGAAGGCTTTTTCTTATCTGACCTATTTCTTTATCATGAGCTTAGGAGTTGTTTCCTGGCTGGGAACAGTACAGAACAAGGAGCAAGATGTACAGCAAAAAAAAGCTACTGAACATGTTCGTGCGCAATGGGAAAACATTAAACAAATGAACACACATAGTGCAGCTCATTTTGGTTCGTATGCGTTTAAACCTGTTACTCCTTTGAGTAGTATGGATGATGGTGTAAGTGCGAGTACAGGAAATGTAATTCGTTTGGAAGCTCATGTCCAGAATGAAACTGCATATTCGGAGGCTTCACAATCTCTCAGCATTTCAAAATTCGGAAAGCTTAAACCATCACTAATTCTGCAATTTGTCATCCCCTTATTTCTGATCTTTCTAGCCTTTAATTCAGTAAGCAAAGAAAAAGAACAGGGAAGATTGAAACTGCTGGTCTTACAGGGAGCCAGCCTGCCCAAATTGGTTGTAGCAAAAACCATCGGCGTCTGGACGTATGGAGTTTTATTACTGCTGTTTACCCTGGTGGTCCAGATCCTGCTGAACCTCCAAAGTATTTCGGTAGACTATTTTTGGAGATTATCTTTATTGTTCTTCTCCTACTGCGCCTACTATTATGTGGTTACGGCATTAACCGTTTATTTTTCGGCCAGATTAGCAAATAATACAGCTGCTCTTTCTTCCATGATTGCCGTATGGCTGCTATGGACCATCTTCCTGCCTAAAATATGGGGTAATTCGGTAGAGAAAATATATCCCCTGCCCAGCCGTGAGGAGTTTAAAGCTTTAATGGCTCAAGATCGTTCCCAAGGCATTGACGGTCATAATCCTTCCGATAAAAGAGGAAAGGCATTCGAGGAAAAAATACTGGCGCAGTACAAGATGGATAGTTTATCCCAACTTCCCGTCAACTTCGATGGCATGCGCATGCAACAGGACGAGGAATACGGAAATATGGTATGGGACAGGCATTTTGGGAACAAATATAAGGTGCTGGAAAAACAAAAAAAAACCTATCAATATTCCGGTATTATCAATCCCTTTGCCTCTTTACAGGATGCCAGTATGGGATTCAGCGGCAGTGACATGTTACATTTTGTGAATTTCCAATTGCAGGCAGAACACTACCGTAGGATTCTGATCAAAACCCTCAATGACAAACAGACTTATGGAGGTTCAAAAACCGGGGACTGGGGCTGGAAAGAAAACAATGATTTTTACCGGTCGGTAAAGGATTTTGAATATCGGACGCCGGTATTAAAGGAGGTTTGGTCCAGCTATAGTCTTAATCTTCTGACATTGGCACTATGGGTCGTTTTTACCACCATATTGATCATTTTTGGTTCTAAAAAAACAACTATATTATGAAAATCAGTCAGCACATAAAATTCGAAATTTTACATTTTTCAAGAAGCAGATTCAAGGTTATCTCATTGTTTCTGTTTCTTATTGCCGCCGTTTACGGGTTGCAGAGCGGATGGGAACTGTTTCAAAAACAGACACGGCAAATAACAGCCATTGAAAGCAAAAATGCCCAGAGCGTGCGTGATGTTCTAAACTGGTACGATACCCAAAAGAAAGGTCCGGAGGAAAAATACTGGATCGATATTACAACGCCTTATTGGGCAAGTATGTACGCACCGATTACTGTTTTGAAGAAACCTTCCACGTTATTGCCCTTCAGTATAGGCCAGACAGAACAGTACGGATATTACAAGAATGTCAACATCAGAAGCTCGGTATTTGATGCAGACCTGGCCGAAGAAATTTCCAATCCTGAACGATTGAGTGTAGGGACATTGGATTTCGGTTTTGTAGTGATTTATTTATTACCGTTATTGATTATCATCTTATTATTTAATGTTGGTGGACTGGAGAAAGATCTTGATTTTTACCGTTTGATAGAGGTGCAGCAGGGAGCTTCGTCCCGATGGCTTATCGCTCGATATGCATTTTATTACGGTTTATTAGGATTGTTGCTATTACTGGTAGCACTTCCTTATGCATATATGAGTGGAGCATTGTACCAACAAGCTTTTCAGTTTTTTTTATTACCTATTTTGCTGTACGGATATATGTTGCTTTGGTTTGTTATTTACTATCTAGTGAATAGAGAAGGTAAAGGAAGTGCGAGCCAAGCGATAAAGATGGTTTCTGTATGGGTGATGCTGAGTGTCATTCTTCCTGGTTCTATTCACCAATTTGCTTCATTGAAGTATCCTATGACTTACCTTACCGATTTTTTAGAAGCCAATAGGGATGAACTATACAAACTGCAGGACACACCACCGGAAAAAGTTACCCAAAATCTTTTTACAGCATATCCAGAATTGGCAAAAACAAAATCTGCAATGGAAGACAGTATCCCAGATAAAAATATCATTGGAAATTCATTGGATGCTTTGATCAATATATCAAGTAAACAAGCTGCAAAACGGGAAGAAAAATATAATGAAACCAAGAACGGTTTTATTAAAAGCACCTATTTGATAAACCCTGTGTTATTTTTTCAAAATACGCTTAATGCCCTATGTGGTACAGATTATTATGCATATCAACAGTTCAGAAGTGAAATCCAAACCGCTATCGATAAAAAAGCAGGTACTCTTTTATTCGATACCTGGAATAAGGAGGTCATAAATAAAGAAAATTACCTGAAATATCTGAGCGTGGAATAATTATCTGAATAATATTAAACTGCATTATGTACGGATGATTCAACTTGATAATTCTTGATGAAAGTTGCTTTATGAAAAGAAAATAGGCCAGATGAATTTATAAAATAGGAAAAGTCTGTCGTATCGGTGATAGCCATGCTTTTCCTTTGCATCATTTGAAATTTAATTTTATTCCAAGGAGCTAAAATTTTGCTGTAATCCTCATTGTTAATAAAGAATAAACGCGTCCTCTTGATTTATCCTTTAACAGTGAGTGTTTTTTACTTCCGGTGAGTAATGACTTTTTGCTTCAGCTGGGGTAATGTTTTAGTTGAAAAATTTGTATTAATATGCTATTATTGCTTTTCAATTCCGATTTGTTTTTGTAATTTGACTTCATTGAAAAAGCATCGGCTACGTTTGGTCGAAAATTGAACTAAAGTAAAGTTCCCTTTAGCCCGTGTTTCGCCAATACTTTTCCCTTTGCAGTTATTTTTTGGATACAGTCCAACAGATAAACCACAATAGCGGAACCATTAAGGCTTATGTATAGCGAAAGAATAATAATTAAATAAATATAAAGAAATGACAAGTAAATTTTTGACAATTGCAATGGTGATTTCAGTTTTATTAACTGCCTGTAAACAAGGATCAAAGGAAGAAAAAACGGGTAGCACAAAAACAGAACAAGTGACAGCTACGCCTAATGACATCGCTACCCAATCACTAGCTGACAAAGAAGGCAATAAACTTGCAATGTCTTTTGACAATGTCAAAGACATTGCAACAATAACAATTAATGGAGAAACAGCGGAACTTGTTAGCCAAAAACCTGCATCTGGCATTTGGTATAAGAATGACCACTATGAATTGAGAGGTAAAGGGAACGACATCCAGCTAGTGAAAGACGGAAAGGTAATTTTTGAACATCAGGACGATAAGGTCGAAATTGAAGTAAAGAATGACAGAGGCGATGTTTTAAATATGACCTTCAACAACACAGACGGAACTGTTAAAACCTATCTGAACGGAGGGGAACAAATTGATTTAGTAGCGCAAAAAGCTGCTTCCGGAATATGGTATAAAAACGACGATTACGAATTATCTGGCAAGGGTGATAAGTATGAATTATTAAAAGATGGAAAAACAGTATTCAAAAATTAAAACTACTTCGAATAACCAAGCTTTAGTTTTGTTCGCAGAACAAGATAATAAAACCTGTTGAACAAAACCTTCGAGAACTTTTCTTCTATTTTTTTTGCGAAGGAGTTGTCAGTTTTAGAGTTTAGTAGAGCAAAGCAGTATTTTTGAAATACTGCTTTTTTTGTCGTGGTAACGTGATTTTTAAGGCATCAACAACTCTTCTTTTTGCTCATAGAATACAAAAACCCCTACCTGCAAACTTATTTAATAGGGGAATTTTAGAATAAGGCTAAAAATCCTGCGACGTTTCACGCTATCAGAAATGAGGGCTGCCGTTGCAGTTTTTTACCATCTACTCTAAATAAACTGACAGTCATTGGATTTAGTATCGATTAATTTCTTTTAAAAAAGAAGGGAACTAGGTTGTCATCCTAGTTCCCTTAGCTACTAATTAGGAGACTCTTTTTCAAACCATCTTTGAAGTTTTACGTGTTGATAAACGCTATTGCCTCGCAAGGGACAATCTTGCATAGTAACTTCATTATGGAACCGTGAGCAGCTAATATTAGATTACTAAGTTCTTTAGGAACAATATTGCGCTCTTCAAAATAAAGATGTATGATTTCATTTTGTTCAGTGGTTTTTACTTGAAATATCAAAAAATAACTATATAGAAGTTTATGAGGCGTAAGTTCCATAAAAGATGACGATTTAGCAATAGTGCTAATTCCATTTAGCATCCACTATTTTTTCTTGTAAAGTGAAAAACAAATCGAATAAACTTTTGAGTCTGTACTCCTTTTACTTATCAGGTTTATTTCAATGAAACTGGTGGGACTTTCATCATTTATATCAATTATTTTTTCTATTATACCTAATTTGATTCAAGAAACATAATAAATGCCTAACTCAACAGTCCTTTTAACAATAAACTTAAAAACAAGAACAAAAAAAATGATATTGAGAAGTTATTCTCTCAATATCATTTAATTTCTTTATATCTGTAATATATTTTAAAACAGAATAATGAAATTTACATCCAATAACTTCCACTTTCAAAGGGAGTATCTACCGCCTCTTCCCAATCAGCTTCAGCTTCTTCAACAGAGACATTAAATTCATTCGCTATATCGGAAATAAATTGATCAAAATCATCACCAGAAGGACGTTCAGCAAATACTCTAACAGGAATTTTAAGATTTAAATCTTGGGTGGCTAAAAAGGCATTACTTGGTGCATTAAATGGAGATGGATTTCCGTTTTGATCTAACTTATTGCCTTTCATTATATGAACCAAAATAACATTCAAATCAAATTGGGTGTAAGATTGATTAACAAAAAAGTAACCTTTTAAACCTATTGGATCCTTGCTGCCCCGTAAGACAACACCGTTATGTGTGAACATACCATCCTCAGGATTAGTATCACGATATACATAGTCTAAAATTGTACTGGCAGCAGGAAAATCAATATCCGTATCGATTTTCTTGGCATTTTTTGATAGAAAAAAATGTTGATGAATCGGTGCATTTTTCTCGGTTGTGAATTCAGAATTCATACGTTCTCCTTTTTTATTAAAATAAATAATTTCCAAAGCATAGATTTCATCTTTAATTAACCGAATAGGCACATCTGGCTTAATTAAATTTCCGGTTTCATCGTACTCATAACTGATTTCCTGAACGGATTTGAAATATTTAACGTTGTCATTAATGGGATTTCCATGAAAAGTTGCACCATGCAGATGTCCACGGTGAAATTTAAATGTTACTTTAGCCCAATCATCATGTCCTAAATCTGAGGTTTCATCAGTGGGGGTTACAGGCATATCGTCATCTTTACTGCAAGAGGTTAATCCTAACATAATCATGACTGAGAATGCAAATAAAACGGTTTTAAACAATTGTCGTGTTTTCATAAAAAAAAAATTAAAAATTAAATTGAATGTTCACATTAATACTACGACCTCTATCGTGAACAAAATAGCGGTGTAAATTTAAATAGTCTTTATAAAGGGTATTAAATAGATTATCTATGCTACCAGTAAATCTTAAATTTAGATTTTTGTCAAATGAATATTGTGAGCTAATCGCAATATTAAATATGTTATATGCACTAGGTGTTTGGGTCGATAATTCATAATCGGGATTAAAATTCCTTTTCTTTCCTACCCAATCATGACTAATCTGTATGCTGTTATCATCGAATCTGGCAAAAAATGGAAATTGATAACTTAAGTGATTATGCAATCTTATTGGTGAAATGTTGGGCAGTGAATTTTTAGATTTAACTTCTTCTCCTTGAATCCAAGATAATTTATTTGTGAATTCTAATTTGGGAGTAATGTCTGTAATATGAATTAGATCCAATCCATATATTAAAGCATCTTGTTGCTTGAATTGGAAAATGGCCGCTGGTCCAGAAAAAAGTTGCTTGTATTGATGGGTAGGAATAGCGTAGATGTAATCATTTAGCCTATTGACGAAACCTTGAAGTTCTAAGGTTGTTTCTTTGATTTTATATTTAATGGTATTCATCCATTTTAACCCCTTTTCCGCTTTCATTTTCTTATCACCAACAAAATAAATAGGAATTCCGTGTTGCTTTCCATTAGCATACAATTCATAAGATTCGGGAACGCGCCATCCATAACTTAAAGAAGAATTAAAATCCCACTTTCCAGTAGATAATTTGGTGGCTAACTGAGTAGATAGGGAAGAAAAGTCTTTATTCTCGCCATATGTTTGCCCCAAAAAGTTAATTCCTCGAGCGTTCATTAGTGCCCAATCATAACGTAAGCCAGCGTTTAAGATCCAATGGTTAAGCAGTAAAGTATGATGTGTGTAAATTGATTTTTCTTTGTAAATATAATTAGGCAAAGCAGGCGTTACACCGGTTCCGGGTTGATTGAAATTTTCTTTGTTTCTGATTTGAAAACCAAGCGCTGAATGAAGAAAATTTTTTCTGAATTCTATTTCTGAATTGATATGAGTAGAACTCAATATCATTTCTTGAACAGGAACTGAATTTGATGTACTCCGTCTTATATCAAATTCTTCTCTATGATTTTTTTGATAGGTATATTGCGCTTTTGCAAACCAATGTGGTGCAAGTGTCCATTTGGCAGTTGCATTTGCAATTTGGTGCACACTCTTCTGATAAGGCGCTTGAATATTAAATGAATAAGGATAAGTTAGCAATGGTCTGCCCAACTCAATACGCTCTTCAAATTCTTCAATATTTCCTGTTAGCGCACCAAAATAATTACCTTGTTTGGAATTATAATTAGAATAAAAAGTTTTAATTACTACCTTATTGAGTTCGTATTCTATCTCCGCTTGATAGCTCTCTAGTCTTGTTCCGGAATTGGTTACATTATATTCTGCTGTGTGATAATCCCCATTTTGTGTATTATTACCACTTAAACGCCAACGTAGCCCCTTTATCTGGCTCAAATTTTGGTAAACTTTAAAGTTCCCTCCCCAGCCACCTGTATTACCTAAATAATGGGTTGTTACGGAACCGCTAACCTCTTTGTTAATAGGAATTCTACCTGCATTTACATTTACAACACCTCCCAGTGCATTTGAACCATATTTTACTGTTTCTGCGCCACGTAAAATACTTAAATTATTGGCTAAATCTGCATCAATTTCAGGCGAATGTGCGTCTGCCCAGTCCTGATTTTCTAATTTCACACCATTAATCATATATACTAATCGACTACTGGATAAACCATCTATTATTGGTTTAGAAACATTCGTCCCAGACTTACGAATTTGAACTCCAGATAAGGATTCCAAATGATGTGCTAAATCTTTGCCTGTATTGGTACGATGTATGAAATCACTAACTTTCTGAGGTTGATAAATAGATTTATGCGGATTGATATATTTTAATATAACCTCATCTAATTGTACTACTGTACTATCACTTTGCCCAAATACTGATATATTAACCAATAGTAAAGCAAGGAATAGTATTTTATGATAATGCATTTTTTTTTGTTTTAATTTTAAAGAAGGTTACGGGCTTTGCTGTCAGTAAGATCATTCTCAGCAATTGATATACGCGTATTATGATTATGCTCATTTAAACCATAATTAAATTTGGTCTCGCTTTTGTACAGGTACTGCCCTGGCGAAAATGCGCCCCTTCGATCCATCAATTCCAACGTAACATCATAATGAGACGCTAAAGTAAGCCCACCAAGACGAAGGGTAGTAATATTGTCCATTGCAAATCCAAGCAGACAAAAATTGTCGAACCCTACTCCATAAGAAGAACTTTGTACGGAAGGATCTGACATCAAAATATCGTGAACAGTTATGGCTGATATTCCCCGTATGTTCTTTGCCCCAAAAGTTTGTATTGTCAGCGGTACGTCCATTATATCCTTGCTCTCAAATCCTCCCACGTTTACTTCAAAGGATTCTCTTAGAAGTGCGGTAATAATTACTTCCTGTAATAAGGTTGTTGTATCTTTCGGAATTCCTTGACCGAAAAGAGAAGAGGAGAACGTTGCACTAAAAAAAATGTAGGAGGAAAGAACCACTACCTTTTTTCGTATTGATTTGCGAGGTAAAATATTCTCAAATTCACAAAAACGCTTATTAATAGATTTATTCATATATTTTATGGGCTAATTATTTATATTTGCAATCAATGCAACATTGTTGCAAATATAACGATTATATCCACAAACGCAACATTGTTGCTGTAATAAAATAATAGAAAGATGAAACAAACAAGAAATACAGTAGCTAAGGCGGAAATATTAAGATTTATCAGCCAATCTGAAATTGCTCTATCTCATTCTGAAATACAACATACTCTGAATGGCTTGCGTGATAGGGTTACTACTTACAGAATATTAGATTGACCTCCTCCCAAAAAACTGGAGCATTTAAAAGTAGAGAATTCGGATTTGAATTACTAATTTTAAATAGGAGGAAAAACGATGAAAAGATCGAAGTTTACCGAAGCTCAGATCGCCTTTGCGATCAAGCAGTCTGAGACGGGTACCCGGGTGGAGGAAGTCTGCCGTAAAATGGGTATCAGCGAGGCGACATTCTACAATTGGAAGAAAAAATACGGAGGTCTGGGTATCTCCGAACTTCGAAAACTGCGCCAGCTTGAAGAAGAAAATGCTCAGCTGAAGAAGTTTGTTGCCGATCTGAGTTTGGATAAACAGATGTTGCAGGATGTGTTAAAAAAAACTAAGCATAGCGTCTCATGAATTCCATAGGAAATATACAATAATGAATAAAAGTATTGAGACCTTCTCAACGTAGAAAAATACTGAAGGGATTAGTTGCGGACTATCGGGTTTCATTGCGGAAAGCATGCAAGGTATCACTACTAAGTACTTCTGTTTGGTACTATAAAGCCCACCGTCGCAAAAATCTTCCATTACGCTTAAGGTTACGTAATATAGCCGAAACATGGGTACGTTATGGACTCTGGCGAGTCTATATTCTTTTACGTCGTGAAGGTTGGTCTGACAACCATAAACGTGTATATCGGATCTATAAAGAAGAAGGTCTAGAACTTAAGGAGTAAACGCCCTCGATGCGACAGAGCAGCCTCTCATCGTTCTGAAAGACCTTCGTTTTCCAATTTACATGACTGCTGGAGCATGGAGTTAGCTTCGCTGCTACTTCGTGGTTGTGGCAGACGCACTGTTTGACGGGAAGAAAATCCGTTGCTTAACTATAGTGGATAATTATAGTCGTAAATGCATGGCGATCCATGTTGGACAGGGTATAAAAGGCTATCAGGTTGTAGAAGTTCTGGAAGAATTGAGGTTGTTTAAAGGAGCCAAAACAAAGAAAATTCAAGTGGATAATGGCTCTGAATTGCAAAGCAATCATGAACTCCGAGAAAAACAGACACGAGTGAATAATTTATCTCAAAGGAAATGGATAGGTGGGACTACGAACAAAAAGTTGAACTTGTCTTTTCAAGACCTGGAAAACCTACGGATAATGCGTATATTGAGTCGTTCAATGGGAGCTTTCGTGATGAATGCTTAAACACCAATTGGTTCCTTTCGTTGGAGGTTGCTAAGCAGAAAATTGAAGACTGGAGAGACGAATATAACACTTTCAGACCCCATAGCTGTTTAGGGGATTTAACACCTGAAATGTTTATTGAAAATCAGGTCAAAACAGCAAATTTTTCTACTTTAGAATACTCCTGAAATTGGAATGACGTCATCGTCCTGATGGTCAATACTTCTGTTTGATGGACGACTGATGGACCATTTGTAAAATCCAGCTCTACTCACTTTAAATACTGAACACATCTTCCCAACTAAAAATATACTGCTATGATTCTTTATGAACATGAATATTTGTTGTCGCCCTTGGAGAAGACGCTGATAGCCTTTTTTAAAATGTCGCGCTCCATCTGCGTTTCTCGCAGTTCTTTCTTCAATAATGCCAGCTCTTGTTCAGCTGCACTGAGGATAACTTTACCATTCCCAGGGAAGCTACTGCTTTGTTTAATCGAAAACTCTTTCCGCCAACGGTACAACAATGCAGGACTGACATCTAGTTCTTTGGCCAGTGCACTCAAATCTGTACGGGTATTACTCAGTTCAACACTCATGATCTTGAACTCTTTAGGGTATGCTTTTCTTTCTCGTGACATAATTTCTGTTAAGTTATCAAATTCCCTTAACTTACTGTCTACTCAAAGATAGCAACTCCAAAGTAAGTGTACTCAAATTCGTTTCTTCCTGAATGGAGAAACCTAAAAAGCTCATTTGTCCAGTAATTTTTCCTTGCAAATGGCGCACTTCACCAAAAGCAACATTTATTGCTTTATTATTCCAAGTAAAATTTGTCCAGTTTTTATGTTGATAGATGTATTTTGCCATTGCTTTTTTTATTCTTACGGTGAATAATACAATTAATCTCCGCAATCAAATTGAACACCTTAGATAAATATTATCTTTTTACGTCTAAAAATTGGATTTAGTACGAATACATAATGTCCAGACACTGTCTGGACACCTGACTTGGTTATTTATTTGTAAACTTTTAATCATTGGTGATAAAAACAAAAAAAGCTTTTTGGAACTGAAAATAAAGCGATGAATTTCATTAAATTCAATCATGCAGATATACTTAAGGAATCTGGATTTGCACCAACGCGATGGTACCATTGCGAAGTATGTGACGGGTGGCATATCAGCAGCAGCAAAAAATTGAATTTTGCACCTCCCGAATTACCTGAAATAGCTACTGCCCCAACGATACTACACTTGCCTAATCAATACAAAGGATTGAGAGCTAGAGATAGAAAACCACTCTAAAACCGTCCTAGTTAGCAGCAAGCTTTACCTCTCGACCAAGCAGATTCATCAAAAGCTCTTGGAGCATTTTTTTTGAAACAATATTTCCATCCTGCTTATTATAGCAGATTACAAAAGCTACAAGAAGAAGAGAAAATAGAATACCGTGGCGAAGGTAAATCTGGAGGCTACTGGGTTGTTGATTAAGGAGCATGCTAAATGAAACTATCGGTAGCCGAATATGGGGCTTGAACTTTCCCACAGAAAACAGCTGGAAGAGATGATAAATGCGATCTTAATGAAAGAAAGAAAATAATAATCGGTTGGAATAACCCAAATTATTGACCATATCTTTACAAAAGTCAATAAGCTGAGCTCTTAAGAAAAGCTACTTTTGTACATGTTTAAAAATACTCGATCTGCAATAGTGGTTTTGTTGTTTCTTTTAATACCCGTGAGCAAGAGCTTTTCTCAAATCGGAGTTGGAATAAAATTTGGTGGAAATTTATCCCATGCTGATGGATTATCATTCCACTCATCGAATCGCGTCGGTTTTCAAGCCGGAGGAATAATTAGCTATCATTTTAGACCTAATATGGCTATTCAAGTAGAACCTACATATAACATCAGCCGCATAAGGGCAAATTCTGAAACTGTCGATTACCTTAACGGGATTGCTAAAGGAAACAAGGCACTCCAATTTTTTGATTTCCTTATATTGTTTAAATTGAACGTTACCTCAGGTTTTGCATTGTTGGGTGGTATAGAATTCAATGAACTTCTAAATGAGGATAAATATCATCTGAATAATGGAGAGAGGGCATTTAATAGCGGCTCTCAATTAGGTTACACTTTTGGATTAGAATTGGGAAAATTATATTTTCGATATCGAGCTGTAGAAAGAAAAACCGTGGTATACCGCAATTGGAACACGCTTATTGAGCAATATCAAATTGGCGTAAAATGGATTGTTTTTTAAACAATCCATTTTAGTTAAAATACAGTTTATTATATCGACAAAAGATATTCCTAGAAAAAATTAATGAAGCCAAAAGCGGAATTTGGATAGACTCCTGATTTAAAAAATAAACCTCTTTAACAACAGCATCTCTCGCTGACTTCAAAATACCAACCAACAGCTCAAATTCCTACGGAAGACAATCATTAACTCCATATTTTTTAAATAGCCTTTCAGGTATAGTTTCAGTGGTAAATTTACCTGTACATAGTAAACATGCACAGATTCATAATTGAAATGAGGCCTATGGTCATCTCATTAAGATATAAAAGCAGTAGCGTCCTAAACGTTGAAAAAAGTGGCGGTGTTTTGCTATAGCAAAGTTGCTATATTTAAATCGTCAAATTTTAACACACCGCCATGGTAAATTTAAACGTTTTTAGTCAGATTTTATCACTTATCGACCGCGAATTATTCAAGGTTTTGGTTGCTAAGCACAAGAGTGACAAACATTGTAAAGGGATCAACAGCTGGACGCATCTTGCTAGCATGTTGTTTTGCCATTTTTCTTCTGCAGATTCAGTTCGTGATATCAGTAATGGCTTACGTAGTACGACTGGTAATTTGAACCATTTAGGTGTTGGTAGAGCACCCAGCAAGTCCAATATTTCCTATATCAACAAGCACCGCACCCATGAACTCTTTAAAGATCTGTACTTTTCGCTATTAGATAAGCTATGGCAAAAGGATACCCATTTGCGCAAAGATCTAACGCAATTAAAGCGCAAGGTTTATCTGATGGATGCCAGTATCATCCCTTTATGTTTATCTGTATTTGACTGGGCTAAATTTAGAAGCACCAAAGGTGCTGTAAAACTGCACACTGTGCTGGATTATGATGGATGTCTTCCTGTTTTCATGCAGATTACAGACGGGAAAGTTCATGAAAGCCAGCGTGCGGGTAGCTATAGTTTTTCCAAAGGAAGCGTTGTAGTGGTGGATAGAGGTTATGTGGATTACAACTGGCTCGGGGATTTGGACAGCAGAGGTTGTTATTTTGTTACCAGGAGTAAAACTAACATGAAGTACAACGTTATCAAGTCATACCAGAGTGAAGCACTCCTTGAAAAGGGAATCATTAAAGATGAGATCATTGAGCTTTCTGGTCCATCAGCAGATAGATACAACTCTAAACCATTACGCTTGATTCACTTTTGGGACAGCAGCACAGACAACCAGTACCACTTTCTGACAAATAATATCCAATGGAAGGCATCACTAGTAGCTAACATTTATAAACAGCGATGGCAGATCGAGATTTTCTTCAAGCATCTGAAGCAACGCTTAAAAATATCATCTTTTGTGGGTACTTCTGAAAATGCGGTCATGATCCAAATATGGACTTCGTTGATTGGAATATTACTGCTCAAATACCTTCAGAAGAAGGCTAAATACGATTGGAATCTGTCTAACTTGGTCGGGTTTATCAGGATGAATATATTCGTGAAAATAAATATATGGCAATGGATAGATGATCCTTTTATCAGGCCACCAGTTAAGGGTAAAAATGGACAGCTACAGATATTCTCAGACTAAAAAATAGGGTCAAAATTGAAATTATCTAAAAATAGATACTGTTTCAAGGGAAACACGCGCCTAAAATTTATTTAGGACGGAAGTGATATAAAAGATTTTAAACAATAAAAAGGTTTCAATGTGAAAGAATGTCCACTTTCTATTTAACAAAATGTTAATTAAATTATCTTAAAAAAGCCTTCAACACATCTTATCTAATAGGTTTAACAAATTCATTACGTTTTGATAATAAGCAGTTAATTGAAAGAAAAAACGGATATCGTAACATTGCTCTATCTAAATAATATTGAATTAAAAACCATTCCACAATGAATCGCTACCTATTGTTAGCCAAATTTTTAGGAGCCTTATTTTGTTTAACAAGTTGTGATAGCAAAAGTGAGCTTACTGAAAAAAAACATGACCCTAGTAAACCGGTCATGCTTACATCTTTTTACCCAAATGAAGGCGGAGCACGAGACAAAATCCTGTTAGACGGTGAAAATTTCGGAACTGACCCGAGCAAAATCAACGTTTATTTCAACCGTGCCAAAGCCTCTGTAATCGCAGCCAGTGGCAATCGTATCTATGCCATTGTTCCACGTCTTCCAGGCGATAACCCCAGCATCTCTGTTGTTGTAAACGGAGATTCGGTGGTTTACAACGACCCTTTTATTTACCATATACAGGCACAGGTAAGCACCGTGACGGGCAACGGGCAAAAAAACTTTAAGCCTGGTGTCCTTTCTGAGGCTGAAGTGTATGGCAAATACCTAGAACTTGATGCCGAGGGCAACATCTTTATGTCATGGCGCGATGGGGGCACCCCAGCCACTTTTGGAGTAGCCCGGATTAACGAGCGACAGAACATCGTTACGCCATTGATAGAATCTGTCGCGACCGGACGTATCCTCTATGCCAATGGCTTGACCGTAGACCGCGCTACGGGAATGCTAACTGTTGCGCATGAATCGGTCAAGGAAGTCATATTTACATTCGACCCACGAGAAGCTTGGTATCCGCGCCAACGAAACGTTAAGTACTCAACGGCAGATTATAATTCGATTGTAGCTGCCGATTTGTACAAAAATTTTGTCACTTTCTGCCCGTATGATGGGTATCTATACACACGATACCGCGATGGAAAGATTGCCAAAATACATCCCGAGACCCTTGAAGCAACCATTGTACACCAAGGCCCCTATGGATCCCAGTACGGTCAGGCAATCAATCCGGCCAAACCTTGGTTGCTGTACATTACCCTACATTCGAATGCCACACCCACCGAATTCAAACAAGGCATTTCGGTACTCGACCTACGCGACCCCAACGGAACCGGAGGATTTAAACGCCTCAATGCACCTGGTGGCAGAGGTTTTAAAGATGGTCCAATTGCCGATGCCCTTTTCAACTACCCTAAAGACATTAAGTTTGACAACAGCGGCAATATGTTTGTTGCCGATTATGGCAACCATTGTATCCGTATGGTATCTGCCGACAATATTGTGACCACAGTAGCTGGGCAGCCAGGTACTCCAGGATATAAAGATGGAGGTCCTGTAGAATCGCAATTCAATCAACCTTGGGGAGTAGCAGTCAACGAGCAGGGAGATATCTACATCGCAGATTGGAGCAATGCACGCATACGTAAATTAGTTATCGAGTAACGAATCCAAGCATACCTTTAAATGGAGTAGAATCAGCACTTACTGTTTTTAGGAAAGCCGCAAGCTTTGAAAAACACCTTATCCAACAGAAGATAATAACATATATAGCTAACAAAAAATGAAGTTCATTCAGATTATGTGCCTACTGTGCTGTTGCATTGCACACACTACAACCTTTGCACAACAAGTGAAAGAGTTACTAATTGCAGGTACCATTGTCGATAAAAATAGAGAGCCAATTTCCAACGTATCCGTATATATCAAGGACAAACCATCAGTCGGTACATCTACTAGCCAAGCGGGTAAATTTAGTATTAGAGCTAACTATGGCGATAAAATCGTGTTCAGTTATGTTGGTTACAACGCGGTAGAGCATCTCGCTGTAGAAACTAACGATCAACTGAGAATCTCCCTCATGGACAACAGTACCACTATGGACGAAGTTATGGTCGTAGGTCTGGGCAATGTGCAACGGAAGATCAGCTGGTGTCATATCCAGACTGAGCAGTGGTGAACCGGGGAAAAACATTTCCGAGTTTTGGGTACGTGGTATCGGAACATTTGGTGCCAACAGCAGTGCTTTGGTGCTTATTGACGGTTTAGAGGGTGATCTCAACACGATCGATGCGGCAGATGTAGAAAGTTTCTCAATCTTAAAAGATGCTTCGGCCACTGCCGTATACGGTGTTCGCGGTGCCAACGGTGTGGTACTGGTTACGACCAAACGAGGTATCGTCGATCGGATTCAACTGACGGCAAGAGCAAATACAACGCTTTCCCTCCTTAACCGTTTACCAGAATATTTACAGGCCTACGATTATGCAAAATTAGCAAATGAAGCTAGTATGCTCCGTGGACAAAGCCCTCTATACGACCAAACAGAAATGGGCATCATCCGTGATGGTCTAGACTTGGATATGTATCCCGACGTAAACTGGCAAGATGAAATTCTTAATAAAAATTTCTGGCGCCACAGTTATTATGTAAGTGGTAGAGGAGGATCTGAAGTGGCCCGCTACTTCTTGAGTCTAGGCGGAAAAAGCGAAACTGCGGCATATAAAGTGGATAAAAATAGCGTATACAGCTCCAACGTAGGCTTCAACACCTACAACTACCGCATCAATCTGGATATCAACTTGACCAAAACAACGAAAGTATTTTTGGGTTCTGACGGTTTTTTATCCAAATTAGACCAGCCCGGCTTAGCCAATACGGACTACATCTGGGGCGCACAATCGCGCCTTACTCCCTTATCTATTCCAGTACAGTATTCAAACGGCCACCTACCCGGTCTTGGTGGCGAAGACCAATCGTCGCCATATACCATGATTAATCGTACGGGGAAAGCCTCGGACCAGGTGTTCAAAGGAAAAACAACCTTAGCACTCAACCAAGACTTATCCTCAATATTAGATGGTCTTAAGTTTCGTGCACAAGGTGCTTACGACATCAACAGCTATTTTGAAGAACGCAGACGCGTACAGCCGGCACTTTACAGAGCCCTGGGCCGTGCATACGACGGCTCACTTATTATGCAAGAAACCGTGCAAGAAAAAAAAGCATCTTACAGCAAATCTACACGTCAGTACCGTAAATATCATTTTGAGTCTGTTATCAATTACGATCAACTATTTGGAACCGACCATCGCACATCAGCATTGGTATATTATTATCTGAGCGATGCCAAAGATACCGACGATGCCAATAGTAACCTCAATGCCATACCGCTACGTTACCAGGGTGTATCCAGTAGACTTACCTACGGTTTCCGAGACACTTATTTGTTAGATGTCAACTTTGGATATACAGGTTCCGAAAACTTCCAGCCTGGTAAGCAGTATGGTTTTTTCCCATCCGTAGCTGTAGGTTGGGTGCCTACTGGCTACCAATTTGTGAAAGAGGTAGCTCCTTGGCTTAATTACTTTAAGATCAGGGCTTCCTATGGTACTGTCGGCAACGACCGTATTTCCAATATCAGATTCCCCTACCTAACTAAAGTAAACCAAGGCAATAACGATGTATGGGGAATCCCAGATATAGAAACCATCCATGAGACACGCATTGGCGCCGACAATCTAGCCTGGGAGAAAGCCATTAAATCAAATCTGGGTATTGAAGGCAAGCTTTTTAACAACAAACTGGATTTTGTAGTCGACTTTTTCAAAGATCAGCGTAATGGCATCTTCCAGCAACGCGTACAGATTCCAGAATATGTAGGCGTCATATCCAACCCTTTTGCCAATGTAGGTCGTATGAAAAGTTCGGGTGTTGACGGAAACATCAGCTATACTCACAACATTTCTAAAGATTTAGGCTTCACGTTGCGAGGAAATTTCACTTACTCGAAAAACCTGGTACAGAACTGGGAGCAATCTTATTTGGAGTACCCTTACTTGGAGTACAATGGATTTCCGTACAATTCCATCCGTGGCTATCAATCCATAGGGCTATTTAAAGATCAGGACGATATCAAATATAGTCCTAAACAATCCTTCGGAGAAGTATTACCTGGTGATATCAAATATAAAGATGTAAATGGTGACGGCACGATTGACAAACTCGATATGGTACCGCTCACCCATAGCAATTACCCAGCAGCAATGTACGGTTTCGGTGGCGAATTTCGCTACAAGAAACTAACCTTGGGTATGCTGTTTAAAGGAACCGGAAAAACATCCTTTTTCTACGTTGGCCAATCGACGAAGATCGGTACTACCTCGACATTGAACGGTATGGGCTACATGCCATTTTTTGAGGGCAACTTGGGTAATGTACTCACCATGGCGGCAGACCCGAGCAACCGTTGGATCCCGAGGGACTATGCAATAGCCAATGGCATAGATCCAGCATTGGCGGAAAACCCCAATGCTAGATTTCCACGCTTGCAATACGGCAACAATAGCAACAACAGTCAATTGTCAACCTACTGGCAAGGCGATGCGCGCTATGTAAGATTGGAAGAACTGACGCTAAGCTACAATATCAATCCAGCGTTTCTGAAACGTATCGGAGTTTCTTCAATGGACCTGCAGTTTGTAGGTAACAACCTTTACATCTGGGACAATGTCAAAATATTTGATCCAGAACAAGCTGCTTGGAATGGTCGTAAATACCCGATACCGTCTACTTATTCCTTTCAGATATACGTCAATTTTTAATGCAAATACAGTTAAATACTATGAGAACATCTATTATAAAAAGAATCATATTTGTCGCTACGGCAGTCCAAATGCTATTCATGACAACTTCCTGCAAGGATTACCTCAATATCGACGAATATTTCGACGATGAATTTAACATCGACTCGGCCTTTTCCAATGTTCGCAATATGGAGGCTTATATGTGGGGTGCAGCCGCGATGTTTCCCGACGAGTCCAACACGGTTCGATATGGCTACACCCCGGGCCCTATGGCAACCGATGAAGGCCTCAACGGATTGACCGGTGCTGGTTCGACAAATGTCTATTACGGCATGGATTTCGTAACTGGAAATATATCGCCTGATTTTTTCGGAGGTGGATCTTCAACAAAGTACAACCTCAACGAATGGGGGCGATACTACAAAATCATCCGTAAGTGTAACAACATCCTCCAGAACTTAGACCGTCCGAGCGATCTAAATAATATGGATCGCCTACGGATCGAGGGGTATACCCGTTTTATCCGTGCCTATGCTTATTACAACATCTTGGTAGACTACGGACCAGCCATCCTAGTGGGCGATGAAGTGGTGAATACTAATGAACCCATCACTTATTACGACAGACCGAGAGCAACCTACGATGAGACCATGGACTATACCTGTTCGGAATTTGAAAAAGCGGCACAATTCATGCCCCTAGATGTGTCGTTATTGGATTTTGGACGTCCGTCTAAAGGTGCAGCCTACGCTTTGGTTGCCCGTCTACGTCTCATTCATGCTAGTCCGTTGTTCAACGGTGGACCAGTGGCCAACGCATATTATGGCAACTGGACGCGCAAAACCGACAATGTACACTACGTGTCGCAACAATACAGTGAAGCAAAATGGGCTGTAGCGGCCGCTGCGGCAAAACGTGTCATAGATCTTGGACAGTACCAATTATACACAGTAGTTAGTGATAACAAAACGCCCGCACTTCCAAAAGGAGTGATGTCCGACCCTAATTTCTATGAAGAGTTCCCGAATGGAGCAGCAGGCATCGATCCTTTAAGATCCTACTCTGATATTTTTACAGGAGAAGCAGTTGCTTCTATTAACAAAGAAATCATCTGGGGCAGAAATACCGAATACCTAAAGACCACTATTAGTCAAGGGGCAATGCCCCCTTCATTGGGTGGCTGGGGACGTTTCTGTGTCACACAGAAAGTAGTCGATGCCTATTTGATGGACGACGGACGAACCAAAGAAGAGGCATCATCAGACAATTATTATTCGGAAACGGGTTTTACAACCCAGCCTCGCAATTTCTCGGGATATCCGCTCAATTCAGGAGTATATAATATGTATGCGAATCGTGAGATGCGCTTCTACGCCTCTATTGGGTTTAACGAAGCTGTATGGCAAGCACTTTCCAGTACTTCGATCAATAATTATACAGCAAAATACTATTATCAGGATGCCGATGGTCGCGGTGGTGTAACCGCTATTTCGCCCAATTACCCCATCACAGGATATGTTATCAAGAAATATAACCACCCTATGGATGCCTTTCAAGGTACTGGTGCTCGTCACATGAAAAAATCGTACTCCATCATCCGCTATGCCGAGATTTTGTTGTCTTACGCGGAAGCACTCAACAACCTCACTGGAAGTCACTCAATACAGCTCGGAGACCAGAATTACACCATATCTCGTGATTTGGAAGCGATAAAAAATACTTTTAACCTGGTTCGATACCGTGCTGGACTTCCGGGACTTAGTGCCAACCAACTCAGCAGTTCCGTAACAATTCAAAAACAGATCGAGCGTGAACGTATGGTAGAGTTTCTGTGGGAAAACAGACGCTTCTATGATGTGCGTCGCTGGGGAATTTACGAAGAAACTGAACGCGAACCTATACGTGGTATGAATCCCGATGGCGCTACCAAAGAAACCTATTACCAACGCGTCATTCCAGGGACATCGTCATTCCTGACCCGCGTCGTTGACAAAAAATTGATTTGGATACCTATACCACGTGCCGAAATGAGAAGGCTTCCTTCTGTCGATCAAAATCCCGGTTATTAAGCTCATAAAAAAGAAAGAGATGAAAGTAAGATATATAAAGATATTGGCAGTAAGCATGCTGCTGTCAGCATGCAAAGACAACGAATTGTTTGAAAAGGAAATGTATCGAAATGAAGTCGCATTAATCAGTAATAACTATTATAACACATTTCAGGAAGTAGTTGATCTGACGAATGAAGAGGTAACCGGATATATAACTGCTTCTACTGGAGGCACACACGCCCCCACGATTAATCTTGCCATTCAATTGGAAGAAGACCAAACCCAATTCGATATATACAACCGGTCTCTTTTTGACAACGATGAAAAGTTATACGCGAAACTATTGCCTAGGGATAAATATGAAATTGTAAATAATTACATCAGCATTGAGGCTGGCACACGTACAGGACGTACGAGCGTCAAGATTCGTCCAGCTGGACTTTCTCCAGATTCGACCTATTTAATTGGGTTGCAGGCTACAGCTGCACCTGGTATAGACATCAATCCAAAGAAAAAAAACATACTATATCAAGTACTGATCAAGAATGCTTATGCTTCACAAGCAGAAAACGCGTTTTACGCCATGTCTGGTCTAGTAAACGGCATGGTCACTGCGGGCAATAAGAAGTTGTTTCCATTAACAGGTAACAGTGTTCGCGTGATTGCTGGAATAGAATCATTTGAAAGCAAAGCGGATCTTATCAACGCAACTTCCATTTTACTCGAAGTGGGTACGGACAACCATGTAACCATCAAGCCCTACCGCAATATCAAGGTAACCCAAATAGATGGCGATAGCCGATACCCCAATGAATTCAGGATAGAAGAATATTTTGGACGCCAGTTCAATGTATTTCTACTTTCATATAGCTACGAACTTAAAGGCGTGACACGTCAGATGCAAGAAGAACTGCGCATCGAGATCAAGCGCTAATCGGGTCGCTCTTACAGTTTAAAAACTGGGCACAACCTTTCTTCATTCAATTAAAATGCCTTCTTCTAGCAAATGGAAGAAGGCATTTTAATTGAATCTTGAGGTTAAAATCCCATATTCTCGATTACGATATAATGGGTGACAGGATTATTATTTTTACCTTTACTAAAACCAATTGGTTTCCTTCCCCTCTTACTTCCAGAATTCATCTTTCCAGATAATTTCAACTACATCATCATTGTGGACCGATTCGAGCTTTTGCCAATCTTCCAAACTTGCCGTTTCTTGAACTAAAGGAAATAGTTCCCTTTCTTCAAAACGAATATGTTTTTCTAATGTTTCCTCTATTCGATTAATCGTTTTATAAGTATAAACTGGAGTAAGAAAAAGTCTCCTTAATAAGCGATGTTCTTTCCGTGCCCGTATGACCCCCACATGTTCCTCTCCTAGAATTGGTAAAATCAAACGCTCTTCTATATCGAAATGCTCGGCAATCTGATTTTCCCATAAATATATAATGTAATCTTGCAATCGTTTTACTTCAATAGCTTGTTCCAATCCCTTCCTAATTTTCCAACACAACAGTAACGAGAAATGATGTTCTCGGCTTAGTGGTTGTAAAGATGGGTGCCTACCCAAAGGACGTATACTGTTGGTTTCCATAACGATAATAATTATTATAACATTGAAATAGATGATCAATCTTTTAGAGATCTAAAAGATTAATATAAAGCATGAGGTTACATTTAGGCAAGCGTACATAAATGAATCACAATAGTCTTTGTATTATTGCCTAAAATGAGGACTATTTTATAGGATAGATCAACTTTGAGCATCAATAACTAAGGTAATAAAATACTTTATATAAAAAGATACAAAGGTATTTTATTAACCACAATGCTATCTTAAATAGTAAATAACTGTTTTTAATGCTATAAGAAATCGTCATGCAAATAAAGGTATTGAAGTGAAAAAATATAACTTCAATACAAATGTTCATTATGTCTTGAATCAATAAAAACATGTCTTTTATAGGATAGCCCAAAATAATTCTTATCCCTAATTTTGTCCCAATGAAAAAAGAAGTATAGTTTAAATAAAAAATATGTTTTTTAATTGTTTATAAATAATTTGTCTTTGCAACTCTCGCTTAATCAGAGTCCGATACGCTTATTCTCGCTCCAGAATACATACCTTATCCCATGTATAATAGCGCGTTGGATGAAAGCGGAGTTGCTCAGCAAATTAATTACTGCAAAAAGCACATCCAACTTTAAAAAATAAATCGATTCTTTTAAACATACACAGTCTTATAATGACTCTTGTGCTATCATGCGCCGCAGATTACGAGGTAAGTTAATCGCATAGTCAAGTCTAATTAATAATTATTGAATATGGTCACACTTGGAGAAAAGCTCAAAGAATTGAGAGAAGCCAATAATTTAATGCAAAAAGAAATTGGTATTTTAATTCATGTAGGAGGTGCATTTATTAGCAAAATCGAAAGAAATGAAACCTTAGTCAGTAAAAGTCACTTGAAAACTCTGAGCGGTTTTTTCAGTGTAAAAGAAGAGGAATTAATGACTTTATGGCTTGCTGAGAAAATCAGAGAGCTCATTCGAAATGAATATGTTGGAAAAAATGCACTGGAAACCGTATTAAAAGATTTTGAAATCTAACATAGATCGCAAACATGCCCCACACGAGTTCTGCCATAGACCAACGCAACCTTGTGCTCGCTTTATGCAACCACAGCACCTAGGATTTATTAAAAAATAAAGCATTATTTTTCCTCAGATCTGATGGTCTTGAGTGTGTAAAGGTTTGAAAAGTATTACTGAAAGACCCCACTGTATCATAGCCTACCGCAAATGCAATCTCCGTAATGGACACATTGCTTTGTAATAGCATCTCTATTGCCTTAATCATGCGCAGTGTTTTAAAATACTGTAAAAAAGAGACATGCAACTGCGTCTGAAATATGCGGGACATCGACCGTTCACTCATATAAAAGCGGTCACTGATGTGTTTCAAAGTGATTTGTTCTGCCAGATTATCTTCCAGGTAACGAATAACCTCTAGCATTCTTTGATCTGTACTCGTTGGTAAAACAATGGGAAGTGCGCTACTATTAAGTTGAGGCAAGAGTTTCTTGATCGATACTAAAAAATCAAAATAATAATCTGTAGGTATCACATGCCGCTCATCCCAACGCTCGGTATGATTGATCATCTGGATCAAAAGCTCTGTGGCAGGATAAATACCCAGTTTACCGTAAAAAGTATCCACATCATCGTCATCAGTATAAAAATAGATCGACCGTAATACGGTGCCGGAATGACCAATCCGTAAAATATGAGGAATACCAAACGGAATCCAAAAGTAATGACGAGCCGGTACGACATAGGTTTTACCTTGAATGGTAATATAAGCTATCCCTCCTTCCACAAAGCCTAATTGACCTTTCTTGTGTGTATGTAAAGGAATGAGTTTTTCTGATCTTTCATGCATCACAAAAGCTGATTCTGCATGTTCATCTATCTCAGGCAATAAAGCAATAAGTCCCATATCATTATTTGTTGTCAAAAATACAGGATATGCTAGAAGAATGAAATTTATTATGCTGATTTAGTGAAAATATTTTGAGATTTACATTATGGCTTGATTCAATAAAAACATGTCTATTATAAGATATTTCAGAAGGGCGCTTACCTCTAATTTTGTCCCGATCAAAAAATAGATATATTTCAAATGCAAAAAACCCTAACCCTGTTGTTTTTCTTCGTTTTTAAACAATTTGCCTTTGCAACGCCTCCTTCTCAAAATCCCCTAGCGCCACATGTCGTTCCAATAGATACGGTTTACCTGACATTACCAGAAGCCTGGGAAAAAGCAGAATTGCACAGCAAATTAATCATTATTCAGAGGAAAAACACCGCAATAGCACTGGCGGAATACAAGGATGCTAAAATCGAATTATTTCCAGAGATTTCTGTAAAAGGAACAGCAGAAAAGGCGTCCAATATCCCAATTTATGAGAATGGACTATTTTCAAAACCCACACAACACGAAGTCATCCATACCCTATATCATATGGGAGCCGAGTTTTATCAAGTACTGTATCATGGTAACAAATTCAGATTAAAGATCAAAGAGGACAAAACATTGCATCAACTCAGTATGGTGCAGGAGAATAAGATGATTTCAGATATTCGATACAGAACAGCTTCACTATATCTCGATTTACAACGTTGTCTACTTTTCAAAGACCTGATCATACAAGACATTGCCGACCAAGAAAAACAATTGATCGAAATCAAGCATTTTCACGAAAATGGAACGGTATTAAAGAGCGATGTTTTACGTGTTGAACTTGATCTTTCCAAAAGAAGAATGACCTTGATCACCATCGAAAATGATATCCTTATTGCCACTCAAAAGCTGAACATCATCTTTGGCGAACCGGATGATAAGGTCATCACACCTAAACCATTAGACCAAAAAAAGGGAGAGAATACGTCCTATGAGCAATATTTGGAACAAGCTTTGAAACACTCATTTTCGTATCATATATCAGAAAAGCAAACCGAATTGAGCGCTATTAATCTGAAACAGGTCAAGGCCAATGTTCGTCCAAACATCGGTATATATGGTGATTTCTACTACGCAAATCCTCAAATATTCTTAGCTCCATATAATCCGGATTGGTACTCTTTGGGCGTCATTGGGGTGAAAGCAACTTTTCCCATTTCATCCATATATCATAATATCCACAAAGTAAAGGCTGCCAAATTAGAATTGGAGAAAGAAGAAGAAGCGCACCACAACATCGGAGATATAGTACGGCAGAACGTAAAAGAAGCCTACTTACGTTATCAAGAAGCGCTAAAACAGATTGCGGTGGCTGAAGTGGATGTACTGCAAGCTAAGGAGAACGCGCGTATCATTAAAAACACGTATTTCAACCAAACTTCCTTGATAACCGATCTACTTGACGCAGATATTCAACTGCTACAAACCCATTTTGAGTTAGCATCTGCACGTATCCTAGCACAAGACAAATATTACTTACTACAAAACATTATAGGTGTCCTGTAAACTTTATTATCAATGATTGTGATGATAATAAAGCTTTAATCATCTTTTAACCGAGTGAAACGATCTCATGTAGACCATGGAGAGCGAACACGACTAAATAACGAAAGAAATGAAAAACAAATACACAGTTACCGACCGTTTGATTACTCGAATAACAGGCTTTATTGCAGGCCTTATTGTTATCGTCATGATGGTATGGGGAGGCTATACACTATGGGGGTATTTTATTTACGAACAGACCAATGATGCACAAGTACAAGAATACGTTAATCCCATTATTTCAAGAGCCGGTGGCTTTGTCGAAACCGTTCAATTTGAAGAAAACCAACACGTAACAAAGGGAGATACACTTTTTATCATTGACAGTCGAGAATATATTTTACAACAAAAACAAACCGAAGCATCGCTACAAAAAGAACAAGCACAACTGCGCGTATTGGATAGTAAGATCGAAACGCTAACGAAAACAGCAAGCGCATATGGAGCACAAGTAAACAGCAATAAAGCAAAATTATGGAAAGAGCAATTGGATTTTGATCGTTACGAAAAACTCTTTCAGGAAGAATCTGCTACAAAACAAAAAGTGGAAGAAATGCAAGCTATTCTCGATGTGAACAGCAACAATTATCAAGCCGCTAGAGACAACCACGATGCCTCACTTTTAAGCATAGAAGATATTAAGGTAGAGCGATCTGTAGTCCTTTCAGAAATCTCTCGTTTAAAATCGTTATTGGACCGCCATAAACTGGATGTAAGCTACACCGTCATTGTAGCTCCCTACAATGGCCGGATGGGAAGACGGACCATCGAAGCTGGACAAATGATCGATGTAGGCGAACCATTGGCATTCATCGTAAATGATGATACCGATAAATGGGTCGTCGCTAATTATAAAGAAACACAAGTGGCCAACATGCGTATCGGTGATACCGTCAAAGTATTCGCTGACGCTTATCCCAGTCAAGAATTTAAAGGAACTATTATTTCGCTATCACCAGCTACAGGGTCTAGTTTCTCGCTCTTACCTCCAGATAACTCGACGGGTAATTACGTTAAGATTGTACAAAGAATTCCAGTGCGTATACGCATAGATGGAAAGCGTAGTGAAATCGACATTTTAAAAGTGGGTATGAATGTCAATGTCTTTACATCAAAAAAACAAAACCGTGGTTAATACGATTCCTATTTTCAAGTCCTGGGTACCAGAATGGATGATAAAAGCAATCTTATTTATCTTATTATTGCCCAGTATCGTTTTATTTTTCATCCCTATAACAAATATTCCCGCTGCAGCAGGATATTATGGAAGTGAGCCGGCAGACATGCAGTTTTCGGTAGCCTTATTTTATGCTGGCTATGTTGGATTTTACAGTTTGGAACGTCGTTTCTTTAATTATTTGGCCGCGCGGGAATATTTTATACTATTCACATTCTTACTCATGCTCACCACATGGGTATGTTATTATACCCATGAAGTGTATATCTTCTTCCCCATCAGATTTGTACAGGGCTTATTATTTGCAAGCACGGTCAACCTCGCACTCTCCCTGATGTTTACACGATTAAAAAATGAAAGAGCAAGGGAAATAAGCTTTTCTGTTTTCTTTGGACTATTGATATGCGCACTCCCTTTCAATAATCTAGTAACTGCCAATCTCATTGATTCTTTTAATTTTAATATCATCTATAAAGGAGCACTGTACTCCTATCTTCCTAGTCTTATCTTACTCCCCTTAACGATGAATCGTATCCGATTGAACGTACGTTTCCCATTATACAAATTGGATTGGCAAAGCTTCTCACTCTACAGTATTGGCCTCGTACTGATTGGATACATCTTTATTTTCGGACAAGAATACTACTGGTTGACGGATAAAAGAATTCGCTATTCATGTATGGGTTTACTATTTCTATCCATCCTATTCATACTCAGACAACGGGCCATGAAACATCCTTATATTGACCTTCGTATATTTAGATCCCGTAGTTTCAAAGCCGGTCTTATGATACTTTTCGTCATGTACATATGTCGCTTCGTATCGGGAATAACCAATACCTATTTCACTGCTATATTAGGCTTTGATCCTATACATGTTTCATACATCAATTTATTTAATTTGGGTGGTTTAATACTTGGAACCATCATTTCTTGTTGGATGGTTATACAAAAAAGGAATATCAGGTTTATCTGGAGCATTGGATTTATCTTTTTACTGATTTTCCATATCATCCTATTTTTTCATACAGATGCCCAAGCAGATGAATTCAACTATTTTATTCCGCTATTTATACAAGGTTTTGGTGTTGGTCTTATCATGGTTCCAACGATCATATACAGCATATCGTCTGTCGCTACTTCTCGTAGCACCTCAGCAGCAGCGGTAAGTTTAGCAATCCGTTATCTTGGTTTCTGCAGCAGCATTGCTTTGATAAATTATTTTGAGCTATATGGAAAAAGCCAGCATTACAACACTTTTCAAGATCATTTAACCGTATTGGACAGTCCGGTTAAAGCACATCTTCAACATCAATCCAATATGCTCATCGAAAATGGATTGCACGCCGAATTATCATCAAAGGCAGCACACAAGTTATTGATCAATAGTCTGCATAAACAAGATCAATTGCGTTTTGCAATGGATTATTATGAATTAATAGCATGGATCATTGTCGGCATATTGCTCTTAATTGCATTATCACCCTATTTGAGCAAGACAATAATACGGTTAAGATCAAAAAATCTCTCTCCTGCTTAAAAACAATTTTACAATCGATATGAAAAAAATATTATTTATTACCCTATTATTCTTGAGCCTATCATGCAAAAAAGAAGACAAGATTTTTATATTAAAGACTATTCAGTTGAATCATTATAAAATACATGCAGATACGAGTAAACAAAATCTTTTTTTCAAAATTCTTAACCCGCGGGGGTCCATTCTTCTTGCTGAAACAGGTAGCTACCCGAGTGCATATACGCTCCCTGCCCAATTTGGAGTTTACCCTCATGTATCATTACCCATATATGCCCAGAACTATATCGTACAATTGTGGAGTGATCGCTCCGGACTTCTTGGGGAATGTGAAGTAGACATGCAGGCATACAAAATTATATTTCCAATAGAAATGGAAGTCGAAAGTGAAAATCTTGAAATATCCATTGCTGGAAGTTGGAAATAGGTTTAACAATCTTACGGAGATGGCGAGAAGAAAAATTGCACGATAACCTGAAAAGACCAGAATATGCCAAACAGCGATAACCTAGTAGAATATAAAAAAAGCATGCTCAATGTCTTGAGCATGCTTTTCCTATTAAAAAGGTAAGAAATCAATCTTATTTTGATTTAGCTAAAGCTTCATCTGGATACTTCGCCGGTAGACCTGTATTTTTATAAACCGGCATAATTGCTTTCCAGTGGCGCAGTTGCTGACTTAGCAAGCCCGCCAGTTCGTCCACCTTTGCAGGCTGCTCAGCAGCGACATCATATTGCTCACCGATATCCTGCTCCAAATTATACAATTCAATCTTACCTGTTTTCTGCGCATAGACCAATTTCCAGTCCCCCTTGCGAATAGCCGAATAATAATTTATTCCAGGACCATCTTGAGGAACCCACTTATTGGGCGTATGCCAAATGAATACGTGTTCTTTTAATTTTCTACCCGATAAAAGCGGATAGATATTACGTCCGTCCAGTTCCTGGACAATATCCTTCTTGAGTGTCGCACCTGCAATATGTAAAAGTGTCGGAAAAAAATCGGTTATAGCTATAGGCTCTTCTACTTTTCTAGCAGTTCGTTGATCGACAGCTTTAATCAAGAGCGGTACTCGGATTCCACCTTCATAGACAGAGCCTTTTCCAGCTCTTAGAGGTAGATTTTGTGTATGTTGCTCACCACTACGCATTGGCGGTAAGCTTAGTCCACCATTATCAGATAGGAAAACAACCACCGTATTGTCATACACCTGTTTCGATTTTAAATAAGCCACCAGCTCACCCACACTTTTATCCATCCCTTCGATCAAAGAAGCATAAGCCGCTTCTTTCGTATCAAGACCAGCATCGATATAGTGCTGAAAAAACCGTTTATCCGCTTGCAACGGCGTGTGAACAGCATAATGTCCCAGGTTAAGAAAGAAAGGCTGCCCCCGATCGATCGGTGTTTCAAGAGTTTTGATCGCCTCCAACGTAAGTGCATCCGTTAGAAAAGTATCTGTCTGATGGTATTTACTCAGATCCGGAACAGCCTGTAGTCCGGCCTTGCCCGGTATATTGCCATAATTTTCTTCCCCATAATAACTTTGCGGATGTCCGGCAGCATGTCCCGCAATATTGACCATAAACCCCAAATTATAAGGATTTGCCCCAGGTGTACCTGCCGCTCCCCAATGCGCCTTGCCTACATGGATCGTCACGTAACCATTGTCCTTTAATAGCTGTGGGAATGGTGTTGCAAATACTGTATTCGGAATATTTGGAATGGGGCTCATCCCATTAAAATTCCAATCCGCACGTTCAAAAACACTGTCCGTCACATCAGTAGGCTGATCCCTAACCGGAGATGTCCAGTTCGTCACCTTATGGTGCGCAGCATTCATCCCTGTCAGAAAACTCACACGCGAAGGCGTGCAAACAGGAGTAGCATAGGCATTGGTAAATTTGGTACTTCCCTTTGCCAAGGCCTCGATATTTGGTGTCTTATAGATTCGGTTGTTCTTCGATAATTTGTGATCAAAAGGTTCGGACAAATCCTGCCAGCCCAGATCATCGATCATGATCACTACAATATTAGGTTGCTGCTGCTGCGCAAATAATAGTACAGGAGCAAACAAACAAATCAGTAAACTAATGCTTTTTCTCATTTCTTTTTTTCTTGACGTAACACTTCCGCAGCTTCAGTATCTTCATATTGATCAATAAGCTCATTTAAGCGAAGTTTCAGTTTCTTAATTTCAGGTTGCAAAGCCTCCACTTGAATGCGTGGCGTATTGACCAACTGCGAGCCATAAGCTGAAATCGCTTGATAAGCATGATCATCCGATAGGATAAAAATAATATTGGGTTTTTCCTGGGTCTGTGCCTCCGAATTAAACTTGCCTAAACCTAGTAATAGACAAGTCAGTATCACATAATTTCTTTTCATTTAGTAGCCTGGATTTTGAGTTAGATTACTATTTCTATCAATCTCACTTTGTGGAATAGGATATAATTGTTGATAATCAGCAGCACTTTTACCACGAGCATAAAGTTTTATATCATATCCATTTTACTTTTAAGCGCCGCATTTAGCGCATCTTTGTGCAGCATCAGCGTGACCGTTTTGTAACGGACAAATTCCTTCGATACATAAAGAAGTCCCTTATATGCATTGGCTTTGCCCCACGAATTTTTAGCCATATAATAAGCTTTTCCATTTTGGTCTTTTGCGGTTCCTATAATGTGCATAGCATGGTCGTCCGTTGTTTGCCAATTGTCAAAATCTTTTTGCCTTTGTGCAGCCGTAACCTTCATCTCTGGTTGAGGGCGCACAAACATGGTTTCTTGTTCCTGACGGGTCATATCTTCATATGGTTTCTCTGGTACATATGCGATACCATGCTGCCACGAAAATCCCTTTTCAGAAATATCTGAAGTCCAAGCTACCGTATATCCCTTCAGCAATGCTTCATCAATGACATCCGTTAAGTCATTCATTTGCACATTATAAAAGCGATCAAACGACCAATTGTCGGGCACTAGCAGCACAAAGGGACTATAATAGGGTTGGTCGGATACAGAAGCGAGACCAATGTAATCATCCGGATTGATGCCAATGACCTGATCAGCGAACGTACGTGCTGTGTAAGTTTTTCCCTCATAATCAAATTGTTGCGGCACCTCGCCTAAATACTCGTCTAGCGTCGATGCATATCCCACTTCCCAATCCGGTTTCAGGGGTTTATTCTTTACCAAAACCTGCAACATCGTATTCAACCGCTGCGTCATTTTACCAAAATCGTTGTACTGATTTTTCCCCACAAGACCTGTATAAGCAGCCCGTGGCATTGCTCCGTATTTACGAAATACATGCAATACATCAAGCAATTGACCACCCTCTCCCATATGAAGCTCCCCGTGCAGACGCACAAAACTACGCGCCTTGTCCAAGTAGACCTTGCGTGCCGTATAAATTGGTGAAATGGGCACAGGTTTTTTACCCATACGAATCATCTCGGATTCCAAAAATGAGTTTCCAGTATATGACCAGCACGTATTGGAAATGCCCTGATGCTTTACCGATGTGCGACCCAAATGAATAACATCGGTAAATACATACTCAGATTGAATAGCATCAGTCCGGTTTTTATGATAAAATTTAAATCCATATCGAACCAAAAACACAACCACAAGAAGTCCGGCAGCAATCCACCATTTATATTTTTTCATATCATTTTAGCTATCGCCCTCCACTAATAAGCGAAGTAAAACGTGGTAAATATTTTTTCAATACGTTATAAATTAGTAAGCCCAGTAGGATTGTAATCGCTGGACAAACAATATATAAAAGCAATAATTCAATCTCGGAATTCGGATGAATAATCTTAAATAAAAATTTAATGACAAACACCAGTGGTAGGCGATGGTACGCGAAGATAAAGAAACTGCTATTGCCCAATGATGTACTATCACTCCAAGTACCTTTTGCTATAAAATGGGCAGACAGTCCTATGGCAAGCACAAGACCAATGATAATTCCCCCACCATGCAAATAAGCATTCCATTGCGGCCCCCACAAATATAGATCCGTTAGAGCCATAATGGGATAAAACAATATAGCCATCGATAGTCTGGGTTTCAGCACTTCTACAAAGTTTTTATTATGAATACTAAAATAAGCTCCTGCGGCAAAGAAGAATAATGACGCGAAGCTAAATCCAGGCAAATACATCCACTGATTTGTTATCCACAATATCCCCAACAAAATCACCGCAATACCCTTGAGTTTTTTCAAGACAATGTAGATTAGCGGAGAAAAAAGCACGACAACCATCAGGTCACGGATAAACCAGAAAGGAGAATTGATGGGTAAAGATTTGTCCAAATGTGAACTTATCATCGAGGTATCCCAGAAAGCCCATAGCCAATCCAACATACTGTAATCGGTTATCAATTTACTCTTTCCAGAAATCAAACTACCCCCCAAAAAGGTTTGTGCAAGATATAAGAGTAGCAAGACAACGAGATTCCAAAAAACATAGGGAATCAGTAAGGAACGAGCACGTTTCTTTAACTTTCCAAGATAAGTATGGGTGTTAAAAACCGGTGTTTTATAAAAGAATAAAAAACCCGAGATAAAATAGAAAAGGGGAACACAGATCTCGAGGATGATTTTAGAAAATAGTGTGAAAATAGAGGAGAAAATAGGATAATTCGCAAAATCTATTTGTTTTACTCCCTGCATCACAACATTAGAAAAATCCGTATGGATAAATACAACACCCACAATAAGTGGAAAGCGAAGAAAGTTGATCGTCTTGGACTGCAGTTCTTCGCTAAACATATTTGAATTATTATCTTTATCCATAAGCCCCTATGTTACAAACCTTTTATCAGCTGTATTTCAGGATGTTAAATTAGATAATTTTAGTCAAAAAATAACAATGAATATGGAAAGATGCTTGAAGCAGGTTATTATTGATAGGTATAATTCATGTAAAATGATATAAACTACAGCAGATGAAAAAAACAATCCTTCCCTCCTTAAATACACTAATTACGGTCCTTTTAGTGTTCTGTTTTTCTTCCTGTGATGGTATAGTGGAACATAACAAAAAACCATTGGCTTCAGAATATGAAAATTTTCAAGAAATCAATGAGCATTACCATTCCGACAACTTCGAGGTCAAGTTGTTTTGTGAGACCCAGGTCTCCAGTTCAAGTTCACCAAATCCCATTCGTATTTTTCCATCGGTCAACAACCAATTGATTGTATCTTGTGATGCAGAAAAAAATGAGGCAACCCAAGGCGATATGCTTTACTATAAGATAAAAAGCAATGGAACTGTGGAAGATACTTTACACTTATCTCAAAATGAATATTGGCCGGAATTTATCGACGGTTTTATGGTTTTCACCAATAACGACAAAGCCTTTTATACCACTTGGCCACAAAACGGCGATACCACCAGACTTATGGTCAATGTTTTGAATGCCGATCTAAGCTGGTCCGAAGAGCAAGTATATCAGAAAATTGAAACGGTAAAAAAGGACTGTACATATTGGTTTTTTGAAAATGTGACCAATAATGAGCATTACTATAGGCAGTTCTTCTTTTATCAAGACAAACAATGGCAGATGGTATGGCAAAAATTGCCAGAATACCGGAGTCTCGATAGTAGCGAAACCGCCAACCGCTACCGTAATAATGTTTTTCGGACTGGCGAAGAAGATCCCTACCTACCCGAAAACGTTACTTTTTTACACTTTCATCCTGAAGAAAAATTAAAATATAGCCACAATATTGGCGGAGGTAACCCTGGATTTAGTGTGACAAACTGGCGAGGAAAGGCTTTCTTTAAAACAAAAATCGGAGATCGTGATTTTAATTTTTTTGTGCCCCATATCGCTGTAGAAAAAGAAAAATTTGACGGTTTTAAAGATCGATTTTATACGGTCTTAGCAGCATCTTATCCAGCAAGAACTTTCAGACCGTCGTTTTATATTTCACCCAATGGTTTTGCATTTTATTCTTCCAACAGCCAAAACATGTATATAATCCGTAAAAAAGAATCCGCAAAAACAGATCATTGAAACCATCCGTACCAAAGTAGCACCTACCCCTAACAATTTTCAAAAAAGGCCAGCAATAAAATTGCTGGCCTTAGACATTTAATACCAAGTAACTAGTCTACAATGACACCGATTTCATTTATTTTCATCCCATTTTGATCAGCACCGATTACAGAAAGTGCTTCAAACTTGATAAAACGTGCTTGTTCTTTCGCCGGGAACTTAACCTGCTGTTTGATTGGATTATTTTTGATATTGCCAAACGTCTTATTATGGAGAACACGTTCCCATTTCTGACCGTCCTTGCTCACATAAAAGTTATATTTATCCACAATCCCATTCGTGTTACCATTGGTAGCCGGGGTATAAGTAAACCCATCGATTTCCAATTCTCCTCCCATATCAAGAGTTATTTCATAACTCGCCGAAGCCCCTGCATATTCAGCTTCCCAGCCTGTTCTATAATCACCGTCAAAAGCCCTATTCACTTGCGATCCTTTTCGGGATTCGCTAGCATTTATCACTTTCCAATCTGCTGTCGAAAGATCATAATCAGCCATCACAATATCACTAAATTCCTTTCCACCATTGATGAAGGCCCTAGCTTTGATCATACCGCCTTTTTTCAATTCAAAAGACCCATCATAAGGCGTACTCTTTACCTGTGGGTCACCACCATCTAAAGTATACGTTATAAGCGGATCTGGGCTATTCGTCTTGATAGAAACCACTCCCTCCTTGGTTCTATAAATTAGCGGGATATCCAATACCTCCGGAGCTAAGTAAGCTTGTATTTCTGAAAGAACGGGCGATGCATTAGCCTCCACAGTAATCCGAATCCGACTCGTTTGTATCGTCGGAAAACTTAAGATCCTTTTATAGCCGATCGTACTTTGTTTATCCAACACAACAAACTTACTTCCATCCCAGTAGGCTACTTCAAACGATTTGACACGTTGGCCAAGTGGAATATATTCCTGCAGAAGTAAGCGATTAAGCTTTGTTTTTGCACCAAGATCTACTGTTACTGTTGCATTTTTAACCCCATTTTCTACAGCAAAATAGGTGTCAAAATTACCGTCCGAGAGCTGAGTTGCTTGCGTTGCGTTTACCAGTACTTTTTTTCCTTTGGCTAAATTTGTCTTAAAAGTCGCATCGACCACTTTCCGCAACTCCATTAATCGGGTAGAGTCTGTCGGATGAATCTGTCCTGTACGACTTACGGGAACGTTTAATAATAAATTAGCGTTACTCCCCACTGAGGTATAATAGATCCCCAATAATTGGCTTAATGTCTTGACTTTATCATCGGTAGCTGGGCTGTAGAACCATCCTGGTCTAATCGATACATCGACCTCACCAGGTATCCAGTACTTTCCATTTTCGTCACCTGTATTTAAGACTTCTTGTTTTGGAGCATCCTTTCCCATTCCAAAGCCATCAGTATTTAGCGTGCTCCAATTGGTTTCACCAGCAAAACCAGACTCATTCCCAATCCAGCGTGCTCCAGGGCCAATGTCGCTAAATATAACTGCATGAGGCTGATGCTTGTACACGACACTGCGAAACAATGGCCAGTCATAAACTTGTTTTTTACCATTCGGTCCCTCTCCATTTGCACCATCAAACCACATCTCATAGATATCACCATAATTAGTCAACACTTCTTCCAGCGTTTTGGCAAAGATATCGTTGTATTCAGGAGTCCCATATGAAGGGTGATTTTGGTCCCAGGGCGATAAATATACCCCGAACTTCAAGCCATATTCCTTACAAGCTTCAGAAAGGTCTTTTAACACATCCCCTTTTCCACCTTTCCATGGGCTTTCACGTACCGTGTGCGTACTGTATTTACTCGGCCATAAACAAAAACCATCGTGATGCTTAGCTGTAATAATAATAGCTTTCATTCCAGCATCTTTAGCTGTTTTAGCCCATTGTCGTGCATCGAGATTTGTTGGATTAAAGACACCCGGATTCTCTTTTCCATCGCCCCATTCCTTATCCGTAAATGTATTCGGACCGAAATGGATAAACATATAGTAACCTAGTTTCTGCCATGAAATCTGGTCTGCCCTCGGCAGCGCCCCATAGGGCGCTGGAGCAGCTTGCTGGGCATTTACATGCCACGTTGTAAAAAGAGTCATCACCCCTAACGCTAGACTTTTCTTGATATAATTCATTATTTTCTAATCTTTATATAAGTTATTCAATTATTACCATCCCGGATTTTGCACATAGGCTCCTGGTTTGCCCGCAGTAAGACTGATCTGGTTCAAAGGGATTGGATCAAAATAGTATTTATCGTTCCATTTACGACCGTTCGTATAGTTGGTGTTCACAATAATTAGGGCGTTATTATCAGTCGCAATCTTACTCACATCATAACTATATTTTTTTCTCAATTCCGCAACTAGCTTCATCCCCCTCACCGTTTTTATACCTTCGATAAGTTTTCCAGCCTTCCATCTTTTGATATCATTAAATCGAAATCCCTCTCCCATCAATTCGATGCGTCGCTCTCTACGAATTTCGTAAAGTAAAGGCGTAATCGCATACCCATAATCAACCGCATGTGGATCCGCTGCAACCGTTGTTGTTAAATGAGGCATGCCTACGCGGTCACGAAGTAAATTAACACTTTTATCCAGATCCGTTTGACTTAATGTTTTATTGATTTCATACTTCGCCTCAGCATAATTCAGCAATACCTCCGCATATCTAAAAATAAAAGCATCAATATCCGATTGATTCGCGATCTCTTGAACAGGATCACTTGACCGTCCTTTGATTAACCAATATCCACTAGATGTCTGAGAAGTTCCGATCAAAGGAAGTCCATAAACAAGCGGTGCAACAGCACTCGTACCGATCCGGTAGATAAAGCCAGGACTTGCGACCGTTTGTTTATACCGCGGATCTCTGTTATCCGCTTCTTTAGCAGGTTCGGTATCATCAGTTGAATAAGAAGTCAACCCACTAGGTTTTCCGTCCTTATACAAATAAGAATCCATCAGATCCTTACTGACACCTGTATTATTTTCGTTTGCTGTACGGGTATAGCCTTGTGTCAATGTACCGATAATATAAGCCCAGTGCATGATAGACTCGGGGTTTGGTTTCAGATCTGTCTGCGTAAATAGATCTTGATAATCTTTATCGACGTTCCCCGTAGTATATAAACGGTACTTTCCATCGCTCATCAATGCCTCAGAAGCTGTTAACGATACCTGCAAGACAGGTAATGGATCGCCCAGACCATGATATTTACGAAAAGTACCTTCCCATAAGGCGATTCGTGACAATAAAGCATTCGCAATGTCCTTATTTAATCGACCGGTTTCTTCAGAACCTTTTTCAGGTAAGTTACTCACGGCATATGTTAAGTCCAATAACACTTGATCCATCACTTCGTTACGATTGTTACGAGGGCCATACAACTCAACCGAAGTATCGTCCATATCCGAAAGTACCAACGGTACATCACCAAAAGCACTTACCTTTTGCCAATAGAATAATGCTCGAAAAAAACGTACTTCCGCAGCATAGCGCTCCTTATTTGTTGATGGCACTTGCTCATAACGTTTGAGAAAATAGTTACATCTTCGAATTGGAAGCCAATCATCAGTTGCCCATCCACCTCCAGTAGAAGGGACAGAGACTGTGCCTCCCAATAAAGCATTCGAGGTAGCAGGGAGCATATTATCCGAATTATTATCGACCGAATAATTGTTCACAAATGGTAGATTATTATAAAATAAATTGGCAAACAATTTCAAATCGTTCTCCGTTTTAAAATAAGTAGGTTCACTAAACTGATTCTTAGGTAAACGATCTAAAAACCCATCATCTTTACAGCTATTCAGACTAAGCAAAAGACCTGAAGCTAGCAATATGTTCAAATATTTAAGGTTGTATTTCATGGCTAAAATGTGATTTGAGCTCCGAAGGAGATATTTTTACTTAATGGATAAGCGGTTCTGTCTAATTGCTCTGGATCAAAATTGTCGAATATCTTGGTAAAAGTGAACAAGTTTTCGCCAGAGAAAAATAAGCGGATCTTTTCGATTTTAGCCCGTTTTAAAATCAAACTTGGCACAGAATAACCGATAGTGATATTTTTGATGCGCATATAAGAAGCATCCTGCAGATAACGTGTCGAATTTTGGGTATTACCATTCCCGCCAAAACGAAGACGCGGAAAATAAGCATCTTGATTTTCTGGCGTCCAATAATCCATTTGATTCTTAGTCGGCACATCCCATTCACCGCCTCCGAATGCATAAAAATAAGTACCACCAACTACTGCATCACGACGTCCTACACCTTGCAAAAACACCGATAAATCAAAGTTTTTATAATCACCCCCTAATCGCATACCATAAGAATAGCGTGCAGTTTTATTACCGATGATACGCATATCACCCGAATTACTTAACGTATTACTACCATTATCAATTTTTTTATCTCCATTTACGTCTTCAAAGCGAACATCACCCCCAAGCCATGTACCCGAAAAAAGGCGTTCTTTATTCAATCCATCATTCGCTTCAGCATCACTTTGGTATAGTCCATTGGAAGTATACCCCCATATTTCATCGATTTGCTCACCGACATAATGCGACGTTAACTCACCTGTTGGGTTGAGGTCATATTTCGTAATCTTAGCTTTATTGTCGCTCATGTTAAAACTTACAAAATAGTTGAAGTCGTTGATTTTATTGTTGTATTTCACTTCAAACTCCCAGCCTGTTGTTTTCAGATCTGCCGCATTTCTATTGGGAGCACCAACGCCCAAAATCGCTGGCAATGGCTGTCCACCCACCAACATATCTCGGGTATCTCTGCTGTATAAGTCAAATGAACCACTCAACTTATTGTCGAGCAGGGCAAAATCTAAACCGATGTTTTTCGAAGTCACCTTTTCCCAGGTAAACAATTGGCTTACAAGTCCAGGAGCCGTAATATACGATTGTGTTGCATTACCAAAGATGTAATTGGTCGTACCATAAGGCATCGTCGCAATATAGGGGTATAGTGTACCATTAGTCGGATTGCTGTTCAAGTCAATACTTTGATTTGGCAGCGTACCATAAGAAGCCCTGATTTTTAAATCGTTGAAAGTCGGTTTCAAGAAGCTTAAAAACTCTTCATTGGAAAGGCGCCATGCGACACTCGCCGAAGGGCTAAAGACATAACGCTTATCGGCCGCAAAACGTGAAGAACCATCATGTCTACCATTAATTTCGATTAAATAACGATTGTCATAGATATAGTTAACGCGGAAGAACTGCCCTAAAAGCGCCCAATCTAACGGCACAGAGCTTACAATAGGCTTATCATCATTATTTAAATTGAGGTATGGAAAATCTTGATTCAACAGGTTTTTTGCACGTGCGCTAAAACTGCTATAAATCTTCTCTTCTCTATTATATCCAGCCATTGCTTTCAGATAATGCTTTTCAGCAAAGGTATTTTCATATTCCGCATAGATATTGATTGCTGTATAACGATCCTTTGAGTTGCTTTCCGAAACCCAAGGCACACGGTTATGTGGATAAGGTCCTACAAGATAAGCATTGGCAGGATTCGTAGGATCCATACCTGCCGGGACAGCACCATACTCATCAAAAGACTTGATATTGATCTTATTGTTATAATTATAACTGTTCCAGGTCATATCCCCTATTACCCTAAAGTTTTTAAGCGGGTGTAGGTTAAATCCGCCCGTCAACCAGACATCATCAGATTGGTAGGTTTCACGTCCGTTATACTCATTCATAGCAAAAGGATTGGTCGTATTACCTTGACCGGAATAATGACCATCCGGATGTCTAATCGGGATATTAGGTCTTAAATCTGTCGCAATACGGTCTCCATAGATACCTTCAATAGCAGCAGATCGTGCCGGTTTGTTATCTTCTTTACGGTTTAAGCGAAACTTAGCGTTCAAATCCAACCAAGAGGTTACTTTAGTCTCCAGTCCCATATTGGCATTATAGCGCTTGTATTTTTGATTGGCCGCTTTAAACAAACCTCCTTGATTTAAATAACCCAACGAAGTGTGGTATTTTATTTTCTCACTACCACCAGTCAATCCCAAATTGTGTTCGTTCATCGGGGCCCATCCAGGAAACATCTCCTCCCACCAATCGGTGTTGCCCACATAACGGTAGCGCGTAGGATTACTTGGATCAATGTATACGGCATTTTCAGGAATTGGGTTGGCCATATATGCTTTCATTTTTTCAATATCGGTATCCGTCCAAACTTCCGATCCACGAGCACCTCCCGAAAGGTTACCACTCAGATCCGCATATTTATACATATCGACATACTCCAATGAATTGACCGTCTTTGGAATAGTCGTAGGTCTTGAAAAACCTTGATTAAATGAATAATTAACACGTGTACCTGTATCATACTTCCCATTCTTGGTTGTGATCAAGACAACACCATATGCAGCACGTGCGCCATATATGGCTGCAGCAGCCGCATCTTTCAAGACAGTTACGTTCTCCACATCTTGAGGATTAAGCTGATTCGGATCCATCTGTACGCCATCTACCAAGATGAGTGGTCCACCCCCATTTAAGGAAGTATATCCTCTGATATTAAAACTTGCCCCTTCGCCTGGTCGACCATTAGAGAGGCCTATATTCAGATTGGGTACCGCTCCTTGTAAACCGGCACCGAGGTTCGTAACCATACGATTTTCAAGTACCTCTGATCCCACTGAACTGACCGCACCTGTTAAATTTACTTTTTTCTGTGTACCGTAACCAACGACGACCACTTCGTCCAATGCATCAACCTTCTCGACCATCGTGATCGTGTAGTTGTTATTTGACCCTACCGTCAATGTTTGCGGCTCAAAACCTATCAATTCCACCGTCAATACAGTCCCTACTTGAGCCGTTACCTGAAATTCACCATTCTGGTCAGTCGACATACTGCTCCCATTCTTGACCTTAATGGTCGCTCCCGCTAGTGCCCGACCTTTGCTATCGGTTACTTTTCCTGCTATACTTTTTTGTACTTCGGCAGCGCTGTTCATTTTTACCTTAGACAAAGAGGTTGCACGTTTAATAACAACAGCATTTTGTTCTATCACAAAGGAAAGTGATAGCGGTGTCAATATACTGGATAACCCCTTTTCTAGCGCTACTTTATCCAGGTTAACCTCCGCTACTCGAAGTGTGCCGATTACCCCGGCCTCACTGATCACATCGTATTTTGTTTGTTTCTTGATTTCTTTTAATATATCCGTAAGCTTCGCATTTTTTCCTTTCAAGGTCAGCAGCTGCGCATAGGTATAGGCATGAGCCTGACTCAAAGCCATGACCATGAATAATGCAATGAGTTTCATCACAATAAAAAATTTAAGGCAGGAAGAATATCTAGGATAGTCTCCCTTATCATAATTAGGTGTTAATTTCATTATATTTGATTTGTAATTAGGTTTACATTGGTCATACTTAATGGGTTGTTCAATGTAGCATATTGCATTTCGGCTAGGGCAGCCTTCAACCTGCCTTAGCTTATTATTTATATGCCAGAAAGTAACGTAATTATTTTGGCACCATATACACCCTCCTTCCTTCAATGCTATAAGCAATATGATCATTGGTCAGTTGAACCAATCTCAAGACTTTATCAATCTGCTCCGATTTAGAGATCGATCCCCATATCTGAATGGCGGCAATCTCTGGATCTACCTCCACCTGTACATCATACCAGCGCCCAACCCGAAGCATGACTTGATCCAGCCTTTCATTATTGAATATAAAATCACCATTTTTCCAGGCGATACTTTCTTCCGGATTAAAACGCTCTATCTCGACCGACTTCGGGCCATTCAAGGTCTGCTGACCCGGACTAAGCACGGTATTATAGTTCCCTTGTTTTGCGGAAACTGCTACTCTTCCCTCTAAGAGCGATACTTTAGAAATGGGCTCATCCAGGTAAGCATTCACATTAAAATGCGTCCCCAAGACCTTGATTTCTTCTTTATGAGTCTTGACGACAAAAGGTTTATGGGCATCCTTGGCAACCTCAAAATAAGCTTCACCTTGCAACTCCACAATACGTTCCTTTCCGATAAAAGCAATCGGAAACTTCACCTTTGAGGCCGCATTGAGCCAAATACGTGTTCCATCACTGAGTTTGATTTTATATTGACCACCATTGGGTGTCGCGACACTGCTTTCAATAATGTGATTAGGGTCCAATGATTCTTTTGAACGGAGTACATAATTGATCTCCCCTTCTTTTGTTTTGACGATTTCGACCCCGCTTCTACTCAAAAGAACACCATCTGCTAGCTCATCAAGATTATAAGCTAACTCATCACCCAGCTGTAGATTACCTTTATCCGATCCAGGCACAATGACACTAGCTTGGATATGACCTAGAGCTGGCTGACTACTTTTTCGTGTGTAAATGAAAGCCCCTATGCCGACAATAAGAAGAATAGAAGCTGCCCAATAAAACATTTTCTTAAAAGGAGTACTTCGGGGCAATGCAACCGGATGATTCATCCCTGTATTCTTTTGAATATCAAAATATAGGTCAGACTCCAATGAATCCAGCTTTTCGGCAGAAAAATCGGTTACAATATGGTCTTCATAGGATGAGTACCAGGTATCAAATTCTATTCTTTCCTCCTCGGAAATGGTACCAGCCAGCCATTTGTCGGCCAAATACTTCAATCGTTCGGATTTCGGTTTATACGTCATAATTCTAGGGGTCTATAATAATAAGCCCTTTGAAGCTGAGATATCCCTTAGTCCAATCTTAAAAAAATTTAAAATAACAGACCAAATGTAGAATGGTCATCATATTTAAATCGTTACGAATATGTTTTCTAGCTTTCGAAAGATGGGCCTCGACCGTTTTTTCAGAGATATCAAGTTCTTTCGCAATTTCTTTTTGACTATATTCCTTCTCAACACGCAAGCGAAATACAAGCTGACATTTTTCTGGGAGCAAACGAACGGACTGTTCCAATGATTCCATGAGTTCTTTCGTCTCGAGATAGTCAATAGTCGAATTATCGTGCTCGGACATCTCCAATAGGATCAGCTCACGATGATGATCTAAATGTCCTTGTTTAGCTATAAATTTGAGCACTTCATATTTAGTAGCGGTTGCAAAGTAGACCGCAAAATTTTTAGTCAATTCAAAAAATGGACCTTTACGCCACAGATTCAAAAAAATATTCTGAACGATCTCATACCCATCATCTTCACTTCCCAGTCGATTTTTAGCAACTAAGAATATACCCCGCCAATGACGCTTGTAGATTTCATTAAAAGCATGTTGATCCCCGTTTCGTAACAGCAGAACAAGTTGTTCTTCAGATAAAGATGTAAAATCAATCATAGGATTAGGTTAATTACGAATTGGATTCCTATAAATGTAAGCGTTCTTATAGCAAAAAACAAGGTGCCTTTTTTGGTAGACCTGCTATTGCCCACATATCATTTGCGGTTTCGAAAAACCACACCTAAACGTATCACAAGTCAGGAAGTCCCAAATAGCATTCAAATAAATAGCATAACCTTTTCCCTTGGCAGCTAAATAAGACACCCGAGCATACTCTGCTCGAACAGCATGAGCAGGTTCATGCGGTCATGGAAAATCAAACCTATAAATACTCGATATCGAGGAGGTTAAATGGCAAAACTGCCACGAATTATGTAAACCAGCTATTAATTTTCCATCGAATTACCTAAGTAAAACCAACTTGCTTCCTGAACACGTTTTACCTTAGTCAGCTCAAAAATCAGGTCCTCAATCTTCCCATCATTTTTACCCACTGTCGACAGCTTCACATTTAGGATGACGATATTCGTGTTTTCTACAGACACATTGCGCAAAACAGATCGGAGTAAATAAGTATCTGTATTTTCAATTTGATTCACAATATGACCACGAATACCCGTTTCATCTTCGATTTTACAAGCAACTTTGATTAAATAAAAAGCTTCTTGTACTTTTCTGCTCTTATAGGATTTTAATGCTCCCAACCAATCACTGAAGGGGCCCATAGCAATATGGGTAAACAAGATAGCACCCGTCACAATACTCGCCTCGACATAAAATGCCATACCGCATAATGTCCCGACAGCTGCTGAACACCAAATTGTAGCTGCAGTATTAAGACCACGTATCGTCAAGCCATCTTTCATGATGACACCTGCACCGAGAAAACCGATACCTGTCACAATCTGTGCTGCAATACGTCCTGGATCGCCACCATTGGAGCCATATAAATAGACTGACAATAGCATGTATGCTGCTGCACCTATGGAAACAAGTGCGTTGGTGCGAAGCCCTGCGCTCTTGTCGCGCCACTGACGCTCTGCTCCTATGGATAGTCCTAATCCAAATGCTATTGCTATACGGGTAACAAAATCTATGGTATCCAAATAACCAGTTTGAACAATTAAAAATTGAATATTCATGCTTACGAATTATAGCGCTAAAGTTAGCCTTTACATCTTAAATACTATACTTAATAACAATCAAATCCAGAATATATGGCCAGAAATAAAAACATTTGAAATTTTGTACAACACGATTTACCTCCCAAAATCGATGTGAATTTGTTTCTAATATTTTTTTCAACTCAGCTGTTCAACTGCTTAGAAAACCGTAATCTTTCATAAGGTAGCAAGCAGGATCTTAATTATCTTTTTACATAAGTGCATGATGTTGCTTTCAAAATTTAGTTTTACTCATTCATCCTTTTTCTATAATAAATAACTTCACCGGTCTCTGTTAACCCCTGTATAGTTAACCACACACCTTTATTGCTACTATTATTGTAGAAGATCAACTCTTTGGATGCTATTATTCAGTTTATTTTTTACTAAAAATGTATAAAAAAAGCCGACTGGACATCCAATCGGCTTTTCTATGTTTAAATAATATTTATAATTTTTCTATTTCTTGCAGCTTCTCAACGTGCCGCTTAATCTCGCCTAAATGACTTGGTTTTACTTGTTGAAAAGATTCAAATCTACTAGATCCTAATCTGGTAATTTTACTTTACCAATAAACGGATATTCATCTACCGTTTCAATAGCTTCCGAGATAGGATAACACAATTGAAAGGTATCATTAAGCTCTTCCGAAAATTGAAATAATTTTTCTTTTTTTACTTTCTCAAAAATCCAAACTGGCTCTAAAGGATTAGAATTGTACTTCGTAATTATTGCAGTATACCCATTTTTCTGAGCCTCAACAAGTCTCTGTTTTGTAATATTTGCTAATTCCATATCACACTAATATACAAAAAAGAAATTTAAGCATACTTCTGTTCCGCTCAAAAGAAGTGTTATACCGCCGTAGAAATAACCACAATATCCCTATCAATGTAGCTTTACTCCATTAATCCGGCAATTATAACCGTAAAGAAACAGACTATTCCTCTTGTAACAAAAGGCCCGTATGTCTTTAACATACGGGCCTTTTCATCATGATGTGTAAAACGGAGATCTATGATCCAATCATCCCATATTACTTGATAACTTTTACCTGCACACTCTTGACCTCTACATCTTTCGCTGACTTAAATGTCAATACATCAAAAGACTGATCAATGAAGAACAGGTTACTCAAATTCGATAAACCAATAACGTCCTCCCAAATTCTAGAGTATTCTAAAGTAGCAAAATTTGCTGTTTTGACCTGATTTTCAATAAGCATTTCAGGTGTTAAATCCCCTAAACAGCTATGGGGTCTGAAAGTGTTATATTCGTCTCTCCAGTCTTCAATTTTCCGCTTGGCAACCTCCAACGAAAGGAACCAATTGGTGTTTAAGCATTCGTCCATCACGGAAGCTTCCATTGAACGATTCAATATACGCATGATCCGTTGGTTTTCCAGGTCTTGAAAAGACAAGTTCAACTTTTTGTTCGTAGGCCCACCTATCCATTTCTTTTGAGATAAACTATTCACTCGAGTCAGTTTTTATTGAAGTTCATGATTGCTTTGCAATTCAGACCCATTATCCACTTGAACTTTCTTTGGTTTGGTTCCTTTAAACAACCTCAATTCTTCCAGAACTTCTACAACCTGATAACCTTTTATACTCTGCCCAACATGGATTGCCATACATTTACGACTATAATTATCCACTATAGTTAAGCAGCGGATTTTCTTCCCGTCGAACAGTGCGTCTGCCACTACCACGAAGTAGCAGCGAAGCAAAGTCCATAAAATATATTTGCCATTATAACTTTACAAATTCCCCTTACAAATATTGTAAAGGGGAATTGTTATAAATAGAATTATTTAGAACCGTATGGCCAACGAAGTTATCGCCATTGCGTTGTCTTTTTTCATATCCCCATCTCTGTTTAGAAAAACCGCATCTTTACTGTCCAAGCTTTTCATTTCGGTACGCCAAACCAAATTAGGTAAAATTTGATAGTCCACATTCAACGAAGCACCAAAAGTCTGAAAGCCATTTTCTGTTCTTGGTGAAATAATCACCTCATTTTTATCATGATAATATTCACCTCTTGCCGCGATAATTACCTTTTCTGATAGCGCATATTTGGCAATAATTACCGGTGTGTACCATGTATTATAACCGCTACTGCCATTTTCTTTTTGTTGTGCTCCAATATCAAATCCTGCAACTATTGCAAGTTTACTACTCCATTCAAATTGCCCATAAAGGTTATGAAAATAACGCATTTTCTTTTGTCCATCTGGCATATCATTTCCAATAAATGAGCTACTGTTTAAAGTGATTTTTTCGCTTGGACGAAATGTTAATTGATGCCCAAAAGCAGGTGTACTATTACCTTCTACTCTTTGAATTCTTTGCCAACCGTTTAAAACCAAAACAGCCAAATCCCATTTTTCGTTAGCTGAGCTATATGATAATTTTGCACCAGTTTCAAAATAAGGCGAATTCTCAGCCATCATACTTCTGGTTAATGTATAGCAATCCGTTCCAATAGCATTTTCAAAACCAATATGAGAAGGTAAAATTCCCGCATCTAACCACAAATTATGACGCTTTGATAGTTTTACACCAATATTGGCTTCATAAATGTTTTTTAAAACACCTTCTTCGGCTGCGTAATTGGCATTCATATAAGAACCTACACCAACACCAAAATTAGCTCTTACATTTTTGGTTTCGTAGGCCGCTTTTATCAAACCTAAATTTAAACTTACTTCGTTATTTCTATTATGGCTGTACACTAATGTCGGTCTAGCATTACTTTTTGGGTTGTTAAAATCTTGCTGATAATACACCTCTGCATACCCACTGATCGTTAATGCTTTCTTTTCTGTTTCCTGCGCCAATACACGTCCTGTTAATCCCAGCACTATAGTGAAGTACATTATGATTTTTTTCATTTTTTTATTTATTAAACATCAATTATTTAATTCATCTAATGCAACATTCAATTTTAAGACATTTATTTTTTCTGGGCCGAACAATCCTATCAGCGGTTTTTCCGTTTGTTGCGCTATCAATTCGATAAGTTTAGCTTCATCGATATTTCTAATTTTGGAAATTCTTTTTACCTGAACTTTGGCAGCTTGTACAGAGCAATTTGGATCTAAACCACTACCACTTGCCGTAACCAAATCCACAGGGATTTCGGATTTTTTTATTGCAGGATTGTGTACTAAAAAAGTATCAATCCGGGCCTGCACTTCCTTAAGATATTCCTCATTAGAGGGGCCTTTATTGCTGGCTCCAGAGCCAGAAGCATTATAATCAACGGCAGAAGGACGTGACCAAAAGTACTTATCTTCTGTAAAAGACTGACCTATATTAGCATACTGCTTGTTTCCTTTGTGTTCCATAATTTCTCCTTTTCCTGAATTAGGAGAAAACTGTGCAATACCCCAAACGGCAAATGGATATATGACCGTAAAAAAAAGCATCATTATACCGGTGAGTTTAATTGCAGGCAAAATATATTGTTTCATTATTTTATTTTTATGTATGAATGATTAAAAGAAAATGGATATCGCCATATCTATAATTTTAATTCCAACAAACGGAACTAAAACACCTCCGAGACCAAATATCAAAAGGTTCCGACGAAGCAATGCACTGGCACCTATAGGTTTGTAAGCGACACCTTTGAGTGCTAAAGGAATCAGCATCGGAATAATAATGGCATTGAAAATAACAGCAGACAAAATTGCTGTTTCCGGACTGTGTAACTTCATAATATTCAAAGCCTGTAAAGCTGGAATTGCTGTGATAAACAAAGCCGGAATAATGGCGAAGTATTTAGCCACATCATTGGCAATACTAAATGTGGTAAGTGTTCCGCGCGTCATCAAAAGTTGCTTGCCAATTTCAACGATTTCTATAAGTTTGGTAGGGTCGTTATCTAAATCTACCATATTGCCTGCCTCTTTGGCTGCTTGTGTTCCACTGTTCATTGCTACACCTACATTAGCCTGAGCCAAAGCTGGTGCATCATTGGTTCCGTCGCCCATCATAGCGACTAGTCTGCCTGCATCTTGTTCTTTCTTGATATAGTTCATCTTATCTTCAGGTTTTGCTTCTGCGATAAAATCATCTACTCCAGCTTTTTCAGCAATAAATTTTGCTGTTAACGGATTATCTCCCGTTACCATTACCGTTTTGATACCCATTTTACGAAGGCGTTCAAATCGTTCATGAATACCTGGTTTAATGATATCTTGTAATTCTATAACACCTAAAGCAATCTCGTTTTCCGAAACTACCAATGGTGTTCCACCGTTTTGTGAAATAACCTTGACTTTTTCTTCTACTTCAACAGGAAATATGTTTCCTGCCTGAATTACTAAATTTTTAATCGCATCTGTTGCTCCTTTACGAATTCGTTTTTGGCTAAAATCGATTCCAGAACTACGTGTTTCTGCTGTAAATTTTATAAACTTAGGATTATTGACCTCATAGCTCAGCGGATTAATACCTGCCAATTCTATAATAGACTTACCTTCGGGTGTTTCATCAGACATTGAACTCAGAACAGCAGCTTTAATCAATCTCTTTTCATCAATTCCATCAGCTGTATAAAAATGTGTTGCTTTACGATTTCCGATAGTGATTGTTCCTGTTTTATCAAGCAACAATACGTCAATATCTCCCGCTGTCTCTACAGCTTTCCCACTTTTAGTAATTACGTTGGCTCTCAAAGCTCTATCCATTCCGGCAATACCAATAGCTGAAAGCAAACCACCAATAGTAGTTGGTATCAAACAAACAAAGAGCGCGATATAGGATGCGATCGTGATGTTTACATTGGCGTAATCAGCAAACGGTTTCAGGGTAACACAAACGATTACAAATACTAATGTAAAGCCAGCTAATAAAATCGTCAATGCGATTTCGTTAGGTGTTTTTTGCCTAGAAGCTCCTTCTACCAATGCAATCATTTTATCTAAGAAACTTTGGCCCGGTTCGGTGGTTACTTTTACTACAATTTTATCCGATAACACTTTAGTACCACCAGTTACCGAACTTTTATCACCACCAGATTCTCTAATTACAGGAGCTGACTCCCCAGTAATCGCACTTTCATCAATGGTAGCCAAACCTTCGATAATTTCACCATCAGATGGAATGAGGTCTCCTGCTTCGCAAACGAAAATATCTCCTTTTTTCAATTGGGCGGACGATATAGTTTGGCCATTCTGTAATCTTGCGGGAGTTTCTTCTCTCGTTTTACGTAAGCTATCTGCTTGAGCTTTTCCTCGAGCTTCTGCAATTGCTTCTGCAAAATTGGCAAACAGTAAAGTCAATAATAAAACGATAAAAACCATAAAGTTATACCCAAAGCTACCTTGATTGTGTACACCCATCAGGGTCCATAGAGAAACAAATAACATAACTAATGTTCCTATCCAAACTGTAAACATTACGGGATTTCGAAACATTGTTTTCGGATTAAGTTTCACAAAAGACTGTATCAAGGCCTCCTGAATCATATCTTTTTGAAACAATGATGTATTCTTGCTCATTTCTAATTTTTTTAATAAAGTGAAAAATATTCAGCTATAGGTCCTAAAGCCAATACCGGAAAGAATGCCAAAGCGGCAATAATAGCTATTACTACAAAAATAATTAACCCAAACGTTACGGTATCTGTTTTCAATGTTCCGTCGCCTTCAGGGATGTATTTCTTTCGTGCCAATAATCCTGCAATTGCTACTGGGCCAATAATAGGTAAGAATCGAGAAAGAATGAGTACAAATCCTGTACTGATATTCCACCAAAGTGTGTTATCTCCTAATCCTTCAAAACCACTACCATTGTTTGCCGATGATGACGTATATTCATAAAGCATTTCACTTAAACCGTGGAATCCAGGGTTATTTAGGGATTCTGTTGTATATTGTGGTAGTGAGGTAGCCAATGCTGTTCCTACTAAAATCAAGAAGGGATGCAGTAATGCAATAATCATTGCAATTTTCATTTCCCGGGCTTCCACTTTTTTGCCTAAAAATTCTGGTGTTCTTCCTACCATTAATCCGCTGATAAATACAGCTAGTATAATGAAAACAAAGAAATTTAAAATTCCAACACCCACACCTCCATAAAAAGAGTTGATCATCATAGCTAGCAGCTCGTTCATGCCTGACAATGGCATAGTACTATCATGCATTGAATTGACCGACCCTGTTGATATTACAGTGGTCACAATACTCCAAAACCCAGATGCTGGTGCTCCTATTCTTATTTCCTTCCCCTCCATTGCCCCTAGAGAAATGTCTATCCCCATTGCTTCAATTGCCGGGTTACCGCTCATTTCCATATTGATATTTGGTAGAGCAAGCATTAAGAAGCCAGCTGTCATTACGCCAAATATCATCCATGATAATTTTCTTCTTTTTATAAAATATCCGAATGCAAATATCATTGCTAATGGCACAATAAGCTGTGCTATCATTTCAACCATATTAGATAGGTAAGTGGGATTTTCAAATGGGTGTGCCGAGTTTACACCAAAGAATCCACCACCATTTGTCCCTACATGTTTAATAGAGACAAAAGCTGCGGCCGGTCCTCTGGAAACTTCTACCGTATCTCCTTGCAAAGTGATAATTGTATCCTTTCCTTCAAATGTCATTGGCGTTCCCTGGAAAGTCAAGATAATAGCTACAATAAACGACACAGGCAATAAGATTCGGGTACAAGACTTTACAAAATAATTATAGAAATTGCCCAAATAAGTTGCTGATTTATCCCTAAATGCTCTAAATACCACTACCGCAGCAGCCATTCCTGTTCCAGCACTTACAAATTGTAAGAACATCAACCAGAATTGGCCCAGATAACTCAGCCCCGATTCACCAGAATAGTGCTGCAGGTTGCAGTTTACCACGAAAGAAATGGTAGTATTAAATGCCAAATCTGCAGACATGCTTGGATTGTTGTCTGGATTTAATGGTAAACTTCCTTGAGTCATCAATATGAGCACACCTAGCAGGAACCAAACCATATTGATGGTTAATAATGCTGCCATCTGTTGTTTCCATGTCATTTCTATTTGCGGATTTATACCGCTGATTCTATAGAAAAATCTTTCCAAAGGGCTAAAGATATTGTCTAGAAGCATTTTTTCGCCAGCATAAACTTTTGCAATGTATTTCCCGAACGGTATTGCTAACAATATCGAGAGGGTGAACATTACTATAATTCCTAAAATTTCTGTATTCATTTTTTTTAATTAAATATGGTTTTAAACATCTATCCGAACGGACTGACCAATGCCAATACAATCAGGAATACCAAAGCAATTCGGTTTACATTTTTCATTTATTATCTTTTTCATTTGTTGTATTTATGTTATTAGAATCTTTACTTTAATACATCAAATAGATAATTTGAGATAAAAAAGAGTATGTTTTAAAATTTCTCTGGTTTGAGCAATACGTAGCAGATGTAAACAAATACACCTATAGCTATTATGAATAATGCTGTCATAGACTTATTTTTTGTATTAAACAATTTGTATTCTGAAGCTGGTAAACATTCTTTAAGTTCTTAGGAATGGATTGATACATATAAATCCATTGTTCTGCGGTACATCGCTTTTTCATTCCTTCAAAAGAGCGAACGAACAAATTCTCAATGATATACCTTACATATTCATTTCCCCTTCTGTATAGCCAACCGATAAGCTTAAGCTTTAACCCAATTTTCTCTATCTGTCCTGTGGAAAGTAACAGATTAATATGGTTGACGATTGCCTGAAATACGCCTGCAAAATTTTTATGGGCAGACAATTTATGTATTTCCTCTTTAATTTCCACATACTGAATTTCTAAGTAATCGCTTGCCTTTTTCTCGTTTATTCTTTCCATTAGTTCTCTAAAATTGTTTTTATATATCCTTTTCTTAATTCAACAGGAAATAGCTCCAAATGCTTTTTAAGGCTCCCTGGACTTTCTTCAAAAGACAATGCCGTTAAAAACTCATTTTCAATCGCATTTCGTGTATATTGGTTACCTTCCTGATAGAGAAGGTTAACCACCTTTGCAATTTCCTGTACACGCTCCATTTCGGTTACCGAGCCTGAGTAAATTTTTTGAAGACATATATCTACCAACCTGTTAAGTATTAGATCGTTTGCTACTGTATCTTCTTCATGTTCAATCTTCGCAATAGGATCAGCAGCTTCAGGAGTCCATTGACGAATGGTATTGATGATTTTTGTTTTCATTTTCCGATTAGATTTTTTCAAAGAAATCAATTGACTTAAAAAACAGACCAAAGCAGGCTAAACCTGCCAATACTAAAATTATTGTTATCATTTTTTTTAAAAATTTATGATTATACCACACTTATTTATTTCATAATTGCTCCGAAAATCAATACCAATACAGAAAGCAACAACGGGATGATTTAAGTCAATTTGAAAACGAAGGAGGTCTTTATGAGGTTTCCATTTTATGTTTTGTTGTTTCATTTTAAATACTATTTGTTATCTTAAATGCCAAATGGCATACCGCTATTAAAACAAAACACACAAAACACTTACAATCAACCACATATAACTTACTCATGCTTTATAACAAACAAAAACCGCTATCAAAATGATAGGGTTCTTCTCATAATGAGTAGATTATAATCATGGTTTATATTAGTCTATTGTGCGATATGGTGTAACATGGAATTGCTACATTTGGGCAGACAGAGAGTTAATTATATATCTTAACAAAAATTATGTCACGAGAAAGAAAAGCATACCCGAAGGAGTTTAAACCGATGAGTGTTGAACTGAGTAATACCCGGAGTGATATTGGTGCCTTGTCCAAATAATTGGACATAAAACCCTCGTTATTATACATTTGACGAAAAGAGTTTTCTAAAAGGTAGACCTCCAGCTTCCCCGGTAACGGAAAATTAATTTTGAGCGCAGCGGAACAAGAACTAGCTCAATTAAAAAAAGAGCTTCGGGAAACGCAAATGGAACGCGATATTTTAAACTATCTCGATACGTGATATATGGGACGTATCAAAAAAGGCTGTAGGCATTTTCTCCAAGAACGACAGTAAATATTCGGGTTCATAAAGAATCACCGTTCGATGTTTCCTGTCGGGAAAGTGTGTTATGTGTTTAAAGTCAGCAGATGTGAATTTTACACTTGGTTGAACAGAGCCAATGCCAGCATTAAAGCAGATGTAATTGGATAAAATTTAGTTACGAAAAAAGGTTTAGTAATCTTTCTTTTCATAATCTTATGATATAATTGTGTTTGGTTTATATTATGACTTGAAGTCATTGTGACACAAACTACGGAAAAAAAATCAAATAAAAAGACCCTAATAAACGCAATCGATTGTGTTTATTTTTATTTTGACAAAAAGGAGGTTTAGGTATTTCATCCTTGGACCTTCTATTAGGAAGGATACCCATTTGGACCAGCTCACTTTTAGAGTACCCAAGAACAGGTGATATGGCTATGTTCACGATTCTTCCTACACCAAGTCCACCTATCACCATAAGACGAGGCAAATTTCAATTTTTACCGGTGCATTTTTATAACATATTTTCCTACTCAAAGATTAGGCATTTTTCTATCTTTCAGAGTTGTTATGCTACTAATGGTGAAAAAAATAGTTATTTTTGGCATGACAATTACATTACAATTTATGGACAACAGGCTCAGGGACGTTTTTTTTTCAATTAGTGCGCATCGGATTATGGAACAAGGGATCACTCTATTCCTTATCCTGAAGAAAAGGATGCCGACTGGATGATGGATGAAATCTGGTATTCCGAAAATTTTGGCCAGCATGATGCTCGTTTCGAGGGTGGTAAGACTTCAGTTATTTCCGTACATCCTGAAGGGGGCCATAGACTATGGGCCAATTTTAAACGTTACTTTAAGTATGCACCGCAAGAAGTGCTTCTATTTCCTATCGTACATACCTATTCAAAATTTTTAGGCATCGATAAGGATTAGCTATAAATAGCAACGCATAATATAAAACAAACAATATTCAACTTTTGTTAATCAATCAACTTTCTATACATACAAGCAATTAAAACTATGAGCAAAAGAAAAGACAATTCAAGATGGCTAAATGTCGCTATTTCTTGGGGGGCGAGTATCGTCATCATCGGGGTACTATTCAAAATATTACACATAGGAGGTTCCTATGCCAACTACATGATCGGTATTGGTCTAGGCGTAGAGGCATTTCTCTTCTTCCTGATGGGATTCAATCCTCCTCCGCAAGAACCAGATTGGAGTCGTGTTTATCCGGAATTGGACGATAATTTTACAGGTGAGCGCCCTGTCCGTGGCGCAGCAGTTGTCAACCAACAAGCAGGTCCATCAGCAACTGTAGCGTTAGATAAAATGTTTGCTGATGCAAATATAGAACCCGCATCGATTGAAAATCTAGGTAGAGGCTTACGTGACTTTAGTGAAAAGATGTCAGCCATCAATAAGATTTCAGATGTATCGCTGGCGACAGAAGATTTCACTCAAAAGCTAAAATTGGCGACTTCAAAATTCGACCACATGAGCCAAGCGTTTGAAAAAGCATCTGCTAATTTGGTTCAAATGTCCAACTCTTCAGCCGATACGACAAGTTACCATGATCAGGTTCAAAAACTGACCGGCAATTTGCAACAGTTGAACGGGATGTACGAGCGTGAGCTTCAAGACTCTGCTTCACACCTCAAATCCATGAATCAGTTTTATGAAAATTTAAGTTATACGATGCAAAACTTCAACGAATCTTTGGACGATTCCAAGGCATTTAAAGAAGAAGTGGGCAAGCTTGCAAAAAACCTAAACGCATTGAATGCGATTTATGGCAATATGTTAAGTGCCATGAACCAACCTCGAGTATAATTCATCCTTGTATAATTTAATTCAACAAAAATGGCATTAGGAAGAGAAACTCCAAGACAAAGAATGATTAGCATTCTTTATCTGGTATTACTGGCGCTACTGGCGCTGAATGTACCCGATACCATCTTGGATGCATTTAAAAACATCAACAATAGCCTGGAAACTTCCCGGTCGAATGTCAACAATGCGGTGCAGCAATTGTTTACGTCATTTGAAAACACCAAACTGAAGGAAGAACCAGCACGCGCAAAGCCGATATACGATAAAGCAAAACAGGCACAGGCCATCATTGGCGACCTGAATACCTATATCAATAGCCTGAAAGAGGAATTGTCCAAACAAGGTGGCGGTTACGACAGCGAAACCGGAGATCTAGTGATGCGGGAGAACGAAGACATCTCTCCGAACCTCATGATCAACGAGAAAAAGGGCCTTGTTCTGAAAGACAAGATCAATGAAACCCGCACCAAACTGCTTACACTTCTAGGCCCTGAAGGACAAAAAAGCGTTTCCTTTTCGCTTGATGCATCGGATCCTGAAAAAGCATTAAATGGGAAGAAAACCTGGGAAGAAATCAATTTCGGTAATGGTACGCCGCTAACGGCAGCGATGACCATCCTTACAAAAATACAGACAGACGCACAAAATGCGGAATCAGATGTTGTAAAATTGATCTTGGGTAAAATGGATCAAGCAATTGTTAACCTGGATAAGTTTGCGGCAGTTGCGGTTGCCCCAACTTCGTATTTAGTACAAGGACAACCCTATAAAGCTGAAGTATTCTTAACCGCATCCGACTCAAAGTCACAACCAGCGATCAGTGTGAATGGATCGGCATTACAAATTGTCGACGGTAAAGGAGTCTACACGGTACCAACGAATAAAGAAGGTATATTTTCTTGGACAGGAGTTGTACAGGTCAAACAAACTGATGGCTCTATGAAAGAGTATCGTACGACCACACAGACCTATCAGGTAGCGCGGCCATCGGCGGTGGTATCACCAGACAAGATGAATGTCTTGTATATCGGTGTAGACAATCCACTTTCAGTTTCGGCTGCAGGTACGCCTACAGATAAAGTAAAAGTGAACATAACAGGCGGTAGCCTTTCAGGTTCGGGCGGTAAATATAACGCACGAGTTTCATCACCAGGAACAGCACGTATCACTATTGCTGCTGAAGTAGCACCAGGAAAAATGCAGACGTTGAGTACGACCGAATTCCGTGTAAAACGCATTCCAGATCCTATCGCTAAGTTTGCAGGTAAAACAGGCGGTAATATGGCAACTGTAGCCCTTAAAGCTCAAAATGCCGTATTTGCCACTCTGGAGAACTTTGATTTTGACGCTAAATTTAAGGTTACCAAATTTACGATGATATTGGCTAAGCCCCGCGCTGATGCCGTTGTCTTATCGACCTCTGGCAACCAATTGAGCTCAAGTATGGCATCAGCGCTGAACGCCATCGTACCCGGCACACGTGTTATATTCGATAACATCGTCGCTGTAGGTCCTGATGGCACATCGCGACAACTGAATGCAATCGCATTGACAGCGAACTAATTTAGTTCATCCAATTCGTTTCTAATTTGATAGTATCATATGATACTATCAAATTAGAAACGAATTCAAAAAAAGCGTGTAACGGTAAAACAGTTACACGCTTTTTTATTATATTGCACGTATATTTAAATCTCAGTTTCACGAATCAAATGAACTGGGCACATCGATAAACGCTGTATCGAATTTATGCTAAAGTTCTATAGAAATTTTGACTTTACCACCTAAGCCCTTTTCTACAATATCAAATAACGTCTTAAGAGTAAGATTACTTCCATTATTTTCAATTTTAGAAATATACTCCCGCTTCTTATCCACCAACTCAGCGAGTTCTAATTGCGTTAGATGCTTTTCCTCACGTGCCTTTTTTAGTAATAAACCAATCTGAAATGATGAAAAATCTCTTTCAAGTTCATCTCTTCTTTCTGTCCCGACCTCACCGTAAACTGCATCTTTTATCTCTTTCCAACTTTTAGTTTCCATACTCATTTACTCAAAACAACTAACTTATCTCCATCGAAAAAACAAAATACTCGCCAAATATTTGTACCAAGCTGAATACGCGCTTCATAAAGTCCTTCAGTTCCAACCAAATGCTTCAAATAATTAGACGGAACACGTTCGAGAGTTTCAATAGCTTCAATAATTTTAAAGATCTTATCTTGAACCTTCTGTGGTTGCTCCAACAAAAAATCCTCAAAATAGTTTTTAAAAGCAATTACTTCTCTGACTTTCATAAACAAAGGTAATTTAAAAGTTACTATTTTGCAAATCGTAATATAATGCAAATAAACGCTCGCATCATAATAACAAAGAATTCCTTACTTCTATTTTGAGTTTGCTAACGTCTCATCAGCATATTTCCCCATCAACTGAATGCAATCGCATTGACAGCGAACTAATATAAAAGAGGACCTAAAAAAAGCCTTCGCAATGCATTGAGAAGGCTTTTTTTAGGATACGTATTTCAATTTTTACAATGGCGAATTTCAATCCTACACATTAACTTCCTAACCTGCTAAACTTATTGATAAATTAAATATTTCTTTCTCATCGCTTTATAGGTCTCCAGGCCTGGTGCCCAGCTTTTACGAATTTCATCTGCAGACATCCCCTCATTAATGGCCTCCCGTAGCGCAGGTCCACCCGCTAACTTATCAAATACCACAATTTCTTTACTTTGCTTGGCATCAAAAAATATTTTTTTATTCGGATAGTTCTGATACGTCTCGATCAACCAAGAAAGGTCAATCTGCTTTGATGCTCTTAATTTTTGTAGATCAACAGTTCTTAAGTCCAAGCCATAGCACAGTTCATTCAGGTGAATTGGTGTCGCACTCATATTTGGGATGCTGACTGGCGTAAACGTAAAGTCATATTTCCCCTTTAATTCAGGAGCACCAATAACGGTGAATGGAAACAATGTGCCTCGCCCTTCACTGAGCACCGTACCTTCAAATAAGCAAGTCGAGGGGTATAACAAAACAGCCTGATAGGTATTGATATTCGGAGACATATTTACAGGTGGTATATATTCCATCTCATGGCTATAGTTTGCTACGGGAACAATCTTGATGTTACATTGAACACCATTTGCGAGCCATCCTTCTCCATTGATCATCTGCGCATATTCCCCGACCGTCATACCATGGGTGACGGGCACAGGGTGCATGCCGATTCCCGATTTATACGCCATATCCAATATTGGTCCATCGATAAAGTATCCGTTGGGGTTTGGTCGATCTAGAATCAAAAGTTCTTTTCCCTGTTCCGCACAAGCTTCCATGACGCGATGCATCGTCGCGATATACGTAAAATAGCGAACACCAATATCTTGAATATCAAAAATCATCAGATCGACATCTGCCAACATCTCTTTTGTGGGTTTATTGGTCTTGCCGTATAAAGAAACTATTTTAACACCTGTCGCTGGATCAATGGCATCCGTAACTTTTACCCCCGCGCCTACGTCACCACGAAAACCATGTTCCGGGCCAAAAACTTTGACAATATTAACACCAAGTGCAATCAGGCTATCCACACTGGATTCATCTCCGATTCGTGATGTAGGATTAACCACCATCCCAATTCTTTTTCCTTTCAAATAACTGATATATTCGGATGTTTGATCAGCGCCTGTACGGATTTGTGCAACAAGAGGATAGGTGAGTAACAGGACGATGCAAAAGCTGAAGATAATTTTAACTGTTTTCATATTTATGAGATCATCCACATAACCCGACTTTCTTTTAAATCTTTATTTGGTATAATGAGGTTATATGGGGTTTATAATCATGTAAATAGGAATGTAATTGTCATTCCTTTTCTTCTGTAAGAATAAGCATAAAAAATAAAATACGCAAGAAAACGCAAATTAATTATATAAAACATCAGATTAGTTACAAAATATACATAACACGCTATTTTATAACACACTCAATCACCATCATTTTTGATGGATATCAAACTATAGCTTTCAAGAATAGCATAAAAACGCAAATATTAAAACGATTTTTGTGAGGCGATAGTCCTAAGCCAACGGATAGCGCCTCCTCCTCCATCTACCAAGTACCCTACTCAGCACAACACTGACACAGGTCCCCACTATAGCTGTCAATACTGTCTGCAAGACATCACCCAATGAAATCGAGGCCCATATCGAACAGAGACTACCACCCAGCGTACCTATCCGCAGATCGTTAAACTTCAACCTGCACCTCCTTGTCATTTGTCGTAAGCATAGGCGATGATAATCCTTTATTTGCAGGTAAAACAGTTACACCCTTTATTACTTTACTACACGTATATTTAAATATACGTTTTCACGCATTAAATTAATTTGGCACATCGATAAACGCTGTATCGAATTTATGCTAAAGTGCTATCATTTATTCCATTAAAAAGGAATCTTAAGAACTGATATTATCAAATAACTTATATCTTTGATAATATCATATGATACTATCAAGCATGAAGCCACCATATACGTTAACGGACAATATTTTAGCATTAGTTGCTTCTATTTCCGAAAAAATAGGAGAAATTAACGCTTTTCAATTATATAAACCCGCAGCAGAATTAAGAAAGAAAAATAGAATTAAAACAATTCAATCTTCTTTGGAAATTGAGGGTAATACATTGACAGAGGAGCAAATTACGGCTCTTCTGGACAATAAAAGAGTTATTGCTCCTCAAAAAGATATTTTAGAAGTTCAGAATGCTATAAAAGTGTATGAACAACTCAATCAATTCAATCCATACAAATTAAAAGATCTAGAAAAAGCTCACTCGGTTTTAATGAATGGATTGATTGATAATGCGGGTAAATTAAGGACAACGACTGTCGGAATCGTAAAAGGTTCCAAAGTAGAACATATCGCACCAAGTGGGACCATGGTCAAAGCTTTGATGAAAGATCTATTCCATTATCTTAAAAAAGACAAGGATTTAATCCTAATCAAAAGTTGTGTATTTCATTACGAATTTGAGTTTATCCATCCATTTTTAGACGGAAACGGAAGAATGGGCAGATTGTGGCAAACTTTGATTCTCATACAACAATATCCAGTTTTTGAATATTTACCTGTCGAATCCCTTGTAAAACAAAAACAAACTGAATATTATAACAAATTAAGTGAGTCCGACAAAAAGGGAAATTCTACACCTTTTATCGAATTTATGCTTGCCATCATTTTAGAGTCTTTAAACGGACTTTTACAATCTCAATCCGTAAAACTTTATACAGAAGACAGGATACGCTTATTTAAAGAAAAAATAGGCAAAAACAAATTCAGTAGAAAAGACTATTTGCAAAATTTTAAAAACATTTCTGCACCGACCGCAAGTCGAGATTTAAAATGGGCTATTGAACTAGACCTATTGACTAAATTTGGAGAATTAAGATTAACAGAATATCAGTTTAAGCAATAAAACTACATGCTGTTTTGAGTTAGCTAAAGCTTCATCAGGATATTTCGCTACAAATGGGATTTTCAATAGCACTAACTGCGAACTAATATAAAAAATAGTACATAAAAAAAAGGCCCTCTCAGCAAATTGAGAAGGCCTTTTCCACACACTCCTGCTAGCGCCTCCTCCTCCATCTGCCCAGTACCCTACTCACCACAACACTGACACAGGTCCCCACTATAGCTGTCAATACTGTCTGCAAGACATCCCCCAATGAAATCGAGGCCCATATCGAACAGAGACTACCACCCAGCGTACCTATCCGCAGATCGTTAAGTTTCATCCTGCACCTCCTTGTCATTTATCTTGCGCGTAGTCAACGGTGATCCATTAGCGGTTTTCGATTGATTTTCAGCAGCATCTCCACGTTGCTCAGCTTTATCACCGGGTTGCTCCAGCACCATCTCGATCACGCCTAGCCCCAGTCCGATATATTTCAGAATATGCATCACCTTACTCGGTAATTTCACAGGAGCCATTAAGACAACCTGTACTATATTGCTTATTTTATTGATCCATTTTTTCATTTGTATAAAAGTTAAGAAAGTAACAAAAGTGACCAGTAAGAAGTAACAAGTACTTACCACTCTATCACACCTTACAGCTTTACTAATCACTTCGTCACTCATTACTATGTCACTTCGTCACTCATTACTATGTCACTCCGTTACTAATCACGATGTCACTCCGTTACTAATCACGATGTCACTCCGTTACTAATCACGATGTCACTCCGTCACTCATTACTATGTCACTCCGTTACTCATTACTATGTCACTCCGTTACTACTTTACTTCGTCACTAATTTCCAAAAAAACCATTTCGCTAGCCATTATAGCTACCAGTCGCTTGTATAAAGACAGGTAGGCTTTCTTCGATTGTCGCAGTTCATAGTCCCCTTCCACCAATTCCCAACCACTACCCACCAAAAGACAACCTGCGGTATCCCCAAAATTATTACCGATGTGGATGTATACATAGCTATAGTTCGGAATATCACGGATTTCGACCATCCCCTGGTGCAAAGCAGGAAATTTACGTTTATAGCGCGCATGCATAGCACCATAGGTATTGAAGGCCAATGGGTAGACACCCGTCGGAATCGCTGTTTTACTTTTGATCTTGACATCGCGCACCAGATCTTCCAGGCCATAGCAGATCAAAACATCGTCGATATAGATTTCAGACAGGGTACTGTTGTTCCCCTGCCTGATTCTTTTGACAACTACGGTACTCATCGCGCTGTTAGGCTTACTGCATCGCACCAATCGCCAATACCCCTTCTATTACGGGCACGTACGCGCAGGTAATACGTAAAACCGGGCTGCACCGGCGAGAATATGTTGGAATAACTCGTACTGGTCTGGAAATTCTCACCCCATACCGGTTGATCGAAGGCATCCAATGTACTCGCGATCTGATATTCATATACAATCGCTTCCTTCAAGGGTTTAAACTTAATCCCCATCTGATTTCGCTGCTTCCCATCCATCAATGCGACTTCCTGTACCAGACCTGGTATTTCTGATGGTTTATGGTCATTTTCCAACATAAGACCCGAGCTCAACAAAATGGACCGCGAACCATCCGCTACGGTGTTGACATAAAAAGCAATACTTTTCAAGCTGGCCGCCAATTTCTTCTTACTATCATTCTTTTCGGCTATTTCCAACACACTCCCGCCCCGGCTCGCTCTTTGCCATTTCGCCTTAAAATCATCTGCCTGTGCTTTCAGTTCCACCAACGTAATCGGGAGATCGACCAAAATGATATGCCCATCTAGGCAATCCAATACTTTACCCACCATCGTGTTGAACTCATGATCACTGACAATCGTGTAGTCCGAGATTACTTTTTTCTTTCTCATGTTTTGAATTATAATAGAGCCTACGCTCCGATAAAAAATTGTTTACAGATGCGCTTCCGGACGAACATCATGAAGCAAACATAAATGAGGAAGGCAACGAAACCCGAACTTCCGGACACCAACGGACACTAAGAGACAAACGCGTACAATTTCGGACAATGAAAAGTAGATAAAATGGTAAAATAGGTCCTTGACCGATAACACTTTTTCGGTTTCGTTAGGACTATATCAACAAGGTGCGAACAGAAATGTGGAAAAAGTATTCCACACAGAAGAAAAGGATATCACTTTATCCACAAAAGTCTATAGCAATAGACAAAATATGGATAACCAGTGTATAAACTGAAACAGGAAAAGAAAACAGAGCAGCGCTGTATGCCGAAAAAGAATAGTTTTCCACACAAACTAACATCTTATCAATATAATATCAGCAATTCAACAAGCAAGGGGAAACCCATTCACAAAAAGTATCACGCTGTCCACAATAAGTGAATAACTCACGGACAATAAGAAGGCGAGGATATAGAAAAGTGTTTAAATTTTGGGCGAAACATAATCACGCATGGGCATACACGACCAAAATCACAAAAACATAGTGCCTACTAGAAAGGTAGTATTGCATTTTACACACAACAATCCACTAGGATGTGGACAAGTCTGCCCAATTCACAAAATCAGGATACTTATCCACAAACTGTGGATAGCGAAAGGCTAAAAGTGTTACCGGTAAGCGCCTTATTTCGGCATATCAGCTCCTGTTTTTCTATTTTATACAGCAACAGTCCTCGGATATGCGGGTCCATTTCCCGAGTTCTTTCAGATTGCTTTAGCTAATTGCATCCTATTTTCACATTCAATGGTGTACCGGAAAATAACACACTTACTGTTCAATGGTAACTCTTTACTTTATTCGGATAATATCCGATACAGCTTTAGATTTAAGTAATAGGCACTACCAAGGATCATCCATCAATAACTAGTAAACATACTCACCTTAAAATACACCTCTTTTTAAGGCCAACTCCATAATTGACCTTAAAACAAGCACAATAACCACAGCCTCGCCAAAAAAAACAACTTATTCTTTGCGTGTTTTACTAGCCAACTTGCCAAAGATATGTGGCCCCATCCCTCGGGTTTTATCAAATAGATCGATCACATCAGACTTGAGATAATAAGGACGTCTACCCGCTTTCAATACAGGAAAAAGCAATATATTATTGACCGATTTATAGAAAGTAGAACGCTGGATCTCCAGTTTATCGATGATCCAGCTAATCGTTACATGCTCAGGTACTTGATCACGCAGCAATTTCTTCACATTTAAATGCGGGCTTAGCAATTCTGCAAACTCTTCCATCAGCGGCAGTAGACTAGGTGAGTATGTATCCGACGAAAAACGATCGATCATCGTCTGGAGCAGATTTTCGCAAGGGATCTCGGACAGCAAAGGCTGCACCTCATGTTGGATCAATTGAGACAAGATATCTTGCATCTGCTCAATAAGTTTGATTTTTGACATGTGTAGTAAGCATTAAGCAAGACACCAAAAACATGAGGCCACCTCCAAAAGGTTGCACCTGACGACTTGCTGATCAAAATAGCATGTTGCTCATTCAGATGGCTCAATAGCTAATACCGCCTTACCCATTTTACAGAGGTCGGCATTCATATAAAATATAAGGCAAACCCTACGTCATAAAAATTGACCACAAACCATGAGGCGATTATTTAGAAATACGAAGATAGGTCTTAGAAGAGCATCACAATGATATAATTTCCATATTTAAAAAGATGGTTTATCTTTTTGGAGAGAAACTGGAACCAGTTGTTTCATCGGCTTTACGATCGTATTGATCAAAAGGCAAAGATTTTGTATACATTTTTTCATAAAATAAGCTTAAAGTTTTTAGTAGAATTGGTTCGACATTTCCCACAGATTAAATTCATGGTAATTTCTTCGATCACCGACCGCTACTTTTTGAGACAAGTACCGCATAGTTATTTCCTTTTCAAAGATATCCATCACATAATTGGTATTGATTACATACGATCGGTGGCATTGCATGAAATGCTCCCGAGGTAGCCATTCCAGCACATAGGACATTGGTTTTCCCACCACCACCTGAACATCATTGGCAAACCACAAAATACAATCTATCGCCTCAACAAACCGTCCGTATGCCAATGGTTTGGGCAAATAATCGGTTACATCGTATTGATAACTAGAAGCAGCATATTGATCGTGCCCCGAGCAGATGATAACCTGCATACCAAAACGCGATTTGCGGCTTGGTCGCTGTAGTTCTTTGATCTGCGCAATCAGTTCCATACCGCTTAAAGCATTCATTTCCATATCCACGATCAGCAGATCTACAGATCCATTCATCAATTTGGCCAATCCTTTATTAGGATCGAGTTCATCAAAAGCTTTGACCAAACCAGCCGTCTTGGAAACATATTCAGTCAAAAAATCGATTGCCGTTTGATCATCATCGATTATTGCAACTCTAATTTTTTTCGTCATATTATTTGGATTTGTTTTCTATAGTCAATCCTGATAGATAGCAAATATCTATCTTCAACAGCATGAGCAACAATCTCTGCTGCTTCAGCATAATAATGATGGACTATTTTACACAGCCGTTGCATTCCTGTACCCGCAGGACCTATGTCCCAATTTCCGCACTCCGCCACGCTATTCGTCACCTGTATATACATCCCATATCGTTGCAATTGCACCTCCATGGCAGCCGATCCGTCATGGAACGCATGCTTTTGACAGTTCTGGATAAGCGACACCAGCATAAAACGCGGCACCAGATGGCCTTCAAGATTATCAGGCAAGCGGATATCGACCCGCTTATCAGGATAGATGAGATTGAGCCGCTTTACTGCTTCGACTTCTATCCGTAGCGCCACAAACTGCGTCTGCTCTTCCGACAGGCCATGTAATATATAATGGAGCAGATGATCCACATGCTGTCTAGCACTATGAGAAACAAAACTGTTCCAAGCGTATACCTGCTGCAGCAAATTGCGCAACAGATGACCCACCTCCTCTCGGATCAATGCGCGCACCTGCACATCTGAGGCATCGCTTCGATACCGTTTATTTCGGATCTGCAGTTTTTTAAGAAGCAGCAACCGTTTGCCCAACCATACACAGGCACTCATACGCGATTCAAACAAGACGAGTAGACAAGCATAAACACTGTAACGAAAAAAGAAGACACCTAAGCCTAGAGCCACCTGCCATAAGGAGATGTCCAAATGTGCTTTATAAATCACATGTGTCCAATGCCTAGGCAATAAAAACAGCAATAGGACAACAACTAAATAATACAGGAGATACAGATAAAAGATGTAGCGCAATACCCGCAAGGTGGGACTGAAGTATCCATGACGGTCGACCATAAACCAACGTACCGCTAAAAAAACCGTACTATAAGCGATCATGATGCAGAACAATTGCGTAAATGACAAATGAACAAAGCTGGACCGGTTCACCTGATATAACATAAAACCATATAAAAGGATGATGCAGATGATATAGTACCAGGGCAAACGATAAACAAGCTGTTTTTCAGTCATATTAAAAGGGATCATGCTGGTCAGTATGATTGTAAGCAAATTACTTAACGAATCGTTAATATACTTCTTTTTATTTTTAATCCAAAATTGAAGCACTTAACTCCATTTCCATTCCTTTACATACATGTCGATAGCGCTCGGCATTCGTCTCATAAAAAAGACCCGTAGACCGTTCCAATAAAAAGTATTTATCATTTACAGGGTAAGGTAAAAAACGTGGAAAGCACCAAGATTTTCCTGAACCTGCCGATATTGATTTAGGACACATGAAATCATGATGTGCAAACAGCCAACCTTTCCATTGCTCGGGGTATCGGAGCAAATCCCGATAGAATTGTAAAAAACAATTTTTAATAAATACCCTTTCATCCAACACGGTCTGTGGCACTCCCAGCTTCAGCTGTATCTTCCGCTCATCATCAACCATCAGCCAGATCGACACCACCAGAACATCATGTTTTTGCGCCAATTTTGCCAGCACCGTACTCAGGTACCACCATCTATCGCCCAAAGGCATATAAATACCATGCTTCAACTTGGGCCCAGCACCCATATTACCATCCAGATAGACCAATATCTGTATACCCTTTTTCATTGCATATTGAATACGCCATATCGACCGATTGTCCTCTACATTGATCAAACAAATGTGTTCAGTTACTTTGGTAGTAAGCATTTGATGGTGGTAATCTTCATATACCTGTTTACTCACGAGAACATATAAAGGCAGATTTAATTTGGCCAGTAGCTGCGCCAATAGGTGGTAAGGCCCGATATGGAACGAAAACCAAACACATCCCTTCCGCTGCATTTCAGGCCAGGCAGATAACTCCTGAATCGCACCCAGCAGCCCATAGACCTCATTATCTGCTAATGTACTTCTATGGAGCAGTTCATTAGCCTTCATCATCAAGTAGCAATGCATAACGTCCAATTCGGGCAGAGCCCCATAAACATTGGTCACATAATGCGAAAAATCTCGGATTTTAAAAGAAAGATCACCGTTGTCAAAACGATTGTTTATTATATTCATAGCGAGAAATTGAGATAAGCAAGTAAAGGCTGTCTTTACCAAAGACAGCCTATACATACCTTACAACCAAATAATATCACTTTTCTTTTCCCCTATCAATAGTTCAAATTCGCATTTCAGATCGGCAAAAGATTGGCCAACTTCTTCAGGCAATTGTTTAATCTCAACGATTAATGATTTGTCTCTTTTCATAATATTTTATTTAATGAATAATACCATCAGTTATCTGGCGCCGATAACTGTTTATTCTGGGCCCCTACATTGATCATGCATCTAAAATCGCTTTCCTATCCACATTTCGAGAAATTATTTCCCAATAGATTCAGCATGGGGGCCTCTGCCAAATAAACACAGCATAAAACAGTTGACCTATCCAAAAGCATAGGTTCAGCATGTAAAAAAGCCTATTCAGAAATATTTTGCAGAACCAAAATCTTATTTATTATTATAGGTGAATTTTTCTTGTAAAAAGCCACCCTATTATGAAAGAGTCTCTATTACATCTACATCAGCTATTGATGCCTTTTGGAGGGCTTACTACAGAAGAGTGGGCTTATTTGACCAATCGCTTACAAAAGGTTATATACCATAAAAACGAGCGTATCGTAAAATCGCAAGGCGACATCTATTTTGTTCACTCCGGTATCATCATGGAGCAAGAAGAGCAGGAGACCAATCGTATCGTTAAGTCCAATCAGCTTATATTCATACCGATTACACGTAATTATGCGCAATTATACACCCTCACCTTTTGCCAGTTGTTACTTTTAGACCGCAAAGATCTTTATCATATCCTGGCCCGATACCCTCATACCTTGGTCCTTTATGACCAATTATTACAAAAATCCAGCGAAGAGGACGCAGACCGCCTTCATCTCCTCAAACGGGACAAAAAATCGCGTATAACGATTTTCAAGGCAAACCACCGCGATGTATTGCCCTATATGGCCCGAAAAGATATCGCGAGCTACCTGTGCATCAGCGAAGAATACCTGAGGAAAAACTTTTAGTCCAACTAAAACCTGAATTATCCCAATTAAAACCTGCATTATCCCAACTATAACCCTTTCCACGGGGCCGAGGCTGCATTAACTTTGATATAGATAAAAACAAAAGATATGCATGCTTCACGATCGATACGATCAATTTGCTTCTAGGAAGCGGATTGGTCTCTACATAGAAAACTCCGATACTGATCCAGGAGGATAAATAAACGGATAAAAATCAATTACAATAAAACTAAAAAAATGAACAAATTAGTAAAAAAAATCATAGGCGCAACTAGTGTGTGCGCCTTGGTATTAGGAATGGTATTAGGTGCAAATGCCCTAGCGAAAAAAGGGGAAGTGAAAGTTGTAGAAAAAACTCTAGCCACTCCACAGTGGCATTTTAATGGGGCAACCAATCCCGCAAACAACGATCTAGCAGATCCGACTCAATATTCTCTAGGAAGTAGCTCCTCATGTGATGGTAAAAAAGCGACCATATGTAATCTTGAGGCTCCTGAAAATGGTAGCTCGGGTCAACCAGATCTCACAGCTATGGTTACGTTACCTGGTGCACCAAGCCAAACTATATCACAACGAATTAATGATGCCTTGACCACGGGAAATCCAAATGAAACGGTCAAATCATTCCGTTCAGAGTAAGAATAAACATCCTTAATAAGAAAAGCTCCAAAAATAACCAATTTGGAGCTTTTCCTTGAGTTCATATTTACATTATCAAGGATTTTGTACCATTCCCGTTATTTGAATTACATCCTGCGGGATCATAACTTCATATCTTAAATCATTTGGAGAAAGCATGTAAGTTTTTTCTTCCCCTTCTACTATTAATTTACGTACCAATAATTTTTTAAATCTTTCATCTTTATTTAATCTCTTGAGATCTGTATGCCTAAGTCCTCTAAAAACTAATTCCTTTCGTCTTTCTTGCAGAATATACGTCAATAAATCATCCTGATTCTCAACAGCTTTAGGCAACAAAAATTCCACAGAAAATCGCTTATCCAATAAATCTTTTAAGACTAACTTTGCTTGACCCAACTGATTCGAACGCGCTAAGCATTCCGCTTTTATTAAATATATTTCGTCCACTGCTAAACCACAAAAAAAACTCGAATTATAAAATCCTGCATAATTCCCTTTAAACCCTATAGATCCATCGGTTTTCTTATAATAAAAAACAGATTTTCTTAAGTCTAAATCATCATACATCATATACAGCATCGAGTCAACATTGGCACTTTCAGGATCCAAAATCCATAGGTCAGTATTATAGGCTAAAAATATAGTTTCACTATTCATTATCTCAAATGGCGTAGTGCTTTTCGAATCTACCTGCTTATAATCCATCAAATCTTTTTTAATTAAAAGGGTCTCATCTGCGTATGTTAATGCTTTATCATAATTTTCCATCGAAAGGTTAACTCGTGCTAACATAGCAAGTGCAGCTGTTTTAGAAGGTCTAGTTACAAATTCAACCTGCTTAGGAAGTAGAAGTAAAGCTTGCTCAAGATCCGTCAATATCTGCGAATAAGTATCGGATAAAGTAGAACGCACCGATTTTTCTTCAAAATTGGATGTTAACCTCAATGGCATTCCAAGATTACTATTATTGTGCACTGGATCATGTTTTCTGTAATCTGTACAATAAACCTGAGCCATTTGATAGTAGGCATATGCACGATAAAACAATGCCGAACCTTTGATATAATCGTAATTAATATCATCTTTTCTTTCTATTTTTTCTAACCTATCCAAAACTGTGTTTGAGTAGAAGATTGCTAAAAAAGGATTTTTCCAAAAAAAATTGGTATTTCTAGGCAGGAATTGTACATCCTTGTCCCATCTATACAATCCTTTTTCAAATTCAGTAAGACCGTTAAACACCGTAGAAGTCACATAAAAATCATCCGTGTTCATTTCAAGTAAGCCCGGACCAAGATTAGTATTTATTGTATAATTATTGTCTAACAATGCTTGTAAATCTTTCAAATAATTGGGTATGACGAAAGAACTTTCACTTTTTTCATCCAAAAATTTATTACAAGATGTCAAGGTCAACATATATATAAAACACAGAAACCCTATTACTTTAATATTTTTAAAAAGATACATAATTCTTAGTTTAAAGATTTACATTGATACCAAAAGAATAAATTCTACTTGGAGGTGTACTAAAATAGTCTGGATCCAAACCCTTTCTATTTGCGCGCCATAAGATTCCGACGTTATTAATCCCAGCATGGAATTGTAAAGGGAATTTTGGAAATATATACGTTAACCGAATATCCTGTAATCTAATTATATCTCCTTTCAGCACATTTGCTTCAGAATACTTATAGAAATTATCTCGATTACCATTTGCTGGATAAAGCATTGAAGGTACCTCGGTCCATAGCTCATCACCAGGGTTTTGCCACCTATCATAATAATCTCCATGCCCTGCCGATCCATTAAACAAACCTGCATATCCAATTGTTGATTTTCTAAAATAATGCCCAAATTTATAATTAATGGAAAAAGTAAACTGGAAACGTTTCCAGCCTACCATTCCCCTAAAGAAACCATAATGACTTGGTAAGGCCGATCCATAGTAATGCAGATTTTTCAATGAGTCATTCAGTATTTTTTGATAATCTTTAGATACTTCTCCCTTGTAATAACCTCGCGGATCTCCATTTTCAGGATCAAGACCTGCAAAACGATAAGCAAATAATGGATACAATTCTTTTTGCAAAATTGGATTTAAAATTTGTGGTCCACTTTCTGCATAATTCATCGTTGAATTGATAGTTCCTTTATAATACGTCACTACACTTTTTGTATAGGAAAAACCGAGTGTTGCATTCCATTGAAATGGACTTTGTCGCGGAGCGGAGATATCCAATTTAGTATCTATCCCTTTTCCACTGATCTTACCAATATTACGATAAGCATTTCCAAACCCTGTAGTCGGATCAATCTGATCCGGTGCGATCAAGTCAATTGATTTCTTATTATACCATTCAAAAGATCCTGATATACGTTTCTGAAGGATAGAAAAATCAATCCCGTTATTAAATGTCCTTACTTCCTCCCATTTCAAGTATGGGTTCGGCGGAACATTAATTAAACCATATTGGTAATTCGTATATTGTGCCGTTCCCGAATAAGTCATAATCGGATCCCGATTGGCACCACCGCCAATGTTTCCACTCGTGCCATATGTACTTCGAATCCTAAGATTGTTTAACCATAAAAAGTCTTTCATAAAGTCTTCCTTAGATAGGTTCCAAGCCAATCCAACGGACCACAAGGGATTCCATTTTTCATTTGTTACGGCTCCAAACATATTGCTTCCATCTTTGCGCATAGATCCAGTTAAAGTATACCTTTCCCTATAAGTATAAGCTGCGTTAGCAAATACAGACAGAAACCGCTGCACATTCTGTGAATTATTTCCATAAAACGGTATATAGTTATTGCCATAAAGATTATCGTAAGTAGCATAAGCATTAACGTAATCTACTTTCTGCATTGTCAAGACATCTTTATCTACGCCATAATTACGGTATGAGTTACCCACGTTTTTCCGATGGCTCAGCTCAGTACCTAGGATTATATTAAACTGGTGATCTTTATACCAAGTGGTGGTATAATCTAACTGACTACGAACTCTGTGGCTTATCAATGAACTAAAAGACCGATCTTGTATAGACCCTTTGGGTAATATGTATTTAACCTGACCGTCATCAGCTACCTCTAAAAACTGATTGATCAAATTCTTAGCAAAAAAACTAGACTCTTCATAAAAAGAAGTGTTTCGACCGCTCTGCCCTTCAACTCCATACACAAGTTGTACATTTAGGCCATCTAGCAGGCTGTACCGTGCTGTAAAATTAGCTCCGAAATGGTCTAAGTTATTTTTTGTCTGGCTCCTATTCAAATCAGCGTATGGGTCAAACGTCCAATCCATTATTCCTTTGCTCTTTATTTCATTTACATAATTTTGATTCAGCATATAGGGAACTATATTAGAGTCCCCGTTATTATCGAAAAGCTGCGTATAAGGATAATAGAAATAATTACTTATCCCTGCTGATGCGTTATCCATGCTCAAAGTATAGGATAAATCTGCATTTACTTGAAATCTATCAGTTATTTTGAAAAGATTGTTCTGTCTTAATGAAATTCTATCTGAATTCCTTTTTAATTCATTACCGATTTTTCTATCCCATCCTATAGACAAACTATGATCAGAGCGAGCATTTCCACCATTAATCCTTACATAATATTGCTGAAGAGTTGCCTGTTGATAAAATTTCTCCCTATCCTTTCGGAAGTCAAGACTTCTCCAAAGGTCTATTTTTCTATTTGCTTCATCTTCCTTCATTTCATCCAACTTAACCTTTTGCAGAAGATCCACTACGGGAGACAATACTCTTTTTCGCAAGGTCAATGGATTGGTGAAAAAATTATCAAAATGTCCTTTTTCAAAAAGGAAAAGTTCAAGGTCTATGAAATCATTCGAGCTTATTATAGGATCATAATACAGATCTTCCGGAGCTTGCAAAGTCCAATTGGAAGAAAAGTTGATCTTGGATTTATCGTTAGCTTTTTTCATTGTAATTACAATAACCCCATTACCAGCACGAGCCCCCCATATCGAAGTTGCCGCAGCATCCTTCAATAGGGTAACAGATGCTACATCGTTAGGATTAATCTGATCTATCGAACCCTCAAAAGGAAAATTATCTACAACAATTAATGGTTGAACATTCCCTGCAGAAAAAGAGTTTAGGCCACGAATGTTTAATTGCGCACTTTTCGTCCTATTATCAAACTGCAATCCCGTAGCCAAGCCCTCCAGTTGTCCCAATATCGTAGATGATACTCTTCTTTTCAGTAGATTTCCTCCCAATTGTTCAAAAGAACCCGTAGCTCTTTCTCTCGGTAACTTTTGAAAACCATCGTTATAGACAATAGCCTCTTCCAGTTGGATAGTTTCTATCTTGAGTATAATCGTTATGAAAGCTGTATCTATGATTTCTGCTGAGTATGTAAAATACCCTATTTTACTACTTTTGATCTCAATTGGTAACAGAGGAACTTGGATGTTAAAATGACCCGCAATATCTGTTTTACCTAGCACCACACCTTTACTTCCCTTAATCATCACCTCAGCTACTGGTTTGCCAACTTCATCTTGCACTTTTCCTTTCAAGAACTGCTGTGCTTGGACAACATAATTAATCATCAAGAATAAAAAAACAAATAAAAATCTCATCGTCTCTCTCCTTTCATTCTATCGAGCAAAACCCTGATTTGATTATCATTGACAAAATCAGAAGTAGAAATAGCACCTAGTCTACCAAAATCATCTATCCAAACATAAATTGGCACAGCTTGATGAGGAAATAATTGCTTTAGAAATCCATCAAGGACAATCGAGGGTATTTTTACGTTACCTTCCTCAAATACTCCAGCGACTTTTGACGTGTCAGTATCATAACTATTTACGAGTAGAAAACTCATGTTGTCGCCATAAACTTCTCTAAAATGATCCAATTTTGGAAAGTTAGCCATACACGATGTGCACCAGGTCGCCCAAAAATCCAATATCAAAGGTTTCCCCCTGTATTTCATTAGAGTTTCTTTCTTATAAGCTCCATTTTCAAGAATAGTAAACTCATGTGTCCAGAAATCATCCGGAACTCTAAAGCCCAACATAACTTGACTTTCGTGATCCTTTTCTTTGTCCCTTATTTCCCTTTCTTCTTTTAACTCCTGCCCCCTACTCTCGCCATAACAGATTACCATCAAAACCACCACTAACACTTTACTGACCAACAGAAACCCTTCTCCGCTGGGCTTAAATAGCTTCTGAATCTGTTTCCAGACGCTACTTATATATATTTTATATTTATTCATATGTGATATAATTTTATTTTTCATCTGTCATATGGAATATCCAAATGACATTCATTCGCATTTGTGAAGTCTGTGCTACATGGATATTTCATAATTTCTAATTTTTAGGCATAAAGCTCCCCTACCCTTAATTCAGTCCGAGGGTGACTCCTTCACAAAAGTCATTTTACCCTCGGCTGAAGGGGGATTTATAAACAGTAAAACTTTATCTTTTTTTAAACTTCTACAGCTAGTCTGTTCTTGACCGAGTCTGTGGTTACATTTAGTTTACTTTTCATGATCATCATCGGCTGTTCTTGCCAGATGAGTTCGACGGATGTTCCGTCTTTGGTCAATATCTGCCTGCTGTCTTTTACGATGGAAAGCTTCTCGACCCGCACTTCCAACTGAAAGTGCTCGTTCAGGTCGTTCAATATCCGCTGACGGTATTCCTCCCTTTCGGTATCGGCCGGTACGGTAAGCTCATAATCATACCGCTGTATTTCAGACGGCTTCGTACGAACACCGTTAGCCCTTGCTGGTATAAACACAGCCTTATCATCACCATGTACGATGATCTGCTCGGCAGGAAAGCTTAACGGCAAGCCTAACGCAAACAGGTAACATTCGTAAATAGCCATGTGAGCCAACGATATCCGGAGTACATCTTGGCCATCATCACGCACCACTGCCGTATAAGAACTGTCCCCTGCCTTCGATGGAGTCAGATACGAATAGTAGCGCTCCTTAGGCCGTGTATTTACGATACAAGTAGCATCACCCGAATACAACCTTTTGAGCGGATCTAGGGTTGGCAGCTTAAAATTCCGCATTGGTAAATCTGTTATCATAATTGGTTTTTTGATAATTGAAACACAATTTTCACTCAATAACGAAGACACTTCTTCCCCTGGGGATAGCGCATAGCTCTCCCTATTACAAGAATTTTGCATTATTTTAATTCGTTTACATTAGGCAAAGAAAAGGTATCCGGACTCTAGAAATCCACAACCCGTTTTCACGGCCTAACAGTTATAAAATAAGATGGGAAAAATGCAATTTTATGTCTTCATCACGTATTAATAATTGGTCTTCGCGATTGCATTTTATGATATTCGAAAAAAACCGATTCGATTATATATAGATAAACTATACATAGATAAAGCGAAATCATTGTTTTGCAAAAATTATTCATTACTTTTAAAGTGCGAAAGTAAAAGAAACAAAAAATCAAATGCTTATGACAAGATAATGCTAACACGAATCGGTAAAACCTGCAAGGGTAAGACTATCAAAATGGCTATAAATTTATTGCCTTCTTTCATCGTCCTACATCGGTAGATGGGCCCTTTTGGTTTTTTAATGTATACAAGTTATTCCGGTTGTCGGATCTTGTTTTTATTCAACGCATTAATAGCGCTATGCACAGCACGATCCTGGATCAGCTGAAACATGGGTGGATTTTTGGACTTTTTTCTTTTCATCATTTATTTGGTTACACAATTTGGTTAATGAAAATAAGTCTCGTGCGGAAGGTAGTGAAGGTTCTATATAAAAAGGAAGCCTCACCACTATCTACTGTAAATATAGCACGACCAAGCGCTTTGAACACAGTTTCAAGCAGGGAGGCTTCCCCTTCTAATTGTAAAAGTACAAAAAGTATGGGGGTTAGCAAACCCTACCGTCCCGTGTTCGTAAATTTTGGTCGTTTCTATTTACGAGACTCCAATCAGAATAACTGATTGTTAGACAAATATAATAATATAATATCAAAGTTCACAATTAAATGTGAACTATTTTTTAAAACAAATGTAAATTATGCCAGAAGAAAATAAAGGGAATATTTTTAATTACTTAAAAGAAGTTCTAACAAACTCTGGTTTGTCATCAAGACTATTAGGACTTTGTCTTAATATACATAAAGGTACCTTATCAAATTGGAACAGTAACCTTACACAACCTAATTTAGAAGATATAGATAAAATAGCCTCAATAATCGAAATCGATAATTTTGACCTGATAAAAAATTCAAAACGAAAAACCACTGGTCTAATAGATGCTATTAATATTGAATACAGACGCTTAACTAAGGATTTAAATTTACCCTTATATATAGAAGAAGAAAAAGATGGTAAAACAAAAAAAATATATAATCCTATCCTACAAAAATCAATTTGGGATTTTATTGAAAATTATCGAACAATAAATCGACACAAGGAAGAAGAGTCAATAAAAGAATTTAATAAACCTTATACTGAATTAACGCAGGACGAACTAAATGAAATCACAGTATTTATTTGTAAAGAACCATCCTCGAATGAATTACTGAATTTTGAATATCTCGTTGTCAACACGAGCTTAAATGAACAGAAATTCATCGCAAGATTTTCACGTAAAGAGGATGCTAAAATTTTTGCTGAACTAGTACTTCAAGGATATTTTAAAGATAATAAAATGAAAATTGTGAAGGACTAAGGACTAAATTTACAGAAAAGAAGGTAATAGAAATTAAATAATCATCAATAATACCAAGCCAAGTTTTCGATTAATCATGATACATAAGCTTTGTTATTTATCGGCATCATGGATTATCCGCAGACTTTAGGTTTAAACAAGTAACACAGTGACAAGTAACGCAGTAACGATCAGTTTAACTTACTCACCTAATAACCTAATAACATTAAAAAATGGCGAGCGTCCTATAATAGGATTACCTAAGCCTGCTGATGGAGGTGAAAGTGAGGGATAAGATGATTGCTGATTACTGATGATAGTAAAGCATATTGACCAATAACATACAGAGCCGAATGGTCATCCAATCGGCTCTGTATATTTTATGGTAATAAATTATTTATAGTTTTTCAATTTCTTCGATAGAAAGACCTAAAATATCACTAACCTCTTCTTTTCCGATACCTCTAGCAAGCATTTTACGAGCAGACTCGCATGCTTGTTCATGAGCTTCATCCAATATCGTTTGAAGTTTCAATTCTAATGTATGCTTTTCCTCTGCAATCCTTTTCTTTTCAGCAATAATCTTAGCGCGTTCTTCTAGACCCGCAGCAATGCCTTTCTTTTCCGCCTTATCCAATAAATATTCTTGAGTGCCCATAATATTGCTCCTTCCTAATTTGTTTTCGACCTCTCTTTCAAACTTAGTTAAAAATTGAATATTAAACAATTTTTAACGATATCTCATCGACCTATGAAAAACAAATATTACGATGAAACGTATAGAAATTTTCTGGATTTTGAAAACTAACATAATATGCTAAAAAATCATAGAGACCTTGACGTGTTTTCTTATCCATTTTACGTTTCATCATCTCCTCATAAAGATCATGTTTGATGTCTTTCAAGGCTTCATCACTGATATTCTTATTAACGATAGCCAATAATGTCGTCAATACCACAACAGAAAATGGATTGCCATTGGCACGTAATAAGGATTCATCTTGATCCAGAATCTTATAACTATTAAAATCATAGCGCAAACTGGTACCCATAAATTTGTACATATAAAATGACGGTCGATAATTACTGTTGCCATCTGCCAAAATAGCGATAGCGGTGACAGGAACTTGATACTTATCCGATACTTTATAAAAATATTGGAACATACGATTCGCTAAATCTCCCTTACCTTTACTGGACTGTATCTCAATATGGCACAATATAAATTGTTCGCCTCCGTCTTTAAGATACACCTTGACCAATTTATCTACAAAACGAACGCCCTTACCATTGGGCTCGGGTGGAAACAAGGTCTCAAACTCCTTATCCAAATAATCAAAGGGTTTGCTCAGATCAAAAACATCATCAGCATCTGAAAAGAAAAATCGTAAAAAATGTGCAAAGGTCTGCTCTAAAATAGATTTCCACAGCAGATCATCGACACGACTGGATGAATGACTCATAACGGTATATAATTGGTTATCAGCATAAAAGTAAAAAATAAAATCCATATATCGCTATAAAAATTAGCAAAAACACTAAGTTTTATATCAAAACAGATTCACTACTTCGAATAACTCACGATGGATAAGTCTTGTTCTTTATTGGCATCATGGATTATCCGCAGACTTTAGGTTCTAACTTTAACCAAGTAACACAGTGACAAGTAAATGAGTAACTAACCAGTCTAACATACTCACCCCATAACCTGATAACATTAAAAAACGATGAGCGTCCAATGATAGGGTTATTAGCTAAGCCAGCTGATGGAGATGAAGAGCAGACTAAGGAACTAACACAGTGACGAGTAACGCAGTAACAATCAGTCTAACTTTAAACAAGTAACACAGTGACGAGTAACGTAGAAACGATCAACCTAACTTTGACCAAGTAATACAGTGACGAGTAACGCAGTAACGATCAGTCTAATTTACTCACCTCATAACCTGATAACAATAAAAACGGTAAGCGTACTATAATTGGACTACAACCTAAGCCAGGTGATAGAGATGAAAGTACAAATTAAAGGTGAGCATAAAACTTGTGTTAGAAAAAAACTCACAACATAAAGAGCAATGATTGTCGAATTAATAAGACAATAAAAAAAGGGACCCTTACAGAATCCCTTTATATCTTATACTTGGTTACATTTCAGAAATGAAAGAGGCTTGACCAAGTCTTACAATGCAAATATAGTAATTCTTAAACCAATTACCAAAATGAAAATAAATCTTAGGCATAAATATCTTTCCCGATCAAGATACAATAGGTATTTGCATGCTACCCATAATCAAGCAGAAAAAGCAAAGAGACTTTATAATGCAAATATTAGATTGGCACAAGCATTTCATCCATTATTGACCCAATTTGAAGAAATCCTTCGTAATTCCTTAAGTAACATCCTAGCGGCACATTTCATTGATCCAGATTGGATTATTAATCAGAAAAATGCGTTCATGAGCAATCCCTCTCTTGGGCAATCACGTTATTATCTAAAAGAATGTATTATAAAATCTGAACGTAAGTTCAACAGAAGAAATATAACCATTACTAATGGTAAGCTATTAGCAGATCAAACATTTGGTTTCTGGATAGCCTTATTTCTACCACATCATTATTCTTTGTTGAACGGAAAACCAATACAAATCTTCCCTTATAAACCGACATATGAAAACCGAGCTAGTATACATGCTAAATTAGAAAAAATCAAAGATTTCAGAAATAGAGTCAATCACTGTGAACCCATTTGTTTCAATGGACAACATATCGACTGCACAGAGGCTACAGATATCAAACAAATTCTTTATCACTTAATCGAATGGATAGATCCTGAATTAGTGCCATTTTTTACAGCAATTGATAACATTAATAATAAGACAAATCAAATACACAACATTTAAAATAAGGAGTTATGTTTATCATTGATATCCGTTGGATCTTTAAAATACTTTTAAACTTAGCAATCATCATTATTATCGGCAGGTTATTTTATGCACTATACGAACCGAAGCTACAGGGCACCAACCTTGTATATATACTACCATGTGTAGGGATAATAAGCAGCTACCTATACCTATCCGTTTGGCTCGGTTGGAAAAAAGGTTTTCAAATATTATGCTACATCGCTGGATATCTAATGTTAATGGGCTATTTTGTGTTAAGAAACTCCTTACCTAAATGGATGGATTATACTATAACGCTTTTAATACTGGCCTTGATAGGGTATGGTTGTTACCGCGCTATTAAATACCTGATCAACCTGGTTAAAAATATAAATTTTCGATTTAAAGCCTACAGGATGCGTTATAAAAATAGAAGATGATACTGTAAAAGAAAACCAGTCAACTTTTCAAATAGTGCAAGATGATTAAGATTTGATTTTTATCGGCATCATAGATTTTTCGCAGACTTTAGTTCTAACTTTAACCAAGTAACACAGTGACGAGTAACGCAGTAATGATCAGTCTAACTTACTCACCTCATAACCTGATAACATTAAAAAAAGGCGAGCGTCCAATGATAGGTTTATTACCTAAACCTGCTGATGGATATGCAAGTGAGGGATAAGGTGATTACTTATGAAGGTAAAGCAGATTGACCTATAACAGACAAATCCGAATGGTCATCCCATTCGGCTCTGTATATTTTATGCTAATAAATCATTTATAATTTTTCAATCTCTTCGATTGAAAGACCTGTTCCCTTAGCAATATCGGCTAATGGTAGACCCATTCTCTTAAACTCTAATGCAACGGCAATCGCTTTTTCATGCTCAGCTTTCTGTTTTTCTACCTTAAGCTTAGCTCGTTCTTCTAAACGTCCCTTTGCAATGCCTTCTTTTTTTGCCTTATCCAATAAATATTCTTGAGTATGACCCGTCCTAAAATAGCTATACAGTTTATTTAATAAATCCTGGTTTTAACTATACAACTTTCGACATTAATCCGAAATAAGCTATACAGCATATTCGTCAAATGTAATAATTTCACTCGAAGAATGTAAATCTTCTTCATTTGTCAATTCCATAAGTTCTTTTTCGGTAACGTCGTAATTTTTAGAATATGCTTTCCATCTTTTCCTCAATGCCACATTCTGGCGATGAGCTTCAGATGGTGTGAGATAATCACAGCTGCTATGAGGTCTAATATTATTATATGAATCAATGCTCTTATCAATATATAAGCACATCTCGGGAAATGATAGTTTTTTGGTATAAAATTCAAATTCATTTTTTAGTATCCCATTAACACGTTCTGCCAATGCATTTTCGTAAGGACTTCCATTTTCAGTCATACTAACAGCTATTTTATTGGATCTTAACTGTTCTACATATAATGTACTACAATACTGAGTTCCTCGGTCAGAATGATGGATAAGAGGTAAATCTATCCATTCTCTATTGTTCACTGCCATTTCAAGGGCTCTCACACAACCTATCGTAGTCATATCCTCACGAAAGCAATAGCCCATGATTTTTCGAGAATAAGCATCAGTAACAAGACTAAGGTATCCCCATTTATCTATAAGCCTAATATAGGTAATATCACTAACCCACAACTCTTCTGGCCGACTAATTACTAACTCTTTTATGATATTGGGATATTTGCGTAGATGATGACGAGAGTTCGTTGTCTTCACGTTACGCCGTCGCGTGCGAACTAAGAGACCATGCGAACCGATCAAATCGAATAAATAATCTCGGCCAACTTCTATATTATGAGAAGCTAAAATAGGTGACAACATGAAATGAAGCTTGCGTACACCTACTCGTGGTAAATATTCACGTATCTTCAAAACCTCCTGTAAAATAATATCATCTACAAAATTAGACGCACGTGAGCGCCAAAGGTGATCATAATAAGCATGACGACTCTTGCCAAACAGTTTGCATAAATTACCTATCCCTATTTTTGGAAATAAGTTCTGCAGGACTAAGACTGCTTGGCACCAGACTTTTTTCGGATATTAATATTTAACTGTTCTTCGGCAACATCGATCAAAGTGTTTAAGGCAGTAATTTTTAATTGAGCGGCAGATAAAGCAGCTTTTAATGCTTCTAGTTCACTATCATTTACCTTACACAAATCTTCATCTTCCACGACATCAGCTTTTAAAATGCTAATATCGACATTTTCTTTCTTAAGTAATCTAACCCATTTTGCAATGGTATCATGACCGTGGATATTGTAAATCTCGTTAGCTTCTGAAATGCTTAGCGTACCTTGCATAATCTGAAGAGCGATAGAACGACGCTGGAGAGGTGATAATTTAGTATATTTTGGAGTGCACACATCCTGAACAGTATACTTTATCATCCATTTACTCAATGCTTGGCCACCAACGCTTAATTTTTCGCAAACTTGTCGTTTGGAATAACCTTTCTTTAATAATGATAACGATTTTTTTATGACTGATTTGTCATAATAAGGAGTAGATTTGAGTTCGGGTTTCTTTGCTTTTATTTTGTTCATACACTATAATTAGTGTATAACTATTCTAGGACTAGACAGTACCCATGATATTGCTCCTTCCTAATTTGTTTTCGACCTCTCTTTCAAACTTAGTTAAAAATTGAATATTAAACAATTTTTAACGATATCTCATCGATCTATGAAAAACAAATATTACGATGAAACATATAGAAATTTTCCGGGTTTTGAAAACTAACATAATATGTTAAAAACCATTATGAGCAATAGCTCATAATAGCATCATTACCATCGAAAGAAAAATTTAAATAATGATAATCAGATAAACCAATCATGATTTTTACAGGTGACTTTGTATTTGTGAGTGATATTCGTCCCCCTGATTTATAGATGCTTGATCAGAATTTTTCAATAGCTTCAAGTAATTCTTGTATTTGCACAGACCTTAGCATACCGCTGTTCCTTAAAACTACCTGATAATTGCTATCCAGCATTATCCAAGTGGGAAAGGCAATATTCTCTGATCCGTTCAATGCTAGGGCAAGTTCGTGAATACCGGAAGACAATCCTTTTGGCTTATATTGAAACGATTCATTGTGAAATACAATGGAATCTTTGCGTTCAGCATTGAATATGACATAATAGAAGTTGTCAGTTTGTTTCAGAAACACTTTATTCTTTTCCAATTGCTTTTTCTGCATCTGGCAGTATTTACACCAATCGGTAGAAAGCAATATGAGTATTGGTTTTTTTTCAACGAGCATAACACTATCTATATCTTCGATAGTATAGGATTTTGTTTGGGCAGTAACTATACTGCCCAATAACAAAACCATCAAAATAATTAATTCAAATCTCTTCACAATCCTTTTAAATTAAAACAAATTGTAACGTAAACCTAAAAACCCTCTTATCCCTTGATTTGGACCATACACATAAGCAGGGTCAAATGTCAGACCATAAGGATTGTCTGGGGTTACCATCGCTTGCCCGTTAGCGTCAAATTGTACATTTTTATCGAAAGGATCATTAGCTCTCGCAATGCTATTAGCAGGAGGTGTCCAGTTCAATAGGTTCTTGACACCACCGTATACTTCTATATTATTTGCTATTTTTTTTGTTAACTGTATATTCTGGATACTCCACAAAGGTGACTTTTCACTTCGAGGGTCGGTATCGCTCAATAATGGTAAACGCATTGGACCGTACAAGTTTCCTGTGTAATCTACAGTAACTCCGATGCTTTTAAATGTATACCCAATATTCCATACACCTGTATATTTCTCCGTAAATAATTGTCTTGTTTTTTCACCCTCTTCCTTGCTATAAACATCCATTACGGTTGCGCCAGCCAATATTTTCAAACCAAAAGGGAATACAACATCTACATTCAATGAAATACCTTGTGATATGGCGTGACCGTCGAGATTGTCATAAATGATTTTGTTAGGGTCTGTGTCATAGTCAGCAATAATCTTATTGTTGAAATAGGTATAGAAAGCTGTCGCATCCAAACCTATAAATGTGCTTCCTGCATATATTTTCTTCACAAAATTCACATTCCCATTCCAAGAAGTTTCGGGGTTTAAATCATTATTAAAAATTACCTCTCTTGATCCGGTCAAGGCTGCGTGGTCTTCCGTAAATACGTTAGCTACCCTGTAACCATTACCAAAGCTCAAGCGTAATACATTATTTCTGTCGGACGAATTCCATTTGTAGTTGATACGGGGCGTAAGAATGCTTCCGTGTAGCGAATTATAATCGTATCGCATACCCAGCAAGACTTTATTATTGTCATTAATAGTAATTTCATCCTGTACAAACAATCCAGGTAGCTTTGTATGTGTAGGTTTATTTTTATCTAAATCATTTACGTCTGCTGTAGCGGGTGTATTGTCATCATAATAAGTATAGCGGTAAGTTAAGCCGGTTAGAAAATCGTGTTTACCTAAAGTTTTGAACCACGTTAACTGACCAAAACCGATTTTTTGATCAGCCATATAGGGCACATCACCATACACTGAATTCTGGTCATGTCCATTGGCACTAAATTGGAACAGGATTTTTTCTTTCACAGGTAGCTGGTAAGTTCCAAAAAGCTCCCAACGACTCGTATAAATACTCTCACCATACACTTCATCTCCACCTCTATACTTTTTTTCCCAATTCATTTCTCCACCCCAACGATCTTCATACACATAACGTCCTGCTAATGTAAAGATACGATTGTCTTTTCTGTCAAAATTCCATTTATTGAAAACTGATATGCGGTTTTGAAGTGTTACATCTGTGAAATTATCATTATTATTATCAATTGGATTACTATAATTGAAGTAGCTTACGCCTACCAGCGATTGCGCCTTTTTTCCCGCATTAAATTTTGCCGCAATGTCTGTGTTTACTTCTCCCCAACTTGTACCAAAAGCATCTACAGAAAGAAGAGGTGCGTTTCCAGGACGTTTTGTGATTACATTGATTAATCCGCCTACAGCTTCGCTACCGTAGAGTGTTGACGCAGGACCTTTTACAATTTCTACACGGTCGATGAGTGCCTGTGGAATACCACTTAACCCATATACGGTAGAAAGCCCGCTCACGATAGGCATACCATCTATTAATATCATCGTATATGGACCTTCCAATCCGTTGATATGGATGTCACCTGTATTACATACGTTACAGTTCAATTGCGGACGTACTCCATTTATGTTCTGTAGGGCATCAAATAAGGATGGTGTAGGATTTGCTTTGAAAAACTTTGACGTGTAAGCTTCTACAGGTACAGGGCTTTCCAATTTAGAAACCTCTTTCATCGTTCCCGAAATCACCACCTCTTCTAATTCATCTGATTTTTCTTCAAGAATAAAATCCTTGGAAACTGATTCGCTGTCGATAGTGATGAGCTCTTTGTAGATATTGAAGCCAATATACTTAACTTCTACTTCCCACGATCCATAGGGAACCTTTTCCAATACATAATTTCCGCTGTCATCAGATGATGCGCCTATCTTTAGTTTTCGAATATGCACCGATGCTGCTTTTAGCGTTGCACCTTGTGTATCCGATATCTTACCGGATATCTGACCTGTTTGTGCTATTGCACAGACAGAGAATAGTATAAAGACTATACTGAGTAAATGTTTCATTGATATTTTAGTTATTGAATGATTATTTAATAATGTAAATCTGTGTACGCTTGGTGGCATGGTCTTATTAGAGACTGTCTGACCGATAATATAATTTTTACTAACTCATATTGTTTGACTATCATTTATTTTATTTTTAGTCTTGCAAAAGTAATAAGTTAGATGACACTAACAAAATAATTTCTAACTTTGTTATTAGATAGGGCTAATATTTTATAAATTTGCCCTTATGATATCACAGACAGAAGAAAATTATTTGAAGGTTTTATACAACTTGACGAGTTTGAAAGGTGAGGCCAGCGTCAATGACATCAGTAAACAGCTAGATATTAAAATGCCTACTGTAAATAGTATGATGAAACGGCTTGCTGAAAAGAAACTCGTCGTTTACGAAAGCTATAAACCGCTTAAAATGACCGCTGCGGGCAAGAAACAGGCGGCTCTTATCATACGCAAACATAGATTGACAGAAATGTACCTGGTAGAGAAAATGGGATTTGGCTGGGAAAATGTCCATAACATAGCCGAGCAAATCGAACACATCCAAGCACCGGAGTTTTTTGAGAAGATGGACGAACTATTGGGATATCCTAAAGTGGACCCACACGGTTCTCCGATACCGGATACAGATGGTCATATTGCCTCTGATCATTATTTGAAATTAAGTGATTGCAGACCGGGAGATGTGGTTACTTTTATGGCCGTACAGCCTTCCTCCGAAGAATTACTGAAATTTCTCAATAGCCGTGTGTTATCTTTAGGAACCGATATCAAAATTTTGCAAATAGAAACTTTCGACAATAGTATGCGTGTCAGTTATACAGGTAAGCAAAACGAAATGTTGAGCAATCAGGTCTGCGAAAAGTTACTCGTGAGAAAAAAAACAAAAAAATAGTTGAACCTTATCTTTTTTTAATTTCACTTCATTTTTGGCTTTGTCCAACGCTTTATAAGGTGCTTGTCCAGAATGAAATACATGTGCTGCCTGTTGTGGGAATTGGCGAGATGATGTGTGTTACGCTCTTCGGCGGTTTTCAATGCTGTAATTTACTTTGAATGAAACAGAGTCACCGAAACCGTTTCTTTTGTCCGAGTAGTAGAAATTTTGATTGCGGACACCCGGACAGGTTTTGGAATGTTCTACCGAAGTTACCGATAGATTGTTTTCATTTGTCTAATTATCTTCTGTTTGTCCTTTACAATTACAGGATGCAAGAAGCATCAATACAACAGCATTAACCCCAATTATCCTAAATATCTTTTCCATTATTTATAATTTTTAAAATCTGTCTACGCTGTTTTTTGCGAAGGCAAAGTATGTCCTGTTACTAATTTCATTTTTTTATTTTTAAACACGAATTGTGTGTACACGAAAGCTAGCGCAAAAACTACGCCCGTCATCAATGCCATACATCCGGCAATGGAAGCATTGAGCCAGTACGCTAGCCAATAGCCAGTAAATGAAACCAGAATACCAATACCAACGGTAATGAAAAGCATTCTCTTTAAATCTTCTGTCAGCAAATAAGCCGTTGCAGGTGGACCAATAAGGAAAGTAATGACCAATATTGCCCCAACCGATTCAAAAGCACTGACGGTGGTAAAAGACACTGCTGCCATCAGCAGGTAATGCCACAATGCGGTAGAAATGCCGATGGTGGCAGCAAAGGACGGGTCGAAAGAAGTTAGCTTCAGTTCTTTGTAGCCGAAATATATAAACAGTATCACAAGAAGCAACACGACCGAAAGTATATATACCGGTTGGGGACCGATGCTTTTACCGTCGGGAAGTATCCAGAGATTGATAGGTACGTAAGCCAATTCTCCATACAACACACAATCCTGGTCAAGATCTATCTTTCCGGCAAAGGTGCTGATAAGGATAATACCCACCGCAAACATAAAGGTGAAGACAATCCCGATGGAAGCATCCGTCTGTAAGCGGGCTTTTCGGTGCAGGTATTCAATAATAAATGTTGCCAATAAGCCTGTGGCTCCTGCGCCAAGAAGCATAGGTAATGTATCGCGGCTACCGCTCCATAAAAAGGCGATGACAATACCCGGAAGCACTGCGTGACTGATGGCATCACCTACCATACTCATTTTTCGGAGTACAAGAAAACTGCCCAGCAATCCGCAGGAAATCGCTACCAGTGCTCCGGTCAATATAATCCAAAATGCTATCATTTTATCTTTCTTATTACTTCGGTATCACAGTTCCGTGGGGATCTGTTTCCGGATTATCCAAATATTTTTCCAATTGCTTTTCCAGCTCGGGTGTAATGTAGTGCTCCATTTCCTCGGCATTGTCGTGTACGTGGTCGGGAGCTATTTCCATATAATTGGTCAGATACAATTCCCACAAGCGATGCCGCCTGACTGTCTTTTTTGCTTTTTCAAGACCATTTTGTGTCAATAGCCAATAGGGGTTATCGCTGACCAGCAGCTTTTGATTTTTCAACCTTTTCAGTCCAGCTTTTAATTGAGTAGGTTGCATTTTTCGGAAATTCAACAATTCGTTAGCCGTTCTTTTTTTATTGAAATCATCCTCTATTTCTCCAACCTGGTAAAATAGTTTAAGGATATTTTCATCCACCATTTTTCGGCTGTTTTTGTTTCTCTGCATGGTTTTGGGAACAATTCCCAAGGGGGCAAAAAAGAAAGAGAAAAATGCAATCAATGATGAAACAACCACCATCCAAGGTCCTGTAGGCATTGCCGGAGCGATGTACGAAATATAAGCTCCCGCCAACCCGGATACGGCTCCGAATATTGCCGCAAGGCAGACCATACGCTTGATGTTGTCTGTCCAGTACCTTGCCGCAGCAGCAGGCGTGATAAGCATTGCCGCCATTAGCACTACACCTACAGCTGTAATGCCCGTTACTACCGCTAATACGGTAAGGCTGGTGAGTAGCATATCCAATTTTCGAACAGGCAATCCCAGTACTTCGGCATAATTTTCATCAAAGGCAATAATGGTAAACTCTTTAAAAAATGCCAGTGTCACCGCAATCAGCACCAGAGCAATAATAGAAAAGGTTATCAGGTCGCTACCTACAAGTGTTGCCGCTTTGCCAAATATAAAACGGTCCATACCGCTCTGTGCGGCATTGCCCGATTGCTGAATATAGGTCATCATCACAATGCCAAGGGCGAAAAATACCGAAAGCACCAACCCGATGGCAGCATCTTTTTTTATTTTTGATTTTGCCGTGATGTAGTCTATCGTAACCAGAGAGAGCCATCCTGAAATGAAAGCTCCGACAAGCATCAGAGAGGTGTTTTTAGTGCCTGTAAAAAGGAAAGCCGTACAAATACCCGGTAAAACCGAATGGGAAACCGCATCGCCTACCAGTGATTTTTTCTTTAGTACAATGAAAGAACCTACAATGGCAGCACTTACCGAAAGCAGGATACTACCCCATACCACGTATTTGATATTGGGGTCATTGAATGAAAAAAAGTTGATGAAATTGTCCATTGTATCTATGGTTATCCTTTTTTGGAAAATTTATCTTTAGCTAACAAGTCACCGGCTTCTGCCAATACCGACAAGCGGGTTCCGTAAGTTTTTTTGAGCAATTCGGGGATATAAACCTGCTTTAACGGACCAGATGCTACAAGTCGCATATTGAGCATGATGAGCCAATCAAAATATTCGGTGATGGTATCCAAATCGTGATGTACCACGATGACATTCTTTTTGGCACGGGCCATTTCACGTAAGAGCGTAATGATGGCTTCTTCGGTAGCGGCATCCACACCGGCAAAAGGCTCATCCATTAAGTAAAAGTCGGCTTCCTGTGCCAATGCCCTTGCGATAAAAACACGTTGCTGTTGCCCGCCGGAAAGCTGTGAAATCTGCCGTTTGGCAAAATCGGTCATACCCACTTTTTCTAGACATTCCATGGCTATTTTCCTGTCCGAACTACGTACACTGCGAAGCATTCCGATTTTAGCATAACGCCCCATCAGTACCACATCGAGAGCTGACACCGGAAAGTCCCAATCCACGGTTTCCCGTTGCGGAACATAACTCACTCGGCTGCGAACATCATCCAGTTCTTTGCCAAATATTTTCACATAGCCACTCGATAAAGGGATCAAACCCATTATGGATTTAAGCAAAGTGGATTTGCCGGAACCGTTTGGCCCGATGATACCCGTAATACTTCCTTCGGGCAGGCTGAAATCTACACTCCATAGAGCAGGTTTACTGGAGTAGCTTACCGTGAGGTCGTGTACTTCCAATACAGGATTTTCAGATTGGATAATCATTTGCTTACTGTTTTAGTGCGGTTACGATAGTCGTAACATTGTGTTTTACCATTCCGATATACGTGCCTTCGGGTGTTCCTTTTTTACCCATTGCGTCTGAAAAAAGATTACCTCCGATGGAGATTTTTTTTCCTTTGTTATTCACGCCTTCTACCACCGCTTTGAGCGATTTGTCCGATACGGAACTTTCGACAAATACTGCTGGAATATCGTTTTTGATAATGAAATTGACCAGATCGGTCACGTCACGCAAACCGATTTCTGACATCGTTGAAATACCCTGTAATCCCCTTACATCAATTCCGTAAGCCTTTCCGAGATAGTTGAACGCATCGTGTGCGGTAATCAATACCCTTCGCTTTTCGGGAATGGATGCAATTTCTGTTTTCACCCAACTGTCAAGGCTGTCCAGTTCTTTCAGGTATTTATCAGCATTTTTCTGATAATATGCTGTGCTTTGGGGATTGAGCTTTATGAGGCTCCTTAAAGCTACTTCCGCAGCTTCTTTCCAAAGAGCTACATTAAACCAGATATGGGGATCATACGTATTTTCGGAGACACTGATTATTTTCCCTCGGACTATGGAATCACCCAAAGCAATTACAGGCTTTACGTTGGTCTGTTTCTCCAGTATTTCGCCCATTTTTCCTTCAAGATGCAAGCCATTGTAAAAGATATAATCAGCATCCATTATTTTTTTGAGATCGCCCTGGCTGGCTTTGTACAGATGTGGATCCACACCGGGGTGCATGATGGCCTCTACCAGTGCCGAATCCCCGGCTATATTTTCTACTACATCGGCTATCATTCCTGTTGTAGTTACAATATAGGGTTTTTCACCAGTTGCTGTCTTTTTGGATTCACCACAGGAAAACAATAGCAACACAACGGTTAAAACAATAAGAGAATGTAAGTGATTGTGCATCTTTATATGAATTAATTTTTTCTATGTCACTCACAGAATGATACAAAACAAATATTTAGACAAATGTAATTAAAATGTTAGACTTATGAAACATCATAAACAATAATATGCTTTATTCGCTCTGTAAAAACTGATTATTGTGAATGTCCTTAATGCCAATTATTCAAATAAAAAAAGTGTAAACCAATAAAATAAGAGATAGAAGTAATAAATGACCTGACAAAATGATTTTTAAACACGAAACTGGGTATGGATATTGAGGATAGCCAGCGTATTGCATAAAAAATAATGATGTAGGAGGTTCCCGTATTATTTGACAAAAAGAAATAGGCATTAAATTAGGCTGATATTTGATAACGTATCCGAAAATTGACTTGGATTCAAACCAAACACATATCTGGTTACTTTTATCCTATCTTCCAAACCGAAACCAGCTCTTTTTTTTCTTTTTGTAATTGATATGGGCATTTTTATTCTTCAGCTGATGGGCATAATCGCCACTTTCGGGATGGAGTGTTTGCCATATAACATCCCATCCCAAAAAACCGCCCACATTACGGTCGTCAATAAAAATATCGGCATTAATTTTTCTGCTGAAATCACCTTCAGCGGTTTCTCCATGATAATTTTCATTGACCGCATAGAATACCATTCCATTTTTCCTGCAAAAATCAGTCGCATCCTGCAATTCTTTCCCTTTCCTGTACGTCCACAATATCATTCTATGACCTTTGATTTGTAATGCTTTTAGCGTAGCAAAGGCATACATCATTTCGTCTCCGATTTCGGGATATTTATGTTCTACAACAGTACCGTCAAAATCTACGGCAATTATTTTTCCTTTTGGGTCAATAAGATTCATTTTTTACTATATTTTGCTCTGAGTTTTATTTTTTCGTTTTCTCTTTCTATCAGTAACTGTGCGATAAGCTCTCCTGCAGGAATTTTATTTTGATTTTCAAACAGCACATTTTTGACTTTTTCTTCCGATACATCTATGCGGTACAAAATACTTAGCAGTTGATTGAAATCGGACTGTATCAATCTGTCTAAATAGCGTGCTAACACTTCAAATTTTTCCTTATTTGAATTTTTGGATATAACTTCATGAATCTGAAGCTTATCCGCGATTGACAGAATGGTGTAATGTTTTTTTATATTTGACATTTAAACGTATTATTTTACGTGCATTTTAGTTTTCATACTCTTTTCAACATTTGGCAGCATTCATATGTTCATCATAAGCATAAGTCAATGGTTCTCCTGTTGCGATTTCCCGCTTTAGGATTTCTTCCGGTGAAAGATGTTCGAGATACATAATCAATGCCCGTAAACTATTGCCGTGTGCCACGATGAGTATATTTTTATGCTGTTGCAACTGGGGTTGTATGCAATTCTTAAAATAAGGTATCACACGGTTGTAAGTATCTTCCAGGCTTTCACCTCCGGGTGGAGCTATATCAAAAGACCGCCTCCATAGATGCACCTGTTCTGTACCATATTTTTCCGCTGTTTCTGCTTTGTTCAGTCCTTCAAGCATTCCGTAAGCTCGTTCGTTCAATGCCCCGTCAATGATAACAGGCATCTCCGTTTTACCCATTTCGTTCAGCATGATTTTCAATGTATGCTGTGCCCTGACGAGCTTAGATGTGAAAGCTACATCTATCTGTTCATTTCGTAAAGCTAGACCGGCTTGTCGAGCTTCCGATTGTCCGAGTTCTGTGATATCTATATCCTGCCAACCTGTAAAACGGTTTTCCAGGTTCCATCGTGATTGTCCGTGCCGGACTAAAAATAGTTTTGTCATATCTTATTTGATTTATTTATGTATAACTAAGGATTGTGGTATTAACGTGCTGATATTGATACAATTATTTAACTTCCACAGGCAATACACTCGCCGGGATTATCCAATGAACACGAAATAGCGGTCTGTTGTTCTTCTACGGATTGAACCGTTTCTACGGTAAATTTTATGGCATCTGCCGCCGCTTTGGTGCGCAGGTAATACATTCCTGTTTTCAGTCCACTTTTCCAAGAATGAAAGTGCATAGAAGTCAATTTTGCCATATTGGGTTCTGCCATAAACAGATTGAGTGATTGGGATTGACAGATAAATGCACCTCTATCGGCAGCCATATCAATAATGGTTTTCTGCTTAATTTCCCACACGGTTTTGTATAGCTCTTTTAATTCCGTCGGGATTTCATTAATATTTTGGACGGAGCCATTTTCGGCAATCAGTCTATTTTTCATCGTGGTATCCCACAAATTCAATTCGATAAGGTCTTTCAGTAAGTGCTTGTTGACCACCACAAATTCACCCGAAAGCACACGCCGGTTATAGATATTGCTGGTGTAAGGCTCAAAACATTCGTTGTTCCCTAATATCTGCGAGGTGGAAGCCGTAGGCATTGGGGCAAGCAATAGAGAATTTCTTACGCCAAATTCCATTACGTTTTTGCGTAAACCTGCCCAATCCCATCGGTCGGACGGTTCCGCATGCCACAGATCAAACTGAAACTTTCCTTCCGAGAGTGGCGAACCTTTGAAACTTTCATAAGCGCCCTGTTCCTTCGCCAGTTCCATCGAGCTCTCCATTGCCGCATAATAAATAGTTTCAAAAATATCCTTGTTCAGTTGCCGTGCTTCGTCACTTTCAAAAGACATCCTCAATAACAAAAACACATCCGCCAAACCTTGTACACCCAAGCCGATAGGTCGATGTTTGAAGTTGGAGTTTTGCGTTTCCGGTACTGGATAATAATTGCCATCAATAACCTTATTGAGGTTTCGAGTAATAGTCTTTGTTACTTCGTACAGTTTCTGAAAATCAAAATCAATCTCTGTTACATAGCGGGGCAATGCCAAAGAGGAAAGGTTGCAAACAGCTACCTCATCGGCATTAGTGTACTCCATTATTTCCGTACAAAGATTGGAACTACGGATAACGCCGATATTTTTCTGGTTGGATTTTTCATTTACCGCATCTTTGTAGCACATATAAGGCGTACCTGTTTCTATTTGGGCTTCCAATATGGCATTCCACAGTTCACGGGCTTTCACTTGTTCGCGAAATTTTCCCTCTTGTTCGTATTGCTGATACAACGCTACAAACCCTTCACCATAAGTATCGTACAATCCTGGAGCTTTATTGGGGTCGAACAATGACCAGTCGGCATTTTCTTCTACCCGCTGCATAAACAAATCGGGTATCCACAAGGCAGGAAACAAATCCCTTGCTCGCATTTCTTCCTTGCCATGGTTTTTACGAATGTCGAGAAAATCAAAAATGTCGGCATGCCAAGGTTCCATATAGACAGCGATAGCTCCCTTTCGTTTGCCCCCTCCTTGGTCAACATACCGTGCCGTATCATTGAACACACGAAGCATTGGGATAATGCCATTGGAAATACCGCCTGTACCTTTGATATAACTTCCTGTAGCTCGTACATTATGAATACTCAAACCAATACCTCCGGCAGATTGTGAAATCAAGGCACATCGTTTAAGTGTATCAAAAATACCAGAAATGCTGTCTTCGGTCATACTCAATAAAAAGCAGGAAGACATTTGCGGTTTAGGTGTACCTGCATTGAACAGCGTCGGTGTGGCATGGATAAACCATTTTTCACTCATCAGGTTATACGTCTCTATCGCTGCTGCAATGTCTTCTTTATGTATGCCAATTGCTACGCGCATAAACAAGTGTTGCGGACGCTCGGTCACTTTGCCGTTGGTTCGGATAAGATAAGAGCGTTCGAGCGTTTTAAACCCGAAATAGTCAAAATTGTAATCACGGTCATAGATGATACTGCTGTCTATTTCATCGGCATTTTTGCGGATGATGTTGTATACTTCTTGTGATAATAACGGTGCGTGCGTATTAGTTACAGGGTCGATATAATCGTATAACAATTTTGCCGTTCTGGAAAAGGATTTTAAAGTATTCTTATGCAGGTTGCTAACTGCAATGCGTGCAGCAAGCACTGCAAAATCGGGATGTACGGTCGTGTAGGCCGCAACCGTTTCGGCAGCAAGGTTGTCGAGTTCGGTCGTGGTAACATTGTCATAAATACCTTGGATTACTTTCTTGGCAATTTCTATAACATCCTTTTCATTGACAGCAAGTCCGTACACTAATTTGTGAAGCCGTGCCGTAATCTTATCGAAATGTACGGCTTCCTGTTTTCCGTTTCTTTTTATTACAAACATTGAGTTGCGTTAAATTATTTTTATTACTTAAATTTCATTTAGTAGGGTGTGATTACTTTTCCTTTGAGCACCTGTTTCAATTTGCCTTCCATCAGCTTTTTATGTAATGGTTTTACACCATCTATAGCTAAAATACCTTGTGTGCGGTCGTATTCGTGAAGGATGACACGGGTGGCCATCCCACTAAATCTTTTCTGTATGATTTTTCAAGATGCCGATTTTGGTATTGTATTTCCACAGACCACGAACGGACCACCATACCTCACATTATTACCATCTCCATAAATCGACAACTTCATATTGAGCTCATTTATTAAAAATCCTCATCCAGTGAAAACGTGGTTTTTTCTTTTATACTCTGTGCCACACCCGATTTTTGATATTCGCCTACACGGCGTTCGAAAAAGTTGGTTTTGCCTTGTAACGAAATCAGCTCCATAAAGTCGAATGGATTGGTCGCATTCCAAAATTTTTCACAACCTAATGCCACAAGCAATCGGTCAGCTACAAATTCGATGTATTGACACATCAATTCCGCATTCATCCCGATAAGCCTTACAGGCAAAGCATCCGTTACAAATTCCTTTTCCACTTCAACCGCATCTGCTATTATTTTTTGTACAATTGCTTCCGGTAGTTTATTGACTATATGATTTACATACAGCAAACAGGCAAAATCGCAGTGCAGACCTTCGTCACGGCTGATAAGTTCATTGGAAAATGTCAGACCGGGCATCAGTCCCCTTTTTTTTAACCAGAAAATGGAACAGAAACTACCCGAAAAGAAAATCCCCTCCACCGCAGCAAAGGCAATCAGCCTTTCGGCAAAATTGTCGCTGTTTATCCATCGTAAAGCCCAATCTGCTTTTTTACCTACACAGGGAATGGTTTCGATAGCGTGCAAGAGGTAATTTTTTTCCTTGGTGTCTTTCACATAGGTATCGATCAGCAGCGAATACATTTCCGAATGAATGTTCTCTATCATAATCTGGAACCCGTAGAAACAACGTGCTTCGGGATATTGCACCTCTTGGACGAAATTTATTGCAAGGTTTTCGTTGACAATCCCATCACTTGCCGCAAAAAATGCCAGTACGTGAGATATAAAGTAACGTTCTTCTTTGTTGAGCTTGTTGTGCCAATCGTTCATATCGGGTGACAAATCCACCTCTTCGGCCGTCCAGAAGCTCGCTTCCGCATTTTTGTAGAATTGCCAAATGTCATCGTGCTGAATAGGAAAGATGACAAAGCGGTCTTTGTTCTCCTGTAAAATCGGTTCAATCATTTTTGCATTTTTTCTTAATAAATTCATATAGTAACCGTACAGGTACAGCCGTAGCTCCGCTTTGCCTGTATCCTTTGGCTTCTTTGACCGAGGCTGCTCCGGCAATATCAAGATGTATCCAAGGATAATCGGTAAAGTGTTGCAAAAATATGGAAGAGGTACTAACGCCCCCTATCGGGCCGCCCAAATTGCTCATATCGGCAACCGTGGATTTCAACAAATCTTTGTATTCCTTCCAAAGTGGCAGCTGCAATAACCGTTCGTAAACCTGCTCGCCAACCTCTTTGAGTTCATCTATTTTCGCTTGATTATTTCCCAACACGGCTATACCAAACGAACCTGTAATAGCAGCTGAAGCTCCCGTTAAGGTTGCTAGATCAATCACCAATTCGGGGTCAAATCGTTTGGCGTAAGTCAAAGCATCTGCCAATACCAAACGCCCTTCGGCATCGGTATTCTGTACTTCTACGGTGGTGCCGTCCATCATCGTGATAACATCATCTACTACAAGAGCATTGGCAGAAATTTTATTGTCCGTAGCAGGAACAAGACCGATAATATAATAGGGCAGTCTGTTTCCTGCAATAGCGGCTATTGTTCCCAAAACAGCCGCTCCTCCTGCCATATCGCATTTCATCGTGAGCATACTGCCACTTATCTTCAGCGAATAACCACCGGTATCGAACATCACGCCTTTACCCACAAGTACCAACGGCTTTTCATTGACCGCATTTTCGGGCTTGTAATGAAAAATATTAAAGGTTGGTGGTACTTCTGAACCTTTGTTGACCGCCAGTAAACCGCCCATTTTCAGTTCTTCAATCTGTGCCTTGTGCAGGATTTCGGTTTCAAATCCGAACTGCCTTCCTGTTTGAGTTACCACTTCGGAAAACTGCAAGGCGTCCATATAATTAGCAGGTTCATTGACCAATGTTTTGGTCAATGAACCTGCTTCTGTAAGCATTGTCAACGCTGTAATTTTATCTTCGAGAAATGAACGTCTGGAGATATGAACCTTAATCGTGTTTACTTTTTTCTTTGCTTTGTATTTGTCAAAATCATAACTACTCAAAATCATTCCTTCCAAAAAAGCATAACGCTCTTCTTCTGTAAGTTCGTTCATTCCACGCAGCCTTGCCGTCCGGATTTGAAGCTTATCCAGAGAAGCATACACCGAAGCTCCAGCTAAACGTAATACTTCTTTTTCCCTGTCTGGCGTTACAACTATAATGTTCTGCTTATCGCCAAGCGTAGAAATGACAACCATTTTGTTCTCCAAAAATGCCAAATCTATTTTTTGTGCCAACGACTTTTGAAATCCGTACCGGTCGGCTTGCTCTTTGGTTGCTATAAGTACGATATTATCGACATCAACTGGAACATCTTCTTTCTTTACATAAGTTATAAAGGTTACATTCAAGTAATTATCCTGCATCTTCTTCTTTTAATTGTGCCGTTAAAGTCTGTTCTCCTGCTGTCCAGCCACACCCAGTCAATTCCTCCGTTTGCAAAGCATCTAACACACGAAGTACTTCGCCCACATTTCGACCTACATTCATTGGATAGGCACTCACCCATTGGATAGTACCTTTTGGGTCTATAATAAACGTTGCCCGGTAGGCTACCTTTTCTTGTTGATCTAAAATACCCATTTCTTCGGCTAATGATTTGGATGTATCTGCCAGCATTGGGATAGTAAGGTTGGCCAATCCCGGATGGTTTTGTCTCCATCCCAGATGTACAAACTCCGTGTCGGTTGATGCTCCTATGACTACAGCATTTCGTTCAGCAAAAGCTCCATTGCTGTTGTCGAACTCGATTATCTCTGTAGGGCACACGAATGTAAAATCCTTTGGCCACCAAAACAAGACCGTCCACTTACCCTCCTGTGAAGCGTACTGATGGTTGATGTCTGTAATTTCAATGCCGTTATCGGTTGTCACTACGGCCTTCTTTGCAAAATCTGGCAGCTTATCACCAATGGATAGTATTCCTTTCTGCACCAGTTGCATCTGCTGATTATTCATTAATTTTTTTACTGAATTGCACATAATATCTAATCTATTTTTATTAATTGTTTTCTAATAGTTGTTCTTTAAGGGTTCTGAAAAGCTGTTCCTGTTTTACTTTTCCTTCTCCCGTTTTTTCCGAAAAACGCACATAAGCCAACGTTGCTCGCTTTAGTTCCGATTGTATTTCATCTATATTGAGACTTTTGTTTGCTGTCAAATGAAGTAGGTAGTACACAGCACGTTTCAACATATTTTCCGCTTCTTCTTGGTTTCCAAGTTCCTCATAGGTGTTTGCCAAATTATTGCAGGAAATGATGTACACCTGTATGAATGGGATGTTCAAACGGATACACTCCGGAATATGATTGTTCAGTACCTCCGCCCTGTACAAAGCATCCTTGTAGCCGTTTAATGCTTTTTCAAAATCTCCTTTATTAAAAAATTCATTGCTGGACACCGTTAGTGCCTGCCAATATCGTTCTATGTGGTTCATACAGATGTCAATCATTTTTATTTTAAATTTTGGTTGGCAAAATCCCAATTGACTATTTCCCAAAATCCTTCTACAAATTTTGGACGTGCATTGCGGTAATCGATGTAATAAGCGTGTTCCCACACGTCCAATGTCAGTATTGGTTTTTTATTCTCCGTGAGCGGTGTATGGGCATCTTTCATCGGTACTATTTCTAACAGCCCCTGTTCATTTTGTGCCAACCATGCCCATCCGCAACCGAAAAGCTTTATTGCTGTTTCGGAAAATTTGTTTTTAAAATCCTCAAAACTGCCGAAGTCACGATTGATAAACTCGGCTATCTGTCCATCGGGAGCCTTCCCGCCATTTGGTGAAAGGCAATGCCAAAAAAAGCTGTGGTTCCAGTGCTGAGCGGCATTGTTGAATAAGGGTGCATTATTTTCGGAAAACCCCTTCTTAATAATTTCCGCTATAGTTGCAGTTTCCAAAGGTGTATCCTTGACTAATCCCGCCAGATTATTGACATAGGTAGCGTGGTGCTTACCGTAATGGTAGTCAAATGTTTCCTCTGTTATTATCGGATTAAGGGCGTTTTTGTCGTACGGTAGGTCCGGTAGTGCTTGTGTAATTCTCATTGTTTTTTGTTCTTTAGTTTTAAAATTTTAATTGCTCGTTTTAGTTGACTGACCTGCCCCAATTCCTCGGTAGCTTTCTTCATATTGGTCTGCATCAGTTTATTATCCCGGATATTTCTTTCCAGATACTTTTTGTTTTTTTCTAATAATTCTATCACGTAATCCATATTTGAAATATACATAAGTTAGATTGACAAATCTAACAAGTTAGATGATACTAACAAAATAATTAGGCTAATTATTTTTAAATAATCAGAAGCTAAATGTTTTCATTAAAAAAACCGAAGCTTTTAAAGCTTCGGTTTTTACGTATTGGTCCGAGTTTCCTAAGTAAGTTCTATATTTTTGTTTATTATCCTTCTTTTTGATTCCCCTGCGCCAAATGCGCACCTAATGATCCGTTAAAGTTAAAAATGGCGACCGTCCGGTTATTGGACTAGTGCTGAAACCAACTGATGGAGATGAAGTAGATGGTGAGGGATAAGTTCATTACTGACAAAGGTCAAGTAGATTGACCTACAAAAAACAGAGCCGAATGGTCATCCAATCGGCTCTGTATATTTTATGGTAATAAATTATTTATAATTTTTCAATCTCTTCGATTGGAAGGCCAGTCCCTTTAGCAATATCAGCTATAGGTAGACCCATTTTCTTAAATTCTAATGCAACGGCAATCGCTTTTTCATGCTCAGCTTTCTGTTTTTCTACCTTAAGCTTAGCGCGCTCTTCTAAACGTCCTTTCTCAATGCCCTGCTTTTACGCCTTGTCCAATAAATATTCGTGAGTACCCATAATACTGTTCCTCTCTAATTTTTTTTCAATTTCTTCCTCAAACTTAGTTAAAAATTGAATAAAAAAACAATTTTTAACGATATCTCATCGACCTATGAAAAACAAATATTACGATGAAACATATAGAAATTTTCTGGCTTTTGAAAACTAACATAATATGCTTAAAACCATTATGAGCAATAGCTCATAATAGCATCATTACCATTGAAAGCAAAATTTAAATAATGATAATCATAAGATCCGTTAGTACCAGAACTATCTTGATATTAAGATAAATTTTCTATATCATCAATATCTTTCGGTCTATTACTTTCCTTTTTTGCTGCAATCAATTGAGTTTTATGCAACGTTCTTATTTTTACATCCTCATCTTCGAAAATTATAGATTTATCATAATTTTCATTAAAATCCAAACCCTTTACTTTGACCATAATATCAATAGCAACTGGCGGAACTCCAAATGTAAAAACATCCCATATAGGATGAGACAGAAAATTATCTTTAGTCATATCAAATACTGGCATACCGAATTCTAAAAATGCATGCTTCAATCTTGAATAATTTGTTTCTGATCGCTCAACCCAAATATCCATATCGCCAGTAGTACGAGAATAACCGTGCAAAATAACTGCAAAACCCCCAACTAGAATATACCTTACCTCATGCTTATTCAATGAATTTAGAAAATCTCTAAAATCCTCATTAAAAATATTACCCATCGTAAATTATGCCCTTGAACTTGCTTTAAATTTTGTTTTATCCATCCTTGGCGGGTTATCTAATGCGTAATTAAAAGCAATACTGTTCAGATAAAATGCTATTTGAAGACGTTGTTGCCAACTCAATTTTATATAATACTGAGCATGATTTGCAGCCTCCACTGCAGTTTGCGCTTTAAAAGCAGTTATATCCATTCGAAATGTCATCATAAAACAAATTTAAATAATAAAGTCCATAATATATTAGAAAGTCAACGTTGATAAAAGAACGAAAAATTTAATATTTTCATATGGGAACCTCAAAAACTACATTTTCTGAATGAAGACATGTAACAACTTAAATTTTCGAGAATTAATAGTTTTTGGAAATTTTGGTGGCCACTTCAAACTTATTTGTCTATATTACTACTTATAACTAAAAAACACTACTTTGGCAAAGAGGTTCATTTATTTGATTTGATTTTATTCTACCTACTATAATAAATAAGGAGGCTTCACATTGAAGTCCCTTTTACATAAAGTAAATTTGACCAAAGGATTCCAAATCGAGATACACGAATTGGTATTGCATACTAAATTAATCCATCCCAACTCTTCGAATAGACGAAGATGTATAAAATTTGTTCTTTATCTGAATCATGGATTATCTGCTGACTTTAGGTTTTAACTTTAAATAAGTAACACAGTGATGAGTAACGCAGTAACAATCAGTCTAATTTACTCACCTCATAACCTGATAACATTAAAAAACCTGATAACAATTAAAAACGATGAACGTCCAGTAATAGGATTACCTAAGCCTGCTGATGGAGGTGAAAGTGAGGGATAAGATGATTGCTGATTACCGATGATAGTAAAGCATATTGACCAATAACATACAGAGCCGAATGGTCATCCAATCGGCTCTGTATATTTTATGGTAATAAATTATTTATAGTTTTTCAATTTCTTCGATAGAAAGACCTAAAATATCACTAACCTCTTCTTTTCCGATACCTCTAGCAAGCATTTTACGAGCAGACTCGCATGCTTGTTCATGAGCTTCATCCAATATCGTTTGAAGTTTCAATTCTAATGTATGCTTTTCCTCTGCAATCCTTTTCTTTTCAGCAATAATCTTAGCGCGTTCTTCTAGACCCGCAGCAATGCCTTTCTTTTCCGCCTTATCCAATAAATATTCTTGAGTGCCCATAATATTGCTCCTTCCTAATTTGTTTTCGACCTCTCTTTCAAAGGTATAGAAATTTTCTGGATTTTGAAAACTAACATAATATGCTAAAAAATCATAGAGACCTTGACGTGTTTTCTTATCCATTTTACGTTTCATCATCTCCTCATAAAGATCATGTTTGATGTCTTTCAAGGCTTCATCACTGATATTCTTATTAACGATAGCCAATAATGTCGTCAATACCACAACAGAAAATGGATTGCCATTGGCACGTAATAAGGATTCATCTTGATCCAGAATCTTATAACTATTAAAATCATAGCGCAAACTGGTACCCATAAATTTGTACATATAAAATGACGGTCGATAATTACTGTTGCCATCTGCCAAAATAGCGATAGCGGTGACAGGAACTTGATACTTATCCGATACTTTATAAAAATATTGGAACATACGATTCGCTAAATCTCCCTTACCTTTACTGGACTGTATCTCAATATGGCACAATATAAATTGTTCGCCTCCGTCTTTAAGATACACCTTGACCAATTTATCTACAAAACGAACGCCCTTACCATTGGGCTCGGGTGGAAACAAGGTCTCAAACTCCTTATCCAAATAATCAAAGGGTTTGCTCAGATCAAAAACATCATCAGCATCTGAAAAGAAAAATCGTAAAAAATGTGCAAAGGTCTGCTCTAAAATAGATTTCCACAGCAGATCATCGACACGACTGGATGAATGACTCATAACGGTATATAATTGGTTATCAGCATAAAAGTAAAAAATAAAATCCATAAAGCTAATAAATTTAGCATTTCAACTAAATTATTTACTAATTTATAGATTCGCCACTTCGAATAGTTCATGATAAGTAGGCTTTGTTTTTTATCGGCATCATGGAATGTCTAAAGACAATACTACGGTGATTCTGAGCGTCCAGTAATAGGATTACCTAAGCCAGTTGAAGAAGATGCAAGTAAGGGATAAGGTTAATGACAAAAACTTGAATTTTAAAATTATTTGTCTACCTTACTATTTATAAATAAAAACACCCCTTTGACAAAGAGGGTTATTTCACTTGATTATATATCTACCTACAATAGTAAATAATGGGGCTTCACATTTGAAGTCCCTTTTACATAAAGTAAATTTGACCAAAGGACTCCAACTCGATATTCACGAACTGTTATTGCAGAAGGATCATCTAACCTAACTCTTCGAATAGACGAAGGTGAATTGAATTTGTTCTTTATCGGTATCATGGATTATCCGCTGATGTGAGGTTCTAACTTTTAAACAAGTAACACAGTGACGAGTGACGCAGTAACGAAGAGTCTAACATTCTAACCTAATAACCTGATAACATTAACGAGTAACACAGTGATGAGTAACGCAGTAACGATTAAAAAATGGTGAACGTCCAGTAATAGGATTACCTAAGCCAGTTGATGGAGATGCAAGTAAGGGATAAATAACAAAGGATATGAGTATAACATAACCATTATAGGACAATCTTGCAGTTTTACAGATTCATTTATTGAAGAAGATGATTCCGAGACACAAAGTCTTGATAATAATAATATCGAGGAAGAAGAATGAATGAACATACTTTTCAATAATTAATAACTAAAATCATACTTATCTTTGGTATCTTAGTTACTATAAAAACTACGATCAACCAAAACTGCAGCTAAATTAGTATTTAATAACATCTAATTACCCTTTATAGTATGAAAACAATATCATTGCCAACACATATAAATGATAATTTTGGGGACTCAATGGGTAAACTTTTTGAGCTCCAAGTTCAGATTGACAATACAGAAAAAAACATAGAAATATTACTGGATTATAGTAAAGCAGCATTCACTAAACCATTTTTTACATTAGGACTCTTGCTACTCATTAAACAATATGGAGGAAAAAGAGCTCCAATTAGTTTAAAGTCTGAAATAGAAAATCAAAGTGTTGCTGGCTATATGAATAATATTTTTTTTCCAAATATTATTCATTGCGACAAAATAAACAGCGTGTCTGTCATATCATTATTAGAAAAGTATAAAAATAAAACATACATCCCCCTTCTTTCATTTCCAATAGGTAGTGATGCTGAGACCTCAAGAATAAGAGATATCTTTATCGGTCATCTGAATTCTTTATTAAGAGGATTTGTCAACGTAGGCACAAATTATAATCTTCTTTCAGCTCTGCTTTATCTTATTGATGAGACGATTGAAAATATTATTCATCATGCTCATCACGATCACGGTTATATATTTGCTCAATTTTACCCTACATTAGGATATCTTGACATTTGCATAGGCGATATTGGAAGGACGTTATTAGAATCTTATACTGACTTTAAAGATAATGCCTATAATGTAACGTCTCACCTAGATGCAATGAAAGCAGCACTTGGGGGTAAATCTACAAAATTACAAGATATCAGTAGAGGGTTTGGAATAAGTACATCAACACGTATGTTGACGGAAGGAATGAATGGCAAGTATTTTATCTATTCAGGAGATACTTTTTGCTATATATCTGCAGAGAAAAATGAAATCTATACAACAAAAGGAGATTTTAATTGGCAAGGTGTATTGGTCTGCTTAAGAATACCTGCGCTCGTACCTCAAGATTTTGATTATTCTAAATTTGCAGAATAATAGAAGGAAATAAAAAAAACAATTTATCTATTGACTTGTTCTTTACAAGAAGAATTTGTATATTGTTTAAAAGCATTTTAATAATTTATAATTTAAGCATATCTTTGCACACTATTTAAAGAACAGGAGTACACTATGACAACTGCAGCAGACATTAGGTTAAAGGATTTATTCAATGAATCTTTAGACACCAGAGAATCTGTACATTTTCTGATTAATTATATCGAGAGGGAGTTGGGTAAAGAGGACTGTTACGATATTACATTAGATTTTACAGGAATTGATTTTATGTCTAGGTCATTTGCGGACGAACTACATAAACAAATCAATTTAGAGAATTTTCATAAATCATTCACATTTGCCAATATGCCTCTGAGCATGAAAGAATTGTTAAGAGTGGTTGAAAAGACACAAACTACAAGAAAAAAAAGAGAGATGAAATCCTCTGTTCTTGTCGTAAAAGATATTTCTATGATAAAGGATTACACTTTTTCGTGGTAAAAATTTGTCTACTTATTTAATATAGAGAGGCTTCATATTGAAGCCTTTTTTAATTTTGATATATTTTAGTCCACTTAATATTACTTAGAAAAACAGAGAGTTTTAATGCAGCACTACAATCGGCATCATGGATTATCCGCAAACTTTAGTTCTAACTTTAAACAAGTAACACAGTGACGAGTAACGCAGTAACGATCAGTTTAACTTTAAACAAGTAACACAGTGACAAGTAACGCAGTAACGATCTGTCTGACTTTTAAACGAGTAACGCAGTAACGATTGGTCTAACATTCTAACCTAATAACCTGATAACATTAACGAGTAACACAGTGACAAGTAACGCAGTAACGATCAGTCTAACTTTTAAACAAGTAACGATTAGTCTAACTTTAAAAAAGTAACACAGGGACGAGTAGCGCAGTAACGATTAGTCTAACTTACTCACCTCATAACCTGATAACGCTAAAAAACGGCGAACGTCCAATGATAGGGTTTTACCTAAGCCAGCTGATGGAACGGAAAATGCTAATTAAAGGTGGGCATAAAACTTGACTTATAAAAAAAGTCGCAACATAAAGAGTAATGATTGTCGAATTAATAAGACAATAAAAAAAGGGATCCTTACAGAATCCCTTTATATCTTATACTTGGTTACATTTCAGAAGTGAAAGAGGCTTGACCAAGTCTTACAATACAAATATAGTAATTCTTAAACCAATTACCAAAATGAAAATAAATCTTAGGCATAAATATCTTTCCCGATCAAGATACAATAGGTATTTGTATGCCACCCATAATCATAAAGAAAAAGCAAAGAGACTTTATAATGCAAATATTAGATTGGCACAAGCATTTCATCCATTATTGACCCAATTTGAAGTAATCCTTCGTAATTCCTTAAGTAACGTACTAGCGGCACATTTCATTGATCCAGATTGGATTATTAATCAGAAAAATGTGTTCATGAGCAATCCCTCTCTCGGACAATCACGTTATTATCTAAAAGAATGTATTATAAAATCCGAACGTAAGTTCAACAGAAGAAATACAACCATTACTAATGGTAAGCTATTAGCAGATCAAACATTTGGTTTCTGGATAGCCTTATTTCTACCACATCATTATTCCTTGTTGAACGGAAAACCAATACAAATCTTCCCTTGTAAACCGACGAATGAAAACCGAGCTAGTATACATGCCAAATTAGAAAAAATCAAAGACTTTAGAAATAGAGTCAATCATTGTGAACCCATTTGTTTCAATGGACAACATATCGACTGTACAGAGGCTACAGATATCAAACAAATTCTTTATCACTTAATAGAATGGATAGATCCTGAATTAGTACCATTTTTTACAGCTATTGACAACATCAATAATAAGACAAATCAAATACACAACATTTAAAATAAAAAGTTATGTTTATAATTGATATCCGCTGGATCTTTAAAATACTTTTTAACTTGGCGATCATCATTATTATCGGCAGGTTATTTTATGCTCCATACGAACCAAAGCTACAGGGCACCAACATGGTATATATTCTGCCATGTCTTGGTCTGCTGAGCAGTTACCTCTATCTCGCGGCTTGGTTTGGCTGGAAAAAAGGATTTAAAATATTATGCTATGTAGCTGGATACTTCTTATTTACAGGTTATTTTGCCTTAAGAGACTCCTTACCGAAGTGGCTCGATCACACCATAACAGTTTTAATACTGGCCCTGATAGCTTATGGTTGTTACCGCGTCATTAAATACCTGATTAACCTAGTGAAAAATCTAAAAGTGAGATTTGAAGCTTACAGGATGCGTTATAAAAATAGAAGATGATACTGTAAAAAGAAAACCTCATAAACTTTTCGAATAGTTCATAATAAGTAGGCTTTGTTCTTTATCGACATCATGGATTATCAGCAGACTTTAAGTTCTAACTTACTCACCTAATAACCTGAACGCTTAAAAAATGGCGAGCGTCCAGTAATAGGATTATCTAAGCTAGTTGATGGAGATGCAAATGAGAGAGAAGGTGATTGATAGTTGAGAGCAGAAAGAAACCTGCAGATTAAATGATCATTATTCTGTGATATTATTAATATCTTTCCACATGGCATTGAGAACTATCAAATCCTCATCTGACTGTAATGTTGTCACTTGGGGCCTCACGGCACAGGAATATTTTCGAGCAGAAGTGAAATAGTTAACTTCTTTATCAACTACACTAAATATGCCCTGAACAATCCTAGCACCAACAGTTAGATTTATTGGTGAATGATTATTATTTGTCAATTCCATAGACAAACAACCACAATATCCAGGTTGGGCTATAGTAGAAATAGTCAAACCCAGCCTCGAATACGAACTACGCATATATAGGGAAAGTAACAAATTATTCGGGATTTTAATGTATTCAAGAGTTGTGGCCAATACAGTTTGACCTGGATATAAAACAATTGTTTCACCAAGCTGTCGGCGAGTTTCTTGAAAGAAATTTTTAAACTCCTTTGGTTTCCCTAAATCAGTATTTAAAGAAGCAACCATTAATGGATTGCGACCGATAGAAGAAATTAAGAAATTAATTCCCAATCGAAAGTCAATCCCTATTTGTGTTATTTGACTTTCATCTAGTAAAGGCCGTAATACGAGCTCTCCTGAATCAATAAGCTCAACTATTTTATCTTTTGTAATTATTGCTGACATTATTTCTTATTGTTCCACTCTTTCGTAATAAAATAATTTCCTATTGACTTTTCCATAAGACTGTTAATGATCGAATAAATCTTACCGCCTGGGACTTTATTTGTTGTACCTAACATAGGGTCAAAGCGATTGAAATCCGCTAACCAAATATTCCAACCATACTCAAAAATACCATGCAGCTCTGCATCACTCTTAGCCTCAACCGGTATAAGATTATAAAAATCATCGGACTCAATATTCGAAAATCTTTTCATCAGGGTTTTCCCTGTTAATCTATTCAATATTTCATTGAAAGTGTTAATAATTAAATTATTATTACCATCAACGAAATCTCTTACCATACGTTCTCGATGAGGGGTAGCAGGATGGCTTGTAGACCAACCATTGTTATAGCTAATAGAATTTAAGTAAAGATTAGAGGTCATACCAATATATTGTGACGCAAACAAATCACAGAAATACTCCATTAGATGGGTATAAAATACATCCGCACGATTTTTATCAACTAACTTATTGTTTACAATCATTGGTTGATCAATAAAGGGGAAATATTTTAGAATATCTTGTTGTTTATGTAAATCTGGAATCTGAAGAAGTTGATAAATAGCATATTTCGCTACATCAAACTGCTTTTCAATAAAATGACCTAATTCATGATATAAGGGTACTGTAGAGATATAATCCTTACATAAAGTAATTGGCAGATTTATTTGAACTAATTTCTGTTTAAATTCAACTCCAAATTTGATCTTAATGGATTGATAAAAAACGTCGTTCCTAGTATAATCTAGAAAAAAACTAAATGCGTATAAATCTTTTGTTAGACCAGTAACGATAATAAAGTCGCCAATTTTAACCCAGTCTTCCATGGCGTTATTCAAACACCTGACTATTTCAAATGGTATAGAATTAAGGGTACTGTCTCTTAAAAAAACAAGACAATTAAAAATAAATTTAATATATGACCTGACTTCTTTTATTTCATCCTCACTTAAAGCACTTAAATCTTGAGCCTTTATGCCATCAAAAAGTTTTATCAGATTGTCATGATAGATAGCTTTATTATTATCCGAATAAGTATCACCCCGTGTTTTAGAAATAAGCTCCTCTACTTCAGAAAACTGAAGCAAAAGCATCTTTTGAGATTGATTCATTAAAAAACTAAGCTTTCTTCAGATTGTTTAATAATCGACTGCAATTCTGATATTTCTTCATTATTAATGCACGATAAATTAACCCTTGTCAACCATTCAGGCGCAATTTCCTGAAGAAGAATTTTAACGTCCCTTGATTCGGATGATAAATCATAGATATTTAGAGACCCTTCAACTAACCCTTTTGCTTCTGTTAAGATAGGAAGCAAATAATCCATATACGCAGAAGAACCATCCTTAACATTGTTAAGAAAGAAAGAAAGAAAATCTATTCTTTCATTTCTAGGATTGTGAGCCATCAACATAAGTAATTGTGTTTATTGAGTTTATTTATTAAAAATAACAAAAAAAATCTTTAAAAGTTCTTTTTGCAAAAATAATATTTACAATCAACTCTCACAATAGCTAAAGCAACAGTAAAATATCATTCCTAATTTATCGATTCAGTTGATCACTAAATATGGAAGAAATTTCGAATAAAAAAATCTACGTAGAATGCTACAGTTTGCTGAACAATTTACAGATGAAAAAATTGTTACGCTGTCACGACAATTGAGTTGGTCTATTTGGTTAAACTGCAAGAGCAGATGAGCCAAATTTTAATCGTGAAAGGAGCGTCATCACCAAACATATTGGTAACGTTTTTAATGATGGTGAACTGCATGAAAAAAGCAATGTACAAGATTTGCACATTAGTGGTTCTGACCGCCCAGATAAAGAAGCTGTACTGGTAACATTTAAATGAATTAAAATAAGGAGCTATGTTTATAATTGAAATCCGTTGGATCTTTAAAATACTTTTTAACTTGGTAATCATCATTATTATCGGCAGGTTATTTTATGCACCATACGAACCGAAGCTACAGGGCACCAACTTGGTGTATATATTACCATGTCTTGGGATACTAAATAGTTACCTATACCAATCCGTTTGGTTTGGCTGGAAAAAAAAGGATTTCAAATATTATCCTACATCGCTGGATATTTAATATTAATGGGTTATTTTGTGTTAAGAAACTCCTTGCCAAAATGGTTTGATTATACTATAACAGTTTTAATAATGGCCTTGATAGGTTATGGTTGTTACCGCGTCATTAAATACCTGATCAACCTGGTTAAAAATATAAATATTCGATTTAAAGCCTACAGGATGCGCAATAAGAATAGAAGATGATATTAAAAAGAAAACCGCATCAATTCTTCGAATAGTTCATGATAGATAAGCTTTGTTCTTTATAGATATCATGGATTATCCGCAGACTTTAGGTTCTAACTTTAAACAAGTAACACAGTGACGAGTAACGCAGTAACGTTTGGTCTAACTTGAAACAAGTAACAAAGTGACAAGTAACGCAGTGACGATTAGTCTAACTTACTCACCTGATAACGTTAAAACGATGAGCGTCCAATGATGGCGTTTACACCCAAGCCAGCTGATGAAGATGTAAGTGGGGGATAAGATTTGCGGAGTAGACGAAAGATGATTTTATTGGAAGCGATATGTTCTTTATTCCTTTGGCAAGGTACTTAATAATTCTTTTGCCGAAACTTCTTTTATCTCGCCATTAATCTTAACTACTAAAGTTCCATTCTTTTCCGCTGTCTCATGAGCTAATTTTGTTAATGCTTTTTGAACACCCAATCTTACTCGCTCCGAGAAAGAAATACTACCCGATTTTTCATCTAGTTTATTCAACATACTCACTTTGCTTTTTAATCGTTAACCAAATCTCGTCATTAATTACCACTTCTCCAAATTCATCCTTTTTCGCTATAATCTCTGGAACAAGATCCATATTATCAAAAACAATCCAAGTATCACAAATAGGTTTATACAAGTTCAAAAGATTGTATATACCTCTATAGTAACGTCGAAAAACAACATCGTTTGGAATAGAATGTCCACCTAATGATACCCGTTTTGATACTCGCTTAACAGCCATTTCAGGTGAGTCAAGCCAAAAAAACAATACAATAACACGATAACCATAATCTTTTGCACGTTTAATTAATGATACATAACTTCTGGTGGCGAGTGTAGTTTCAAATGCAAAATCAACCCCTTCTAATATCAATTCTTGAATTCTATTCAACATAATTCGACCTGCGCTCATTGCTACACTATTTGGATTAAATGGAGAAATACCAGCAGCAATATTGTCAGCATTTACATATTCTTTACAACTAAATATTTCAGGTAAAACAGTATAGCTAGCTGTTGTCTTACCAGCACCATTACAACCACAAATTATGTACATATTTGGCATAAAGATTTATATTTAGTGTTTTATTTTAGTAAATATAACAAACAGCTATTAGCCCAACAATAAGCAATTTGCATTACTTCAAATAACCTCAGAAATTGTTTCAATCATAAAATCTCAATCATCTTTTTCAAATGGTTGATAGTAGATTTCATTTACGCAAAAAAACTTCCATCTTTCTCAACTTTCCAAATAGTTGATGATAGATAAAGTTTTGCTATTATCGGCATCATGGATTATCCGCAGACTTTAGGTTCTAACTTTAAACAAGTAACACAGTGACAAGTAACGCAGTAACAATCATTCTAACTTTAAACAAGTAACACAGTGACGAGTAACGCAGTAACGATTAGTCTAACTTACTCACCTAATAACCAAATAACGTGACAACTAACACACTGAAGAGTAACGCAGTAACGATCAGTCTCTCTTCGATGGAAAGTCCAGTCTCTCTAGCAAGAAATGCTGTAGGGCACTACCAGTTAAGCTCATAATTCGTACTTCTACCACCTGAATCAGCTTTTAATAATATACCTTTATTGACCAAGTCTATAATATCACGTAATGCCGTATCTGCAGATACTTTGGATATCTTTGCCCACTTTGACGTGGTAAGATTTCCTTCAAAATCATCCAACAATTTATCCAGCATCATCCGTTGCCGATCATTTCCTATTTTCGAAGCATTGGCCATCCAAAAGTGATGTTTTTTTACAACCTTATCGATTATAATACTGGAAGAGATGATAGCTTCTTTGAGGCATTTTAAAAACCAAACAATCCAATTTGTAATATCAGAATCTCCTTTTTGTGTTTTCTCTAAAATAGCGTAATATCCTTTACGTTCTTTTCTAATTTGAGCAGACATACTATAAAACCGTTGGTTTACCCCATCCGCTCTAGATAGCTGCATATCTGTTAGCGCACGAGCTATACGTCCGTTTCCATCATCAAAGGGATGTATCGTGACAAACCATAAATGAACAATAGCAGCTTTTAATACCGGATCGATATTTGAATCAGAATTAAACCAATCAATTAGTTTAGTCATCTCCTCTGTGAGTCGTTCAGCCTTTGGTGCTTCAAAATGCACGACCTCTCTTCCTATTCCTCCAGACACCACTTGCATATCACCATTGCGCCATTGTGCAACATCAATCTTATACAATCCGCTTCTCCCTATCGGAAATAATGCAGCATGCCAGCCGAATAACCTTTCGTCACTCAAAGTTTTATCCGTGTTTTGTGTAGCATCTAACATCATTTCTACTACTCCATCGATATGACGATCAGCATGTATCAAACCAGAGATATCTAACCCTAGTCGAGTAGCTATTGAAGACCGTACCTGTTCTGGATTTAATATCTCTCCTTCAATTTCCGAAGATTGAACAACATCTTGAATAAGTGTTTCTAAGTTAGCTTCGTCTTTTAACGCAAAGCCTAATAACTCCACTTTTCCAATAATCTTCCCTTGAAGATGCCTTACTTCACTTAGTAGATTGAGAATTTTCTCATCGTCCAACATAAATACTGTCCAGTTGTGCCGTTCATGTAGATAGACTGCCATAACTTATATCCTTATGCGGTAAATATAGCAATTATTTACCGCATAAAAAGCGGAGAATAAATTAGTTAATCTCCGCAATCAATAAAATTTAGGTTCTAACTTTTAAATAAGTAACGCAGTGACGAGTAACGCAGTAACGATCATTCTAACCTAATAACCTGACAAGTAACACAGTGACGAGTAACACAGTGACGAGTAACGCAGTGACGAGTAACACAGTGACGAGTAACGCAGTGACGAGTAACACAGTGACGAGTAACGCAGTGACGAGTAACACAGTGACGAGTAACGCAGTGACGAGTAACACAGTGACGAGTAACGCAGTGACGAGTAACACAGTGACGAGTAACGCAGTGACGAGTAACACAGTGACGAGTAACGCAGTGACGAGTAACACAGTGACGAGTAACGCAGTGACGAGTAACACAGTGACGAGTAACGCAGTGACGAGTAACACAGTGACGAGTAACGCAGTGACGAGTAACGCAGTGACGAGTAACACAGTGACGAGTAACGCAGTGACGAGTAACACAGTGACGAGTAACGCAGTGACGAGTAACACAGTGACGAGTAACGCAGTGACGAGTAACACAGTGACGAGTAACGCAGTGACGAGTAACACAGTGACGAGTAACGCAGTGACGAGTAACACAGTGACGAGTAACGCAGTGACGAGTAACACAGTGACGATCAGTCTAACATTCTAACCTAATAACCTGATAACATTAACGAGTAACACAGTGATGAGTAACGCAGTAACGATTAAAAAATGGTGAACGTCCAGTAATAGGATTACCTAAGCCAGCTGATGGAGATGCAAGTAAGGGATAAATAACAAAGGATATGAGTATAACATAACCATTATAGGACAATCTTGCAGTTTTACAGATTCATTTATTGAAGAAGATGATTCCGAGACACAAAGTCTTGATAATAATAATATCGAGGAAGAAGAATGAATGAACATACTTTTCAATAATTAATAACTAAAATCATACTTATCTTTGGTATCTTAGTTACTATAAAAACTACGATCAACCAAAACTGCAGCTAAATTAGTATTTAATAACATCTAATTACCCTTTATAGTATGAAAACAATATCATTGCCAACACATATAAATGATAATTTTGGGGACTCAATGGGTAAACTTTTTGAGCTCCAAGTTCAGATTGACAATACAGAAAAAAACATAGAAATATTACTGGATTATAGTAAAGCAGCATTCACTAAACCATTTTTTACATTAGGACTCTTGCTACTCATTAAACAATATGGAGGAAAAAGAGCTCCAATTAGTTTAAAGTCTGAAATAGAAAATCAAAGTGTTGCTGGCTATATGAATAATATTTTTTTTCCAAATATTATTCATTGCGACAAAATAAACAGCGTGTCTGTCATATCATTATTAGAAAAGTATAAAAATAAAACATACATCCCCCTTCTTTCATTTCCAATAGGTAGTGATGCTGAGACCTCAAGAATAAGAGATATCTTTATCGGTCATCTGAATTCTTTATTAAGAGGATTTGTCAACGTAGGCACAAATTATAATCTTCTTTCAGCTCTGCTTTATCTTATTGATGAGACGATTGAAAATATTATTCATCATGCTCATCACGATCACGGTTATATATTTGCTCAATTTTACCCTACATTAGGATATCTTGACATTTGCATAGGCGATATTGGAAGGACGTTATTAGAATCTTATACTGACTTTAAAGATAATGCCTATAATGTAACGTCTCACCTAGATGCAATGAAAGCAGCACTTGGGGGTAAATCTACAAAATTACAAGATATCAGTAGAGGGTTTGGAATAAGTACATCAACACGTATGTTGACGGAAGGAATGAATGGCAAGTATTTTATCTATTCAGGAGATACTTTTTGCTATATATCTGCAGAGAAAAATGAAATCTATACAACAAAAGGAGATTTTAATTGGCAAGGTGTATTGGTCTGCTTAAGAATACCTGCGCTCGTACCTCAAGATTTTGATTATTCTAAATTTGCAGAATAATAGAAGGAAATAAAAAAAACAATTTATCTATTGACTTGTTCTTTACAAGAAGAATTTGTATATTGTTTAAAAGCATTTTAATAATTTATAATTTAAGCATATCTTTGCACACTATTTAAAGAACAGGAGTACACTATGACAACTGCAGCAGACATTAGGTTAAAGGATTTATTCAATGAATCTTTAGACACCAGAGAATCTGTACATTTTCTGATTAATTATATCGAGAGGGAGTTGGGTAAAGAGGACTGTTACGATATTACATTAGATTTTACAGGAATTGATTTTATGTCTAGGTCATTTGCGGACGAACTACATAAACAAATCAATTTAGAGAATTTTCATAAATCATTCACATTTGCCAATATGCCTCTGAGCATGAAAGAATTGTTAAGAGTGGTTGAAAAGACACAAACTACAAGAAAAAAAAGAGAGATGAAATCCTCTGTTCTTGTCGTAAAAGATATTTCTATGATAAAGGATTACACTTTTTCGTGGTAAAAATTTGTCTACTTATTTAATATAGAGAGGCTTCATATTGAAGCCTTTTTTAATTTTGATATATTTTAGTCCACTTAATATTACTTAGAAAAACAGAGAGTTTTAATGCAGCACTACAATCGGCATCATGGATTATCCGCAAACTTTAGTTCTAACTTTAAACAAGTAACACAGTGACAAGTAACGCAGTAACGATCTGTCTGACTTTTAAACGAGTAACGCAGTAACGATTGGTCTAACATTCTAACCTAATAACCTGATAACGTTAAAAACGATGAGCGTCCAATGATAGGGTTATTACCTAAACCTGTTGGTTAAGACGTAAGTGAGGGGTAATTGTGAGGATAGAAATCTTACATTAATTGAAGAGTAGCTTGTCAAAATGAAATAATCATCCTTTTTACATAAATCGAACACCTAATTGTGGGGCGCCCTTATAGGAAAAGGCGTATCTTTAGCAAGAATTCATTTAAGTTGTTAGCCATGAATAGAACCATAACACTTACCTTAATTATTATTTCAATAATACTTTTAGTATTTACTTTTTTATACAACCCGCATATAACGGTATTTCTATCTTTGGTAATTTCTTTAATTCTACTATTATCACGCCTTTTTCTAACAAAGAAGAATAGCAAAACTTAAGATTTCATTTGTTATAACCGTAGTGCTGGAAGTATATGAAACACAAGGGGCATTGATAGCTGAATTAAAAGGATAGGGTTTGATTATTATCTGAATCATAGATTGTTCGCAGACTCTAGCTCTAACTTTAACCAAGTAACACACCGTCCAATGATAAGGTTATTATCTAAGCCAACTGATGGAGATGTAAGTAAGTGATAAGATCTGCGGTGTAGACGAAAGATAATTTTATTGGGAGGGATATATAATTTATTCCTTTGGCAAGGTACTTAATAATTCTTTTGCCAAAACTTCTTTTATCTCGCCATTAATCTTGACTACTAAAGTCCCATTCTTTTCCGCTGTCTCATGAGCTAATTTTGTTAATACTTTTTGAACACCCAATCTTACTCGCTCCGAGAAAGAAATATTACCCGATTTTTTATCTAGTTTATTCAACATAATACGACCTGCAGTCATTGCTAATGACCACCTCCCAAAAAACTGGAGTATTTAAAAGTAGAGAATAAAGCCCACCGTCGCGAAGATCTTCCATTACGCATAAGAATACGTAATACAGCCGAAACACCGGGACGTTATGGACTTTGGCGCGTCTATATTTTTTTACGTCGCAAAGGCTGGTCTGACAACCATAAACGTGTCTAACAGATCTATAAGGAAGAAGGTCTGAACTTAAGGAGTAAACTCCCGAGACGCTCCAGAGCAGCTTTTCATCGCTCGGAAAGACCTTCGTTTTCCAATTTATATGACTGCTGGAGCATGGAGTTAGCTTCGCTGCTACTTCGTGGTTGTAGCAGATGCACTGTCCGATGGGAAGAAAATCCGCTGCTTAACTATAGTGGATAATTATAGTCGTAAATACATGGCAATCTATGTAGGACAAGGTATAAAAGGCTATCAAGTTGTAGAAACTTTAGAACAATTAAAGTTATTTAGTGGTATTAAGGCTAAGAAAATTCAGGTTGATAACGGTTCAGAATTGCTAAGCAATCATGAACCCGGATAAAAATATGTGTGAATAATTTATCTCAAAGAAATGGATAGGTTGGCCCACGAACAAAAAGTTGAACTTGTCTTTTCAAGACCTGGAAAACCAACGGATAATGCGTATATTGAGTCGTTCAACGAAAGCTTCCGAGACGAATGCTGAAACACCAATTGGTTCCTTTCGTTGGAGGATGCCAAGCAGAAAATTGATGACTGGAGAAACGAATATAATACCTTCAGACCTCATAGCTGTTTAGGAAATTTAATCCCTGAAATGTTTATTGAAAATCAGGTCAAAATAGCAAATTTTTCTAATTTACAATGCTCCTGAAATTGGAAGGGGGTCAGTTTATTTTCTTGCAGGCCTATGACATTTTTTTGTATCTTGGTATTAATTTTTCATAATTGGATTAATTTATAGCTATACCCAACGTTGTTCGTCGTTGGGGATTTTTTGTTCTGGTGAGCACTAGAATAAGCTTAGTCCACTTGCTGTTGGCTGCTACTTTACATTTATATTGTCCATTAAGGCAAGCTCCAATTTTTACCGTGCATTTTATAACATATTTTCCTGCTCCTAGATCAGGTATATTTCTATCTTTCAGGATTACTATGCATCTAATGGTAAAAAAAATAGTTATTTTTGGCATGACAACTACTTCACAATTTATGGACAACAGGCTCAGGGACGTTTTTTTTCAATTAGTGCGCATCGGACTATGGAACAAGGGATCACTTGTACTGAACACAGCATTATCGGAGGCCGATTGGTTACAAATACGATCTTATGCAATACACCACACCGTAGAAGGACTTATCTACGATAGCTTTCCTTTTTTAGAAGAACAACAATTACCCCCACAATCCCTTCGATTAAAATGGACGGTGCGAGTGGATCAAATCGAGCGCCATAATGCGAAGATGAACGAAGTTATTGCTGCCCAATATACCGCCTTCACCAAGGAAGGTTTACGTCCTATCTTACAGAAAGGTCAAGGCGTTGCAGCCTGCTATGAAATCCCTCATCATCGTATGTCAGGAGATATTGATTGGTATTTCGAAGAAAAAGGCTATGCAAAAGCGAGAGAAATTCTTAAAGAAAAACAACTAGACTTCCAAGATACTGCAGGATTTAGCCTATTTTATGAGTGGCAAGGAATTGCAATTGAGCATCATAAACGGCTTTTTCATATACGCAACCCATTACAATATCGTTATTTAGGTCAACTTCAACGAAAATACTTTCAACACCAGCAAGGACTTATCTTAAATGGTACTACCATTAAAACTCTGGCTCCGGAATTACAGTTATTACAGGTAAATGTACATATATTCAAACACTTACTTTCTTTCGGCATAGGTTTACGACAACTTTGTGATTCAGCTCGACTTTATCATACTGTCTCTACCCAAGTTGATCCACAGGCGTTAAAAGAAATTTATACGCATACCGGTATTCTGGCTTGGACACATTTATTACATATCATCCTTGTCAAACATCTAGGTTTACCCGAACAATCTGTCCCTTTCCCTTACCCCGAAAAATGGGATGCGGACTGGATGATGGATGAGATTTTTTATTCAGGCAATTTCGGTTATCATGATGAGCGCTATAAAGATGGTTCTTTCTCTCCTTTATCAGCTCGCCCAGCAGGTGTCCATCGGATTTGGTCTAACATGAAACGGTATTTTAAATATGCGCCTCAAGAAGTATTTTTCTATCCATTCGTACAGCTTTATTCCAAAGTTTTAGGCATCGATGACGATTAACGTAATTATTTATATCAAAAGAAATGGATCGATGGGCTTATGAGCAAAAAGTTGAATTTGTCTTTTCAAGACCGAAAAACCAACGGGTAATGCGTATATTGAATCTTTCAATGGAAGTGTTCGCGCTGAATGTTTAAATACAAATTGGTTCCTCTCATCGGAGGATGCTAAACAAAAAATAGAGGACTGGCGGGGAGAATATAATACCTTTAGACCCATAGCTGTTTAGGAGATTTAACCCCTGAAATGTTTATCGAAATGAAGACCAAAATAGCCGTTTTTTCTACTTTCGAATAGTCCGAAAATGGGAAGTCTTCATATGATAAAAAAAGCATTCTCAAAAGATGAGAATGCTTTTTTATCATAGCAAAATTAAACTACACTTATTTTTTCTTTCCTTTTTTCTGCGCATTAGGGATAAACTCTTCTAAGTTTTCCGCTTTCACACCCTTAGGATTCGTCCATAATTTCTTTTTATAAGCATCGATCTTTTCCTCGATCTGCGCTGCATCTTGCAATTGCTGTGCTTCGTCAGCTACTTTTAGCGCACCAGCAGAAGATTCACGGATGATCGTACTGGCATATTTCTTTTGCACAAACAGGTCATCCATCGTCATATCATATAGCCCTTTATCCGGATCGGTAATATCGACCTTCACCAAGCTATAACGCAATTGTGGGAAATACAACCAAAATGCAGGAGTAGAACCCACTGATTCAGCCAGCTCAGCTGAAGTCGTGATATCCATCAATGGCGCTACACCAATGATACGGCTCTCCAAACGGCCACGTTGCTTATCAAAGAAGATATCCTCTTTGATGCGGAATTTTGTTACCCGAGTAGGATCAAATTCATTTAAAGCCATTTTTGAATCAATCTGGTTCCCCTCATCATCAAATATGGGTACGAGTACGCTATCCGTAAAACGGGCAAGCCCATCATTAGCACTCATTCTACCTTTAAAAGAATCATCATCAGGACTATATAAAGACAACTTACCCGCCTCGATACCCTTCATGATAATTTCTATCAAAGAGTTTCCCGGTGTTGCGAGCAGGAGATTTTTTTCATCCTTCAGGTCGATATCACGCCATACCCTTTTATAAAAACGGATATTTTTCATATTGATTTCTGGATAAGCAAAAGGGACCGCATCTTCCAGGTTATTGGCCTGATAAAAACCATCTGTAGTCGGTATCGTATCCATCAATACCTCCCCTTCAAAGCTGTTTGTCAGCTGTTCAGTCTTTAAACTATCTGGTATTTCTTGTTGTGCAAAGACAGGAACAAATCCCATAGCCATTGCAATCGTTATCAAAATCTTCATTGGAATATCTTTTTTCATAGCCAATACGCCACTATGCATATCCACAATACCATGTATTTTAGAAGGTGAGCACCGTGTCATATTGCTATCGATTTGAATGTTATATCAAGTTATTAGTATTTTCTTGTTTTACTCTGTATAGTCGGCATTTCAAAAGCAGACATCACACAGCGGAAACCGATATACGAATGCGGTTCATAATCGACCGAATAATTACGGGTTTCGCTATTCAATTGCTCACCATTATCCTTCCAAGAACCACCACGCACTACTTTCCTTTTCAAAGCGTCGGCATCTTGATCATCCGCATCATATAAAAGAACAGGATTCAGATCGTTGACAAAAACCATTGCTGATGGACTGAAAGCATCTAATGTCCATTCAGAAACGTTACCAGCCATGTTATAGATCCCAAAAGCATTTGGAGTATATGACTTTACCGGAAGCGTAAACGTAGCTCCATCACGCGAATAAGTTCCTTCACCCTGTTTAAAATTGACTGCTAGCTTTCGCTTACCCTCTGCCCCATCAATGGTCATACGCGTGCTTGTAGTCGTATCACGAGGATCCAGCTTGCCTTCTGCTGCATATTGCCATTGCGCTTCAGTAGGAAGGCTTAAAGTCAGCTGATAGCCACTGAGGTAAGAGTTTTTCATCAACGTTGCCATCACTTCTTTCCCACGCCAGTCTGTAAATGCTCTTGCCTGTCTCCAGGTTACACCAACGACAGGATAGTAATCAAAAGATTCATGTGTAAAATAGTTGACATCAAGAGATGCTAACTGCGAGTTCGGAAAGTCGCTGGACCAGATATCTTCTACAGGCATCACTAGAACAGCATCCTTTACATATGTTCTTTTAGCATTACCCTTGGTTTTTTGATATTCATATTGATATTGCATCACCTCTGGATTCAGCGTTCTTTTAGATCCTTTCATCAGGATCATAGGCGCTAATTGTTCCCGTATAGTAGGGTCGTTGCTCTTCCACAGAGGTGAAACTTTTTTCACCTTCTTCCAGTCGATCGGGCGTTCACCTTCAGGGTCACCTGTTTCCAAAAAGTACTGATCATCCTTTAGATAATCCGTTACCGCGATTGAATCGGCTACCCAGTTTATAAACTCGCGGTATTGTTTATTGGTCACTTCGGCCTCATCAATAAAAAATGCACTCAGACTCACGTTCTTACCTGTATCAGCACTATCCAGAGAACTTTTAAACAAAATCGTTCCAGAAGGGACATACACCATTCCCGGAGGCGCTGGTAATTTACCTGCACGGAAAGCGGCCACTTTTGGAGCTTTATATATGGACGAGCTTGATTTACAAGCTTGCATACACATCAAAACTGCTAAAAAAACCAGCCCAATCGTGAGACTCGGATAGTATCTTTTCATCTTATTCATAATTATTAATCTTTGATATTTATGTTTTATTGCGTTGAAATGGATTAATTGCGGTTAAAAAAAGCATATTTAACCCCTACGGACACAAAACCATATTGGTCGTTTTTACTATGGATAATACCATCGATATTATCATTCGTGGTCAAGTTATGTTGGTAGTTGACATTGATCGCCCACTGTGGTCCATAAAGTGTTCTGCCGAAAGGGATATCAACACCTACATTTAAAGGAACGATGAAATGTATACCAGATAGATCATCAGCAATCTCACCTCCATTTGCCACTATCCCGGTGCTATAACCACTTTCCAATTGTCTCGAAATTCGGTTTTTCATAAGTCCGGCACCAGCACCAATATAAATATTGGATACAATCCGCTCCAGATTACTAGCACCTAAAGTATAATTACTATAGTTATCCGGCAATCCCATGAATTGACCCAAGCGTACTTTACCATTCACGTTACCAGCGTAATATTTATTGCTGTATTCACTACCATAGCCATTGCCACTTACTTCACCTTTTTGGGCATGAAGACCTACGGATATAAAAGGACTTATTAAATAATCACCTTCTCCATACCAAGCAAAATTCAATTTCGAGTTTCCCAGATCTGCCAAGCCATAGGCAGCTCCAGCACCTGCACCTACTGTAATGGGACGAGAGAATTGTGCAGAAACAGATCCAATACCTAAGCAGGTAAACAAAGTAAGTGTAAGTAATAGTTTTTTCATTATGTGTATTGATTGGTTAAATATAAATTCAGAAAAGAAGGATGTGATCGCATATGGCCACATAATAGGTATGTAATAAAAACTTTTAATTGTTGTCATATTAAAAATCGTTGATAAACCCGAGTAATCTCCATTGCTTTTAGGCAATGCCAAGTTGATTCGTTATTATGCTAATGATCCTACAAAGTAACGTAATTTTTACTTAAATTGTTGTTCTAACAGCACAGATGATGAATCGTTATGAAATTATTTTCACGCGAGTCTATATGCAATTTTTAAGCCATACTCCAGTTACAAGGGAATTATTTCAATATTAGGTGGTATTTTGATATTCAGAATGAATTATAAAAAGGGAAAAAAAAATTGGCGCAATTCCAATAGAAAAGCGCCAATTACAATATATTATCGATTTCTATTTGAAACCAAATTTACTTTTCAAGTTCTGCCATAATTTAGCAATACCCGCTTTCTTTTCATTTTTATCACCGTAACCGTAACCATAACCGTAGCCATAGCCATAGCCGTAACCACGAGCAAAGTCCACATCGTTGACAACCGATGCTAAATTTTTCAACTTACCATCCACATAAAGTTCTCTTGGTACTTGTAACAACCGTTTATCCAAATAATTAACACGAGACACAAATAATGTCAAATCAGCATTTTGTGCGATCAATAGCGTATCCGTCACCAAACTAACTGGCGCTGTATCCACTAAAATATAATCATAATGCTCACGTGCATATTTAATTACATCATCAAAATGTCCATTCATTAACAATTCAGCAGGATTTGGAGCGATGTAACCTGAATAAACGACATCAAAATCATAATTTCCAGGTTTCTTAATGATGATATTATCCACATCCATATCTGGATTGATCAAAAATTGTGTTATCCCCACATTCGTATGTTGTAAATGTGAAAGCCCTAGATAATCCAATACTTTTGGACTACGGATATCAGCACCAATCAATAAGACGCGCTTACCAGACATGGATAAGATTTGTGCGAGATTTGTTGTTACAAATGATTTACCTTCACCTGATGTAGTTGAAGTCACAAAGATCACCTTTGATTCATCCTTTTTATCCGCACCAAACATAAAATTCATATTAGTTCGTAAAATCCGGAAAGCTTCAGCAAGAGACGATCTATCATTTTGATGAATAATAGTGTCTTCTGAGCTAGGAATCTCACCAAGTACTGGTGCTTTAACAACATCTTCAATATCTTTTCGAGAATGAATTTTATTATCCAATAAAAACTTCAAATACAAGATGAAAAAAGGGATTAGAAATCCAACTATTAAAGCTCCAAATATCACTAAACTTCTCTTTGGAGAAACTGGATAACCATTTCCATATGCAGCATCTATAATCTTTAGATTATCTGGTGTTGCAGCGGCTTTCACTTCACTTTCTTCACGTTTTTGCAACAATAGCAAATAAAGAGATTCTACAATCTGTTGCTGTCTCGAAATTTTCTTAAAGCCTTGTTCTTGATTTGGGATCGAATTAATACGCCCTTTAATCTCATTTGATTTCCGTTCACTACTATTCAACGCCAATTTGGTTACCTGTTGATAGTTTTCCAAAGAGCGTCGAATATTATTTTTACTCTCGTTGATATTTTCATTCAGGGCCACAACTGTTGGGTTTAAATCCGAAGCCGATTTCAATAAATCATCACGCTCCAAGACCAGCTTATTATACCCTTCAATCGCTAAACCTATAGACGCATCCTGAAGACCAATATTAGAAGGTAATAATTTACCATCTTTCTCTCCCTTTAGAAAGTCGCTCATATGATCGACCAATTGCAACTGCGTACGATACTCTAATACTCTTTTATCATTCTCAGAAGCATTCTGTAAGAAAACACCAGCTTCAGTAGCCATGTCAACCATGGAGTTTGCTGACTTAAAATCTGCGGCTTCTTCATCAGCTCCTGAAAGATCTTTAGAAATCAACATTAAACGCTTATTGATAAAATCGGAAGTAGCCCTTGTCATCCTCATCTTATCATTAGTTAAATCCGCATTATAAATGTCAATCAAAGAATTTAAAATTAAATTGGATTTCTTTCTTAGAGTTGACACCATGGTAAAATTGACCATATAAGACTGCATTTCCTTTCCTGGAGTAATATTAATAGCTCCCAAAGTAGCATCTACTGCCCAATCTTTAGGCATGACAGTTATTTCAAAACCACTTTTCTTATCTGCTATACTATTATTACTTTTTCTAAAAATTACACTGTCATTTCCAATTTGCACTAATTTATTAAAACTTGCATTCAACTTTTTCCCAGTAGATAGATCGGTGATTTGCAATTGTTGTTTATCCTTAAGCTGTACTTCAATATGAAGAAGAATAGTATCTTGGCTTCCTTGTGGCTGAAGAATAAATGGCATATCAGTTTCAAGAATTTCCGTTGAGCGAATCTTGCCCTTACTAGCATACATAATATTTAGATGGTGCTGATCCACAACTTTTTTAATCAATCGTCTGGACTTCAAAACTTCAATCTGATCTGTGACAAAAGATGAAGAACGCCCACCTCCTAAACCTAAGCTACTACTTAATTCAGCAATACCTGCCAATTCACCCGCCGAGCCGCTGCGCTCATCTTTCAACAAAATTTTTGCAGTAGTATTATAAGTCTTTTGCGCGTAACGCAGATATATCACAGCAATTCCTACTGAAAGTAGAATAGCAAACACAAACCATCTCCAATAATAGGCATATTGCTCAAAAAGCTGCCTTAAATTAATCTCTTCTCTTTGATTGTCCCTCTGTTGTAAAGGTTGTTGTTCCATCATGTTGTTTAGCGTGTCAATACAGATATTACAGTAATTAAAAGGCCTGCAATTGAAATAATAATATTTGTATTAGCCCCTAATTTAGAATTATTGATTTGTGACTTATTTGGTTCTACATAAATCACATCATTTTGTGCTAAGTAGTAATAAGGTGAATTTAAAGTTTCTTGTTTTGTCAAATCCAAACGATGCATAGACTTTTGTCCGTTCACTTCACGAATCAAAGTCACATTTTCACGTACGCCACGAATGGTCAAATCTCCCGCCATACCCAAGGCTTCTAAAACCGTGAGACGTTCAGTTGGCATAATAAACGATCCTGGTCTAGCAACTTCTCCCAAGACAGAAACACGAAAATTATTAAAATTCATATTGACTCCCGGATCTTTTATATATTGACTTAATTCTTTTCGCAATTTTTCGATAGCTTCCAAGCGAGTTAAACCTTCTATATGAACAAGACCCAACATAGGAAGGGTTATATCTCCTTTATCATCAACCGTATAAGTTGGTCGCAGAGCCATATCAACAGCTTGTGACATATTACTTGTAGTCATGGTACTTAAGGGATTAAAAGGGGCTGTTACTTTTGGATCTGCAGCCGTAACAACAATGGTTAAGATATCATTTTTTTGTATCTTAGGTACATATTGCTCATAGACGGTAGTAATCTGTGTAGAATCAGGCTGAAAATACACCATGCTCTTTCGAGATCCGCACGAACTAAAAACCATTAGGATAACTGTTAGCATCACTAAGGTAAAACCACACTTTGAAATTAATCGCATGTTCTATTCAAATTATAAGATTTATTCTGCTTAATATAATGACAAAAATATATTATTTTACTCACACTATCCCAATTAAATATCAATTTAAAAAAGATTTTCATCAAACACCACCACATTAGCAATATTTGTGCCTAAATATTAAAATGCTTTTGAGAGTCTAATAAAAACTACAATTATAAACCTCTTATTTTTATTATAGCAATATTTTAATAAATATTTTTGGATGTATCAAGTTTACAACAATTTGATGGATAATAAAAATCAGGAAGTATTTCTGCAATTACTAAGGATTGGACCTTGGGGAAAAGGTACTTTATTAATAAGACAACCGATCTCTAATAAAGATTGGTCTCAAATTTACTCTTGTGCTACTACCCAAACAGTAAGAAGGGTGATTTTTGATAGATTTGTTCATTTAGAAGAGTCTCAACTCCCTCCACAATCTTTACGATTACAGTGGACTATACGAATCGTTCAAATTGAGCGATGTAACTACAAGATGAATACAGTTTTGGCAAGTCAATTTAAAAATTTTACAGAATTAGGTCTTGACCCTATTTTACAAAAAGGAGAAGGGGTAGCAAACTGGTATTTAAAACCCGAACATCGTGTCTGTGGCGATATATTGGTATTTTGAAGATTTAGGATATTCGAAAGCGAGGGAATTTATAAAAAATAAAAATCTTAAATTCAAATATACGGCAGCTTTCAGTCTAGACTATGAATGGAATGAAATTAATATTGAACACCATAAGCGTCTTTTTGATATTAAAAGTCCATTCAAATATGAATATTTAAGTAAAATACAAGATAAATATAAGGACAAACAACAAGAACATTGAATTAAAGATTTATCCATCAAAATACTCGCTCCAGAACTCCAAATCCTACAAGTCAACGCACATATTTTAAAGCATATGATTTCTTTTGGAATAGGTTTACGTCAAATCTGCGATGCAGCGCGCTTATACATTACTTATAAGGATCAAATTGACGCCCAAGCATTGTTCCAGATGTATAAAGAAGTTGGTATCTTGAAATGGGTTCATATCTTACATCATATCTTGACCAAACACATCGGATTACCTAATGATGCGCTCCCTTTTTCCTATCCAGAAGATACACAATCTGATTGGATGTTAACAGAAATTTGGCATGGTGGAAATTTTGGTTATTATGATGACCGTTTTGTAAATGGGAAAACAATCAAAACAATTCCTGTTCACCCAGATGGGGCAAAACGTTTATGGAGTAACTTTAAACGTTATTTCCCATATGCACCTCAAGAAGCCATATTTTTTCCCATAATAAAACTCTATTCTAAATTTATTGGAATAGATCGCGATTAATAAATCGATCTTTAACTATATAGTTAAAGATCGATTTATCTAATTATTTACTAAATACCTGCTCTATAGCAGTCTTTATACGTATTCTCTCCTCATCCGTTAGGTTAGAACCAGAGGGTAAACATAAGCCCTTATCAAATAGATCTTCCGCTATATTACTACCATAATATGGAGTTTCTTCGAATACAGGTTGTAAGTGCATAGGTTTCCATAATGGTCTTGATTCTATATTAAACTCCAAGAGCGCCAATCTTAGCTCTTCACGAGTAATTCCAGCTTCAATAGGTTCAATTGTGATTGCGGCCAACCAATGATTCGAATAGAAATCTTCAGAAGGTTCAATAAACACTTTTACGCCAGGGCAAGAAGAAAACAAGTTTACATAAAAATCAGTCATGGCACGACGCGCTTCTACACGATGAGCTAAAACTTCCATTTGACCACGACCTATACCTGCACAAATATTAGACATACGATAATTATATCCAATATGAGAGTGTTGGTAATGAGGAGCATCATCACGTGCTTGGGTCGATAAAAAAACCGCTTTATCTTTATCTTCTTGCGAATGGCAGACTAATGCGCCACCACCTGAGGTAGTTATAATTTTATTACCATTAAAACTCAACACACCAAATCTTCCAAATGTACCACATGCTTTACCTTTATATGTAGACCCTAACGCCTCTGCCGCATCTTCGAGAACCGGTATATCAAATTCGTTAGCGATTGTTAAAATTTCTTCCATTTTTGCAGGCATTCCATATAAATGAACCACAATAATAGCTTTCGGTTTCTTTCCTTTAGCAATACGGTCAGATATAGCATCTCGCAATGCAATTGGGCACATATTCCAAGTATCTCTTTCAGAATCAATAAAAACAGGAATAGCTCCTTGATAGGAAATTGGATTTGCGGAGGCAGAAAATGTCATCGATTGACAAATAACCTCATCGCCATAACCAACTCCACACTCAATTAATGCTAAATGCAAGGCTGCCGTACCAGCAGACAATGCCGCTACTTTAACATCTGCATTTAAAAACTCTTCTAAATCCTCTTCGAAACCATTTACATTTGGTCCTAATGGGGCTACCCAATTCGCATCAAAAGCTTCGTGAATATAATTTAATTCACGCCCTCCCATATGTGGAGATGAAAGCCAAATTTTATCTGACATGATATTTAATATTTATCGTTTTATTTCTTTATTACTTTTCCCGGATTCCCCACTACAGTGCATCCATCAGGAATATCTATAATAATTACAGCTCCCGCGCCTATGGTGCACCATTCACCTATTTTAACACCCTGAATAACAACAGCACCAATCCCGATATGTGTACCCTCTCCGATCATTACATTGCCTGCTAAAGCCGCATTTGGTGATATATGCACAAAGTCTGCGATGACACAGTCATGATCCACAGATGCATTTGTGTTGATAATACAGTGGTCTCCAATGCTAACATCTACATTCACAGTTACGCCTGCCATTATCACAGTTCCTAAACCTATACTTGTTCGTTTAGAAATATGTGATCGAGCATGTATTAATTTAGCATACTCAAAGTTAACATATTCATTTACAATATCTTTTCGAACTTTATTATTTCCGATTGCTATGATTATCTCTACTTTTCTAGAAGGAACCTCATGAAAAACAGGATATTCTAAAACTTTCGTTTTATTGAAGTCTGTATCAAAAAAACCATCAACAACTAGATTATTACTTTCCGCAATTTCTGCGATAACTTTACCATGTCCACTTGCACCAAACAAATACATCTTTAAAAAATTAATTATGTCCGTTAAAAGGTTCAATTGTTACATGCCCGTCTGCCGAGATTCCTTCACTTTTAAATACTTTTTTAAAAGTTGTAAAGAAAACCTTGATATCCGTTGCTAAAGAAATATGATCCACATACCATACATCTAATTCAAACTTCCTATCCCATGAAATGGCATTTCTTCCATTAACTTGTGCCCAACCTGTTATACCAGGTCTTACCTCATGACGACGCTTCTGTGTTTCATTATACAAAGGTAGATATTGAATTAAAAGTGGTCTTGGCCCTATCAATGACATATCCCCTTTTAAAACATTTATTAATTGTGGTATTTCATCTAAGGATGTTTTCCGGACAAAAGCACCTATCGGAGTCAGACGTTCAGCATCTGAAAGCAAATTACCAACAGCATCTTTTTTATCATTCATCGTTTTGAACTTGACAATCTTAAATATCCGACCACCTTTCCCAGGTCTAGCCTGCAAAAAGAATGGCTTTCCATCATTCGCAAAATAAAGTCCTATACAAACGACAACAAATAAAGGTGATAAAAGAAGAAGGCCAAAAAATGAGGCCAAAAAATCAAAAAACCGTTTAAAAAAATGTTTATACATGTTTAAGTCCCTTCTTCTGTAACAAACGATTATATTCAGTCAACAAAGAATTCCATACTACTTTTTGCTCATATCGATCTGTAATCATTTTTCTTGCCTTAGATTTTAGATTATTATAGAAATTTACGTCATCAACAAACCTAATCATAGCTTCAAGAACAACGTCTGCATTTTTCAAAGGGATAATGGTTCCGTTTTGCCCTTCAATAATAATCTCATTACATCCATTTATATTGGATACAATACTGGGTAAACCTAATGATCCTGCCTGCATCACGACATTTGGAAAGCCTTCACGATAACTAGGGAAAACTAAAACATTGGATATCGCAAAATAAGGCCGGACGTCCCTCTGAAAACCTACTGTAATAATACTAGGGTTATTATCAATTTCCACTTGTATCTCTTTATCTAAAGGATCCAGATCGGATTCCAATGATCCTACCAGTAGTAATTTAACATGCGGTTTATTCAACTGCACAAAAGCAGATACCAATTCATTAATCCCTTTATCGCTAACTAAACGACCAATAAAAACAAAAACAAAGTCGTGTTCATTAATCATTAAAGAAGTCTTTAACTTAACTAATTCATCTTCATCCAAATTTTCTCTTGAGAAAAATGAAGTATCAATACCATTTGAAGATCCATTGCAAATTACATTTAGTTTTTCCTTTGATGTATAGTGATTTTGAATAATAAAGTCATATAAACCTTTTGAATTTGGATAGACTCCAGTCGCGGCATCATAAGTCAATTTTTCCACCAAATCCAAAATTTTTCTTTTTATACCAGTTGCCTCCATTAAAGGCATTCCAGCAACTGTATGCAGCCTTATTGGCACACCAGCTAATTTTGCTGCAATCATTCCAATAATACCTGCTTTAGGTGTATGAGTATGAACAATATATGGACGCTCGTTTTTCAAGAAAAAAAAGAGTTGTAATAGTGATTTAAAATCTGCAAAAGGTGTTATTTTTCTTGACATTTTTATTGCAGCAATTCGAATACCTTCTCTATCGCGAACTTCTGCAAGTTCTTCTCCTGGTGAAGATACACCAACAACATCAAAACCATTATCCCCCATAAAACGTAGTTGCCCTTTTAAAAGAAGATTCAGAGAAATTGGTACTGTAGTAATTCTTACAATTTTAGTTTTCATATTACAATTAATTTGCGAAGCTAACTTTCACATTTGCCTTATTCTTAACTAAATTCTTAAGACTATTTTCTTGAATATTATTCCTTAGTGATTTTGATTTACTATCAATAACCTTCAATTGTGAAATATTCACATTAATTCCTTTATCAAAGTTTTCTCCGATAATTAAAGGGCTCTTATTTCCTGATAAAAAGATATTTGATAATGTAATATCACCTTTCGGGGGGAAAGTACCTAAATACCTCCAATGTAGTCCACCGATATTAAGACCATTCTTTGAATAATTTTCAATTAAATTATCACCTATTATACTTACTTGTTGAGCTTTCTTTCCATACAATTTTGCGATAGTGAACATGTAACCATTTTCTGCATTATTAAAACTAAATAGATTACGTAAATTTATCCCTTTAATGTAGTCTAAATTTGAATTTGGTTCAATCACTAATCCAGACATCGGTAAAGTACCATTAGTATTAGAGATTAGAATATTTGTCAATGTAATATTTTCTCCACTCGTTATACTGATTCCATTTCTTCTACAGTTATCAATAACTCCTCCATTAATAGATACATTTTTAGTTCTACGACTAATTTTAGGATCTTGTCCAATGTATATTCCATCACCCCAGCAATCCCTAATATACGGGGAAAAAATTTGAATATTTTCAGAATTTTGAACTCGAATTCCCATCGCCCATTCGCCTTTTCTAGAAACAGAAAATTGTCTATCGCCTTTAATCTTAACATTATATAACTTAACATTTTGTACATTATACAACTTAAGTACTGACAAACTAGACGAATTTGAGGGTTTTAAAACGATCTCACTATTATCTCCGAAATATAGAATACTATTACTCCTCAAACTAAGTCCCTTATTTGAGATTAAAATCGGAAAATCAGGAAAAATAACAACCTTATGAAGATCAAGTGCCTTTTGAATAAAGTCTGTATAATCAGTACTACCATCTTTTTTAAAAGCTTTAGGCAATGCATTAACCAACTTAAAACCAGACCTTTGAATTTCACCAGATACATTTTTTAATTTACGAAAATCGTTAAATTGTTCATTAGTGACACTCTTATATTGAAATTTTTGTGCATTAACTTCAGTTTTTATAAAAAAAAGAAATATAAGAGAAGTTATTAAGATTCTTGCCATACAGTCCTCCTTATATAGTCTGTATAAGAAATAATAATACGAACAACTTTTTGTGAAACATTTGGCATAGAATAATCAGCCACAGTTCTAAAGTTCCTTTCTGCACCTACTTTCTGTTGTAATACTTGTGTCAAACCTTGTAATATACGTTCAGGAGATAATCCAACCATCATCACCGATGCTTCTTCCATAGCCTCAGGTCGTTCATGTGCCTGACGGATATTTAGAGCTCTAAAGTTTAGAATAGATGACTCTTCGGAAATTGTTCCTGAATCAGATAAAACAGCATAAGCACGCTTCTGTAAAGCATTGTAGTCGTGGAAGCCTAATGGTTTTAAGAACTGAACTTTTGAGTGCATTTCAATTTGCATTTTATCGATCATATTTTGCGTACGAGGATGCGTAGAAACAATGATTGGATACTGATACTTTTCCGCAATAGCATTCAAAGATGTCATCAATCCACGGAAATTCTTTTCTGAATTGATGTTTTCTTCACGATGTGCAGAAACAACAAAGAATTTACCTTCTTCTAAATTCAATTTCTCTAAAACTTGAGATGCTTCAATTTCGGGTAAGTAATGCGTCAACACCTCAAACATAGGAGAACCCGTTTTGATGATGCGATCTGCAGGTAATCCTTCACGTAATAAATATTCACGCGCAATATCAGAATACGTTAAATTGATATCTGAGGTATGATCAACAATTTTACGATTTGTTTCTTCTGGAACTCGTTGATCAAAACATCTGTTTCCAGCTTCCATGTGGAAGATTGGGATGTGACGTTTCTTCGCTGGAATGGCGCACAAACATGAATTTGTGTCCCCCAACACTAAGAAAGCATCAGGTTTTAACTCTTCTAATAAAGGATCTATTTTGATTAAAATATTTCCAATTGTCTCCGTTGCTGTTTTACCTGCAGCTTCTAAAAAATAATCTGGTTTACGAAGACCTAAATCATCAAAAAATATTTGATTCAATTCGTAATCGTAATTTTGTCCAGTATGAACAATAATATGCTCCACAGCCTCAGAAGCATCTAAAGCCATTAATACACGTGATAATCTGATGATCTCTGGTCGTGTTCCCACAACCGTCATTACTTTTAATTTTTTCATGATATGTTTAACACTTAAACAGTTTCAAAATAAGTATCTGCATTCTCTGGATTAAAAGGCTCATTGATCCAAAAGATCGTATACAGCTCTTCTTCTCCAATATTTTTGATATTATGGGTATACCAAATCGGCATATCGACATAAGCAGGTTCGTTTCCGTCAAGATAAAAATCCATGACCTCATCCGTACCAATCTTTCTCAATTGAATCAAAGCTTTTCCTTTGATCACGGCAAACCTTTCGATCTTGCGAGTATGGTAATGATTACCTCTCGTAATTCCGGCTACTGTCGTAGAAAAAGAACATTGTCCACCGATTCCTAAACGAATCACCTCAACAAAAACCCCTCTAGGATCTGTATGTTGGGTAAATTTTACAGGATAATGCGATTTATGATCAATATAGGTACGGAATGTATTGAACAGGTTATGCTCAAAAGTGTTATTGATAACAGGAATTTCTCCTCCATCAAAATACTTCGTTTTATAATCATTTAATAAGGCTAGAACTTCTGAAACCTTTTTTGTAGCAGTAGCATCAATCATTAACTCAGGAATACCTTTATCTGCACGAATCACTTGAATAATAAGATCAACAAGTTCTTGAACATAAATCAGTTTCACTTCTCCATCATTGGCAATAGTAGGTGTTTCACCATGTGTCAACTGATAACAAAAAGTAGCTATAAAAGAATTATAGAAAGGCTTACCAAAAGCTCCGAAAACATTCGGAATTATTAATCCGCTTGCTTTTCCTTGACTTTCATTTGCCCAATCCACTAGTGCCTGACGAGCAATTCTCTTCGATTTTCCATAATGGTTGTCGCGTTCCTCTTGAGTCGACGATGAAATCAGTACATGCGCCTGCGAATTGGATCTCTTTAACGCATCAACCAATTTCACAGACAAAGCTATATTCGTATCGTGCAACACTTGATCAGACTCATGACGATTTAGAGCTGCTAAATGTACAATGACATCACATTTTGAAACGAAAGCATCTAATTCTTGATCCTGATCAAAAATTTCTCGATTAAAATCGACTCTTTCAAATTCTTCAGGAAACAATCCCAATGTATTGTACAAATGACTTCCTACAAAGCCGTTTTGACCTGTAATTCCTATTTTTATCATTTTCTATTTATAAAATAATCTAAGGGATAAGTATAATCATCTTTAGAAGCATTGTCTATTCCAAAATCTGAAAAAACCAATAATTCAGAGTTTTCTTCTAATGCTTGAAAAGCCGTAGCATAACCTGTAGACAAATGTACTACCTGATTTTGGTCTGTGCTTAACACCAAACGTTCTACAGATAAATCTGTAGAAGCGGTATCCCAATTATCAATTTGTACAATATCAATCGCAAAAGAACCTGAAAGAACATAAAACCAGCGTTGTTCAATACGATGTGCTCTCCAACCGCGGACTAATGTTAAGTCTACATTTTTGATGATGTAAAATCTTTTAACCAGCGACATATCAAAATCATTCACAAAACGAATTTGACCTCTAGCATCTTTAGCGATTCCTCCTTTTATAAAATCTATCATTATATTTTAAAATAAATATTTATAAAAACTAGTAAGGGTATTGCATCACATCTTCACCAAAAACCTCTTTTCTAATCAAAGGCAAAGTTGAGATGAGTTTTTTCAAACCTTCCACACCTTGTTGTTCAGTATTGTGCGAATGATAATCTTCAATTTTAGAAACATCTTGCTCACCTTCAGAGAAATATTTTGCGTAATTTAAATCCCTATTGTCAGCAGGCACACGGTAAAAATCGCCCATATCTTCGGCCTTCATCATTTCTTCACGTGTACAAAGTGTTTCATAAAGTTTTTCACCATGACGCGTTCCAATCACTTTAACAGGAACCTCTTTACCCGTCAATTCGATCAATGCTTTAGCTAAATCACCAATTGAACCTGCCGGAGCTTTATTTACAAAAAGATCTCCTGGATTAGCATGTTCAAAAGCGAATAACACCAAGTCCACAGCATCATCTAGGGACATGAAAAACCGAGACATATTAGGGTCGGTGATGGTAATAGGTTCTCCCTTCTGAATCTGATTTAAGAACAAAGGTATGACGGATCCTCTTGATGCCATGACATTTCCATAACGAGTCAAACAAACAACAGTTTCTGTCAAATTACGTGCCTCAGCAACTGCAACTTTCTCCATCATAGCTTTAGAAATCCCCATAGCATTAATTGGATAAGCAGCTTTGTCTGTTGATAAGCAAATTACTTTTTTAACACCATTCGAGGCCGCAGCACGAATGACATTCTGCGTTCCTTCCACATTGGTCTTAACCGCCTGCATAGGAAAAAATTCACATGAAGGCACTTGTTTTAAAGCAGCCGCATGGAAAACGTAATCTACACCTCTTGTGGCTGGCTCTACAGATGAATAATCGCGGACATCACCGATATAATATTTGATCTTATCATTTTTATAAAGATTACGCATATCATCTTGCTTTTTCTCATCACGAGAGAAAATGCGAATTTCTTTAAAATGATCTGTGTGTAAAAACCGATTTAGCACAGCTGTTCCAAAGGAACCAGTTCCTCCGGTTATTAAAAGAATCTTATTATTTAACATGGTCAAGGAAATATTTAATTTTATCTATGTAATTCTCATAATGGAACGAATTCTCTGCTAAGATTCTGCAGTTGTTTCTCATTTCCATTTTTTCATTCAATCCTAATTTTTCAGCTTTTTCCAAAGCTATCACTAAAGCCTCTGCTGATTCATTGTCACACACAATTGAATTATGTCCATCAATAACATAATCGCCAAGATCACTTGTAATATTCAAAATTGTTGGAGTTCCTAAAGCCATACTTTCAACGAATTTCGTTGGAAATCCAGCTTTTGTTGATCGTAAATAAGGTCTCTGTAAGAAACTAAAATCCGAGTTCTTTGTTATTTCTAAGGATTTTTCGAAAGAAACTCTTCCATAATTCTTAATATAAGAAGGTACACTTCTAAAGCCATTATCCTTAAAAAACTTGAATTTTAACAAATCCGCGTCTAATATGCCAGCAATTCTAAATTCGATACGTTTATTCTTATTATAGATCATATTAACAGCTTCTAAATAGTTATTGAAAAGATCTTTCCTACCGGGATTACCTGTATATGAGACAATCAATAATTCTTTATTTGGCTGTAAATTGGGTGATATGTCCCTTATATCTATTAAAGGAGGTATAATAACAGTATTGCATCCATTTTCTTTATAATAATCACTTAAAAATGAAGATATTGCAATCACATTTTTTGTTCTTTTTATAAGAACACGCATAGCTAATTCAATATTCCAGTAATATGGATCAATCAAATAATTAAATATTGTTTTTGGATCATACCATTCTACAGCATCAAAAACTAATGGAATTTTACTCTTTGAACTCCATGGAAGTAACCTCAGAAGATAAGGCGAATATCCACTATACAGTACAACAGCAGCGATGTCCTTCTCATTTTGTTTCAACCATTTTATTGCTTTTTTTCCAGCATCGAAATATGAAAGGTGTTTCAATAATCTAGGTAATTTCTCATTAGTTCTCTCATTTAAGTTTATGACCCTAATTCCTTCAAAATCCTCCTCAGAATCATTTCCTGCTCCAGAACTCAAAACAACTGTTTGATACCCCAGTTCCTGAAAACATCTAAGATTTCCAAGAATCCTTCTTGAAGCCGCACTTTGTGAGGGAAATGTTACTGAGCCCACATACACAATATATCCTTTACTCATTAAATATTTTCTTTAATTCCACAACCTTTTCGTCACCTGATAAATGACCAATACCTAGAGATTCTTTCTTTATTTTTTTAAAGTATTCATCTAGAGTTTTAATATGTTTTGCGGGAACTCCGCCTATTACTGAATTGTCAGCAACATCTTTTGTCACTACAGATCTCGCAGCGACAATAACATTATTACCAATAGTTACTCCAGGCATAACTAAACAGTCAATTCCGAAATATACATTATTCCCGATTTTTATTGGTTTAGTAATTTCCAAATCAGGTTGCAAATGCCTTAAAACCAAAGTTCCACCGTCATGAGTTAGAAACTTACAGCCATCTGTTATATACACATTGTCTCCGAAACTAATTAGAAATGGTTCTGTTCCCCACATATTTGGATTGTTTCCATATATAACACAATTTGATCCAAATCTTACTCCCATTTTTCTAGAGCACTTAATCGGGTTTAATTTGAAAGACACAAAAAGATATCCTTTGTATAAATACCTTATTAATTTGTTTTTATAAATCATTTTCCAATTTTATTTTTAAAAAACCTTAGAATAATAGCCTTTTCTTCCTCCTTCATGAAAAAAAGATATTGTAATAAACAGTAAAAGAAAAGAAATATGGTATTAATCATAATAGAAATATAAAAATTAGAGGAATCAAAAAAACTCAACTTAATAATTACAAAAAAAATAAGACAGACAATCCCAGAAATAAATTGATTAAGAAATTCCCTATTGAATGGATGAATACCTATATGCTTTTTCACAAAAATAATACATAATAAATTATATACTAATAATGCAATTGAAACTGCTACTCCTGCTCCTATAATTCCATACTTCGGCACGAAAAAATAACATAATACTAATGTTATGACAACACTAATTAAGCTAAAGAAAGTAATTCTATTAGCCATTCCTATCATATTTAACAATTGACCACTAACGCCAGTAATTGAATTTATCATTTGACCGACTGATATAATTATAAGGACTTTATAACCATTTTGAAATTCTTCTCCATAGAAATTAAGCAACCCAAGACCACAAAAAATCATTACACTTATAAACAGAATATTAAAAAAGCTTAACCACTTGATTGATATCCTATAAATTTCTGAAAGTTCCTTCATATTATTATTAGCAAAATAGGTCGATATTTTAGGCGCAAAAATGCTATTAAATATAATAAGAAAAAACGATGATAAGCCTGCCAATGCCTGAGCAATACTATAAACACCTATATCTTTGATACTACAATATCTACCTAAAGCGAATCGATCTATTTTTGATTGCAAAAGAAGCAAAAATCCTGTTATTACAATAGGAAAAAATAAATAGAGAACTTTTTTAAAGGGCACAAATGTTGTTTTCAGAATCTTTCCAAACATTTGTAACTTAAAACAAGTATATATGTAAAATAAAAATGTTAAGACTGCGGCAACAAAATATGTAAATTCTACAGGAAAATTTGAAATTGGAAAGATTAATATAAAACCGAGTGCAATTAGCCTAAAAATATTTAATACATATGTACCAATTGCAAAAAACTTATAATCTCCAAATCCTCTAATCCCCCCACTAATTAGTAATGAAACACCTTCAAATAGTACAATCCCACTAAACCACTTCAATAAAGGCTTATTCTGGATACTTAAATTAAAATACTGGATAATGTGATCATCAAAAGGAATAATTAATATCCATAAAGTAACACCAATTAATATACTGAGTATAAATGAAATTGTAAAGAAGCTCCGAGCTTCATCAAAACTTTTCTCATTAATATATAACGGAATTTTATACATTAAGCCATCCTTAAGTCCCAATGGAACAAAACTGATAACAACTGATAATATGGAATATATTAATATATAATTTCCTAGCGCTTCAGCACCAAATAATTTAGCGATGTAAAAGGTTAGAATATAACCCAAAAGGAAAAATAATACTTTAGAAAATGCTAAAGAAACACCTTGCCTAACTAAACTCATCCTTTAAAATCTTTAATTATTTCCTTGTATGCTTTTAAAAGATCATCAACATTTTTGGCTTTATTATGTCTTATCTTTGCTTGCTCTCTTGCATTGACTGAAAACTTTTTTGCCAATTCATCCGATTCAAAAACTTTCTCAATACTCCTTGCCAATTCTACTGCATCATTATTATTATAAAGGAGCCCGTCAACGTCATGACGTACGTAAGTACTTATCCCTCCAGCATTAGAACCTACACAAGGCACACCGAGAATCTGCGCTTCCGCCAAACTATTGGGACTGTTTTCAATCGTTGAAGGTATTACAAAAACATTAATATATTTCAAAATATCTACTAAGCCTGATTGATTTAACCATCCCGTAAATTCAATATTATCCGACAAACCTAAATTCTTTATTTTATGTATAAGATATTTATCGTAAGTTCCTAATTTCAATCTTGATAATAGATCTTTGCTTAAGATATTCTTACCAGCAACAAACAACTTAACATTTTTATACTTTGTTTTTACAATAGCTAATGCATCAAGCAAAACATGCAAACCTTTTATCGGATAATGGGCTTGTGTAGTAAATAATGTATACCTATTAAAATTATTACAATCCCATTCATTGTCATAAAAGCTTTCCCTTAAACTTCTGTCACAATGATAGTAAGTAGCATCAGGATTAATAGCATTACTATGTAATTTATCCCATTCAGTTCGACCTAAAAAATTACTGAAAGATTTTAATATAAACAACTCATTTTCACCTCTTTTCTTATACGCGAGTTGACGCTTCAATAAGCTATCATTTGTAACTAAATCTTTAAACGATAAGTATCTGAAAATTGAATAAAAAGGTAATTCTGCAGAGAATTTCTTCCAAATCTGAGAAACCAATCCCTGAAGTGTAATAACAGTAGATATTGAAACTTTACAATCAAGAAGGATATTCCCTAAATAAAATTCTGAGCCCTGAACATCAATAATTGTTGGTGAAAAAGTCAATATTTCATCTTTTAATTTTTTCACATCATTTTTGGAATATCCATTCATAATTTTTTTTGAATGAATTTGAACGATTTCCACATTGTCGATACTTTTCCTTTCTTCTTTAAAAGCAGCTATCGAAACTATTTTTATCTTAGCAACCTCAGGGTTATCTTTTAAGAGCGATAACATGGCTGCCAACCAGCCCCCAGAAGAAGAAATACCTTTCTCATTTATTATATTGGAAACGGGCATGGCTGTAAGCCAAAAAATGTTCAATGATTTCATAATTATAATTTCTCAGTAATTGAAATTTCCTTTTTAAATGTAGATTGACAAAATCCAATTAAAATAACCCATAACACGAACTGAAATGAAAAACCTATATTAATAAATGAATGTCCAGTCATATTATTAGATAGTAAAACAAAAAGAGGAATAAATAATTCGAGAGGAATATTTCTTAAAGAAAAATTCTTTTTGATATTAAAATAGAATCCTGAAAAAAGTGTTATATATAGGACAAGTCCTATTACTCCCATTGCCGCCACTGTTTCTATTATAAAATTATGAGCAACTTGTGGGAAACCGTATTTCTCATGGGTCAACTCAAATCCCTTTCCAAAAAAAAGTGTTTTGGTATCTGAGAAAAATTGATTTAAATAACCGATCCAAAGTTCAGTACGACCTCCTGATAAATCATCATTTTTCGGCTCCAAAACCCTCATAATTGCATTGTCAAAGATTCTATTTAAGAAAGTTAAATTTAAAACGTCCTTTAATAAGAAAATTAGTCCTAATGATACAACAGAAACAATTATACCTTTGACGCTGAAGTTACTAATGATCAAGTATAAAGCTAAAATAGCTATCGCCAGTAGGAATGATCTAGACTGTGTCAAAAAACCAAAAAATAATAAAGGAAGACCCAATAACAAAGTGAGTTTTAAAGATTGTTTTTTCCTATTAAAAAGTACTACAAGCAATGTTAATGCAAAAGAGAAAGATGTCCCAAGAATGTTAGAGTTATTATAGTCGCCTGCTGAAAATCTCTCAGTACCCAGATTTACTCCTTCAAATATTACCCCTAACACACCAGCACATACTGCACCACAAATATAAGAGTTAAGAAGTTTAATAGAAGTATACCGATCTTCCTTTAAGATTTGGTTCCCCATATAAAAGAATAAACTTACAGTGATCAAAAATTTAAATGATGTTACTAAAAGAGAAGTGTCTTCATGTATAAATATAAGTAATGAAGAATAAACTAAAATAGCAATAGCATTAATAATGATTCTACTTTGCAAATAATACTTATTAGCACTTAAAAGCCTAAAAATCAAAATAAATACTACAAGGTTCAATAGTGACGCGCTACCTTGATTTAGTACAATAATCCTTTGGTTTGAAAGCAAGAAACTAAATATACACAAAGCCTCAAAAGGCCTTAAGAAAAGTGATGCTCCAAATAAAACCCCTATTCCTAATATCGAAAAAACATACGTATTAGTTCCTAAGTAAAACAATAATTGTATTATTGTTCCTATCAATACCAACAAGTAAAATTTTCGATTCTCCATTTTGAAATTACAATCTATTATCAGACTTATCCGCTATAATTCCTTTTACATCATATACAATCGCTGTATCTTTTTTCAAAGTATCAAAATCAATACTTAAAAATTCTTTATGCGCTACACCTAACACGATGGCATCATATTTTGCATTTGGTAATGTCGTTAAGTTATCGATATTGTACTCATGTTTCACGGCTGCAGGATTTGCCCATGGATCATAGGTAGTTACTTTGACACCATAGTCTTCCAAAGCAGCAATAACATCGACAATCTTTGTATTGCGTACATCTGGACAGTTTTCTTTGAATGTTATACCTAGCATCAATACTTCTGCACCATTAACATTGATACCTTTTTTGATCATCGTCTTGATCACTTGTGACGCTACATACTCGCCCATAGAATCGTTTAAACGACGACCGGCTAAAATAATTTCTGGATGATAACCATGCTCTTGTGCTTTTTGTGCCAGATAGTAAGGATCGACACCAATACAGTGACCTCCAACTAATCCTGGTTTGAATGGCAAAAAGTTCCATTTTGTACCTGCTGCTTCTAATACCGCGTGTGTATCGATATCTAAAATATTGAAAATCTTTGCCAATTCATTAACGAAAGCAATATTGATATCACGTTGTGAATTTTCAATCACCTTAGCTGCCTCAGCGACTTTAATACAAGGCGCTAAATGTGTACCTGCTGTGATGACCGTTTTATATACAGCATCGACCTCTAAACCAATTTCTGGTGTAGAGCCTGCTGTTACTTTTAATATTTTTTCTACCGTATGTAACTTGTCTCCTGGATTGATACGCTCTGGCGAGTAACCTGCAAAGAAATCTACATTAAACTTTAACCCGGATACGCGTTCCAATACAGGGATACACTCATCCTCGGTCACTCCTGGATATACCGTTGATTCGTAGACAACAATATCTCCTTTTTTCAAAACTTTACCGACAGTTTCAGAAGCTTTGTATAAAGGTGTCAAGTCTGGGCGATTGTTTTTATCGACTGGTGTAGGTACCGTAACGACATAAAAGTTAGCATTGTCGATATCTGTCAATTGGTTAGAACACCATAAGCCATTAACACCCGTTGTTAACGGATTATCTTGAGCTAAAACAGCCTGTAAGATATCATCCTCTACCTCTAATGTCAAATCTTTTCCCGCACGTAATTCATCAATACGTTTTTGATTGATATCGAAACCTACTACTGGAAATTTTGTTGCAAATAAGCGGGCCAATGGTAACCCTACGTATCCTAAGCCAATAACTGCAATTCTTTTCATCTATTTTATGTTTTTTGGTATTTAGATTTTGTTTTTTTAATTCTTACTTTAAGTTATCCCAGTACCATTGTACCGCTGCTTTCAAGCCTTTATCAATAGTATGTGTAGGCTCGTAGCCCAATAACGTTTTTGCTTTCTCAATAGACGCTAATGAATGTGGAATATCACCTTGACGGTTTGGTCCATTTGTAGCATTTACCTGCGCGATCTCCGCATCGAAATCAGTTAAATATTCTTTTAAATAGCCAACTAATTGGTTCAAAGTTGTACGATCTCCAACAGCTGTATTATATACGGTGTTGATAGCATCTGGATTTTCAGTTGTCATCGCCAATTCATTCATCTGAATTACATTGTCGATATAGGTGAAATCACGCGAATAATCACCGGTACCATTGATAACAGGGCCCTCATGATTCATGAACTGCTTAACAAATAAAGGTATAACTGCTGCATATGCTCCATTTGGATCTTGACGACGGCCAAATACATTGAAGTAACGTAGACCCATTGTTTCTAAACCATAGGTTTTCGAAAAAATATCAGCGTATAATTCATTTACATATTTCGTGATTGCATATGGTGATAAAGGCTTACCTATAATATCTTCGACTTTAGGTAGATTTTCTGAATCGCCATAAGTCGATGAAGATGCAGCATAGACAAAACGCTTAACATTTGCATCACGCGCAGCAACTAACATATTTAAAAAACCTGTTACATTAACTTCATTAGTCGTCTGTGGATCTTTAATCGAACGGGGAACAGACCCTAAAGCAGCTTGATGCAATACATAGTCTACACCCTGTACAGCTAACGCACAGTCTGCTGTATTACGGATATCTCCTTCAATTAAAGAAAAATTAGGATTGTTTGTATGTTGCGCCAAATTATGGCGATGTCCAGTTGCAAAATTGTCTAAAACAACGACTTGATAACCTTTACCTAAGAAATGTTCTGTCAAATTGGATCCAATAAAGCCGGCTCCTCCAGTAATTAATATTTTGCTCATTGTATTTGAATATAATTATACTTCTACGTTACTTGTATACAAATTGATAGAATGTGCTTCTTCCTGTGGCACATTGAAATAAAGTTTAATTTCCTTTTTCAATTTTTCACTTACTTTGTCCGCTAACTGCAATAAATATGCCTGATTTAAATCTTCTCCTGTAATTAATACCTCGATTAGACCAGAATCCAAGCCTTTTGCGTAATCTCCAATCAAACTAACGGACTGAACACCACCAGATCTAGACAAAACTTGATCAACGACATCCTCAATACCTAAAAAAGTATGAATTAATTTTTGAAGGGGTTTAAATAAGGAGTGCTGTGTATTGGCGCGATAAAATATTTTATTTTTTTCTGAATTTTTATTCAAATACCCTGCTTCTTCCAATTGGTTCAATTCTTTTCGAATGGCATTGGTCGATTCTTGAAACTCATCTGCTAACCCCCTCAAATAACCTTGGTTATTTGCCGAAACAAAAAATTTGATCAGTAGCTTTAATCTTGTCTTTGACGTGATTAGCGAATCTAGCATATGGTTGATTAGTCTATGAGTAACAAAAGTACTCATAGACTAAGAAATATGCAAATGATTTTTGAAATAAAATGGAAAATCATGCTTGAGTGTGAAAAAAGCATGATAACAGGTATAAACTTAATTATTTTTTCATATTGACAAAATAATCTACTGGATAAGTATGGTTATCTTTAGTTGCGTGTGATAAAGGATAATCGGAATGCACCAATAGTTCACTACCCTCTTCCAAGGCACGTATAGCGGTTGTGTAACCAGCAAAAATATACAATACTTTTAAATCTGAAGCTTTATTTAGTTAATTTAAGTACATATTGCCTGATGATGTAATCTTTCAATGCTAAATAAATCCCACTCAGTACTGCAATAATTAACACTGCAAATAACCATTTTATTTTACCATCAAACTGTGCAAAATAAATAACCATAATCCCTAACACCAATTGCAGTGCGCCATAAAGTGCCGATATGACAAGTCTATTATAACCTGCCTCATTGGCAAGATATTGATATAGATGGGTACGATGTCCTTCCAAAATATTTTCACCTAAATATAAACGGCGTACGATAGACCAAATGGCATCGACACCATAAACCGCTAGAAATAATATATATATAAAATCACCCGTTTTAAAAATCAAAGTACCTAGTGCAAACAGTAAGATATAAGCAATACCTACTGATCCGACATCTCCAGCAAAACACTTGGCTTTATTACGAAAGTTAAAGAAGGCAAATACGAGAATTCCTAATAGTGCGTAAATTAAATAATCTGGTTCTATAAATGCTATAGTTCTATTTACATAGTATAAGAGACCACAAACGACTAAGCTATACAACGCTGTAATACCATTGATACCATCCATAAAATTATACGCATTGATCACCCCTACAACGAGAATGAAAGTGACAATAATGTAATACCAAGGTGGTGAAAAAATCCCCATTTGGAAAGCCATCAATAAAACAGAAGTAAAATGAACTCCTAATCTTAACCGGGTAGAAATTTCTAATATATCATCGAGGAAAGAAATAGAAGCCATTAACGTCAACCCAACCATAAACCAGGGATATGAAAAACCAGATTGAATAAAAAATAGCAGTATGGCAATATAAAAAATAATTCCCCCTCCTCGTAATGTAATCGCACTATGCGAAGAGCGTTGATTAGGCCTATCAATAATATTGAACTTATCAGCTATCCTGAAATACAAAAGTTCCAATACAAATAATAATATAACGGTAAAGATATACACCATAAATTTAGTTAAAATTTAAAGTTACAAATATACTGATATTTGCTTTATTTATTTACTTAACGTGAAATATACCTAAAACGTTACAGGTAAATTGAAAAATTTCTCTATTATGCGATTTTAAATCGCTGTAGCACATATTTTTCTGTAAAAATTTTTCACCAATCGATATTAAGGCAATTATTTTTACGGAATTTTATTAATAAAAACTTTATATATATCATAATATAGCTATACAACCGTTTGCTTTAGAATAATTAAAGAAAAAAAAATTATGGGAATTCATTAAAATTGATCTACTGGGGAGATGTTGAAGACCGGTAAAGTGATCATTAATTAGCCAATAAACAATCACTTTATGAGCATAATTTATATTTCTTCTAGGGAAAAATAATTAATAAATCAACTCTTGTCGCTAAAAGATTTGAAGGTTATTTCTAATCCTTCCCGAGCTGTCAACGGCAATCGATCAATCCGTAATGCTTTTTTTATTTTATCATTAGAAACAACATAAGACTCTGTCAACTTTTTCAATCGTTCGCTATTCAACGGGAATGGAATAAAATCACCTATACGAACCATATTTTTTATTAAAGTAGGTGATATATAGCATAAACGAGGAGATCTGTTTAAATTATGTGCAATTACAGATACCAAATCATTTGTTGACAATGTCTCGTCATCTGCAAAATTATAAATCCCAGATGGGACACTCTTTTCTGACAACATTTCCTCTATCAAATAGTTGAGATTATCAATACTTACGAACGAACGTTGATTATTAAATGATGCCAATGGCCATGGCAACCCTTTCTCCACAACTTTATAAAGCAAATTGAGGTTCCCCTTATTACCTGGTCCATGGATCATACAGGGTCTTATGATAAAAATTCTTTTGCCATATGGTAACATTTGCTTTAGCAAATACTCCTCTGCTTCTAATTTAGACTTACCATAAGGTGTCTGAGGATAACCAACAATATTTTCATCCAACATACCCCCCACAGTATCTGCAACGGCTTTGACTGAACTAAAGTAAAAGAAGTCTCGAACATTTGATTTAAGGAATACATTAAATAATTCAATCGTTAAATCGCGGTTAATTTTAAAATAAGCATCAGAATCTGAAGTATCAGATGTATCATGTGCCTTTCCCGCAAGATGAATAATTGCGGTTCCATCTAAAGGTTGATGTTGCGCCCAATCAGAATGACGAAGTGATAATGAAACCACCTCAATATTGCTCTTTTGTAGATACACCATTAGATTTTGGCCCACAAATCCTGAGGCTCCTGTTATAACAACCTTAGTCATGGAGTAAATTTTTTACAATTGATACGTATTTTCCTGTAACTATTGGTTTCGAGTAATAATTGTGCACCACACCATAACCATCTTTTCCCATTTCAACTAATTGATGATGATTCGTAGTTTTTAAAAATGCTACAATATGCTGTACTTTATCATACTCATTACGCTCAGTAATAATTTTGGCACAATTATAATCTTTTAAGAAATTGACAATTGGAGTGCCTTCACCGGAGCAAACAATCAAAGGCTTAGCACAGGCCATAATGGTATATACTTTAGACGGAAATCCATGTCCTTCCATTTCTTTCGACATAAATATAAACTGCAAATCTGCATATGCCAAGAGTTGTGGCATCAATTCACGTGGTTGATAAGGTAGAACATGAACCTTTGATAATCCATTTTTCAGAACAGCCTTTTGCACATATTCTTTCATAACACCCTCACCAATAATAAAAAACTCAATAGGTTCTTCTCTCAGTAAGATTGCGGTTTTTAATAATGGTTCCCAATCTTGGGCATGCCCTACATTACCCGCATACATTAATTTAATATTCTTGTTCTCAGGAAAAACTGTCCGATCTAAATTTAGATCACCTGGATAAGGTTTATATAAATCCGTATCAACAAAATTGGGAACAATATGCAATTTACTGTTATTTTCAAATCGAGGAATTATGGTATCATAGAATACTTGATCAATAGTAGTTACAGCTGCCGATTTATTATAAACAAATTTTTCTAAAGATTTGAGAAGTTTAATAACAGGCTTTGATTTCAATCCCCCCTGTTCAATTAAAAAGTCAGGATAAATCTCCTGCACATTATAAATAACTTTAGCTCCTTTAAATTTAGCAATAATTAAGTTGACTAAACCAATGGTAAGCGGAGGTGAAGGCGATAAAATAACATCAACTTTTCTTTCAAGTAAACCTAAAATTAATGCTAATAGATGCCAATACACAAATCCTAATAATCTTAAAAAGGTAGATTTAAATTTTACCTGAGGAATATGTTTTACAGGAATACCGAAATAATCTCCTTCATAATAAAGTCCAAAAATTTTTTTCGTCATCGCATGTCGCTCTACCTGCTCGGAAACTACATTGTAATGAGGAGTTGTTGTTAAAACAACAACCTCATAACCCGCCTCCTTAAAAGCCAGTGCAATATCATTATACAAATAAGCTGTAGATACACCATCTGGAAAGAAAGCGATACTGTGTATCAAAATTTTTTTCTTTTTTAACATCTCTAAATTTCTTTAGACAATTTTTTTTACGCAATTCGAATTAAAAATTATTGTAAAGCACTTGTCAATTCTATTCAAGTTACTTCTCGAACTGATAATTATATAATTTTTCTTTCTCTTTTTTTGTGGGATAATTAATGAGTACTGCTTTATAAATCCCTTTAAATACAAATAAACTACCCGCAGAAACACCGATGATATGATGTTTTTCAATCACTTTCTTTATATCATCTAACGAACCAGCACCACCTAAAACAGTCAAAGGTAAGGAAGTCATCTGTCTGGCTTTATCTATAAGATTCATGTCATAACCTTTCATCAAACCATCTTGATCTATAGAGTTTATAACAATTTCACCAGCCCCAAAATTATGAGCTTCTTCAATAAATTGGAATGGATTAATACCTGTCGACTTTCTCCCATTGTGAGTATATGCCTCGTATCCACCAAATAATTTTTTCTTAACATCCAAAACAACAACAACTGACTGTGAACCAACTCGACTCGCAATCTCAGTAATCAAAGCGGGATTATTTAACACAGAAGAAGAAAGAGCAATTTTTTCAATACCTAAACCAAAGATACGCTGTGCTTGGTCTACATTTTTCACTCCTCCTCCATAACATAGTGGCATACGAGATTGATTTGCAATCCGCTCAATTAAACTGTAATTCGGTTCCAAGCCTTTAACAGTTGCATCTATATCAAAAATCGCCAATTCATCTACCGCTTTTTCATTAAAGATTCTAACAGCATTAATAGGATCTCCAACATATTTAGAATCTTTAAAATTAACCGTTTTTACTAAACCGTTATCTTGAAGAAGTAATGTCGGAATTATTCTAGGTCTTAACATGATGATTAAAGTTTTGCAAAATTATTTAATAATATTTCACCATAATGATGACTCTTCTCGGGATGGAACTGAATTCCGTATCTATTTTTAAAGCTAACTGCACAAGTAAACTCCTCCCCGTAATCCGCAAAAGCCTGTATATCATCCTTTATATTGCATTCAAAATAATAACTATGTAAGAAGTAAAAAATTGCTTCTTTTTCCAAACCAATAAATAAAGGAGAATTTGTCACAGGCTTTACATCATTCCAACCCATATGTGGTAGTCGTGTCACTTGATTTATTTTTGTTTCATCAAATAAACGAACAGAAGCATCAATCCAACCTAAACCTTTCAACTTTCCTTCATCACTATAATTAGCCATCATTTGCATGCCAACACAAATACCTAAAACTGGCAAACCTTCATTCAATACCAAGTGATCCAAAGTCTCTCTCATACCTGAAGCATTCAATTCACTCATAGCATGATCAAAATGTCCTACACCCGGAAGTATTAACTTCTCCACGTATTGCAAATCTTCTTTTGTTTTTGCAATTTTCACAGGAATATTTAACCTTTTATAAACATTTACAAAAGCATTTATATTACCTACACCGTAATCAATAATTGTTATCATCTATCTAAATAGTCTCTTTTCTAGACCAATTTTTTGCATAATCTGAGCCCCGAATTTAATCACACCGATTTTATTCTTATAATCATTGTATGTTTTATTAGGCCCTTCAAAAATTTCTCTTAACTGCTCTGTTCCTAGGTCAAGTTTATGTGCGACATACTCAAATTCCTGAAGTAGGAATTCCTCGGACAATTCAGGTTTAGAAATTCGATCTAACGCATCATTTCTAGACATTTGCCCTGTCAGAATTAAAGAAGAAAAATGTGCTCGTCTTTTCTCAAAGCCAAATTTTCGTGGCAACCAATAATCTTCATAGAATCTGGTAAATCTGGATTCATGATGTTTATGCAAAAATGGTTCCCATCCATAATTTTCTATCAATAATTGCTCAGCTTCCTTTTTTATAAATGGAATATGATTTAACGGCTTAAAAACCTGCATTCCATATACATACTTATAATAGATCTTGTAAGATAAAATATCCACTAAAGGAAATGTTTTGAGTGGTCGTTGCCCAAACTTACCATGAATGTCCTTTACTAAAAGAGTATCAATGCCAGGAAAACCGCCCCATTCCTCAGGTTCACGACAACATTCTGTTGAGAAATTTCCTCCAGTTAGTATATGATTGAAGTTATTCTTACGAGCAAATTGATATAATGCCGAAAAAAAAGCATAGTCTTGAGGTAGATCCTGATCCGTTATTTGAGATTTCAGAAAAGCTAATTGTAAATCTTTCATTTCTTCCCAATTGATCACTTCGGTATATAAATCAAGACTTAAACCGTTTATCAGCTTTTCTATATTACCAACAGCCTTATCTGTATTCCAACCCGCATCTACATGAAAGATTAATGGACGAAGTCCCATTATTTCTTTTGCCACATAGGCTACATATGAACTATCTAATCCACCACTTAATCCAATAATACAGTCAAAATCTTTATTACGACTTGTTTTCTTAATGTGAGCAGCCATTTTCATTAACTCATCAAATCCCTTTTCATCCGTGTACCAGTTCGGTTCAATATTGACTTTAAAATTAGTATAATAGTCGCTTTCACCATTATTATTAAAGATAATATTCGGATCTGATGTATCCATTATAGTCTTTGTACAGATTTGATATGGTCTGTTATTCATTTTCACTTAAATTTAATAATTCCTTATATAAAGCAATATACTCAGAGAATCTATCTTGCTTTTTAAAATGTAATTCTGCTCTTTTTCTACAGTTATTAAAATAGTATTCTTTGCCATGTTCTTTGATTTCTTCAATGGCTGATTTTAATCCTTCAATATCACCTTTTTCTACAACAATTCCAGTTTCTCTATCAATTGTCTCAGGAGAGCCACCAGAATTAAAAGTAATCACAGGTGTGCCGCAAGACAGAGATTCAATATTTGTTAATCCTAATGCCTCTTCTAGAGTTGGATTAACAAAAACATCAGATGACGAATAAAAATTTGCAAGTTCTTCGATACTATTTGTTTTTTCCAGGCCTATAATACCTGTAGGTAATTCCGATATTTGTCGGGCACTTAATCCAATAAGTACAATTTGATAGTCACTAGATAGCTTATCATATAGCTCAATAAAATATTTTAAACCTTTTCTAATATCCCACGGACTGGCAACACCTAAAATCATGAATTTATTGCCAATATTAAATTTTGGCCTTACTTCATTTTCTCTGTAACTAAATTTATCAATATCAATTCCGTTTTGAATGACACGTATCTGACATTCCTTAAAGAATGATTTCTTCGTCTCATCCGCTAACCAGTAAGAAACAGGTACAATAGTTAGGTTGGGTACACTTGTAAAAAGATTCTTCTTCTCAGTGAAATTACTTTCTGACCTGTCCAACAGTAATGATTTTGGATATGATTGAATTTGCGGACATTGGCGACAGTGATCTTTCCACTTTGCACAGCCTATTTGATCATAATATGCACAGTGACCTGTAAATGACCAACAGTCATGAAAAGTCCATACAACTGGTATTTTGACATGTTGCAAATATTTAAATAAAACCTCAATATTTATAAAGTATCCATGCAAATGATGAAGATGAATAATATCCGGTCGAATTGCATCAATACAATCAATTAACTTATTAGTAGCATTAAATGAAAAATGTCCATGTTTATCCGTTAATCTAGTCATTAATACGTGAAAGTAAACACCTAGTTTATTGCCGATTTTTATTGCTTTGGATGTAGTAGTGCTGCCCTCTCGTCCATATGCGATAAAACTTTGCCAGCCTTCTTTAAGAATACTTTCACCTATCTGTTCTGAAATTTTGCCAACAGAACCCACATTTAATTCGCTACTTATTTGAAATACTTTCATTGGGAAATACAAGGCTTATTCTCTGTTTTAATTAATTGTAGAAAAACAAGATAATAAATAACAATATCTAAAAAATCGATAAAAAAAACTTGATCTGTAAAAGCTCTAATTAATAAAATAATCAATAAGCCCTTATAAAAATAATTGCCAGGTTTACAAATCACATAAAAAAATAAAGCATATAATAAAAAACCGAAAAAACCGAAAAAATAATGGGCAGAAAAAAGAGAATTATGCAGGTTAAAATCATATACTGCAAATATAGGATCAATTAAAGGGACACCAATAATGAAATATAAAATATTATTCCTAATTAGTGCCAGATAGGTATCCATGATATCTTGTCTCCCAGTTAAATCCATTCCAAATTCAGCAAAACGACTAAAGGAATTATCAAAAAATAATGTAATCAAATCATAATTGTAATAAAAAAAACTTAAAAGAATTAAGATTAGAATTCCTGTTCGCTTTACTATTGATATCATACTTAATTTGCTGAGTTGATATACAAAAATAAATAATAATAATAATAAAGAAGATATAATGCCGGAACGACCTATCATCAATAACGCTACTACAGTTGAAAAAAGAGCAGGATATATGCTGACATGTTTATTCCATCTAAAATCTTCTACATAATAACAAACTGTATAAATTAAAAAATAAAAACTTACCATATTACGACTGCGATTATACAATATAAAGTCTAAGTCAGTTCCAATAAGTAAATGGTATAGGATATATATTCCAAATATTGATAATAGCACAAAAAAAACATTAGGCCCTATCTTCTTCTCGAGCATAATCTGTACTATTATGCAAAAAAACATTTGATAAATGAGCAAACTACTGTTAGCAAAAAAAATTTTAAAAACAAAAAATACTCCTGATATTAGTGAAAGACCTAGAAAAAAAGCAAAATAACTAACATTTTTAGAAGTTAATCTAAATTCTATACAAAAAACAACAAATAAATATGCAAGTAATACAGGCATTTTAATTATCCCAGAAGAACTAAATCCCAGAAATAGTAAATGATAACACAGAATATATATCTGATATCGGTTCCATATTTCAATTTTAAAGTTAGTCAATTCTCTTTTGATTTATATCTGTTAAATACAATAACGCACTTGAACCTTCATGATAGACGGTCAAACTTTTAGAAAATTTTTTAAAATCTATTAGTAAAATTTCAACTAAAGCTGAATTTGATAAAATTGAGTCATATACAAACTCAAACTCACTATTAATTAAACGTGGATGTGGTTTTAAAAGATACAGTGCATTCTCGTTTTTCATTTCATTCCTGTTATCTGTTAGTATTTTATCAATTTTTATATTATAATTCCAATTTGTAAGGTACAAATGCACATCTCTTCCCGCAACTAGTTTTTTATAAAAATCACGTTGCTCTTTCGAAATCAAATCCATCTTAATCAGCTCTAGATTATCTAGAAAACTTCTTCTAAAGCGCAATCTTGTTTTATGAAAATCAGGAACTAACTTTTCATGTTTCGCTACATCATACATATACAGCCCCTTCACAAATCTACTTCCTCCAAAATATTCACTTACACCGAAAAATTTCAAAAGCATAACCAATATTTTGTTAGGGTGTGTCGCAGAAATTAAATCTGACCTATAGGTGCCTGTTCCTTCTTCATAAACAAAAATTTCTTTCGTCTTTATCTTTCTCAATTTTAGTGCAGTCCTCATTCCATAATCAGAATCAATATATAGATAATCTTCAATTGATACGTTTCTATTGATAAATTCAAATGCCTGATTATAAGTACTAAAACTATAAGTACTATCCCAATATGTGGAATTACGAATCCGGTCAAAAAGAGTGTTAGCGCCCTCAAAATCAGAAAGAAAAATTAGAATATTTATTCCCTCGGTTGAAATATTTATTGCATTACAATATTGCAGGGGCGTTGTTACTAAATAATAATTTTTTCTCATTAAATGTTGAATATGTCCGGGTTTTGAAAAAGCATTTTAATATTTCTAATGGAAAAAAGCATTTTTTTTATATTTAATACAAAAAATGCAAATAGTGGAATTAAAATCATTAAAAAATGTAGATCCATAATAATGATAATTACAGCAATAAAAAAGGGAACTAAAATTGAAATATCAAAGCCTATACGAAGAACATTTAACAAACGATCTTCAGGTAAGAATAAAAATTTGCAAACTTTAATCGCCAGTACAAAATTGAATGTTAGATACGCAATTGATGTAGCAATTAGAACATTATAATAGGTAACCTGATAATAGTAAATCAAAATAAAACCTAAAGCTATATTTAAGATTAATGAAAATAAAGAGGTTAGTGCTAAAAAGTTTTGAGCTCCTTTTGCAATTAAAAACCCTTGTAATCCAAAGCTGTTTGATAGTAATGTCACGACGACTAGAGAAAGTGAAAATGATTGGTAGGTGTCATTAAACTGTCCAAAATAAACACTCAACAGCGGGTATAAAAGCAGAGCAATATAAAAGCATAAATGGGAAAATATAAGATAAATAGTCCTAATTTTCACTAAAAGTTGCTTTGAAGCATCAATAGAAAACTGCTTAAATCTGTTAATTAATTTTGGCCAAATTAGAAAAGAAAATGACTCACTTAATAATACAATAATATTTGCTAAAGAGAATGTGAAAGTAAAATAACCAAAATCTTCTACCGAATAGTATGAACTTACAAAGGTTCTTGTAGAAATAAATATTAAATAGAAAAATGTATTATAAAAAAATAGTGGTAAAGCCAGTCTTAACACTGACTTTTGCAAACGCAAACTTAAATTAAAACTAATCCTTATAGGAAGACTTAAGTATAGAAAGAATAATATGAACAGATTTACGATTGCGTAACACATTAAAAGTAAGTCTAATAATCTTTCCTCTTTAAAAAGGAATAATAATACCGACGTTGTTATTGGAAATATTGCTTGTGCAATTGTAATCTGATTTATAGCGCCATAAACTCGAACAACATTGGTCAAAAGAGAATTAAAATATGCAGTTGAAAAAACTATTATAGATACCAATAAATATTTACTTATCTGATACTTACTACCCAAATCGTATTCAATAACTAAAATAGAATAAGTAATAATAGCAACTATAGACAATAAAAAAAGTAAAAACATAGAATTACCCACAACTAAAGAGATATATTTCTTTTTCTCTTTAGTTGTGGAGCAAATTACATTAACAGAATGAGAGATTCCCAAATTCAGCTGGTCAAAATATTGAAAAACTAAATTTGCAAAACCCCACACTCCTAGATAATATGGACCTAACTTGAAGGCGATAAAAAATGCATTCAAAAACTGAAGGCCATAAATCATGTATTTTGACAAAATAAAAATTAAAGAAGAATTTAATTTTTTAAAAATGCCAATCATTGTATGTTTAATTTGATATTATGAACTATCTTTTTCAACTGTTCTACCCCAATAATGTGTTCGACAAACTCTCTAAACACACCATCTCCCCCTCTACTCTTACAAATATGATCACATAATTCTTGGATATAAAAAGAAGCACTAGATGGACATGATGAAAAACCAACGTGCTGTAAAACTTCCATGTCATTTAAATCATCGCCTATGTAAGCAACATCGTCTAAATGAATGTCAAGCGAATCACAAATTGACTGCAAAACTTCTAACTTATTCTTTACACCCATGTAGAGGTGTTCAATCTTTAATTTCTCGGCCCTTCTTTTTACAATAGCAGTATCCTCTCCAGTGATAATAACAACGGGAATCTCCATATATTTCGCAAATAATACACCTGCACTATCTAGTGTATTAAATTTTTTCCACTCATTTCCTAACTGGTCATAATACATGCCGCCGTCCGTCCAAACACCATCTATATCAGTTGCAATCAATTTTGGAAGTTTCATAAAAATAATTAAAGTACGAAAGTTTTATAAATAACTTCATCAGCAGGGATATCACAGTTTAATTCTCTGCCAAGCAGTTCTTCTCTATCTGCCCATTTAATCCCGTCGCCCGGAGAAAGCATCTGCAAATCTTCTTCTTTAATCACTTCTCCTTTCTTCATTAACCTTTTTGTAGCTATAGATCTTTCTAATTTATTTTTTGCACCTGATACGTCACTGTCTATAAATATATCTTCAATACCTAAGGAGCGCTCTAACATGCGAATGTCTCGAACCATACGATTTACACCATCTGGACCTAATGAACCGGCCTGATCTGTTCCTTTCATTCTTCTATCAATCGTTATATGTTTCTCAATAATTTCGGCACCCATTGCCACTGCAGCAAGAGGTGTTGATATTCCGATGGTATGATCTGAATATCCGACCCTGTAATCTTTATAATTATTTTTTAAAAATTTGATTGTATTAAGATTGACATTTTTAGGATGTGTAGGGTATTGAGAGACACAATGAAGTATGCTCAAGTTAGAATGATACTTAGCAATAACCGTAATGGCGTCATCAAGCTCCTTTTTTCCAGCCATACCTGTTGAAACAATAATTGGAATTTTAGTTTCGGCCAATGCCTCTAGTAGTGGAAGATTAGTCAAATCTCGGCTGGCAACCTTTAAATAGTCGGGCTCGAAATATCTTAGTAAAGATAAACAGCCTACAGCACAAAGAGTCTCAACAAAATCGATTCCCTTGGCCTTCGCATATTTATAAATTTCAAAGTGCTCCTCATCATTTAACTCCAATACTTCACGATGTACCCCGTAAGTAGCTCCAAATGAATACGGGGAATTATATGCGGCATTCATCTGTGATTTTGATAGTTCCTGCTTTAAGTCTCTTTTTGTTAACTTAACTGCATTCATTGGTTTCAATTGTAAATTGAACAAATCTTCTTCTACAGGCCTGCAAGCTAAATCAATTATCAATTTTGCTAAATCAACTGATCCGTTGTGATTTTGACCAATCTCACCAATTACATATACTTCTTTACTCATCATAATTATTTTTTATTATTGATAATATTTAATTCCATTGAGGCGATTAATTTATTATCATTTATAATATATTCTGCTATATTTTCAAAACTGCTATTGAAATCATTACCTAATGCTTTTTCAACTTCCAACAAATTCAGATAATCCGATTCTGTATCTAGTGATAGTCGAATCTTTTCATATTTGGAATAAGATTCTGGAAGTGCCAGCAATCTAATATTAAAATTATCAGGATTTTTATATAAGCCAAAGGTTACATGCTCACAATAGTCAGGCAGATTATAAGTGTCATTGAGCTTTATCAATGCACTACGTTTGACAATTTCGGTGAATACACCAAAATGACATAAAACTGTCGGCAATGATTGATAAGAATATGACAGGTAATCAAAATCAATATTTTCTGATGTTTTTATTAAATCTATCATTTTATCTACATCAATAAATGGACTATCAGAGCAAATTCTTATAATCTTATCAAAATCATATGAATTTGCAGTTTCAATAAATCTTTGTAAAACATTGTCCTCACTCCCTCTATAAAAGGAGATATTGTTTAATATTAAATATTCACATAACTCATCATCAACAATATTATCTGTTGTAGCAACAACGATAGGTATATTTAAAACAAGTAATCGATTTATCAAAAAGGAAAGAATAGTCTCACTTCCAAATTTCTTTAAAATCTTCTTGGGAAATCTAGTCGACCCTAATCTTGCTTGAATAATAATTCCAATCATAAATAGCTAATTAAGTGCTGTTTTATAAATTCTATAAATAACTAGTAAAAAAAACATGAAAAGAGATGATAACGCTGCTCCGAATACAATACCTTTCAGCGCACCGACGCGTTCTATCTTTAAAGGATAAATAGGTGAATCGATCTCTTCGATAAGCGGAGCTTCCTTTAATAAGGCCATTTTTGAAAGTTCCAAATTTTGCACTAACTGACCTAATATAGCTTTATTTGTTTCTGCTGAAAATTGTGATCGCTGAGTGGGAACCAAACGTTGTGCCTGCCTGGTCGGATTCAAATTTGGCGTAGCATCTAAAATAACTGCAGCTGTTGAAATATTGCCATTCATTACTGATCTTACAGAATCCGTTTTATGTTGTAAGATAGCGATGTTATTTAACGACTTTTTAGTTTTCGTTTGAACATAAAAATCATTTACTTTCTTTACTAAAGCATTATTAAATTCTTTTGAAAAAACTTCATTTTTTGATGTTACATCTACCTTAATGATGGATAATTTCTTATCCGGTTTAGAAACCGAAAGATATTTATTATTTATATCAGCAACGGCCTCCATAAGCACACTATCTTTTTTACGTTGCAATAGCGAATTTTTCTGTTTGATGAGATGAAATTCAATATTTACTAAGTCTGAATTTTGTTTTTCCCAACGATTTAGCTTTCCATTTTCCATTAATAGTAGATCTATTAATAAATGATTTTTATCTGAATCACTCGACGCTAAAAGTGCTGCTTGAATCATTTTTCTAGATTTGTATAATTCTAAAAGGTTATCACCTTGAAAAATTCCTCCTCCCGATCCTCCAAGATCAACCCCTACCATGGATGCTATTCCAGCATATTGAGCCAAACCTCCGCCTCCACCAGCTTCTCCGCTTTCCAACACAAAAGTAGTAGTTGCAGTAAAAGATGGAGCTTTAAATTTTGAATATAAAAACCCAATAGATGCTCCCACAAGAATTGATATTATAAATAAGAACCATTTTTTTAACAAAAAACTTATCCAGTCCTTGATTATCAAAATCAATTCTTTTAAACTTATTTCATTTGTCTTATTCATTCGACTCAAACTTAATTTTTAAATAAGCTGATAATAATGGCTAAAGTAGAAGCAACACCGGTACCAATCCCAATCCAAGCCTGCGAACTAATTTTCTCACGAGGTGCACGTTTTGGCACTACAATTTCTGCTCCTGGTTTTACCTCGGGATACCCGCCATCTTTTCCCTTAACAGCTCCGTTGGCATATTGAACAAAAACGCGTTTCTTTAAAGCATTATCTGTAAAGCCACCAGCCTGGTTGACATAATATTTTAAATTCTTCCCTTTCACATAAACTACATTATTCGGGTTTAGGACCTCTCCCATCACTTTTACAGTCTCTAATTCTTTAGGTACTGTAATGATATCACCATCTAGGACCAATAAATCTCCACGTTGATCAGGATTAGCCAGAATTTTATTTAATTCAATACCAACTAAGTCGCTTGGTTCGATATCAGGCGCAGAAACACCTTGTTGTTGGGATACCTTTGCTAAGGCATTATTTTTTGCATTTGGATTACTTGATGTTAATCCATCTTCATTATCAAATTCACCATCCTCTGTATCTTGATTTTCATCGGAATTTTTACGCATTTCCTTCTTAAGGCGTTCCTTTTCTTTTTTCTCTTCAGCCTTCAATTTGGAAAGACCTGTACGCTTTAAAGAAGCTCCTTCTGTATAAGCATAGGATGTTAAACCTCCAGCACGCTTGATGATGTCGGATATACGTTCGTCTTCACGAGATATCGTATATATACCTGGATATAAAACTTCCCCTTCGATTTTCACCTGTCTTTGGGTACGAAATCCTGCATCCCCTAATACGGAAATAACATCATAAGGTTGTAATGCGATATTTAAATCGGATACAATACCTCCATTGATATCAACCAAAATGGTCTGTGAAGAAGTTGTATCTCCAACTTCTCGATTATTTAATCGTCTAGCAATCTCGATACGTGCGTTTTTAGCTGCCTCATTCAGCCCACCAGCTTTCTGAATCAAATCTCCCAAAGTGGCATTACTGGCAAAAGGAAAATCGCCAGGAAGACGCACTTCTCCTTGCACCGTAAACTTGTACTCATCGCGTAAATCGAATATTGAGGCAATCTCAATCTTGTCTTCTCTTTTTAGAGGAATATCTTCCACTGTACCCGCTAATATTTCGCGTACATTGAAATTGATTAATTCCGCGGTATTATCAGCTCTCAACCTATTTATGATACCCCTTTCTAAAAAGGCATCTTCACGTACGCCATCTGCTTGCTCTAATAATTGCTTCAATGTCATTCCCGGTTCCATTCCATATAAACCTGGACGAAAAACTGCTCCTAAAACACTTACACGATTAGCAAAGCGCTCTAATATTGGCTCTATTATAAATTGATCGCCTGCTTTGGGACTATAATCTGCAAACTGATCTGCATAAATATCTTTTACACTACGTTCTTTATCTGTCTTCTGTAATACTTTTATCTTCGCGGTATATGCATCCTCGCTAAAACCACCGGCATACTTCACTAAATCCAACAATGATTCTCCAGATACGGTTTCAAAAATAGCTGGACGTTTCACTTCACCCTCAAACTGCACACGGCTGCCATATACGGGAATATGGATGATATCTTGATCTTGTAAACGGACATTACCACTTTGTATGCCATTGGCTAAGAAATCATATAAATCAATCGTCGTAACCACTTGATTGTTGCGAATAACTTGAATTTGGCGATAGGTCCCCGTTTCACTTGGACCACCTGCAGCATATAAAGCATTGAATACGGTGGCTAATGAGGGTAAACTATAAGTACCCGGCTTGGTCGTAGCTCCCGTCAAGGTAATCCGAATCGTGCGGATATTACCAATATTGACATCTACATGCGTCATCCCCGATCGTATTGCGGAGTAGGTACTGCTTAAACGTTGTTGGATTTTACTCTTGGCTGCAGCAATGGATAATCCAGAAACGTTGATAGCTCCCACATACTCTACTTTTATCGTTCCATCTGCACTTACCGGTAATTTATAAGATGCCTCATTATCTCCGGAGATATCCAATAGAATCTCATCGTCTGGTCCGATAATATAAGAGCTAGGGGTTGCCATCCGCAAATTGGGCTCGAATGTAATGGCATTGTTCTTGAACAGGTCTGACCCAAAAATCTTTAATTTTTTTTCGTCAATAAGCAATGAATCTTGATTGTTATTGCTTCTCAGCGTATCTTGTTCTGAGCCACCATTGACTTGACGACCAGTAGTGGAATTAGAAATTCGATTATCTTGCAGTTGTTTTGGCGTTTGTTTAGTCCGCTTGATTTTTTGCAAACGATCTTTTAGCTTTTGAGCTTCCACAGCAGAAACACCTTGCGCGCGCGCAAAACCGTCCAATTGACTTTCACCATAGCCCATCAATGCAGCTTGTTTGACATACTGTTCAATCTGGGCGTCGCTTAAATCATCAACTTTTATATTGGTGGGATTTGTCTGTGCTTGTACCGAACTCATCAATCCAATCACAAAAATCCATAATAACAATCTTTTCATTCTATATTTCGAATTTTCACAAAAGTAGGGAAATTTATTTAATTAAAAGGCGTAGATATTCTCCATAACCCGATTTACGCAATGGGTCGGCAACCTTTAATAACTGATCCTTATCGATATAACCCATGCGATAAGCCACTTCCTCGATAGCACCGATTTTCATCCCTTGCCTTTCCTCAATGACCTGCACAAATTGTGCCGCTTGCATAAGAGACTGAATAGTACCTGTATCCAACCAGGCTGTGCCCCTGTCAAAGACAGAAACCTTCAGTTTACCGCGTTCTAAGTATACTTTGTTAATATCGGTAATTTCCAATTCACCTCTTGGCGATGGTTTGATTTGCTTTGCAATCTCTACAACGTCATTATCGTAAAAATATAAACCTGGGATAGCAAAGTTTGATTTTGGTGAAAGGGGTTTTTCCTCAATCGATACAGCAACCTTATTTGCATCAAATTCGACCACGCCATAACGTTCTGGATCATTGACTTGATAAGCAAAGACCATCCCTCCTTCAACATCAACACAGGATTGTAACAAATGGGACATACCAGATCCGTGAAAAATATTATCACCCAAGATCAAGGCCACTTTATCATCACCGATAAATTCTTCTCCCAATATAAAGGCTTGCGCCAGTCCATCAGGGCTTGGTTGCTCTATATACTCAAAACGACAACCCAGTTGCGAACCATCGCCCAAAAGTCTTTGAAACTGTGGTAGATCTTGCGGTGTAGAGATAATCAAAATCTCGTGAATACCCGCTAACATCAAAGTCGATAACGGATAATAAATCATCGGCTTATCATATACAGGCATCAATTGCTTACTCACAGCAAGGGTCATCGGATGCAAACGCGTACCAGAACCTCCTGCTAAAATAATTCCTTTCATAATTTTTTTTTATAAGGTAAGAAGGTTAGATGATGGTTAGAAGGTTAGAATTTTTCTAACGAACTAATCTCTTAACGATCTAACTTCTTAACTATCTAATTTTCGAACTTTCTAATGTTAATAGGTTATTTTACTGTCTAACGACTTAACCGCCTAACTTGCTACATGGTTAAGAGCTTATATGGTGAGAAGGTTAGAATTTTTCTAACGCTCTAACTTCTTAACTATCTAATTTTCTACCTAACTTTCCTTACAAACTATCCAAACAAGCAGCTAAGCTATCTCTCCAAAACGGCACCTCTACACCGTAAACGGTCTTAATTTTCGTTTTATCTAGCAAAGAATAATGAGGTCTCTTTGCAGGAGTTGGATAGGCCGTTGATGGAATAGCTTTAATGTCACAATCCAGCTGCTTCAACTCGCGGATCGCAACGGCAAAATCATACCAACTTATTTCTCCTTCGTTACTATAATGATACAAGCCTCCCTCCCATTTATCTGAAGTGATAATCGTCACAATAGCTTTGGCTAAATCATGTGCAGATGTAGGCGAACCGATCTGATCGTTAATAACCGAGATGGAATCCCGCTCGGACATCAAACGTAACATGGTTTTGACGAAATTTTTCCCATGAGTAGCATACACCCATGAGGTACGGATAATAATAGCCTCGGGACACCATTTCTGTATCGCCTGCTCTCCTTTTAACTTGGTCTCACCATATACATTAATTGGGCTTACAGCAGCATCTTCCGTTAAAGGGGTACTAGAATTTCCATCAAATACATAATCTGTTGATATCGCAATCAATTGTTTACCATGTAAGCGACAGTACTGCGCAATCTCATCGGTCGCAAGGTGGTTCACCTGATCGGCAAGTACCGGTTCTGACTCGGCCAAATCCACTGCTGTGTACGCTCCGGCATGAACAATCACATCGGGCTGATACATCGCCAAGATATCTTGAATCAACATTATTTGATCCAATGGAAGCTGTTTACGGTCCAAAAAGTAACATTCCTTACTTAGATCCTGCTCCAAGATTACTTTCAACTCGTTACCTAACTGACCAGTAGCCCCTGTCACCAATATGCGTTGATTCTGATTAACCGATGTCATGTTTCTCTTTAAATGATGCAAATGTCTGTGCTGTTTGATCTTTCTGCGAAAGGATCATATCTGCCTCTGGAACACCCCAGTCAATGTCAAATTCTTGATCTAAAGGAAAAACACCATCTTCTGAAGCTTGGTGATATTGATTATCGCATTTGTAAAAAAATACCGCAGTCTCAGACAATACGCTAAAACCATGTAAAAATCCACGTGGAACATACAGTTGTCTCTTGTTTTCAGCAGAAAGTTCAACAGCCACCGATTGACCATAAGTCTCCGAGCCGGGGCGTACATCGACTGCGACATCGATTACTTTGCCTTCCATTACACGCACCAATTTTGCCTGCGCATGGTCACCCGCCTGCATATGCAAGCCACGTACAACACCATATTGCGATTGGGACTGGTTATCTTGCACGAAATGAGGCTTGTTGCCTAAAATTTGCGCAAATTTTTCTTCGTTATAAGCTTCGAAGAAATAACCCCTCTCGTCTTCATATACGGTTGGTTCTAATATAAAGCAACCTTTTAGTTTTGTTTCTATACTTTTCATTGTTTTTTTTATTCAGTAACGCAGTAACATTAGTAGTAACGTAGTAACAATTAGTGACGTAGTAACATTAGTAGTAACACAGTAACAATAGTGACGTAGTAACACTAGTAGTAACACAGTAACAACAGTGACGCAGTAACATTAGTAGTAACGTAGTAACAATTAGTGACGTAGTAACATTAGTAGTAACACAGTAACAACAGTGACGTAGTAACATTCGTCACTCGGTTACTTTGTAACTCGATTACTTCTTTACTTCCTTATACTGCTCTTCATAATACTTCTGATAATCGCCAGAAGTTACGTTATCCAACCACTCTTGATTATCCAAAAACCAATCGATAGTCTTCGACAGACCTTCTTCAAAAGTAACCGACGGGTACCAACCCAATTCCTTATTGATTTTGTTGGCATCGATTGCATAACGCAGATCGTGTCCTGGACGATCCTTGACAAAGGTAATCAAGGCTTCTGCTGTACCTGTGGGACGGCCTAACTTCTCATCTACCTGTTTACAGAGTTCTTTGACCAAATCGATATTCTGCCATTCATTGAAACCTCCGACATTATAAGAGCCACCATTCTTCCCTTCGTGGAAGACCAAGTCGATAGCTACCGCATGATCGACCACATAGAGCCAATCGCGTGTGTATTTACCATCTCCATAAATCGGAAGTGGCTGATTGGTCAATATATTATGGATGCATAATGGAATTAATTTTTCGGGAAAATGATTGGGCCCATAATTATTAGAACAATTGGTCAACACGATAGGCAGACCATAAGTATCATGATAAGCACGCACAAAATGATCGGAACTAGCTTTAGATGCTGAATAAGGTGAATGTGGATCATAGGCGGTTTCCTCGGTAAAAAGGCCGGTATCACCCAATGCACCATACACCTCATCGGTGGATACATGATGAAAGCGTTTGCCTTCAAATTGACCTTCCCAGATGGCACGGGCAGCATTCAATAGGTTCATCGTTCCGATGACATTTGTCATCACAAACGCTGTTGGATCTGCAATAGAACGATCGACATGAGACTCCGCAGCGAGGTGGATAACACCATCAGGTTGATACTGTTCAAAGACACGAATCATTGCCGCCGCATCGGTAATATCTTCCTTAACAAAAGTATAGTTGGGCTTTTCTTCGATATCGCGAAGATTTTCGAGATTGCCGGCATAGGTCAATGCATCTAAATTGATGATATGGTATTCTGGATATTTATTAACAAAATTCCGTACTACATGCGAACCTATAAAACCCGCTCCGCCTGTAATAATGATCGTTCTATTCATGATATTTCAAAAACTTATAACTACTTAAATCAAGCCTAGCCAGAGGCAGGGCAACAATATCAAAAGTAATAGAATTTTGTGAACAATCAATAACCGAATACGGGTTTAATACGGTACTATCTCTATTTTCATCCCGTGTGGCATCTTAGGGCTTAGTTCTGCCCTTGTTCTTGATAAAGGCCGGAAATCGGAACGGTGACTTTAAAGGTTTTAGATGCTCCACTTACAAAATGCAGTTTACCTGCAATGGTGGTATTTACCCCGGTAAGATCGACAGTATCAATATCATTTTTGATTACTTTATAGCGTACCGAAACCTCAGGCTTACTCACCTCATCATGTTGAAAAGGAAGGGCTAAAGACTGCTCGAGATGGATACGTAAGTCAGGATGCTGCAGATGAACATGCTTGATGGTCGCATGCTTCAGCTTTTCATCATGACTACGACTATGGATAACCAGCACGCCGCTCTTGATACTGCGGTCGCCACTATACTGCCCGGGGCGCTCTTGAAACAGGTAGCTGACAGACATTTGTCCATGATTTGCAAATCGTTGATTTCTCTGTCTTGCCGCCCAAAAATAATAACAGCCAATAAATAGAAAAATTATCAATACTAAAATCAACATGGTTGGTAAAGGTTAAAAAATTAAAAGTAAACATATAAATAGTAACGTAGTCAAGTGACGTAGTAACATAGTCAGTAACGATCAGTGACGTAGTAACAAAATCAGTAACAATCAGTGACGTAGTAACATAGTCAGTAACGATCAGTGACCTAGTAACAAAGTCAACAACGATTAGTGACGTAGTAACAAAGTCAGTAACCGTGTGACTCTTCTAATAACGTCATGAACGAACACATAGTACTTTTCAAACCTGCTCATGCGATGAACATCTTAAATTTAAACCTCATAAAAAGGTTAATTAAAACAATGTTTGAACATAAACTATTGACTATAAGGAAACTAACGCCCAAACATCAAATATAAGTGTTGCATATCATGTTTCCTAACCTTTGAAATTAAATTATGATGAAATAAAAATTAAGAGCAATTAGGTTGTTGCAGCAACAAAAAAAGACCTTCAAATTTGAAGGTCTTTTTTTAATCGATCAGTTTGGACTGATGTCTTTCTAAGGTATTGTAAATCTTCTTGACGTCTTGAGAACTTTCCTTTTGTAGAACCAAAAAAGCATCATTGGTATAAACGAGTATGGTATTTTTCAAACCCACAAATGCACTAAAGATATCGGTACCGATAACCATATTGCCATTTTCATCCGTAGGATGCCCCGTTTCTTTAAGGTAATCGTACATGGACTCAAAGGAGCCTAAATCAGACCAAGTAAAGTCGGTAGCCACCACACGTATTTTCTTGGAGCGTTCCATCACCGCATAATCGATACTAATGGATGGAATTTCTTTGGATAGGGCCTCGTCAAGGATTCCATCTTTTTTATGTTGCCAAGCAGCTAATGCAGTTGCATATACGCGGGGTTCAAACTGTTGCAATTCATGCAGAAGTGTATCGGCACGAAAGCAGAACATACCCGAATTCCATAGAAAATTACCTCTTTCAATAAAATCCTCGGCTGTTTCCTTATTTGGTTTCTCACGAAAGGAAACTACTTGATCGCCCTCAAACTCAATATAGCCATAACCGGTCTCGGGCTTTGTTGCCTGTATACCGAAGGTAACGATATAGCCTTGATTTGCTTTTACGATTGCTTCTTCGATTGCCTGATTATAAGCATCTTCACCCACGATAACATGATCTGAAGGCGTTACGACCAAAATGTCATCTGGATTTGCAGCAAAGGCTGCGAAAGCGATAGCTGCAGCTGTATTACGAGGAGTAGATTCAACGATGTCGATATAATCTACACCACTACTTTCCATCACCTGGCGGCTCAATTGATTATTATCCTTATTCCCAACAACGATTACCTGATTGCAAAAACCCTGATTTCGCTTGACGGTCATTTCGAACAAAGAGCCTTCCTTAAATAAAGAAAGGTACTGTTTCGGATAACTTTTTCGCGATAAAGGCCACAAACGGCTCCCGACACCTCCCGACAGAATTACATGTATAATATCACTCATTATATATCAGTATTATTCTCTTAATTAACTTTCTAAGGTTATATGGTTAGTGAGTTAAAAGGTTAGAGGGTTATATGGTTAGTAGGTTAGAATTTTTCTAACGGTCTAACTTCTTAACCTTCTCACTAACTAACTAACTAACTAACTAACTAACTAACTAACTAACTAACTAACTAACTAACTAACTAACTAACTAACTAACTAACTAACTAACTAACCACTTCTTTAACCAATTTTTTCTGCTTCCTTAGCGGCAACTACTTTCCGTAACCCTTCACTTGAAAAACGATGGCTACGCTTATTATAATAAATTTCAATTCCTTCTTCGATACAATATTTTTTTCCTGTAAACTCCATATCACGGTATTCTTCGCCTATGATACGTACTTGAATGGGTAGCGCTTTGATGATATCGGTCAAATCTTGTTCCGTTTCGTAAGGGATAATCTCATCGACATAGCGACAGCCTTCTAATTGTATATAGCGCTCAACAACGGTCTGCGTTGGTTTAGCCTTATCTGGCGAAACCTCTGACGGATCGGTATTGAGTCCTACAATTAAATGATCACAATTACGGCGTGCTTCCTCCAGCATCATGATATGTCCTGCGTGCAATAAATCAAATACACCAAATGTAATACCTATCTTCATGTAATCTTGTTCTTTCTTTTTTAGTGACGTAGTAACGCTAGTGAACTCGTAACGAGTTATGTTCTATCTAACTACCTAACCTTCTAACTATCTAACTATCTAACCTTTTTCAACTTCATGCTCCGCTACAATGCGGCGCAGGCCCGAACTTGAGAAACGATGATCGCGACTATTGAAATAAAGGGCAATTCCCGACTCTTCACAATACTGGCGTCCCGTAAAATCGCGCTCGCGGTACTCATCACCAACGATACGAACGTCAACCTTAAAGGAGCGTAAAACATCTTCTAGATCCTGTTCTGTAGCATAGGGCACGATCTGATCGACATATTTACAGCCTTTAAGCTGAATGTAACGCTCCACCACTGTTTGTGTCGGCTTGTTTTTCTCTGGACGATCCAAAGTAGGGTCAGTCTGTAATCCACAGATCAAATAATCGCATTGGCGTCTGGCATCTTCAAGCATCTTGATATGTCCTGCATGTAGCAGATCAAAAGCACTAAAGGTGATACCAACACGCATTTCTTTTCCGGGTATTGTAATCATATTTAAACTTATAATAACATTAATAAAGTATCGTTATTCAATATCTCAAAGATAAAGATTATTTATAAAACTAAAGCGGAGATAAGGCCTTCGAGAAAAAATAACCTTTTATTAACATAACCTTGACGAGAAGCGTGCCAATCTTGAAAAAGACACTAAATATACCATTAAAAAAAGTGACTGATTAGTTCGTTTAAATGGAAGTCCTTACACCTTTCAGAAGATAAAAAACCTTAAAACGAAGATAATTAATCCCTTTGTGATTAAAAAAAGAGCTTATGATGGAAATTTTCCCAATTAAAATAATAAGTCAGCCATTCATAAATTTGACGACTGCTTTATTCTCTGCAATTGTATTGTATATAAAATACAATTTATCTAAGTTTGTTTTTGCTTAAGCTGATTATAATGAAATGTACAACTTTTAAGATTTGGTTCTTCCTTGGCGCAATAACTTTGCTCTCCGTCTCTTGCAACCAGCATTCAAAATCTGAAAAACAAAATGCTGATAACGACATAAAGAAGGAGCACTATACCGCAGCAGATAGTGCCGTATTGACTTACTGGGATAAGTTCGATATGGCAGATACGGTGAAAATAAAAGACCCTAATATGGGTGAACAGAAACTTGCTGACTTTATCGCTGCCCTAAATACGGTTTCGGATACGGTAGCTGATCATGCAATAGCCAACATGTTGGACGGCACCAAAGCGAGTAAAGTAGGTTTCGACCATTTCATCAAGCTGTATGAGCACTACCTTTATGATGGAAATTCACCTATGCGCAACGATGTGCGCTACGAATCGGTATTGCGATACCTCATACAGACGGATAGACTATCTGATCTGGAAAAAGAAGCCTACCGCCCCATATACAAGTTGGTACAACGCAATAAACTGGGTAAGAAGGCGGAGGAGTTTGATTTTGAACGCTCTGATGGTCAGGTACAGAAATTGTCTGACGTAAAAGCCAAGTATACTTTACTCCTATTTTACGATACCGAATGCACGCATTGCAAAGAAACCCTAGACCTCTTAAAAGACACCCCGCAACTGGTGCAACTTTTTGAGCAAAAGCAAGTGCAGGTCTTGGCAATCGAGCCCTGGGGAGACCGTCCAAAATGGAAAGGATATCAGTCGCACCTAGCTGACAATTGGATCAATGGCTTTGACAGGGAGTCAACCATACAACATGAACGTCTGTATGACCTCAAGGCTTCGCCTACCTTATACCTGTTGGATGAAAACAAAAATGTCCTTTTGAAAGACACCCAACTCCAAGAACTGATCCAATATCTGATCAGGTTAATTTAAGCGCAAACAAAGGATGAAGAAAACGGAATCGATGACCATCAGCAATGCCTTGTATTTTGAAGAAGTACAACGACTATTGGAAGAAGGTAAAGAAGTATGTATTCGCGTGAAGGGGAACAGTATGCTTCCCTTTATTAAAAGCGGAGACCGTGTACTCTTGGTCGCTTACCAGGGAGAACCACTGCCTAAAGGGGCCAATATCCTAGCGAAACATGAGGGTAATTATATATTCCATCGTTACGTCGGAAAAAAGGGCGATAAATATCTGCTCGCGGGTGATGGGAACTTGGTGCTGCACGAATATATTGCCGAAAAGGATATCCTCGCTCTCGCAACGCGACACTACCCGACCTCAGGTGATGAAACAATTGCCATCGATAAACCCTTATACCGGTTCCGTGGAATGGCCTGGTACTATATGCGCATCATAAGAAAAATAATTACGGTCTTGAAAAGACGTTTTTAGACTGATTTTCTATACTGAGAATAATTATTAACTTTGTTTTTAATAATTTTTTAGCCCTAATAGAATGAAATTAAGAGCAGATTTAGTCTTGAGAACGATTGGTTCGGACCATATGATCGTCGACCCTGGTCAAGAAATGGTTGACCTTTCTACCGTATATACCTTGAACGATACGGCGGCATGGCTTTGGGAACAATTGCAGGGTATAGATTTTACTATTGCGTCTATCGTTGAATTGCTTTGCCAACAATACGAGGTCACCGAGCAACAAGCTCTTGCTGATGCTGAAACACTGATCAAAGATTTCGAAAAACAGGGGTTGTTGGAAAAATAATTTCAAAAAGACCGCCATATCGTAATGAGTAATAATAACCTGAGACACCATACCCGTTGGGCATGGTCCATCAGCAAAGGATACCGAGCTAGGCTCCTCTTCTATTTCATATTGGAGCTCTTCGCCATTGCACTATCATTGCTATTTGTATTCCTATCAAAAAAAGCCGTAGACATAGCCACCGCCACTACAGCGGACATTTCGCTGACTTGGATTCTCATAGGTATTGTGGGCAGTGTGCTATTGGGATTGGGAATACGCGCCTATACTGGATGGCTCAACGAACGCATCAAAATGATGCTCACGCTTGAACTGCAACGCAATATGCTCGATGCCCAAATGCTTTCGGTTTGGAAACTCATCAAAAACTGGCATACCGGAGATATTCAAATCCGTATTCAGACCGACTGCGAAGAAGTGGCCAATTTGATAGCCAAATCTTTGCTCTCCTTTATCTTGACAGCAATACAATTACTGGCTTCCCTTGGATTCCTATGGTATATGGATCCGATGCTCGCGCTCATGATATTGGCGATATCGCCGCTCTTCCTATTCTCAAAAATCTATTTCCAAAAAATGCGTAAGCTGAGTCAGGAAGTGAAGGGCGAGGAAAGTAATTTTTCGAATGTACTGCAAGAAAATCTGCGATTCCGTCTACTGATCAGAGCGATGGGTATCTTTCCGAAAAGAAGAAAGAAACTCACCGACAGCCAACAAGAACTGTTCGCTTTGAAAATGAAGCAGCTTAACTTTTCTACGTACACGCAGAGCGTTATGAAGTTAAGCCTAAACGCAGGATATTTATTGACGTTTATCTGGGGAATCTACAGACTGCACAGTGGACAGATATCTTTTGGTACGATGACCGCATTTCTACAGTTGGTGGCGCGCATCCAATCGCCTATTTTGGCACTCATTACCTTTATTCCTGGATTTGTCCGGTTTAGAGTATCTGCAGATCGTTTACTAGAGCTCAAGGATGGTGAAATAGAACCCCTCGTTGAACAAAAACGGCTCAACAAGATATCAGCACTGCAAATCCAAAACCTATCGTTCAGATACGAAGACAAATGGGTGTTGGATCAATTTAATTTAAATCTAAAAGCCGGTGAGCCAACAGCGATTGTAGGACCTAGTGGTAAAGGGAAAACGACCCTGATACGCTTATTACTATCTCTGATCAAACCGGAAAAAGGAGAAATCCTACTGACGGACCGTGATGGTATTCACGTACTTACCGCTGCTCATCGCATCAATTTCGCCTATATTCCGCAAGGGAATTCACTTCTCAGTGGTACCATACGTGAAAATCTACTCTTGCATGTCAAAGATGGCGGTCACATCGCCATAGAAAAAGCGCTGCGGATCGCATGCGCAGAGTTTGTATTGGAGCTACCCGATGGTGTAGATACTGTAGTGGGGGAATCGGGAATGGGCCTATCCGAAGGACAGGCACAACGGATTGCTATCGCACGAGCATTGATGCATGATGGGGATATCTGGCTTTTTGATGAAGTGACCTCTGCCTTGGATAGAAAGACCGCAGACTTGCTGATCCAAAGACTTTTAGAATATGGGCATGATAAATTATGCCTTTTTGTAACACATGACCTCAGCTTGGTCGATAAATGTAAACACCACATCTATCTGGACTAATGATAACGCGCTATGACTTTAAAAAACCCAATTGAAATATCTCAAAATTATTATAAAATAGCTGATCTGATTGTTAAGATCAACTATCCTGACACCCTGAATCTCGAAAATCTATTGCCTTCTTTCCGTGTTTTTCAGATAGACAATACGAATGAAAAACCTGCACTAAGTATACTACTAAGCACGGATAAAGCGCCTGCTACCGCGGATATGGGTATCCTGCGAAGTGATGAATCCATTGCTTGGGGGGATCGCTTCTGTTTTTACGAGCGGGAAGATTCATTCTTGACAACGATTGTCAATGATCAAGGAAACGAGCAGTGGTGCATGCGAAGTGAACGAAACTTCAGTCAATCCACCATCTATATCCCTTCGAGTACGGAGGGAGAATGCAGTTCGGTGATCTGGTGGATGTTAATGATGGTTTTTGGCCAAGCGGCTTTGCTGCACGATACCATTATGATCCACGCTTCGGTCATCAATTGCAACGGTCAGGGCATTGCTTTCCTAGGTAAAAGTGGCACTGGAAAAAGTACCCATAGCCGTCTTTGGTTAAAACATATTCCGAATACTGATTTGCTCAATGATGATAATCCTGCTATAAGAATTAGCCCTGATGGTATCCACATATATGGAACCCCTTGGAGTGGCAAGACGCATTGTTATAAGAATGAAAAAATCAATTTGAAGGCTTTTGTGCGGTTGCAACAAGCACCATCCAATCTATTCAAATGGCAATCGGGGGTGAGTAGCTTTATTACTGTCTTACCGAGCTGTACGGCCATTCGTTGGAATAAAGACCTGTTTGCGACTATGAACAGTACATTGGAAAAAGTCGTATCGCAGGTTCCAGTAGGCCTATTGCAATGCTTGCCCGATGAGGCTGCTGCGCAACTATGCTATAACCGTATTTTTAACAAACCCGAATAACAGCATTAAAAAAGCCTCCCTAAGGGAGGCTTTTTTTACCTACTTTTCAAAAGTCCTTTTTCCGGCAATTGGTTGATACTGTTGCCTTGCAATACACGCCCTTTGTCTGGTCTAGCAGAACGTCTAGCCGACGCTCTCACCGAGCTTCCTGGTACTGCATCTTCCAATGCTGTTTCTAGCATCGTCTCTGCAGTATTGCCCGAATCTAAAAATATGTAATCTGTTACATTGCTCTTATCAGCCGCTAATCCGTCCCAATATTCAGAGAATCCATCTGCATTTTTCAATTGGAAAGAGGCTGGCCAAAAGGAAATCTTATTTTCGATGATCTGTTCGAAAAATCCAACCGGTTTACCATAGGTCCTCGTTCCTGTAGCAATCACCTGAACATCGAAATAGGGCTTCAACACATTGATCAACATCTCGGCAGCTGAGGCCGTAGTCTCGCTGACCAAGAAATACACCTTACGTAGGTTCAAACTGCTACCACCACTAAAGTAGGTATCCTTAAACATCCCATTCGGGCCTTTTTGGGCACGCTCCATATAGGCATTGGCCTTGTAGGTGACCATCAATTTTTTATCGGTCTTGGTCCCGCCTATTTTATTGGCGATGTATACCGCAGCATCGACATATCCACCGGTATTGTACCGGAGATCAACCACTAGATCCTCGATATGCTGTTCTTCAAACTTTTGAAATACACCATCTACTTTAACCTGATTGAAATTGTTATTTTCGATCTCTTCAAATGAAGATAGCGCCAGGTAGCCTACATTCTTACTTGAATAATGATAGACCGAATCTTTGTATATCGGATCTATCGTATAGGTTCTGTAAGTCAACTCCTCGTTACTGATGGTTTTATCTTCGTGCTGCACTTTGATCGCTAAAGTCCCACCTTCCAATGCTGAGTTTAAACGACTTCTAATCTTACCGAGAGCCGACGGATCGACAGCCTTGCAACCATCATTACCTTCACAATCAATTTCGACAGCATAATCAGATTCACCATTAATCGACAGCACGATATCAGATCGCTTTAAACCTGCATTATCTGCAGGCGAACCTCCTTCAACGAAATAGATAATGGGTTGGGCTATTTTCGAATCGACTGTCCCCATATCAAAATACAAACCGTAACCATCTGCACGATCCATCTTTACTTTGGCTTGCGCACCAATATCATAGCCCGAAAGGCCTTCCATAAAAGAAAAACGATCGTAAACCCCACCATAATCTCTATAGTTGGGATAAGCCGGTGTCATGCCTTTCAATGCAGTGAGAACCGATTGTGCGGAACGGTACTTATCCGTAAATTCAAATGGATTTTCATAAGACGGTATATAATCGTCAGCCCATAAGGAATAAAGTTTGTAGTAGTAATAGACACTATCCCGTATCATCGCATTCGCATCTCGCTCCACAGGAGGAGGTTCGGGCTCTGGTTCTGGATTACTTTTCTTACAGCTTACAAAAAAAAGTGCCACAAGAAAAAAAACAACTCCCTTAGCAATAAGCTGTTGCGGAAATAACTTTGTATTTTTCATTCGAATAATCTGTTCTTTAATGGTCATTCATGCGATCACGAACTGCGTACCTTATCAATTTTTAATCTGTTCTTTAATGGTCATTCATGCTATCGTGATTCGAATAGTTACTTCATGAGCTTGCAAGCTCGATTGACACAAATGTCTCCTATCTCGGCCGAGTTCAAGAAAATTGCTTCGCCAGTTGATTTCGGTTGTGTGAAATGTATTCATCATGATTTCAGTATGCTAATAACAAACTTAGATAAAAATGTTATATATCCAATCAGTAGCGTCCTAAACGTTGAAAAAAGTGGCGGTGTTTTGCTATAGCAAAGTTGCTATATTTAAATCGTCAAATTTTAACACACCGCCATGGTAAATTTAAACGTTTTTAGTCAGATTTTATCACTTATCGACCGCGAATTATTCAAGGTTTTGGTTGCTAAGCACAAGAGTGACAAACATTGTAAAGGGATCAACAGCTGGACGCATCTTGCTAGCATGTTGTTTTGCCATTTTTCTTCTGCAGATTCAGTTCGTGATATCAGTAATGGCTTACGTAGTACGACTGGTAATTTGAACCATTTAGGTGTTGGTAGAGCACCCAGCAAGTCCAATATTTCCTATATCAACAAGCACCGCACCCATGAACTCTTTAAAGATCTGTACTTTTCGCTATTAGATAAGCTATGGCAAAAGGATACCCATTTGCGCAAAGATCTAACGCAATTAAAGCGCAAGGTTTATCTGATGGATGCCAGTATCATCCCTTTATGTTTATCTGTATTTGACTGGGCTAAATTTAGAAGCACCAAAGGTGCTGTAAAACTGCACACTGTGCTGGATTATGATGGATGTCTTCCTGTTTTCATGCAGATTACAGACGGGAAAGTTCATGAAAGCCAGCGTGCGGGTAGCTATAGTTTTTCCAAAGGAAGCGTTGTAGTGGTGGATAGAGGTTATGTGGATTACAACTGGCTCGGGGATTTGGACAGCAGAGGTTGTTATTTTGTTACCAGGAGTAAAACTAACATGAAGTACAACGTTATCAAGTCATACCAGAGTGAAGCACTCCTTGAAAAGGGAATCATTAAAGATGAGATCATTGAGCTTTCTGGTCCATCAGCAGATAGATACAACTCTAAACCATTACGCTTGATTCACTTTTGGGACAGCAGCACAGACAACCAGTACCACTTTCTGACAAATAATATCCAATGGAAGGCATCACTAGTAGCTAACATTTATAAACAGCGATGGCAGATCGAGATTTTCTTCAAGCATCTGAAGCAACGCTTAAAAATATCATCTTTTGTGGGTACTTCTGAAAATGCGGTCATGATCCAAATATGGACTTCGTTGATTGGAATATTACTGCTCAAATACCTTCAGAAGAAGGCTAAATACGATTGGAATCTGTCTAACTTGGTCGGGTTTATCAGGATGAATATATTCGTGAAAATAAATATATGGCAATGGATAGATGATCCTTTTATCAGGCCACCAGTTAAGGGTAAAAATGGACAGCTACAGATATTCTCAGACTAAAAAATAGGGTCAAAATTGAAATTATCTAAAAATAGATACTGTTTCAAGGGAAACACGCGCCTAAAATTTATTTAGGACGGAAGTGATATCCAATCATATTTTCATCGCATATATAACATTTTTTTCGTTCACATTTAAATTATTGGATAACCCGAGTTGCTACACTTAATCGAACCTTTACCAGCGATTAACTTTTATTTTATAACAGAAATAATGAATAAATTATACTTGTAGTCAGTATTTTTTATCTTCAGCAAAGATAGCTGTCACTAACGAATGGCGCAGTCGAAAGGTTCAGAGTAAAATAATAAAGGTGGGATAAAATAATTTAAAGTGCCATGACTATTCATGACACTAAAAAATGGAGTACGCTCACCAACGTACTCCTATATATCCACTATGAAATGAGATCTTTACCCAAAATTGGGCTGCCGCCCTAAGTCACCTTTAGAAGCCGATACTTGGGCATCGACAGGTGCATCTTCAGCCTCGAACTTTTCGACAGGAACGCGAAGACGGAATGGAATACGACCAGATAGATCGGAAGTGATATATCCGGAAATAAGAGCTTGGCGGTCACTCAAAACCCCTGCCTTGCTCAATGATCCTCGAACTCTAAAACGAACAGATGCTTCATAAGCTGTTACTGAATCAGCAGGAAATGAAATCATAATCAACTGATCTAAACTGATATGGTAACAAGAGTGATCAAGCGTTACTTCTTTGATAACGATATTACGAGTATCAAAATTAAGCCTTTCTACAGTAAGAATCAAAGCACCATTTTTTGATTTCCCGCTCTCATGCTCAACATTTTCCATATGTTGGAAACGATACTGCGCACGTAATGTCGCACGCTCTTTAAATTGATGTGATAATCTTACGTTCTTCCTGTAATAAAGGATAGAAAAAACGAATACAATACCGAGTAAAAGATAGATATAAAACATAATAAGTTGAAATAATAGCTGATAAATGCGTTTTCTTTCAAAAGAAAGCATGTCCTTTAAAAGAATTAGAGTAAAGATAATTATTAGCCTAGCACGATGCGATTATAGGGGGGGGACAAAGGGGGGGACATTTTATAATACATTGAAAAACAATAAGTAAAGATAGCAATAAATACTGATGAGAAAATTGATTATGTCTCATATTTTCTATAAATGAAACTTTATATTGACTTAAACACATGGAAGTCTCGAAAAATAAAGGGCAAATATCCTAAAAAGATAAAAAGAGTTTTTAATCTTTATTTAGATTAACACAATATGATGATACCCACTACGACCATGGAAGCTTGGCTATAATACGCTATAAATATCTCCTAAAAGAATATAAAAGGAAAGTAAAACTAGTCTTTGACAAGAGGCTGCGCGGAAGGAAGTCGTTCAAAAAATAGTGTTTAAAGAAAATAAAAGGGCGATAGAAGTTGGCCATCGACAAGCGTCTGCATGGAAGATACTAATCAAAAAATTAGATTTGAAGAAATGAAAAGGAAGGCTGAAATTATCCTTCTATCAGCGTCTCTACGAAAGGATGGCGTAGGTATAATTCGGCACATGCCCTAGCGTCGGAAAGTGCCTCGTGGTGATTGAGATCAATACCCAATACTTCACAACAAGCATTGAGGCGCGCAGGCTTAAATCCTTTGTTGCGATAAATCTTATAGGTACATTCCCACATCTCTGCCAATTGCAACTCATCGTATGCCAAACCATAATGAAGCATGGTTTTTCGCAAGACATTGCGATCGAACAGCTCGTTGTGTGCAATCATCAGTTTATTGGCCAATAGCGATTGAATGGTAGGAAAAAGTTCTTTGAACGTCGGAGAATGAGCGGTATCCCGAGGCTTGATACCATGCACACGCGTGGTCTGCCACATATATTCATTCCGTGGTGGTTGAATCAAGGAATAAAATTCATTGGTGATTATACCCGATTCAACGGTAACGATACCCACGGCACAGGCACTATTCTGATGCCCTGTTGCTGTTTCAAAATCTATCGCTGTAAATGTTAAATCTGACTTCATGCTTTGCTCCTATCCCAACAAAGTTAACAATATCCTGCTAGTTTTTAAAACATCGACAGAAAAATACACACGCAGCCCATCTCATAAAGCCGCCTATCAAAAAATCAGAGGTGAAATACCGCTGGCAGCCCTGATTAACAAATAACAGACTTTAATACCTGTATTTTTCCTTCCACTTATCGCGTAAACTTTGTCTCAATTTATCTTCTTGCGGATTTTTACCCGGGTCGTAAAAAGTCGTCCCACTGATTGCATCGGGCAAAAATTCCTGTGTCACAAAATTACCCGGATAGGCATGCGAATACTTATATTCTGCACCATAGTTAAGCTGTTTCATCAATTTCGTTGGTGCATTGCGTAGATGCAGAGGGACAGATAGATCTCCTGTTTGTTTCACCACACCTATTGCTTTATTGATCGCTTCATAAGAAGCATTGCTCTTGGGTGAACTGGCTAAATAGGTCACCGTCTGTGCTAAAATAATTCGCGACTCGGGCCAACCGATCACATTGACAGCTTGAAAACAGTTATTGGCCAATAAAAGTGCGTTGGGATTGGCATTGCCGATGTCCTCCGATGCAGAGATCAACAAGCGCCTAGCGATAAAGGATGGGTCTTCCCCACCTTCGATCATACGTGCCAACCAATAAATGGCAGCATTGGGGTCTGAACCTCGTATGGATTTGATAAAAGCAGATATGATATCGTAATGTTGCTCGCCTGTTTTATCGTAAATGGCCATGTTTTGTTGCACCTGCTTCAAGACAAAGGCATTGGTGATGGGCTCGTGATGCAGTACCGCAGCATTGCTCACCAATTCCAACACATTCAGCAATTTACGGGCATCACCTCCTGAAAGCCGTAAAATAGCTTCATACTCCTCAATTTCGATGCTTTGCTCTTTCAGAAATTCATCTTCATGTAACGATCTTTCGACAAGCCCAATCAGATCTACACTACTGAGGTGCTCCAACACATACACTTGACAGCGCGATAAAAGTGCTGAAATGACTTCAAAAGAAGGGTTTTCGGTGGTTGCACCGATCAGAGTTACCAACCCCCGTTCGACCGCTCCTAATAGGGAGTCTTGTTGCGATTTGGAAAAACGATGGATCTCATCGATAAACAAGATCGGTTGTTCTTGCTTAAAATTCATCATCGGTTGCTCCTGATTGATATGCATCAACTTCTCCGCTTTTTCAATCACCTCCCGGATGTCTTTGACACCCGCTTGGATTGCACTTAAAGAAAAGAATGGTCTACCGAGCTCCTTGGCCATTAAAAGAGCCAAACTGGTCTTCCCAACTCCGGGAGGGCCCCATAGCAACATGGAAGGAATATTTTTCTGTTGAATAGCATGATACAAGACAGCATCGTGACCTACAATATGCTGTTGCCCAACATAATCTTCCAATTTCTTGGGACGCATGCGCTCTGCTAGTGGTATTCGTGTAGCCATGATTCAAAAGTAAGAAGATATTACCAATTGTGCATTTATTCACATTCAATTTATGTAATTCAAAAATTTGGCTATTTTTGGATAGCCGTTATTGGGTAAACAAGCGGAGGAAAACAACGGTCATGTTTACCACTTGAAGCGCAAACACATGTTTATAACAAACCGAGTGAAATGAGTTCATGTATACAGCTGAGAACTTACACTCTTAAATATTTATTTGAATGAAAAAAAACCGCATTTATATACAGGATTGGTTAGGACAACATCCCTATCAAGGAAGGTCTGATGCCGACAGTTATTATTTACAAGTAGCGAATGAAATCAACAATGCACTCAGTACATTGTGGTTTGACGAAGAAGAAACGGATGCATTGATCAGACCCGAGATCATTAAAACACTGAGTATCTATTTGACCTGCTACCTGGAAGATGTGGTATCTGGAACGAAACTTTTTGAGGCATTCCGCCTAGAGCACCAAGCGCTCTACAGTAAAATGCTACCTTATTTTGACGATCAGGAATTAACAGATTATTACTCCGAGGATATCAATCCGCAGGATGTACTGGTGCTTACCTGGTTGTTCTTTAGTGAACGTAATCCGCATCTATTTTTAGATAAGGATGGTCGCCTGATTGCATTAGTAACGGATCTGGCCTATGCGGTTTTAGAAGAGCATTATGAAGTGGCTCCTGAAAACACTCTTTTACAGCAAGAATATACTTTGCCGGCAGATGCAAACTACCTCCAGGTACGCAATTTTAGTGAAAAAGTTATTGCGACCAATTACATCACGGGGGGGTATTACTACAATAGCTTGATGCAGCATATGGACATTGCCGACCTCGGTCGTTATCAGCATGATCCCGCTTATCTTAACCAGATGACTTTTCGCGTTCGCGACAATCACTTTATTTTCTTCCGTCTGCATTTATTGGCTCTCAAATCTTGTGAGTTTGTTTCTGCTATGTTAGGAACCGCACATCCGCAATATGAAAATACACGCGCAATTGGAAACCGCATCGATAGCTTTTTCGAATATGAAAAAGTAACCCATGATCAGTTGCAGTTGAAACACCTATCAACAGGGGAATTGTTCTTGGTCAACTTAAATTCTATACAGAATTTTAAAGAACCTGCTGCTGGTCAACTTTTCTATATGGAGATCGTTCCGTGGAAGGATGCTTGGAACTTATCGGGAATGATGTCTGCTATCGAGGCTGATCAAATTGACCTCACAACTGATCCTGAAACAACACAAACTTACTTGGTGGAAGCACTCAGGGGAAAAAGAACGCAGATCGAAAAAACGGAGCAGCAGATTGCAGAAGTGAAAGCGCTATTTTCCAAAAAACACAATGACCTATTAGCCTTTATGTCGGAAGTGGACATGAATGACTATATACACGAACTGACAAACACTTATCGGGAACAAAAGGGCTTAGCTCTAGTAGACAAGCAAGATAGCTCAGATGCATCGAAAGATAAGTCGGTGACTGCTTTCTATAATCCGAAATTTGGATTGGAATTTTTCGGTGGTATCGCTGAACTGTTCCCGCTTGAGCAAAATCCGTTTTTTGTGAAAAATGAAAATGAGCCCATCAACTATGCTCAAAATCTATTGCAATTGCTTGTACAAAAGTTTTTCTCGGTGGGATTGGTCGAACATTATTATGCCCTGTACGAAAAGGAAATCAATGAGCAGTTTTTCTATCCATTAGATCGCAACACCTTGGATTTTCTATTGCGATTCTATAAAAGTGAAACCTATCATAGTTTGCCGCTGTTAATGATTAAGTAGTAACGAAGAAATCAGTAACGGAGTGACGAGGGTATTAGTACCAGTAACGGAGTGAATAGTAACAGAGTAACGAGGGTATTAGTACCAGTAACGGAGTGAATAGTGACACAATAACATTTAAACAACAAAGAGCCTGCGAGGCTCTTTGTTGTTTAATGAGGTTATTTTTCAGTCTTCAATAAAGGAAAATCTGCATTCTCCACATGTGATTGTGCAATAAGCTTACGCAGTTCTTCCGCTTTCTTAGGGTTGCTTGCAGCGAGATTGCGTTCTTCCTTAGGATCTTGCTTTAGATTAAAAAGTTCAGGAATAGGATTGCCGCTTTTTACTTTCTGTAAGATCAGCTTCCAATCTCCTTTTCTCACCGCTTGGCGGCCACCGTCCTCATGGAATTCCCAATAGAGGTGATCGTGTTTCTTTTGCTTTTTGGCATTACCCAATAAAGTAGGGACGAAAGATAGACCGTCTGTATTCCGAGGTTTATCAGCCTGAGCAATTTCAGCAAGCGTTGGCATCACATCCCAAAACGCTCCTAGGTAATCAGATGTAGTACCAGGTGCTATCTTGCCTTTCCAATATACGATAAACGGAGTTTTTACACCGCCCTCATAAAGATCACGTTTGTATCCGCGAAGACCACCACTACTATTAAAAAAATCAGGATCTGCACCACCTTCACGATGCGCACCATTGTCACTGGTGAAGATAATCAATGTATTTTCCAATAGATCCAACGCCTTCAACTTCGCTACGATCTGTCCTACTTGTGCATCCATACGACTCACCATACTTGCATATGTAGCACGCGGTTTAGCAACGGATGCATACCCTGGAATGGTCGCGTTTGGACCATAGTCGTTCCCTTTGTGTGCTTTCTCTTCAAACTTGTTGGCATACTGTTCATAGAACTCATCATCTGGTCCCGATAACTCGGCATGAGGAAGTACGGTAGGAACATACAGGAAGAATGGTTGGTCTTTATTATCTTCAATAAATGCCAATGTTTTCTCTTGGATCAGTGCCGGAGCATACTGTCCCTTGGCGAGTAAACCGTTACCTTCTAAATGAATGCGCTCTTTATTGTGCCATAAATGGGTCGGATAATAACGGTGTGATTGGCGCTGACAGTTGTATCCATAGAATTCCTCAAATCCCTTTTGATTTGGTGAACCATAGGTGTCGACCATACCTAAACCCCATTTTCCGAATGCTCCAGTTGCATAACCTGCTTGCTGTAGAAGCATCGCCATCGTCTGTACCGAGTCTGCCAATGGCTGCTGCCCTTCCGGCTCTATTTCTTTATTTCCTCGAATTGGCGTATGTCCGGTATGCTGCCCGGTCATCAAGGCCGACCGCGAAGGTGCGCAAACGGAAGTACCTGCATAAAAATTATCAAATCGGATACCTTCCTTTGCCAAAGCATCAAGGTGCTTGGTCTCGATGATCTTTTGACCATACGCACCCAGATCGCCATAACCCAAATCATCAGCCATAATCAATATGATATTGGGTCTCTTATCTTTTTTTTGCGCTAGAGTTGCACCAGACAATGCAAGGAATAGTGCAAATAATGCTGTTTTTTTCATGATACTAATTATTTTTTCATTATTTATTTTACTATGGCTTCACGCAGCCTTAAGCGAATAGATTGACTTGTTTACCATACTGTTCAATGCGTGAAAGTAAAGAACAAAAATGAAAGCCTAAAACAGGATGAAATACAAATGCTGAGTTGCCATCAAAAAGTTACAATCTATACCTGATATGAAAGTCTAAATACTTTAACAGTATTTTACACATATTTTACTGATATTTGCAAAACCCTCACCAACAGTAGGTATTATACATGATTAAAATGAAGTTTTGGGAAATTTCCTTTCTTAGCACAGCGTTCCTACTTATATTAGGACTAACGGCCTTTTCGCAAGAATTAAGCAAGGATTATACAGGTTCCATAACACAGTACAACAGTAATTTTTCAGGAATAGGTCCGAAAGTTTACTTTCTCCCCCCTCCGAAGTCGAAGACCGAACAGTTGATCGATCTATATGAGAGTAACGACCGTAAGGATTTTGCAAAAAAAATAATAGCAGAACTTCGTTACAATATGCTCTTACAGGAGCTGAAAAATTTAAAAGACAACGGCCCTGGACAACATTTAAAGATTCCAACGGACACAAGTGCTTGGCAAGAGCTCATTGCTCGTGCAAAGAATCAGTTTGATCATGTCTACACCTACTCCCTGCTGAATGCCGCAGGTTTAGCCGCAGTTGAACAGCATCTGACCGATCAGGGAACAGCTTATTTACAAGAAGCGATCGCGATTGCTGCCAAAGAGAAAGATCAACAGGATCTACCTACGCTCCTACACAACTTAGCTGCGGTACAACTGTATACGAAGGCGTATGAGAAAGCCGCTCACACGGCGCAAGAAATCCTGACACGATTAAATAAATCCAAAAACTACAGCGAGCAAGCAGATGCTTGGATGCAATTTGCGATGGCCAATAGCGGCATGAAAAATTACAACGTTGCTGAACCAAATATCATCCGTAAAGCAATACCGCTGTATAATAAAGCGAAGAATTTTGAAGGTAAAATAATTGCTTGGCAACAATTGGCTCAGGTATATTATGAACAGAACAAATATACCCAAGCTCAGTGGTTTCTTTTGCAAGCGCAGCAACTCGCGAAAAACAAAAATTATACGGCAGACCTGGCCGAAATCGAATATGTGCTGGCATCATCCAAACTTTTGGACAATAATATAAATATTGCTAAAAAAGAGTTTTTAACAGCGTTGATACTTGCTCGGAATGAAAAAAACAAACATCTTGAACTTGCGGTCCTAGATAAGCTTGGTGAAGTCTATATCACTTTAAAAGAATATGAAGAAGCGGAAAATACCTATCAGGATTTTTCGAACCTAAAAGCGGAATTGAAAAAAGATACCGATTAGTGTAACGATATAACCTATCGGTATCCAACACGTTGCTACCAACGTTATTCAAGGTGATATCACTTTAATATTTCTTCCAAAAACACCTGTAAATGCTTCCAAGAACGTTGCGCGGCTAAAGGTTGGAAATCTGGGCTCTCTGGATTTGTGAAGGCATGTTTGGCATCTGCATAATAAATCATTTGCCAATCGGCATGTGCACTTTCAACTTCCGTCCTAAAGTTTGCGATTTCTTCGTTAGACACATGTGGGTCAGCGGCTCCATGCAACACCAATATCTTGGTGTTTAATGGCCCATCTGGACGACTCCCTTTACCTAGATTGCCATGGATGGATATCACCCCTTGAACTTCAAGATCGCCTCTAGCGGCTTCTAAAGCACCAGTACCTCCAAAGCAATAACCCATAACGGCTAGACGACCAGGGCTGGCTCCTGCACGGACCAATTCTTCTAACGCCAGACGGATCCGTCGTTGATAAGCTTGGAAATCATTTTTATACTTCCCGGCCTGTTTTCCCGCTTCTGCTGCATTGGATGGCTTATTCCCTTCACCATAGATATCGGCAACAAAGGTCATATATCCCGACTTGCTCAATTGCGCAGCTGCTTGAGTGGCTTCATCATCAATCCCCATCCATGCCGGCAAAATCAAGACCCCAGGTGCACCTGCTCCCGCATCTGAATTCAATAAACCCGTTAATTTTTGATCGCCATCCTTGTAATTAATGGTCTTAAGTTGCGCGAAACTGCTTTCTGTAACGCAAAAACATAGAATTGTCATTATTAAATTTTTCATAACATTATTATTACAGGATGAATTGGTTTCTTCCTAAAGATACTTATCTTCATTTAAATGAGTTATAATTACAACAAATTTAATTTTTATAGATTTATCCGTTAAATTATCAAATAAATTTGTTGATTTGTTGAAATTTATGAACTGAAATTCTTTAAATTTAGCTCTTTGGATTTCAAGTGCTATTTCATTGTATAAAAATGACTATTAAAATTATAGAAAATATGTTTAAAAAGCTAATATTCACCCTTTTTGTTATTTCGATTGTCTCCTGTGGTTCCAAACCACGTGTTAATCTAAGCGAAGTAGAAGGAGGTTTAAAGCCTAGCGCGCAACACGAAGTCATAGCAAAAGAAGTTGCTGGTCTCTTAGAATCGACAAGTTATAAAAAAGTACAACTGAATGATTCCATTTCAAATATTGTATTCGATAACCTAATCAAGTCTTTAGATCAAGGGAAAAACTATCTCTTGCAATCGGACATCGATGAGTTTCAGCAGTATCGCAATACCTTGGGACAAGATTTCCGTAAAGGTGATCTATCGGCTCCATTTCATATTTTCAATGTATACGCTAAACGTTATCTAGAACGTATCCAATACGCGTTAACACAAGTAGATGTTAAGCAAGATTTTACCATCGACGAATCTTATCTTCCTAGCCGTGAAAAATTAGGCTGGTTCAAAAGTGTAACCGAGGCAGATACGCAGTGGAAACATCGTGTGAAATATGATTTATTAAACTTAGAAATGACTACGGTCAATAAAACAGACAGTACAGCAAATAAGCAAAAAGAAACGCTACGTAAGCGTTATACCAACTTGATTTCTCAAGGGAAGAAAATAAATGCGAACGATGCTTTCCAATTGATGATAACAGCATTGACAGATGCTGTGGATCCGCATACATCATACTTCAACCCTTCTTTCGCTCAAGCATTCAATGAGGGCATGGCCAATACATTTGAGGGTATTGGGGCACGATTGATGATCGACAATGAAATGGTGACGATTATGGAAATCATCCCAGGAGGTCCTATTTTCAAAGATAAAAGCTTAGCTATTGATGATAAAATCATTGGTGTTGCGCAAGGTAAAGATGGCGAATTTGAAGATATCATCGGTTGGAGACTTGACGCTGCTGTTGCAAAGATCAAAGGCCCCGCTGGAACGATCGTTAGATTGAAAATATTACCTGCAGGTCAACAGATCAGTGCACATCCAAAAATTGTATCGCTGACACGTGAAAAAATCGTATTGGCAGAAGAGTCTGCTAAAAAAGAAATCTTAAATGTAAAAGGTGCAGATGGTAAAAACTATCGCGTTGGGGTCATCAATATCCCTAAATTCTACATGGATTTTGAGGCTTACCGGAAACGCGACCCGAACTATAAAAGCACGACACGTGATGTGCGCTTATTATTAGATACCTTGAAACAAGAAAAAGTAGATGCCGTCATGATCGATCTACGCTTTAATGGCGGTGGCTCTCTGCCTGAAGCAATCGACCTAACAGGTCTGTTCATTGACAAAGGTCCAGTGGTACAGGTAAGGGATATCCGCAATGCTGTGGATGTAGAAGAAGATAAAAACGCTGGCGTTTCATGGGATGGTCCACTAGGTGTGATGATCAATCGTTTCTCTGCTTCTGCTTCTGAAATTTTTGCAGGTGCTATACAGGACTATGGTCGTGGTGTGATCTTAGGTTCGCAATCTTATGGTAAGGGCACGGTACAATCTGCTGTAGATATGGCTCGCGTGATCAGCCCTACGAGCAAATTGTTATTAAAAGCGCAAAACGAAAAAGATCCAGACACGCCGAATGGTGCTCCTGAATATGGACAGATCAACATTACACTTGGTAAATTCTACCGTGTGAATGGAAGTAGTACGCAACATAAAGGAGTTAGTCCTGATGTTGCTTTCCCGACGCAATACTCGGCAGAGAAATTTGGAGAAAGCTCTGAGCCTTCTGCTTTACCTTGGGACCAGATCAAATCGAGTAACTATACCAAAGTAGCGGATCTGACAGCCATCAATAAAACATTAGAGCAAGAGCATGAAGAACGCATGAAAACTTCAACGGAATACAAATTCTTATTGGAAGATATCGCTACTTTTGAAAAACGTGATGAGGAAACTAAAATACCGCTTCAACTGGATAAATTCAAAAAAGAACGTGATGACTTCCAGAAAAAGAATAGAGACCGCGTCAACGCTTTATTGAAACAAAGAGGGCTTCCATTATGGGAAGAAGGAAAACCACAACCGAAGATGGAGTTTGACTTCGTTCAGGATGAAAGTGCTAAGGTCATGACAGACCTGATCATTCAAGAAAAGAAATAAAGAATATCGTGTTATAAAACAAGAAGGGCTTATCTGTACAGATAAGCCCTTCTTGTTTTATAACCAATTGGTAAAAGAATTATTTACCGTCTCCGTATCTGAAATACTTATTAATCGTGACAGGTAATTTACCACTCGGTATGTTTTGACCTAAAATCGTTTGGGCAACTGCGCGTTGCATGAAGTCATCGTTTTGATAAGCGACAATGATCGTCTTGCTTTTCTGAACACCAGCGAATCCATCTATAGCGTATGGATTGGTGAAAAAGGTGACAATGGATTTTTTAGCTAATTTTTTGACCAATGATTTCACGGCATCGCTTGCTGCAACTTCTGGTCGAGGGCGTGATCGTGTATCGTGGATAGCAAGTATGATCTGTTTGTTCTTTTTCGCTTCCTTGATAATTGGAGCCAATTCTGCCTCAGTGGCATCAGCAGCGATGTAATACTGTGTCTCGTTGGATAAAGCTGTTGCCATTATATTTTGAAAAGTGGATGGCGCTTGAAGACCTATGTTAAGAATTGCTGTTTTCTCCGAAGGCTTAAATGCCTTGATCTTTGCTGTAGATTTTAATACCGTAACGGAAGCTTCGGACAATTGATCGATCAGCTGCTTAGCAGATGGTCTATTCAATTCCGCATATAAATTTTGAGGATTTACAGCTTTATACTGATCCAAACCCAACCATAGCTTAGAAGCCAATACTTTTTTAACGCGTGCATCCACATCGGCCTGATTAATTCGGCCTTCTTGGATAGCTTTCAACACAAGGTCTATCGCGCGTTTGCTGTTTTCAGAAACCTCCAACAGATCATGTCCTGCAATGATGGCCATGACATCTGCTTCACCATTTGGGAAAAACTTTTTAACACCATTCATATCCATCGCATCGGTAACGATCAAACCACGGAACCCCAATTGGTCACGAAGAATCCCTGTTACAATAGGTTTGGAAATGGAAGATGGAATATTGGGCGTTGGATCCAAACTCGGGATATTCATATGTGCAACCATAATAGCCGGAGCACCATCTTTAATCAATGCTTTGAATGGAAACATTTCCAAATCTTCTAACCGCTCTTTTGAAAAAGTTAACTGCGGTAGGTCATGATGTGAGTCTACATCGGTATCGCCATGTCCTGGAAAATGCTTCAACGAAGAAATAATACCGCCATCCATCATACCATCCATATAGGCTTTGGCTTTTCTAGCTACATTTTCTTTATTATCACCAAAAGAACGGAATCCAATGACCGGATTTTTAGGATTATTATTGATGTCTACTACTGGAGCAAAATTAAAGTGCATACCGATGCGGTGAAAATCCTTTGCAACTTCTTGCCCCATTTGATGGATCAATTGATCGTTTTGAATGGCACCTAAAGTCATCTGATAGGGATAGGATAAGGTCGAATCTGGTAAACGCATCCCTAAGCCCCACTCGCCATCAAAAGTAATCAATAAGGGAACTTTTGAAAGCTGCTGGTAGTTATTGAACATCGCGACATGGCGCTCTGGTCCACCTTGAAAAACAACGAGTCCTCCCAATTGCTCATCGTGAACCACTTGTGCTACAGAATCGATATATCGTTGACCTAAATTCGTATGTGCACGCACTAAAAACAATTGGGCTATGCGCTCTTTTGGCGTTAATGTATTGAATACCGAATCTACCCAAGTGTGTGGCGTATTGATATACTGGACAAAGTCCTTTTTGTCTTGTGCTTGTGAGAAAGAAATCGTTGATGCCAGGGTGACAACAGCTAACGCGAATTTTTTTATCATAATTTTTTGTATAAAATAGATTACTAATAACGGGTATTTTTTACACAAACAGAAACAGTTTGTGCAACAAATTTAATAAAACATGCATAAACTTGCATGAGTGGTGACGAAAAATATAATTTAAATCAGTTTAAATTATATTTTTCTTCCAATAAAATGGCTAATTCCATCGCGTGGTCAAGTTCACCATTTGCCTCTTTTTTCCAAAGGGTATCGATCACGATCAATAGCAATTCAGTTTCTAATTCCGGGTCCTTATAGCCCAGCTCTTTAAAAGCCCTTACGATTATTGCTTGTACCGGTTTCATGAATTGCTCATGTTGTTGTCTTGAAAAAGGATGATGCGAAAGTCGTTCCTGTAATTTCCAAAAGATGGGTTCATCAGCGACCAGTTTACTCGGTAAATTGATCATTTTACGTAAGAAGTCCTTAGAATCACGATAAGTCATCATACCCTTATGATGCGTCAATACCTTACGATATCCGGCTTTGATCAGATAGACCAATAAGGAGTCCTTATTACCAAAATGTTTAAAGATTAGGGCCTCGGAAACGCCTGCGTTTTGAGCAATAGCCTTGGTAGAGGTATCTGCATATCCTTGCTCTGAAAATAAATTCAAAGCTTCACGCATAATTTTTTCTTTCCTACTCAATACACTATCTTTCATTTTTTTACTCTTTATACAGCGTACAAACTTAGATAAATTGTCCTTTATATACAATTTACTTGAGCTGAATATTTAATCATATGACGATCAAATTTCAATAGGTGCTCAAAATATGCGCTGCAATTAATTATACGATGTTATCTATGGCATATTCTATTCCGGTAATACGTATTGCTATCTGTTAAAGTACGCTACGTAAATTTCTATATCCATCTTTAATCAACGGTAAGCATATAACCTACTCCGCGCACATTGGTGATTTTTATACGCGAATCTTTATTCAGATACTTTCGAATTCTACTGATGAATACATCGAGACTCCTGCCTGAAAAATACTTATCGTAACTCCAATAGGTCTTCATGATATCCTCTCGAGGAATAACTTGATTCCTGTTTTCATAAAGACTTCTCAGAAGTTCGCTTTCGCGATACGATAGCTTGATCATTTCACCTTTATAACTTAACGTTTGCTTGAGGCTATCTAATACATAATCGCCAATCATCAAGTTTTGGCCCAGTTGCATCTTTGGACTGCTCTTCAATAAGGATGTTATGCGGACAACGAGCTCTTCAATGCGGAACGGTTTTTTGACATAGTCATTGGCTCCAATATGGAATCCTTTGACAACATCTTCGGTCTGTACGCGTGCCGTCAGGAAAATGATAGGCACCTGACTATCGCGTTCTCGTATATGTTTGGCCAGTGTAAAACCATCCATTACAGGCATCATCACGTCAATCAGCAAAATATCTGGCTTTTCCATCTCGAAAGCTTTCAACGCAGTTTGTCCATCCGAGCAATGTCGCACCGCGAATCCATTTGTTTCTAAACTATCGCTGACAATAAGTGCCAAACTCGCTTCATCTTCCACATATAATATATCCATCATAATCCTATTATTTTGGTAGTGTAATGGTAAAGGTACTTCCTTTATTTGGTATGCTTTTTACTTTAATTTCTCCACCATGCTGACGGATGACCTGACGTACATAGGCCAATCCTATTCCAAATCCCTTTACCTGATGTAAATTTCCTTCTGGAACGCGAAAAAACAAACTAAATATATCCTGTTGATAGGCCATTGCAATCCCCTTTCCCTTGTCTGAAATACTAAACTCGATCTGGTCGCGATGCTCCCGTACATGGATGTAAATTTCTACTCGTTCTCCCGAATATTTCACGGCATTTTCCAATAGATTATTGACGACATTTCTAATATGCGAACCATCCGCACGCAAATAGAGCGCTGCAACATCGCTATCTACCGTTATTTTCACTTCCTTATTGACATTGATCTGGAAAGTGTCTGCAGCCTTTTCTAAAATCTGGATCAAATCGATCTGACTCCATTCCAACAGCAGGCCATTACGCTCGTCGACGTCCATTTGTAAGACACGATCGATCATATCGGATAGGTGATCGAGCTCGTTCCTTGAAATACTGAGGTAACGATCCATCTTAGCATAATCCTGTTTGCCTCCGTACAATTGGATCGCCTCTATGGCTGTCATCACGGTAGAAACAGGTGTCTTTAACTCATGGGTCATGTTATTGACAAATGCTTTTTGCATCTCTGCCAATCTATTTTGACGAAAGATAGTCTTAAAAAGATAGCTTATGGAGCCTATAAAAATAGTGACCAAAAGAATAGCGATACCCAATTGCCAACCCAGATCAAAAAGTAGATCTTTCCATACATCTTTAAATTTCACGACCAAAAACTCACTGTTGGCGGCATCAATCATCATAGGGCGCGTCCAAGACAGTTTCTTTTCACGATAGGCTTTACGAATAGCAAATAAACTGTCGCGCGGGATAATATGGGTTGTAATATCGTAACTGGAAACCACCCCCTTATTCTGCAAGGCAAGATCAAATCTGCTCTTTATTTCTTCAATAATAGCTGGGGTACTCTTAATCTGTAAAAATAAAGAAGGAGCCATAATCTCCCCACTGGCTTTCCCCCCCCCTTTACTTGTGTCAGCGCCACCTGCGGTCACCGCTTTACGCGCGATTCGACTTACCCCGGGATGTTTATGATAAGAAACAAGCTCCTGAAAAAGGGTATCAATTTCAGTATCGGTATACTTATCCCTTAACTTCTTGCGCAGTTCGCCCAAAGCACCGCCTTGATCACTTTTCAAATCGCTACTGTGTGCCTGATATACCTCCTGTACGATATTGAACATACTGCGTTCTGCAGAGGAAAGAAACAGCTCCAACCGGTTATTATAACTGCCGTATAACCATATACTCAGGATACTAACCAGCCCGATCCCGGTTAATACCGACATTGTAATCAATAATTTAAACTTGCTTGCCATAATTAAAAACAAATTTAAATTACTAAATTTGCATTCGCCTTGGTAATTAACCATATTTAACAAAATATAACACTGATTAACAATGCGCATTGATTACATTTGCATTATTCAATTTTTAAGCATGATAAGAAATTTTAAGAGACATAGCGTTCAATTTTTATTCTCAGCGTTATTACTGCTAGGCATTTCAGCTTGTAATAAAGATATATCGCTCTCTTTAGACAATTCAAGAGATGAATCAATGGGTATCGTTCCGATGGATTCGCTTCAAGTGAATGCATCCACTTATCAATTGGATGACGTACCGACATCTGCAACAGGCGTTATTCTTGTTGGAAAAAATACGGATATCCTAACAGGTTCCATCACGGCATCATCTTATATGCGTATGGGCATCGGTGAAATCACAACAGCATCCATTCCAACTGCTGCAAAGTACGATTCCATCACATTTGTATTGAAACCTAATAAATATTTCTACGGAGATACAACCAAAACACAAACGATAGCGATTCACCAAGTAACGGATCAGATTACATTAAAAGAGATCAACTCGGGTTCTGATATCAATGAGAAACCAGTTTTTGTAAGTGGTCCGGCCATCTATAACGATCAAAAATTTGCTTACGATCCTACGGCTTTAGGAACGTTATCATTCCAACCTTTTGTCAAAAAACTAGATTCGGTAGCCATTAGATTAGATGATAATTTAGGCAATACCTTATTCTCGATGATCAAAGAGGGAAAGTCTGCTATTTCTTCAAATCAGAATTTTGTTGAGTACTTCAAGGGTATTGCAGTAATACCTGGAGAAAATAATACCGCTATCATCGGTTATAAAGATACCGTAACCATGCAGATTCATTATAACTTTGTCAATGAGCAGGGTTTTAAAGTAAATGCTGTTGCTAAATTCAATTTAGGCGATAAGGCCTACCAATTTAATAATGTCGCATCAGACCGTCAAGGAACAGCATTTAGTGCGCTTACGGTTAAGAATCCTGAGCTAAAGAGTGAAACAACAGCTGGTGATGTTTTCTTAGAAGGTAGCACTGGAACGGTTGTAAAATTGACCTTTCCGACACTTTTGAAATTAGTTAATGATCCAACTGTAGCGATTAATAAGGCTGAACTCGTTATAGAGACGGAGAGCAAATACCAGAACTCGTTTTTCAACTCGCCATCAAGCTTAATCTTAATGGTGGCTAATGGATACGGTAATCCGGTAAGTATGGTCAACACACCATTTGATACAAAGCCACAACAAGCTCCTTATATCGGCGCAAATGATTTTGGTACAAATGCAAAGTATGTATTCAATTTGATTGAATATTTAAATAATATTAAACAAGAAAGCTACTATAATACGTCCCTATTTGTGAGCGTACCAACATCTGGTTTATTCTCTAGTGTAGATAAACTTATTGTAGCAAAGGATGCAAATAACAAACCAAAAATAAAATTAAACATCTTATATACTAAATTTTAACAGTTTATGAACAAGAAAAATTGGCTACTTATCATATTAGCGTGCGTCGTAACTTTCTCAACTTACTCTTGTAAATCGAAAGATAATAATGATGAAGACGAAGTAGTAGAATGGACAAGAGCGTCTGCTTTCGATGGTGACGCAAGAAGTGGAGCAGTATCTTTCTTAGTTAACAATATTGCTTACGTAACAACAGGTCTTTCAAAAGAAGGACAAGTAGATGTTCGCAAAAAAGATACATGGGCATATAGTGCTTCTGCAGGAACTTGGTCTCAAAAAGCTGAATTCCCTGGTGTAGCGCGTAACAACGCAGTTGCTTTTGCTATTGGTGACAACGGATATGTAGGTACAGGTTATGATGGAGCTAATGCTTTATCTGACTTTTATAAGTTTGATACTAAAAATAATACTTGGACTAAAATCGCTGACCTTCCAGCTGAAGCACGCTTTGGTGCTGTTGCTTTCTCTATCGGAGGTTACGGTTATGTAGGTACGGGTTCTAGAAATAATACAGACAATAACGTAAAATCTTTCTACAAATATGATCCTGCTGCAAATGCATGGTCAGCTGTAGATAGCCCATTAGAATCAAATAGAAGATATGGATTCGCTTTTGTAATCAATGATATTGCTTATGTAGGTGGTGGTATCGACAACAGTTCATATCCTGAAGATTTCTTTAAATATGATGGTAAAGGATGGACGAAATTGAATGATTTAAACCGTGATGACAAATCGTACAACTACAACTTAACACGTTCAAATACGTCTTCTTTTGTATTGAACAACTTAGCTTATGTAGTAGGTGGTTACAAACAAACGGTTATCAACACAATCTGGGAATACAACCCTTCAAATGACGTATGGAATGCTGACAATCAAGTTTTCCAAGGTCAAGCTAGACAAGATGCTGTTGGATTTGCAATCGACAACGTAGGTTATATTACTACTGGTCAAAATGGTTCAAATAAATTCTACGATACTTGGAAATTTAATCCTGTAAAATAGGGTAACAATCCATATTTAGACATAATAAAGGGGTCGTATCAGATAAGATACGACCCCTTTATTATGTCATTGAAAAACGCCTCTTTATCGTTTACAATCTTCGCATATCCTCCTCCGACCTTATCACCATTGATCAACTTAGACCAGCCAAATTTTCAGGCTCATGTAGCATGCTTTATACCAAGCTATACCCCTATTCGGATTGTATGCAAGACAAGCCCACAGTTTATGCTATCTCCCATCGGAGGATGGCCGCTTATTTTAGTGAAGAAATAAATTGAAATAGAAACGAGTCTGCTTCATGCAATGCATATACGACAAGCAGATCGAAGAACTAGCGCAGTCCCTTTTCTAGATTGGAATATGGCTATAGGTTATGTCCAAAAGAAAAGGAGCTATAACATGTACTGCTATAGCTCCTCCCTAATAGTATAAATTGAGATTAAATCAAACCTCTTTCTTTTAATGCTTCAGCGATCTGAATTGTATTTGTTGCGGCACCTTTACGTAAATTATCAGCCACAACCCACATGTTTAAGGTATTAGCTTGTGATTCATCACGACGGATACGTCCTACGAATACTTCATCCTTCCCATGTGCATCTTTTGGCATTGGGTATTTCAAGTTTGCAGGATCGTCAACCACAATAACACCAGATTGTGCAGCTAGTGCTGCGCGAACGTCTGCCAAATCAAAATCATTTTCAAATTCAATGTTCAACGCTTCGGAATGCCCGCCCATCACTGGGATACGAACTGTCGTAGCCGTTACTTTAATCGAATCGTCACCCATGATCTTGTTTGTTTCCAAAATCATTTTCATTTCCTCTTTGGTATATCCATTGTCTTGGAAAACATCAATTTGAGGGATGACATTTAAATCGATTTCATATGCATATGCTCGCTCGCCATCTGTTTTTCCAGCACGCTCATCCATCATCTGTTGAACGGCCTTTACGCCAGTACCTGTGACAGATTGATATGTCGATACAACAACACGCTTAATTTTATATTTATCATGAAGAGGCTTTAAAGCGACCACCATCTGTATCGTCGAACAGTTGGGATTAGCAATAATTTTATCTTCGGCTGTTAAAACATCTGCATTTACTTCTGGAACGACTAATTTTTTAGTAGGATCCATACGCCAAGCTGATGAATTGTCAATAACCGTAATGCCTGCAGCTGCAAATAATGGAGCATACTCCAAAGAAGTAGAACCTCCAGCAGAGAACAAGGCAACATCAGGTTTCAAGGCAATAGCTTCAGATAGTGTAACCACCTTATACTTCTTTCCCTTAAAATCAATTTCCTTACCCTTACTACGCTCTGAAGCTACTGGAATTAATTCTGAAACTGGGAAATTGCGCGCTGCTAACACTGTTAGCATCTCAGTACCTACAAGGCCTGTTGCGCCGACTACTGCGACTTTCATCTTGTTACCTTCTCTTTAATTTGTTATGTAATCTGTTGTAAATATTCAAAATAGAATATTCGTATTTCTCAAACTTACGAAATTTAGGGCTAATATTTGACGATTATTGCAAAAAAATACATAAAGTAATATTAATATGGACACATTAATGCCTCTTTAATAAAATATCTTCAAATATTGTTAGCAACCAGCAGCTAACCGTGCTCTTGTGCAGATTGCTAAAATCTACTGTAATAAATGTTAAGATACAACGTGATCATGCTAGAAACAGCATTAAAATTTCATCATTGGAAACTTAATCTACCTCAAATGAGCTGCAAAAAAAATAGCAGATAAATTCTAGACAACATATTAAATAAATTTTTGCTTTAAATATTCGGCAAAAAAGGACGCCAATAACCATGCTCAAAAGTTCTTTTTCCTCCATTACTGAAATGGGTACCAAATGTGCCGATTTATCCTACCAAGAAAACTAAAAAAAAAGCAATCGATTGATATGTAATAAAAGGCCACAAATTGAAGAAATAATCAACTAAAAAGATCTTAAAAGGTATCATTAAAAGGCTTTGATTTACATGAAAACACATTTCAATCACCATGATAATAAAGGCTTTAAACAGACTACAGGTGCATTAATATTCGTTTTTTGACCGCTCACAAAAGATTGATTACCTTAATAAAAATACTATATTTGCATCGATGAAAGAAAGCATTATTATAATCGGTGCAAATGGCCAAATCGGAACAGAATTGGCTACAGCTTTAAGAGAGAAATTTGGTACAGAAAATGTCGTTACTTCCGATATTAGAGAACCTCAAAATTTAAAGGATGGAGAAATTTTCGAACCCCTCAATGTGCTTGAAAAAAGTGCTATAGAATCCTTATTTATAAAATATAAACCTACACAAGTATATCTATTGGCCGCCATGTTATCGGCTACTGGCGAAGTTTATCCGCAAAAAGCTTGGGATTTGAACATGAATGGTCTATTGAACGTATTGGACTTAGCTGTCGAATATAAAGTTGCCAAGATTTTCTGGCCAAGTTCAATCGCAGTATTCGGTCCACATTCGCCTAAGACGAATACCGATCAATATTGTGTGATGGATCCAAATACAATCTACGGTATCAGTAAATTAGCTGGTGAGCGTTTAGTAGAATGGTACCAAGAAAATCGTGGATTGGATATCCGTAGTATCCGTTACCCAGGTATTATCTCATGGAAAGCGGAACCAGGAGGTGGTACAACTGACTATGCTGTTCATATTTTCTATGATGCCTTGAAAAAAGGGACTTATGAATGTTTCCTATCGGAAGATACAGCTTTACCGATGTTGTATATGGACGATGCCATTCGTGGTACTTTACAGTTAATGGATGCGCCAAAAGAAAGTTTAACGATTCGCTCAAGCTATAATTTAACAGGGGTAAGTTTCACTCCAAAAGAACTAGCAGAAGAAATTAAAAAAATTCTTCCTAATTTTACAATCACTTACTCGGAGAATGATCCTAGACAAGCTATTGCAAATTCTTGGCCTGCTAGTATTGAAGATTCTCCAGCAAGAACAGATTGGAACTGGAAGCCAGCTTTTGATTTAGCTAAGCTTACTGCCGAGATGATAGAGAATCTTAAAACAAACAAAATATAACATGGGAAGAGCTTTCGAATTTAGAAAAGAACGTAAATTTAAACGCTGGGCCAAAATGGCTATTCAATTCACGCGTTTAGGTAAAGAAATTGCAATTGCAGTGAAGGACAATGGCCCTCACCCAGAGACAAATTCAAGATTACGTACAGCGATAAACAATGCGAAAGCTGTAAATATGCCTAAAGATCGTGTAGAAGCGGCAATAAAGAGAGCTTCTGAAAAAGATTCTAAAGGCTATGAAGAATATGTATATGAAGGATATGGCCCTCATGGGGTGCCGATCTTAATTGAAACTGCTACAGATAATACCAATAGAACAGTGGCCAATATACGCAGTTACTTCACCAAAGCTGGTGGTACATTGGGTAAAACAGGCTCACTAGATTTTATTTTCAATCGCAAATCTCTTTTTAGATTCCCGGCAACGGAAGATTTAGACACGGATGAGTTGGAATTAGAATTGATCGATGGTGGTCTTGAAGAATTGTACATCGAATCGGATGAAGAAGGTAATGATATCGTAGTGGTACAGACTTCTTTTGAAGATTTTGGCAATATGCAACGTCTATTGGAGGAGAAAGGGATTGTAGTTTCTTCTGCTAAATTAGAACGTATCGCATTATCACATACGGATATCTCTGAAGAAGAAGCTGCAGATGTATTGAAATTAATCGATAAAATTGAAGAAGATGATGATGTTCAGGCTGTATATCATAATATGGCTTAATATTTTCGCATAACAACATTAAAAAGAGCGCTAGTCGCTCTTTTTTTATGTTCAAAATAAGCGTAAAATAGCACCCAAGCTATTAAAGATTAATAAAATAGTATACATTTGTACTAGACTAAATATTTTCAGGATGACTTTTGAAGAATTTTTCACTAAAAAAAAGATAGATTTAATAGCTTTAAAGAAAGCTGACAACTCACTTTATGAAGAATTCAGAAAACATTTCGCGGCAATGGGTGAAAAGAGTTTTGATCACACCAAAAAATTCTGGTTCAATAGACTGCGAAAAAGTTATCGATTAGAGGAAGTAATAGTTGATCAAAAAGAGAGCAAGAAATCGGTAGAAGTAAAGGAACAACAAACGGTCACAACCGAACAAGCGATCCCTGCGACTGGATTTAAGCCTCGTTTTAGAGCTCCTGCAATTCCATCAAAACCAACGACAGACACCGTTAGCGAGGTGGATACAAATGAACCGACTAAGCCTGAAACGGAAGGCACGACTAAGCCTGCCGGTTTTAAACCTCGTTTTAGAGCGGGAGCAACGAAAGCTGCGATACCAAAAGACCCAGCAACCGAAACAACAGACGCTACTCCTAATGCTGAGCAGGAAACAGCACCAATTCCTGAACTGCAAGCTTCTGAAGGAGTCGATAAGACCGCAGCTGCAAATCCTATATCAGAAGAAACAAAAAAACCTGCGGGTTTTAAACCTCGCTTTAAAGCTGGAGTAACGAAAGCTGCAATAACAACAGACCCAGCAGCGGAAACTGCTTCAACAGATGCTACTCCTAATGCTAGGCAGGAAACAGCTCCTACCGCTGAACTACAAGCTTCTGAAGCTACCGATAAGACCGAAGCAGTAAATCCTGCATCGGAAGAAACAAAAAAGCCTGCGGGTTTTAAACCTCGCTTTAAAGCTGGAGTAACGAAAGCTGCAATAACAACAAACCCGGCAGCGGAAGCTGCTTCAACAGATGCTACTCCTAATACCGAGCAAGAAACACCTCCAATTCCTGAACTGCAAGCTTCTGAAGGAGTCGATAAGACCGCCGCTGCAAATCCTATATCGGAAGAAATAAACAAGCCTGCTGGGTTTAAACCTCGTTTTAAAGCTGGAGTAACAAAAGCTGCAATAACAAAAGACCCAACAACGGAAACTGGAAAAACAGACGCTACTCCTAATGCCGAGCAAGAAACACTTCCAATTCCTGAACTGCAAGTTCCCGAAGCTACAGACAAGACCGAAGCAGTAAATCCTGCATCGGAAGAAATAAACAAGCCTGCTGGGTTTAAACCTCGTTTTAAAGCAGGAGTAACAAAAGCTGCAATAACAAAAGACCCAACAACGGAAACTGGAAAAACAGACGCTACTCCTAATGCCGAGCAAGAAACACCTCCAATTCCTGAACTGCAAGTTTCTGAAGCTACAGACAAGATCGAAGCAGTAAATCCTGCATCGGAAGAAATAAACAAGCCTGCGGGCTTTAAACATCGTTTTAAAGCTGGAGTAACAAAAGCTGCAATAACAAAAGCTGCAATAACAAAAGCTGCAATAACAAAAGACCCAGCAACGGAAACTGGAAAAACAGACACTCCTTCTGATACCGAGCAGGAAACACCTCCTACCGCTGAACAGCAAGTTCCCGAAGCTACAGACAAGACCGAAGTAGCAAATCCTGCATCGGAAGAAATAAACAAGCCTGTGGGTTTTAAACCTCGTTTTAAAGCAGGAGTAACAAAAGTAAAAAATAAGGATAGCGAGTAAAAAAACATTTATTTTTTATACCTTCATATAATTACATTTGTATAAATAATTTCTACTATATAAACTATCTGCTATGTTAAAAGAGGAAAGACAAGCTTTCATTATACATCAAATCAATTTGCACAATAAGGTATTGTCGTCAGACTTAAGCATTCAGCTCAATGTATCTGAAGACACCATCCGACGTGACTTAAATGAACTAGCTGAAAATGGTAAAGTACTAAAAGTATACGGCGGTGCACTTTCCAAGTCTTTTCAATTTCCTTTTCAAGATGGCAACGTCTATGCGAAAGAAGCGAAGAAAGAAATTGCTAAAAAAGCGATTACGTTACTTCAAAATGGCATGACCATTCTTGCTGGTGGCGGTACAACGATGATTGAATTAGCTCGACTTGTCCCAGATAGTCTACAGTGTACAATTTTCACCATAAGTCCACTTGTTGCGCTAGAGTTAGCAGAGAAACCTAATTTAGAGGTCATACTGATTGGAGGAAAATTATCCAGAAATACCAATATTGTATCTGGATCGCAAGTAACAAACGAATTATCTGACATCAAGGTTGACATCTGCTTATTAGGTACCAATAGTCTATCTACACAAGATGGTGTTACAGACTCGGATTGGGAAGTAGTACAAATCAAAAAAGCGATGATAAAATGCTCTACGAAACTGGTTATCCTAAGTATCGCTGAAAAGTTAAATTCAGTACAAAAAATGAAAGTCGTCCCACTCCACGATGTGAATTATCTGGTTACGGACTTAAATCCAACACATCCTAGTTTATCAGAATTTGCGAATACCATTAATGTACTGTAAGAATACCCTTTTCATTCTCATGCAAACCTCTAAAAAAAATCAGTAGGTTTGCATTATAATGAAAATACCAGCATTACCAGGATTTAATCCAGAAGCATTCGAAAAATATTTCAAAAACACGGGTTGGCTTTTAATCGCGCGTGTAGGATCTCTTTTTATAAAAATGTTGGTAACCACATTTGCGCTTCCTTCCTATTTGGGAAGTGCACATTTTGGTACTTACAACTACCCGCTAGTCATACTCGCTTTTTTCACGGGTATAGCGACCATGGGAACCGACGGACTCATTACACGACAGCTCTTACAACATCCTGAAAAAGAAAACATATTACTAGGTTCGGCATTACGCATCCGTATCATTACGGGCTTCTTAGTCCTACCCCTCGTATACATCACTTATTTTTTCATTGCTCATTTTGCGCCAGAAGCCCCTGCCGCCTCTTTTAAGCAGGTTGCCCTTGTATCGTTCATTTGCATCATTCAGGCCGTACAAATCATTGATAGCTTTTTTCAAGCAAAGGTAAAAGGCAAGGTTATCATGCTGGTACAGGTCGGGGGAAATATCCTATCGGCTGCTATCAAGTTTGCTTTAATTCTTTTTAAAGCTCCTTTAGATGCTTTCATCTGGACTTTAATCATCGACGTCATCATCTTGCAAATTGGCTACTTAGCGCTATACCATAAAACAGGCAACCGGATATCCAATTGGAAATACGACCCTACTACCGCCAAAGAACTGTTGAAACTGGGGTGGCCACTCGCATTTTCCTCTTTATTCATCACGTTCTATATGAAAATCGATCAATTGATGATCGATGCCATCCTGGGTAAATCGGCTCTGGGCGTGTACTCAATAGTTGTATCACTTAGTGAAAGCTGGTATTTTATGCCTGTGGCCATATCAACTTCCTTATTTCCTGCCATCATGAATGCCCGAAGGACAAGTCCTGAATTATATCAAAAACGTCTCGGAAATCTGTATGAGCTAATGGTATTCGTAAGTGTATCCGTCGCCCTGATCGTGACATGTGTGGCTCCTATTTTATTCAAATATTATTATCCGCCGGAGTATGCTGAAGGATTACATACACTTCAAGTACATATTTGGGCAGGCGTATTTACATTCCTAGGAACCGCTAGTGCCCAATACCTTATTGCCGAAGGTCTCACAAAAATCACCTTGTATCGCACAGCGTTTGGCGCATTGCTGAATGTCATATTGAATTATTTTTTCATACCAAAATTTGGCATTATCGGAGCTGCCTACGCTACGCTAATCGCCTATTTTGCATCTACTTTTTTCCTGCTATTCATTAAAAAAACACGTCCAAACGCCATTCTGATGATCCGGTCCCTCTTCCTTATCGGATTATTATCGACGATAAAAGAAAAGTTTTTGAAAATAAATCGTTAAGTTTATTTTCTCTTATAAAACTAAAAAATGGAAAAAACTGGTAGTTACCAATCGTTATTGAATAGTAAATTGTTAAAAGGGCTCTTATCCTTAGCGTTTAAAGGATATTTCGTACAAACTGGATGGGTCAATTCGTACTTAAACAAAGAATCATTAAACCCTAATGGTGAACCAATTCCATGGCTCACTTATTCCTTTTTGGATTTTTTGGATGGTCGATTAAATAAAAATTTGATGCTTTTTGAATATGGAGCTGGAAACTCCACCCTATTTTATGCGCAACATGTAAAACAGGTAATCGCTGTAGAACACGATACCAATTGGTTTGAACGCATCAAGAATCAAATGCCCGAGAATGTAGAAATGAGGAACATAAGTTTGGAGCATGATGATTATGTAAATGCTATTCTGCAAGAAGATCAGCGCTACGATATGGTCATCGTTGATGGTAGAAAACGTGTTGCTTGTTGTAAAAATGCAATCGAAAGATTGAATGAAGGTGGCGTACTGGTACTGGATGACTCTGAAAGAACACACTATCAACCTGCTATCGATTATCTCGTACAACAGGGTTTTAAACATATCCCTTTCTCCGGTATTGCAATCGGGGCTATCCATAGAAAAGTAACATCCTTATTTTACAAAGAAAATAACTGCTTAGGAATCTAATAAAATGTCAGCTGCTCCAATCATCTTATTTGTTTACAACCGACCTGATCATACTTTACAGACATTAAAGGCACTAGAAAAAAATGCATTAGCGGCTTCGTCCGAACTATTCATTTATTCTGATGCTCCCAAAAACCAACAATCAAAAGTTGCCGTGGAGCAAGTGCGTGAAGTAATCAAAAGCGATTGGAAGTTTAAAAAAGTCCACCTTATTCTGCGCGATACGAACTGCGGACTGGCAGCAAATGTAATCGATGGCGTATCTACAATCGTAAAAAAATACGGACGAATCATCGTCTTAGAAGATGATCTGACGACCTCTCCTTTTGCCTTAACGTATTTCAATGATGCGCTGGAGCGTTATCAACATGAGGATAGGGTGATGCAAATATCCGGATACGGCTATCCATTGAAGGATTTGGCATTGCTACCCGAAACTTTTTTCTTTCGGGTAGCAAACAGCTGGGGCTGGGCAACCTGGGACCGAGCATGGAATCATTTCAACGCTGATATAAATAGCCTCACGGACGACTTTACCACCGAACAGATTCACCAGTTCAGTATTGAAGGGAAAGAGAATTTTTGGAAACAGGTGCAGGAATTCAAATCTGGTAAGATCAATTCTTGGGCTATTCGTTGGTATGCTTCTGTTTTTAAAAATAACGGCCTGGTACTTTATCCTCGCAATTCACTGACCCAGAATATCGGGAACGATGGTTCGGGCACACACACAGCAGCCGAATCTACGTATCAGGTGGTACTTGCTACTGAAAAAATAACACAATTTCCCGAAGATATTCGTGAACATGCGCAGGCTTATGAAGCAATTAAGTATTTTTACGCCCATAGAAAAGGGTCGCTCTTGAATAGAGCAATCCGTTTTGCAAAAAAGAAATTCAACGCATTAAAAAAATAGCATGCATAATCATCCCACATTTTCCATCATTACAGTCGTTTACAATAATGTGCGGGACATCGAACATACCTTAAAATCTGTTGTTGGTCAAACATACAAGCAGATTGAATATATCGTGATTGATGGGCAATCAACGGACGGCACACTAGCCCTGATCGAAAATTACAGATCGCAGATAACGAGGATTATCTCTGAAAAAGATAAGGGTATTTACGATGCGATGAATAAAGGGCTCGCGATAGCTACAGGAGATTATGTGCTCTTTTTAAATTCTGGAGATGAGCTCTATTCAAAGGATACTTTGGCCAATTTAGCTGCCCTGAGCGATGATGCGGATATCCTATATGGGGAAACCTTTTTAATCAACGAAAAGCGGGAAATAATCGGTGAGCGCCGACACAAAGTCCCGATGCATTTTGATTGGAAAAGCTTTCGCTATGGCATGAACATCTGCCATCAAGCGATTTACATCAAACGAAGTATTGCTGAACCTTATGATTTGCACTATAAATTGTGTGCTGATATTGATTGGGTGATAAAAGCGGCAAAAAAGGCCAATAAATGTGTCAATGCCCAGCAACATGTTGCCCGCTATTTAGTGGGTGGTATGTCTAAGCAAAGACATCGCGAATCGTTGAAAGAACGGTATGATATTTTCAAAAAATACTACGGAACGATTCCAAATCTGTTCAATCATTGTATTATTGGGCTGAGAATGATCGCCTATCGCATTAAAAATGGTAATCCTGAAGACTAATGATGAATCCTGATATCTTAACAGAACTCGTAACGGTAAAAATGCCTTTTGGAAAATACAAAGGATATACCTTATGTAATTTACCGGAACCTTACTTGGTTTGGTTCCATCAGAAGGGCTTTCCTCCCGGAAAACTTGGCATTCAATTGGGTACACTTTACGAGATAAAATTAAACGGATTGGAATATCTGTTGGAACCTTTGAAGAAAAAGTAATCAAAATCATCACGGTCACCACCCCCTATTTTCTATATTTCCCGCTTATCATAGTTTTGAGTCTGCTCGCAACGATACTTCTGCTATAGATAATTTTTGATGGTAAAGGAGATCGCAATAAGGATATATGGAACAGATCTATCCCCGTTTCTTTGATATATGACACAAATAAAATTGTAAATAAAACAATTTTATCTAATTTTGCATTGTAATTCATTTACATTAAACGCCGTTTGCAGCGGTATCAATGAAAACTATGGCACAATATCAAACTTTACTGTACTATTGCTACAGCCCTATCGCTGACGCTGAAAAATTTGCGGCAGATCACTTAGAATTTTGTAAATCGTTAAATTTAGTTGGACGTATTATCGTTGCGGAAGAAGGTCTAAATGGAACGGTATCGGGTTCCCCGGAATCCTGTAAAGCGTATATGGATGCCATATATGCCGATGGCCGATTCAATCATACCGAATTTAAGATAGATGAAGTATCAGAGCCTTCTTTTATTAAGATGCACTGCCGCTATAAAACCGAAATTGTGCATTCTGGCCTACGTGACCCGAAAATTATCGACCCTACGCAAAAAACGGGTATCCATCTTGAACCGAAAGACTTTATGGAAATGAAGGATCGTGACGATGTTGTGGTGCTTGATGTCCGTTCCAACTATGAGCATAATGTGGGCCGCTTTAAAAATGCGGTAACGTTAGATATTGAAAATTTCAGAGAGTTTCCGGAAAAAGTGAAGGAACTAGAACAGTATAAGGGTAAAAAAATATTAACCTATTGCACGGGTGGTATAAAATGTGAAAAAGCTTCGGCCTTATTATTGGCGGAAGGTTTTGAAGATGTATACCAATTGCACGGGGGTATCATCAAATATGGGAAAGAAGCTGATGGGAAGGATTTTGATGGTAAATGTTACGTGTTTGACAATCGTGTTACTGTAGATGTCAATTCGGTAAACCCTGTGGTTGTATCAAAATGCAAAAACTGTGGGCAGGAAACACCGAAGATGATCAACTGTGCTAGTCCCATCTGTAATGAGCATTTTACACAATGTGATGCTTGTGGCGAACAATTGGAGGGCTGTTGCTCTACAGCATGTCAAGAAGACCCGCTAAAGCGTACCTACGATGGTACAGGTTACTATGTAAAAATACCACAACCTGTCAATATGGATAAAATAAGCAAAAGAAAACATAAAAACTTCCCATCAAAAGTTAGTTTAGAAAATTCTTAATAAAAGAAAAGGGTCGAAAATATTTTCGACCCTTTTCTTTTATAATGTCATTACTTATTTATAATAACCTGATTATGGCAACTCCTCATAAGGATAGTCCGAACAGAATTCAGTGACACCAAGAGCCATTACGCTATCAATTTCTTTTTTACTATTATTATTCCCACAAAGTAACTTAATGCCTAGCTTCGCACATGTATCAACTAAGTTTTTGTCTATCAAATTTGCATTAGGTGCATAATATGTTGGATAAAATGTCAGTAATTTCATGTTTTCTTCAAATGTTCCCTTTGTCGCATTGAGCATTGTAATAATTTTCGGAAAATCCTGATGTACAATTTCCAAGGTGCGAGGATCGAAGGACTGAATAATGACGCGGTCAGCAATATTTTTATCATTAATGTTCTTCATTAAATCTTTCACAAATACCACCGGATTAGGTTGCGCCTTTCCATCTCGTTTTGGATTGGTTTTGGTTTCAATGCTGTAGCGCGGTATAACACCCAAAGTTTTCGCATAAGCTTCAACACTATCTATTAAATCTGTCAACTTTGGAATCTCTGATTTAAAATTACGTTTCTTGGGAAAATCCTTGTGTTGTTGGCTTCCCACATCATATTTAGCAATCTCTTGATAGGTCATTTTATAAATAGCATGCTCTTTCCCATTTCTTATTGGTTTTCCAGCTGGGTCTAATGTAATCAAGGAGTCCAACCAAGGATCATGGGAAACTACGGCATGTCCATCTGAAGTGAATGCGATATCCAATTCCAATACTCCAGCTTTCTTATCTAAAGCATGTTTCATGGCTGCTATGGTATTTTCGGGCATTAGGCCTCTAAAACCGCGGTGTGCGTAAATAACAATATCTTGTTGAGCATAAGAAATAAAACTCCCAAATATTGTACAAATTATTAAAATAAACTTTTTTATGATCATATCAAATAAAATTGGTCTGCTATATAGCGCAATAATTAAAAGAGCAGCTTAAAAAGCTGCTCTTTAATTTGTTATTATTCTACGAGTATCGTTGCGTTTTCAGGTTCTATTTCTGCAATGGTAGACGTTTTGGTCATCTCTACATTATTTTGGCTACGAGCTGCCGTCCAACGTCCTAGCGTTAGATTATACTCCCCACCAAGACTTACAAAATAACCTACATCTGCTGTATTATATTTCAAAAATAATTGATTTGTACCCTGCTTAAAGAAAGGCTGTGGTTCCATAGTTAAAGGATTGATAACATCATAGAAATCATTATTTGTAATACGATAACCTTTATTTCCTTCCCAAAGAGCTCCGCCTCCTGAATTATTCATAACATCTACTGGTTTTGAATCCTTTGTCACAGTGGTTCCTTTAAAAATAGCTATTCCAAAAGAGTTGCCACTGTTGGCGAACAATCCTGATCTTTTACTTCCAAAATCAAATCCATCATTTTCATTATAATCGTAATTTAACACCCAATTGGAAGACGCTAAACTGGTAGAAGCACCTCCATTGATCAGCTGATATTTTCCGCCGACATAAAAGAATGTTCCCTTACGCGCTACACCTTTTGTTAAATTAAACTTATACGTTCTCATTCCCCCTGTTGCCCATCCATTTGCGGGTGCACCTGTAGGTGTTGAAGCATTAGCATTATTGCTCACAACAACAGAATAAGGTGTTTTAGAGAAATCGATATCCTCTGTAGCCATTAACTGCAGATATTCATAGTTGGTGTCTGAGCCTTTAACATCACTAGAAAAACCTGTTATGATAATTGATGCGACTTCAATTTCAGAACTGAGCATCAGAACATCTGCTTTAGAACGACATCTCAGATAAGGAGTACTGACACCGGTACCGTCTTCCTGACCAAAAACAATACCATAGTAATTGCCTAGTATATAAGGTGATTGTTGTGAAAAATCAGCCTTTTCATTTGTTACTAAATTTAAGTTGCCAAAACCATCATTTAAAACTTTAGTTCCAGATAGTATCTCGCCTGCTTTAGGAATTGGGTTAAATCCTCCCTTTAAAATAATAACCAATGTGCTTTCATAGGCATCTGGATTTTCCAATATCGCCTTAGACGTCACAACATTGTTTGTAATTGGTCGTCCAGAAGCTACCTTTGCAATTTGACTTTCTTTAATGTTTTTAAGTTTCAAAATACCATCCTCACGCAAAAGTTGACTGCCAAGGATATCAATAATGACAGAATCTCCAGGTTGATAATTCATTGCGGCATCGCCTAGATCGATTGAAATACCGCGTAACTTCCCTAAACGTCTCGTATCCTGTACAACGAGTAATCCTTCAGGAAGATTGCCCCCCTTATGATCCGATACGACCAATGCTGCTAGCTTACTTGAGCCCGCTAATTTTTCAGCATCAATAGTAACCATTTCACCTTTAAATAAAGCTCGAAGATCAAAAATCCCAATGTGTGAACTAATTGTTCCTCCCGGATAATTTGTATCTTGACATGATGTCATGGCTACCAAAACCACCATCATTGTTATGATATTAAAAAATTTTTTTTTCATCTTAATTTCTATTGAATCTGCTATTAAGGTTTTTGCCACCATACTTTGGTATTAATCAAATCAGCTCCTTGATTAGCAATAGCTTCTTTATAGCTTTTAGGATTTGAAGATTGTACGATAACGGGGTACACCATTCGCGATGGCATCTCACCATTATTATTCAAACCAGGACCTTTTGGTAAAACGGGGTAACCCGTTCTACGGTGTTCAAACCATTGTTGTAAATCGACTGTAAAAAGCGCATAATATTTCTGCAAATGCAGAGTTTGCATTTTTTGTGCTAAAGTTTTACTTTCATCCCATTGTATATCCGCATTGGTTAGATAATCTTGCACGGGAAGTGCCCAATTTGGAATCCAGAGCTTAATGTTGTTTTCTACTCCACTATTATAATACGTTTCGGCCGAGCCAGAAATCCACCCTTTGATGATGGCTTCAGCTTTGATGAATTCAACTTCAGCATAATTCATAAGCATACCCGTTAATGGTTCCGTCTGTAAGCTATTGACACCTGCATTTTGATCATAGGAATAGAAATAACTCATCTTCGTATAATCTTCTGCATTTCCAGCAGCATAACCACTCTCTACTCCAACATAATTTCCAGAAACAGGAGCAATTCCTAATCTATTAATACCGCTAGTGCCATATTCAGGAATATTTAAACGTGGATCGTTCCAATCTCTTAAATGATCAATAAAGAAAGATGCGAGAGAAGTAGCACGAAAATCTTGTGCCCTAGTCCCCATAAATGGTGAAAGATACGCTCCCTGTCCAGTCCATCTTAATACTGCAACATCACTATTGCTGGTCATGATAGGATACTCACTAGGGTTATCTTCTAGTATCTCCTTTATCTTTTTAATTGCACCTGCGCCCACTTCTTCTTTGTGCGCAACCCGAAGCAACAACCTCAAATACATGGAGTTAGAAAATTTACGCCATTTTAAGATATCACCAGCAAAAATGGGATCACTTGAAGCCTCAATTGCATCGCCTCCCTTAAATAATTGATTGGCTTCTTCAAATTTTTCAAACATGCCCCTGTAGATATCCTGTTGCTTATCAAACTGAGGTTCTAAAATAAGGGAATCTCGACCTAGTAAAGCTTTTGAATAAGGAACGTCTCCATAAGTATCGGTCAATATCGAGACCAACCAAGATTGACCAAGTAATGCCACCCCTTGATAGGATCGGTTGAACCCGATGCCTTCTGAAGCCGTAAGGTACATATCCTTAAAGTTCATGAGATGTTTATAATGTTGATCCCACAGATAACTTGACCAGCTTGGTCTGAAGTCATAACGAAAGACTTTACCGTCTCCTTCCCCAATCGAGACAGTTACTTGCATCAATTCATTAGTAAAACTTCTATTTCGACTCATATTAGCTGTAATTGCATTTAAAAATGCATTAGCCATAAATTGTGAAGGGTATGCATTTGTTGTTTTGACTGGATCTGTATTTAAGTCTATAAAGCCTTTATCACAGGACTGCAGACTCATCGATAATGCCAAAAAAGCAAAAGATATTTTTTTGATAGTGTTGTTCATTGTATTTCAACTTAAAAACCCAAGACTAAATTAAATCCTATTGTACGTGTTGATGGAAACTGAGCAATTTCAAAGCCTTTTAGAATATCTCCACCATCCAATGTTCCAAATTCAGGATCAAAGGCTGGCCATTTTGACCAAATAAATAAATTTCTTCCATAAAGACCGATTGTGGCCTTATCTAAACCCCATCTTTTTAAAACATCTTTTTTGAAGGAATAATCCAATCTTGCCTCACGAAATTTGATGAAATCGGTTGGGAATGTACTGCCTTCAGCATTATCTTGACCATAATGTGAACGATAATATTCGTCAATATTGGTTGCTACAACATCATTTTTTCGATAAGTACCATCACCATTGGAAATTACACCATTTCCAACAATTCCATTGTAGCGACCTGGGAGCGTATTTTTTGTTTTCCCTTGTTCTGCTAATTTATAATGTGTTAAAGAATGACCTACTGCTCCCCACTGGGTATCAAATAAGACGTTTAATCTAAAATTCTTATAACTAAATGTATTTCCCAGACTTAATTTTCCGGTTGGAATCGTATTACCTAAATAGACAACATTCTCTGTTAATAGAGCTGCACCGGTTTTTTCATCGTATATAACTTGACCATCTGGAGCGCGTTGATATCCTATGCCATACATATCACCCATACTTCCACCTTGTAGTCCAACAATTTGCCCACTTCCCACTGAACGATATTGGAGCACAATCGAAGAATCAGGAATTGACATAATTTTATTGCTATTAGCGCTATAAGTAATACTAGATGACCAATTAAATCCTTCTTTATTGACAAGCTGATTCGTATTTACAGCAATCTCCAAACCTCTATTACGAACTTCTCCCATATTCATTAAATATTTGGAATAGCCTGACGATGGATCAATAGTACGGTAAAGATGCTGTTTACTTGTATTGCCTTGATAAACCGCTACATCAATATTTAAACGATTTTTAAACATGCGTACATCTGTTCCAAACTCTATTGACCGTGTCGAAAGCGGTTCGATATAAGGATTGACTAGTGTAGTTGGATTTTGCAATGAGCCTCCAATAAGTGGGTTACCCCCTACATATCCAAACTGTGTCATATATGGTGCATCTACACCTGATCCAACCCAAGCAACGGACGCACGTAATTTCGCGAAATTAATGGCTTTGGGTAATGAGAATAATTCGGATAATACCAAACTACTGTTGAAGGAGTTATAGAAGAAACCTACATTTTTATCGGGAACGATTGACGAAGCTAATGTACTCGACCAATCCATTCGTCCCGTTACATCAAAAAATAGATAATCTTTGAATCCTGTGGTAACTAAACCATAAAAACTATTGATTTCAAAATTACTAACGCTCTGAACACTTTTAATACCATACTTATTATTCGTATGGTTATATACTCCTGGAAAAGTCAAACCATCTGATGCTAAAGAGGTCACACGGTAATTATTACGTAATGTACCTCCACCTCCTGTAGCGGTTATATGCCAATCCTCATGTATTTGTTTATCATATTTCAACAAGAAGTCTAGATTCGTTTCCTTTGAAAAGATATCTTGTGTACGGTAGCTCCCTTCGGCAAATTTAGAACCGGCATCATAAGGTCGCAGCTGTGCTCTATCTTCGCTAGAGAAATCAATAGATGCTCTTACCTGTGCGCTAAATTCTTTTGAAAACTGATAGGAAGCCTGTGCATTACCGGTAAATGTATTACGGTTATTGCGGTTAATAAATTCATAAGAAATCGCATACGGGTTTTCCGGGTATGTACTGTAAGGATACATTATTTTCCGATTCTCTTGACCTTTTACCCAATAATCTTGTAACCAGTTTACATCTGCACTAGGTTGCCAAAAGATATACCAATACATCAACGATTGATTACCATAGCCTGCCCCAGGTAAGTTATCACTGTTTCGGTTATTATAGCTCACCTTGGAAGTGATACTCAATTTATCACTTACCTTCGAGTTGACGGATAAAGCGACTGTATTGCGATCATAGCCTGTATTGGGTAAAATCCATTGATTACGAACATTGGTTGCAGAGAAACGCGCATTTGTTTTTTCCGATCCACCATCAATTGAGATGGTATTCATGTAAGTTTTACCGACATCAAAAAAGGTATTGCTATTTTTATAAGGTTTCCAAGGTGTTCGCTCTGTTCCAACTGCCTGAAGATTAGGGTCAAATTGAAAAAAGTTTTGACCATCAAACTTAGGTCCATAGGCAGAACTGGTACCGCTTGTACTTCCGCCGTCAATTGTCGACCCATAGGAGTAATAATCTGATCCTCCTGTGCCCTGACCATACTCATATTGTAGATCTGGCCAACGGTTGACGCTTTCAAATGATGTATTTGAATTTAAGGTTATCCCTAGTGATTTTCCATTTCTTTTGGCTCCTGATTTAGTGGTGATGATAACGGCACCATTGGCTGCTTTTTGTCCGTAAAGGGCAGCTGCCCCCGGTCCCTTTAGCACCGAAACACTTTCGATATCTTCAGGATTAATATCGTCCATACCGGAACCGTAATCTGCTGGCATATTATCACCACCGGTACCATAAATAGCATCAGAACCATTGCCTGATCGTCTCCCTGATCCACTATTGATAATCACACCATCAACAACAATCAGCGCTTGATTTTCTCCCGTTAAATTATTCTCCCCACGTAAGATAATCTTAGTTGACCCTACTGGGCCTGCTCCTGAGCGCATAAGATTGAGTCCTGCCACTTTACCTGACAAGGCATCCATCCAGTTGCTCGAAACGGCATTCGTAAGCTCTTCTCCCTTTACAGTACTGACCGAATAACCAAGAGACTTCTCTTCTCGTTTTATACCTAATGCTGTGACCACAACCTCTTCTAAAGCACGTTCAGTGGAGTGCAATTTAATTTCGACATTTGAAGCCTGGTTGTTGACCTGCTCCTCATGGGTACGATGTCCCAATGACTTAAAAGTCAATACTGTTCCTTTGGCAACTGTTAATGTAAATGCCCCAGCATTGTCCGTCTTACCAATGCTCTTACTGCCATTGAGAATTGAAACATCAGGTAAAGGATGTCCATTTCCATCCACTACTTTTCCTTTAAAGGAAACACTTTCTTGTTCCAAAATATTGGAAAAGATTTTAGTTTCGACATGGAGATTTGATGCAAAAAGAGGATACGAACTGCATTCGAGTATACTACATACGAGCAGTGCTTTTTTTAAATGAGATAGGTAATAATGATTCATGCAAGAGTTTTTGTCAACGGGTTTTACTTCCGCACAAAAATGCAATCCCAATATTAACATAGCTGTTGTTTTATGTTAACATTGTTTTACTAAATGAATGTCTATATAAGCTTTTTGTTAATTAACCGCATAAAAAAAGGAGTAAAATAAAAATTTTACTCCTTTTTTTATATAACCTATATGTATTAAACTTGATCAAAAGACCATTTTACATAATTTATATTCTTATCAACAGCGAGATATTTTTTCTCATAATAGGTTTTGATTGACAATACTTCGTCTACCAAATCAGAATGGTAAAGATCTGCTGTCTCTGCATACTTTTTCAAACCTAAGATTTCAATCTGCTCTAATGTATAATTATAAAAACCATCATTATCAGTTTTTAGGTTCATAAACCCTCCATCTTGCAAAACAAATTTATAACGGCCTAAGAAAGTAGGATTTGTTAATCGTTTTTTCTCACGGCTATCCTGAGGTTGAGGGTCAGGGAAAGTAATCCAAATTTCAGCAATTTCATTTTCTTCAAAATATTCCAAAATGGTTTCAATCTGAATACGTAAAAATCCAACATTCGTGATACCATCTTCAATAGCTGTTTTAGCTCCTCTCCATATACGATTACCTTTGTAGTCGACACCAATAAAGTTCTTTTCAGGAAAAAGTTTAGCAAGATTAACGGTATATTCACCTTTACCACAGGCCAACTCGACCACGATTGGATTGTTATTTTTAAAATGCGTGTTAGCCCACTGACCTTTAAGTGCTTTACCCGCATCAAGTTCTACGACATTGTCAAAAGTTCCAATCTCCGCAAATTTTCTAAGTTTGTCTTTACCCATTACTATAAAATATGCGACAAAATTAACCTTATATTTTAAGTAATCAATAGCTTAAGCATGAAAAGATTTTAATATAATGCTACAAATACAGATACAATCATCAATCTGATTATGGTTCAGGTATACTATCTGCTATCTTTTCGTTGCGCGCTGCTACATTATTCAGAAAAAATAATGAAAAAGGAAGAGAAAGAGCAAATTATATGCTCAAAAGAATCAAAGCAATAGGTCTAAGGGATGGTATAGACAATCCAGCTAATAGCGAAAACAGCAGTTTTTTAGTATGTTTCACTATAAGATGGTATACCATATTCATTGACTTGATCTTCCAACTCAGGAGGACTGACAGCTGAGGCTTTTCTTTTTTTCTTTTTACTGGGCTTTATAAAGTTCGTGGCTTTGGCAATTAAACTCGTTACCATATCTTGATTGACTTGACCAAGTGCTTTTTCCGAAGCCAATAAGAGTAATGCTTTTTTCAATACACCTGCTTTTCTAAAGAAAAATCTATTCATCACAAAAGGAACACCTATACGCAAGCTTTTCGTTAACCAATCGCCACTTTTCGCTTCTCCTTTTACTGTAGAAGAAAACAGACCCGACAGCATATCCAATCCTGGGATATTTGATTTAACAGCCTTAAAAATACGCATGGGTGTTTCAATCTTATGATTTAATAAACTTACCTGCGATTTCAAATAGGCTTCCTGCTCATTTTTTAAAACCTTAAGACGTGCAATCTCAGTTTTAAGCTCGGCTAAATTATGAATTTTGCTGTGTTTCGTCATGTTCTACTTTTTCTTGTTTCACGTTATTATCTTCTTCTTCGTCCTCATCAGTCCATTTGGCAGAAAATCTCCGTATGGATAGATCCATAAACGTAGACTCCAGCTTAGACTCAAATACACGAATGAGCAAGACTATAATTATAAATATACCCGCAGTAGCTAAAAAGCCCAAAGAATAACTACCCAATACCTCTCCTAAATAAAAGCCCAGTGCAAGACATAGAAAAAACAAAATGAATAAAGTCAATATCAATTTTGCAGCATCAACAATTAAACTTGCAATTAAACGAGAAGATCGCTCTACAGTCTTAAGTCGAATTAAATTTAACTGCGAATCTAAATATTCCTTTGTTTTTTGGAATGTACCACTTAAGGAGAATTTTTCTTCTTCCATCTACTTTTATGTTAAGAATCAGAGGCGGAAAGCCCCTGATCATATTATTGATAATGATTTCTTTAGTCAGGAGATTGCAGCGATTTACGCGTGCTCAGTTATTTCATCTTCTAGAAGATCTTCTCCTTTATTTATTTTCGTTTTTAACGTTGAAACTATTTTCTCTTTAAGATCAGTTAATTGATCGACTTGTTCTTCAGCTCGCTCACGGATTGCATCACCTAAATCTGCTAATGATTCATTAAGCTTATCTCTTGTCTCTGCTCCTTTATCCGGTGCAAATAAAATTCCTAAAGCCGTTCCTGCAGCCAAACCTGCTAATAATGCTACTAATACTTTACTATTATCGTTCATAATCTTAAACTTTAAATTTTAATCCTTGCAATCTATCTCAATCAGTAATAATACAAATACCTAAGCAAATCGTTTGCCAAAAGCCAATAATTTTTTTGATATATGATAAAAAGCGATTACAACAATATAATAAATGTTATCTAAAATCACAAATCGCCTTGTACTTCAAGGTAAATAAATCATTTTCAAAAAATAATAGATATATTTTATTAACTTTAATTACCAGTTAGACCAATTATATGTTAACAAAGACCTATAGCAGTGCTGTATACGGTATCGAAGCTACAACAATAACAGTTGAAGTTAATATTACCGCAGGTACCCGATATTATATCGTGGGCTTACCTGATAATGCCGTGAAAGAAAGCTTGCAAAGAATAGAAAGTGCCATTGTGTCTTGTGCCTGTCGGATGCCCCGCCAAAAAATAGTCGTCAATCTTGCTCCTGCTGACATTCGAAAAGAGGGGTCTTCCTATGACCTGGCCATTGCTACAGCGATATTAGCTTCCTCGGATCAGATAAATAGAGACAAACTTGCCGATTATTTGATTCTAGGGGAACTCTCATTGGATGGGAAAATCCAACCGATAAAAGGCGTGCTCCCTGTTGCCATTCAAGCATTGAAAGATAAGTTTAAAGGAATCATCTTGCCCAATACAAATGCCAGAGAGGCTGCCATCGTATCGAACCTAGCTGTTCTCGGTGTGGACAACCTAACTGAAGTCATTGATTTTTTTAATGATAAAGTGAAATTGACCCCTACAATCGTGGATATTGAACGGGAGTTTTCGAACACAGCGACTTGTGTGGATACCGACTTTGGCGATGTTAAAGGACAGGAAAATATAAAGCGGGCATTGGAGATCGCTGCTGCCGGTGGCCATAATGTGATTTTAATAGGTCCTCCTGGAGCAGGAAAAACAATGCTTGCTAAACGGCTATCAACCATACTGCCTCCTTTAACGATTGAAGAATCGTTAGAAACCACCAAGATACATTCCGTTGCAGGACAATTGGCTGCCAAGGACTCGCTGATGACCCGAAGACCTTTTCGCGCACCACATCATACCATCTCCGACGTTGCTCTTGTCGGCGGTGGTACAAGCCCCCAACCTGGAGAAATTTCGTTGTCGCACAACGGGGTATTATTTCTAGACGAACTTCCGGAATTTAAAAGAACCGTCTTAGAGGTGATGCGGCAACCCCTAGAATCGCGAAACATGACCATCTCACGAGCAAAGTTCTCGGTGGACTACCCTGCTAGCTTCATGTTGATCGCGGCGATGAACCCTTGTCCATGTGGTTATTACAACCATCCAGAGAAAGAATGTATATGCGGAAGTAATGCCGTTCAACGGTATCTAAGCAAGATATCAGGACCGTTATTAGATCGAATCGATCTCCATGTAGAAGTAACCCCTGTCGCGTTTAAGGAGCTCGTATCAGACCAAAAGTCTGAAAAAAGCGAGGTAATTCGCCAGCGTGTAATAAAGGCTAGAAAAGTCCAACGCGAACGCTTTAAAGACAACAGCACGATTCACAATAATGCGCAGATGAACAGTGTACAAGTGCGAAAAAACTGTGCGATTGACGAGCAGGGTAAGCTGTTATTAAAAACAGCCATGGAAAAATTGGGTTTGTCGGCCCGCGCTTACGACCGGATTTTAAAAGTGGCAAGAACAATAGCCGATATGGAACATGAATCCATCATACAAAACCACCATCTTGCCGAAGCGATCCAATTCAGAAGCCTAGATCGCGAAAGTTGGGCTGGATAACCTAAAATTGACTGATAAAATGTTTTAAGATCCAGGGATAAAGCAATAAAGTAAGGAGTACTCCAGACAATGCTCCGAATAAATGCGCATCGTGGTTGATACCATCACGCGAATTTTTTGATCCCCATACACAATAGGCTAGAAAAAGAACCGCGAATATGTATGCAGGCATTGGGATGATCATAAAGATCCCTAACATCATTTTAGGATCAAACATGATGTAACTAAACAACACGGCACAAATTGCTCCTGAGGCTCCTAAACTGTAGTAGCCGGGATTATTCTTCTGTTGCAGAATCGTTGGGATATCACTCAATACTAAACTCAAAACATAGATTAGGGCAAATTGAAAATGACCCCAATCACTGATCTGGATCAACATCTTCTCTAATCCAAATCCAAAGTAATAAAACGTGATCATATTGAAGAGCAGATGTCCCCAATCTTTATGTACCATACCACTTGTCAAAATGGTATAGATACGTTTTTTACGATAGATGCTATAGGGGTGCAGCATCATCTCGCCCAATACTTGTGGGTTTGAAAAGCTATAGATGCTCGATGCAATGGTTAAAGCAAAGATAATACTCGCTACTGGAGTTAAAAACAGATATTCTTGTATCATAAAATTAAAAACGATCCTCTAATAATAAAACATATAATTCTTTCGGTCCATGTGCACCTAATACCAAACGTTTTTCGATATCGGCTGTGCGGGAAGGTCCGGTAACAGTGGAAACCATCGTGGGAATCTGATCTCCATAACGACGCTGCATATAAGAGAGCGCGTCCTTAATGTCCCACACCATTTGAGAAGCTTTTGCTATCACAATATGGATTGGGGGATAAATCCCTAATCGACGCCCTGAAGCATTGGCACTACTCACCATAACACTGCCATTGCGTGCAATCAAAACTTCACATGAAGTAATCCCTGCATCGGCTTCATCAAAGTCAACTTCATTCGTATGAATAGGGAAACCATAAGGATTCAATAAATCTTGAACACCTTTTTCCCATGTAAATATTTTTTTAATATTATTTTCCTCGGTGAGGTGAATCAAATTTTCAATCAAATCAATCTCACCGTCACAATACAAGAACTTTCCTCCAACAGCTGTCAGCTCGCGGGCAAAGGTAACATCGACTAACTCATCCTCTTCCTGGTATAACGGAGTTTTCTGGAAGTTAGGATGTGGATTTTCATTTTTTTGTACTAGAGCCTGTCTTATTTTGCCTAGCATCTGCTCTTTACTACTGCTGTTTTTAACATTCATGCGGCGGACTACTAAAAAATACAGCGCTTCTTTTTAAAGAAGCGCTGTAAAACTAAAATTTATACGTTTGGACTATCCTCTTCTTTAATACCTACTTTAGGTTCTGCACCACTAGCCTCTTCGGGAAGTACATCCAACGGAAGATCCGTTTGTGGGACGCCACCTCCATCGCCACTATTCACAAACTCATCGTATGTTGTTTTTGTATCAAATGGGCGTTTACCTAAGATTTCTTCCAAATCACTTTGAAATAAGATTTCCTTCTCTAATAATTTCTCCGCAATCGCAACCAAACCATCTTGTTTATCTAACAATAACTGTTTAGTTCTTGCATAAACATCTGTGATTAAATTACGTACCTCAGAATCAATTAATTCTGCCGTTTTGTCAGAATAAGGCTTATGAAATTGTTCAGATCCATCACGGAATGAAACATTACCTACCTTATCGTTCATACCATAAATCGCAACCATGGCATATGCTAATTTTGTGATTCTTTCCAAATCATTTTGAGCACCTGTAGATATGCGTCCAAAAGTAATGTCTTCAGCTACACGTCCACCCATCGTCATACACAAACTATCGACTAATTGCTCTGTCGTATATAAGAACTGCTCTCTCGGTAAATACTGCGCATATCCCAAAGCTGCTACGCCACGAGGTACGATCGATACTTTTACCAAAGGATCGGCATGCTCCAAATACCAACCTGCAATCGCATGTCCTGCTTCATGGTAAGCAACAATTTTCTTCTCTTCTGGAGAGATAATTTTATTCTTTTTCTCAAGGCCTCCAATCACACGGTCTACCGCATCCTGAAAATCTTGCATATTAATTTCCGTCTTATTCTTACGCGCTGCGATTAAAGCTGCCTCGTTACATACGTTAGCAATTTCTGCCCCAGCAAAACCAGGAGTCTGTGCTGATAATTTTTTGGCATCAACTTCTTCTGCTAATTTCAAAGGCTTCAAGTGTACCTTAAAGATATGTTCACGACCAATTAAATCGGGTTTATCAATAGACACCTGTCTATCGAAACGACCTGGACGTAATAATGCACTATCCAATACATCGATACGGTTGGTTGCAGCCAAAATAATAACACCTGAGTCCGTTCCGAAACCATCCATCTCTACCAAGAGTTGGTTTAAAGTATTCTCACGCTCATCATTACCACCCATCATTGAGTTTTTACCACGAGCACGACCAATAGCATCGATCTCATCGATAAAGATAATACACGGTGCTTTTTCTTTCGCTTGTTTAAATAAATCACGGACACGAGAAGCACCAACACCTACGAACATTTCCACAAAATCAGATCCTGATAATGAGAAGAAAGGAACTTGAGCCTCGCCTGCTACTGCTTTGGCAAGTAAAGTCTTCCCTGTTCCTGGAGGGCCCACCAATAATGCACCTTTTGGAATTTTACCTCCCAAATTGGTGTATTTTGTTGGGTTCTTCAAGAAATCAACAATCTCCATCACTTCTTGCTTCGCTTCCTCTAGTCCTGCCACATCATTGAATGTGATATTCACTTGAGATTCTTTATCAAACAGCTGTGCTTTGGATTTACCAATATTAAAGATTTGGCCTCCGCCACCTGCACCACCACCACTCATACGACGCATTAGGAATAACCATAACAATACCAATACCACCATTGGTAGAATAAACGTTACGAAATAATTCGTCCATGGGTTTGAGCGATCTTCATAACTCACGCCCAAACGAGGTGTACCCTCAGGAAGATTTTCTTGAGCAGCTTTTAAATTTGCCGCTAAAATATCAGCAGAAGCTTCTGTAAAAGTATACTGTGGCCCAGCTGCAGGTGTCAAAGACAATGCATTTGGTCCAGGGGCTACTTCTTTATATTTTTCGTCATTTAAACGATCTTTTTTGATGTAAACGTCAATTTGAACAAGATCATTTTTCTTTGTTCCTTCTAATTTCTCAACATCACCAGTAGGTAAAATCTTAGATTCAAACTCACTGTATGTAATTTTTTTAGTCGTGACATCGCTAAAAACATATTGTAATGCAAAAAAAGCCAATATCAATGCAAAACTAAGCCACATGATATTAAACTTGGGCGGTTTTGGGGTTATTTTACCTGTTGGTATTTTCTTCATTCTATCTTATTTATATCGTTTTAATTCTAATTTCTACTATTTAAGCACTCTGAAAGTCTTGAATTTGCGCATCGCCCCATAGGTCTTCGATGGCATAAAGTGTTCTTTGCTCCTTCTTAAAGATGTGGACCACCACATCAACAAAGTCTAATATCAACCACTCTCCTGTCCCCTGACCTTCTTTAAATTGTGGATCTTGCCCAAATGCCTTATAAACCTCGTCCTCGACGCTTTTCGCTATTGCATGAGCTTGAATGTGGGAATCTGCATGGCAGATTACAAAATAATCAGACACAGAACTGTTAATGTTTCTCAAATCCAATCGCACAATTTCATTGGCTTTCTTCTCCTGCATCCCATAAACAACCACCTCTGATAATCGGGTTGACAATTCCGAACTTTTATTTTTATCCATTAAAAAATATTATAGTTTTGACTATTATATACAATTAAATATTAATCACTTTGCAAAATAACACATTTTCAGGACTTATCATCGGTCAAAGTTTAATTACTCTCGAACGTGTGGCTTCCACAAATGATTATTTTAAAGATAACTTGTCAAAATTCAAGCCACAGGACGAAGGTTCTGCCATTTTAGCAGTAGAACAATTTGCTGGAAAAGGCCAAAGAGGCAACATTTGGACGAGCGAGCCTGGTAAAAATATCACGACGTCAATTCTACTTTACCCGCATTTCCTAGCGATCAATCAACAATTTTCCCTATCCTGTGCAATAAGCCTCGGTATATTCAACTGGATAAAAACGAAAACCGACCAGAAAGTACACATTAAATGGCCAAATGACATTTATGTAAATGATGAAAAAATAGCAGGGATACTCATTGAAAATAACATAAAAGGGTATCAGATAGCCACGAGTATTATTGGCATTGGCATTAATGTGAATCAAATCAATTTCGAGAATAGCAACCATATTACTTCGTTAAGGTCCATTACCGGTGTCAACGAGCCTTATGTGATTGCTGATTTAGCCCAGGAACTCTATGTTTTTCTAGATATGGAATACAAACGACTCCAAAATGGAGATCACGAAAAGCAACTAATAGCATATAATCAACATCTGTTTAGAAAAGATGAATGGAGAAAATATAAGGTCCATGAAGAAGAAATGATAGGCAAAATCATCGAAGTACATGCAAACGGTCTCTTGCAGATTGAAATCGAAAATGAGCTAAATGAATTTAGCCTTCAGGAAATTCGGTATATCCTGTAAGCAACAAAATAATTACCCTCTTCCGATAAATATATTCGCGCAAACTAGTAAATTTGCTAAAAGAAATTAAACTTTAGTTGTTTCACTTTGTCATACTCAGGAACAACAACTATTTAAAAAATTACACTGATGAAAAAATTCACATTAATAATAGCAGTATTATTTTTTGCTATTTCAGGTGCTGTGGCTCAAATCCATGACCCAGTAAAGTTTACGGTTGCTTCAAAAAAATTAAACAGTAAAGAAGCTGTCATATTTATTAAAGCAACGATTCAAGATGGATGGCATATTTATTCTCAAAACGTTGGAGAAAATGGTCCGATTCCGACTTCTTTTACATTCCCTGCTTCTAAAGAATATACTTTAAATGGTAAGACAGCCGAGCCAAAACCAGCCACCAAATATGAAGAAGTATTCAAAATGAATGTCGGTTATTTTGCAAAAGAGGTTGTTTTTCAACAAAAAGTAAAATTAACAAACGGCACTGCAACAGTGAAAGGTTCGGTAGAATACCAAGCTTGTGATAAATCACAATGTCTTCCTCCTACTGATTATGCCTTTACGGTCACGATCAAATAAGGTAAAACATAAAATTTTCAAGAAACGCTAATCAGATAAACAACATCCGATTAGCGTTTTGTTTTTTCAACCCTTAATGAAGTGTTAAAACTGAAGCGATAAACAGATATTGATCACGAAAGGGCAATTGTATGCTTAATGTTGCAACCAAAATAGTAAAATTGACTTTACAACTACTAAAACATAAGGCTATTCTCCTCGTCTTTTTTTATTTTTACAGATTATATTTGAACTCTACAAAAAATGGCTAAAAAGAAACTATTTTTATTTTACTTCGTTGTTTTCAGTTTATTTATTCCTATTCTTTCCTTTGCAACCGTGCAAGACTCTTTGCTTAGTGTTGAGGGAATCGAATTTACAGAATCGACAGATACAGCAACACTTTCCGAAGTTCCAGAAGATCTGGTTTTCTCAGAAAGCCCCGACACGATAAGTCAGGATACTGCCCAAACCACACAAAAGGCGGCAATCGAATTAGCTCCTGAAGAAAAGAAGTCTCTTTGGGGTATTTTCCTTGCAGGTTTAATTGGTGGTTTCGCAGCCCTCTTAATGCCTTGTATATTCCCGATGTTACCGCTTACGGTTAGTTTTTTTACTAAACAAGCAGGATCAAGAGCAAGTGGAATCAGCAAAGCGCTGTTATATGGATTATTCATCATCATCATTTATGTCGCCCTGGGTATGATCATCACCATTTTATTTGGTTCTGATGCGCTCAATGCTCTATCTACAAATGGTGTTTTTAACTTTATATTTTTCCTTTTGTTGGTTGCATTCGCAGCCTCTTTTTTCGGTGCATTCGAAATCACATTACCAAGTTCGTTTGTCAATAAAATGGATGCTAAGTCTGATAAAGGTGGATTAGTAGGTCTTTTCTTTATGGCATTTAGCCTTTCTTTAGTTTCCTTCTCTTGTACAGGTCCTATTATCGGAACCCTACTGGTAGAAGCAGCTTCTAAAGGAGAGCGACTGGCTCCAGCAATTGGAATGCTTGGTTTTTCCATTTCATTAGCCATTCCCTTCGCTCTATTTGCCATGTTTCCTTCTTTATTAAAATCGCTTCCTAAATCAGGTGGTTGGTTAAATAGCGTAAAGGTGGTATTGGGATTCTTGGAATTGGCCTTAGCGCTTAAATTCTTATCCAATGTTGATTTAGCTTATCATTGGAACTGGTTGGATCGCGAGGTCTTCTTAGCACTATGGATCGTTATTTTCGGATTGATGGGACTCTACTTAATTGGGAAAATCAAATTCTCTCATGATAGTGAATTGAAATTCTTATCTGTACCGCGTACATTTTTAGCTATCATCGTCTTTTCGTTTGTTGTCTATATGGTACCTGGTCTTTGGGGAGCTCCTCTCAAGTCAATTTCAGCTTTCTTACCACCGTCGGCAACGCAAGATTTCGATTTATCGGCAGGCGTGGCAGGTGCTTCACCTGTACATTCGGATGGGAAAGTGAAAAAATATGCAGAAATATTCCATGACCGTGGTACACCTAAGGGGTTTGACCCTTATTATGACTACGATCAAGCAATTGAGACTGCAAAAGAATTGAATAAACCTGTTTTAATCGATTTTACGGGCTGGAACTGTGTTAACTGCCGTAAAATGGAAGCTAATGTATGGACAGACCCTAATGTTGCTAAATTATTAAAAGAAGGATTTGTTATGGCGGAACTTTTTGTGGATGACCGCACGGAATTACCCGCTGAAGAACAGGTTATTTCTTCTTATTCGGGTAAAAAGATTAAAAATATCGGAAACAAAAATTCTGATTTCCAAGCTTCAAAATTCAACAGTAATTCGCAGCCTTTATATGTGATCGTAGATACGGAAGGAAATGTGTTGGTACCACCATCAGGTGCTAACTACGACCCTATTGAATACGCGAAATATCTACAAAGTGGCATTGACGCTTTTAAAGCGCTAAAATAACGGTTTAATAGCCCCGGGTTTTGCTCATCCAGTCCTTGTTTGAGCATACAAAAAAAGAACTTCAACTTATTTGGATCATTTATTTACAAATAGATAATCCGAATAAGTTGTTTTTTTCATTCAACTGGTTTATATTGCAAACCGAAATACGATTTATCTAAGTTTAAATTATGAGTAATATTAAAAATATAGCAGTATTAACTTCTGGGGGAGATGCTCCAGGGATGAATGCTGCCATTCGCGCGGTAGTTAGAGCAGGTATATATAATGGTTTAAATGTTTTTGGTGTAAAAAGAGGTTATGACGGTTTAGTAAATGGCGATATGTATGCCATGGACGTGAAATCTGTAGCCAACATCATCCAACGTGGTGGAACCATATTAAAAACGGCAAGAAGTGATGAATTTCGCACCATAGAAGGCCGTCAAAAAGCCTATGAGAATATTAAAAAACACGAAATAGATGCATTGGTTGTTATCGGTGGGGATGGAACTTTTACTGGAGCTTCCAAATTTTTAGATGAATTTGATATTCCAATTATTGGTCTACCGGGCACAATTGATAATGATCTTGCTGGAACCGATTTTACAATTGGCTACGATACGGCTATCAATACCGTCATTCAAGCAGTCGATAAAATTAGAGATACTGCAGAATCGCATGACCGCCTATTCGTCATCGAAGTAATGGGTAGAGACTCTGGACTTATTGCCTTGAGATCGGGTATCAGTACAGGTGCTGAAGCCGTTTTGATCCCTGAGTTTAATGTCGATTACGATGCGATCATGAAACGCTTGGATAAAACCCGCAAAAGCAAATCATCACGTATCATAATCGTTGCCGAAGGTGACTCTGAAGGTGGAATGGTTGTTTCTGAAAAAATCAAAGCAAACTTTCCGAAATATGATGTTCGCCTCTCTATCTTAGGTCATATTCAACGTGGGGGAAGCCCAACATGTATGGATAGAGTATTGGCCAGCAGACTAGGTGTTTCCGCTGTAGAGGCACTGCTTGAGGGTCGTAAAGGTGAAATGGTTGGTTTAGTTCATGGTGAAGTGCAATTTATATCTTTCAAAAAAGCAATTAAACACATTGATGCAATCAATCAAGATCTATTGCGGATCGTGGAAATCCTTTCTTTGTAATCTTTACAACTGAAGGTTAATAAAATAAAAAAAGCTTAGTTAAGAATTTAACCAAGCTTTTTTTATTTTCCGTTAACGCTTATGAGCGCCAAGCTTTATATTGATTGATCAAGCCATTTGTCGATGAATCGTGGGTGGTAATGATATCTTCGGACTCCAGCTCTGGAAGAATCTGACCAGCAAGTTGCTTACCTAATTCCACGCCCCATTGATCAAAACTGAATACATTCCAGATGATTCCTTGAACAAATATTTTATGCTCGTAAAGTGCTATTAACGTTCCTAATGAACGTGGAGTAACTTTTTTAAGCAAAATAGAATTACTAGGTCTATTTCCTTCAAACACTTTAAAAGCTTTCAGCTTTTCAATTTCTTCTTCAGATTTACCTGCAGCTTTTAATTCTGCTACAACAGTCTCTTCAGATTTACCATTCATCAAGGCTTCTGTCTGTGCAAAGAAATTGGACAATAACATCTGATGATGTTGTCCAATTGGATTTAAACTGATTGCTGGTGCAATAAAGTCGCAAGGAATCAACTTCGTCCCCTGATGGATCAGTTGATAAAAAGCATGTTGACCATTGGTACCTGGCTCACCCCAAATGATAGGACCAGTTTGATAGTCGACACGGTTACCATTACGATCGACATACTTGCCATTACTTTCCATATCGCCTTGTTGGAAATAAGCCGCGAAACGGTGCATATATTGATCATATGGTAATATGGCATGACTTTCTGCTTCAAAAAAATTATTGTACCAAATCCCTAATAATGCTAGAGTAATGGGAATATTTTCTTCAAATGGAGTTGTTCTAAAATGCTCATCGGCCTCATAGGCTCCAATCAATAGTTCTTTAAAATTATCATAACCAACAGCTAAACTGATGGACAAGCCAATAGCTGACCAAAGTGAATAACGTCCACCGACCCAATCCCAAAACTGGAACATGTTTTTCGTATCGATACCAAACGCCGCAACCGCAGCTGTATTGGTACTTAATGCTGCAAAATGCTTCGCTACATCCTCTTGTTGAGCTCCACTTTTCAAGAACCATGCTCGAGCTGAGTTTGCATTCGCCATCGTTTCTTGCGTCGTAAACGTCTTTGAGGCAATTAAAAATAAAGTCGTTTCGGGATCAAGGTCTTTTATCGCTTCGACAATATGCGTACCATCTACATTGGATACAAAGTGCATATTCAAGTGTGTGCGGTATGCTTTTAGTGCCTCTGTAACCATAACAGGTCCTAAATCTGAACCACCGATACCAATATTAACCACATCGGTGATCGCTTTGCCGGTATACCCTTTCCACTCGCCAGAAAGAATACGATTTGTAAAGGATTCCATTTGTGCTAAAACAGCATGTACATCAGGCATCACATCCTGTCCATCAACAAGAACTGGTTTTCCGGATTGGTTACGTAAAGCGGTATGCAACACTTGACGACCTTCTGTTTCATTGATTTTCTCTCCTTGAAACATGACTTCAATCGCTTCAGACAAGTGGCATTCTTTGGCCAACTGACGCAATAACGCTACAGTCTCGTCATTCACTCTATTTTTCGAATAATCTAAAAGAATATCATTGAACTCGATGCTGTATTTCTCAAATCGGAATGAATCTTGATCGAACAAGTCCTTTAAGCTGTGCTCATTAATCGTGATATAATGATCTGCTAAATAACGGTAAGCAGCCGTCTGTGTAAAATCTATTTTTGGTAACATATCTTTCAATTTTAATCAAACTTAGATAAATTTGTTTTATTTACCATGTTAATTGTAGCCTATCATAAAAAAAATATTTTAGTTTTGTTACTCTTTTTTCATTGGGATTCATGGTTGCTATGCAATTATCGATTGCTACTCTGCCATCAAAAGCATACTCTCGAGGAAATATAAAAATTAATCACTATCATTTAAATCATACCTAAGCTTTTTGGGCTTTTCTTATAGAAAGCTGTATCTTTGTGATTATGACCAAAGAACAAATTCAAGATTTGAGGGATCGTGTAACTTCCCTGAGGAGGCATCTTTGACATCGATGCTAAAAAAGAAGCATTAGAGAAAGACCAAGCCATTACCTTACAACCGGACTTTTGGAATGATTCAAAAGCTGCTGAACAAATATTACAATCCATCAAAGTACAGAAAGTATGGACCGATCATTTTGATCAGGTCGTGGCATCTGTTGAAGATACCGAGGTATTGTATGAGTTTTATCAAGCTGGCGATGCAACCGAGGCCGAACTTAATGAACAATATCATCTTGCTGTAGCAGAGGTGGAAGAATTGGAGTTCAAGAACATGCTGAGCGCCGAGGAAGATCAACTGGATGCTATTCTACAGATAACTGCGGGTGCAGGAGGAACGGAAAGCTGCGATTGGGCCGCCATGTTGATGCGTATGTATATCATGTGGGGCGAGAAAAACGGTTACAAAGTGACAGAACAGGACGCGCAAGAAGGTGAGGTTGCTGGGATAAAAACGGTAACGCTACAGCTGTCTGGTAATTTTGCCTATGGCTATCTAAAAGGCGAAAATGGTGTTCACCGATTAGTCCGCATTTCTCCCTTTGACTCCAACGCGAAACGACACACGTCATTTGCATCAGTATATGTGTATCCTCTTATCGACAACCATATCGAAATTGATGTGAAGGATTCGGAAATCGAATGGGATACCTTCCGTGCTGGTGGAGCAGGTGGTCAGAATGTGAACAAGGTGGAGACAGCGGTACGTCTGCATCACAAACCAACTGGTATCATCATCAAAAATCAAGAATCTAGATCACAGTTGCAGAATAAAGAAAACGCTTTCCGCTTATTGAAATCGCAATTATACGAGATTGAAATGCGCAAACGTCAAGAAGCGACAGATGCAATCGAAGGCAATAAAAAGAAAATTGAATGGGGCTCTCAAATAAGAAATTATGTCCTACACCCTTATAAATTAATTAAGGATTTAAGAACGAATTATGAGACATCCAATACACAAGCAGTATTAGATGGGGACCTCGATGAATTCTTAAAAGCATATTTAATGGAATTTGGAGGATAAACAGTTATCCAATAAAAAAGAGCAAAGATTTTTAAGTCTTTGCTCTTTTTGTTATGTTGCATTTAACCTAAAATGAATTCTTCCACATCATAGATTCCACTGGTTTTATCGTTTTTGTATTATACTTGGCATTACCTTTTGTATTGTAAAGAATCTCTACATCACCTTCTACTACAAAATAGATCAGCTGTCCGATCGGCATACCTGCATAGATGCGCACGGGTTGAGCACATGAGATCTCTAACGTCCAAGTATTACAAAATCCAACGTCACCTTTTCCGGCAGTCGCATGGATATCGATACCGAGACGACCTGTACTTGATTTTCCTTCTAAAAATGGCACATGTTTATGCGTTTCCGTATATTCTAAAGTAACCCCCAAATAGAGTGTGTTTGGCTCTAGCACAAATCCTTCTTCGGGAATTTCAAAGTGATCGATCTCATTATGAAGTTTAGCATCCAACACACGGCTCTTATAGGTTGCTAAATACTTCCCTAAGTGAACGTCATATGAATTTGTACCTAAGCATTTACGGTCATATGGTTCAATAACGATATTGCCATTCTCTATTTCTTCTAGTATACGTTTATCCGATAAAATCATGTTTATTCAATATTATTCCAGATTAAAGTTGAACCTCAATACGATAGAAAGGCCACCTTCAATCATTTATTTTCAAACTTAGATAAATTTGTTTTATTTACAATTTTAAATGTGTGATATAAAAAAACAAAGTTATTGATTTATCGTCTTCCAGCAAGAAATATTTTTGGCAAAAACACAACATAATCGATCCTATTGAACAAGACTTTCTGCTATTTCTTTTATTATTCCAACTGGATCAAGTTTCTGCTCCCTCCCCTTTTATATCAAAACTAATTTATCTAAGTTTGAGTATGAGCTTAGTATACCTACGAGAATTGGACCAGCACACCAAATTTGCGATTTGGCGCATTGAAGAAGATGAGCATACCCTATCCAACCAACTGCAATTGGGCGCGCTGGAGGAACAAAAGCTCATCAGCCTATCCAATGGTAAGCGGCGATTACATTGGCTTGCTACACGGGTCCTCTTGCGCACCCTGCTCAATACAACTTCCTATATCGATTGTCCTTCAGATAGCAACGGTAAACCTTACCTTGGCAATTTCCCACAAAAGATATCGCTGACCCATTCTTTTGATTACGCTGGAGCCATCATCAGTTCGGCAGGTGAAGTGGGTATCGATATGGAAATCATTAAATCTAAAGTCGAGCGTATCGCGCATAAATTTCTCAAAGAAGAAGAACTTCATTTTATAACGCATGGAGAAAATCGTTTGGCTCAGCTCTATGCTTGTTGGAGTGCCAAAGAAGCCGTTTACAAATTACAGGGCAATGCAGGCGTTTCTTTCTTGCATAATATGACCATCTCTCCTTTTGAATACGAAGAAGACGGCATATTGCAGTTGTATTTGGAAAGTGAACAGCACAATCGCTTTTTTAATGTGCATTATGAGAAGTTCAATGACTATTTACTAGCATACGTGGTCGAATAGGACCGATTTCTTCATGAAAAAAGGGCTCGAAAAAAAATAATTTTATTCAGATTCAAAGAGTTACGAAAAAGGTGTCACATTTATTTTGGAAGAGTTAAAAATGCGCTTATCTTTGCATCACATTAATAAACAAATGGCCCGTTCGTCTAGGGGTTAGGACGTTAGATTTTCATTCTAGAAACAGGGGTTCGATTCCCCTACGGGCTACAAAAAAGCGACTCCAAAAGAGTCGCTTTTTTTATGTCTTAAAGTCAAAACGCCAGATTTTGGATTTTTATTGTTAAAACTCTCCCAAACGTTTATTTAAGCCCTTCATTTTAATCGATAAAAAGATATTCAGTACTCCAAGTATGATAAAGGAGAATGAAGTATAGAATACGATTGTCATCCCTCCGAAAACGGGATTCCAAATCATAATGAAAGATAGTATTAAGCCAGCCACACCTATAATCATCGTATAGATCCATCCTTTAAACCCATGCTTCTTTAGTTCAAGAGCTTTTCCAATGCCCGTAATCGAATAAAATAGGATTCCAAAACCCACATAAAGCGAGAGCGCTACCATAGAGATCGCAGGATTTGAAATCAACAGAAAACCTAAGAACAACCCTATAATGCCACTAATTAATTCCCAAACCCAATGGTTCAGTGTATTTCGATTGACGATGGCATAGATGATTTCAAGTATACCTGCTACCAGAAACGTAGTTGCAAATATAATGGCCAATGTCAAGTAGGCCGCCAAAGGAGTCCTAGACACCCATATTCCAACTAAAATAAATAAGATGCCTAATATCAAAGGTATATACCAATGTTTTACAGAACTTTTGATTTTTTCTAAAATTGGATTTTCCATATGAGTTAAGTTTTAATTAACTTAAATATACCTTAATTATACTTAAAAATCTTAATCATATTTAAGCTAAACGTATGAAAAGTGTTTTTTAGACAAATACTAGACCTACTCCTTCAGGACATTGATAAAACATCTTATCTTTATGTTTTTAAAAAAATAGCTTAACATTAATGAACTTAAAATCAATCCTAACCTTATTTTGCCTTATCTTCGGTTTTAGCGCCATAGCCCAGAAACCCGCGGTAAGCCACGTTGTTACCCATAACCGTACTACGGTTATTTGTGACCCTGTCACAGCTGCAAACCCTTACCCTGCATGGGGTGTGTTCCCTAAAAACGATGCTCCTATCCGCAAAGTAACCATGCACGTTACGCTCGGTAGCCCTGACAGCATTAACACCGCGCATTGGGATTACCTCGATCATATTATACTACGTCGCAAAGGCGGTAAAAATACTCCTGAGCTTAACTATGAATTGAGCAGAATGCTAACGCCTTATGGCAGTATTTACAATAAAGGGTGGAGCTGGAAATGGCAGGTGGATGTAACTGACTTTGCTCCATTGTTACGTGATAGTGTCGAAATTGTCTATGTGCACACCGGTTATGAAGATAAAACGGTAGGTTGGGCACTCAGCATAGATTTTGAGATCTTATCTGGCCCCTCAGTTGTGACACCGCTAGGTATGGAGCCTTTATGGAATAAGGCCTATAAGTATGGTGATCCGAACGAAAAAATTGAAGAGCATCTCTTACCGATAGATTATGAATCAAAAAACGGTGCAGCATTAAGCCGTATCCGCATACAGCATACCGGTCATGGTATGGACAAGCCACGTGGCTGTAGTGAGTTCTGTAGTCGCTGGCGCGAGATCTCGCTGGATGGTAAAATCGTAGACAAACGTGATATGTGGAAAAAATGTGGAGACAACCCGCTCTATCCTCAAGGCGGTACTTGGATCTACGACCGTGCCTACTGGTGTCCTGGTGATTTGCAAAAGGCAGATGTCATCGACGTTTTCACCAAACCGGGTAAACATCAGGTATCTTTAATGATGGAACCTTATACTGCGACAGATAATATACAGGCTACTGAAAACATCTCATCCTTCTTGTTCCATTATTCGGCACCAAAGCAAAAGACGGATGTAGCGGTTGAATCGATTATGGTACCCAGTGATGAACAACGTTTTTCGAGGTTGAATCCCGCTAGCTCTGGGCCACGTATTTCCTTCAGAAACTTAGGATCGGACCCCATTCGTTCATTGACTATCGTTTACGGGACTAAGGGTTTCCCGACTAAAACATTCCATTGGAAAGGAAATCTGCCATTCAACCAAGTCGCTGATGTCATCTTACCAGGAGAGATTCAGGAAAAAGATGGTGAAAACACATTTCAAGTGACGCTTAATCAACCTAATGGAAAGAAAGATGCTTGGACAGGAGACAATAATATGGAAACGATTTTCACAGCTCCACCGAGATTTCCTGCTGAATTTGTCTTGCAATTGTTAACGAACAAAAATCCGGAAGACAACAGCATCTATCTAGTCAATGCACAAAAAGATACAGTCTACCAGAAAATAGCGACACAGCTAGCGGTTGAAACCGTGTATACTGATACCATCCGTCTATCGGAAGGCAATCATTCCCTTCGCTTGATCGATACGGCGGGCAATGGTCTACAGTTCTGGGCACAACCTCAAAAAGGAGATGGACACCTCCGTTTATTTGATATGAATGGTAATCTCATCCATGCTTTTGAGAGTGACTGTGGTAGTGGCGAAATGTTTAGCTTCAAGGCTATCCAAGGTTTTGAAATGGATACGACAATAGCGCGACATGCATTTTCGCTATACCCAAGATCAGTTATCGATAAAACGGAATTGAATGTTGTATCCAACAAGCGCAATGATATGACGGTTCAGATTACCGTTGATGGTGTGCTTTGGCAAAAACATGAATATAAAGCGGTTAAAAATGCATTATTCAGCTATGACCTCACCCATCTTCCGAAAGGAAGAATCGTGCTAGAAGCTTTTATGGATGGTAAAAGTGCATTCAAAGGACGAATCAATAAAAGATAATAAGAATTAAAAAAGCGAATCTTTTGATTCGCTTTTTTATATTACAGAGTACCCCATATCTCCCCTTAGCTACCAATCTAAAGGAAAGTTATAGTTATCACCACGTGTCAGTTCCAAGGTTACATTGTAACTTTCAGAAAACATACTTTCTTTCATTACTAACTTACCCCTAGTAAACGCAATGAACATCCAAACACCTATTGAACTATACAAATGTAGCGGGATAGGATTAAAATAACGTTACACAAAAGTGTAGTTATCAATTATTGTAAAAGTCTTTTACCTCAAGAGAGAGTCCATTTATAAGCGTTATTTAACATGACATAACTACACTTTTGGGTAGTTAAAAAATCTAATATTATCTATAGATTCGCCCCTGTTAGATTCTAAACAAAGCCATCTTGACAAAAATCAATTATAATGATAAAACACACCCTTCTAATAACCTCTATAGCACTAACTTGCGCTTTAACCTCGAATGCACAAACATCAAAATATTCAGTCGGTCTATTTAGCGACATTATGCTGGAAGCTCCGACTTACAGTACGTTTTACGGAGTAAATGGTAGCTACAGCCTCAATAATCACGGTGTCATTCAAACATTTGTTGGATACAGCAATGTACATATGACAACCGTTGGGGCGGATTATATCTACAACATAAAAGATAATACAAAAAGTAATTTTAATGTTTATGGAGGTATAGGGATATCTGGGGATTTTTATAAGCAAAAAATAGAGGTAGAGTACGAAGGGACCAAAGCCAAAGGCTATGCGAAAGCAAACTATCTAGCCATAAATCCTACAATTGGAATTTCATACCATTTTGACGTCATCCGTTCTACTTTTTATGCCGGTTACAAGGTTAAATATTATGCATTTGAGAATGCTATGGATATTAACTTCCTATCATTGGGACTTCGTTATCATCTTAAGCAAACTCCAAGATGATGAATCAATTTGTTATTTAAAATTTTGACTGTTATATATTCTAAAATCATATAGCAGTCAAAATCTTAACCTTTAAAGACTCCATAAGTATCAAGCGTAAATCCGCTTTGAATGAGTACAATACGCTAATTCAGAAATACTTTTATCGTAAAATTCTTTTAGTGTATCACCATGCATACAAATTGCGATGGTCTCAGACCCTAAATAGGATACAGGTTCGGACATAACTTCCGATATGATCCCCATTCTCGTGAGGGTTTTTAAAAGTTTGCGATCGCACTCCGCAAAAGCGATAGAATTAGGAACTGAACATATGGGGTGAATGGCCCTCAAAACCATTTTTTTAAAGAGGTCAACAGAATTTAAGCCTTTTCGAATAGCAAATCTACCGATATGCCATATCGTAGCATCTTTAGGCATATGCTCATATTTAAGTACATCCATACCAAAAATACGCTCAATAGGTAGTGCTCCAATCCGATTCCATTTTAAAGTTCTGATACTTCCCATAATTTGATGAGATTTATCCTTGACAACGTAGTAATAAGCATCATCGAAATAAGCCTCTTCTTCATCATACAGCTGATCCACAAGCGCATCATATTCATTTGGATGAGACTCTTGGGCATGATGTATAAAATTCTGATCAATAACAAACTTTGTCGCATCATACAACTGATTTTTCCCTATGGCCTGGATTTCCTTTTCAAACATGGTTTTATAACTATGGAGCAAATCTAGGAAAGAGCATATAAAAATACACTACACGAAAGTATAGTATTGCATTAAATAATAGTGTAGAAAACCAACCATTTAAATTAATCAACTGCATTTAACTCACTTCCGTCCTAAATAAATTTTAGGCGCGTGTTTCCCTTGAAACAGTATCTATTTTTAGATAATTTCAATTTTGACCCTATTTTTTAGTCTGAGAATATCTGTAGCTGTCCATTTTTACCCTTAACTGGTGGCCTGATAAAAGGATCATCTATCCATTGCCATATATTTATTTTCACGAATATATTCATCCTGATAAACCCGACCAAGTTAGACAGATTCCAATCGTATTTAGCCTTCTTCTGAAGGTATTTGAGCAGTAATATTCCAATCAACGAAGTCCATATTTGGATCATGACCGCATTTTCAGAAGTACCCACAAAAGATGATATTTTTAAGCGTTGCTTCAGATGCTTGAAGAAAATCTCGATCTGCCATCGCTGTTTATAAATGTTAGCTACTAGTGATGCCTTCCATTGGATATTATTTGTCAGAAAGTGGTACTGGTTGTCTGTGCTGCTGTCCCAAAAGTGAATCAAGCGTAATGGTTTAGAGTTGTATCTATCTGCTGATGGACCAGAAAGCTCAATGATCTCATCTTTAATGATTCCCTTTTCAAGGAGTGCTTCACTCTGGTATGACTTGATAACGTTGTACTTCATGTTAGTTTTACTCCTGGTAACAAAATAACAACCTCTGCTGTCCAAATCCCCGAGCCAGTTGTAATCCACATAACCTCTATCCACCACTACAACGCTTCCTTTGGAAAAACTATAGCTACCCGCACGCTGGCTTTCATGAACTTTCCCGTCTGTAATCTGCATGAAAACAGGAAGACATCCATCATAATCCAGCACAGTGTGCAGTTTTACAGCACCTTTGGTGCTTCTAAATTTAGCCCAGTCAAATACAGATAAACATAAAGGGATGATACTGGCATCCATCAGATAAACCTTGCGCTTTAATTGCGTTAGATCTTTGCGCAAATGGGTATCCTTTTGCCATAGCTTATCTAATAGCGAAAAGTACAGATCTTTAAAGAGTTCATGGGTGCGGTGCTTGTTGATATAGGAAATATTGGACTTGCTGGGTGCTCTACCAACACCTAAATGGTTCAAATTACCAGTCGTACTACGTAAGCCATTACTGATATCACGAACTGAATCTGCAGAAGAAAAATGGCAAAACAACATGCTAGCAAGATGCGTCCAGCTGTTGATCCCTTTACAATGTTTGTCACTCTTGTGCTTAGCAACCAAAACCTTGAATAATTCGCGGTCGATAAGTGATAAAATCTGACTAAAAACGTTTAAATTTACCATGGCGGTGTGTTAAAATTTGACGATTTAAATATAGCAACTTTGCTATAGCAAAACACCGCCACTTTTTTCAACGTTTAGGACGCTACTGCATTTAACTAAGATATAATCACCTTTAGCGATAGAAATAATTTTTAAAATTCATATCTTTAACAAAACGATGAAAAACATAACATGGTGAATCAATTTTTCTTTCCGAAAAATACGGTAGATAATTTATCCGAAAAAGATCTCCATCGACAACTTGATTATAGAGAAGCCATTTATGCATTAGCCAGAACTACCTATTCTAGCCTATATGTCATCAATTATGCAACCCAGGCATTCGAATATGTATCTGAAAATCCACTTTTCCTTTGTGGCCATACTGCACAGGAAGTACAAGATATGGGCTATGCATTCTATTATAAATATGTCACGAAGGAAGATCTAGATTTGCTCACACAGATAAATAAGATAGGTTTTGATTTCTTCGATACTATACCCATTTCAGAAAGACGGCTTTATACCATTTCTTATGATTTTCATTTACAAAGTGATGTAAAGAAAAAAATATTGGTCAACCAGAAGTTAACTCCGATGTTCTTAACAGATTCGGGTAAAATATGGAAAGCCCTGTGCACGGTTTCATTATCAACCCAACGAAATTCTGGAAATATTCAAATATCAAAGAAAGGATATAATCAAATCTTTAAGTATGATCTAGAAAAGAATAGGTGGAATACAGTGGAGGTTATCAAACTTACTGAAAGAGAGAAAGAAGTCCTCCAATTTTCCATCAGAGGATTTACGATCAATGAAATCGCACAAGAAATCTTTGTCTCGCCAGAAACCATCAAATTTCATAGAAGAAAACTATTTGACAAAATGGGGGTCACCAATATGTCAGAGGCCATATTCTATGCAGCGAATAATAAATTGCTTTAAATCCCCTTCATAGCATTGAAGTAAAATTCAGGAAACTTTTTCACAGTTGCTCCTACTGCAAGGTCAAATAGTACAGTGGTACACATAGCAGCCACTATCCAGCTACCAATAGCAAGCTGTGGTGGCGACATATCTCCATCTTCATTTTTAAACTTTTCGACCACTTCTCGGACCCAATCTTGTGGATTTCCCCAAAAAGAAAGGTTTCCGAGCGCATATTCAACAAAATCAATCTCTGAAAACTTGTGACCCGACCTTTCTATACTATCCAGACGAGCGCCAGCAGGATCAATCACAGCAAGCAATCCTCCCCAACCCATATTATAGGGGTGCAGAACGGGTATCTTATGCTCACTACATAGTTGATCAAATCTCAAAGGAACATCCGAGCTGAAATCCAATGCATTTATTGCTATTTGGTGCCCTGGTATATATTGCTCTAGATTATCTGCTGTCAAGAAAGTATTATAGATCGTGATATTTGCCTTATCATTAATGCCAAGCAGTCTCTTTTTTATGGCCTCTACCTTAGGACTATCAATATCTTTTTCAGTAAAATTCTGCCTATTCAAGTTGGTCAATTCAACGGTATCACCATCGATAATCGTTAAGTTTTCAAAGCCAAACCGCAGCGCGCATTCTGCTATCTCGCTACCTATACCACAACCAGCAAGAAGAATAGGTACATCTTTTATCAACACTTGCTCTTCCTGGGAAATATAAATACGATTTCTGCTATAGCGATTTTCCATACTATTAAATTTGGCCAAAAATAATGCATATTGTGCGCAATAATCTTACACAAAAGTGTAGTTTACAGCTAAAACTATCCTTTTGTGCAGCGAAAAAGTAGTGTTAAAAAATTATCTTCACCAACCAATTATTAACCGATCAATAAAAACATAGATACTCAAATCTTCCGCGTATGGCAGATCATTATCAGCTCTTGTTCCATAGCCAACCTATACATACTGCACATGTAATGGGCAAGCTCCCGCTATGGAGCAAATATAAGATGAGCATCGCACAATCTGCAGTACTACAAAAATTTGAAGACCATAGCCAGATCCTTCGGCAGAAGCTCCAATACGGTCCTTTATTTATCGAACTCTTTCAAATAGAAGCAGACCATTCCTTTTCATTTGCTTATACGACAACACAAAACCGGTTATTTCTATTTTTCTTATTGGAAGGGAGAATAGCCTTTTCTGAAAATGGGACATCAGCGATTAGTAAGGCCAATCCACACCACTTCTATGTTTCACACAACCGTGCAGGGCATTATACTGTAAACAGTCTACAAACGGAAAGTACCATTGGCTTGGTGGTATCCATCCATCCCAAATGGGCAAAAAAAGCAGTCGCCATCTATCCCAATCTTCATCATGCCATTATAGCGTTACTCAAATCCAATACCTCCTATGGTATCATGCCACATTGTCCAATAGATATAGAAGTACAGAAATGGATCAAAAAGACACTCGAAATACCGAATGACAACCCATTTCTGTTTAAGAATCTATTAAAAGCATACATCGTGCAAGGACTAGCATATTATGAAAAATTGCTTATCAAAACAGGCGCAGCATACGTGTATCGCGTCAAATTATATATCGATAAAAACTACAGCGATCCAGACATCGATATCAAACAATTTGGTGAAGTGGCCTATATGACCACATCCTCACTACAACGAAAATTTAAGAAAGAATTTGGCACTACCATGTATGACTATTGTACCCAAGTACGTCTAAAACAAGCTTACAAGCTCATCCATAATGACAATGTACCTAAAGCAACAGTGTGGTTCCAGGTAGGCTATCGAGACCCGAGCACCTTTCATAAAGCTTATCACAAATTCTTCAGCAAAAAAGGATAGCCAATCCTATGCTCTTCTCCCCTATTTTGGAATAAAAAGTTATTAGCTCCCATTTCATGGTGAATATTGGAGTTTTCTTCCTTCTCTATCTTCAGCATTCTTTGGAAATTTGTTTTAATGAGTTTTAAAACAAAGAAATGAAAAAGAACAGTTACATATTTATAGTCGTGCAATACAGTTTTATCCTGCTATGGGGAAGTTCGGCAACCTTAAAGCTATTGAACATCTCCGAGACCAAACAAGAATTACTTTTGCAACCCTTTCCAATCTGGATGTGCGATATCCTATGGTGGTTGTTGCCAGTATTACACATCGCACTAGTACTTGTGCTACTATATAGACCAGCAGTTAGTTTGGGAATTAAACTTTCGACAATGCTAATCACCATGTACACTCTTTACTTACTAATTGGGGTAACTAAACTGATGGGTTCCACCCCTTGTACCTGTGCAGGGCTGTGGCCGACAAACAATCATTGGTTACATATTATACTTAACAGTATATTTATAATTCTAGGCATATTATATTGGATATTGGCCCATAAAAGCCATAACGGAAAAGACGTTAATTTCGAACTTGGTAGAAGGGAGGATGTGATCTTATCTTAAGCAAAACGAAATTGCAGGGTTAAGGCCTCCCTGCTGTAACTGATGAATCTCCATCAAAGCTAAAACCTCGGAATAGCAAAAGTGGCAGGTCATGTGATGGACCTGATGAAATCAAAACATGATAATTTTTTAAATTTTATAATTATGAAAAAAATATTAAAAAATTTGAACATAGGTGCACTAATTGCTCTAATATCGGTAGTTACAATGACTGTATCATGGAAAAACCATGAAGGCAAAAAGGCAACCCCTACATGGTATCAGGTGAGCTTGATCAGCCCTACAGGTGGAAATATCGCTACCAACCAGAAAATTGACGGGCTCTATCCGGGCGGTGCACCAAGCGGAAGCTGTAACAATTTAGCGGGAGCTACCTGTGCTGTTCAGCTGAGCGATGTTCTGGAACCAATTGATATGCCAGCGACGGTCAAAGAAGCGAACGATGACGGTTTCACTTCCCAGGCCTTCCGCCAACATCAATAGCCCAGTAACTAATTAAAATAAGTCAATCGGGTCAATATCCAAAAAAAGGGAGGCAGATTTGCCTCCCTTTCCTATCTCTGGTTCTGCTCGATTCCATTTGCGTCAATTTCTGACTGCGGAATAGGCCAGACCCACTTTTTTTCGCCGGGTGCAAGTTCATATCGTACCCCGTCCAGCATCCTGGAAAAAGAAACCAAATATCTCCCTTCTTGGTTCAACCTTCGGGCATCTTCCCACCTACTCCCCCGCATAAAAAGTTCCTTTTTTCTTTCGCCAAGAATATACGCTAATAGATCATCAATCTCCCCAAGTTCAAGGTTCCTGTAAGAGCTGTGGCTGAATCTATTCTTTCGCAAAAGGTTGATGTCATCCAGGGCATTCTTTTCCGATCCGGCGCGGGCGGAGCATTCTGCACGGATAAGCAGCATTTCCTCTACGCTGAGTCCCGTGAAGAATTCATTACCTCCATAACCACAATAAGAACCGGAATATACCTTTGTTCCATCTGGCCGTGTGAAAAAATATATTTCCCCCCTAAGATCCTGCTGTTCAATTGACCTGGTGAAAAGTGTATCTATATTTTGTCTGGTCGGCATGATGATCCCTCCAACGGCAGCTGCGGAATAGAAAATAATCGACGGGTTGTTCTTCCCATAAGGCTCAAAATAGCTTCCATAGATATCCGTTATTGAACCTGTTAAGTTATTGTAATCCACTAGCGTACTTCTTTTTTTGAGAACGATGTCTGCATATCTGAGTGCCATATCAAATTTTCCCTGCTGGAGATAGACCTTCGCCAGAAGTGCCTGCACGGCTGTGGTGCCCGGCATATAGGGATTGATGTCGTCTACTATCCGAATATTCTCGGCTTCTTTTAGGTCATCCAGTATCCGGTCGTAAACCTCCTTCAGTGAAGAGCGGCCGTATCTGACAGAAATATCATAGTCCACCCGTAAGGGCAGACCGGGATCCTGTCCAGCGGTAGGTTCATGATATGGTCTGCAGAATAGCTGCGCCAGCTGATAAAAGTTCCATGCCCGGTGGAAACGGGCACTGACCTTTACCCTGTCCCGATTGGCCGTTTCTCCCTGTCCGGAAGCTGCAGACTCGACATCCAGGGCAAGATTGGCGTACATGATCCTTTCGTACGCTAGATCCCAATCTTTGATATTCCGCAGGGAGCCATAGGGATTGTCCTGCCAGGTATAGGCATACTGGTGAAACGGTGTGTACTGTGAGCCCGCCACAAGATCTGCGGGATTTTTGACATAATATTCGTCCGCTCCAAGATAAGCCAGATCGCTTGAAGTATAATACATGTTTTCCCGGCCCAGGATCGCCAGACAATCTTTGGACGTCTTTGGAACGACCTGACCGGATGTACGCTTGACATCCAGAAAATCTTTGCCGCAACCTGTCAAAATAACGGCAAAGCATAAAATCAAATAGTTTTTTAAATCTTTCATAATATCGATGTCAAAAGTCCAACCTAAGTCCAAATGCAAAGCTTTTTGGCGCCACATAATCCGCAATGGGAAAATCCGGGTCCAGGCCGTAACGGTTCGCTTTCCAGAGAATACCCAGATTACGGGCATATCCATAAAGCTGTACATGCTTAAATACCGATCCTGGTAACATAGTTACCGGAAGATCATAGGAAAAGCTGACGTCCTGCAGCCGCACATGGCTGCCGCTGGGCACAAAATTTTCATATTGCTCAAACATGGCGTACAGATTATCCGACGGATCCCCGGATGTTGCCGGAATATCTGTCCAGCGTTCATCCCCTGGATTCTGCCACCGGTTCAGGTAATCCATATGATACTGAAGCCTGTATTCTCCTTCGGGAACGGTTGTCGAACGCCGGAATACATGTCCCATTTTCCATGAAATAAGGAAAGAAAGGCTCATGTTCTTCCATCTGATCTCATTGCGTAAAGAACCATAGACGGTCGGGACCGTGACCCCCGCGGCGATGAGATCTCGGGGCGAAAGGCTGTTAAAATAATCAACGCCGTTTCTGGTGCGCTTCCCGTCAAGGAACATCATTACTGTGCCATCACCGGGATCGAGCGAGTATCGGGGCAGTGCAAATAGAACATCCTTGCTCTTACCGACCACAGGAAAAGAAGGAGGAAGCAGATAATTGTATAATCCGATATTATTATTTGCTGAATACCCGGTGACCTCATTGTGGACAATGTTGAAAAGGAGCGTACTGTTCCAGTTAAAAGCTCCAAGGATATTCCGACTGCTGAGCTGGATGTCCATTCCTTTTGTTTTCAGGTCCGCATAGTTGATCAGGTTTGATTTTTCAGCGAAACTTTCCGGATAGATTCCGGTACTCGGGGGCACAACCCTGGCTCCGATCAGGTCATTTGCGTTTTTTATGTAATAATCGGCGCTTACCGAAATACGATTATCGAGTAATCGGGTATCCAGACCCAGATTAAATGTTTTCACCTGTTCCCAGCGCAGGGACGGATTTCCGATACTCCGCACAATGGCCCGTGGAAGCCCGGTGTTTTCACCCGTAGCGGAATGGTCGATAGTAGGCAGGGAACTTACATTTTTATTGACGTTTCCGGCAATGCCATATGTGGCCCTCAGGCGCAGATAATCCATTTTCGAAACTTTGAACCAGGATTCTTTTGTAAGATCCCAACTTGCACCCGCCGACCATAACGGAGTTCCTTTCTGGTTTGTTTTCACCCCGAACAGGTTTGACCCGTCCCATCGGAGTGAACCGGAAAGAATATACCTGGTTTTATAGGTGTAGCTTGCATTTCCAAAATAGGACAGGTAACGGTCTGTAAACTGCTGTTTTGCAGAAAGAGGGGCCAGGAGTCTTGACCTGCCGCTGGGACGTGTTTTATAATTTTCGGTATAGTTGTAATTGTTGTCTCCTATCAACAGATCTGGGTCATAATTGTACAAGGTATAGCCTGGGTTTGATGCCTGTATCATTTCCCTGACCTCAGCTCCCGTCAGCACCGTTATCTCATGTTCTCTACCAAGACTCTGCGAATAGTTCAGCTGCGTGCGGGCAGAATGGCTCCCCGAGAAAGTGGACGACAGTTCACGGAATACACCCCCATAGGGGATGATCTGCGTGCCGTCGGCCTGCGTGAAGCGGTTGACGATATTGCGCGCATAATAGCTATCCTTATCATACTCGGCCGTACTAGATGAGTTTCCCCTGATATATTGATAGCTTGCGCTGATGTTGAAATGCGGGAGAAAATCGTACCTCAGTCCCAGGTTTGCCCTGAGCTCATCGCTATTGCCCCGCTTGTCCATAAGCCCACGTTCCTCCAGCGGGCGGTATTGCCATCCCAGTAGGCCATTAACCTCTGCCTGACCCACATAGACCTGCCTGTATTCTTTGATGACAGCTGCAGGATTTCCGTTTTCATCCGCTAATCTCGTGTAGGGGGAAAGACCGACATTTGTGGCGTTTCCCTTAAGGTCGTCCAATGTGAGCTGGTTATTCTGATTATTCTGTCTGCTGTACCATAACGCCGTAGAAAGTTCCAGCTTGCGAAATGGCCTGAACGTATTCTGTAGGTTCAGGTTTATTCTATCGTTAGCACCTCCGATTTCGCTCAAGCGGTTTTTGTCATATCCTCCGGAGACATAATAGGTGAAATTCTCTCCTCCACCTCTGGCATTCAGCGCATATTGCTGGTACATGGCGGGTCGGTAAAGGTATTTCATCGCTTCGCTGCGGACTTCCGTATTTTTTAGAATGGCTTCCTTTCTCTCAAACTCTGCGCGACTGAGTGTCCCTTTATCCAGCGCGATCAGCATTTCCACATACTCAGGGAACGGAGTCTGCTGGGCATTTTCCAGATAATATCCGCCCTTTTCGTATTTTTCTTTTTCAATCGCCATGACAGTCTCAGATGGGAGACGGTTTCGTCCATATAGCAGGCCGGGCTTCTGTCCGATGGTCAGGTTACTATTGATAGAGAGCTGACCTTTCTGTCCATATTGTCCTTTTTTTGTCGTGATCACGATCACACCATTTCCTGCACGTGCTCCCCATATTGAAGCTGCTGCACCATCTTTCAGGATCGTGATGTTATCAATATCATTCGGATTTATGGAGCTGATATCACCGTCGTAGGGAAAGTTGTCCACAACAATAAGCGGGCTTGCATCGGACTGTATGGTCGCAAGTCCCCTTACACGGATATCTGATGCTTTGGTCCCGCCCGGCGTAACAAACTGGACACCGGGAGCGATGCCGTCAAGCCGCTGAAGGATATTTCCACCCACAGAACGGTTCATCAGTTTATTGTCAATGACAGTAAAAGACCCCGTAGCCCTTTCTTTTGGAATCGTGTAGAATCCGGTATTGACAACCTGAACTTCGTCAATTGTATTACTGATTTTTTCTAGAGCAATAGTCAGGGTGCTGGTACCCGAATTAACTCCTATATTCTGGCTGCTGTACCCCATAAAACTGATGGACAGGGTGTCCGGTAGTCCCGCATTGCCAAAAGAAAAGTAACCGTTTTTGTCTGTCTTTGTCAAAATACCTGACTTTTTTAATTTCAGTGTTGCATCGTACAGTGGTGTACTGTTTTCATCCCTTACATATCCCGAAATTTGGGCATTTACAGTAAAGAGGGAAAATAACAATAGGATGGTGATGGTTAAACGTTCTTTCATATTTCCTTCTTCTTAAAATGGTGATTTCCACATATCCTTCTCGGGAATGGCCGTAATTTCACCCGCCGCCATTTTCGTGAGGATAGGTTCCACATCTACTGTTGCATCGGTAATACCGACCAAGATTCCATTTTTTATCCAGGCCGAGGGGCCTGTAACAGATGTACCACAGAAATATGCATTTAGCAGGTACACCTCAGGACCTACAAGCTGTGGCGAAGTCCAACCCTTTTTTCTGGCAGTGAGCTCGGCCTTATAATCAAAGTCCAGCATGAGGCCGACAGACTGAACTTGACTATCATACTTTGGCCCAAGCTCTTTCCACTTATCCATAGATTCAAGACATGGCGCGCACCATGTAGCCCAAAAATCCAAAACAAGCATCCTATCCATGGAAAGCTCTCGTAATGTGACACTATCCCTGTCATATACATCGTTCACTATACGCATGGGAAGGTCCATGATATCGTCTGGAACCATTTTTCCTATTTCAAGTGGAGATATCCGGCCCTTAATTACATTGTATTCAAACAAAGGGTACTTCATCAGATTGGCGTCTGGATTAAAATGCAAAATCTGAGCACGGATATTATCCTTGTTTTCAATTTCGACAAAATAGGGGATATTTTGTCGTTCTATCTTTTTGGACATTTGCCCATCAGCCCCGCTGTCCTGGTGGGGCGACTGAGCTGATAAACTAAACATATAAAACACAGCAATGCATGTTAATAGCATTCTTGTGCTCTTCAATGCATGTGAGGAAAAATATAAATATTGAAAAATTGCTAGTACTGGTGCAAGTATAACTTTTACGGTATCCAGTACTTTATAGACCAGTACTTCACTATTAATATCTCTAATACTTCTATTTATCCGCCACAAGACGTGTTTTAAGCGACTCAAAGAGTTGTCACATTCAACATGAGTAAAATACTTGGCTAAAAAAATTAAAAGGCTTAAAAGCTCTTATTTGAGATAACGCATTCGCCAAGTAGGGATTAAGCAAGGATGAAGCCAGTCCTAAGCGTACATAGTGTGTTGATAGTGCGTAAACGGGTACCGTTTTACACACTATCCATGCTTGGCAAACGCTTAGCATACGCTCTACACATGCTTGATTGGTAGTCAATCTAGCCTTGGCCGTGCGTTCAACAACTGAATCAACCTCCAAATTTAAGTTTCCTACTTCCCGACCAGAAGTCACATCGGTCATACTAATCCCGGTACCCTTCCAGTAGCTTCTCAGTACCTCTTTGGTACCTCTCCAGTAGCTTCGTAGTACACTCCTAGTACCTTTTCGGTACCTTCCCCGTGAACTAACAGTACTTAAACAGTACATTCTGGGTACCGGGTTCGTACTTCCTTCTATCCTGCTTCGAACCTCACCCATCCCTTGCACACCTCTGACACATCTCCCAAACATCGGCTGCCCAAGAAAAGGTAATTGGAAGGTAATTAAAAGGTACTTAGCAGGTCGTAAATACTTCGAAGCTGGTACGAACACAGTACGAAGCTGACCCGAATTTGAGAACAACCTATCCTCAATAACTCCTGTCCTGCAACCGACCTTATTCCCGCTTTCTTCTGAGCTTATTCTGCCATACTTCGGCTTTTTATCCAATTTTATTCGAGTTGGCTTTGAGTTTTCATACTGTTTGACTCGAAAAAAATTCGAAGCGGACTCGAAGCCCACTCGTAGAAAGTTAGAAGTTGGTGCGAAGTTGGTCAGAAGTTTAGCATGTTGACCTACGAAAAACGCAGTATGTTCTAATGCAATATTACATTCTGATGCTTTAGCATCAATAGACCGATAACTTGTCGTGAACCACACTAAGCAACGGTTTTTAATGGAATGAATGGACTGGAGAATCTCCCTTAAATAGGCAAGTTCTCTCCCACCCTTATAAAAATTGTTCATTTTTAAAGGTTTAAAAAACTGCGACCTATTGACAAAGGAAACCCTTGTAAATACTAACACACATACCCACCTGCTCCTAAGCCTAACTTAGGTCACAAATAAAAAAATAGGATTAATTTCGATTTACCTAAGCACGTTTGAAAGAATTCATACAAGGTTATTTAATTGGCGTCACGTGCTTCAAGATAGGATGGTCATATCAATGACCTCACCTCCGAGCTACTCGGGGGCGCTGATGATGTTTCTGAATTTTGTTTTTTTCATATCTGCATAAATAAAAATATAATTAATGCAGTGAGCTTCAGAAAAAAGCGGGCCTCTGCTCACTACTCCTCCCAGGCACGTTTGGACATAGTGAGTGAGCGCCCGCCCAAATCTATATTTTTTTAAATACAAATCCAAAAGCGGGCTTCACTCAGATTCTTGCGTCACTCATTTTGCCTGGGAGGAACAAGAAATTTGGTAAAAACTTTAACGGTTTTTCTACAAAAAATCTACTATTTTATACAAAATAGGAATTGAAAAACCTAAATATTATACAAATATATACAATTATGTATAATAAACAAGTGAATTTTGTAGAATTTCACTATTCTCTCTAGAAAATATATTGAATATCTTCAAGAGTAAAGAAAAATAGGATGTCTGAAGAAAAAAATAGAGGGGAATTTTTAAACAAAATAATCACTCAAAAAGGAATAAACATTGGAAAATTAATGAAGCGAATAGGATACCATAGAACGACATATTATACCCACATTAAACAGTCAAAACTTGATTATTCTATTTTATCTAAATATGCAAAGGAAATCCCATATGACTTCGCAATAGAATTTCCTGAAATACGACAATATAATTATAGTATTGAACCTCAAAACAAAATTCAATCTGTTAAAGATGTAGAAGCAGATAGAGACAAATGGAAGGACAAATACTATGACCTTTTAGAAAAGTACAACAACTTATTAGAGCAATCCAAATAATGTGACACTCCAATAAAGGAGTGCTTATCCTCCTATGTCCAATCAATTACAATATAATTTAAAACTCGAAACCAAATAGCGTTCCACTCGGATTTTTATCGTTAAGTTCTAAAACCACATTATCCGGGCTAAAATAAATAGGATTTTCCTCTTCATCAGTAGGCAAATCGGACTTAATGACCGACAAAATATACTGAATATCATATTTAGAGGTAATCTCTTGAATCAATTTTAAAAGTCTAATTTTAATGCCATTATCTTGCTGGGATAAGACATCATCATGGTAGACAAAGCGAAAATAAGATTCTTCATTATTGGCAACCAATATAGCTAAGTCGAAAACTACGCAAAGAATTTTCCGATATGTCCTACCTTCATCCTTCGCTGTATCCATCGATAGTATACCTTTTGTCTTTATCACTGGAGGTTTGAAGTCCACATTATTGTTCGAGTTTATAGACCATGATATATAAGTATCTTCGTCCATCACCTCTGAAAAATATTTAGAAAACTGATTGCGGATCAACTTATACTTCTCGTTAATCTCCGTATGATTACTTATTTCTTTTATTTCAGTTACTGTTGCCTCAATATCTTTCTTAAGTTCTTCTTTCTTTTTGTCTTCGGCAACAATTAAATCGATAACTTTTAGTTTTTCCTTTAGCTGTATAAGCTCCGATTCGAGCCTAGCCAATTCTTTTTGATAGGCTTTTAATTTTTTAAAGATATCTGTATCTTTTAAAAAGCTGAATAAATCTTCCTTCTTTGAATTTAAGGTTTGTAACTTGTCATTGACCTCCTGTAGCTCCTCAGATTTCTGTTTTAGCGTTTTACGTAAAAGTCGGTTTCGATCCTTTGTGAGCTCTTCATTAAATTTCAATAAATCTGCATAATCCTTTTTCAATTCGGTTGGGAAATATAATTTGGATTCATTGAATACTTTCTCCACCTTATTGAGATCAAAAGAAATATTATTCTTGATGGAACTCTGCAGTTTATTAATATCGAAATTTAAATTATAGGACAGGGTATTTAATTCGGATATTTTATTCTCGATCTCATCAATCCCACTCTCAATCATTCTTTTGTCTTGCTCATAGAAGTTGAGTTGATCTATTTTTGATTCGGCGTCTTTTGTCTTCGACTCCTGTAATCCTATCTGAGCTATTATCTCATCCCTATCGGTGTTGTTAATTGAAAAGTCCTGCTTCAATTGAGCTATATGATCATTGATCCTTTCTTGCTTCTCATCGTTTCGATATTTTCTTCTTAAAACATCGCCGTTGAATCCCAGCAAGTCGAACATAAAGGGCTTCCAATCAATATCCTTTCCCCCTTTAAATTTGGATAATCGATAAACATCTTCATAATCCGGTTGCATCCGAATACAGTAGTTTACAGCCTTTCTATAATCGTACTCTTTATTTTTGAACAAATCAAATTTGAAATACTCTGCCAACTTCTTTTTGGCAACTTCAATCCCCAAATCTTCATGTACCCAATTCAGAGGTGGTTCATAACCATCTGCACGTTGTTCATTTATACTTATAGACGTTTTAGTATGACTCTCCACACTTCTTTTTATGGTAAGATATCGACCATCATTCAATAATACCTCCAAGTAGAAAATATGGGATCTAAAAACTGGTTTATTATCGGCATCCAGTACCTTTAGAAGAAAATTATTCTTATCTATTTTCTTAATCAAAAGATAATCTATCAACTCTGCTAGCTTTGTCTTACCTAGATCATGCGAATTCTTTCGCTCTTTGGGGTCTGTTAATACATCTGCATAAATAATACTAAGACCTCTTAGGTTAAAGGTAATATCTTTGAATCTTGAATCACTACAAAATAATTTACTTAGCTTCATGAGATTGATTTAAAGGAGTCTGTTTTTTGTTCGTAACTTATCTGGTTCATTAAATACAGAAAGTTGAGTGCATAAGGAAAGTTGATTCTCGCATCGTCCCCCAATGATTGAAGAACTTTCTGCATTAGCGTATCATACTTTATAGCATAGAACGCATTAAGCTCTGATAGAATAACCGAACTGATGTTAATAATAGAATATTTCAGATTTGTATGCCTGTCAGGTTTTATCATTTTATCCCAATTAAACACTCATAGTACATATAGTGCAGCAAAGTGTAAATATGCCTTTTTCCTTTAATACTTTGACCATCACAGATCTTTTTGTATATGAATACAAACACTTGCTCAAAGTCTGCAAAGTTATCTCTTTTAATTTGAATTACATTCCTCAACTCGGCAGCGATATCAAAATATTGTTCTTTTAAGTCTTCATTTCTCACATCACTAAGAAAAGACTGTATCTTTTCAAAATCCTGCAAAGAATGTGCTAATATTTCATTTTCGAAATAAGATTGGCTCAACGTATTTTTTTTATTCTTTTCTTCAATTTTGATTCGATCAAGATCAAATTTTATTTTTTCCACTTCGGCAATCAGTTCAATAGATAAACTTCCTAACTGTCCTCTAAAGGCGCCTATTATCTCTTTTATTTCATTTTCGGAAAAATCAAAAGGAATGTGGTGCAAATCTAGACCAAATTCTTTAATGATAGTTTTATTCGGGTTTATGTATAAATCATTCAAAGATTCCTTTCCAATAATAATTACATTTTCTAAACCTGTCTCTTTTTTGATTTTTTTTAAAATATCTTCACCTGAAATGCCAGAATATTTTCGATTAGTGAACAATACGTAACAATCTAATTCATTGTTCTCTTTTAGCTTTTTTATTTTCTTGATTTCCAAATCGATGATTGAGGAAAAATCCTTATCTGCGCATGAGGCAATTACATTGCTTGTGTGTTTCGCCTGAACAATAAATTTACCCTTCCAAGGCTCGTTAGTAGATGGAAAACATGAAGCAACTCCATGAAATTTTCCATCTCGTCCACCATCTTTTCCTTGAGCAAAAGAAATGACTCCCATGCCCAATAAATCTTGACATATACGGTTTGCCAATTTTTCGAAAACTGAATCTTCTAATAATTCTAATCTATAATCCATAATAGTACTTAGGCGCTAACCAAAAAAGCAGAGTTGCTTTGTCTTTTATACAATTGACCTTTCTATTTTAAACATATATAAAATTTAATACAAAAACAAAATTAAAATGAAGGTAGCTCTACATCATATAGTATATTGTCCATTCTACTTAATTTATCGAAGAAATACGTTTGAAAATCTTAAATCTGATTTTGATTAAACATAATAAATTAATACTTTAATCATTTAACAAAATAAATAATGAAAGAGAAATTATTACTGATTATCAACAACCTAAACAAACCATATGAACTAAATAGTTCAAAACCTATTATTAGTCTTGCCTTCTTGGCCTTCTGCATTCCGGTATTGGGACTCTTTTATCTTTGGATATATAATAATAAGTTTGGTATAGACTATTATGCAAATTTTAATCTTACAGACGCAGTTGCGGTATTATATCAGAAATTAATGTATATCATTTTGATTTTTCTGTTATTTTCCTTTCTACCCCTATCGTTTATGGTTATTACACATTTGTCCCCTCCAAAATCCACCAAGGGAAAACCAACCGTATTACTCATCTTTCTTTACCTTTTATTCGGAACTTTCATCCTATGGGTGCTATGTGATTTACTTAAATTCCCGATCTACCAAACTATTATAATTTTGACATTCGCATTTATTGGAGGTTTAGTCTACATTTTTGGGCATAAAATTACTGGAAATATAATTTTAGCTGGAGTATTATTTGCTTTTATGTTTGTCTGTGCACATGTTGATGCAGGTTACGTGAAAAATATCAGACCAAAATACAACGTTGTATTGAAACAGCATTCAAATCTACCGATCTTAACCGAAGGGGATACTTCTAGATATCTTATCTATAAGACAAAAGAACATTATTTTATAAAAAATGATAAAGAGAATCTAGTTTACAAATATTCCATCACGGGAAATGAAATGGTCAGTTTCACACCCACCAAAGACAAATAGAGTGGAATTAGCTCATTTTATAACTTTAAATAAGACACCAACTCGCGAGCTGCCGCACCTCCTGCACGATTGGCACCAATAGTAGATGCCGATGGTCCATAACCTATTAAATGTATTCGTGGATCTTTGGTCACCTGTGTCGCTAATCTTCCTGTCATCTCGATTCCGCCTTTATCATTGATTAAACTTAATGGCGCAAGATGATCTAGGGAATGTCGAAAACCTGTATTCCAAAAAATAACATCTGCATCCAATGTTTTTCCATCCTTCCAACTCACACCTCTTTCAATAATCTCATCGAACATTAGGTTTGCGATTTTAAGGCTTTCACAGTTTGTTTTTATTAAAAAAGCCTTTCCATATGAAAGGCTTTTGCCTCTTTTTATTAGCTATTTCTGATTTATACATTTAAAGTATTCTTTTACTTTATTGGCAGATTCAGGGTTAATTTCCCTATCATATATATATAAACGAAAATCTGTTATTATTTTTGATTCCAAAATTTTCAAATCTGAGGCTTTCATGGGAATATATGCATTATAAGAATACCCATTACGAATTACTTTAGGCTCTACAGGTACATCTGGATAAGAAAGTTTAGCACCATCCTCTAGCAGGATAGTAACTCCTTTTTTTCCTACGTTTGCTGTACTTCCAGAAGTTGTCAGACTGAGATAAGTTGTTTTGCTATCTCCTTTAATAACTTTGATTATTACAATACCCTGCGACGCAGGCGTTGAATACCTAGTTGAGTTTCAAATTTGTCCTTTTCTTCTGTAATATCAGAACAGAAAAAGCCTTGTGGATATTCATTCCCCCGATCACCTCAAGCTCAAAATCTGGTTCAAATGAAGGATCATACTTATAGTAGACATCACCAATTTCTTTGTTTTTTAATTGAAGAGCATAAACTGTTTTAGAAGATGAATACTTAAGCTTTTCTTCTATTGCATCTGTCACTGTAAACTCTTTACAGACCAATCGTCCATAATCTGATAATGCATATATTGGATTGTCAGTAGGAAAAAGTTTATTTTTGGGTTTATCGTCAAGGAACTATCCTTTTTGCCTATCAAAAGAAGTATAGTAGTTTTTATAAAGGTATTTTCTCAATTCCTCTTTTGCTTCTTTCGCCCTAACTGTCTTTCCAATTAAAAGCTTAGGGGTATTTGCAGGAAAACCCTGACCAACCGAAATAAGAGCAATGAACATGCAACAAATTGTAGTGTAAATTTTTTTCATAATTATAATATTGGATTATGAAAAAAAATAGTAAAATATATCTAACAATAGATTTCTGAAACTTAAACTTCTTGATTTAAAAATTCATAGTGCAAAGTGTTTAAAATAAAGTTCTCTTTTATCTACAAGCTTTACAAATTAAGATTAAAGCTTTGCAATTGTACGTAGGTTTGATCAGAATCTAGAATTAACATCAATTACTATCGTAAGAAAATGGCTCTTTTAATCTTTTACAAACTATTTTTGTTAAAAAAAATAGTTGAAGTACATAGAAAATCTTTTTAGAGAAATTTAATTGTCCGGAATAATATTTCACACTTAGCTTAATCTGGAAAGTCTTTTTAGGATAATAATCTAAAATTGAACAAGCTATTCTGTTATTTACAACTTTATTTACCACAAATAAATGTATATTTTTATATTTTAATCGCAAATTATAAAAATTAATTTCATAAATTTATCTGAAGCGGATTTAGCAAACATGGAGATGTTTGAAAGTGAACAATTAATTATGATTTTTTAACTCTACATAATAGTGTTATTATAAATTTATATAACTTAACTTATTTTTGAATGAGAATATTTTTAATGTACTTTTCTTTTCTTCTTCTTTTATTAAGCTGTAAGAATGAACCAATATTATCCCTTGAAGACAAGGAGACTAATATTAAATCGATCAAAGCTGACTTTGAAAAGAAAACTGGTTACCAACAAACTGATTCTTTTTTTGTCAATTCAAGTTTTAAATCGGTTATTGACTGGAATACATTTTATGAAATCGGAAAAGATACACTTTATGTAAAAATTAAAGTATTAGATAGACTTGAGGTTTTAGTTGCAGATTCAACAAGAATCCTTCTTAATGACAATGTTTGGATAAGAGGAACAAGAAATGGGGAAGAATGGAAATATAGTGTCCTTACTTTTATACCAAGTTCTAAAGCAGCAAATTATAGTGGAGCAATAATCTCTAAATCTGTACAGAGTGGGGCACAAAATATTTCATTCTACGAATCAAATGTGAAAGTGTCTAGAGAGATGGTGAAAAAAGCTGGAAAAGCACCTGCAATGCCAACCAATTGTGTTTATGGATATATTAATGGATACTTAAATGAAATCTCTTGTTCAGGTGGCGGATCTAGCGGAGATGAAAATAATTCAACTTATCCAGGAGATCCCAGAGATTATCAAAATTTTCCACCCTCAGGAGGCGGTGGTGGAGGTACCGGTGGAGACGGTACAGTTCCAACTTATAATGAAGTGCCAGATAATCCTGATAAAGAAATTATTGATGCTTTACAAGGATTTCCTTGTGCTCAGGAAGTATTAGCAAAATTACCTAACTTAGAAAATAAAATTTCAACGTGGTTGAATAGCGTATTTAAAAATAGTAGCGATTTTAATATTACATTTTCTGTGGATGCTAGTTTAGCAGGTACTTCCACTGACGGATATCACACGTCATATGGAAATTTGAATAAGCAAACTCATAATATTAAATTAAATCCCGACATTCTTAAAAATTCATCTCAGGAATATATAGCTGCAACAATGTTTCATGAAGCATTACATGGATTTTTAAATAATGAAAAAACTAAATTATTAATGGAAGGTAAATTACACCAATTTGGGATATTATATCCTGGATGGACATCTACTACAGTTGGGGGGCGGGAAAGATTCGCTAATGACCATTCTAGTTTAGGCACAGAATTGGTGAATCTTTCTCAAGCGATAAAATCATTTAGCCCTAATATGAGCAATTATGATGCAATGGCTATTGCAAAGGGAGGTATAATAATCAATATGGATCAAGTTGAATCAGGTATAAATAAAGGTCATAGAAAAGGAGAATCTGGAACACGTTGTAATAAATAATTATGTTCAATTCTTTTATCGTTTTATAATCTATGAAATTAACAAATTATGAGCAACAAATTATTAAAAATTGAAAAGCTGAAAATTTTCTCTTTTCTACTTTATTTCGCCATATATTTTCAAAGTGTTGGACAAACCAAATACTTTGTATTAGAAAATAATACTAAGGATTTCGAGGTATCTCGCTTTACAATGAATACACAATCTCTTTACGGAATTAATAGAGAGGTCATATTATTTAATTTGTTAAAAAAAGAAGACACATTGATTGGTGAAGACGGAAAATTGAACGGTCAATCAGATTACAATATTATATTATTTTCAATATTACCAAATCTAACCGGAAAAGAAGATTGGGAGAAAATCGATGTTGATACAATACAATCTTCATTCATCACATTAGATGAATTAGAGCAACTTCATACAAAAAACTCCTTATCATATTTTAATAATGTTGTGAAGGACACAACAAAATACTTTAATACTTATAAAATCATAGTAAAAAAGGAAAATAATTACTACGTACCCAAATTTTGTTTATTACAATTTTATTCTGTCAGAAATCGACCACATGTTTTCACAAATGTGTATGGAACGATTAATACTGAAGATTCGAGATACACCATTATTGAATTTGAAAAAATATTTAAAGAAACATATCCAAGATTGGATTTCCCTTTAAATAGAATAGATAAAGAACCCTTATCTTTCATGGACTGGACTAGAGATAGAAAAGAATATTTGTCGAAGAAATTCACGCTAAAGAATAACTTGATTGGTTATCAGTTTTGGACCTACATAGATTGGACTAAACATGATTTTCAGTATGACTTTGAACGGGGTATTGATCGTTTTCTATATTTGCCAGGTAAAGGGATTATTGGTGGTTCATTTGACTTCTATTTTTACTTTCATAGAAAGAAATTGCCGATTAAATACAGTGATTTCATCCAAAATATAAAGGAAGAAAAACTAATGATAGCAGATAGTTTTAAATAAAAAACTAACCACCCTCACAGAGCCTCCCAAAGGCATTAAGTGAGGTGGTTATTAAACTAATTAAATTAGTTAAAATGCTAAATAAAATAGTTGTATAAAATACTTCCATCAGGTATTATAAGCAATATAAAAATACAAGAGTTGTCTAATCTGGCCAAATTACAAAACAAGAGCTGAGCTTTTGCTGGTCTGATTACACACTTTTTTGTAAAACTGAAAATAAAAAACTTACTTAACCCTACAATAACCGTGTTTTTGACCCTATATTTGTCATAAGGCATACGTTCTACCTCTGCATTGATGCACTTTACCTTCGCGTTCATGCATCCTGCCTTCGAGTGCATGCATTCTGACGGCAGTATCCCACGAAGTGTGTAAACTTGATTTAACTGTGTTTCAATCTATCTTTAACCATAATACTAAATTGCCCTTATAACAACCCTCAGTTGGCGAGTGGTCTATTCCACATCATGGTAGGTGAGATTTGATGTTTATCATCGCAGAATTATCATCTTATTGTCAAGGTGATTCTGTGTTGTAACAATTGTATCCGATGCCCCGTTATATCAGTTCATAATTTAGGTTTATAATTGGTTAGTAAAACTCCTGTCGCTCCCCGCTTCAGGAGTTTTCTTATTTTTTAGAACAAATGTAGTGGTCAACTCCATTATATCTCTATTGCGGGTAACCAACACTCTTGGGTGCACGACAGAATTCTATAAAATTTGTTGACCGCAACTATTTAATCTATCTTTTGATGCTTTTTTAATGACAATATGTTGTAAATAAGTGAACCGTATTATGATAGAAAGCAACACAGCGAATAGCCAAGGTAAGGTTTAATACCGAATGAACTTAATAAAGACATCGCTCAAGAGGAGAAGGTTTCAAAAGTGATTAATAGTGGAATTAGCTCATTTTATAACTTTAAATAAGACACCAACTCGCGAGCTGCCGCACCTCCTGCACGATTGGCACCAATAGTAGATGCCGATGGTCCATAACCTATTAAATGTATTCGTGGATCTTTGGTCACCTGTGTCGCTAATCTTCCTGTCATCTCGATTCCGCCTTTATCATTGATTAAACTTAATGGCGCAAGATGATCTAGGGAATGTCGAAAACCTGTATTCCAAAAAATAACATCTGCATCCAATGTTTTTCCATCCTTCCAACTCACACCTCTTTCAATAATCTCATCGAACATAGGTTTGCGATCTAAGATACCTCTTTGCAACATTTCTTCAATAGCCGGCGTCAGGGGCAATCCCGTTACGGAGACAACTGAACTTGGAGGCAACCCTTCGCGTACCCTTTTTTCAACTTGAGCAACTGCCTCACGTCCAATTTCTGGTGTAAAATCACCCTTGACAAAATCGACCGAGCGACGAGCGACCCAAGTAGTCTGTGTGACTTTGGAAATCTCTCCTAACAACTGGATTGCCGAAATGCCACCACCTACAACAATGACATGTTTGCCAATAAATTCTTCAGCATGATGGTATTCACCTGTATGCAATTGTCTACCCTGGAATTTTTCCCACCCTGGATATCTTGGACAATTTGGAGTTTTCCACGTACCTGTAGCATTGATAAATCCACGCGCATTGAATTGAACACCATTGGTGTGGATAAGAAATCGTCCATTTCGTTTCGTTACTTCCCTCACCCGTACAGGACGAACTACGGGTAAACCAAATGATTTCTCGTACTGTTCATAGTATTTAGGAAGCGCTATATTTGCTTGCAAAGTGACATCGTTCGTATTTACAGCATCTGCGAATCCCATTCCTGGGAGGTCATTTATTCCATTGACATTGTCCAACGTCAAAGAGTCCCACCGGTGTTGCCAAGCTCCACCTGGGGCAAACTCATCATCCAATACCACAAAACCCTTTCCCGGCTCTATCCCCGCTTTTTTAAGATGATATGCAGCAGATAGACCTGCTTGACCTGCACCAATGACAACAATATCTACCTTGTAGAAAAAATCTGGACGAATTTGTAGGTTTTTATCAGCTTCCATAATGATAAATTTTATAGGACTAGCTTCCTTATTGTTTTAGGACTTATCCGGCTAACGACAAGATACTAATTGTATCATTATATTGCCTATTCCTATTAGGAAAAATTTAAATAAGTCGATTGATGCAAAATCAAGAGTTCAAATGTTGATAGAAAAATGTAACGCAATAAAAAAGACCGCATCAAAATTTAGTTTTGATGCGGTCTTTTTTATTTAAAATCATGGATTAAGTCAATAAGACTTTATCCGTATATAGTCAATGTAAAGCGACTAAAACTTATAATTCAACGAGAATGCAACATTGCGCGGATCAATCTGGTTGATGTAACCACCACGGAAGTATGAATTTAATCCAACCTCGTCCGTAATATTATTGATGAACAATTTGGCATCGAATTGTCTCCATCTATATCCTACTTGCGCATTTAATGTCGTATACGCTGGCATGTCAAATGGTTTTATACCTGCGTTATAAGTATGTCCATCATATTTCGTGCTGTACTCATTGATAGGACGTTCGCCCACATAATAAACGCCTGCACTCAAACTCAGATTACGCAATGCACCTTTATTGACGACATATTGTACCCACGCATTAGCGGTGTTTTTAGGAGCATTCATCGGTGCCGAGCCATTCACATAGGATGGCGAGTTCTCATAACGTGCATCGAGATAAGCATAGCCTAACATCACGGTCAAATTTTCCAGAACACGTCCATTCAACTCGGCCTCGATACCTTCACGAACCAAGTCTCCTGCCTTAAAGTATAAGCCTGTTGGGTCGCTGGAATTCGGTGCATACTCGGCATTGGTCAAGTTGGACGTATTGATATGAAAATACGTCAAATTGAAACGTAAACGATTGTTGATCCAATCTGACTTGATTCCTCCTTCAAACTGTGCTGTAGTAGAAGCTCCTGCTGTACCTCCGTCCACCATAGGGTTGGCCGCACTTCGCAGGTTGGTCGAATTTGTATAAGACCCGAAGACAGTGAAGTTCTCAAATGGTGTTACGATAACTCCTGCCATTGGATTCCACGCAGATTCGCGTTTCTGGCCATTGGAAACAAAATCTTTCGTGATGATCTCGGAATAACGTAAACCTAATACCGCTTTGAAATACTTATTGAACTCGATGACATCCTGTGCCATAAAACCAATTGATGAATAATAGCTACGTACGGGATCTTTTGGTGTATAAGCGATCTTGTATCCTTGGCGGTCTACGCCCAATGAATCGACATAACCTACTTGGGTCAGGTCATTGGTCCAATCGCCATGAACATCAATAATGTCAATATAGGTTTGCTTTTGTTGCGCTTGGGTCAACAGCACATTTTTTTCTAAAGGACTAAACTTAGAACCAAAAGCCGTAGTCGAAGCATCCGCAATACGGTAATCTACACCCGCCTGTACCATATGCTTTACTTTACCGGTATAGAGATCCTGTCCGATTAAATCAAACTGGAACGTCGTGTTCTTATCGTCGCGAAGACTCTTATTCATCGTACGCGTAAACGTATTGTATTGCTTAGCATCATCGGCAATCAAACCTGCAGCGGTAGATTGATTGTCCACTTGATAAGAAGACTTTGCTATGGAAGCACGAATAGACCAACGATCGGTCAGTTCATGGTTCATCTGCGCCATAAAACTATTCATCGCCGTATTGTTGTTGTCCGAATCAAATCCTAAAAAACGATCATTGGGCAATACATATAAGGCATTGACATCTTGCTTAGGATTCAGGTTTACGGCTGATGTAACGGGTGTACGATTATCATTGAAGTAATCTCCTTCCAATGTAATGGTTGTTTTTTCACTCGGTTTCCAGGTTAAAGATGGGTTGATATAAACACGGTTTGATTGTAAACCTTTACGGTAACTATCGCCTCTTTCATAAGCACCGTTCATACGGAAAGCGACCGTTTGTTTTTTATCTAAAACGGTTTGGAAATCAAAAGTCGGACGGAACTGTCCCCAGCTACCCACACGAACACCTACTTCACCCTTATTTTCAAATTGCGGTGTTTTGGTTACCACATTGATCACACCTCCTGCATTACCAATATCGGTGATCACGCCTTGCGTGACTGCAGCAGATCCTTTGATCATCTGTATCGATTCGACCCCTTGCATATCCACAACTCCCGAAGCAGTCTGGAACTGAGAATCCATACGCACCCCGTTTTTCAATACAGGTACCCCACGGAAACCACGGGTTGATAACGATTCTTTCACACCTCCATAAGAACCAAATAAGGTAACTCCGGGTATATTCTTAACGGCATCTGTCAAAGTCAAGATACCTTGATCTTGAATCACTTTACTGGAAATGACAGAAATACTTTGGATTTGATCGGATGGTTTTAAGGGCATTCGCGTGATCATCTCTAATCCTTTCGGCTTTTTATGACGTTCGCCAAATACTTCTATCTCATCCATCTCTTGTTCACCTTTAACCAGTACAATTGCTTTTAATACAATTTCCGCATTATTTACATCGTATTCATGCGCTATGGTACTCGTTTGATATCCCATATAAGAGAAGCGAATAACCGTGTTACGGTCAACTCCATCCAGTCTAAAGTGTCCCTTATGATCTGTTCTTATCGTTTTATCACCAATGGTTACGGTGACTGCACTGAGTGGGTTTTGATTAGCATCTACAACTTTTCCTTTTATTACACCTGAGGTCTGAGCATATGCACTAGCTCCGATTAAAAGTGAAGAAGCTGCAGTAAGTAAGTATTTGTTCATTTCGATAGTCTTGGAATTTATCTTTAATTAATCTAAATAGATTGCAACAAAGGTATTAAAAATCCTTATTTAGAACAATTAAAAATAAAGATTATCCGAACAAAGAGTTTATTTAACTGAAAATGAGTAAAATCAGTTTACTAGATAGGAAACACAACTTAAAAAAGTTGACTGAGAATCAAGATGAAAATAAAAGGTCTATCGCTATAAGGGGTATAGTCAAATGGCCTTGATTAGTGGCGTCATATAGCTGGTAATCAAGGCCAAATACAGTTTTTATGTGGCATTAGAAGTTCGGTTTTCTTTTTTTTAAGAAAGCATCAACGCCTTCTTTAAAGTCTGCTGTTAAAAAGAGATCGGAGAAATGTGCAATCTCGACCTCATAGCCCGTTCTTTTACCAAAATCAAATGCATTTACCGCATCAATAGCTGCTGCCACCGCCGTACTTGATCTAGAGAATATACGTTGGAGTACGGATACAGACCTATCGAGCAATTCGTCGGCGGGCACTACTTCATTGATCAATCCGATTCGAGAACCCTCTTCGGCGGTAATCATATCTGCAGTGAGTATCATTTGCAAAGCTCTTCCGCGGCCCACCAATTGGGTTAATCTTTGCGTTCCGCCATAGCCTGGCAACAGTCCTAAAGAAACCTCGGGGAGTCCTAATTTTGCATTTTCAGATGCAAATCGCATATGACAAGCCATCGCTAATTCCAGTCCACCTCCCAGAGCAAAACCATTAATAGCTGCGATAATCGTCTTTTTCGAGTTTTGGATCAATTCCGTGAAAATATAGTGACCTCTTTCCGAAAGATCTTTTGCATCGGCATGTTCCAGAGCTATAAATTCTTTAATATCCGCACCTGCAATAAAAGCTTTTTCACCAGCTCCTGTGATGATAGCTCCTTTTACTAGCGCATTTTCCTTTACAGCTATTAGCACAACTTCAAGTTCGTCAAGAGTCTGCTGATTCAAGGCATTTAATGCGGGAATTCTATTTATCGTAATAAATGCGATATTATTTTCAACTCGGTACAAAAGATTTTGAAATTCCATAATGCTAAAAATTTAAATGAAGAGATACTCCGTACGTATCTCGGGATACGTTAGGGTAATTCAGATAGGTTAACCGTCTTTTATATTCAACTCTAAATATTTTAAAAATATTATCAATCCCTACGATACCCTCCATGTAAGGTTGATTACCCATTACGCGGGTTTTATCCAATCCTTCATCATCACGATCAAACTGAATGAGGTCGGTATTGATATTTGGGTTATTATGATCACTCAATTTTCCATAATAAAATTTAAATCCAGTTACCTCCCGCCATTTCAAGCGCTGTAATAAAGGTATTCGATTAAATATATAGCCATCCCAATGGTGATAGTAGGCAAATTTGATAAAACGATCGGCCACAAACTCCATATTTGATATTAAATCAAAATTTTGCAATGGCCCTGACTTATCCGCTTGTATATCGGGCATTTCTAATATAGGGTAATAAAGTGTTCCCCAAAGCTTACCCGCACTTAATTCCACATCTGCAGTTCCAGCTGGCGACATCAATATGCGTTTAAAAATTTTGACCCGTAATGCATCATAACGTTGATTAGCACTCCAAAAACCATCTAAACCTTTATTATACTGCAAAGATAGAATTGGAAACTTGTTTCTTATCGGGGTTCGTTCTAAGTTGCGGTAGTAGAATTGCTCTCCTGGAGCCCATCTCAACTTAATCTGAATATCGTTGGTATTAATACCGGCAAGCGTATCTGGTGAAATACCCCCTGTGACAAATGAAAGGGTGCCTGCTGTTGCTCGCTCATGTCGCGTAATGGCTGTGCTAATGCTAACGTGATTGCCGAACTCGATCAGGTGCTCGAGTTTAAAAATATCATTTCTTAACCATTTCGTGGGTTTATTTTTTCGGAACGATTGAAAAAAGCCATCTCCTTTCAAATAGCTTAAGCCACGCCCTGGTTCCATAACATCATGCTGTATTGTTGCCGAAAGGTAATGCGCAGGAAACTGGACAATTGATTTTCCATTTAGGGTATGGGCAACATTCAAATAGTACTTTAACTCTTGATCTTTGGTACCGTATGCGGCATAGCCTTCTAAAAAAAACTTATCCGATAACAGTTCTGTTGTACGTCCACCTAACCGAATCCTACTTCCTTCTATCTCATTAAAACTATAGGTATACTCTAATGGTCCAAATTCAAATTTGCCCACATTGTAATAACTTTTTGCTAAAAAATAACCTACTGCCATTAAGCGATTAATGGACTTCATATCCGATAATGAATCAATATTGGTATAGGTATTAGCCTCGGTTTTTGTCAACGGAACGACCCTTACTTTATCCCATATAATGGAATCTTTATTTTCAAGGTAGCGCTTCTCAATTGGAATACCCGCAAAAATGACGTCATCAATAGGGTCATCTTTGTATTTCGAAAAATAGGTCTCTTTCTTTCCATATAATGCATTCCCTTTAGTAGTACCGAACAAAATCTGGAGATTGGCTCGTTTAGGCAACATCTGCCCCGCTGGGTGCTTCTCAAATTCTAAGCCGACATTGATGGCATTCACCCAATTGATATTTGCTTCTTCTCCGAGTTGCATATCGGCATGGTAGACGGCATAGCGATCATCATCGGAAACCCATAGTGACCCCTTAAAAAGTACATCCATTTTTGATTTTGCTTCAAATCCCAACTCGATAAAACGTAATCCTTGATGTACTATGGTGTCTTTAATTGTATACTTATAATAGGTAGGTGCATTGCCTGCAATGGGGCTTAAAAAGGTTTTACTAATGAGCTGAATATTATTCTCATAAAGATCAATATCTCGAAATTGATCTTGAAAATAGCTCTGGATATTGGCATTGTTAATATAGCGCTTGTTCAGCTCCGTTACCTGATGCCCTATAATTATTTTTTTCTTGCGGGAAGGCTTGAATGTAGAATATACCTCTGATACATTTTCTTCTAGATAAAAGGGTAGAATGGAGCTCCCGGGTATGCTTAAGGTATCTTTATTCTCAAATAAGAACCGCAACTTACTTGGTAACTTATTCGTCTTTACTTTTAAATCTATGGTTCCAAACTGTGATTTTTCATATTCTTCGTATTGGATCTGCTTTAATCTAGAAATATGATTCGCATCCTTATGTGCGATTACCTTTTCGATCAACGCAAGCGCAGGATCTTTATATTTCTTACTCTTACGCTCCACAAGAACTTCTCCAATATGAGTATTCTTCGCAAAAAGTAAAATATTCAGAACGGAATCTTTGGTGACATTTAGATCTACTATTTTTGCTTCATATCCGACTGCTCGAAAAACAAGCTGATCAAACTCTAATCGCAAGAAGAGATTAAAATTCCCTAATGTATCGGCCGAAGTTCCAGCCGTATTACCACTCCACGAAATACTGGTTAAAGGAATTCCTTTACCCGTATGACCATCGATCACTTGACCTTTTATATTTCGTTGTGCAAAACCTAGGCTTGTTAAAATACCCAGCACAACAGCAATAATAAATAGTCTTTTTATTGTAGTTATAATCGGCATTTTTAACATCATGAATATCAGCAATTACTTATTCTATTGACAATATACAATTTGTCTTTAAATTACAAGGCATGAAATTAAAAATAAAAATGCATCGTTTATTCAAACGATGCATCTCCTATATTTACTTATTACTCCGTCTAAATTAACTGCATCAGGCAATTTGGGTAGACACCAATTAAAATGGTCAGAACGGTGGTTACAACAAAGAGAAAAACATAATTGCCGTTTATAGCGACCGGCTTATCTTCGCCAGTCCTGAAGTACATCGCGACAACAACCTTTAAATAATAATATACGGCAATTGCTGCATTTAAGACAGCAATCAGCAACAGTACAATATGATACTGCTCCATCACAGCACTGAACATCATGAATTTACCAATAAAACCAGCTGTCAAGGGAATCCCTGCTAAAGAAAGCATCGCTATGGTCATTACAGCTGCTAAATAGGGGTTCTTTTTCGCCAGTCCATTGAATGATTCGAAATGATCTGAACCAATTGTCCTTTTCACTAGAATCAGTCCTGCAAAAGCCGTTAATGTTGCCAATGAATAGGCTGCACCATAAACGAAAACAGCATTTGCTGAATCCGGACCTGCAGCAACAACTGCAAATAATAGGTAACCAGCATGCGAAATACTGGAATAAACCAACATACGCTTAAAAGATGATTGCATTAAGGCTGAAAGATTACCAATAAATAAGGTCAATACGACAACGCCCAAGAAAATCGGTGTCCAGAAATCTTGTAAAGGTAAAAGTGAAAAGGTAAACAACCTCAATAATCCCGCAAAGGAGGCTATTTTAACAACAGTACTCATAAAGCTCGTAATCAAGATAGGGGCACCGTCATAAACGTCCGCAGTCCAGAAATGGAAAGGAGCAGCACCTACTTTGAATATCAGACCGATCATCATCAAAAGTACACCGCCATAGAACAAGGGGGATACTTGATCTGGATGATCGACGACATAATGTTTGATTTCTTCAAGGTCAAATGATCCAGATGCACCGTATAATAAGGTGATACCAAAAAGTAAAAAACCGGTAGAAAAGGCGCCCATAATGAAGTATTTCAGAGCAGCCTCATTGGACGCAAGATCTTTTTTACGTATGCCTACTAGAATATAAAGTGCAACAGACATAATCTCTATCCCTAAAAACAGCAGGGCTAGGTTATGATAACTATTGACTAGGACTGCTCCTAGTAAAGAGAATAATAATAACGTATAATATTCGGCCACATGATCGCTAGAAGAAGTGAAATACCCCTTTGAAAGTACTAGAACGAGTATGGTTACAACGGTACAGAGTACCGAAAAAGCTATTGCGTAATGATCGAATAAGATCATCCCGTTATACAAAGGGTTTGCTTCAACTGTCCAATCTCGGACCAATAAGCCTACCACAACGAGTAAACCCACTATAGACACCGGTAATAATGCTTTGTTTGCTTTAAATAATCCTAAATAAAGTACCAATAATGCTAATATTGATAATGTAATAATCGCCCCCATAATCGAATCTATTATTCGTAAAGTTTAAGTCTGTAATTATCTTCCTAAGAACGTAGCCAAGATGGACACGGACGCTGAAGAAATATGCAATAAGCTGTTTGGAAAAATTCCTAAATAAATAATTAATGCCGAGATAATCACTAAGGTATACAGTTCGACTCCCGCAATATCACTGAAGTTTTCTGTACGCTCTGAAGTAGTTCCCAACATGGTTTTTTGATATAATCGGAGCATATATACTGCCGCTAAAATAAGTGTCAAGCCACCAAAAACAGCATACCAAACACCATATTCGTAAATTCCTTTGAGCAATAAAAATTCGCCAATAAACCCATTTGTCAATGGCAGACCAATGGCGCCCATGATAATGATTAAAAAAACTAGGGCTAAGCGTGGCGCCTTTTTAGCGATGCCGCCCAAATTCCTTAAGTCTCGTGAGCCTGTTCGGTCCTGAATGATATCGAGCACAAAAAATAATCCGACAACAGATATACCATGGTTCACCATCTGCATCATAGCACCACTCAGGCCTGTGATATTCCATGCAAAAACTCCGGCACTGATCAACCCAACGTGAGCAATTGAAGAGTAAGCGATAACGCGTTTGGTATCTTGCTGTTGAATGGCGATGATGGATGCATAAACTACTGCGAAGACACACAAAATCATAACCAATTGACCGTAGCTAGCGGCGGCCTCTGGCACCACTGGCAAAAGCCAACGCATCAAACCATATACGCCCATCTTCAGCATAATACCGGCTAGTAGCATCGTTCCTGCTGCTGGTGCATGCGTATAGGTATTAGGCTGCCACGTATGAAAAGGAAAAATAGGTATCTTAATAGCAAAAGCAATAAAAAAGGCCCAAAATATCCAACGTTGTGTAACCGCATCCAAATCGAGTGAAACAAATGAGTGCCATTCAAAATCATTGGTCGCGACCTGCTGGTGCAGGTATAAAATGGCGACCAGCATAAGTAAGCTACCGAGAAATGTGTAGATGAAAAATTTTAAGTTGACGCGGATGCGATCTCCATCGCCCCATAATGCGCATATAAAATAAATCGGAATCAAAGCAACCTCCCAACCAACATAAAATGTAAAGGCGTCCAGCGCTGAAAAAACCAACATCAACCCACTTTGCATGAAAAACATCAGTGCATAAAAATTACCCTTAAAGGGTTTTCTAAAAGTCGTCAGTACAATGAGTGGAACCAAAACATTGGTCAACACCAATAATGGTAAACTAATCCCGTCGATTCCAATATGAAAATTTACACCTAAAGCAGCAATCCATGGATATGACTGCTCATAATTAAAGTCACCTGAAGCATCGAATTGACAAATAAAAGGAACTGTCAGACCCAACGTGATCAAAGACAAAATCAGTGCTGCTTTTTTTGCTATTGCATGTTGACATACAAATAGTAAAAATAAAGCACCAATAATAGGAGTTAAAATAAGTAAAAATAGGTTATCCATTGATGATCAAATAGCTATTACAATGTTAAAAACTCAATAAACCGTATATAAAGATGGCAATCGCTCCAACGACCATCAGTAAAAGATAGAAACCAACATTTCCACTTTGTAAAAGACGAACTCCTTTTCCTGTCATAAAGGACGATTTGCCAATCCCGTTGACCAAACCATCAATCCCTAAATCATCGACAACTCTTGCGAAAAATACCGATAACCTATTGATTGGTTTTACGAGCAATCGATCATAGATTTCATCGACATAAAATTTATGATAAGAAAGCTTAGCTAGACCAGTTCTTTCAACTTGATCATGTTCTGGTACGACGGCCTGCCTTACATATTTATTGTACGCGACAAATGCCATAACCAAAACGCCAACGATAGACACTCCCATCAACATGTACTCGGTACTATGTGTAATCGTATGTGCGTGCTGTAGATTTGCACCGTCAACAAACACGGGCGACAGGAAGTTTGCCAACCAGGCATTACCTCCCAAAGCTTCAGGAAGATTGAGTACACCACCGAAAATAGACAACACGGCCAATACAATCAAAGGAAGGGTCATGGAGGTTGGAGATTCGTGTACATGCTGCTTTTGTTCTTCACTTCCTCTAAACGTGCCAAAGAAAGTCAAATAAATCAATCTGAACATATAGAAAGAAGTCATCAAAGCTCCTATGAACCCCAAAACCCAATAAATCGGATTTGCAGCAAAAGCATGTGCTAAAATTTCATCTTTAGAGAAAAAGCCCGAAAAAGGTGGGATTCCGGAAATGGCGATGGTGCCAATCATCATCGTTATATAGGTAATAGGCAAAGCTTTTTTTAAACCGCCCATTTTTCGCATATCCTGCTCATTGCTCATACCATGGATAACGGATCCCGCACCTAAGAATAATAAAGCTTTAAAAAATGCGTGTGTCAATACATGAAAAAATGCTCCTGTGAATGCACCTACTCCTAATCCTAAAAACATATACCCTAACTGGGAAACCGTTGAATAGGCTAAGACCTTCTTGATATCATTCTGTGTCAATGCTGTAGCAGCAGCAAACAATGCTGTGCAGACACCTATTACCGCGATTATCTGGAGTGTCAAAGGAGAAAGTATGAATAAAATATTAGAACGCGCAATCATGTAAATTCCTGCAGTTACCATGGTTGCCGCATGGATCAATGCTGAAACGGGTGTTGGTCCAGCCATGGCATCTGGTAGCCATGTAAACAATGGAATCTGGGCAGACTTACCGGTGGCTGCTACAAAAAGTAAGAGTGTAATCGTTAATATGGTCACATCACCTACCGGAAAGTTCTTGGCTGATTGAAATACCGTAGCAAATTCTAAAGAACCAAAAGCACTAAATATAAAGAAGACTGCGAGTAGAAAACCCAAATCTCCAATACGATTCATCACGAAAGCCTTCTTAGCCGCTGCGCCATAATCACTGTTTTTATACCAAAAACCAATAAGTAAGTAAGAACAAAGTCCTACACCTTCCCAGCCGATAAACATGACCAAGTAATTGGACCCCATCACGAGTAGCAACATGAAAAAGATGAAGAGATTCAGGTAAGCAAAATATTTTGCGAAACCTGCATCTTGCTGCATATATCCAATGGAATAAATATGGATTAAAAAGCCTATGCCTGTCACAACAAGTAACATAATCGCACTTAAAGGATCCACCAGAAAGGAAAGTGAAACCTCTAAACTTCCGATTTTAATCCAATCGAAGATATGTTGCGTTATCACACCTGTTTCCCCTAGGGCTCGTGCCTGATAGATAGCTGCAAAAATACTACAACTCAACAGAAAGGAAACAAATACGGTAGCACTACCGATAAAACCTACCAAACTTTTTGAAAGCAATTGTCGACCAAGCCCATTGATCAGGAAACCAATCAAGGGTAATAAAGGAATTAACCAAATTAAATCACGCATAGCTACTATCTTTCTTTTTTTTAATGCTGTAAATTACCATCGAAGTTTATGAAGAGAATCAATATCTACTGACTTCGTATTTCGATATACCATAATAATAATAGCCAAGCCCACCGCCACTTCTGCTGCTGCTAAAGCCATAATAAAGAATACGAAGACCTGCCCTGAAGCATCTCCATGTTGTACTGAAAATGCAGCTAAAAGTAAATTAACGGCATTCAGCATCAATTCTATCGACATCATCATGATGATGACGTTACGACGAATAAGTACTCCGACCACACCAATGACGAAAATTAGGCTGCAAAAAATCAGATAATGATTTATAGGAACACCTTGTAATTGTTGAATTGCTGTTTCCATTATACTTTTCTTGTTTCTTTTTTCGCTAATAAAACTGCTCCAATCATCGCCGTTAATAATAGAATTGAAGACAATTCAAACGGGAGCAAAAACTCTTTAAATAATACCTTTCCCAAATTTTTCACTAACCCAATATCTGGATTTTTGGCGACCAAGGGACTTGATATTTCAAATACACGAAAGGCTCCAAAAAAAACGACTACCATACAACAACCTGCTATCACACCCATCATTTTCACCAATTTTGATTTCATCGGTTCGGTGTCCTTATTGAGATTCAAAAGCATCAATACAAATAAGAAGAGGACCATGATGGCTCCCATATAGACGATGAAATTGACAACTGCTAAGAACTGGGCATTTAATAGAATATAGTGAATGGTAAACGTGAAAAATGTAATTACAAGGTATAAAACGCTGTGCACAGGATTTTTCGTGAAGATGGTCATCAGCGCGAAAAATAGCGATAGAAAGGCAACTAAATAAAAAACAGTCATAGATTTTTGGTTAACTATTCAATTTTGTAATATCAAATTTTGGTTCTACCAATTTATCTTTCCCGTAAATAAAATCTTTACGGAGATAATCGGCCGTCACATGTGGGCCGTCCAAATAAATGGCTTCTTTAGGACAGGCTTCTTCACATAAGCCACAAAAGATGCAACGGAGCATATTGATTTCATATACTGCTGCATACTTTTCCTCTCGGTACAAATGCTTCTCTTCATTTGTACGTTCTGCAGCTATCATCGTGATGGCTTCTGCAGGGCAGGATAACGCACATAACCCACAGGCTGTGCAACGCTCTCGTCCCTCTTCATCACGCTTCAACGAATGTTGCCCTCTAAAATTCTTAGAATATGGTCGCTGCTCCTCCGGATATTTAATGGTCGGTATTTTCTTAAAAAAATGTCTCAAAGTAATCGATAAACCTTTTATGATAGCAGGAAAATAAATCCGCTCCATAAAGTTCATCGGTTTTTGGTCTAATACTTTTTTTCTATTACTTAATGGTTGCATAACTGTTCCCTTCTATGAAAAATATGTATCCTTAATCAATGTAATAATTCCTGTCAAAACAATATTCGCGATAGCTAAGGGGATCAACATCTTCCACCCTAGATTCATCAACTGATCATAACGGAAACGCGGTAAAGTCCAACGTACCCACATAAAGAAGAAGATAAAAGCAAATATTTTAATAAAGAAGGCCAATACTCCTAATATCGTAATCCAATTTTCCGAAAGACCTAAGTCATTCATAAAAGGAAAATTATACCCTCCAAAATATAGAGACGCCATTAACGCTGAGGAGACGAACATATTGATATATTCGGAAAACATGTAGAGTCCCAATTTCATAGACGAATATTCGGTATGATAGCCCCCGACTAATTCAGTCTCACATTCAGGCAAGTCAAAAGGAACACGGTTACACTCTGCGAAGGCACATACCATAAAGATGATAAAACCCAATGGCTGATACCAAATATTCCAATTCACAAAACCAGACTGTTGCGCGACAATCTCTTTCAATGAAAGAGACCCGGTGATCATTAATAATGCGATAATCGATAAACCCATGGCAATTTCATAGCTGATACTCTGTGATGCAGCACGAATAGCACCCATTAGGGAGAATTTATTATTCGACGCCCATCCCCCCAACATGATGCCGTATACGCCCAGCGCTATAACACCAAACATGTACAGGATACCCACATTCACATCTGCAACTTGCAACGATATGACACGATCGCCAATGGTCAACGATTGTCCCCAAGGAATCACTGCAGAACTAACACAGGCCGTGATAATCGCTATTGTCGGTCCTAGAATAAATAATGTTTTATGTGCTCCTGCTGGAATAATCTCTTCTTTAAAGAAAAACTTACCTCCATCACATAATGGTTGTAATAATCCGAAAATACCCGCACGATCTGGACCATAACGATCTTGCATAAAACCAGCTATCTTACGTTCCGCCAAAGTAGAGTACATGGCAATCACTAGTGTGATCACAAAAACTAGGGTTACTAGGGCGAATTTTTCTATGACAAATGACCACTCCATATTATTTCAATTTTTCTGTTCTAGCCAATTGTTCTAAATTTTGTTCCTGCAATACGGGATCGAGTTCGATAACAGCTGGTGGATTAAAGCGTGTGTAATGATTGGATGCAATAACGGATTGGTCGTTGATTGGAGTTGGTTCTTCCAATTTCCAATCTCGGGTTTCCTTTTTATCATAGCGGCAGGTATTACAGATAAACTCCTCAACCTCTCCATACTCATCTTTACGTGCAGTCACCCGTATCACATCTGCCCCTTTATACCATAGGGTCACTTTGCCCGAACAAGTAGGACAATCACGATGTGCATCAACGGGTTTTGTAAACCAAACCCGATTCTTAAAGCGGAAAGTTCTATCCGTCAACGCCCCCACTGGACATACGTCAATTACATTCCCCGAGAAGTCATTCTCAACTACATTCTGGATATAGGTCGAAATTTCGGAATGATCTCCACGTCCAATAATACCGTGTACACGTTTGTCTGTAATCTGATCGGCGACAAATACACAACGATAACATAAAATACAGCGGTTCATATGCAACTGTATTTTATCTCCGATATCGACCCGTTCAAACGTTCTTCTATCAAACTCATAACGGGTCTGGGCAGAACCATGCTCAAAACCTAAATCTTGCAACTTACATTCTCCAGCTTGATCACACACGGGACAATCCAATGGATGGTTGATGAGCAACATCTCGACAATAGCCTTACGTGCATCCACAACATCAGGGGAAGTAATATTCTCGACTTCCATCCCATCCATAACAGTTGTTCGACAGGATGCCACCAATTTGGGCATAGGACGAGGGTCTTTTTCAGATCCCTTTGACACTTTGACTAAGCAAGTACGGCATTTACCTCCTGTACCCTCCAATTTAGAGTAGTAACACATGGCTGGAGGAACAATGTCCCCACCAATTTGGCGTGCCGCATTCAAAATTGTTGTCCCTGGTGCTACTTCAACAGGAATACCATCTATAATAACTTTTAATTTTACCTCTTCTGCCATCTTCGTATCTCGTAAACCACAATCTAATTAAGAAACAACCGGTACTAAAGGATCCGCATAATGTGCCAATCCATAATTACGTATCAAAGCATCCGCTGGATGCTTGATATGCCATTCAAACTCATCTCTGAAATGACGAATAGCAGCTGCCACAGGCCATGCTGCTGCATCTCCTAAAGGACATATGGTATTTCCTTCTATACGCCTTTGGATATCCCAAAGCAATTCTATATCGGACAGATCACCATGTCCATTTTCTATCTTATGCAACACCTTCTCCATCCAGCCGGTTCCCTCGCGACAAGGAGAACATTGACCACAACTCTCATGATGGTAAAAACGACTGAAATTCCAAGTATTGCGCACAATACATTGATCTTCATCAAAAACGATAAACCCACCAGAACCCATAGAAGATCCTGTTTGGAATCCTCCATCAGCCAATGATTCATAGGTCATCAAACGGTTATTGCCATTTGCGGTTTTCAAAATCAAATTGGCCGGTAAAATAGGAACAGATGAACCGCCTGCGACCACAGCTTTCATTTTTTTACCATTGGCGATACCTCCACAATATTCGTCCGAATAAATGAACTCTTCCACTGGAAGACCCAATTCAATCTCATATACACCAGGTTTCACCAAATTTCCACTTGCGGAAATCAACTTAGTTCCTGTGCTCCGCTCAATACCGATCTTTGCATATTCTTCTCCACCATCATTGATTATAGGAACAGTTGCTGCAATCGATTCAACATTATTCACAACCGTAGGACACCCATATAATCCTGCTATAGCGGGAAAAGGTGGCTTTATTCTTGGATTACCTCTTTTACCTTCTAAGGATTCTAATAAGGCCGTTTCTTCACCACAGATATAAGCTCCTGCTCCTGGTTGAACATAAATTTCCAAATCATAACCCGAACCCAATATATTTTTACCTAGAAACCCTGCGGCTTTCGCTTCCTGTATGGCACGTTCCAGAATACGAATCTGTGGCATCATTTCTCCTCTCACATAAATGTAAGACGTATGAGCACCTAATGCATAACTGGAAACGATCATACCTTCTAACAGGGCATGAGGAATATGCGTCATTAAAAAACGATCCTTAAATGTCCCAGGTTCAGATTCATCGCCATTACAGACGAGATAACGAGGAACACCTTCTGGTTTAGCTAAGAAACTCCACTTCATGCCTGTCGGAAAACCTGCTCCTCCCCTTCCTCTGAGACCTGATTTTTTAACTTCTTCGACTACATCATCTGGAGACATTGTTTTGAGTGCTTTTTCCACCGAACGATAACCTCCATTTTGACGGTAAACATCAAAAGTTTGAATCCCTGGAACATCTATATGCGTTAACAAAAGTTTACGTGCCATATTAAATCGTTTTTGAGCTTAAATCATCTATTAATTGGTCGACACTATCTGCTGTCAAATTCTCATAAAAAGTATACGCTGGACCTATCTGTAGCACGGGGCCATAGCCGCAAGCAGCGAGGCACTCCACACCTCTCCAAGAGAATAAACCGTCTGGTGTAACTTCACCTTCTTTAACACCTAGTTTATGCTCAAGATGTGCCATGATTCCCTCGGCACCTACCAAACAGCAGGGACCTGTACGACATACTTCCAGCACATATTTACCTTGTGGCTGCAAGAGGTACATCGTGTAAAAAGTAGCAACCTCAAATACTTCTATAGGCTCAATACTTAAATAATAAGCCACTTTATTCATCGCGTCGGGACTTAACCAACCGAATTCAGCTTGCACCAAATGCAGTATAGGTAACAATGCTGATTTCTGCCTTCCTTCTGGAAAACGTCCGACTATATCAGCAAATTGATTTAGCAATGTTGAAGAAAATTCAACAACTTCATTGTTTTTGACACTAAGCATCTAATTCTCCTGCAATAACGTTAAGACTACTCATATTTAGTATAGCATCCGACAGCAACATTCCTGCACTCATCGGAGCAAACATTTGATAATTTATAAAGGACGGTCTCCTAAAGTGTAAACGATAAGGAGTGCGTCCTCCATCGTGAACCAAGTAAAACCCCAACTCTCCATTGGCTCCTTCCACTGCATGGTAAACTTCTGCCTTAGGCGTATCGACTTCTCCCATCACAATTTTAAAATGATAGATCAGCGCCTCCATATTCGTATAAACCTGTTCTTTTGGAGGTAAGTAGAATTCTGGTACATCGGCATGGAAAATACCCTTGGGTTCTTTTTCTATTTTTTCCAATGCTTGTTCTATAATCCGTAAGGATTGCCACATTTCTTCATTACGCACCATGTAGCGATCATATACATCACCTTTCGTTCCTACTGGAACGTCGAAATCAAACTCTTCATAAGAGCAGTAAGGATTTTGTACCCGAACATCATAATCAATACCTGTCGCCCGTAAAATTGGGCCTGACCAACTATAATCTATTGCCTCTTCCGGTGTAACTGCAGCAATGCCCGAAGTACGCTCTATAAAAATGCGATTACGATCAAACAACTCCGTAAACTCGGTCAGAACTGGTGGGAATCTTTTCAAAAATTCAGCAATTTTTGCAAAAGCAATGTCATTAAAATCTCTTTCAAAGCCCCCTATTCGACCAATATTAGTGGTTAAACGTGCACCACATATCTCTTCAAAAATCTCATAGATAAACTCCCGCTCTTGCATCAAATATAAGAAACCGGAGAATGCACCTGTATCAACACCAAGAATACCGTTGCAGATAATATGATCTGCGATCCGAGCCAATTCCATCACGATTACACGCATGTACTGTACCCGTTTTGGAATCTCTATTTTCAAAAGCTTCTCCACGGTCATGTGCCAACCCATATTATTGATGGGAGCTGAACAATAATTCAATCGATCCGTTAGCGGTGTTATTTGATAGAAGGGTCTATGCTCTGCAATTTTTTCAAAAGCTCGATGAATATAACCGATTGTTGAAACCCCACTCACGATACGTTCTCCATCAATTTGAACCACATTTTGAAACACACCATGTGTTGCAGGATGTGTTGGTCCAATATTTAAGGTGATCAACTCATCTTGTGGGTCATTATCGTCGTATACAGGTTTATTGGGAGATATATTGCTAATAAAATCGTTCATAACTGGTTTACTTTTTTAGTTTTAACGTCCAAAATAAAGATCTTTTTTGTCGACCCTATTGGGGTCTTCTAAAGGATACTCTTTCCGCATCGGGTAGACTTCCATATCGTCCACATTTAAAATGCGTCTCAAATCTGGATGACCTAAAAAACGAATCCCATAAAAATCATATGTTTCCCGCTCCATCCAATTGGCTCCTTTCCAAATGGTAGTTGCTGTTGGAATCTCTGGATCAACCCCAGCAACCTGAACCTTGACGCGAATACGTATATTATGAACCAAACTATGCACATGATAGACGATTTCAAAAGCCTTTACTTGTAGGGGATAATGAACCGCCGTAATATCTGTCAAATGAATAAATCTTAAATCCTCATCTTGTTTTAAAAAAATTAGAACAGCTGTAATGGCTTCCACTTCAACATGAATCGTTAACAGATCATATCCGTCTGCAACCTGTGAAACATCACTTCCAAATTTAGTTGCCAATTTTTCCCACAAAGAGGTGTTTTCTAACTTATCCATAAGTTTCTATTCCATATTTTTCTAATAACGCGCGATATTCAGGCGTGTTTCTTCTATTTAAGGATTCATTCTTTACAATATCTTGCAAACGTAAAACCCCGTCTAATATCGCTTCTGGTCTTGGCGGGCAACCTGGTACATATACATCTACGGGGATTATTTCGTCTATTCCCTGTAAAACAGAATAAGTATCGAAAATACCGCCACTAGATGCACAGGCGCCAACTGCTATTACCCAGCGTGGTTCGGCCATTTGTATATATACTTGCTTTAAGACTGGAGCCATTTTTTTTGCGATAGTGCCCATAACCAACAACATATCTGCTTGACGAGGAGAGAAACTCGGACGCTCAGCACCAAAACGGGCCAAATCGTAAGTTGAACCCATCGTAGCCATAAACTCGATCCCACAACAAGAAGTTGCAAAAGGTAATGGCCATAAAGAATTTGAACGCGCCAAACCAATCACTTTATCTAAACTCGTGGCAAAAAAACCAGCGCCCTCTACACCCGCGGGTGCTTTGGCCAACTTAATGTCGCTCATGGAAAATATAATTTAAAGTGGTTTATAGTTGCGTGCCTTCGCACATATCAAAACTAACATTTTCTTGGTAAATACCAAGCATTTAGCATAATTTAGAACAATTCTAATCCCAGTTTAATGCCTTCTTTTTAATCCCGTAGATAAAGCCCAAAAGCAACATCCCCATGAAGAGAAACATTTGAATTAAGCCTTCAAAACCAAATTCTCGAAAATTTACAGCCCAAGGATACATGAATATAACCTCTACATCAAAAATCACAAAGAGAATCGCAACAAGAAAATATTTGATTGAAAATGGCTGCCTGGCATTACCGATAACTTCGATACCAGACTCGAATGAACTCAATTTATTTTCTGTCCTAACTTTGGGTCCAATTAAATGCGTAATGATGATTGTGCCGATACCGAATCCAGCAGCAACAATGAATTGAAATAAAATTGGCAAATAGTCAATAGGTGCACTAGCACTAACTTGCTCCATATCAAAATGTTTATATTGGTAAAACCTAAATTTAGCAAAAAATCAGGTAAAAACAAAAAAGGGGGAAACAAATGTTTCCCCCTTTTTGTAAAAATTAACAAGCTTATTTTAAAGCATCCAAATAAGTGATAGCACTTTCATTTTCAGGATCTAATTTTAATACTTCTTGAAAACTAGCTTTTGCCTTTGCTACATCATTTTTGAAGTAGTGGTAAAAACCGATATAAGTGTTAGCATCTACTAAATATGCTTTATTCTTTTCTTGTGTACCTCTTTCATTGATTGTTACGATCAACTTCTCGAAAGGAGCTACGAAATCGCCTTTAGGTTCAACTAAATTATCAGCCGTCAAAGAAGCAAATGCTTTGTAATAAAGAGCTGAAACCAAGTATTTATCCAATACTTCTGGTTTAGTTGCATTTTCGATAACACTCAAATCTGCTTGTGCTTTCACCAAGTTAGCAATTGCCTCATCACGTAATGCTTGATTGATCACATTACCTTCTTCATCTTTACTCTCTTGATCTTTTTTGAAACCGATTTGATAATTACCTTCTCCAGCATAATAGTTTGAATCAAAATAGTAATCCGTATCTGGGTATTTAGCAATGATTTCAAATAATGCTACTGCTGTAGCAGTCTCTTGATCTTGATATTTTGCAAATGCTGTTTCTGCAACCTCTGCTAATAACTCTTTATCCTGATCAATCGCTTTTTGGATAAAAACAATACCAGATTCAACTTTATTATTGGCTACATCCGATAGACCTGCATACATGTTATCCAATGGAATAACGCGTAATGTATCCATCTTCGCAAACATTTTTTCTAAATTTTCAGATGCTTTCGAATATTCTTTATTTCTAAAAGCATTGTATGCTAAATAACGATAGATTTTTGGATCTACATCTGGATTTAAAGCTAACTCTTCAGATACAGCACCTAATTCATCATACTGTCTTGCATATACTAAGAAATCTGCATAACGAATCTTTGCTTCCAAAGAATTATCACCGTTTACTTCTAAATACTTTTTATATTGCTCAACACCTTTTTTATTCAACTCAACATATTTCTCTTCAGAAGTACCCGGAGCTTTCGACCACATATTATAGGTTTCCGCAAGCTCACGATAAGTTGGAGCATAATCTGGGGACTCTGTTGTAATTGCCGTTAATTGAGCTACCGCCTCATCAAAGGCTTGAGCTCCACGAACGATAGTTGCTAGACCGATTTTAGCACGGTTTGAATTAGGGTCTAATTCGATAGCATCACTATAACTTGTATAAGCGCTACTTGCTTCTTTTAAACCTCTATACGCATCCCCTAACGCTAATGGAATCGCTGCATCCTTTGTGTTTTTAGCTTTTGCCTGCGTTAGATAATCCAATGCTTTAGCATAGTCTGGCTCTGGAGCCTTGATATAAGCACGGCCGATTTCCAACAACTCTTCATAATCTTTTTTCTTAAGATTAGCGTTTGCTGCTGAAAATTTAGACTCTGCTGCTGCCTTATCCTTTTTCAATAAATCAATATAGCCTAAACCAACATTATTGATTAAAGATTTTGGATCAGCGGCTAAACCTTGATTAAACATAATCGCAGCTGAATCGGCTTTATCGTTAACCAAATAAATTTGACCTAAATAGAAGTAATTATCACCAACTTTAGCTTGTTTACTTACTAATTGTTGCAAAATTGTTTTTGCTTTACCGTAGTTTTCTGTTTCGATAGCCGCTCTAGCATCCTTTAAACTTTGTGCACTTGCAGTGCCAACAGAACCTGCTAATAACAGACTAAATAATAATTTACTGTTTGTCATAATCTATTGTTGTACTTTTTTATATTTTATTTTAAACTATTTTCTTCTCTAAGAACTATTTCCCGTCCTGGCATCGTCGCGGGCAATAATCCCGATTTTAAAACGATTCGCTGTCCGCGATCACCCTTTAAAAATGCACTAAATCCTACGCCTAAGCCTATGTTTGGTTGATAATTCAACACATAAATGGGTCTCGAAAAAGGATAAAGGCCTAAAGACAGATTAGACTGGGATGGTTTATAAAATAAACCATCTTTCTTATCCCCTAAGGCATTTTCAACGCTCAATGTACGAATTTTATTCAATAAATTTGATTTTTTTTGAGCAAATTCCAAAATCCAATTGTATCCGACAATACCGATTGTACCTTTATTTTCACTGACATATTTAATCACTTCTTCGTTATTGTCAAGTGCTGAAATTGCTGATGGATCAATCTTTTCTACCGATAAATATTCTTTTAGAAACCGTAACGTACTGGAATTAGCATTATCAAATACAACTTTATACTTACCCTTTAAACCACCGTTTAACAATGACTTAACGTCGGAAAGTGTAATGGTAGTATCTGCATCACCAATATTATTTATTAAAGAAACAGCATCCGTTGCAATTTGATACTCTTTTGGTATAATTTGACGATTCTTAAAACTCTGTCCTTCTGCTTCGGTTAGCTTTCTGGTCAAAATAATAATGTTTGCCGTATCAGCCAATAAAGCATTGATAGCTTTAATTTCGGGCTTAGCTAATAATTCAATTGTCGCATCGGAATAGGAGCTTTGAAAAACCTCAACTTGCTCCTTAATAATAGGGTATACAGTTTCATCTACAAGGATATTAACCTTACCACGAAGAATATCTTGACTTGGAGCGTTATGCTCTTGTTTATTTTTATGATTACAACTAACTAAAATTGAAATCCCTAAAATGGAGAATAGCGTTATTTTTAAGCTGCTTTTCATATTACAATAAATAAACTGGTGAAAATATAGAAAATTGATTACTTAAAATTATTGAACCACAATCTAACAAAACGTAGAAAAGAATAGACAATAAGGACTACACCAAATAAGGTTCTATACATAGGGTTGATTTCCAAAGGGAAATCTTTCCAAAAAATAACCAATAGGCCTAACGAAAAATAGAGGCCGAACATAAATAGTCCCAAAATGGACAGAAATCGCTTTAGAGGCGATTTCTGTCTGTAATTTGTATTATTTGAATTAAGATTCGCCATTAATTATTAATGCTTAAACGAATCGGCAATGTGTAAGCCACACGTACCGGACGACCATTTTGAACTCCTGGTCTCCATTTCTTCGCTTTTTTCAATAATCTAACAGCTGCATCTCCTGCGCCGTATTTAAGATCTCGTTTAACACTTATATCTGTTAACTGACCATCTTTTTCGACTACAAAAGAAACTTCTACTACACCGTTGATTCCATTTTCCAATGCAGCAGCTGGATACTCATAAGTAGCACCTACCCATTTCATAAATGCTGCCATCCCTCCAGGAGGTTCAGGTTGCACTTCTACCGAGGTAAAAGAAATCAATCCATCAGGATCACCATTTGGATCTCCTTTAGCAACACCAGTGATAGCACCATCTTGCTTTTTCGTTCCAAATTCACCTCTTGCTACTGAAGAACCTGCTGCACTACCCTTTAAAGTAATACGCGCTGGAGTTTTTTTATCATCCTTGAATTCGTCTTGAGCAGCAACTTCTTCTTTCACTTGAGCTGCTGGCGCTACTTTAGGCTCTGGAAAACGTACCAAATCTTCTTTTGGTATATCCATTGCTACCTGTTGAGGCTTTTCTTCCTCAATCGGAAGAGGTTCTTCTTCTTCTGGCTCAGGTGGTTTAATCTCCTCCAAATCCTCTAGAGTCACTTCAGTAATAACTGGAGCGGCTTCAATAGGTTTATCAGGAAATAGGCTACCTCCGAATAATCTAAGAAGACTCAATAGTACTACGGCAACTACAACTGCCAACAAACCAATGTTGGTAGCCTTAGGAGCAAGTTTACGAAGCTCATAAGCTCCATACTCCTTGTTTCTGCCTTGAAATACTACATCAAGCCATTCCTTTTTAAAAATATCTAATTTTGACCCAATCATATTTCTATAGTTTTCGCGATTTCTATAATAACTAACTTAGTCATTATAAATATTATCACGTTTTAAAACATCTATTTCTTCAGGACTGATTTTCGCAATCATATAGCGTTTAATATCTACAATCTTCATCTCGTCAAGAATATCAACAAGATCTTTCTGCGTAGACATATCACTAGGCCTGATAATTACGATTACATCTTTTCCGCCTGCAACACGAGGAACATAAGCTTTTTTCTCAATCAAAGCTTTACGTATTCCAGCTGCGCCGAACCCTGTAACCGTAGGACCTTCTATTGGTGCATTTATTTGTCCATAATACCAAGAAACTTTGTTGTCAGACCCTAATAAAATTGTTACTGAACGATTATCTGCAGTTAATATATCAGACTGTTCATCTTTAATTTTATTTTTATCAGGCCAAGCAACGTCCATTGCTTGTGGTTTATTTAAAGACGTAGTCAACATGAAGAAGGTAATCAATAAGAATGCTAAATCTACCATGGCTGTCAAATCGACTTTACCACCGTTTTTCTTAGCTCTTACTTTTCCGCCTTTTCCGCCCTTACCACTGTCTTGATTTAATTCTGCCATTTATTTGTTTTTATTAAATCAACATTATTTATCTTCTGCACGTAAACCAGTAATGAAACTGAATTTATTTTGCTTCTGATTACGTAATGTTTCGATTATAGCACTAATTGAAGGAAACTTCTCCGCAGCATCAGCTCTAATAGCAATTTTCAATGGTCCTGGATCAACAAAATTTTTGTTATTTTCCTTTTCCTTATTCAATTCTGCAGCAGCTAAACGTGCGGTTTGTACCCAATGGTATAATTCATTCGACAATGTTTCTGTACTATCTACAGGAACACCATTCTGAATACCTGGGGCAAGACGTTGGCTCGGCTCCATTGCCAAAACCTGCTTGATTGTTTTCATTGGTGTTCCAACATTTTCCATTAACGCAAATTGGTCATAATCTTGTTGAGAAAACTTCAAGCCGTATCGTGTCGACATTTTCTCTAAAGTCTTAACCCTAACATCCCGATCTGTTGTACCGAAGAATATTTTACCGTTGTCGCCAACCGTGATAATAGCCACGTTGGAATCTGGTAATTTATCTTTCGTTGTAGACGCTGGCGTATCAACCTCAAATGCTTCAGGTTGTTTTGCCGTTGATGTCAATACGAAGAATGTAAGAAGCAAGAATGATACGTCACACATCGCGGTCATATCAATGGATGTACTGGCTCTTTTTATTTTTGCTTTACCCATTTTAAACTTCTTTATAAATTAATTATTCAATCTCTTTAATATATGATGCAGTCGAAACTATTATTCCATAAAAAATAATTTCAAAGATCATAAAATTACTATTTGTGGTTCGCAGCGTATGTTTGTACGATTGAGAAACCAGCTTCGTCGATTGAATATGTTAATTTATCAATTTTAGCAGTCAAGATATTGTACATAACAATCGCAATTGTTGACGTACCGATACCTGTTGCTGTATTGATTAGGGCCTCAGAAATACCATTTGCTAATTTAGCTGAGTCAGGACTACCACCTGCTGCCAATGCACTGAAGGCCTTGATCATACCTGTTACTGTACCTAATAAACCTACTAATGTACCGATAGAAACTAATGTAGCGATAACGTTTAAGTTTTTCTCTAACATCGGCATTTCTAATGCTGTAGTCTCTTCGATTTCTTTTTGAATTGCAATTGTTGCTTTCTCTGTATCAACAGCGGTATCAACAGAAACTTCTTTGTATTTCACTAAACCAGCTTTGATAACGTTTGCAACAGAACCTTTTTGTTTGTCACACTCAGCAATAGCTGAATCCAAATTACCACCGTTAATTAATACTTGTACTTTTCTTACGAAATTACCAACATTTCCTGTTCCAGAAGCTTTTCCAATTACGATGAAACGCTCAATAGAGAACACCCATACCATTAAGAATAAGCCTATTAAAACCGGCACTACAGCACCTGCGTGATAAACCATACCCATATAGTTACCTGGTAAAGGTTGGTTCTCTGGATTACCTTCAATAAAGTTTGAAGGACTACCCATCACAAATTTCCATAATAGGTAACCGAGAATGAAACAAATGATAATTGCAGCTTGTGCAAAGAAAGAACCTGAATTATTGCTCTCTTGTTTTGCAGCAGGACTTGTTTTAGGTGCGTTTGCCATTTTTCTAATTTTTTAGTTTTTTACTGTTGTTAAATATAATATGTTTTTTTTAATTATATGCTTTTGTAATGGTATCGTTTTAAAATTTGTCAAGCAAATATAGTCTTTTATGCTATATTTAAAATGTTAAAGCGAAATATATTAGAAATATAAAAGATAGTTCATATTCTCTTTACAATCTCTTAATATTCAGTTATCACCTCAGCGGTTCCGACTTTTTTTAGCAATACTGTCATGCTCCTTTCAGAACAAAGCAATAAATATTTTACAATGAAAACCATTTTTTTTTTGATATGCAAGAAAACGAACGATTTAATTGCAAATTCAAGTAACCGCTCACTCACCTCTACCTATATCAAACAAACCAATTCTTCAAAGTTTAAACAATGATTATCGATTAATCTTCAACCATTTACAATAGACTCAGCTGCCAGATAAAACGAATTTTAGCTTAAAATATGCCAATACTATCCTCCAACCAATTTCACTTTGTATCCTTCGGAAAGTAACAAGTCGGCTATTTTTTGTTTAAAGTCTCCTTGAATTATAATCTCTGCATCCTTAGCACTTCCTCCTACCCCACACTTTTGCTTTAGTAATTTTCCTAAGGCTTCCAGATCTTCCTGTTTACCTTTATAACCGGTAACTAACGTCACAATCTTCCCTTTCCGCATTTTACGATCCAACTGAACTTTAAGTTGCTGCTGTTGATTAGGAAGTGTCTCCAGGTTTTCAATTTCGTCTGAAAACTGATATTCAAAACTACTATCAGTTGAATATACAACGCCCTCAAACTGCTGTTTCTTACTTTTAGTCATAACTTTAATTTAACAAATAACTTTTAATGCCTTTGGAATAATTCCAATATCGAGACAATCCCCTAAGTCAACTGGCTCACCATCAATATGAACAATCGAATTTTCTACCGCTTCTATTCTAATATTTTTTCCTGGTATTATCTCCACATAATCCGACTGATCTGCCGATTTATTAAAGAGATGAAATAACATTTTAGGCAAAATATAAAGCGGAAATTGATGCACAATACACACATCTAAAATCCCGTCATTAACGGATGCCTGAGGAGCAATATATGCGTTATTACCATATTGCGGAGAATTTGCTACAGAAATCATAAATGCCTTACGCTCATACTCCTTACCATCTATCCAAAGTTTATAATCGCTAGGTTTATATTTACTTAATACGTTTATTGCTGATTTCAAATAGCCCAAAGGGCCGCGTATATTTTCATTGGCAAAATTTTCGCTTACTGAGGCATCAAAGCCTAATCCGGCGATATTAAAAAATTTTCTATCGTTAATCGTACCGCAATCAACCTCTACAAATTCAAATCGATTGATTCTGCGAATAGCTGCCGTCTCATTTAGAGGAATACCTAAATATAACGCAAGCCCATTACCCGAACCTTCCGGAACAATCCCTAAAGGGATACCACTTTCCGCTAAAGCAGAGCCAAGCTCATTTATTGTACCGTCCCCCCCAACTGCAATTACTGCATCATACTTTTCCTTGACAGCGCGCAAACCAATTTCATAAGCATGATTTGCATATGAAGTTTCCTGAAAAGTAGGATCAAACTTCTGCATATCAAGCACATCCAAAACCTGTTTCTTGAAGGATGTTTTACTCTTCCCTCCAGAAATAGGATTGATAACAAACAGTATCTGTCTACGTTCTCCCATAGACCAAATATACAGTAATTCACTAATTTCTTAAAACAATGTCAAAATTCTTAAAGATGTCTTGTCTTCCTCGGTAATTTTAAAACAATTGTGCAAGAAATCTTTAATCTTAACAGAAAGTATTGTAGTTTTGTATCGACAATAAAAAATGTGGACTGATTTGCGTAGTTTATTCTGAATGAGAATATAACAGGAGATTGCAACCACAGTAAAAAAGTGCTAAAACCATCATATAGCTAGGCTATTTAGCACTTTTCTATTGTAGCATCCTCTCCACCGCAAATCCTTTATAATATTAAAAAAGGTAATATGGCTTACTTATTTACGTCCGAATCTGTTTCAGAAGGACATCCAGACAAAATTGCTGATCAAATTTCAGATGCATTGATTGACAATTTTTTAGCTTGGGACGAAGATGCGCGTGTCGCAATCGAAACTTTAGTGACAACTGGACAAGTTGTACTGGCGGGAGAAGTGAAATCAAAAATATATCTAGACGTCCAGAAAATCACACGATCTGTAATTGAAAGAATTGGTTATACCAAATCAGAATATATGTTTGAAGCGAACTCGTGTGGTGTATTATCTGCAATTCATGAGCAATCAGCAGATATTAACCAGGGTGTGGATCGCAAATCTAAACAAGACCAAGGAGCAGGCGATCAAGGGATTATGTTTGGTTATGCAAGTAATGAAACCGATAACTACATGCCTCTAGCATTAGATTTATCACATCGTTTGCTATTTGAGCTAGCGGCATTACGTCGTGAGAACAAGGAAATCACCTATTTACGTCCCGACGCTAAATCTCAAGTAACACTAGAATATACAGAAGATCATAAACCGTCTCGAATCGATACTATTGTAATCTCTACGCAGCATGACGATTTCTCTACAGAAGAAGAAATGCGTGAAAGAATTACAGCTGACATCAAAAACATCTTAATACCAAGGGTTAAAGCACAATTGAAACCTGAGCTTCAAGATTTGTTTAATGATGAAATCAAATTTCATATCAACCCAACAGGTAAATTCGTTATTGGTGGGCCTCACGGTGATACAGGCTTAACTGGACGGAAAATCATTGTTGATACCTATGGTGGTAAGGGTGCACATGGTGGTGGAGCTTTCTCCGGAAAAGACCCATCAAAAGTAGACCGTTCTGCAGCTTATGCGACACGTCATATTGCTAAAAATTTAGTTGCAGCTGGTATTGCGGATGAAATTTTAGTTCAGATTTCATATGCAATAGGTGTAAAAGATCCAATGGGAATTTATGTTAACACTTATGGAACGAGCAAATTAGCTATTGATGATAGCCAGATCGCTTCTAAAATATCTGAAATATTTGACATGACTCCTTATGGTATCGAAACAAGGTTAGGCCTTAGAAACCCTATCTATTCTGAAACCGCAGCTTATGGTCATATGGGAAGAACTCCTAAAAAAGTAATCAAAGAATTTGAAAACTCTAATGGTGAGAAAAAAGTAGTTGAAGTTGAACTATTTACATGGGAAAAACTTGATTATATTGATAAAATAAAGACCGCATTCGGTCTATAAAAAATAAAAAAGGAGGTCAGCGTTGACCTCCTTTTTTGTAAATATTCTATTTGTTCCTACATTCCTTATTCAGCAATACTAGCTGCAGAAGTCTGTACTTGGCGATTTACCTTCTTCACCAACCCTTGTAATACATTACCTGGGCCGACTTCGACAAATGCCTCTGCACCGTCTGCAAGTATGTTTTGAACGGTTTGGGTCCATCTCACAGCACCTGTTAACTGAGCAATTAAATTCTTCTTAATTGTTTCGGCATCACGATATGGTTTCGCATCTACATTTTGATAGATCGGGCAGGTAGGTACTTTTATTTCAACTGCTTCAATAGCAGCCTGCAATTCAATCTTAGCAGGTTCCATCAATGGGGAATGGAATGCACCACCTACATTTAATTTTAAAGCACGTTTAGCTCCAGCCTCTGTCAATAGTGCACAAGCCTTATCCACACCGGCAATAGATCCAGAAATCACCAACTGACCAGGGCAATTGTAATTTGCTGCTACAACGACATCATCTACCTGGGCACAAATTTCTTCTACCACACGATCTTCTAACCCTAAAATAGCGGCCATAGTAGAAGGCTCTAATTCACATGCTTTTTGCATAGCATTTGCACGTTGTGCCACTAATTTCAAGCCATCTTCAAACGATAAAGCACCAGCAGAAACTAATGCCGAAAACTCCCCTAAAGAGTGTCCTGCGACCATGTCTGGTTTGAATTGTTCACCTAAAGCTTTCGCTAAAATCACAGAATGTAAAAATATCGCGGGTTGTGTAACGTTCGTTTGTTTCAATTGTTCATCCGTTCCCGTAAACATGATATCTGTAATACGAAATCCCAATATATCATTTGCTTTTTTAAATAAAGCTTTAGTTTCTTCATTCAGATTATAGAGGTCTTGACCCATTCCAACGAATTGGGCTCCTTGACCAGGAAATACATATGCTATTTTCATATTTAAAATTATCTATTCTAATGCACAAACTTATATAAATTGTATTTTATATACAAAACATTGCGTTGAATATAAAATCTATGAGTGCCTCTTTACGCTTTAAAGAACCTCTCCATATATCCGGATTCTAACCTCTAAATTTAATCCTCAGGAACAAAACTTAAGGATGTCATACGAGACGGATCAAAAATATCTCTTGAAATCTGCAATAAATCAGGTGCCGAGATTATTTTTATTTTCTCTATTATCACATCCAATTCAATAATATGATTATAATCCATCACATTCTTTGCTGCGGCAATAATCATACTCATTCTATTTTCTTCTGAAAGTGCAATCTGTCCAATGAATTTACGTTTTGCTTTTTGCAACGTCCCTGCAGTCATTTCTTTTTCGCACAGCTTGTTTAGCTCTTTAAAAACTAATTTCTTCGCCTTCTCTATCTTTTCTTCATCGGTGCCTAGATAGATACTAAATAATCCCGAATCCGAGAACATGCTATAATTAGATTCAATTGTATAGGCTATCCCATGCTTTTCTCGAATAGAAAGATTTAATATAGAACTCATGCCCATCCCGCCCAACATATTATTCAGCAATAAAAGTCCGGTCTTACGTTCGTCAAGATAGCTATACGCGTGAGCTCCTAACATATAGTGTACTTGATTGATTGGTTTTGGAGTTTCTACGTGCATGACTTCAATCGGAGCTACATCATTCCTTACTCTAGAAATTTTATTTTCAGCAACTGAAGCGAAGATTTTATTCGCAAGGCGTTCAACCTGCTTAAGGGTATAATTACCTGTAATTGAAATGACGATTTCATTGGTGTCATAATTTGACTGGATAAAATCATGAATATCATTTTTTGTAAGGGCCAATAATTGTTCTTCTAAACCTAAGATATTATGTCCCAAACCAGACCCTTTGAATAAAAGATCTTCGAAATCATCCACGATCGACTCTTCGGGACTATCCAAATAAGAAGCCATTTCATCAACAATAACAGACTTCTCTTTGTCAAGCTCTTCTTCCGGAAAAGTAGAGTGGAAAAAAATGTCTTCAAATAAATCTAAAGCTTTGTCTAAATATGGCGTCAAAAAAGAGGCATGCACACAGGTATATTCCTTTGTTGTATAAGCATTAAGATCTCCACCAACGGCTTCCAAATGATTTAATATCTGATTCGTACTTCGACGCTCTGTTTTTTTAAAAAGTAAGTGTTCGATAAAATGTGCAACTCCAAACTTACCTTCCTCTTCATCTCTAGAACCTGCGTTAATTAAAATGCAGGCATGTGTAATTGGCAAATTTTGCGGTTGAAAAACCACACGTATACCATTGGATAGACGTATTATTTCGTATTCCATATTTTAATTGGGAAATTCTTTTAATTATTTTTAATGCTATAACGCATTATATTTCTGGGATGAAAATCAAAACCTTGATTTTCATATAACTTTTGTGCAGGCAAATTATGAGGCTCGACTTCTAATAAGACTAACTTACACCCTACTTCTTGTACATATTCTTTAATAAATTGAACCGCTTTCTTCCCTAGCCCCTTACCTCTAGCATCAGCGCTGATGTATAATTCATCTAATAGGGCTACTCTTCCTTTAAATTCAAAGCTAAAGAAATAAACAACAATAATATAGCCGAGTACTAGATCATTTTCTTTGATCAACCACGATTGTCCCAAATTTTCATCTTTAAGGAATACTTCAAAATTTTCACGACTAACAACAGGGTCAATATCATATCCGTCAATCGCATAAAAATCTTGCATCATCGCAACAATTGTATCTATATTATTATGTGTTAATTTTTCAAATGTGAGCATAAGGGATTTTTTTAATCACAAAAATAAGTAATTAAACATAGTGATAATCAAAACCGTTAAAAAAATGACGCTGATGAGATACTAAAAAAACAAGCGGTTCTGGTGATGTACCAGAACCGCTTGTTCATTCGTTTCAAAAAACGAATAATTCTACTACATACGAGGTGGGCGCATTCCTCCATGAGAACGATTATCATTTGATGGGGAACCTAAAGCAAATTTTTCAAATCGATAGGTAAATGTCAGCATAAAGTACCGCCCCAAGCGATTGGTACGACTATCAGCAATTAAAGACTCATTTAAGGTTCTTGTGATATTAGTCTGTTGGTTCAATAAATCGAAAGCCTGCAAACGCAATGTCGCTCGATTGTCTTTTAAAAATTTTTGTTCAACGTAGGTATTAATAATAAATGGATTCGAGTTTACAGCATACCCATTATTAAATGTTTTTGAAATATCAGCCCCATAAATTAAGGAAGAAGTAATATTTACGGACCCAATTAACGTCGGAGTCCATGAAGATACACTGGTAGCGATGCCCGTCAATGAATTTTTTGTGTAATCATAGACATAACGTATACCGGGATTTATTTCTAACTTTTCTGTCGGGTTGTATCGGAACATCACACCTTGATTAAACACCCAATTATTAGAATAATTTTTATCACCAAATAGCGCTAATGAATCTTCGGAAATATAACTGATATTTTTATTATAGCGAATACCTCCCATAAACATTAAATTATATGTTTTTTCTTTAAAAGATCTACCGTAATGATAGAATGAATTAAAACCATAGGTTGCATCTTCAGTCTCATTTAAATAATACGTATCTTGAATCATCCCAATCCCCTGTCTAAGGTATCGTTTTCTAAAGGTAACAATCTTGTCATTTGTTAAGTTAGCATTCAACATGGCAAAAAATGTTTTCCCTTTTTGAAAATCACCATTCCTATAGCGCACATTCATTTGATGTGTGAATTCAGGCACCAAATCAGCATTCCCAATGATAGAGCTTGTTTCATAGGTACTTATGTCAAAAGGCAATATTTGAGAAACCGTAGGTTCGGTGGAAGTACCTGAATAATTTAAAGTCAGATTACTTTGACGCGAAAATTTGTATTCAAATCGAGCAATAGGCATTATATTAAATGAATTTCGATGTATAGGCTCATGAATAGCAGAACTATACGCGTCACCCCTTAACTGAGAAGGTTGCACTGCTGCTCCAACAGAATATTTTATTTTGTCATTATTGAATGCATAATTTGCACCCATCCGATGTGTCGTAAATGAATAGTCGTAGTCATAATCGAAGTTTAATTTAGGCTTGTTTAATATCAAGTCTCCAAATTCATCAAACGTCGACTGTAAATTCGTATTATCATACGTATTTTTATTAAAATCATAGGTTAATTCGATTTTCCCATATGTACTGACAGGCTCAGTAAAATTAACCGATGCACCACCATTCCAACTTTTGTTATTTGCTTCTTGAAGTGCCTGCTGGTACAATGAATCCATTGAGGCTGTAGGATCCGTCTCATCAGCTGTCAATCGATCGAGTATATTTTCCTGATCCTTTTTAGTAGATGAGCTATTGAGATTCATGTTAAAAAATATATTTCGGCCGCGATCATTTAGCTTCCTGTTATAAAGACCGCTGATACCAAACCTTGGAGCGGTAGACATAGATGAAATTCGCTCATCCTCAGAATAATTAAAAACTTCACCAAAATAGGTTGACGACTGCGATAAACTATTAATCTCTCTCTTGTCATAACCAATCTGAGGCGTTATCTTGATATAATCATTGACAGATGGTTTCCATTCAATATTTGACTCAAATCGATGACTACCAGTGATTGTATTTGAATTAGCATTAATTTTATCGATTTGGTTACCACTTTTTAGGATATATTCGTTAATCGTTTGGGAAATTGTATTATTGTCATCATGACCATAGCTATAGCTTCCGTATACCGTTAGTTTATCATTGAAATCGCGACGAAAATTGACTCCAATTGACCCCGTATTGGTTAGACCGGTAGTATTGCCTCCAAATCCACCGCGTCGTCCACCGCCACCTTGTTGACGACGGGCACCACCGCCACTTGTACTAAAATCAAACAAAGGTGCATTGATATTATTCATATTTCCCAATACGGACAACATTGCCCCTTCTTTCATACCGGTCCACATTCCTGTCGCCTGATAGCGGTCCTCTGTACCATAACCCGCTCGTAAAGTTGCAATTTGACCTTTATTATATTTGGGGTCAATTTCAATATTTAGCACTTTTTCAGACTCACCATTCTTATTACCGGTGATATTTGCCATATCCCCGTAATCATCTACAATTTGCATTTTCTCAATAATATTGGCGGGCAAATTTTGTGTCGCTGTTTTAACATCTCCTCCAAAAAAATCTTTTCCATTAATACGGACACGCTTTACAGATTCTCCCTGAGCGGTTACATTTCCGTCTTTATCGACTTCAACACCTTGAAGTTTCTTTAAAGCATCTTCTGCTACAGATCCATCTCGAAGTTTTAAGTCCTTCATCGTGTATTCTACAGTATCACCTTTAACTACTACAGTCGGCACTCCATTTATAACGACTTCTTCCAATAATTCTGACGATGGCTTCAAAGTAAAACTTGGAATAATGTATTTCGTTTCTCCAGCTGGAAAAGTAAATTCTTGTTCAAATCTTTCAAAGCCCAAATTCGATACTGAAATTTTAAACGTTGTGCCTTTAACGTTTTCAAAAATGAAAATACCAGCAATTGACGAACTCGTAAGCATAGAATCCTGATCCGATATTAATTTAACTGACGCTCCTGCCACGACACGGACTTTATCATCTTTCAACATCCCTTGAACAGATTTCATTTGTGCCTGAGCTCCCAAGCTCAATAACATGCTCCAAAATAATAGTAAGGCTACCCTCATTATATTCATTTTTTTGTGTTTATCGGTTTCTTATTCGGGCAATGCCCGTTATTCCAAGTCATACTCCTCTTCGAGGGCAAGACATATTGAATGTTGTTCGACTCTAGATCCTACAGTTAGTTTAAAAGATCCAATACCCCTAACAAAGGTGTTACAAACAGCCTATCCTAAGTTGGAATTAAAATAACCTTACAAAAAAAGAGAATAGTATTGTTAATAAACGTAAATACTAAAATTTAACATAATAGTTACAATAAATCATGTTTAAACCAACATATAACATGACCTTAGAAACTAAAAAATCTACTTTATCAAATACTATCTCAAAGTTTTCTTCGTATACAATGGGAAATATGAAATACCTACATATTAATCAGGAGGGTATCGTTATTCATAATATATTGTATTTTTGCTGCTTAAATTTATTAATATGCTATTATCGTACTTTCAAGATGAGCTCATAGAGGCTGGATGTGATGAAGCGGGAAGAGGTTGCCTTGCTGGGCCAGTTTTTGCTGCTGCAGTGATTTTCCCTAAAGACTATCATCACGAAGTATTAAATGATTCGAAGCAGCTAAGTGCAAAAAAAAGAATGCAATTGCGTCATATTATTGAAAAAGAAGCTATTGCTTATGCGGTAGCTAGCGTTTCTGCAGAAGAAATTGATAGAATCAACATTCACAAGGCTTCTTATGTAGCGATGCACCGTGCATTGGATCAATTAAAAATAAAGGCCGAATATATTTTAGTAGATGGTAATAAGTTTATTCCTTATCAGGAAATTCCTCATAATTGTATTGTAAAAGGTGATGGAAAATATTTGTCCATTGCTGCAGCTTCAATATTAGCAAAGACTTATCGCGATGATTATATGGATAACATAGCCCAGGACTACCCCGATTACGATTGGCTAAATAATAAAGGCTACCCCACGGTAAAGCATAGAAGTGCCGTCCTATTACGAGGTATAACACCTCATCATAGAAAAACCTTTAAAATAACTGACCCACAGCTCAAGTTATTTTAAAGGTTTTACGAAAAATTTTATCAAGCAACGTGCTACTTAGTCGTTGCTTTTTTATTGGTATCCTTTTTTACAGAGAAGTAAATTGCTAATATTAAGCCCGCTCCCAAAATTATCGAAGCAATCAGTGTTAGTATTCCACCCAATTTATGCGACTCTGGATCAAAGATAAATTCAACTTTATGATTTCCACCAGGCAATTGCAATGCTCTCAAAATGTAATCGGCACGGATAATAGGAACTTCTTTACCATCAACATAAGCTTTCCATCCCTTTTCATAGTACACTTCTGAAAATACCGCTAATGCATCTGTTGGTGATGTATATTCATACTCCATCTTATCAGGATGGTAGGACGTTAATTTTATCGAGGCATTCGCAGGTATACCGAGGCGCTTTTCATCTAACTTATTTTTAAACTCTTCGTTTACGAAAGCTTCTTTTGATGGATTGAAACTACTAATTGCTTGCATCTCTTGTGCATTATCTTTCACAAAGGTTACTTGATCTACAAACCAAGCATTTCCTGCTGCGGAACTTCTCCGTTGGATACGTTGTCCTTTTTGTTGATCGCCTGTAATAACGTATCGAACATTGAACATATCCAGTACATCTTCATTAACTGCCCCATTAAATTGATTTTCTAGAATCTCTTGAAAGCGCATCAATTTTGCGGCATGATATCCGCCCAAAGATTTATGGTAATAAGAGGCCCCGGCATCAGAAAAGGGGTCTGTTGTTAAGTCAATCACACGATAGCTCAAATCTTTGTCCATGCGAATCAATTGATCAACTTCTCGTTCTTGAAACGCTTGACTCTTAGCTAAACGTTTCTCTACAAAAGATCTATCGTTTAAGAAACGTTTATCAACACTCCAAAGGTCAAATAGGAACACAACAGCCAATCCGATGATTAAGACGTTTGCTGAAAGCTTCTTCTTAATGAAAAACCAAACCGCTAAAAAGGTAATCAAAACGATTGCAAAAGAACGATAAGCATCTGCGCTTGCCACTGCTGAACGATCTTTTATTAAACTATTAGCCAATTGATTTGCCGCTGCCGGGTCACCAACCTGCTGTGTCAAAATTTCTACCAATTGTCCATGCTCTTTATTTTTAAAGCTTAAAAATAAATCTGGCACAAATGCAATAAGCAAACAGATGCCACCTAAACCAATAAACGTATAGAGCACTTTCTTATCCAATTTTTCAATTTTATCTGCTCTTGAAATCAACTCATCCAACGTTAACACAGCCATCAATGGAATCAGGATCGCAGCAATAACCAATATCGATTCGACTGCCCTGAACTTATTGTACATCGGGAAATAGTCAAAGAATAAATCCGAAATTAAAGTAAAGTTCTTTCCGAAAGACAGCAATAAAATGAGAACCGTTGTAGTAAGAATCCACCATTTAAGTCTATTATTGACAATAACCAATCCCAAAATGAAAAGAAACAATATCCCTGCACCAAAATACCAAGGTCCAGATGTAAAAGGTTTGTCTCCCCAATAAACAGGCATTCTACCTGCGTATTCAGCCACCTGAGCATTGGTCACTCCCTGTGCTCCTAAAGTAGACATTAAAAATTTTGCGACATTTGACTTTTCATCCAATACACCGCTTTGACCACCTCCATAAGCATTGGGAATCAAAAATGTCAACGTCTCACCAACTCCTTGACTCCATCGGTAAGCGTACTCTTTATCTAACCCTTTTTCTTTTGGTTCGTCGACTTTAGTAATATTGGCATGTCCACGCGTACTTAACTTACTATATTCATATGTTGGCAATAAAATAGATGCATTAACCAATATAGCAACAACAACCGCAGCTAGCTGTAGACCAGAAGCAACGAAAAACTGCTTTAACTTTTTATCACGAATCGCATATATTAACGCAAAAATCACATAAACCATTAGTGCAATAAGCATGTAATAGGTCATTTGTAGGTGATTGACACGAATCTCAAGGGCCATAAATAAAGCCAACAAAACTGGTCCCCATAATTTACTACCCCTAAAACACATAATCACTGCGCCAATTACTGCAGGAATGAAAGCAATGGCATAGGCCTTTGTTACGTGCCCGGCTTCGATATAAATAAAATTATAAGAAGTAAACGCAATAGCAATGGCTCCCAAAGCAGCCAACCACGGCCGAATACGTAGTACACTCAATAAGAAATAACCTCCTAATAAATAAAATAGAACGATATCTATGGGTTGCGGAAAAACGGTTTTAACAACCGCTAATATATACGTTCCTATATTGTTTTCACTCGCTGACCAGATTTGATATGTTGGCATACCACCAAACATAGAATTTGTCCACAAAGGAGCTTTACCATCTTGAGCTTTATAGTCAAACATTTCTTTTTGTGCGCCTTGTGCTTGCACAACATCACTTTGCGCCAAAATTTGACCTTGCCACACGGGTGTGAAGTAAAAGAATACAAGCGCTACAAAAATCGCGATAACAACGAGATGTGCTGAATTTTCTTTAAACCAATTTTTCATCTATATTATTAGGTTATTAAAACTTACGAAAACCAAAAATATACATTTGATTTTACAATTTATATTATTTTCCATTCCCACCTATCGAATAGGCTTATTCTCCTTTTTGGATCAGCTTATTAATATTGGATAATTCGCCAAAAAGAACTAAAATATCCCCCTCTTCCAGAAGTGTTTCAGAAGTTGCTATACCTGACGCTTCCTTAATTTCTTTCGTTTTCATATTGTCTTTGACCTCCGTTATCTTTAATGTCGTCATGACGATAACTTTGTAGATATTAGTGAGGTTAGCTTCTCGGAGAGTCATCCCTACATATTTTGCAGGTACTTTCGTCTCCACAATACTATATTTATCCGATACCTTGAATGAATCCACGATGTCGACATTGTCCAAACGCATGGCGAGCCTTTCTGCAGCTTCTTCCTCTGGCATAATATACTCTCCTATCTCCATTGCTTCGAGTACAGTTTTTTGAAGGTCGGACACAATTCGGCCAATAATCCGCTTTACCTTCATTTGTTTCATTAAAGCGACAGTGAGTAATGATGCCCCTTCGTCCTCTCCAATAGCAACAATAACAGCATGACAATCACGCAATGGTAATGAAGATACCGCTTCCCTATCAGTCGTGTCCAAGCAAACGGTATGTGTCACTTTATCTTTCAATTGCTCTACAATTACCAGACTTTTATCAGCTCCGATCACCTCATGTCCCAATTCGGTTAGGTGTACGGCAAGTGATCGGCCAAAATGCCCAAGTCCCAAAACAATATATTTCATAAAATTTTTCTTTAATAAAGTATCTTTTCTTCTGGATAGATGTAATTTTTTCGCGTTATATTTTTAATAAAAGCCACGAGGAGGGTCAATGTCCCAACTCGACCTACAAACATCGTCATCATAACAATAAATTTCCCTGCTACACTTAACGATGGGGTGATGCCCAAACTCAATCCACAAGTGGTATAAGCGGATACGGATTCAAACAGCAGGGCTTTAAAACTTTTATCTGGATCCGAAAACACCAACAACATAAAACTGACTCCAATCGTAAATAATGAAAGTAAAATAATGGCAAATGCCTTGTGTACGGATTCACCAGCAATACGTCTTTTAAACAGCTCTATATGTTCTTTTCCCCTTGCTAATGCAATGATATTCATCATGGCTACTGCAATCGTCGTTACTTTAACCCCGCCTCCTGTAGAGCCTGGTGAAGACCCTACCCACATCAAGAGAATTATTAACAAAACGGTGGGCATGGATACAAATGAAAGATCAACACTATTAAACCCCGCAGATCGAGAGGCATTAGCCATAAAAAATGAAGTGACCCATTCTCCTACCTTTCCTTGTTCTAAGGATAATGTTTTTTCTTTTTCCAATAGGAAAAAGAAAACTGTTGCCACAACAATAACAACGGCATTGCATACAAGAACTAATTTCGAATTGAAACTAAAACTCCAAGCCTTATGCTTATAGTTTTTCTTTGTAATAAAGCGGTGATACCAATAAATAGCGGATTCCTTTACGTAAGAGTAAATATTCAACACAATACCAAAGCCCAAACCACCGAGAATAAATAAGGAAGACAATGCCAATTGAAAATTGTAATTAAATTTATAAGCATTATTCGTTATACCATCTGTCAATATGGAAAAACCCGCATTACAAAAAGAAGATATTGAATGAAAAACAGCAAAAAAGATTTGATGTCCAACAGATGGGAAATTCTGGGCTTCTAATGTTCCAAAAATCAATACAGCTCCTAGAAACTCAAATAATAAAGTAATAAAAATAATGGTTAATAATGTTTTCACAACAGATCCAACTTTATTTTCTCCCAAAATCTCGCCAAACATCAACTGATTCTTAAAGGAAAATCCACCAGAGAAAAAATAGCCAAAAAAACCTGTAAACGTCATAATTCCCAATCCCCCGATTTGTATCAAAACAAGGATAATGGTCTGTCCAAAAAGAGAGAAATTCGTAGAAATGTCTGTCACAGATAATCCAGTTATACATACCGCGCTTGTTGCCATAAATAACGCATCTATGAAGCTTAGTGGCGCTTCAATAGTCGTCCTGGGTAACATCAATAAAACTGTTCCAATTAAGATCAGTGCAAAGAAACTGATTACAAATAAGATGGTCGGATTAAAATAGAAATTATCAAAAAAAAGTGTACTTTTCGACAGTTCTGCAATAAATACGATATAAATTCCTAAATAAATCCATTGATCCTTACCAAATAAATCAACTGTAGGGACGCTCGCTAATCTGGCAATTATTATTAAAATAAAATAAGCGAAAATTACCAAGCCCGAGTAATGCTCCACCTCTATTTTCTTTAATGCAAAAATGGAAGATGCTGTTCGGAGGCCCGTCATGATAAACAACACATAGAACATCGCAAGGATAATATGATCTAAAATCTGTGCAAGTTCAGGATCTCTCACATACCCAACGTTGAATATTACAGCTAAGGCACAAATCATGCTAACATAGAACATGACCTGGTCTACGATTCCATTTTTATACTTAAAAACGAATTTTAAAAAACTCAATATTGACCCCATCTGTCACAAACATACTCATAACTTAGGAAAATAACAGCGCTTAACCACCACTAATATTCCACGTGAAACCCCTCCTTATCTTAAAAGTTTTATTTGCTTATTTCTTTTTTTTATTTCCGTCAACCTTATCTTTTTTAAAGATTTTTGATAAAAATCCTTTCGTTTTTCCAACGGCAGTATTTGCTTTTTCTATGGTCTGTTGAGCACGATCAGCAGAACGCATCAATTTTTCTTCCCGTTCCTTACTAAGACCAATACATTGTTTGATTCCGTCTAAGAGACTTTGCCAAACTGTCTTAAAAAAGGTGTGATTTGGATTTCTATGCCAATTAACCTTTCCAGTAATATACTCTCCGGAAAGATTTGGGTTACTTCCATTAACCAAAAGCTCATTGATTAATAAAGAAACAAGACTTTTATTTTTATGCGTCCCATCTGGATTCTTTTCAAGAATATTAACTTTAAGATTATCATAATCAAACTTAAGTTGTCCCCAATTTCTGTAATCATTAGCTTCTATATCAAAGGCAATTTTTTTGATATTTCCGGAAGCAATCTCAACATTTAATAATGGTCGTAAAATCTGATTGAACGCAGGAGCCTGCATGGCCCCTAACGTTCCTTTATAACGATGAAAACCTTTGGTAGAGGTCATATCAAAATCGAATAGAACATGCAATTTACCGCTATTCATAACCTGAGTAAGGAAATCGACATGCATCCATTTATTTTGAGCAAGACGTGTAGCGTCGTTTGTCATATTCGTGATAGTCGCATAGCTTTTATCAAAAGTAATCTTCCCCACTTGGTTGAATTTCCCACTCAGTTCGGAATAACTAATATGCGCATTTTGAAGCAATAAGGTATCAAAAGCCAATTGCGTTTTCATATGTTGTAAAGCTTGATGCGGAGATTTTCCAATCTTATTTAATGGCGTGGCTTTATAATGTTTATCTGTATAAATGTCTAAAATTCCATCTTTCAATTGTGCTTTTGCAGCATAAATCTTTTTATCTCGCAATAATTTATTAAAATCAAATGCTTCGAAACGAACAGTATCAAATTTCATTACGACATAGCTTCCTCCTTTGCCCTTTGCTTTATAAAAGGCTGATTTATTCAAAAGAGGTTGATAGGCCACTTTTGTCAACAATATATTACGTTCCTTTGTATTGATTTTTAACTTATCAAAATCAACTTTATAAAAACCATCAGGTGTTTTATAAGTAAAACCAGGAACTTCAATATCGACCATTTTCGTATGGTAAAATCTTGTCGCATCTGATATCGAAGTGGAGTCTACCAAAACATCTTGAATTTTGACATTTACTTTCTTTATTTCAAAATCTTGATTTATATTTTTTTGTCGCTGCGAATACTTAAAGTTCACACCATTCATGGCTATTCCATCTATCTTAATCCTCTTTAATGAATTCTTAATCTTATCATATAAAGGTTTACTTTTCTCTGTCGACGCAGTATCATTATAAGAATGGTATTCATTTATCATATGGATAACGGGTGTATCTAATACCACATTTTTCAAGTACAGCTCTTTATTCATCAGCATATCCCGAATAGAGAAATTACGAAATTTCAATTTGCTAACTTCGATTTGAAATCGATTATCTGGTGCTTTTCTAACTCCTTCAAGCTGGCGGTATACATTACTATCCGACTTTAAGACAAGATTCTTGACAGTAACATCGCCTAGAGCGAGGTTAATATCTAAATCATCATAGTCTACGGTATATAAACTATCGGTAGAAGCCATTACTAAATCTTTAAATTTTTGATCTATTATAGGCTTCCAATGCATACTAAAATACCAGACGATACCCCCTAAAACAATCGACAATATAACGACGATGCCAATTATCCATTTCCAAAATCCCTTCATTAAAACACGCTTTTTAGTAAAAACATTTGGTTATTTTTAACTTAAACAAAACAACTTATGGATACTTTTGTTTGATATTCAATAAAAAACTTATTTTTCCTTATTTCGAAGTCCATGTTATCAACAAAAATAAAATTGCTATTCGGTATATCACTGAGCATAATATTACTCATTTCTTGTCAAAACAAAAAACATGATATCGGTTTCTATTATTTGAATTCGATTTATAAACCGGACACTGTATCTCAAAAATTAGTAGGGGAACTAAAAGCCAATTTGTTATTTGTTCGTTTTATGAATATTGATTTTAAAGACAAAGGAATAGAGCCCGTTTTATTATCTCCAGTGTCTTTCGAACAGACCGTAGACCATAATCAAGAAATCATACCTGTGGTAACCATTCAACAGCGGATATTTACCGAACTGGATAGTTTACAAATAAGAGGTCTTGCTCATAAAATAGTTCCATTTATTACTGATAAGATCAAACAGGGTGGTCAAGATTTCTTTAAAGAATTGCAGTTGGATTGTGACTGGACTACAAATTCTCGTGATAAGTTCTTTTACCTACTCGAATATTTACAAAGTGTTCCTGAATTAAATGAGGTTACAGTAACTGCGACATTAAGACTCCAGCAGATAAAGGATATTCAATCCAATGGGATACCTCCAGTAAAAAAAGCAACATTGCTGTGTTATAATACCGGAAACATAAATCAATTTGGCAATCATAACTCGATTTTAAATCAGCAAGATTTAACAACTTATCTAAGTAGCACATTAAAAAACTATCCCCTACAACTGGACATTGTTTTACCTTTATTCGATAGATATGTAGCCTTTCGTGACCAAAAATATATCGGAATATCCAATCATTTCAGTCGCCACGATTTAAATGATAAATCTTTGTTTATTAAAAACCCAAAAACAGACTTATATATTTTAAAGCAAGATCTAGGAAAAGACAATCTAAAAAAAGGAGATGTTATTAGACATGAATTCGTTCCTAACGAACAATTGGTCGCAACAGCAAAATTTATAAGCAAGGCGCTTGATGGAAAGCAAAATAGTATCATATTTTTCCATTTGGCACCAGAAGTTGTATCTAACTATGAAACTGTAGATTTACAGAAAATTATTTCCGCATTTTAGCGCAGCATTTCACTCAATTTTAGTAAAAATTGAGTGAAACATCACTTCAGGTCCGGAATATTCGTATACGCTGTTATTCAGCTTTTTTTTTATTATCCCTCAGCCCAAACCCTCCTAGTTCGTTAAAGGGTATTACCCATTTTGCATGATTTACTGGAAAGAATCATGTTACATCCGATTATTTTCATTATGATAGATACTGAGATAGCTATCGTAACGAGATGATTCAATAGTACCTTCTTCAACAGCTTCCAAAACAACACAACCAGGTTCACTGATATGCCTACAATTATCAAATCTACACTGATTCATCAGGGCGCGCATTTCAGGAAAGTAATGTGATAATTCTTGTTTCTCAATATCAACAATCCCCAATTCCCGAATACCTGGAGTATCAATCAATTTTCCGCCAAACGGTAAATCATACATTTCCGCAAATGTGGTGGTATGCTTTCCCTTATCAGACCAATCTGAAATATCACCAGTTTTAACAGCATATTCGGGCACAATAGCATTGATTAAGGTAGACTTGCCGACACCTGAATGGCCTGAAATTAGGGTGGTTTTGTTTTTTAGTAAATCTTTTAGCAGCTCGATATTAATGCCATGTAGAGCTGATACTTCATAGCAGGGATATCCTATACGTTCGTATACTCCTTTATAGTCTTGTAAAATAGCAAGTCCCTCATCACTAAACAAATCTAATTTATTGAAAATCAAAACAGCAGGAATACTATAGGCTTCCGTTGTGACCAAGAAACGGTCGATAAAGCCAAGGGAAGTCGGTGGCGAAGCCAATGTAACAACTAGAAATGCCTGATCCAGGTTAGCCCCAATAATTTGCGTCTGCTTCGAAAGGTTTACAGACTTACGGATAATATAATTACGTCTTGGCTCCAAGGTATTGATAACAGCACTTTCAAGGTCTGGCTCTACTTCAAAATGTACCCAATCTCCAACAGCAATAGGATTTGTACTCTTGATCCCCTTAGTTCGAAATTTTCCTTTTATACGACAATCATAGCGTTGGTTATCTTCGCCCAATACTTGATACCAACTACCCGTAGATTTGGTCACTAATCCTCTCATATAAATTCCTTTTGTGCATATTTCATCTTACAAAAATCGGAAAAATTTATTAAACTTAAGGTTTATCGTTTTTATTACCTTTGTAAGAGTTACCTTAAAATTAGAATTCGTGAAAAAACTATTTCTTTTATAATATAATATTTTGCACCTTTGAAATACCTTTAATGCTATTTAAACGCATATTGTGTTTTATAAAAAGGGTTAAAAATTGGCACTAGGGTATCTAGTTGGGTATCTAGGCAGACACATAAAATATAAGAGAAATGTTAGAAAAAAATAGGTTACAAGGCATAGGGAACGTATATTTAAAGACTACCAATCCAGTCAGCAAAAAATGGTATATTTGTTTTAAGTATAAAAATAATTTAAATGAGCCTAAAATCTATCAAAAAACATATGATTTGAATGAAAAGCCCTATGTTATTAATGGTGTTGTGAATGACAAAACAACAGTCTTAAAAGCAAGACTAAAAAGAGGGAATGAACTTGTAAGAGAATTACAAGATATGCTAAATGATGTTGAATTTGATGTTAACAGAGGTGTATTCGTAGAGGATGCAAAAGACATTCTTTTTACTAAATATCTAAATAATTTCATAAAATGGAAAAGTAATAAGGTAAAAGCTAGTAGTTTGGAAGCTTACCAATCTGTAGTGAATGAAATAATAAAATATTTGAATGATACCAATCAACAAAATGTATCACTAAAAAAAGTAGATATCTACTTAATAGAAGATTTGGTAAATGAAAAACAAAAGTTATCCAACACCAGAGCTAATTACTATTTAACTGTACTATCCAACTTTTATTCGAAATATCTAATCAAGTATTTAGCAGTACTAAAACAAGATGAAAATGTAATAAGTAGGTTAGACAGATTTCAGGATGATGACATCACTAAGCACGCACTATTTGCAGATGTTTACAAAGTATTTAACATACTGACAGAGCACAAATATTATCTAGGTTTTATGGCTAAAGTAATATTTTACACGCTACACAGGATGGACACCATTACACAATTACAATTTAAAGATTTTGACTTAGAGCAAGGGATAATTAATATCCCATCATCCAAAATAAAGACATCCAAAAAGTTAACAATTAGAATATCCAAAAACATTTTAACAGACATTAAAGATTATGTAAGGTTGCACCAAACGCAACAAAATGATTACTGGTTTGGATACAATAATATGATTAAGAATAAAAAAAATAAAGACAGTTACAATATTCAAATGTTCGGAAAATACAAATTACCATCTTACACTATTTCCCATCATTATGATGAATTTAGAAAGTTGCAAACAACTGATAAAGATATATTCACGCCTAATCATACCTTGTACGGGTTCAAAGCAAATGGTTATAGATTTTATAAAGATGGTGGTGATAGTAAGAAATTTATGCTTACAGATGAACAAATTATTAAAATAACTGGACACAGTAACACAGATATTTTAAAAAAATATAGTCGAGAGTATGAAGCAACAATATCTAAAGAAATATGGGATAGTTTATAAACTATAAAACCTTGTAATAACTCCCTTTTATTAGTATTTAACTACCACATTTAGCCCTAATTAAGGGCTTTTTTTACCCCCTTACACTAGGTATCCCCCTACTTAATCCCCCTGGAACGCTATTACGCCCACACATGTAAGGGCTACATTACTGAATCGCTCATAAAAATTTTCTATAATTTTTTTCATAGCCATACTAACCCTTTTTAAGCCCTTATTTCCTGAGCCTACAACTTATGTTACGCTTATATTTAAATACTTTAAAAAGCTGACCTATAGCCTTATTTATGCTTCTATACATTAGAATATCACAACAATAATAATATCAATAAAGTATATCCCAATACTCAAATATTCATAATTGAATAAATAACATCATAAAAGATTAATTTCAGACAATTAGGCTAAAACAATACGACTATATATCAGTAAGTTATAAAATAGTTTGAATTTCAAACTTGGTAAAAAACACTTCTTACACTACATTTTATCTTGCAAGCTTATGCCACAATACAAGCTAAAAAACAATTAAAATAACATACAATAGGGTCATTAGCATTTGCTACTTGATTCTATCAGTATAAAAAAACTATGTAAGAAATAAAGATGTAACAAAAATTATTAATAAATAGATGGTAAAAATAACAAGAAATATAAGTAGGAAATTAAGTAGTAAAATATATGGAATAAACATGCTACACAGTAATACAATAAACAAAAGTAAAGATAATTGTATTGTTACTATTAATGATATAAATACAAAAACAAATACGCTATACGCTAAAGGTTATAGAGGTATGTATCAGTACGGCTTATGCATTTTTAACAGTAAACTTAATATAGGGAAAAGTAAGAAATATAATACCTTAGATGAGGCTAAAGAAGCTAAAAGAATCAGTACAAATAAGAGTAGATTAAAGCATTATAACAATAATAGAAAACAGTATAAGAAAGATATAGATAAATCGTTATCCCAAATCAATAACAAAAAACTTAGTTGGATATTAGCTAACTTCTTATCAACACATTACCAATTCAATTATTTTACTACACTTACACTAAAACAAATAAGGTTCACCAATAAAGAGATATTTTTTACAATAAATGATTATGACTATTTAATACAACAAGATTATATACAAAATCAAAAAGATAGCACATTAGAATTTGTGCAACAATGTGTTAACAATTACTTAGATAATATTAAATATAAAGGTGTTGGTCTAATAGATTATTATGTTGTCACCTTCGAAAAAAGTATTAAAGGTAATTGGCATGCTCATATAGCAATTAATATTACCAATACTAGTAAAGAGTACTGGACATCATATCTAACAAAATATTGGAATTTAGGTATAGGAAAAACAAAAAAGATACGAGTAAATACGGCTACAAAAAAGAACACAGTTAATGTTATCCATTACCTCACAAAAGATGTTAATCACAAAGATTTAGATATTATAACTTGGGATACAAATATTGATAAGGATAGCAAAAGAATATTCATAGATGGTGATTTAGATTCTTTAGAAGATATTCAGTATTGGTTAAACACAAATAATGTAGAATAAGTACTTAACTTATTGCCTCACTTACCTATTACACATAAAAAAATTGCCTAAATACTACAACTACATTGTTATCAGCCCCTTAATATAGGGGCTTTTTTATTGGGTAAAGTTTTTACTTTTACCATTGAAAAAATGTAGTGGTCTAAAGTAAGAGAGTATATACTTCTATAATTAGACGTCATCTTCATCCAGAAGTTCCTTAGCTTTTATCTCCAATATATTAGCGATATTGAATATGATAGATACGTTTGAGTTAACTATGCCTCGTTCCATCCTGCTGATTTGCGAATAGTCTAGGTCTAGTTTGTCTGCAAGTTGTTGTATCGTCCAACCTTTCAACTTTCTATGCTTACGGATATTTTTGGATAAAACATTAATTCCATGCTCGTTACGCTTATGCTTTCTATCTTTAGACATCTATACAAGAAAAGAAATACATGCACTTGCTGAAAGGGATTAAAATCCCTATTTTTGTACTGAAAAGAAACTACGTCATTAAATTAATCCTTTTTTAAAATGTTAAAATCAATTATTTTTAAGTTTTTCGTTCTTGTTATGTTTTCAACGTTCGTCGGTTGTTCAAAGGAAAAAACTCCTGTAGAAGATGGCGAAAAAGAAAATATTATTGTTGTAAACGATATTCGTTTTGAATCTCAAAGTGGTAAAGCTATTATCAGTTCTAAAGTTCAATTAACAGTGAAGGTATTTCCAGAAAATGCAACGAATAAAAAGGTAAAATGGGAGTCAAACAATCATAATGTCGCTACAGTCAGCCAAGATGGTCTAGTGACGACATATAAAAAAGGGATAGCTGAAATAACAGCTACTTCTGAAAGCGGTAGCAAGTCTGCCGTTTACAGACTTGATGTAAGTTTAGTAGCTGTAGAGCAGATTTTTACTTATAGTAATTTTTATACAGTTATGGTAGGTGACAAAGAGCCAATTGAGGTTAAAATCACTCCCGAGAATCCTGAAAATCCTAAATTAATTTGGGAAAGTTCGGATGCGAGAATAGCATCCATTGGAGAGGATGGAATAATTAGTGGAATTGCGAAAGGAGCTACCAAAATAAAAGTATCGTCACAAAGCAATCCTGATATCTTTAAAATTGTTGAGGTCTTTGTAATTCAAAGCCCAAATGAACTAATTGAGTTAGATTTACAAAATATAAATTATAAAAGCAATAATGGTTATATAACGGGAACATGTGAACTTTTAATAAAGCCTTATATTCATTTTGTGGACAATGTAAGTAATTGTGAATTAAGTATTTTTGATGGGAATGATGTATTGGTAAAGAAAACCAACATAAAACCAATTGGTGGTTCTATGACGATTCAAGGAATTAAATTTGATTATACATATAAGCCGTATTTTAGCATTAAATATACTTATCGAGGTAAAGAATATGTCAAAACACTGAAAATTAATTAATATGTATCGAAATCAGGATTAAAATAAAATATTCCATTAAAATTTAAAAAATGAAATCAATTAAATACATCTTTATTATATCTCTTTTAATGTCCGTCTTTGCATGCTCTAAGAGCAGTGACAGTAAAGAAGATTCAAATCCATTAATTGGAACGTATAGGTTAGAAAAAACTGGCACGAACCATTATGAAAAAGGAAAGATAGTAAAGCGAGACATTAGCACGGAAAAGATAAACGGGGAAATGACATTATTAGCTGATAAATCTTTTCGTATCGTATTCGTTGCTGATGGGGAAAGTGAAGTTGCGATTGGCACTTATAACTCCGTAAATCAGACGTTTACTATTCAGCAAGGTGGGGATTTTAAGAAAACATCTTATTTTTTTGAAGACAATTACTTAGTTCTAATCACTGAAGATAATGGAGACAGTAAAGATGTAGGTTATTTTAAAAAGAAATAGAAAACATCATTATAAAAAATTATAAGCTCCTACTTAAGGAGCTTTTTTTATATATAATGATTTAAGATTCAAAATGTAAATAACAAGCAGATAGTATAAATATCCCCTTAAAAAATAGCAACAAATTGGGTTATAAATATTAAAATAACATGGCATTAATTACAACTATATTTCATTATACATCTACAAACACAATAATAATACGCAGTTAGAATACTAATATATTAATTTTTTTATCCTAACTTCATTGTAAATAATTGATTTTAAGCAATTAAATTAATAAAGATGCGGTGATATGCATATCTGTATCTTTTACCTGTCTGACATTAAATATGGCAAATTGAATTAAATATGAAGCGCCAAGATGGCGCTCTAACAGTATAATGTCATTATATTTGTGTAATGAAAAAAGTAATACATAATCTTTTAGCCCCATCAGCTCATTTATTTTTAATATCAAAATATCTTAATAAAGATGAACTTAATAAATTAGTATATAACTTGATAAATGAAGATTATCTTTTAATTTTAGAATACTTAGATAGTCTAATAATACAGATAAAAGAAAAAGATATAAAGGATAGAAATGAGGATGAATTATATTTATCACTCCTTATTACTAATTTCAAAGAATCAGTTAGAGAAATTTATATAGATTATCAGCATTTAGAATATCATTATGAAGCCCAAAAAAGCCTATCTGTTTTTAAAATAATTGAGGATACATTATCTAAATATAATATCACCAATTCATCTACAATAGCAAAAGAGGTGATAAAAGAATACAGTAATGCACAAGATGAGATTAAAATTGCTGATAGGATATATTCAAACATTCTAAAAAAAGATGATACACCTACGCCTAAAAGTACAAAAATAAGTACAAAAGAAAGTGCAAGAGATAAGGTACGAGGCAAGGCACTAGAAGATAGCTTAAAAGCAAAAAGGGACAACTAGGGTATCTAGTTGGGTATCTTACAACATCAATAAAACTTTAATTACTTAAAAATGAATGACTTAAACACATATACTAAAAAACTATTTCTTCTAGATGGAATGGCCCTTATTTATAGAGCCTACTTTGCATTAAGCAAAACACCCCGTATTACTTCAAATGGTTTGAATACTGGTGCAATAATGGGATTTACCAATACTTTGTTGGAGATACTAAAAAATCAAAAACCATCCCATTTAGCTGTAGTTTTTGACACCGAAGCTCCAACAGCGCGTCACATTGAGTTTGAGGCGTACAAGGCTCACCGTGAAAAAATGCCTGAAGATCTTTCGGCTGCTATACCCTATATTTTCAAATTGATTTCTGGCTTTAATATCCCCATCATTACCTTGGATGGTTATGAGGCTGATGATATCATAGGAACATTAGCTAAAAAAGCAGAAAGCAAAGGATTTACGGTATACTGTATGACGCCCGATAAAGATTTTGGACAGCTCGTGTCTGAAAATATTTATATCTACAAACCGGCTCGTATGGGAAATGGTGCAGAAATACAGGGTGTAAAAGAAATTCTTGAAAAATGGGAAGTAGAAGATGTCAATCAAGTCATCGATATATTAGGCCTGTGGGGTGATGCTGTTGACAATATACCAGGAATACCTGGAATTGGCGAAAAGACAGCTAAAAAATTGATTCAAGAATTTGGCTCAATGGAAAACATCATTGCTAATGCCGATAAATTAAAAGGCAAACAAAGGGAAAATGTAGAAAATTATGCGGAGCAAGGTTTAATTTCTAAAAAATTAGCCACAATACTATTGGATGTTCCTGTTGAGCTCGAAGAAGAAAAGTTAATCATTGAAGAGCCCAATAAAGAAATCTTAGAACCTTTATTTATTGAATTAGAATTCAGAACACTAGGTAAGCGTGTTTTTGGAGAAACGACCGCAATAGCTGATAATCCAAAAAACTCTAATGGACAAATGGATCTGTTTTCATTACCCCCGGAATCTGATACGAAGGAAGAATTGTCCTATACTGGCCCTGTAAATAGTTTGGAGAATACTCCGCATGAATACATGCTCGTGAATACAAGGACCGAGCAAGAAGCATTAGCGAATCAATTAGCATCACTTAGCAGCTTCTGTTTTGACACCGAAGCAACAGGATTAGATGCAAATCTTGCAGATATAGTAGGTCTTTCATTTTCATTCGAAAAAGGAAAAGCGTATTATGTCCCAACTCCAAAAGATCGTCAAGAAGCACAAGAAGTAGTATCTATCTTCAAATCTGTATTGGAAGATGAACAGATAGAAAAAGTTGGTCAAAATATAAAGTATGATATCTTACTGCTCGCTAGATATCAAGTATCAGTGAAGGGTCCCCTCTTTGATACGATGCTCGCTCATTATCTAATCGACCCAGATACAAGACATGGCATGGACGTTTTATCTGAAAACTACCTAAACTATAAACCACTCTCTATAACAGAACTTATAGGTGCTAAAGGAAAGAAACAAGGTAACATGCGAGATGTTGATCTTGAAATAATAAAAGAGTATGCTGCTGAAGATGCAGATATTACATTGCAACTTAAAGAGATTTTCACCCCTTTATTACTCGAAACAAATACTTTCAACTTAGCGAATGAGGTTGAATTCCCACTGATCTATATACTAGCGGAAATAGAAAGAAATGGTGTCCGAATTGATATTGATGCTTTACAACAATTTTCAAAAAATCTGGAAATAGACATCCGTCAATTGGAACAGACCATTTACGAAAAGGCTGGGGTAAATTTCAATATCGCTTCCCCTAAACAACTGGGAGAAGTACTCTTTGATAAATTAAAATTAGACCCAAAGGCAAAAAAGACGAAAACAGGACAGTACAAAACAGGAGAAGATGTCTTGTTGGCTTTAGCTTATAAATCAGATATTGTACAGGATATATTAAGTTTTAGACAGCTTCAAAAGTTAAAATCTACTTATGTAGATGCTTTACCCGAATTGATCAATCCAGAAACTGGACTAATTCACACCTCTTATAACCAAGCCGTAGCCGCTACTGGTCGATTAAGTTCAACTAATCCCAATTTACAGAACATTCCAATTCGAACAGAACGTGGTCGTGAAGTTAGAAAAGCATTTATCCCTCGTCACGAAAACAATGTTATACTTTCTGCCGATTACTCCCAGATTGAATTACGTCTCATTGCCGAACTGAGCAAGGACCCCAATATGATGGAGGCATTTATTTCTGGCCATGACATCCATCGTGCGACAGCAGCAAGAGTATATGGCTTAGACTTAGAAGAAGTAACATCGGATCAACGTAGAAATGCAAAAGCTGTAAACTTTGGTATTATCTATGGACAATCTGCCTTCGGACTCTCACAAAGTTTAGCGATTCCCCGTAAAGAAGCTGCAGAAATTATTGACCAATATTTCAATCAATATGTAGGTATTAAAAAATATATGGGCGAAGTATTAGATTTTGCAAAGGAAAACGGTTATGTCGAAACAATCCTTAAAAGACGACGTTATTTAAGGGATATCAACTCGGCAAATATGACAGTTCGAGGTTTTGCAGAACGCAATGCTATTAATGCGCCAATACAGGGGTCAGCTGCTGATTTGATTAAGATCGCGATGCTTGGTATTCAAAAAGAAATTAAAGACCAGGGATTAGCTGGTAAGATGATCATGCAAGTACATGATGAGCTGGTCTTTGACGTTCCTGAAAACGAGATTGATATCTTCAAAAAAATCATTCAGGATAAAATGACGTCTGCAATAAAGACTGAGATTCCTTTGGTAGTAGAAATTGGTCAAGGCAAAAACTGGCTTGAAGCACATTAATAAAACAGTATAAACGAGAATTATGAGAAAATTTCTGTTCATATTAATATCCTTTATCTTATTTGTAAACGTTGTTTATGGACAAGAAAAAGCAACCTATTATGAAAAAATAGATAATAATACTTTTCGATTCTTTTTCGACAAGAATTATTATCTATCGGACAAATCTTGTGAGTTTAAATCGATAGAACGAGTAGCAACTTTAAACCCAAAAACGCAAAAATTTGATGGCCCATTTAAAGACTTTAATAATAATGGGCGAATGATTTTAGAGGGTGTCTACAAGAATGGGGTAAAAGAAGGTCTTTTTCAAGCCTACCATGCTAACGGCGATTTAAAATGGTCCGCAAACTTTATGAATGATATACCAAAAGGAGAAGTAACCCATCGTTACCCTAATGATCAAGTAGCCCTGACCCTATTATATACAGATAGTATCATCTTGATACAGGATTATTGGCTTCCTAATGGCACACAAAAAATAAAAGATGGAGAGGGAACCTACTCATTTCCAATTCCATTTGAAGGTTTTAACGAATATGGTTTTGAATTCTATGTTGCAAAAGGAAAAATTAAAAATGGCAGACAAGAAGAAAAGTGGCAAATATTTGGTTATAACAAAGGACAAAAAGAAATATTGCTTGCTTTAGAAAATTATCAAAACGGAAAACTCTTAGTTGGAAACGATTATTATTCTGACAGTTCCTACAGGAGAAGCAAATTTGGAATAATACCTTACGATAATTTTTTCAGGGCGGAATCACTCACATTCAAAACCTGTAGTTTTGACGATTTCTCTGATTTTAACATGTTTATTGGTATGGATTTAACAAATACGATGAGCCGTATGAATGCAGATGGATTTACTGAAGATAGTTTTGAATACCAGATTAAATTGGATAAATCTGGAAGACCCTCAAAAATAAATTATATCAAAATGACCTCATCAGATTACATTAATAAGGTGCTCGCACCTTTACTGAAGGACATTACCTTTTACTATCCCTCATTAGAAAATGGTGTCCCTGTAGCTGATATACTTACAGTAACAGGTAAAATGTATAAGAATTCTGAGGGGAAAATAACCGTCTTACCAATAATAATTCATCGAGAAAAAGGACAATAAGACTATTTGATTATATTTGCAAAAAAATTATAGGCATGAAATTTCACAAAGAGGGATATACAAGTTTGGCTATTACTGTGTTAGTAATATTAGTTGCAAATGCAGTTGCAGACTATTATGATGCTCCTAACGTTATTAAATGGATTATTTATATCCTTTCAGGGTTTCTTTTCATAACAATAGTCCAGTTTTTCCGAAGTCCAACAAAAAATATTGTTATACAAGAAGGAACTATTCTATGTCCTGCTGATGGAAAAGTTGTGGTTATTGAAGAAACTGAAGAAAATGAGTATTTCCACGAAAGAAGGCTTCAGGTTTCGATATTCATGTCACCAATCAATGTACACGTAAATCGTAATCCAATTAGTGGGATTGTCAGCTACTTCAAGTACCACCCTGGAAAATTTCTAGTTGCATGGCATCCAAAATCTTCAACAGAAAATGAAAGAACAACAGTAGTGGTCAAAAACGCGAATGGCACTGAGGTTCTTTTCAGACAAATTGCTGGCGCACTTGCGCGTCGTATTGTATGGTATGTGAAAGAAAATGACAATGTTACGCAGGGTTCGGAATTTGGATTTATAAAATTTGGATCTCGTGTAGATTTGTTCTTACCGATTGGTACACAGATCAATGTCAATATCGGAGACACAGTAACTGGTGGAAAAACAATCATCGGAAAGTTTTAATAATTTATTAATAAGGAATAACTAACTTAGGCTTTAGTAAAATACTAAAGCCTTTTTTATACATATATGAATTTTAGACAACTGGTTTTAAACTGTTCTCTAGCGGTGGGGCTAGCAATCTCTGCAGTCAGCTTCTACTACCATGCTAATTGGAAATCATTTCTAATTATCTTTATAATATCAAGCCTTGTCAGTTTTCTTATGTTCAATTTTGTATTCGAACGTTACATCTATAAAAGAATCAATACGATGTACAAATTGATACATAACTTAAAGTTGGGGAAAGATTTAAAGGATGCGTTAGGCGAGCATGTTACGGCAGATCCTATAGGCGATGCAGAAAAAGAAGTTAAGGCCTGGGCAATAGCAAAAAGAACAGAAATTGAGCAACTTAAATCACAGGAAAAATTCCGTAGAGAATTTTTATCCAATGTTTCACATGAATTCAAAACACCACTCTTTTCAATACAAGGCTATATCGAGACGCTAAAAGACGGCCTTATGGAAGAGGATTTGGAAATGGCAACAACATTTTTGAATAAAGCATCTAAAAATGTAGATCGCCTTAATTACCTCATTCAAGATTTAGACGAAATATCAAAATTAGAATCTGGAAAAATGGTTTTGAATATTGAGAAATTTGATATTGTTGAACTCATTAGAGACACTAAAGAATCGTTGGATGATAAAGCAATCGCTCATAATATAGAGATTCAACTAAAAATCAAACCTGGTAGCTCGTATTGGGTCAAAGCCGATAAGTATAAAATAAGTCAGGTTCTTGTCAATTTAATTGAAAATTCTCTTAAATATGGAAAAAGTGGAGGTAAAAGTCAAATCCGAATCTTCTCCTTATTTGAGCAAGTTTTAATTGAAATAACAGATGATGGTTATGGAATTGAAGAGAAAAATTTAAATCGTGTCTTTGAGCGTTTTTTCAGAATTGACAAGAGCCGTTCAAGGGGTATTGGTGGATCTGGACTTGGTTTATCCATAGTCAAGCACATCATTGAAGCACATCAACAAAATGTCAATGTGAGAAGCACAGAAGGTATAGGGACAACATTTGGATTTACATTAGAAAAGGTTTCTCAACTCTAATGTTAACAAATAAAAACTTAACATTACCAAAAGCTTAACATTAACTTAACATTAACTTAGTAATTTCGCAAAAAATAATTAATAATGATATGTCATTAAATAGCATTTTTCAATATTTCATTCCTAAGGATAAAAAGTTTTTTCCTTTATTTGAACAAGCAGGTAGTAACTTGATTGAGATGTCTCTGTTACTAAAAGAAGCCGTTAATGCAAGCGACTCTGAAAAACGTAAAGAAATTGTTCGTAAAATTGAAGATTTAGAACATAAAGGTGATAATATCACCCATCAAATTCATTTAGAATTAGGTAAAAACTTCATTACCCCGTTTGATCGTGAAGATATTCATGCATTAGCAAGTTCACTGGATGATGTTGCTGATTTTATTAATGGCGCTTCAAACAAAATGGATCTGTATAAAGTCCAAAAAGCGACAGAGCCAATGATTGAAATGGCTGATTTAATTGTTGAGGCTACAGATCATGTCGCAAAAGCAATTTTTGAATTGAAGGATCTAAAAAACATCCGTAATATCACAGATGCTTGTGTTCGCATTAATAGCGTTGAAAATAAAGCTGACTATATCTTTGACAAAGCCGTAGCTGATTTATTCGAGTTTGAAAAAGATGCTATTACATTGATCAAACACAAAGAAGTATTGTCTGCAATGGAAGACGCTACAGATAAATGTGAAGACGTAGCAAACGTATTAGAGAGCATCTTGGTTAAAAACGCATAATTGCGCATTTAACATATTAACACATTCATATTATGATGTCAACATTATTAATTGTTGTAATTATACTAGCGATTGCTTTTGACTACATTAATGGTTTTCATGATGCTGCCAACTCAATTGCTACTGTTGTTTCAACAAAAGTATTAACTCCTTTTATGGCGGTTTTATGGGCTGCGATTTTCAATTTCGCTGCTTATTTTTACTTCACCGACCATAAAGTCGCGAATACAGTCGCAAAAACTGTATTAGAGGAATATATTACATTGGAAGTTATTTTTGCAGGCCTTTTAGCTGCAATTAGCTGGAACCTTTTCACATGGTACTACGGCGTTCCTTCAAGCTCTTCACATACACTGATTGGTGGATTTGCAGGTTCTGGAATGGCATATGCTTTTATCGTAGGTGGAGATCCAATACATGCCATTAACATTGATGCAACATTAAAAATTATTGCATTCATTGTACTCGCCCCCATTATAGGGATGGTTATATCCATTATACTTACCCTCATCATTATTAATATAGCTAAAAACTCCAGACCTGCTGTTGCAGCAAAATGGTTTAAAATTTTACAATTGGTATCATCCGCTGCATTAAGTTTTGCTCATGGTGGTAACGATGCACAAAAAGTAATGGGTATTATCTTAGTGGCGATGGTGGCAGGTGGTTATTTACCGAATACCGAGCACATGCCAGAGTGGATTCCGTTAACTTGTTATTTAGCGATTTCATTAGGGACGATGAGTGGTGGTTGGAAAATTGTTAAAACGATGGGTACCAAGATTACGAAAGTAACACCATTGGAAGGTGTTGCTGCAGAGACTGCTGGTGCTTTGACCTTAGGTCTTACAGAGCACTTCGGTATCCCAGCTTCTACTACACATACCATTACCGGTTCAATTATAGGTGTTGGTGTTGTTAAAAGAGTATCTGCTGTACGGTGGGGTGTTACCATCAGTTTACTATGGGCTTGGGTATTAACAATTCCTGTTTCAGCATTACTTGGAGCGATTACATTGTTTATTATACACTACATATTGTAATAATTAACATTTTTTTCTAAAAAAAACATAAAGTAAAACAAAAATTTGGTACATTCGTCCGGATTTTTGTTTTACTGCTTTGCAATAAAAGCAAGAAAAAAGAGTTTATATTATAATATGAATTAAAACAATTGATCCATTTTTAATTTCGGCACGGTGTTTGATTATTTCAAACCGTGATTGCATTTTAAACAATTGCATACAAAACTAGAACAATTAAAATTTAATAATAACCTTAAAACAAGAGTATGAACTATTCTACAATTAAAAAAACAGCTGTTGCTGCTTCCTTAGTTGCCGCTTTAGGCTTCGCTGATGTAGCACAAGCTCAAACTGTATTTGGTGGAAGATCACAATACAGAACTTGGTCAATCGGTGTGCAAGGTGGTATCACTACGCCTAACGCTTTGATCGGTGGTAGTAACGCTTTCGGTCAGAAAGTTGGATACTTCCAAAACAAAGTAGGTGAGTACTACGGATTAACAGTTCGTAAACAATTTTCTCACTTATTTGGTTTAGAAGTTGAAGCTAACCGTGGTAAAATCAAAACATTTAACAAAAACAATGCTGTAGAAAATAGCTTTGGTGCAAAATCTGTAGAAACAGAAGTAAACTGGGCAGCTAGCTTAAATGGTGTATTCCAATTAGGTACTATCGATTTCTTAAGAAGAGAAAATGCAGTTAATTTCTACGCTAAAGTTGGTTTAGGTGTTATGGCTTATAACCCTGTTCAATTCGCTAATAACGAATTCGGCGGTGGAGAAGTATTTAATAAAAAAGGTAGCTGGGGTGAAGAAGGTGTAGTTGGTGGTGACCGTGTATACACTGGTGACAAAGATTACCGTTTAGGTATGTATGTTCCAGTTGGTGTTGGTGCTAAATTCAAATTATCTGAAGTTGTTGCATTAAACTTAGGTTACACAATGAACTTCACTGACGAAGGTTTATTATACGGACCAAACAGACAAGGTGATGCTAAACAACGTTTCTCAAATGTATACGGTGGTTTAGAATTCACTTTAGGTTCAAGAGACAAACAAAACTTGACTTTTGCTAACCCTGTTGCAACCATGTATGATGAATTGAAAGATCCATCTTTACGTAACGAAGTTGAAGCATTAAAACAACGTGTATCTACTTTAGAAGGTACTGTTAGCGCTTTAAATACGGATACTGATGGTGATGGTGTTTCTGATAGATATGACAAAGAGCCTAACTCTCCTGCAGGTGCAGTAGTTGATGGATCTGGTCGTCAAATCAAATTCCCTGAGCCTACTTCTTTCACTGATAACTCATCTACAGGTTATGTAGCTCCAATTCAATTTGAATTTGATAGTTCAGTATTGAAAACTCAATCATACTCTACTTTAGACAAAGTTGCTAAAGAAGTACGTGATAACAATTCATCTATCACTTTAGATGGTTATGCATCTGCTGAAGGTACTGAAGCTTACAACGTTTCTTTATCTAAAGACCGTGCTAATGCAGTAAAACAATACTTAGTTAACGCTGGTGTTGCTTCTTCAAAAATCACTGCTAACGGTTACGGTGAGGCTAATCCAGTAGCATCCAATGCAACTGAAGAAGGTCGTGTTCAAAACCGTCGTGTTGAGATCAAAAAATAAGTATAGCTAAGCTATAATAATATTGAAAGCCGATTCGTAAGAATCGGCTTTTTTATTTTGCATACTTTAATCCGTATCTTTGTTAAATGAAAATTAATTTTGTTAGTAAATTAATTAGACATAGTTATTAAAAATCACTATTTTCAGCTTAGTTGAGTTTATTGATAGATTATACAAGGATGATGGAAGAGGAATTTGATTTTGAATCTCCTGAGGAAAGAAAAAACTCAGTTGATCGCTATGAAGAAATGATAAGGAATGAAGACCAATACTTCTTTGATTCTAAAGCTTTCGAAGGCATTATAGACTATTATATTGAGAAAAATGACCCTATAAAAGCATTGCAAGTGGCCGAATACGCAATGAATCAACACCCTTTTGACATAACATTTTTACTCAAACAAGCACAATTATATTCAGCAACACAGCAATTTGATAAAGCACTAGACGCCTTATCAAAAGCAGAACTATTAGAGCCATCGGAAGGTGATATCTTCTTTATTCGCGGTGGTGTATATGGTGCTAGAGGGCAATTTGACGAAGCAAAAGATCAGCTATTTCAAGCTTTGGCTGTATCAGACAATAAAGACGAAATTTATTTCCATATCAGTGTAGTATATCAAGGTGAAGCCGATTTTGAAAAGGCGATTTACTATTTGAAAAAAGCGCTTGAATTAAATATGGAAAATCAAGAGGCGCTGTATGAACTGGCCTACTGTTACGATATATTAGATAGACAAGAGGAAAGCGTAGCGTTTTACAAAAAATACATCGATTCTGAGCCCTATTCCTATTATGCATGGTACAATCTTGGCAATGCATACCACAAGTTATCTAAGTACCCTGAGGCAATTGATGCTTACGACTACGCTATTCTAATTAAGGAGAATTTTTCTTCAGCATATTTCAATAAAGGTAATGCATTAGTTAATCTAGATCGCTACCAAGAAGCACTCGATGTCTATAAACAGACGTTCGAATACGAGAAACCAAGCGCCGACACTTATTGTGCCATTGGTGAATGCTTGGAAAAACTGGAGCAGATGGAAGAAGCTCGCGTCTTTTATAAAAAAGCTGTTAAAATGGATGGGGATTTAGCAGATGCTTGGTTTGGCATTGGCGTTACCTTAGACTTTGAAGAACGTCATTTTGAATCTTTGCATTTTTACAAAAAAGCATTAGAACTGGATGACTCAAACCCAGATTTTTGGTTCGCAATAGCTGATGCTCGTTACAAGCTAAAGCAAATTGAGCTAGCTGAAGAAGCATATGCCAAAGTTGTCGAGTTGAACCCCTTGGATATTGATGCGTGGTTAGATTATTCTTCAATTTTCTTTGAACAAGATAAAGTCGATCAGGCAATCGAAATTATAGCCGAAGCTATCACGAATAATCCCGAAGCAGCGGAGCTCTATTTTAGAATGGTTGCTTACTTATTTGCAAATGGTAAATATAATGATGCAATCATATACCTTGAATTGGGACTCGCAACAGATCCGGACAAACATTATATCCTTTTCGATTATCTTCCCCAACTGCAAGGAAATCACATTATTTCTGAAATAATAAAAAAATACTCCCCTAAATAAATGAAAAAATTAGGACTTATTGGTTATCCACTTGGACACTCCTTCTCTAAAAAATATTACTTAGAGAAATTTACAAAAGAAGGCATTACAAATGTAAATTATGATCTATATAGTATGGAGGATATTCGTGAATTTGAAAAATTGTTTAACAATAAAGATTTCTATGGCGTTAATGTAACCATACCTCATAAGATCAATGTATTGAGCTATCTAAATGAGCTGTCTGCCGAAGCAAATGCCATCCAAGCGGTAAACTGTATTCAAATAAAACATCAAGCAGATGGACCATTTTTAAAGGGCTTTAACACCGATGTATATGGTTTTACAGAATCATTGAGACCCTTATTAGAGAATCATCATAAAAAAGCACTTATACTAGGAAATGGTGGAGCAGCAAAAGCTGTTGAATATGCATTAAACACATTGAATATCGAATACAAATTTGTCAGTAGAACAAAAACGGTACAAAATTTAACATATGGCGAACTTACAGCTGAAATATTGAATGAATATTTGATTATTATCAATTGTTCTCCCGTGGGTACCTTTCCCAATATCGAAGAGGCTCCACAGCTACCATATCATTTCATAGGTGAGCGCCACTTATTGTATGACCTCGTTTATAATCCTGCTGAAACAATGTTCCTTAAAAAAGGAAAAATCAATGGTGCCAAAATCAAAAATGGTCTTGAAATGCTTGAATTACAAGCTGAAAAAAATTGGGAAATTTGGAATAAAATATAATTACACCCGATATATCTTGACTTTTTATAGAAAAAAAATACTATAACCAACAGATATTATCTATTTTACAACTGAAAATATAGTGCGATTCAAATGCATTAGAAATACATTCGATTTTGAAAATTATGTTGCAAATCAAGACTTTTACTTTTAATCCATATCAAGAAAACACATACATCATCTATGATGAGGAAAAAAACTGTGCTATTGTCGACCCTGGTATGTATGGACCTTCTGATGAAAAGGTCATATCCGACTTTATTGCGTCAAATGGTCTAAATCCCCAAATTTTACTTAATACTCATTGCCATGTTGATCATGTATTAGGTAATAGGTTCATTTTCGACCAGTACGGACTTTATCCTCAGTTTCATGAAGGTGAACTACCCATATTAATTGAAGTTCAAAATTACGCACCACAGATGGGTTTTAGATATGAAGTCTCACCTATCGGCGAATCCTTCTTACCAGCAGAAGGAGTGATAAAAATAGGAAATCATGAGCTACAATTAATATTTGCTCCGGGTCATTCCCCTGCACATTTATGTTTTTATAGCGCAAAAAATAAATTCCTTATAGGTGGCGATGTACTATTTAAAAACAGTATAGGGAGAACAGATTTACCAGGCGGTAATCACGAATTACTATTAAAAAACATCAAGGAAAAGATTTATATACTCCCTGACGACATCACTATATATCCTGGACATGGGCCAACCACCACTATAGGTTTTGAGAAAGCTAACAATCCATTTATAAGAGCCTAAAAAATGAACTTGCCATACCTATTTGCTAAAAGATACTTATTTTCAAAAAAGTCTGTAAATGCAATAAATATTATTTCGGGAATCAGTGTCGTAGGTGTTTTGGTAAGTAGTGCAGCACTGATTATATTACTGTCTTCTTTTAACGGCATGGAGAATCTGATACTATCCATGTATAGCCAGTTTTCACCCGAATTAAAAATAGAGCCTAATCAAGGAAAACTGTTTGACGCAAACAATCCTAATCTGGTGGCATTAAAACGGAACCCCAATGTTATTCATTATACTGCAATACTTGAGGAGAAGGTCTTGTTACAATATGACAATCGGCAATACATTGGTACGATAAAAGGTATAGAGACCAATGCCATAGACTATAAAGCTAAAGATAGTCTTATCATTGCTGGAAATTATAACCTCTTACAAGATAGTGTGCCATATACCGTCATTGGAGCAGGAGTGCAGGCTAACTTAGGTGTTTCATTGCGCAATTCACATAATAAAATTGACGTATATTCTCCAAGAAAGGGGGCTAAAAATGCTGCAAATCCAGCAGATGAATTTAATATAAGATCCATCCAGCCAACGGGAATACTAAAAAGTCAACAGGATTTTGATAATTTAATTATCACCCCTATTGGTTTCGCTCGAGAAGTATTAGGTGAATATAATCGCGTATCTGCCATTGAATTTTATGTAAAGGATAAAAGTAGTATCGCTAAATTCAAAAATGATCTGCAGACTCAACTCGGTGATACTTTCGTCGTAAAAAATCGGGAAGAACAAAATCCTACAGTCTATAAAAATGTACAGGTAGAACGTTGGGCAGTGTATTTTATCCTCACACTAATCAGCATAATAGCCCTATTCAATATCGTAGGATCGTTAACAATGCTTGTACTTGACAAGAAAGATGATATGAACATCTTGAAAAATTTGGGGGCAAATAGCGCTTTGATTCAGAAAATATTCTTTTACGAAGGCTTAATGATATCACTTATAGGCTGTGTGGGTGGTTTGATAATCGGTTACATTTTCTGTTATCTTCAAATCAACTATGGAATCATCAAGGTTGAGGAAGGAAGCAACATGCTCATTGACAGTTATCCAATCGCTATGCGATTAACCGATTTTATAATCGTTTTCTTGACCATCACAACAATTTCAGGATTGATTTCTTACTTTTCATCTAAAATAAGTGTCGCAGAATTGAATAAATTAGAATCTGGAAATTAGCGCTACTATTTTTTCTTTCCTTTAGATATTTGTTGAATTAGACTACCCCAGGCAAAAGGGTTTAGTAGCGGGTTAGCATAACGCTGATTGATCACCTTATTGCTAAGGCCACGATGGTTTTCATTAACATTATAATTATGCATTTCATCGGCTGTTCGTGGCATCATGGCAGCCATCGCATCGATAGACTCCTTAGACATATTACGCTTTGCTCGTATTAAATTATCCGAATTAACCTCCAAATTCATGAATGCGATGTTGAATTCTTCAATACTTGCCCAAGGATAAGGGGTCACCATAGGTAATTCGACAATGAGATTGGTCATGACTATAGCGGAAGATAATCGATCTCCACTTACTTGCGGAATTACGTACTCAAGTGTTTCATAACCCACTGAAGTAAATCGAATAGTATCCCCGACATGCGCCACAAAAGAGAAAAACCCCTCGTTATTTGCCATATAGGTTTCATTACGAAAACTTAAATTCGCAATCGTGGTATAGCCTACAGGCAGACCTGAGCTAATGGTTTCCACAATACCACTAAACTGTATTATTTTGCGTTCTTGAGCATAGGAATTGCAGCCAAGAAAAAATAAAAATGTAACAATTATTAAGTGATATTTGAATTTCATAGCACAAATCTAAGATTTTAACAGGAAGACTGCTGTTAAATTGTGTTAATTAAAACCGTCAATTATAAGGCTTTAGGTGTAGGCTGTGTGGCATTAGGGTTATCCATATCAGTAATATTGATAGCCTCTACAGCTGTAATTTCGGGTACCGCTTTCCTAATTGCTTGTTCCAATCCAGCTTTAAAAGTCATAATACTCATCGAGCATGAAGCACATGCTCCCAGCAATTTTAAACGAACAACATTATCTGCCGTGATTTCTTCCACACTAACATCTCCACCGTCAGTTTCCAAATAAGGCCTAATCGAATCCAATGCTTGCTCAACTCTTTCTTTTAATGTCATACTAACTTTAATTTGAATGTAAATATAATCAAAATTTACCAAATTGATAGCTGACAAATCGATTGCTCGTGTTTTTAAACAAGCAAATGACAATAAATGATCACTTCCTCAAATTAAGGTTAAAAAAAGTTAATATAATAAGTTTGATTGTATCGCATTTTATATTGCAGTATATTGCAACATAAAAATTTAATTGATTAGTATTACAAATTCACTTATCTTTGTAAAATGTTTTTAAATAGGCGTATAGCGGCTTTATGTGCCGGAATTTTGTTATTGGTATCGTTCAGTAGCTGTAAAAGTAAATTTGAGAAATTACGCGCAAGCAATAATATCGCTCAGAAGTACGAAGAAGCAGTAAAACTTTATGATAACAAAAAATATAGTAAAGCATTAATCTTGTTCGGAGATTTGAGAACCAAATTTAGGGGACAGGCTGAAGCTGAAAATTTATATTATTTCACTGCATTCGCAAACTACAGGTTGAAAGATTATACGTCAGCAAGATATCACTTTAAGGACTTTGCAGATGTTTATCCAAATAGCCCGCGAGCTGAAGAATGTCGCTTCATGTCCGCATACTGCTATTATTTAGACTCTCCTAGATCATCATTGGATCAAGAAAATACGAGAAAAGCAATTGATGCTTTACAACTATTTGTCAATCTATATCCAGAATCTGACCGAGCGAAAGAAGCAGGAGAACTCATTCAAAAACTACGTGACAAATTAGAGTTTAAAGCCTTCTCGAACGCTAAACTACTCTACGACATGGGGTTGAACGATGATTATAGAGCAGCAGTAATTGCATTACAAAATGTATTGAAAGCTTACCCTGACACTAAATATGCTGAGGAAATTGAGTTCCTTACTTTAAAGTCTCAATATAATTTCGCAAACCAGAGTGTTTCTTTTAAACAAGTTGAGAGATTTGAAGAGGTTATTGATTATTATCGTTCGTTTGCTATGGGTTTCCCAAATAGCAAACACATACATGAAGCAGAGTCTATCCGCGATAATGCTGAAAAGAAAATGAAATCCGCCTCGGCCTATATGGCAACTGTAAATAAGGCAATCGCAGAACAAGATAAAGAGAGAAAAGCGGCGAAAGAAAAAATAGAAGATAAAGGAAATAAAGAAAATACCCAAAAAAATGAGTCAAAAAAATAACAGCACCGTAGCAACTTCAACTGTAACACGTGATTTAAGACAATTTGACATAGTTACTGAAAATATCTATGAGTCAATCGTAGTGATCAGCAAACGTGCTAATCAAATTTCAGTTGACATCAAAGAAGAATTGAGTGGCAAACTTGCGGAATTTGCGAGTAGCAATGATAACTTGGAAGAGGTATTTGAAAATCGTGAGCAAATTGAAATTTCAAAACACTATGAGCGTATGCCTAAAGCAACTCTTATAGCAATTGATGAGTTTTTGCACGATAAGGTTTATTACAGAAACCCTTCAAAAGAGCAAGAATAACTTGTAGCCATCTTAATTGATATGAGCTTAGCTGAAAAAAATATTGTAATTTCTGTATGCGGCAGTATTGCCGCATACAAAATTGCGCACCTGACTAGGTTATTAGTCAAAGAAAAAGCTAATGTTCAAATCATAATGACAAAAGAAGCTGCAGAATTCATAACGCCTCTTACATTGTCAACTCTTTCTAATAACCCCGTTTTAATCGATTATTTTGATGCTAAAACTGGGGAATGGAATAATCATGTCCAAATTGGACTAGAAGCAGATCTTATTCTTATTGCACCTGCAACGGCAAATACGCTTGGAAAATTAGCTAATGGAATCTGCGACAGCTTACTAGCTGCAGTTTATCTCTCTGCCAAATGCCCCGTGTTTTTTGCTCCCGCGATGGACTTAGACATGTGGAAACATCCCGCTACACAAAACAATATACGACTGTTGATTTCTTACGGTAATATATTAATTCCACCAGGTAATGGATCATTAGCTAGTGGTCTTGTTGGTGAAGGGAGACTTGCAGAACCAGAAGAAATATTCGACTTTTTAATAAATAGCATTTCTAAACCTCTTCCCCTAAAAGGAAAAAAAGCCTTAGTAACTGCTGGACCTACTTATGAAGCAATTGATCCCGTTCGCTTTATAGGCAATCATTCGAGCGGTAAGATGGGCTATGCCCTTGCCGAACAACTTGGCAAGCTAGGTGCTGATGTAACATTAATAAGTGGCCCCACAGCTCTAAAAACACCTGAGAATGTAACTCGCATCGATATCACTTCAGCACAGGATATGCTGCATGCTGTTGAGGAATATTATTCCAAATCAGACATCATGGTCATGAGCGCAGCTGTTGCTGACTACACTCCTACTGAAGTTGCAACGCAGAAGATTAAAAAAAATGAAGAGACATTCTCCATTTCTCTGAAAAAAACAATCGATATTCTTGCTACTATCGGTACAAGGAAAACAGAAAATCAGCTATTGATTGGATTTGCGTTAGAAACAAATAATGAAATTGAAAATGCAAAGGGCAAGTTAGCGCGCAAAAATCTGGACTTCATTGTTTTAAACTCAATGCAGGACAAAGGAGCTGGTTTTGCAACAGATACAAATAAAATAACAATAATCGATAACAAGGGACATATCCTAGAATATCCATTGAAATCCAAAGATGATGTTGCAAAAGATATATGTAATCTTATTGTCCATCACCCTATATTAAAGCAAAAGTAATTTGAAAATTATAGGTATCTAGCACTTCCTCAATCCGTTTACCCCTTAAAATATCGGATTAAAGTCCTATTAGAGTTACTGATTAAATCAATACTAAAACTCGTTTCAAAATATTTATACTATTTCAATTTATCCTTTACCGGCCGTAAGTTATTAAATCTCCTTTTCATACCTTAATCATAAATAAAAGATTAAAATAGATTGATACTCTCAATCAGAATAAGTGTATTTTTGTATTTATGAAAGATTTCAAAAAATATTATATTATCCCGGCAGAGCCAGAAGAGATATATTTGGCTTTGACGACAGACATCACTATCCGCCTGTGGACGGGAGATTTAGTAGAAATTAATCCGGTTGTTGGTGGTGAGTTTTCGATGTGGGACGGAGCAATAACAGGCAAGTTTATTGAATTGGATCAAAATAAAAAAATAGTTCAACAATGGTTTTTTGGAGATCAAGAGGCAGATTCTATCGTGACTATCAAACTTCATGAACACAAAAAAGGAACTTCTGTTGAAATAAATCATATCAATATTCCTGAAGAAGATTACGATGATATTATTGCCGGCTGGGACAATCCGTATATGAGTTCACTACTTGATTTTTATACCGAAGACGAGCGCTAAGTAGCCTTTTAAGGGCTCTTAGCATGCTGTTTTATTTATAGATCAAGATTGCCAACCAATTCTTTTAAACCAATTTCTGACAACTTAGCAAGGTAATTAGCCTCTTTCAAACGGCTCATTGCATTCACATAATTCTCCTGTGCATCTCTAAATTCTACTGCGCTGATTGTGCCAATTTTATACTTGTCTAATGTTATCCCTAAATTCTGCTTAGCAATTCTCTCATTCTTATCTTCAAGTTTTGCTAAACTGATATTGGTCATATAACTTTGGTAAGCCTTTACAATAGATGCATCGACCAATGCTTTGCTTCTTTCAATCTGAATTCCGGCCTTCTCTACACCTATCTTAGCTATCCTTTCAATTCTACGTTGATTGAAACCATCGAAAATATTAAAGGAAGCAGTCACACCATACGTAAGCCCTCTTGCACTCGATTGAGAAACAAAACCCAAACTAGATTCAGAGGATGAAAAATTATATCCTGAATTTAATCTGACAATGGGCAATCGCCTAGATTTTACATCTTTAAGTTCTAATTCGGCAATTCGCTTATCTAATTTTATTAACTGCAGCTCAAGGTTTTGGCTGGACGCTTGAATTAATAAATCATCCATCTTTAGGTTTTCATTAAAATGAAATTGCTCTTCCACCTGAAAATCATTATTTAGATCACGTGCCATCAAACGATTCAGTTCTGTTTTTAAATTACGAATTGTTTCTATTTTTTTTAACCTTAAAGATTCATCCGAATTCAGATTAACTTGTACATTAAGAACCTCCAGTTTCGACGCTTTTCCAATCTGAAAGCGATTTTCTGCAGTTTTCAATCTATCAGTGGAAATCATGATGGAAGAATCAATGGTATTGAGCAGATTTTCCTCAAGAACAATCGTATAGTACATGTTTAGCACATCGCCCACTGTACTTATGATAACCGATTGCAACTCAATTTCACCTCGAGCTTTCAACTCGTTTAATTTATCATAGCGCGCAAACATCCCAAAACCATCGAAAATGGTCCAACCTAAGCTTACGCCATAGTTCATACTGTTATTTTTGGCATTATCCAGCTCCCTCACTTCTCCTGAAACCTGTGTCTGCTTAGAATTTTGATTACTATTGCTTTGACTAAAATTAGCGGTTAGACTTGGTAACAGGCCCGCATTCCCATAGGTAAGATTTTCCTTTGCAACTGCAAGATCGTTTTTTGTTAATAAAACATCAAAATTATTTTGCATCGCAAGTGAAACAGCCTCTTGAGCTGTTAATATATTTTGGGACACTGCAGTACCAATCGGTATAAAAAGCAATGCTAATAGATAATAAAACTTATTCATATTATTCTTCAATATTCGACAATTCAGGATTTATATTTTTTACTCTAGACCACATCAGATAAATCGCAGGAATAACAAACAAAGTTAAAACAAGGGAGAACAACGTACCTCCCACAATCACAACACCCATTCCTATACGACTTGTAGACGCCGCACCGAACGATAATGCAATCGGCAGTGCTCCGAGTGCAATCGCTAAAGAAGTCATTAGAATCGGCCTTAAGCGACCAGCAGAAGCCTCAATAATTGCATTATATTTCGATTTACCTTCTTCACGCAATTGATTAGCAAATTCTACAATCAAAATACCATTCTTTGTTACCAATCCAATCAACATAATCGTTCCTATTTGACTAAAGATATTCCAAGATTGACCAAACAACCACAGGGAGAACAAAGCCCCTGCGACAGCCAATGGTACTGTAATAATAATAACCAATGGGTCGATAAAGCTTTCGAATTGTGCCGCCAAAATAAGATAGATCAACAACAAAGCTAATCCAAAGGCAAACATGGTATTCGAGCCACTTTCTTTAAAGTCCCTAGATTCACCACCCAGATCCGTTGTGAAAGTCTCATCCAGAACTTTTTCTTTTATACGATCCATTGCTTCTATTCCTTCACCCAGACTTTTACCAGGAGCTAATCCTGCCGAAACAGTTGCAGACATATACCGATTATTATGATATAACTGTGGAGGACTGCTTCGTTCTTCAATTTTCACGATATTATCTAACTGGATTAACTTACCATCTTTGTTCTTAACGAAAATAGAAGCAAGGTCCAGAGGGGTTCCTGTATCTTTTTTATCAAATTGACCTATGACTTGATACTGACGGCCATTCATCATAAAATAGCCAAATCGTTGTCCAGATAATGACATTTGTAAAGTCTGAGCAACATCCAAAATTGAGACACCCAGGCTTAATGCCTTCTCCCGATCTATATTGACATATACCTCAGGCTTATTAAATTTCAAATTTACATCACTAATTGAAAATGTTGGGTCATCATCCACTGCTTCCATGAATTCCGGAATTTTTTCTTGTAATTTCTGAAAATTGGGTGCCTGTATAATATATTGAACCGGTAAGCCTCCACGTCTATTCACTGAAATTGTCGGTTGTTCAGTTATAGAAACCTTCGCTTCTGAAGATGATCTTGTCAATCTAGATAAATCATGTGCTATTTCAGCTTGGGTACGATCCCGTTTATCCTGCTGTACAAGTCCGAGACGAATCATCCCGCTATTAGCAGCCGCAGAACCGAATCCCGGGGAAGTAATAACCAAGCTGACATCTTTTTCTGGAACCGAATCATTAACAAGTGTCGTCAATTCAGTCATAAACCGATCCATATAATCGTATGAAACACCTTCTGGAGCAGTAACACGCAATGATAAATAACTGCGGTCATCATAAGGAGCGGTTTCTTTTGGTAATAGATTAAAAAACAAATAAATCAAACCAAAGCAGGCCAAGATAATAGGAAAACTAAGCCATTTTTTTTTCAAAAATTTAACCAATGAATTGGCATATCCAGTTGTCAATGCTACAAAATATGGTTCCGTTCTATTATAAAATTTAGTTTTTTTCTGTTCCCCACCTTTCATTAAATAGGCATTTAACATGGGCGTCAATGTCAATGAAACAAAAGCTGAAATAAGTACAGCTGCTCCAATAACAATTCCAAACTCCCTAAAAAGACGGCCTACAAAACCTTCCAAAAATACAACAGGAAGGAATACCGCTGCCAAAGTAATCGATATAGAGATTACTGCAAAGAAAATCTCATTAGAACCTTTAATAGCGGCCTGAATCGGAGACATTCCCTCTTCTACCTTTTTAAATATATTTTCTGTTACTACAATACCGTCATCAACAACTAAACCTGTTGCCAGCACGATTGCTAATAAGGTCAGTACATTGATTGAAAAACCACATAGATACATAACAAAAAACGTCGCTATCAACGATACAGGTATATCGATTAGTGGACGAAAAGCAATCGACCAATTTCTAAAGAATAGAAAAATAATCAACACAACCAACACAACAGAAATCAATAAGGTCTCAGCAACCTCTAAAACTGCACGTTTCACAAAAAGGGTATTATCCATGGCAATTTTCATGACAATACCCTCGGGTAAATCCTTTTTAAGTTGATCAAACTCTTTGTAGAAATTTTTTGCAATTTCCAAATAATTGGTGCCTGGTTGTGGGATCACAGCCATACTGATCATAGGAAGCCCCGAATCTGACATCTTCGTTTCAAAGTTTTCGGCTTCTAAGGCAGCGTTTCCTACATCGCTTAATCGAATAATACTATTCCCAGTAGATTTAATGATGATATTGTTAAATTCATCTTCTGTAGCCAAATTTCCAATGGTCTTCACTGTTAATTCAGTATTAGATCCCGTTAATTTACCCGATGGCAATTCCACATTCTGAAGATCCAAGGCTGATCTGACATCCAAAACAGTTACACCATAGGAGTTCAATTTCACAGGGTCTAACCAGAGACGCATTGCGAACTTCTTTTGCCCCCAAATCTGTACGGAACTCACTCCCGGAATCGTTTGAAGTCTTTGTGAAATAGAATTTTCAGCATAATCTGAAAGCTCCAAAATATTCCGTTCCGAACTCTGGACAGTCATGGTAATAATCGGTTCAGAATCAGCATCCGCTTTTGATACCACGGGAGCAGCATCAATATCTTGAGGTAAACTTCTCAATGCTTGTGAGACTTTATCACGCACATCGTTCGCTGCCTCCTCTAAATTCTTTCCTAAATTGAATTCCACTGTAATGTTACTCGTTCCTTGATTACTGGAGGAAGAGATATTTCTGATACCATCAATAGAGTTGATTGATTTCTCTAGTGGTTCTGTAATCTGCGATTCGATAATATCCGCATTAGCCCCTGCATAGCTCGTTCTTACAGAAATTTGAGCAGGATCAATAGAAGGAAATTCACGTACGCCCAAGTAGCTATAGCCAATAATCCCGAATAAGATAAGCATCAAATTCAGAACAATTGTTAGTACAGGACGTTTAATACTTGTGGTAGATAAACTCATAATAAACAACTAACGTAATGTAACCTTCACCTTAACATCATCTTTCAAAGACATAATACCTGTTGTCAACACCGTATCACCATGCGTTAATCCGGATAAAACATTAACCTTATCCTTTGTTCTCCCCCCTGTTTCCACGAGCACCTCCCTAGCCCTTCCAGCTTTCATTACGAAAATCTTTTTACCATTTTGTATCGGTATCAGTGCTTCTGAAGGAACCATTAAAGCATCATTTATGCTTTCCAAAGGTAAAACAACATTAGCAAATACTCCTGGAACAAATTTATTACCAACATTATCAGCCATAGCTTTTATCAATAAGGTCCTCGTGTTCAAATCAACTGCTGGATCTATTGCAAATACTTTCGCGTAAAATACTTCTTTGCTTTCAGGAATAGTAAATGAAACTGTCTTACCCACTGAAACGCGGTTGACATATTTTTCCGGTATAGCAAATGAAAGCTTTATACGATCTGATTTTACTAATCTGGCAATATTTGTAGTAGGTGTAATATATGCGCCCTTAGAAACAGAACGCAGGCCAATAGTTCCCGAAAATGGAGCTCTTATATATGTTTTGGACAGCTGTGCTTCAATATATACGATTTGCGATTTAGCTGTTCTATACTCAGCACTAGCGATATCATATTCCTCCTGACTGATGGCTTCCTTTTCCAACAGTAATTTTGCCCTTCTCTCATTTTCAGAGGTTAGTTGCATTCTCGTTTTTGCTTGTTCCAATTGGGCTAATAGATCTGATGCCACCATTTTCACCAAAACAGCATCTTTATTTACATGACTCCCTTCAGAAAAATTCAATTCAGCAATTAAACCAGACACTTCAGACCTAATTTCAACTTGCTCATCAGGTTCAATTGTTCCCGTTAAATTCAAATTATCGGCAAATGATTCAGCATGTATAACAGCACCGTAAACAGACATTACATTTTCTTTCCCTTTGGCAGTAGTTGGTTTACTGCTTTTCTCCCTATTTGTTAAAATTCGTTGCCAAATTAAGTAGCCAAATAAAACAACCAACAGTCCAATGATAATATATTTAATTTTCATAATTCAGTATAGAATTTCAAAATACCTTATAGGCATTCCATCTTTCAAGTTTATAAAAATTTAATGAGTAAAAATGGGGAAGTTCGTAATATTGTTATGATAATAGAAGAAAAAATGATATTATCATAAATAAATTCTGAAATAAAAAAAGGTAATATACAGAAAAAGCCATTAAGATAATATCTTAATGGCTTTTGTATAAAAAAAGGCATCGACCTACTCTCCCACCTGTTACGGCAATACCATCGGCTCTGGCGGGCTTGACTTCTCTGTTCGGAATGGGAAGAGGTAGACACCGCCGATATAGACACCTAAAATATTTTGAATCAACACAGTTGATGTAAACAAATCAGATTTAAAGTAAAATAGCCTTCGTTAAAAAGGCTATTTTGTATAAAAAAAGGCACCGACCTACTCTCCCACCTGTTACGGCAATACCATCGGCTCTGGCGGGCTTGACTTCTCTGTTCGGAATGGGAAGAGGTAGACACCGCCGATATAGGCACCTAAAATAAGGTTATCAGAATATAGCAACACTATCCATTATGGATAAAGTGACCATCTGATCTATAGACAATTGAAAGAAAAACTAAAAGAGGAAGACAACAGTGTCTGCGTTGCTTGAGAAAGCTTCGGGTGATTAGTATTGCTCAGCTATGGTATCTCTACCTTTACACCTGCAACCTATCGACGTAGTAGTCTTCTACGGCCCTATAAGGAAGTCTCATCTCGTGGCTAGTTTCGCACTTAGATGCTTTCAGCGCTTATCTATTCCCGACGTAGCTACCCAGCCGTACACCTGGCGGCATAACTGGTTTACCAGCGGTCAGTCCATCCCGGTCCTCTCGTACTAAGGACAGATCCACTCAAACTTCCAACGCCCACAACAGATAGGGACCGAACTGTCTCGCGACGTTCTGAACCCAGCTCGCGTGCCACTTTAATGGGCGAACAGCCCAACCCTTGGGACCTTCTCCAGCCCCAGGATGTGACGAGCCGACATCGAGGTGCCAAACCTCCCCGTCGATATGAGCTCTTGGGGGAGATCAGCCTGTTATCCCCAGCGTACCTTTTATCCTTTGAGCGATGGCCCTTCCATACAGAACCACCGGATCACTATGTCCGTCTTTCGACCCTGTTCGACTTGTTGGTCTCACAGTCAAGCAAGCTTATGCCATTGCACTCCTCGTACGGTTACCAAGCGTACTGAGCTTACCTTTGAAAGCCTCCGTTACCTTTTTGGAGGCGACCACCCCAGTCAAACTACCCACCAAACAATGTCCTCGATATAACCGAGTTAGAAACCGGATACAGAAAGGGCGGTATTTCAAGGTTGATTCCATGACTCCTAGCGAAGCCACTTCAACATCTCCCGCCTATCCTACACATCCTGTACCCAATTCCAATGTTAAGCTATAGTGAAGGTGCATGGGGTCTTTCCGTCCCGTTGCGGGTAATCGGCGTCTTCACCGATACCACAATTTCACCGAGCTCATGGCTGAGACAGCGCCCAGATCGTTACACCATTCGTGCAGGTCGGAACTTACCCGACAAGGAATTTCGCTACCTTAGGACCGTTATAGTTACGGCCGCCGTTTACTGGGGCTTCGATTCAATGCTTCTCTTACGATGACATCCCCTCTTAACCTTCCAGCACCGGGCAGGTGTCAGGCCTTATACTTCATCTTTCGATTTTGCAAAGCCATATGTTTTTGTTAAACAGTCGCCTGGGCCTTTTCACTGCGGCTTCTCCATTGCTGGAGGAAGCGCCCCTTCTCCCGAAGTTACAGGGCCATTTTGCCGAGTTCCTTAGCCATGATTCACTCGAGCACCTTAGGATTCTCTCCTCGACTACCTGTGTCGGTTTACGGTACGGGTTTTTATAACCTGAAGCTTAGCGGGTTTTCTTGGAAGTCTGTTTACCTGCTCTATCAACGCCGCCGAAGCTTTGCTGTACTATTGGGTTTCAGCAGGGTCGGCGGATTTGCCTACCGTCCCTATACCTACGCCTTTCAACGAACTATTCCGTCAGTTCGCGGCAGTGTCACTACTCCGTCACCACATCGCAGTTATAAAAAGTACTGGAATATTGACCAGTTGTCCATCGGCTTGCTCCCTTCGGATGCGCCTTAGGCCCCGACTAACCCTGATCCGATTAGCGTTGATCAGGAAACCTTAGTCTTTCGGTGGGCGGGTTTCTCACCCGCCTTATCGTTACTTATGCCTACATTTGCTTTTCTATGCACTCCACGACCCATTACCAGATCGCTTCACCGTAAATAGAATGCTCCCCTACCAGATGTATCTAATGATACAAATCCATAGCTTCGGTAATACACTTGATGCCCGTTTATTATCCACGCCCGGCCGCTCGACTAGTGAGCTGTTACGCACTCTTTAAATGAATGGCTGCTTCCAAGCCAACATCCTAGCTGTCTAGGCAACCGGACCTCGTTAGTTCAACTTAGCGTATATTTAGGGACCTTAGCTGATGGTCTGGGTTCTTTCCCTCTCGGCCTTGGACCTTAGCACCCAAAGCCTCACTGCCGGCCATATCTTATAGCATTCGGAGTTCGTCTGGATTTGGTAGGATTTGACTCCCCCGCACCCAATCGGTAGCTCTACCTCTATAAGACTCTATGCCGACGCTGTTCCTAAAAACATTTCGGGGAGTACGAGCTATTTCCCAGTTTGATTAGCCTTTCACCCCTACCCTCAGGTCATCCGAAAACTTTTCAACGTTTATCGGTTCGGTCCTCCATTACATGTTACTGCAACTTCAACCTGCCCAAGGGTAGATCACAAGGTTTCGCGTCTACCTCATCTGACTATGCGCCCTATTAAGACTCGCTTTCGCTTCGGCTGCGTGGCTGAACCACTTAACCTTGCCAGACAAGAGTAACTCGTAGGCTCATTATGCAAAAGGCACGCCGTCACTGCACCTGGCAGCTCCGACCGCTTGTAAGCACACGGTTTCAGGTTCTTTTCACTCCTCTGTTCGAGGTTCTTTTCACCTTTCCCTCACGGTACTAGTTCACTATCGGTCTCTCAGGAGTATTTAGCCTTATCAGATGGTGCTGACAGATTCCCACAGGGCGTCTCCGACCCCGCGGTACTCAGGGTACTGCTAGGCTAGCATTCTATACGTGTACCGGGCTATCACCGTCTATAGCTGGGCTTCCCATCCCATTCCACTTCTGTTTGCTAATGCCACTTCGCAGCCCTACAACCCCACTGATGCCGTAACATCAATGGTTTGGGCTCTTTCCCGTTCGCTCGCCACTACTTGGGAAATCATTATTATTTTCTTCTCCTACGCCTACTTAGATGTTTCAGTTCAGCGCGTTCGCGTATTATACAACATACCTTCAGTATGCTAGGTTGCCCCATTCGGAAATCTTCGGATCGAACTCACATTTGCTGATCCCCGAAGCTTATCGCAGCTTATCACGTCCTTCATCGCCTCTGAGAGCCTAGGCATCCCCCGTGTGCCCTTATTTACTTTCTTCACCTCATAGCCCTTTTGCTACTATGGGTTGCTTTTTGATATATATAACCATGATGCTACGCATTAATCCGTTCGGCCTTGACCGAGGGTCTTCATAATACATCGAACACATCACAGTATTGTCTCTACTGTTGTCTTCTCTTGTAATTTTTTTCTTTCAATATGTCAAAGAACTCTTTGTCGCCCTTATAATGAACACAATATCTTGGTGTTCGGGCAGACCTGTGGAGAATATCGGAGTCGAACCGATGACCCCCTGCGTGCAAGGCAGGTGCTCTAGCCAGCTGAGCTAATTCCCCGTATCGTTTTATGGTAGTCCCGAGCAGATTTGAACTGCTGACCCCTACATTATCAGTGTAGTGCTCTAACCAACTGAGCTACGGGACTAGCTTATCATTCTCTCTCTGGACCATCCTACAGGGATGGGCACATTTCTTCAAATGTTTCTTTTTGTTTCTTAATATAAATCATGTGTATACGTAACGAGCTTCAATCTTGAATGCTCTAGAAAGGAGGTATTCCAGCCGCACCTTCCGGTACGGCTACCTTGTTACGACTTAGCCCCAATTATCGGTTTTACCCTAACACGCTCCTTGCGGTTACATGCTTTAGGTACCCCCAACTTTCATGGCTTGACGGGCGGTGTGTACAAGGCCCGGGAACGTATTCACCGCGTCATTGCTGATACGCGATTACTAGCGAATCCAACTTCATGAGGTCGAGTTGCAGACCTCAATCCGAACTGTGAATGGCTTTTAGAGATTAGCATCATATTGCTATGTAGCTGCCCGCTGTACCATCCATTGTAGCACGTGTGTAGCCCCGGACGTAAGGGCCATGATGACTTGACGTCGTCCCCACCTTCCTCACTGTTTGCACAGGCAGTCTGTTTAGAGTCCCCGACATAACTCGCTGGCAACTAAACATAGGGGTTGCGCTCGTTGCGGGACTTAACCCAACACCTCACGGCACGAGCTGACGACAGCCATGCAGCACCTAGTTTCGTGTCCCGAAGGACTGATCCGTCTCTGGATCATTCACTAACTTTCAAGCCCGGGTAAGGTTCCTCGCGTATCATCGAATTAAACCACATGCTCCTCCGCTTGTGCGGGCCCCCGTCAATTCCTTTGAGTTTCAATCTTGCGACCGTACTCCCCAGGTGGATAACTTAACGCTTTCGCTTGGACGCTTACTGTGTATCGCAAACATCGAGTTATCATCGTTTAGGGCGTGGACTACCAGGGTATCTAATCCTGTTTGATCCCCACGCTTTCGTGCATCAGCGTCAATGCTAACTTAGTGAGCTGCCTTCGCAATCGGAGTTCTAAGACATATCTATGCATTTCACCGCTACTTGTCTTATTCCGCCCACTTCAAATAGATTCAAGTCCTACAGTATCAAAGGCACTGCGACAGTTAAGCTGCCGTCTTTCACCACTGACTTATAGGACCGCCTACGCACCCTTTAAACCCAATAAATCCGGATAACGCTTGGATCCTCCGTATTACCGCGGCTGCTGGCACGGAGTTAGCCGATCCTTATTCTTCAGGTACATTCAGCTACTTACACGTAAGTAGGTTTATTCCCTGACAAAAGCAGTTTACAACCCATAGGGCAGTCATCCTGCACGCGGCATGGCTGGTTCAGAGTTGCCTCCATTGACCAATATTCCTTACTGCTGCCTCCCGTAGGAGTCTGGTCCGTGTCTCAGTACCAGTGTGGGGGATTCTCCTCTCAGAGCCCCTAGACATCGTAGCCTTGGTGAGCCGTTACCTCTCCAACTAGCTAATGTCACGCGAGCCCATCCATATCCTATGAATATTTGATCATCGAGTGATGCCACTCAATGATGTTATGCGGTGTTAATCTCTCTTTCGAGAGGCTATCCCCCAGATATGGGTAGGTTGCTCACGCGTTACGCACCCGTGCGCCACTCTCATCGGTTCGTAGCAAGCTACTCCCCGAATCCCGTCCGACTTGCATGTATTAGGCCTGCCGCTAGCGTTCATCCTGAGCCAGGATCAAACTCTCCATTGTAAAATGAAGTGTAAGATCAAGACTATTTATAATAAATAGAATTGTCTTGTATTTTATTTCTGATTCTAAAATTGAACAGGTTGATTTTTTTTAACTTTCGTCGTTTCTCAACACTACTCGTTACGTTACATGATTATATTTTTAAAGAACTTTTTCCGCTTCCGCATCTCGCTTCGGCTATATGATGTCGGCATTGCGCCGTTATCGATCTTGTTTTGATTCCCTTCGTTTCCGTTGGGACTGCAAAGGTAGAGATCTTTTTGGTATATCCAAAATAAATGTGAAAATTTATTTTTGGAGACCTTTTCGATTTCTGCGTCTAAATAACATAGACCCTCTTTTTTTCATTGTCCGTCCTTTCGAACCGACCGTTCCTCCCTTGCGGAGTGGTGCAAAGATAGACCATTTTTATATTCACTTCCAAACGTTTTCTTGCTTATTTATTGAGAAAGGAGGTAACTTGCTGTATCATTGAACGATTGTTTTTTGGAGGAACCGCATAGAGGGCTAATTCGATATTAATATGTGCTATATTAAGATGAAACCACCTAGCAAGAAAGAAGGATATAAACTGTAAATAAATTATCCAGCATATGGTCTATGCTATAAAAAAGATACTCTAAATACCGCTGCACAAAAATAAAACATACAGTATGCATGCTATATGGTCAAATCAACATACACATCAAACCAGTTGAGTTCAAATCTTCCTTTTATACGGCATACGATTATACTAACAAAATTGACCCATCACGAACCCAATTACATTATGTGATTAAAAAATTATAAATATAATCTGTAGCTTCAAAAAATATTTCTCCATTCACAAGCAATCTAACTACTATCATCCTATAATAGCAATAAGGTATTGCATCGTAAAAAGCTTGTCCATTTAAAAAAAATACACCCTGCTAGCAATAATTATATATATATATCAACCAATAACCAGCTACTCATATCAGGATTAAATAACGATACATCTATATTAAATTGCGAAACCGAAAAATTATAAATTATAATACATACTATATGCTCCATAGCTATTCGAAAAAATAGATGATCACCAATAACGAGCTACTACAGTAATAAAATTTTACTAAGGACTTTGTTAATCTGTCCAATAATACGATCTTTTAGCCAACTATAAATTGTTCGGTCATCTACAGGAAATTATAAAGGAGAGGATTACAGGCAACAAGAGTCTATAAAATATTCTTCATTACCGTTTACTTAACAGAAATTTTCCTAACTGTCTACAAAATCACCAAAATATCAGGTAAGACAATATATTGACGGCGTCCGGTCCATTATCAAAAATTTTGTTGAAATTTATATACAGGAATTTATTTAAGGTGTTTAAAAAGTTTTATTTTCATATTAAATATTAGTATATCTTGAAAATAACCCTAAATGACAACCCCTCCAACAAAAAATTATTTAGTACCGGCCGTTCCCAATACCAATATAAAGTAAACAATTGCCTGCATGTCGACTAGAGAAAACGTTAGGTATGCTTATGCAGATAACAGCGAATATCCCGTATACCAACTTTTAAGAAAATTCAAGGGGCAAGCTTTGTGAAGACTCTGTTTAAATCCCAAAACGTTATCTAACAAAGTAAAAAGGACTATAGTACATTGCTGACCCCTTTATATATAAAGTTGTATCCTTTACAAAGAACATATGGTTGCTTAACAAAATGGGAGTGCCGCCACCCGCTATTCTACGCTTTAAATGTCAACATGGTCATCTTTAGAGGCCAAAATAGCTCCATAACAGAATGGATCATAGCCATAACAGCTATTGCGAGCTTCAAGGGTAAAATCAGTGATCCTTACGGACCCGATATGCTCCAAAAATAGGAGGTATATAATCATAACTGTTATTATGGGCTTCTAATGTTAAGATAGGATCTAGGACCTACTTGGTGGGCAAAGTTGCAGGGCACTTTACAGGCAGAGAAGTGTCGATAGCCCGTGTCAAGGGAGAGAAATCGACCTTAGTAATATATAAAAGACAGAGATATCGGATAATGTGTCCAAGAGAACGTGACCCTGGGATGGTCACCGATAACTCTTCTGGGAAATGGTACCAACTAATTTCCAGTCCATTGCAGTGTTTTGAGGCAAGGCCATCGGTTGCTGGGTGATGTCCGGTCCGGCCGTGCTCTCCCCCAGAAAATACGGAACACAAAAAAGCCCTTGCTATCCTGCAAGGGCTTCTGTATAAAAAAAGGCACCGACCTACTCTCCCACCTGTTACGGCAATACCATCGGCTCTGGCGGGCTTGACTTCTCTGTTCGGAATGGGAAGAGGTAGACACCGCCGATATAGGCACCTAAAATAAGGTTATCAGAATATAGCAACACTATCCATTATGGATAAAGTGACCATCTGATCTATAGACAATTGAAAGAAAAACTAAAAGAGGAAGACAACAGTGTCTGCGTTGCTTGAGAAAGCTTCGGGTGATTAGTATTGCTCAGCTATGGTATCTCTACCTTTACACCTGCAACCTATCGACGTAGTAGTCTTCTACGGCCCTATAAGGAAGTCTCATCTCGTGGCTAGTTTCGCACTTAGATGCTTTCAGCGCTTATCTATTCCCGACGTAGCTACCCAGCCGTACACCTGGCGGCATAACTGGTTTACCAGCGGTCAGTCCATCCCGGTCCTCTCGTACTAAGGACAGATCCACTCAAACTTCCAACGCCCACAACAGATAGGGACCGAACTGTCTCGCGACGTTCTGAACCCAGCTCGCGTGCCACTTTAATGGGCGAACAGCCCAACCCTTGGGACCTTCTCCAGCCCCAGGATGTGACGAGCCGACATCGAGGTGCCAAACCTCCCCGTCGATATGAGCTCTTGGGGGAGATCAGCCTGTTATCCCCAGCGTACCTTTTATCCTTTGAGCGATGGCCCTTCCATACAGAACCACCGGATCACTATGTCCGTCTTTCGACCCTGTTCGACTTGTTGGTCTCACAGTCAAGCAAGCTTATGCCATTGCACTCCTCGTACGGTTACCAAGCGTACTGAGCTTACCTTTGAAAGCCTCCGTTACCTTTTTGGAGGCGACCACCCCAGTCAAACTACCCACCAAACAATGTCCTCGATATAACCGAGTTAGAAACCGGATACAGAAAGGGCGGTATTTCAAGGTTGATTCCATGACTCCTAGCGAAGCCACTTCAACATCTCCCGCCTATCCTACACATCCTGTACCCAATTCCAATGTTAAGCTATAGTGAAGGTGCATGGGGTCTTTCCGTCCCGTTGCGGGTAATCGGCGTCTTCACCGATACCACAATTTCACCGAGCTCATGGCTGAGACAGCGCCCAGATCGTTACACCATTCGTGCAGGTCGGAACTTACCCGACAAGGAATTTCGCTACCTTAGGACCGTTATAGTTACGGCCGCCGTTTACTGGGGCTTCGATTCAATGCTTCTCTTACGATGACATCCCCTCTTAACCTTCCAGCACCGGGCAGGTGTCAGGCCTTATACTTCATCTTTCGATTTTGCAAAGCCATATGTTTTTGTTAAACAGTCGCCTGGGCCTTTTCACTGCGGCTTCTCCATTGCTGGAGGAAGCGCCCCTTCTCCCGAAGTTACAGGGCCATTTTGCCGAGTTCCTTAGCCATGATTCACTCGAGCACCTTAGGATTCTCTCCTCGACTACCTGTGTCGGTTTACGGTACGGGTTTTTATAACCTGAAGCTTAGCGGGTTTTCTTGGAAGTCTGTTTACCTGCTCTATCAACGCCGCCGAAGCTTTGCTGTACTATTGGGTTTCAGCAGGGTCGGCGGATTTGCCTACCGTCCCTATACCTACGCCTTTCAACGAACTATTCCGTCAGTTCGCGGCAGTGTCACTACTCCGTCACCACATCGCAGTTATAAAAAGTACTGGAATATTGACCAGTTGTCCATCGGCTTGCTCCCTTCGGATGCGCCTTAGGCCCCGACTAACCCTGATCCGATTAGCGTTGATCAGGAAACCTTAGTCTTTCGGTGGGCGGGTTTCTCACCCGCCTTATCGTTACTTATGCCTACATTTGCTTTTCTATGCACTCCACGACCCATTACCAGATCGCTTCACCGTAAATAGAATGCTCCCCTACCAGATGTATCTAATGATACAAATCCATAGCTTCGGTAATACACTTGATGCCCGTTTATTATCCACGCCCGGCCGCTCGACTAGTGAGCTGTTACGCACTCTTTAAATGAATGGCTGCTTCCAAGCCAACATCCTAGCTGTCTAGGCAACCGGACCTCGTTAGTTCAACTTAGCGTATATTTAGGGACCTTAGCTGATGGTCTGGGTTCTTTCCCTCTCGGCCTTGGACCTTAGCACCCAAAGCCTCACTGCCGGCCATATCTTATAGCATTCGGAGTTCGTCTGGATTTGGTAGGATTTGACTCCCCCGCACCCAATCGGTAGCTCTACCTCTATAAGACTCTATGCCGACGCTGTTCCTAAAAACATTTCGGGGAGTACGAGCTATTTCCCAGTTTGATTAGCCTTTCACCCCTACCCTCAGGTCATCCGAAAACTTTTCAACGTTTATCGGTTCGGTCCTCCATTACATGTTACTGCAACTTCAACCTGCCCAAGGGTAGATCACAAGGTTTCGCGTCTACCTCATCTGACTATGCGCCCTATTAAGACTCGCTTTCGCTTCGGCTGCGTGGCTGAACCACTTAACCTTGCCAGACAAGAGTAACTCGTAGGCTCATTATGCAAAAGGCACGCCGTCACTGCACCTGGCAGCTCCGACCGCTTGTAAGCACACGGTTTCAGGTTCTTTTCACTCCTCTGTTCGAGGTTCTTTTCACCTTTCCCTCACGGTACTAGTTCACTATCGGTCTCTCAGGAGTATTTAGCCTTATCAGATGGTGCTGACAGATTCCCACAGGGCGTCTCCGACCCCGCGGTACTCAGGGTACTGCTAGGCTAGCATTCTATACGTGTACCGGGCTATCACCGTTTATAGCTGGGCTTCCCATCCCATTCCACTTCTGTTTGCTAATGCCACTTCGCAGCCCTACAACCCCACTGATGCCGTAACATCAATGGTTTGGGCTCTTTCCCGTTCGCTCGCCACTACTTGGGAAATCATTATTATTTTCTTCTCCTACGCCTACTTAGATGTTTCAGTTCAGCGCGTTCGCGTATTATACAACATACCTTCAGTATGCTAGGTTGCCCCATTCGGAAATCTTCGGATCGAACTCACATTTGCTGATCCCCGAAGCTTATCGCAGCTTATCACGTCCTTCATCGCCTCTGAGAGCCTAGGCATCCCCCGTGTGCCCTTATTTACTTTCTTCACCTCATAGCCCTTTTGCTACTATGGGTTGCTTTTTGATATATATAACCATGATGCTACGCATTAATCCGTTCGGCCTTGACCGAGGGTCTTCATAATACATCGAACACATCACAGTATTGTCTCTACTGTTGTCTTCTCTTGTAATTTTTTTCTTTCAATATGTCAAAGAACTCTTTGTCGCCCTTATAATGAACACAATATCTTGGTGTTCGGGCAGACCTGTGGAGAATATCGGAGTCGAACCGATGACCCCCTGCGTGCAAGGCAGGTGCTCTAGCCAGCTGAGCTAATTCCCCGTATCGTTTTATGGTAGTCCCGAGCAGATTTGAACTGCTGACCCCTACATTATCAGTGTAGTGCTCTAACCAACTGAGCTACGGGACTAGCTTATCATTCTCTCTCTGGACCATCCTACAGGGATGGGCACATTTCTTCAAATGTTTCTTTTTGTTTCTTAATATAAATCATGTGTATACGTAACGAGCTTCAATCTTGAATGCTCTAGAAAGGAGGTATTCCAGCCGCACCTTCCGGTACGGCTACCTTGTTACGACTTAGCCCCAATTATCGGTTTTACCCTAACACGCTCCTTGCGGTTACATGCTTTAGGTACCCCCAACTTTCATGGCTTGACGGGCGGTGTGTACAAGGCCCGGGAACGTATTCACCGCGTCATTGCTGATACGCGATTACTAGCGAATCCAACTTCATGAGGTCGAGTTGCAGACCTCAATCCGAACTGTGAATGGCTTTTAGAGATTAGCATCATATTGCTATGTAGCTGCCCGCTGTACCATCCATTGTAGCACGTGTGTAGCCCCGGACGTAAGGGCCATGATGACTTGACGTCGTCCCCACCTTCCTCACTGTTTGCACAGGCAGTCTGTTTAGAGTCCCCGACATAACTCGCTGGCAACTAAACATAGGGGTTGCGCTCGTTGCGGGACTTAACCCAACACCTCACGGCACGAGCTGACGACAGCCATGCAGCACCTAGTTTCGTGTCCCGAAGGACTGATCCGTCTCTGGATCATTCACTAACTTTCAAGCCCGGGTAAGGTTCCTCGCGTATCATCGAATTAAACCACATGCTCCTCCGCTTGTGCGGGCCCCCGTCAATTCCTTTGAGTTTCAATCTTGCGACCGTACTCCCCAGGTGGATAACTTAACGCTTTCGCTTGGACGCTTACTGTGTATCGCAAACATCGAGTTATCATCGTTTAGGGCGTGGACTACCAGGGTATCTAATCCTGTTTGATCCCCACGCTTTCGTGCATCAGCGTCAATGCTAACTTAGTGAGCTGCCTTCGCAATCGGAGTTCTAAGACATATCTATGCATTTCACCGCTACTTGTCTTATTCCGCCCACTTCAAATAGATTCAAGTCCTACAGTATCAAAGGCACTGCGACAGTTAAGCTGCCGTCTTTCACCACTGACTTATAGGACCGCCTACGCACCCTTTAAACCCAATAAATCCGGATAACGCTTGGATCCTCCGTATTACCGCGGCTGCTGGCACGGAGTTAGCCGATCCTTATTCTTCAGGTACATTCAGCTACTTACACGTAAGTAGGTTTATTCCCTGACAAAAGCAGTTTACAACCCATAGGGCAGTCATCCTGCACGCGGCATGGCTGGTTCAGAGTTGCCTCCATTGACCAATATTCCTTACTGCTGCCTCCCGTAGGAGTCTGGTCCGTGTCTCAGTACCAGTGTGGGGGATTCTCCTCTCAGAGCCCCTAGACATCGTAGCCTTGGTGAGCCGTTACCTCTCCAACTAGCTAATGTCACGCGAGCCCATCCATATCCTATGAATATTTGATCATCGAGTGATGCCACTCAATGATGTTATGCGGTGTTAATCTCTCTTTCGAGAGGCTATCCCCCAGATATGGGTAGGTTGCTCACGCGTTACGCACCCGTGCGCCACTCTCATCGGTTCGTAGCAAGCTACTCCCCGAATCCCGTCCGACTTGCATGTATTAGGCCTGCCGCTAGCGTTCATCCTGAGCCAGGATCAAACTCTCCATTGTAAAATGAAGTGTAAGATCAAGACTATTTATAATAAATAGAATTGTCTTGTATTTTATTTCTGATTCTAAAATTGAACAGGTTGATTTTTTTTAACTTTCGTCGTTTCTCAACACTACTCGTTACGTTACATGATTATATTTTTAAAGAACTTTTTCCGCTTCCGCATCTCGCTTCGGCTATATGATGTCGGCATTGCGCCGTTATCGATCTTGTTTTGGTTCCCTTCGTTTCCGTTGGGACTGCAAAGGTAGAGATCTTTTTGGTATATCCAAAATAAATGTGAAAATTTATTTTTGGAGACCTTTTCGATTTCTGCGTCTAAATAACATAGACCCTCTTTTTTTCAGTGTCCGTCCTTTCGAACCGACCGTTCCTCCCTTGCGGAGTGGTGCAAAGATAGACCATTTTTATAATCACTTCCAAAAGTTTTCTTGAAATGATTTAATGAAATACGCTAAAACACTAGCAATCTGCGGAATAATTTTATGGTTAAACATCTAATCAATAGAAAATGATTTAGAAGAAGAGGAAAATGACTTTACAATCAATAGATTCTTTAGGTATATCATATATTTATAAATATCTTTATCAATCCAAAAAACCATAAATAGAAATCACAATGGCTAAGACAACCTTAAAGGATATCTCTAAAGCACTCAATATTTCAATCTCTACAGTATCAAAAGCCCTATCCGACAGTTATGAAATTAGCGACAGAACCAAAAAACTCGTTCAGGAATATGCTACAGAGATGAATTTTAGCGTAAACAAAGTGGCACAAAGCTTAAAAATTGGAAAAACAAATACCATAGGGGTCATTGTTTGCGCTATCAACAATACATTTATCGCTGAAATATTAGATGGAATTCAAAAAGCATCAATAGAAACAGGCTACGATATCATCATCATGCAAAGCAGAGAAGACATTTTAGTCGAAAAATCCTGTATTGAAGTCTTAAACGCTAGAGGTATTGACGGTCTATTAATTTCTCCCGTAAGTGAAACCTCTAATATAACCTTACTCAAAGAACTTCAGGAGAGCGGAAAACCAGTTGTCATATTTGACAGAACCGTAAACCAACTAAAAACAGATAAAGTTGGTGTAAATAATTTCGATGGTGCTTACAAAGC